>CAWFEK010000008.1:0-685242 GCA_963814795.1 Bryobacterales bacterium | reverse complement strand
CTCAAGCTGCGCCGCATGCTGAAGGTTTACGACGAGCAGCTGCAGGCCGCCGAAAAGGCGCAGATCCCTTACACCGAGTTCGTGGCGGGGCTGCTGCGGGCGCAGTGGCATGAGCGGCAGGAGAGCGCGCTGGAATGGCGCATTCACAGAGCAAATCTGCCGGAAAGATGGTCTCTGGAAACATTCCCATGGTCGCGCCAGCCCGGCGTGAATCGCAAGCAGATGCGCACGTTCGCCGACCTCGACTTCGTGGCCAAGCACGAGAATCTGGTGCTGGTGGGCCCCACCGGCGTGGGCAAAACGGGGCTGGCCTGCGGCCTTCTGCTGAAGGCGCTGCAGAACGGACACCGCTGTCAGTTCGTTCGCGCACAGGACCTGTTCGATGAGATGTATGCTTCGCTGGCGGATCGATCCACGCGCCAGTTGCTGAACCGGCTGGCGCGTCTGGACGTCCTTCTGATCGACGAATTTGGGTATTTAAATCTCAAGCCCGAGCAGTCGAACACATTCTTCAAGCTGATGGAAGAACGTTATCATCGCCACTCGACGATCGTTACTACAAACCTTGGCTATGACGAGTGGCAGAACTTCCTCGGCAACAAGTCCATGGTCGAGGCGTTGCTGAGTCGCGTGCGGCATTACTGCCACACCGTCACCATCAACGGTCCGTCGCTGCGCGAGCCGCAGGGCTGAGGGTCGCGGTCGGATGGAGCAGCGCGAGTATGTGCAGCAGGTTCTCGAAGCGTATTGTGCGACACCCGGCACAGCAGGCGTTGTTCGGCGTGCGGATCGTTCTTTTGCGACTGAGTTGCATGACCGCGGCGTGCCTCTGACGACCGTCGAGAACGCATTGATACTTGCCGCTGCGCGACGTTCGGCGAGACCGGCCGATGCGCTGCCGCTCGGGACAATTCGGTCGCTGGCGTACTTCGCGCCGGTGATCGAGGAAGTGCTGCAACTCAAGATCGGCCCGGAATACTTTCGGCACCTGCGCAACAAACTCCAGCGTTCAACTCCCGCACGATAGCCTCTTCTTTCCACAAATCCCGACCCAAACGCGCCTTCGGCGCGGATGATATCGAGCCCCCGCATCTTCGCACAACTGCACACGCCTGCGGCGTGGATGATAATGCGTGCTCAGACCGAGATGCTGTTCTTCAGGTGGGTCACTTTAACCGAGCACAAATGGGTCATTTTTGTGAGCGCCGAAGTCGCGAATGCACCATTTTCCGAATAGACGACCTCCCGATCATCGAATTGCGCACACGTATCAGCGCGGCTATCCGGCATCGACCTCCACTTCGTCCGCCGGCTTCGGTGAACGCCACCGTCCCATGCGCTTGGATGGCGCGAATCTCGACCGCAAGGGAATTGTTAGGAGTAGTGCTTTCCTCTTTTAGACCAGCTGCACGAATTCTTTGTGCTTCGTCTTTTAGAATGAATAGCGGTACAGCGGGCGGTAGAATCTGGGATTCTACCCAGCGCCTTTCATTTTGTGTCGATTAAGTTAGTTTGCTGTCTTTCCTGCTGTCCGCTAAGATGCGGCCCGCAGGAGAGAAATTGTGTTCCCGATGGCGCTCTACTACGTCGAGGTGGTACATCGGCGTCGCTCGCGACGCCTGCAGCCAACGCCGGCGCACGCGGCAAACGTGCTTGGTTCTCTCTTCGCAGGTATCCGGGCAGCCAGTCATCGGCTACCTTCCCAGGGGGCTTTCGCCCGCACGTGATCGATCAGGAAGCGCACGCCCTGGTTGTCGGACGGATTCAGCCATAGCATACGATCGAAAACGCGCCCAGCCTCGTCGAAACGGCCGAGGCGCCAAAGGCATAGCCCGAAGCCATTCATGCATCGTAGGAACGGCCGGTTGTCGATCCAACCCCACGGCAGTACGCCGTGGAACCCTTCGCCGAGAGATAATTCGCCGATTCGAAGCCCTGCCTCGTAGTGACGAACGGCGTCTTGGGGTCGGTGGTCGAAGACGAAATTGCCGAGGTGCGAGTGGGCGTCCAGGCAACGAAGATCAGTGTGGCAAAGATCCATCAGCAACTTGTATGCGCCCTCTCGATCACCGGAGTCCTTGCGGTCATTGGATTCCCCGATCGGGTCGGAAAACGGATCATCAGAGTCCGCCCCCGGCAGCACCTGCTCCATCTCAAACTCCGGTCGCGGACCGCGGGCGATGATTGGCTTCGCCCAGTCCTCGATCGGTTCACCCTCCTCGCCCCAATAGTGTTCCGCGGGATTCCAAAGGCCCCGCTCCTCCAGTCGCAGCGGGACCAACCTCAATGCCCGGGCATCAAGCCGAGTCGACTCGATTACGCCGGAGAGATAGGGATTGCCCGCATAGACCCACTGCTTCGCGGGCCGTACGACCGCGATCTCTCCGGGCACTAAGTCCCAGAGCCGGCCAGCGCGGAACGTGAAGGTTCGGTCGCCGCCCAACAAGCGGCAGCGCGCAGACTTCTGTTTGACCGACAGGACCACCAATTCGATGGGACCGTCGAGATCTGGGGGCGCAACGGCGGTCTGCTGCACGGTTCTGCCGCGAGTACCGCGCGGGAGTGGTGCAAGCCCCATCCATTTGCGATACGCAGCCAGGTAACGCCCGCCTGACGCGCTCAGTGGAATCACCAGATCGGAAGCCGCCACTATGTAGTTTGTGCCATCCGCCCGGCGGCACATCGCAGTGAGCCCGCGTCGATTGTTCCCGTCATAATCGAACTTCATCACTTTAACCGATTCGCCAATGACGGTCGCCTCGCAAGGCACTGAGATGTTGTCCTCGAAGGCTTGGCGGAAGGCCCAAAGCTGCTCGTCTTCCCCGTTGGCGTCAACCGTGATCTCCTCGACCAGTTCGTCCAAACTTGCCGCGTCGAGGCTGGCCTGGTCTCGTTTCCTCATGAAGGGTCGGTTCCGGCGAGACCTTCGATCTTGGCCGCGGCCTCTTCAAACCCGCTCGCCAATGAGAAGCAAGCGCAGTCGCTGATGAATTCCCCCGATCTGAGGGGCAGTTCGATCTCCTTCTCGAGAGGGTCTCCCGCCATCATCCGTCTGGTCATCAGGTACTCTCAGGCCAGAATATACTGGCGCTTCGGGTCGTGCGGACCGGTACCGATTTCGACAAGAAGGCCGCGTGATGTCATCGACTTCAACCGTGTCAGAGTGGCTCGCTGGGAAAGTCCAACGTGCTTCGCCACAGCCGCCGTCGACCGGGCAACTCCATCGCTAAACAAAGCGAGGATGCGCTGGTCCGTCTCGTCCGTATGGGGTTGCCTCACCCGCGCGCTGGAAATGGTCACGCGAAAATGCATCCCGATTTCTTCCAGTCTGGGAGCCTCCAGGCCAGCCTCTTGGCAAGCTGCGGTCATGCGCTGAATCCCACTGCCCCATTGTTCAATCAGGTGTAGTTCGTGGAAGACCCGCCCGATCACGCGATTCCGCAACTTGGAGACACCTTGCATAATGTCCTCGATCGTCAGGCCGAACGGCAGAAGGCCGGGATTCTCGATCTCGATCCGGTCATCAAACAGAGCGATACGGATGGGCGCCCCTTGCTGGGCGTAGTCCGCATGGACGATGGCATTCATGAGCGCCTCCCGGATTGCTACGAGAGGAACCGACCAACGATCCTCCCTGCGGACGCCCTCGATGATCGATTCGCGCGTCAGGTGCTTATGTGAAAATGTAATCGCTTCTTCCGCGGCGCGAGGCAGGAACGAGCGGATCTCTGCTCGAATCCAGTAGACGTGTTCGATTCGTTCCGGCAAAGCGCCCCGCCTGGATCCAGGCATCCGGGAACCGGGCGAACCTGTCCTTGCCGAAAAGAAGCAGTCCGCCGATAGTCGGCACCTGACGGCCTTGGTGCTCCGTGACGATGCGCAGAGTGGTCCATGCCTGGGCGGTCATTTGCCTGTAAGGCGCAAACGACTCGGAAGCAGCTCGGAAGTCGATGGCTTCCGACTTGAGGTCCGGGATGGCCTGCTCGTCGAAAGAGTTCATCCAGTTTAGGCGTTTCAGTTCGTCGATCTGCAGCGCGTCCGCCTTTCGATTGGTTGAGCCCACCCGGATGAAGACGCCGTCTTGGGGTCCCAGCCGTTCCAGGTAATGGGGACGCGTGTTGCTGGGGTAGACCTGAACAGCCAACACGTTCAGATTTCGCCAAGGCATCACCTCGATATCCGGAACAAGGCGTGGGCGGATCGAGTCGGAGACCAGGTTTGCGAGTTTCTCTTCCGCTGCAAGCACGTCGGGAACGCCACGGACGTTCTTTGACCCGTCCTCAACACCGATGACGACGATACCGCCGCCAGTGTTCGCGAACGCAACCAGGCATTTGAGAATGCTCTCTGGGGATGACAAATCCCGCTTGTATTCGAGGGTCTTTCCTTCGTGGCGCTTCAGCAGTTCGACGAGACTCACAACTCCGCATTTTACTCGGAAGCAATCCTCACTGCAAGGCTTCCGAGCTGCGCTGACCGCGTCAACCGCAAAATCACGAACTCCAGGCGCCGTGGTGCTTTTTCCGCCTCATCGCACCGTGGCAAAACCGTGTCAAAACTCTTCTCATTGGAGCCATTGGGGTTAGCTTTGAGCGAAAAGCAGATTCCCCAAATTGTTGAAACCATTAGAAGTGTGGAGAATTAAAAGAAGCTTTGGAAGCCGCTGGTCTGCGCCCAAGGCAGGTGCGCTACCAGGCTGCGCTACGCCCCGACATGTGGTGCCTTCTCTGATTTTAAACTAGTTGCGTAGTGAACATCGGATCTAACCCCCGCAGCCTCTTGACCCTATCAAAACCTCGCTATCAAAACCTCGCTGCTCGAATTCCTCTTCGCCGCCGACGGCCACCTACTTAAGAAGAGGCTGGAGCCCGTCGCCGTAGAGACAGCATGGTGATGTCATCGGATTGCGGGGCGCCGTCGGTGAAATTCAAAAGTTCGCGGGTGATGCAATCCAGAATCTCGCGGCAAGGCAGAGAGCCGGCTGCGCGGAGGCTGGAAGCCAGCCGTTCGTCGGTGAAATCATCGAGCGCCGCATTGTTGGCTTCGGGCACGCCGTCGGTGTAAAGGAAGAGTGCGTCTTCCGGCGCCAGCTGGACCGATCCGCCGGTGTAAGGCCTTCCGTCAAAGAGACCGAGCGGAATGCCGCCGGCCAGGTCTATGGTTTCCAATGCGCCGGAGGCGCGCAGCACATACGGCGGATTATGGCCCGCGCTGCAATAACGCAGCTCGCCCGTGCGAGTGTCGAGCAAACCATAGAAGCACGTGGCGAACATCGCCGAAACCTTCTCGCGCACCAGAACGCGATTCACTTCGAGCAGGCATTCCTCCGGCGATTTGCCTTGCAGAGCCGTGGTCTTGATCTGAGTGCGCGTCACCGCCATGTACAGCGCCGCCGGGATGCCTTTGCCGGAAACGTCGCCGATCACCACGCCCAGATGATGGTCATCGATGAGGAAGAAGTCGAAGAAGTCGCCGCCCACGGCCCTGGCCGATGTCATTTGCGCGTGGATATCGAAATCGGTGCGCTCGGGGAAGGGCGGAAAAGTGCGCGGAACCAGGGAGTGCTGAATAGTGCGCGCCGTATCCAGTTCTTTTTGAATGGCGGCCAGCTGCGTGCGGTCACGAACAGCATCCACCATTTCCGAACAAAGGAAGGAGTTTTCGATCGCCGCGGCGGTTTGCAGGGCGATGGTGTTGAGCAGTTTGAGATCAGCGGCGCTGTAAGGTGTCCCGGCGCTGTTGGCCAGGGCAATCACGCCGACGGTGCGCTGCTTGGCGCGCAGCGGGGCGCAAATGAGCGAGCCCAGCGTGAACTCCGAGCCGAGCGCGCGGGAATCGGCCGCGCAGTCGTTCACTATCTCGGCCACGCCGCGTTCGGCAATGGATGCGGCCAGCTCAGAGGTGACCGGGAGCGGAGGCTCCTCACCGCCAAAGAAGGCTACGGAACGGAGCGGACCGCCGGACTGATCCATAACCAATATGCCGCCGCGTGAGGCGGCGATAAGACGGTGCGCCTGGTCCAGGGCGGATTGGCCGACAGCCGAAACGTCCAGCAGCGCGGTGAGTTGTTCTGAGAGCTGTTCAATCAGGTGCACTTCCCGGTAAAGGTGCAGGACTTCGGCGGCCAGAGCGCGGCGCTCAGACTCTTTGGCCGCTAGATGGTTCAGCAGGGTGACCAGCGGGGCTGCCGCGGAGGACGGTCCGGTTACCCAACCGAGGGTGACGCCATCAACGCAGACGGGTAAACGTGATGATCCACCAGACGAGGTTCCGAGCAGCAGTTCGCCCGCGGCGTCCTCAATCCCGATGTTGCCGCCCATGGCCTCAATGATTGCTGTAAGTGTGGGGAACGCTCCACCTTTGGCGGCAACCAAGGTTTTCAACTTCAAGCTGGCCATGCTAAGTTTCGAGACCCAATACGCTGCGGGCCTTCTGCAGCAGAGCGTCCGGATCGAAAGGCTTGGTCATATAAAGATCGGCACCCACTTCCTGGCCGCGCTGGCGGTCGAACTCCTGACCTTTGGCGGTGAGCAGGATGATGTGAATGTGGCCCATGCCGAGTTCATTTTTCACGGAGTGGCAGACGTCGAAGCCGTTTTTCTTAGGCATCATTACGTCCAGGAACACCAGGTTGGGTTGCTCGTCACGGATAGTTTCGAGCGCCTCCTCGCCGTTGGCGGCGGTGAGCAGCTCCACGCCATCGTCCTCCAGATCTTCGAGCGCCTGCTGAATCAGCATGCGCAGATGCGGTTCGTCGTCAACAATTAAAATCTTCATTTTTTCACTGATAGATGAGAAACAGAACGTTCTCGAGTCCTTTTTCGAATCGCAGCGAGCGAACCACGTCTTTACTCGAAAGCAGCGAACTCAAGATAATGATGTCGGGTTTGGATGAAACGGCTTTGGCAACCAGTTCGGCGCCGTTGGATTCCACCACCTGATAGCCGCGCGTCTCGAGAACGTCGGCAAGCGTGCGAATGGTGGAGGCGTCCTCATCCACCACCATGACTTTCTTTTTGGACTTACCTTGATCGAGCAGCGTGCCCACTTCCCGGAAGAGGGATGCCGTATCAATGGGCTTGGTGAGATAGCGGTCCACGCCCAGCCGGAAGCCGCGTTCCTTGTCCTCCACGATGGACAGGATGATGATGGGGATGTCCATGGTGGCGGGATCGTTCTTGAGAACGGCCGCCACATCGAAGCCATTCATTTCCGGCATCATGACGTCCAGGATCACCAGGCCGGGCGCTTCCTCGCGGATGAGGGTCAGCGCCTGGCGGCCATTTTCAGCCAGCCGGACAGTATAACCGGCTTCGGTGAACTCCTGTTGCAGCAACGACCGGATGTTGGCATCGTCATCGACAACCAGAATGGATTCGCGGCGCGGGTGATGAGTGGCGACATTTTCGCGCAACTGGCGAACCAGAGACTCAATATCGATGGGGCGCCGGGGAACGGCAACGCCGGCTTTCAGGGGCAAGGTAAACGAGAACGTGCTGCCTTTGCCGGATTCGCTCTCAACCCAGATGCGGCCGCCGTGAAACTCGACGATTTCCTTGCAGATGGGCAGGCCCAGTCCGGTGCCTTTCGGTTTGTCGGTAAGAGTGTCGCCCACCTGTTTGAACTTCTCGAAAACTTTAGGCTGATCGGAGAGAGCGATGCCGATGCCCGAGTCAGTGACACTGACCACAATATCGCCGTCGCGCAACGCCGCGGAGCAGGTAACGGAACCGGAATCCGTGAATTTGACCGCGTTCGATATCAGGTTGATGACCACTTGGATCAGGCGGTCGCGATCGCCGGTGATCTCCGGCAGGCCGGGCTCGATGTTCTGAACCAGCGTCAGCTTCTTGGCTTCGAACAGAGACGACGTAGCCGCCGTGGCGCGCTCAATCACATCCTGCACCGAAAGCGATTCCATGTTCCAGGTGAATTTGCCGGCTTCGATCTTAGCCAGATCGAGAACGTCATCGATCAGCTTGGTAAGGCGTTCGCCTTCACTCACCACAACATTCAGGTTGTCCATCACCTGGCGCTTGGATTGTTGGATCTTGCGATCGTCTTCGGGAACCAGGGGAAACAACCGTTCTTCCAGGCGCCGGCGGATAATTTTGGCAAAGCCCAGCACGGAAGTAAGCGGCGTACGCAGTTCGTGGCTGACGGTCGAAAGGAAGGAACTCTTGGCCGCGTCCGCGTCCTCCGCGGCCGCGCGAGCTTGCCGGGCTTCCTCGAAAAGCCGGGCGTTGTGCAGCGCCACGCCCACCGCGGAGGCCACGGTGGACAACAGACGCTGATCGGCTTCCGTGAAGCGGCCTTCCTGGTCGGTGGTCTGCACGCTGATTACGCCAATCATCTCGCCGCCGGCCGGTATGGGCACGCCGAGGTAGGATGCTGCCTGGCGGCCCAGGGGCTGGACGCCCAAGCGAGCGCGGCTGCCTTCGAAATCCTCGTTAATGAGCAGGGGCTGGCCGCTGCGGATGATCTGCGAAGTCAGCCCGTCGCCGAACGGCCGCGATTCAGAATCTTCCCCGTAGGTGTACGGGAAATGGAGCATCATGGTAGGACGATCCAGCAGCGAAACGTAGGCGATGGGAGCGTGAAAAACATCGCGGACTTGATCGCCCACCAATTGGATCAGGCTATCTTTTTCGAGTTGGGTAGTGAGCGCCTGGGTGATGCGATTGATAGTAGCCAGCTCGGCCGCGCGCTCCCGGATTTCGTGCTCCCGCTCATTGATGAGATGATAGGCGCCGGCGTTGTCGAGCGCAATGGTGGTGTAGGCGGCCAGGTTTGCGAGCAGGCTGAGGTGCTGCTCGGTATACGCGTTTTTCTTGAAGCTCTGAACGCTGAGCACACCCAGGACACGATCCTGCGCCACCAGCGGCAGGTAGATCATCGACGCGGGCGGCTGAGCGGTGCTGCCGTCTTCGAGGACGCCCTTGGCATGCTGGTAGGAAGGAATGTACTTTCCGGATTCGGTGGCCACGTCGTTGATCAACACCGGCTTGCGGTTGTCGATGCACCAGACCGCGAATTGATTCTTGTCGTTGGTGCTGCGCGTGTACGGGGCGTAGCGCTTGCCGTTCTCGATGGCCAGGCTATATTCGATGAGGTTTTTCTGCGGACGGTACAAGCCCACGCCGAAGATACTGGCATCCACAATCTGGTTGACGCGCTCATAGAGCTTGAACAATATCGTGTCCAGGTCCAGCGACGCGGTGATTTCCTTGCCAATTTCGCTGAGCAGCTCCACCGTCTCATAAGCCTGCTGCAGGTTATCTTTTTGCGCGGCGATTTCGGCGGCTTGGGTGCGGATTTCCTGGGTGCGTTCAGCCACCGTGACTTCCAGCGCCTTGGCCTGGGACTCCAGCGCTTCGTTTTCGCGCCGCGCCTTCTCGCGTTCGTGATTCACCACTCCCTGGCGGGCGCCAATGGCGCACAGCATGAACAGCAGGCCGTAGAGCGAATAAGCCCATCCCGTGCGATACCACGGCGGGAGGATGCCAAAGCTGTAGACGCCTTCTTCGCCGGTGCGGCCTTCCAGGTTGCGCGCGCGTACACGGAATCGATAGGAACCCGGGCCCAGGGTGCCGTAGTTGGCTTCCTTTTGCTTGCCCCAGGCGGACCAGTCTTTGTCAGCGCCTTCCAGGAAGTATTGAAATTGGGTTTGGTCTTCGTCGCCGTAGGTGGGCGCGGCGAATTCGAACCGCAGCGAACTGCGGTCGTGCGGAAGCTTCAGCTCGGAGGATGCTTCAAGCGGGGCGCCTCCGTACACGATGTCTTTGGATCCGGAGGTCACCTGGCGCACCAGCGTGGTGAAAGATTGTTCGCCGGTGGCTTTCACTCGCGGATCGAAGCGGACAATGCCGTCCGTGCCGGCGATCCAGTACCCGTCTGGCTCACTCCGGAGATCGTTGATGCTGTACCGGGAGAGCAGCCGGAAGGGTTCCTCATCGAGCGCATAGGTGCCGTCGGCCCGGCGGCGAAATAAGCCCTGGCGCTGGCCGTTTGAGGAGCCGGTCTCGGAAAAAACGTCCCCGTTCTCGAGTGCAATCAGGGCGGCTTGCGCGTCGGGATCCTTGGTGGGAAGAAAATAGTGATTGTCGGGGACCAGCTTGTGGCGAGCGCCGTCCCAGCGAAGAAAATTCTTAGCGGGTTCGGGAATGACGAAAATATTTCCGGCGGCAAATACGACCAACATGTCGCCATCCACCAGGCCGTCTTTCCCGGTGAGAAACTCTGCTTTGGAATCACGCATGCCTGTTGCGGCCACTTGGACGCGCATAACTCTACGGTCCGTGGTGGCCACCCAAAGCGTTCCGTCGGACTCTTCGGCCAGGGCATTGGTTCCGCTGGTGAAATTGGGGAGCAGGCCCTCATCGATCCACTTGCCGCCTTCCCAGCGTATGGAGGATAACCCAGTAAAGTGTCCGGCGAAAACTCGATTGGGGAATTTGCGGGATTCCAGCAGTACCGAAGTTCCCCCGGCTTGTCCTTGCAATCCGGCAGCCGCTGGCGAGAGAGTATCGCCTTCGATTTTCACGATGCTGCTCGAGGTTGCGGCAAGCAGTTGGTCCGGAATCCTGCCGCTGGGATCATGAATAGGAAGCAGGGCAAAGGCTTGGGTCTCGGAAGTTGGGATGGGCTGGAAAGTAGCTACGCCGGTTTTGCTATCGGGCACGAGGCGGAAGAAAGAGGTTCCTCCACTCCCGGCTACGGCGTAATGAGAACCTTTATAACTCGCAACGTCAATGACGTTGTCCCGGGAGAAGATGGAGATGGGGGAATTTATTTCAACCCGGGTTACGCCGGTACTGAGCCCCAGCCACAGGCCTCCCTCGCGATCCGAGTAAGCGCTTAGGACGGATGGATCTTGCAGTCCGGTGTCTTTGCCCAGGATCCGCCGCAGGCGGCCGTCGTGTTCCAGGATTACCGCGCCGCCCCGCAGCGTGTTCAGGCAGATGCTTCCATCGGGGAGCGGAGTGTAGGTGTAGAGCTCGTTCTTCTTCAGGTAGTCGTCGGCCTGGGTAGGAAACGGAGTTGCCTTCTGACCGTCGTACAGTGTCAGCGTCGCTTCGCGGGCCGAGACCAGGATGCGGCCGTCATCGTAAGGATACAGAGACAACTTGACGGAATCCTTGTACGCGTCGCCGCCTGGAACGTCGCGCAACTCGTCGCCTACGATTTCCTGAAGACCAATGCCGGCCTGCGAGGTATAAATGTGCCCTCTAATTTCCGCCAGGGCCTGAAAGCGCGTATTGGTTGTCCAGGCGTGCATGCTCTTCCCGTCCCATCGGAACAGGCGTTCATAGGCGCGAAAGAAGTTGCCCTGTGGCGTGATCAGAATCTGCCAGACGTCGTTGAAAGCGCGATGTTCCTGCGGGATCTTCTCGAGCAGCGGGACGAACTGTAGAGTTCCCTTGGCGTCCGGTTCCAGGTAGCCGAAGTTTGCAGTGGCGCCAACCCAGATCTTCCCTGTGGAATCCATGGCCAGGGAGCGAACCACGTTGGAGGGTACCGGCACTTTTCGCCAGGTGGCGCCATCGTATTCGCTGAGGTTTGTCCCACCGAAGAAGAGGACGCCGCGGCGGTCCTGCAGGATGGTCCAAACCTGGTTGGGGACGTTGCTCTCCTTGCTGCTGTAATTGTGCAGCACGGGCATTCCGAGGTCGGTCGGCTGTTGGGCGTGCGAGTGGACAGGAAGCGCAAGTCCAATGAGGAAGGCGATCCAAAGCCGCCGTTGTTGTGGTCCAGACATATTGACTCGGAGTGCTCAGTATAACGCAGCAGTGTTGTCTGCTCCGACAGCGTTTTTCCCTTCTGCCTTAGTGTCCGGTGCCCGATAGCGTTACCACCTGAGTACTCTGCTGCGCATTGTCCGTCACATTCAACGTGGCCGCGTACGAAACCTTGGCGAGCGGCTTAAACGTGACGCTGATCGTACAACTGTTGCCGGCCGTGAGCGAACTGCCGCAATTCGAGGCCGGCGTGAGCGTGAATTCCGCTGCGTTCGTGCCTTTCACCGTCATACCCGTAAGCGATAGCGCAGTGGCGCCCACATTCTTGAGCGTCACCGTTTTGGTCACGCTGGTGTTCACAGTCTGATTCCCGAAACTGAGGCTGGTGGGATTGAAGCTAGGTACCGGATCTATCACCGTCGCGGTCAGCGTAACGGTCTGCGGACTGCCTGGCGCATTGTCCGTGATACTCAATGTCGCGGTTTGCGGTGTGAAGAACGGACCCGCGATGAAGGTAACTGAAATGGTGCAGTGGCTGCCCCCGGCCAACGACTTCGGGCACTCATCCACTTCCACAAATTCGTTGGAGTCGCCTCCCTTCACGATCGAAATGAATGGACCGCTGACGCTAATGGGGGTGGTTCCAATATTTGCCAGCGTGAAGTTCTCGGTGGTGATGCTTCCCAGATACACCGTGCCGAAGTTGTAAGAAGAGGACGGAGAGATGGTAAGCGCGGAAATGAAGTTGGCGGTTACGCTCTCCGGCGCGCTCATGGTGACGTTCGTTGAAGCGCTGGTGGCACCGGCCACCGGGCCAGTCCAGCTTGAAAATATGTAGCCTGCGCTCGCCGTCGCTACCAGAGGCACCGGCGTACCTGCTGCGTAGTAGCTGCCGGAAACTGGAGTGACTGTTCCGCCGCCACTCGGGCTCACGCCCGTGGTCAGCAGATACGACGTGTTGAAGCTGGCGGTGTACGAAGTTGTCGCGGCCGAAGCCGTCACCGAATGTGATATGGCGCCGGCGTCAGACCAGCTGGCGAAGGTATACCGGGTGCCGGCTGTGGGCGTCTGCGGCGAAGTGGTGGCGATGGTGTGGGGGCTCCCAACCTGCCAAGTAACGGCCACGGGTGTAGCTTGCGGTGCGGCGCCATCCACACTCACGGCCAATCCCGACGGTGAAGTGTTGATGGTGACCCCAACGTTGTTCACCACGAAATTCGCGGTAACGGTCTCCGGTCCACTCATGGTGACGTTCGTCGAGGCGCTGTTGGCACTGGCCACCGGGCTGCCAGTCCAGTTAGCAAACTTGTAGCCTGTCGCGGCGGTCGCTACCAGAGGCACCGGCGTGCCTGCTGGGTAGTAGCTGCCGGAAACCGGAGAGACTGTCCCGGCGCCGCCCGGACTTACGGCCGTGGTCAATAGGTACGACGTGTTGAAGCTGGCGTTGTACGAGGTTGTCCCGGCCGAAGCCGTGACCGAATGCGATAAGGCTCCGCTATCCGACCAGCTGGCGAAGGTGTACTGGGTGCCGGCACTGAGTGTCTGCGGCGAAGTGGTGGCGATGGTGTGTGGGGTCCCAACCTGCCAAGTCACGGGCACGGGGGAGGCTTGCGGCGCGCCGCCATCCACACTCACGGCCAATCCCGAAGGTGAAGTGTTGATGGTAACGCCAACGTTGTTGACCACGAAGTTCGCCGTGACGCTCTCCGGCCCACTCATGGTAACCGTCGTTGAGGCGCTGCTGGCACTGGCCACCGGGCTGCCAGTCCAGTTCGCGAACTTGTAACCTGTGTTGGCCGGCGTGGCTACCAGAGGCACCGGCGTGCCCCCTGGGTAGTAGCTGCCGGAAGCCGGAGAGACTGTCCCGCTGCCGGCCGGACCTGCGGCCGTGGTCAGCAGATACGACGTGTTGAAACTGGCGGTGTACGAAGTTGTCGCGGCCGAAGCCGTGACCGAATGCGATAAGGCTCCGCTATCCGACCAGCTGGCGAAGGTGTACTGGGTGCCGGCACTGAGTGTCTGCGGCGAAGTGGTGGCGATGGTGTGTGGGGTCCCAACCTGCCAAGTTACGGGAACGGGTGTAGCTTGCGGCGCGCCGCCATCCACACTCACGGCCAATCCCGAAGGTGAAGTGTTGATGGTGACGCCAACGTTGTTCACCACGAAATTCGCGGTAACGTTCTCTGGCCCACTCATGGTGACGGTCGTTGAGGCGCTGCTGGCGCTGGCCACCGGGCCAGTCCAGTTCGCGAACGTGTAGCCTGTGTTGGCCGGCGTCGCTACCAGAGGCACCGGCGCGCCCGCTGGGTAGTAGCTGCCGGTAGCCGGAGAGACCGTCCCGCCGCCGCCCGAACCGACGGCCGTCGTCAGCAGATACGACGTGTTGAAGCTGGCGTTGTACGAAATCGTTCCGGTTGAAGCCGTCACCGAATGTGAACTGGCTCCGCCGTCCGACCAGCTGGCGAAGGTGTACTGGGTACCGGCTGTGGGTGTCTGCGGTGAATTGGTGGCCAGCGTATGCGGACTGCCGATGATCCAGGTAAAATTCTGTGTGCCCGTGAAGGATAGGCCGCCATCCACCGAAATCGTCGGCCCCGATGTGCTGGTCGAGACTGTCACGGTGACGGTGCCCGTGTGAATTGTTATGGAGGAGGGAAGGGACGCGACGCTGCCACCAGATGGACCCTTGCCGGATGCCGATGCCGTATTCGTGATTGATCCCGCGGTTATGTCGGCCGGCGTAGTGGTGTAAGTGGCGGTGCATATCTCCGAGATACCCGGCGCCAGAAAAGAATAGGGGCAACTGATGGCGCTTAAGCCAACATGAGGATCCGTGATCGAGAGAGCGGTCAGGGTTACGTTGCCCGAGTTGGTGATGAAAAAGAAGTAGGTGATCGGAGTTCCGGACGCCGCGTAGATGGTTACGCCGGCGCTCTTCACCAGAGTCAGCGCCGGAGTGTCGATCGCCGGAATGGTTAATGTGGATGTGGCTGTAACCGCGGGACCGGTTTGAAATGTTCCGCTGGCCGTTCCGGTGTTAATGATCAATCCCGCGTCCACGTCGGCCTGCGTGGTGGTGTAAGTTGCCGTGCATGTCTCAGACGCCGCCGGCGCGAGTGTAGCACTGGGGCAACTGATTGCGCTCAAGCTCATCTGAGGATCCGTAACCGAGACAGCGGACAGGTCTACGTTGCCCGTGTTGGTGACCAGGTAGGAGTAAGTGATCGGAGTTCCGGGCGCCGAATAATTCGTCACGCTGGCGGTCTTCACCACACTCACTGACGGGGCATCGGACGCCGTTATCGTTAATGAGGATGTGGCTGTGACTGCGGAACCGGTTTGAGGTTTTCCGCTTGCCGTTCCGGTGTTAGTGATCGATCCGGCGTCCAGGTCGGCCTGCGTGATGGTGTAGGGGGCGGTGCACGTCTGGGAGACGCCCGGCGCCAGTGAAGTACTGGGGCAGCTGACCCCGTTTAAACCAAGCTGAGGATCCGTGACCGAGACAGCGGTCAGGTCTTCATTGCCCGTGTTGGTGACCAGGTAGGAGTAGGTAATAACAGTGCCGGACGCAGAGTACGTCATTACGCTCGCGCTCTTCACGAGACTCAACGACGGCGTGTCGGAGGCCGGTATTGTTAGTGAGAATGTGGCCGTAACTACGGGACCAGTTAGCGGTGTTCCGCTTGCCGTTCCGGTGTTGGAGATCGATCCCGCATCCACGTCGCTTTGCGCGGTGAAGTACGTCGCGGTGCAGGTTTCCGAAACTCCCGGCGCCAGCATACCGCTAGGGCAATTGACTGCGCTTAAATGAGGCTGAGGATCCGTGACCGAGACAGCGGTCAGATCTACATTGCCACTATTGGTGACAAAGTAGAAGTAGGTGATCAGAGTTCCAGGCGCCGAGTAACTGGTTGCACTTGCGATCTTCACCAGGCCCAGCGCCGGCGTATCGGAGGCCGATATCGTTAATGAGGATGTGGCTGTGACTGCCGGACCGGTTGGAGGTGTACCGCTTGCCGTTCCAGTATTGGATATCGATCCCGCGTCCACGTCTGTCTGCATGGTGCTGTAGGTGGCGGTGCACGTCTCAAACGCCCCCGGCGCGAGCGATGCACTGGGGCAACTGATTGTGCTTAAACCAATTTGAGGATCGGTAACCGAGACCGTCAGGGATACGTTGCCCGTGTTGGTGACCAGGTAGGAGTAGGTGATCAGAGTTCCGGGCGCCGAGTACTTCATTACGTTCGCGGTCTTCACCAGACTCAGTGCCGGCTTTGAGGCCGAGATTGTTAATGAGGATGTGGCTGTGACCACAGGACCGATTAGAGGTGTTCCGCTGGCCGTTCCGGTGTTAGAGATCGATCCCGCGTCCAGGTCGGCCTGCGTGGTGGTGTAAGTGGCGGTGCACGTCTCCGCAATTCCTGGCATTAGTGGATTAGTGGCGCAAGTGATCGTGCTTAAACCAACATGAGGATCCGTAACCGAGACCGTCAGGTCTACATTGCCCGTGTTGGTGACCTGGTAGTAATAGGTGATGGCAGTTCCGGCCGCCGAGTAACTCGTTACGCTCGCGGTCTTCACCAGAGTCAGTGCCGGGGCATCGACAGCCGGTATCGTTACTGAGGATGTGGCTGTGACTGCGGGACCGGTTGGAGGTGTTCCCCTGGCCGTTCCGGTATTCGAGATCGATCCCGCGTCCAGGTCACCCTGCGTGGTGGTGTAAGTGGCGGTGCACGTTTCAAACGCCCCCGGCGCCAGCGACGTACTGGGGCAATTGATTGGGCTTAAACCCACATGCGGATCTGTAACCGACACCGCAGTCAGGTCTACGTTGCCGGAGTTGGTGACTTTGTAGGAGTAAGTGATAACGACCCCGGGCGCAGAATAATTGGCGACGTTCGCCGTCTTCATCACAGTCAAGGCCGGGGCCGAGGTGGTGGTTACGGTTGCCGTGGAAGTGGGCGAAGCGACAGGGGAACCAGTTGGAGGGGTTCCGCTGGCCGTCGCCGAGTCGTTGACCGATCCATGGTTTAAGTCGGCCTGGGTGATGGTGTAAGACGCAGTAAAGGTCGCGCTTTGCCCCGCTACCAGAGATGTTGTTGAGCCCGAGCACGACCCCACCGGGCTGCTCAGGGACTGGCAAGTCGGACCGGAGGTTAAAGCGCCTGCGGGGGCCGTCTGGGTATCGGCGATTCCGACAGAGCTCAGCGTTACGTTCCCCGTGTTCTTGGCGACAAACGAGTAAGTGATACTCTGCCCGACCGCGTTGTATGGCCCGGTCGAGGTCACACTCTTCATCACAGTCAAGGCCGGGGAAGCGGTCGCCGGTATTGTTAATGAGGATGTGATTGTGACCACGGGACCCGTTGGAGGTTTCCCACTTGCCGTCCCGGTATTCGAGATCGATCCGGCATTAACGTCGGCCTGCGTGGTGGTGTAAGTGGCAGTGCACGTTTCCGAGGCTCCAGGAGCCAGTGAAGTACTACCGCAACTGATGGCGCTTAAGCCCACATGAGGATCCGTGACCGAGACCGGGTTCATGGTTACGTTGCCCGCGTTGGTGACCTTGTACGAGTAGGTAATAACAATTCCTGGCGCCGAATAGCTGGTTACGTTCGCAGTCTTCGCCAGACTAATCGCCGGGGTATCGACCGCTGGTATGGTTAATGTGGATGTGGCCGTGGCCGCGGAACCGGTTTGAGGTGTTCCGCTGGCCATTCCGGTATTCGAGATCGATCCCGCGTCCACATCAGCCTGCGTAGTGGTGTAGCTGGCGGTGCACGTTTCGGACGCCGCCGGCGCGAGCGAAGTATTGGGGCAAGTGACTGTGCTTAAGCCCAGCTGAGGATCCGTCACCGAGACAGGGTTCAGGTCTTCGTTGCCCGTGTTGGTGACTTTGTAGGAGTAGGTGATAGAAATCCCGGGCGCCGAATAATTCACTACGTTCGCGGTCTTCACCACACTAATCGCCGGGGCATCGGACGCCGGGATGGTTAATGAGGACATGGCTGCGACTGTGGAATTGTCTGGAGCTGTTCCGCCTGCCGTTCCGGTGTTAGAGATGGATCCCGCATCCACGTCAGCCAGCGTGGTGGTGTAGGTGGCGGTGCACGTTTCCGAGACCGACGGCGACAGCATACCACTGGGGCAAGTGACTTCGCTTAAACCCAACTGAGGATCCGTAACCGAGACATCGGTCAGGGTTACGTTGCCCGTGTTGGTGACCAGATAGGAGTAAGTGATAACGACCCCGGGCGCCGAGTACAGCGTCACGTTCGCGCTCTTCACCACACTCACTGCCGGGGCATCGACCGCCAGTATCGTTAATAAGGCTGTGGCTGTGACTGCAGGACCGGTTGGAGGTGTTCCGCTCGCCGTTCCGGTGTTAGAGATCGACCCCGCGTCCACGTCGGCCTGCGAGGTAGTATAGGTGGCAGTGCAGGTCTCCGAGGCTCCCGCCGCGAGCGTACCATTGGGGCAACTTACTGCGCTTAAACCCAACTGAGGATCCGTGACCGAGACACCGGTCAGCTCTACGCCGCCCGTGTTTGTAACCAGGTAGGAGTAGGTGATCCCAGTTCCGGGCGCCGAGTAACTGCTTGCGCTCGCGCTCTTCGTCAGAGTCAGTGCTGCTGTACCGACGGTCGATATTGTTAAGGAGGACAACGCGGAGACCGTGGCATCGTATTCAGCGTTTGTTCCGGTTACCGTTCCGGTGTTAGAGATCGACCCCGCGTCCACGTCGGCCTGCGTGGTGGTGTAGATGGCGGTGCACGTTTCAGAGGCCGAAGCCGCCAGCGTGCTACTGGGGCAACTGATTGCGCTTAAACCAACGTGAGGATCCGTCACCGAGACAGTCAGGTCTACATTGCCCGTGTTTTTAATAAGGTAGGAGTAGGTGATCGGAGTTTCGGGCGCTGTGTAGCTGGTTGCGCTCGCGCTCTTCACCACAGACACTCCGGCTGAAACACCACCACCACCACCCGCGCACTTGACGACGCCGGGAAGGGACCGCCGAGGAGCGCCGGGGCGCTCGGTGTTGCAGCCCATCGCGGGCCCCGCTAAAGCCAGAAACGCAATCAGCGTACCTAATACGGCCCGCGCGCAGAAACTACTCGAAGAGGCGGACAGGTGTACGAAACCTTCGCGGGAGGGTGAGTCGACGGGATGGGTGGTCATGATGTGGGCCTTTCTGCGCAATTCATTGGTCGTTGGCCTGAACCAGTGTTTGACAAGCCGCTGAGCGGTCTGCGACGATCTCAATTTAGCTGCTCTCAGCTTGGTAAGCGGAAATGGAAGATGAAAAACCGCAAGGGTGAAAAAAATCGTCAACGTGGCGCGGCTTTATGAGCAAAACGCCCCACTGAAGGAAATCCAGCGAGGCGTTGAGTCATATGTTCGGCCTTGGCGGCGGTGGTTGATGAGTGGCTTTCGGGAAGTCAGCTTTTCATTCGGGTGGCCGGACTGCGAGGCACTGAGCACGCCGCTTCCTTCCCACCAAGGCCAATGCGAGCAGCGCCGTTGCCGTGAAGATCACATAGGAGGGCTCGGGCGTCGTGGTGGTGTCAGTGATCGTCCACGTCCCCGCCGCGTTCGCGGTGACTCCCCCGCCGGCCCCCGGCCCGGCCTCGGCGCTAATTTCGAATTGAGATTGCGGGCCGTCGTCAGCGAATTCGAAAACCGCGAATCCTCCGGGAGCGGGATTGACGCCCGCGCTAAACCAAGTCGGTCCGGAGGAATTGGCGAACACGGTACCGAACCGCTTAAGAACGCAAATGTGGCGGCCGAACCCCCGCCACCACAAGCGGCGCCAAGCACAGTTGGGGCGTTGGCACTTGATGTCAAGTCGATGGAGTACCCATACCAATCCACCACGAAGTCGGTGAATCGGGATCCCAATGGCGCCGAAGCATCGTAGGTAAATGAGCCGGACGGATCTGGGCTTCCCCTGTGGAAACGAACCGGTACTGGGCGTCCTAAGGCGTTTAACCCTTTGATTGCATGGTAAAATCTATCGAACAAACAACAAAAGGTGATAACCAAGCGGGCAGGGGCGAACAGGAGTGCATGACGGGTCCGTCCGGAAGCGAAATCACGCAACTTCTGCGAGCCTGGAACGGGGGCGACGAGAGCGCGCTCGAAAAGCTCATGCCCATCGTGTACGGCGAGTTGCACCGGATGGCCCGGCGGTACATGGCTCAAGAGTCACCGGACCACACACTCCAGACCAGCGCGCTGGTGAATGAGGCTTATCTGCGGCTGGTGGATGCTGCCAACGCCAATTGGCAAAATCGAGTCCACTTTTTCGCCGTCAGCGCCCAAGCTATGCGGCGGATTCTGGTGGATTGGGCGCGGTCCCGTCAGGCACTGAAGAGGGGCGGCCAGTTCCGGCCGCTGCAGTTGGACGATGCGTTAGCCGTGACTGAGGAGCAGCCTGTGGACCTGGTGGCTTTGGACGATGCCTTGAAAGCTTTGGCCGCTATGGATCCACGCAAGGGCCAGGTGGTGGAGCTGCACTTCTTCGGCGGCCTCAACCTGGAGGAAACGGCCGAGGTGCTGAAGGTTTCAAGCGACACCGTGCTGCGCGACTGGAAGCTGGCCAAGAGTTGGCTGCGTTGCGAGCTGAGCGGAGAGAGTCTGGATGGATCCTGAGCGCTGGCAGCAGATCGCAGGCTTGTATGAGGCGGCGCAGGAGCAGGAAAAGAACCGCAGAGCGGCTTTCCTGGAGCGGGCTTGCGGGGGGGATGAGGCCCTGCGCCGGGCGGTGGAATTGCTGCTGGCGCAAGACCTGAAAAACGACAACTTCCTGGAGGCGCCGGCGCTGGAAATGGCGGCCAAGGACCTGGCTGAGGAGGCCAGGTTGACAGATCTGTTACCGGATGTTCTGGTGGGCAAGACCATCTCCCATTACCGCGTCCTCCAGAAGCTGGGCGGCGGGGGCATGGGGATTGTCTATAAGGCTGAGGACACACGGCTCAATCGTTTCGTCGCCCTCAAGTTTCTGCCGAGCGTCGTAACCATGGGCCGGGTGGAGCACGCCGGGGAGCCCCATGATTCCCAGACCGTGGAGCGTTTCCGGCGCGAAGCGCGTGCGGCATCCTCCCTGAACCATCCCAACATCTGCACCATTCACGACATTGACGAGTTCGAGGGTCACCCCCTGATCGCCATGGAGCTGCTGGAGGGGCAGACCCTCCGCGAACGAATTGCCGCCGGGTCGCCGGGCGCGAGGCCGGCTGAGGAAAGCCTATCCCGTTCACCTATGCCGCTCGATACCGTGGTGGTGTTGGCGACACAAATCGCCGACGCGCTGGACGCGGCGCACTCCAAAGGCATCGTCCATCGGGACATCAAGCCGGCCAACATTTTCGTGACCACCCGTGGAGCGGCGAAGATTCTGGATTTTGGACTGGCCAAGCTGACGGTGGCTTCGGACCACCATTTATCCGCGGGCGCGGAAGCCGCGACAGCCGCGTCCGATCACCTTACGAATCACCTTACAACGCCCGGCAGCGCGTTGGGCACGGTAGCCTACATGTCGCCGGAGCAAGCCCGCGGCGAGGATGTAGACACGCGCACGGACCTGTTCAGTTTCGGCAGCGTGCTTTACGAGATGGCCACTGGCAGGCAGCCCTTCAGCGGAAATACGTCGGGGGCAATATTTGGCGCCATCCTGCATGAAGCGCCCACACCACCGCTGCATCTGAATCCTAAGTTGCCGCTCAAGCTCGAAGAGATCGTTCTGAAGGCGCTCGAAAAAGACCGCGACCTGCGGTACCAGAGCGCTGCCGAAATGCGTGCCGACCTGAAGCGGCTGAAGCGTGATTCGGATCCGGATCGTCTAGCGGCGACGTCCTCGTCATCGCCGCCGGCGGGAATCATCTCATCACCGCCGCAACCGCGCGAGAGCTCTGATTCGCATTTGATCCGCGGCCTGGTGAAACGCCACCAGAAGGCCGTCGTCGCAATGACGGTTGGCGTGTGCGTGATCGTCGCCGCTCTACTGTGGTTGGTTTGGCGCTCCCGCCAGCATCCGCCCGAGTTAACCGAGATACCGTTGACGGAAAATGGATTAGAAACGCCCGTGGTGGACGCGGCGATTTCGCCGAACGGTAATTTCCTGGCTTATGCCGACGTCAGCGGCCTCTACCTAAAAGAGATTGGTTCGGGACAGGTGCACGCTCTGTTCACCCCCACCGACGCGCGCATCGCGCGGATTGCCTGGTTTCCCGACAGCTCCAATCTGCTGTTCATCTCGATCTCCACTCAAAACGAACAGCGCCAACTCTGGTCGGGGTCGATGTTCGGGGGCACGCCCCGTTTGCTCCGCAGGGACGTGGATCACGTGGCGGTCTCTCCCGATGGATCCGAGCTGCTCTTTACCAACGGCGCCCGTGACGAGATCTGGGCCATGGATACCGGCGGAGAAAACTCGAGAAAACTATTTTCGAAGGAAGGGCTGCACTTCGATCGACCGGCCTGGTACGCCGGGCGGAGAAGGATCCTCTACCTCGCCGAAGGAGCGGAAACTTCCGCCGGGCCGGCCCGTTCTCTTGAATCGCTGGACCTGGATACAGGCCAGTCTCTGACTGTGTGCAAAGATTGCGTGGACTTCAGCGTGCTGCCGGACGGGCGTCTCATCTACGTCACTAACGATCTTGCTTCGCTTTGGGAAGTTCCCATCGACGCGCAAACCGCCCGGCCAATAGGCAGCCCCCGGCAATTTACCAAACCCCAGGGATATTCTTACTCGCATCCAACTGTGTCGGCCGACGGGAAGCGTCTGGTTGTCTTGCAGCGCGACACTGGCGTTGCCAGGGGATTCGGAGCGGTGGTCTTCGTGGCCGACCTCGAAGACGACGGAAGGCGTCTCACCAACGCCCGCCGGCTAACCCTGGGCGGTAGTGACTATGCTCACGCCTGGACACCGGATAGCCAAGCCGTGGTTTTCGAATCGGGGCGCAATGGCAGTTTCAATATCTTCGAACAACGGCTTGATCAGCGCGTGGCCCAGCCGCTGGTGGCCGGCGGGGAATACGCAGGCTACGGCCGTTTCAGTCCGGACGGAGCCTGGTTGCTCTACTTCCTGGGCGGATCGGAGCAGAGCCGGAGGCTCATGCGCATGCCGGCTTCCGGCGGCCCTTCCGAAGTGGTCATCGAAAGTCCCAGCCTCAAGAATTATTACTGCACTCCCCCACCCGCCAACCTGTGCGTGGTGGGAGAACGGGAGCAGAACAGCTTGGTATTTTACGCCTTTGACCCCACGCAGAAACTCGCCCCGGCAGGAATCCCGCGAAGTGGCCTGCGCGAGCTGGCCAGGACGGATTATAACCCCAGTGACTGGGGCCTTTCGCCCGATGGCGCCGGCATCGCCATGGTCCGCCCCGACGACCGGGAAGGGCGCGTCCACATTATTCCGCTCGCCGGGCACGGTCAGCGAACCCCGGCGCACGACGTGCTGGTGCAAGGCTGGACGAATCTGTTCAACTTGAACTGGGCCGCGGACGGAAAGGGGTGGTACATTTGCAACGCCCCCGTCGCGGGAGGATCAACCTTTCTCCACGTCGACCTGCAAGGCCACGCCACCGTACTGCAGCTTCCGGAGAACCTGAACAAATTTTGGGGGGTGCCGTCTCCCGACGGGCGTCACCTGGCTTATTCCAGAACAACGTTCACGGCGAACGCCTGGCTGCTTGAGAATTTCTAGCCTCCGCCTCTATTTGATGTTCCCAGAAGAGCTTGTAATTCAAACCATCGGACATTGTCGCCGCGCCATTTGGAAGACCCCACGGAGCCAAGTTGGCAGCCACGTTCTCTTCGGTGATGATGCCCGTCGGATGATCGAGGCCATTTCCCATGGACGCCTAATATACCCCGGCTCGACGCATCAGCGGCTCGGCTCTTTCGCGAATGCGGCGGGCGAGCTCGTATGGGTCCGCCTGTTGAAACTGCGGCAGGAACAGCTCCACCGATAGCGGACCCGAGTATTCCTTTTCCGATAGCTTCCGAAGAATCCGTTCCAGGGGAGAGATGCCGTCGCCTGGGATAACTCGCGTAGTGTTATCCAGCAATTCCCGCGGCATATCGGGCACGTCCTGAAAGTGAACGTGAGCAAGTTCACCAGGCCGGATCAGATCCAGGTCCTCAAACTTGCTCAGCCCGGACCAGAAATGGTAGCAGTCCAGCATAGGGCGGAGGTTCGGATGCGCCGCCTCGCGCGTCATCCGGAGCAGCGTCGGCAGCGTGGAGACAAATGAAGATGCGCGCACAAATTCAACCATCGCGGTCATGCGGAAGTGTTTGGCGATTTCCCCAACTTCGCGCATGTTCTCGGCACCGGCCTGGTAGTCGTCCAGTGTGAATTTCTCAGCGGCCGTAGTGGGAGCATAAGTTCGGCTGAGTCCGAGCGACGCAAATATCCCGCAGCGCTTCTTGAAACTGTCCAGCGCCGCGGCTCGGTTCGGGTTTGGCTCCCACAGGCCCACCACGCCGGACGCCGCCGAGACCGGCGTTAACCCCAGATCGGAAATCAGGCGCCCCGCCGCGGCGATGGTCTCGGTCTTCAGGAACTCTTCCAGCATCGTCCAGGTTATTTCCACATTCTTGATTCCGGCGCGCGCCCAGCCTTCCAGTGATCTACGGAAGCCCGCGCCGGCTGACGTGTATTGATGCAGGCTGAGCGTCATCGTCCCCACGGCCCCCCTGGCGCTCGGGATCACTCGAGCAACCGGGACCATGAGCATAAGCCTTCTCGAGAGCATGATAACTTCAACTATACGGACTCCTCTTTCCTGGTTCTAGACAGTCCGCTAACTCGGCTCTGGTCATGACGCTTCGATGATGCCGTTCACCTCGGCGTTGACTCGACTTTCGTCCCATCCGCGCTTCGCCGCCAGCGCCCGCGCTAAAGGCAGCAACGATTCGCGATCCCAGCGCTGCTCGTACCCCAGATACGTTGAGACGTACAAGTAATCTCCCAAATGTTGCTCCATCTCATCGCCGATCTCGCGCTCCACCGGCGGGAACGGCGTTTCAGCGGTCCGGTGCACGGCTTCAAGCTGGGGCGCTATTTCGCGGCACACCAGGTCGCCGGCTTCCTGGCTCATCAACCGGTATGTAGTGTATTTGCCGCCCGCGATGTGCAGCACGCCATCGCTTGAATTCCAGATGCGGTGATCGCGGCTGGCGCGAGTTGCGGATCCGGAAGCGCGCACCAAAGGACGCAGCGAACTGAACCAGGACACCGGCGCAACATCGGAATGCCGCGGAAAAAGCTTGTGGACGATTCCCAGCAAATAGCGGGTTTCTTCGCTCGATATGCGGACGTGGTCCGGACCCTCATGCTGATCTTCATCGGTGGTTCCAACCAGCGTAAGCTGCTTCCGGCTGCCCCACGGAATCACAAACACGACACGGCCATCCGGCTCAAAATGCGCAATGGCGTGATCGCTCGAGTTCACTCGCGGGATTACGATGTGCGACCCCCGCACCAGGCGCAAAGAATCGGGATTGGACCAGGCGCCGCGCGCATCCACCAGTTTGCGGGCTAGGATTTCGAAGGGTTCGCCGCTCAGAGTGTCGGTGCACCGCACTCGCCAGCTTCCGTCCGTTCCGGAGCGCTCCCAATGGTCCGCATGGACGTAGTTGGCTGCCAGAGCCCCGTGCGCTACGGCATGGAGCACGTTCTCCACCACGAATCTTGCGGAGGGAATGGCGCAATCGTAAAACAGCGCCGCGGCGCTGATCCGGTCTCGTGTCAAGCCGGGTTCCATTTCCGCCAACTCGCTCAGGCTCACCATGCGGTGCGCTGCGATGGCCTCTGAAGCGGCCAGCCGATCGTATAGCCAAAGACCCGATTCGTATAGCAAACGGGATTGGAAGCCGTACATCGGCAGCAGAAACCCCAGCGGCGTTACGAACTGCGGCGCCAGCTTCATCAGCATGGCGCGTTCGTGCAAAGATTCCCGGACCAGGTGGAACTGCAGGTATTTCAAATAGCGCAGGCCGCCGTGAATCAGCTGCGAATTCTTGCCGCTGGTGCCGGAGGCGAAGTGTTTTTGCTCGAGTAGCGCAATGCGGAGCGGCGTACCGGAATACTCCGCCCGCAGCGCCAGGTCGCGAATAACGCCCGCGCCGTTAATGCCGCCGCCGATCACCAGCACGTCCAGCAGGCCGGCGGCCTTCAGTTGCTTGATTTGATCCCCGCGCAGGTCCGGCACTTAAGTAGAAGCTTAGCAGGCGAAAGCGCGTGCGCTGCCCTGCTCCTCCGCGATATAATTCGGGCACTGACACGCAAGCCTCTCCTCCTGTTTTATGGCCCCCTGTCCTTGCTATTCGCGGGACTGCTGGTTTATTCCGTAACCGCGGCTGTTGCCTGGGATGAAGGTTTTCATCTGCTGGCGGCGCAGTTGATAAAGGATGGCAAGCGGCCCTATCTGGATTTCCTTTTTCCTCAAACCGCTCTGAACGCTTACTGGGTGGCCATGTGGATGCGCATCTTCGGAGACAGCTGGCGCATGGTCCACGCACTGGCTGCAACCATGACCACTGGCGCTGTGGTGCTGACTGGCGATTATGTGCTGCGGCGCTTCCCGGCGCCTGATTGGCGGGTTCCCGCGGCGTTGTTCGCCGCGCTGGCTACCGGGCTGAATACGCCCGTCTTTCAATTTGGATCCATCGGGCAGGCGTACGGTTTCAGCCTGTTCCTGGTTGTGGCCGCGTTTCGGATTTCCATTTTGGCGGTGGAGCGAAACGCCTTGTGGTGGTCCCTGCTGGCTGGTTTGGCGGCCGGAGCCGCTGCCGGTTCCACTCTATTGACGGCGCCCGTCGGTCCCGTGCTGCTGCTCTGGATTGTCATCCAGAGCCGGACGCCAAAGCGATGGGCGAACGGCGCCCTCTTCCTGGTGGGCGGACTGATCGCATTTCTCCCGCTGTTTCGGCTGTACCTCGAGTCGCCCCGCGTGGTGCGATTTAATATCTTCGATTACCATCTTTTCTTCCGCCAGCTGGAGTGGGAAGGCGCCATCCAACATGACGTGGGGGTACTGATTTCCTGGATAGATTCCACGCCCGCCGCCCTGCTCGGACTGTTGGCGCTGGCGGGCTTGTGGTTCATCGCCCGCCGGAGTGACTGGGATCGAAAGCTGCGAGCCGAGTTCTATTTGTGTGGCTGGCTAACCGTGGCTTTGAGCATCCATCTTTCCACCGCCCATCCCACCTTCGCGCGCTACTTCCTGTTTACTACGCCTTTTCTTGCGATTCTAGCCTCGGTTGGTCTATACGATATCTGTTCCCGGCTGTATCCGTCCGGCCGGCCTTGGCTGCCAGTAATTTTCCTGGCCATCCTGTTTTCTCTGGGAGTCGCCAAAGCCATATACGACGGGCGCGACAACATGCACTGGTCTGATTTCGAGCAAGTCGCCCACAAAGTTCAGGAAGTCACGCCTCCGGGACAACCGATCATGGCCGACGAGTTTGTTTATTTCCTACTGAAGCGCGTGCCGCCTTCCGGTATGGAACTCGAGGATTCTCACAAACTCAATAATCTACAGCCGGGGCTGGCTGCCGCTCTGCATGTGGTTCCGCGCGCCGATCTCGAAAAACAGGTCAAGCGCGGAAAATTCAGCACCGTGGAAACCTGCGACGACGACGACGAACGGATGGAAGCGTTCAAATTGACGGAAGTCTACTCAAAATGGCAAGACGTTTCCGGTTGCGTCGTCTATTGGGCACTGAGACCGTCGGTGTCCGTCCCAAAAAAGTAAATCGCGCAGGAGCCGCGTTTACGAGGCGACCCATGCGCGATCAAAGCGAGACAAAAAAACGTTAGGCCAACTAGCTCTTGGTGGTCGTGGTCGGCTTGGCTTTCTTTGCTTTCTTGGCCTTCTTGGTCTTGGTGGTGGTGTCCTTATTCTGGGCGAACATCGCGGTGGCGCCCATCAACATCGACAGGCCAAGCATCAAAGTCATCAGTTTCTTCATTGAGATCTCCTTAAGGTTTTGGGAAGTAGATTGCGCTCTTCAGTCACGATCATTGCAGCCGCACATGAACTTCACCTTAAGGTGCTATTAAAATAGTTTCATTCGTCCTACGGTCACGTAGCGGACAGATTTGGAAAAGACGCGCTATGTACTTAATAACAAGCACTTTCTCCTGTGAATTGACCAGGGCATCCAGGTTAGGAAACCCCTGCTCATGCATTATGATTAATCGGCATGAAGAAGGAACAGGTGGCGAGGAAGTTGGCCAAGGAGTCCCGCATGACTGCCGGCGCGGCAGCCGATCAGGTGGACCGCATACTGAGCGATCTTCAAAAGCGCGTGCGCAAGGGGAAGAGCGCCTCACTGCCCGGCCTGGGAACTTTTCGTTCCGGCCGTAACCGGGATTTTCAGTTCGATAAGGAACCCAAGTGAGAAAGGCGGATTCCCGTCTTGCGCGCCGCGTGGCCGGCATCGTCAGGCACGCCTTGGAACACGGAACTCGCGTGGAGATCGACGGCCTGGGGACATTTCTCCCGGGCCGCGCGCGAGGATTCCGTTTTGTCGCTCAAACCAGGGCGCGAGTCTTTATCGCCTACGTCGAAGAGGATTTAAAAGCAGCGAAGAAACTGTATGCGGCTTTCGAACAGCGCGGCTTTCGTCCCTGGCTGGACCGTAAGAACCTGCTCCCAGGCCAGAACTGGCCTCGCGCGATTGAATCCGCCATCCAAGCGTCGAATTTCTTCGTGGCTTGCTTTTCGCAACAATCCACCTGCAAGCGCGGCAGCTTCCACAGTGAACTGCGATTCGCGCTGAATTGCGCCGCGCAGGTTCCCATGGACGAGATTTTCTTCATTCCGGTTCGCTTGGACAATTGCGTGGTGCCGCGCAGCATCTCCCGGAGGATTCAATACGTTGACCTTTTTCCGGATTGGCCGAATGGCGTGAAAACCGTGCTCGGCGTCATGAAAAAACAGGAACAGAACCGGAAACGCAAGCGCTTACCGCTTGCCGGCTAGCTTTTTCTTCACCGCCTCGGCTTCTTTGGCGTCCGGCGCCAGCGCCAGAAATTTGGTATAGGCTTCCCGCGCAGCCTGCTTGTCCTTCAGTTTTTCTTCCGTATCGCCGAGCCTCAGGAACGCTTCCGCATAGCTCGGATTCCAAAGCGTGGCCTCGCGAAAACGATTCATGGCGGCCTTGAAACTGCCCTTTTTGAAATAGTAGTTGCCGATTTGCAGATCGTGTTCGGCTTCGAGCGGATTGAAGCTGTATTCTCTCGGCTTCAGGCTTTCATCTTCTTCGGGGGGCTGCTGTTCCTGCTGCTGATCTTTAGATTGCTTCTCAGCGGGCTTGGTGGATTGTTGGGCGCCGAGTGCGCCGGCCAGGAAGAGCGCCAGAAGGGAGATCCGCCGCATACGTCAATTATAACTTGGTGGGGCAGGATGCCATCCTGCGGCGGGTTGTTAACCCGCCCGAACCTGCGCCGATTATCAATCGGCGCGCAGATTGCCAATCTGCCCCACAAACAGCGCGATCATATCCGCGAAGGCCTGATCCGCCGCTTCCGGATCATAGCGCGGGCCCTCATCGCGCATAAAGGCGTGCTCGGCGGGATAAAGCTTGATGGAATAATCGACGCCGGATGCGCGTAGCGCGCGGTCAATCTTGTCGCGACCCTCCGCCGGCACGTGCGGATCCTGTGCGCCAAAAACCATCAGCAATTTCCCGCGAATCTCGCGTGCTCTCCCGAGCGAGCCGGCGTCCGGATCGGCGCCCAGCTTGCCGTCGTGGATTCCCGTTCCGTAAAAACACACTGTGGCGCGAACATCCGGCTCCAACGCCGCGCGAAACGCCAAGTGCCCTCCGATGCAGAACCCCATGGCGCCAAGCTTGCCGGGCGCTACCGCGGGATGCCGCCGCGCCAGATAGTCCAACGCCGCGCGCCGGTCCTCATCGAAATGCGCGACAGGAGTTTTGGCGGCATCTTCCAATCCGCGCGTACGCCCGGCATCGTCGAAGGGGATGGCGCTGCCCGGCGGCTCAACGCGGTGATAAATCTCCGGCGCCGCGGTTACGAATCCGTATCCCGCCAGGCGCGTCGAGGCGCGCAGCATCGGTCCGGTGAGTTGAAAGATATCCGAATAACAGAGGATCCCCGGATACTTTCCATCCCGCGCGGGAGATGCCACGAACATCCGCATTGGGGAAGGGCCGGAGGGAATATCCACATACTCGGTTTTAACCAACATGCCGAAATGATACCAGCCGCCAGCTACCAATCTGCCTGCGACAATAGGAATAGACCCCCGATGGACCTGCGCGAGATAGCTTCCCAACTGCCTCTGTTGCCGGGAGTGTATCTCTATAAAGACGCGCACGGCGACGTCATTTATGTAGGCAAGGCCAAGAATTTGCGCGCCCGCGTGCGCAATTATTTCGCCGATGAGCGCCTGGCCGATTCGAAAACCGGCACTTTGATGTCCGAAGCGCGCGATATCGAATACATCCTGGTTGACAACAACAAGGAAGCGCTGGCGCTGGAAAACAACCTCATCAAGCAGTGGAAGCCGCGCTTCAACATTCTGCTGCGCGATGACAAGACCTATCCCTACATTAAGCTGACCAACGAAAAATATCCGCGCGTTTATGTCACGCGCCGCTTGCTGAAAGATGGCGCCAGTTATTTTGGACCATACTTTCCCGGCAACCTGGCGCATCGCTTAGTCAGCTTCATTCATCGCCACTTCAAAATTCCTTCCTGCAAAGTGGATTTCACGCGCACCCACACCCATCCGTGCCTGGAATTTCACATCCATCGCTGCCTGGGCCCGTGCGTCCAGGGGTTGACCACCGACGAACAGTACCTGGCTGCGGTCCACGATGTGCGCATGTTCCTGGAAGGCCGTTTGAAGGACCTGGCCGGCGATTTGGAGCGCAGGATGCACCAGGCGGCCGAATCCACGCGTTTCGAAGAAGCAGCGGCCCTGCGCGATCTGGTCTCCACGGTGGAGGAAATGGAAGAGAAGCAGAAAGTGGCCGCGGCCGAAGGCGAAAACATCGATATCTTCGGGTACTACGCCGAGCCGCCCATGGTAGCCGCCAACCTGTTTCATCTGCGCAACGGGCGCGTGGTGGACCGGCGTGAATATTTCTGGGAAGACGTCGCGGATTTTGAGGCTCCGGAATTCTTTTCATCGCTCCTGAAGCAGCTTTATCTGGATCAACAGTACATTCCCAGCCGCATCCACGTTCCGGTGGACTTTGAAGATCGTGAAGTGCTGGAAGAGCTGCTGTCGGAAAAACGAGGGCGCAAAGTAGAGATTCAGACTCCGCAGCGCGGCCAGAAGAAGGCCTTGCTGGCATTGGTGGAAACCAATTCGAAGCACGCGTTCCATCAGCGTTTCCGCGTGATGGAGCCATCGCAAAAAGCGACCCAGGAAGCGCTGCAGGACGCATTGGGTTTACCGGAGCCCCCCAAGCGCATCGAATGTTTCGACATCTCGCACATCCAAGGTACCGATAAAGTTGCCAGCATGGTGGTTTGGGAAAACGGCCGCATGAAAAAGGCCGACTACCGGAAATTTATCATTCGCACAGTAATTGGGAACGACGATTTCGCTTCCATGCGCGAAGTAGTAACGCGCCGCTATTCACGCCTGCAGCAAGAGAACAAGCCGTTTCCCAGCCTGATCCTGATTGACGGCGGACTGGGGCAATTGCACGCGGCGGTGGAGGCGCTGGAGAGCATCGGCGTGATCAATCAGCCGGTGGCGTCCATTGCCAAGCGCGAGGAAATCATCTATGTGTATGGCCAGGAGAATGAGCCGATTCAGCTGGATCATCATTCCCCGGTGCTGCACGTGGTTCAGAAAATACGAGATGAGGCGCATCGCTTCGCCGTGACGTTTCACCGCACTCGACGCAGCGCGGCCAGGCTGACGTCGGAGCTGGAGAAGGTGGAAGGCGTTGGCGAAAAGACCATCGCGAAACTGCTACGCGAGTTCGGAAGCCTGGAGCGCGTTCGCGGAGCAAGCGAGCGCGAGCTGGCCAAAGTGATCGGACAATCCGCGGCCCGCCGCTTGAAAGAGTACTACAATCTGCAAGGCGCGCAGGAATTGAAAGTGTTGAATTAAGGTGGGGCAGGCGCTTCCGCCTGCCAACCCAGCTTCTCAATGCCTAAAATGCCTCACCCCAGTAAACACCATCGCTAACCCCAGCTTGTTCGCCGCCGCCACAACATCATCATCGCGCACGGACCCTCCCGGCTCAATCACCGCCGTAATCCCGTGCTTGGCCGCCTCCTCCACTCCATCCGCGAACGGAAAGAAAGCATCGGAAGCAATCACCGTGCCCTGAAGGGGCAACACGGCCTTCATCGCGCCTACCTTCACCGAATCCACGCGGCTCATTTGACCCGCGCCCACGCTGACTGTCTGGCCGGCGCGCGCATATACAATCGCGTTCGACTTCACGTGCTTGCACACCTTCCAGCCAAACAAAAGCGCGCGCCATTCTTCCTCCGTGGGCGCCCGCTCGCTCTTCACCTGGCAATCTTCGCGCCGGAGACGATGCGTGTCCGGAGTCTGAACCAGGTATCCGCCGCTGATGGATTTCACCACCGGCTCGTCAGCGGGCGCCGGATCCACTTTCAGCATCCGCAAATTTTTCTTCCCCGCCAGCACGCTGCGGGCCGCAGGTTCGTAATCCGGCGCGGCGATGGCTTCAATGAAAGTCTTGGCAACCTCGCGCGCGGTTTCCTCATCCAAGGTTCGATTGAACGCCAGCACGCCGCCGAACGCCGATATCGGATCCGCTTCAAAGGCCCGCCGGTAACTCTCGGCCAAAGTTTCCGCCTCGGCGCACCCGCACGGATTGGTGTGCTTGATGACCGCGGACGCCGGCTGCTGGAATTCCTGAATCAGTTCCCATGCCGCGTCCAGATCCACCAGGTTGTTGTAGGAAAGCTCCTTGCCCTGCAACTGCTCCGCCCCCGCGATTCCGCCGCGCCGGTTAGTGTAGAGCGCCGCGGATTGGTGCGGATTCTCGCCGTAGCGAAGGTCCAGCGCGCGGGGCGCGCGAATATCCAGAAATGCCGGGAGCCCGCGCTCTTCTTCCAGGCCCACGCGAGAAAGACGCGTGCTGATGGCCCGATCGTAGGCGGCCGTCAGAGCAAAAGCCTTCTGCGCCAGGCGCCACAACGTAGGCTCCGACAATTCACCCTTCCGCTCATGCAGCTCCTGCAGGATCGCGGGATAATCCTCAGTCGACGCCACCACCGCTACGTCCTGATAATTCTTCGCCGCCGCGCGGATCAACGTGGGACCGCCGATATCGATATTCTCGATCAGCTCATGCATGCTGGCGCCGTGTCGCGCGGCCACTTTCTCGAATGCATAGAGATTCACGACAACCATGTCGATGGCGGGAATCTGGTGTTCTTCCAATGACCGCATGTGTTCCGGATTCGCCCGCATGGCCAGCACGCCGCCGGCAATGCGCGGATTAATTGTTTTCAGCCGGCCGTCCAGCATCTCCGGGAATCCGGTTACCTCGGATACTTCGCGAACCGAGACGCCGCCTTCATGAAGCGCCCGCGCGGTGCCTCCCGTGGAAATGATTTCCACGCCCAGATCTCGAAGCCCGGCGGCGAATTCCACCAGACCGGTTTTGTCAGTCACGCTGATGAGTGCACGTTTGATGAGAGCCATTCTCTACAATGGTAAACGTGTCTTATCCGGTTACGTTAATCCCAGGGGACGGCATTGGCCCGGAAGTGGCCGATGCAGCAGTCCGCGCAGTGAATGCGACGGGCGTCTCTATTGACTGGCAGCGCGCCGATCTGAACTCCAGCATCATTGCCAAAGCCGGCCAAGTGCTGCCGCCGCACGTGATTGAATCCATCGAGCGTACGCATGTGGGGCTGAAAGGTCCGGTGACCACGCCCGTCGGCGGCGGATTCCCGAGCGTCAACGTCGCGCTGCGAAAACATTTCGATTTGTATGCGAACGTGCGTCCGGTCCATTCGCTGCCCGGCCTGAAGACGCGCTTTGACGACGTGACCATCGACATGGTGATCTTCCGCGAGAATACGGAAGATTTGTACTCGGGCCTGGAGCATGAGGTGGTGAAAGATGTGGTCACCAGCCTGAAAGTGATCACGCGCACCGCGTCCATTCGCATCGCCGAGTACGCCTTCGATTTCGCCACGAAAACCGGCCGCAAGAAAGTAGCGGCGATTCACAAAGCCAACATCATGAAGCTGGCGGACGGCCTGTTTCTGCGCTGCTGCCGCGAAGTGGCCGCGCGATTTCCGCAAATCGAATATAGAGAGCTGATTGTGGACAACGCGTCCATGCAACTGGTGATTCGGCCCGAGACTTTCGATATTCTGCTGCTGCCCAACCTGTACGGCGACATTGTTTCGGATCTCGCCGCCGGCCTGGTGGGCGGATTAGGCGTGGTGCCGGGCGCGAATATGGGCGATCGCGACGCCGTTTTCGAAGCGGTCCACGGCAGCGCCCCGGACATCGCGGGAAAAGGCATTGCCAATCCCACGGCGCTGATTCTTTCGTCGGTGCTGATGCTGATCCACCTGGGCGAACTGGACGCCGCGCGCCGGCTGCGAACGGCAGTGGAGCGGACCTACGCCGCGCAGGATCGCCTGCCTCCCGATGTAGGCGGCAAGGCATCCACGCGCGAGTTCACCGACGCGGTGATTGCGAATTTAGGTTAGCATGGCCATTCAGCCGACAGGAAAATACGGTACGAGGTCCCATAGACGCTGCGGGATGATCTGCACCGGCGGGCTCGAGAACTCTCCATAGGACCACAACATCGGCTTCGACGGATCGTAGTAGTGGAAATAGAATGCGACCCGGCCGGCTTGCAGACCTCGTGTGCAAGTGGTCTTTCGCGCTATGATGCTGGCGCCGTCCGGCGACAAGATCGCCTGGTCGTACGCGCGTTGCCACGCCTTTTGAGGTGCGTCAGGCATTCCCTGCGTGAAGCCTCCCATCTCAAATTGCTCATCGAGGTCATCTAGGGTGACCTCGAAGAGGCTGAGCGGCATACAAGTCTCGATGAATTTGTAGACTGCACTGCTCACGTCTCGCGTAGCATTTCCGAAGAAGTAGTAGCGCCGGAGCTGCTCACGCAGTTCGTTCTCATCGACCGGCACTCTGTACACACCCGCAACCGCGATCGACGCGCGAGAAGCCATCCTCTAGAATTTACATCGAATCCAACTGCTACACTGTGGGCGGCGAGAGAGACACAGACCGTTCTCAACTCGCAGGCAATATCGAGCGAGACTAAACCATGGGCGCGACAAAGCGAAAGACGGCGTGAAGGCGGAAGGAGGAGCTCGGCTTGCAAGGGTTCAACGAGCGGTGCGGGGCCTCCGCGCGCTTCAGCGGGAGATTGGAAAACGCAATGGCTTCTCGCCGATCTCCGACCAGGAAATTAAGGACGCAATCAGCGAAGGCCGGCGTGAGCAGACGCTCTAGGAGCCCGCTTCCCCGAGAAGCGATAGCGAGGATCAAACCATGAAAGAGGCCCAAACGTATCCCTTGCGCCTGCCGCGTTCCCTAAAAGAAGAGGTCGCGCGGCTCAGCCGGGAAGACCGGACCAGCATCAATCAGTTCGTGGCCACGGCAGTTGCCGAGAAGGTTTCCGCCCTTCAGACTGCCAAATACTTCCGAGACCGCAAGGCCCGCGCGGATTTCAAGGCCCTCGACAAGATCATGAAACGTAGAGGCGGCAAACCTCCACGCAAAGGCGATGAGATGCGGTCTTAGCCGGGCGAGTTAAACGTCCAGATTCCGCACATCCAGCGCGTTCTCTTCAATAAACTTCCGCCGGCTCTCCACATCTTCGCCCATCAGCGTCGAAAAGATGTTCTCGGTTTCGGTCAGATCCTGCAGATCCACTTTCAGCAGCGTGCGGGTCTCGGCGTTCATCGTCGTCGACCACAGCTGCTCCGCATTCATCTCGCCCAGACCTTTGTAGCGCTGGATGGAAACTTCGCGCATGCCTTCGCTCTTCACGTGCTCCAGCAATTCGCGCCAGTCCGGCTTCGATTCTTGTTTGGCCTCGCGAATCACCGTGAACGGCGGCTGATTGTATTTGGCCACCTGCCGCGCGATGGTTCGCATCCTGCGATACTCGGGCTGCAATATCAGGTCCTGGCCGATGACGCGCGTCCCCTTGGTGGGATCCAGAAATTCCACCTTCCAGGCCTCGTGCTCTTCTTCGCGTTCCAGCTTGGCTTCCACTTTCGCCGCTTTCAGCGCGGCCACCACCGGCTCCAGATTGGCTTTTTCGTGGAAGTCCGCCTTGGTATCCAGCTTGTACTCCACGTTGGCCAGGACCTCCACCACGCGGGCATCGCGCATCTTGCGCTCCACGCGGCGGAACATCTGCTGGTATTCATCCAGCGACATCAGGAAGCTGCGCAGCTCGGCGCCTTCCAGACCGCGTGCCGCCTTTAATTTCCACCGCCAGGTTCTCGGTGGCGCGCCGCAGGATCTCGCGCGTAAACTCCTTGTCGTCCTTGATGTACTTTTCCGACTTGCCCTTTTTGATGCGATAGAGCGGCGGTTGCGCCACAAACACATTGCCGCGCTTGATCAGCTCCTGCATGTGCCGGAAGAAAAACGTCAGCAGCAGCGTGCGGATGTGCGAGCCATCCACGTCGGCGTCGGTCATGATGATGATCTTGTGGTAGCGGAGCTTCGAGATATCGAAATCCGTCAGCCCGATACCGGTTCCGATGGCCGTGATCATGGAGCGAATTTCCTCGTGCCCCAGCATTTTGTCGTAACGGGCCTTTTCCACATTCAGGATTTTGCCCTTGAGCGGTAATATGGCCTGATAGCGCCGGTCGCGGCCGGATTTCGCCGTGCCACCGGCCGATTCGCCCTCTACCAGGAACAGCTCGCAGCGCTCCGGATCTTTCTCCTGGCAATCCGACAGCTTGCCCGGCAGGCCCCCTGAATCGAGCGCGCCTTTGCGACGGGTTAAATCACGAGCCTTGCGGGCTGCTTCGCGCGCGCGCGCCGCGTCAATGGCCTTGCCCACGATCTTGCGCATGACCGCTGGGTTCTTGTCGAAATATTCGCCCAGCTTCTCATTCACGAACTGGACTACGAAACCTTGAATATCGCTGTTCAGCTTGCCTTTGGTCTGCCCTTCGAACTGGGGCTGAGGCAGCTTCACGCTCACCACAGCCGTTAAGCCTTCGCGCACGTCGTCGCCAGTGAGGTTTTCCTTCACGTCCTTGAACAGGCCCGCCTGTTGGCCGTAGAAGTTAATGGTGCGGGTCAACGCGCTGCGGAAGCCACTCAAATGCGATCCGCCGTCCACGGTATTGATGTTGTTGGCGAAGCTGAATACGTTTTCCGAGTAGCCGTCGTTGTATTGCAGCGCCACTTCGGTGGATAGCAGCCCGCCATTCAATTCCCGCTCGCCTTCAAAGTAGATCGGCTTTTCATGCAGCACGGATTTGCCGCGATTCAGATGCCGGATAAACTCAGCGATGCCGCCGCTATAGTGGAACTCGCTCTGTTTCACCGGGTCCACGCGTTCATCCGTCAGTGTGATGGTGAGGCCTTTGTTCAGGAAGGCCAGCTCGCGCAGGCGTTGAGCCAAGGTGTCGTAATTGAACTCCACCGCAGTCATGATGGTGGAGTCCGGCTTGAAGGTGATCTTGGTTCCGGTTTTTTTGCTTTTCCCGGCTTTGGCCAGCGGAGCCGTGGGAGCGCCCTTCTTGTACTCCTGCTCCCAGGTATAGCCGTCGCGCCATATCTCCAGCTGCAGCACTTCCGACAGTGCGTTCACGCAGCTTACGCCCACTCCGTGCAATCCGCCCGATACTTTATAACTCTTGGAATCGAACTTGCCGCCGGCGTGCAGCTTAGTCATCACCACTTCGGCGGCGGAAATGCCCTCTTCCTCATGCAGGTCCACGGGAATCCCACGGCCGTTGTCCACCACGGTAAGCGAATTATCGATGTGAATAGTTACATTAACGGTGTCGCAGAACCCGGCCAGAGCTTCGTCCACCGAGTTGTCCACAACTTCATAGACCAGGTGATGCAGCCCGTTCTCGGTAACGGAACCGATATACATCGCCGGGCGCAGGCGCACCGCCTCCAGGCCTTCCAGCACCTTGATACTGCTGGAATCGTAGACCTCAGTCTTACTCGCTGCCTTAACTTCTAGCGGGGTTACTTCCTTCGTTGCCATGTGTTATTGCTCAGTCCTTACTTCAGGGTCCCCTTGCTCACGCGCGGGGCTACTTTGTCAGATCAACTTCGCCACTTCATATCCGCATCGGCATCACTACATACCGGTATTTGTAAGTCGCGGCGCCGTCGCCGGAGGGCCGCAATTCACCCGCGCTGTGCGCGTCTTTGAAATGAAACGCTACTTGCGGCTCCGTGGTGGCGCGCAGAAAATCCAGCATGTAGCCGGCGTTAAAACCGATCTCTACCGGACTTCCTTCGTACTCCACCGGTAGGCTCTCTTCGCTCTCGCCGGTCTCGGAAAGCGAGGAATGGATGTGCAGTTCGCCTTCCTGCACGCGCATCCGGACAGCCCGCGAACGTTCGTCTGAAAATTGCGCCACGCGCTCAATGGATTTGCGCAGCTCTTCACGGTCCAGCGCAACCGAATGGGGATGGTCCTTGGGAAGCACCCGTTCAAAATCCGGAAAATTGCCGGTTAGCTTGCGGCTCAGCAGCAACCGGTCTCCCAGCTGGAAGAATAAATGGTTCTCGTCGCCGGAAAACTGAATCGCGGCTTCGGGGCCCGCATCTTGCGCCAGCTTTAGAATCTCACCCATGGCTTTGCGCGGCAGCAGCGCGCGAAAGGGAGTGGTGACGCCCGGCAGGTCTACGTTGTTTTCCACCATGGCCAGCCGGTGACCATCGGTAGCCACCATGCCCAGGCTGTTGTTCTTCAAAAGCAGCAGCGAGCCATTCAATGTGAAGCGCGACTCTTCCATAGAGATGGCGAAAATGGTTTTCGCGATCATGGAAGCCAGCAGCCCTACCGGAATTTGCGCCAGCGTATCCGGCATTTGCGGAAGCTCCGGAAAACTTTCGCGCGACATCCCGGCAATGCGTGTGCGCGAACGCCCGCATACCAGGCTGGCCCATTGGTTCTCCTGCAGTTTCACTTCGAGATCCGCATCCGGAAGCAGGCGCACATAATCCAACAGCCGCTTCGCTGGAATGGTGCCGGCGCCCGGTTTTTTTACACGCGCCGGACACGAGCTGCGAATCCCCAATTCCAGATCCGTCGCGGTTAAATTAATCCGGTCTCCAATCGCTTCCACCAAAACGTTCGACAAGATCGGGATGGTGGTTTTCTTCTCTACCACGCCTTGCGAGAGGCTCAACTCACGTACCAGATCGATCTTGCTAACCGTGAACTCCATCTTTTCCCCCACTCACCTTTCCCGGCAATCCAGGGCCTGCCCCTACTGCTGTTTCCTAGTACCTGAAGAAGCTACATTTTAGAACCGTATTAGTAGGGCCTGTTGAAATGTTGATTTCTCTCTAAATTATACAAAATCCAGAAGCTTTCCGCCACTCCAACCTGTGGATCTCAAGGTGGGCCAAGCAGTAAAACTTCGCCGCTTGGCCTTTCACGCACAGTACTAACAGGGCCAATTCGAGGCCAAGTGTGGAAAACACGCATAAGTCTAATGGATAGAATCGATTAGATTGTGGATGAGGCTGTTCAAATCTTGGTCGCGCTGCCGCAGGCCGTCGATCTTCTGAATCGAGTGCAGCACCGTAGTGTGATGCTTGCCGCTAAAGGCACGTCCGATCTCAGGGAGCGAGGATGATGTCAGCTCCTTGGCCAGGAACATGGCAATCTGCCGCGGATAGGCAATCTTGCGTTCGTTGGTCTTCTGCTTGAGTTGGGAAGGCTGCAGCGAGAACTTCTCGGCCACGGCCTTCACAATGGATTCTATGGTGATCCTGCGCTCCGGCCCTTGCGTGAGATGCTTCAATACCTGCTGCGCCATGGCCAGCGTGACCGGTTCTCTGGTGACTGAGGAATACGCCATCAGCTTAATCAGCGCTCCCTCCAGCTCGCGGACGTTCGACTTGGTTTTCGTGGCGATATAGATCCGCACTTCTTCGGGAAGCTTCACGCCGTCCGCTTCGGCCTTCATGTCCAGAATGGCCATCTTTGTTTCGAGATCGGGCGGCTGCACATCCACCATCAGGCCCCACTCGAAGCGCGAGCGTAACCGCTCCACCAGGCCGGGCGTATTCTTCGGAGGTGAATCACTCGAAATCACAATCTGCTTTTGATGCTCGAACAGTTCGTTAAAGGTGTGAAAGAATTCTTCCTGCGTGCGTTCCTTCCCGGCCAGGATCTGAATATCGTCGATCAGCAGCGCATCGGCGGAGCGGTAATGCTTGTGGAATAACTGCATGCGGTCCGTCTTGATGCAGGTGATCATCTCATTCATGAACCGCTCGCTCGAGGTGTAGATGATCTTCATCCCGGCGTGCTGGTCGATCAGCGAACGCCCGATGGCATGCATCAGGTGCGTCTTCCCCATGCCCACTCCGCCGTAGATGAACAGCGGATTGTAGGTCTTGGAGGGGCCGGTAGCCACGGCCTGCGCAGCGGCGTGCGCGAACTGATTGCAGCTGCCGACAACGAAAGTCTCGAAGGTGAACTTCGAATTCAAACTGATGGAGGGAGAAAACGTGATCTCCGTTTTCTCGTCCCCGAAATTTTTCCGCGCTGTTTCCTCCGATGAGCCTGACAGCTCATACACGATTTGCCGGATCCCGAAATTACGATCGCGGATCGCCGACCAGATCTCGCCGTTGTATTCCTGCTGAATCCAATCTTTGGTGACCATGTCCGGCACGCCCACCCACAATCGGGTACCTTCCGACCTGAGGAAAAATGTTTTCGACAGCCAGTTCTGATACGCTTCCGTGGTGATCTTGCTGGAAATCACGCTTCTTATCTCGTCCCAGATATTCATTCTTTCTTCACGCACCCCACACGTTTTGCACACGTTTTCCACAACCTGTGGAAAATCTATAATTCAGGCTTTCGATTCGAGAGGGAACCGATTCGAGACTACGCAAACAGCTGCGATGGCCTTGATTCCGAATCGCAGTGTAGCACGATTCCAACACCCTTAGTCCACAATTTTTTGACGGCTTATCCCCATTGTTTTCAGTGTATTACATAAAACAGTATCCCCTTCAAATGTTGGAATAAGGTTGGCCCTTAGATTGTGACTGTTCTGTAAACTCCCGCGCGCGCTGGGCTTGCTGCCAGGCTAGCTGGCTTCATTTGACAGGCCCCCGCCGGAAGCGCGACAATTGGAATCTCCGGCAAGCGCGGGAGTAACTCAGTTGGTAGAGTGCGACCTTGCCAAGGTCGATGTCGCGGGTTCGAATCCCGTCTCCCGCTCCATTCCTTACGGAACTAATCCCAATCCCCTGCGTAACCTGAAATAGGAGGCCTGCCATGGTCGGATTTCTCTTGTGGTGCATACTCTTCATCCTGTGTTGGCCGCTGGCCCTTTTTGCACTGATCCTGTATCCCATCGTGTGGCTCTTCCTGCTGCCATTCCGCCTGGTAGGCATCGCCGTAGGCGGCGTGCTGGAACTGGTGTGGGCACTGATCACGCTTCCAGCAAGAGTAATCCGCCGCGTGGCGTAACGAGCCCTTCTCACCAGTAACCAGCCATCAGCCACCAGTTACAATAAGCCCATGTCCCGCTTCGCCGGTGTCGACTATCTGCAAATAGACTCGCTGTTCTCCGAACAGGAACTGCTGGTCCGCCAAACCGCGCGCCAATTTGTGGAGGAACGCGCCCTCCCGCTGATGCGCGATTGCTTCCGTGACGCGCGTTTTCCCAAAGAGCTGATTCCGGAATTCGGGCGCCTGGGATTTCTGGGCGCGAACCTGGAAGGTTACGGCTGCGCCGGCATGAGCAATACCGAATATGGCCTGGTAATGCAGGAACTCGAACGCGCCGATTCCGGACTCCGCAGCTTCGCATCCGTGCAAGGCGCCCTGGTGATGTATCCCATCCTGACATATGGATCGGAAGAGCAAAAGAACCATTGGCTTCCGAAATTGCAATCGGGTGAAGCCATCGGATGCTTCGGACTCACCGAGCCCGGCTTCGGATCGAATCCCGCCGGCATGCAGACTCGCGCGAAGAAGGAAGGGAACTGCTGGAACCTCAACGGCGAAAAAACCTGGATCACTAACGGCTCAGTAGCCGACGTCGCTATCGTCTGGGCGCGCACCGATGACGGCATTCGCGGATTTCTGGTGGAAAAAGGCACGCCCGGTTTCTCCAGCTCTGAAATTCACGGCAAAATGTCCATGCGCGTTTCAGTGACATCCAGCTTGGCCATGACGGACTGCCGCGTGCCTGATTCGGCCATGCTGCCCGGCGCGAAAGGATTGAAAGGCCCGCTGGGCTGTCTTTCCCAAGCGCGTTTCGGAATCGGCTGGGGCGTGCTGGGCGCGGCGATGGATTGTTTCGAAACCGCGCGGCAATATTCCATCCTGCGCAAGCAGTTTGATGACCGGCCTATCGCCAGCCACCAACTAGTGCAAGAAAAACTGGCGTGGATGGTCACCGAAATAACCAAGGCCCAACTGCTGGCCCTCCACGCCGGCCGCTTGAAAGATCAGGGCAAGCTGGAACCGGCGCACATCTCCATGCTGAAGCTCAACAATGTAAACATGGCGCTGGAATGCGCGCGCCTGAGCCGCGACCTGCTGGGCGCCAACGGCATCATGGATGAATATCCCATCATGCGCCACATGTGCAATTTGGAAACAGTAAAAACGTACGAAGGCACCGAGCATATTCACAAACTAGTGATCGGCGAACGGGTAACCGGAATTCCAGCATACAAATAACGCTAGAGCGCCCCCAACGAGAAACGAGAAACGCGTATGCTCCGCCGCTCCCCTCTCTTCGCTCTCACGGTCGTCTTAACGCTAGCGCTAGGCATCGGCGCGAATACCGCCATTTTCACCGTCGTCAATTCCGTTCTGCTCCGCCCGCTGCCGTTTCACGATCCCGCGCGCCTGGTCGCCATCTGGGACACATATCAACCGAATTTCCCGAAGCTGGGCGTTTCGCCCATCGAATACGACGAGTGGGCCCGGCAGACGGATATTTTCGAGCAGATTGGCCGCTACCGCTATGTAGTGGGCGGGCAGGAAGCCAACCTGACCGGCGGCGCCGAGCCGCGGCGCGTGCAAGCCAGTTGCGCCAGCTCCAGCTTGTTCCGCATGCTTGGCGTCCATGCGATTCTTGGGCGAACTTTCGAGCCACAGGACGACGGGCCCAACGCGCCATTCCTCGTGTTGCTTAGCAACCGGCTGTGGCGCTCCTATTTCAATGCCGACCCCAAGCTCATCGGCGCGCCCATCCAATTGCAGGGCCGTGCCTTCACTGTGGCCGGCGTGCTGCCCGAGAGTTTCAAGCTGCCTTCCTTCGCCGACCTATGGCTTCCGGAGGGCATGGCCGGCGATGAAATAACCAATCCATTGCGCCACGGGTTCGGCGTCATCGCCCGAGTGAAGCCCGGCGTTTCACCACGGCAAGCCAGGGCGCGTCTCCAGGCCATCGGCGAACGCCTCGCGCGCGAGCATCCCAAAACAAGCAAGAATTTTGGTCTTACGATCCGCGGCCTGCAGGAAGATCTGTCCGGCAATGTTCGCCCGGCATTGTTAGTCCTGCTCGGCGCAGTGACATTCGTGCTTTTGATCGCCTGCGTGAACGTTGCCAACCTGCTGCTGTCTCGCGCCGCCACGCGGCAACGGGAATTTGCCATTCGCATCGCGCTCGGAGCCGGACGCTGGCGCATTATTCGGGATTCGCTGGCCGAAAGCCTCCGGCTCTCGCTCGCAGGCGGCGCCGCCGGAATATTGGTCGCCTATGCGGGTCTCGAAGCGCTGCTACGTTTGGTTCCGGCAGACTTGCTCGATCCATCGTCCATCCAGGTGGATATCACCTCGCTGGGCTTTTTGTTGGCCATCTCGCTCCTCACCGGCGTTTTTTTCGGGATCGTCCCAGCGCTGCGCGCCGCGCGCCTGGATCCTAACGAAGGGTTGAAGGAAGGCGGCCGTAGCGTCTCTCCCGGCTCGGGCGCTGGACGCAACGCACTGGTGGTCACCGAGTTCGCCCTCGCGCTGGTGCTGCTGATGGGCGCCGGATTGCTGATCCGCAGCTTCGCGCGCCTGCTAAAGGTGGATCCCGGTTTCCGCCCGGCTAATCTGCTGACGCTGCGCTTTGAGCCGTCAGGATTCCCGGACTCACAGACACTCCGCACCTTCTACGAACGGTTGGAAACGCGGATCAAATCTCTACCAGGCGTGAATGCAGTGGCCGCCACGCGCGCGCTTCCCCTGGCGGCCGAGCGCTCCGAGGCGCAGCGTTTCGTCGTTCCCGGCTCGCCGCTCATGCGTCCCGACGTGTTTCCGGTGGCGCAACTGCACCGCGTCACGCCCGATTATTTCCGCACGCTCGGCATCGCTCTCCACGGACGCACCTACAACGCTCGCGATCTGGATCAGCCCTACATTATCGTGAACGAGACCATGGCGCGGACCTTCTGGCCCGGCGAAGACGCGGTTGGCAAGCGCTTTATCATTGGACCTTGGGGACCGCAACCCAACTGGGCGACCATCATCGGCGTGGCCGCCGACGTCAAGCAAATCGGCCTGGACGCTGAGCGAACCAACGACTTCTACTTTCTCTGGTACGGCCCCAGGTACTTGATCCTTCGAACGGCGTCCAATCCGCTCGAGTTGGCGCCCGCGGTCCGCCGCGAAATTCAAGCGCTCGATCCTTCCGCCCCGGTCTCGGATTTCCGCACCATGGAACAAGTCCTAGAGACCTCCACCGGTCCGCGCCGCTTCTCCACATTGCTGCTCTCCATCTTCGCCGCCGTCGCGCTGGCGCTGGCAGTGATTGGAATTTACGGCATCATGTCGTGGTCGGTAGCGCAGCGCACGCAGGAGATCGGCATCCGCATGGCGGTGGGCGCCGACGCGCGCAGAATTCTGAAATTGATTCTCGGCCGCGGCATGAAACTGAGCGCCATCGGGCTGGTCCTGGGACTGACAGCCACACTGGCCCTGACGCGTCTATTATCAGCGCAGCTTTTCGAAATCTCCCCGCACGATCCCTGGGTATTCACCGCCGTCTCAGCATTGATGCTGGCGGTCACCACCGCAGCCTGCTATCTCCCGGCCAGGCGCGCAACTAAAGTGGACCCGATCGCAACTCTTCGGCACGTATAATCTCTAGATGCGCGACCTTATTCAGGATCTCCAATATGGTCTCCGCGTCTTCGCGAAGAACCCCACCTTCACCTTCGTAGCTCTGCTGGCCCTCGCGCTCGGCATCGGCGCCACCACCGCGATTTTCAGCGTGGTGGACACCGTGTTGCTGAAGCCGCTGCCGTATCCGCGATCGGACCGCATTGTATCCGTCGGTTTCACCACGGGCTTCGGCTCACCCCAACTCCCGGTCGCACTGGCGCCCGACTATCTCGAATGGCGCGCGCGGAACCATGTCTTCGAAGAGATGGCCGCCTACAGCAGCGCCTCTAGAACTTTGACCGGCGCCGGCGAACCCACGGTCCTGAAGTGCGGCAGTGTGACGCAGAGCTTCTTCCGGACTTTCCGCGTTCAGCCGGTGCTGGGACGCGCCTTTACGCACGAGGAGGATCAGCCGGGCGCACCCAAAGTGGTCCTTATTACTTATGGCATGTGGCAGCGGAACTTCGGCGGTGGGCGCGACGTCCTGGGGAAATCCTTAACGCTGGACGGCGTTCCACACACCGTGATCGGCGTGCTCGCGCCAGGATTTCGTTTTCGAGGCTCGCGCACTGCCTTATTGCCCATGGCCATGGACGAAGCCCAGCAGGCCAAGCGCGATCCGATTCTGATCATGCCCGCAGTCGCGCGGCTGAAGGATGGAGTAACCGTCGCGCAGGCCCAGGCTGAGATCCAAGCCATGCTCGAACAGATCAAGAAAGCACATCCCGGTTTTTATCGGCCGGAAATGAGCGTCCGCGTGGTCCCGCTTCTGGAGCAACAAGTGGGCAGTGTACGCTTGACGCTTTTTGCGCTGCTCGGCGCGGTGGGCCTGGTGCTGCTGATCGCTTGCGCCAACGTCGCGAATCTGCTGCTATCGCGATCCGCCTCACGCCAGCGGGAGATCGCCGTGCGCGCCGCCCTGGGCGCGGGCCGGGCGCGCTTGATCCGCCAGCTCCTCACCGAGAACACGCTGCTCGGCGTGGCCGGTGGACTGCTAGGATTGCTGTTCGCAGCCGTCACGCTCAAATCCATCATCCACTTCGCGCCATCCATCCCACGCATGGAAGATGTCAGCATCGATCTGCGCGTACTGGGTTTTTGTTTGTTGACCTCGTTCGTCATCAGCTTACTTGTCGGCTTGACGCCGGCGCTGGGAGCGACGCGCGTAGACCTCAACGAAGCTTTGAAACAAAGCAGCCGCGGCGCGTCGGCCAGCCATCGTGGCTTGCGAAATCTGCTGGTCATCGGTGAACTCGCGCTATCGCTGGTATTGCTGGTGGGCGCCGGCCTGCTGATCCAGACCCTGTGGCGCCTGCTGCACGTCGATACCGGATTCGCGGCTGAGCACATCCTTACCACCCAGATTCCCCTCAGTGGAAATAAATATTCGGAGCCGGCGCAGCGTGCGCTAGTCGCCGATCTGCGCGAGCGCGTCTCCAAGCTTCCGGGCGTGCTCTCCGCCGCGCTCTCAGACTCGATTCCTCTCTCTAACGCAGTAGGCATGCCGTTCAACATCGAGGGTACGCCGCGGCATGGCATCGACGAGCCTGCTTACGAGGTCAACGCGCGATCGGTCAGCGCCACCTATTTCGCCGTGCTCGGAATCCCGTTACGAAGCGGCCGGCTGTTCACCAGCCAGGACGCCGGCGCGTACAAGACTACCCTGGTGAACGAGACATTGGTGCGCCGCTTCTTCCCTAACGGCGACGCCATCGGCAAACGGGTCGGCACCGGCTTTGACAGCGATTGGCTGACCATCGTGGGCGTGGTTGGCGACGTAAAAAACCACGGACTGTCTGAGCCTCCGGGTCCGGAGATTTACTTCCTTGATGCCGTAGACCCCTATGACGTTGCCAACACGCTGTTGGTGCGCGGTGTCGGAGATCCGCTGGCTCTGGTGGCGGAAGTGCGCGACCAGATCCACTCCGTCGATAAAAACATCCCGCTAACCTTCACCACCATGACCCACGAAATCGACGGCCTCGCCTCGAGCCAGCGCTTCAATTCCATTCTGCTCTCGTCGTTTGCCGGCCTGGCGCTGCTTGCTTGCCGCGATCGGCATCTACGGCGTGATGTCGTACCTGGTGACCGAGCGAACGCAAGAGATCGGCATTCGCATGGCGCTAGGTGCGCGGCCTTTCAATGTTCTGGCCTTAGTTGTCGGCCACGCGTTGCGCCTGGCCATCGCCGGCGTGACGATCGGTGTCGGCCTGGCGCTGGGGCTCACTCGTTACCTGGCCACACTGCTCTACGGCGTGAACACGCGGGACGCCTGGACATTCTGCTCGGTCGCATTTCTACTGATCGCGGTCGCTCTCTTAGCCAGCTATATTCCGGCACGGCGCGCCACGCGCGTCGATCCCGTGAATGCGCTACGCTGCGAATGAATGTTCCGCATCCCGCTAACCGTCCTCATCGCCGCTTTGGCCGCCAGCCCCCAGTCCCCGGCCCCCAGCCCCGCAAGCTGGAAGCTCGCCTGGTCAGACGAATTCAACGGCCCCGCCAACACCCCGGCGGATGCCTCCAAATGGGTCTACGATCTCGGTCACGACACCGACGGCTGGGGAAATCACGAGCTGGAAGCGTACACTAACTCACTCGAAAATGTTCATCAGAACGGCCAGGGCCACCTGGTGATTCGCGCTCTAAAAGACGCCGCGGGTAACTACTCCTCAGGCCGCCTCAAGACCAAAGGCAAGTTCACCACAACATTCGGCAAAATCGAAGCCCGCATCAAGATCGCTCACGGCCAAGGCATCTGGCCGGCGTTCTGGGCCATGGGCGCTGACATCGACAAGGCCGGCTGGCCCGATTGCGGCGAGATCGACATTATGGAAAACATCGGCAAGGAGCCGGGAATCCAGCATGGCAGTTTACATGGACCTGGCTATTCCGACGGCCACTCGCTCACCGGCGCCTACACGCTTCCCGCCGGAGAAAAGCTCTCCGACGATTTTCACGTTTACGGAATCCTCTGGTCGAAGAACAGCGTCGATTTCACTTTCGACGGCCGTTCTTACTTCAAAGCCACTGCGGCGTCGATTCCGGCGGGCAAGCCGTGGGAGTTCAATAAACCGTTTTTCCTGCTGCTGAACTTAGCGATAGGCGGCGATTGGCCTGGCTCACCGGACAGCTCGACAATTTTCCCGCAGGAAATGCTGATCGATTACGTGCGAGTATACGAGCCAGTAGCCAGCCACTAGCCCCCAGCCCCCAGTCCCCAGCCCCGCGATCCGCAGTTCCGTCCGCCGGATCAATCGCGGCCACACCGAATCCGGATCGGCATCAAAGACGCTGGCCGCATCGGGCGGCAGAATATGCCACGCGCCCAAGTCCACCTCGTGCTCCAACTGACCGGGCCCCCATCCGGCGTAGCCCAGAAAAACGTGGAAAGCGCCAGGCTCCGCTTTGTCCGCCAGCGCTTTCTCCAAAAGGTCCTTATCGGAAATCAGGTAGACGTTCCCGAAAACGCGTTCCGCATCTTCCAGCTTGGTGGATGACTTCAGCAGCGCCAGCACGTCGCCCGGCTCCACCGGACCGCCCATGTAAGCCTGATCCTTGCGTCCCTTGGCCGATTTGACATCCTCAAACACACGCGACAGCGGAAGATCGGTGCGCCGGTTGACGATCAATCCCATGGCGCCTTGCTCTTCGTCATAGCGCAACACCAAAATCACGGTCTCGGAGAAGTTGGGATCGCCCAGGTCCCGGCTGGCCACCAGAAATGTTCCAGCCGCGAGTTCAGGCGCCTGCGCGGGCGCCGGAACGGCCGCCAAACCGCACAGCGCCGCGAAGAAAAAGAACCTCAGCATGACACACCAATTCTAGACCCTGCAGGCGTTCAATTCAGGCGTTCAATTAATGTTGCGTTGGCCATTCCGCCGCCTTCACACATCGTTTGGAGACCATAGCACCCGCCCGAGCGCCCCAGCTCATGCACCAGCGTGGTCATCAATCGCGCGCCGCTCGCGCCCAAAGGATGACCCAGCGCCACCGCTCCGCCATTCACATTCACTTTCTCTAAATCCGCGCCCGTCTCGCGCTGCCACGCCAGCACCACGCTGGCGAAAGCTTCGTTGATTTCCACGCGGTCGATATCGGAAATGGTCAGCCCCGCGCGATCCAGAATCTTGCGCGTGGCTGGAATCGGCGCCGACAGCATGATCACCGGATCTTCCGCCGCCATCGCAAACCCTATGAACCGCGCCAAGGGATGCAATCCCAACCGCTCCGCGGTACCGCGCTCCATAATCAACACTGCGGCGGCGCCATCGCTGATCTGCGACGAATTTCCGGCCGTGATCACGCCGTCCGGTTTGAAAGCGGCTTTCAACGTCGCCATTTTTTCTAGCGTCGAGTTCGCGCGAATCCCTTCATCCCGAGTCATGTGTACCGGACCGTTTTCCGTTTCGACGGGAACCGGAACAATCTCGTTGCAGAAGCGTCCTTCCTCAGTGGCACGCGCCGCACGGGCATGGCTCTGCAGGCTAAACTCATCCAACTCCGTGCGGCTCACTTTCCAGCGCTCCGCCATCATCTCCGCGCCGACGCCCTGATGAAACACGGTGTTGTGATAGCGCCGCAGCACGCGCGGTCCGAAAGGCTGGCCAGGCCCCGCGCCGTTTGACCCCATGGGGACGCGCGACATGCATTCCACCCCGCAGGCAATGGCGATGTCGTAACTGGCGGCCAACACGCCCTGCGCCGCAAAATGCGCTGCTTGTTGACTGGATCCGCACTGCCTATCTACGGTTGTCCCCGGCACGGACTCGGGAAATCCAGCGGCCAGCACCGCGTTGCGCGCCACGTTGAAAGCTTGCTCGCCCACCTGTCCCACGCATCCGGCAATCACATCGTCTACCAGCGCCGGGTCCAGCTTGTTGCGCTGCACCAGCGCCTGCAATGTGTGCGCCAACAGATCCACGGGATGCCACCCCTTGAGTGACCCATCCCGCCGCCCCACTGGCGTCCGAACCGCATCGACGATCACGGCTTCTCTCATGCTGGGATGTTAGCAAACGGGGCTGGGGGCTGGGGACTAGGGGCTGGAACGCTGCTTGAAAACTAGAGAGCGGTTCGGCCCAGCCCCGAGTCCCTAGCCCCCCACCCCGGCGGGGCGGCGGCCCCGCCTCAGTGCGTCATCGAATACACCACATAATTCACGCCGATCCGAATCCCCAACGCCGAAAACTTCTCCGGATAACTCGCCTCGTCCGCCCACTCCCACGAATCCCCGATATCGGAATTGAACGACATGGCCACCATGATGTGGCCGTGGTCGTCATAGATGCCTCGCCAACGCGCCACTGTTCCGTCGCTGCGATAGCGCATGCGGCCGTGCAGCGCCCACTGGCCCAGAATCTGATAACGGTCGTCCAGATCATACACCGTGTGGAAAATGGAATCCTTGTCTTCAATCTCCACGATCGGACGGTCCGGAAATACCAGCCGCATGCTCTCCATGAAGCGGTCCCACTCTTCCGGACCCCAGAAATCGTCCAGCATCAGGAATCCGCCGCGCAGCAGGTACTCGCGTAGCTTTTTCGCTTGTGAGTTGGTCAATTTCCAATCGCCCATTTCGCCGGCGCACAGCCACGGCCAATCGTATACGTCGTCTCCATCGTCCAGGTTCACCGGCTCTTCCACAGACCGCGCGTTGATGCGCGTCAGCCGCCGCAGCGCCAGCGCGAAGTGACGATCCGCGCGCGGATAATCCTGCGTCCAGCTGGTGCCGCCGTAGCGCCAATCCTGCGATCCGCTGAAACCGAAGCGCCGGCGGCTGAAGAGCGCGTTGGGATGCTCCGGATACATCAGCCGGGCGAAAACCCACTCCGATTTTTCCTGATAGTCCGGCGGCAACTCCACATCGTCATAAGGTTCCAGGCTGGGATAAACCCGGAACCCGGGCGGCTGCGAGGCATCGAGGGTGGCAAAAAGCGCGGCGGCCCCAATAAGACTCAGGCCAAAACCAACCTTCCGGAGATTCATGTACTGCCTGTCCGTATTGAGGATAGCGCAGACATCGCATTGAAATTTTGGTCTGCTACACTCAGAGCCATAGGAGATTTTTCCATGTCGAAGCAAGAAGAAGCCGGTCTTATTCTCGAGCTGTACAAGCTGCGCCGTGAAGATACCATGCGCCAGGCGCGCGACTGGTATTTCCGCGAATTTAATCCTGAATCGCTGGAGGATTTCAACAGCGCTATGTTCAGCGCTCACAGCGGCCATCTGCGCATGGTCATAACCTACTGGGACATGGCCGCCGCGCTCGTGAACAACGGCGCCATCAGCGTGGAGCTTTTTGACGACTCCAACGGCGAACACATTGGAACGTTTTCCAAGATCGAACCGATCCTGGGCGAAATCCGCAAAGCCTACGGACCCCGTTTTGCAGCGAACCTTGAAAAGCTCATTAACGCCTCGCCGGAAGGTCCCAAGCGCGTGGCCATGGCCCGCGAGCAGATGAAGGCCATCCGCACCCGATTGGCATCGCAGGCCAAGGCCGCCCAGCAGAGCTAAGGTGGAGGAGGCGCTTTCGAGGTACTTGCAAAATTCGAATAACCGACCGCTCCCTAACCCGGCGTAGCCGGACCTGCCCCACTCGCGGCGCCGATGTGGGGCGGGCGCTTTCGCCTGCCAACAACAGCGTCTTCATTACCTTTTGTTGAGCCGCAGGCCTAACCCGGCGTAGCCGGAACCAAAAAAGCACCGACTCCCTCACGGTCGCGGTTCGGTAAGTGTCCCGCACTCAACACCGCCTTTGGCGAATTTTGCAAGTACCTCGCTTGCGCCTGCCAAGTGTTACGCCGGCCGCTCATCCGCCGAAGGCCCATAAATCGAAGGAACCTTGCCGCCCATTGGCCGCAGATACGCCGCCAGTTGACCCCGGTGATGTATTGCGTCAAAAAGGATAAACCACAGAAACTGGCCCACCGGTTGTTCGGACACAACCTTGCCGTTGTAATAGAACTTCGCAGTCCGGTTCCAGGATTCCTCGTCCATCTTCGAGACCGAATCTATCAGTTCGTTTGACCGCTGCTCGAAAAGCTTCACCATCTCGGGGATGGGCGGCGCCGGCAACGGCTTCCATTCGGCCCTATTCTCGGTCACCACATCCACGCAGGCCTGCAGTTCGTTGGTGAGAGTCCAGACAATCTGCTGCGCCGTCGGATTGCGCTCATGCGGCCTATAATCGGCGGCGTCGGCGGGAAGCGCCTGCAGCACCCGCAAAAAAGCCGGCAATTCCGCGCGCCGGCGCTCAATAAAAAATTCACGAAGCGTCATGCCAACATTCCCCTCCGCGCTCATGAGTATACCGCTCACCGCCGGTGGCGTTACCGAACCGCGACCGTAAGGGAGTCGGTGCCGTTCGCCGCGCATCACGTGTCCACGTGAAGACCCACCAGAACGTAACTCTCAGTCTTCCCCAAACATTGCTGCGAAGGCTGCGAGTTTACGCAGCCTCGCGCAACCAATCGATGACCAGTCTCATGACGCAGGCCATACGTACCCTTATGGAACAAGATCAGCAGAACGCCCAGGCCAAGCGCCGCTTCCTGGAGCGCATCAGAAATGCGCCCGATTGCGGCACGCGTGGAAAGATCAGCTGGACGCGGGACGAGCTGCATGAGCGCTGAGTTCGTCGATACGAATATCTTTATTTACGCTCACGACTCAAGCGCCGGGCGCAAGCACCAGCAGTCCGTTGCGTTGCTGACCCGGCTGTTTGAAGAAGTTTGCTAAGCGTTCAAGTTCTCTCGGAATTCTATGCTGCAGGCACCAGAAAGCTGGGCATGAAGAGCCAAGCTGCCGAAGATGTGATCCATGATCTGCGAGCTTGGACAACTCATTCCTCAGGACACGCCGATGTCCTGAAGGCATGAAGCCTACAGCGCGGATATAAAATCGCGTGGTGGGACCGAAGACCTGTCGAACGGCCAGCGGTTCGGCTCAGTCACAGCCCGCAACCCGTTCTAATCCCCGATGAGTCCCCAGCCCCCAGCCCCCAGCCCCTACAATTAAACTAATGGCCAAGCTAACCAGCGACGTCACAACGTTGAGCGGCATCCCCATCGAGCCGATCTACACCCCTGCGAACACCCAGGGACTCGAACTCCCCGCGCCCGGCGAATTTCCCTACACTCGCGGCATCCATCGCGATATGTACCGCGGCCGGCTCTGGACCATGCGCCAGTTCTCCGGCTTCGCCACTCCGGAAGAAACCAATCGCCGCTATCTTTATTTATTGAGCCAGGGCCAGACCGGACTCTCGGTGGCTTTCGATCTGCCCACCCTCATGGGTTACGATGCCGATCACGCGACGTCGGAAGGCGAGGTGGGCAAGTGCGGCGTCTCCATCTCTTCGCTTGAGGACATGGAGATCCTGTTTCGCGGCATCCCCCTTGGCGACGTCACCGTTTCCATGACCATCAATTCGCCCGCCAACATCCTGTGGGCCATGTACCTGGCCGTGGGCGAAAAGCAGGGCGTGGATTGGGGGCGCATGTCGGGCACGCTGCAGAACGACATCCTCAAGGAATACATCGCGCAGAAGGAATATATTTATCCGCCGCGCCCGTCCATGCGCCTGGTCACCGATGTCATCGAATATTCCACCCAGCGCGTCCCGCGTTTCAATCCCATTTCCATCAGTGGGTACCACATTCGCGAAGCCGGCTCCACTGCCGTGCAGGAGCTGGCGTTCACTTTGCGCGACGGAATCGAGTACGTGGATTGGGCGCTGGAACGCGGCCTTCCCGTGGATAGCTTTGCTCCGCGCCTCAGCTTCTTTTTTAACGCCCACAACGACTTCTTTGAGGAAATCGCCAAATACCGCGCCGCAAGAAAAATTTGGGCCGAAGTGATGCGCGACAGGTTCGGCGCGAAAGACGAAAAAAGCTGGAAGCTGCGCACCCACGCCCAAACCGCCGGGTGCTCGCTCACCTGGCAACAACCATATAACAATATCGTTCGGACCACGCTGCAGGCGCTGGCCGCGGTTTTGGGCGGAACGCAATCGCTGCACACCAATTCACTCGACGAAGCCTATGCGTTGCCCAGCGAGCATGCCGTCACCATTGCCCTGCGCACGCAACAAGTGCTTGCCTATGAAAGCGGCGTGCCCGATGTTCCAGATCCTCTGGGAGGCAGCTATTTTGTCGAAAGCCTCACCGCCGAAATGGAAAAGCGCGCGAATGATTACATTCGCCGCATCGACGAGATGGGCGGAATGATCCCGGCCATCGAACGCGGTTTCCCGCAAACCGAAATCGCCAACGCCAGCTACGAATACCAGCACTTGATTGAAACGGGCGAGCAAAAAATCGTGGGCGTGAATGCATTCGTGGAGCAAAACGAGCCGCCCATCGAGCTGCTGCACATCGACGAGTCCTCCCAACAGCACCAGCTGCAAAAATTGAAGAGCCTGAGGTCGCGCCGCTCCAACGAAAAAGTAGCCGCGTCGTTAGACGCCCTGAAACGCACCGCCGAAGGCTGCGAAAACACCATGCCATTCATCCTGGACGCTGTACGCGCCTACGCCACTCTAGGCGAAATCTGCGACGCCTTCCGCGAAGTCTTCGGAACCTACACGGAGACCTCAGTCCTATAAACATTTGCGTGTTCATCCGCGTTCATCCGCGGCCAAATGCTAGAATCGGGGTGTATGGATCATCGCATCCGGGTGCTGGTCGCCAAACCGGGTTTGGATGGCCACGACCGGGGAGCGAAGGTGATCGCGCGGGCTCTCCGCGACGCGGGCATGGAAGTGATCTATACCGGCCTGCGTCAAACTCCGGAGATGATCGTAAATGCCGCGCTGCAGGAAGACGTCCAGGTTATCGGATTGTCCATTCTCTCCGGCGCGCACAATGCGATCGTTCCACGGGTAATGGAGCTGCTGCGAGAGAAGGGCATGCAAGACGTCCTGGTGACCGTCGGAGGTATAATTCCGGACGAGGACGCCGCCCAACTGAAGAAGCTGGGCGTCGCGGCTGTATTCCAGCCCGGAGCCTCGCTCGAAGCAATAGTAGACTTCATCCGGTCTTCTGTAAAGCAGATCGCCTGAAGGGGCACAGGCATTCCAGCCTGTGTAGTTTAACAGTAAAAGAAAGAAACAATGCAAGAAAAACTTAACATCGCCGTATTCGTCGATTACGACAATATCGAGATCGGCGTAAAATCCACTCTTCGGCGGGAGTTCGATGTATCGCTCCCGCTTGATGCGCTCAAGGAGCGCGGCGACCTGGTCGCCAAATTCGCTTACGCCAACTGGGGACGCCAGGAAGGCGCCGCCCGTTCCATGGCCGAAAACGCCGTTCAGATGGTGCAGCGCCTGCCCTCGCCCCGCGGCGACAAAAACGGCGGCGACATCAATCTCGCTCTCGACGCCCTGGAAATGGCCTTCACGCATCCACATGTAAACGCGTTCGCCATCGTCAGCGGCGACAGCGATTTCATCCCGCTGGTCAACAAGCTCAAGGAATACGGCAAGACCGTGTTCGTGGTGGGCGGCAAGGCCTTCACCAGCACCATCCTGCAACAGAACTGTCACGAGTTTGTCAGCTACGAATCGCTGCTTTCGGATCCCGAACAGCGTTCGGAAAGCCGTGACCGTCCTCCGCAGCAGCGCCAGCAACAACAGCCGCACGGTGGCGGCGGAGGCGGAGGCGCCCGCCAGGGCGGACATCGCGCGCGTCCCGCGCCGCTCGATCTCGCGCAAGCCATGCCGCTGGTGGAACGCGCCCTGCAGGTTCTGGAACGCCGCGCCGTTCAACCCCAGCTGGGCTTGCTGAAATCCACCATGCTGCAGCTCGATTCGGCATTTACCGAGAAGGCTTACGGCGCCGGCAGCTTCTCCGATTTCGTGGAGAAGCTCAAGAAAGCCGACTTCGTGAACGTCAGCGGCCAGGGCGGACGCTATATCATCGAGCGCAAAACTTCCAGCCAGCCGGAACGTCCCACGCCAAAACCGGAAGAAGCTTTGCCGGCATTGCGTGATGTTCTCGAAACACATCGCCTGGAAATGGAAAACGGCGCCCCCGTGGACGATCTCAGCGCCTGGGTGCAGGCCGAAGTTCCGAATTTCGAGCCCGGCGCTTATGGCTTCCAGGAGTTCTCCGAATTTCTGAATTACGCGCAAGACAAATTGGTCGTGCGCGTGGAGCCGGACGAAGAGAAAGGCCTGGTGGTTTATCTGGGCGCGGAGTTTTATCCGCCCGCCGTCCCGGAGCCGCCCGCCGAACAGCACATTGAAGAGGAAGAGGACGAAAAGCAGCCCATCGTGGAAGGCCAGCCCTCGCTGCTCGAACCCAATCCTCCGCCGGTTAAGCCTAAGCCGATTCGCCGCCCGCGAAAAGTAGCCGGATCCGGCAACAGCGGCGACCGGCCGCAACGCCGCTCCCGCAAGAAGAAACCGGAAACACATCACCATACGATGCAATGAGCATTCCCAAACCACGCGGTCCCTATTCACCATTCGTCCGGGCCGGAGACTTGATTTTCGTCTCCGGCCAGGGCCCCGTCGATCCAGCCACCAACGAATTCTCGTTGGGCGACATTCGTCACGAAGTCCGGATGACGCTGGAAAACATTCGACGCATCCTGGAGCAAGCCGGAGCCACGCCAGCCGACGTAGTGAAGTGTTCCGTTTTTCTAAAAAACGCCCAGGATTTCCCGGCCATGAACGAAGTCTACGCGGCATTTTTCGGCGAAACGCGTCCCGCCCGCACCACGGTAGAAGCGCAGTTCTACCAAACCGAAATGAAAGTAGAAATCGACTGCGTGGCCTACAAGCCGCTCTGACTGAACTGTTCTGACTGAACTGTGGCGCACGCAAAGTGCGTGCGCTACAATGTCATACCTCCGTCTACGGAAAGCACTTGTCCAGTAATGTAATTATCCGGCTCCAGCAAGAACTGCACAGCCCGCGCGACGTCCAGCGCTCTCCCGTAGCGCGGAATGACACCGTCATGCAAATACCGCTCGTACTTCCCGGACGCAATGCTGGCCTCGGCCATCCCCGCCGCAATTATGCCGGGCGCAATCACATTCACGCGAATGTTCGCCGGCCCGCGGCACTCCTTGGCCAGGATTCGCGCGGCATGCAGCAGCGCGGCTTTTTCGCCGGCATAAGCCGTCGATCCTGGAAATAGCGCCACGGCCTGCATGGTGGAGAACAACACAATCGCGCCTTCGGTCCCGCTCGCTTTCATGCGTTCCGCTGCCTCGCGCGCCAGCAGAATGGGACCTTCGTAATTCACCTGGTGCGAAATCCGCATGGCGTCCGCCAGCTCGCCACGCGCCGGACTTCCAGTGAACACCACCAGCCCGTACAGCTTCGGCAGCGCATCCAATAATCGATTGCGATCCTCAGCAACGGTGATATCGGCGCGAATTCCGCGCTCCCGTGAACTGACCGTTACGTTTGCGCCGTCGCTCTTCAAGAGATCGGCCGTCGCCGAGCCCAATCCGCCCGCTCCTCCGGCCAGAAGAATCTCAAGCCCGGCTATCGGCAACGTCCACAGCCTCCCTGGCGGCGTAGCCGAATGTGATCACCGCCAAAAACAGCGTCAGCACCTCGCTATCGCCCAGGTTGTATTCGAGCAGCCCTTCGGCGAGAATCGCCAGGATCACGGCAATGGCTCCGTGCAGTACGAAACGCGCCTCTGCGTTCGCAAGCTTTCCTCTTAAAGCAGTTGCAAAGTCCCACAGCACTTTCCCGATCAGCCACATCATGGCCAGCATCGTCGGAATCCCGCGCTCAGCCGCATATTGAATATAGATGTTGTGCAAGTGCCCGTACCAACCTTCGGGAAGCGGCCGCGGAATGTCGGCGGGAACGTAGTGGTCAAACTGCGCCGGATCTTTCATCACCTCGGGACCTAATCCCAGCAGCGGATGCGCGCGGATCATCTCCAGGCCCGTCCGCCGGGTAATGCTGCGGTGCATGTTGGAATCCATCTGGCCGTGCGGCTGCATGATGGACGTGACGCGTTCCTTCAAAGCTGCCGGCGCTACCAGGAATGCGATTACGGCAACCACTGGAACAGCGGCCACCAACCATCGATGCCAGAACCACAGCAGGTACACCAACCCCACCGGAAAGCCAAGCAGAAAAATGCTGCGGGTGAATCCCAGCACCAAAGAAATGCCCAGCACGAAGGCGCAAAACCATCCCATCGCCTTCCAGCGCCGCTCGATAGAAAAGAAAAGCAACGCCAGCAGAAACAGCAGCACGATCATCTCTTCGCCGCCGAAGGTCATCCAGTGGCTCATGAAGCCGGTGATTCGCGAGCCGATGTAGAACTCGTAGAAGTTGCGGTGAAGCTGCTGCGAATCCGCATACTTCTGCCCGAACTGAAACAGGCTGCGGATAGCCGACAGCGTGGCTACGCCGGCCCAGATCAGCGCGATTGCGCGGATTTCCGAGATCTTGCGAAATGTGGAGTAAACCACCAGCAGGACCGTAAAGACGAAAAACTTGCGAATCTGCGGCGTGCCGTCGTGGATGTGCCCGGAAGCGAGCCACGAGATCACCGTGCCGGCCAGGAACAGCGCGAGCGGCAGCTTGATGGGTGGCAGACGCAAGGGCTCGGAAGAGAGCAACAGCGCGGCCAGCGCCAGACCGAGCAAAATCTGCGACGCCGCAATCGAGAATAAAATAGAAACAAGCGATCCGCAGATCAGATGGAAAGCGGCGCGATCGAGGTAAGGCTTCAACTCTGTAGGCTACCAGGAATGAAGATCTATATTCTCCGGCACGGGATCGCGGAAGACGCGCAGGGAAGTCAGCCGGATTCCGAGCGCGCACTCACTCCAGAAGGCAAAAAGAAACTGCGAAGCGTGCTGCGCGCCGCCCATGCCGCCGGCGTTGCTCCGTCAATTATATTGACCAGCCCGTTCCGCCGCGCCATTCAAACCGCGCAGATAGCCGCCGAAGTCTTGAATTACAAGGGCGAACTGCTGCAGACGAAAACGCTGGAACCGGGTTCCCATCCGCGCGTGGTTTGGGACGAGATTCGGGTCCACAAAGACGAAGCCGGGATTCTGCTCTCCGGCCACGAGCCGCTGTTCAGCGGCCTTATGGCGTATTTGCTGGGCGCGCCGGGCCTTCAAATCGATTACAAGAAGGGCGCGCTGGCCTGCGTTGAAATCGATCATTTCCCAGCCGAGCCGCATGGCGTCCTGAAATGGATGCTGACGCCAAAACTCGCAGCGGGGTAGTGAAGCTGTTACCGAGCCGCGACCGTAAGGGAGTCGGTGCCTTTTTTGGTTCCGGCCACGCCGGGTTAGGGAGTTTCCATGGGCCTGCGGCTCACCAAATTCCAGGAAGGCGCCGTGTGGAGAAATCGGTTGGCAGGCGGAAGCGAGGTACTTGCAAAATTCGCCAAAGGCGGTGTTGAGTGCGAGACACTTAGCGAACCGCGACCGTGAGTGTGAGAAGCTGTGAAAAAATCGGGAAGCACGCGGGGTTGGCAGACGGAAGCGTCTGCCCCACAGTGACGCACAAGGATTTACGATTAAGTGGCGCAGGCGCTTTCGCCTGCGAACCGATTTTTTCACAGCTTCTGAGTCTGAGCCTGAGGGGGCCGGTGCCTTTTTGGTTCCGGCTATGCCGAGTCACGGAGCGGTTGGTTATTCGAATTTTGCAAGTACCTCGGAAGCGCCTGCCCCACGGTGGTCGCAAGGATTTACGTTTTGAGTGGGGCAGGCGTTTCCGCCTGCCAACCGAACGCCGGCGTCTTCAACGCTCACGGAAGCAACTCGGTGGTTAACGTCGCGCCACCCATTTCGCTCAACACCGCCGACATCTTTACCAATTTTCGGGAATCCTTCGCAAACCAAATTGTCGATTTGTCCGGGCCGCCGTCGGCTGACGCAACTTCCACCTTGAACGTATCGAAAGTTCCGGCCGGCACTGTCACGCTCTCAGAACCGGCCACTTTCAGCTCCATCAGCTTGACCTTCTGCTTCATCAGATCGAGATTCCGGAAAGTTGTGGTATAGCCGTCTGCTAACGGCAGACATCCGATGGCCTGCTGCGCGGCGTTCGAATCGGCGAACAGCGGGCCGCCCAAATCGACGGAGATGGTATGTTGCTGCCCGTTCATGCTCATGGTTCCCTGCGCCTTGTCGCCCGAAAAATCCAAATCGATCGACGTCGGGCCCTGCTTCACGTTGCGCTTGCTCAGCGTCAGGTTGGTCTTATCCAGCGTGGCGGTGTCGATGGCTTCTCCCATGGGCGTGTCCATGGTGGCCGTAGCCGTCCACGCGCCGTTTTCTTCCGCGATCGAGGTGGAAACTTTCAGCGCGATGTGCTGGCCGCCCATTTCGATCTTGGCGTCGTAGTGATAAGTTCCCGGCTTCAATTCCATGGCCGGCTTGGGAGCGCCCACCTGCGCGGCGTCTACTTTCTTTGCCAGCGTGACGGTCTTCGGATCAACCGTGATCTCTTTCAAACGCTCCACCACTTCCGGCGTTCCATCCTGCTGGTAGCGGCCGTCCAGATACTTGGCCAGGAATTTCTCGGTGGCCATGAACATGGCCATATTGTTTACCGGCCGCGCGAATCCATGCCCTTCGTCCGTCGCCAGCAGATATTCCACGGGAAATCCTCGATCGCGCAAGGCGATTACAATCTGCTCAGCTTCGCGCTTGTTGACGCGCGGATCGTTGGCGCCTTGCACTACCATGAGCGGCGTCTTGATCTTGTCGGCTGAGGAAAGCGGAGAGCGGTCCTTCAGCCAGGCTTTGCCTTCCGGAGTTCCCGGATCGGCCATGCGCGCGTACATCATTTTGCGTCCGGCTTCCCAATACGGCGGAATGGATTCGAGCAGCGTAAGCAAATTAGACGGACCCACGATATCCACGGCCGCGCGATACAGATCGGGCGTATACGCAACTCCGGCGAGCGTTGCATAGCCGCCGTAGGAACCGCCCAGAATGCCGATGCGCTTGGGATCGGCGATACCTTCCGCCACCAGGTACTTCACCCCCCAGGTAATGTCGTCCTGCATCTTGCGGCCCCATTCGCCATTGCCGTCATTCAGGAATTTCTTGCCGAATCCAGTGGACCCGCGGAAATTCGGCATCAGCACCGCATAGCCGCGATTGGCGAAAAACTGCGCCAGCGGATTGTAGCCCCACTCGTCGCGCGTCCAGGGACCGCCATGCGGCACCACTACCGTCGGAAGCCCCTTCTCCGGCACGCCCTTCGGCAAAGTCAGATAACCCGGAATCTCCAGGCCATCCGACGATTTGTATCGCACCGGCCGCATGGATGCCAACGATTCGCGCGGCAGCTTTTCCCGGATCTTGAATTGGTGCGTCAGCGTGTGTTTCTTGCGGTCGAACAGGTAATTGTCGCCGGGCTCCGTGTCCGAGTGCGCGGTCACCAGCCACAAATGCTCGTCGTTGGTGCGGGAAGAGACGCCGACCTCTTTGCCCGGGAACTTCCCGGCCAGCCACTTATAATCGGCTTCGAAACTCTTGTCTTTGAAATACCGCCGGACTTGATCGTCTTCATAAGCGGTCATGGCAAGTTCGTCGGTGGCTTCGGAAAACACGGCTGTCCCGAAGTCGACGCGCTTGAGCGGATCCGATTCCACCAGCTCCAGCTTCTCGGTTTGGGGATCGAACAGCACCAGCTGGGACAGATTCACATCGTTGCCCTTGTTGGTTTCCATGTAGAAACGGCGGCCGTCTTTGGTGAAGCGAAGCGGACCGCAGGTCTCGAAAACATCGCAGGAGTAGATTTTGGTGAATCCGCCGGCGTCGGCGCGCAGGATTTCCTGATCGCCGTTATCGGCCGTGCGCGTAGCCAGGCGCAACTGGCCGCTGAGATCGAAAACCCAGCCGGAGATGTGTTCGGTGTTTTTGCGCAGCAGAGTGCGCTCGCCGGTTGAGATCTTCAATTTATAAAGATCGTGCCAGGCCTTGTCGCGGTCGTTGAGGCCGATGTAAACGATATCCGGATCGTTCTTGGGAACGCTGTAAGGTTGCACGCGGACGCCGGTCAGGCCGGTGAGATCGCGCGAGGGTGGGGCTTCGGCCCCGGCGGCCGGCGACGCCGCGGGATCCACCGAAAAAAGATTGTAATTCTCGTCGCCGTCTTTGTCCTTGGCGTAGAGGATGAACTTGCCGTCGCGGGACCACAGGTAGCCGGCCACGGGACGCTTGGTTTCAGTGGTCAGCAGTTTCGCGGCGCTGAACGGTTCGCCGGTCTTCTTCACCCAGATGTTCCGCGTCTTCGACCATGGTTTCATGAACGCGAGGTACTTTCCGTCGGGCGAAACTTCAGCGGCGGTGATCTCAGGATCTCCGAACAGCAGTTCGCGGTCGATCAAGGGAGGCAGCCCTTGGGAAGTTGGTGAAGTTTTCTGTGCGGTTAGCATGGACGAGAGCAACAATAACGATTGTAGCGAGTGCGAAGTTCCGGGGAACGATGATCCCTGCTAGGCGTCTTTTCCTGTCAGATATTTGGATAAACTCCCCGCCATGTGAGCGAACTCGGCTGGAATCATGATCACCGTAGTGCTGTTGTTCTCCGCCCCCACCTCAGCGACCATCTGCATGCGGCGCAACTCCAGCGCGGCCGGATTACCCACCATCAGCTGCGCTGCTTCCGCCAGCTTCTTCGAAGCGTCCAGCTCCGCTTCCGCCTTGATGATCCGGGCGCGCTTCTCGCGCATGGCTTCTGCTTCCATAGCCATCACGCGCTGCATGTCTTGGGGAATCTCGACGTCCTTCATCTCCAGCAGCTCTACGGCCACTCCCCAAGGGGTGGTGGTTGCGGCCACATTTTTTTGAAGAATGTCGTTGATTTTGTCCCGTGACTTCAATACTTCATCGAGATCGTGCTGGCCAATCACGTTGCGCAGACCGGTGAGCGCAACCTGTTGCACGGCACTGTGGAAGTTTTCCACCTTCAGGACCGCTTTTTCGGGATCGTCCACGCGAAACCAGAGGACCGCGTTCACTTTTACCGTGACGCTATCCCGGGTGATGGTCTCTTGCTGCTCAATAGGATTAGTAACGATGCGCAGGCCGACGCGGGTTTGATTTTCAATCCCCAGCGGAATCAGCCAGAATAGGCCCGGTCCGCGCAGACCCGCGTATCGGCCCAAGCGGAAAACCACGGCCCGTTCATATTCCCGCGCGGTTCTGATTCCGGAGACGAAAATCACGAACAACAACGCCAGGATCAAGTAGAGCATTCCGATAGCGTACTACAAAAACGAATGACCCTCGAACCTTCCGGTAGCTTCTTTATAGACGGTGACCCCGCCGGTTCCGATGTCATAGACCCATCCGTGCAGCGCCAGATCGCCTTGTTTCAAGCGCTCCCGAACCGTAGGATGCGAGCCTAGGTTCTTCAGTTGCGCGATGACATTTTTTTCCGTGAGGGCGAGAAGCAACTCGGGGCTCGGTTCCGCTTCGCGCTGCTCCACATTCGCGTAGCGCAGCCAGGCCGTCACGTTGGGAAAAGCCTCCAGCGCATCCGGATTCAGCGCTCCCCGCATAACGCCGCAATCGGTGTGGCCGCAGACGATCACTTCCGGCACGCGCAACACGCCGACTGCATACTCGATGGTGGCTGAAACGCCGCCGATGGCATCGGGATAACGGGGGACGATGTTGCCGATCACGCGGCAGATGAAAAGCTCGCCCGGTTTGGTTTGAGTGACCAGGCACGGGTCGATCCGGGAATCGGAGCAGGTGATGAACAGCGCTTCCGGGCGTTGGCCTGCAGCCAGCTTTTGGAAAAGTTCCTGATGCTGCGGATAAACATGTTTTTGAAACCGGGAGACGCCCCCCAAGAATTTGTCGACGGGCACTTTAGTTCGCCTGGATCCAGGCCATTGTTTTCTTGGCCAGCCGATCGAGGGCCCGGACGGCCATTTCCAGGTGTTCTTCGGCGCTGTCTTCTACCTTGTTGTGGCTGATGCCGCCGATGGATTGCACGAACATCATTACCGTCGGGATTCCAGCCCGGGAGACTTCGGCCGCGTCATGCAACGGGCCGGAGGGGAGTTGATGAGCCGCGCCGGCGGTTTCCGCGATGGCTTCGCGGCAGCGTTTGATCAATTCGGGGTGAAATTGAATGGGCTCAATGCTCCATATGCGCGACCATTCCACCGTACACTTTTCTTCCTTGGCGAAACGCTCGCTCGCTTCGCGCGCCTCGCGATACATCTGGGCCAGCGCAGTGGCGCTCAGATCGCGTTGGTCTAAAGTGCACTCCGCGCGTCCCACCACAGCGGTCGGGATTCCGGGGTATGTCTTGAGGCTTCCCATGGTACAGACGGCTTCCGCATGGCGGCCTGCGATGGAACGGATTTCGAGCGCCAGCTTGGCGGCGGCGGCCAGCGCATCCCGGCGGGTTTTCATGGGAGTCGCTCCCGAATGCGCCTCCTGGCCATGAAATGTAATGGCGTGGCGTTCCACGCCTTTGGTTCCCAGCACCACGCCCAGCGGCATCATCAGGTTCTCGAGCACCGGGCCCTGCTCAATGTGCAGTTCGAGATAAGCGGCCGCGTTCTTCTGTTCGCGAGCGGCCTCCGCGAAGTTGTCCATATCGACGCCGCAGCGTCGGAGCGCCGCATCCATGCGAATGCCGTCTTTATCGGTACGCACCCGATCCGCTTCGACAGACTGGGTTCCCGCGAACGCCGAAGATCCCAGCAGACTGCGGCCGAAACGTGCGCCCTCTTCATCGGCGAAATCCACCAGACGGATGGTGATGGGCGGGCGGCCCTTGAACTCTTCCGCGATGCGGCGCAGAACCTCCAATGCGGCCAGTACTCCCAGGCTCCCATCCAGCCAGCCGCCGTTGGGAACAGAATCGAGATGGCTGCCGAGCAGCAGGGCGCGATCGGAAGCTCCCGGCAAGGTCACCCAGCGATTGCCGGCGGCGTCCAGGTGATGCTCCACCGGCAGGCCGTGGAGTTTGGATTCGAACCAGGTGCGCGAGATTTGCCAGACATCTGTCCAGGCCACGCGCTGCGCGCCGTCTTCGGTAGCGGTGAGGGCGCGTAATTCTTTTAGCTCACGAACGGTTCGTTTTGGATCGATGCCCATGATTATTTGAGAGCTTAGCACTACTATAAACCCTGGTACTGATCAGTTTGAGGATGTGGCGCACGCACTCTTGCGTGCCGTGTTCGCACTCTTGCGAACACCGGTGGGTAAGTTCCAGGCGTTCACACGAGTGTGAACGCGGCACGCAGGAGTGCGCGCGCCACGTCGTTGGCTTGGAGGTTTTGCAATCAACGAAATTGACCCACCACCAGGATTTTCGCCGATTGGAGCGAGGGCGGCTGAAATGCGCCACGCGTTGGAGGCTGCCTCCGGCGGATCAGGATTTGACCGGCGCTGGAATCTCACGGCTCGGTAGCGGATTCCGGGAAGAAACCACCCCCCGTCGTCGTCTAAAGTGGTGGTTTGGACATGCTGGTGCTGGACGCGAACGACCGGGAGGTGATCGAGGCCTGCCAACGCGGGGACTCCGACGCTTTCCGTGTGCTGTTTGAAGCCCACAAAGACCGCGTTTATTCCATCGCGCTGAGATATTCCGGTGATCCCGCCGCGGCGATGGACATCGCGCAGGAATCGTTTCTGAAAGTGCTGGGCGCCATTCGGGAGTTTCGCGCCGAAGCAGGGTTTGAGTCGTGGTTGTACCGGATTGTCGTCAATACTTGCCTGGACTATCAGCGGCGCGGGCGGCGCATCATGCCCTGCCTGGGCGATTTGATTGAAGCAGTGAGCGCGCATTCCGAGACGGTGCTGCATCGGTTAATGAGGGCTGAAGTAGAAGATGACGTCCAGCGGATTGTGGCCAGGTTATCGCCAGAGCAACGCATGGTGGTAGTTTTGCGGTATACGGAGGGGCTTTCTTACGAAGAGATCGCCCGGATTTTGGGATGTTCGGCGGGGACGGTGGCGTCGCGGCTGAATCGCGCGCACAAGATATTGGAGCGGCGGTTGTCGCATTTGCGAGGGGCGGTGGGAAATGCATAAAGAGTGGTTTGAGCCGGTGCTGGCGCACCAATTGGACCGCGTGGTGGCGCCGGAGGAGCTTTGGGAGCGGGTGCGGAGTCCGCGGGTGGTGAGCGAAAAACGCGTTCACAGGAGTGTGAACGCGGCACGCGTGGGCGCGTGCGCCACGGTCCTGCTGCTTGCTATTTGGTTGTTTGTGGGGCGGACTAGCGTGCGGTCCGCGGATGCCGGGGAAATTCGGGCGTTTGTGAAGGCTAAGGCGGGGATTGATTTGCCCTTGCGGGCGCAGCCTGCCGGAGTTCGATTGGTAGGGGCGAGCTTCAGGAAAGGGTCGGCGGAGGTTGCCTATCAGGTCGGCGGCCGGGATGGGCGGCTGACCGTGGATGGCCGGCATGGGTCCAGCGCCAGGGTTTTTACTTGGACCATGAGTGGGCATACCTACACGCTGGAATGTGCGACCCCTGAGGATCTTAAGATCGCGTGTAATCTATGTCATATTGGGTGAAATAACCCAGTTGCATGGTTCTGATATAGTGTTCCGCTAGGGTTATCGGTGGTCCTTGGATTGCTTCCCGGCGTTATACTTAGGTTTTAGGAGCAAACATGAACACGTACGCGAAGTTCGGCGCGATGGTGGTTGTTATCATCGGCGTGCTGGTATGGCTGGCAATGGGCGGCATCAGCGACAGCAAGACGTACTACAAGACCATCGCCGAGCTTGGCCAGATGGGCGATCAGGCCAAGGGAAAACGGCTTCGCGTGGGCGGCGATGTGCAAGCGGGGTCGATTGTCCGCAATGGCGCCGAGGTGACATTTGTTATGCACCAGGACGCCAAGACGTTGAAGGTGGTTTACAACGGTATCGATCCGCTGCCGGACACGTTCAAGGATGGGGCGCAGGCTCTGGCGGACGGGAAACTGGGGCCGGACGGAGTGTTTCAGGCCAGCAAGGTCCAGGCGAAGTGCGCATCCAAATACGAAGCCAAGCCGCAATTGAAGAAGGACGCGAACCGGGCCAGCATGTAGTGCGCCCGGTGAGATCAGCAGGCCAAGTGCCTGCCGCAGCATTCTAGAGGAATTAAACTCGAATGGAAAACATAGGCGCTCTCGCGATATTGCTCGCGTTCTGCTTTGCCGTCTACGCGGTTATCGGATCGGTGATCGGCAAGCTTCGAAAGAATCCCCTCCTGGTGGTCAGCGCCGAACGCGCTGTTTACTCCATCTGGGTTCTACTGACCATCGCTTCCGGCATCCTTATATACTCGCTGCTCACGGGCGATTTTCGAATGGGTTACGTCGCGGCGCACACCGACGCATCCATGCCGAAGATCTACAAGTTCACGGCCTGGTGGGGCGGGCAAGAAGGCTCCCTGCTGTTATGGTCGTGGCTGTTGGCAACATATTCGGCCGTGGTGGTTTTCATGAACCGGCGGAAATTCCGGGACATGATGCCGTGGGTTACATCGGTCCTGATGGCCACCGAGACATTTTTCCTGATCCTGATCGCGTTCGTATTCAGCCCGTTCCAGATTTTGATCGCCGGCCGCGGCAACATCGTGGAAGGAATGGGCAAGGGTTTGAATCCGCTGCTGCAGTACTGGACCATGGTGATCCATCCTCCGATGCTGTATCTGGGATACGTCGGTTTCACAGTGCCGTTCGCCTTCGCCATGGGATCGTTGATTACCAAGCAGCCGGGCGACAATTGGATTCACACTACCAGGCGTTGGACCATTGTCACCTGGCTGTTCCAGAGCACCGGCATCCTGCTGGGCCAGGGCTGGGCCTACGCGGTGCTGGGCTGGGGCGGATATTGGGCCTGGGATCCGGTGGAAAATGCCTCGCTGCTGCCGTGGATCACCGCCACTGCGTTTCTGCATTCGGTGATGATGCAGGAAAAGAAGGGCATGATGAAGGTCTGGAATATGGTGCTGATATCAGCAACATTTTTCCTGTGCATCTTCGGGACGTTTCTCACCCGCTCCGGCGTAGTGAGCTCGGTGCATGCCTTCGCGCAATCGCCGATTGGGACATACTTCGTGGTTTTTATGGCGATTGGGATCGCAGCCACCATTTATCTGATTCTGGACCGGCTGAAGTATCTGAAGAGCGAGACGAATCTGGAGAGCGTGGTGTCGCGCGAATCCAGCTTCATGTTCAACAACCTGATCCTGCTGGCCAGCTGCTTCGCGGTGCTGTGGGGCACCTTGTTCCCGGTGATTTCTGAAGCCGTGACCGGCGAGAAGATCAGCGTGGACGCGCCGTTTTTCAATCGCATCAATATTCCTATTGCAATGGGGCTGCTGTTTCTGACGGGTGTTGGCCCATTAATCGCCTGGCGGCGAAGCTCGATGGAAAGCTTGCGGCGCGCGTTCTTCTGGCCGTCCATTGCGGCGCTAGTCGTGATGGTTGCGCTGGCCATCGGAGGCGTTTATGAGCATCCCTTCGCCCTGGTCTCATTTGGATTGTGCATGTTCGTTACCGCGACAATCTTTTCCGAGTTCTGGAAGGGCGCATCGGCCATTCGCGCCAAGAGCGGGATCGGACTGATTCCAGCCACCATTGAATTGACGCACCGCAACACGCGGCGCTACGGCGGATACATGGTGCACATGGGCATCGTATTCATGTTCATCGGCTACACCGGCGCGGCCTTCAACAAGGACACCACCAAGGAAGTATCGCCCGGCGGCAGTTTTCAACTGGGACACTACACGCTGCGCATCGCCAATATGTTGAAAGGCGAGAACGACAACTACATCTGGCAGAAGCTGGTGGTGGAAGCATCCGAGGGCGGGAAATCGCTGGGGACCATGGAGCCGGAGCGGCGCTTGTACAAATCCAGCCAGCAGCCGACTTCGGAAGTGGCCATCCGCAGGCGGGTGAAAGAGGACTTGTATCTCAACTTCGCCGGCATCTCGAACGACAATCAACGCGCCGTGATACAGGCCTACATTTTCCCGTTGGTGACCTGGATCTGGATCGGGTTCTGGGTGCTGGCAGTGGGGACGCTGGTGTGCCTGATCCCGAGCAAGGTGCGGTTATCCTACGCGCGGACGCAAGTGATTGGAGTGACGCAGCAACATGCGCCGGTTGAGAAATAGGACGAGAAATAGTCTTCTAGCCGTCGCTCTTTTCGTGGCGCCGATTTTTGCTCAGAGCGCGGAACAGCTGGAAAGCCCGGCGGTTAACCGGGTAGCGGATAAGCTGCTGTGTCCCTGCGGGTGCAAGATGAATATGGCCTGCCGCATGGAACCGTATCCATGCCGCGTTTGCTGGGAAAACAAGAAGAAAATTTTGAAGATGCAATCGGCCGGCCTTTCGGACCAGGCGATCCTGGATCAGTTCGCGCGAGAGCAAGGGAAGGATGTAGTGGCGAATCCTCCGGGCATGATGGGATCGCTTTCCATGTACTCGGCGGCATTCCTTGGATTGATTTTCGTGGTCTGGGTGATACGCAGGTATAGTCGCAAGGGTGCTGCCGCGGCCGCCGCGGGTTCGGTGCATGACCCTGAGTTCGACCGGTATCACGACCAAATCGAGAAAGAAGTGGAAAAGCTCGATTGATGGTTCTGCTGGCCGCTGTCCTTCTCACCGCGGGAACAGTGGTGTTCACTTTATTCGTGCGAGGCCGGGACATTCCGGAAGCGCCGGCGGAGCCGCCCACCGCGCACCTGGAACAGCGCAAGGCGCAAATATACGAGAACCTGCGCGATCTGCAATTCGAGTTTCGAGTGGGTAAGCTCTCGGACGCCGATTATCAGAAAACGAAGCTCGATCTGCAGCGGGAGCTGGCGAAAGTGTTAGCGGAGATTGATGCCATGGCGCCGGCGGTGAAGGCGAAAGCCGCTGCCGCGCCGGCGACTCCGGTAGCCAAGCCGAAGCCGGATGGAAAGAAATGTCCGCATTGCGGGGCGACGTTTCCGCAGCCGCTGAAATTTTGCGGGGAGTGCGGGAAGGCGATGGTTTCATGAAAAATCTTAGGCCGCGAATGAACGCGAATGCACGCAAATGGGGATTCGCGTTCATTTGCGTTTATTCGCGGCTAGCATTGGCGGCGGTGGACGGCACGGTGATCAATCGCACCACCGATCAACCAGCGGCTGGGACGATCCTGCAGATGGTACAGCCGGGCCAGGGCGGGATGCAGACGCTGGCCAGCACCAAGACCGACGCGGAGGGAAAGTTCCGGTTTGATAAGGATCCGCAAGGGCCGATGCTCATCCAGGCCATCTTTAGCGGGGTTTTGTATACCAAAGTGATGATGCCTGGCGCGCCCCGGAACGGCGTGGAAGTGGATGTTTTCCAGGCCACCAGCAAGCCCGGCACCGCCAAAGTGAGCCAGCATTTTATTGTGCTGCAACCGGGGGCGGCCGAGATGGCGGTGAGCGAGGGAATTCTGTTTCAGGGCGATCCGAAGCTTACTTACAATGACGCCGCCAACGGATCGTTCCGTTTTTATTTGCCTCCCGAAGCCAAGGGGCAAGTGAACGTGACCATCAATGCGCCGGGAGGAATGCCCATCCAGCGGCCGGCTCAAAAAACCAATCTCGCAAACGTCTACAAGGTGGATTATCCAATCAAGCCGGGAGAGACGCGATTCGATCTCAACTACACGGTTCCCGTAACCAGCCCGATGATTTTTTCGAGTAAGATCCTGCACGATGAGGGGGCCTCGGACCTGGTTGTTCCAACCGGAGTGACCATTAAGGGCGACAACATCGAATTGGCCGGGCAGGAGCCGAAGACGCAAGCCAGCATCTACCGCATCAAGGGCAACGAATATAAAGTTGCGGTGGAAGGTACTGGAGCGCTCACGCCGGCGGGGGACGCGGCTGCTGCCGGGGACGACGACAACAACGGAGCCCCGAACATCCAGGAAGTGAAGCCGCGAATTTACGACCAGCTTTATTTGATCCTGGGGATAGCTTTCGCGACGTTGGGGTTGGGGTCGGTGGCGCTGTATCGCGCCAACGCAACGAAGAAAGGTTAGCCGCGGATGAACGCGGATAAACGCGGATGGAACCAAGGAGTATCCGCGTTTATCTGCGTTCATCTGCGGCCTAATAAAGCATGAGCGCGGTCGCGATCGACGGCGTCTGGAAATTTTACGGTGACTTCCCGGCGCTTCAAAATATTACCTTCAACGTAGACGGCGGCGCTTGCCTGGCGCTGCTGGGGCGCAATGGGGCCGGCAAGACTACGCTGCTGCGGATGGTGGCCGGGTTGTCGAAAGCCGCTAAGGGAAGCATTACCATTTTGGGCGGGGACGCCCGCGCAGCGGCGACCAGGGCGCGGATCGGCGTGCTGGGGCATGGCATCGGCGTCTACGAAGAGCTTTCCGCTTTCGAGAATCTGCGCTTGTTCGCGCGCCTCTACGGCATGGAGAACCCGCGCCAGATCGCCATGGAATGGCTGGAGCGCACCGGCCTGGAACGCGTATCCGATGGCCTGGTGCGCGAGTTCTCGCGTGGAATGCGGCAGCGGCTGGCCGTGGCGCGCGCGTTTCTGCATAATCCTGCGCTGCTGTTGCTGGACGAACCTTTCACCGCGCTGGATGATCGCGCCATCGCGGTATTGCAAGGGCTGCTCAAAGGCGCGCTGGCCGAGGGCCGGACCATTATCATGTCCACGCACCAATTGCGCGAGGCGCTGGAGCTGGCTACAGATGTGGCCTTGATCAATCGCGGAAAATTGGCGTTCCGCGGCGAGCGCTCGCGCGAGATGCTGGAAGATCCGGGCTGGTTGTATCGTCACTACGGAGAAGCATGAGCTTTCTCCAACAGGCGTTGGCTATCGCCGGCAAAGATCTGCGATCGGAAGTGCGCAGCAAGGAGACCGTGAACGCGTCGCTGTCGTTCGCCCTGGTGATCCTGCTGCTGTTCAGTTTTGCCTTCGATCCGGGGTCTGAGGAAACGCATGAGATCGCTGGAGGATTGCTTTGGCTGGTTTTTGCATTTGCCGGAACGCTCATTTTGAACCGCAGTTTCGCGCGCGAGCTGGTAAATGATTGTTTGGATGCGCTGATCTCGTCGCCGGCCAGCGGCGCGCAGTTGTTCGTCGGAAAATGCTTAGCGAATTATGTTCTGCTGATGTTTGTGGAGGTGGTATGCCTTCCGATTTTCGTGATCTTTTATGACGTGCGTTGGCCGCGTCAAGGCTGGCTGCTGTTTGTTGTCATGTTGCTCGGAACGTGGGGAATTACCGTAATCGGAACGCTGTTCAGCGCCATGACCGTGAATCTGCGGCTGCGCGAATTGATGCTGCCGACACTCATCTATCCCATGTTGATTCCGGCGCTGATGGGCGCCATCCAGCTCAGCACTGTTTTGATGGCGGGCGAGCCGCTGGGGCCCGGCAACGCATTCGGGTTCAAGCTGCTTATCGGTTTTGATCTGATTTTTACTATTCTGGCTGTAGCGCTGGTTGAAATCGTATTAGTGGGGTGAGGACTATGCGACTGAAAATCATGTTGGTACTTGCGGCGCTGTCAGGCGCGATTCTGGCCTGGAACCTGCACACCATGTTCTTGAGAGTCCCGGATGAGCTGAATCAGGGTGCGATCTTCCGCATCATTTATTTCCACGTGCCCTCGGCGATCACTTCGTTTGCGGGCTTCTTTGTCGCGATGTTCGCGAGTGTGGCCTATCTGGCGAGTAAGAACCTACGCTTCGATGCCATAGCGGCATCCATCAACGAGGTCTCGCTGGCCTTTGCGACCATTACGCTGATCACCGGCAGCCTGTGGGGACGCATCGCCTGGGGCATCTGGTGGACCTGGGACGCGCGCCTGACGTCGTACTTCGTGTGCTGGCTGCTCTACGTCGGATACCTGATGCTGCGCCGGGCGATTGACGATCCCACCACGCGGGCGCGGCTTTGCGCGGTGTTGTCCATCTTCGCCTGCGCCGACATCGTGATCGTGTGGAAATCCATCGAGTGGTTTCGGACGCAGCATCCCGGTCCGGTATTGAGCATTCGCAATGGCGGCGGCATGGCGCCGGGGATGGAAGCGCCTATCTGGTGGAACCTGCTGGCGTTACTGATGCTCTCCGCGGTTCTGATCATGATGCGCGTGCGGCAGGACGCCATCGAGCGCGAGATTGAATCGATGCGCCGCTACGCGCACGCTTTTTGAAGGAGACGGCATGGACCAAAATTACACGTTCATGTTTTATGGCTTTACGGCCGCCTGGCTCGTTGTAATCATTTACGTGATCTCCATCGCGCTGCGGGAAAAGAAGCTGCGCGCGGAGCTGGATCGGGTGAAGCGAATGGTTGACGACCGGGAGCACGAAGCCAAGCGATGAATCGCCGGGAACTGCTGAAGGCCGCATTCGGCGGCGCGATCTTGAGTAGAGAACTGGCCGCGCAGGCTAAGGTGGAGCGCGCCACGCGCGGGTTGGCGGTCCCCCATATTAAGGACATCAGCGTTATCGCTACCGCGCCGCAAGGCCTGCGGCTGGTGGTGGTGAAGATCACCACGGACCAGGATGGTCTCTACGGCTACGGCTGCGCCACTTTTACCCAACGAGCGGATCTGGTTGTTCCGGCGGTGGAGAAATACTTGAAGCCGTTTCTGGTGGGCAAGGCCACCGATCGCATCGACGACATTTGGCATGCCTGCTACGACAGTTCTTATTGGCGCAATGGTCCGGTATTGAATAACGCGATTTCGGGCGTCGATGGGGCGCTGTGGGATATCAAGGGCCGGCAAGCCGGGATGCCAGTGTATGAGTTGCTGGGCGGGAAATGCCGCGAAGCTGCCGATTGTTATACGCACGCGGCCGGCGCCGAGATTCCCGAGACCATCGCGAACGCGCGGCAGATTATGGAGCGCGGGTTCCGGCATGTGCGCGTGCAGGTGGGCGTCCCGGGCATGGCGGGATATGGCGCCGGCCGTGGAAATGCCGCTGTTCCCGCGCTGCATGATGGTCCGGTATTTGAGCCCGCGGCATACATGCGCCGCGCATTGCAGCTTTTCGAAGCCTGCCGGACTGAGCTGGGCGACGAGATTGAGCTGCTGCACGACGTTCATGAGCGGCTGAATCCGATCCAGGCCGTGCGCTTCGCCAAGGATGTAGAGAAGTTTCGGCTGTTCTTTTTAGAAGATGTGCTGGCGCCGGAAGACATCGATTATTTCCGCCTGATTCGCAAGCAGAGCGCCACGCAATTGGCCATGGGCGAACTGTTCACGCATCCCTTGGAATGGACCCCGCTGATTTCCGAGCGCCTGATCGATTTCATCCGCATTCATCCGTCGTTCGTGGGCGGGCTCACGCCCGCGCGCAAAGTAGCGGCGTTGGGTGAAGCGTTCAACGTGCGCACGGCCTGGCATGGTCCGGGCGATCTTTCTCCCATAGGATCGATGTGCAACATCACTTTGGATGTGGCCTGCCACAATTTCGGCATCCAGGAATATTCGGCATTCGGCGAGCGGACCCAGGAAGTTTTCCAGGGCTGTCCGGTGCTGAAGAACGGCTACTGGTACCCCAACGACGCGCCGGGCTGGGGCATTGAGGTGGACGAGAAAGCGGCAGCCAAATATCCGTTCGGAAGCTTCGAAGAGGGCGAGCGGAAGCGGTTGAACGGCGGGTGGGGCGAGATACGGCGGCGGGATGGAACCGTAATCAAACAGTAGCGAATCCGGGCACTCTGATCGGTTGCCGGTGTCTAACCGATATGTGGCGCCATGGCTCTGGCTGGGGACCTGGGCTTTATGGCACTACACCCGTTGATTGGGTCCCCTTGGATATTGCCATTTCTCTTTCACGCGGCCACATTCGAACTCCGGAGTTCAAAATCAATCTCGAAAGCGATTACGTTATCTACCTGGAGACGTATGGGGGACCGGAACATCCGCGCGTTCCTTGTCCCACTGGCCCCGGCGACTGCCAGCTCAGTGTTTCAATCGCGCATGTGGCGTGGTACTTACGAAAAGGCGGCAAGGTTGTTGTGCGCGAAGAATCCTTGGCGAGTGAATGGACCCCTTCGAGGACCAAGCGGATCGCAAAGTCGGGCGCTGCTGGTGGTGGAGAACGGCGGAAGGGACCAGGCGAGCATCGCGCACCGCTATTTAGCGTTGCTCGGAGTATGTGCCGGCGTTCCGGTTGGGGTGTCGCTGCTGATTCTTGCTTCCATTGCACGCCGGCGTCCGGAATGGGATGGATTCCTGCGACATTGGACAATAACGCAGCCCGGCTCGCTTCCAGGTGCGCTGCTCAAAGTCAGTCCGCGGCGCACACCAAAGCAGGCTGTTGACAGGGCGTTTTCCGTCGCCGGAAGATTCAATCTGAACCATTCAGCGCTCTGTTTGATTATTTTGCTGATGCTGCTGTGGACGGTCTTTGTCATCCAGCAGCCGTACCTGCCCCATGGATTCGCGATTCGCACGCTGCCGCCGAGCGTCAAACTTGTCCCAATCGCCGGCCTCGCGCCGCTGCGTATTCGCATCCTCGCAGGCAACTCTTCGATGCGCGGCCTGCAGGTTGGCTCAAAGGTGATTGATCCTGCCGATTTCGAAGCTTTTCTGCGCCGTGAGATTCCAAAGCGACCGCCGGATTGGCCTGTCTACATCGAGGGCGAGTCCAGCGATGCCATAATTAGGTGTACAAGCGTTTATCCGCTTGAGTGTTGGGAGCTGCCCTATGGAAGAAGAAGCCGTCCGCTGGAACATCAAGGTCTCGAAGGAGACTGACCTGACGTTGCGCACGTTTCTAGGTTCGCGGGGCATGAAGAAGGGCGATCTCTCGAAGTTCATTGAAGAAGCCGTCCGCTGGCGCGTGTTTCATCGCACCGTGCAGGACATTAGGGCACGCAACGCGGATGCCGGCCCGGATGAAATCCAGCGTATCGTTGACGAAGCCATACGGGAAGTGCGAGCTGACAAGCGCACCAGGAGGAAGGCTTACAGCGGCTGATGCGCGTTGTGTTAGATACCAACATCCTGGTGTCTGCACTGATGGTATCGGCCGGCAAGCCTGCCGCGATCTATGACGCCTGGGAAGATGGCAAATTCACGCTCCTCACTTGTGCCGACCAGCTCGACGAGCTGCGGGCTACGCTCGAGAAGCCGAGGGTTGCCGATCTCATTAAACCGTATAAGGCCGGACGCTTGGTCAACCAGATCAGAAAGCTCGCTGAGGACGTGCGCGCTCTTCCGCGCGTCCAGCGTTCCAGGGATCCCTCCGACGATTTTCTGTTAGCCCTGTCCGAGAAGGGCAACGCAGACTACTTGGTAACGGGCGACAAGAGTGGGCTTTTGGAACTCCACCGCCACAAGGGAACGCGGATAGTATCCGCTCGCGATTTTGCCGCGCTATTGGCGTGAAACTAGTGGGTCGACTGACGCCCGGGCACTTAGGTACTCAAGCGGTGTCTAAATCCAATATGATGGCCCGATTATCGGCGACGGCTCGAGTCGGGCTGGCGCTGATCGTGGCTCCGATCGTCTGGCTAATCGGCTGGGCTGGATGGCATTCGACGCGTACCTGGGCGCCGCTCGAAATGCGTGTTTCTCTGCCGCGCAGCCACATTCGAACAGCGGAATTCAGGGTCAATCTCGAAGGCGACTATTCGATCGCGCTTCAAACCAATCTCGAGCATGGCTTCGACAATGTCCCTTGTGCCGATGGCTCCGAATATTGCCGGGTCATCGATTCCAGGCTGAGGGCGCCGTGGCGGTTGTCGGAAAACGGCAAGGTTATCGCGACTGGAGTGGGCCAGCCCGATGAGCTGATCATTTGGGGTAATCAGCCGGCGCGCATCATCGGCCGGTTTCACTTAGCCAAAGGAGCTTACCGGCTGGACTTGGATATTCCGGAAGACCAAGGGCGCGGCTCTACTCGCGTGAACCCACTTTGGCGGTCTACGAGTCGGGCGGCAAGTTCATCGATAGCCAGGCTCGAGGGGGTTTTGCTTTTACGGTTGTCGTGATAGTGATCCCTATCGGGATCTGCACGCTCATTGCCGGGGCGATCGTGCGCCGGCGCGAGAAGGATGACGCTTTCGCTAAAACGTGGCCCTTCACCCAGCCCGGCGCGCTGCCGGGTGCGTCGCTCAAGATCGATCTCCGGCGGAAACCGAGGCGGACCATGCCGTCTCCATTCGCGAGGACAGGCTCTTCCGGCTTGGTCCACGCGACCGGCTACCTGGCGCAGTTCCTGGCCGTGCTGTTGCTAATCATGATTGCCTTTCATGTTCCTCGTTCACCTTGTTCGGCCCGGCGTCAACCTCATCCGGATTTCTGGAATCCAGCCCTTACGAATCCGTGTCGTGGCAGGAGGGCTTCTAGTGGATTCGACGTTGATACGGGCGGCTGATTTCGATACCTTCCTGCGAAGGGAACTTCTCCGCCGGCCGCCCGATTGGCCAGTATACGTGGAAGGCGACAGGGAACTCGAATTCGAAAGGGTCGCAAAAGCCATCGACGTCATCCGCGCCGCCGGCATCCAGGTGGTACTGCTAACGCCCGGCGTTAAGGCGGCGTTGGGTGAATCCCCAGTCCGGCAGGCCCCCTTGCTGACGCGCGGGGCTACAATTCGCGCCCATTGACATGGGGTCGCGCGGGAACATTGGGTCACGCCGGAAAGTAGCCCCGCGCGTGAGCAAGGGGACCGAGCGGCCCACCCAGGAACAACACCCAGGAACAACACCCAGGAACAACCCCCAGATCGACTGTGCTATCCTGTTAAGGAACAAAAGAGATTAAGTTTAGACGAGGAGTATCTTTCCGAGCATGGCACTGGCGGCGGATTCGAAACAACAGGTTGTTGCAACGTACAGAGTTCACAAAACCGATACCGGTTCGCCAGAGGTCCAGGTAGCGATTCTGAGCCAGCGCATTTTGCAGCTGCAGGATCATTTCAAGCTGCATGGCAAAGACCATCATTCCCGCCGGGGATTGTTGTCGATGGTCGCGCGCCGGCGGCGTTTGCTGAAATACCTGAAAAGCCGTAATCCGGAAAGATACAAGAACCTGATTCAAAGCTTGGGCATCCGCCGTTAGATGTTCCGGCTCAGGTAACCCGCCCCGGTGGGCGGCGCATCCACAGATCATTCACTCCAAAGTCTCCTCTTAATCGCTGGCAGGCGGAGCAGAAAGCTCGGCCTGGATTAAAAGGACATTAGATGTTACATACCGTAGAAATTGACCTGGACGGTCAAAAGATCACAATTGAAACAGGAAAGATCGCGAAGCAGGCCAATGGGGCCGTCGTGGTCCGCTCGGGAGATACCGTGGTGCTGGTTAGCGCCTGCTCCAACGAAGAGCCGAAGCCCAACGCCGCTTTCTTTCCGCTCACGGTGGATTACCGTGAATACACTTACGCCGCCGGCAAGTTTCCCGGCGGCTTCATCAAACGCGAAGGACGGCCGTCGGAGAAAGAAATCCTGACCAGCCGGCTTATCGACCGGCCCATCCGGCCGTTGTTTCCGGAAGGCTACATGAATGAGTCGCAGGTGATTGCGATGGTGCTGTCGGCCGATCCGCAGCGCGATCCCAGCACACTGGCCATCATCGGCGCGGGCGCGGCGCTGGCTATTTCCGACATCCCCTTCCACCATATTCTGGGCGGCGTGCGCGTCGGAAAGATCAAGGATAAGCTGGTGGCGAATCCCAGCTACGACGAGACGCGTGAAGCCAAAGTCAACATTATCGTGGCGGGCAGCGAAGAAGGCATCGTGATGGTGGAAGCCGGCGCCCAGCATGCCACCGAAGCCGAAGTGCTGCAGGCCATTGAATATGGCCACGAGTGCTGCAAGAAAATTGGAGCGGGCATCCGTGAGCTGGTCAAGAAGGCCGGCAAAACCAAGCGCGCTTACGCCACTCCCGAGATCAATAAGGATCTTTACGCCCAGATTGAGAAGCAAGTCCGCGCGGATTTGACGGATGCGCTGGATACCAAGAAATATCCCAAGCTCGAAAGCTATCATCGCGTGCATGAAGCCAAGCACAAAGTAGTGGATTCGCTTCCGGACGAACAAAAAGCCGAAGCGGGACCGCTGTTCGATTTGCTGAAGGAGCGCATTTTCCGCGATGAGATGCTGAAACACCGGCGGCGTCCCGATGGGCGCGCGTTCGACGAAATCCGCCATATTGATTGCGAAGTGGGCGTTCTGCCGCGCACCCACGGCTCGGCGTTGTTCACTCGTGGCGAGACGCAGGCGTTGGTTACCGTTACCCTTGGAACCAAGGACGATCAGCAGCGCATCGAGATGTTCGACCTCACCGAGACCGCCAAGCGCTTCATGCTGCATTACAATTTCCCACCGTTCAGCGTGGGCGAAGTGGGATTCATGCGCGGTCCGGGCCGCCGTGAGATTGGGCACGGCGCTCTGGCGGAGCGCTCCATTTCCGCCGTCATTCCGCCGGAAGACAAGTTTCCCTACACGCTCAGGGTGGTCAGCGACATTCTGGAATCGAACGGTTCCAGCTCAATGGCTACGGTGTGTGGCGCATCGCTGGCGCTGATGGACGCGGGCGTGCCCGTCGCCGATACCATCGCCGGAATCGCCATGGGCCTGGTGATGGAAGGCGTCGATTACGCAGTGCTGACCGATATCGCCGGCGCCGAGGATCATTACGGCGACATGGACTTCAAAGTTGCCGGATCGAAGCAGGGCATCACCGGCCTCCAAATGGACATCAAGGTTCCCAACGTCACCACCAAAATCATGGAGGAGGCGCTGGAGCAGGCTCGCAAGGCGCGGCTTGTCCATTCTGGAAAAAATGGTGGCCACCATTAGCGAACCGCGCAAGGAAATGTCGCAGTTCGCTCCGCGCATCTACACTCTCAAGATTCCTACCGACAAGATTCGCGATCTGATTGGGCCGGGCGGCAAGATGATCCGCAGCATTGTGGACGAAACCGGCGTGAAGATCGACGTGGAAGACGACGGCACGGTGAACATTTTCGCCGCCGACGGCGAATCGGCCAAACTGGCCATTCAACGTGTAACCGACATCGCCGCCGTGGCCGAGGTTGGCAAGACCTATCTTGGCAAGGTGGTCAGGCTGGTGGAATTCGGGGCGTTTGTCGAAATCTTCCCCGGCACCGACGGTCTGCTGCACATCAGCGAGATCTCCGAGAACCGCATTAAAGCCGTGCGCGACGAGTTGAAAGAGGGCGACCAGATTCTGGTAAAGGTGCTGGCGCTCGAAGGCAACAAGATCAAGCTGAGCCGGAAAGCGGTGTTGAAGGAGCAGCGCGACAAGTTGAAGAAGTAGCCGGGGTGGGGCGGACCCCTGGTCCGCGGCCGACGCCCACGTCGGCCTGTTGGGGCGATAGATTAACTCGAAGAGCGGGTCCAGGGGACCCCGCGCGGACCAAGGGGTCCGCCCCACACACCGAATACAATGAAGACGTGATTTGTCCACGGCGATTCCTCCTCCTTTTCTCGCTCACAGCGTTCGCCCAAAACCCGTCCGGGTTCAGCGTCTCCAATATGGACCGCTCGGTCAACCCCTGCGTCGATTTCTATCAATACGCCTGCGGAGGCTGGATGGCCAACAACCCCATCCCGCCCGATCAGACCAGCTGGGACCCATTCGGTCAACTGGACGAGAGGAACCGCATCATTTTGCGCGGCATCCTGGAAAAAGCGTCTGTTGACAATCCCCAGCGGACTGCCGTGGAGCAGAAGATCGGCGATTACTACGCCTCCTGCATGGACGAAGCGGCCATCGACAAGCTGGGCGCCGCGCCGCTGAAGCCGGAGCTGGACCGCATCGATGCGCTTACCTCCAAATCCGGCATCGGAAACCTGCTCGCGCCGCTGCAGCTGATCGGCGTGAATGCGCTGTTCGGTTTCTCTTCCGGCGCCGACTTCAAGAATTCTATGCTCCAGATTGCGCAGGTGGATCAAGGCGGCCTGGGACTGCCGGACCGCGACTATTATTTGAAAGATGATACCAAGTCCGAGGAGCTGCGCAAGCAATATGTGGAGCATGTCCAGAAGATGCTGGAGCTTCTGGGCGAACCCGCCGCCAAGGCCGCCGCGGACGCCCAAGCCGTAATGCGCTTTGAGACCGGCCTGGCCAAAGGCTCATTGGACCTGGTGGCGCGCCGCGATCCCAACCAGGTCTATCACAAACTCACCGTTCACGAACTGGTCTCGCTCAGCCCGGCCATTGACTGGCCGAAATATTTCCAAGGCATGGGAGCGCCGCACTTCACGGACCTGAATGTCGCCGTTCCGAATTTTTTCCGCACCGTGGAATCCATGATCGTGCAAAGCAGTCTGGATGACATCAAAACATATCTGCGCTGGCAGTTGGTTCACGCCGAAGCTCCCTTTCTCGCGAAGCCATTCGTGGACGAAAACTTTCATTTCTTTAAGCAGATCCTGGCCGGTGCCAAGGAGATTGAGCCGCGCTGGAAACGGTGCGTGGCCGCCGTGGACAGCGATCTGGGTTTTGCGCTCGGCCAGAAGTACGTGGACCTGGCCTTTGGCCCTGAGCAAAAGGCGCGCACGCTGAAGATGGTTGAGGAAATCGAGGGCGCTCTAAAGACCGACATCCAGGCCCTTTCGTGGATGACGCCGGCCACCAAGCGGCAGGCGCTCATCAAATTGCGCGCGGTGACCAACAAAATCGGCTACCCGGACAAATGGCGCGACTATTCCAGCGTCAAGATCGTGCGTGGCGACGCGGTGGGCAATGATCAGCGCGCCACTGAGTTCGAGGTCCATCGGCAATTGAACAAAATCGGCACGCCTACGGACCGGTCCGAATGGGGAATGACGCCGCCCACCGTGAACGCCTACTATGATCCGACGGAAAATAATATCAATTTTCCAGCCGGCATCCTGCAGCCGCCGTTCTATGACAAACGGATGGACGAGGCAGTGAATTACGGCGCCATCGGCGCGGTGGTGGGCCATGAGCTGACGCACGGCTTCGACGATCAGGGCCGGCAGTTCGATCCCGAGGGTAATTTGAAAGACTGGTGGACTCCGGAAGACGCCAAGGAGTTCGAAAAACGGGCCGAATGCTTCATTCAGGAGTACTCCAAGTTCGAGCCGATCGATAATGTGCATCTGAACGGGAAGCTGACGCTGGGCGAGAATACCGCCGATAATGGCGGCTTGCGGCTAGCCTTTATGGCATTGATGGACACCCTGAAGGGCAAGACCCCGCCCAAAATCGACGGATTGACGCCCCAGCAGCGAGTTTTCCTGGGTTGGGGACAGATCTGGTGCCAGAACGTCCGGCCGGAGACCTCGCGGATGCTGGTGCAAGTTGACCCGCACTCGCCGGGGCGCGCTCGGGTGAACGACGTAGTATCGAACATGCCGGAGTTCCAGCGGGCATACGCCTGCAAGACCGGCCAACCCATGGTCGCCGCCCCGGCCTGCCGGGTCTGGTAAAAACCGTTCTTCGGTTCTTCGGTTCCTCGGTTCGGGAACAGAAGAACCGCAGAACCGAATAACCGAAGAACGCGGCGTAACCTTTGGTTACGCTGCCGGTATTCCTATTGTGTACGAAGCAAGCGACAGCAGCCTGATGCAGGCCGTCCGGGATGGCGACCTGGGGGGCTTGGCGGTGCTCTTTGAGCGGCACCATCGATCGCTATTCAACTACTTTGTGCATGTGAACGGGAATCGCGACCTTAGCGAGGATCTGGTGCAGGACGTTTTTTTCCGGATGTTGAAATACCGGAAAAGCTATCAGCCGGAGCGATCCTTTACAGCGTGGATGTACCAGATCGCGCGCAACGCCCACGTGGATTCCATCGGGAAGCGGAAGTTTGAAGTGGAAATCGGCGATCAGAGAATTTGCGAGCACCAATATGATGGACGAGAATTTGAAGCGCAAGCAGGAAGTGGCGTTACTGAAAAGAGCGATGGCGCGCCTGCCGCTCGAAAAAAGAGAGCTGTTGGTGCTGAGCCGTTATCAGAATTTGAAGTACGAAGAGATCGCCGGCATTCTGGGGTGCGACATCGGGGCGGTGAAGGTGCGTGTGTATCGCGCGGTGCGGGCGCTGGGACAGATCTACTTCGAGTTGGCAGGAGAAAAAGCATCATGAACTGCGAACAAGCCAGAACACAATTCGTCGATTACTGGAGAGGAACGCTGGAAGATTCCGAAGGCGAGTTTCAGACTCACCTGGGGTCCTGCGAGCGCTGCCGCGCCGAAGCGGAAGAGCTGAAGGATCTGTGGGGGACGCTTGGAAACCTGCCGGAAGAAGATCCCAGCATGGCCATGCGGGTGCGCTTTTACGATGCGCTGCGCGACTGGCGGAAACAGGAGGCCCAGCGTCGCCAACCGTTGTGGTGGCTGCGGCATCCGGCATTTCAGGCGGCCTGCGCGGTGGCCATTCTGGCCCTTGGCATCGGAACCGGTTATGTGGTGCGCGGCCGCGATAGCGCGGAAGTTTCGCAACTGCGCGGGGAGGTATATAACATGCGTCAATTGGTTGCTCTATCGCTGTTGCAGCAGCAATCGGCCAGCGATCGTCTGCGGGGTGTGAACTTCGCGTATCACGTGGAACAGGCGGATCCACAGGTTTTGTCGGCGCTGCTGACCACGGTGAATCACGATTCCAGCGTGAACGTGCGCCTGGCGGCGGTGGATGCGCTGCGGAACTTCAACGACAGCCCGGTGGGTAGAAACGGCCTGGTGCAGGCTCTGGCCAAGCAGGATTCGCCGCTGGTGCAGATCGCCATTCTGGATCAGATTGTGGAACTGCACGAGAAGTCGGCCGATTCAGCCATCCAATTTTTGTTGTCGGGTCAGAATGTAAATCCGGACGTGAGGCAGCGTGCACAATGGGCGCTGAAGCAACTGCAATGAGAACAGTCCTGATTTTACTGGGCACTTTGTCGCTGGCCTACGGCGATCAGGAAGCCAAAGAAACAATCCGGCAGACCTTGCCGGCGGCGGCGCGCCTGGAAGTGGACAACGTGCAAGGCTACATTCATGTCTCCGGCTACAACGGCAGTGAGATCCAGATGGTGGCGGAGAAGACCATTGAAGCCGAATCCACGGAACGGCTGGAAGCCGCCAAACAGGAAGTGAAGCTGGATGTTTCAAGAGCGGGCGATACGCTGACTCTTTTTGTGGATGGGCCGTTTCGCTGCCATTGCGAAGACGGCCGCTCAGGAATTCATGACCACGGCCACCGCGGATATCGGGTGACTTTCGATTTTGAAATCAAGGTTCCCACCGCGACGTTCCTGAGGCTGGGCACGGTGAACAACGGCGATATCCGCGTGGAAAATACCACTGGCGATTTCGATATCGGCAACGTCAACCGCGGCATTGAGATGACGGAGGTCTCTGGCTCAGGCCTGGTGCACAGCGTGAACGGCCCGATTAAAGTGCTGTTCGCGAAGAATCCTGCCGGCGCCTGTTCCTTCCGCACCGTGAACGGCAGCATCGACACATCGTTCCGCGGAAACCTGAATGCCGACGTGCGGGTGAAAACATTCAACGGGCAGGCCTACACCGATTACGACGTTACCGCTCTGCCCAGAGTGATCTCAGCGGGCGAGCGCCGGGACGGCAAGTTCGTTTATCACAGCAACGATTTCAACGGCATGCGCATCGGCAACGGCGGACCGGAGCTGAAGTACGACACACTCAACGGAAGTATACGAATCATCAATCGAGGAAAGTAATATGAAAAAGCTAGCACTATTCTTTGTATTCGCGGCCGGCGCGGCGCTCGCGCAGGATCAACCGGATCGCGTCAACGTTCCCTTCAGCGATCCCTCGCGGCCCAAGATGCTGAAAGCGTCGGTGCTGAACGGCAGCATCACCGTAAAAGGCTATAACGGCAAGGACGCTATTGTGGAAGCGCGCGGAGAGGCCGGCCGGCACCGGCGCGCTCCCGACCGGGCGGACGGGATGCACCGCATCGATATCGGCGGCAGCGGCCTGCAGGTGGAGGAGAACGACAACGTGGTGACGGTGGGCACGCGCTCACTCAACGAAAACGTCGACATCAACATTCAGGTGCCGTTCGACACGTCTTTGAAACTGCATGACGTGAACGGCGGTGAAATTTCAGTGGATCATATCGTGGGAGACGTCGAAATTGATGTCACCAACGGAAAGGCCACGGCCACGCACATTTCCGGTTCCGCCATCGTGCATGCGCTGAATGACCGGGTGTTGGTGACGCTGGACAAAGTGACCGCGGACAAACCCATGTCGTTCAGCTCGCTCAATGGCGATATCGATGTCACTTTGCCGGCCGACTTGAAGGCCAGGGTGAAGCTGAAGAGCGACAATGGCGAGGTCTACAGCGATTTCGACATCAAGGTGGACGCGTCGTCGCGCAGGCCGATGGTGGAGGACTCCAACTCCGGGCACGGCAGGTATCGCGTACAGTTCGATAAAGCGACATATGGGTTAATCAACGGGGGCGGCCCGGAGATCCAGCTCACCACGTTCAACGGGAACATTTATATCCGAAAAGCCAAGTAGGGGGCGCGCGCGCGTCCTCACTCCTTGGCTTCCGGATTCTCCTTCTTTCTCACCGTTACTTACCGTTAAGCTGAGAAAATAATTCCTGCTCGTGCGGCCGTAACCTACTGTCCAGCAAAACAAACTCAGCGTTTTGCGCGCGTGGCCATGCTCTTGCAATAACCACGGCATGAACCGCAAACGTTTTTCAAACTTAGCTTTAGCTTTTCAACTATTCGCCGCGACGGCGGGGCTTTCGCTCGCCGCGCCGGCGCAAGACTCGCAACCCACCGCCGATCAACAGAAGTCGAACAAGGCCGATCGCCACTTAACCCAGCAAATCCGCAAATCCGTGGTTGCCGATAAGTCGCTGTCGATTTCCGCCCACAATGTGAAGATCATTAGCCGTGATGGCATGGTTACGCTGCGGGGGACGGTGAAGTCCGATGACGAGAAAAAGGCCGTTGAAGACAAAGCGACGGAGATCGCCGGCCAGGGTAAGGTGACCAGCGAGCTGACGGTAAGCCCGAGCGGCTCGAAATAAGTCACACCAGCTTTTTCGCAACAAAAACCAATCTACTAGGAGATGAAATTATGAGTGGGAAGAACACAGCTGTTTACGGGATTTACCGGGACACCGTCGCGTTGGGCGGTGGCTTGGAGGCATTGAGGGCCGCCGGCTTTCGCGGCACGGACATTTCCGTTCTGATGCCCGAGAACGTGGGTACCAAGGATTTTGTCCATAAGAAAGAGACCAAAGCTCCGGAGGGTGCAACCACTGGCGTGGCGTCCGGAGCCGTTATCGGAGGCGCACTGGGATGGCTGGCAGGCATCGGCGCGTTGGCCATCCCCGGGCTAGGGCCGTTCATCGCAGCCGGTCCCATTATGGGTCTGCTGGCAGGTGCGGGCGCAGGCGGAGCGGTGGGCGGCATCGCCGGCGCTCTGATCGGCATGGGCATACCGGAGTATGAAGCGAAGCGCTACGAGGGTCGTGTGAAATCGGGCGGCATCCTGCTGTCGGTCCATTGCGATAGCTCCGAGTGGGTAAAGCGCGCGAAGACCATCCTGGAGCAAACCGGCTCCGAAGAGATCGGTACGGCGGGCGAAGCCGCGGCCGATTATGCCATGAGCGATCGCCCGGCGTCCAGAATCTGACGAGATTCACCGGTCGCTTGGAAGCTGGGAAAAAATGGGTTCGCAGGCGAAAGCGCCTGCGCCCCTTAATCGCAACGTGGGGCAGACGCTTCCGTCTGCCAACCAAACGCGCTTAAAATAAGAAGGTCTGCGTTTCCTCGGAATTGACTTCGGGTGGGAGAACCAGCCCAGCGGCGTTGCGGCCCTCGATTGGGCCAATGAAACGCTGCACCTTGTTGCACTCGATCGGCTCACCAATCCGGCCGATGTTCTTCGCTGGGTGACAGCCCACGCCACCGAGAACGCCGGAATCGGGATCGACGCGCCCATTGTGATTCCAAATGCCGCCGGTATGCGTATTGCAGACCGGCTGGCGCATTCTTTCTACGGCAAGTATCACGCCGGAGCGTATCCAGCCAGCCGGGCCCGCAGGTTTTGGAAGCGCACTACCAGGCTCTCCTCGTCGCTGGCAAAGCTTGGCTTCGGCCACGGCGACGAATGGGCGCCCAAGAGCACCGGGCGTTTCCAGATTGAGGTTCATCCGCATGCCGCATCGGTTCAGCTATTCCTGCTGGATCGCATCGTCAAATACAAAAAAGGAACACTCGCGGAACGGGCCGGCGAGCTGAAGCGCTTCCGCGGGCTCATACTGGAACGGTTGCCCGCGCTGGTTCCAAGGCTCGCGATTACGGAGCTGCCTGAGATTCCCGCCTCAGGCCGTGAGTTGAAGGCAGTGGAAGATAAGCTGGATGCACTGCTGGCCGCTTACATCGCGGCGCATTGGTGGTATTGGGGACGCGAGCGCAACCAGGTGCTGGGGAATTCCAGGCTCGGCTACATCATAGTTCCTCACCGGATTTCTCACCGGCCGGCGGCCGAGACTCTGGCATTGGACGAGGCCGGCGCTGCGGCCGACCCGATCCAACAATTTGAAGAATGGTATGCGCAGGCACGCGCGACCGCTATCCGGGAACCGGGCGCCGTTTCGCTGGCCACCGTTTCCTCAGATGGGCAACCGTCCGCTCGCATGGTGCTTATTAAGGAGGCCGGCCCGGCTGGCTTCGTTTTCTACACCAATTATCGTAGCCGGAAGGGGCGCGAGCTGGCGGCCAATCCTCGCGCTGCGCTGGTCTTTTACTGGCCGGAGCTGGATCGTCAGGTGCGCGTGACGGGCCAGGTGGCGAAAACATCGCCAGTCGAGACTGAAGAATATTTTCGCACCCGTCCGCGCGGCGCACAGTTGAGCGCCTGGGCCTCCTGGCAAAGTTCGGAGATCTCTGGCCGCGACGTTCTGGAGCGAAGAATCCAAAAGATGGAGTCCCGTTTTGCGGGCCGGGAGATTCCGCCGCCCCCGGGGTGGGGAGGGTATCGGCTGCGCCCGGACACGATTGAGTTCTGGCAGGGACGCGCGAACCGCCTGCACGACCGGCTGCGGTATTCGCGGAAGGCAAACGGGCGGTGGGGGATGGAGCGGTTGTCGCCGTAGGAGCCCCACCGGTCGCTCAAAGCGTTACCGAACCGCGACCGTAAGAGTAAGAAGCTGTGAAAAAATCGGGAAGCACGCGGGGTTGGCAGACGGAAGCGTCTGCCCCACATTGACGCACAAGGATTTACCATTAAGTGGCACAGGCGCTTTCGCCTGCGAACCGATTTTTTACAGCTCCCGAAAAATTGGTTGGCAGGCGGAAGCGAAGCGCCTGCCTGCGTTTACCGGCCCAGGACCGCCGTTCGCCGATATCTGGTCGAATCTTAGGTTACGCGCTGTTACGCTTGGATCGTGAATACAGGACGATTCGATAACCGTGGCGGCATACGGGGACATTCCGGCCTTTCTGGAATCGTGCTGGGCGCCCTGATCGTTGGCGTCGGATTGATCATTCTTCTCGATAATCTCGGAATCGTCCGCGTGTACGACATATGGCGGTTCTGGCCGGTAATCCTGATTGGCTTCGGGATCTCGCGGATCTTGGAGAGCCGGCACCCGGGCGGCCAGGTGTGGGGCGGTTTGATGGTGCTGATCGGCGCGGCCTTCCTGTTGGACAATCTCCACATACTGGTCTTCGATTTCGACGTTTCGCAGCTTATTTGGCCGCTGGCAGTGATTGGGTTCGGCGTGTTTATGCTGTTGCGCGCGATGGATCGCCGGCGGATTCTAGAGGGCGTGCCGCCCAGATCTCCCGGCACGGACGGGGCCGTCGGCTCCTATGCCATCTTTAGCAGTGTGAAACGGAAGATCGACGCACAGGATTTCAAGGGCGCCGAAGCGGTAGCAGTCTTCGGCGAGGTGAAAATCGATCTGCGCAAAGCTGGAATCGTCGGCGACCAGGCAGTAATTGACGTGAACGCGCTGTTCGGCGGCGTGGACATTCGCGTGCCGGAGAATTGGCGCGTGGAAATGAAAGGCGCGGGAATTTTCGGGGCGTTCGAGGATAAGACCGTTCCCCCCCGCACGGATCCGGGCGTGAAAACACCCCAGTTAGTTATTACCGGGACTGCGGTGTTCGGCGCAGCCAAGGTAGATAATTAACCAGGCCAGTTTGTTATGCATCCGCTGCTTGCCGCCAAAGGCAGGGTCACCCTCTATTTGCTCGTTTGGGCCGCGCTGGGCGGCCTGCTGGGTTACCTGCTGACCATCACCGGAAGGTTAGGCTGGCTGGAGGCGGGCTCGCTGGCCGTTCCCCTGGCGCTGTTTTACGCCTTCGTGTGCCTGGCGCCGTGGTATATGTGCCGCTTCCTGCCGTTGGGACGGGTGGGGCTCCCGAAATTATTAGGCAATCACATCGCGGCGGCGGTGGTGGCCGCGCTGTTTTGGATAGTGCTGGCGAAGGTGCTGGGATTGGGGCTCAGCCGCTATTATCCGGCGCTCAACGAACGCTTCAGCCCGCAGCTTCCCTTAGTTTTCGGCATGGGCGTGTTGCTGTACCTGCTCTCGGTCGCCCTGCATTATGTGCTGCTCTCGGTAGAGTCTTCGAAAGAATCGGAGACGCGCGAGCACGAAGCCCGGACCTTGGCGCGGGAAGCCGAAATAAAAGCGCTGAAGGCGCAGATCAATCCGCATTTTCTGTTCAACAGCCTGAACTCTATCGCCGCGCTCACCACCGTGGACGGACCGCGGGCGCGCGACATGTGCATCAAGCTGTCGGATTTCCTGCGCAACACGCTCAGCCTGGGAGAGAAGCATAGCATTTCGTTCGGCGAGGAATTGGCGCTGGCGCAGGCCTATCTGGCGGTGGAGCAAGTACGCTTCGGTTCCCGCTTGCGCATTGAAGTTAAGAAAGATGCGGACTGCGACGAGTGCATTGTGCCTCCGCTGTTTCTGCAGCCGCTGGTGGAAAACGCCGTGAAGCACGGCATCGCCGGGCTGGTGGATGGCGGGACCATTCGTCTGGAGGCGCATTGCCAGGAAGGCTGGCTGCAGCTTACTGTCCGGAACGAATTTGATCCGGAAGCGCCCGCGGCGCAGCGGCATGGGCTGGGCCTCAAAAATGTCCGCAACCGCCTGCGCGCGGTGTACGAAAATCAGGCCCGCATCGACACCGTGGTCACCGCGAACGTGTTCGTGGTAGCGGTGGATTTGCCTTGCGGTCCGCGCGCGTTTTGGGAAGGCTCCTTCAATCGCCTGGATGAAATGCTCGAGAAACGAAGATAGACGTCAGCCTCCATCTCACCACCGGTCGCTTTTACGCTCGCGGCCCGGAAAGATTGTTACCGAACCGCGACCGTGAGAAGCTGTGAAAAATCGGTTCGCAGGCGAAAGCGCCTGCGCCACTTAATCGTAAATCCTTGTGCGTTAATGTGGGGCAGGCGCTTCCTAGGAACTTGCAGAAATCCGATTCTGGAGCCCCGGCCGGGATGATAAAACAAAAGAGGATGAAAATGTAGCGAACCGGGCGGCGAGGCAATAGAATATTTGTAATGAGCAAAACTTCGATTGCACTCACCGCCCAGCATGACTAGCATAACTGCTTTCCTGGGCACTTATTCGCAACTTCTTCAAGGTCGACTCTTTCCTGTCCTAGCCGACGAACTCGGCCCTATGAGCGATCTTCACCAAGCATTTGTGCGGGCGTTGTCTTTGCTGCAACTGGACGGATTCGTGACCCCCAACCGAGGTCGCGGTCGACCGGCGCATAGTCGCGCAAGTGTGGCGCGTGCCTTTCTCGCTAAGGCGGTCTTCAACCTCCCGCACACCCGGGCACTCCTCGACCGTCTGGCGCACGACGCGACGTTGCGTCGTCTGTGTGGCTGGGAGAGAGCCTCGGAAGTCCCCGACGAATCGGTGTTCTCGCGTGCCTTTCGCGAGTTGGCAGACGGTCAGTTCGCGCAACGGGTACATGCCGCGCTCATCCAACGGACCCAATCGGAACGGTTGGTGGGGCACATTCTGCGCGACGGTACCGCCATTGAAGCTCGTGAAAAGGTTGCGCCCAAGGCAGAGCAGGTGCAGGAACCGCGTCCGCGGCGGCTCCATCGCAAAGCCGGGACAGCCAAGCGTCCACAGCAGCTGACGAGAATCGAACGGCAAGCTGCAGGAACCATGACGCTAGAGGAAATGATGGCCGAGTTGCCGCGAGCCTGCAACGTTGGCTGTAAGCCCAACAGCAAGGGCATTCGCTCCTACTGGACCGGATACAAACTGCATATGGACGTAGCCGACGGGCAAATCCCGATTAGTTGCGTGTTGACCTCGGCTTCGCTCAACGACAACCAGGTGGCCATCCCGCTGGCGGAGTTGACGGCGCAACGAGTGACCAGTTGCTACGACTTGATGGACGCCGGCTACGACAGCGAAGCCATCCGCAGTCACAGTCGGGGGCTCGGACATGTACCGATCATTCCTTACCAAAAACACGGCACGGTGGAACAGGAACTGGCCCCGCATGAGAAGCAACGGTACCGGGAACGTACAACCATTGAACGCGTGTACTCGAGGTTGAAAGATGAGTTCGGAGGTCGGTGGGTGCGTGTAAGGGGTTGGGCGAAGGTAATGACGCATCTGATGTTCGGCGTGCTGGCACTGGCAGCGGATCAGATTCAACGCTGGCTAGCGAGCAAACCACCACCAGATACCCCAGCACTGGCCTGAGACGGAGCCAGCACCAGCAGAAATGGATGTGAAACACCGACGCTCAGCGGAGCCGTGCCTGCGATCAACCCAGATACGACCGGCCGAGCCTTCGGCACCAATCAAGGGACATCTCCGCGACCAAAATCAAGGCCCGAGCATCTCCTCACGCCTGGACGGGCCTAGTAATCGTTTATTTTGCAAGTTCCTAGCTTCCGTCTGCCAACCCCCCATGCTTCCCGATTTTTTCACAGCTTCGAGGTCGAGGGAGCCGGTGCCTTTTTTGTTCCGGCTACGCCGGGTCCGGCCCACCAAAAGATCGCTTGGCAGGCGAAAGCGCCCGCCCCACATGGCGAGTTACGTAAGATAAGGTGAAATGTCCGAAATCTTACCGCCCGGTTCGGTGATTGCGCACTACCGCGTGGTTTCGCGGCTGGGCGAAGGCGGCATGGGCGCGGTATATCTGGCCGACGATACGCGCCTGGGCCGCCGCGTTGCGCTGAAAGTTTTGCCGCCCGACGTAGCCGCGGACCCCGATCGTATGCACCGCTTCGAGCAGGAAGCGCGCCTCGCCTCCGCGCTGACGCATCCCAATGTCGCCTACATCCACGAAATCGGCCAGGATGGCGATCTGTGGTTTCTGGCGATGGAGTACGTGGAGGGCGTGCCCCTTAGGGACCTGATCCGCGAAGGCCCCATGAAAATGTCCGAGATTCTCCAGATCGGCATTCAAGTGGCTGACGCGCTGGACGACGCCCACCAGAAAGGCATCGTACATCGCGACATTAAACCGGCCAACCTGATGCTCACGCCGCGAGGACACGTCAAAGTACTGGATTTCGGGCTGGCCAAGCGCGAGAAATCCGCGCGAAAATCGGAAGACACGCAATTGTTGACCAGCGCCGGCATGGTTCTGGGGACGGTGGAATACATGAGTCCGGAACAGGTGTTGGGCCGGGACGTGGACCATCGCTCCGATATCTTCAGTCTTGGCGTGGTGCTGTACGAAATGGCAACAGGGCGGCTACCTTTCAGCGGCGCGAATTCCACCGAAACCATGGCGCGTATTCTGCAGGCGCAGCCGGATGCAATGGCTCGCTTCAACTACGAAGTTCCCGAGGAGCTGGAGCGAACCGTCCGGAAGTGCCTGGAAAAAGACCGGGAGCGCCGCTATCAATCGGCGCGGGAGCTGCTGGTTGATTTAAAGAATCTGGAGCGCGATTCGGGTTCTCAGAAAGCCGCGGCGGAGCCGTCTTTGAAGGAAGCCCGGCGGCGAATTTCGGCGGTGATTGTAGACGACGAAGAACTGGCGCGGTCGCTGCTGCGGGAGTATGTGGAATCGAGCGCCGGCATCGATATTGTCGCCGAATGCGCCAATGGTTTCGAGGCCGTGAAGGCGATTTCGGAACTCAAGCCGGACCTGGTGTTTCTGGATGTGCAGATGCCGAAACTGGACGGCTTCGAAGTGCTGCAACTCATCGGCAGCGACGTGGCCGTGATTTTTGTGACGGCCTTCGACCAATACGCCATGAAGGCCTTCGACGCGCACGCGGTGGATTATCTGCTGAAACCCTTCAGCCTGGACCGCTTCGAGAAAGCGCTGGAGCGCGCGCGCCAGCGGCTGGGGGAAAAGCTGCCTCCAGCGGTGGAGCTGGCGGCGGCAGCGCGTCCACCACAACAACATCTGCAACGCATCGTGGTGAAGGACGGCGCCCGGGTGCATATCATTCCCGTGGATCGGCTGGATTACGCCGAGGCGCAGGACGATTACGTGGAACTGCACAGCCAGGGTAAGACCTATTTGAAGCAGCAGACCATATCCAGCCTGGAATTGACGCTCGATCCGGAACGATTCGTACGCATTCACCGGTCCATCGTGGTGAACCTGGAGCGCGTGGCCAAGATAGAGCCATACGCCAAGGACAGCCGCGTGGCCGTGTTATCCGATGGCACGCAGTTGCCGGTGAGCCGGGCCGGATATGATCGGTTGAAGGCGTTGTTGGGGGAGAAGCTGTAAAACCCGGTTTCTGGTTCCTAGTTTCTGGTTTCTGGTTCGCGAACAGGGCCGGTCGTGCGGGTTTTTTGAACCAGAAACCAGGAACCAGAAACCTTTTTCTGCAATCTTTCCCCCTCCGCCGGGACTACCTTACTAGAATGCCACCGGATCAGGCCAGATTCTGCGGGATCATCGACAATTATCAGCCCGCGCTATGGCGGTTGGTGAATTCTTATGAGACCGATCCCGGGCGCCGCGAAGATTTGTTTCAGGAGATTGCGATGGCGGTATGGCAGGCGCTGCCGCGCTTTCGCGGCGATTCGAGCGAGCGCACCTGGCTTTACCGGATCGCCCACAACATTGCCATATCGACGTTGGAATCCAGGCGCCGGCGCGACAACCGCGAGTTGCCGATGCCCGATTCGGCGGAACGCGTAGGCCGCTGGAATGATCCCGACCGCGTCTTAGTAATCGAGGAGCAGCGGCAAGCGATGCTGGCGGCGATTCAGGAATTGACGCCCGTCGACAAACAGCTCATCTTGCTGCATCTGGAAGGTTTGAGCTATCAGGAGATCGAAGAAGTCTCGGGACTCTCGGAAAGCGCCATCGCCAGCCGGTTGAGCCGCATCCGCGATCGGTTAACCGCATTGATCCAACACAAGGAGGTTCGAAAATGACATCGTTCGATGAACTACGCCAAGTTTGGCAGGCCGATATCAGCGCGGCCATGAATCAGCGCGACCTGTTGCAGGAGCTACAGCGCAGAAGCCGCAATTTTGACCGCATGAATCGGCGGCGCGACATTTTGAACGTCGCGGCCATGTTGGCGGTCATCATGGTCTATTCCTGGTTTGCGGTGCACGCGGGGAACAATTTGGAACGCGTGGCGGATGTGTGGCTGGTGGCCTGCTCCGGCTGGTTTATCGTTTATCTGCGTCGCTATGCCAGGTCCTCGCGCAAGCCGGTGCCCGAACAGACCCTGGGCGCCTACCGGCAAGCATTGGTGGCCCGTTATGACTCGCGGATCCGGCTGGCGAAGAACGTGAAGTATTCGTTCCTTCTGCCCATGTGGTTGGGCGTGTTGCTTTTCGACATCGCCTATCGTTTGAATGGCGGTAACAATACGAAATTCGCGCTGGTGATGACTGTCGTAACCGTGGGTACCGCTTTCGCCTGGTGGTTGGATGAGGGTCCCGGCGTCCGCTATTTCGAACGCAAGCGCCGGGAACTGGCAGTTCTGGTTGGGGAAGAAGGAGGTTCGAAATGAAGAAATTGATGGCTGCGATTGTTATGATCGTACCCGTGGTGCTGGGCGCGGATTCTGGCGAGATACGTTCCACACTTGAAAACCGCATCGACCTGGGCCAGAAGGCCGTCGGGATTGTGGTGGGAACTATCGACGAAAAAGGCCGCGCTGTGATCGGCTACGGCAAGCTTGCTAAGGGTCGCGACGAGACGCCCGATCGCGATACGGTGTTCGAGATTGGTTCCATCACCAAAGTTTTTACCTCGCTGATCCTGGCCGATATGGTGGAGCGCGGCGAAGTGAAGCTGGACGATCCGGTTTCGAAATTCCTGCCGGCTTCGGTGACGGTGCCCAGCCGCAACGGGCGCCAGATCACGCTGCTGGATATATCGATGCAAATATCGGGTCTGCCGCGCATGCCCGACAATTTCAAGCCCGCGGATCCGGAGAATCCATATGCGGACTACAGCCCGGCGAAGCTTTACGAATTCCTGTCGCACTACACGCTGAAGCGCGACATCGGAGAGAAATACGAGTACTCCAACCTGGCGGTGGGGTTGCTGGGCAACGCGCTGGCGTTGAAGGCGGGCATGAGCTATGAGCAACTGGTGCGCACCCGGATTCTGGAGCCGCTGGGAATGACCTCCAGCTCCATAACGCTTTCCGAATCGCAGAAGAAGCGCCTGGCCGCGGGTTATGACGCGACGCTGAACCCGGTGAAGAACTGGGATCTGGATGCGCTGGCCGGCGCGGGCGCATTACGTTCCACCGCCAATGACATGCTGAAATTCCTGGCGGCAAATCTGGAGCTAACCGACACGCCGCTCAAGGCCGCCATGCGCCGCATGCGCACGGTTCACCGGGAAACCGGGGTGCCCGATCTCGAGATCGCCATGGCCTGGCACATTTCCCACAAATACGGCACCGATATTTTCTGGCATAACGGTGGAACCGCCGGGTATCGTTCCTTCGCTGGTTTCGATCCGGCCAAGAAGACCGGCGTAGTGATTCTGTGCAACACGTTTTTCGATGTCGACGACCAGGGCTACCATATCCTGGAAAGCCAATATCCGCTGGTCAAATATTCCGCGCCCAAGAAAGAGGTCGCAGTAGATCCGAAGATTCTGGAGACTTACGTGGGTGAATACGAACTGACGCCCACCTTCAAGATCAAGGTCACGCGCGAGGAGTCGCGTCTTTTTGTGCAAGCCACCGGACAACCGAGGTTCGAGATCTTCGCCGAAAAGGAAGGCGAGTTTTTTTTGAAAGTAGTGGACGCGCAGATTACCTTTTCGAAAGACAGCCTGATCCTGCACCAGGGCGGCGCGGATCAGAAAGCCAAGAAGATCCAGTAACCGGGTGGGGCAGGCGCTTCCGCCTGCCAACCGTCAGCGCTGCAGCGCCAACTGGGCGTTTGCCGGCACACCTTCCGCGAGCGTAGACTGGTCGGCAGCCATGATCAAAGTGCCGCGTGTGGCGCCACTGGCCGAGCGGACGGGGGCGGTCCAGACTGCCGCGCCGGTCTGCTGGCCTTGCTTGTTTCGAAGAGGACCAGTTCCGCAGAGCGGCGGCTGTCCCAGCACTTCATCGCGTTTCCAGCCCAAGAGGCGTTCCGCGGCCGTGTTCCAATAAACCACCGCGCCCGCGACGTCCACGGCGAACGCGGCCAGCGGAGAAGAATCCAGCAGATTGACGGGCTCGGGAGGGGCCATGGCAGCGCCCTTGCCGGGCTCCAAAGTTTTTTCATTCGCTTCCACCAGGCGGAGCCTCACCTTGGTGGAGTTTCGTTCGCTGCTCGAAACTTTCAGAATCAGCGCGGCAATGAGGTACATCGAAGCGATCAGGAAATCCACCCAGCCATCCAGCTGCTGGATGCCGGGGAACAGGATCACGCCGGCGTCCTTCAACACGCGTATGGCTTCGTAGATCGCGATCAGCCCCAACACGCCGGTCAGGATCTTATCCAGGCCCACCTGCTGGCGTTTGGCCATGAGGAAGCACCAAAAGATGGTTGTGAGACAGATGCAAAGGGCCAGGCCCATCAGCGGACTGGCACGAAATATTTGAACCAGATACATGTGGCTCTCCTCGGATTAATGCTGCACGCTTACCATCGGCCGCGCAGCATGCGTTGGACAGTCCGAACCAACTTACTTCGGGATCGGGATTTTACTTAGGCATCGCCCGAAAACAGCACTAGCGCTAAGGCCTTTCTTCGATGTGGCAATGGGAATCGGAGCAGGGCGTTAGAATAAGAATATGTCTGACGTATTGCGCATCGCTGATCGCGACTTCCGCTCGCGGTTATTCGTAGGTACCGGCAAATACCGCAGCTTTCAGGAGATGGCGCGGTGCCACGCGGTTTCCGGCGCCGAAGTTGTCACGGTAGCGGTGCGGCGCGTCAATCTGACCGATAAATCCAAGGAATCGCTGTTGGATTATATCGATCGTTCCCGCATGTTCATCCTGCCCAACACGGCCGCGTGCTATACCGCCGATGAAGCCATCCGCACGGCGCGTCTGGGACGCGAAGTGGGCTTGTCGAACTGGGTGAAGCTGGAAGTGATCGGCGATCAGAAAACGCTGTTCCCGGATAACGAGGGTCTGCTTGAGGCCACGCGCGTGCTGGCCAAGGAGGGTTTCGTGGTGCTTCCCTACACCAATGACGATCTGGTGAACGCGCGCAAGCTGATCGACGCGGGCGCGGCGGCGGTGATGCCGCTGGCCGCTCCCATCGGTTCAGGTCTGGGCATCCAGAACGCTACTAACCTCAGGATTCTGCGCGAAACCATCACGGAGGTACCGTTGATTGTGGATGCCGGCGTAGGCACGGCATCGGACGCGGCCATCGCCATGGAGCTGGGCTTCGACGGCATCCTCATGAATACGGCCATCGCCGAAGCCGAGGACGCCGAGAAAATGGCGGAAGCGATGAAGCTGGCGGTGGAAGCCGGCCGGTTGGCGTATCTGGCGGGCCGGATGCCGAAGAAACTGTATGCCAGCGCCAGTAGTCCGTTGGCGGGCGTGGTTCGGTAAACCGAAGACAACTTATTGGCCGCGAATGAACGCGAATGAACGCGAATAGGTCTTGCTCTCCTGGGAACGAGTCGGCATGTGTGGGCATTCGGTCACGTAGTCAGGGAAGTCGGGCGCTCCCATCAGCAAGTGATCGTTGAGGAGACCGCAACAGTGGGCGCCGCTGTGGTGTTCGGGTCGTTGGGGCTCTATGCATCGGTGCGCTCTACGTTCACCGCCGACCGAGATCGACGCGTCCTTGTCATCCGGCGCCGGGTCGGGTGGTGGGCGCTTGAGAAGACGAAGCTAAAGCCATTGATCGGGTATACGAGGTATCCACAAACAAAGGTAGCGGGCTGGCGGTGCGATTCAAGTCAGGCCGGCGCAAGAACCTGACCATGTCATTGGGCTCCTCGCCAGCTAGCCTGGAGGGAATCGCCGCTTCCTTGACTGAGTTTCTGTACACGCCCAAGCGTTGATGAGGTGCTGCAGGGACCGGTTGCGCGGATGCCTTATCCGCGTTTATTCGCGTTCATTCGCGGCCATATTCTCTAAGCAGCCGTTCGAAGAGGATGGGAAGTTCCTTATTCCATTGGTTCCAGTTGTGGCCGCCGCGCGCAACGTGGAACTCATATCGGAAATTTCGGTGCTTCAGCACGGCGGCGAATTCACGATTCACCGGCAAAAGGCTCTCTTGATCGCCGCACGAAAGAAATAGATACGGTGCCTTTGTGGCGTCCGCGGATCGCGCCAGATTAAACGGATCGTCAAGCCGCCTGGTATCGCTCCCCGGCGGTCCGAAGATTGAGCGGAAGGCCATGGACTGTTGCATCCTCTTTACCGTGAACGCCCGGCGAGGAACGTCCAATGCTCCGCTGAGCGAGCCCGCGAAGGCAAATAGATCCGGATGACTTAGCGCCATCTTGATGGCGCCGTAGACGCCCATGGAAACTCCGGCGATGGCGCGGTTCTGACGATCCGGCGCGATGTGGAATTTGGCTTCCACATCCGTGATCAGATCCCGGATGATATAGTCTTCGTAGCGGTTCCCGTTGACGGCATTTACATAGTAAGAGTTGTCGCCTTGCGGCATCACCAGCGCCAGGCCGGATTCCGCGAACCTCGCGACATCCGAGTAATTTGACCAGTCGCGAAAAGTCCCTCCGTTCCCGTGGAGCAAATAGACAACTGGCAGCTTACGCTGTGCCGGAACGACGGCCGGCAGCAGCACGCGATATCGCATTTCACGGCCCAGTGCCGCGCTGCGAAAAATCTCGTCATGCAAAACGACAGTTGAAGTGATCCGAGGATGGTCCAGCGGCGCCTGGTTACACCCAACCAAGATGGCAAGAGCGAAGCAAAGAACCATTCGCGTGAATTCGCGTTCATTCGCGGCCATGAACTACATCGTCCGCGTGACTTTGCTGATGGTGCGGGGCTCATCCGGATTCAGGCCTTTCTGATCGGCCAGACAGGCCGCGAACAACTGGGCCGGGATGATGTAGGGTATCGGTGTGAAAAGTTCGTCGAGCGCAACGGGGATGGCAACCGTTCGCCCATGGCCGGCAGCCTCCGGATTGCTTGGATCGCTGATAATGAGCGTTTCGGCCTTGAGGCTGGCCAGCTTCTCAATCATTTCCCGGATGCCTGGCCATGTCACGCCGGCGGGAGCGAAGAGAAACGCGGGGAACGAGGCTTCCACCATGGCGATGGGCCCGTGCAGAAGATCGGCGCTGGAGAATCGCTCCGCCACCACGTAGCAGGTTTCCATCAGCTTGAGAGCGAACTCGAAGGCATTGGCGTAATTCAAGCCGCGGCCCACCACCAGCGCGTGATCCATGAAACGATATCGCTCGGCGCGCCGCGCAATCTCGGGCTCCAGGTTCAGCGCGGATTGGGACCATTCCGGAATGCGCGTCAGGTCGTCGATCGCAATCGCAGCGCCCAGGGCGTGCGCCACCATGTACAACACCAATAATTGTCCGGTATAGGTTTTGGTGGCCGCGACGCTTTTTTCACGGCCGGCATGGACCAGAAAAACGTGCTCGGCCAGCCGCGCCAGCGTGCTGTCCGCTTCATTGGTGATGCCGATGGTGCGGCTGCCTTGTTCGCGGGCGCGCTCCAGAACCAGATTGGTATCGGTGGATTCGCCCGATTGCGAGATGGCGATCACCAGCACGCCATCGAAATTAAATTTGGCCCGGTAGAGAGTAAAGATGGACGGCGCGGCCAGAGTGACCGGAATACCGGTGGCCAGCTCCAGCAGGTACCGGCCGAATTGCGCGGCGTTGTCGGAGGTGCCGCGCGCCACCAGCATGATCAAGCGCGGCTTGGCGCGCTCCAGCACCGCGCGCAGCTTCTCGATTGGTTTGCGCTCGGCTACGAGAGTCCGCTCCAGCGCGGCCGGCTGCTCGCGGATCTCATCCAGCATTTTCGACATGGTCTGAGGATAACATCCGCTTCTCGTTTCTCGTTTCTCGTTGGGCACGATCCCGACTTCCAGGGTTGTCGGAGACTCCCAACGAGAAACGAGAAACGGGTTTTAGAAACTCCCCGCCCACCTTGTCTCCGTTCCTGACCACGCCTGCCAGGTTGGGTATTCCGCCGGAGGAAGAGCGAGAAGATGCGGCTTCAGAACGATGAGAGTGGCGCCATCATCTTTACTTACGGTGTTGCTTCTCAGAAACGGAATGTAGCTGAGGCCGGGCATTCCGGTAATGGTGACCGCGTCCGTCTTGCTCATCAGGCCGGAGAGCACTGCCCACTGACCCGTCCGGAGCGACACTTTGGACGTGTACTTGGTGCTGGCGATGATGGGGATGCCGTCCACATTGCCCGCTCCCAGCAGCTTAAATTCCGCGTCCACTTCGAGCGACAATTCATCCGGTCCATTGATCCACGGCGTGACTTTCAGCACCAGCCCCAAATCCTCGAAGGTGAACGTCGGCGGCGGAGTGTAGACCTGCCCGCTGGTTGCGGTGGTGGGAGAGCCACCGATATAGGTGTTGGTCACCAGCGGGTATTTATCGCCAACATGGAGACTGGCGGGCTGGCCGTTCAACGCCAGCACTTCCGAGCTCAACAATGTCTGCGCGCTGGATTTGGAGACATTCGCGAAAAGCTGCGCGCTGGTGACGCCCAGCCCCAGCAGAGACGCGCCGCCGCCGAACGTCAGAAAAGTAGGAAATCCGGAAGGAATGGCGCTGGAAAGATAATTCCGGGCCACAAAGCTGACCAGCGGAAAGGCCGTGGGCACGTTCAGGCCGTAGTTGAGATTTGAGGTTACATCGGTGGTCATAATGTCCACATCGATGGCCACCTGGGCGCGCGGGCGCAACAGATCCTCCAGAATCATCTCCGCCATACGGACTTTGGTAACCCGGTCGCGCATCAAAATCAAATGGCGCTGCGTATCCACCTGCACTTTTTGCATGTCCAGGGTGCCGCGCACTGCCGTAGCTACTTCCTGCAGCTCTTGAACCGTCACGGTCTCAGCGAACGGAACAACCACCACCACATTGGCGTCGAATTCGGTGCGCTTTTGATTAGAGTCGTTGGCCACGAAGATCAGGCGCTCGCTGACCGGCGTAAGGAAGGAGCCCGTGGCATCTTGAAGCGCGATCAGCGTCTCGTGATAGCCGGCATCGTTGAGTTGGAACCGAATTGTCTTGGTGGGCTGGTATTGTGTGTCGAACACTACCTTAAGACCCAAAGTGGCGGCCACCTGCTCCCACAGCGATTTGGAATCGCCGTGAAGATCGAAATCCCGGCGTCCGGCGGCGACCTTCAATTGCGGAGGCGGGAGCGGTTTGCGGGCCTGGTCCAGTTCTGTCTCGGGAATGCTCCCAAACAGCGTCTTATCCATTTTGTCAGCCGGCAGCTCGGGGGGATGTTCTGTATCCTTCATAAGGCTGGCGATGGGACGCAGGGTCTGCACCTTTTCCCAATAGTCGACATTGGTGGGATCGGCCGCGGCCGCTTCGGCATAGAGAAGATAGGCTTTGACCAGTTGTCCGGCGCGCTCCGCCTTTTTGGCGTCCTTGAAAAGCTGCTCCGCCGGGATAGGGTCAGCCCAAACCGTGCAAACCCCCAAAATCCCACAGATCAGCAGGCGGCAGACCTTCACAGGAGATTTGACGGCGTGTACCCCTGTGGCGTGTATAAACAATTGACCCGTAATGGCCGATTAGATGAGCGAGGATCTTTTCATTCATGGCTGCCCTGCTTGTGCCGATGCGGACCGGATTTGCCCCGGCGGTCCCGCAAACATTTGAAGAATTAGGCATATCCCAGACCTTGGTGCTAGACCTGGTGTTGCGCCGGCTGCTGCTGGAGGGCTACAGCAACCTGGGGAGCCTGAGTGCGACGCTCAAAGTATCGCTGCCCATCCTGAACATCGTCTTCAACCACATGCGCCAGCAGCAAATGGTGGAAGTGAAGGGGATGATCGGCAACGATTATCATTTCACGCTTTCCCAGGGCGGCAAAATGCTGGCGGCGGAGCGATTTCAGATCACCCAGTACGCCGGCGCCGCGCCGGTATCCTTGAAGGATTATCACAACGCCATCAAGGCCCAGGCCGCGCAAGTGAAAATCGACCGGAAATCGCTGCGGTCGGCTTTTTCCGACCTGGTGATTACGGACATACTGCTGGATCAATTGGGTCCCGCGCTGATTTCTCAAAACTCGATCTTCATTTATGGGCCCACCGGAAACGGCAAGACCAGTTTGGCGGAACGGATGTTGCGCGTTTATACGGACGCGGTCCTGCTTCCGCACGCCGTGGAAGTGGATAACCAGATCATCAGTTTGTATGATCCGGTGGTGCACCAGAAGCTGGATTCCGACGATCACGACGTTGACCCGCGCTGGGTGCTGTGCCGCCGGCCCTGCATCGTAGTGGGCGGCGAGCTGATTCCCAGCATGCTGGAATTGCGCCTGGATGAATCTTCGGGAATTTATGCCGCGCCGCTGCAGATGAAAGCCAACAACGGAATTTTCATCATCGACGACTTCGGGCGCCAGTTGATGTCCCCGCGCGACCTGCTGAACCGCTGGATTGTGCCACTCGACCGGCGCGTGGATTATCTGATGCTCCGCTACGGCGTCAAATTCCAGATCCCTTTCGAGCTGATGGTGGTTTTCTCCACCAACCTGGAGCCCAGCGACCTGGCCGACGAAGCGTTCCTCCGCCGCATACACAACAAGATTTTCGTGGATGCCGTGGATGAAAAAGCGTTCGACCAGATTTTTCATCGCGTGGTTTCACGCTTCAACATCCCCTTCGAATCCGACAGCTCGGAATACCTGCGCAAGCTGTGTTTGCGGGAAGGCCGCACGGAGCTGCGCGCCTGCTATCCGGCCGATATCTGCAACATCTTAATTTCCATCGGCAAATACGAAGGCCGTCCGCCGTACATGAGCAAATCGGAGCTGGAACGCGCCTCAGCGTTGTATTTCGCCAAGGGGTGATCGGCGTTGTAGCCTGTAAGCATGCCGTCCGCCACCGAAGCGGATCTTCGTCAGCTTCTAACCCAGGTGGGAGCCGTCAGATGTTACGGATTCCAGTTGCACTCATTCTCTGATGGCGAATGCACCATCCTGGTCCCATTTCACAAAGATCTCGAGCGTCCCGGCGGAATTGTAGGCGGGCAGGTTTTCATGGCGGCAGCCGACGTGGCCATGTGGCTGGCCATTCTCACGCGTCTCGGCGCGCAGGATGGATCCGTGACAGCGGAGATGAAAACCAATTTTCTGAGTGGCGCGCGAGAGGAAGACATTCTCTGTCACGCACGGGTTTTGAAACTTGGCCGGCGGCTGATTTACGGGGTTGGGGAGTGCCGGAATGTCGAGGGCAAGCTGCTGACGCACAGCACCATCACCTACATCCGGGCCGACTAAGAGCACCGCCTCCCTCAGTCTCAGAAGCTGTGAAAAAATCGGTTCGCAGGCGAAAGCGCCTGCGCCACTTAATCGCAAATCCTTGTGCGTCAATGTGGCGCAGGCGCTTTCGCCTGCGAACCCATTTTTTCACAGCTTCTGAGCGACCGGTGGTTGGGTTCGATAACATCTGAGTATGTACGCTCGCCTGTTCCGCTCGACGATTTTCCTTTTGGCGGTGGCGGTAACGCTGGCCGCCGCCGACGATGATGACGATCGGCATCCAACTCTAGCCATCGGTTCCGCGGCGCCCGATTTCTCGCTGCCGGGAATTGATGGACAGGTTCATAAACTGAGCGAGTACGCGGCTGCGCCAGTGCTGGTTATCGTTTTCACTTGCAATCACTGCCCCACGGCGCAACTTTACGAGAGCCGCATCAAGAAGCTGGCGGACGACTATCGCGGCCGCGGCGTCACGCTGGTGGCCATTGAACCGAACGATCCCGAAGCGATTTGGCTTAGCGAGCTTGGTTATACCGATGTCAGCGACAGCCTGGAAGAAATGAAGATTCGGGCGGCGTACAGGCACTTCAACTTTCCTTACCTGTACGACGGCGAAACGCAAGCGACAGCGCGCGCTTACGGTCCCAAAGCCACGCCGCATGTTTTTATCTTCGATGCCGAGCGCAAGCTGCGCTATGAAGGACGCGTCGACAATAGCCAGCGCGAGTCGCTGGTAAAAACACAAGATGCGCGCAATGCGATTGAGGCGCTGCTTGACCACCAGCCGGTGAAGGTGCAGCACACCGGAGTTTTCGGCTGTTCCACCAAGTGGAAATCGAAGCATGCCGGGCGCGTTGCCGAGCTGGCCAAAATTGAAGCGGAGCCGGTGAAGCTGGAAGCGGCCACGGCGGAGGTGTTGAAAAAACTCCGCGCTAATTCTACCGATAAAGTTCTGTTGATCAATTTCTGGGCAACATGGTGCGGCCCTTGCATGATGGAATTCGCGGATTTAGAAACCACCTATCGCATGTTTCGCGGCCGCGATTTCGACCTGGTGATGGTTTCCACCAACCTGCCGGATGAGCGTGCGGGCGTGATGAAGGCGCTCGAAAAGCAGCACGCTTCCAGCCGCAATCTTCAATTTGCTTCCGATGACACATACGCCATGCAGGCGGCCTTCGACGCCAAGTGGGAGTCCGGCGTCCCATACACAGTGGTGATTGCACCTGGCGGAAAGCTGCTGTACGAGAAAACCGGCCAAGTGGATATTTTGAAGCTGCGCCGGGTGATTCTAGGCAACCTGCCTGATCCCGATTACATCGGTCACCGGGCGTATTGGGCCGCGAAGTAAAAATTCTTAGGCCGCAGATGAACGCGGATCAACGCCGATAAGAAATAGCGTTTTATCGGCGTTTATCAGCGTTCATCCGCGGCTTAAGAGCCTTTCCCCCCTGGCACCAGATATCCCTTACGCGCCCGGACCTGGGCGCCCGGATAGCGGCTTAACGCGTCGGGACTGAGTTCCACTTTTATCTGCCGTTGCTGGCCCGGATTGCCTGGCGGCATGGCGTAATACAGGCTGTAGCGCAGGCGAATCCTGCGCATGCTTTCGCGCAGGGCGCCGCCGGCGTCGTCAGCCTTTATGGTGTCGCCGCCGGTCTTCTCCGCCACTCCGGTCATGCCTTCCTGGATCAACATCGTCAGGGGGCTGGACACCATCATCGCCGTTCTCACCGCTGTTTCTCCGGGGCTGCGGATGATCAGTCCATTCAACACGGCGTCGGCTTCCCACAAATGGTGAATCACGGTGCTGGCGCGCCGGGAACGCTGTCCGTAGTTGTCGGTTAAGATCAGCACCGCGCGGCGCCGTTGGCTGCGCGGCTCGCGCAGAAAATAATCCGCGGCGTCGTCCACTCCGGCCAGAAGCCGGGTACTTCCACCGAACCTTCCGCCCACCACTTCATCGTTGATGGTCCGCGCTACTGCGTTAAGGTCTTCGGTGAAGGGCGCCACCAGAGTACTACTTCCATGGAACGTCATCACGGCCACGCGATCCCCCGCGCGTAGTTCGGCCAGAGCGCTCCGCGACGAAGACGCTACCTTTTCGATCTTGGGCCCCATGCTTCCACTGATGTCGAAAAGCAGGATCAGGTCCAGCGGTTCCACGTCCTGGGAAAAATAGAGGATATGCTGCGGTACCCGATTGTCGGTGATGAAGAAATCTTCCTTGTGCAAGCCGGCCACAGATCCGGTTTCATCTCTCACCTCCGCATCCACGTGCACCAGAGAAACACCGGTGCGGAATTCAGCGGAGTCCTGCGCGTGACAAAGAAGCAGTCCGAGGAAGCAGGCCGTCAGCGCACGCAGCAGCACTCTTCCAGGATCTCAAATGTCCCCTCGCTGACGCGCGGGGCTACGTTGCCGCACCGGCTATTCGACCCTATCTGTAGCCGTGCGTGAGCAAGGGGACGGGGTTTATCTTACGAATTCGTAACGTTCCAGCGTGGCGGCAATCTCGGCTTTCCTCGCGAATCGCACCACTTTGCCGATGCAATGCAACCGGACATTCTCCCCTTCGCCCGGAGAAGTTGGCAACGTAATCAGGTATTCTACCGGCTCCCCAATGTGAAGATCCGCTTCGGATTGAAATAGAACCCCGGCGGAACTGAGGTTCTTCGTTTCACCACGTTGGGAAAGAGGTTCTGAGCCACTACGGATCAGTTCGAACGGAAGTTTGAGGTCGAATCGGCGGGCTTTACGCTGTTCCATAGGGGTTAATAGTGGTTACATCAGTGTTACGTATTCGACTCTACTCTGAGAACGTGCCTAAGGTCAATAGCGGAGATGCCAGTACGACTTAGATAAGTTCCAGTACCTGCTTCAGAATCCGCGCCTTACGAGGTGTGCAAGTGTGGCACAATGAGAGTTTTGACCAGCGATGCACGAGCTTAGCTTGGAAGAACAACTCCAAAAAATGCGGGCGGATTGGGACCAGCGGGCGCGAGAGAACGCGCGTCATTTCGTGCATACGGCCAGTCTGGATTGGTCCGATGACGAATTTTTTGCTTCCGGTGAAAACACGGTAGCCGAAGAGATTCTGACGGATCTGACCAACGTCTGCCAAGGCAAGTCCCCGCGTGAGATGCGGGTGCTCGAAATCGGGTGCGGGGCGGGGCGGGTAACCAAGGCGCTGGCGAAGCTCTTCGGCGAGGTCCATGCCGTGGATGTCAGCGGCGAAATGGTGCGGTTGGCGAAGGAGGCGCTCCGCGAGCATCCGAACGCCTTTGTTTACCAAAACAACGGGCAAGACCTAGCGGTGGTGCCGGAGATCCCGTTCGACTTCGCATTTTCGTTCATCGTGTTTCAGCATATTCCGAGCCACCAGATTATCGAGAACTACATCAAGGAAGTGCATCGGCTGCTGCGGCCCGGGGCGCTGTTCAAATTCCAGGTGCAGGGGGGAAGCGAGATGGACCCCACCAAGCCGGATGATACCTGGCTGGGCGCGCCGTTTTCCGAGCGCCAGGCTGTAGATATGGCTTTTCGCTGCGGTTTCGACCCTCGTTATCGCTACGGGGCCGGCGATCAGTACTTCTGGCTGTGGTTTTTTAGGCGCTGACCGAATTCACCGTGCCGGCGACAGCAGCCACGGACTTGAGCGGGACCTGCGGTTCGGACTGGAGCGCGGCAGCCGAGGCCCGGCGGGCCTCCCAGTATTTCGACATTCTTCTCGAAACCTCCAGCCGTTCCTGGGGACTCATGCTCTTTCTTCCCCTGCGGCTGCTGGCGCGCGCCTGTTTGCCCAAGCGTGTCTCCAAGGCGGCTATTATGATATCCAACCTTCTTTTTTCTTCGTGTAACTCACGCAGAGCTTTGTTGACGTCCATTGCGACCGTCCGAATTTTGGAATAATCCTTTTAATAAAGGTCCCTAGTGGAGTATACATAATAGAACGATTCCGGAAGGAAATCCAGCTTTTTTTCAACTGGGGGATCACGCGGATTTTAATGTTGCGGAACCAGACCTCATCGCCGTGATTCTGCAATGAGATGGGACAGATGTGCTTCGGCTGGTCCCCCAGCAGGTGGTAGACCGGGGAGTTAGCGGTCCAGCGTTTCGCAATATGCTGCTTCACTTCGGGCGCCGCCAGATCCGCGTCCACAACCTTCACGCCGTTGAGCCAGTGCTCCACGTGATTCCCTTTGACCAATAACCGGGAATGATTGAACTCGCCCACTGGACGAGTGGCGTCGCGTTCGGGCGGGACCATGTCGTACAGCGCTCCGGCGGTGTGGCTGAGGCCCACGCGTGCATCCGCATTGCGGGCGTTGTCGAGGATCTGATATTCGAAGCCGATGACGTAATCCTGGCCGTGCTCAGGCCGGTCCGGCCGGCGGTCCCGTAGTGAGAGATTCACCAGGTCTTCGAATCGCCCTTTCCATCCGCTGTGCAGGAACACGTGATCCTGGATGCGATACTTCACGCCGCTGTTGCCGCCGGGCGAGATGCGCCAATCGAAGACCAGTTCAAAATCACCGAAGGTATCCTGCGTAAAAAGATCTTCGGTGATGCGCGGGTGGGCATGCGCCTTCAGGCAGCCGTCTTCAAGTGTCCAGGCGTCGCCCGGGGGAGTTTTCTGGCGCGGATCGTCCCAGCCGCTCATATCTTTTCCATTGAAGAGCAGCCTCCATCCGGCCGATTTCTCGGCGGGTGTCAGCTGGTTCTCCTGCGCGTTGAGCGCGCCGGCTAATAAGAAAATGAAGAACGCCAATCGGTTCATGGATCTAGTGTATGTTACCGAGCAGCGACCGCGAGGGAGTTTCCATGGCCCTGCTGGCCCACTGGAAAATCGGTTGGCAGGCGGAAGCGCCTGCCCCACGTTGGCGTGAGTGGGGCAGGCGCTTCCGCCTGCCAACCAGCGTCTTCAACGGAGCCGGTGTTCAGAGCGTGTGCGCCTCACCGCGCTACCGTTTCACATAGGGCCACTTGTTGAGCACGTGCAGGTGGAAGTAAGCGAACACAAAGTACACGGCGGCCACAACCACCAGCGCGATGATCACGATCCGGAGTATGGGTTTCCACGGGATCCGTTTGCCTTCCCGGCGCAGTACCAGGGCGTATCCGCAAAACACTCCCACAAAATACAGCGCGCACATGGGAATGGCGAACAGCATCAGATTAAAGACATCCGGCGTGGGCGTGATGATGGCGGCGGCAATCACGATGGCCAGAATGGCGTAGCGTGAGTGGCGCAACAGGAACCGGGGAGAAGCAAGCCTCAACAGGGTAAGCAGGAAGATCAGCACCGGCAACTCGAAGACCAGGCCGACTCCCAGTGTCACGTTTACGAACAGATCGAAGTATTCGGTGATCGAAACCACCGGCTGAACATTGTTGCTCATGCCGATGCCGAGCAGAAATTCCAGGCCGAAACGAAACGCCAGGAAGTAAGCGAACAGGCCGCCAACGATGAACAGGCCGGCGGTGATCAGGACGAACGGAGCTGCCCAACGGCGCTCACGCTTATAGAGGCCGGGCGAGATAAAAGCCCAAACCTGGTAGACAATCCACGGAGAGGCCAGGAATACGGAACATAACAACGGCAGTTGCACCCAGATGATGGAAAAGCTTTCCATGGGCGTGATCTGCGCCAGCCGCGGCGGATTGACGCCCAGATGTTTCAAGGCGGAGACGGCGGGTTCGCTGATGATGTCCCATAGCTGGCCGGCGAATACCAGGCTCAAGATGAAAGCGACCAGCAGTCCATAAAGCGCTTTGATGATGCGGGAGCGCAGTTCTTCCAGATGCTCCATGAAGGACATGCGCAGCATGCCTTGCTCTTCCGGATCTTCATCGTCCGTGGGAGGCGGAGGAGGCGGCAGGGCCGGTGGGCTCGCGCGCCACCGGACACAACTACAGCCCTGGTTTCCACCGGTGCTTCTACGGGCGGTACTTCTCCCTCGGGAGAAGGCACTCCCTGCTTTTCTTCGTCCATGCTTTGTTTACTTGAGGTCTCTTACTAGCTATTAACCGAATGCGACTCCGGCGCCGGTTCGCTCGCGGAAGTCCGCGGGACGGTTCCATTGCCGGCTGCTTCATGAGAGACCGGAGATTCAGCGCCCTGAGGTGCGGGTTCGCTTACAGTGGATGGATTTGCTGCAGTGGATGAAGACGAATCGGCGGAAGTGTCCGGTTCGTAAGAAGGGGAGCCGTACTCGGTGTAGTGGTTGTAAATCTCGTTGGTGTAGCTGCTGGTGATCTGCTTAATCGACTCGTGTTCCTTTTCCAACTCTCGCATGTGACCTTCGAATTGTGACTTGAGCTCGCTTTGCGCGCGGCGAAACTCGGTGATGGCTTTTCCGATCGTCCGGCCCAGCTCGGGCAGTTTCTTGGGGCCGAACAGGACCAGCGCGACGAGGAAAATTACCACCAGTTCCTGCATACCTACAGGACCCATGGAAAACCTCCGCCTTCATGATAGCAAGTCACAGGTGCTATGATCGCCCAGAAGCGGCGGATGTCGCGGAGGTCTGAAGGGTGTCAGCGCGACTGATCAGGCCGCTTCCCGGCGAGCTTTTCAAGTTTACGCCGCCGCCTGGCGCTCGTAAGCTGGACTTCCATCTATGATTTCCGGTAGCTAAGCGATAAAATGGGCGCGTGAAGCGATACCTGTATCTTTCTTGCATTCTGCTGGCGCCCTGTTTTGCTCAGGCGCCTGACCACATCGATATCCCACTGGACGGCCAGCCTTTCACCACGTTCCACGCGGGCGTGGATGCCGGGAAGCCTTATCTGGCCCCGCTGCGCTCGGCTTCGGGCAAAATCGTTACCCGGCGGTTTCCCATGGAAAATATCGAAGGCGAGAGCCACGATCATGTGCATCATCGCGGCTTGTGGTTTAGCTACGACGACGTCAACGGCGTGAAATTCTGGGAAAACGATCCGTCTTATAAGAATCCGAAAATCGGCCGCATCGTCGTTCGCCAAGTCGACTGGAAGCCCGCCACAAAAACAATGGATGCAATTTTCGATTGGAACGATCACGATGGAAAAACGGTGCTGAGGGAGCACCGCGTGATGAAGTTCGACGCCACTCCCAAGCTGCGCGTCATCGATTTCGACATTACCCTGACGGCGCCGGAGAAAGTGGTTTTCGGGGATACCAAGGAGGGCGCTTTCGCCATCCGGCTAGCCGATGCCATTACCGAAAAGAATGGCTCCGGAAAAATGGTGAACGCGGAGGGCCGCGAAGGCATGGCCAATGTGTGGGGAAAACGATCCAATTGGGTGGATTATTCGGGGGCCATCGACGGCGAAAAATTGGGCATCGCGATTTTTGATCATCCCTCCAATCCCGGACACCCGGTGCGCTGGCACGCGCGGGATTACGGATTGTTCGCGCTGAATCCCTGGGGACAGCATGCGTTCGATCCGGCCGCCCCGGAGGCGCACACGACGCTTGCGGCCGGCGCGTCGCTGCACTACCGCTGGCGCGTGGTGATTCATGCCGGCGATACCGCCGCCGCGAATATCGCCGAACTGTACCACGAATTTGCGAACTAAAATCATCCCGTAGTGGCGCACGCACTCGTGTGAACGCCCTGGCTAGTTTGTGTTCCGAAGAGTGCGTGCGCCACAATTTCCGAGCCGCGAGCGTCAGAGTAAGAAGCTGTGAAAAAATCGGTTCGCAGGCGAAAGCGCCTGCGCCACGTAATCGTCAATGTGGGGCAGACGCTTCCGTCTGCCAACCCCGCGTGCTTCCCGATTTTTTCACAGCTCTCAGCGACCGGTTGTTGGGGACTATTGACAGCCTTTCGTTTGTGTGCTACTTTTCTAGCATGATGCTGCTTATGCAGCACGTGAACAAAATGCCGTCGCATACCACCCTCAGCCGCCGCGAACGACAGATCATGGACATCCTCTATCAGCGCGGGCGCGCCAGCGGAGCGGAAATCCATGCCGCGCTGCCCGATCGGCCCAGTTACTCGGCCGTTCGCGCGAAGTTGCGCGTCCTGGAAGAAAAAGGACATGTCCGGCACGAAGAAGAATCGCTGCGATATGTCTACGTTCCCACGCTTCCGCGCGAGCGCGCCAAAAGATCCGCGCTGAGTCATATGCTGGAAACATTTTTCGACGGGTCCGCCGAACAGGCCGTGGCGGCGTTGCTGGATTTGAGCTCCGCCAAGTTGTCCAAGCCAGAGCTCGACCGGCTGGCACGGCTGATTGAAGAAGCCAAAGCGAAAGGAGATTGGAAATGACTTCGTTCTTAATGGATCAGGCCGTCCGGGCGACGGTGCTATTGATTGCCGCTTACCTGGCGGCGTTTGCGATGCGCCGGGCATCCGCATCGGCACGCCGTCTGGTGTGGATCGCCGCGGCCGCGTGTTTGCTAATCATGCCGGTGCTGTCGCTGCTGGCGCCCCCGATTTCGAAGCCCCGCGTTGCCGTTGTGCCCACTACCGTTGTAATGAGAGTCACCCCAACGTTGCCGGTCGCAAATCCAATCCCTGCTCCCAAAACGCCCTGGATCCCGATTCTCTGGGCTGCCGGAGCACTGGCTGTTCTCGGCCGCCTGGCCGCCGGGATGCTCCGGATCGCTTGGCTGAAGCGCACTGCGCAGACAATCGAATCAGCCGGCGGAGTGCCGATTCTCGAAAGCGATCGAGTCTCGATGCCCATGACCTGCGGAGTATTTCGGCCCCTGATCCTGTTACCGGCAAGGCACGGCGCGTGGCCAATTGAACGGCTGCGATTGGTTCTGGCGCATGAATTGGTGCACGTCCAACAGCGCGACTGTTTGTTCCAGATTGTGATGCAGTTCGCCTGCGCGCTCCACTGGTTCAATCCGCTGGTTTGGCTGGCAGCGGGACAGTTCCGTAAAGAGCGGGAACGGGCTTGTGACGATGGCGTACTGCGGCAAGGCGTTAGCGGTCCAGAGTATGCCGGACATCTTCTGGAATTGCTGCGGACCCTGCAACCCGGTGGGACGCCGGCTGTGGCGGTAGCCATGGCGCACCAATCGCATCTCGAGAGCAGACTCGTCGCGTTGTTGGACGCCGGGATCAATCGCAACCAGGTCAGCCGGAAAGCTGCGTTCGCCACCATAATGGCCGCGGCATGCCTGCTGTTCCCCATCGCCGCGGTTCGTGGCCAGGCGCAGGATTCGCGCGCCACAATTTCGGGCTTTGTCTATGACGCGAGCGGCGCAGTGATTCCGGGTGTTCTCGTGCTGGCCACGAATCGGGACACCAAGGCTAGAGAGACGGCTGTCACTGGTGACGCCGGCCAATATTCGTTGGCCGCGATTCCGGCCGGACGTTACACGCTTGAAGTAGAGAGCCCCGGATTCAAGACACATCGCAATGATCTGACCCTGAATGCAAGTGATAGCCAGCGATTCGACATAATCATGGAACTCGGCAATATCAGCGAAAAAGTGGAAGTGATCGGCAAGAAACCGGCAGGTCTGGCGGCGCGTTCGGTTGTTCCACGCCGCATTCGCGTAGGGGGCAACGTTGTGGCAGCGCAGCTGGTCTCCAAAGTCGCGCCCACCTATCCTGAGATAGCTCAAGAAAAGGGAATCGAGGGGCCGGTTTTGCTGGAAGCAGTTATCTCCACCGGAGGCAACATACTGTCGCTGAAGGCGGTCACTACCGCCGATCCGGATCTCGCCGCGGCCGCGATGGCAGCCGTTCAACAATGGCACTACCAGCCGACGTTGCTCAATGGGCAGCCGGTGGAAGTGGTGACCACCATCACTGTGGAGTTCCGGCTGAAACCGTAACGCCGCCATTCAGAATGGATCGCCGCGCAGCCTCAATCACCTGCTCATTGTAATGGCTGTTGGCTGGCGTGGCCGCGATTCCTTCGCGATCGATCTCTTGAATCGCATGCCGGCGGTCGGAAGCGCTTTCTACTCTGAGACAGCAGCGGAATAAGTAATCGATGGACCGGTAGCCGTACCCCACCGGCGTCAGCCCGCCGCCTCCCAGATCGACGTATTGAAAATAGTCCGGGCTCGGCTCCGCGTAAACTGTTGCGCCGGGCGACTCCGGCTGGCGCGCGTAAACATATTCCAGGCCGCGATATTGATCGGAGTGCCGCAGCAGCGCTCCGCTATCCTGCGCCGAACAGTGCAGCGTCAGGCCCTGCGTGTTGGTACCGGGCGCGTCGTCGGGAAAGCTCAGCGAATTTTGCACGTTCAGGCACGCGCCATTGCTCCAGATGACGCGCGCATCGGTCCACAGGTAACCTTCCCGGCCATTCGGATATTGATCCGCGATGCCATAGACGCTCACCGAAACCGGCGTCAGGCCGGTGATGAAGTGCACCAGGTCCACATAGTGACAGCCGATATACGTGAACGCGTCGGAATTTTCCGTGGTACACCAATTCTGAAAATTTGAGTGGCGATAATACCACTTCTCCATCAAGCAAGCGGTGCCCAGGCGAAATTCACCGAAATCTCCGGCCCGGTATTTACGCCGGGCCATCAAGCTGCGATCATCGAAGCGCTTGTGATATTCAACTCCCACAAACAGGCCGCGTTTCAAAGCCTCGTGCTGGATGATCTCGGCTTCAGCCGCTTTCAGCACCAGCGGTTTCACAGCCAATACGTGTTGCTCCGCCTCAAGCGCGGCCATCACCGCATCGAAATGCAGTTGATCGGGAAGCGCCACCACAACCAGATTACGTGGATGCATCCGCGCGATCGTTTCGCGATAAGGATCCGTGGAAGCGCGGAAAGTCTGCCCCGGGAAGGCCTCTTGAATCAATTCCGATGCCGCCAGGGCCTCCAGAGTGCTCTGATGGCGCGCGCACACGGCGATCTGCTTCACCAATCCCAGCCTCTGCAGCTGATAGAACGAGGGCAGAATCTGATCGTGCGCAATCATCCCGCCGCCAACAATAACTACTTGCATTGAGCTTCGAACGCCTCTTCGAGAACGGCGGTGCTTTCGAGAATGGCCTCTTCATTGATTACCAATGGCGGGGCGATCTTCACCGTCCCTCCTCCGAAGCCGACCGGCGCGAACATCAGCAGGCCTTGCTCAAAGCAGCGGCGCACAATCTCAAAGGCGAGATCCGCATCGGGGGTAGTTGAGCCGGGTTTGACGCAGGCCATGCCTGCTACCAAACCGCGGCCCGCTACCACGCCAATCTGCGGAAAATGGCTTTGGATCTCGCGGAGACGCCTATGCAGTATGTTACCCATCTGGCAGGCGTTCGCCGCCAGCTTCTCATTCACCACCAGATCGATGGACGCCAGCGCAGCCGCGCAACAAACCGGATTGCCGGTGTGCGTGGAGGTCATGGTGCCGATGGGCTGCGAATCCATGATCTCCGCGCTGCCCGCCACCGCGGCAATGGGAAGCGAGCTCGAAATGCCCTTTCCGAACAGCGCCAGGTCCGGCACAACGCCGTAATGCTCAAAGCCCCACATGGTTCCGGTTCGTCCAAAACCGGCCTGCACTTCGTCCAGAATCAGCAATGCTTTGTGACGATCGCACCACTCTCGAAGCGCCCGCACATACTCGGTGGGAGCGAAAGCGGCGCTTGCGCCCTGGTAAGTCTCCATCAATACCGCCGCAATGTTGCGTGGATCGACATCCCGTTCCTGGAGGCCGCGCTCGAAATGATCGAAGGAAATATCGGGAGTGCGGAAACCATCCGGAAAGGGCAGCTGCACGAAGCCTGGATCAAGATTGCCGATCCATTCCTTTAGATACGGAATACCGCCGGCCTGTTGCGCTCCCAAAGTCCGGCCGTGAAACGCGTCGGCATAAGACACGATGATGTTCTTGGCGTGCCCGCCGGCGCGAAACCCATGTACGCGGCTGAGCTTGATGGCGCACTCCACGGTTTCAGAACCAGTGGTGAGCAGGAACACCTTCTTGAGTGGCTGTGGAAGCAGCTCCGCGATCCGCTCCACTAAACGCGACCGGATCTCGCTGGGAAATCCGTAATTGGTCAGCAACGCCGAGCGCGCCTGTTGGACGATGGCGTCGATGATCTCCGGCCGTCCATGCCCGGCATTGGTGATGAGCACGCCGGACGACCAGTCGATCCAACAATTGCCGTAAGCGTCGTACACCTGGAAGCCTTGAGCGTGGTCCCACACCACGGGCGGCTGGCCGCGCATCGCCAACGGTTCGTAGCGGTGCAACTTTTCGAGGATCGCGAGCGATTCAGGCACCGGCAGCTTGGTGGCAATTCGCCGCAGCTTGGTATCGACCAGGGGGACGTCGTGCGGCGTTAAAGGAAACTCGCGAGCCATGATGGATATTCTCGCATCATCTCACGCGGCGCGGCCACGTCAGTACCCGCGTAGTTAAGTTCTTGCCAACCAACCTTTGGAGCGCAGTTTTGATCGCCTAGGAGTTCCCATGGGCCAGCGGCCCACCCAAGGTGATGTGAAGACGCGTTGTGGCAAATTCGGTTGGCAGGCGGAAGCGCCTGCCCCACGTTGGCCCGAGTGGGGCAGGCGCTTCCGCCTGCCAACCGGCGTCGTCAACGGAGTCAGTGCCTTTTTGACCACTGCCGACGATATTGCATCGGCCGGCGACCGCGTCACTGAGAATTGATCGAGACCGGCTGCGTCAGCCTATACGTGAACCGCGTCTCGGGAGCAACCTCGACGCCTTTCCTGGTTAGAATTCCCGCGGTGGCCCCGCTGAGAGCACCCACCCCAGCGCCTATGCCGGCCCCCGCGCCTCCACCGACAGCAGCTCCAATGGCCGCTCCAGCGCCGGCGCCGGCCGCGGCTCCGACCGCGGTCCTCTTGGCGCGTGTGCCGCTTTGGGAGTCCACTTTGTCCGTGCTTACTTCAACCCTCTTGCCGTCGACGGTCACTGCCACCAGGGAGATGGACAGAGTAGCGCGTTTGAACTTCGGATTCTTTACGTCGATTACCCGCAGGACGGCGCTGGTTCTCGCCGGTATTACCGTCGCGCCGTCTACGATCACGGGATCGTCCAGGCTGGCCGCATACTCTTTGTACTTGTCCGCGGTCTTCGAATCGATGCGGTCGATGGTGCTGATGGCGATCTCGGTACCAACCGGGAGCGTGATGCTTTGCGGCTGCTGAGGCGTGGCCGGAGGCGATTCCTGGGCGACACCCCCGCCAACAACCAGGCAGACCTGCCAGAAAATGAGCGTCGAAGTTCTTTTCACAAGCGTCCTCCTCAATTACGGTATTGCCGTCCAGTGCACCACGCAATGTTTCTGCGGGCCGGAGCTTTTGTTCTTGACGATCAACCTTTGTGTTTGTCCATCGCCTGGCGCCAGGCGAGCGTCCCAGGTTTTCTTGTCGTAGTCAAGCTGCATCTTCGCCAGCGGAACATTGCGGAACACATATTCGGCGTTCTGTGGGATGGGGCCGCCGCCGCATTCCAGAGTTCCGGACTTGGGTCCGTTGTAAGGCGCCGGAGCCGCGGCCGCCGGCGACGAAGACCGAGTGGCGGCTGGGAGCTGCCGGGGAGCGGTTTGAAGCGATAACGCCGTGCCGTCGCCGGCCTGCGGCCGAACCATGGGCGCCGTCTGAGAGCCGGTGGGAGTGCTCTCGTTGACCGCGGGCCGGGAGCGCCCCGAACTGGTGCGGGGACCTGGCTGGCGGCTCGGGGCTACCGCGTCCGATCTAAGTTCGGCCAGCCAGCGCTCAGCCGCATAGCTCTTTTCCTGGTCGCTGCCATGCAGATCCTCAGCCAGAAGACTTTCCGCTACGCGCCGGTAATGAGGCAGGATCTCGAGCGCGTTCTTCTTCCACGCCCCTACATCCGGCATGTCCAACAGAATTCTGCAGACCGTCTCCGTCTCCGCCTGGGAGAGCTGCGGCGGGTGCTGCAGCAAATCATCAAGAAATGGTTGGCCGCTTTCCGGGAAGCGCATCATGAGGTTTACGAACATCGGCGCGTATGCCAGAGTGAACGCCCCGGGACGCCGCTCGCGCCAGGAAAACTCCACCACCGCGGAAGCCACGCGCGAATCCGCAAGCGGTTCCATCAACTCAGTGAGATTCGCCCTGCTGTCTTTCTGCCAGCCCGCGATCAACTCTTCATCGATAATGTCTCTGTACCAGGAAAGCAGGCCATTCAGCGTCGTGACGGTTTGTTGGCGATTCACCGGATTAACGGCTTCTAACAACGTCCTGATTTTTTGGCGCGCCACCGTTGGCGTATACGGCGGAGGCCCAACCACCTTAAATTGCGCATCGGCCGTGACCATGATTGCGATGAATGCGACAAGAAGGCGTTCCATAAAGTCGAGCTTTCGGAGATTATTGCGATCTATTGTAGCGGGATCGGGCCAACCATCGCTCGCTACTTTTAACCTTGTCGCCACCTCTAACTGAGCCGCGACCGCGAGGGAGCGTAACGATCGGCCAATACATTACCGATCGTGGTAGCGCTCCCTCCCGGTCGCCGGCTCAGTTTTCGGGTGAATTGTTGAGATAACTTGCCGCACCGTCGCACTACACCTGTAATCCATGTAGGTAAACAGGTGATACGAATAATCTTGATCCTGGCGTTGGCACCGGCCGCCGTGCACGCGCAAAATCCGGACCCGGCCTACGGACCTCTGGAGCAGGCCTTTGCTTCGCTTCGAGAGAAAAGCTACGATCAGGCCATCGCCGAATTCCGGCAGGCGATTGCGTTGGCGCCCGATCGCGCGTCCATCCATAAGGATCTGGCTTACGCGCTGCTCAAAGTGGGCGAGAACGAAGAAGCGCGCGATCAGTTCGCCGAAGCCATGCGTCTGGATCCGGCGGACCAGCATGTGGCGCTCGAATACGCCTTCCTTTGCTACGAAACCAAGCAGCAGGCCATCGCCCGCCGGGTCTTCGACCGGATTCGCAAAACCGGCGACGCCACCGCGGAACAAGCTTTCCAGAATATCGACCGGCCGCTGGCGGAAGGAATCGCGCGTTGGGAAAAAGCGTTGGAAGTATCGCCGGATAATTTCAGCGCGCATCAGGAATTGGCCTCGCTCGCCGAGCAGCGCGATGAACTGGCTCTCGCGGCGGTGCATTACGAAAAAGCCTGGCGCCTCAAGCCCGGCGAACGTGAGCTTTTGCTGGACCTGGGGCGCGTTTGGAAGCTGCAGGGCCGCGGCGAAGAGGCCAACTACGTATTGCTGGCCGCGTCCCGAGGCGAACCCGCGCGAGTGGCTGAAAAAGCCCGCGAACTTCTTCCCGCCCGTTATCCCTATGTCTACGAATTCGAAAAAGCACTGGAGCTGGATCCGAACAACTTCGAGTTGCGCCGTGAGTTCGCGTATCTGCTGCTCGAAATGGGAAAGAAGGAAGACGCGGAGCGTGAATTCCAGAAGCTGAACCAGATCGCGCCGGACGATCTGCTCTCCGCCGCGCAGCTCGGCTTTCTCCGGCTGAACCGCCGCGACTATGCCGGCGCGCAGCCGTTGCTCGACCAGGTGCTGAAAGGCAGCGATGATTCGCTTGCCGATCGCGTGCGGTCCGCCTTGAAGCTGCCGCTACTGATGCGCCATCGCGGAACCACCGCGCAACGAACCTCTGAAGAAGCCAAGAGTATGGCCGAAAAGAGCCTGAAAGCCGGCTATTTGAAAGACGCTCTCAAATATCTTTCCATCGCCCAGGAAAACGATCCGGTGGATTTCGCCGTGATGCTCAAGCTGGGCTGGCTGTACAACATCATGCATCAGGATCAGCAAGCCATCAAGTGGTTCAAGCTGGCGGCGAAGAGTCCGGATCCCTCCGTCGCCAAGGAAGCCCATCAGGCGTATCACAACCTGGCGCCCGCGTTCGCGCTGTTTCGCACTACATTTTGGGCTTTTCCTTTTTATTCCAGCCGCTGGAATGACGCCTTTGGCTACGCCCAGGTAAAGACGGAACTCCGGCTGGGCCATCTTCCGATTCGTCCCTACATCTCAGCGCGATTCGTGGGTGACCTGCGCGGAACAACCGGTTCCACCCTCGGCAATCCCGCGCCGCAATATCTTTCCGAGACATCTTTTATTTTCGGGGTAGGGGTAACCACGGCGCCCATCCACGGCGTGGTGGGGTGGTTTGAGGCCGGTGAAGCGGTGAAATATTTGACTAACCGCGCGGATGTCGGCGCTATGATCCCCGATTATCGCGGCGGCATCGCTTACGCCAAGGGCTTCGGCCATCTGCTGGGGGGCGGCCATGGCTTGTTCTTCGAAAGCAATGAAGACGGTGTCTTCGTCAGCCGATTCCAGAACGATATGTTGGCCTACTCGCAAAATCGCGCCGGCTACACTTTCGCCCAGACGGAATCCGCGGCGTTGCTGCAGGCGCAGATCTATTTCAACTTCAACGGCACGGCGGACCGGCTGCGGCAATACTGGGCCAACTACGTGGAATCCGGCCCAGGCGTGCGATTCCGTCTTCGCAACTTCCCCAAAGGCATGTTGTTTTCGGTGAACTTCCTGCGCGGCGCTTACACGGTGAACGAGGACAATCCACGGCGCCCAAATTTCTTCGATCTCCGAGCCGGATTCTGGTATGCCTTTACACATTAGCCTTCATTACGCTCCCTTGAAGACGCGAGACCGATCGGTTGGCAGGCGAAAGCGCCTGCCCCACTGCGAGCTGACGTGGGGCAGGCGCTTTCGCCTGCCAACCCAACTTTTCACACCGCGTCTTCATGACCTTTGGCGGGTCGCTCCAATGCTCCTGCTCTTGATGGCCATCTCCGCCCACGCCGCCACCTTCACCTATCACATCGCCGGCGACGATGCCGGGTCCTGGCCGCAGATTCTCGGATCCATCGGACTCACTGCCGCCGCCGGAGGTCCCGCGAATTTGGTGATAGTCCGCAACGTCGCGCCCGGATCCGTTCCGCAGTGGATCGAGCGCATCAATGAAGGCGAATTGGTGGTGCTGGAGGGCGAAAGCGATCTGGCCCAGGCGCTGGGTTTCGAAGCGGGCAAGAAACACGTGGTGGTGCGAAGCATGCTGGATGAGCACGCGCCGAAGCTCCCCATCGTGTGGAAGACCGGCGTCGACGTTCCGGTATTTGCGGTTCCCAAAGACGCACGTATATTCGCCACCGAACGTTGGGAAGGCGCGCCCTTGGAGGCCGCCGTCCGGCGAGGCTCCGGCGCCGTACTGTGGATCGCCGTCGAGCCCGGGCAACAAGGCTACGGACGTTTTCCTTACCTGTTGCAGGCGCTCAGCGACCTGGGCCTGAGTGCGCCGTTCCGCAGCGAACGGCTGTGGGCGTTTTTCGACGGATCGTACCGCTCGCGCGTCGATTTGGATTATTTCGCGGAGCGTTGGCGCAAGGCCGGCATCGGAGTTTTGCACGTTGCCGGTTGGCACTACTATGAATCCGACCCCGCCAACGACGAATACCTGCGCCGTCTCATCGAAGCCTGTCACCGCCAGGCCATCCTGGTTTATGTCTGGCTGGAGCTGCCGCACGTCAGCGAGAAATTCTGGGCCGATCACCCGGAATGGCGCGAAAAAACCGCCATCCTGCAGGATGCTCAACTGGATTGGCGCAAGCTGATGAACCTCACCAATCGCCAAGCGTTCGCGGAGGTTTCAAAGGGCGTCCAAGCGCTGATCAACCGTTTCGACTGGGATGGTGTGAACCTGGCCGAACTGTATTTCGAATCGCTCGAAGGCGCCGATAATCCCGCGCGCTTCACGCCCATGAACGCGGATGTTCGCGAGGAGTTCCAGCGCCAGCACGGCTTCGATCCCTTGACGCTTTTCGCGCCCGGGAAAACCGTCGCCGCGCAGCTCCAAACATTTCTTGACTATCGCGCCGAACTGGCCGGCCGCCAGCAGCAAGAATGGATCGCAAAAATCGAAGGCATTCGTGAATCGAAACCCAACCTGGATTTCGTGCTCACCCATGTGGACGATCGCTTTGACACCCGCATGCGCGATCTTATTGGAGCCGACGCAGCGCGCGTTCTCCCGCTGCTGGACCGGCATGACTTCACCTTTCTGATCGAAGATCCGGCTACCATCTGGAATCTCGGCCCGGAGCGGTATCCCAAGATCGCGGAGAAATACAAGCCGCTCACAAAACAGACCGATAAACTGGCCATCGACATCAACATCGTGGAACGCTATCAGGACGTGTATCCCACCAAGCAGCAAACCGGCACGGAACTATTCGAGTTGGTGCATGTGGCCGCGAAATCGTTTCCCCGAGTAGCGCTGTACTTCGAGAACTCCATCCTGGCGCCGGATCTGCCCTTGCTCTCCTCCGCTGCCGCGTGCGTGGATAAAGTGCAGCAGGACGGCCGCAGGCTGATTGTCGATTCTCCCTATGGCGTGGGGGTCCCATGGCAAGGCCCGGCGTTGGTGAACGGAGGGCTGTGGCCGGTGCATGATCAGACTACACTTTGGCTACCCGCCGGTCCCAACGTCATCGAACCGGCAGCGAAAGATCCAGCTCTGCGAATGCTGGACTTCAACGGCAACCTACTCTCCGCGGCTGCTTCCGCGGCAGGTTTGGAATTTTCCTACCAAAGCAACGCCCGCGCCGCGGCAGTGCTGAACAAACGCCCCCAAAAATTGGAAGTAGATGGCTCCTCCTCTCCACAACCAATCCTGGAATCCGGCCCCAACTACGTAGTCCTGCTCCCCCGCGGCCAACACGTAGTAACAATATCGAGCGTGCCATAACCGCTCGACCATCCCTAACCAGCAACCAGAAACCAGAAACTAGCTACGCTATCATCTGATCCATGCGCCGCGTCGCCACCCAGCGCTGGCTCGCTCTCTGGGCGGCCATGCTCGGCTACATGCTGGACGCGATGGACGTGCTGCTCTACGTCTTCGCCGTGCAGACCTTGCGCGATCAATTCCATTGGTCAGCCAGCACCGCCGGCCTGGTCAGCTCCGCCACGTTGATCACTTCCGCCGCGGGAGGAATCGCGGCCGGCATCGTGGCCGATCGCATCGGTAGAACCCGCACGCTGGTTTACACCATTCTTCTGTATTCCATCGGCTCGGCCGGATCGGCAACATCGCTAGGCCTTCTTTCGCTGCTGGCGTGGCGAGCCGTGGTGGGATTGGGACTGGGCGGGGCGTGGTCGGCTGGCGCCGTCCTGGTCTCAGAAAGCTGGCCGCCCCAACATCGCGCCAAAGCCATCGGACTGATGCAATCCGGCTGGGCCATCGGATACATGTTGGCCGCCGCGGCCACCGCGCTCATCCTGCCGCGCTTCGGTTGGCGCATGCTCTTTCTGGTTGGAATTCTACCGGCGTTCCTCACCATCTGGATTCAGCGCAAGGTGAAGGAACCAGAAATCTGGATCAAGCGTCCGAAGCCAAGCCCCATCTCGGCGCTGTTCCGCCCGCCGCTCGCGCGCCGCACATTATTCGCGACACTTCTTGCGACATCTGTGCTTTTCGCCTATTGGGGATTGGCCACCTGGCTGCCTGGATTTCTCGGCGCTCCCAAATCCGAAGGCGGAGCCGGACTCAACATTCTGCGCACCAGCGCCTGGATCTTCACCATGCAGTTTGGCGCGTTTCTTGGATACATCAGCTTCGGCTGGTTGGCGGACCGCTTCGGCCGGCGGCCTGCGTTCTTCGCGTATGTCCTGGCGGCGGCCATCCTCACGCCCATTTATGGACTCACGCCGCGCTGGGCTGGCGATCACTCTGAGACCTGGCTGCTGGTGCTAGGGCCGTTCATCGGCTTCTTTGGCACCGGATTCTTTGGGCTTTTCGGAGCCATGCTCGCCGAGCTCTACCCCACCTCGATCCGCGGCACCGGCCAGGGTTTCGTCTACAACACCGGACGCGCCGTCAGCGCACTGGCGCCTTTTGCCGTGGGCGCCATCGCCGACCGCCAGGGAATCGGCGCTGCGCTGGCGCTCAATTCCGCGTTCTTTTTGTTGGGCTCCGTTCTGATTTTCGCGCTGCCTGAAACCAGGAACGTGGAATTGGATTGACTCATGTTGATACAATCGAACTCATGAAAAAAATCACCATGTTGTGCGTAGCCGCGGGTTTCCTGCTGGCAAATACGGCGATGGCCGGCGAGAAAAAGCTGATGCATTGCTTCGCTTTTACTTCGGTGACCACGGCCACTCCGGCCGATTGGGACGCGTTCTTCAAGGCCACCGATGAGATCCCTAAAAAGATCAAAGGCGTTAGCCACGTCTGGTATGGCAAGCTGGCCCACCCATTGCGCCACAACGACGCCACGCGCGACTACGGCGTATGCATGGAGATGGACAACGCGGAAGTTCGCGCCGCCTACGGCAACGCTCCCTACCACAAGACCTGGACCGACGCTTATGCCAAGGTGCGCGTGGAAGGCACCACAACGTTCGATATCCTCGGCCAATAAAGGAAGCACGCGGGGTTGGCAGACGGAAGCGTCTGCCCCACGTTGACGCACCAGGATTTACGATTAAGTGGCGCAGGCGCTTTCGCCTGCGAACCGATTTTTTCACAGCTTCTAAGCTAAGCGACCGGAGCTTTGGCTCGCTAATCTTACTCCTCGCGCAACGCCGCCAACGGATCCAGCAGCGCCGCCCGCCGCGCCGGAAGGAAGCTCGCCACCAGCGCTACGGCTACTAGTAGCGCGCAAGCGCCTGCGATGGTGAGCGGATCATTGGCGACCATCCCATAGAGCTGGCTTTCCACCAGACGTCCGCAGGCCAGCGCGACCGGAATTCCAGCCAGCAATCCCACTCCAACAACGAACAGGGATTCCCGCAGCACCATCCCCAGCACCGCGCCGGGCTGCGCTCCCAGGGCCATGCGGATTCCAATTTCGTTGGTGCGCCGCGCCACGGTATATGTCATCACTCCATACAACCCGATAGACGCCAGCAGCAATGCCAGCACGCCGAAGAAACCCGCCAGCTTGGCCAGCAGCGCCTCACGGCTGAGAGAATCCTGCACCATGCTGCTCAACGTCGCCATGTCCCCGATCGCCAGGTTGGGATCTTCATCGCGAACCGCGGCGCGCACCAGCGGCATCGCGAGCGTAGGATTCCCGCGCGTGCGCACCACCAGAGTCTCCGCCAACTGCGGCTCTTGTTCGGTGTACAGGAACCACATGCACTCGGGCTTTTCGCGCAGGCTGTCGTAATGCGCGTCCTTCACCACGCCGACAATTTCGAAATCATAATGATCCCGGCCGGCCAGCGAGAAGTGTTTGCCGAGCGCCGGCTCCGTGCCGTACAACTGGCGCGCCAGCGTTTGATTCACAACCGCAACAGGCTGCGACTGTTCCGTATCGCGCGGCGAAAACGTCCGGCCCGCCACTATTGGCATCCCCATGACTTTGAAATAGTCAGCCCCGACGCGGTTTCCATGGAAATCGCGTTGATTCGCGCGCGTGTGTTCCTGGCCGGCCGGCCACAGCGGCGACATCCAAGTGCCACCGTTGAAAGTCACCATGGCGAAGCTGGCCGCTTCCACGCCAGGCAATGCTTTTACCCGAGTCTCCACGCGCCGGCTTACATTCAGCCAGGCCGCGCGAGTGAACGCGCTCCAATCCGTGTCCAATCCAGCTACAATCACGCGATCCCGATCGAAGCCGGGATTGATGCGCTCCAGATTGCGCAGCGTTCCGATAAACAAACTAGCGCTGATGGTCAGAAACAACGCCAGCGCCACTTGCCCCGATACCAGTACGTGCCCAATTCTGCTGCGCGATTTCGATGTTCCGGCGCCTTTGCCTTCCTTGAGCGCCGGGCCCACATCAATACGCGTCATGCGCAGCGCGGGCAAAACTCCGAACACGAGGCCCGTGAGCACCGATAATCCGAATGTAAAGAGCAGTGCTCTGGAATTGGGCCCCACCGCCAGCTGGCCGGAAACCAGCGACAATAGCATCTCGCCGCCCCACCAGGCGATCAATATTCCCAGAGCGCCGCCAGCCAGCCCCAACAGCAAGCTCTCTGAGATCAATTGCGTCACCAGCCTGCCTCTGCGGGCGCCCAACGCCAGGCGCACCGCGAACTCCCGCTGCCTGCTTGCGCCTCGTGCCAGCAATAAATTCGCGATGTTGGAGCACGCGGCCAGCAGGACGATGCCCACCAAAGCCATCAGGATTTCAAGTGCCGCCGAATATTGTCTTCTTAGAGCGGAGTTGCCGTTCGCAGCCGGAGTTAACGGGAATCTGGCTTTGCGCATATCCGCCACACGCTCGGCCGATGGCGCGGGTCCCGAGATCTGATGCAGCCACTGTTGGTAAACGCCGTTCGCATTCGCCTGGGCGGCCGCAATCCCTACTCCGGGACGCAACCGCGCATAGAGCCACAAGGACTGCGACGTGTCGTCCCACGGCGATCCGATCCAAGGCATCACCTGCGCCAGCATTGCCAGCGGAACCCACGCATCCGGCGATTCACCCACCACCGTGCCCGTGAATCCCGGAGCGGCCACTCCGATAATCGTAAAAACAGTGCTGTTGAACGAAAGCGGGCGTCCAATCACGCTCCGATCCCGGGCGAAGCGCCGTTGCCAAAAGGCGTAGCTCAATACGGCCACCGGATGGCCGCCGCGTTTTACATCGTCCTCCGCGCCGAGTGTTCGGCCAATCGATGCGCCGACGCCTAAGACCTGGAAGTAATCGCCCGAAACCAGGCGTATCTTCAGCGCCTCAAGATCGCCTGCGCCCAGCCGCGCGTGCGGCTCCGCCAGCATGCTTTCCATCGCCGCTACGCCCGTAAACGAAGAGTTGTTGGCGCTCACCTGTTGGAAAAAAGGCGGCGAATAAAGGTCCGTGTTGCTGCCGTTGGGGAACGGATTGAAGAGGCCTCCCAAAGTTCCCTCTCCGAAGAGCACCAGCTGATCGGGATGCTTTACCGGCAGCGTCCGCAGTTCGAGCGCGTCAATCACGCCGAAAATAGCCGTATTCGCGCCAATCCCCAGCGCTAGCGATAGCACCGCAACGCAGGTGAATCCCGGACTCTTCCTGAGCTGCCGCAGAGCAAATCGAAAATACGCCATCACTCCTCGCGCAAAGCCGTCAATGGATCCAGCATCGCGGCACGCCGCGCCGGCAGCCAGCTGGACGCGAGCGCCACCGCCAGCAATACCGCCGATGCTCCCACTATCGTAACCGGATCGTTCGGCGCCAATCCAAAGAGCTGGCTCGAAACGTAACGTCCCGAAGCCAGCGCCGCCGGAATTCCAGCCAGCAATCCCAATCCAACAACGAACACGGATTCCCGCAGCACCATCCCCAGCACGGCGCTTGGTTGTGCGCCTAGCGCCATCCGGATCCCGATTTCGTTCGTGCGCCTGGCCACAGAATATGCCATCACGCCATACAGTCCGATGGAAGCCAGCAGCAACGCCAGCCCGCCGAAGAAACTCGCCAGTTTAGCCAGCAGTTTTTCCAGACCCAGCGATCGGTCCACGGCCTCGCTCAACGTCATTACATCCCACACCGCCAGGTTCGGATCCACGGAGCGTATCGCTGCGCGGATCTGCGACATCAGCGCTTCAGGATTTCCGGCCACGCGCACTACCAGGTCGGTGAAGGTGTCGGGAATCTTGTTTTGATCTAAGTCCACAAAGAACATCCCTGTTGGCCGATCGCGCAAGCTCTGGTACTTGGCGTCTTTCACCACGCCGACAATTTCGAGACTCGGTCTCTTATCCCCTTCCATCGCGACATGGCGGCCGATCGGCGATACGCCGGGATAAAGAGTGCGCGCCAGTGTTTCGTTCACTATCAACGCGGCCTGTGATTGCGGCGTGTCCTGCGGCCCAAAGTCGCGGCCCAACACCACCGGCATTCCCAACGCGCGCAGATATTCTCTACCTACCTGATTCCCGTCGATTGGTTTAGCCGTTGAGTTGAGATGCGGCACTCCCTCCGGCCACAGCCGGACCAGCCAACGGGCTTGGTTGAAGTTGAACATCGAAAAACTAGCGGCCTGAACGCCCGGCAGCCCTCGCAGCCGCTCTTCCAGCCTGTGGTGCATGGCCAATACCGCCGGGCCTTTGAAACTGCTGGCATCGCTATCCAGGTACAACAGCACCACCCGGTCGGCATCGAATCCGGGACCAGTGCCTTCCAACTTCTCGAGAGTCCGGACAAACAGTCCGGCTCCGATCATCAGGAACAACGCCAGCGCTACTTGGCCGGCCACTAACATCTGTCCCAATCGGCTGCGTGTTTGTGATCGCGCCATGCCTTTGCCTTCTCTGAGCGACGGCGCCAGATCCACGCGCGTCATCCGCAGCGCGGGCGCCAGGCCGAATAGGATGCCGGTCGCAAGCGAGAGACCAAATGTGAACAGTAGCACCCGCGCATCCGGCCCCACCTGAATCGGCAATGGATCCGGACCGGGCTGCACCAGCGTCAGAAGCAATTGGCCGCCCCACCAGGCAATCAGCACTCCCAGCGCTCCACCCAGCAGCGAAAGCATCAGGCTCTCGGAAAGAAACTGGCCCGTCAGCCGGCTCCGGTTGGCGCCCAACGCCAGCCGCACCGCAATCTCGCGCTGCCTTCCCGTGGATTGCGCCAGCAACAGATTCGCGATGTTCACGCAGGCGATCAAAAGCACCAGTCCCACCAATACCATCAGAATCTTGAGCGGCTCTGAGAACTGCGTCCGCAAACCTGAAATGCCAGTGGCGGCCGGGGTCAGCGCAATGTGGGCCTTCCTCATGTCTTCCACAAGCTCAGCGGATGGGGACGCGCCTGCTACCTGGTGCATCCACTGCTGCAACACCACATTCGTATTCGCCTGGGCCGTGAGCGCGCTCACTCCGTTTTTCAACCGCCCCGTCAGCCACAAGGATTCGATCAGCGGATCGCGCGGACCTTGGAACCAGGGCTGCGCTTGAGCCTGCATGGACAGAGGAATCCAGAAATCAGGCGATTCGCCTACCACGGTGCCTGAAAAATCCCGCGCCGCTACGCCAATGATGGTGAACGCCGTTCCATTGAATTCGAGCGTCCTCCCCACCACCCCCGGGTTCTTCGAGAACCGCCGCTCGAAAAACCGATGACTCATCACCGCCACCGGATTCGCACCAGGATGCTGATCGTCGTCCTGGGCAAGCACGCGGCCCACCGCCGGGCCGACGCCGAGCAGCGTGAAGTAGTTTCCTGACACCAGGCGAATATGTACGGATTCCAGTTCGGAAGCCGGACCCGCGAATCGCGCATGGACATTAGCGGGCATACTTTCCATCGCTGCAACATCGGCGAAAACGGCGCTCTTCTGGCGCACGGTTTCGAGGAAAGGCTCGGAGAGCAGGTCCGCGCTGCGTGTAGGCAGGCCGTCCATCATCCCAGACATTTGGCCCGGCCCGAATTGCATCAATTGGTTGGGTTCTTTCACCGGCAGGCTGCGCAGCATCAGCGCGTCCATCAGGCTGAAAATGGATGTATTGGCCCCAATCCCCAGCGCCAGTGATAGCAGCGCTACGGCGGTGAATCCTGGACGTTGGCGCCACAGGCGCAAGGCGAATCTAAAATCCTGGGTTACGTTCCGCATGGCTAAGCTCTCCATGCAACTCTCGTTCCACCAACAAGTTGTTGTCCTGACGCGCCCGGCCGCGGGACCCCTGTCCATTTGCGGGAAACGACGTGTCGCAAGAGCACAAGCGCATCATGATATGCTGTCCCAGACATGACTCCCCACGAAGTCCTGGAGTTCGCCAAAGAAAAAGAAGTCCGTCAATTCGATTTGCGCTTTACCGATCTGCCCGGCTTGTCGCAGCACGTTTCCTATCCCATCAGCCAGCTCGACAAAGATTCTTTCGAAGCGGGATTCGGCATTGACGGCTCCAGCATTCGCGGCTGGGCGGCCATCAATGAAAGCGACATGCTGCTCATTCCGGACCCCTCCACCGCGCACCTGGACCCATTTGGCGAGATCAAAACTTTGGTCATGGCGAGCGACGTGATTGATCCCATCACGCGCCAGCACTACGAGCGCGATCCGCGCTGGATCGCCAGGAAAGCCGAAATGTATTTGAAGAACAGCGGTATCGCCGACACCGCCTACTTCGGCGCCGAAGCTGAGTTCTTCATCTTCGATAACGTCCGCTTCGATCAAAATCAGCACTCCGGCTACTACTTCATCGACGCCGAGGAGGGCCGCTGGAATTCCGGCCGCGCGGAGAACAATCTAGGTTACCGGCCGCGCTACAAGGAGGGCTATTTCCCGGTGCCGCCCACCGATCATTACCAGGATCTGCGCGCCGAAATGGTGGAAACCATGATTCGCTGCGGCCTACATATTGAGTGCCACCATCATGAAGTGGCCACCGGCGGCCAGTGCGAGATCGATCAGCGCTTCGACACGCTGGTGAAATCGGCCGACAACATGATGCTGTATAAATACGTTATCCGCAATGTCGCGAATCAATACGGCAAGACGGTGACTTTCATGCCCAAGCCTTTGTACGGCGACAACGGCAGCGGCATGCACACGCACCAGAGTTTGTGGAAGGATTCCAAGCCGCTATTCGCCGGCGACATGTACGCGGGCCTGAGTCAATTGGCCCTGTGGTACATCGGCGGCTTGTTGAAGCACGCCCGCGCGCTTTCCGCCATCATCGCGCCCACCACCAACAGCTACAAGCGTCTGGTGCCGGGTTATGAAGCCCCGGTCAATCTGGCATATTCGCGCCGGAATCGATCCGCCGCGGTGCGAATTCCCATGTATTCGGCCAGCCCCAAAGCCAAGCGCGTGGAATTCCGGCCGCCGGATCCTTCGTCCAACCCCTATATGGCCTTCGCCGCGATGCTGATGGCCGGCATTGATGGAATCCTGAACAAAACCGATCCGGGAGAGCCGCTCGATAAGGACATCTACGATCTTTCGCCGGAGGAGATGAAGAAGGTCCCCTCCATGCCCGCCTCGCTCGAAGAGGCGCTGGGCTGTCTGGAGGAGGATCACGCATTCCTGTTGAAGGGTGACGTCTTCACCGAAGAGCTGATCGAAACATTCATAAACTACAAGCGCCGCAACGAAGCCGACGCCATCCGCCTGCGCCCCCACCCGTACGAATTCGCCCTGTATTACGACATTTAGTAGAGAGTGTTACCGAGCCGCGACCGTAAGGGAGTCGGTGCTTTTTGCCCGGTGGTGTCCTAAGGACAACCACCTTTTGCCCCCACAAGCACAACTGAAATATGCCAACCTGACAATTGGCCCCCTCCGCGCGCGAAGCGTTCCGCTATCCCAACTTCCGATATTTCATGAGCGCCCGCGTCCTGATTACCGCCGCGGCCGAAATGCAGGCCGTGGCCGTGGGCTGGCAAATCTATTCGCTCACCCATCGCCCGCTCGATCTTGGCCTGGTTGGCCTGGCGCAATTTGCACCCGGCATCGTGCTGTTCCTGATCGCCGGCCACACCGCGGACCGTTTTCCGCGCCAGCGCATCCTGCAAGCCTGCTACGGAGGCTTCGGATTATGCTCGCTGCTGCTGCTGGCTTTATCGCTGCACGGGCTCGCCGCTGTCTGGCCGATCTACGCCGTGCTCTTGTTCAACGGGACCGTGCGCGCCTTCAACGGACCGGCCAGCCAAGCCTTCATGCCGCTGCTGGTTCCCGCCGAGCATTTTCCAAATGCCGTAACCTGGGGCTCCTCCATTTTCCAGGCGGCCATGGTGCTGGGTCCTACGCTGGGCGGCGCGATTTACGGCATCGCGAATAGTCCCGTTCCGGTTTATTGCTGCTCCGCGGTGGCCTGCCTGGGCGCTCTAACGCTGATGAGCGCCATCCGCCTGGAAAAGATCACGCGTCCGCGGCAAGTGGCCTCCGTGGCCGTGGTATTGGAAGGAATCCACTACATTTGGCGAAATAAGCTGATCCTCGGCAGCATCTCGCTGGATCTGTTCGCGGTTCTGCTGGGTGGCGCGGTGGCCCTGCTGCCGGTATACGCGCGCGAGATTCTGAATACCGGAGCCTATGGACTCGGCATCCTGCGCGGCGCGCCTAGCGCGGGAGCGGTGCTGATGGCCCTGGCTCTGGCCTATCGCCCGCTCCGCCGTAAGGCCGGATTCGCGATGTTCGCTTGCGTCTTCGGCTTCGGCATCTTCACCATTGTTTTCGGATTGTCACGCAACCTGGCGCTCTCCATCACCGCACTGATCCTGGTGGGCGCCTGCGACATGGTGAGCGTCATCATCCGCCACACCTTGGTCCAGCTCGGTACTCCGGATGAAATGCGTGGACGCGTGAGCGCCGTCAATGGACTATTCATCGGCGCCTCCAATGAAATCGGCCAATTCGAATCCGGCCTCACCGCGCAATGGTTCGGAACCGTCCCGGCCGTGGTCCTCGGCGGCGTAGGAACCCTCGCCATTGTTCTCCTATGGACCTGGCTTTTCCCGTCTCTCCGCCGCGTCAACGAACTAGTCCCCGGCCCCTAGCCCCCAGCCCCGAGCTACTCTTCCCGCAGCGCCCGAATCGGATCGATCGCCGCCGCCCGCCGCGCCGGCCCCAGCGCCGCCATCACCGCCACGAACCCGAGCGTCGCAACCACTGAAACCAGCGTCACGCCGTCCGTCAAGCGCACGCCGAATAGCGACGACTGCAGAGCCTTGGTCTTCAGCGCCACCACGGCCAGTACCGCGCCCGCGCCCAAGCCCACTAAAACCGGCCGCGCTGCCACGAAGATTACTCCAGCCACAATCCGGCCCGGCTGCGCACCCAGCGCCACACGCAAGCCAATCTCCTTGGTCTGCGCAGTCACCGCCAGCATCACCAGGCTATACAGACCCACCGCTGCCAACGTCAACGCTGTGGCGGCGAACAGCGCCAATACCTGCGCACTCAGCCGGGGCGTGTCGAGTGAGCTGGCCACCACTTCCTCCACCGTCTTCACTCCGAAAACCGCTCGATTCGGCGCGACGCTTCGAACCACGTCCCGGATTGACGAAAGAATCTGCCGCGGATCTTGCGCGGTCCGCACCACGTAGTCCGGGTCCGGCCAGGACCCTCCCGGAAGACACATGTATACGTATGGATAAGGCGGTGCATCCAATCCGTCCTCCTTGGCGTTCGCGACCACGCCCACAATTCGAGGTGCGTTCAGCAACGACCCATTGAAGCTGATGTGGCGTCCCACCACGGGTGATCCCTTCCCGTATTTCTCGACGAAGCTCTGATTCACAATTGCCTTTACCGGCGCCTTATTATCGGTAGACAACGCGCCGCACGCTTCGCCCTGCAACAAAGGCATGTGCAGCGCTTGCGTATAATCTCCGCCCACGGTGCGCTCTCCCACCAGCGTCTTACCGGTCTCGGCGTCGCCGCTCCACCCTTCCATCAGCGCCTCGAATCGCAAGGTAGCTCCTGTAGCGGGCAGGAAATTTGTCAGGCCCGCCGCCTGCACACCTGGCAGACGGCCCAGCTCAGCCAGCAACTGCGCCTGCATTTTTCCCAACGCCGGCCGGTTCTCGCCCCACTCCGCGCCCACATGAAATGTGATGACATTCCTTGCATCGAATCCAGGTTGCACCTCATTCAGCTTCGAGTAACTGCGAACCAGCAGCCCCGTGCCCAGCAGCAGAACCAGCGTCACGGCAAACTGCGATGCCACCAGCGCCTGTTGCCAGCGCCCGTGTCCGCGGGCTTGCGTGCGCGTGGCCTGGTACAATCGCCCGCTCAGCTCGGTTCGCAAAGTTTCAAAAGCCGGCGCCAGGCCAAAGACCGCCGCCGCCAACACGCTGGCGCTCACCGTGAACAGCAGAGCTCGCCAATCCAAGCGCAGTTGATCCACGCGAGGAATGGTCAGAAATGCAGCGCGAACAGCGCTCACGCCCCACCACGATAGGGCGAACCCCATCACTGCACCCACCGTCACCAGCACCAGAACCTCTCGCAAAATGACGCCCACCAGTTGACTGCGCGTCGCGCCCAGGGAGCTTCGAATGGCCAGCTCGCGCTCCCGCCGGTGCAACTGCCCCAGCATCAGGCCGCCGGCGTTCGCGCAGGCAATCAGCAGCAGCAGCACCACCGCCCAGAACATCAAGGACAACGACGCCCGATGTTCCCCCACTCGCTCATCTTTCAGATCGCGCACCAGCGCCGACCAGCCTTGGTCCGTGGCTGGAAACTGGCGTCCCAGTTCCGCCTGAACGTGCGACAGCTCGGCTTGCGCCTGCGCGGGATCCATCCCCGCCTTCATGCGTCCCACGCCCGAGTAAAACCTTGCTTCCCGCGCCCCCATCAGCCCCGGATTCAGTTGCGCGGGCATCCACAGGTCAATATTCGGCGGAGCGAAACCATCCGGCATTACGCCTACGATGGTGTAGCCTTTGCCGCTCAGCACCAGCCGTTTGCCGATCACGCTAGCGTCGCCATGATAACGGCGCTGCCAAAGTCCGAAATTGACCACCGCCGCCAGCGGACCTCCGAACTTTTCTTCGTCAGCATGGAAAACCCGCCCAACCACTGCCGGCGTTTCAAAAACCGCGAAATATCGCGGGGCAACCCTTCGTCCGGCCAGCCTTTCCGGCTCACTGCCGCTGGTATCGGTGACATTTTCCGAATACGCGCCCGAAATCACCTGGAAGCTCTGGCTGAGCCGGTTCCAATCCTCGATTCTCGCCGGAGCCACCAAACTGGTGTTCTGATTTTTCGCCGGATTCGCCTCCAGCACCGATACCAGAAGCTGGGGATTCGGATAAGGCAAGGGCTTCCACAACACTGCGTCGATGAGCGAAAAAAGAGTAGTTGTGGCTCCGATCCCCAGCGCCAATATCAAGATAGTTGCCGCGGCGAATGCCGGCCGCCGGCTGAGCGACCTGCAGGCGGATTTCCAGTGCGTCATATATGTTGGACGACGATGCCGACGCCGTGGTTAGGGGCCGGCTAATCCCGGAACAAGAAATGGCCGATGTGCGGATTGATGGCCAATTCAGTTCTAAGCGGCGAGGCCAACGTCAAACTCGGGTTAATCGCGGCCCACGTGGAGAACCACATCGGTCCGGTGGCGCAGGTGATTCACCAACCCACCTCGGAGTTCGTCCATATCGACATCCTGCACGTTTTGCCGTCCGCGAAACGCGATTTTCATATTCTGGTCACCAGCGGAATGAGCGGCCGGCCGATGAACGCTCCTGAAGGATTCGAGGACTGCCGGTACGCCGAATTGTATCTCTGCCTGCCCGCCTCATGGCCGCTCGGAACACAGAATTTCAACAATGAGCGCAACTATTGGCCAATCCGGCTGCTGCAGACGCTCGGAAGATTTCCGCATGTCTTTTCCGCGTGGCTCTGGATTTACCACTCCGTCCCGAATTTCGATCCTCCGAAGCCGTACGCGGATAGCACCCGGCTTTGCGGAGCCATGTTAGGCCCGCCCATCTCTTTGCCCATGGATTTCGCCAACCTCAAGCAGCCAGGCTCTCCGCCCATCTCCTTTTTCAGCGTCCTGCCGCTCCACAAAGAGGAAATGGATTTCAAGATTCAGAATGGAGGAGAGCCGTTGCTCGCGAATCTGTTCAAGCAAGGCGTGATGGCCGATATCGTAGCCCCGGCGCGAAAAAGCGTAATTGAGAAAAAACGCTTCGGCCGGTTCGGAAAGAGTGTTACCGAACCGCGACCGTAAGCGTAAGTAAGAAGCTGTGAAAAAATCGGTTCGCAGGCGGAAGCGCCTGCGCCACTTAAGGCAGACGCTTTCGTCTGCCAACCCCGCGCCCGTGCCGTTTGTTTCACAGCTTTTAAGGGAGTCGGTGCCTCTATTCGCTTTCCAGCCCCGTTTTTTTAGCTTCTTCCGAAGATCGCCAACCCTTTGTCGCCTTCCACCACTGAGGCCACTGTGATAGGGCACGCGCATTTCATTTTCCGTGGTGAGCGCGATGGAGTGGCTGCGCGGATGCACGCCCGCCAATTTCTCTCGCTTCGCCTTCAGCTCATTCCACAAGGCGCTCGCGGGAATTGCGGTTGTATATCGAAACAAATTTCCTTGTATTGCAAAACCGACGTGGCGCGCGCACTCCTGCGAGCCGCGTTCACACTCGTGTGAACGCCCCGGGTTCCACGCGGACTGCATGCGTGCGCCATCCGCCCGGAGTAAGCTGAGGGCAGACGATCTATGAACATTCTCCAGATCAACGTCTCTCCCGGTGGCATCCCCAAACGGCCCATACCTGAGGCGTTGGTCACCATGGAAGGCATCCGCGGCGATCGCTGGTCGCATCCCGATATTCACGGCGGCCCAAATCAAGCCGTGCTCATTATTACGTCTGAGGGAATCGACGAACTGGTGGCGCAGGGCTTCCCGCTATTCCCCGGCGCTCTGGGCGAAAACCTGACCACTCTCGGTCTGGACCGCCGGCATTTCCGCGCGGGACAACGTTACCGCGCCGGCGACGTTTTTCTCGAGCTGACTAAGCGGCGCGCTCCCTGTGCCACGCTCAACGTCTACCCGGGAATTCAGCACGCCATTTTCGACGCACAGGTGAACGCCGGCGATGCCTCGAGTCCGCGCTGGGGCCTCAGCGGTTTTTACGCGCGAGTTCTGAGAGCCGGTGCAATTCGCCCCGGCGATCCAATCGTGCTGCTGGATCAATTGGTCTAGCACGTAATCCCTGCATGCAAATCTGCCGATGGCTGATTGAGTTTCTCAGTTATAATTACACCAGTAGACCACGTTGTCTAAGGACGAATGTCCAGTTTGCTAGAGACCATCGCGTTCCGCCAGCCCCGTCGCGCTCAAGGTGAGATCGCGGAGTTATCCAGCGGTCTTCCTTCCTCCACCCAGGCTCAAATTGAGGCGTTGCTCGCCTCCGCGGCCGATCCCGATGCCTCGCTCCACTATCTGGCCGGCCTCAAGCACCAACATCCGGATGCCTTCAAACGGCTGGTGCAATCCCAAACTCACCTGCAGGAATTGATTGCGGTTTTTTCCAATAGCCGCTTCCTTTCTGATGAAATTTTGCAGAACCCGCAATGGATCGAGCAACTGGAGGACCTCGGCCGCGTACTGCTGGATCGCGAGTATAAGAAGCGTCTGATCCAATTTCTCAAAATTCAGCCCGCGGGCACTCCCGAGGCTTTGTCGCTGGCGCTGTTTCGACGCCAGCAGATTTTGCGAATCTTGTTGCGCGACATTCTGGGCCTCTCCGCGCTATCGGAAACCACTGAAGAGCTGTCCAACCTGGCCGATGCCATCCTGGATGTAAGCTACGAGCGAATCCGGGCGGAATTGGTGGCGAAGCACGGCGTCCCACGCTATGTGGATGAGGACGGACGTCCTCGTGAGTGCGGCATGTCGGTAATCGCGCTCGGAAAGCTGGGCGGCCGGGAGCTCAATTACAGCTCCGATATCGACTTGATGTTCGTCTACACCGCCAACGGCGAGACCGACGGCGGGAATGCCATCTCGAATAAAGAGTTTTACAAGAAAGTCGCGAATCAATACACCGAGCTGCTTTCCACTTATACCGCCGAAGGCTTGTGCTATCGCGTGGATTTGCGCTTGCGTCCCGACGGCAGCCTGGGCGAAGTTTGTATCTCGCTCGACGGCGCCAAGAAGTATTACCAGACCCGCGCGCGCGATTGGGAATTGCAGATGCTCATCAAAGCGCGGGTGGCGGCCGGAGATCCCGACACCGGCCGCGAGCTGCTGGAGTCAGTTGAGCCGCTCATCTATTCCACCACGCTGGATTTTTCGGCCGTTGAGGCGGTCTCCGCCACGCGCGAGCGCATCAGCGAAAAACTGAACCGGCGCCGCCTTGGAAAATCGGCATTCGATGTCAAGCTGGCGCCCGGCGGCATCCGCGATATCGAATTTCTGGTGCAGTGTCTGCAGCGGCTGCACGGCGGGCGGGCGCCATGGGTGCGGCACGGCGGCACCATGCTGGCGCTGGCGCGGCTGAACGACAAAGATCTGCTGTCGGCCACCGAATATGGCCGGCTGGTTTCGGCCTACCGCTTTTTGCGCAACCTGGAACATCGGCTGCAGTTCGCCGATGACCGCCAGACCCACACACTGCCCTCGAGTGAGCGCGATCTGGATCTGCTGGCGCAGAGAATGCCCACTGCGCAACTGGGCAGCGCCCCCTCACGCGAAAAACTGCTGCATGAGTTAAACGCGCACCTGGAAGCCGTGCAGGAAATCTATCACCGCGTCATCCACGCCCAGCGCCCCAGTTACTACAATCTCGCGCCGCCCGCTCCAGCCGACGTGGAACGGCCGGAAACCGCGGAGCCGGTAACCACCAATCTGGTCCGGTTTCTTACCGAGTGTGCGCCGGAGCTTGCCGATCGTGTTTCACGCGCGGGATTACGGCGCGGCGCCGGCGCGTTTGAACATTTTCTCGAAAAGGTGGTTCCCAACCGCGAGTGGCTGTCGCTGCTCAACGCCAATGACACCGTGGCGCGGTATACGCTGGACATTTTCGAGCACAGCCCTTACTTCGCCGAAGAATTAATCCGCAGCCCGGAGCTGATGGAAGAGCTGGCCAGGCTGGGTGCCCAAAACGATGCGCCAAACGATGGCCCCTTCGCGGAAGTTGCCGCGCAATCTGAGGACGTGTCCGGCTTGCGCCGCTTTTTCCGCCGCGAGATGTTTCGAATTCAGGCCGCCAGCATGTGTCTTCGCTTGCCGGTTTTTGAGACTTTGGAAACCACGTCCGACCTGGCCGACGCAACCATCGCGGCAACATACCGCATGGCCCTGGATCAGGTCTTTGCGTCGCATCCGCCGGTGGCGCCCGGTTACCAGTTGTGCAACCAGCTGATGGTGATCGCGCTGGGACGCCTGGGCATGCGTGAATTCGATCTGGCTTCCGACGCCGATCTGGTTTTCGTTCTGCCCGATGAAGATCACGAAGAACATCTGTTCTGGACGCGCGTAGCCGGCCGCATGATTGACCTCATCACGGCTTACACGGGTACCGGGTTGATGTTCTCTGTGGATACTCGCCTGCGTCCCAACGGCAGCGCCGGGGCGTTGGTGCAGTCGGAAGCTTCTTACAAAGATTATTTTTCGAAGAACGCCGAGGCCTGGGAGGGAATCTCCTACATGAAGGCCCGCGCCGTGGCCGGCAACGAAGATCGCTCCACCAGGTTTTTGAATGACCTGCAACAAGTGGATTGGCGCAGATATGGCCAGAGCGGCCGCTCGAAAAAAGACCTGCGCCAGATGCGCCTGCGGTTGGAGAAAGAACAGGGCGCCGGCCATCCGCTGAAAGCCGGCCTGGGCGGGTTCTACGACATCGACTTCTCGCTGCTCTATCTGCGTCTCAAGGCCGCCGGGATTTTCTATAAAGTGCTGAACACGCCGGCGCGAATCGACATCATTGAAGCCATGGGCCATCTGGAGCGGGCCGACGCCGAGTTTCTGCGCGACGCCGCAACGTTTTATCGCGCCATGGATCACGGGCTGCGCGTTTGTTCAGGGCATGCCGAAGGCAGCCTGCCGAATTCCGAATCGCAACTGGAAGTGCTCACCGAGTTGGTCCACCGCTGGACGCCCGATCATCTGAATCATCGCCCGCTGAAGATCGAGCTATCCCAAATCCAAAACCGCACCAGAGAAATTTTCGACCGCCTCTTCTCCTAGAAAACCGAAACAATCCGGGGACACCACGGGCAACCGTCCTAAACAAACCGGGGACACCATGGGCAAGCGTCCGAAACAAACCGGGGACACCACGGGCAACCGTCCTAAACAAACCGGGGACACCATGGGCAACCGTCCTAAACAAACAGGGGACACCATGGGCAAGCGTCCGAGAGCGCAACCGCGCAACCCCAGCCCAATGGTGTCCCCCGTTTGTTTCCGGTCACCCGGCCTTCATTTGCTCCCGCGTGGTCTTAATCGCTTCCAAGAACTGCCTGGCCCGATCCTCGAAAATCTGGTGTCGCCCAGCACGAATATTGGGGACATCAATCAACTCCGCGCCCACCGCCACCGCGCACGCCCCGGCCCGCAAAAAATCTCCAACAGTTTCCAGATTCACGCCACCGGTGGGAATCATCTCGATTTGCGGAAACGGCGCGCGCAGCGATTTGATATATTTCGCTCCGCCCACCGCGCTGCACGGAAAAACTTTGATCACGTCGCCGCCGGCCTGCCACGCCGTAACCACCTCGGTGGGTGTTAACGCCCCCGGCGCGATCACCTTCGAATAGCGCTTGGCGATCTCAATAGTGGCCAGGTTGAGACTGGGCGTCACGATAAATTCCGCACCCGCCAGCATGCAGGCGCGCGCCGTCTCGGGATCCAGCACCGTTCCCGCGCCCAGGATGATCTGGTCGCCAAATTTGTCGGCCACTTTCTCCAGCGCCCGCAGCGCGCCCGGAACCGTCATGGTGATTTCGGCCACGCGAATTCCTCCGCGGTGGATCGCTTCGATCGCCTGAATGGCGCCTTCGGCACTCTCCGTCCGGACCACCGGAACAATACCGATCTCGCGAATGGCGGATAGAATCTGATCTCTAGTCATGTCTTTAGTTGATATAGCCGTGCGCGCGAAACCAAGCTACTTCGTCGCGCACCGTGTCCTCAAATGGCCGGAATGTCGCACCCAGCTCGCGGATCGCCTTGGAGGAATCTACCGCAACTTTGGCGTGCATGATGCGCAGGCCGGCCACCGTTAGCAGCGTCGGGGTTCCCGTTACTCGAGCCCAGGCTTGGGATGCCGCGCCCACGGCCAGCGACAGCCCGTACGGAATTTTGCGCGTGGGCACAGGCACAGCGGTGACGCGCTCCAGCGTCGCCAGAACCTGCCCCAAATCGGAATATTGTCCGCCCACGATGTAGCGCTCACCGGACTTCCCGCGATCCATGGCGTTCACCGTCGCCTGCGCCACATCGCGCGCGTCCACAATGGAACATCCGCCATCCAAAACTCCCGGGATCTTCCGGTTCAGAAAATCGAGCACCAGTTTCCCGGACGCTGTCGGCGCCGAATCGCCCGGTCCCCACATCCACGAAGGCAGGATCATTACTACCGGGAGTGTCCTCTCCTTCAAAAAGCGCTTGATGGCCAGCTCGGCATCAATCTTGCTGGCGAAGTAAAGGTTGGATGCTGCCAGATCGTCCGGCGGCGTGTTTTCGTCGCCGGGTTTGCCATCCGGCTTATTCCCGATCACGCCCGCCGAGCTGATGTGGATGGCTTTCTGGACGCGTTGTTTTTCCGCCGCAATCAGCAGGTCAACCGTGCCCTGTACGTTGATCTTTTCGAGTGACGCTTTGTGATCACCGGGCTGATAATATTCGCGGAAATACGCCGCCGTGTGGAACAGAACATCGCAGCCGGCCAGGCTGGCGGCGAACCCGGCCACGTTGCTCATGTCGCCGGTGACGAAATCGATCTTGGCGTCCGGAAAAACTCGCTGGGCTTTTTCCTTCGAGCGAACCAGGCCGCGAACTTCGTGTCCACGGTCGAGCAGAGCCTGAACCAAATTGCTGCCCAGCAGCCCGGTAGCTCCTGTAACAAACGCGCGCATAAGCTAACGCGATATTACAACAGTCTCAGCGTCCGATTGGCACGCTGAAAAAAAACCAAGTCACCGGTCGCTCACGCTCGCGGCTCGGAAAGAGTGTTACCGAACCGCGACCGTCAGGGAGTCGGTGCTCTACCCGGTGTGGCATGATAGTGCCTTGGAAGAAATCTCAATATGACTCGACTAACAATTATCATTTCCCTCTCGCTCTGCTTGACTCCGCTCGCCGGGGCGCTCGCCGCCGAAAAGAACGCCTGCACCGGCGATCCCAACCAATGGACTCAGATTTTCGACGGCAAAGACCTGAACGGCTGGAAACACGTCGGCCCCGGTCACATGACCGTCGAGGACGGCTTGATCCATACGCACGGCGGCATGGGCCTGCTTTATTGGACCGCCGGCCCAATTGAAAATTGCACCCTCCACGTGGTCTTCCGCATGCGCGACGAAAACGACAACTCCGGCGTGTTCGTGCGCATCCCCGTCGAGCCGCGCGAAGAATGGATGCCGGTCAACTACGGCTACGAAGTGCAAATCGACAACCACCCCGAGCGCGGCGCGGATAAAGAAGATGACACGCACTCCACCGGCATGTTGTATTCGCTCACCAAGCCGCTGGCCAAGGCGTGGAAGCCGGGCCCGGAATGGAACACCATGGACATCACGCTCGATGGCCCGCGTACCATCGTCACATTGAACGGCGTGAAGGTCACGGACTACAAGGAAGGCGATCCGGTACCACCACGCAAGTTGGATTATGAGCCGCAACGCGGCCGCCGGCCCATTCTCGGCTATATCGGATTGCAGAACCACAGCGACAACGACATCGTCTTCTTCAAAGAAGTGGCCCTCAAGCCGCTGAAGAAGTAAGCAAAGGAAAGGTTCCACGTTATGAACTCAAATACCTCACGACGTCAGTTTCTGCAAGCCGGCTCTGCCGCCGCCGGCGCGATTCTTCTGGACCCCCGCCCGCTGGCCGCGCAGGATCCCGCCGCATCCGGAAAGAAGCTGCGCTTCGCCATCATCGGTATCGGCATGGAAGGTTCCGGCGTACTTGCCACCGCGCTCTCATTGCCGAATGTGGAGTGCGTGGGCGCGGCCGATCTTTACGACGGCCGCCACACTTTGGCCAGGGAGATCACCGGCAACCCGAATCTTCCTGTTACCCGCCGTTATCACGAACTGCTGGATCGCGAAGATATCGATTGTATCCTCGCCGCCGTTCCCGACTTCTGGCACAAACGCGTAGTGGTGGATGCCTGCAACGCGGGCAAAGACATTTACTGCGAGAAGCCCATGTCCCACACCGCTCACGAAGGCTTCGAGATGGTTGCGGCGGCGCAGAAGAACAACCGCATCGTGCAGATCGGCGCGCAACGGGTCAGCTCCGCGCTGTGCGCCAAGGCTCGCGAACTCTATCACGAAGGCGCCATCGGCGAAGTGGAAAACGTGGAGCTGACCCTCGGCCGTAACGATCCCACCGGCGCCTGGGAATATCCGCCGCCGCCCGATCTTTCTCCGCAGAACCTCGATTGGGATACCTGGTTGAACGATGCGCCCAAAATCCCCTTCAATCCGGAACGGTTCGCGCGTTGGCGCTGCTGGAAGGAATATGGCACCGGCGTTGGCGGCGATTTGATGGTTCACCTGATCAGCGGAATGCAGGTGACGCTCGGTTGGAATGAACCGCCCCGCTCGGCTTCCGCTTTGGGCGGGATTCTGCGCTGGAAGGATGGCCGGAACATGCCCGACATTCACACCGTGTTGTTCGACTATCACGGAATTCCCGTTTACGTCCGGCTGGGCCTCGGCACGGAGTCACCGGAATCGGCGCGCTACTACGGACCCAAAGGCATTCTGGACACCGGCGAGTTCGAAATCCACCACAGCCGTCAGAAAGGCGTGGATACGGCGCCGTGTTATTACACCTCCAGCTATCCGCAAAAGATGCGCGACGAATACGTGAAGCAATGGCACGAGCAGCATGATGTTACGCCCGGACAAGAACCGATCTCGAGCGACACCTCCTATCGCGGCGACGATTGGGACGATCTCCGCCCGCATCTCTTCAACTTCTTCCAGGCCGTCCGTACGCGAAAGCCGGTAGTGGAGGACGCAGTCTTCGGAAATCACGCGGCCATCGCCTGCCACATGGCCAACGAATCCTACTTCAGGAAAAAGGCCGTGTATTGGGACGAAGCCGCGCACGACATCGCAACCTAAGTGGGGCAGGCGCTTCCGCCTGCCAACGGATTTTCGTGGTAGGGACGGGCAGATTCGAACTGCCGACCTGTCGCTTAGGAGGCGACCGCTCTATCCATCTGAGCTACGTCCCCGAGAGTGGCGCTTACCTGATTCTAAAACACTCCAGCGCACTGTATCACTTGCCTAACCCGGCGTGGACGGAACCAATAAAGGCACCGGCTCCCTTAGCTTAGTCTTAGAAGCTGTGAAAAAATCGGCACGGGCGCGGGGTTGGCAGACGGAAGCTATTGATGATACCAACCGCTTCGGCATAACGCACCGGCCCGTCTCCGAAGCTGTAAAAAATCGGCAGGCGCGCCGAGGCAGCGAAGCGTCTGCCCCACATTGACGCACAAGGATTTACGATTAAGTAATGCAGGCGCTTTCGCCTGCGAACCGATTTTTTCACAGCTTCTCACTCTCACGGGTCGCGGTTCGGTAACGCTCTCTTTCCGAGCCGCGAGCGTAAGCGACCGGTGGGTCGGCCAAAAGGTTGGAGCGCTCAAGAATGCGCCCCAAAGCCTTGTCAATGGCGAAGAAGCTGCGTGACCTATGCGTCCGCTACGCCGCCGGCGCTGAGCCGGCTCGCATAGATCGAACGAAGATCGTATAGACGGAATTGCTGGACATCCGCGAGCCGGCGCACCAGATGGTCGGATGGATTATTCCCGCTCAAACACCAGGATGTTTTTGAGTTCGCTTTCGCCCGCCGGGCGTACGCTCATCGTCAAGGTTTTTAGATCTCTAGAAACCTCGTACTGGATGGTTTGAGCTTTGTTTGTGAGCTCCACGCTGTGCTGGTTCACGCGGCGGCCCGAAAATGTCGAGCCAGGCGCTGCATCCGGACCGGCGCTTCGAGAATCGTTTCCATTGAGCTTGACCTTCACAGCCAACCCCAGGCCGGGACTGCTAAATGAAAGGCCGCCGCTCCCGTATGTCTGGATCTCGAGCCCGATCTCCGAGTCCACCTTCCCGCTGGTGCTCACCCAATCGCCCGCAAACCCTGAGCCGCCGGTGCCCCTGCGCTCGTACACGTACACCAGGTGAGACTCCTTCCCATCGTCCGCGAAATAAGTGAAATCATCGTGCAGGGTGTTGCCGTCCTTCGAGAGCGTCCAGATTCCCCTGACCTTCATTTTGCCGTCTTTCTTGCGCACGCCTCTCCACTCGTTCGGACTTACGATCGTCGTGGACATAGTCGTCCCGGAATTCCCCGGCTGGTCGGTTCCATCTGCGACAATCGTTTCGGGCGGGCCGCCGCCGAAGTCGAACGAATACTTGTTCCCTCCCAGGCTCGTGACCTTCATCTCATCCATCAGCACGCTCTTGGCCGGGTTGACCTTCCATTTGCCTAAAAAGGGGTCGTCAACTGCCCGTAAGGTGCCCGCCGCCAGGCAAACAATCGGTAGCCACGGAGAATTGCGCGGTAGTATTCGCATGCCTGAATCCTAACCGCAGCCGCCGGCCGTGTCCTATCGAAATGTTGTGGAACGGACCAGCGTGTTGCCAAGCGGCCTTCTTGTGCGTCGGCTCGACACGACCGCCGCGCCTCACCTGAGGGCGCCGCTCTATTCATCTGAGCGACCTCGACCCGGAGTGGCGCTTACTTGATTCCAAGAAGTTCAGCGTTCGCCCGGCTTCTCCTGCCGGCGATATTATTTAGACATGAAGCCAAAAAACACCATCTGCCTCTGGTTCGACAAAGATGCGCATGAGGCTGCCCGCTTTTACGCCGGCACTTTTCCAGATAGTAAAGTGACCGCTGTTCACCAGGCTCCTGGCGACTATCCGGGCGGCAAGAAGGGCGATGTGCTGACGGTGGAGTTCACCGTCGTGGGCATTCCTTGTCTCGGTCTCAACGGCGGCCCGGCCTTCAGGCACAACGAGGCCTTTTCCTTCCAGATCGCGACGGACAATCAGGAAGAGACGGACCGTTACTGGAACGCAATCGTCGGCAATGGCGGCACGGAAAGCCAGTGCGGTTGGTGCAAGGACCGCTGGGGCCTTTCCTGGCAGATCACCCCGCGCGCGCTAACCGATGCGCTTGCGGCTGGTGGCGGTGAGGCCAAGCGCGCCTTTGAGGCAATGATGACCATGACCAAAATTGACATCGCAACCATCCAGACAGCGCGGCGAGACAGCGCGGCGAAGTAGCGCGGCGTCGGGAACGCCCGCTTGACTATCTTGGAATTAGCGGTGGGCGCAACCGGGCCAACAACAGGGGCGTCGTTTTCCATCCTTGAGGCTTGAACAGCCCCACGCAATGCGGCGGCTTCTCGTTTCTGCTTTTTTAGCTGACTCAATCCAACATATCCATTCGTTGCGTGCCAGCGGGGTAATATCCTCCCATGTTGTTAACGCTTGCGCGTTGGATGCCAGTGCTTTCTTTAAATCTGCGGGTACTTTGTGTACCACACCGCTGGAAATCTTTTGCGACATAGTTTGCGACATAGATAGATAAGCTCCTCGCGGTCGCTTACAGCCTCACGATTGCTTCAGCGTGGCGCGCCACTGCGCCGCTTGCTCGGGCTTCCCCCATTGCGTGTACAGATCTACAATTTGCACCCCGGCCGCGCGAATCCATTTCCTCTGCTTGGCCGGCATGCGCGACGCGCGCTGCCGGATGCCGTCATACCCGCTGAGAAGGAGCGGCTCCGCCTCGACGTATCGCCGTTCAGCAGCGAGACATGCGCCCAGGAACGCCTGCGCGCGGAATAGACCCCAATCCTCCCGGTCTCCCTTTTCGCGGATTGTCAACGCCTGACCGAGCAGTGCTTCCGCCTCTCCGTACTTGCGCTGCTTCGTCAGGTTCTGCCCCAGCAGTTCGCTGACATCGGCCGCATTGGTATCCTCGTAGCTGCCCAACCGGCGAAAGCCTGCGAGCGCGTGCCGCCAGATCTGCTCTGCGCGCGCCAGGTCACCGCGCGAGTCGTAAGCCCATCCCAACGCCACCTCCACTTTCAGAGTGTCGTCTGACCCGGGCCCGGCGGCGGCGCGAAAATCGTCCAGCGTTTTCTCCAGCAAGGAAATTCCCTCAGTGGTCTTGCCCTCTTCGACGTAGGTTTGGCCGAGCATGCTCTCCACATACAAACTGTTGATATGCCGCGCCCCATATGCTCGCTCGTAGCCTGCCAGCACCTGTTCCATCAGCTTCTCCGCCCGCGTGTAATCGCCTTCGCCCACTATCACTTTTGCCAGACCATACTTCTCGCGTTCGGTGAAGGGGTGCTCCGGACCATACAAACGCTGGTAGCTTGGCAGCCCCTTCTCCAAAAGAGCGCGGGCTTCCCCATAGCGGCTCTCGCGTATGTATAAAGCGGCCAGCGTGTCGCTGGTGTTCAGCGTGTCGATGTTGTCATAGCCAATGCGCCGGGTCTGAATCTCGAGAGCCTTCTTTAGAAGCGGTTCCGCTTCCGCAAACTGATTGTTCTGGAAGTATAGCGACGCCAGGTTCTGCATGGCGACAACCGTTTGCAGATCCTCCGGACCGGCTCGGCGTGTCTGGCCTTCGAAGACCGCCTTTGCCGCCGTCACCGCCTCGGCGTTCTTGTCTTGATTGATGTCGGATTCGGAAACCAGCATCAGCAGGTCGAGCGTCTCGGGATCGTCGGCGCCGCGATGCGCCGCGCTCAGTTGATAGGCCCTGCGGAACTGTTTTTCGGCTTCCGCGTAAAGGCCCAGGCCCATATAGGATTTGCCAATCGTATGCTCGATCGCGGATTCAACCAGGGGCTGCTGCGCGAACCTTTTCCCAACCTGCGTCGCGGCCCGATCCAGCAGCGTGCGTGCCTTGATATCCGGATCCGGTCTTGTTTCGGCTCCTCCCTGAGCCTCCGGATTAACTTGCGATAAAAGATCTTGCTGGAGAAACTGAGTGACTGCCTTGGCGATCGCCGCCTCGGCGTCCGCGCGGTCCCGCTGTCTTCGGGCGATGACGCTCTGCCGGATACTGACGCCAGCCGCCACGATCAGCACCAGGACGAACGCGCACAGCGTGACCAACGCTGCCCGATAGCGGCGCGCGAACTTTCGGGCGCGGTACCCTGCTGACGGCGCCACCGCCAGCACCGCTTCGTTCCGCAGGTACCGCCCGATATCCGCCGCCAGATCGGAAGGCGATCCATAGCGCCGCGACCGCTCTTTCTCGAGAGCCTTCAGTGTGATCGAGTCCAGATCCCCGCGGATCTGTCTGGCCAGAGCCACTGGTTCGGTATCGCGCCTATGCGCCACTTCAGTGGAGGTGACTTGGTCCTGAGTACGAATCTTCGTACTGGGCTTGGGCGCGTCATCCTCCCGCAGTCTTCGCAAAAACTCTTCAAACGCGATTTGGCGCAGCTCGATAGGAGGCGCGCCCGCCAGCAGTTCGTACAGGATAATCCCCAGCGAGTAGACATCCGTCCGCGTATCGATGTCCTCGCCGGAGGAAAGGGCCTGCTCCGGACTCATATACTCCGGAGTTCCGATCATCGCGCCCACCCGCGTGAACATAGTATTCGCGGTCAGCTTCTGGGTAAGCGCCTTGGCCACTCCGAAATCGATGATCTTCGGCGCTGGGCGGCCATCGATCTCGGTGACCAGGATGTTGGAAGGCTTCAGGTCGCGGTGAATGATGGCTTTCTGGTGCGCGTGCTGGACACCTTCGCAGACATGCATGAACAGATCCAGCCGTTCGCGCGTGCTGAGCCGGTGCTTGTCGCAGTACGCGGTAATTGGAACACCCGCCACGTACTCCATGACGAAGTACGGCGCGCCGTTCGGAGTGGAGCCCGCGTCGAGCACCTTGGCGATGGCGGGATGATCCATAAGGGCCAAAGCCTGCCGCTCGGACTCGAAGCGCGCGATTATTTCGCGGCTGTTCATCCCAGCCTTCACCAGTTTCAGAGCCACCCGGCGGCGCACATGTTCCTTTTGCTCCGCCAGCCAAACCTCGCCCATGCCGCCTTCGCCGATCTTCTGCAGCAGCTGATAGCGGCCGATCACCGCACCCGCGGTTTCTTCCGGCGACATGGCTTGGGTGAGTTCGGTGCCTTGGTCCAGGCCCGTCGTCTTAGGATTGAGAGGATCGTCGGCAGACATGTCGCCTCAATTCACGCAGGATACCATCCAGACCGCTCCGGTAATTAGGAAAGTCAAGGCGAATTCGGACCAGTTCAGATGGGCTTCCGGATGAGCGATCAGGCGCGGAACCCAAACCAGCAAACCAAAGAGTGCCAGCATGAGCGTCAGCAGGCGTGATGCAAGCCGTGCCTGGCGATTGATCAGAATGGCAATCGCCGCGAGCGCAAATGCAATCGTCGTGAGTATTGCCCAAAATTTCTGACTAGGCGGAATCCACTTCGGAACTAAGCTGGCTGTCGCGGAAAGATAGATTGCCTGACTCAGCGTAAATGAAATCGCGCAGGCTCCCATCCCCAGGCGTGCCAATCGGCCGAACGCCAGCCCCTGTGCTCGATTCGGCGCGGTTGCAGCGTACAGGGCAATTGCACCAGAGAGCAAGGAAAACTGTTCGAAGAAACTCCCGTAATGCACATAGACGGCCGGTGCGGCCACGATGCCGGGGATGCAGGCCACCGAGAAAAGCAAATAGACAATGGCGAGAACCATCGACGCCGAATGGGCGGTCCTCGGATACACAACCCCCATCCCCCCGGCGATTTGACCCATCATGAGGCACCCGCCGATGATGGTTCCAAAAGGCAGGCTCCAGATCTGACTTAGGGTTTGCCAGGTGTCAGCGTCATGCCACAGCAGCGCGATGACGCCGAACAGTACCGCCGACGCGCCAAAGACGATCCGCCCGACAATTTTTACCAACGCTTCAGGCCCTTCTGTCCGATGTCCGTGCGGTAATGCATCCCTTCGAAGCGGATCTTCCGCACTTCTTCATAGGAGTTATGGATTGCGGATTCGAGCGTTGCGCCCGACGCGGTAACTCCCAATACTCTTCCCCCTGAGGTGTTTAAAACATCGTCGGTCAATTTTGTTCCAGCATGAAACACGGTTGCGCCCGTCACCTGATCGAGGCCCGTGATTGGATCGCCGCTGCGAACTGAGCCGGGATAGCCGGCCGCCGCCAGCACCACGCAAACCGATGGATCCGCGCGCCACTTCAGTTCGCGCTCATCGAGAGTGCCATGCGCCGAGGCGAACAACGGCTCCACAAAATCGGATTCCATGCGATGCATCAACACCTGCGTCTCCGGATCGCCCAGCCGCGCGTTAAATTCCAGCACTTTCGGCCCGTCGCGGGTCATCATCAAACCCGCGTACAGAAAGCCGCTGAATGGATGCCCGTCCGCTCGCATGTGCTCGATGGCCGGCCGTATCACCTGCGCCATGACCAGAGCTTTTTGAAACTCACCGAGAATTCTTCCATCACAGTAAGCGCCCATCCCGCCGGTGTTGGGTCCCCGGTCGCCATCGAAGACCGCCTTATGATCCTGTGTTGGCTCGAGCGGCAGAATATTCACACCATCGCTTAGCACGATAAAGCTCACCTCTTCACCGGTTAGGAATTCTTCGATCACTAGCGTCGTCCCGGGTGCCAGGAGCTGAGCAATAGCCTGTTCCGCCTCAGTGCTTGAATTCGCAATGATCACGCCCTTGCCGGCCGCGAGGCCATCCGCCTTTAGCACCACCGGATAATCGAATTCAGCAAGCGCCGCCAGCGCCTGATCCACGGTTTCGACAGTTGCAAATCGCGCGGTGGGGATGCCCGCTCGCAACATGAATTCCTTGGCGAAGGCCTTGCTTGCTTCTAAGCACGCCGCTGCGGCGGTTGGGCCAACGATACGTCGCCCCTTTTCACGGAACCGATCCACAATGCCGGCCGCGAGTGGAGCTTCCGGACCCACCACGGTCAGGTCGGCATCGATGGAATTGGCCGCTTCCAGATAGTCGGATGTGGGAAGACAAGTGGCTACTTTTGCAATGCCCGGATTACCAGGCGCGGTGAACAATGCCGATGTTCTTGCGCTTTGAGCGAGCTTCCAGCAAAGCGCGTGTTCCCGGCCTCCGGAACCAATCACAAGAATCTTCATCGCCAGAACTCGAAACTAGCACACTATGCAACACTAAGAGCGGAAGCGCGATGAAGTCCTCGAAGTACGACGTGATTGTTGTGGGCGCCGGACATGCCGGCTGCGAAGCGGCGCGGGCCTGCGCCCGCATGGGCCTCGGCACCGCGATGATCACCATGAACCTCGATCTGATCGCGCAGATGTCCTGCAATCCTGCAGTAGGAGGGATCGCCAAGGGTCACCTGGTTCGGGAAATTGATGCGTTGGGCGGCGTCATGGGCGAAGTAACGGATGCCGTCGGAATTCAGTTTCGGTTACTGAATACCAGCCGCGGGCCGGCCGTGTGGTCGCCACGCGCGCAGTGCGACAAGAAGCAATACCGCCTGCGCATGCGAGAGGTGCTGGAGCGCGAACCGAATCTCCGAATATTGCAGGCAGAGGTTGCGGCACTGAGCATCGAAGGATCGCCGCGGCGCGTGACCGGCGTTCTCTTGCGCGATGGCCGGACAATCTCCAGCGAAACGGTAATCGTAACCACCGGGACGTTCCTGAACGGATTGGCGCACGTCGGCGAGATGAAGTATAGTTGCGGACGCAACGGCGAAGCTCCGTCTAACCTGCTGGGCGACCAGCTCCGCGGCCTCGGCCTCGCCTGGACCCGGCTCAAAACAGGAACGCCTCCGCGTTTAGATGGCCGGACCATCGACTGGTCGCGTTTCGAAGCCCAGAAAGGCGATCTCGAGCCAACACCATTCTCGTTCCTCACTCAGAAAATCGATCGGGAACAGATATCGTGTTATATATCTTACACTTCAAAAGAAACGCTGCGGATTCTTAGAGATAGCATCGCTCGCTCGCCCCTATATAGCGGCCAGATCGAGGGTGTTGGCCCCCGATATTGTCCGTCGATTGAGGATAAAGTCGTCAAGTTCCCCGACAAACTGCGCCACCAGATCTTTTTGGAGCCCGAGGGTCTCGATACATACGAGGTCTATGTGAATGGCATGTCCACTAGCATGCCAGTCGACGTCCAGACTGCAATGGTGGCTTCTGTGCCGGGCCTGGAAGACGCCGAGATGATCCGGCCGGGCTATGCCATTGAGTACGACGCCATCGATCCGCGGGAATTGAGCCACAGCTTGGAAGTGAAGTCCATCGAAGGGCTTTTCCTGGCTGGACAGATCAACGGAACGTCGGGCTATGAAGAAGCCGCGTGCCAGGGCTTGGTCGCGGGAATTAATGCCGCCCGCGCAATTGGGAAGCTGCCTCCGATGGTGGTAGGCCGTACCGAAGGCTACATCGGCATTCTGATCGACGATTTGGTGAACAAGGGCGCCGACGAACCCTATCGAATGTTCACTTCGCGGGCAGAATTTCGTCTGCATTTGCGCATTGACAATGCAGATGCGCGATTGACTCCGCTGGGACGCGATGCCGGCCTGGTTAGCGATCAGCGCTGGAGCTTATATCTTCGCAAGCAGGAGCAAAAGCAGCGTGTCCGGCAATTTCTAGAATCCGTCCGCATGGAAGGTCTCGGCGATCATCCGACGCTGATTCAATGGCTGCGGCGTCCAGAAGCGAAGATCGCTAGGCTCGCCGAGCGAATTCAAGAAGCATTGGGCGAGGAGCCTGTCCATGGCGTTCTCACTACCATTGAGACTGAGGCCAAGTATGCCGGCTATATCGCACAACAAGAGCGGCAGATAGAACGGCTTCGCGATTCCGAGAGCCGCCGGATTCCCCAGGAATTCGAGTTTTCCGAGATCCCTGGTCTGTCGAACGAGGTTAAGCAGAAGCTGCAGCGCGTCCGTCCTGAGACACTCGGCCAGGCTGGCCGCATTCCCGGCGTCACGCCTGCGGCGGTCGCTGTGTTGGATGTCTACTTGAGCCTGAGCCATGCCGGTTCCACCCTGGTTCGCTGAGCTCCTCGAGCGGGAGATGGCTCGGTGGATGACGCTAACTGACGAGCAAGTCGGCGCCCTCTACCAGCACTACACCCTGCTGGATCGCTGGAACAAGAAAATGAGCCTGACGTCGGTCGCGCCCGGCCCCGAAACCGTGACTCGGCACTACTGCGAATCTTTGTTCTTGGCCGCGCATCTCGACATGGAAAATGGATCCGTTGCGGACATTGGCAGTGGAGCCGGTTTCCCAGGTGTCCCAATGGCAATACTGAAGCCTGCCTGCAAGGTAAGCTTAGTGGAATCGAACCAACGCAAAGCAGTTTTCTTGAGAGAGACTACCAGGGGGTTGACCAATGTTTCCGTGATCGCGCGTCGTGCAGAGGAGGTTTCGGAGCCTTTTGACTGGATGGTTTCAAGAGCGGTCAATCTCATTGAGGTTGTCTCGCTGATTCCTCGCCTGGCTCCTAAAATTGGTCTAATGGTGGGAGAATCTGATTATCGCGAGCTTCGAAGTGCAAAACACATTGCGTGGTCGGAACCGATTCGGTTACCTTGGGGAGATCGCAGGATTTGCGTGTTTGGTGTTTCACGTGGAACGTGAAGGCCTAGGTTTCACGTGGAACGTTAGGAGCTCGCCAGCTTGGGAAAAGTCATAGCAATCGCCAATCAAAAAGGCGGCGTCGGCAAAACCACCACCGCGGGAGCCTTGCTAGCCGCCAACGATCTCCGGGTTCTGGTTAGGGGGCCTCGGTTTCACGGGGAACATGCGGAGTCACCTTGGGAAAAGTCATAGCAATCGCCAATCAAGAAGGCGGCGTCGGCAAAACCACCACCGCGGGAGCCTCGCTAGCCGCCAACGATCTCCGGGTTCTGGTTAGGGGGCCTCGGTTTCACGTGGAACATGAGGAGTCACCTTGGGAAAAGTCATAGCAATCGCCAATCAAAAAGGTGGCGTCGGCAAAACCACCACCGCCATCAACTTAGGAGCCTCGCTGGCCGCCAATGATCTCCGGGTTCTGGTAATTGATTCCGACCCGCAGGGTAACGCCACCACCGGCCTGGGAATCTCCAAATCCGATGACCGTCCCACCTTGTACCAAGCCCTCCTCGGCGACGACGATCTCTCTAGCTCCATCGCCCATACGGAATTCGAGGGTCTTGATATCGTTCCCTCCGACAAGAACCTCGTTGCCGCAAATCTGGAGCTGATCGAGCTTCCGAATCGTGAGTCACGCCTCCGCGAAAAATTGTTGCAAGTTCGCGATCGCTATCACTACATCCTGATTGATTGCCCGCCGGCACTCGATCTGTTAACCGTGAATGCTATGGTCGCCGCCGATTCCATCCTGATCCCCATGCAATGCGAATTCTTCGCTCTCGAAGGCGTTTCCCAGCTCCTGGGCACGCTTGATCGCGTCCGCGAATCCTTTGGATCTCGCATTACCATCGAGGGTGTCTTGTTGACCATGTACGACGATCGCACCAATCTGACTCGACAGGTGGAGCAAGATCTAAGGCAATTCTTCGAGAACAACGTCTTCCAGACCGTGATTCCACGAAGTATTCGCCTGGCCGAAGCTCCTAGCTTCGGTAAGCCCATTTTGTCTTATGATGTCCGCTCCCGCGGCGCCGAATGCTATATTCAATTGGCAAAGGAGATCTTGGCCCATGAACAAGGCGCCGGACAAACAGCGCAAGGCATTGGGTAAGGGACTCTCCGCCCTTCTGCCGGCAAAGACGCCGGATTCGTCGCACCAGGCTGCGCCGGCACCAGCCTCCGACGGCGTTCGCGTGGCCATCATCCCCATTTTGCAAATCGAACCCAATCACCTCCAGCCGCGCACGACGTTCGATCCAGGGCGCCTGCAAGAGTTAGCTAACTCTATACAAACAAACGGTATAATACAACCACTGATTGTCCGCAGAAGAGGCCCTCACTATGAATTGATCGCTGGCGAGCGCCGTCTCCGGGCCGCTAAGCTGGCAGGTCTTATAGAAGTCCCAGTCGTAGTTCAGGACTACGCTGACGACCGTCTGCTCGAGATCGCTCTGGTAGAGAATATCCAGCGCGAAGACCTGAACCCCATGGAGACCGCACAGGCACTCGATCGCCTGGTCCGCGAGATGCACCTGAGTCACGAGGAAATTGCCAACCGCACAGGTAAGGATCGCACTACCATCACCAACATGATCCGCCTCCTGAAGCTACCCTCGGACGTTCAACTCCTGGTCGCGGAACGCCGCCTTTCCATGGGCCATGCCCGCGCCATCCTGGGACTCCCCACTCCCGAACTTCAAACGCAGCTAGCGGAGAAGTCCGCTGCTCAGGGCTATTCCGTCCGCCAGGTGGAGCGACTAGTTAAGAAAATCAGTGAACCTCGAGAACCATCCGAAACGCCGTTGCAGGACCCCAATATCAAGGCCGCCGTCCGGGAGCTCGAAACCGCTCTCGGTACACGCGTCCGAATCGTAGAGAAAACCGACCAGCACGGCCGAATTGAAATTGAATACTATTCGCAAGAAGACCTGCAGCGGGTTTATGAAATGATCGTCGCGCGGAAGGAATAGTGGTGCCGGCGGCAGGACTCGAACCTGCGACCTGCGGATTATGAGACCGCCGCTCTAACCACCTGAGCTACACCGGCAATATGCTGCTCTTTCAAGGGTAGGTGGAGCCTTGCCAGGATGTCAAACTAAGGCTTGTAAATCATTAAAAAGCTTGACAAAATTGCCACATTAGGTTACCTTAATCTTGGGTGCTGGAGACTAAAAACTCCGGTATCGAGAGAAGTAAAGCAGGAGGCTCTTATCGACAACGATTACCTTTCGGGGCGACTACCAGCTTCCTCGACTCGCTTCACCCAAAGCGGATAAAAGCAGGGTGAGATTAACAGCCTCACCGGCTCGCGGCGGTTACACCGCAATCTCAAATGCCGAGGGTGGTAAGCAGGAGTTGGCGGTCGCCCTGTACCATCCATCTGTCCTGAAATTGACAGGCTTCTTTCCCTCCAGTAGATTCGAGTAAGTGCCTTCTCCGGTTGTTGAGTTTCGAGACGTTTCAAAAAGCTATCCCATCTACCCTACACCCAGCGCCCGCCTCAAAGAGCTTGCCTGCCTGAACCGCGTCTCCTTTCATCGCGATTTCTGGGCCGTCCGCGACATCACCTTCGACATCCACCAGGGCGAGACGTTCTGCATCGTTGGAGAAAACGGCTCCGGCAAGAGCACACTCTTGCAAATGGTCGCCGGCATTCTACATCCCACCAGCGGCGCGATCTCCGTGCGTGGGCGCGTCGCTGCTCTGCTCGAGTTGGGATCCGGATTCAATCCGGAATTCAGCGGACGCGACAACGTATTCGTCAATGCCGCCATCCTCGGCCTGTCTCGCAAGGAAATCGCCGCCAAGTTTGAGCAGATCGAAGCTTTCGCCGAGATTGGCGATTTCATCGATCAACCGGTGAAGACATACTCCAGCGGCATGGCCGTCCGCCTGGCGTTCTCCGTCGCCATTCACGTTGATCCGGAAATTCTGCTGGTGGACGAAGCGCTCGCGGTAGGCGACATCTACTTCCATCAGCGATGCATGCGCAAAGTAAATGAATTGCGCGAAAAAGGCGTGACCATTCTGTTCGTTACGCATTCGGTGGGCGAAGTCAAATCTATCGGAGATCGTGCTCTGTGGCTGGATGGCGGACGTATCCGGGAACTCGGCAGCACGGAATACGTGGTCAATCGATATCTGGCGGCTATGTTTGAGAAGGACAGCGCCTACCTCACCACGCTCCATGGCAATGCTCAGCGCATCTCTCGCGGCCCGGTGAAAGCGCCTGAAATAGTTGAGACCATCCCCAACATCGACCATCGCTTTGGCGACGGCCGCGCGGAGATCATCGGCATCGCCATCCTCGATCTGGCAGGCCACGCCGTCCATTTGCTCGAACCTCTCTCTGCGATTGTGGTCCGGATCAGCATACGCGCTTCTGAGGATATTACACTGCCGATAGTGGGCTTCATCATGCGCAACCATATGGGTCTGGATTTTGCCGGTACCAACACGGCGCGCGAGGGATTCGAGCTTCCTCCCATGGCTGCCGGCGATATATTCACAGTCGACTTCCACCTCCAGCTTCCGGAGCTTTATCCATCCTCGTTTTCATTCTCGCCGGCGGTCGCTGATGGCACCCTCAGAAGCTACACCACCTGCGATTGGATCGACAATGCCATTGTGTTGCAGATGACCCCCGCGGAAGGTGAGATCTACGGTCATCTGCGCCTGCCCTGCCGCGTCGAGTTGAACCGATGTCTGTCGAAATCGGTGCCTGTCCCCACCGCAAAGATGCTGAGCCACGCGGAGCCGAAAGTTGGTTGAGTTCACCGGTGAGCGCGTCATTCCCGGTCTGGTGAATGACGACCTGTGGAGTGAGCACGTGGCGCGCTATGCCTTCGCCAGCCGATTTGCGGAGGGCAAGAGGGTCTTGGATGCCGGCTGCGGTGCCGGATACGGCTCGGCCGAGTTGGCCCAGTCCGCACTCCAAGTCACGGGCCTCGATATCGCCCCGGACGCAGTGGAATATGCCCGCGCAACATATCCACTCTCGAATCTTCTTTTCCTGGCTTCCTCGTGTGTCGCCACTCCTTTTCGCCCCAACAGTTTTGAATTGGTTGTCGCGTTCGAAGTAATCGAGCATCTTCAGGACTACCGCGCGTTCCTGAATGAATGCGCCCGAGTAGTCACCCCGCAAGGCCTTTTCATTGTCTCATCGCCCAACAAGAATTACTACGCGGAATCTCGCGCGAGGACCGGCCCCAATCCGTTCCACGAACATGAGTTCGAAGCCGATGAATTCGTAAGCGAGCTAAGCCGCGTTTTCTCGAACGTGCGATTGCTGCTCGAAAATCGCGTGGAATCCTTCGCGTTCCATCCCGCCAAAACATTTTGGCCGGCCGGCGTGCGAATTGATGGAGGCGGCGGCACTGCCGCCGAAGCGAATTTTCTGATCGGCCTCTGTTCCTTCGGCCGGCTTCCCGATCCACAATCGTTCGTCTACGTTCCGAAGGCCGCGAATTTACTTCGCGAGCGCGAGCAACATGTCCAGCTCTTGGAGCAGCAGCTGGCGCGCACCAAGAAATGGCTGGCCGAAATGCAGGCCGAGCGCGATTCGTTGCTAGGCCTGTATCACCAGTTGGCGGATGAACTTATGGAGCGAACCCTTTGGGCCGAAAAACTCGGCTCCGAATTGGAAGCTCTGGGCGAGGTGCTGACCAATGAGCGCAAAGATGCCGACGCGCTAACGCAGGCCTACGACGCCAAGGTGGCCCACCTTGAGGGAGAAAACGTCGCCAAGACCGAATGGGCTCGGGCCACCGAAGCGCGCCTCGAAGAAACGTCGCGTGAACTGGCGGAGTGCCTGCGCTTGCTCGAAGCCGCGGAGGCCACCGTCGTGGAGCGGACGCTGTGGGCCCAAAATACCGAAAAACTGCGGGCAGATCTGACAGCCCAAATGGATCTCATCCGTAAGTCGCGCTGGGTGCGGCTGGGACGAAAATTTCGGCTCGGCCCGAATTTGTGAGAACGTTTCTAACCATCCTCTGGCGGCTGATCAAGTTTCTTCCGCTCTTGTTGATCTCTCCCATCTTGATGCTCCTGCTGATCGCCGCCATTGCTTTCACGGACCTGCTGGGGAACTTTCGGAAGAACAATCGCTTGCCTCCGGCCGAACCGTGCGCCACCAGCTCAGCCTCCGTGGTGATCCCCAACTGGAACGGCCGCGATCTGCTGGAGCGCTACCTGCCTTCCGTCATCGAAGCCATGAGCGGAAATCCGGCTAACGAGATCATCGTAGTCGACAACGGATCGTCGGACGCGAGCGTGGAAATGATGCGCCGGCGCTTTCCATCCGTGCGTGTGCTGGCGCTCGATCGGAACCTCGGATTCGGCGGCGGATCCAATGCCGGATTTCGCGCCGCCAAGAACGACATCGTTGTCCTGCTCAATAGCGACATGCGCGTCGAGCCGGATTTTCTCGCGCCGCTGCTGGCTGGATTCGCCGACCCACAGGTTTTTGCCGTAGCCTGCCAGATTTTCTTTACTGACCCGGACAAGCTTCGCGAAGAGACCGGGCTCACCCAAGCCTGGTGGGAGAATGGCGGCCTGCGCGTGCGCCACCGCGACGATCCGGCCATCACCGATCTTTATCCATGCTTCTACGGAGGAGGCGGCTCCTGCGCCTTCGACCGGCGCAAATTCCTGGAGCTGGGCGGCTTCGATGAACTTCTGCGGCCTTTCTATATGGAAGACACCGACCTCGGCTACCTGGCCTGGAAGCGTGGCTGGAAAGTGTTGTACCAACCGCGCAGCGTGGTGTATCACGAACATCGCGGAACCATTGGGAAACGATTCTCCGCCGCGCAGATCGACGCCGTGCTCAAGAAAAATTTCCTCCTGTTCTCGTGGAAGAACATTCATGAATGGCCGCGCCTTTGGTCCCACTTCTTTTTCACTTTTGCCGGCGCGGTGCTCAGCGTCTTCTTTGGCGATTCACCGGAGCGTCCTAATCTGTGGGGCCTGTGGAAAGCGTGCCTGCAGCTACCGGATGCGGTCCGCGCACGTACGCGCGCCCGCCAGCTTGCCGCCGTCAGCGACACGGAAGCGTTTCGCCGGCCGCTGGGAGGCTATTTTCGCGATCGCTTCACAGCGCCGGATCAGGCACCGGAGAAGCTCAGCGTCCTGTTTGTCTCGCCCTATGCCATATGCCCGCCGGTACATGGCGGCGGCGTCTTCATGTATCAAACCGCGCGCGAGTTGATGCCGCTCTGTTCGCTGCACCTGGTGGTCCTGCTCGATAACGATTGGGAGCAATGGGACCATGCAGAATTCCAGAAGAGCGCGGCCTCCGCCGAATACCTGGTGCGAAAGGAAGGCCGGCCGAAGGGATTTGGATCCATCCTTCCTTACGCGGTGCGCGAGTTCGCAAACCCGGATCTCGAATGGCTGCTGCATCGCCAGATCTACACGCGCTCCGTCGACGTGGTGCAGCTGGAATACACCGCGCTCGGCCAATATCATTGGGATTTTCACCGCATCGCCTGCCTGCTCTTCGAGCACGATATCTACTTCCAATCCATCGGCCGGGGTCTCGCGGGAACGCGCAGCGTGATTCGAAAGATGAAGGCTTCGTTCGAGTATCTGCGCGCTCTCCGCTATGAATTGAAGATCCTGCCCCAGTTTGATCGAATTCAGGTTTGCAGTCCCGAGAACGGCGATTATCTCTTGGGGTTCCTTCCAGCCTTGGCCGGCAAGCTGGACGACAATCGCGCGGGAATCGCCACTGGACGGTATGAATTCCATACGGAGGGCCGCGAGCCTCGCAGCATGCTTTTTCTCGGAAGCTTCCGCCATCTTCCCAATCACGAAGCGCTGGAGTGGTTCACGCGCCAGGTGCTTCCTTTGGTTTTACAGCGGGCGCCCGACGCGCGGCTGATAATTGTCGGCCACGATCCTCCACCGAAGCATTCCCTGCCGGATTTTGGCGATGCCCTCGAGTTGCGCGGATTTGTGGAAGACGTCCGCCAGCCGCTCTCGCGCTACGCCGTATTCGTCTGCCCCATTCTCAGCGGCTCCGGCATGCGCGTCAAACTTCTGGAAGCTTTCGCCGCCGGAATTCCAGTGGTTTCGACCAGCTTAGGAGCCGAAGGGCTCACCGCCAAAGACGGCGACGTTTGCGCCCTGGCGGATTCCCCCCAGGAGTTCGCCGAAAAAATCCTCGAACTATTCAGCGACACCGCCAAGGCCAGCGAACTAGCCCGACGCGCCCGCGAGCAGGTGGTAGCCACCCGCGATATGGCGGTCCTGACCAGAAAGCTGCTGGATAGCTATCGAACAGCGCTCGAAGCGAAACGTTCAGGCCGCGAATGAACGCAAATAAACGCGGATAAATCCATCTTTCTTATTTGCGTGCATTCGCGTTCATTCGCGGCCTAATTTGTTTCTGGCTTCTTGTCCGTCAGATCATCCTTCAACCGCTTCACCACCCGCTCCGCGGTTTTGCTCAGTTCGCCGGGGGTGGTGTCTTTGGGGCGCTCGTAGGTGGACCAAACCACGTTACGGCTTTTACGGTCCACAATGAAGAAATTTCCCCGCCCCCGGTTGAACGAACCGACACGCGCAATCGCTCCCGGATCCCCGATTTTGTCCTTGTCGTCCTTCGTGGTCTTGTCCACCACCACCAACTTACCGTCCTTGTCGGCCTTCTCGTCCTTTGCCGGAGCGGGGGGAACAGGCGGAGGGGGCGGGGGGTAAAGTTCTTTCAGTTTGGCTTCAAACGGCTCGCCCAGCCGGTCCGTAATAATCGCGTCCGCCTTCTGCGGATCGGTGACTACCTGCAACACGCCCATACTGGTCAAACGATCGGCCAGGTATTGATCCATGCCGCCGCTCATCCCCAGAATGTAGACCGTGGTCACCTGCTTCAATTGCTGGTTGACCGCGGCGGAAAGTGACGCGGCGAAAAGCGCAAGGGCCCAAAACAACTTCATGAGAATATGGTACCAATCTCACTTGTGTATAAATCGCTCAGCATCACGGTAATCATTCCCTGCCTCAACGAAGAGCAGGGGATCGAGCGCGTCCTCAGCCGCATGCCGGACTTCGTGGATCAGGTAATCGTGGTGGATAACGGTTCCACCGACCGCACTTCCGATGTAGCGCGCGGGTTTGGCGCGGAGGTGATTCGTGAGCCGGTGCGAGGCTACGGCCGAAGCTACAAGCGCGGCTTCCTGTCCGCCACGAGCGACCTCATCGTGACGCTGGATGGCGATCACAGCTACCCGCCGGATGCGATTTCCTATCTGCTGGAGGCTTTTCTACACTTGGATGTGGATTTCCTGAATGCTTCGCGTTTTCCGGTGCGTGACCGAAAAGCCATGAGCTTCAAACATAAATTCGGTAACTGGGTGCTTTCGCTGGCCATGTCTCTCCTGTATTTCCGCTGGGTGCGCGACTCGCAGTCCGGCATGTGGGTGTTCCGGCGCTCGATTTTGAAAGATATGCACCTGGAATCCGATGGCATGTCGTTTTCCGAAGAGATCAAGATCGAGGCTCTAAAAGACCGGCGGGTTCGTTTCGCCGAGATCTCCATCATGTACTCGTCGCGCCTGGGCGAAATCAAGTTGAATCCATGGCGGGACGGATTCAACAACTTATTCTTCCTGGTGAAGAAGCGCTTCAGATGAATCGTACTGAAAAAACAGGTTGGCAGGCGAAAGCGCCTGCCCCACGTGCATGCAAGGTGGGGCAGACGCTTTCGTCTGCCAACCCAACGGGACGCTGAATGCCTAGCGTCACGGTGGTTATCCCCAACTGGAACGGGTCGGCCATGCTCGAAAAGCTCCTGGGTGAGCTTCGCAACCAGTCCGTCCCCATCCAGCGCGTCATTGTTGTCGACAACGGAAGCAGCGACAACTCGGTGCTGGTGGCCAACCAGGCCGGCGCCGAGGTGATTGAGCTGGGCCGAAATACCGGATTCAGCCATGCTGTCAACGCCGGAATTCAGTCCGCCCGCACCGAATGGATCGCCATATTGAATAACGACGTGTCTCCGAAGCCGGACTGGCTAGAGAACCTGGTGGAACAAGCCCAAGCCACCAACAGTTGGTTCGCCGCGGGCAAGTTGTTGGACGCCTTGGCGCCCCATCTTATCGAGGGATCCTTCGACGCCATTTGCCGTGGCGCCTGCGCCTGGAGATGCGGCCACGGCCGTTCCGATTCCCAGCTTTGGAACCAGTCCCGCGCGATTCGGTTCGCTCCCTTCACCGCGGCCATTTTTCGCCGGGAACTGTTCCAACGGGTGGGGTTGCTCGATGAGGAATTCGAGTCATACCTCGAGGATATCGACTTCGGAATCCGCTCGGCCGCCGGCGGTTTTACAGGAATTTACGTCCCCTCAGCTGTCGCGCTGCACACCGGAAGCGCTACACTGGGGCGTTGGCATCCTGCCAGCGTACGCAAAATTGCCCGCAATCAAGTGCTTTTAGTGGCGAAACACTATCCGAGAAAATGGGTCTTACGCTATGGTTGGCCGGTTTTCGTCGCCCAAACATTATGGGGTCTCGTCGCGCTGCGGCATGGATCGGGGTTCGCCTATCTCGAAGGCAAGCTGGATGGCCTGCGCCGATTCCACCGTGCCCGTGGAAGTTCCACTTTGAACGTCTCCAACATTGTCGAAAGCAGCGAGAACGAAATCCGGGAAATCCAGAGGTTGACAGGGTTCGATCTGTACTGGAGACTATACTTTGCCCTAACATGAATCCAACCGGTATGAATCGAACTGGGGTGAATCGAACTGGAGTGGTAGTAGTAACCTACAACTCGGGCGAAGTCATTCTGCGCTGCCTGGATTCGTGCGCCCACTTACCCGCCGTTGTAGTTGTCGTGGACAATGCGTCTTCGGACGACACCGTGGAACTGGTGCGGCGAAGGCCATCCGTCAAGCTGATTTCGAACCCCACCAACCGCGGCTTTGCCGGAGCGGCCAATCAGGGGGTGGCCGCGCTCGATTCGGAAATGGTCCTGCTGCTCAACCCGGATGTTGAGCTGGAAACGTCGGTCGATGCTCTGGCCCAGGCTTGCGGCCGCGAGAACGTGGGCCTGGCCACCGGAAAGCTGCTGGATTCCCGAGGAAATGTCCAAGCCGGGTTCACCGTCCGGCGCTTTCCTACGCCTCTGACACTGGCGTTCGAAGTGTTAGGCATCAACCGCCTGCTGCCGTGGAACCCAACCAACCGCCGCTATCGCTATTTGGACCTGGACCTCGCCCGGCCCGCCGAAGTGGAACAACCGCCCGGCGCGTTCCTGATGTTCCGGCGCGAGGTGTGGCAGCGGTTGGGAGGTTTTGACACACAGTTTCATCCACTTTGGTTCGAAGATGTCGATTTCGTGCAGCGGGCCCACTCGCTAGGATTGAAAATCCAATATCTGCCGGAAGTTACAGCACGGCATCAAGGTGGCCACAGCATTGCAAGAATGGAGTGGGGATGCCGGGAGGTGTGTTGGTATGTTAGCCTTCTAAGGTACGCCTCTAAGCACTTCCGGCCGTACGCATACCGGGGCGTTAGCGCCGCTGTGGTGCTGGGCTCCCTGTTTCGGGCCATTATTGGAATGATTCGACGGCGCAGCTTAAGGCCCATCCAAGTCTACGCGAAAGTAGCGCGAATCGCCTGGCTTGGTTTACTATCCGGCCGCGTCCGCAAATTGGAATGTTCGAGCAGTTACAGTAAGGCAGCAGGATGATTACAGCTGTTACAAACGCGAAGAATCGAGACACGACCCACATACATGTCAGATAACGAACGGGTTTCCGTCACCATCGTCACTTACAACAGCGGTCGATTCATCAAGCGGTGCCTGGAGTCTGTTTTGGCGCAGCGCTACGCCAATAAGGAAATCATTGTCATCGATAATGCCTCCACCGATGGCACCGTGGACATACTGGAGCAGTTCGAGGATCGCTGCCAGATCATCTATAACGACGAGAACATTGGATTCGCCGCCGCGCAGAATCAGGCCATCCGGCTGGGCGCCAGCACCTGGGTGCTGACTCTCAATCCGGACGTACTGCTGCTGCCCAATTTCATTCAGGCCCTGGTGGACGCCGGACAGTTCGATTCCCGCGTTGGCGCGGTTTGCGGAAAACTGCTGACCATTCTGGCCAGCTTCGATCTGCCCGATAAACCGCTGGTGGATTCCACCGGCATTTACTTTACTCCCATGCTGCGGCACCTGGACCGTGGCAGCCAGGAAGTGGACAACGGCCATTATCTGCAGCACGAATATGTATTCGGCGCCACCGCGGCCGCGGCCTTATACCGGCGGGCCATGATCGACGATGTTTCCATCGGCGACGAATTCTTCGATCCCGATTTTTTTGTGTATCGCGAGGACGCCGACGTAGCCTGGCGCGCGCAATTGCTGGGCTGGCGCTGCATCTATTCGCCCCACGCCCGCGGTTATCACGTGCGCAACGTCCTGCCCGGAAATCGCCGGGCGCTTCCGCCGGTGATCAACATGCATTCAGTGAAGAATCGCTTCCTGATGCGCATCAAAAACATGACCGGCGATCTTTATCTGCGCAACTGGTTTTCCATAACGGCGCGGGACCTGGTTGTTTTGGGCTGCTGCCTGGTGCGCGAGCAGAGTTCGCTCAAAGCATTCTGGTACATTACGCGCAATTGGAAGCACGTGATGGCCAAGCGCCGGGAAATCATGAGCCGCAAGCGCGTCCCGGACGATTATATCGCCGGCTGGTTCCGCTACGATCCGGTGTCGAGCCCGGCCAACAAGCCCAAGACGGGGTCGCGCGCCATGGCTCGTTCTAAAGCGGCGCGCGGTTAAAACCAGACAAGCAGTGCGCATCGCCATTCTCGGCACGCGAGGAATTCCGGCCCGATATGGCGGCTTCGAAACCTTTGCCGAAGAGTTGTCCACCCGCCTGGTGGAGCGGGGTCACCATGTTACGGTTTATTGCCGCGAGCGGCACACCGAAAAGAGTTATCGCGGCGTTACGCTGGTCTACCTGCCCACCTGGCGGCATAAGTACTTCGACACTCTGGCGCACACCTTTTTCTCCACGCTGCATTTGATGTTTCATAGAGTGGATGCCGCGCTCTACTGCAATGCCGCCAATGCGATATTTACTTTTTGGCCTCGCTTGGTTGGCGTCCCGGTGGCGCTCAATGTGGACGGCCTGGAGCGCAAGCGAAAGAAGTGGAACAGGCTGGCCCGCGCCTGGTATCTGATCTCCGAACGGCTGGCCACCATCTGTCCCAACGTAGCCATATCGGACGCACGAAAAATAGCGGAGTATTATCTGGAGCGTTACGGCAAACGATCTGAGTTTATCCCTTATGGCGCGGAAGTGGGCGCGCTGGGCGGGACGGATGTTCTCCAAAATCTGGGGCTGGTTCCCGGAGAATATTTCCTCTATGTCAGCCGCATGGAGCCGGAGAACAACGCGCTCGCGGTACGCGAATCCTTCGAGAAAGTTGCGACGTCGCTGCAGTTGGCGCTGATCGGTGATGCGCCTTACGCCGAGGAGTACATCCAACGGGTGCGCGCCACCAACGACCCACGCATTGTCATGCCCGGCGCGATCTACGGCCGCGGATATCACGAACTGCTCTCGCACTGTTACGCCTACATTCACGCCACCGAAGTTGGCGGCACGCATCCAGCGCTGATCGAAGCCATGGGCCGCGGCGCCGTGGTGCTGTATTTGAATACGCCGGAAAATGCCGAGGTGGCCGGCGATGCGGGCATCCCGTTCGAAGCGCCTGAGCTATCCGGAAAGTTGGCTGATCTGCTTGAAATGCCCTCCCAAGAGAGAGCCGAATGGTCCCGGCGCGCGATGGCCCGCGTAGCGGAACGATATAGCTGGAACGCAGTAACGCTCCAATACGAAGCGCTGCTTTCGAGGCTGCGCTAGATACCATGGAGTCATGGCCCCTTTTGCCTCCCGCTCCTGGGTGGAAATTTCTCTGCAGCAGATCGCCCGAAATTTCCAGGCTATCCGTGAAGTTGTGGGCATGGATGTCGAAGTGATGCCGGTGGTGAAGGCGGACGCTTATCGCCACGGAGCCGTTGAGGTATCGCGCACCCTGACCGGCGTGGGCGCGCGCTGGCTGGCGGTAAGCAACGTCGAAGAAGGCGTAATCCTGCGGGAAAACGGCATTACCGCGCGCATCCTGGTGATGGCGGATTTCCTTCCCGCGGAGCGCTTGAGCTTGCTGGACTATAACCTCACGCCGGTGATTCACGCGCTGCCGGACATCCGCGAATGGAACAGATTGGCAGTCCAAAAAGCCCTGCTGGCCCCCTACCATTTGAAGATCGACACCGGCATGGGAAGGTTGGGAACGCGCGCTTCGGCCTCTGAAATCCTGGAAGCCATCGCCGCCACAACGAACGCTAAACTGGAGGGCCTGATGACGCACCTGGCCTCCTCCGCCAATTACGCGACGTCACAAACCGAAGACCAAATGCGGGCATTCGAAATACTATGTGACCGCCTGGCGGAAGGCGGCGTGCATGTCCCGCTGCTGCACCTGGCCAGCAGTACGCCGGTTGCCTATGGGCGCCGCGACGCCTGGAAACGAATGGTGCGCCCGGGTCACGCCATTTACGGCTACATCTCGCCGGTGGCCAAGGGCGTCGCGTCGCCGCGCCAGTTGGAAGTGCAGCCGGCTCTTACATGGAAAGCCGCCGTGCTGGCGGTGAAGGATCTTCCGGCGGGGGCCCTGGTGGGTTACGGCGGAATTTTTCGCGCGCCCCAGCCCATCCGTATCGCGGTGCTCGCTGCCGGCTACGCCGATGGCATCCCGCACCGGTTATCGAACCGGGGCAGAGTGATTGCGAAGGGCCAGTACGCGCCCATCATCGGCGCAGTCTCCATGGATCTCACTACCATCGACGTCACGGACTGCCCGCCGGTGGAAGTAGGCGATTCGGTGACATTGCTCGGATCGGAAGGTGGGATTTCCATTGACGCGCAGCAGATGGCGCGCATCGCCGGAACCATCTCTTACAGCGTCCTATGCGGAATCCACGCGCGGGTAAAGCGAATCTACGTGGACTAAATAGCACTGGTGCGTTACCGAACCGCGACCGTAAGAAGCTGTGAAAAAATCGGTTCGCAGGCGAAAGCGCCTGCGCCACTTAATCGTAAATCCTTGTGCGTCAACGTGGGGCAGACGCTTCCGTCTGCCAACCCAGCGTACTGATGAATTTTTCACAGCTTCTAAGGGAGCCGGTGCCTTTTTGGTTCCCGCCAAGCTGGGTTATGTAGCGCACGCATTCTTGCGTGCCGCGTTCACACTCATGTGAACGCCAGGGGCTCGGTGGCGAGAAATGTTCGCGCTCTTCCTAACACCCAAGCGTTCACACGATTGTGAACGCGGCACGCGAGAATGCGTGCGCCGCAAGCTTGGCCCCGAACAGCTCATTGGAATAACCAGGCGTTTCCGTGTACGATATGGACGGGAAACCATGGTTCATCACATTCGCTACGGCTTGCGGACACTGGCGGCCAATCCCGGCTTCGCCGCGGTGGCCATTTTAACGCTGGCCTTGGGCATCGGCGCGAACACGGCGATCTTCACCGTGGCCAACTCGTTGCTGCTGCGCCCGCTGCCGTTTGCCGATCCCAGCCGGCTGGTAGAGGTGTTCTGCGCGCCGAAAAACCAGGTCCCGGATGGCGCCGGGATGTCCTACGCGCGATTGAAGCTGCTTCAGGAACAAAGCCGCTCATTTTCCTCTGTCGTTGGTTTTGTGAACGAGACGTTCAATCTGAGCGGCAAGGGCGACGCGGAGGAACTTTCCGCCGCGCGGGTTTCCTGGAACTTTTTTGACACGCTGGGGGTGCGCCCGGTGGTGGGCCGAAGCTTCGACGTCCAGGAGGATCAGCCCGGCGGCAGGGCCGCGGTATTAGTCAGTCATGCCTTGGCGACAAGGCTGTTCGGGCGTGCGAGCGATGCAATCGGCCAGAGCCTTACGCTTGATTCCCAGGATTATTCGGTAATCGGCGTTCTGCCCGCCGGATTTGTTTTCTCTCCCGCCGGCGCACCCGTCGACATCTGGGCGCCGCGAGTCTTCGATCTCAACATCGCCACGCCCCAGCAGATCAATGGCGGCGCGAGTTTCCTGACGGTGATCGCGCGGCTGGCGCCCGGCTCCACTCTCGAGCAGGCTCAGGCGGAAATGGATTTATTGGACGCGCGGTTTCAGCGTGAGAATCCCGGCCGGCCGGACAGCGATCCCCGGCGGACTTATTGGGCGGCGGACCTGCAGCAACAGTTAGTAGCCAACATCCGCCCGGCGCTGGTGATGTTGGTGGGCGCGGTTGCCCTGGTGCTTCTGATCGCGTGCGCCAACGTCGCCAGCCTGCTTTTGTCGCGCGCCGTGGGGCGCAGTAAAGAGATCGCCGTGCGCGCCGCACTGGGCGCCAGCGCCTCAATGCTGCTGAGGCAGTTGCTCACCGAGAGCGTACTGCTGGCAGGATTGAGCGGCATTCTCGGCATTCTGCTGGCCGAGTGGGCAACCGGGGCTTTGTCGGCGATCACCCGGAGCACCCATCCGGAGATGGCCCAAGTGCATATGGATTTGTGGGCGCTGGCATTCACCATCGGCATCTCGCTGGCAAGCGGGATCTTGTTCGGCCTGGCGCCAGCGCTGCAGCTTTCCAAACCCGATCTGAACATGGTGTTGCGCGATGAGGGCCGCGGGACCACCGGCGGCCGGCGGCCGAATCGCGCGCGCAACTTGCTGGTGGTGGCGCAAGTAGCACTTTCGACGGTGCTGCTGGTGGGCTCCGGCTTGCTGATTCGCAGCTTCGTCCGGCTCCGCGCCACGAATCCCGGCTTCGATCCGAACAACGTTGTGACCATGCGAATCGAATTGGCGCCCACGAAATACGGAACCAAGGCGCAGATGATCGCTTTTTACAACGAAGCTCTGCGCCAGTTGCAGGCGCTTCCGGGAGCGGAAGCCGTGGCCATTTCCTCCGCCCTTCCGCTCACCACCACGCGAATGACGCCCATGCTGCCGGAGGGGCAGCCGCTGGCTCCCCTGGGACAGCGCCCGGTTCTCAATATCGAGACCATCAGTCCGGACTACGCCCGCGTTCTCCGCGTCCCTCTTCTACGTGGGCGGACGTTTACGGATCACGATAACGCCGCGGCGCCGCCGGTGGCGATAATTAACCAAGCCTTCGCGCGCCGTTTTTGGCCCAACGAAAATCCCATCGGCAAACATATCGTGATAGGCCGCATGCCGCGGGCGACGGAGGTGGTGGGCGTCTTCGGAGATTTGAAAAACTTAACGCTGGCCGCGGAGGCTAATCCAGAGGTAATGTTGCCGTTCCCGCAGCTGCCTTGGGCGGCTCTGAACCTCAGCATTCGCGCCGCCGGCGATCCGCGCGTGGTGGTTCCAGCGGTGCGGCATCGGATCGCGATGATGGACCGGGGCCAACCGTTGACCAGCGTGCAGACCCTGGGAGAGTTGGTTGACTCAGGCAGCGCGGACCGGCGCTTCACCATGTTTCTGCTCGGTATTTTTTCGGCTACGGCTTTGATACTGGCGATGGTGGGAATCTACGGGGTAATTGCTTATTCGGTTTCGCAGCGCGCGCAGGAATTGGGCATTCGCATGGCCCTAGGCGCTGCCCGGGAAGATATTTTGAAGCTGGTTGTCGGGCACGGCCTGGCGCTGACCTTGGCCGGGATCGTCATCGGCCTGGCGGGCGCCGCGGCGCTGACCCGGGTGATGTCGAGCCTGCTGTATCGCACCAGCGCGACCGATCCTTTCATATTTACAATTAGCGCTTTGATTTTTATAGCAGTGGCGACGGTGGCAAGTTATATACCGGCGCGCCGCGCTATGCGTGTTGATCCGGCGATGGTGCTTCATTGAGAGAGCACCGGCTCCCTCAGAAGCTGTGAAAAATTCGGGAAGTACGCTGGGTTGGCAGACGGAAGCTAGGAACTTGCAGAAATCCGATTCTGGAGCCCCGGCCGGGATGATAAAACAAAAGAGGATGAAAATGTAGCGAACCGGGCGGCGAGGCAATAGAATATTTGTAATGAGCAAAACTTCGATTGCACTCACCGCCCAGCATGACTAGCATAACTGCTTTCCTGGGCACTTATTCGCAACTTCTTCAAGGTCGACTCTTTCCTGTCCTAGCCGACGAACTCGGCCCTATGAGCGATCTTCACCAAGCATTTGTGCGGGCGTTGTCTTTGCTGCAACTGGACGGATTCGTGACCCCCAACCGAGGTCGCGGTCGACCGGCGCATAGTCGCGCAAGTGTGGCGCGTGCCTTTCTCGCTAAGGCGGTCTTCAACCTCCCGCACACCCGGGCACTCCTCGACCGTCTGGCGCACGACGCGACGTTGCGTCGTCTGTGTGGCTGGGAGAGAGCCTCGGAAGTCCCCGACGAATCGGTGTTCTCGCGTGCCTTTCGCGAGTTGGCAGACGGTCAGTTCGCGCAACGGGTACATGCCGCGCTCATCCAACGGACCCAATCGGAACGGTTGGTGGGGCACATTCTGCGCGACGGTACCGCCATTGAAGCTCGTGAAAAGGTTGCGCCCAAGGCAGAGCAGGTGCAGGAACCGCGTCCGCGGCGGCTCCATCGCAAAGCCGGGACAGCCAAGCGTCCACAGCAGCTGACGAGAATCGAACGGCAAGCTGCAGGAACCATGACGCTAGAGGAAATGATGGCCGAGTTGCCGCGAGCCTGCAACGTTGGCTGTAAGCCCAACAGCAAGGGCATTCGCTCCTACTGGACCGGATACAAACTGCATATGGACGTAGCCGACGGGCAAATCCCGATTAGTTGCGTGTTGACCTCGGCTTCGCTCAACGACAACCAGGTGGCCATCCCGCTGGCGGAGTTGACGGCGCAACGAGTGACCAGTTGCTACGACTTGATGGACGCCGGCTACGACAGCGAAGCCATCCGCAGTCACAGTCGGGGGCTCGGACATGTACCGATCATTCCTTACCAAAAACACGGCACGGTGGAACAGGAACTGGCCCCGCATGAGAAGCAACGGTACCGGGAACGTACAACCATTGAACGCGTGTACTCGAGGTTGAAAGATGAGTTCGGAGGTCGGTGGGTGCGTGTAAGGGGTTGGGCGAAGGTAATGACGCATCTGATGTTCGGCGTGCTGGCACTGGCAGCGGATCAGATTCAACGCTGGCTAGCGAGCAAACCACCACCAGATACCCCAGCACTGGCCTGAGACGGAGCCAGCACCAGCAGAAATGGATGTGAAACACCGACGCTCAGCGGAGCCGTGCCTGCGATCAACCCAGATACGACCGGCCGAGCCTTCGGCACCAATCAAGGGACATCTCCGCGACCAAAATCAAGGCCCGAGCATCTCCTCACGCCTGGACGGGCCTAGTAATCGTTTATTTTGCAAGTTCCTAGGAAGCGTCTGCCCCACGCTGACGCACAAGGATTTACGATTAAGTGGCGCAGGCGCTTTCGCCTGCGAACCGATTTTTTCCCAGCTTCTGAGACTGAGTCTGAGGGAGCCGGTGCCTTTTGATTTTGTTTGAACGCTGGGGCCCGCTGCAGCGTATGGATTCGCATGCTGCAAGATATCCGTCTCTCTTTGCGGCGGCTGAGCCAGACGCCGGGATTCACGCTGGTAACCGTCGCCACGCTGGCCTTGGCAATCGGAGCCAACACCACCACGTTCAGCGCGCTCAATCACTTCCTTCTGCGTCCGCTGCCAGTCGAACGCCCCAGCGAACTGGTCTTCCTGAACACGGGCCGCGGCATTTCGCAGTCATACCCGAATTTCATCGACTTTCAGGCCAGCAACCGCACCCTCTCCGGCCTGATCGCGTACCGGATTCAACCGGTGGGCTTGAGCCGGGGCGGCAAAAACTCCCACATTTGGGGCTATGAGGCCAGCGGAAACTATTTCGACGTGCTGGGTGTGCGTCCCATTCTTGGCCGCACATTCGCCCCTGAGGACGACCGCATTTCTTCGCCGCAGCCGGTTATTGTGATCAGCTATGCTGCCTGGCAGAATCGCTTTGCAGGCGATCCGAACATCGTTGGCAAGACGGCCAAGCTGAACGGCCTGGATTTCACCATTATCGGCGTGGCTCCCCGTGGCTTCTCGGGAACCGAAGTGCTTCTAACGGCGGAATTCTGGGCCCCCATGGCCATGGAGCCGCAAATCGAGCCGGGCAATAATTGGTTGAACAATAGCGCTACCTGGAATGTATGGGTGATGGGGCGATTAAAACCGGGCGTTACAGCCGCGCAAGCGGAGGCCGATCTCAATGCCGTGGCGGCCAGTCTTGCATCGAAGGGTCCATTCAATATTGGAATGAAAATCCGTCTTTCGCCGCCCGGCCTCATGGGTACTGCGCTGCGCGGGCCCGTTACCGGATTCGCGGCGGTGCTGATGGCGCTGGCCGGCATGGTGCTGCTGATCGCTTGCGTTAACATCGCCGGTATTTTGCTGGCGCGCGCAGCGGACCGGCGCAAGGAGATCTCCATCCGGCTGGCGCTGGGCGCGCCACGTTGGAAGCTGGTACGCCAACTGCTCACTGAGAGCCTGGTTCTTTCCGCCGCCGGCGCTGGATTGGGCGTCCTGATTGCGTTGTGGCTGCTCGATCTGCTGCGCGCGTTCAAAATGCCGCTCAGTATTCCCGCTGCCACGGCCCTGCCTTTTGACTGGCGCGTTCTGCTGTTCACGCTGGGAACCTGCCTCGGAACTACGCTGCTTTTCGGATTGGCCCCGGCCATTCACGCGGCGCGCGTGGACCTGATTCCCGGTCTGAAGAACCAATTGTCCGAACGATTCCGCCGACTGCAGCTTCGCGATCTTCTGGTGGGCGCGCAGGTGGCGCTGTCGCTGGTATTGTTGGTTGGAACGGTGCTGGTGGTCCGCAGCTTGCAGCGCGCCTTGACCATTGACCTCGGCTTCAATCCGCGGAACGCCGTGGTAGTAGTGTTCGATCTCGGTCTCAACGGATACAGCAAAGAGCAAGGCCAGGCTTTCGAGAAACGCCTCATGGCCAAGCTAGCCACCGTGCCCGGATTGGATTCTTTTTCGCTCAGCGGAACAATCCCGCTGAGTATTAATCAATCCCACACCGTGGTTTTCGCCGAAGGCAAACCGGCGCCGGCGCCTGCGGATGCTCCCAGCGCCAATTTCTACGCCGTCAGTCCCGGTTACTTCCAGACCATGCAGACGCGGCTGATTGCCGGCCGCGAATTTGAGCGGCGTGACTCGGCGGAAGCGCCGCAGGTGGCGATCATCAATCAGGCGTTGGCGCGGCGCTTGTTTCCAAACGAGAATCCAATTGGAAAGCGCGTCTCCCAGGGATCGAACGGGCCCTGGCAGCAAGTTGTGGCGGTGGTCCAGGACGGCAAATATGACTCGCTGAACGATGAATCCCAACCAGCCATCTTCTGGCCTCGCGCGCAGCGGTACGAGTCAGCCATGACCATTGTGGCGCGGTCATCCATGCCGCCGGCCGACGTTCTGCACCGGATCCAACAAGCGGTGTATTCACTCGATTCCACGCTGCCATTTTTCCAGGCCGACAGCCTGGAGGATCATCTCAGCCTGCCGCTGCTGCCGGCGCGCGTGGCAGCCATCATGCTAGGTGGATTCGGAGCGCTGGCCGTGATCCTGGCCGCTACTGGTCTCTACGGAATGTTGGCGTACGCGGTGGCGAAGCGAACGCGCGAGATCGGAATTCGGGTGGCCATCGGCGCGGGCAGACGCGACGTACTTGCGCTGGTGCTGCGGCGCGCCATGCTGATCATCTTGAGCGCCAGTGCTCTGGGTGCTGGTCTCGCGCTGGCTGTGGGGCGTTTTTTCACGCCGGTGCTCTATGGCGTGAGCCCCAGAGATCCGGCCACCTACGCGCTGTCGCTCTTGCTGATGGCCGGAATCGGCGCAATCGCGTGTCTGGTTCCGGCGCAGCGGGCGCTGGGGATTGAAGCGATGGTGGCGCTGCGGGAGGATTGAAAACCGCGCGTCAGCGAGGGGACGGAAACATCACTCTATCTCCACTCCCCCTGTAGCGTAAACGCCGCCCAATAATACGGCCGCGCCCAGCGATGTTCTTTCCAGATGGAAAGCTGGGCCTTTCGCAACGCGGCGGCCGGCCGGAGATTTTCCACCAGCATGCCCCGATAGAATCGCGTCATCAACTCCGAAGTGGAGACATCCGGCACCGTCCATAAACTGGCCACTACGCGCGGAGCGCCGGCGTACATGAAAGCCCGCGCCAGCCCCACCAAGCCCTCGCCCCTCACTTCCTGTCCCAGCGCCGTCTCACAGGCGCTCAACACCACCAGATCCGCATTCAGCGAAAGATTGTAGACGTCGGTGGTCTGCAGAAATCCGTCCTGTGGTTTTCCGGCGCGATCCACCATGGAGAGCACAATGCCGGAAAGCTCCGGATGCAGCGAATTCAGAAGGCCATGCGAGGCGATATGGACGAAGCGGTATTGGTTCAGCGCGGCCTTGGTGGCAGTGGCGCGGCTCGCGTCAAAATCGAGCGCCGACAGCCGCTCGCTGGCACTTACCAACTGCAGAATGTCCAGCGCCTCCTTGCGCGTGAATGGCAGGCGATTGAATTTGGCCAGGTCGAAGCCCGAAGCCGCGCGCTGCGCTCCGGTGTCTTGCCCTTGCGATGACGCCGCCTGCGCGCCGGTTACGCGAGGATCGTCGGCGCTGAAAACCGGATCGGCAAAAACAGCCAATGCTTTGGATGCCCGCTTTTCCCTCGCCCACTCCCGGCGAATGAAGGCGATGGTGGATGCGGAAGGAAGATTGACGATCTCATGAGCGGCCACCAGCGGCTGATCGGGGGCGGATGGCGAAGGGAGGGCGGCAAAAGGAACGTATTGCAACGCACCGGCGGCGACAATCACCAATTTTTTCGTGCCCAACAGATTGGCAACCGGCCCCAGCAGTGTGCGGCTGAGTTCCTGCAGCGCGGCGGCGGTGTTCGCAACCGAAGTTTCGTCCGCGGAAGTGATGCCCTGATATGCCCCGCGCGCCAGCGCCTCCAACACGGACCGCTTGGGCAATTCGAAAGCATGGAAGCTGCCGCGCGTTATCGCCCAGACGAAGCTGCGCGCGTCGCCCGGCGCGTATTCCAGCAACAGAGTGCCCGAATCCAGATACTGATGTTGGAACTCCGCCAGAGTGAGCGGCTGTGGCTGCGCGAAAGCGGCGTAGCGCGGGCTGGCGGCCAGGATCTTCGCTTCCGCTTCCTGATACTGGGTGGTCAACACCCGGATCTCCTGCTCCACCGCCGCGGCGTGGGCATCCTGTTTGGCCAGCAGCTGGATCTGCAGCTCGGTTTTGGCGTGGAGCTGGGCCGTTAAAACGCGCTCGCGCTCGAGCAGCGCTGGATCTATGCCTTGGCGCAGGCCAGCCTTGGCTTCACTCAGCAGATCGAGCAAACTGCGGGCCCGCGCCCGTTCGCTGGTCTCGAAAGCCTGCACGTCGTAACCCTGCCTGGGATGCAGACGGTGCAGGTGCATGAGTATATCGACGCGCAAGTCATATTGATCCAGCACCGTTGAGAAAAATGACGAACGCAGCTCCGGGCCAATCACAGCAGCGCGTATCTGTTCATCAATTGCAAGAGCCCGGTCCAGATATTCGCGGGCGTGCTCCCAATCTCCCGAGCTATTGCTGGCCCGCGCCAGAAAGTAGAGCGCTCTGCTCTGCTGCAGCTGGTCGCCCAACGCATTGAGACGCTCCAGCGCCTGCTGCAGCGATTCGGACGCTTTTTCGCGTTCGCCCAGCGCCAGGTAGACCGATCCAATATTCACCTGCGCGATGGCCAGGCGGCGCTTATCGTCAATTTCGCGGCACAAGGCCAGCGCCCGTTCGCAGACTTCCAGCGCCGCTTTCAAATCGCCGCTTTGGAGATAGAGTTCCGCGGTGGTTTCTAAAACATCCGCCTCGCCCGCGCGATCGTTGGCGGAATGGAGCAGCGGAAGAGCCCGTTGATACAGCTCCAGCGCTTTCTGGGATTCACCCATAAACGCGTAGACGCGGCCGATGGTCCCGAGCGCGTGGCCTTCCCCGCGTTGGTCGGAAATCTGTTTCTGGATGGCCAGCGCGCGAGTGCTGTAATCAAGCGCGTGTTGCGCTTCGCCCAGTTGCAGATAACAGCGGGCGATATTGGTGAGCACGCTTTCCTCCAGATGCCGGTCGCTCAACTCGCGGGTGATTGGAAGCACTTCCTCAAGAGTTGTGAGCGCCTGCTGCGCGTTCCCGAAAGCCATATACAAGGGGCCAAGATTGGCCAGCGTTCTCGCTTCTCCTCTCCGGTCTCCCACCGCGCGGCTAAGCGGCAGCGATTCCCGGTACGATTCCAGGGCTTTATCCAGCTCGCCCAGTTGAACGTCAGCCGTGGCCATGTTCAGCAACGTGTTCGCCTCACCGCGCTGGTCGTGCAACTTCCGGCGCAGCGGCAATGTTTCGCGCAGAGTTTCCACCGCCTGGTGCACTTCGCCCACCGCGGCGTAGACGGTGGCCAGGTTGGCCAGGGCGGTCATTTCCCCTTGCCGGTCGCCCACCTCTCGTTTCAGCACACGCGCCTGCAGCGCGTATTCCCGCGCCTTGCGCGGCTCGCCCATCATCATGTAAACCGAACCGATATTGTTGAGCGTGGTGGCTTCCAGGTTGCGATCGGGCACCGCGCGGCTCAGCCGCAGCGATTCTTCGAAAAGCTCCAGCGCCTTTTTGGGTTCTCGAAGCGACGCAGCCACGCCCAGGTTGCTGGTGGCGCTGGCTTCTCCGGCTTGATCGCCGGCGGCTTTTGCCAGCGGCAGGGCTTTCTTATAACACTCATTGGCTTTTACGCCCTGCCCCAGCGACCAATAAGCGTCGCCCATGGTGTCCCAGGTGTGGCCTTCCTCGGATTGATCGCCAATCGCGCGCCACTCCGGGATTGCCGCTTCGAACCTGGCGATGGCCTGGTGCAGCGATTCTTTGCTGCCCTGCGATTGAAGACGCTGGCCGTCGTTAAAAGCCGTCTCGGCGGCAATTCGCGTTTCATCAGATGGCTTCGCGGCTCGCAATTCAACGAGGCTGCATTCAAAATCCAGGGCAGGTGCATCGGAATCGGCCAGGGTGACTTCTATGCGGTACGCGCCTTTTTCCCGAGCGATGGCCGAAATGGGGAGTGCCCGCTGCTCGCCGGCGCCATTCAATAAGTTGGTCACGGGCGCTCCCGATGGCGCACTCAGCCGGATGTTGATCTGCGCGCCATTGGGACGGATCAGTGCGCGGAAATAATCTCCGGTATTCGCCGGGATTTCGAATGAAGTAACCTGGACGCTCCGGGCGGTGGCCCGGAGAGGATTGCCCGGCTGAAGCATCCGCGCGTCCTGGGCCGCTGCGCACCACACCATGCCCCATGCCAGGACTGATCGCACGCGCTTCCTCCAATAGTATTCAGTGTAAATGTTCCCCTTGCTCACGCGCGGGGCCGCAAGCAGATGGAATATTCCGCGCTCATCCATCACCTACAAGACTGAGGTTCTATGAAAAGAGGTTTACGCCTGGTGATCGGAGTGATGATGGTGTTGTTGCTTGATTCTAAGCTCGGATCAACCAATCAAAAGGATTCAACGCCTCGGGAAGCCGCGCGGGTCTGGGGAAATAGATACAGCGCTATCGAAGTTCATCGGGCCATCGAAGTTCACCAGGGTGGACAGGACGGGGGTGGTGCGCTGTGGTAGCGGATCTCAGTGAGAGCTATCCGCCGTGATCCATTGTTTCTCCGCACTCAACAACCTCGATTAATCCTTCCATCAGCGCATCCTCCCAAATGGACTGCCTGGGGCAAGTGCTCCCCGCATCGCGCCTCTCATAATAAAGCGCCGGGCAGCCGAGCGCTTTGGTCCCGGAACGTTATAAACTTAACATGAAGGCATTTGGAATCGCGGTGCCGCGCCAGTTGAGTCGAAGGAGAACGCCTCGCAACCAGAGAATTTGAATTATCGCGAGAAACCGCGCAAAATAGGGGTTTTCCTTTGTCTGGCGGGCATTCTCGCGGGTGGCGCCGCCGGGGAGTTGTTGCGGGAGTGGATGGTCACCGCTTCCCAGCAACACATGGTGTTCACCGGACTTCTGAACACTCCGGAAGTACAGGCTGCCATCGCGGCGAAGCATGCCAATTCGTCATCGGCGAATGAGATGGTACGCGTGAATGGCAGTTGGGCCCATGATCTGTTCTGGCAGGACGGTCATGTGGCCTATTTTGTTCTCGCTGACGGCAGCTTCTATTTTGATGCGCCGCACCCCCCAAAATGGTTGTACCCAATGGTTCTGTTGTTCCCGGTGTTGGGTTTCCTGATTCCCTGGGCATTGATGAAGGCTCTGTCGAAGATGGGCGTGGAGTACTTCGCCAGGAACAAGGCAGCACCACCGCCCGCGCAGGCCTAGGGTTCCCTTGGCCGCTCCACTACTGCTTCCGCGCTAACAGCACGGTCATGTCGTCGGACAACTCCGGCGAACCTGTCCACTGGCGGACCGCGTCCATCACCACCTCGATCACCCGGTGGTCGTCGCGATCGGCGTTCTTGCTGACCAGTTCGATCAACCGGTCCTCGCCGAACATTTCTCCATATTCGTTCTCGGGCTCGGTGATGCCGTCGGTGTAGCACACCACCAGGTCGCCCGCGCGAAGCTCCACTTTGCTCTCGTCATATTTTGAAGACGGAAATGCGCCCACCACGGTCCCATTGATGTCGAGGGGAGTAGCTTTGCCGTCATGGATCAGGATGGGCGGCAGGTGGCCGGCGTTGGTATAGGTCAGCATGCCGGTTTCATCGTCGTAGAGTGCAATGCAGAACGTGGCGAACTTCTCAGGGGACGTGGTGGCGTGGAGCTGTTGGTTCAATTCCGAAACCAGCCGCGCGGTGGAAAGGCGGAAGCCGTTAGCGCGGGCGGAGGGCGCCAGCTCGGTCTTCGGCTCACCCGTCTTCAGTTCAAATGCCGCGCGCAACTCCATGCGCATCGCGGATTGAATGCCGGCCATCAGCAGCGCCGCCGATATTCCCTTCCCGGCCACATCGCCGATGGCGAACGCCAGCCGGCTGGGCGAGATCTTTTGGTAATCGTAATAATCGCCGGAGACCATGCGCGCGGGCTGGCACATTCCGGTAACACGAATGGTCTTGAAAATCGGCGCGGTCTTGGGATAGAGCTGCTCCTGCACCTCGAGCGCCAGCGCCAGTTCGGCCTGCAGGCGCTCCTTCTCCTTGGCCACGATGAGCAGCTTCTCCAGATTCTCGGTCATGCTGTTGAACGATTTGCTGAGGTCGGCCAGCTGGTCGCGACCGGAAACTGTGATGCGATGCGAAAAGTCGCCATGCATGACGCGCTGCGTTCCTTCATACAAGGAGTGGACGGCGCCGGTAACGGTACGCGTCAGTGACACGCCGATAATCAGGGCGATCAATTCCACGATCAGGAATGTGATGGAAATCACCAGCAACGCAATGGGGACCAGGCCTTGAAAATCGTCCACCTTGTTGCTCAGGATGATGTTGAGGATCGCGGAATAGCGGGTGTGGACCAGCAGCAAAGCGGCGTCGTCCCCTTCGGCTTCGAGCCAATGCTTCACCGGCAAAAGGGAAACCCAGCGGACGTCCAGATCGAAGCGATTCACCGCCGGAGGCACGGCCGCTCCGGGAGCCTCGCGTCCGGAAGGAAGCCCGGTGGTGTTCACATTGTAGCCCCCGCCTTTGTTCTTTCCGGCCGCGGGAGCGGTGGAGATCTGCAGGAAGTAGACATCGCCCAGCCCTGGAACCATTTCGCTTAAATAGCGCCGGGTGAGCGGCGCGGCGGCGACGAATCGCATTCCGTTCGCTTCCGCTTGCGCCCACGCGTAGTAGTGGCTGTGCAGCACGGCCACTCCACTGCCGTTCGTTTCGATTTCCGGAGGCGTCGCGACGGCGGGGTTCTCCGGCCAGTGCTGCACGTTTCCCTCTTGATCCACAATCATCAGCAGCAGGTTCGGGAAACTCTCGCTGTAGATCTCGCCGGTGCGGCGCAAGCCTTCCACGCGTATAGCCGGATTGGTATGCACCAGCGCATCCACAGCGGTGCGCATGGAGCCAACCCGGCGATCGAGTTCGGACCTGGCCAGATAGACGGCTACCTGTCCAGCCAGCATATAAGTGCCTAAGCCGGCCAGAGCGACAATCAGCAAAATGGGAACAACGGCGATAAATACGTAAGTCACCAGGATCCGGTTCCGGAGCCGCCAGATGGCCTTCCGCAGCGCGATGCGGCTAAGCCGGATGGCCAGCCACGCACCCAACATGAAGAGCACGAACTCAAGGAAGGAGACAAAAGCGTTGGAGGGGACGGCGAAGAGCAAGACGATGTAAAGCAGCAGCAGAATAAGGAAAGTCTTGTCCAGCTTGCCTAACCGCTTCCAGACGGTTTTGATGTCAACTCTCACACTTGGCCGGGATCACACTCGCGACTTCGCGATCTGGGGGGTTTCGGCAGCCGCTTCGGGCATCGGGTTTTCCGGCTCCAGGAAATACTTGGTCAGCTGCTCCTCCAGAATGCGCATGGCCTCGGCGGGATCGTCGGCGTACTGAAACAGCTTCACATCCTCGGGAGAGATGGTGTTGTGTTTGACCAGGGCGTCGAAATTCAGCACCTCTTTCCAAAACTTGGAGCCGTACAACACAATCACGATCTTGCTTTCCAGCTTATGAGTCTGGGCCAGGGTCATGATTTCGAAAAGCTCGTCCAGGGTGCCGAAACCGCCGGGGAAAATCACCAGAGCGCGCGCCAGATAGGCGAACCAGAACTTGCGCATGAAGAAGTAATGAAACTCGAAGGAGAGATCGGGCGTGATGTAGGGATTGGGCTGTTGTTCGAAAGGCAGCCCGATATTCAATCCAATGGTTTTGCCGCCGGCGTCCTTGGCGCCGCGATTGGCCGCTTCCATGATGCCCGGCCCGCCGCCGGAACAGATCACGAAGCGGTGCACCGGAGATTCAATATGCATGGCCCACTGGGTGAGCAATGCCGCCAGCTTCCGCGCGTCGTTATAATACTGGCCCAGCGGGCCATGCTCGGTAATTCGAGCGGAGCCGAAGAACACAATGGTGTCCTGGATCTTCTCGTCGCGAAAATGCGAGAGCGGCTCCAGATATTCCGAGAGAATCCGCAAGCCCCGGGCGTCCGGGCTCTCGAGGAAGGTCTCGTTCAGATAGGCCACCGGGCGGCGGCCGTTGTGGGTGGGGTCGTCGATCATTCGGAAGAAGCCGGAGCGCCTTCAAGCTGCGCCAGCCGCTTCTCCAATTGTCTCACTGTCTTCAATAATTCGGGCAGTTTCGGAAACGCGGTGATGGCGCGCAACCAGTCGCGGCTGTCGAAAGCCGGCGAGCCGGACATTACCGCGCCCTCCTTCACGTCGCCGCCGATGCCGCTCTGGGCGTAGATGATGGCGTGGTCATGGATGTTGAGGTGTCCGGAGATGCCCACTTGTCCGGCCAGCAGCACGTCTTTACCGAGGATGGAGCTTCCGGCGAGGCCGGTTTGCGCGCAGATAATATTATCTTCGCCAACCACCGAGGCGTGGCCTACCTGCACCAGGCTGTCTATTTTGGCGCCGCGCTTCACGCGCGTTTCTCCCACCGTGGCGCGATCGATGGAGGTAAGGGTCTGGATCTCCACGTCATCCTCAATCACGGTGACGCCGGACTGCACAATCTTGAAGTGCGTTCCCGCGGACGTTTTCGCGAAACCGAAGCCATCACCGCCGATCACAACTCCGTTTTGCAAAATCACGCGGTTCCCAATGCGGCAATATTCGCGAACCACGGACTGCGCGTGAGCATAAAAATCGTCGCCGATCTGGGCGCCCTCATAGATAACCACGTGCGGATGCAGAACCGCATTGCGTCCGATGGAGACGTGCTCGCCGACGACGGCGTAGGGCCCGATGGAAGCGCCTTCGCCGATCCGCGCCGTGGCTGCGATGGACGCCTGGGGATGAATTCCGGCCGGGGGCCGCGGCGGCTGATAAAACAGCGCCAGCGCGCGCGCGAAATCGTGATACGGGTTCCCGGAAACCAGGCTGGCTGGAGAAGTTTCCGGCAATGGCTGCGACACCAGAATGGCGGCCGCGCGGCAATGCTTCACCTTGGGCGCGTACTTCGGGTTGGCCAGGAAGGTGAGGTGGGTGGGCCCGGCCTGCTCCATGCCGGCCACGCCTGTAATCTCAATCGAGCCGTCGCCTTTCAATTCACAACCGAGCTGCGCGGCCAGTTCCTGTAGAGTCATACTTACTAGTTTATGTTGGGCAGGTAAGATATTCGATTCCAAAGGTCTCGGCAAGAGTGCCGAGACGGCATGCAAGAGTGCGTGCGCTACCGTAGCAGCTGTGCGATTTCTTTTTCCACCTCGGCCTTCGGTGCCAGGCCGATATGATGCGCGGCAACGCGGCCTTCGCGATCGATCAAATACGTTTCCGGAAGCGCGTCCAAGCCGCCGTACAATTTCGCCAGAGCTTCGTTGCCCAGCCCGATCCGGTAGCCGATCTTTTTTTCGGCCAAGTAGGGTTTCACAGGTTCCCAATCGTCATCCATGGAAATGCCCACTACTCGAAATCCTTTGTCGTGGTAGGTTTTGTCGAACTCTATGAACCAGGGAATTTCGACGCGGCAAGGCACGCAATAAGTGGCCCAGAAATTCAGCAGGACCACTTTGCCCTTATAGCTGGACAACCGGAGATCGGCACCGGTTGAATCCTTGACGGTGAAATCCGGCGCCAGGGGTTTGGCCGCCCATGCCACGAAACAGACCAAGCTGGCAATGAAGGCGCACCTTCTTACACAACCATTCAGCTCCATGTCACTATTCTAGCGGGGCAGGTTGGAAATAATCTTTCCGGAAAAGTATTTTGGCCACGCGGACAGGTTTGCCAGTCCGGACTGGTAAGCTTGTTCAACAACTATGCCGCTCCCGGCCGGCTCGAAACTGGGCCCGTATGAGATCCTCGCGCAGATCGGCGCCGGGGGAATGGGCGAGGTGTACCGCGCGCGCGACGCACGGCTCGGCCGAGATGTCGCCGTGAAAATCATGCCGGAGGAGGTCTCGGGCGACCCTCAGCGCGCCATTCGATTCGAGCGGGAAGCCCGCGCCGCCAGCGCGCTGAATCACCCCAACATCATTTCGGTTTATGATGTGGGGCGCGAAGGGGACACCGCTTATATCGTTTCCGAGCTGGTGGATGGAGAATCGCTGCGCCACGCCATTGCCCAAGGCCCCCTGCCTGCGCGCCGAGTGATTGAGATCGCCACGCAAATGGCCGAGGGTCTCGCGGCCGCGCACGCCGCCGGCATCGTGCACCGGGATCTCAAGCCTGAGAATGTCATGCTGACGCGGGAAGGCCGCGTCAAGATTCTGGATTTCGGGCTGGCGTGGCAAGCCCTTTCCTCAACCGGCGGTCATCCCGAAACCACTCCGACCCAGCCCGCCGCGACAAATCCGGGCGCGGTGCTGGGCACGGCGGGTTACATGTCGCCGGAACAGGTGCGCGGCCAGGTGGTGGATACGCGCTCCGATATTTTCAGCGCCGGCGTGATTGTTTACGAAATGTTGACCGGCCGGCGAGCGTTCACCGGAGCATCGTCGGTGGAGGTGCTGCACGCCATCCTGAAAAACGATCCGGCGGATATCGAAGCGCCGATTTCTCCCGGCCTGGAACGCATCGTGCGGCGTTGCCTTGAAAAAGAGCCCGCGCGCCGCTTCCAATCCGCGGCCGATCTTGGATTCGCCATTCAGGCGGTCTCGGGAACCAGCTGGCCTCCGCCGGGCGCGGTGAAATCCCGCGCTGTTCCGCGCTGGTGGTTGGCGGCTGGAGGCGTTTTGTTTTTGGCGGCGGCCGTTGTCGTCGCAGCGATCTGGCTCAAGACGCGGCGCACTGTCGGCTGGCCGGCCTATACTCCGGTGGTCACATCGGATGGCGGCGTCAGCGAAGCACATTTCTATGGGGAACTGCCGCTGTACAGTTTTACGCCAACCGATGGCGTGAAACACACGTATTTGATCGACAACGCGGGAGGGACTCGCGAACTCACCATCCCCGCGGGCGGGCACGTAGAGTCCATCTCCAGCCGAGGCGAGCTGGCTATCCTCACATCCTCGGGAGAGGAAGGGAGCACTCTGCTGCGCCTCTCTTTGGCGGGCGGCGCGCCGCGCCAGGTACTGGATCAGGTGGTGTGCGCGCAGTGGTCGCCGGATGGAAGCGAGCTGGCAATCGTCCGACGCGTGGGCAATAGGCAGCGGCTGGAATATCCAATGGGCCACGCGCTGTTCGAGAGCGACCAACCGATTTTTTCATGTGCAGTTTCTCCGGATGGAGCGAGCGTGGCTTTTGTCGCGCATGACGCCGGCAAGGTGAACCAATGGTTCGCGAATGCCGCGAGCCGGTCCGGCAAAGTTACTCAATTGGGGCGCGTGGCCGGAAGAGAGCTGACGAGTTTTCCGATTCTTTGGAGGCCAGACGGGAAAGAGATCTGGTACACGTCCTTGGAATCGAGCGAGCTGGGTATAATTTACGGCCTTAGCTTGAATGGTACAAGACGGCTACTGGCCCGTTATCCCGGCTATGTCGCGCTGCTAGGTGTTTCGCCGAGCGGCAAGGCGCTTCTCGAAGAGAGCACAAACTTCCGCCGGGTGATGCTTTATCGCGACGGGGCCGAGCCCAGCGATTTGTCGTGGCTGAACACTTACTCATTTGGCCTCGCCGACGACGGGGCTGGCGTGGCTCTCTTTGACTTTACTTCGAATCGCCACGAATTTTTCGTGCGCTTCCTACGCGACTCTTTGCCGGTACGTTTCGAAAACGGCAAGCCCTACTTACGCGGTATCTCACCGGACGGAAAATGGCTGGCGGTTGCACGCGAGAACAACGGCGCGGCCGAGAGCGTATATATTCCAACCGGACCCGGCGAAGAATATACGCTACGTGCGGATGGGATCGAGAATCCAACTCATGATTCGTGGCTGCATGACTCCACTCGATTTGTTTTCGACGGTATCAGGAATGGCGCGCATGTGGCGTTTATCGGAGACGTAACGGGAGGGAAGCCGAAGCAGCTTTCCGGGGCTGCGCAGCCGGCGGCAGGGTCCATGTGGCTGCACGTCGCTCCCGATGACGACCACTATTTCACCCTGGATCCCGATGGCAAATGGTGGGTCAGGCATTTATCGGGAGCGCCAGGCCAGCCGATACCGAATCTCACCGCCGCGGATGAAGTGCTGGGCTGGTCAGCGGATAGCAAAGCAGTTTTCGTGGAAGCGCCTGGTTCGCGGGACAGCAGCAGGACAGACCGGGTGGACACAGAGACGGGCAGCCGCACGCTGTGGCGCGAGGATGCCAATCCCAAGGGCTGGCATACGCAGTGGTTTGAGTTAATTACTCCCGACGGTAAAACCCGCGTGTACACGTTTGGACACGGGATATCGAGTTTATGGATCGCCGAGGGGTTGAAGTGAGCCGGTCCGACGTTTGCGAGCCGCGAGCGTCAGGGTCAGAAGCTGTGAAAAAATCGGCACGCGCGCGGGTTTGGCAGACGGAAGCGTCTGCCCCACGTTGACGCACAAGGATTTACGATTAAGTGGCGCAGGCGCTTTCGCCTGCGAACCGATTTTTTCACAGCTTCACTCAGCGACCGGTGGCGTTGCTCCGATCAGCTTCGCCCGCGGGCGTTGAAAAGGCACCGACTCCCTTACGGTCGCGGTTCGGCTGCTACTGAAGCGGCGGGCAGGTTTCGGATTGAAAATAATCTTTGCACTCGGCGGGAGTCAGCACGCGCGTGATTCTGGTTTTGGCCAGCGCGAACAGGTCCGGGATATCCAGAATGTATACACGCGCGGTGCCGTCGAAGCTGGACGTAGCCAGCAGCTTGCCGTCCGGACTGAAGGCGACGCCGGTGACCGCGTCCTGATGACCGCTCAGCGTAACCAATTCCTGGCCGCTGGCGGCGTCCCAGACTTTGGCGGTCCGATCCCAACTGACGGTGGCCACGCGGCGGTTATCCGGGCTGAAGGCGATGCCGTTCAAAAACATCTGATGGCCGCGCAAGGTCAGTAATTCCCGGCCGCTCGAGGCATCCCAGATTTTCGCGGTTTTGTCCCGGCTGGCCGTGGCCAACCGTTTGCCGTCGGGACTGAAGACTACGCTATTTACGTCTTCCTGGTGGCCGCGCAGGGTGAGTAACTCATGGCCGGTGGAAACGTCCCACAACTTCACCGTCTGATCCGCGCTGGCAGTGGCCAGCCGTTTTCCATCCGGGCTGAACGCCACGTCCCAGACGCGGTCCTGATGGCCGCTCAATTTCAACAATTCATCCCCGCTCGAAGCGTCCCATATCCGGGCCGTCTGGTCGAGACTGCTGGTGGCGAGACGGCGGCCGTCGGGACTGAAGGCCACGCTCGAAACGGCGCCTTCATGACCGTCCAGAATGAACAATTGCCGGCCACTGATGGCGTCCCAAACGCGAGCCGTTGTTCCCGCGCTGGCCGTGGCCAGCCGTTTTCCATCAGGACTGAAGGCCACGCTCGAAACGCCGCTCTGATGCCCGCGCAAGGTGAGCAATTCGCGGCCGCTTGAAACATCCCACACTTTCGCCGTGTGATCGTCACTGGATGTCGCCAGCCGTTTTCCATCGGGGCTGAAGACCACGCTGGTCACCTTGTCATGATGACCGTAGAGCGTGGGCCGCTCTCCGGGAGGTTCCAGCTCCCACAGTTTTGCCGTGGAATCCAGGCTGGCAGTGGCAAGATATTTGCCGCCGGGACTGAAGGCCACGCTGTAGACCCCGGCCTGGTGCCCGGCCAGCGTGAGCAGTTCTTCGCCGGTGTCGGCGTCCCACACCTTCGCCATTTTGTCCTGGCTGGAGGTAGCCACGCGCTTGCCGCTGGAATCGAAGGCCACTCCGTAGACCGGATATTGATGGCGCAGGATCAGAATTTGACGCCCGGTGCCGGCGTCCCAAATGCTGGCGGTCTTATCGAGACTGGCAGCGGCCACGCGTTGCCCGTCGGGGCTGAAGACCACGCTCCATACCTGGTCCCGGAAGCCGCGCAGGGTGAGCAGCTCACGGCCGCTGGTCGCGTCCCACAATTTCACCGTCCGGTCCAGGCTGGAAGTGGCCAGGCGTTTTCCGTCGGGGCTGAAGGCTACGCTCGAAAGGCCCTGATCATGGCCGCGCAGGGTGAGCAGTTCTTTTCCGCTATCGGCATCCCACACCTTTGCGGTCCGATCTTCGCTGGAAGTGGCGATGCGCCGGCCATCGGGACTGAAGGCGACACTTGAAAGCGTGCCCTGGTGGCCGCGCAGCACCTGCAGTTCGCGGCCGGTGGCCATGTCCCACATGCGCGCGGTCTTGTCCAGACTGGCGGTCGCCAGACGCTGCCCGTTGGGGCTGAAGGCCACGCCGGAGACCTGGTCCCGGTGGCCTTTGAACGTCAGCAGCTCGCGCCCGGTCGCGGCGTCCCACAGCTTCGCGCCTTCGCCAACTGTGGCCAGACGCCGGCCGTCGGGACTGAAGGCCAATGCGAGAACGGGCCCGGAGTGGTGCACAGTGAACAATTCGTGATCGGTAAGAATGGCGTCATGCAATGCGGTTTCCGCTTCCGGGATCACCGGTTCATGGAAGCTCAGCGTGGCCGCGATGGCGTGCATGGCCAGAATGACGCTGCGCTCGGGATCGACGGGCAGGCTCTGCACAGCATAGGCGGCCAGCTTTCGAGCGTTGGCCACTCTCTCGGCGCGCGTGGCCCGCACCGCCTGCCATCCGCTGACGGCAATTCCGGCCGCCAGCAAAATCACAAACGCGGCGGCAATGGTCATGCCGGCCCAGTGCTTCCGCGCGAATTTGCGGGCGCGATAGGTGCTGGATGGCGGCGCAGCTTCCACCGGTTCGCTGTTCAGGTATCGGCCCAGATCGGATGCCAGTTCGGCCGGCGAGCGGTAGCGGCGCTCGCGATCTTTCTCCAGGCTCTTGAGCGTGATCCAATCCAGATCTGCCGAGAGATGCTTCTCCAGCCTGCTGGGACGCTCGGGATCTTCTTCGCGAACCTTGCGCAGCAACTGTTCGAAGGGCAGGTCCTCATGGAAAGGCGGCATGCCCACCAGCAACTCATAAAGAATAATGCCCAGCGAATAAACGTCGGTGCGCGTGTCCACGTCCGCGCCGCTGTAATCGGTCTGTTCCGGGCTCATGTAGCGCGGCGTTCCCACGATTACTCCCACGCGAGTCCGCATGGTGAACTCCTCGGCGCTGGAGGCCATGGCCTTGGCCAAACCGAAGTCGATGATTTTGGGCACGGGCTTCGCGTCCTGTTCGGTGACCAGGACATTGGAGGGTTTCAAATCGCGGTGCAGAATGGATTTCTGGTGCGCATGCTGCACGCCGTCACAGACCAGCATGAACAGTTCCACGCGCTGGCGGATGCCCAGATGGTGCGCGTCGCAGTAATCGGTGATGGGCACTCCTTCGACATATTCCATGGCGAAGTAGGGACGGCCCTCAGGCGTTGAGCCGGCATCGTAGACGCGGGCGATGGCGGGATGCTCCATCATGGCCAACGCTTGCCGTTCGGAGGAGAAGCGCGCCACCACTTCTTCGGTGTCCATGCCGGGTTTGATCAGCTTGAGAGCAACTTTGCGGCGAACCGGATGGGTCTGCTCCGCCAGCCACACCGAACCCATGCCACCCTGGCCGAGCCGCTTGACCAGGCGATAAGGGCCGATGGTTTGGCCGAGATCCCAGGCTGCGGATTCGCCGGCGGGCCCAGCCCCTTCGTAGGCGAACGTGGCGTCGTCGCCATCGGCAAGGCTGCCAGTTTCGTCCCTGGGGGAAGGCGAGTGTTGATCCGGCGGTTCCACTTTCGATGCCAAGTATACCTTGCGCAGATGCAGTCAAGGCTGTGGCGCGGAGGCGGAAAAAAAATTGGTTGGCAGGCTTTCGCCTGGCAACAACAGCGTCTTCAGGACCTTTTGGTGGTTGGCCGCAACCAGAAGGCACCGGTTCTCTTAGAAGCTGTGAAAAAAATTGGGAAGCACGCGGGGTTGGCAGACGGAAGCGTCTGCCCCACGTTGACGCACAAGGATTTACGATTAAGTGGCGCAGGCGCTTTCGCCTGCGAACCGATTTTTTCACAGCTTCTCACGGTCGCGGTTCGGTTACTCGTGCCGGAGAGCGTCCATTGGATCTACGCTGGCGGCCCGGCGCGCCGGAAGATACGCCGCCGCGAGCGCGATCGCAATCATCACGGCCGCGCCAAAAACAATCGGCGCCGGGCTATTGAGCGGAAGATCCCGAATCAAAACCGCGGCCAAGGTCTTGCCCCACAGAGCCAACGGTATTCCGAGAACGAGGCCCGCCAGGACCATTCCGAGCGCGTCTTGGAACACCATGCGAATAACATGCCGGCGAGTCGCGCCCAGCGCCATGCGGATGCCGATCTCAGTGATGCGCCGCGTCACGGTGTAGGCAAGCAGCCCATAGAGGCCGATGGCCGCGAGCAGCGATCCCAGGCCGCCGAATAATTCCGACAGCGCGGCGATGAGCCGCTCCGCGACGATAGTTGCGTCCACTTGATCCGAGAGCGCAGTCATTTTAGCCACTGGAATGCCCGCGAGAACCGAGCGGACTGAGCGGCGCACATCGCCCGCGACGGCGGTGGGATCGACGTTGGTTCGCAAGACGAAATTGTGGGCCAGCACTCTGCCGTCCTGGAATGCAGGCAGGTAGACGGTGCGGGGCGTAGGTTCGCGAATCTCATAATACTTGGCATCGGCTACCACGCCCACAATTTCATATGTCCTGGCGTCGCTTGTGCCGGTAACATGCTCGAGCGTGACATGCTTACCGACGGGATTGCGATCGCCGAAATAGTAGCGAGCCATGGATTGGTTGATGATTGCGGCGTGTGAGTCCCGCATGTTGAAATCGCGTCCAGCCAGGATCGGCGTCCCCAGCGTTTCGAAGTATTTTGGAGCAACCCAGCTCAACGAAATGTAGCGGCGATCCTGAGGCCGCTCCTCAAAGCCTTCCACGTTTGCAAATCCGCTGGCGCCGGCGCCTGAGAGTGGAGTGGGCGCGCTGAGCGAAGCGGAGTGTACGCCCGGAATGTTTTGGAGACGTCCCAACAGTTCCTGAAATGCGCCGGGCAATTTTTCAGGATCGTATCCGCTGCGAGCAGGATCGAGCGTGACCAGTAAAACGTGATCGCGGCGGAAGCCCAGATCGATGCCGCGCAGGTTCGCCAGGTTGCGGACGAACAGCCCTGCGGCGCTGAGCAACGCCATCGACAAGGCGACTTGCGCCACTACTAAGGCTTTTCCGAACAGCCGGCGGAACCTGGTTTGGCCGGCTCTGCCCGCTTCGCGCAGCGGCGAGGCCGGAGCGGGATTGAACGCGGCCCACGCCGGAGCCAGCCCAAACAGCAGCCCCGTCAACAATGCGATTCCCGCGGTGAAAAGCAGCATGTGCATATCCGGCTGTAAGGGGATCGCGAAGTCTTGCGGCAATCCGATTATTTGCCGGCCCGAGGTAATGATGCCGAGCAGCGCGCTTGCGCCGAAATAGGCCAGCCAGATACCCAGCAAGGTACCTGCCGCGGAAAGCATGACAGACTCAGTCAAACCCTGGCTCAGCAATCGCCAGCGGGATGCGCCGAGCGACACCCTGATGGCCATTTCGCACCGCCGAGCCGCGCCGCGCGCCAGCAGTAAACCGGCCACGTTGGTACATGCAATCGCGAGCAGCAGACTCACCAGCGCCATCAGCACCAGCAGTGGTTGCGCAAGATGATCGCGCAGGATCGAAAGACCTGTGCCTGCCGGCTCCAGCTCAATCTTTAGCTGGCGCTTGAGTGGATCCTGGTCGCTTCTGGATCGTTCCTCGATGGTGAACCGGTAGAGCACGGTCATTTCCGCGCGGGCTTGGTCAATGGACACTCCAGGTTTCAAGCGCCCTAGCAGAATCAATCCGCCGTTCTTGGAAACGCTGCTGCGCGGTAACCACACGTCTGTCCGCGATCCCGCCAGCAATCCAAAAAACGGACGCGGCGTTACGCCGATGATGGTGACGGGGTGATTTTCGATGACGATCCCTTTGCCCAGAATTGATGGATCGAGATTGAACCAGTTCTTCCACAAGGACCAGCTCAGTACTGCCACGCCCTGGTCTCCCGCTTGAATCAGGCGTCCGATGGCAGGCTTCACGCCGAGACCCGCAAAGAAATCGCCGGCCACATATTGGCCGCTCACCATTTCCGGTTCCAGCGCCTGCGCGCGGACATTGAAACGGGAGGGCGGCGAAGCTGCCATCAGGGACGAGAAGACGTGGTTGTTATCGCGATAGTACGCGTAGCTTTGCGGGGACCAATAGCCGTTGCCGCGCGGCTCACCGGGGTACTTTTGCAGGAGCTCCACCAGTTGTTCCGGGTGGGGGACGGGCAACGTGCGCAGCATCAGACCGTTAATCAGGCTGAAGACGGCGGTGTTGGCGCCGATGCCGAGCGCGAGAGAGAGTACCGCAGCCGCAGTAAATCCGGGGGTGCGGCGCATCATGCGGAGGGCGTAGCGGGCGTCTTGGGCGATGCTCATCTGGCTGCATGATAGCGCGCCCAAACTGTTGGCAGGCGGAAGCGCCTGCCCCACTACTTCGACAGTGAGCCGCGGAGGATTACGATGGATGCTTTCGGGAGTTGATAGAGCGTTTCACGTCCAGCGGTGACCTTCGATTTTGAGGGAGGGCCGTCCGGGTCCGCATACCCATTTATGCCGTTGGGATGCCACTGATATTCGGCTGCTCCGAATGTGATGCGATCCACTGCGCCAGTGAAGGACCGGTCAGGGCCGGTGAAAGCAATTTTCACTGCGTGTGGGTGGTCGTGATCCTTGTTGATTATCATGACGGACCACTGGCCATCCGGACGCTCAACGGCATACGCTGTCACCAGCACGTTCCCGGACGCGTCGCGAATGTCGCTCGAGGCGCGGAACAGGCGATGCGTAGCGTCCACCGGCTGCACCCATTCCTTGCTGATCAGCTGCGCGGCGAAGTATTGCGAGAAATATCCGGTGATCTTGTAATCCTTATCAATATTGAAAAAGCCGAACGATCCGCCGCCGCATTCCGGCGACAATCCCCAGGGCAGGTAGTGAAAGAAATAAGTGCCGCTGGCGCCGCCGCTCATCATAGACCCGACGTAATCGGCCAGCCAGAGACCGCCCATGATATCGACATACATTTTTCCGGATTGCCACGACATATTGCCTTCGGTCATGAAGAACGGAACATCGGCGGGCAGGCCGTCGTTCTTCCAGACCTCCAGGATGTGGCTGACGATGTGCGGCTCCTTGTACAGATCGCTCCAGGGATTGTTGCAGGCTTCGTATGGATAATGCTCGAACGAAAAAAACGTGAGATCGTCCATGCGGTGGTGCGCTTTCAGGTAATCGAGGAACCGGCCCAGCCACGAAACTCGCCCCTCGGCGTCCGGCCAGGCTTCGACATCTTCGTTTGTTCCTTCGAAGGACGGACCGCCGAGTTTCGCCTCCGGCACCAGCCGATGAATGGCCGTGGCGAATTGCAGGTAAAGCGCGCCGTAATCTTCGGGCAGCATCTTCTGGCCGTCAGGTTCCTCGCCCATCTCGATGCGGGCGATCGGATAGTGGCGCCGGTAAAGATAGGCGATCTCCGCCGCGGCGTCATCGGGAGTGGAATATAACATGGCGACCGGCACGATGGCGGGAAGGCCGCGCGTGACGCCGCTCGAGAAAAAGAAATCGAATCCAACCTGATCGCCCTTCGATTCATCCAGGTCTTTGGCGGCGTGCCAGGGATCAACCGAAGATGGCCAGGTGACGGTTTGTTCGCGGTTGGGGAGATGTCTTACGACATCGGTGAATTGGCCATCCGGGGCCAGCGTGCCGGCATACAATTCATTGATGGCGTAGCCCACGCAGTTCCGTTTGTCGGATGCGCCGTGCGTGTCGCAGGTGTTGGAAGACTCCGTCATCCAGATGCGGAGATAGCGCACGGGGATTTTCCAGGAAACCAGTTTCAGCGTGGCAGTTCCGCCTTGGCCATCAGTAACAATGCCAGATGGAAATGTTTGCCAGATGCCTTTGGTGGTTCCGTCGTAAAAAGGCTCTTCAGAGCCGGTCCAGAACTGCACTGTGTAGCGGCGCGCGTAGGGATTGGCCCAGGCGATGCGGACGGCGTTGAGTTCCACTTTGGCGCCGAGGTCGAGGATCACCCACTGCGGATGCAGCGAATCGTCTTCGCCGGTGAAGTCGTGAGTGAGATACGGATTGCTTTTCCAGTAAGTGGCCGGATCGCCATCGGTGAGGCGCGAGTATTCAGTTCCATCGCCGCGGGCGAATCCGCGATGGGGCAGCGGGTAGGCCCAGGAGTGGCGAATCGGCTCACCCAGTGCGGCGCTCGCGGTGAAATAACCTTCCTGCTTTTCGGAATTGCTCCAGGTCCCGACGGGATTCCAGTGCCAGGCCTGAACTTGCAGATCGGTGTTCTGGCGATAGGTGACCGGCTGCCAGCCGGCGGCGAGAACCTGCTTGAGAATGGGGTCGGTGAGTACATGGTCCGTGCTTCCGGTTTTCAGGCGATCGACACCCGCGCCGAGCGCACGAATGGGGCTGAACGAATTTACGGCGTGGGAGGGATCGGCATCCACGATGATGTTCTGGGATGCGGAGGGCGCGATGGAGAGCAGCGAGGCAATAAGGACCTGGAGTATTTGGGAGCGCGTCATGCTGATTCGGAGTTGGCAGGCGAAAGCGCCTGCCCTACTTTATTTAGGGAATCCGGGGGATGCTTTTACTTCGGCGATTTGTTGATTGTGGCGCATATTGTGCAGTGGAATGTATATCAGCCACTGGTATGCGTTCAGGGTTCCGAAGACCGGGAAGGGATGGTCGACGGTGTGCTCTTTCAACGGCACCTGGGTTTCCTCGGCGAATTTGATGGCGCGGGCGCGCTGGTCTTTATAGCGCTGGATCACTTCTTCGTGGCTGATTTTCGCGAGAGGTTGAATGGCCTCCGGCGCTTGCGCTTTATGAGTGCGATCCACCATCACTTTTTCTATGAACTCCGTTTTGCCCCGCGTTTTGGCTTCCCAATCGGGGTTGGGCGGAGAATCAACGGCGCGTTGCACGGAACCGAATAATGAGGCCTCGGCAAGCACAATGTGTTCGGCGGTTTCGCCCACTGACCAGCGATCGGGACCGGGTTTGTAGGTCCACTGCGCTTCGCTGAGGCCGTCCACTAGAGCCAGAAATTCTTTCTGCGAATCCTCCAGGAGTTGGATAGCGTGGGCGCGCTCGGCCGGGGTGAGCGCGGCATCCGACGCGTGGGCCGTGCCGGCTGTGAGCAAGATGGAAAGCGCAAGAAGTGGTCTCATTTGGCTCCTGGCGTTCACACGAGTGTGAACGCGGCACGCACGAGTGCGTGCGCTACATTATACATTTTGTGACAGGCGTTTCTGGAGCAGGCGGCGCTCGGGCTCCGTGCAGACGCACTCCAACGCCGCTTTGTAATACGCCGCGGCTTTTTCCTGTTGGCCCAGCTCGTTGGACAGTTCGCCTAGTGTCGCTGGAAGCAGATGATAACGCGCCAAAGCCGGGTGATGCTCAATTTGCGCCAGCGCGGCCAGGCCGGCTTCTGGACCTTTCCAGCGCGAGAGCGCGATGGCGCGGTTCAAAGCGATTACCGGATTCGGATCCATCCGGTAAAGCTGGTCGTATTGATCGGCGATATCCTTCCAATCGGTGGCGTCGTAGGAAGATGCCAGAGCATGCTGGGCGGCGATGCCGGCTTGCAGATGATAGGAGGTAACCTCGTCGCCCTCCGCGCTCTTATCCAGCTCGCGCAAGCCCTGGGCGATCAGTTGGCGATCCCACAGCGAGCGGTCCTGATCGCGCAGCAGAAACAGATCGCCTTCCGCGTTGACGCGCGCCGGCAATCGCGACGCATGCAATAGCAGCAGCGCCGCGAGAGCGTGGGTCTTGGGCAGATCGGATGCTGGATGCGAGCTTAGCAAGCTAGCCAGCCGAATGGCTTCCTCGCACAAATCGGCTCGCAGCAGCGACTCACCTTCGTGCGCGGCGTAACCTTCGTTGAAGAGCAGGTAGAGCACTTCGAGCACGGAATCGAGGCGCGCACGGAGCTCGGGGCCTGACGGCATTTCGAAATCGATGCTCTCTTCTCGAATCTGGCGCTTGCCGCGGACCAGGCGCTGCGCAATGGTGGCCTCCGGCGCCAGAAAAGCCCGCGCGATTTCGCGCACGCTGAACCCGGCCACAGTCTTGAGCGTCAAGGCGACGCGGAGATCGCTCCCGAGGCTGGGGTGACAGCACAGAAACATCATGGAAAGCTGGTCGTCATCGAATTCGTGGAGGCTCGACGGCATAGTTTGCTCAGGAAATGCGCGGGCGAGGTCTGGAATCTTTTCAGCAAGCGCAGTTTCGCGGCGGATGGCATCCAGCGCGCGGCGCTTGGCCACCTGGATCAGCCAGGCCGAAGGGTTGGCAGGGATGCCTTCAAAAGGCCAGATTTCGAGCGCCTTCAGCAAGGCATCCTGCACAACTTCTTCGGCCAGATCCAGGTGGCGTGGTCCAAAAATCCGCGTGAGCGTTGACACCATTCGTCCCGACTGATGCCGGAACAGGTGATCGACAACTAACGCGGATTCGTTCAAGTTTTTTGGATTTCGCGCACTTCGATGCTGCCGAATTCCATGTGCGGGCAGGTCTTGGCGGTCTCCACGGCCTCATCGAAGTTGGCGGCTTCGATGACGAAGAATCCACCCATCACTTCCTTGGCCTCGGCGAACGGACCGTCGATAACGGATGGCTTCCCGTTCTGCTTCCGGAGGACGCGACCCTCCCCGTCGGTAAGTTTCTGGCCGCCGGTGGCTTTTGATCGCCTCCAGTCCCCGTACTTTTGGATGAGCTTTTGCGTCTCCTCAGGGCTGAGGCCGGTGGCGGGCCTTCGCTCGTCCCGGAGCAGCAGAATGAATTGTGGCATCTTGTTTCTCCTTTCACCGGCTAGACGAACAGCAAGCGGCGAAATCGACAAGGGCCGAAGAATTTTATGCGGCGCGAATTATTTCGCTTTTTTCTGCTTCTGCTGGCCGACGCGGATCTTGAAGTGTTGCTGTTTGGCTTCCTGGAACGCCTTATGATCGTGGCGCGAGACAGCATCGGTAAGATAGTTTTCCACGCTGGCGCCCTTGGGAAGGACCACCATCACGGTGAAGTTTTCATTGCATTCCGGGCAGAAGGGGCGGAACCGTTTGACGTTGGGAATTGCCATAACCCTTTAAGAATAACACGGGGTTGGGGGCTGCTGGCGGCTAGTTGCTGGTGGCTGGTGAGCCGGGATCTGTTCCAATAGGAGCATGCATCTGATGTTGCAGGATCTCAAATATGCGGCGCGAATGCTGCGTAAGAATCTCGCGCTGACCTTGGTGATTGTGTTTTCGCTGGCCATTGGAATTGGCGCGAACACGGCCATTTTCAGCGTGGTGAATGCGCTGCTGTTGAAGCCTCTGCCGTATCTTGAGCCCGACCGGCTGGCTATCTTGTGGCTGCGGTCGCCGGGGATCGGCATCCCCCAGGACTGGCCGTCGCCGGGCGAGTACATGGACATCAAAGCCGAGAATCATTCGTTTGAGGAGCTTTCGATTTCCCAAGGAGGCAGCTTCAATCTCACTGGAATGGATCGGCCGGAGCGGCTGGAAGGGATGCGCACTTCCTCCACATTGTTGGACATGCTGGGAGCGAAGCCGCTGCTCGGCCGGACCTTGCTTCCTGAAGAAGATCAGCCCGGTAAACCACCCGTAGCGATATTGACCTATGGTTTGTGGCAGCGCCTGTTCGGAGGCGATCCGCAGATTGTCGGACGAAGCCTCACCTTGAATGGCAAACAGTACACCGTGGCCGGAGTGCTGCGTCCCGATTTCCTGCTGAACAGTGAAGTTGTGCCCACCGTCGCCGGGACTGAGAAAGTGGAGATATTGCTTCCGTTGCCGTTCGGCGCCGACGCCGTGAATCGCCGTGGAGACGAAAATTACAATATCGTGGGGCGGTTGAAAGCGGGCGTGACCATGCGGGCGGCGCAGGAAGACATCGCCGCGATCGCGCGGCGCATCCGCGATAAGGACCATCGCGACCGCACTTTCACCATCAGCGTGGTGCCGCTGCTCGATCAGGTGGTGGGCAACGTGCGGCGCTCCGTGCTGATTATGTTGGGCGCAGTGACGCTGGTGCTGCTGATCGCCTGCGCGAACGTAGCGAATCTGTTGCTCTCGCGCGCTACGGGCCGCGAAAAAGAGGTGGCCATACGCGCAGCTTTAGGCGCCGGACGGATGCGGCTGGTGCGGCAGCTGCTGACCGAAAGCGTGCTGCTGGGCGTGCTGGGCGGCGCCGCGGGTCTGCTGGTAGCGGTGTTGACGCTCTCCCTGGTCCGCGATATTAATCCCGGCAATATTCCCCGGCTGGATGCCATCCGCATCGATGGAACCGTGCTGGCTTTCACATTCGGAATATCGATTTTGACGGGAATCATATTCGGGATGGCTCCAGCAGTGCGGGTGGCGCGAGTGGATTTGAATTCGTCACTGAAATCCGGCGGCCGAAGTTCGCAGACGGAAGGCGGCTTCAACCCCGCGCGGCAAGGGCTGCGCAGTCTGCTCGTGGTTTCGGAACTCGCGCTTTCCGTGGTGCTGCTGATCGGCGCTGGATTGCTGATTCGAAGTTTTATGCGCCTGGCCAGCGTGCCTCCGGGATTTAATCCGGAGCATGTTATCTCCATGCGAGTATCCGAGTCCGGACCAAAATACCAGCCGGCCCAAGCCAGGATTCAGTTCTATCAACAGATCGGCGAGCGGATCGCGCACCTGCCCGGAGTTCAGGCGCAGGGCGCGGTGTCCACGCTGCCGCTCACTGCATCGGTGGGCTGGGGAGGAATCACCGTTGAGGGCTACACGCCGCCGCCCAGTGAGCCGGAGTTGCAGGTAGACATGCGCGTAGCTACCAACGATTATTTTCGAACCATGGAAATTCCGCTTCGACAGGGCCGGTTCTTTAACGATCACGATACGAAGGATGTTCCGGTGGTGGTTGTCATCGACCAGAAAATGGCACAGCGTTTTTGGCCGCATGAGAGCGCGGTGGGCAAGCGACTGAAAACGGGTGGTCCTAAAGACCCGTGGTACACGATCGTGGGCGTGGTGGGGACCGTGAAGCAATACGGATTGGATATCGACGGGCGAATGGTGGTGTATTATTCGGAGCAACAAGCAGCGGGCGGCGGGTTGTACCTGGTGGCGCGTACTTCGAACGATCCGGCCAGCGTGGCGAGCGCGATGGTGCGCGAAATTCACACTATCGATCCGGGCGTGCCGGTTTTCGAAATCCGGACCATGCAGGAACGCTTGCACGATTCGCTTGCCCGGCAGCGTTTCTCGATGGCCGTTTTGGGCGGGTTTGCCGGCTTCGCGCTGCTTTTGGCGGCCGTGGGGGTGTACGGGGTGATCTCCTACATGGTGACGCAAGGCACGCGCGACATCGGCCTGCGCATGGCGTTGGGAGCGCAACAGCGCAACATACTGGGGCTGGTGGTGCGACAGGGCATGACGCTGGCGGGAATCGGGATTGCGGCGGGATTAGTCGGAGCATTCTTCCTGACTCGCGTCATGGCGACACTGCTATTCGGCGTGAGCGCAACAGATGGATTTACATTCTCGGCGGTCACGCTGTTTCTCGGAGCCATCGCGCTGGTGGCGAGTTACGTTCCCGCGCTGCGGGCCACGCGCGTGGATCCGGTGGTGGCGCTGCACTACGAGTGACGGGGCTATGGGCTGGTTGCTGGTGGCTGGTCTAGGGCTGATCGTAACTCGCGGACCGTTTTACCTGTTGCGGGGTGACGAAAATCCGGGGCGATTTCGGAGAGTGGGTCCAGGACGAAATGGCGTTCGGTTAGGCGCGGGTGGGGGATCTCTAGGCCGGCGATCGAGATGATTTGGTTTGCGTAGAAGAGAATGTCGATGTCGATGGTGCGCGGGCCTTTGGGGATGGTTCGCTGGCGGCCCATTTCGGTTTCGATTTTCTGGATGGCCGCTAGCAGTTCTTGCGGAGTCAGCTCAGTTTCCACTTCTACGGTCATATTCAGGAACCGCGGCTGATCGAGGTAATCCTGCGGCTCCGTTTCGTGAATTGAGGAACGGCGTATCACGCGTACGCCTTGGGTTTTCAGGTGATTCAGGGCTTCGTTCAACAGCGCTGCGCGATCGCCCAGGTTGGAGCCTAGGGAAAGGAACGCGGTGTTCAAAACAGGGGGCTCTGGACGCCGCCGCGCATCCGGCGGGGGATTTTGAAATAGTCGAAGGCGCGATCGGTGCCGATGCGCCCGCGCGGAGTACGGTCGATAAAGCCGAGCTGCATCAGGTACGGCTCATAGACCTCTTCGATGGTATCGGCCTCCTCATCGATAGAAGCGGCGATGGTGTTGACGCCTACTGGTCCGCCGCCATATTTTTCGAGCAGCGTGAGCATGATTTTCTGGTCGATTTCGTCCAGGCCGAAGCGGTCTACTTCCAGCAGGTCGAGCGCGAGAGTGGCTATCGGCAGATCGATGTGGCCGGCGGCGCGCACCTGCGCGTAATCGCGCACGCGGCGAAGCAGACGATTGGCGATGCGGGGAGTGCCACGGCTGCGGCGCGCGATTTCTTCGGCGCCATCGTGGTCCACGGTTACCCCTAACAGCTTTGCCGAGCGCAGCACGATGGCCGTGAGCTCTTCGACGCCGTAGTGATTCAGGCGCAGCACCAGGCCGAAGCGTCCGCGAAGCGGCGCGCTTACCAGGCCCTGGCGCGTGGTGGCGCCGATGGCGGTGAAGTGCGGAATGGCGATGGAATGGGTGCGGGCGCCGGGGCCGGTGCCGATTAGAATATCCATGCGGAAGTCTTCGAGCGCCGCGTAGAGGATCTCCTCCACATCGGGAAGCAGGCGGTGCACTTCATCGATGAAAAAAACCTGGCGCGGGCGGATGTTGGTGAGCACGCCGGTGAGGTCCAGTTTTTTTTGTAAGATCGGTCCGGATGTTTGTTCGAATCCGACGCCCAATTCGGCGGCGATGATGGTGGCGAGCGTGGTTTTTCCCAAACCGGGCGGGCCGTAGAGCAGAACGTGATCCATGGCCTCGCCGCGCTGTTTGGCGGCTTCAATCGCGATGCTGAGATTCTCCTTAAGCTTGGGCTGGCCGGTGAAATCGGATAGCTTGGTGGGACGGAGAGCCGTTTCGAATTGGCGTTCGCCCTCCAACGCAGCCGATGAGACGATGCCCATTTCACGCATTGGTTCTAGGGTAACAACAACGCCGTTTCTCGTTTCTCGTTTCTCGTTTCTCGTTGGGTGATTTCGTTAACGGACTAGCTCAAGAGATTTGCGGAAGAGCGGTTCGAATTCGGTTGGGGCGCCGACGGATTTGGCTTTTCTTACCGCGGCTTCGGCGGCCGCGCGGTTGCATCCCAGGTTTAGCAGAGCCGAGAGAACGTCTTGTTCCAGGGTGCTGAGAGCGGCTACCGGCTTTGCCGCGGGCGCCGCACCCATGCCTTCCAGTTTGTCTTTCAGTTCCAGGACAATGCGCTCGGCCGTTTTCCGTCCCACACCCGGGATGCGGACCAGATGCTCCACTGATCCGTTGCGGATGGCGGGGATCAGATCCGCCGTACCCATTCCGGAGAGTACTTTGATGGCCAGCGATGGTCCGATGCCGCTCACCGAAATCAACCTCTCGAAGATGGTTTTTTCTTCCGCTGTCAGAAAACCGAAGAGCGCCAGCGCGTCTTCGCGAACATGCGTGTAAATCCGCAGGCGTACTTCCGCGCCCGCTTCCGGCAGCGCCGAATAGGTGGAAATAGGGATCAGGACATCGTAGCCGACGCCTGAGGCTTCCACAATCACCTGGTTGGGATGTTTCTCAAGCAGCGTGCCGCGGAGATGAGCGATCATTACTCGTCATTATATTGGTGCTAATTACCAAATGCCCATTCCGAGCCGCGACCGCGAGGGAGCGTTACCACGGTACGGACCGGGGACATGGGTAACAAAACAGACCGGCGACATGGGTAACACTCGAGCCGAGAGCAGACCTCCGAAACTGGGCAGATGCCCTTTGAAGAGAGGAATGCCGTGGAGCGACGAAATGAGTTCATCGATCGATGGATAAACGAGGAGGAGTCGATAACGGAACTATGCGAATGGTTCGGGGTCTCACGCAAGACCGGCTATAAATGGATTGAGCGCTACGACGGAGGTGGGCGGGCAGGACTGGAAGATCAGAGTCGAGCACCGCACCATCATCCGCAGCAAATCGGATCAGAAAGGGAGGAGGCCATCCTGGCTGCGCGGCGGAGGCATCCGAGCTGGGGTGCGCGCAAACTTCGCAGGCTTTTGGAGGATCAGAATCCAGAGCAAAGCTGGCCGGCGGCTAGCAGCATGGGGGAGTTGCTGAAGCGGGAGGGACTGGTAGTAGCCCGGAGAAAGCGACGGCGAACCCCACCGTACACGCAGCCATTAGCCCACGCGCAGGCACCGAACCAAGTGTGGTGTGCAGACTTCAAGGGATGGTTTCGCTGCCAAGATGGGACGCGCTGTGATCCATTGACCATTACCGACGCCTACAGCCGCTATTTGTTGCGGTGCCGGGCGGTGGCGAAAACCGACGGGGTGCATGTGCGGGCCATATTCGAGGCGGTATTCCGGGAGTGCGGGCTGCCAGAAGCCCTGCGGACAGACAACGGAAGCCCGTTTGCGAGCGCGGCGCCAGGAGGGCTGAGCCGGCTATCGATGTGGTGGTTGAAGCTGGGGATTCGGCATGAACGGATTGACCCGGGCTGTCCGGAACAGAACGGCCGGCATGAACGAATGCATCGGACGCTGAAGGCGGAAACGGCGAATCCACCGGAAGCCAACGTGAGACGCCAGCAGGCGCGATTTCTGGATTTCGAGCGGGAGTACAACGAGCAACGGCCGCACCAAGCCTTGTCGTACCAAAGGCCGGCGGAGTTGTATGTGGGCTCAGTCCGGCGCTACCCAGCCCGGGTGCCGGAGCTGGAATATCCGTCGGGAGTGCATCTGCGGAAGATTTCGCAGCAGGGGAGCTTGAAGTGGAAATGCCAACGAACGTTCCTCAGCGAAGTCTTAGCGCGGGAGATGGTGGGGCTGTTGGAGGTCGACGACGATCTGTTCGAGGTGTATTACGGACCGGTGATGTTGGGCTGGTTTGATGGTCGCCATTCGATATTCCGAGCTGAGGTGCAGAAAAAGGCGCGCGGCCGAAAGCGCAGGGGCCGGGTGGAAGGATAGGGATGAAAAGCGTAAGAGCGCCGTGGAAATGCCGCGCTGTGGAAACGGTGGAAAGCCAAAAGCAGGCTTCCCACCGTTCCCACAGCGCTTGGAAATCGCTCGCGCGATTCCCACATTCCCACCGCGCCGGCGGGGCGTGGAAAAGTGCAAAACCAAATGCAGGTTTTACACTTTCCCACTTGTTGTCTTATATTTTTTCCATCGCATACGGGCTTCGCCCTATGCGATCATTCAATCCTGATAGGTTCTGCTTTTTCGCGTGGAGTGTTACCTATGTCGCCGGTCTAAAGTGTTACCCATGTTCCCGGCCGCACACCACGTTCGCCGTAATTGCGTGTTCGTGGTAGCGCTCCCTTGCGGTCGCGGCTCGGTTACTGCCAGGCGGCGGTTAATGTCAGCGCCGGGCGTCGGTTAATGTCAGCGCCGGGCGTCGGTTAATGTCAGCGCCGGTGGCGATTACTCCCAACGCAGCGCGCGGATTGGATCTATTTGCGCGGCGCGGCGGGCGGGCAGATAGCAGGCCAACATGGTGACCGCGAGCAGCCCTATCGGAACGATAGCCAGAACCGCGGGACTTAAGGTCCCCAGGCCGATCAAGCCTTTCGCCAGGACGCCGCGGACAGCAACACTGGCGGCGAATCCGATGGCGATGCCGATAATCGCCAGCACGAAGCCCTGGCGCAGGATCATGGCCGCAACACTGGAACGCTGCGCGCCCAGCGCCATGCGGATGCCAATCTCCTGCGTGCGGCGGCTCACGGAATAGGCGATTAAACCGTACAGGCCCACCAGCGCCAGCGTCAGCCCCACCAAGCCCATGGCCGCCACTAACCGCAGAATGAACAGGAATATCGCGGTGCCGCGCAGCTCGTAGAAACTGGCCAGAGTGTGAGTGTTGTAAATGGGCTGGTCCGGATTCAGCGTCCGAACCACCTCGCGCAGCGGAGCCGTCATGGCCGCCGGATCGCCATTGGTTTCCACCAGGATGCTCATGCGGGTCTGCGGGCGTTGCGTGAACGGAAAATACAGGAATGGCATGGGAGGTTCCGCAATAAAGATGTACTTGGCCGTTTTTGCGACGCCCACCACTTGAAATTCGGGTCCGGTGGGGTTATCCAGACGGATCTTCTTCCCAATGGCATCCTGATTCGGCCAATATTTCTTTGCGAATTCCTCGTTGACGATGGCCACGCGAGTGGAATCGGCTTTGTCGTTGGCGGTGAACGCGCGCCCCCGAACGATAGGGGTCTGCATCACGTCGAAATAGCGCTCATCAACGGAATTTTGGAGCACGTCGGTGGTTTCCTGGCCCTTCGGAAATTGAAAACCTTCCGGGATTACAGTTTGGTTCGATTGCGTGGGCGCCAGCGGCACTACCAGAGATAGAGTGGCCGATTTTACGCCAGGCAACGCGCGGGCGCGATCGATGAGATTGCGATAAAAATCGTGCGTTGCGGCCGAGGCTGGGACCAGCGAGGTATCGAAATCCATGGTCAGGATATGGTCGATGCGGAAGCCGGGGTTCATGGTGAGAATTTTGCGGAAGCCATCGAATATCATGCCGGCGGCCACCAGAAGAACAACGGACAGCGCCACTTGGCTGATCACCAGGGCGTTGCGGCCAATGGTGCGGCGCCGGGCGCTGGCGGTGAGTCCCGCGGAACGAAGCGCGGGCACCAGGTCGGTTTTGAGCGCCTGCCAGGCGGGAGCGATGCCGAACACCAGCGCGCTGAGCACGCCGGCGATCAGGCTGAATAACAGCACTCGCAGATCCAGCCGCGAATCGATGACCACCGGAAGATCGGTGGGGACCTTCAGGGTCTGCATGAAACGGATGCCGCCATAAGCGAACGCCAGGCCCAGCACGCATCCACACATACCCAGCAGCAGGCTCTCGATGAGCAACTGCCGCAGCAAACGCGCGCGCCCCACGCCGATGGCCAGGCGGATGGCGATTTCACGCGACCGGGCCTGAGATCGGGACAGCAACAGATTGGCCACGTTGGCGCAGGCGATGATCAATACCAATCCCACCAGGGCCATCAGCATCACCACCAGGTAGGAATCGTAGGGATCCTGCTGGACGCGATCCTCCAGTTCCGTGCGCAGCAGCAAGCTGCGGTTGCGGTTGGTCTCCGGGTAAGCTTTCTCGAGATTCTTGGCAATGCCGGTCAGCTCCGCCTGCGCGGCCTCGCGGGAGACGCCCGGCTTGAGGCGGCCTTTGGCGTTGAACATGCGGTTGCCGCGCTGCTCAAGGACGTGCCCGCCGTCTACCAGCAGCCGCGGAGCCATGGAGAGCGGAACATAGAAGTAGGGACGAATCCATTGGTCGATGCCGGTGAAGTTCTTGGGCATAACGCCCACGATGGTGAAATCGATTCCGTTCATGCGGACCACGCGGCCGATCACGGCGGGGTCGCGGGCAAACTCTGTTTCCCAAAAATGGTCGCTCAGGATGGCGATGGAGTCACGTCCGGGAACTTTTCCTTCGTCCGGAAGAAACGCCCGGCCGAGAGCCGGCTGGACGTCCAGCACCTTGAAGAAATTGTCGGAGACCATTTGGCCCATGCGCATCTGCGGCAGGGCTTTGGGAGTATCCGCAAAGCCGACCGTCGTGAATTGAAAGGCCACCACGCCGGTCAGCGACTGGCTTTTTTCGCGAATATCGCGGTATTCGGGGAAGGACAGGCCGTCGCGGGGTGTGGACGGAGTTACGGTGGTGAGGTTGAGAACATGACTTGGCTGCGGGATTGGAATGGGGCGCAGCAGGATGGCGTCGGCCAGGCTGAAGATGGCGCTGTTGGCTCCGATCCCGAGCGCCAGCGAGAGCGCGGCGATGGCGGTAAAGCCGGGATTATTGAGCAGCAGACGGATGGCTTGGCGGATCTCTTTGAACAGCATGTTGGTAAGAGATACGCCGGTGGGGCGGAGTTGGTTCCAGCGAGTTCTGCAGCGTTACTGGCCGGCTGGGGCGTCCAGCAGCTGATGGACGGCCTTTACAATGTCGGGACCCATGGGCCCGGCGGCGACGATGCGGTGGTTGGCGTCGAGGACGAGGGTTTTGCCCGCCCGGGGGTCGATGTTATAGCGGGCGGCTAAACCGCTTTGGTCGGGGACCTGCGCAAAGGGCAGCGAGACATCATCCAGGGCTTCCCAAGCACGAGAAGCTTTCGGATCCATGCTGACGCCGACCGCAGCCAGACCGCTCCGATGCAACTGATTGTAGAGCGGCATGACGGACTCCAGTTGACTGATCGATCGCTTGTCCGCCGGGGACCAGAATGTCACCACCGTGGCCCGTCCCTTCAAACCAGAGAGACTGATCGGTTTCCCGTTGGCATCCTTAGCGTAAAAATCGTCGAATTGAGTGGATACTAAAGGGTCCTGGGGTTTGACTGGTTCGGCGTTCTTGGCCAGCTTGGCCGGGACGACCTCGCGTGCCTTACGTGCTTCAAACTCGGCTGCCTCTACGGACGCTTTTTCGCGGCGACGCACAAAATCCGCCACAGCGGGTAATGATTCACCCCAGACATAACCGGTCAGGCTCTCGCCCCGGCGAATAAGGGTAACCTTGTAGCAGGTCTGGCTTTCTCCTGCCAACGCCATCTCAACGTGGACGCGATCGCCGGCTGCGATGGAAGCGATCTGCTGATCGTCGCTCGAGCAGCCGGAGCGCAGCGGCTCCGCTGCGGGAGCGCCGGGAGCGGCCTGAAGTAAAGCAAGAAAGAGCAATACGTGCATGGCGATCACTTACTGAGCCGGAGAGTTTCGCTGGCCAGCTGCGCAAAAAGGGCGGTGAGCTGGTTTCTGTTGGCCGTTACATAATATTGCCCAGTCTCCTGGGCAGTCTGATAGGCCGGATTCGCGTAGGAGGCGTAACTGATCGGATCGTACGGAAGCGCCGGAATGGTGGGATAGTTCGCCACAATCGGAAGGAACTCGCGGTCTACCGAGTCGGTTCCGTTTCCGGTGAGATAGATGACGTTAACCACCGGGTGATAAGTAGTATCGGCGCGGATGGTGTACGCTTGCGCCATGGTGCCGTTCATGGATGCGGCCACGATGCTATTGGGCTGATCGGGACGGAAAAAGCCGGCATAAGGCGTACCGGCAGGGAAGAAATTGGAGCCCATGCCAATGGTTGTGAACCCGCTCCAGAGGCCGCCCGTGTTTTTACAGTTCGGGCTGACGGTAGGATCCGGGGCGCACAAGCTGTTGACCTGGTAAATCCAGAAGTCCCGGGTAACCAGGCCGCCGGAAACGGTGGGCCCCGAGCTAGTAGCTGTTACTCCATGCAAGCTGTTCCCATAGGTGTCCGTGTCGGGGATGTAGGCGACGAATTGCCGCATGTTGGTGCCGGCCAAGGCGCTAGTGTAATTACAACTGCCTGGAATGGTCACACCAACCGTATCGGTGGGTGGGGCCAGGCCATAAGTGGAGCCGCCATAGGAATTCTGATCGCCCCATTGGGCAATTGTTCCGAATAGGGTGGCCCCTGCGCTGTTGCACACGGCGGGCATGTTGACACAGATCGCTTCGTTAGAAATGCCGTTCGCATCCGAACCGCCCACGCCATTGTTGCAACTGTTGGCGATTCCGGGCGCGGGCGGATTGGAAGTTCCACTCTGTGCCGGTGGAGCCGGCCCATTGGGTTGCGACCCGTCCGGGGAGTTAAGAGACGGACCAAAACGGCTATCGATGGCGGCGCGGGCGGGAAAACTCGCGGTAACTCCGTTGGGAGATCCGTCCGTGAAAAGAACGATGCTGTTCAAAGCGAGTGGTTGGCCAGTACTCTTAATCCACTGATAGGCATATTGGAGGGCGCCGACAGTGTTGGTATTGTCGCCGCAGGTAATATTCGAGATCAGCGTGCTGACCAGGGCGTGGTTCTGCGTGGGTGCAACGCCGCCGGTGGTGCCGTTATTGGTAGTGTGAACCGTGATATCGAAGGGCAGCACGCCAATATAGTCGAACGGGCTGAATAAATTCACAAAGTTTCCAGCCGCTTGCACCATGGCTTGGCACGCCGTAAGACCGCTGACGGGATCCGCGGCGGTATTCATGGAACTGGATTGATCCAGCACCAGCATCATCACCACGCCACGGCGGCTGGCCACGCCCGTGTCGCTAACGCTGATGCTGCTCACGTTGAAAATGTTCATGAAATAAGTGGGAGCCGCTACGCTGGCGGTCACCTGGATATTCAGCACGCCGGTGGGATTGCCGCTGCCGTCGGTTACCTGCGTGAAGGTGGGGGTGACGGTGGGGGTTCCGAGAGAGTTGAAATAATTGTTGGGAAAATTGGCGGCAAAGAATTGATCGGCGGTGTTGGTGGCGGCGGTGGTGGCCGCCTGCACGGTATTGGTGAGATTGACGGAGCGTCCCGCGGCCAGGGCGGCAGCGTCAACCGCCGCAACCAGCCGGGCTCGAATCATGTAGACGGTTCCGACATCCACTGCCAGCCCGACGCAACCAACCACGAAGATCAGCATGGTGGCGTAGAAAAAGATCGCCATGCCCCGCTCATTCTTACGCCTTCTCTCGCTCACCATTCTCATACGGTGTCTCCTCGGTAACCTCGCTGCCCGGAACCTTCCACGCTAGGAAACGCTGCGCGCATAAAGCGTGGGATTGCCCAAAATCGAAAAGAAATTAAGAAAGCTGACATCGGCATACATCTCCGAGACCAGCGCAAAGGTACTGCTGCTCAGAGTCATGCTGGCCGCGGTCGGGAAGGTCGGCACCTGCTCCGCGGTATTGGTGGCGATGTTCTGAGCGGTAATGGTTCCGTTGGATTGCACGGTGCCGGAAGGCGGAGCGCCTAGCACGCTGCTCCAGCGCGTTCCGTTTCCAATCACCACGCGATATTCAAAAACGTACTGGCCGTAGTTGGCGCAGTTAGACGGACTCCATCCGTAATTCGGCGCCTGAATCGGGGTCTGGAGCACCGGGTTTGGGACCCCTAGGGAGCACTCCGCGGGACCCACCATGGCAACTTTTGAGAGGATCACCACGCCTTTACCGGTGGAGCTGGGATCCTGCTGGGCATCTGAATTCATTCCCAGCCCGGAAGCCGCCGCGACGATAATCCGCTGGTTCTGAGTCTGCGACAAGTCCAAACCGGATTCAGGGTCGGTAACCGCGCGAACCATCAACACCACCGCGTCTCGGGCGACATTGCTCACCTGAATATCTTTGGCCAACGCCATGCCGATGGTAAACGAGCCGGCGAACATCGGCACCAGAAACACCATTACCAGAGCGAATTCCAAGATTGTGTTTCCACTCTGTTTCGGTCGCCGCGGCTGATTCTTATTTGAGGTGATTTCCATATTCAAGCCCTTGAGTTACGGAGAAGGCGGGGTGCCGGTCCCCACCGCTAACGCGCCTAACACGTCGATCGAATTCGCGCCTAGATTGACGCTCTTTCCAGCCGTGAACCCCGGCAAGGGCATCAGCCAATTCCAGGGATAGCTGGCCACCACCACCTGGACGACATTACCGGGCTGATTGGCATAGTTGACGACGGTTCCGTTGCTCAGGGTCTGCGGCAGAGTGCAGGTGGATGCCGTGCACACCGACGTTGAGCAGCTACCGTTGCTGCACGCCTCCACCGGATTCGACAAATCGTTGGCGGTATAGTAGTTCACCGTTATGTAGCTGGATCCGAGCCCGCCCGGCACCCCCACCGCGTAATTCTGCACCACGGACTCGATACAAGTGGCCTGCGAGGAAGCGCAGGAAACGCCGTTGTAACTGGATTGGTAGGTGATGGCAAAACGTGTGCCCTCTCGCGTGGCGCTGGTGAGAGTGGATTGGATATACACCGCCAGAGAAACGTCTACGATGCCCAGAAACATGGCCATCATGGGCAGGAAAATGAGCGCTGCTTCCAGCATCGCGTTGCCGCCTTGCCTCGCCGATCGGCGTGCCGAACGCGGATATCGTTGACTGGGCCGCTGGGTGCTCATTGATTGCTTCCTATCTTCCTATCCTCTATCGAACGCACGTGCACTTCTCGGTAGTGCTTACCTCTGCGAAATTACTCCTACTAGTAATGTCGTGGGTTTGGATTAGATCTTAAATCCGGAGAACCCGCTATTCAAGACCCGAAAGTCCCTTAGTACCTACCGAGTAGGTTGTGGTACAGGGGTACGGGTGCCGGCTGGCCGTGCCGGGAAAAATCGCGGGGACACCACTGGGCGTGTTCAAGTTTGAAGCGGGCCGGACGCTTGCCCGTCATGTCCCCGGATTTTTTTCGCATACAGTAGTGTTCATGGCGCGGCGGCGTTTTTTCGTGGAGACAATCGAGCGCGGTCACGCGCAAATTACCGGCCAGGATGCCCACCACATCACCCGTGTCCTGCGCGTAGAGCCGGGTCAGAAGTTCGAGATTTCCGACAACATGCAGGTCTATCTGGCGGAGGTGGAAACCGCCCGCAAGGATCTGGTGAGATTTCGGATTTTGGAAAAGATTGATGCGGCGGAGCCGGTTGTCCACACCGCCCTGTTCGCGTCCCTGATAAAATTCGAACGCTTCGAATGGCTGCTGGAGAAAGCTACCGAATTGGGGGTGAGCGCGGTCACGCCGGTGAAGACCGAGCGTAGCGAAAAAGGCCTGGAGGCCGCGGCGGTGAAGCGGCTGTCGCGTTGGACGCGCATCGCACGCGAGTCGAGCGAGCAGTCGCGGCGCGCGCGGCTGCCGGATATTGAAGCGCCCGCCGGCCTTGCGGAAGTTTTGCGAAGCCCCAGAGGATATGCGTTGGACGAAGCCGACGCGCCGCCCATTCTCTCGGCTTTCCCGGAAACGCGCCAGCCGGGCGACCGTGTCGCGCTGCTGGTGGGCCCCGAGGGCGGATGGACGGAGCGCGAGCGGGCTGCCATTCGAGCCTCCGGCTGGACTGCGGTGTCGCTGGGCGGCGAGATACTGCGGGCCGAGACTGCGGCGATCGCGGCGCTGGCCATCGTGAATGCCTGGTGGGAGAAGAAGCCTACTTGATAGCCATGTAGATAGCGCCCGAACTGCTCTTGCCCGCCACCGAAACTGTAACCGGCACTTGGGCCCCTGGAGTGATTCCGCTGGGTACGGTCACGTTCACCTGGTACAAGCCCGCTGATCCCGGACTCAATCCAGCGAACCGCACGATCGCAGCCTGGCCGCCAATCGCTACACTCACCGATTCAGTGGCCTTGCTCGCAGGATTTCCGGGTGCTGCGTCGCCGGCAGTTACAGCAGGGCTCACCGCTCCGAGACCCACGCAGTACATCACCAGCACATCGCCCGCGGTGGCTTGGTTCGCGGCATTGGCTAAAAGCGAGTTGCCTTGCGCATCCACCTTAAAGATGACGCCTTGCCCGGAGCCGCCCCCATCGATAGCCAGAATTGCGGGTTCGGAATCGAAGATGGTGATCGGCGCCGGAACAGAACTCGCGCTTCCGCGGAGCACCAGCAACTGATGCGAAGCGTTCAGGGCCAGATTGTAAGGGATTAGTACATTGATCTGGCCGGCGCTGACGTACAACAGAGGTAACTGCATTCCGGAGACCCCCACGCTGGTAGACCCGAGTTGGTCCAGCAGCGGCAGACCAGACGCCCCGGCCTTGCCATCCGCGAGCGCCGATCCAAAAATGGAAACCAGCAGCCCCTGCGCCGGCGAGCTGGTGTAATCCCCGGAACTAACCACCGCGCTGACGATTGGCACGTTAGGATTCGATGCGGCTTCTCCGCTTATCTGCTTGCTTCCGCTCAATTGTTGAGATTGCGCATCAGCCCGCACTTCAAATGCGGACATCACGTTATTAGCCGGCACCCAAGTCCCCGTCCAGTTGCCGTTTCCAATGGCCAGCAGCGCTAAGGGCGGATCTCCGTCGCTGAAGCTAACCGTAACGCTTCCCGCGTTGATGAGATTAGTGCAATCATCCAACACCTGCACCACAATTGCAGTGGGCCAGGCAACCGGCGTGGTGAATCCGCTGACGATTGATGTGAACACCGGCAACAGTTTGCTCGGCGTGCAGCTTGTGGCCCTCGGCCTCTCCGCCGGCTTCGTAAAACTACCACTCGCGGAAATCCCGAGCAGCAAGTCGACAATCTGGGTGCTACCGTCCTCGAACGTAACCTGGATCGATCCGGGGTAAACTCCGGCCGTCAAATTGGAGGTGGAGGGCGTCACCGTGATCGGCGCGCTCTGGCCTGGCCCGATGTTGCCGGACATCGGATTAAAGCTGAACCAATCCGGCGTGGCCGTGCCGCTGGCGGTGAAACTGATTGGTTTTGACGTCAGATTCGAGATGCTGAACGTTTGGGCAACGGGATTGCCTCCAGCAACGCCGAGGAATACCAGCCCGCTTGGCGACACGGCGGGCGGTGCGGCTGCTCCCGCAGGCACGATGCTCAGGACCACCGAGATGGAGACCGGAGGATGAGCCTGGTCGGTAGGGCTGAGCGTTACGGTGCCATAGTAATCCCCGGCGCCGAGGCCCGCCAGAGCAACCGTGATAGACAGCGAGGTCCCGGAGCCCGGCCCGCTGGTCCCGCTGGGCGGTGTCGCGGCCAGCCAATTGCCGCCGGTGACGGTGTGCGTGGAGACGGTGAAAGGGATAGTGGCAGTGTTGCTCAGCACGACAACATTCTGCGCCGGAACATTACTGGAACCTTGCGCCGCGCGAATGGTTATTCCGGTCTGCGAAGTAACCAGGCCCTGGATGACCGGTGTGTACAACTCCGCTGTCGAGAGAACGTCAGAACAACAGACTTGTTGGCCTCCGGTCACCAGCACTCGCCCGTCCTGCAGTAGCGTCGCGGTCTCGTTTCCCCGCGGGTAAACCATGTTTCCGGTCGGCGTGAAGGTTCCGAGCAGAGGATTATACAACTCGGCTGCACTGGTGCCTACCGGGAAGCTTGGGTATCCACCAGAGATCAGAACCTGCCCGCTCGAGAGCAGCGTGGCGCCGGAAAGCGAGCGTGGCGTGTTCAGGTTACCTGTGAGCTTGAAGCTGCCCGTTGCTGGGCTGAACAATTCGGCCGACGTCTCAGAGTCCGAACCACCGTAGCCGCCACCCACCAGAACCTGGCCGTTCGAGAGCAAACTCGCAAAATGAGAGTCTCGTGGTTCTTGCATGTTCGTCAGCGAAAAGGTGTTCTTGGTTGGATCATAGATCTCCGCCGTGCCCGTCACCTGGTTATCGGAATCAGGGGCGGTACTGAAGCCATTCGATATACCCCCGGCGATCAGCACTCGCCCATCCTGCAACAAGGTGGCAGTGTGGTTGTTGCGATTAACGGCCATGGCTGCCGCCAGCGTAAACCCGTTAGTTTTTGGATCGTAGATCTCCGCTCCGGAGTTAGCGGTGAATGTATCGCCGGTCGACGCCAACCCTCCCACCACCAGCACCCGGCCATCGTTCAGCAGCGTGGCTGTGTGGTAAAAGCCGTGCAACATCAGAGGAGAACCGGTTGCAGTGAACGTTTCGTTGGCAGGATTGTACAACTCCGCCACTCCAGGCGCATTCCGGCCGCCCACCATCAATACCTGCCCGTCGGTTAGCAGCGTGGCAGTAAGATCCGGTCCGTGATAAACCAGCATCTTTCCAGCTACCGCGAAAACCCCTGTGGTGGGGGCATATACCTCGGCAAGGTTGTTCGGGCCCACTACCAAGACCCTTCCCCGAGGAAGCAGGACGGCGGCGTGTTCCGAGCGTGGCGCGATCATTGAGCCGGTTGGATTCCAGCTCCTCGCAGTTCGCGCCACCTGCGCCGGCCCGATCCGCCAGGCATACACCGACCCAAGAATGGTGGCTGGGATCACGCCGTTTGGATACGGCAGATTGCTTGCCGGGTCCACCAGCAATCCCGCAAAAGCGCTGAACATTCCCGCGCGCTCCGCCGCGGTTGGCACGTACACATTGGGGTAAAACTGCCTGGGAGCAAGCTGCACCTGTGCATCGCAAAAAGTTTGGTTGAGAACCGCAGGTAATGGAACCTTGGCGATCGCGCTCAAGCCACTGGTTCCACCGGCGAGCGCCCCAACCACCAGGTGATCTCCCGCTGAGTTCGCGGCAGTGACGTAGCTGATGGAAGCGAAAGGAACTAACTGAGCTGGAAATGTTATGCAGGCGCTTTGCGCAAGTGCGAATCCCGGAATAAACGAAAGCAGGAATGCAGCTCGAGTGATGGGCACGATGGTGGACCGATTCTATCTTGCGTGGAACATCTCTGCAACTTCAAGTATCCTGAGTTGTCATGACTAGACGAAATTTCATCGGATCATCAGCGGCGGTCACCGCGCTCGCTTATTCACAAGTGACCGGCTCGACCGAGCGGCTACGCATCGGCGTCATCGGTTGCGGAGGCCAGGCTACCGATCACATGCGGACGCTGGTAAAGATGAGGGAATCCGACAATTGCGAGGTGCTGGCGGTTTCCGATGTGTACGACAAGCGCGCGGACCAGGCCGCGAAGCTCACCGGCGGGAAAGTCATTAAGGATTATCGCCGCATCCTGGACAACCACGATATCGACTACGTGCTGATTGCCACGCCCGAGCATTGGCATTATCAGATGACCGTCGACGCCATCGCCGCCGGCAAACACATCTACTGCGAAAAACCGATGACGCACACCGCCGCGCAATCGAAGAAGGTGGTGGAAAAGATCGCCCAGAGCAAAGTGAAGATGCAGGTGGGCGTGCAGGGCATGTCCGACGATTCTTACGAGGCCGCGCAAAAGTTTGTCAAAGACGGCGCGCTCGGCAAAGTGGTGCTGGCGCAGATCGATTATTCGCGGAACTACCAAGACGACTTCTGGGAATACCCCAGAGATGCGGATGCCCAGCCTGGCGTCAATCTGGATTGGAAGGCGTGGCTGGGCGCGGCGCCCAAGCGTCCTTTCGACCCCGATCGCTATTTCAGCTGGCGGCGTTACTGGGATTATTCCAGCGGCATCGCCAGCGACCTGTTTATTCATCGGGTGACGCGGATCATCAAGGCCCTGGACCTGACCTTTCCGGCTTTCGGCGTGGGCGCGGGCGGCAAGTTCGAATTCACCACAAGTAGCGCCGAAATTCCGGACACCTTCAATATCCTGCTGGATTATCCCGGCGGGCCGACGGTGCAGCTGATTTCTTCCATGGCCAACGGAACAGCAGTGCCGCATCTGCTGCGCGGCCACAAGGCCACGCTTGAATTCACCAAGACCGGTTTCGTCATTCGTCCTGAAGGAGGCGGCGACGAGATTGTTCATCAGAAAACCGGCGGCGAAGAGCTGGACCTGCATCACCGCAACCTGATGAACGCCATTCGCAAGGGAGAACCATTGAAGTGCGATGCGATGTTGGGATATCGCGGCGTGGTGGCGTGCGAAATGGGCGTGCAAAGCTATCGCAAGCGCAGGTGCATGCGCTGGGACGCGGCTAAGGAACGAATTGTGTAACGGCCTGCGACGGCCCCTCAAAACTATCGGCACTGAAAAACACTCGAACACCGAAAACAATCGAACACTGAAAAATCATCGAACACTGAACAACACTCGAACACTGAACAACACTCGAACACTGAACAACACTCGAACACTGCATCCCGAGCCGCGACCGCTAGGAAGCGCCACCACGATTGGTTGCCAGCACCTTTCCCGCATCGCTCCCTTGCGGTCGCGGCTCGGAAGCGGAGTGTGTCGGAAGCGGAGCGTGTCGGAAGCGGAGTGTGTCGAAAGCGGAGTGTGTCAGAAGCGGAATATATCGGTAGCGAAGTATAGAAGTATAATGGTCAGTTCGCCTCCCTATGCCCCTTCTGGTTCCCAATCGTCACCGCGGCAAATTGATTGTAGTTGAGGGCATCGACGGTTCCGGCAAGTCCACGCAGCTCTCCTTGCTCAGCCAGTGGCTCCGTTCGGAACGGATCGGCGTGGCGTTCAGTGAATGGAATTCTTCTCCCCTGGTGCGCGAAACCACGCGGCGCGGCAAAAAGAAGAACATGTTCACGCCCACCACATTCAGCCTGATCCACGCCACCGATTTCGCGGACCGGCTGGAGCGTTATATCGTGCCGCTGCTAAAGGCCGGCGCGGTGGTTTGCGCGGATCGATACGCTTACACGGCGTTCGCGCGCGACGTGGTGCGCGGCGTCAGCCGGCGCTGGGTCCGCAACCTTTATAAGTTCGCCGTACGGCCGAATCTGGCGTTCTATTTTCGCGTCCCGCTGGAAGTTGCCATCGGCCGCATTCTGGGCGGACGCAACGCCATCAAATATTACGAAGCAGGCATGGATCTGGGGCTGAGCCGAAACGTGGAGGAGAGCTTCCGGCTGTTTCAAGGCCGCATTTTAGATGAGTACGAGGCCATGATCCAGGAGGTGGGCTTCCACGTGATTGACGCCACCGGATCCATCGAAGAACAACAACGGCAGATGCGGGAAATTGCCACGCAGGAACTCGGAGAGAACCTGCACAACGGCCACTTGCTGCGCGCCTCCCAGGGAGATATTGATGCTGCCCAAGCAGCCCCTCGAATTCTATAGCGAAGCGCTGCCGGAAGTCTCCCGCGATGAGCTGCAAGGCAAGCTGATCGTCATTGAGGGGCCGGACTCCGTGGGCCGTTCCACGCAGGTATCGCGGCTGCGCACGTGGCTGGAGCACCAGGGCCATGCCGTGCTGGACACGGGATTGGCGCGGGGCGCGCTGGCCGGCAAGGGCATCCAGCAAGCCAAAGAAGGAAACACGCTGGGCCCGGTGACCATGACGCTGTTTTACGCCACTGATTTTGCCGACCGTCTGGAGAACGAGATCATTCCCGCTCTGCGCGCCGGCTTTGTGGTGCTGACCGACCGTTATATTTTTTCTTTGATGGCCCGCGCCATCGCCCGCAATGAGGATCGTGTCTGGATCGAAAAAGTGGCCGGTTTCGCTTTGGTTCCGCACGCCGTATACTATCTGCGCGCCGATGTCCACGATCTGTTGACCCGCGTGGTGCTGGGACGCGGCGCATTCGATTATTGGGAAAGCGGCATGGACATGCGCTTCGGCGCGGACATGCACGATAGCTTCATCCGCTACCAGACGCGCGTCATCCGCGCGCTGGACCGCATGGCCAAACGTTACAACTTCACTGTGGTGGATGCCAATCAAACGCCCGACCGGATTTTCCGGGAGCTGCGGCGATTCATCGGGAAATTGTTTTGAAAACCAGTTCTTCGGTTCTTCGGTTCTTCGGTTCTTTGGTTGGTACTGTGCTGCTGGCGCAAGTGCCTGCCGAGGATGCACGGAACACGCATGTTCCCGATACGAATACTCATTTCACCATGCCGGCTTATCACACGCTGGCGGAGTGGGAGGCGCACAAACAGAAATTGCGAGATCAGATTCTGTTCGCCGCTGGGTTGATTCCATTGCCTGAGAAGAACCCACTGCATCCGGTGATCTTCGGGCGGATCGAGCGCCAGGGATATTCCGTCGAGAAAGTTTATATCGAGACCCTTCCCGGCTATTATTTGTGCGGCAACCTTTACCGGCCGGTAGGCCTGTCTGCGAAATCCCCGGGCGTGCTGGTGGCGCACGGCCACTGGGACTACGGACGGCTGGAGAATCAGGTTCTCAATTCGGGACAAAGGCGCGCCGCCAATCTCGCGTTGCAGGGTTACGTGGCCTTCGCGTACGACATGGTGGGATACGACGACACCGTGCAGACTCCGCATGATTTTGGAGGGCCGCGCGAACAATTGTGGTCCTTCGGTCCCATGGGATTGCAGTTATGGAATTCCATGCGCGCGCTGGATTTTTTGCAATCTTTGCCGGATGTGGATCCCGAACGGATCGCCATGACCGGAGAATCCGGCGGCGGCACGCAGACGTTTCTGTTAACAGCCGTGGATGATCGCGTGAAATATTCCGTTCCCGTGAATATGATTTCGGCCATCATGCAGGGCGGGTCGCAGTGTGAGAATGGGCCGGGCCTGCGCCTGGATACATTCAATGTGGAAATCGGGGCCATGATGGCGCCGCGGCCCATGCTGATGGTCGCGGCTACCGGAGATTGGACCAAGAACACGCCGCGCGAGGAGTATCCGGCCGTGCATTCGATTTATGAGTTGTACGATCGCGCCGCCAATGTGGAAACGGTGCAGATGGACGCGCCGCACAACTACAACCAGGCCAGCCGGGAAGCCATGTACACATTTTTTAATCACCGCATCCTCGGCGAGCGGCAAGACGTAAAAGAACGCCCGACGCAAATTGAAAAGCTGCAGGATGTTTTGGTATGGCACGGGCGCGCGTTGCCATCGAATGCGCTGACCTACAATCAGCTGGTGGCACAATGGATCGCCGCGTCCAAACGTCAAACAGCCGAAACGCGCGATGTGGAAGCGCTGCGCAGGCGGCTGAGATTGGCGCTGGCTACCGAATGGCCGCAGCATGTGCTGAGTGAAGCGCAGGGCGAGAAATTGGTTCTCGGCCGCGCGGGGAAAGGCGATCGCGTCTCGGCCGTCCGCATAGGTTCTGGCGTTCCGTCAGTGGTGGTGATCGATCCGGCGCCGAAGGAGTATCAATCAGCGCTGGTGATTACCGTTTTTCAAACCGGCTCCGCGGTTGCGCCTCGGGACCGCTCCGGCGAATTTTTTTCGACGTTCAACCGAACGGACGACCAGAATCGGGTGCAGGACATCCTGACCGCGCTGGCGTATCTGAAACAGGAAGGCGCCAAGAACCTTCGAGTGGCGGGCGCTGGAAAAGCCGCGGTTTGGGCGCTGTTCGCGGCAGCCGCGGCGCCGGTGCCGGTTACCGTCGATGGCAACCTGGACGGCTTCACCGGCGACGACAGGGATTTTCTCGATCGATTCTTCGTTCCGGGAATCCAGCGGGCAGGCGGGTTGGATGCGGCGCGGCGCGTTTTAGGCAACTGATAATCCAAGTTACGAAAAACTGAGCCGCGACCGCAAGGGAGCGATACCATGATCGCCGCTAGCTAAGTTCGTGGTAGCGCTCCCTCGCGGTCGCGGATCAGTGGACGGTGACCAAACCGCGGCGGCGGAGCGAATCAATCGCCGCGAGAACTGCTTCCCTTTCCACTTTGAGAGCGGCCAACAATTCAGACACAGCCACGGGTTGTCCTAATCGATTCAGGATGTCGCGTTCCACCGGGCCCAGTGTATATTCCACCGTGAGCGCTCGTCCCAGCGGAGTTGCGCGGGCAGAGGCCGGGACTTGCGCACCCAGCACTCGCGACTCGCTGAGAGCGATTGGTCCAGCGCGGCTCACCCATTGCCGATCGCTGGCTGGATTTCGCCGGACCGCTCGCTCCATCGAGAACACAGCTTCCACCTCCGCGCCGGCATCGCGCTTCGGCGGCTGCGATTCATCCACGCGATCCCAAGGCGGGCCGGCGGCAGGGTCGCTCCATTCGAAGGCGATCAGCACCGAGACAATCCGCGCGTAGCCCTGGTCCCGCAGATTCCGGGCCCAGGCGCCAACCGATTCCAGATAATCGCCATACCCTCCGTCGCTACTGGAGTGGCCGATAGCATAGTAATCCGCGGAGTAAGTGCGCAGCCGCAGGATGTGAATGTCCATTGGTGCGCCGTTGAGCCATTGGCGCACCCGTTTTACGACAGGCTCGCCGTCGCGCTCTCCCAACTCCGTCACGATCTGCGCGATACCGCCCGGCGCAAGATGGCGAGGCAACCCTTCGACGATGCGCTGCTGGATGGCTTCGCCCGACGGGCCTCCATCGCGGAAAAGCATTTCATCCATGGGCGAAGATACAAACGGCGGATTGGCGGTGATGAGATCGAAGCGATCCGTTGCGCTGACCGGTTCAAACAGGTTTCCTTCGGCCACTTCCATGTTGGCCGCGCCTGAAACGGTCGCGTTGAAGCGGGCGCAGCGCACCGCTCTGGGATTGATATCCACCGCTAGCACGCGCTCGGAATGTGCCGCCGCAAGAAGCGCCTGAACGCCCGAACCGGTGCATAGATCCAGGCACGCGCGAAAAGGCCGGCGCACCGTAGCACGCGCCAGCCAGCGGCTGTCAGAGCCGACGAACATGACTAAGTCACGGGGAACGGTCTTGTATCCCGGATGCGGAAGTTTGTGCCAGGCATGATCCGAAAAAATCAAGCTGTCGCCGGACGGAAACAAGGAAGCGCGAGCGCGCGCCTGTCCCGACGAATCAATTTCGAGAATCCCAGTCTGGAGCAGAACAGCCTGGCTAGGCGCGCTGAGCAATTGGTCAAGCTCTCCGGCGGCAACAGCGCCCTGCAACAAGAAAAGTTCCATCGCCAGAGCCTGGGCATCGCGCTCCGCCAGGCGCTCATCCCTATAAATCGGCAGGGCTTTCCATTTGAGTTCCGTGATATCCCCGAGTCCAAGCCGCCGGCAAACCGCCGCTTCCGAGTACCCCTTACCCGCGATCTCCGTGACGGCAAGCCGGAAATCCGCGACGTCGCCAGTGTCAATCCCGAACGGCGCCGCTTGACAGCCTGGGTCAATCATGATAATCTCTATAGAGATTGGGTAGATTCATGAATCACTCCCTTCGAACCTGTTGTTGCCGCTGAAGATCGTTCCATAACCAACTTACCAAGATACAAGGAGGAACTATGTCAATCACGGGGAGAGCAGCTTTAATTGGGTTCGTTTTGCTGGCATTCGTTGGCCACGCCTGGGGGCAGGTGGTCGGGGCTTCGATTTCCGGCACCGTTCGAGACTCCACCGGTGCGGGATTGCCTCAAGTTGCCGTTACCATCCGAAACCTGGAAACAGGAGCGGTGCGGAAACTGGTGTCGGACGATGAGGGACGGTATGTGGCGCGGTCGATCGCGGTGGGGCCTTATGAGGTCCGCGCAGAGAAGGAAGGTTTCACCTCTCAGGTGCGGAAGGGAATCGACTTGGTTGTCGGGCAGAGCACCACGGTGGATCTTACGTTACCGGTAGGCGAGTTGAAGGAGTCCGTGACCGTGGTGGAGGCGCCTTCGCCGGTGCAGCTTTCCACCCAGCAGAGCGACGGCCTGGTGAACGAACGGCAGGTGAAGGATCTGCCGTTGAACGGGCGCAGCTATGACGAGCTGTTGACGCTGAATTCGGGAGTGGTGAATTACACTTCCGAACGATCGGGTGGAACGGGAACTTCCAATTCGTCGGTGGGAAATATGTTCGCGGTATTCGGCCACCGCCCGCAGGACAATTTATTTCTGTTGAATGGCATTGAATATACCGGCGCCTCGCTAATCAACATCACTCCCGGCGGCGCCAGCGGTCAACTGCTGGGCGTGGATGCGGTACGGGAGTTCAACATCGTCTCGAATACCTACGGCGCCGAATACGGCAAGCGGCCCGGCGGGCAGGTGAGCATCGTCACAGCGTCCGGCAGCAATCAACTGCACGGGACGTTATATGAATTCTTGAGGAACGACGATCTGGACGCGCGCAACTTCTTCGATCAAGGATCTATCCCGCAGTTCCAGCGCAACGAATTTGGCGGCGCACTGGGAGGGCCGATTCAGAAGGATAAGACCTTCGTGTTCGCGAACTATGAGGGTTTCCGGCAGCATCTGGGCTTGAGCGATGTCACTCTGGTTCCCGACAACGCCGCTCGCGCCAGCGCGATTCCGGGCGTCCAACCGCTGCTGGTCTTGTGGCCGGTTCAGAATGGGCCGGAACTGGGGGGCGGAATCGCGGAGGCGTTCAGCCATCCGCTGCAAACCATCCGCGAGGACTTTGGAACGGTGCGCCTGGATCATACTTTTTCGGATACGGACACGTTGTTCGCGGTGTACACGGTGGACGATAGCGCCGACAACACGCCCACCGTGAATCCATTGAGCGGCGTGGTGGAAACCCTGCGCGAACAAGTGGTGAGCCTGCAGGAACAGCATGTATTTTCACCGACGCTGCTGAACACCGCCAGAGTGGGTTTCTCGCGCGCCGGCTATTTCTTTACGGGAACCACGCCGGTGGATCTGCCGGGATGGGTGGCCGGCGATCCGATTGGAGCGATTGTGATCGGCGGCGGAACGGCTTCAAACGGCGCTTCGCAGATCAGCCTGGCCGGAACCAATAACGGAAGCAACCTGACTTCGGCGCGGAATTTATTTACCTACGACGATCATGTGGCGCTCACGCACGGGATTCATCAGTTCGAAGCGGGCGTGTGGGTGCAGCGCATTCAGGCCAACGACAACCTGGCTCAATCGCAGTACGGCCAGGCGTCATTTGGAAGCTTGGCCAGCTTTCTCGCTGGCAGGATTTCGACGTTTTCCGTGGTGCCCAATCCCACTCCAGTGGGTTGGCGATCCGTGGAGGGCGCGGGATTCGTGCAAGACAATTTGAAGCTGCGGCCCAACCTGGAATTGCGCGTGGGCTTCCGGTTTGAATCGACCGACGGCTGGAATGAGGCGCACGGACGAGCCTCGAACTATCTTTTTGAAAACGGAATCATTCAAACCGATCCTCATATTGGCGACTCCGTTTTCACCGTGAACCGCGCGAAGTTCCTGCCGGAACCGCGTGTTGCGCTGGCCTGGGATCCTTTCGGCAAAAGCAAGACGGTGATCCGCACCGGCTTCGGGATCTATCGTTCTCTGCTGGACAATCTGGACTATCGGCTGGATCAAACTGCTCCTTTCAATGCGGTGCAGTCCCTCAAGAATATTTCGGTCACCGGTTTGCAGATTGTTCCAGGCGCTGCGCTACCGGCGGGCGCGCTGATCTCGCCAAGCGGAGTGCAACCGGATGCTTATACGCCGACAGTCTTGTCTTACACCTTCAAAATCGAACAACAGCTTGCTTCGAACACCTCGGTCAGCATTGGATATGTCGGCTCGCACGGCTACCACGAAATGTTGTCCGCCGATGTGAATGAGCCGGCTCCGACCATTCTTCCTTCAGGTGCGATCTACTATCCGAAGGGGGCGCCTTTCTTGAATCCGCAGCTAGCCAACACCACTACATGGCTGTCGGAAGGTCTTAGCTCGTACAACGGCCTCGAAGCGGAATTCAACCAACGCTTCAGTCACGGCTTCCAGTTGCGCGGCGTTTACACCTATGCGAAGAATCTTGACGATGGCACCGCTTTGAACAGCAGCGTGGGCGTGAATGCTCCAGGATTCGTGATGTTTCCATTAAATCCCAAGCTGGATTGGGGGCCGGCGACCACGGACGTTCGGAATCTGGCGTCCATCAATGGGTCCTACGAGCTTCCATTTGGAAAGGGAAAGGCGTTCGTCAAGGGCCTGAGCGGTTGGGAAGAAAAACTGGTGAGCGGCTGGACTTTGAGCGGCATTGAGACGGTGCAGTCGGGCTTCCCGTTTACGCCGCAGCTGGGATTCAATCCGTCGAACAACGGCGACAGCCGGGACCCGGTGCGGCCCTCGGTGAATGCTGCGTTCACGGGGCCCGTGATTCTGGGCAGCCCTAACCAATATTTCAATCCCAGCGCGTTTATCCTTCCCGTGCCCGGAACATATGGAAACCTGGGCCGGGACACCTTAACGGGCCCGGGATTGGCGGAGCTTGATTTGTCGGTATCGAAAAACACGCGGCTGTCGGAAAGGTTCCGCCTGCAGTTCCGCGCGGAGTTCTTCAATATTCTGAATCACGCCAACTTCGGGACGCCGAATCCGTTGGTATTTTCGTCAGCGTCTACCACGCCGTCTCCCACCGCGGGCGTGATTTCGTCTACCGCTTCCACATCGCGGCAGATTCAGTTCGGATTGAAGCTGCTGTTTTAGCGCTTGACTCGAAATTCGCGCCGGCACTATAATTAACGAGTTGGTTAACAATCCGCCGGTCACCAATCAGCGCCGCGTCACCGCCGTCTTCGCGGCCCTTGCGGATCCCACGCGGCGCGGCATTTTGGCGCGTCTTTCGGCCAGCGGCGAAAGCCCCGTTACTCGCTTAGCCAAGCCATTCCGCATCACGCCCCCAGCCATCTCCCGGCACCTTCGCGTATTGGAGCGCGCCCGGCTGATCCATCGCCGCCGCGACGGGCGAGTGCACCTGATCCGCGCCCGAGCCGAGGGGCTGAACGACGCCCGGCAATGGATGGCGCAATGCGCGGCGGCCTGGGAATTCAGCTTTGATAATCTTGAGAACCTGCTCAAGAAGGAAAAGACGCCATGAAATCTCTCCAGATCACGCGCATTTTCGACGCTCCGCGAGAACTTGTCTTCAGTTGGTGGGCGGATGGGGAGAAGATGCAGCAGTGGTCCGGCTGCAAGGAAGCTACGCGCTGCGAGATCCACATGGATTTTCGCGTGGGCGGTGGTTTCACGCAGAAAATGCAGATCGGCGGGAAGGGCGAGTTCACCATCGGGAGATGGATAAGCGCATTTACGGATCCACGATGCGCCATGAGCGTTGCTTGTGGGATTTCCTGGGAGTGAATCCATGACGCCGCGCGAACAGATTTATGAACTGGCGTCGAGCGTGCTCGGCGTTCCGCAGAAAGATCTGCGCCCGGACGCGCCCTTTGAGGAGTATGCCGCGGATTCGCTGGATTTGGTGGAATTCGTGTTCGCCGTTCAGGAGGAGCTGGGGATTACGTTCGACACCAGCGAGTTCGACCGGCTGAAATCCCTGAACGATCTGGTGGCGGCGGTGGAGACGAAGGCGAATCGCAAGTCGCCGTGAAGCTATGTTGGTGGGCCCTGAAGGACTTGAACCTTCGACCAACGGATTATGAGTCCGCTGCTCTAACCAACTGAGCTAAGGGCCCAAACATCTTTAGTTTAGTACGTACCGCCGATTGCCTCATCGCACCGAGCCACCTGACCATCGGGCGCGATCGCCACTTTGAGACGCCCGAGGCATCTCGAGTGGCGCACCGCGCGGCGCTTTGGTCTCACTTCGCTTTCCCCACGAGTTGAGCCATTTCGCCACCTTTTCGTCGCTGACTTCCTGTCCACGGTCCAGCTCATCCATACCTGCGCGTACCTCACCGAGCTGCCATTCCTCGGGGTCGACACTGCCGGCGAGAAAGGACTTCGGGCGCTTTGAGCGTTCTGACACAGGCATTGCCTCGTCACGCGTTCCAGCTCCTTGCCTGGCGCACCAGCTTCCACATCATCTGATCCATGGCCAGGCCGGTGTCGGCCGAAACTTCTCTACTGTTGGCCAAGGCCGCCCAGCAGAAGCCGCTGGCAGTCCTGACCATGATGCTGGTGGTGCCGGGCAAGCTGCCTCCATGCCACCAGTTGGGAACGCGGTTCACCGCCCAGCCCTTGGCATAACCGGCGTTCGCTGCACTCGCTGTGGTCATCTGCCGGATCGACTCCGCCTGTAGGATGTTCCGGCTTGCCGAATGCCCGTCCACATGGCTCGCGAACATTGCCAGATCCCGCGCCGTGGCCAGCCAGCCGCCGTGCGAATCCATGCGGCGCACGTTCATATCGTAGGGATCTTCGCCGGCGCTGTAGTAGACCACCTCGCCCGCGGCACGTTCCCGGAGCGTGTTTCCGGCGATGCGCATGTCCGTCACGCCGCAGCGGTTCAAAACGTTGTCGCGCACGTGCTGCTCATACGGCGCGCCGGTCAATTTCTCGATCACTCGTCCCAAAATGCAGTAGCCGAAATTGGAGTAGGCGTAATGATCTCCGGGCTGATACTCGAGCGGAACATTGCCAATGGCCCAGCGGATGAGCTGTTTGTGATTCATCTCCGGGTTGCGAAACATAGGGTCGGAACCGTTGTTCTGCCATCCGCCGCCGGTGTGCGTCAACAGGTGCTTGATGCGGATATCCTCCACCCAGCGCTGGTAGGGTCTGGCGCCAAAGTCATCCCCCAACAGGCCGCGTGAACCAAAGACGAGATCCTCCATGGTGAGGCGCTTTCCTTCGGCCAGCAGGAACAGCGTCACGGAAGTGATGGGTTTCGATACGCTGGCAATGCGGAACAAGCTTTGGGGCGTTACTTTCTCATTGCGGTCATGATCCGCGAATCCGAAGCCGCGTTGGTAGAGCACCACCCCTCCGCGCGCCACCGCGACGGATAATCCTGGTATGGAATGCGCGGCCATGAAGGCCGATGCCACGCCTTCCATGGCGGCGAGTTCTGGTTTTGAGAGCGCGTCCTCCGCGACCGAGCGTGCGGCAAATCCGCCAGCCGCTAGAAGAAGAAAATTCCTGCGCGACCGCGGCATGTTCTAAATCTTAACATCCACCGGCTTCAACTCCGGCCTCCGGTAATGCCTGAATTTCTTCCACTCCACCGACCCGATTCCCCGGAAGGGGGTGGTGACACCAGGAATGTGACGTGTACGATGAATGCATGAACGCTCATTCTTGCCAAGAGTGCCAGGCCATCTATCGCGACGTCATGCGCGCCGTTCATCAGGCACGGGAAAATCTCTTCGATCAGCCTGCATCGCCTCAGCAGCTGGTTACGTGGCTGGAACAGCTAAACGAGGACGACTGTGCCCGGCTCAGGGAAACTTCAAGCTTCTGGAAGACATGGCGCAGGCTGCAAGAGCATCGAACCCTCACCGGACACTCGATATCGTTGTTGGGGGTGCCCCCGAACGCGATATCCAATCCCAACTGATCGCCACGCGCGGCGCGTCCGAGCACCTTTCAGTCACTACCCACCTCCGCGCGGGTAAAATCTCCTCATGGTATTCACTAAGCGATTACGCGAGCGGGTGCGCCGGGGAGAAATCACCTGCAGTGTCCGAATATGGATGCGCCCGCATGTCAAAGTGGGCGGACGATATCCGATGGACGAAGGCGCCATCGAAGTTGAATCCATAAAGCCCATCGATTTCGAGGACATCACTCCGGAGCTGGCTCGCGAATCGGGTTTCCTTGATGTCATCGATCTGCTCAAGGTCGCGAAACACGGGAAAGGTCGAAATATTTATCTGGTCCGGTTCCACTACGTGCGTCCACGGGGTAAGCAGCCGCGTCAAGGTTAATCCGCAAGATTCATCATCTTCGCCAGCGCGGGCCAGCGCGAGCTTCGCCGTAGTTCCTTCACTGGCGGCAAATGCAAATAACTGGTGAGCGCCGCATCACGTTGCTCTATGGCCTTCCTGGCCCAGTCCACGGCCAAATCGATTTGAGAACACAGAAGATAATAGATAACGAAAGCGAGCGGCGCGCCGTACGCTTGGCCATCTCCAAGTTTCTGAAGGATCGTTGAGGCCTCGCTTGTAGCTCCTGTGCGCATGAGCACGCCGGCTAAGATCGCCACCACTGGCAACATCCAGGGCGCCAGTGAATAAGCTTTTCGAGCAAATTGAACTGCTTCCTCCAGATCCCCGCGTTGTTCGTGGATGAGGCTCAGGAGAAAATAGCTCCAATATTCGTTTTCGTCGAATTCCACATTACGACGGCACTGCGCTGAGGCGTCCTCCAGCTGGCCTGATCCCAACAGGCAGAAGGCCAGAGACCGCCGGTAGCTTATATTCAGCGGATCAGCTTCGAGAGCACGCTCCATCTCCTGTATTGCCGGCTTGAAGTCGCCAATTGAAAGCAGATAATGACCTGCCAGCCAATGGACCACGGGTGATACCGTATTCGAGGCCATCGCTGATCGGAACAAACGCCCGGCTTCTTTCCAGTCGTAATCGTAAGCCGCCGCGATCCACCCCAGCATCGCCTGCGCATCCGCGAGCGTTGGATCAATCTCGAGCGCCTTGAGGCACGCCGCCCGCGCGGGTGGATGGGCTTGGTGGGCCGGCCGCAAGCCCAGCAAGGCAAGAATGTTGAAATGGAATCCAAGCGCGCTGTGAGCTGCCGCATAGCCCGGATCGAGTGCGATGGCCCGTTCGAGGTAGTCTCCGGCTTTGGACATCGATTCGGGCGTGTACTTAGCCAGGTGGTGCCAGGCCTGAAGCAGAGCCTCATACGAAGCGAGATTGGGCGTGTATTGCCGGGCAGCGGAAGGCTGTACCGCGAGCTTGATCCGCAGAACCGCGGCAATGGCCTCCGCGATCTCGTCCTGCAATGCAAAAACGTCCGCCATCTCGCGGTCATAACGTTCCGACCAAAGATGCGATCCATCTTCGGCACTGATCAACTGGGTGGTGACCCGGATTCGATTCCCGGCCCGCCGGACACTGCCTTCCAGAATATTGCGTACGCCGAGGGCCTGGGCAATTTTCCGAATATCCTGCTCCTTGCCGCGAAACGCGAACGCCGAAGTGCGCGCGATGACCTTCAGGTTGGGGATGTGCGCCAGCACGTTGATAATTTCCTCCGACAGCCCGTCGCTGAAGTATTCGTCGTCCTGATCGCGGCTCATATTAGCGAACGGGAGTACGGCAATGGAGGGTTGTTCTTGCGGCGCTTTCGCGGTGGACGCGGATTCCAGCGCGGCACGGAGTTCCAGGGCGGATTGGAAGCGCTCGGCACGGGACTTGCGCAGGCACCGCGCCACGATGTCCCGCAGCTCGGTTGAAACGCCGGCGCCTAGCGGAGCCGGTTCCTGGTTCAAAATTGCCGCCAGGATGGCGATGGTGGAATCGCCCCGAAACGCCCGGCGTCCAGTCAGCATTTCATAGAGAACCAGGCCGAAGGAGAAGATGTCGGAACGAGCATCCACGGATTTTGCCTCGGCCTGCTCGGGCGACATGTAGGCGGCGGTGCCCAGGATGGTTCCGGCTTGGGTAAGACCGATGGTCTGAGTGTTGTCTGCGCCGGGTTGCGCCGGCGTTCCAACCTGGGCCAGTCCGAAATCCAGGAGCTTCAGCCCGGTTGCGGTGACCAGAATGTTAGCCGGCTTCAGGTCCCGATGGGTGATGCCCTTCTGGTGCGCCGCATGCAGCGCGTCGCAAATCTGGCAAGCGTATTTCAGCGCGCGATCCACCGGCAAAGGGCCCTGGAGAGTCGCGCCCTCGATGTACTCCATTACCAGATAGTTCGGACCAACGTCGTAAAGCTGGCAGATGTTGGAATGGTTCAACGCCGCCACTGCGCGCGCCTCGCGCTCGAAGCGCTCCGAGAACTGCTCGTTTACAACCTTGATTGCAACAATGCGATCCAATCGCGTGTCGCGGGCACGGTAGACTTCGCCCATCCCGCCGGCGCCAATGGATTGGAGGAGTTCATACGGGCCAAAGCGAGTTCCCTCAGCCAGGGGCATAGACTGTCGAACGATTGTACCGTGCCGGCCGCGTTTTGGGCCTTCGGGCATCGATGTCCGCGGCAGCCCGACGTGTTTCTTACCGAAGTGCTGTCCGACGAATTCCAGGTAGTTGGTCAGTTCGAGGATGTGGCGCACGCACTCCTGCGTGCCGTGTTCGCACTCTTGCGAACACAAAGTCTTGGCGTTCACACAAGTGTGAACGCTGCACGCATGAGTGCGCGCGCCACGTCGTTGCCGCGCAGGTTTCGCAAAACACTGCCTTCCACCACATATGTGGTACTGTCAAACCACGATCCAAGGCCCTACTATCTCGCTCCGCTCCGCGCCCGCGCCATCCAGATGTTCCCCGTCGTCTCCGCCAGGCTGAACAGCAGGCCGTCGCTGGTTACCGACAATCCCACCTTGCCGGGACTGCCTAAACTGGTCAACGATTGTTGCGAGCGGTGAAAGTGATATACCGGGAACGGCTCGCCGGCGGGGCGCTTGGTCTTGCGATCCAGCCGCTCCGCCCAGATACATCGGGATCCGTCGCGCTCCGATAAGAAATACAGCAAACCGCCGTCTGGCGACCATTTCACTTCCCGGTCCATGTGGTTGCCGTCGGTAACCTGGATCCAGGTGTCCGGCCCTCCCACGCGGCCGTCCACGAACGGAGTGACATAGATGGTCCGGTTCGTATCGTTATCCACCGGCCGCGCCTGAAACGCGACCCACGCGCCATCGGGAGAAAATGATTCGGGATACAGCGCCAGCTTGGGATTCCGGATCAGTTCCAGCGTCTTGCCCGTGCTCAAATCGAGCAGCCCCACGCAATACGGCGAGCAGGATTTGGCTTCGAACAACAGCTTCGTTCCGTCGGCCGAGAAGGCGCGCGGAGGTCCGCCGTTGGGGTAGAGCCGGTCCTCCGTTCCAGTCAACGAGACGACATGGATAGCCCAACTGGGGTTCGCGACTGCGTATGCCACGTGCGAACCATCGGGAGTGATCTTGGGCGAGTCGAACTCCGACAAACTTGTGGCCAGCAGCGTGTCCTTGCCCGCGGCCAGATCCTTCACCCAGATTTCCCGCTTACCGGAACGGTCGGCGCTGAACGCCAGCCGCTGGTTGGCTGAAACGGAGGGGAACACTTCGGTGGAAAGGTCGCGCGTCACGCGTTCCATGTTGCCGGTTACTTTACCTTGCTTCACATCCATGGGAAGGCGCCACACATTGGTGCTGGCCGCGGCGCTGGAAAAAACCAGGCTGCCGTTGGAGGCCACCGACGGTTCGCGTTCCTGGCCGGTTCCAAAAGTCAGCCGCCGGGGCTGGCCGCTGCTCTTGCCGGTCCGCGACGAGATAGTGGTTTTCCAGAGATTGGTGGTGTCGCGGCGGGCCGAGAAGTAAACCTGGTCGTCCACCCAGGCCGCCGGACCCCCGGCCAAAAGATTCTGTCGCGCGAATACCGCGAAAACTCCCGTTTGTACCGGTTCGCCCCCATCCACCGGCGCAACCCACCAATCCGGCGCGGAGGATTCGGTGCGCTGTCCCCAGAACAACAGATGTTTTCCATCCGATGACCAAATGGCATCGTGCGCGCCGTAGAATCCAGCCTGAATCTGCCGCGGTGCGCCTCCCGTGGCCGCAACCACGTAAACTTGCGTGCGAACGAAATAGGATTCTCCCACCCAATACACGATCCGTTGGCCGTCCGGAGAAAAGCGCGGCCCGCGGCCTCTCTTGGCGATCAGCTTCAGTTCGCCGCCCAAGATCGCCACCGTGTAAATGCCGCCACCCGCACGGTCCGAGCGGAACAATACTTTAGAACCGTCCGGAGAAAATGAAGGTTCGTCGTCATCCGCCGGGTCCGCCGCCAGACGTGCCCGGTCACCGTTGGCGATGTTCTGCACCCAGATGTCACGATTCCCTTCTCCGCTGCGGTCTGAAGCGTAAGCGACCAGTTTTCCGTCCGGCGAGATGGCCGGCTCTGAAGTGGAGCCGCTGTCGTAGGTCAACTGCGTCAGCGCGAAATCTTCCGGGGCGCCTCGCCGCAACCAGATCCAAGAGGCAACGGCGGCAAGACCCAGAACTGCCGCGGCCAGGACGATCCACCGCCACGGGAACTTTCGGCCCTCAGTTTGGGGCGCGTCATTCACGCGCGGCGAGAAAACGGGGATGAAGGTCGACCCCAGACTGATTACCAGCGGATCATCCTTGCCAGGGCCCTGGTAATAATCCTTCAGCCGCTCCCGTAGCCTGCGCTTCTCCACCCGGACCACGGATTTCTCGCTGGGCGTGAACTCCTGTTGATTGAAAACCTTTTCGGCGATATAGGATTCCGTCAGCCGATCCCCGCGTCCTTCTAACGTCTCTATCACGATGAATTGCAGGAACTTGATCAGTGCGGGCGAGAGTGAACCGCTGTCCACAACGCGTTCCAGCTCCCGGTAACGGAAACTCCACCGCAGCAGGACATTCTTCAGCCGCAACCGCCAAACCGGGGCGGTCTCCGCAAGCTGCAACTTAACTGGTCGGGGTGCACTCACGAAACTTCTTTTTTGCGCTACCCACCGATGTTAACAGACCCGTCACAGCCCAGGGACTGGGGTCTAAATCTGGCATTTCTCATAGTTCGAAAATGGGAAAATTCCGCAATTACATATTCAATCCGTTTAGCTCGGTTTTGGCGTAGCGAGCTGTCGGGTAGTTTTGGCTCGCACCGCAGTCGTAACAGGGTCGTAACAGGGCCACCATGCGTGCCTCAGCGGTCTCCACAAACCATTCATTCTACGGATATATGTCGCCCTAACACGGTGGTGACAAAGTTTGACGTTGCCAGCAATATCCCACTCGGGTAAAGATACAAAGATTCCGGGCTTCTACGGTTCAAGATTCCGGCATCCAGTGGCTATCCGCTTGCAACAGGGATCGCTTCGATTCGCTTAGGGAGGATTTGTGAAAAGGATTTTTTCGCTTGCTTTGTTTGTCGTCATAACTGGCTGTCTTGCGGTTTCCGCTTGGGGCCAACAGGTAACCGCTGCCTTCACGGGCAAGGTTACTGACCCTACCGGCGCCTCCGTTGCGGGAGCCAAGGTCACTGCTACTGACGCGGACCGCGGTACGCCGTGGACCACCACCACGAACGGTGAGGGCGTCTTCAATATTCCGCGCGTGCCCATCGGCACCTACAACGTGAAGGTGGAAAAGCAAGGCTTCTCCACAGCCGCGCAGTCGCACATCGTTATGGAAATGAACCAGGTGGCGCGATTAGATTTCCAATTGCAAGTGGGCAGCCTCTCGCAGACCGTGGAAGTGACCTCAACGGAGCCGTTGCTGCAGACCCAGGCCACCCAGCTGGGCGAGAACATCGACGCGCGTACCAATGAGGATCTGCCGCTGGCGACACGCAATTATGTGGAGCTGACACTGCTTGCGCCCGGCAGCATTCATCCCGATCCGTCCAGCTTCAAGAACGGCCAGACCACTATGAACAGCGGACGGCCCAACGTGAACGGCAACCGGGAACAGGCCAACAACTTCATGCTGGATGGCTTAGACAACAACCAGGTATCCGAAAATGATGTCGGTTACGCGCCCAGCGTGGACGCCATCCAGGAGTTCAATATGATTACCAACAACGCCCCGGCGGAGTTTGGTAACTTCATGGGCGCCATCATCAGCACCACAACGAAATCCGGCAGCAATCAATTCCACGGAAGCGCTTCCGAGTTCTTCCGGAACAATGTGTTGAACGCCAACGACTGGTCGAATAATTTTAACGGCGCACCACGGGCAGCGATTCGCTGGAACAATTTTGGCGGAACATTGGGCGGTCCTATTAAGAAGGACAAGCTGTTCTTCTTTATCGACTACCAAGGGTCGCGCGACGACACGCCGACCAGCATCCAAACCACTTCGGTCTTTACCGCGGCGGAACGGCAAGGCAATTTTTCGCAACTCCTGTCGCTAGCGACGCCGATCCAGCTCTACAATCCGTTCTCAGTCAACAGCGCCGGTAATCGCGCTCCATTTGCGGGAAACATCATTCCTGCTTCGCTATTCAGCCCGGCAGCATCGAAGATTCTGACCTCGTCGGCTTATCCGGAGCCGATCAACGGCGGCCTGATCAACAATTATCAATACGCGCAGAATACGTTCATCAACGGAGACCAGGGCGACGTAAAGATCGACTACAACATCTCCGACAAAGACCGTTTCTATCTGCGCTTCTCCGAGAGCCGCTACGATAACCCCTCGATTAATACCTTCCCTCTGATTTACAACAGTTTCTCTACCACTCCTACGCACACCGGGGTGATGGACTGGACGCGGACGTTCAGCCCCTCGGTGGTGAACGAAGTGCGCTTTGGCGTGAATTACGTCTACAATTCAAACGGCGCGGCAACCACCACTCTCCAGAACTTTGCCAGCACGGTGGGCATCCCGTCGGTGCCATCGTCCTTCCTGCCGGCCATGAATTTTGAGGGCGGCAATGCGGCAACAATCGGCAACAGTGACATTTATCAACTTTTTGCCGACACCGTGATCCACTATGAGGACACCATAATCTGGACCAAGGGCAGCCACACGATGCACATTGGCTTCCAGGGGTATCGCTACCGCATGGATACCTTCTACTCCGGCAATAACGGAGAGGCTGGGACCTTCAATTTCAACGGCCAGTACACCACCGCCAACACCACCACCAAGTCCGGTAACGGCAGCGGGTTGGCCGAAGCCGACTTTTTGCTGGGCCTTCCCTCTGAGATTCAGGGCGGCGTGAACGGCGGAACTTGGGGCCAGCGCGCGAATTCCGTCGCTGCGTTTTTCCAGGATGACTGGCGCGCAACGCCAAATCTAACCTTCAATCTGGGATTGCGGTGGGAACTGCACACTCCCTGGGACGAAGTTGACAATCGCCAGGCGAACTTTAACCTCGTGACCGGTCAGGAATACATTTCCGGTCAGACCTGTCCGTACAACAATTGCAATGCGCTTTACAACCAGTACAACGGCATCACCAACTTCCAGCCGCGCATCGGCGTCGCCTGGACCCCTGGCGGTGGCAAGCTGGTGATTCGCAGCGGCTACACTTTGTCGAATTATCTCGAGGGAACGGGTACGAACTTGCGGTTGCCCATCAACCCGCCCTTCGCCCACGAGAACGACGATCAGTACACCAACTCCGCGGTTTACGGCGTGAGGCCCGGCTCGACGCTCGATCAGGGCTTCCTGCCGTTCAGCCAGTCTTCGAATCAGTTTGAGGGTGCGACGCTGCGCGTTTGGGATCCCAACGTCCGGCCAGCCGTATCGAATCAGTGGAACCTGACTATGGAATATCAGCTCAACACCAGCACCATTGTTCAGGCCAGCTATGTAGGCCAGCGCGCCACGCACCTGATGGTCCCCATGCCTTACGACCAGAGTGTGTTGAACCCGAACGGTACCGTGTCGCCCACCGAATACCTGGCGGGCAATCCCACGCTGCTGAGCGAGATTGGACAGATCTCGGGTACGGCATCGATAGGGAATCAGGACTACGAAGCGCTGCAAATGGTAGCGAAAAAGCGCTTGGGCGCCGGCCTGGAATATTCGGTGGCCTATACGTATTCCAAGTGCATGACCAACAATATGGGCTACTACGGCCAAGGCGGCCAAGCCTCGCAAAGCAACTGGTATTACCAGAACATCTACGATGCGGCGGCCGAATGGGGCCCATGCGATTATGACGCCAAGTCGAATTTCGTTGCCAACGCCGTTTACGACCTGCCCTTCGGGCGTGGACGCGCCTATGGCAATAACATGAACAAAGCCGTCGATGCAGTGCTCGGTGGCTGGACCATGGCCGGCATCCTGAGCCTGCATACTGGCTTTCCGTTGACGATTTCGGCTAATGACGCATCGAATACTACATCCCGCGGTCCCCGCGCGGATTGCATTGCTCCGGCGGATGTCCTGGGCGAACAGAACGCGGATCCAGCGGTAGGGCCCGGTTATCAATGGTTCAGCCCTAGCTCGTATGCGCAACCTGCAAACGGCACCTTTGGGAGCTGCGGTGTGGGTACGGTCCGCGGGCCGGGTTTAACTTCATTCGATTTCAACGTATCGAAGACCTTTAAGGTTACCGAGCGTCACTCCTTCGATCTACGCGCGGAATTCATTAACCTGGCGAATCATCCGATTCTGAACGCTCCTAATACCGGAGTCGGACCTCAATTGGGGTTGCTGAACAGTTCCAATCAATTCAGCGGCCGCGAAGTGCAATTTGCATTGAAGTATCACTTCTGACCATAAACCGATCTGATTGTAAACCGAGCCGCGACCGCGAGGGAGCGCTACCACGAGCGAGGAGCTAGCAGCGATCGTGGTAGCGCTTCCTTGCGGTCGCGGCTCGGTTTTTTCCCGGACGTACAATAAAGTTGTGAGACGGTTGATTCTGGTTGGCTGCCTAGCGACAGCCGCGTTCGCTCAAACTCCCCCCGTCGAGAAGCTTGCCGAATCCGGCCACTGCCGCGAAGCGCTACCGCTGCTGAAAACGGCCATCACCCACGTCACCGATCCTGAAACCAAGAAGCGCCTGGGCCTGGATGGCGTCCATTGCGGCATGTCGCTCCATGATCTGGACAGCGCCGCGGGCTTCCTGCGCGGCCTGAGCACGGCCTTCCCGAACGATCCCGAGGTGCTGTACCTCACGGTGCACGTGTATTCCGATCTTTCCGTGCGGGCCTCGCAGAAACTCATGGTCACCGCGCCAACGTCCTACCAGGTTCGCCTGTTGAATGGAGAAGCGCTGGAGGAGCAGGGCAAGTGGGAAGAAGCTATCGCTGAATACCGCGAGGTCTTGAATAGAAATCCGAACTTGCCGGGCATCCACTACCGTGTCGGCCGCCTGGTGCTCACCTTGCCGAAATCGGATGAGAACAAGAAAGCGGCCCAGCTCGAATTTGAGGCGGAGCTGAAAATTGATCCTTCCAACGCCGGCGCCGAATACATATTGGGTGAGCTGGCCCGGCAGGATCAGCAGTTCCCCGCGGCCATCGGACATTTTGAACACGCCACTAAGCTGGATGCCGGGTTCGCCGATGCATTTATCGGTCTCGGCCGCGCGATGCTGGAAGCGGGCCGCAACGCCGATGCCGTCGCGCCGCTCCAGATGGCCGCCAAACTCCGGCCCGACAATCCCGCGCCGCACTTCTACCTAAGCACCGCGTATCGCCGCACCGGGCATCCGGAAGAGGCGCAGCGCGAGTTGGCTCTCCATGAGCAAGCCACCGAGAAGGTCCGGCAGATGAAGCAGGAGATAGAGACCGGAGCCCCGGAAACGCAGAAGGTCGTACACTAGCGTGGGGCAGGATGGCATCCTGCGCGCGGTTGTTAACCGCGCAGTTCTTGCGCAGATTGGAATCGGCGCAAACTTGGGTCCTAACACAACCGCTGACGCCTACGTCGAGCTGATCCGGCGCAACTTGATCGACGAGGCGATCACGTTCATGTGACCCATCCCAGCCGAATTTCAAGCCGACTGTCGCATGGAGATCGCACGTTTTAATGCATCGGAAATCTATCGTATCGTCGCGCGGTCGAAGATCACTTCGTCCAGTCCGCCTTGCGCCTCTAGGTGCCGAACGGAGCAGAGGGATCTACCGCCAATTTCTTGGAACGCTAGAGCTTTGAGAACAACGCTTGCCCTACAGCGAGGGCGATGTCCGTTTCCATGGTTTATCTCAGACTGGTTGCAGCAACTATTCCAGTGTGCGAACTTGGGCGGGTTAACAACCCGCCGCAGGTTTGGCAACCTGCCCCACACTTACTTTCCTTCTACGATGGTCACATAGCGGTTGATCGGCAGATCCGTTAACCTCTGCGTCTTACCACTGGGCAAGGGCCATTTGATTTCCAGCCAATCGATCTTCGAAGCCGTGCCTAATCCCAACACCTCCCGCGGATCGTGTGACGAGAGATAGCTCCCGCCGCTGTTTTTGAGCCGGCTTCGCGTGACCCCGCCCGCGGACCAGGAAAGCCGCGCGCCGATGGCGTCCCGATTGCAGCTGGTCCCCGTCAGTTTTACGCCCAGCCAGTGATTTCCGGAGCCGCAGCGATTGTGCAGCAACACCGGCGCGCCGCCGTTGGTGCCCACCAGCACGTCCACCAAGCCATCGTTATCGTAATCGCCGACGGCCAGCCCGCGTGCGGCCAGCGGCTTCGAGAATGCCGGGCCGGCTTCCGATGTTACGTTGTGCAGCAGCCCGTGCTGCTGGTGGTACAGCAACAACGGCTCCTTGTACTTCACCCGCGCGTAGTTCTGCTCGATGCTGTCGTCGGGATGGCCGTTGGCCAGTATCAGGTCCATCAGTCCGTCGTTATCGTAGTCAAAGAATTTCAGCCCCCAGCCGCTGAGCAGCCGGGTTTCCTCGGCGATTCCGTGCTTGTGCGCGGCATCGAAAAATGTTTCGTTCTTGTTGTTGGTGTAGAGCGAGAACATTTCGTCATTGAGGTTGGATACGAACAGATCCTCCCAGCCGTCGCCGTTGATATCGGCCGCATCCACGCCCATGCCGGAGCGCGCCCGGCCGCTTTCGCTGTAGGCCACTTCGGCCGCGAGCGCAATCTCCTCCCACTTGTTGCTTCCGCGATTCACGAAAAGAAAATCCTGCACGGTATCGTTGGCCACGAACAGATCCATGCGCCCATCATTGTTGATATCCGTGGCCACTACGCCCAGCCCCTTCCCCATGGCGCGCTCGATGGCCGTGCCGCGCGTTACGTCCGTGAATGTCCCGTCGCCGTTGTTGTGAAACAGGAAGCTGTGGGTGGGTTTGAACAGGCGCGGTATACAGTAATAGCGCTGGCCGGCCTTGTTGACCCCGCATGAAAGTTTGTTGCTGTAATCCACGAAGCTGCACACGAACAGATCCAGCCGGCCGTCGTTGTCGTAATCGAACCAGACCGCGCTGGTGGTCCAGCCGGGCACGGACAGGCCGGCTTTTTCGGTGACGTCGGTGAAGGTCCCGTTACCGTTGTTGCGATAAAGAATCGAGCGGCCATAGGCGGTGACGAATAAGTCAGGGTACCCGTCGTTATCGTAGTCCGCCGCCGCCACGCCCATGCCGAAATTCGTGCCGGCCGCTACTCCGGCTTTCTCCGTAACGTCGGTGAAGGTGCCGTCGCGATTGTTTTTGTACAGAGCGTTTCTGAGTGGCTGTTTCGGCGTGTAGAAATCGGACGGCCCACTGTTGACCAGGTAAATGTCCATCCAGCCGTCGTTATCGTAATCCAGGAACGCGCAGCCGGGGCCCAGGCTTTCCGGCAGATAACGCTCCGGCGACTTGGCGTTCTCATGCACCCACGCGATGCCGCTGGTTTCAGGCAGTACTTCCTCGAAGATAGGCCAGCCTGGCGCGGCCCTTAATAATTTTCGAGAGCCCAGTGCCGCGGCGGCCGCGAGAAGCTTTCTACGCGAAAATCGGAGATCCAATAACTTGAGTATAGCGAGTGGGGCAGGTTGCCAACCTGCGCGCCGATTGCCAATCGGCGCAAGTCGGAGCGGGTTAACAACCCGCTGCAGGATGACATCCTGCCCCACAATCTAAACCCGGTAACCGTTACCACGGGCCGATTGCGTGGCTCATGACGTCCAAAGGGCAGGAGATATGTTATGTCCGTGCTGCTGGTTCTACTGATGATGTGGGGCGTTGTTGTGACCGTGTATTTCGTGCTGTTTTTCCCCCAGATTATGGAGGCGCTACATAACGAAATGGTGAAAGTTCATCACCCGGCCCATATGACGCACTGGGGCCGCCACGCGTCCCATACAGCGTAATGTCTAATGTTATTGCGCGGTACTCGGCTGGGCGGCGGCGCCTATTTCCGGTTCGGGCGTGTTGAGCTTGCTATGGCTGCGGCTGTATAGGAAATACACCACAAAGCCGAGCAGCATCCAGCCCAGGGCGGTGAGCTGCGTGTAGCGATCAAGCCCGACGATCATGGACGTGCAAACTACCGCGCCCAGGATCGGGACCAGCGGCACCAGCGGCGTCCGGAACGGCCGGGGAACGTCCGGCTGCGCGCGGCGCATGATCCAAATACCGATGGAGACCAATGCGAAAGCGAACAGCGTCCCGATGGTGGTGAGGTTGCCCAGCAACGCATCCGGAATGAATGCGGCCAACGTGCCGACGAAGAAAAACAGCGTGATATTGCACTTGTACGGCGTGCAGAATTTCGGGTGCACATCGGAGAACGCCTTGGGCAGCAGGCCGTCGCTGGCCATGGAGTAAAAAACGCGGCTTTGCCCCAGCAGCATCACCAGAATGACGGAAGAAAATCCGAACAGGACAGCCACGGTGATGGCCGTAGCCAGCCAGCCATATCCCGGCATGTGAGCCTGGACGGCGTAAGCCACCGACGCTTCCTTGCCCACTTTGATGAACTCAGTCCAGTTCGCCACTCCAGTCAGTACGTATCCGAAGAGAATATAGAGAACGGTGCAAATGGCCAGCGATCCCAGAATCCCGATGGGCATGTCGCGGCCCGGATTCTTGGTCTCCTGCGCTGCGGTGGAAACCGCGTCGAATCCAATGTAGGCGAAGAATACGATCCCGGCCCCGCCCAGTACTCCGCCCCATCCGTGCTTGAAAATCCCCTCATGGCCTGGATAGTTGGCGGGAATGGTGAACGGTGTGTGATTCGCGGGATTTATGAATTTCCACCCGATGAAAATGAAAATCAATACGATGGCCACCTTCACCGCGACGATGATGGCATTCACCGTAGCTGATTCCTGCGTGCCTTTCACCAACAAAGCGGTAAGGATGAAAATGATGAAAAGCGCGGGCAGGTTGAGCATCCCGCGAACGCCCGCATCGGAGACCTCCAGCGGCGAATGACACCACTCGAAAGGAATTGCGCTGCCAAAAAGCGTGGCCAGCAGGCGGTTGAGATATTGGCTCCAGCCGATGGCCACGGTGCCGGCGCCCATCGCATATTCCAGGATCAGAGCCCAGCCGATGGTCCAGGCCGTGAACTCGCCCATGGTGGTGTACGTGTAGGTGTAGGCGCTGCCGGCGATGGGGATCATGGCCGCGAACTCGGCATAACAGAGCCCCGCGAAAGCGCAACCAATAGCACCGATGACAAACGACACGATGACGGCGGGCCCGGCGGCTTCAGCCGATGCCAGCGCGGTGCGAATGAAAAGGCCGGCGCCGATGATAGCGCCAATCCCAAGCGCCACCAGGCTCTTGGCCGTCAAGGTGCGTTTCAAGTGGCTTCCTTTGGCCTGCGCCAGGAGCGCTGTCAACGATTTCTTGCGAGTTAGGCTCATTGGTTTTAACCTACCGTGATCCTCAGGTTACCGAATCTGTCTAAAGCAAAGCCCCAGCCTGGCGGAACCAAGGTGGTTGATCCATAATCTACCACTAGAGCGGGGCCGCGCAACTTGACGCCGGGAAGCTGATCGCGGCGATACACGGGCGTCGGGCGGAAGACGCCGCCGCTATGGATTCGCCTCGCCACTGGTCTTTTTCTGGACGCGCTAAGCCGCCGGCGCGTTTCGAGCTTGGGTTTTTCAACCACTCGCCTGGCCCGGACTCGGATGGTGACAATTTCAATGGCCCGCTCAGGGTTCGCGTAGCCGTATATTTTTTCGTGTTCGCGATGAAACGGCCCGGCCGGATTTCGGGCGTACCAGGGAACGGTCAGCTCGTAACTTTGCCCGGCGTAGCGGATATCGGCGGAACGAATCAGGTGGGCGTTCGGCAGCTGCTTGCGGGCCAAGCGCTCCAGCCGCTGGAACTCTCGTTCGACGTCCGGATGGTTGAGTACGCCGGTGGCATAATCGCGGACCTCATCGGCCAGCAGCATGCCCAGCGCCGACAAGGCCCCGGCGTACTCGGGAACCAGCACGGTACGGATGCCCAGTTCGCTCGCGATCTCGCAGGCGTGCAATCCGCCGCATCCGCCGAAGGCAACTAATGCGAAGTCGCGAGGATCGTGACCGCGCTCCACCGACACCAGGCGGATGGCCCGCTCCATGTTCGCATTCGCGACGCGCAAGATGCCTTCCGCCGCCGCCACGCGCGTGATACCGGCTGCTTTGGCAATGGCATCCACGGCAGCGCCGGCGCGCTCCGTATCCAAATGCATCTCGCCGCCCACCAGTTGATCGGCCGCGATGCGTCCCAGGACAACGTGGGCGTCGGTGACGGTGGGCCGTTCGCCTGTGCCGTAACACGCCGGCCCAGGGTCGGCGCCCGCGCTCTGGGGTCCAACCCGCAGCAGCCCGCCTTCGTCGATACGCGCGATGGACCCGCCGCCCGCGCCAACGGTGTGGATATCCAACATAGGGACACGCACCGGAAAGCCGTCGATCGCCGCCTCCATTGTCTCGCGCGGCTGGCCGTCCGACAGGCTGACATCGGTGGAGGTGCCGCCCATGTCGAAAGCGAGAATGCGCGTGAATCCGGAAAGGCGCGCGGTTTCGAGCGCGCCCACCACGCCGCCGGCGGGTCCCGAGAGCACGGTGCGAATGGCGTGACGGCGCGCTTCCTTGGTGGTCATGAAACCGCCGTTCGATTGCATGATTGCGATGGCGTGGCGCGTGCCGCGTTCCAGCTCGCCCAGGTATCGATCCATCAGCGGGCCGACGTAGGCGTTGATCAGGGTGGTGGAAGTACGCTCAAACTCGCGAAACTCCGGGCACACGTCATGCGAGCAGCATAGGTAGCCCAGACCCTGCAGCGCCGCCGCCACCAGTTTCTCGTTCTCCGGGTTTCGATAGGCGTGCAGAAAACAGATGGCCACGGATTCCACGCGGGCGCGGGCGAGGCGTGCTTTCAGGCGCCGCAATTCCGCGTTGGTTGGCGTTGCGGATATTACGCCGTCGAAGAAGGCACGCTCCCGCACGCCAAAACACATCTGACGGGGAACGATTGGCTGGCGTGGAGTGGGCGTAAGATTGTAAAGCTCGGGACGATTTTGCCGGCCGATGGCGATGACATCTTCAAACCCGGCCGTGGTTACCAGCGCAGTGCGAACACCTTTGCGCTCCAGCAGCGCATTGGTGGCTACCGTGGATCCATGGACCACTTGTGCTTTTTGTGTGCCTGCGGCCTGCGCCAATCCCGCAAGAATCACCGCCGCGGGCGAGCCTGGATTCGAGCGCAGTTTGAAGGTTTCGAGTTTCCCCGAATCATGGGAAACTATGAAATCGGTAAACGTCCCGCCGGCGTCGATCCCAATGCGCATGTGCGAATGACATGATAGCTAAAACCTACCGGAGGCCGTGCCAGTGGCGATCGTGGTGGCGCTTCCTTGCGGTCGCAGCTCGGTTTTTATCTTGTTAACATGCTCAACTAGACAATAATGACGCTTGTTGCCGGAGCTCGCCTTGGTCCCTACGAAATCCTCGGACCCATTGGTGAGGGCGGCATGGGGGTGGTGTACCGTGCCCGCGATCCACGCCTGGAGCGTCAAGTAGCCATCAAGCTGCTGCCGGCTGAGATGGCCGCCGACCATAACGCGCGCGAACGGCTCCGCAGTGAAGCCATGGCGGCCGCGGCGTTGGATCATCCGTATATCTGCAAGGTCTTCGAAATCGGCGAGCACGACGGCACCGTATTCCTGGTGCTGGAATTTATCGCCGGTGAAACGCTCGATCGCCGGCTGCGTGCCGGCCGCATGGCTCTCCCCGAGGCGCTTCGCGTAGCCCGGGAGATCGCCGAGGCGCTTGAGGAAGCCCATGCCGGCGGCATTCTGCACCGCGACCTGAAACCCGCCAATATCATGCTGACCCAACAGGGTCACGTAAAGGTAATGGACTTCGGCCTCGCCAAGCGATTCGTGGATCTACCGCAGGCCGATGATGCGACCGTGGAGATGCCTGCGCAATTGACGGCGCCAGGAACCATTCTCGGCACTCCCGACTACATGTCGCCGGAACAGGTGAAGGGCCAGGCGCTGGATGTCCGCTCCGACCAGTTTTCCTTCGGCGTGATTCTGGCTGAGATGGTGAGCGGTCATCATCCGTTCCGCAAATCATCCACGATGGAAACCCTTTCCGGCGTGCTACGAGATCCGCCGGAGCTGGCAGGTGACCTTCCGCCGGGGCTGGTGGTCCTGCTGCGGCGGTTGCTGGCTAAAGCGGCCGAGGATCGCTACGAGTCCATCAAGGAAGTGCGAACGGCCATCAGCGCAGATTTGGCACAACCGGAAGTAGCCGGGCGGAAAGTCCATCGCCCGGCACTGTCCATGTGGAAATGGCCGGCGTGGGCCGCTCTCGCGGTTCTGGCTAGCTTGGGGGTGTACCTGACGGCGCGGTCGGGAATCTTCCGCTCGCATGTCATCCGATCCATTGCCGTGCTGCCGCTCGACAATTACTCGGGCGATCCAAAGCAGGAGTATTTCGCCGAAGGGATGACCGATGAGTTGACGGCCGACCTGGCAACCATCAGCCAGCTTCGAGTGATCTCGCGCGGTTCAGCGATGCAGTTCAGAGGCGAGCACCGGCCGCCGACTCCGGAAATCGCCAAGATGCTCAACGTGGATGCGGTGGTGGAAGGTTCCGTGCTTCGATCCGGCGACAACGTGCGCATCACCGCCCAATTGATCGATGCGCGGGCGGACAAGCATCTGTGGGCGAAGAAGTTCGAGCGCAACTCTCGCGATGTGCTGGCGCTGCAGGATGAATTGGCGTCGGCCATAGCGCGCGAGATCAATGTGCAACTAACTCCGGCCGAGCAGTCACGGCTCAAAAGCGCGCCTAGCGTGGATCCGGAAGCGCACGACGCTTATCTGAAGGGCCGGTATTTCTTCAACCGCCCCAGCGACGAAAACCTGAAGGAGGCGATCCAGCACTTCGAAGAAGCGGTCAAGTTGAATCCGAATTTTGCGCCGGCGTTCTCGGGATTGTCGGACGCTTACCTCTGGGCCGGCTATAACGAAGGAGTCCTCACCTCCGCGGAAGCCAAGCCCAAGGCAAAAGCGGCCGCCGAGAAAGCTATCCAACTGGACAACGATTCGGCCGAAGCGCACACTTCGCTGGCGGTATTCAAACTTTTCTATGAGTTCGATTGGGAGGGCTCCGAGCGCGAATTCCGAAGAGCGTTCGCGCTGAATCCGAATTACGCGTTCGCTCACGATCAGTTCGGTCTGGGGCTGGCGTTCCAGGGACGGCTGGACGAATCGATCGCCGAGGGTAAGCGAGCCGCTGAATTAGATCCGCTATCGCCGCAGATCCCGCTCGACAATCTCATGGGGCTGGCCTGGAAAGGCAGATACCAGGCGGCGATGCAGGAAGCTAAAAGAGCCGCCGACCTGGATCCGGCCTTTTTCTTTCCTCAATGGGGATACGGCTGGGTGGACATTCAAGCGGGGAAAACCGCGGCCGCCATTCCGGCGTTTCAAAAAGCGAAAGCCATGGAATCGCCCGCGTTCATCACCGCGTGGCTGGGGTATGCATATGGCGCGTCCGGCGATCGACTCCACGCGCTGGCGCAGATTGAGGACCTGAAGAAAACCTCGCTCAATGGTCATGTTCTGCCGTTCAACCTGGCGATTGTGTATCTGGGGCTGGGCGATCGCGAGCGTGCCTTGGGATATCTGGAACAGGCTTACGACTCCAGCTCCCAATGGATGGGGTGGCTTAAAGGGGATCGTATATTCGATCCGCTGCGGGGGGAGCCGCGCTTTGTTGCGCTGATGAGGAAACTGAGATTCGCCGCAAAGGCACCCTACCACGGACGACGTGGGTTTAGTTTGATTGTGGGGCAGGATGCCATCCTGCGGTGGGTTGCCAACCCACCCAAGCGCCGATTGGCAATCAGCGCGCAGGTTGGCAACCTGCCCCACATGCTGAAACTGACCGGCTACCCGCGCGGGTTGCGTGACATGATAGTTGGTTAGTGATCGATCTCGCCAAAGTCAGCAAAATATTCAGCGGCAAGCGCCAGGTGGCGGCGCTGGAAGATGTGGATCTCGCCATCTCGCGCGGTGAGATGGTGGCCATCGTCGGGCCTTCCGGCTCCGGCAAATCCACGCTGCTGAATTTGATCGGCGGGTTGGACACGCCCACCTCGGGCCAGATCGAGATTGACGGCAGCCGGCTGAGCGGCCTTCCCGATGACGACCTGACGCGCATGCGGCGCGACAAAATCGGGTTCATTTTTCAGTTTTTCAATTTGCTGCCCACCCTGACGTGTTTCGAAAACGTGGCCATTCCACTGCATCTGCGCGGATGGGCTAAGAAAAAGATCGATGAGCGCGCCCAGGAGCTGCTCGGCCTGGTGGGCCTGGCCGCACGTATGGAACATTTGCCGGAGGAGCTTTCGGGCGGCGAGCGGCAGCGCTGCGCCATCGCACGCGCGCTTTCCGTGTATCCGCCGGTTTTGCTGGCCGACGAACCCACGGGAAATCTGGATACGCATACCGGCGCGGACATATTGAAGCTGATTCGCGATTTGCACCAACAGTTGGGTTCGACGGTGCTGATTGTGACCCACGATCCGCATGTGGCCGAAAGCTGCGAGCGGGTGATCGCGCTGTGCGACGGGCGGATTGTAGAGGATCGCGTGGGGAAAAAACACTTTACTCCGGTCGCGGCCGAACCGGACCGATGATCCTGCTCAGGCTCATTAGCTGGCCGTACATTCGCAAACACGCGCTGCGCTGGCTGTTGACCTTGGCCGGGATCGTGCTTGGTGTGGCCGTGTTCGTGGGGATGCACACCGCCAACCAATCCGTGCTGTACGCTTTTCGCCAAACCGTGGATAGAATCGCCGGTTCCACCCAGCTGCAGATTTCCTCCGGAGAGACCGGCTTCGACGAGAACATTCTGGAACGCGTCCAGGCGGTGCGCGAAGTTCGCGTGGCGGTTCCGGTGATTGAGGCGGTAGTCAACACCGGACTTCCGGGCGAAGGCAATCTGCTGATTCTGGGCGTGGATATGACCGGTGACCGCAGCCTGCGCCAATACGATCTCGAAAGCGGCGACGAAGCGGTTATCGACGATCCGCTGGTTTTCCTCGCACAGCCGGATTCGCTGATCATTACCGATACCTTCGCGCGGGAGAACAAGCTCGGCATTTCGAGCAAGGTGCCTATGAGTACCATGGAGGGTCAAAAGCGTTTCACGGTGCGGGGCATCATGAAGTCCAGCGGCATGGCCAGCGCGTTCGGCGGCAACATCGCCATTATGGATATTTACGCCGCGCAGAAAGTGTTCGGCCGGGGGCGCCGGTTTGACCGCATCGATCTTGCCGTCGCGGAGGGGGCGCGCGTCGAAGATGTCAAGGCAAAGCTGGAAGCTCTGCTCGGTCCCGGGTTTCAGGTAGAATCGCCGTCGGCGCGCGGTCAGCAATTTGAATCCATCTCGCGAATCTATGCGCTGACCGCCAACATTACCAGCGCGTTCGCGCTTTTCATTGGAATGTTCATCATCTACAACACGTTCCAGATTGCGGTTACGCAGCGCCGCGCGGAGATCGGAATTCTGCGCGCGCTGGGCGCCACGCGCCGCCAGGTCCGGACCATTTTTCTGGGCGAGAGTGTGGTGGCGGGCCTGGTTGGATCCACCGCCGGATTGCTGTTAGGCATCTTGATCGCGCGCGGGATGACCGGCTACATTGGAGCGCTGCTGGGCGAGGTTTTTGGAATCGCGCAGAAGGCCGAGGAGATTTCAAGTAATCCCGCGCTCATGATTTTCGCCGTGGCGCTGGGCGTCGTCACCAGCGTGGTAGCGGCATTTATTCCGGCCCGTAATGCCGCTCGAGTAGATCCGGTGCAGGCTTTGCAGAAAGGCCGCTACCAGCAGTTGAGCGCCGGCGAAAATCGCGTGCGCAGAGTCACCGCGCTGCTGGTGACCATACTCGCGGCCGCATGCCTGATACTCAGCCGCTATCGCCTGCTGGCCTACGCGGGCGACGCGCTGGCCGTGCTGGCGGTATTGCTGCTGACGCCCACTCTGGCTCAATGGGTGGCGCGGGCGCTGCGTCCGCTGCTCCGCTGGTTGCGGCCAGTGGAAGGGACGCTGGCCGCGGACAGCCTTTTGCAGGCGCCGCGCAGGACATCGGGCGCCGTCGCGGCACTGATGCTATCGCTGGCGCTGGTGGTGGCGCTCGGCGGACTCACACGCGCCAGCTATGACTCCATTTTCAATTGGCTCGGTGTGGCGCTCAATCCCGATCTGTTCGTTTCGCCGTCCCCCAGCCTCACTGCCCGCAGCTTCCGCTTTCCCGGATCGATGGCGGACCAGCTCCGCGCCATTGCCGGCGTCGGCGAAGTGCAAAGCGTCCGCGCCGCGCGTATTCAGATCGCGGGCGCTCCGGTGATATTTGTGGCCGCCGATATTCGCGCGCTGGTGAAGCGGGCCACGCTTCCGCCCACCGCTGGCGATCCGAAAAAGATGTACCGGCTGGCGGCGGAAGGCAAAGGAATTCTTGCTTCGGACAATTTCGCGCTGTTGCACGGCTACAAGCTGGGGGATGTGCTGGATATTCCGAGTCCGCATGGAGTGATGCATCTGCCCATCGTGGGCATCGTGGTGGACTATTCCGATCAGCAGGGCAGCATCCTGATGGATCGCAGCGTCTACCAGCGCTATTGGAACGATCCGACAGTGAACGTCTTCCGCATTTACCTGGCCCGTGGCGCGGCGGAAGGCGATGTGAAGCGGCGGATCCTCGAAAGATTCAGCGGCGAGCGGCGGCTGTTCGTCCTGACCAATCGCGATGTGCGTCAATACGTGGTGCGGCTCACCGATCAATGGTTCGGCATTACCTATGTGCAGATCGCGGTGGCTGTTTTGGTGGCGCTGCTCGGCATTGTGAACACGCTAATCGTTTCCATAACGGACCGCCGGCGTGAGTTGGGAGTGCTGCAAGCGGTAGGCGGGCTTCGCAATCAGGTTCGCGGAACCATATGGCTGGAAGCGCTGACCATTGGAGCGGTGGGTTTGATTCTCGGCCTGGCGTTCGGCGCGTTGCAGCTCTACTACAGCTTGCGGATCACCGGGGAAGACCTGGCGGGAATGCGGCTCAAGTACGAATATCCTTTTCAGATTTGCCTGGTTCTGGTGCCGGTGATATTGGCCGTCGCGTTTGTTTCCGCCATTGGACCGGCGGAGTCGGCGGTGCGGGGGTCGCTGGTCGAGGCGCTGGAGTATGAATAAGAACGTTTCTCGTTTCTCGTTTCTCGTTATGAGCGTGGTATACGCGCAGGATGCCCGGCAGATTGTTGCGGAGTCGCAGAAACGGGGGCTATCCAAGTCGCAGCAGTATGAAGGGACGCTGGAAGTGATTGGCGCGAGCAACAAGATCAGCCTGAAGCGCTGGATGTTCGAACGCATCGGATCGTATGGCGCGAGCAAAGCCATTCTGCGATTCACGGCGCCGCCTGAAGTGAAAGGCGTAGCGCTGTTGATTGTGAACCATCCCGATCGCGCTTCCGATCAATGGATGTGGACTCCGGCACTGGAGCGTGACCGGCGCATTGCTTTGCAGGATCGCTCCACGCGGTTTTTCGGGACCGATTTCAGTTTCGAGGATCTGGAAGAGCGCGACGTCGATCAGTTCGACTACAAACTGCAGGGAGACGAGACCTTCGACGGACAGCCCTGTTGGAAGATCGAATCGACGCCCAAGCAGGGGAAATCCTCCCAGTACACGTCCTCGTTGATGATGATCCGAAAAGACAATTATGTGGTCATTCAGATTGAGAACTTCACCAGGGACAAGCTGGTGCGGCGCATCCACTACAGCGACGTTCGCCAGCAGGACGGCATCTGGGTGGGGCGCACCATGGAAGTGTTGGACGCAAATCGCGGAAGCCGCACGGTGCTGAAGTTGGAGCAGCTGCGGTACAACGTCCCCATGAAAGAAGAAAGCTTCACGCTGGAAGCGCTGCGTGGGTAGCGCACGCACTTTTGCGTGCCGCGTTCACACTCATGTGAACGCCTTGCCAAGCGTCGGCAGGAGTGCGTGCGCCACGATGCTCTTGATCTTTTGTCTGTCAGCGCAGGATTTCACGCAGCGTGGATTTGTTCAGACCGGCCTGACCCTTTATCCCGAAACTGCGCCCAACGATAGCGGGCACGCGGTGGGCGACGCGCTGTTCCGCTACGAGGCGTCTTACAAAGTGCGGCCCTGGCTCAGAATCTCCGCGGCCCTGGATGCCGCGTTCGATACCCATGAGCAAGTGGAACGCTCGGCGCACCTGGATTGGCAGGATCGCTCGCTGGAGCGTCCCATGCTTTCCTTGCGCGAGCTCAACGCCACCATTTCTGAGGGGAAATTGACGGCGGAGTTCGGCAAACAGTTTATCCGTTGGGGGAAGGCCGACCTACTGAATCCCACCGATCGTTTCGCGCCCAAGGATTTCCTGAGCGTCACCGATCCGGGATTCCTGGCCGTTACCGCGGCGCGCGTTATTTACGATACAGGCTCCGATTCGTTTGACCTGGTGTGGCAGCCGCGCTTCACGCCCAGCCGCACGCCATTGTTGGATCAGCGCTGGACGGTGCTGCCGGAAAGCCTGGAGAATGTGCCTCTGCGCGATCTGGGATGGTTGTTCCCCGGCCGGTCGTCATTCGGCGCGCGCTGGAATCACATCGGCTCAGGCTACGAAGTCTCGGCCAGCTTTTATGACGGCTTCAATTCTCTGCCGGTTTTTCAGGCGTACTCGAACGACGACTTTCGCCGTATCTATCCGGCGCTGCGTTTGTATGGCGCCGACGCGGCCGTGCCGCTGCCCTGGTTCACGGTGAAGGCGGAAGCCGCATATTACACTTCTCCGGACAAGCAACAGGATGAATACGTGATCTACGTGATCCAGTTTGAGCGGCAGATCAAGGAACTCGCGCTGGTGGTTGGCTACGCCGGCGATGCCGTTACCTGGTACACGCCGGGATTGCAATTTTCGCCCGAGCTGGGGTTCGCGCGCGCCATTCTGGCCCATGCGCAGTACACCATCGATTCCACTCGCAGCGTGGCTACGGATGCGGCTGTCCGCCAGAACGGCCAAGGCAGTTGGCTCAGAACGGTCTACTCCCAGAGCCTGGGCCAACATTGGCGCATTACCACGGGATTCACCTGGATTCGCGGCGATCCGTCGGATTTTCTGGGCCAGTACCACCGCAATTCTTACGCGCTTTTGGCGCTGCGCTACAGTTTCTAGCGTGCTGTGTGGCGCACGCACTTATGCGCGCCGTGTTCGCACTCCTGCGAACACCCAAACCAAGAGAAACCCAGGCGTTCACACGAGTGTGAACGCGGAACGCACGAGTGCGCGCGCCACGTCGCAGGTGTGCAGGTTTTAAAATCAACGAAATTGGCCCACTATGCGGATTTGAGAGCCTGGCAGACTTCTCCCGGGTGCGTGGCCGGCTTCACTTTGCGAAAGATGTTTTTGATTTTTCCGTCTTTGCCGATCAAAAACGTGCTGCGCTCCACGCCCATGTAGGTGCGCCCGTACATGCTTTTCTGAACCCACGTTCCATAGGCGCCGGCCACGCCATGGTCAAGGTCGGAAAGAAGCGTGAACGGCAGCTTGTACTTTTCCTTGAACTTGGCCAGCGCGGCGGGCTTGTCCGGCGAAACCCCGACAATCACCGCGCCGGCATCGGCAAACTTTTTCGCGTGATCGCGAAAGCCCTGCGCTTCCGTGGTGCATCCGGGCGTGTCGGCCTTGGGATAGAAGTAGAGAATAACCTGTTTGCCTTTGAGCTTCGCCAGATCGAACGGCCGGCCTTGGTCGTCCTCCACGCGGATGGCAGGCGCGGTGTCGCCTTCTTTGAGGTCTTTGGGCATAGGGTCATTTTAGCGGACCTCCCTGCCGGTCGCGGATATGATAGATTCCTCCGGTAGGAGAAATCTCATGAAAACCTGCGTGCTCGCCCTCTTGTTGCTAACGCTTCCTGCCGCCGCCCAGGAGCAGAAGCAACATTTCACCATTAACGTCAGCACCCCCGAAGGACAGATGCTGCAGGCCATCGGCCAGGAATCCGACGATGACAAAAAGCTCGCCCTCGCGCAGGATTTCCTGGACAAGTATCCGAAACACGAGGGCGCGGGCTGGGTGGCCGGCCAACTGGAAGTGATCTACGTAAAGCAGAAGAATTACGACAAAGCCCTCGAAGTAGGTGAAAAGGCCATAGCCAACAACCCCAACGATCTGGACGTTGCCTACAACGCGCTGAAGGCGGCGGAAGGCAAGGAAGACCCAGAAATTCTAAAAACATGGTCGGCGCGAACCTCGGAGATAGCGCGCAAGATCATCGCGTCTTCGAAAGCGCCCGGCGACGATGACGCGAAACAGTATCTGGAATACGTCAAGGGCGTGGATACCTACGCCGACTACGCGCTTTACTCGCTGGCTCTCAAGCTGCAGGCCAACCCCAAGCAGTTGGCGGATCTCGGAGCGGCGCTCGAACAGCAAAACATCAAGAGCCAATATATGCTGCTGCTCTCCGGCCTCTATCTGAACGCTTTAACGCAATCGGGACAAGCCGGCAAAACCTGTGCTGCAGCCGACAAGCTGGCGGCCGCCAGTTCCAAAGATGGCGATGCGCTGTTGATCGCGGCGGATTGCAGCCTGCGCCACAACAACTTCGAGCGCGCGGCCGCCAACGCCACGCGCGCCGAGGAGGCGATTGCTACCAGAGCGAAGCCGGAAGGAGTCAGCGACTCGGAGTGGGCTGCGAAGAAAGCCGCGTCGCTGGGGCGCGCTAACTGGATCGCCGGGATCGCGTATGGCAGCCAGCAAAAGTGGGGACCGGCGGACAAAGCCCTGCGTGCCGCGCTGCCGTCCATTAAGGGCGACCCTCAGCTGCTGCCGTTGGCGCTGTTTCACCTGGGCCTGTCGAATTACAATCTCGGCAAGATCATCGGCGACAAAGCCAAGACTCGCGAAGGGCTGGCCTATTTCCAACAGTGCGCGGCGATTTCGAGCAACGTTCAGGATCAAGCTTCGAAGAACGTGAGGACGATTAAGACGGAGCTGGGTATCCGGTAATAGGGCAGGGGTTGGCAGGCGGAAGCGCCTGCCCCACGTTGTTACCGAACCGCGACCGTGAGAAGCTGTGAAGAAATCGGGACGCACGCGGGGTTGGCAGAGGGAAGCGTCTGCCCCACGTTGACGCACAAGGACTTACGATTAAGTGGCGCAGGCGCTTTCGCCTGCGAACCGATTTTTTCACAGCTTCTTACACTGAGGGAGCCGGTGCTTTTTTAGTCCCGGCTATCGCCGCGCGGCCGTCGCCACCGGGAAAACATCCTTTACCGGCATGTTCGCGGGAAACACCAGGTCAAAAAAACCGACCATCATTTCATCCCAGCTCTGATCGCCCCAAGGGACCTCTCGCGTCGGGTCCGCATTTTCGGGATTGTTCGGCGAGTTGTCAAAATGCGCCGTACACTCGATTTTTGTCCCCTTGGGAAGAACAATCGGCTGGGCTAAGTTGTACCAAAGCTGCCAGTGCCAGTTGTAGTGGGGCACGCTCAGCAGCGTCTGTGTTTCGCCGGTAGGATAAACCACGCGGTATTCGAAATCTTTTCCACGCCCGTGCATGTGCGGATGCAGGCTGGCCAGCTTCACCGTGGTCCCAAGCTGGAACTCTGAATCCACTTTGTAGTCGGGATCTCCCGGCGGAATTTTGAATGTTCCATTGGTAGCCGACAACGTCAGCACGCGTTCCTTGGGCGCCTCGCGGGCGAATACCAAACCAAATTTGCTGCCATGGTCGATCGCTGCGGTGCCATTGGTGGTGTAGTGAATCTCCAGCACCAGATCGGACCCGGCTTTGATCAATTTGGCTTGCCCCGGCGGCAGGCTCACCGCGGGCTGCCCGGGCGCATAGCCGACAAGGAAATCGCTCGGCAAGGCGGCAGTATCCACGGCTTCATCCGGATTTGGCTTTGGCGCTACGAAAAAGACGCCCGGCTTCGAACCTGCAAGCCAATGCGAGCCCGGCTCGCGTATAAAAAGGATCATGTGATGGATATGGGCACGATCTCCCGGCCGGGCTTCGGCAAACTGCACCCATTTGTCTTCGGTGAAGCCCGACGGCACGATTATTTTCTGATACTCAATGGTGCCGGACGCCGGGATCTCAAACGGCCGCGGCGGCTGGAACACAATATCGGGCTTGGGAATGGACCATCCCTCCACAAACTTCAACGGAGCAGGCTGGTCCTTCAGCTCGCCCCGCGGCGCGCCCGCATCCGCCCAAGCGGCGATAGTGTCCACCTCTTGCGGCGCCAGAGAATAGTCATTCGAGAATTTGCCGTAGTGCGGATCGGCAAACCAGGGCGGCATCTTCTTCAGCCGCACCGCTTCCTTCATGGCTTTGGCCCACGGACGCGCTTGCTCGTAAGTCAATAAGGAGAAAGGGGCCGCCTCGCCTGGGCGATGACATCCCTGGCACTTCTTTTCGAGGATCGGCGCTACGTCCCGGGTGAAAGTGATCTGAGGCGGAGCGGTGGCTGCTGCGCACGTCAGCGCGCCCAAACTGGCTGCTAGGATGGCTTCAACACGCATACTCTTTCGATTATCGCCCAGTTGTGGGGCAGGTTGCTACCTGCGCGCCGATTGACAACCTGCGCAAACTTGCGGGTTGGCAACCCGCTGCAGGATGACATCCTGCCCCACATGCGCACTTGAAACATTTTCGTCACAGAGTCGTCTACCAAACGGAGTTGTGTCCCATGATACCGTTTGATAGCTTTTCGCCGAGCCCGGAGAACCATGGACACTTGGTTCAGTTTTACCAGGCCGACGAAGGGCTGCTCACCAGAAACGTTGTCGATTTCCTGCTGGATGGATTGAAGCAGGGTGAGGCCCTGTTGGTAATCACCACCCCGGAGCGGAACACGGCATTTGCCGCGGGACTCTCGGAAGCAGGCATCGATCCGGACAAGGCCGTCCGGGAGCGCCGGCTGCTGTTTGCCGATGCCGATCAGACGCTCCGGCGATTCATGGTGGATGGGCAACCGGATTGGCGCCGCTTTGAGCGGACCATCAGCGCCTTGATCCAGGAAGTGCTGCAGCCCGACTACGCCGGGCTTCGCGCCTACGGCGAAATGGTGGGCCTGCTGTGGCGGGAGCGTCAGTTCTCCGCGGCGATCCGGCTGGAACAGTTCTGGAACAAGTTGATGGGTGCTAACGCATTGCATCTTTTCTGCGCGTATCCCATTGACGTTTTTAGCGAGGACTTCCAATCCGCCGCGCTCGATCCTGTTTTATGCGCGCACACTCACTTGGTTCCGGCCGGCCGGGACCAGGATCTCGACAGCGCCATTCATCGCGCCATGGATGACGTTCTTGGCGCGGACGCGCCCGGCCTGCGGGCTCGCATCGACGCCGACCCTCAACCCTCCTGGGCGTCCATGCCCCAAGCCGAAACAGCCATCCTCTGGCTCCGGAATAATCTTCCCCAACAAGCGAGGCGAGATTCTGCTGCGGGCCCGCGAGTATTATCACGCCGTTCAATAAGCCCTTTCAAAATTGTCCTTGACTCTGACGTAACGTCAGACCTTAGGATGAATCATGCACCAAGCGCGGTTGTGCAAAGCGCAGGAATTCGCCGAAAGGGCCGGAGTGACGGTGCGGACGCTGCATCATTACGACCGGCTGGGGTTGCTCGCGCCAAGCGGGCGCACCGAGGCTGGTTACCGGCTCTATGGCGATCGCGATCTGGTGCGGCTGGAGCAGATCCTGGCCCTCAAGTTCATCGGATTTCCACTACGCGAGATCCGGCGGCTGCTGAAGAAGGACGCCAAGGATCTGGCTGGTGCGTTGCGCCGGCAGCGCACCATGATCCTGGAAAAGCGCCGGCTGCTGGACCTGGCCGCCCAAGCCATTGAGCGGGCTGAAACTGCCGCTCGTTCCGGCGAAGCGGCGGATAGGGCGGCAATTCAAAAAATAATCGAGGTGATTCATATGCAAGACAACATGGAATGGGCGAAGAAATATTACAGCGAGCAGGGGCTCGCATCACTGGCCGATCGGCAAGTTTCCGCAGAGGTAATCGAACAGGCGCAGCGCGACTGGGCGGTGCTGATCAAAGACGTGGAAGCTGCGCTGGGCGAAGATCCGGCCAGCCCGAAAGCGCAGGCCTTGGCCGCGCGCTGGCGCAACTTGATTGCGGCCTTCACCGGCGGCAATCGCGAGGTGCAGGCCGGGCTGAACAAGCTCTACGCCGATCAGGCCAATTGGCCGGCCACCATGAAAAAGCCCTACAGCGATGAGGTAGGCGCTTTCATGTGCCGGGCGATGGCAGTGGGAAAGAGCAAGTAGTGTTGTGCTAGAGTGACGGAGTATGCGGAACTTCGCAGCGATTCTGATCGCAGTCCTCTTCTTTGTCAGCCTGGCCTGCGGGCCGAGGCTGCAGCCTGCGCAGCAAGGCGAATGGTCGAACTTCCACAACACCAAAGACCAGGTCAGCGAAAACGCCAGAGAAAGTCATTAGCCGCAGATGAACGCAGATAAACGCGGATAAAACATTCTTTCTTATCGGCGTTTATCTGCGTTCATCAGCGGCTAAGAATCAGACTCGGAACAACACGCTCTCGCTCTTGAAAATCCTCGCGGCCACCAAGAACCCGATCGCCGCGTAGACCAGGTTGGCGCCGAACGCCACCGCGTAGGCGACCCGAGAGAATTCGCCCAGGAAGATCTCTTTCACCAACTGGCACACGTTGAAGATGGGGATCAGCGCCAGCGCCGGGGTCAGCTCCAGGCCGGGCAACATGCCCACCACTGCTGGAAACGCCGCCAGCATTACGATTGGTGTGAGATAACTCATGCCCTCTTTGTAGCTCTTGGCGAAAAGCGCGATGGCCACCATCAGGGACGCCGCCACGATGGCCGTTGGGAGCACCGTCACCAACACCAGCATGAGCGATCCCATGTCCGGAGGCGCCATGTGAAAAGTCTCGCGCGCGCTGGCCGCCTGCGGCGAGAACCGGAAGGAGTAAGCCATGCTTCCCAAAGTCAGCAGCGCGGTGATGAAGGCCGCCGTCGCGGTGGCGGCGATCTTTCCCAGCACGATGTCATTCCGCGCGGCCGGCGAAGCCAACACCGCTTCGAGCGTCCGCCTCTCCTTCTCGCCGGCGGTCATATCGATCGCCGGATACATCGCGCCGGTGAACATCAGCAAAATCACCACGTAGCCCAGCGCGCTGCCGAATACCAGGCCCGACATTTTCTTTTCTGAAGCCACATTCACGTTTTTGATGGTGAACGGAGTCAGAATCTGCTCCGGCAGGCCCGATCCGCGCAGGCTGGCGCGAACCGTGTCCATCTTCAACTTCTCGAGCGCGGTCTGGATTTTGTCGCCGGCGATTTCCGACGCCTGCCGGGTGCGGTCGATATAAACATTCAGGTGCTTCTCCTGGGCGGCATCCTCGGTTTCCTCCACCGCCGCGGCCACTTCCTTTTTCTCCACCGCGGCGCGCGGGTCCGGCTTGGCTACGGGCCGAAATCCGGCCGCCTTCAGTGCTTCCACCACGGCTGGCAGTTTGTCTTCGCCTAGAACCCCTACCGTCAGCGCCTCACCCTGCGCCTCTTTCTCGCGCGAGGTCATGAACCCGTTGATCAGGCTGAACAACAATGGAATGGCCAGCAGCGGCACCACCACCATGCTGATCATGGTGCGCTTGTCGCGAAATATCTCGAGCATTTCTTTTTGATACACCGCGGCGCTGATTCTTAGATTCATGTGCGCGCTCCTTGGGACAGCTCCCCGATGTCCAGCAGATCCAGAAAAATTTCACGCAGCCGCTGCTTTCCGGTCAGCTGGCGCAGTTCGTCCATGGTGCCGAGCGCCCGCAACTTTCCCTGGTGGACCACGCCGATGCGGTCGCATAGGTACTCGGCCTCTTCCATTACGTGCGTCGAAAACAGAATGCACTTGCCGGATTCCCTGGCCTTCAGCATAAAATTCTCGATGAGGCGCGCGGTGGGAACATCCAGGCCCGAGCTGGGTTCATCCAGGATCAGGATCGGCGGATCGTGCACCACCGTCCGCGCGATGGCCACTTTCTGCTTCATGCCGGTGGAAAGCTTGTCGCTCTTGGTGTCGGCGAAGCCGCCCATCTCGAACGTCTCCACCATTTCGTCGATTCGCCGGCGTAGCGTATCGCCCTCCAGGCCGTTCAACTTCCCGAAAAAGCTGAGTATCTCCCTGGGCGTGAGCCGGGCATAGGAGCCCATATCGCCAGAAAGAAATCCTACCTGGCGCCGCACCGCTTCCGGTGACCGGACAATATCCGCGCCGCCCACTTCGGCCGTCCCTTCGGTGGGTTTCAGAATGGTGGCCAACAGGCGCAAGCAGGTTGTCTTGCCGGCGCCGTTCGGCCCCAGCAGCCCAAAAATCTCGCGCGATTTTACATCGAAAGAGACGTGCTCCAGCGCGTGAACAGTGCCGCGCTTCTTATCATGAAACGATTTTGCGAGCCTGTCGACGTGGATCATACAGGAAGATCCAGCCTAGCATTTCGCGGCCAGAAAAGCTGCTTCCAATTCCAGCAGGCGCCGGTTGCGCTGTCCGATAATGCGGCAGGGAATTCCAGCAACTACCGCAAACTCCGGAACATTCCTGTTCACCAAACTTAGCGCCCCAACGGAGCCGCCTACTTCCACCGTCACCCCAGGCATGATCACGCTTGCGCAGCCGATCAATGCGTGCTTTTTGAACATCACATTGCCGCAGCTTTCTTTGCGATACTCCGGCCCGACTGTTGGATTGCTCATAAATCCATCCACATAGTCGTCGGTGGAAGTGAAAACTGTTACCCGCGAGGACAGCGCGCAGAAAGATTCCACGTCAATGCGGCCGGAAGCGCCGAAGAGAGCGGCATAGGCCGAAATGTGCACGTGATCGCCAATCACTATGCCATGGGAGGACGCCGACAATATACTGAAGCAGTCAATGCGGACGTTGGAACCGATGCGGATGTTTTTGGCGGAATAAAAGACCACCGAGCGGTTCACCGCCACGTTTTCACCCACCGAGCCAAGCATGGCCCTTAGCTCATCGCGAGTGTATAAAGATCCTAGTTCTTCGCCGGACATAAGCAAATATCGGGTTGTGGGGCAGGATGCCATCCTGCGCGCGGGTTGCTAACCCGCGCTGTTTTGCGCCGATTGCCAATCGGCGCGCAGGTTAGCAACCTGCCCCACAGAGCTGCACGAACAACGCTCCGCCGGCGACGAATCCAGCCGCCAGGTTCGCGCGGAACATGCCGCAGAATTCATCCGCCGCGGTTCTAGGACCGTTCCCGAATGGCCAGCAATAATCGTCGAAGACCACCCAGCCGCCGGCACCAACAAAACGCCTCCAGATCTCGATGTCCCGCCAGACCGATTCCAGCGCGTGGTTGCCATCGATATGCAAGAGCGCGACCTTGCCGGTGTAGGTGGTGCGGCCAAAGTCTTCGGTCTTGAAGCAGGGCGAGGCCGAGTAAATGGCCGCAGCCTGGCTGGAGCGTGACCGCGAATAGTTCACCCGGCCCTCGAACGGCGCCAGGTTTATGCGAAACGCTTCGAATATTTCATCCAGGGGCGCCTCATCGAAAACCGCGTCCACCGCCGGAATCCCCTGGTGGATTTCTTCGGCCCGCCAGGGATCCACGCACAGCAACTTGCCAATTCTGTAGTGCCGCGCCAGAAACGCCAGCGCCGCCGCGGACCGGCCCCACAGTGAGCCGATCTCCACGATGTCGCCGCGCGGCATCCAGCGAAAGATCGCCGCCAGCGCTTCCAGCTTGGAATGGTCGCATTGTCCGGGCACCTGTTGAAACAACCGCACCAGCGCCGCCAGTTGCGGCAGGGACATGCACGGCTGGGGACGGCCCGCGGCCGCCAGTTGCAGCGGGTCGCGATGGAACTTGCCGGCAATTTCGCGGTAGCCGCGGTACTCCGCTAGCTCGGTGGTCCAGGGCCGCTCCGCCTCCAACTGGACATTGGGAGCCATCTTAGGCAGCAGCTCCCGGAGCTTTTGCCATACCAGGGGGTGTGCCGTGAACACCGCATCAATGCCTCGCTCCCGAACGCAGCAGTTGAGGGCGGCCTCGAAACCGGCGTCGCCGATCCAGGGCAGAGATATCCACTCGGAGTAGTTCGGACGCGCGGGATCGTGCGCCAGCGAAGACGCACCCACCACCCGGATTCCGGATTCCGACGCCTGCCGCGCCCACGATAAAGACGATGGCATCCCGCCTGGAAATACCAGTACCGAACGCGATTCCACGCGCACCTCCTTTTGTTTGGTGATATCCGGGAACCATTGCTCTCTTGAAACTAGCTATATCCCCGTCACCGCGCGGAGGTATCACCCCGTATCGAAAGTGGCCATCTGTTTAGGACCAGCCCGCTCGACGATGAGGACTCTTGAGGACCGCAATGGCTAGCCAGCGTTTACATCCGTTGCCGATCATGCAGTCGCGTCCGCGGCCGGCCTCAGCCCTACTGCCGGTGCTGAAACCGCAGCTTCCACTTGCGGCCAGCATCCTGCCATACCTCGAAGCGATTGACCGGAAACGCTGGTACACGAATGCCGGTCCGCTAGTCACCGAGTTAGAAGAACAGCTCAGCCGGCGGCTGGGATTTTCAGACCGCGGCGTGGTCACTGCGGCCAATGCCACGGTCGGCCTGACGGTGGCGCTGCTGGCGCGTCGAGTGCCGGCCCACTCGCTTTGCGTGGTTCCATCCTGGACGTTTGTGGCTACTCCACATGCGGCCCGCGCCGCCGGCCTGACACCCTGGTTTCACGACGTGGACCGGCGCACCTGGGCTCTGAATCCATATGAAGTGATGGAAACGCTGAAGGGGATATCCCGCCCGGTGGGCGCCATCATCGTTGTTTCGCCGTTCGGCGCGCCTCTCGATACAGACGCCTGGCAGGAATTTGAGGACCGCACGGGAATCCTGGTGGTCATCGATGCCGCGGCTGGATTCGATACCGCTCGCCCCAGCAGCATCCCTCATGTTGTCAGCCTCCACGCCACCAAAATTCTGGGCGCCGGCGAGGGTGGTTTTGTCTCCTCCACCGATGCGCGGTTCCTGGAACGGTTTCGCGCCGGTTGCAACTTTGGATTCCAGGGTGAGCGCATCGCCATGCTGCCCGCCCTCAATGCCAAAATGAGCGAATACCATGCGGCCGTCGGTTTGGCCAGCCTGGCCGGGTGGCGTGAAACGCGCCAGCAACACGCCAAAATTATGGAATGGTACCGGCAGGTTATTCCTTCACTCGAGAAGGTCTCGCTGCAGCCGGGTTACGGGCACGGCTGGGTTACGGCCACTACCAGCGTGATTCTGCCACAACGGCAATCGGAAAGAATCGCGGCTCACTTGCACCACTCCGGTATTGAAACCAAGACATGGTGGGGCGAAGGCTGCCATAGAATGCCCGCCTTCATGGATTGTCCTCGCGGCGCGCTCGCGGTGACTGAAGAACTGGGCGGCCGCGTGCTGGGCCTACCGCATTTTCCGGACATGCAGAAGCAGGACGTGACCCGCGTGGCGGACGCGTTAGCGGAAGCGGTCTCCAATGCCAGCGATATGCGCCCCCGCGAACGCCGGCGCCGGGCCTGATCAGCTTCTGCTTCTGCACCAACTGCGCCACATCTCCCGAAAGGCGTTCTCCACGCTACGCACCAGGCCGATCTCGTCCCTCAGCGGGGAGGCTTCCAGCGCCTTCCGCAAATTCGCTCGAGAGTCCGGTAACTTCGGCAGGGTCTGCGCCAGAAATACCGCCGTCGTGACATACTGCTCCGGCGAATGCGTTATTAAGTCGGGCAATCCAGCGGCGGCAAGGAAACTGGCCCCATGCCGTTGCACTGCCAGACGGCCTGCCAACGTTACCACAGGAACACCCATCCAAAGCGCGTCCAACGTGGTGCTGCCGCCGTTATAAGGAAACGGGTCCAGCGCAATGTCGATGCGGGCGTACTGCTGAAAATAGTCTGTCGACAGGCTGGCGCCCGCGAAAAGTATTCGCTGGTTTGGGATTCCGTCTTCCGCGAACCACTCGAGCAAAGGCGCTTGCCGGGCTTCTTCTTCCAGGCCGTGATACTTGAGCAGCAGCCGGCTGCCGCTAACCAGATGCAGGATGGCGGACCAGAGCTGCACTACATCGCGTGTGATCTTGCGCGGGCTGTTGAAACTTCCAAACGTGATGTCGCCGCGCTCCTGATAAGGACCCGGGGCTACCGGAGCGTCCGTGCCGGGAAAAAAACAGCAGAAGGGCCGTGGCAGCCGATACACCGTCTCCGTGAACAGATGCTCGGTTCCGGGACAGGGCATTTCGGCGTCTCCCAGAAAATAATCCATGGTTGACATTCCCGTTGTTGCCAGCACGCCCAGCCAGGAAACCTGGATCGGGGCCGGCTTGCGGGCGAAAGCCAGGTAAGCCTCACCCATGGTATGCCCGGCCAAATCCATCAGAATGTCGAGCCTATCGGCGCGAATGCGCGCCGCCAGCTTTTTTTCTTGCGCCGGCAAGTTCACGAAGTGTTCCACGCGCGTTCGGAAGCACTCGGTGATGTCATCCGATTTCGATCCCACTGAATATGCGAACACCTCAAAGCGGGAACGATCGTGATGCTCAAAAACCGGCAGCAAAAACTTCGCGATCGGATGCCCGTACAGATCCGGCGAGACGTAGCCCACCTTCAGCCGGCGCTCCGGATCCGGCCGGTTGGTGTGAGTTTGAATTTTGGGTGCCAAAGGAGCGGCGCAAAGTGCGTTCCAACGGCGCGCCTCGGCAAACAAGGTCTCAGGCGAGGTCTCCGCCAGGTAATTCAGGTCAAAAAGCAAGCTGCTGTGAATGGTTGGATCCGGTACGATCTCAACCGACCGGCGCAGGCAATCCACCACCTCCGCCATTCGCCCCAGCGCGGTGCACGCCTCGCCGCGGACTACCAGCGCGAGATAATGATTGGGATTTGCGGCAAGTGCGCGGTCCGCCGCGGCGATGGCGTCGGTGTACTTCTTCTCCCGGTGGAACATGCGCGCATAGAGTGCCTCCACCGCGGCCAGTCTCGATGGATCCAGCCGCATGGCGTTCGCCAAATGCCGCCGCGCCAGGTTATGTTCCCCCAAGTACTCATAAGCGCAGCCCAGGCTGTATTGCCCGCGCGCCCAATCGGGCCGCGCGCTGGCGATCTCCGCCATCAACCGGACCGATTCCTCCCGGCTGTCGACTGAGGAGGCGCCGTTACCCGTTCCGTTTCGCAAAGAGCCGCCGGCTTCGGAAAATCGCAGGCTGTCGGCCCGCAGAAAACCCAATTCCGTCCAGGCATCCAGGTTTCCGCGATCGGCCTTAGTGGCGCGGATATAGCTTTCTTCGGCTTTTATCCAGTCACCCAGCTGGCGCAGGCGGTTGCCTTCCTCGATGAACTTTTGCGCGGACTTACGCAATGTAACGCTTGCCTCGGCACCAGGTCCGCCACATGTCCCGAAAGGCGCTTTCGGCGCCGCGTACCATGCCGATCTCGTCCATGAGCGGTGAGGCCTCCAGCGTCTTGCGCAAATTCCGGCGGGCGTCCGGGATTTTCGGCAAGGTTCCGGCAAGGAACACTGCCGTAGTGACATACTGCTCGGGCGTTTGGGCCACTAAATCCGGCAATCCGGCGGCGGTAAGGACGCTGGCGCCGGTCCGTTGCACGGGCGAACGCCCCGCCAGCGTTACAACAGGAACACCCATCCAAAGCGCGTCCAAGGTGGTGCTGCCGCCGTTATAAGGAAATGGATCCAGTGCTATATCGATGAGTCTGTACTCATCAAAATAATCGGTCGACAAGCTCGACCCCAGGAAGACCAAACGGTGCCCCGGGATTCCTTCTTCCGCGAACCAGGCCCGCAGGTGAGCCTGCCGCGTTTCTTCCTCCAGCTGGTAATACTTCAGCAGCAGCCGGCTTCCGCTGACCAGATGCAGAATGGCGGACCACAGCTTCACCACCTCGCGAGTGATCTTGCGCGGGCTGTTAAAGCATCCAAACGTAATGTCTCCGTGCTCCGAATATGGACCCGGCGCCACCGCAGCTTCTGAGCCGGGACGATAACAGCAGAAGGACCGCGGCAGCCGGTACACCGTCTCCGTGAACAGATGCTCAGTCCCCGGACAAGGCATCTGGGCGTCACCGAGAAAATAGTCCATGGTGGTCATCCCGGTGGTGGTTAGCACGCCTAGCCAGGAAACCTGGATCGGCGCGGGCTTGCGCGCGAAAGCCAGGTACGCTTCGCCCGTGGTATGCCCGGCCAAGTCCACCAGAATGTCGATCTCATCTGAGCGAATGCGCTCCGCCAGCTTTTTTTCCTCCCCCGGAAATATCACGAAGTGTTCAACGTGGCTCCGGACCCACTCCGTGATTTGGTCCGATTTTGTTCCCACCGAATAGACGAAGACATCGAAGCGCGAACGATCGTGGCGCTCAAAAACCGGCAGCATGAACTTGGCGATAGGATGTCCGTACAAATCCGGCGAGACATATCCCAATTTCAGGCGGCGCTCCGCATCCGGCCGGTTGGCGTGTGGTTGAATTTCCGATGCCAAGGGAGCGGCGTAAAGAGCGCCCCAGCGGCAGGCTTCAGCATGGAGAACTTCCGGCGTCGTCCCCGTCAGGCAAGTGATGTCAAAAAGCAGGCTGCTGTGAATAACCGGATCCGGGACAATTTCGAGCGACCGGCGCAGGCTGTCCACCACTTCCGCCATTCGCCCTTGCGCGGCCGAAGCCCTGCCGCGGACCACCAGCGCCAGGTAATAGTTGGGATTGATGGCCAGCGCCCGGTCCGCCGCGGCGATGGCATCGGTGTACTTTTCCTCGGTCCAGAACATGCGCGCGTAGAGCGCTTCCACCGCGGCCAACAGGGAGGGAGCCAGCCGCAACGCGTTCGCCAGATGCTGCCGCGCCCGGTCATGTTCCGCCAGATGCTCATAGGCGCAGCCCAGGCTGTATTGCCCCCGCGCCCAATCCGGCCTCTCGGCGGCGATTTCCGCCAGCAACTGAACCGATTCGTGGGGAAACTTGCCGCCTAAGACGCCGTTGTTTGCTGCTTTACGCGAACATGCTTTGTCCAAACAATCCACAGCTTCCGGAAAACGGCGGCTGTCCACCAGCAGGCAACCCAATTCGGTCCAGGCATCCCGGTTTTCGGGATCCATCTCGGTGGCGCGAATGTAGCTTTCTTCGGCGTTTATCCAATCGCCGCTCTTGCGCAGCCGGTTCCCTTCCTCCACCAGGTTGGAAGCAGAGGGCTTTTTTGGCGCCTTGTGAATTGGCTTCCTCACTAAAGAGAGAGTAGTGCCGTGAACGGAAAATCTCGCAGAAAGGGGTGAAACAGGAAAGAAAAGGAGCGATGACGCCGATAATGCGCGTCATCGCTCCATCAGGGTGAAGCTTCTCCCGATCTAAAGAAAATTAGCTCTTCAGTAGCGAGAGAATATTTTGCGGCGCCGAATTCGCTTGCGCCAGCGCGGCTACGCCGGCTTGCAGCAGAATCTGAGCCTTGGTTAGGTTGGCAGCTTCCGTTGCCAGGTCAGCGTCACGGATGCTCGACTCGGCAGCGGTGGTGTTGGTCAATTGGCTCTGCGCCAGGTTGATGGCGTAGTTGAACTGGTTCTCACCTCGTCCAACCACGGCCTGCGCATTACCCAGAAGCTGTACCGAATTAGCCAGAGCTGAGACCGCCGATTCAGCATCCGCTTCCGTGCTGACATCGGAGGTGGCTCCGACGCCGACGACGGAAGACTGGATGATGGTGTTGTACCCGGCTAAACCGGTCACTCCAGCCACTCCACCACCCGTTGCCTCCGATCCAATGGTTACACTGAACGGCACCGACGCGTTGCTCGAGAACGATATGGTACCAGTGCCACTGGCGCCTCCATTCGCGGTCGCGATGATGCTGGTGAGCGCCGGATTGTCGGTTTGCTGCAGTGCGGCATTGATTTGCGCTATGGCCCCCGCGGCAGTCAGGTTGGTCCCGGCCGTGAGTGCGCTCAAGGTAACCTTTACGGTCTGAGGCGTCCCACCGGTGTCGTTGGCAACGAAGGTCAAAGTCTGATTCGTTGCTACGGTGGATGAACTGCTGTACGCCATGTTGGTGAAGACCGCGCCGGTGGTCTGCTCCGTTCCGCCGGAGATGAACGTGCTTTCAGTACCTACAGCTAACAGGCCCGCTGTGGACAACGGAGTGGTGATGCCTTGGTCCGTCCCCAGTTGCGCATTGGATTGACCCACGAAGTTACCCATTAATGCGTTCGCGGTGGTGTCTCCCGCGCTTACCTGGAAGGCCGTATCGGAAGATACGAATTCCAGTTGTTGCGCGCCATCGGTGCCGGTGTGAATCTCGGCCGTGATATTGGCGTCGCCGAATGCTTTGGCCTGGGCGCTGCCGGCGGTAGCCGCAGCCTGAATACCGGCGTTGATGGCCGTAACCAGCGAGGTTGGGTCGGCAACGTTCGAAGTGTTTACGTTCACTGTGATAGCCCCGCCGGCTCCGGCCGAAAAGCCCGGTCCCGAGATGACAAAAGATGTACTGCCCGCTGTCGCAGCTTGAGCAAGTATGTTCGAAACGCTGGTGGCGGATGCCGCGCCCAGATCATACAATCCGCTGTCCGCGGCGCCCGAAGCAACCTGGTAGCCCGCGGTGAAACCCTGCAACCCCAGACTCTGCGTATCTACCGTAGAAGTGCTGAGATCGACAGCCACGGAACCGTTTTGAATCGCCGACGCGGCAGTGGGGCCATCGCCGCCGCCGATGAATACGGACAGACTCTTGGCAAAAGTTCCGCCCTGGTTCAAACCAATGGCCTGCGCCTGGCGGTTAATTTCAGTCAGCACGCTCTGGTATTCGCCGTTCAGAACCGATCGGTCTCCGGTGAACGTTCCCGAAGCGGATTCCGTGGCCAGCGTGCGGGCCCGATCCAGAAGCTGCGAAATGTTGCTCATGCCGCCATCCATAATTTGCAGCTGGCTCAAGCCGTTATTGGCGTTCTGAATACCTTGCGTCAACACGGCTTCGTCAGACCGGTAGCCGTTGGCAATGGCCAGCCCGGCGGCGTCGTCGCCGCTCTGGACGATGCGCAGACCGGAAGTCACTTCGTTGATGGTTTGGCTTTGGAAGTTGGCGTTGACTCGCAGGTAGTTCTGCGCCTGCAAGGACGCGATGTTGGTATTGATACTAAATGAACCCACAATATTTCTCCTTAAGATTGAGAACTCGATACCCGTGAACCTTCACGGCCTCGGACCGCCTTTGGCGCCCTCGAGAGACTCTGATCCCCGCCGGCATTTCTGCCGTTCAGGACCAACACGCGACTTCGGACCTGCACGCTGGCATTACCCGAGGCCGCTTTGGCTTCCCGATGCGTCGATCAGAAGCCTCTCTCAGTTCTCACTTGTGCTTATCGGGGAGAGGAACGGGTTCTTGAGTTCGGACGCAAAGATTTTCTAGGGTACGCTCAAAATCTTTCTTCGCCAGGCTCTTGGCCGCCGCTTCATTCTGTTGTTGCGTCACCTTCAGCTCCTTGCGCAGGATCACCGTTTCCCGTGGCGCCCGGATTCCGATCTTGGCGCCTTGCGATGTCACCGCCAGGACTTCGATTTCAATATCATCGCCAATAAACACCGATTCGCCCGCCCGCCGCCGCAGAACTAACATGCCGGCCCCGTAATGCTCGGGAGGGGATGCTGGTGCGAATACACCGCATCCTGCCGGATAGCCTGAAGCGCGCGGCGAGTCTTGAGATTCACCACAATCGGCGCCATTAAATTGGCAGTGGGCGGAAGCCCGTCGCGCAGCGATACCAGCACTAGCACGGCCACTTCCGTTTCGAGCTCAGGCTGGCGCCCGGGAACAAGTTCGAGCGAAACCAGATCCTCCGCGGCCACCGCCAGGCGGTACTCCGGATCCACTACCTGAATGGGAAGCGCCAGAAAACAAAGCGAGGGCCGGGTCATGCTTTGCAGAAAAAGCAGCGGCGAATGTTGCGGCGATTCAATGGGAACGAAGCGCTTTTCACTGAGAAACGCAGGCAGCCCGGAGGGAAACTCGAACACCGAATCCTCCCGGTAAGACATCGTTCCGAAGTATTCCGTCTCTACTTGCGCCATCCTACCGGTGATTCAGCACGTGGCGTACCGACTGATCGGCACCGGTGGCTTATGGGGCTCTGAAAAAATCTGCGTTACCGCCGGAGTTGGCAGGCGGAAGCGCCTGCCCCACGTTGAGTGAGTGGGGCGGGCGCTTCCGCTTCCGCCTGCCAACCGTTTTTTTCGCAGACCCTTACGGTCGCGGCTCGGAGCCTTCCTCGGGGGTTCGCTCTACCACCAGGGTGAAATTGGAGACTAGCGCGGCAATGGCGCCCAATCCCGCCAGCAACGGCGCAGCCACCACTCCCACCGCGGCCACGCTCAGGGGAATTTCCAGAAACGTGTGCCCTTTTTCGTCCTTCAGAATAATCCTCCGCACGTTACCCTCGTGCAGGATGCTCTTTACCTTTTCAACCAGGTCCTGGCCTTTAATCTTGAATTCTTCGTAGAAAGTTGCCATGGCGACGACGAGTGTAACACCGGCGCGTTCAGAATGCTACGCTCCGAACGCCTGTTGATAGGACCGCAGGAAGTAACCGTCCGTCATTCCCGCAATGTAGTCGCACACCACGCGATGCACCGGCGCCTCCGCCAGCGATTCCACATAGTTGGGCGGCAGCATGGCCGGGTTTCGGAGATAGAATTCGAACAATTCCGCCAGCATGCGCGCGGACCGGCGCCGCTCCTCCAGCATTAGGTCAGAATAGTAAACCTGGTGATGCAGAAACTGCTTCAGTTCGCGATTGGTGGCTTGAGACGCCGGCGTGAACGAAGCCAGACGGCGCGGATGCTCGCGCACCGCGGCCACACTGGATACTCCGGCCTGCGCAGCCGCTTCCGATGTTCCCTGAATAAAACCGGACACCAGCCAGTCCACCAGGCCGCGCACTACTTCCTGAAAGCGCTCCTGCTCGGAAGCGCCGGGGAATTGTTGCTCCACCCCTTCGTAGCGGCGATCGAATTCAGCAACTGCCCGGCGAATCCCGTCCATATCGAACAGGCCGGCGGAAAAGGCGTCGTCCAGGTCCGCCGTATTGTAAGCGATTTCGTCCGCCAGGTCGATCAACTGCGCTTCGAGCGGCGGCCGCAATCCCGGCAGGTATTCATCCAACGCCGGATTTTCACCCTTCTCGAAATCGCGGGAGTGTTTCACGATTCCTTCACGGACTTCGAACGTCAGGTTGAGCCCGCGGAAGCGCGCATAGCGGTGCTCGAACGTTTCGACGATGCGCAGGGCGTGCAGGTTGTGATTGAAGCGCTCGCCCACCGCGCGCATCTGCCGGTCCAGCTCTTCTTCGCCGGCGTGCGCAAAAGGTGGATGGCCGATATCGTGGCCGAGCGCGAGCGCTTCCGTCAGGTCCTCATCCAACCCTAAAGCGGACGCCACCGTTCGCGCGATCTGCGCTACCTCAATGGTGTGAGTCAGGCGGTTGCGGAAGTGATCGGAAATGCCGGCCGGGAAGACCTGCATCTTATTTTCCAGCCGCCGAAAAGCCCGCGAATGGATAATGCGGTCGCGATCGCGCTGGAACTCGCTGCGGTAAGGATGGGGAAGTTCCGGATAGCGCCGGCCGCGGCTTTGGGCCACCGGAAAACGCAGACCACCAGTTGCGGCCGCGATCAATTCTTTTGGGACATGTCGTCCAGCGCGTTGAGGGCGCCGCGGCTGATGCTGCTGCGCGCATTGCCTCGCAAAGGCTCCAGCATCTTGCGCGCGCGCGCCGGATCCGTGGGCGCAATCAATCGCGCCAGCGCGATAGTGGCTGCTTCCTTCGACACCAGCTCGGAGGGATGATCGATCACCGATTGAATCAGCTTCTCGCCATCCGCCAGCTTGCCTTGGGCGGCATAAATCTGCGCCAGCGACAATTTGGCCAGGGAGCTGTACGGCCCACTGGCGTCCGCCACCACTTTGTACCGCCTGGCGGCCTCGTCCATCTTGCCGTCATCGGCGGCGTGCGTTCCCAGGTAAAATTCGGCCACCAGTCCCTCATCTGTTCCCGGATACTTGGTCGCCAACTCGGTGAAAGCCTTCTCGTAAGCCTGGTCGCGGTCCGCCTGCGTGGGAAACGAGAGTACGTACGGGCTGGGAGCTTGCCCGATGGTGGCATTGATAATCAGCATTGCCGCCGCGAGCTTTTCCTCGCGAACGCGGCGCTCATAGCCGCGGTACAGGAAACCCGCCACAATGAGCAGCACCGCCACCGCCGCAATCGCGCCCCAGCGGATCAACTGCCGGCGATGTTCGGTGACATACTCCACGCTGTGCTGCACTTCCAGCGCGAACTTGTCGCTTTTAAGTTCTTTTCGGGTAAGCCTATCCACTGAAACCTCGTAGAAGGGGAAAACTTAGAGTAGCACATTCCCCTTGCGCGGGGCTACAATGCGGGCCCAACAATGTGGGCCCAACCGTTCCGATATTTGGGGTACTGTAGCCCGGCGCGAAAGCAAGGGGACGTTGTTACTCCTCCCGCAACGTGTCCGCCGGATTCAACCGGGCGATGCGCAAAGCCGGTACCAGGCTGGCCAGCGCCGCCACCAGCAGAAGACCAGCCGCTACGCTCGCGTAAGTTCCCGGATCCGTGGTGCTCACGCCCCATACCAGGTGCGCGAAAACTTTGGCGGACAGCCCGGCCAGCAGGCATCCGGCGGCCACTCCACCGAGCGCCAGCATGACGCCGGGAAGCGTGGCTTCGCGGATGGCTTCGAAAACCGTCGCGCCCAGCGCCATGCGAATGCCCAGCTCGCGCCTGCGCTCCACTACCGACTGCGACATCAATCCATAAATCCCAACTATCGCCAGCACCAGCGCCAGCGCCGAAAGCGCAGCCAGCAGCGTGGCCTGGAACCTTTCCGTGGATACCGATGAGCGGCGCAGATCGTCGAACGTCCGAAATTCGGCGATGGGCAACAGCGGATCAATGGCCGCCGCCACATTCTGGATCCCAGGAATCACGCTCGCGGGAGCGCCGGCTACCCGCACCACCCAACTGGGGTCATACCAGGTATGGATCAGCTTCAAAAAGCCGCTCTCCACCTGCGCGGCTGGAACATAAACGTTGGGAACCGGCGCCAGCGGTCCGTAGTCGCCAAAACCAGCGCTTTGCTGCACGTCGCCCACCACGCCCACCACTTCGCGGATTTCCTTGTTGCCGAAATCCAGATGGCTGCCCACCGGGTTCTGCCGCGAAAGATATTGCTTGACGAAAGCTTCGGTGACCAGCACAACTTTGCCGGCATTGGCGCTGTCGCTCGCACGGATCAGGCGCCCACGTAGCAGCGGAACGCGGAGAGTCTCCAGAAACCCCGGCGTCACATAATCGTAATTGGTGATCTGCCAGTCAGTATCGGCCTGGGGACCATCCACGCGCTTCACGCCGGTATTCAAGCCGTTCTGATAGGGCAGCGTGAGGCTGGCGCCGGCCGATTCCACACCCGCGAGCGCGCGAATTCGCGAGAGTCCCGCATCGAATAACTGGTTGATACGCCCGGCATCGGTATAGCGGGCGTCTTGAAGCGAGAAGCTGGCCGTAATCACATGCGCCGGCTCGAAGCCGGGACGCAATTGGTAAAGATGCGTCACCGTGCGCACCAGCAGGCCCGCGCCAATCAACAGCATCACCGCCAGCGCGATTTCGCCCGATACCAGCATTCTGCGGGACCAGCCCTTGCGCCGCCCGGACACGCCGCGCCCGCCTGCTTCGCTCAACGCGTTGCGAAGATCCACCGCACCAGCCTCAATGGCCGGAAAAAGACCGGCCGCCAGGCTCACGAACAGCGAGAGTAGCGCGGTAGCCGCTAGAACGCGCGCATCCAGATGCGCCGTTTCCACCGCCGGATAATCCGCCGTGGCCAGCTTCTTCAGCCCTTCGAGACCTAAGTAACCTACGGCGAGGCCGGCCACTCCACCAATCGCCGCAAGCGCCAACGTCTCCACCAGAAACTGCCGGATAATAGTGCCGCGTCCACCGCCCAGGGCTAACCGCGTGGCGATTTCTCGCGAGCGCGATGCGGCTTTGGCCAGCAATAGACTGGCCACGTTGGCGCAGCCGATCAGCAATACCAATCCCACCGCGCCCCACAGAATCAGCAGCGGCTTTCGCAAATCCTCGGTATCGCCGGCCTGCAGCGACATCAAATGGAGCCGGACCGAAGAACCCGGCGGAACATTCTTGAACGGAGGCTTGAACAACGGCGCGCCGATGGATTCCAGTTGGCCGTCGGCCTGCGCCCAGGTGCTGCCGGTTTTAAGGCGGCCGGCCACGGCATAGTTGGTGCCCCCACCCTCACCCGTGGTGCTCGGTTGAAGGGGCGTCCAGAGATCGGCTTCTATGTTGGTGTGGAGGCTCCTCGGCATGACGCCGATGATGGTGTAAGGCCGGCCCTTCAGCAGCAGCAATTGCCCCAGCACAGAGGGGTCTTCATGATAGATCTGGCGCCATAAGGAATGGCTCAGTATGGCGAGCGGCGGGCCGCCGGTGTGATCCTCCTGTCGCGTGAACTCGCGGCCGATCTCGGGCGCAATGCCCAGCACGCGGAAGAAACCCGCTCCTACGCGCTGCTGCTCCACGTGCCGCACCTGACCGGCGGCGGAAAGATTCACGCCTGAAGCGCCATGGGAATAGGGGGCCGCATCCAGAAAAGTGGCATGATCGCGGATCAATTCCCAGGCACGGCCATCCTGGCGCAGATTGTCGCCCTCCGCGCCCTTATCTTTGAAGTGCGTGACGACGCTCACCAGGCGGCCCGGTTCGGGAAAGGGAAGAGGCCGAAGCAATGTTGCGTCCACCACGCTGAAGATTGCCGTGTTGGCGCCGATGCACAGCGCCAGCGTCAGCACGATGATGGCGGTAGCCGCCGGGTCGCGGCGCAGCATCCTGGCGATTTTCATGGAGCCTCTTTTCTTTCCGAACCGCGACCGTGAGGGAGCTGTGAAAAATCGGTTCGCAGGCGAAAGCGCCTGCGCCACTTAATCGTAAATCCTTGTGCGTCAACGTGGGGCAGACGCTTCCGCCTGCCAACCCCGCGTGCTTCCCGATTTTTTCACAGCTTCTAAGCGACCGGTCCGTTCAATGGTAAGACGACCGCCCCAAGGAACGGGTAGAATAAATCTTGGTGCTAAAGACTATCATTTTGTCCGCGGGCCTGGTTGCCGTGGCCTGTGCCACCACCACCAAAGCTCCCAAACAAAGGTCCCCAAAGATCGCCTCGCACTCCAGCAAGCCCAAGTTCAAAGCCCCCAAGTATAGAACCGCAAAATCGAAATCGCCGAAATACAAATCGCCGAAGTACAAGGCTCCCAAAAAGAGCCGCCGATCGTCCCAGCAGACGCCCACCCAGGATCGCTACAAAGAAATCCAGCAGGCGCTGGTTGATAAAGGATACCTGCACAGTGAGCCCAACGGACAATGGGGCCCGGATTCCGCCGACGCTCTGAAGCGCTTCCAGGCCGACCAAAACCTGACTCCGGACGGCAAATTGAATTCGCTGTCGCTGATTGCCATGGGCCTTGGTCCGAAACGGATGACCGCGCAATCGCACGCCCAGCCGCCCGCGGATTCGCCCAAGCCGGATCTTCCGCGATGATCGTTGGCGTTCCCAAGGAAGTCAAAGATCACGAAACGCGAGTAGGTTTGGTTCCGAGCGGTGTATTGTCGCTGCGCGAAGCCGGCCACCAGGTTCTGGTGGAAGCCAATGCCGGCGCCGGCAGTTCGCTGCCCGACCAGGAATATCGCGACGCGGGCGCGGAGATCCTGAGCGATGCCGCCGCGGTCTGGTCCAAGGCCGACCTGGTGGTGAAAGTCAAAGAGCCGCAGCCATCCGAGTATGCGTATTTCCGCCCCGGCTTGATCCTGTTCACGTATCTGCATCTGGCGCCGCTGCCGGAGTTGACGCGGAAATTGATGGAAACCGGGGTCAACTCGGTGGCCTATGAAACTATACGCGAAGACGACGGCTCGCTGCCTCTGTTGACTCCCATGAGCGAAGTGGCCGGCCGCATGGCCGTCCAGGTGGGCGCGCAATACCTGGAGGCGCCCAACGGCGGGCGCGGCGTTCTGTTGGGCGGCGTTCCCGGCGTTGCGCCGGCCAGCGTGCTTATTCTGGGCGGCGGCGTGGTGGGTCACAATTCGGCCAAGATGGCGGTGGGGCTGGGCGCGCACGTCACCATCATCGATCGCGATTTGGAACGCCTGCGCGAGCTGGACGATATTTACAGTTCCCAGGTTGTCACGCTGGCCTCCAACACCCTCACCATCCGCGAATCGCTGCGGACCGCGGATCTGGTGATCGGCGCGGTATTGATTCCCGGCGCGGCCGCGCCCAAACTGGTGCGGCGCGACATGCTGAAAGGCATGAAGAAAGGCGCGGTCATGGTAGATGTGGCCATCGACCAGGGCGGGTGTTTTGAAACCTCCCACGCCACCACGCATACCGATCCTATTTACTTCGTCGACGGCGTGCTGCACTATTGCGTGTCCAACATGCCCGCCGCTGTCCCACACACTTCCACATTTGCGTTGACCAACGCGACATTCCCCTACCTGGCGGAGTTGTGCACCAAGGGCCTGGAGCGCGCCTGCAAAGAGAATCCCGCGATTCGCGAAGGCGTGAATACGTATGGCGGCCATATTACGTATCCCGGCGTAGCGGAGTCCCAGGGATTGGGCTGGAAGTCGCTCAGCGCGGTGATGTAGGCTGGCGGCATCGGCTCGGACGCATCAGTTCCGGCAGACGCTCTCAATTCGGTAGTGACTCCGTTGGAATTTTCGGCGTTATCGCTTTGGCTCCGCGGTGTGGATAGGTGAATCAACCGCCGGAACAAATTTGTCAGAAAGCCCAAGCCAACGGTACACAGCCCAGCCTGCCATCAGGACCCCCACGAATATCATGACAAAAACCAACACGATTGCCGAATCGGAACTTGGCTCTAGTTCATCGGCCATTCTAAGCCATCGCTCGTCGAGGGCAGAATCTTTAGAGTCGGGGCGTGTGGCGAGTCAGATCGAGGATATCGTGGCTCTTTTGGAGCAGAAAAATTCAAACTGATACACTACCTCATTTCCCGGAATCAACTAACATGAAGTAGGATTGCACCCGGTTTGGGCTAGTCTTTTGATTCCACGGTGAGGAGCGACGATGATTGATGCCAAACAGGCAGTGACTGTAGCAAAGCAGCGGCCGCTGACTGGCTAGGCACCGGTATTTCAAACTTGGAAGAGATCGAGTTAGAGAAGTACAAGGACCGCGAGGTCTGGAGCATTACGCTCAGCGTTCCACGCGATTTGACAGTGCTGTCGCCACTGGCACAGATTGGAGCCGACCCGCTCCAATACAAACGATTTCTGATCGATGCTCAAACAGGCGAGCTGGTAGCAATGAAACTGCGTGAGCCGAGCCCACAATGAATTCAGCGAATCCGCAATTCGGGTTCGCCAGACACGAATCTTCTCGTGCTCTTCGTCGTCGGGAGCGTGAACCTCGATCGCGTCGAGAATTTCAAGCGCACAAGCAAATATAGCCAGCGGGACTTCAGGCTCCTACTTCGCGTGGTTAATACTTTCAGTCCGTTGTACACTTTGGCTCACGTCATGGCTGAGGTGAGTAACCTCACTGACCTGACGGGCCGAGAGCGGACGCAGGCGCGCCAAATTATGAAGAGCCTGCTCGGGATACTGCAAGAGCCAGTCATGGCCAGTCTTCAGGCGGCGCAAAGCACGTCCTATATCGGTCACGGACTAGTCGACGCGGCCATTGTTTCGTTGGCGGCGGACAACGAATGCACGGTTCTCACAGACGACCTCGACCTTTATCTGGCATTGAGCCGTGAGGGTGTCGCAGTTCTCAATTTCGCTCATTTGCAGGCACGCGAGTGGGGAGTTTGACGTTTATTCCCCAGCAGCTCAAGGAAGCCTGCGTCGCCGCTGCTTAGCTGAGACAGATCGGATGACCGTGCCTCCCCGGCCGGATTCCGGCAACGGCTTCGCCTGCGCCACTGCTGCGCGTAGCAGCGCTTCTACTTCGGGCTTCCGCAGCTCTGCCGCGTTCGGAAGGCGCACAAAGCGATTCTGTTTTCCCGCGCCGAGAAGTATTTTCGCAGGGTCGGGCAAAGTTGCTCCGTGGTTGAACGATAACCCCACTCCCTTCGCGTTCGCGGCCAACGAGACAATGTAATCCGTCGGCCGTTCCGTGGGAGAATAGCCGATCACGAAGAAATTGTAGTTGTCGTAGACCATTTCGATCGCAGTGGGAAATCGCTTGCGGAGCGCCGCTCGTATCGCGCGGATCAGCTTGGCCATAGCCGGGTCGAACTTGGCGATGAAGGCGTCCACTTGTTCCGAGGGCGAGCTCATCTCAAAATACCCTCTCCGACTTTTCGCTCTTTATTAAACGGCCGTTTTCCTGCTCCTTCATCACTAAAGTTGTCCGCACGGCGCCGGCTTCGATCTTCCAGAACTTGGTAATCTCGCGCTGCTCATGGCGATTCAGCACGAACGGGGCCGGATGCAGCAGCGTTTCCGTCTTACTCCAATGGCCCCCGGTCCGCGCCTGGCCGGTCACTTCGATGGCGATCGGCGTGGTCGCGCTGTTATCGAGATTAGCCACCTTCAGCGTCACCAGAATCAGCTCGTCCGACTTCTTCTGGACGTTGATCGACGTGGACAAATGGGGCGGATGAGCGCATCCTGCAAGGCCAAGCAGCAGAATGAGCGAAAGTTTTCTCAAGCGGGTCTCCTTCTGACCATTAACAATAACGGTATCGCAGCCAGTTGCGTGGCCATGGCGAAAATCACGGCGGAAGCAAGCGACCTCCCGTAAAGGATACCAATCGCGCTGCTGCCGGCGAACCACAGGATTCCGTAGGCCGTGTTGAAGATTCCGTAAGCGGCTCCACGCCGTTCGGCGGGAACCAGGTCGGCGATCTTTGCGCGCAGCAGGGATTGTTGAGCGCCCATGCCTGCGCCCCACAGCGCCATGCCACCCAGCGCCGCGTAGAACCCTCCGAAAAAAACCAGCGGGCTGGATGCCGCCGAAAATAGGACGCCAAGCAGCAACGCCGGCATGCCGATGCGATCGAAAAGCTTTCCCAAAACGAGCGCCGTGAGCGCTTCCACTCCCATCGCCGCTGAATAGAAAACCGGAATCTCCGGCGGCGTCGCGAGCGAGGTCCTACTAAAATGAAATGCGATCAGCGGAAAATCCACAAACCCGGCCGCCAGCAAACCGGCTGCGGCCATATAAATCCAAAATGCGCGCGGCAGCCTGGTGGCCGCAATCGCACCAACTTTCGGTTCTTCAAACCGCGACGAGTCGGGATAGAATTTGATGGCTGTAAACAAACTGGCCAGCGCCAAGCCCGCTGGAATGGCCAGCATCGCGTAGGCGCGCGCGTAGTGGTGGGTTTCCGCCAGAACCAGCGCGGCCAACAATGGCCCTAGAAAAGCTCCCACCTGGTCCATGAATTCGTGCAGCCCGAAGCCCCAGCCGCGCCCCACAATCTTCGATGCCTGCGAAAGCATCACATCGCGCGCCGGAGTGCGGATGGCCTTCCCGGCGCGTTCGGCGATGATCAACGCGGCGGCCACTCCCCAATGTCCAGCCAGCGCCATGCACGGCACCGCCAACAGGTTGATGATGTAGCCAACAATGGTGAGCGTCCAATAAGCGCGGGTGCGGTCCGCCGCGATGCCCGAAAATAATCGAAGCAGATAGCCCGCCAATTCGCCCGCTCCCGAGACGATGCCGATTATCGCCGCGCTGGCGCCCAGCAATCCCAGGAACGGACCATTGATGCTGCGCGCGCCCTCATAAGTAACGTCGGCGAACAGGCTGATGGTGCCGAGCGCAACGATGAAGCGGATAGCGGATTGGCGCGAGGCGGCGGAAGCCACTACGTGCGCGCTGCCGGAACCAGCGATCTCGCTTCTTCGAGCGCCTGCTCCACTTCGTCCTGATATTCCTTCAAGAGCCGATCGCTCGACGCTTCAAAGCGCATCACCAGAACCGGCTGGGTGTTCGACGCGCGCAGCAATCCCCAACCTTCCGGAAAAATCACCCGAACGCCGTCGATATCCACCGTCTTGCGGATCTTCTTGAAATGCGCCGCCACCCGCTCCACCACGCCGAACTTGATCTCGTCCGGGCACTCCACGCGGATCTCGGGCGTGGAGACCATGTGCGGCAACCCCTCCAGCTGGGCCGAGAGCGGACGTCCGGACTTGGCCACAATCTCAATCAGCCGGCACGCCGCGTAGAGCGCGTCGTCATAGCCGTAATAGCGGTCGGCGAAAAACATGTGGCCGGACATTTCCCCCGCCAGCTCCGCGTGTTCCTCTTTCATTTTGGCCTTGATCAGCGAGTGCCCGGTCTTATACATAATCGCGTTGCCGCCCAGCTGATTGATCTGGTCGTACATCACCTGGGAGCATTTCACCTCGCCGATGAACGTCGCCCCAGGCTTGCGGCTGAGCACCTCACGCGCGTAAATCAGCAGCAGCAGGTCGCCGTAGATGACGTTTCCCTTTTCGTCCACGGCTCCGATGCGGTCTGAATCGCCATCGAAGGCGATGCCCAGCTCCGCGCCGGTTTCCCGCACCTTTTCGATCAGTTGATAGAGATTGGCGGGAACCGTGGGATCGGGATGATGATTCGGAAATCTCCCGTCCATTTCAAAGAACAGCTCGGTGACGTCGACGTTCAGTTTCTCGAAAATGCGATGGACCACGGGCCCGGCGGTCCCGTTGCCCGCGTCGGCCACCACTTTGATGCGGCGCTCGAATTGGAACCGGGACGCGATTTCCGAGACGTAAGGCGTGACTGCGTCCAGCGTACTCAGATTTCCCGCACCCTGCTCGAAGTCCTGCTTTTCAATTAAGCGCCGGACATCCTGAATCGCCTCACCATGCAGCGTGCCGGATCCGCAAACGGTTTTGAAGCCGTTGTATTCCGACGGATTGTGACTTCCGGTAATCATGATGGCGCCGTCGGCTTTGGTGTACTGCGCTGAATAGTAAAGCACCGGCGTTGGAACCACGCCGATATCGGTGACCATGCAACCGCAATCCAACAGGCCTTTCACCAGCGCGTCGCGGAGCCGCAAGGAGCTGAGCCGGCAATCGCGCCCGACGTTAATTTTCCGGCCCCCGCTACGCCGCCGGAGATAAGCGCCCAATCCACGCCCCAGCAGTTCGATATCGGGACTCAGAAGTTCTGAATCGGCGACGCCCCGGATATCATACTCGCGGAAGATGGTGGGCAAGAGCATAAACTCAATTCTATCGTTGTGGCAGGTGGGCAAAGGATGGGAAAAACCAAAGCACCGACTCCCTTACGGTCGCGGTTCGGAAACGCGCTTCCGAACCGCGACCGTAAGTGTAAGAAGCTGTGAAAAAATCGGTTCGCAGGCGAAAGCGCCTGCGCCACTTAATCGTAAATCCTTGTGCGTCAATGTGGGGCAGACGCTTCCGTCTGCCAACCCCGCGTGCTTCCCGATTTTTTCACAGCTTTCTAAGGGAGTCGGTGCCTGTCAGATCGCCAGTTCGTACCGAAACGGCCGATGCCGGTTGCTCTTCCAAAAGTACGCCAGAATGATCACGCTGGCCACGGCCGCGTAAGCACACCACAGCGACGTGAACGCGTACCGCTTCACCGCCATCACGATCAGCAGAATCGCCAGATTCGCCACTCCGAAGATGACCATGTCCTTGATCTTCGAAAAGAACAGCGAGCCGCATGTCGCAATCACGTACACCACCGCGACAAGCTCATTATTCGTAGCCGGATTAATGTACACGATGCTGTTTTCCCTGACGAACACCTGCGTTGGAAAGGCCGTCAGCGCCCATAATATGTACAGCGCCGTTGCGCCGCCGATTATGAGAAACGGCACCATTCGTCTGCGGCTTTGCCGGGTCGGCTCGAACAGCACCACGCTAAGCGGCAGCAAGAACGGAAGCAGCCCCTGCGCGTACAGCATGAACGCCGCGCCCATGTCGTGCGTGACTGCCGGCGAAAAAGTCCCGTCCAATCCCAGCCACACGAATCCCTCAATGAATTGGTGGATGGCGAAAAGCGTGGGCAGCGTCGCGAATAACAGCTCCCGGCGATGTTTCACCTTGGTCAAAGTAAGCACGCCGACGGTTGCCAAAACCCCGCTGCCGGTAAAGTTTGCTACCGCTGAGAAGCACATTTCTGTCTATCGATTGTACCCGGTAGCTGCCTGCAAGATTTTTCTTTTCTCGCCCGCCCAACAACATAGAGCCCCACGCGAGGGCAATGGGGCCGGATATTTTCGTCGACCAGCATCTGAATCAGTATTTACAGCCTTTGGGGCGCATTTTTGAGCGCTCCGACTTTTGGCCGCGTCTTACCGAACCGCGACCGTAAGGGAGTCGGTGCTTTTGGTTCCGGCCATGCCGGGTTAGCATGAGTCAAGCACTCGCCAAATGGACACCCTTCTCCAGGATCTCCGTCACGCCGCCATCCTGCTGCGCCCCCTCCCCTATCCGGGAAGCGATCGCCTGGCGTCCTCAGTCAATACTTCTTCCAAGCAACCCGGCAACAACTTTGCTGGCGAAAAGAGAACAGCGTTTTCGAGCAGCTCGAAATAGCGCATCGGGGCGCGGAGATGAACGCTCTAACCGACGCCGGCGTCTCGGAACGCATTGGACTTCAAACCGCCACGCGCGGCCTGTTTCACTTGCCACTCCCGTTCTCTCCAGCTTCCTCTACGGAGTGAAAGCGCACGATCCGTTCACCCTAACTCTAGTCTCGCTTTTTCTAATTGCCATCACCCTCGCAGCAACGTATCTCCCCGCCGTCCGCGCCACCAAGGTTGATCCCATGGTGACGCTGCGCCACGAGTAGGAGCAGCGGGCTTGACAAAACTACCGAATACTATCACAATGTAGTTCTAATCATGCTGGGTGAATTCGAATACGCCTTGATCACCGCCGCCGCGGGACTCGGCGACAAAGCTTATGGCGCGGCCATCCGCGAGGAAATGGAGGACACCATGGGCCGAAAGTGCTCCATCGGCGCGCTCTACACCACAATAGATCGACTGGAAACAAAGGGTCTGCTTAAAACCTGGATGGGCGAAACCACGCCGCAGCGCGGCGGCCGCGCGAAGCGCATGGTCCGCGTGACGCCAAAAGGTGTGCATGCAGCGAAGGATTTCTACGATGCGGTCACGCGTATCAGCCGCCGGGCATCATGGGTTTCAAACCGGGCCGGGAGTACATCATGACCAGCCTGGTTGAAGTTGCCGCCCAACTGCTGACTCCTTACGAACGTGACGCCGTGCTGGGCGATCTCGAAGAAGCCCGCGAAACTTCCTGGCGAGGGTTGTTCGGCGTGCTCGGCTTAGTGGTCCGCCGCGAGACAGCAATTTGGAAGAGCTGGCGGCCATGGGTCGCAGCGTTCGCCCTCGCGCTTCCGTTCAGCTTTCTGCTGCTGGGCTATTCGCTCACCGTGAGCTGGTCCTTTCAGCGCTTCATCGATTCGCGCACCGGTCTCTGGCTGCTGCTCAGCCACGCGTTCTTATTAGTCGCCTGGTCGGCAACCGGAGGTTTTGTGGTTGGCTCACTCTCCCGGCGGACGCTATGGGTGAGCATCGTCGCGTCCTGCCTGCCCTGTTTGTTTTGCGTGGCCAGGTTTCGCGAGTCGTCTTTGCCGAGGATTTGCCTGCTGCTCTTTCTTGCGCCAGCGATATGGGGAGCTTTCCGAGGTATGCGAACCAACAGAATTAAACTTCGATGGGCAATCATCCTGGCAGTGGCTACGACAGCAACTATGATTCCCACCTGGGCGCTCAACTGGGTGTTGGTCTGGCCGGTGTGGTACCTGGTGGCGACGGCCTGGAAAACAAGGAGGGAAACCGCATGAGGGCCGCCATTCTCTTGGCGGCGTTTACCGTCGTAGCGTCCGCCGCGGCGCAGAGCCAGCTCGTGGACCGGGAGTTGCACTCCGATAAATTTGCCGGCAATAAAATGGGCACCAGCGCCGTCCGGAAGATGGTCGTCTATCTTCCCGCAGGCTACGATGGTTCGTCGAAGCGGTATCCAGTGATCTACTTTCTCCCGAGTCCTTTTGAAAACTATCGAATTTTGTTCGATCAAAGAGGCGCACAAGGATCCTTCGATCGCGCCATCGCTGCCCGGGTTATCGACAAGTTCATCCTGGTGTCGGTGGACATGACCACTCCACTCGGCTGCTCCTGGTACGTCAACTCTCCTGTCACTGGCAACTGGGAAGACTTCATGGTCCAGGACCTGGTGCCGTACATCGATGCGAACTTCCGAACTTTGCCGAACCGCGACTCACGCGGAATCGCCGGCGATTTCATGGGAGGCTACGGAGCTATCCGTTTCGGCATGCGGCACCCGGATATTTTCGGCTCCGTCTACGCATTGCATCCTGTGGGTACCGGCTCCGGACTTCTCACCATGTATTCGCGTCCCAATTGGGACCTGCTGGCCAACGCCAAATCTTTGGATGACGTGCGCAAGGACGGTCTCTCGACACTATTCCTCGCCATCTTTCAAGCACACGTTCCGAATCCTGACAAGCCGCCGCTGTTTATCGATCTGCAGGCGCACAAGGTTGGCGATCAACTGGTCATTGATAGCAAAGTCACCGAACGCCTGCGCAACAATTTCTTTCTCGAATCGATGATTCCGCAATACGCCGACAACCTGAAATCGCTGCGCGGATTCAAGTTTGACTGGGCCCGCAACGACGGCAATCAGGATCACGTGTACGCGAATCAAGCCTTGACCCATAAGCTGGACGAGTTTGGAATTCCTCACGAAGCCGAAGAGTACAACGGCTTATGGGGGCATGGCGTCTGGGGCGACAATGGCCGCGTCTACACCGAAGTTCTCCCATTTTTCGAAAGACATTTAGTATTTGGCGCAACCGAACCGCGACCGTAAGGGAGTCGGGCGTGGGCCTGCGCAGTGGGAAATTCGGTTGGCAGGCGAAAGCGCCTGCCCCACGTTGGCCCCAGTGGGGCAGCCGCTTCCGCCTGCCAACCGGAGTCGGTGCCGTGATTTTTCCCCGGGGCACAGCGCTTGACGAACCGCGGGCTACACTAAAGATCATGCCGTCAAGAACCAGTTCTGTCCTCGCTGCCGCCGCCCTGCTGGCATCGGCCTTCCTGCGCGCGGAAACCACGCCATCCCCAGCCTTGCTGGTCCTTGCGAAGACCGACACCACGCTCTCAATCGTCGATCCGGTAACCCTCAAAGTGATTGCGCGCATGCCCTCCGGTCCCGATCCTCACGAAGTAGTCGCGTCCACCGATGGAAAATTCGCCTACATTTCCAACTACGGCGGCGGCCGGTACAACACCATCACCGTGGTCGACCTGGTGGCGCAAAAAACCTTGAATGCGGTGGACCTCGGCGCGCTGCGCGGGCCTCACGGCCTGATGTTCGCCGGTGGCAAGGTCTGGTTCACTGCGGAAGCAGCCAAAGTAATCGGCAGTTACGATCCGGCATCCCACAAAATCGATTGGGTGCTGGGTACCGGTCAAGACCGCACGCACATGATTTGTGTTTCTGACGATCTTAATTGGATGGTTACTTCCAATGTCAGCTCCGCGACCATGACCTTTGTCGAAAAGCGCAACGGCCGGCCAGGACCCCAAGGACAGCCCCCCATGGCCGATTGGGAAGAGACCGTGGTGCCCGTGGGCAAAGGCGCGGAAGGGTTTGATCTTTCTCCGAATGGCAAGGAAATATGGGCGGCGAATGCGCAGGACGGAACGGTCTCCATCCTCGATGTCGCCGCTAAGAAAGTGGTTCAAACGCTGGCCGCTGACGTCCGTGGTGCGAACCGGCTGAAGTTCACGCCGGACGGAAAGCTGGCGCTCATTTCCACATTGGGCGGTCCGGACCTAACAATTATGGACGCCGCCGCTCGATCCGTGGTCAAGCGCGTGAAGATCGGCCGTGGTGCAGCCGGCATTCAGATGCAGCCGGACGGATCGCGCGCCTTTGTGTCCTGCTCGCCGGATGACTATGTGGTTGTCTTCGATCTAAAGTCGCTCGAAGTCACCGGTCACATTCAAGCGGGTAAACAGCCGGACGGGCTGGCCTGGGCGGTGCAGCGCCGCTAAACGGTCATTTCCCACGCCGCCGTCTGCCGTATTTCTTGATCGCGCGAAGCAGCTCTTTCTGAGATTTTGCAAGTTGCTTCTCCAAGTATTCAATTTTCTTTTCCAGAAGCTGCACGTCTTTCTTGGTCGCCGCTTGCAGATTTAATCCCCGGGTGATGGTAGCCTTCTGGCCTGTGGTCGGCCTGTTTGGAACTGGCATATAGTTTCCCGAAAGCTTATCATAAAGCGCTGTTGCCGCCGGTCTCCCAGGCGCAAAAGTGGTTTAGTATGGAATTCATGAAGTGTTGGGCAGGCGTATTTCTGGCGGCCGCCTGCCTGGCCCAAGAAACCGCGGCGCCAGATGCGGAGCTGCTCAAGATTAAAGCCAAAGTCGCGGAAAATTTGAGCCGCCTTCCCAACTTCACCTGCACGGAAACCATCCAGCGATCGTTGTGGTACAAGTCTACCGCTCTGCCTGAGATGCTGGACACGGTGCGATTGGACGTCGCCTTTCTGCAGGGCAAGGAACTGTACGGCTGGCCTGGCGCCCCACGAATTGACGAGCCGGATGTCGTCAAATTAGTGGGAGGCTCGGTGGGAAACGGCTACTTCGCTCTTTTCTTAAACAACATATTTCTGGTGAAGTCCACCACGTTCCACTACAAGGGCCGCGCCAAACTGGATGGCCGCGAAACTCTCCGTTACGATTACACCGTTCCCGCGGAGGCCAAAGCCTATCGCCTGATGAGCGCGCGCGGCGCGGCTACGGTTGGATATCACGGCTCGATTTGGGTTCCCGACGGCGAGGTGGACCCCATGCGCATCAATGTCATCGCCGACAACGTTCCCACCGTGCTTGGTTACAGCGCGGCAACCAGTCTGCTGGATTATGGTCCCACCACCATCGGCAGCCACACCTATACCCTTCCTCAGGCCGCTGAGTTCACTTTCACCAGTACCGAGGGCACTGAGAACCGCAGCCGGCTGAGCTTTCAAGCGTGTCACGAATTCGTGGGCGAGTCCGTGGTGAAGTTCAACCAATCCGCCGCCGCTTCCACCGCGCCGCTTCCCGCCATCTTTACCGTGGATGCGGAGCTGATAACTCCGATTGATTCGGAGACTTCCGCCGGCGGCGATGCCGTTCAATTTGCTCTCCGCGATCCCATCAAAGTAAATAGCGTCGTCGTAGCGCCCAAGGGCGCCAGGCTTTCCGGAAGAATCGCGCATCTTACCAGGACCGGCTCCACTTACGCATTGGATTTCGTTTTTACGTCCATTGCTTTCGAAGGCGGCCAAGCGGACCTGCGCAGCCGCGAAAACATCGCCACGGTACAGAACTGGACCAGGATCCGGCAAACCACGCGGCTGAATCTCAAACCAGGAACTCGCCTCACGCTGCGGAGCAGATTGGGAGAGTCAGCGAAATGATCTCTCGCTTTCTGCCAGCGTGGATCGCGATATCCGCCATATGGGCTCAAACGCCCGAGGCGCCTGAGGTCCGCGGCCACGAAAATGCTCCCCCGTTCCGCATTCGCGTGGAAACCAATCTGGTGACGGTGCCGGTGGTGGTTCGCGATAAAGATGGCCGGCCCGTTGGGAACCTTGAACGCAAGGATTTCCAGCTATTCGATAGCGGCAAGCTGCAAGAGATTACCGGATTCAGAGTAGAGAGGGCCAATCCAAAAGCGGCGGCGCCGGGAACTCCCGCATCCGCGCCCGCAACAACGGCGGTTGTTTCTCCAACGGTGGCGCCGCAGCGATTCGTCGCTCTATTTTTCGACGATTTCCACATGCCCATGGAAGATGTTACCCGAACCCGCAACGCCGCCTGGCATTATTTGTCCACCGCCACGCGGCCCGACGATCGGGTAGCGATCTTCACCTCGTCCGCCAAGGAACAGCTCGATTTTACGGACGATCGCGACAAGCTGCACGGCGCGCTATTCCGGCTGGCGCCCCATTCGCGCACAATTCCGCAGCTCACCCAATGCCCGTCCATCGGCGAATATCAGGCCTACCTCATAGACTCGGTGCAGGACCCCGGTGCGCTCAACATCGCAACCGCGGAAGGCTTCGAATGTCATTGCAAAGGGGAAGGTAACCCAACCGGGGATTGCCGCGATGAACAGATGCGGCAAGCCAGATTCGATGCGGCCCAGATATGGGGCCTGGCGGATATGCAATCGCAGTGGACCTTGGAAGCAATCCAGCAATTGCTCCGCCGTATGGCCGCCATGCCCGGCCAGCGCACGCTGGTTCTGGTTTCACCGGGCTTTTTGACCATGACGCGCAACCAGGATGTGGACAAGCTGGTAAATCAGGCAGTCCACCAGAATGTTGTCATCAATGCGCTGGACGCCGCGGGCTTGTATACAAGAACTTCTCATCCCGGCAGATTTGGAGAGCGGCTGAACCTGGATGTTCAGAAGACCGGCATCGAAAATACGCAACTGGAAGTCGGGCGCGACGTCCTGGCCGGCCTGAGCGCTGGCACGGGAGGAACTTATTTCCGGAACAGCAACGACTTTGACCAAGGTTTCCGCGAGACCGCGCAGGCTCCAGAGGCTTACTACGTGCTCAGCTTTTCACCGCATGACGTCAAGTTGGATGGGAAGTTCCATCTGCTTAAAGTGGCGCTCAACACCGGCGATCATTTGCGAGTGGAGGCGCGTCGCGGATACGTCGCTCCCCAAGGTACGGAGCAAGCAGCGGCTCAAACCCAGACGGAGATCGAAAAGCTGGTCTTCTCTCTGGAAGAGTTGCACGGGCTGCCGGTGGAGGTAACCGCGCAGGCGGACAGAGGCGGCATGGCCGTTAAGATACACGTGGACGTCAGCGCGCTCCACTTCCGTAAGGACGCGGATCGCAATATCGACACCTTGATTTTCGAAACCGCGCTATTCGATAAGGATGGGAAATACGTGGCTGCCAAGGAAGGCTCGTTGGACCTGCGGCTGAAGGACGCGAATTTGCCGAAATTCACGCAGTCCGGCATCAACGCAGTGGTTAAGTTTCAGGTGCCGCCGGGCACGTATCGCATCCGTGAACTGGTGCGCGATACGGAATCAAAAGATCTTGCTGCCGTGAATTATAACGTCGCGGAGGCTCATTAAAAATCGCGGGGACACGACTGCTTCTCGTTTAAGCTTGAAACGCTACGGACGCTAGCCCGTCATGTCCCCGGATTTTTTCCTGGATTTGTTTTCGGCAGCGCAAAAGCGACGTAGGCGCCATTGATTTTCGTTTGCGTCGCTTTGGTAAGCCCGGCCTGCGCGGATGCACAGAACACTACGAATTGGCGGCCGGCGATTTCATACACCGCGGCCATCCCCTCCAACCCCGCGTCCAAGTGGTGCTCCCAGAGTTCGCGGCCAGTCTCGACATCCAGCGCGCGAGCCGTTCCATCCCGCGTGCCGGCGAAAATCAATCCTCCCGCGGTCACCACCGGGCCCACTTTTGGATAGTGTGATCCGGTGCCTTTCATGCCCGGAACGTCGCCCAGAGGGACCTTCCATTTAATGTCGCCGGTGTTGAGATTGTAGGCCGTCAGCGCCGACCACGGCGGAGTAATTGGCGACAACCCGTCGCTCGCAACCAGGAAACCGAATCCGCTGTAGTAATGGTCATCCTGGGAGGCGTCTTTCGGATCTTTAGCCAGGCGCAGCAAAGCCGGCAGATCCTTCGATACTACGAACAGAGTGCCGTTAGCCGGATCCACGGCGGCGCCGCTCCAGTTGGCTCCGCCGTTGTTGCCGGGCATCTCAATGGTGCCGCGCGTGGATGGCGGCGTGAAGAGGCCTTCGTTGCGCGCGCTCAGGATTTCATCCCGGAACTTCGCCCGGTCTTCCGCGGTGAGCGACGGCCGCAAATCGTCAACCGTGAATTTCTGCCGCGCAAAGGGCGGAGGCCACGTTGGAAAGGGCTGCGTCGGCCAGGTTTTTTCACCGGGCATGTCGGACCGCGGCACCGGCCTTTCTTCGATCGGCCAAAGCGGTTGGCCAGTCACTCGATTAAATACCCAAACGAATCCCTGCTTGCTCACCTCGGCGACAATGTCCACCGGTTTGCCGTCGTGCTGCACCGTGAGCAACTTCGGACCTGTGGCGCAGTCATAATCCCAGATGTCGTGATGCACCATCTGGAAATGCCACAGACGCTTGCCGGTGCGGGCGTCCAGCGCCAGCAGGCTGTCGGCAAACAGGTTCGCCCCGGGGCGATTCACGCCATAGAAATTGTATTTCGCGCTGGCGGTAGGCGCATAGACGATGCCGCGTTGCTCGTCAACGGAAAGTTCGCCCCACACATTCGCTCCGCCCACGTGTTTCCGCGCGTCTTTCGGCCACGTGTCATACCCGAACTCGCCGGGCCTGGGAATAGTATGGAACGTCCAGACCAGCTTTCCGGTGCGAACATCAAAAGCGCGGATATCGCCGGGCGCCGACCCATATTCCTGATTGGTGGCGGAGCCGAGAATCAGCAGATCTTCAAACACGCGGCCGGGCGTGGTGGATTGCACCAATCGAATAGTATTGGGATCGCGATCCAGCCCCTGTTTCAGATCCACGCCGCCGGCGTTGCCGAAAGTGAAAATCAGCCGGCCGGTGCGCGCATCGATGGCGTGCAGGACATGATTGCTCGCGTAAAACAGCCGGCGGTCAGACCGGTCTTTGCTCTCCCAATAGTTGATGCCGCGATTGGTGATGAGGGTGGTGTTCGGGTCCGCCGCATGAATCCAGATCTCGCGGCCGGTGGCCGCATCCAGCGCGACGATGGAATTGTTCCTGGCCAGAACGAACATCACGCCGTCCACCACGATGGGATTGAAGGAGTACGGATTATTGTCGCCGGTGGGATAACTCCAGGCCACTTCAAGCTTCCGGACATTCGTCCGGTCAATTTGCGCCAGTTCGGAATACTGGGCCGAATCCGTAGCGCCGCCGTAGTCGCGCCAGCTTGCGTGAGATGTTGCGTGAGATGTTGCGTGAGATGTTGCGTGAGATGTTTCGTGAGATGTTTCGTGAGATGTTTTATGATTCTGCGCTGCCACCGGCAACAGCGCTGCAAGCGCAATCAGCGTGGAGAGTGCGCGCGGTAAGAAAACACAAGCCATCTATACATCATGCCAGGAGCGGCAAGCCGGCTGAAACGGAAACATAAATAACTCGATCTGTTTTACCTCTCGATTTGTGCGAAGATAGGCAGGAACACCGTTCTAAAGTGCCCGGTCAACGCGGTCGAACAGCTCATATATATGTAAATGAGTGTCGATGCGATTCCTTCTTTGAGAGTGGATACTTCTAGGAGGTTCCAGTGATTGGATCAAGGCGGCGCGCGGCCTGGATGTCACTTGCGCTGGTGGCCATCTGCCTGGGTCAAGCTTCCGCCCAAGTCCAGGCCACGTTGAGCGCCAGTTTTACTCCTTCGACGGTAGCGGTTGGCGGCTCAAATACCACGCTGTATGAGATCACGGTCACCAATCCCAACGGCGGTAGTGCGCTAACCGGCATCGCCTTCAGCGTCAACTTTCCGACGGGTATCACTCTGGGTAACTTTGCCCTTGCCGGCAGCGCTTGCGGCGGCACGGGTGGTAGTACGTCGAGCAGCTTTAATTTTTCCGTCGGCTCGCTTGCCGCGGGGGCGTCATGCGACGTGAGCATACATGCACAGGCCTCCACCACAACGGGCAGCCCATTTACCGTCACCAGCAGCACGGTTACGTCGAACGAAGTCGCCACTCCGGGTCCGGGAGCCACCACTATGCTCACCGTGGTTGCCGACGCGGCCACCAGCTTCTCGGTTGTCGCGGGTACACCGGCTACGGTTTTCGCTCAAGATTCGGTCACCATCACCTGTCTGGACCAGAACGGCAATACCTTTACCAGTTATTCCGGAACCGTGAATTTCACCAGCACGGATCCAACCTTCGTATCGGTGAGCGGCCAGGGCGTCTCTCTGACGAATGGGACCGGGATGTTCAACTTCGCGTTTAAGATAGCGGGCATACAGACCATCACGGCCACCGATTCTGTAACGCCGTCCATTACCGGGACCAGCAACCCCATCACGGTAAATCCAGGACCGACGACGCATTTTATCGTCTCGGCATCGTCACCGCAGACGGCGGGAGCAGCTTTCAACTTCTCTGTGACAGCGGCGGATCTTAACAACAACACCACGCCCGCGTACAGCGGCACGGTAAGTTTCTCAAGCACCGATCCATTTGCCGTACTACCCGCGATTTCGATGTTGGTCAATGGCACAAAGACGTTCTCCGCCACGCTCGAAACTGCAGGCAACCAGAGCATTACCGCCACCGATACACCCAATAGCCTCACTGGAAATTCCGGCACTATCCAGGTGAACGCGATAACCTCGCCGACCTTGTCAGAAGGCTTCGGCGTGGGTTCCATCGCAGTTGGCGGCAGCACCGGCGTGGCCTTTCAGATTTCGAATCCAAATTTGTCCACGGGCGTGCAAGCCATCGCCTTCACGGACACTCTTCCAGCCGGGCTGGTGGTGGCGACGCCGAACGGCCAAAGCGGCAATTGCCTGACAACTTCGGGCGGCGTGACTGCCGGAACGCTCACCGCCACCGCGGGAAGCGGCAGCATTAGCCTCTCATCATTGGGCCTGGCGCCAAACACAATCTGCACTTTTTTCGTCATCGTTACCGGAACCACCCCCGGCGCCAAGAACAATACCACCAGCCCCATCACGTCGGCTCAAGGCGGAACCGGGTCCACTGCCAGCGCTACGCTAACGGTCACCGGACCGGCCACGCACTTTAGTGTGACGGCTACTTCGCCGCACACGGCGGGGGTCGCGTTCAGCGTCACGGTCACGGCGCTCGATTCGGGCAACAATACCGCTACCTCATACGCCGGCACGGTGCATTTCACCAGCTCCGACGGCGCGGCAACGCTTCCAGCGGACGCTACGTTGACCAACGGCGTTGGAGTATTTTCGGTCACGCTGAAGACGGCCGGGAACCAAACTGTCACCGCTACCGATACGGTGAACGGTTCCATCACGGGCACTTCGAGCGGGATCACCGTGAGTGCAGGGCCAGCCACGCACTTTAGCTTGTCGGCGCCGGGGTCGGCTTCGCAAAACGTCTCATTCATCTTCACGGTCACGGCATTGGATCAGTTCAGCAACACTGCCACGGGATACGCCGGCGCAGTGCATTTCACCAGCAGCGACGGACTGGCGACGCTGCCTGCCAACGCCACGCTGACCAGCGGCGCCGGAACATTCTCAGCCACACTGAAGACGCCGGGGAATCAAACTATCACCGCTACCGATACGGTCAACCCTTCCATAACGGGCACGTCCGGCGACATCTCCGTGACAGGCCCGGTGTCACTGGTGGTGACCACCCTGGCAGACAGCGGCGCGGGCTCGTTGCGCGCAGCGATTAACAACGCCAACGCTTCGTCGAGCGGTGCCACTATTACCTTCAATGTCACCGGGACAATCAATTTGCTCAGCGCCCTACCGGAGATCACCCAGAGTGTGACCATTACGGGGCCGGGCGCGTCGAGCCTGGCCATTGACGGCGGCGGCGCAGTTCAGGTGTTTAATGTAGGCAGCTCAATCACTGTGTCCATTTCCGGATTGACCATTCAGAATGGCTTGGGTAACGCCAGTGGCGGCGGCGGCGTCGCGAACTCAGGAACCCTGACGCTGAGTTCCTGCGTGGTTGCTGGTAATGCAATCGCCAGCGGTTTCGGGATGGGGGGCGCCATTTATAACCTCGGCACTCTCACTATTAACCAGTGCACCGTCGCGAACAATACAGCGGTCGGCGCTAGTGGCCATGGAAGCGGCGGCGGCCTGTACAATGGGGGCCCGGCGACGATTACGAACTCCACTTTTTCCGCGAACACGGCGGAGGGTCAGGGTCCTGGCGGCGGAATGGGTGGCGCCATCTTCAACAACCCCTCTGGAACGCTCACAATTTCCGGTTCCACGATTGCCGGAAATAGCGTGACTGCTCCCTCTGGCGCCAATTTCGCGCAAGGCGGCGCGATCTATGACGCCGGCGCGCTCATGGTGACGAGCAGTACTATTTCGAATAACAGTCAAACCGGTACGTCTACCGACGATTTCGGCGGCGGCATTGTTGTATTCTTCTCCGGAAGCGCCGGAACCTGCACCTTGACCAACACGATTCTCGCGGGGAACGATGATTCAGGCCCCAGCCCCAATCCCGACGGCTCGGGGACATTCACCGATGGCGGGAACAATTTGATCGGCATTTCCACCGGCATCACCGGAATCACAAACGGCTCCAATGGCAACCAGGTTGGAACATCCGGCTCGCCGCTGAATCCGCAACTAGGCGCGCTGGCCAACAACGGCGGACCCACTCAAACCATGTTGCCTTTCGGTAACAGTCCGGCGCTGGGCGCGGGGAATCCGGCGGGCTTCTTGTCAACGGACACGGACCAGCGCGGCACCGGCTTCTTGCGTGTGGTGAATGGCGTCATTGATATCGGCGCGGTCCAACTGCAAGGCGTGGCGCTGGCAGCGTCAGCGGGAACACCGCAATCCGCTGCTCTGGGTTCGACGTTCGGAACAGCTCTGGCGGCCACTGCGACGGAATCCTGCGGGGCGTGTGCCAGTGTCGTGCCTGGCGTCACCGTGACGTTCACGGCGCCGGGCTCCGGAGCGAGCGGAACTTTCGCGGGCGGAGTGAATACCGCCGTCACCAATTCGAGCGGCGTGGCAACCGCAGCAGCTTTCACCGCCAACATGATCCCCGGTAGTCCGTACACCGTTACCGCCAGCGCCACCACGCCCGATCAAGCCAGCCCCGCCAGCGCGAATTTCGCACTGACCAATACCGGCACGGTAAGTCAGCACGTTTTGACGGTGACTGCCAACAACGCCAGTAAAGTTTCCGGCGCGCCCCTGCCAACGTTGAGAGCCACCATCACCGGCTTCGTCAACGGCGACACATTGGCCGTGGTAAGCGGGGCGCCCAGTCTTATCACCACAGCCACAGCCAATTCACCCGCTGGCAACTATCCCATCATTGCCGGATTGGGGACGCTTTCCGCCGTCAACTACACCTTCACGTTTGTCAATGGGACGTTGACGGTCACCGCCCCGCCGCCACCCCCGCCGCCTCCAGCGCTGCCATCCAGTATCACCGTAGTGAGCGGCAGTGGGCAAAGCGGCGCGCCGGGCAGCGCCTTCGCCGCGCCACTGGTGGTCCTTGTGACGGGTCAGAATGGTAACGCCTTGAGCGGTGTAGTGGTCTCGTTCGGTGTATTTTCGGGCTCGGCAACTTTGAGCGCGACCGAAGTCACCACCGGCCTTAACGGAACGGCCGAGATAACAGTGACGCCTACTGCCGCCGGAGCCATCGAGATTTTGGCCAGCGTAAACGGAGTGAGTAAAGTAGCCACTTTCTTCGAGACAGGCTCGGCGCCCGTTGCTCCCGCGCAGTTATCGGTTTTGCCGGCGGCGCTGGCGTTCACGGCTGTGCAGGGCGGAGGCAATCCGCTGCCTGCCAGTATCGCCGTATCCAACACCGGTACGGGAATGCTGGCGTGGACGGCTTCGGCCAGCGGCAATCCGGCCTGGCTCACCTTGAGTGCGTCTTCCGGCGCCACGCCTGCCGTGGTGACCGCCGGCATCAACGCAGCGGGGCTGACCACCGGCAGCTATCCAAGCACGATTACGGTGACTTCGGGCAGCCAGCAAAAAACGGTCGCCGTCATTCTGACCGTTGTTCCTTCCACGCCCCAGGAATTTGCGCTGACACCGGCGGCGGTGGTGGTAAATGCAGCCGCCGGATCCACCACGCCGATTTCGCGCGTGATCGATATCGCCAACGGAGGCACCGGCACGCTTAGCTGGACAGCCACCGTCAACGCAGGCAACGCCTGGCTCTCAGTTTCTCCCGCGTCCGGCGCTTCTGCTTCCGGCAACGCGCCATCCACGCTAACGGTGCAACTCAACCCGTCCGGCTTGGCCGCCGGACAATATCTCGGCAATATCGCTCTCAGTAGTTCGGGAGTGGCGCCGGCGAATGTCGCGGTGGTGCTGAATATCTCCGCGCTTCCCGATCTGATTTCTGCCGTCCCGCTGCTCGAATTTCGCGGACCCGTGGGCAGTTCGTTCGCGCCACAAGCGCTTCCTGTCACCACCACTACGGGAGCCGCTGTTTCGCTGAACGCAAGCGCCACCATGACGAACGGGATGAACTGGCTTTCCATCAGCGGCGCTAGCGGAGCCCCGGGATCGATCTCCGTATCGGTCAATACCGGCGGTCTCGCGGCGGGTTATTACGTCGGATACATTTCCGTAGAAAGCTCAGGCGCGAGAAATACGCTACTGGTTCCCGTTGTTCTGGATCTGGGCAGCGCCACCGCGGCGGGAACGCTCTCGGCCACACCGGGCGGCGTGTTATTCTCCGGATCCGCCAACTCGTCCGGCGCGCTCAGCCAGAACATTACCGTAAGTTCGGATTCGGGATCATTCTCGTGGAACGCCGTGGCGTTGGCCGGTTCGAGCGGAACGTGGCTGGCTGTATCGCCTGGGTCGGGAAGCGGCAACGGCGTCTTCACGGTAACGGCTAACCTTGCTGGACTCGTGGCCGGCGGTTACACCGGTCAGGTAGCGATCAGCGCAACAGGAACGTCCAACTCAGAACTAATCATCCCGGTGACGCTGATTGTTTCTTCCAACACCACGCCGGTGACCAGTACGCTGCAGCCCATTCAACCTGCCGGAGATTTCATCGCCAGTGTCGGCGTGCCGGTAGCTTTCGAGGCATCCATCTTCAGCTCCACTGCCACAGCGGTCACTGGCGCCACGGTGCAGGTTGCGTTCACCACTGGCGATTCCCCGGTGATCCTCACCGATGTGGGCGGAGGAAATTATGTGGGCGTGTGGACGCCGCTTCACGCCGGCCCGGTGTCGCTGCTATTTACCAGCCCCGGCTTGCCATCGAGCGTGGTCACGGGTGTTGTAACATCCACCAGCATCCCTGCCTTTTCGGGTGCGGGGGTGGTGAATGCGGCGCCGATGGTTTCGACAGTCCCGCTGGGCATTGGTTCCATCGCGACCATATTTGGCTTGAATCTGGCATCGCATCCGGCGAGCGCGGTCTCCTTTCCGCTGCCGCTCACGCTCGGCGGCGTAGCGGTGACCATCAACGGAGTGCCCGCGCCGCTGTTTTATGCCTCGTCCACGCAGATCAACTTTTTTGTGCCCTATGAACTGGCCGGCCAGACCACGGCCACAATTCTGGTTTCCACGTCAGCCGGAGTGGCCGCGGTAACGGGCGTGCCCATTACGCCGGAATCGCCCGGCGTATTTCTGACCGATGCGGCGGGTGACGCGGCGGTAACCCATTTGAACGGGCAACCCGTGAGCGCAGCGGCGCCCGCGGCCCCCGGCGAGATTGTGCAGATATTCGCGACTGGCCTCGGCCCGGTATCGAACGCGCCCGCCGATGATGCGGCCGCACCCACCAACCCACTAGCCATGGATCAAATTACGCCTGTTGTGACCATCGGAGGCGTGAACGCAAAAGTGGTGTTCGCCGGCCTTGCGCCTACTTTCTCCGGGCTAAACCAAATCGATGTGATGGTGCCCGCGGGGCTGCCCTCAGGCCCAACAACTCTGACCATCACGGTGGGGCCGCTCTTCAGCAACACTGCGGTGGTGCAAATACAGTAGTATTATCGGAAATTAATCGCGCACGGCGTCACCCGGGCTGATCGGGGCGCGTCAAGGAAGACGATTGGAGCTGCCGTGATCATAAACCGAGCCATCTTAATTCCCACTGCGATATTGGCCGCGCTGAGCTTGCCGGCCGCGGCGCAAGCTCCGCAGGACCAGCTACCTCCAAGCTACGATCAGCAACAGCCCTCCAACGCGCCACGTTTATCGCCTCAGGACCTGAGCAACCTGGTAGCGCCAGTAGCGCTTTATCCGGATATGCTGCTGAGCCAGGTTCTCGCGGCCAGCACGTATCCACTGGAAATCTCCGAGGCGCAACAGTGGATGCAACAGAACGCCGGCTTGCGCGGTCAACAACTGGTGGATGCCGCGAAACAGCAGCCGTGGGATCCCAGCGTGCAGGCGCTGGTTGCGTTCCCGCAAGCAATGAACATGCTCGGTGATAACATCCGCTGGACCACCGACCTGGGAAATGCTTTTCTTTCCCAGCAGGCCGACGTGATGGATGCCATCCAACGATTGCGCGCATCCGCCCGCGACAACGGGCGTTTGTTAAACACGCCGCAACAGCGGATCACTGACGAGCAGCAGAACGGCCAGAGCGCGATCGTGATTCAACCCACCAATCCACAGATGGTTTATCCGCCCGTTTACAATCCGGCGTACGTTTGGGGCCCGCCGGTGTATGGCTACTATCCGCCGCTCGGCTATCCGGGAATCGGTTTGGGAATTGCTTACGGAGTTGGAACGTTCCTGGGCGGGCTCTTCGCCGGATTATTGACTTTCGGTGGTTGGGGCTGGGGCCTCAGTTGGTTGACCCACGGACTTTTTCTGAACGGGCTTTTCTTCAGCCACTTCGGATTTCACGGCTACGGGGGCTACGGTTTCCACGGCGGCCATGGCTACGCGAGCCGCGCCGCGTGGGTGCACAATCCCGCGCATCGGTTGGGCGTGCCTTATTCGGGTCATTATGCGGCCGCTCATTACGGGGGAACGCAGGGGCGCAGTTCCGCAAATCGCAGTTTCGCAAATCACGGTTTCGCAAATCACGGTTTTGAAAACCACGCTGTGGGCCGGCCCGGTTACCAAGGCAGCAGCCGGCAGGCGGAAGCTTATCGCGGGCTCTCCGCCGGCGCCGCGCGGAGTGGCGGCTACAACAGCTACGGCGCGGGCAATCGGAACGGCGAGTCACATTACTCGGCGCGCAACGTCGCGTCGCGCGGCGGATCTTCCGGGCACGGCTGGTCCGCGGGATCGTCGCACCACTCCGCGCCGCGATCTTCCGGCGGCCATCACTCCGCGCCGAAATCGTCCGGGCACTTCAAGAGCGGCGGACATTCCGGCGGTCACGGACACTCCGGCGGCGGCGGACACTCGCACGGCGGTTCTCATAAGAAGTAATTCAACAGTCTCGACATGAGTGTCGAGACGGCACCGCGGAGTGCGTGCGCTACTTTGCTACCGTTACTGAATGGCAGTGGGCACATTCAGTAAGCGGTTGCTACCGTGGCTGGTGGCCGTGGCGTTCTTCATGGAATCGCTCGACACCACCATTTTGAATACCGCCGTGCCCACTATCGCCGCGGCTTTGAAAGTGGCTCCGCTGAGCATGAAGGCGGTGCTGTCCAGCTACACGTTGAGCCTCGCGGTATTCATTCCCATCAGCGGCTGGATGGCGGACCGGTTTGGGACGCGCCGCGTGTTCGCATCGGCGATCGGTTTATTCACCCTCGGATCGCTGCTGTGCGGGATATCCACCAACATCCATGAGCTGGTGGCCTGCCGCGTCCTGCAAGGCTGCGGAGGAGCCATGATGGTGCCGGTGGGACGGCTGACCATCGTGCGGACGTTCGCCAAATCGGAACTCGTTCGCGCCATGAGTTTCGTGGCGATTCCCGGCCTGATTGGTCCCATGCTGGGCCCCATCGCCGGCGGCCTGATTGTCGGATATTTTCATTGGCGGCTGATCTTTTTTGTGAATCTCCCAATCGGGCTGATTGGTCTGGTGATGGTCTATCTGCATCTGCCGGACTATCGCGAAAAGTCCAATCCTCTGGATCTTGTCGGCCTCATCCTCTTTGGCTCCGGCATCGCGCTGCTCTCGTACGTACTGGAAGTGTTCGGGGAACATACGCTGAGTGCGCGGGAAATTCTGGGATTACTGGCAGTTTCCATTATGTTGCTGGCCGGTTATGGGCTGCATGCGTCAAAGGCTCTCTATCCGTTGCTCGAGTTAAGCCTGTTTCGCATTCGTACATTCCGCGCGGCGGTAAGCGGCAGCTTCTTCACGCGGCTGGGCATGGGAGGAATCCCCTTCATTCTCCCGCTGCTTTACCAGGTTGGGCTGGGATTTACTCCCATTCAATCCGGCCTGCTCATGATGCCGCAGGCGATTGCCGCCATGAGCCTGAAGATGACCATGCCGGGGATCCTGACGCGCTTTGGCTATCGTGGCGTGCTGATTTCGAATACCGTGATACTCGGATTGTTGATCTCACTTTTTGCGACTATCGGAGTTGCCACGCCAATCTGGCTGATCGTGGCGCTCGGGTTCTGCTTCGGGTTCTTCAGCTCGCTGCAATATACCAGCATGAACACGCTGGTGTATGCCGACGTCAACGAGCAACAGGCCAGCAGCGCCAGCTCCATTGCCAGCACCATGCAGCAGATGTCCATCAGTTTCGGGGTGGCCTGGGCGTCGCTGGTGACCGGATTCTTTATTCCCGACCGTTTTCATTCCACCGCGCCGCAAATGATTCATGGCATACACTCCGCGGTCTTCGTTCTGGGCGGCATCACAGTCCTGTCCACCATCGTTTTTCGGGAGTTGAAAAGTACCGATGGTAGCTCCACCAGCCGGCACAAAACACTGGAGCACGCTGAAACCTAATCGGCGCGTGAAGAGTCAGTCTATTTATGACCGTTCGAGCGCTGCTGGTGGCCGTGAGTGTTTGTGGCCTGACGCTGGCCCAGGATCAGACTCCCGCTGCTTCCACTATCCAGCCCACCCATACGTCGGGGCCGAAGTCTCCGGAATGGCAAGCCCTCACCGTGAAAGAGAAGCTGGCCTACGATTGGCGGCATTTGTTCGACGTGGACAACGTGGTTTTTGCCGGCATCGGCGCGTCATTCGATCAATTGCGCGACCGCCCCGGCGAGTGGGGTGAGGGATGGGGCCCGTTTGCGGAGCGCTATGGCTCACATTTGGGACAGTACGTGATCCAGCGCAGCATTATGTTTCCGGTGCAGGCCATCGATCACGAAGACACCCGCTATTTTCGATCGAACCGCAGAAGTTTCGGCGGGCGGTTGGGAGACGCGTTTCTTCACACCATCTGGCGGCACAACGACAGTGGCGGCATGATGCCCGCGTATAGTGAATTCCTGGGCGACTACGGAGCAGCCGCGGTCTCGCGCATGTGGTGGCCGGACCGCTTTCACAACGGGACCGCGATATTTGTCGCCGGCTCTGACACCATTCTGGTGGATGCGGGCATAAATGTTCTGCATGAGTTCGCACCCGATATCAAGCGCAAGTTGCATTTGACGCACTAAAAGCACCGGCTCCCTTGGCAGCTGTGAAAAAATCGGGAAGCACGCGGGGTTGGCAGATGGAAGGCAGAAGGATTTACGATTAAGTGGCGCAGGCGCTTTCGCCTGCGAACCGTTTTTTTCACAGATTTCACGGCCGCGGTTCGGTAACGGCTGTCACCAGCTTTTGCGCCAATTCACTGCAACGGCGCGAGCCAATCAGGATCACTTCACCATTCGTCATCTCGAGTTCCACTCCATGATCGCCGCCGGCAATGTAGGCCGTTCCCCGGTGCGTGGACCTGATGCCGTAGCCGCCCCAATCGCGCGCGGCATCGAAGGCGACGGCCTTCACCGATTTCACATCGCTCAGCGCGATACGGCGGGAGCGCCAGAGCCCGCGCATCCGCACGCGCAGTTCCCCGTGCCGAAGATCGGTAACCAGCTTCACGGTGATCAGCCGCAGATAGACCAGCCAGAGAAAAATCGCCCAGCCGATCACGCCCGCATCGGACATGGGCTGTTTTGCCCAGCTATGTCCCAGGCCAACCTGCCAAACGGCCAGCAGAGTCATTACCACCGGCGGGATGGCCGTCAGAATCCTGAGCCGTAATTGTCGAAAGGGTTGTTCCTCGTGAAACAACGGCATCTCAGCGTAGCGCGCCGATGGTGAACTGGAGCGCCGCATATTGGGTCTGGTAATCGTATTTGGCGCTGAGGTTCTCAATCTCAGCCTGGGTGAGACTCAACTGCGCCTGCGTAAGCTCCACTATCGAAGACAGCCCCAGGTTGTAGCGTCCTTGCGCCAGATCGAGCGCCAGCGCGGCCTGGCGAAGGAACTGCGCGGTTACGTCCATGCGCTGATAGGCAGTGACGGCGCCCGACCAGGCTACACGCACGTCGCGCGAGACCTGCTGCTGTTCATCGCGCAATCGCTGATCGGATTCCAGCGCATGTTCATGGGCGGCTTCGCGGCGGGCTGAAAAAAGATGTCCATTAAACACTGGAATATTCACATTCGCGGCTACGCCCTCGTATTCGGCGGGAATGGGAGCCGTCGCCGGAGTATTGATGAAGGGAATGTATCCACCTACGGCCGCGATGCTGACGGTGGGCCGGGATAGATCCCGTTCCGCCTCGTAAAATTTGTACGCGGAATCACGCGAGAAGCGCAGGCTGGCCAGTTCCGGCCGGTTGGCTATGGCTTCCGTCACCAGAGCATCAGCCTTGGCCGGCGGACCGGGCGGAAGCGGCGATTCTTCCAGTTGATAATTCGCCGGCTGATCGGATCCGAGGGCCCTGCCGAGTTCCGCCATGGATGCCTGCAAGGTTTCCTGCGCGCGAATGAGCAGCAACTTCGCCTCGGAAACCTGCACTTCGGCAAAGCTTTGGTCCAGCTGCGACTTGAGCTTGTTCCTGGTTAATTCGGTCACCTGGTCGCTCAGCAGCTGGCGCGCGGAAACGGTTTGCTCGGCCACCCGGACCACGGCTTGCGCGTGCAATACATCGTAGTAGCCGCGATCCACCGCCAGCACCACGTCGTAACGGGTGGCTTGGAGGGTTTGACCGGTGGCTCGCGCCTGCAGCCGCGCACTGGCCACCAGGTTCGGAGTGCGGCCCGAATCGGTGACTAATTGAGAGAGCTCCACACCTTGTCCGAAGCGGTTAAACAGCCGCGACGCCGAAAGCTCTCCGGCGCCGATCCGGGACAAGTCGTTTCCTTGAGAACCGGTGATCTCGCCGTTGAGCGCCGGAAAATACGCGGCGCGGTTGATGACAACCTGTTGTTGCGCAAAGTTGACTTCATGCTGCGCGGCTTGAATCTGCGGGTGATTCTTGATAGCCATCGCCTCGGCGTCTTCGAGCGTCAGTTTCGGGAGAGCCTGCCCCCAAGAGACTCCGGCCAAGATTGCCAGGGGGCTGATAAGTTTATACACTCTCGGTAACATGGTGCCTCCTTCTCCGGTAGACCAGCAGGTACGCCGCTGGGACGATAAACACGGTGAGAAATACGGACGAGGTTAAGCCGCCGATAATCGCGCGAGCCATGGGCGTATACTGCTCGCCGCCGGTGCCGAGCTTCATGGCCATGGGCAACATTCCGATGATGGTTGCGAAGGAGGTCATCAGAATGGGCCGCAGACGTACGCGGCAGGCGGTGATTACCGCATCGGCAACCGATAGCCCCTGTTCTTCCAGTTTGTGCGCGAAATCCACAATCAAAATGCTGTTGGAATCGGCAATGCCGATCAGCATCAGCACGCCCATCAGCGACATGACATTGAGCGTGGTATGGGTCAGCGGAAGTATGATCAACACGCCGATGAAGCCCATGGGGATGGCCAGCATGATCAGCAGCGGGTCAATGAACGATCGGAATTGCGCCAGCAGGATCAGCAACAGCAAGATGAACGATAAGCTGAACCCGATGGCGAAGCTTTTGAACGACGCTTGCATACCCTGCACCATGCCCCGCAAGTTTACGCGAATGTTAGCAGGCAAATGAGCGTCGGCCACAGTTTTCAGGATCTCGCTCCTTACCTTGCCCAGATCTTCGCCGGAGGGCGTAACGAAAATATCCACAACGCGCTGGATCTGATAGTGGTCCACTTCGGTCGGCGAGGTGACGTTTTCAAGCTTCACCACCGTATCCAGAGTGGTGGGCTCTTTGAGATTTGGCGCGCGCAGCGGTATTTCTTTCAGGTCCACCAGATTGTGGATGGCCGGGTTGCCGTGCTCATAGTACTGCACGGTCATAAAATAATCGTTCCCGGTTTTATAGTCCACCCAGTAGTTCGGCGCGATCATGGTGTTCGAATTGAGAGCGGTGATCACGTTATTGACGATGTCTTTTTGGGTCAGGCCAAGTTCGGAGGCGTGAACCCGATCCACATCCAGCTTCAGGGCCGGGTAGTTCATGTCCTGCGGGACATAAATCTGTCCGACACCGGGAAGTTTGCGGATACGGCGCGCCAGCTCTTGCGCGGTGTTGTAGGTTACGCCAAGATCGCGCGTATTGACCTGAACGTCAATGGGGGCAGGCATGCCGGAATTGAGAATGGCATCCACCATGGAGCCGCTTTGAAAAAAAGCCCGGACGTCCGGAAATTTGGCGGCTAATTCGTCCCGGACGCGGTTCATATAGGTCAGGCTGGTCTCATGATGATCGTCGTTCAGCGCGGTCTGGATAGTGGCCGTGTATTCTCCGGAATTGGTGGTATAGAGCGACGAAAAATCGTTGACTACGCCGATGTTGGACACGATCATTTTCATGTCGCGCGGCTCTACTACGTGCCGGATGAGATCCTCGATTTTGGCGACGTACTGATTGGTGATCTCGATGCGGGTTCCCGTGGGCACTTTTATGTTGATGGTGAATTGCCCGGCATCGGTTTGCGGAAAGAACGCCAGGCCCAGAATCGGATAGATGGCCAGGCTGGCTACAAACAGGCCCAGCAGCGCCGCGACGGTGAGGCCGGGGCGCCGCAACGCGATGCGCACCGCGCGCTCGTAAAGATCGAGCATGCGGGTGAACCGGTGATTGAACCAGGCATTGAAGCGGGCGCCCCAGGATGGCTTTCCGGCCGGCGGCGCGCCGTGTTCGTGATGATGGATGGCGGTGAGGAACTTGGAGCAGAACAGGGGAATCACGGTCATGGCTACCACGAAGGAAGCCAGCAGCGACAGGCAAAACGCGAGAGCCAGGGCGGAGAACAGGAATTTGCTTACTCCGTACAAAAATGTCACCGGGAAGAAATCCACTACGTCCACCAGCGTGGCGGCCAGAATGGCGAGATTCACCTCCGCGCCGCCCTGTGCCGCGGCGATTTCAGGAGACGATCCCATTTCAAGATGGCGATAGATGTTCTCAAGCGAGATCACCGAATTGTCGATCACGCGCGAAAAGGCCAGCGCCAGGCCGCCCAAAATCATGGTATTTACGGTGCTGCCCATCATGAACAAAATTACGAACGCGGTTAACGCCGAGATGGGAATGGAGAGCAGAACGGCCACCGTGGCGCGCATGCTTCCGAGGAAAATCAGAATCATCAGACTGGTCAGCACCAGGCCGATGACACCCTCGTGCAACACCGTTCTTATGGCTTCCTTCACGAAGACGGATTGATCGAAGACAATGGCGGTCTTCAATTCCGAGGGGAGATCAAAAAGGTGCGCGGTCAGCTTGCGGACGTCGTCGACCACCTGCACGGTGTTGGTATCGCCGCCTTGCTTCATGATGGGGATGTAGGCGGATTTCTGGCCATCGATGCGGACGATGTTGTATTGCATCTGGCTGGAATCCTTGGCTTCGCCCACGTCTCCCACCGTGACCCAGCGCGTGCCGACGGTTTTGATGGGAATGCTATTCAAATCCGACACGTCCTTAACCAGGCTGTTCGAATAGACGTAGTAATCGCTGGGACCGATCTTGACGTCACCGGCCGGCAGAATCAAATTCTGGTTGTTGAGCGCGTCCACTACGTCCATCACGCTCATTTCGCGCGATAGCAGCTTGTACGGATCGACATACACCATTACCTGACGGTACTTACCGCCGAAGACGCCGGGGATCTCCGCGCCCTTCACCACCGCGATTTGATTTCGAATCTGGAATTGAGCCAGATCGTGGAGCTGCGTCTCGCTCAAGCCCTGGCCCTTCACCGTGACCAGGCACACCGGAAGGCTGGAGGCATCGAACTTCAACACCACCGGAGGCAGGGTGCCCGGCGGCAGGCGTTTCAGATCGGCCAAAGCGAGGTTGGATAACTGGGTAACGTCGGCGTCGGCATTGGTGCCGGGCTGGAAGAAGACCTTGATGATGCTGACCCCCAGCAGCGAGCGCGATTCTGTATGGTCCACGCCGGACGCTAAAGTAAAAAAGCGTTCCAGAGGATTGGTAATGTCGGTTTCGATATCCACCGGAGGCATGCCCGAATAAAATGTCGCCACCACCACCTCCGGCAGATTGATGGCGGGAAACAGATCCACCGGCATGCGCGCGACGCTGGTTATTCCGATTACGGTGAGCGCCAGGCAGATGGCGATAATAAAGTACGGATTGCGAATGGAAAAGCCGGGCACTGTTACTTCTTCTCTTCCTGATTCTGATAAGTGACCAGCTGGATGATCTGGGGCTGGACTGCTTCGCCGTCTTTCAGGCTGCTGCGGTCGCTGACCACCACCAGTTCGCCTTCCTCGAGGCCGGACACAACTTCGGCGTCGCTGGAGGTCTGGATACCCAGGACAACGGTGCGGGTTTCCAGTTTGCCGGAGCTTGAGACCACGAGTACGGTGGTGCGATCGCCACTGTGATCGATAGCCTGCACCGGCACGTATAGAACGTTGTTCTCCTTTTCGAGCGTCATCGTGGCTTCCGCGTAAAGACCCTCCACCAGCGCGCCGTTGGGGTTCGAAACGTCCACCTCCGTATGCATGGTGCGGGTGTCTTCTTTTACATCGTGGGAAAACCGCGCGACCTTTCCGGGCAGGGTCCGGTTGATGGACGGAACACTCACTTGAACGGGGTCGCCCAGGTGGATATAGCGAACGTAAGATTCGGGAACGGGAATCACCAGCCGGAAGATGTCTTCCTGGGAGAGGCGCACCAGCGGCATGGCTTGGGTGCTGGAGCTTGTACCAGCTTGCAGCAACGCGCCCAGATTCGCGTAGCGCTCGGTAACAACCCCGGCGAAGGGCGCGGTAATTTTCGAATAATCGAACAGCGCCTGGTCACGCGCGCGTTTGGCCTGGGCCACTTGAAGCTGGCTTTGGACTGCTTGCAGATTCGATTTCGACGCTTCCACCTGCGCCTGGGCCGCCAGATCCTTGCCCTGGGCGTCATCCACTTCCTGCTGGGCCACCAGGCCGGGCCTCGATTTCGCCACGCCGTTCAAGCGGTCGTATTGCAGGTGCAGCACCTCACGATTCGCTTGCACCCGGTTGAGTTCGTGATCCGCCAGCGTGACCTGATTCTGTGCGTTCTTAATAGCCGCATCGTCCTCTGTTAATTGCAACTGCAGCTCGGGGATTTCGAGCACAGCCAATACCTGGCCGGCCTGCACATGGGTTCCATAATCCACGTTCAACGTTTTCACAAAGCCGGATTCTTTGGCGTAGACATCGATCTGCTGGAACGGCACCAATTCGGAGGACACAGTGAGTGTGCGGCCCAGCGATTTCCGGGCGACTTTGGTGACGCCGACGGAAACACCCGGGAGAGCGCCGGCCGTGTTGGCGCTGGCTTTATCGCCTCTTCCGCAGGAAGCCAGGACGGCGCTGAAGAGCCCTAGGAATGCCAGCAGAAAGGCGCTGGCTCCCCTAGGGTCGCGGTTCGGTAGCGTCACTTGCAATCCTGGGCCCGCTTCAATTTCCTGGCGAGACCATCGAGTGAAAACTGCGGCGACAGACAGAATTCTTTCAACTCGCTTTCAGCGCGCATAATCTTCTCAGCCTCTTCCGGAATGCGCTCCGCTTCTTCGAACGGGATGGTTTGTACGCCATTCCGGTCGCCATGAATCAGATCTCCGGGGGAAATCTTCAGGCCGCCGATGGTGACGGGGTCGCCGAATTCCACCAGATGAGCATAGGCGTGGGAAGGGGAAACACTTCCGGAAAAAAGGTGAAAACCGAGGGCCTTCACCGGAGTCAAATCGCGCACGGCGCCGTTGGTTACATAACCCACGCAGTTCAAGGCCAGCCCGATAATCGCGTGCACCTCGCCCACAAACGCTCCCAGGCCCGGCCGGGGGTCGACGTCTTCGAACACCATGACGCGCGGCGCCGGCAGGGAAGCGAGGTACTGCCAAAAATCCATGCGATCGTAGTAACATCGCCCGCTCATGGGCGCGCTGGCGCTGCGGATTCGCCCGGTAACCGCGTAGCCCAGCATGGGCGTGAGGTTCTGAAACCGGCAACGCAAGGCGCCGGAGACAAATCCTTCGTTGCGCAGGCGCACATTCAGCCGCTCGATGGCGTTGGACGCCGTACAAGTATCCAAAGTTTTCAGCTGCTCAAAGAGGCTGTCAGATATAGTCACGGAACGGCGCTCCACGTAAGAGTATATGCGCCAGGAGATAGAACGTTACATACCAAAAAGTTGGTATTTCTCAACAGGTTGATGTCAAAACGTGGGACTTTCGGTTAGACTGTGACTGGAAGCCGCCGCTCGATGCAAAAAGCCCTGCCGTTCAACACCCGCATCGCTTTGGTGGCGGGGTTCGGCAGTATTCTCGTGATTATGACTCTGGCCGGGCTGGACGCGTTGCGCGTGCTGCAGGACGTCCGCGGGAATGACGACAGCATCCGGCGGCAGTTCCTGTTCCAGAACCACGTCCTCAATGACATACGTTCGCAGGTGTACTTGTCCGGCACCTACGTGCGCGACTACCTGCTGGAGCCGGACGCAGCGCGGGCGGATTCGTTTCGCATCAGCCTGGAACAGCTTCGGCAGCAGATGAACTCGGCTTTGGATTCCTATCGCCGCCAACTCGCGCCGGCGCAGGTGAAGCACTATTCCGCGCTCCGAGCGGAGTTGGGCGAGTATTGGCGGATTCTGGCGCCGGTGCTGCAATGGGATCCCGCGCAGCGCCGGCGCATGGGCTACGTTTTTTTGCGGGATGAGGTGTATCCGCGCCGGCAGAACATGCTGGCGATTTCCGATCGAATTGCCAACATCAATGAGCAGCAGCTCAGCGCCGGGAACGACCAGGTGGTGACTCTTCTGGGCAGATTTCAAACGCGGCTGGGCATCACGCTGTTCGCCGCCGTGGCGTTCGGCTTGGGAATGGCCGCGTTCAGCATACGGCGGATTCTGCGCCTGGAAACCCGGGCGCATAGCCGGTATGAGGAAGCGGCCGAAGCTCGCAGCCAGCTGAAAGATCTCTCCGCGCGCCTGGTGCGGGCCCAGGAGACGGAGCGGCGGGCCCTTTCGCGGGAGCTGCATGATGAAGTGGGCCAGTCGCTCTCCGCCGTGCTGATCGAGCTGCGCAACCTGGCAACCGGCCTCGCAGTGCGATCTGAAGAACAATCGCAAACTCAAATCGAGTCAATCAAGAACCTGGTGGAGAGCACCATCCGGGTGGTACGCAATATGGCTCTCTTGCTGCGGCCTTCGATGCTGGACGACTTAGGGCTGGTTCCGGCATTAAAGTGGCAAGCGCGCGAGGTTTCCAAACGCACCTCCCTCGACGTGAGCGTGGCCGCCGAATTGACCGACGATCTTCCGGATGACTTCAAAACCTGCATTTACCGGGTGGTTCAAGAGGCGCTGCACAATTGCGCCAGTCATGCGCACGCGAAAAGCGTCCGCATCCGCGTGCAACAGCAGGCCGGCCGATTGACTTTGTCGATTCAGGACGACGGCCAGGGCTTCGACAGCCGGCAGGTGAAAGGGCTGGGCTTGGTTGGAATCCAGGAGCGCGTGGCGCAGTTGGGCGGTAAATGCAACGTTCATTCCGAACCTGGCAGCGGAACCATCCTGACCGTCGAGCTGCCCATGGATCGCGACGACCTGCGCGCAGAACGGGGACCAAGTGAAACAGATTCGAATCTTGTTAGCTGACGATCACAATGTGATGCGCAAAGGCCTGCGGCTTTTGCTCGAGAGTCAAGCGGACTTCAGCGTGGTGGGCGAAGCCGCGGACGGCCGCGAGGCCGTTGCCCAGGCGGAAGGGACCCAGCCCGACGTTGCGATTCTGGATATCGCCATGCCCAATTTGAGCGGGATCGAGGCCGCGCAGCGCATTATCTCGCAACGTCCTCAAACCGCGGTGATTGTTCTCAGCATGCATTCCGATGAAGGCTATGTTCTGCGCGCTCTGAAAGCGGGCGCCAAAGGATATCTGCTGAAGGATTCGGCCGAAGGCGACCTGATTGCGGCCATCCGGACGGTCTGTCAAGGGAAGACATTCTTTAGTCCGGAAATCAGCAAAATGCTGGTGGAGGATTATGTCCGGGAAATCAGATCGCGGGGAGTGGAAGACAGCTACGAGCTGCTGACGTCCCGCGAGCGGGAGATTCTTCAACTCATCGCCGAAGGCAAATCGAACAAAGAGATCGCCGCTTCTCTGAACCTCAGCCTCTATACGGTGGAAACACACCGCAGAAATCTGCAGGACAAGCTAAACCTGCACAGCTTTGCGGAGCTGATTCTTTACGCGGTCCGCAAACGCGTTATCTCTTAAGGCTGGCAGCCCGTTTCACCGCGCTGCTCCAGTAGGACCAGGCCATTTTCACGGCGCGGCACACCTCGTCTTCCCGTAGCGGTTTTCGCAGCACCTCATAGCCGCCGTTCGAGACCAGCTCATTCCAGAGATAGTCGTCGATGACTTTAGAGACCAGCATGATGCACAGGCCTCCCGACGCCGCGGCAAAGCGAGTTACGAAATCCCGCCAGTCCTGGCCGGCGATATCCCGGTCGAAGAGCATAATTTGCGGCTTGAGTTCCCGCAGGATGCGCTCCGCTTCCTGGCGCGTTGCCGCGAACAAGACATCCCATCGCTGGCGCCGGCAAAGATCGGTCATTAACGAGCGATCGCCATCTTCTGACAAGAGGCAAACTACGGTGACTGGGGGCTGCGTGGACGCTTGTTCCCGCCTCCGGAGCAGACGCGTAATGTTAGCCAGGCCCTGGTGCCACATGAAGCTGCCTGAGTTGATACTAAGTAGGGATCGCTCTGGATGAAATACCAGGAGACTGGTATTCAAACTACCCAAGAGTCGGTAGAACGCTGACTCCCCTTTCTTTTCAAAAATATCCTGCCAGAAACAGAATCGCGGTTCGGCTAGGTTGCCGAACCGCGAGTGTAAAGCGACCAGTGTTGTGAGCTACCGGCGGCCGCCGCCACCACCGTGGAAACCACCGCCGCCGCTCGAATGGAAGCCGCCGCCGGAACTATGGAAGCTGCTTCCGCCGCTCGGCGCGCTGGAGTGATAGCTGGGCGTGGAACGGGCGCCGCCGCTGTAGCTGTTCCGGGAGGACGGAGCGGAGCGGTACGCGCTGCCGCCACCATACGCCGGGCTGCTGCGATAACTCGGCTGAGATCCGTAACTTCTGAAACCATTCGCCTGTGGCGATCTCATGGCCGATGAACCTGACGATTGGAACCGGCTGCCATAATTCCCGCGCTCGGCAAAGCCGCCGTGGTTGGCAAAGCCGCCGTGGTTGGCAAAGCTGCCACGGTTGGCAAAGCTGCGGCTTGCAACGTTACCGCGTCCCGCAACAGAACCACCGTAACGGCTGGCCAGCCGTGAATTCGGGTAGGCCACTCCCATGCGGTGTGCCGGATTGAATGCCCAAGCGGATCGGCCTCCATACCAGCCGCCTCCAAAGCCGTAGTGGTTGAAGAAGAAGCCGTTGACGAAGATGCCGCCGCCAAACCAGTTCGGTCCCCAACCCCAGCCGCCCCATCCCAATCCGCCGAAGAAACTACCGATATAGATTCCCGGTCCGAATCCGAATCCAATTCCAAAACCAACTGGCGGATAGTACAACGGAGGGTAATAACCATAATCGGGAGGGCCCCAGATGTATTCGGGATTGTAAGTGGGTACATACACTACCTGGGGATTAGCGGGCTGAATGGCAATCGCCGACCGGTCGCCCTGATCCTGTGTGGTGATCGTTTCCTGCGCATTGGAATTGAGTTTGCCATTCGCTTGTGCTTCCGCGCGCAAGCGCTGCACGGCATTCATAACATCCGCCTGCTGCGCGAGAAATGCGTTACCCAAATCAGTGGTCCAACGGATGTCCGAATTCAAACGATTGAGAACATCCGGGAAAACTACCAGCGCCTGGACGCTGGGATCCCAATTCTGCTGACGCGCGGCGTCGATCAGTTGCTGGCCTTGCAGGTTGCCGTTCTGGCGCAGCCATTGCCCCGCTTCTACCACTTCGAGTGGATAAGTGCTCGCCACCAATATCTGGCTCAGCAGGTTATCCGGGTAGAGCGCGATAGGCGACACCAGATTGGCCAGCTGATCGGGCGAGAGCGCCGGTGCGGGCGGCGCGGGGGCCTGCTGTGGCGAATCAGCCGCTTGATCCTGGACTGCCTGGTCCTGGGCCGCGGCCGGTACGCCCACCAAAAATACCAGCAAGAGAAGCATACAAAAAATGCCTAATGCCTGACGCGTGAATGAATTTTTATTCGTCATTTTTCTACCTCCCTCGCTACTGAATTGGACGTCTGCCGTCCCAACTGCGATGCTTTTCATATTCCGTCTCATAACGCCTCGATCCACAACAAGGCAGTTTCCCGGCCAAACCGCAAGTTCTTTAGCAGCCACACTTATAGTTTCTACCGGATGGCCGAAAACCACCGTTTTGCTCGATTGCGGCCGTTTCTGCCAAGTTTTAGCGAAAGCAAGAAAGAACGACGGGCGCTTGGATTCGACTGGTTGTCGAGAGCGCCCGTCGCAATTGAGGAAGTCAGCCGCTTACAGTGTAGTTCTCGCGCGGAGATTTTAAACATACCAGGCAAATGGTAGTTTTAGCGCCGGCGCGCTAGTAGAAGCTTCTACCAACACGCACTGGGAACCGCTCAGGCGCGGTGCACATCCAAAATGTAGGGAGCGTTGAGAAGTATGAAATGCTCATGGATTGGCAGCTTTTTTCTGGTCCCGTTGTTCTTGAGTACCGCTTGGGGCGTGGGCCCTCCTCAACCGGGAACGGTCAATTACATCGAAGGGCAGGTAGCGCTCGGCTCGCATGCACTGAATGAAAAATCCGTCGGATCCGCGAAATTGACTGCGGGAGAAACGCTCTCGACGGAAAGCGGGAGAGCGGAGATTCTGCTTGCGCCCGGCATCTTTTTACGAATCGACAATCATAGTTCCCTACAGATGGTGTCGCCGGGCTTGACCGATACTATTATGACGCTGAACAAGGGGCGGGCCCTGGTTGAGGTTACCGAGATCCGGCCGCAAAATAACATTCGCATCGGCCAAAACGGCGATAGCACTCAATTGCTGAAGCCGGGCTTGTATGATTTCGCCGCGGATCGAGGATTGATCCGTGTTTTCGACGGAAAAGCAGTAGTTCAAGTCGCCGGCCGCCAGATTGAATTGAGCGTCGGTCATCAACTGGATCTCGCCGCTGGCGGGAAGCTGAAATCCCGGAAGTTTGATAGGGCCTCATCCACGTCTACGGACGATTTCTATCGCTGGGCGAGCCTGCGGTCTTCTTATTTGGCGGAGGCCAACGTGGATGCGGCGCGAAGATACGCCGGCGCGAGCGGCTTCGCGCCATCGGTATGGTATGGGGATGGATGGTATTGGAATCCCTGGTTTAGTGCTTATACCTTCATTCCGGGCGATGGCATTTTCTTCGATCCGTTCGGCTGGGGGTTCTATTCTCCCTGGTTTGCTTTCGGAGCGCCGTACTTTGGTTACGGCGGCTATGGCGGCTATCCTTACCATCATTTCGGCCCAGGATATCATCCGGCCTATAATCCTGGCGGCCGGTCAACAGCGTTCGTGGGCCACGCGCACAGCATAAGCGGCGGCGGCATGGGCAGCTTCGGCCGGGGCGGCGCTTTCAGCGCGCGTGGGTTTAGCGGTGGTGGGCTTGCGGGTGGCGGGTTCCACGGCGGTGGGTTCCACGGTGGCGGTGGAGGCGGCCGCGGCCGCTAGCGTTTCTCCGGAAGATAAACTTTTCTCCAATCTCGCCGAAAAGAGTCCTTGGCGAAGTCGCCGAGGTTTGAATGCATCGCTCCAGCATTACCGTCAGGATCTGGCTCAGCGTGGGGATCTTCATCTTCGGCTACGTGCTCTCGACGATCCTGGCGCAGATCACGGACCGCCAGGCGCGCGTGTCGCTGCGGGTTACTTCCGAAGCTCTGTTTCCCGCGGCCCAGCGGAGCCAGGAGGCCGAATCGGCATTCCAGCGCATGGTGAAGGGATTTGCCGACGCGGTGGTGATGCAGGACCCTTCCGGGTTGGACCGGGCCGCGCAGAGCGGAGAACAGGCCGCGGCCGCGCTGAGATCGGTGGCCGCCATACCGGGTTTGGCGGCTGAGCGAGGGGCGGCGGCAACCACACTGGCCAAGCAGCTTGACCGGCTGCTGGAGCAAGCGCGCACCACTTACGGCGCGGTATTGACCGGCGCCATGTCTGCCGCCACGCGCGATCAGATGCGCGCGCTCGCCGCAAGCACCGAGCAGGCCGGCGCCGCCCTGGCTAAAACGAAAGAGCAGCTGGCTCAGGATCTGCATCAGCGGCTGACCTCCCTCGAAGAGCATTCGGCGCGCCAAAGTTCGTTGGCGCTGGGGGTGTTTCTAGTGACCTTGGCGGTAGCGGGCGTGATCGTCCATCTGACCATTCGCCGTTCGATAACGGGGCCGGTGGTGCGAGTGATCGGGGGCGTGCGGGATGCAGCCGACGAATCCGCCCAAACCGCCGCGCAACTGGCTGCATCCGGGACGGAGGTTTCCGACAGCGCTCGAGAACAAGCGGCCTGCATCCAGCAGACCTCGGCCTCTCTGGAGGAGATTTCCAGCACCACGCGCCAGAACGCGGACCGGGCCGGGGAGGCAGACCGCCTGATGCAAGAGGCGCGTCACACCGGGGACCGGGCCGCGCAGTCCATGCAGGACCTTTCTTCATCCATGGGCGTAATCTCGAAATCCAGCAACCAGGTGGCGGCGGTTCTCAAAACCATCGATCAAATCGCATTCCATACCAATATCCTGGCCTTGAACGCCGCCGTGGAAGCTGCCCGCGCGGGCGAGGCCGGCGCCGGTTTCAGCATTGTCGCGGATCAGGTGCGCTCTTTAGCTCAGCGGACCGCGGAAGCGGCGCGTAACAGCGGCGCCATTCTGGAACAGACCGTTCGCGACGTCAACCAAGGAGTCCAGCAGGTGGGTCACGTGCATCTGGCGTTTCAGGAAGTTTCAGCCAAGATCGCGAGCGGTACGCAGATCGTGAGTCATATTGCCGCCAGTAGCGCCGAGCAGGCGCATGGAATCGCCGCAATCGGCCAAGCGATCAACCGCATTGAGTCTTTGACCCAGCGCAATGTCTCCAATGCGGCGCGAACCGCGGACGGCGCCTCGGCGATGACGTCCCAGGTGGCCAGAACCCGCAAATACCTGGATGATCTGATGGCCGTGGTGGGTATGCGCGGCGCCTGACCACGCCGCAGCCTCACCGAAGCTTGTAGCCGGCTTCGCCCGGCGCCGCCCCGTCTACCTTAAGCACCGTTATCGTGCCGTCCACTTCGGAAGCCAGGATGCAGCCGATCGCCCCGGGTGTCCGCGCCACGAACTGCTTCAACGCCGCGGCTGTAGGAAGCTCAGGAGGCGGCAAAATCTCTTTTCCAGTGAAAGCCGCCTGCATGTAATATCGCTTCAGCACCGCATCGGACATCTTAAGCACAACCTTCAAAAGCAGCGCTTTTTCGGGAGACTGAGCCGATGTCTCTACGGGCGTCACTTTCTTGCCGTCGGGCCATTTCGTCCTTTCACCCAGCAGCATGGAACGCAGGTCGGCGGAGCTGAGGGTATCGAGCGTGGTGGACTTGTTAACGACAACGGCCAACTCCACGCCTTCGGGTTCAGCCGGACTTACCAAAACGCCATAAAGCAGCGCCAGCGCCAGAATCGGAACCAACGATTTCAGGTAGTAGGGCAGGTTGCTAACCTGCGCGCCGATTGCCAATCGGCGCAAACAGCGCGGGGTGGCAGTTGACCCATGATCCGGTTTCAAATCAGAAAGCAAAAGCAATTTGCGCATTCAAGCCGTTTCCCGCCAACTGGCTGCTCTGGTACAGATGGTTAAACTGCAACTTAAACGCGGCGTAAGTGGCGAAATCGATTCTTAGCCCAAGGGAGGGACCGTAATAGGTCCCCTTCAGCAGGTTTATAGGGTCGCTCACGTTATCACGCACGTATTGATACCGGAAGTACGGCTTGTAGATTCCGAACGCCCTGGCGATTTGGGTATAAGCCATAGGGCTGCGGAACGCCTCAGGTGTTCCCATGACATGGTTGCTGAGAAGAACTCCTTCCGTGAGAAACTCCCAGTTGGAGGAAAAATACACCACGTAACCGCTCTCGATGTTCTGCCTAATCGCAGGGACCGGGAGGGGGTTCTGCGCCTGGGAGGGATTCAGACCGTCGTGATACCACGAGCCGCCGATCTGCAGCCCTGCCAGGGATTGCGGCTTGATATACCAGGCGAGATTTGTTGCTTTGTAGTTGCGGTCGGAGTAAAAATTCTGTACGGATTCTGACGCGAATGGATTGGAACTGAGCCCATTGCCGACTTCGGCCACCCAATGGAGCCCAAGTTTCTCCGTGTTCGGAACTTCTCCTGAAAAGCTGACGCCGACCATATGTACAGGCAGGACACCGCCGCTGTCCTCGAACAGATACATGATGGGCCGTCCTTCGGCGGTGGAAAACCAGTTTCCGTGATGGTAGGCCGTGTTGTAGTAGCCGATAGATGTATGGAAGCGGCCTGCGCTCGCCGAAAAATAGCGGTTCGCCCGGTAGGTGAGCTGGTAGCGTTCAATATCGACGCCGAATTCGTTGGTATCGTCCGGGCCGAGCACAACCTCCGCCAGGAAGCTCAGGTGGTCGGAAAGCTTGGACGTCATGAACAGGTCGAACTCGCCGGCTTGGAAAGCGGTATGAGGCGGCGTCAGCGGATTCCCGCACGTTCCGCAGCCATTGTCGATGATGGGAAAGACCAGCGGATTTGCGATGGATCCCACGCCGAAGTTGAAATCGAAGAATCCTCTGATATTCAGGACCGGGCCGCCTGGAATCGCCATGTTGTGGCCGGCCATGGACGTATCTTCTTGTGCCGGAGGTTGTACCGGAGGCTCTGGAGGCTGAGCTACGGCCTGCGCCGGTTCGACAGGCGCCTGTGGCTGGGCCTGAGCAGCCGCCGGCTGGGGAGCTGGGCTACTGCTGGGCGCGCCCCCGCGCCCTGCTTCCAACTCTCGAATACGCGTCTCTTGCGCGTCTACCTTATTGGCCAGGATCTCAATCTGCCGGAGCGCCTTTTTCAACTGAGCTTCGGTATCGGAAGGCGCATCCTGCGCCATCGCAGCCTGGAGTACAAACAAACCCACACCTGCAGCCAGGGAAGTCTTCAAAAACACCATCACTGCAAGACACGTGGCGGCAGCTTCCCTTTTTTCTCATTTTTTTTTGTCTTTCCAAGCCGTTCGCTACTCTACGCGCAAGGCTTCCAGCGGCGAAATTGAGCTGGCCCGCAACGCTGGAATCAGGGCAGCGGCCAGTGCGCAGAATCCCAGCGTCGCGGCCGCGGCCAGCGTCACTACCGGATTGTAGGGATTCACGCCATAAAGCTGATGGCCCAGGAAACGTCCCGCCACGGCCGATAACGGCGCGCCCAGCAGCAGTCCAAATGCTATCAGGCCTAAGGCACCGCGCAGCACCAGCGCGACAACATCGCCGCGGCCGGCTCCTAACGCCATGCGCAGGCCGATCTCATTGGTGCGGCGTCCGGCGCTGTAGGCAGTGACTCCATATAAGCCGATCGAAGCCAGGACCAGCGAGAGGATTCCAAATAGCGACGTGAGCCGGGCGATGAGCCGTTGCTGGATGAACTGGCCGGCTACCTGCTCACTCAGAGTGTGGACCGAAATGATGGGCATGTTGGGATCCACCGACGCCACAGCTTGACGCACCTGCGCAATCGGGAAACTGGAGCCCGGCTTGGCCACAATAACGATGTCCTTCAGGTAGTGCGAGCCCGGAGTGAAATCATCGTGCCCGGGTTTAGGAGAAAAGTCATGCTGCGCTTCGGGTAGAAAAAAGAACGCATCTACCGGCTGATCGAGGTTGGAGGTCAAATAGCGCGCGTCTTTGGCAATGCCCACAATCTCGTAATCGCGCTCAGACCCAATGTCGTTCTGGCCGAAGTGCTTGCCGATGGGATCCTCGTTCTTGAAAAACCTTCGCGCAAACGCCTCATTGATCACTGCTACGCGGGGTGAAGCCGGCCCATCCTGCTCGGTAATGCCGCGGCCTCTTAGGATCGGGGTTCCAATGACGTTGAAGTAGCCCGGCGTAACGCGATCCCAGGAAACAAAGATGCTGTCGTTCGGTCCGGGAGCCGGATGTCCATCCACCCAAACGCCGCCACCCCAGTTGTTCCCCTCAAGCGGCGAGTATATGCAGAGCGCCACGGCCGAAACGCCTGGAATCCCCGACACTGAATCATGGATGCGCTGGTACAGCGGCGTGAGTTGCGCCAAAGCGTAGCCCGCAAGCCTTGGATCAAAGTGCACTATGAGGCGATGGTCTTGCTCAAATCCGAAATCCTGATGTTCAAGATCGTAGAGAGCGGCCGTGAGCAATCCCGAGGCAGACAGCAGAGCCAGCGAGAGCGCCGCTTGGAAAACCACCAGCGTTCTGCGCGGCAGCGTGCCGGTCCGGACAGTAGAGCGGCTGCCTCCGCGCAGGGCTTCCATCGGATCCACGCGCGTGGCCATCCACGCCGGAGCGATACCGAACGCGATTCCCGTTATGAGCGATGTCACGAAGGCGAACAACAGCACCGGCATCGATGGCCACGCGCTGATGGGTATGCCCGCCAAGCCGTTCACCGCAGGAAATGCAAAATGTAAAATGACGCGCGTGCCTGCGAATGCGATCCCGAGACCAGCCGCGCCACCCGCGAGCGAGAGCACCATGCTTTCCGTCAAGGCCTGCTTTACCAGCCGCCCGGCGCGCGCCCCAAGAGCCATGCTCAACGATATCTGCCGCCTGCGCTCCAGGCCGCGAACCAGCATGAGGTTGGCCACGTTGGCGCAGACGATGAGCAGCACAAATCCGGAAACCATGATCAGAATCTGCAGCCAGTGCTCGTATTCGTCGCGCATGCCGGTGATGCCGGCGCCTCCCGGCCTCAGAAACAGGGTTTGCTCGGGAAATTTCGCGCGCTCATTGGCGGTCATCTCGCCCCAGTGGGACCGCAGCCAGTTTTTCAGTTCCACGCGCATTTCCGCTTCTATGGAGATAGGGCCAGCGCCGGGCTGAATACGGCCAATCAGATCCAGCCAGTGCGTGCTGGGCCGGCTGGTGTCGGAATCTTCGGGGTTCAACGGCAGAAAGAAGTCAGGCGGAGTGTCGCGTAAAGTGTCGCCAAAGAAACCCGGCGGAGTGATTCCCACCACGGTAACCGGCTTGGCATCCAGATTGAAAACGCTACCGATAACGGAGGGATCTAATCCATACCTTTGCTGCCACAAGCGATAACTCATCACCGCGACCGGTGACGCGCCGGCGCGGCTATCGCTACCGTTTAGCAGCCGTCCGGCATACGGCCTGATGCCGAACATGGAGAAGTAATTGCCTGAAACGAGTTCCCCTGGATAGCCTTGCGCAGCCTCTGGATTGCCGGAGCGCCGTACGCCATACAGATCTGTGCTGGCCTGGAATGCCGCCACCTCCGCGAATTCCTTGGTGTGGTCTCTGAAGTATTTGTACAAGTCGTAGGAGACCAGGGAGAACTCTTTTTCCTGACTGTAGCCGCCCCAGTAGCAGCAACGCGCTTCTTTCCCCAGGCGGTACAATTCGCGCGGATTCGCCACTGCCAGGGACTTCAAAATCACCGCATGCACCAAAGTGAAAATAGAAGTGGTGGCGCCGATCCCCAGGGCCAGCGTCAGGACCGTGGTGAGGGTGAACGCCGGAGCGTTGCGCAACCGGCGCAACGCATGGCGCACGTCCTGTACTAATGTTTCCATAAACGGTAGTCCTCTTTGGTCGCGATAGCTTTCCCGCATGGCTTCCACCGCTCCGAATTTCAAGAGAGCTTGACGCCGCGCTTCCACCGGCGATAAACCGGAGCGAAGATTCCCGGCCACTTCCAGAGCCAGGTGTTCTTCAATCTCCGTTCTCAACCGCTCTTCGTCTTCCGGCGTCCCTGCCCAGGATCGCAATCGCTTGAAGAATCGCCTTACAGCTCTCATTGGGTTTCCAACAGGAAGTATGACAGGTTTCCATTGGGAAAACAACAGGGCCTTGCTGTTTGCGGTTCAGCTGCCCTACCAGCTGTGAAAAAAACGGTTCGCAGGCGAAAGCGCCTGCGCCACTTAATCGTAAATCCTTGTGCGTCAATGTGGGGCAGACGCTTCCGTCTGCCAACCCCGCGTGCTTCCCGATTTTTTCACAGCTTCTAAGCGACCGGTGCTTGAACCAAGAGCGACGTAGATACCAACGCTATCGCCGGGCACTATCGCCGGGAACTATTATGGTTACTCATGAATCAGGAAACTGTCAGGGCCCGCATTGAGCAGATCGGGATCGTTCCCGCCATACGTCTTTCCTCCGCTGAGGATGCTTTGTTCGCGATAGACGCTGTCTCAGAAAGCGGGATTCCGATCGCCGAAGTGACCATGACCACTCCCGGCGCGGTGGAGTTGATTTCCAGGCTCGCGCGGGACCGGCCGGATCTGATCATCGGCGGCGGCACCATCGTCGACATACAAATGGCCCAGCGCTGTCTGGACGCCGGTGCCAGGTTTCTGACCAGCCCCGGGCTGGACCTTCACGTGGTGGAGTTCGCCGTGAAGCACAACGTGGTAGTGTTTCCGGGCGCGATGACGCCCAGCGAAATCATGGCGGCGGAGAAGGCGGGCGCGGATTTCGTCAAGGTTTTTCCGTGTTCGCTGCTGGGCGGCCCCAGTTGCATCAAAGCCCTGAAGTCCCCGTTCCCGCAGATACGTTTGATCGCCTCCGGAGGCGTGACTCAAAGCAACACCGCCGATTTCATCCTGGCGGGAGCGGCCGCGGTGGGGATCGGCCGGGATTTGGTCAATCCGGAGGCCGTCCAGCGGCGTGACTGGAGTTGGATTCGTGAACTGACCAGGCGCTTCCTGCAGTTAGTCACGGATGCGCGCCGAAGGGCCAGCTAGATGACCTCACCATGATCATGAGATTAACCAGGCGTAGCTTGAGCTTCCTCGCACTGGTATGGAGCGGAGCCGCACTGGGAGCCGCAGCCATTCGCTTCGAAGATTTCGCGTCAATCCGGGAGCTCAGCCTGGTTGGCGATGCCCAAGTGACCGGCGAAACGTTGCGGCTTACGCCTGCCAAGCGCGATCGGGCGGGCGCCGCCTGGTTCCGCGAAAAACAGAAAGTAGGTTCCGGCTTTGAGACCACGCTTCAATTTCAATTGACGGATCCCGGCGGAATGGGACACGGCGCCGACGGATTCGCTTTCGTCCTGCAGAATTCGGGGCCGGAAGCGTTGGGAGGACGCGGCTCCGCCGGCGGCTTTGCTGTTGAGGACCACGCCTTTCATGACCGAAGGGAACGCTTCGTCCCATGGAGTTTTGCGGTTTTCTTCGATACCTTCAGGAACAGGGACGAGAAAGATCCTTCCAATAACTACGTCGCATTCTGTACCTACGGCAAACCCAGTGAAACTCATTGGCCGGCGCCGCGCCTGGCCTTCACGCGGAAGTTGCCGATCCGGTTGAAGGATCAAAATGTGCACACCGCGCGGATCCGGTTTCAGCCGCCGGTTCTGTCAGTATTCCTGGACCACTCGCCAACTCCAGTTCTGGAATCAGTAGTGGATCTTTCGATCGTGCTGGATCGGGAGGGCCGCGCCTGGGTGGGATTTACCGCTTCCACCGGCGGCGGGTACGAGAATCACGACATCCTGAAGTGGTCTTTCCACAGCACCGATGTTTCCTCCAGCATGTCCATGGTCTCTTCCAGTATTACGTTCCACACTTCCGCCTGCCTGCCGGATCGCAATCTGTGCACGCCGGAGCGCGCGGTGGTGGAGCGCAGCGGAGCCGGCTATCATGTCATTCTGCCCGGCAATCTGGAGTGGGGCGCCAGCATTCCTGAGCCACCCGGCAAAACGGTGGCGATCACCAACGCTCACGGTATTGTTTGTTGGGACTTGAAGGCGCCAGGCTCCCAGGGATGCAGCGGGCCCTCCGGCAATGCGACGCCCGTTGGCGCGGAGTTCGTGGCTGCCGGCTCGCCGGCCGGGGCCTTGATTATGAAAACCCGTGACGGTCGTGTCTGGTTTTCTGTAAATGGGCGCGGCGGCGCGGAGTTCAACAACAATCAAGGCTTTTATGAGTTCGATGTGGAAATCGGAACCGGACCGCGACCGTGAGGGAGTTCCCGTGGGCCTGCGGCGCACCAAAAGGTCATGAAGAGTTGGCAGGCGGAAGCGCCTGCCCCACGTTGGCCCCAGTGGGGCAGGCGCTTCCGCTTCCGCCTGCCAACCGGCGCCTTCAACGGAGCCGGTGCTTTCCGGGCCGCGACCGTCAGGGAGCCGGTGCTTTTGGAGTACGCTTGACCTGTGCCACAGATTCGAATCCTGCTCGCTGACGATCACACCATTATCCGGTCCGGCTTGCGTCTGCTGCTGGAACAGCAGGCCGATTTCAAAGTTATCGCGGAAGCGAGCGATGGCCGCGAAGCTGTAGAGCTTGTTTCCAAACATCATCCCGAAGTCGCCGTGCTGGATATCGGCATGCCGCAACTGAACGGCATCGAGGCTACGCGGCAGATCATCGCTAAGGAGCCCCAGACGCAAGTGGTGATTCTCAGCATGCATTCCGACGAAGGCTATGTCCTGAGGGCTTTGAAGGCAGGGGCTCGGGCCTACATTCTGAAGAACTCGGCCGAGGCGGATCTGATTCGAGCCGTCCGCACCGTAGCCGAAGGAAAATCGTTCTTCAGCCCGGCCATCAGCAAAATGCTGCTGGACGATTATGTCCGCCAGATGCGCGACAAACAGGTTGAGGACCGCTACGATCTACTGACCGGCCGCGAAAGGGAAGTCCTGCAGTTGATCGCCGAAGGCAGAACCAACAAGGAAGTTGCCAACCTGCTGCAGTTGAGCGTTTACACCGTGGATGCGCACCGCGGAAACATACTCCAAAAGCTGAACCTGCATGGGATTCCGGAGCTGATTCTCTACGCCGTCCGTAAAGGGATCATTCAGTAGCATGTGTGGGGCAGGTTGCCAACCTGCGCGCCGATTGCCAATCGGCGCTTGAGTGGGTTGGCAACCCACCGCAGGATGACATCCTGCCCCACAACCGAACTCGGACCCACTACCCACGGTTTGCGATAAAATCCTGATAGAGAGGCGCGTGCTATGCGTCGAGTTCTACTGGCCGTCTTGATTTGTTTTTCACCGGTCTTCCCAGCGTTTGCGCGCAGCGGGGGACACGGAGGCGGTGGGTCTCGCGGAGGCGGGGGACACGCAGCCGTCTCACGCGGCGCGAGCGCCGGCCACCCATTCTCGGGCGGATACCGTGGTAGTTTCAACCGCCGGCCGGCATTCGGCTACGGGTACGGATTCCAGCGTTTCCCGCGCATCTATTCTTCCTGGCCATATTCATACTGGGGTCTCGGATACTACGGCGGATACTACGGCGGATATTACGACCCGTACTGGTATTCTTCTTCCGACGCGTATCCAGATTACGGATACAACTCCGGCTCCGACTACGGCTACCCTACCGACCAGGCGCCGCCCGTGATCATCAACCAGGATTTTGCGCCGGCACCGGCTCCAGCGCCGATGCTGCGGGAGTACGGGCCTGCAGCGCCTCCCGCCGCCCCGGCAACTACCCAGCATAAATACGACCAGCCGCTCTACCTCATCGCTTTCAATGACGGCAACATCCGCGCCGTTCTGGCTTACTGGGTGGACGGCGCATCGCTGCACTACGTGACCATGGACCATGCGCAGAAGCAAGTGGCGTTGGCATCCATTGACCGCCGGCTGAGCGAGAGATTGAACGGCGAGCGGAACGTCAACTTCCAGTTGCCGCGCTGATCCCTTAAAACTGTACAATCGATTGCATGACCAGACGCACGTTGATGGGTACGCTCGCGGTGGCTGCCGCGGCGCAGGCGCAGAAGGCGCCCAAGGAATGGAAGCCGAAACTGGGAGTGCTGGGGCCGTTCACGGAAGCCAACGTCGAATTCACCCGCCAGGAAGGTTTCACCAACATGATCCTCGGTGCCAGCCCGCATTCGGAGCTGGATGCCACCACCATCACCGACGAAAAGATCGAGCATGTGAAGGCTACGCTTTCCAAAAACCAGATGCACGTTTCGGCGTTGCAATTGGCGCAGAACCACATTTCGCCCGACCCTACGCAGCGCGCCAAGGATAATAATTATTTTCTGAAAGCCATCGAGCTGGCCGGAAAGCTGGGCGTGCCCTACATCGGAACCTGCTCCGGCAAGGACACGCAAAAGTCGTTCCAGGGTCAGGTAGACGAGATCGTCCGCGTGTACCACGACAAATATTTTGATGCCTGCGAGAAGAACCACGTGAAAATCTTATGGGAGCCTTGGCCCGGCGGACCGAATATCGCCACCTGCCCGGCTGGATTTGAAGCGCTGTTCAAAGGCTTCGGCACAGCGCCGTATGTGGGACTCCAATACGATCCGTCGCACCTGGTATGGCAGATGATGGACCCCATCCAGACCGCGCGCGAGTTCGTGGACAAGATTTACGATGTGCACCTCAAGGACACCGAGATCCGCTGGGACGTGCTGCGGCGCAGCGGCATCAACCCCGTGAATCGCGCGCAGTGGTGGTCCTATCGGCTGCCGGGACTCGGATCCATCAACTGGTCTGAATTCTTCAGCGTGCTGCAGAGAGTGGGCTACTCCGGCGCCATGAGCATCGAGCATGAAGACGCTTTATACGGGGAAGACCACCAGGGTCCGGATTTCAGCGACGACTACAAGACCGGATTCAAAATGGGCCATCGCTATCTGCGTCAATACGTGCCGGATTGAAAACAAGTGGGGCAGGCGCTTTCGCTTTCGCCTGCCAACAACTTAGAGCAACTTTTGCAGCACGTCCCCGAACGCATCCAGGTCCTGCTCGTTGTTATAAAAATGCGGCGACACGCGTAGCTGACCGCGCCGGGCGGCTACCAGCACTCGCTGCTCCCGAAGCGCTTTCGCCAGCGCGGAAACGTCGCGATTCTCGAATCGCGCGGCCACGATTGGCGAGCCGCACAGATCCACTCGCGCGCCATGCCGGCGCACAATTTCCCGAGTTTTTTCCGCCAGCCTCAGCACGCGTTCTTCAATCGCATCCGGCCCGACGGCGAGGATCAAGTCGAGAGCCGCTTCCATTGCGTAAATCACCGCGAAAGTAACCGACCCGCCTTCGTATTTTTCGGCGCTGTCCGGCAACTCGGGAAGTCCGTGATGCAGATTGTCGACGTTGCGCCAATCCCGATGGCTGCGCCAGCCCAGAACATTGGGACGCAGGCGCTGCCTTAGCTCTGGACTCACATACATGAACCCGGCGCCGTTCGGCGAAATCAGCCACTTATACGCGTGCACCGCCAGCATGTCCGGCCGGATGTGGCTCACATCAAATTGCAACGCGCCGACGCTTTGCGTGCCGTCAATGTAAAGCAGCACGCCGCGCTCATGCAGAAATTCAGCGATCTCCTTGAGCGGCGGCGTGAAGCCGGTGTTGTAATTCACCGAGCTTATGCACACCAGGCGCGTGCGCGCGTCCACCGATTCATAGAACCGCTCCCAGCCGCATTCCTCCATCTCCACGCCCGCACGGTCCAGCAATCCAGGAGCGTAGAGGTTGTTCGGAAATTCGTGTTCCAGCGTCAGAATGCGGTCGCCCGCTCGCCAATCCAAGCCAGCCAGCAGGATCCCGAGCGCCGTGGATGCGTTGGCAATGAAGGCGACGTCGTCCGCCTGGCAATGAACCAGCCGCGCGGCTTTCTCTCGGACGCGATCCATGTCGTCGTACCACTCGAGGAAATCCCCGCAGGCCAGTTCATCGCGATGCGCGAAGTGCGTGGCCACGGCTTCGGTGGCACGGCGGGGCAACTGGCCGAAGGTGGCCGTGTTCAGAAAGGTCCAGTTCCCCAGCGCCGGAAACTCGCCTCGTACTGCTTCCCAATCCACGCTCATTCGCGAATTTTCGACGCCACAAAAGCCGCGGCGTAATCCTTGTCCACGTCCTCTGAAGCTTTCGTTCTCCGATCGACGATCTCCACCTGGCCCTGCGCCAGCTTCTTGCCGACGGTGATGCGATAGGGAATACCGATCAAATCGGCATCTTTGAATTTGACGCCCGGGCGCTCGTCGCGATCGTCCAGCAGCACATCCAGATCCATCTTGCGGCAGCTTTCGTAGATCTCCTGCGCGGCCGAACGGAGCGCGGCGTCGGAGTAGTTCACCGGCGTCACCACCACGTCGAACGGAGCGATGGAAGCCGGCAGCGCCATGCCGTCCTTATCGTGATACAGCTCGATCGCGGCGCTTAAGATTCGCTCAATACCGATCCCGTAGGAACCCATAATCACCTTGATTTCTTCGCCGGCTTCGTTGAGCACGCGCAGACCCATGGAATCGGAATAACGATAACCAAGCTTGAAAATGTGGCCGATCTCAACGCACTTGATCAACGCCACTGCGCCGCCGCACGCCGCACACAAGTCTCCAGCAGCCACCTGCCGCAGATCGAAATATTCCGCTTCGAAATCTTCACCCGGCGTAACGTGCCGCAGGTGATAATCGTCTTTGTTCGAGCCCGCGATCATGTTGCGGCGGCCTTTCAGAGCCTCATCGGCGATCACCCGCATGTTCTTCACGCCCACCGGGCCAAGCGATCCGGCGTCGGCGCCGAACAGTTGCCGAATTTCCTCCGGATGCGCCGGCCGGATCTCCACAGCCTTCACCACGGCGCTGAATTTGGTTTCGCTTAATGAATGGTCGCCGCGTAAGAGCGCGAGAACCGGCTTGCCGTCGGCCATCATGACCAGGCTCTTCATCTGCGAGGACTCGGGTAGCTTGGTGCAAGCGGAGAGCTGCTCGATTGTTTTTTGGCCCGGCGTATGGAACTGCTCGGGCGCCAAATCGCCTTCCGGATCGGCTGCCGAGGGAGCCGTGGGACGCGCTGCAGCTTTTTCGAGATTCGCGGCATAACCGCACGCCGGACAACTCACCACATAATCTTCGCCGGCGTCGGACGCCACCATGAATTCGTGCGATTGCGAGCCTCCCATAGCGCCCGAGTGCGCCTCCACCACCATGTACTTCAAGCCGCACCGGTCGAAAATTTTGCAATACGCCTCGTAATGTTTGTCGTAGGCGGCATCCAGGCCCGCGGCGTCGATGTCGAAGGTGTACGAATCCTTCATGATGAACTGGCGCACCCGCAGCAAACCCGATTTCGGACGCGGCTCGTCGCGAAACTTGGTTTGGATCTGATACCAGATCTGCGGCAGCTGCTTGTAGCTGCGCAGTTCGCCGCGCGCGATGGAGGTCATCACTTCTTCGTGCGTCATCCCGAGGCACAAGTCGCGTTTAAAGCGATCTTTCAGCCGGAACAGATTGTCGCCCATGATGTCCCAGCGTCCGGATTCCTGCCAGAGCTCCGCCGGATTCAGGGCGGGCAGCAACATTTCCTGGCCGCCGATGCCGTCCATTTCCTCGCGCACGATCCGCGTAATTTTGAGCAGCGAGCGCTGCGCCAGAAACAGGTAGCTATAAATGCCCGCGCCCAATTGCCGGATGTAGCCGCCGCGCAGCAGCAGCTGATGGCTCACCACCTCGGCTTCGGCCGGGTTCTCGCGCAAGGTGGGAATGAAGAGTTTGCTCCAAAGCATGGAATTTTCAGTGTACCGTGGTACTATTGCCGGTGCATCGCTCCAAGGAAGATCCGCGATTGGTCCGATTGACCAAAATCTGTCTCGCGCTCCCGGAAACCACTAGCGAGCGCTCCGGCCTGCACGCGGGCTTCTACGTGCGGAAAAGAAGCTTCGCCTACTTTCTCGACAATCATCACGGCGACGGAATCGTCGGCATCACCTGCAAAGTTTTAGCCGGCGACAACAAGGCCTTGGCTGCCGCTCAACCCGAGCGTTTCTATATTCCCGCGTATGTTGGATCGAAAGGTTGGGTCGGGTTGCGCCTCGACATCGGCGAGATTGATTGGGAAGAAGTGACGGAGCTGGTGCACGGCAGTTACAGATTAGTGGCGCCCAAAGCGATTAGCCGCGCTGCAACCGGCTCAGTCACCCAGGATTGAGACAATAGAAGTTTGACCCCCGCTGCCATCGATCTCCACCAGCCCCTCCGCCGCTATTGGGGCTACGACGAATTCCGCCCCATGCAGCAGCGCATCATCCAAAGTATTCTGGCCGGGAACGACACCGCCGTGGTCATGCCCACCGGAGGAGGCAAATCGCTGTGCTACCAACTGCCGGCCGTGGTCTCAAGCGGCACCGCCATCGTCATCTCGCCGCTCATCGCCCTGATGCAGGATCAAGCCGCGCAGCTGGCTCAAATGGGAATCGCCGCGGCCGTGCTGAACAGTTCCATCCCCTGGGCGGAGCAATCGAACATCATCTCGAAAGCGGCGCAAGGAACATATCGGCTGTTGTATCTTTCTCCCGAGCGTCTGGCGAAACCGGAAACCGTGGCCTGGCTTTCGCGCGTCCCCATCGCCTTCTTCGCCATCGATGAAGCGCACTGCATTTCCGAATGGGGGCACGAGTTCCGGCCGGAATACCGGCAATTGAGCACGCTGCGCGCGAATTTCCCTGGCGCGCCCATCGCTGCGTTCACCGCCAGCGCCACCCAGCGCGTCCGCCACGATATCCTGGCGCAGCTGCAACTTCACGATCCACACAAATATATCTGCAGCTTTCACCGGCCGAACCTGCAATATCTTGTCCGGCAATGCGAGAACTCCCGCACGCAGGCCCGGCTTCTGGTAGGGGCGTTGCGCGCCCACGCCGGTGACAACGTCATCGTGTACGCGCCCACTATCGCGCGCGTGGAAGAGACGGTCGATTATCTCGCGGAAAAGGGCATCGCCGCGGTCCCCTACCACGCCAAGATGGACAACCGCGCCCGCCAGAGGAATCAGGAACGCTGGATGTCGGATGAAGTACGGGTGCTGGTGGGCACCATCGCGTTTGGCCTGGGAATCAACAAGGCGGCGGTGCGCGCGGTCATCCATTTGTCGCTGCCGAAATCGCTGGAACAGTATTACCAGGAGGCGGGACGCGCCGGCCGCGATGGTCTCTCGTCGGAGTGCGCGCTGCTTTGGCAAAAGAAAGACGCGGGATTGCTGGCCCACTTCATTGAAGCTGTCGCCGACCGTCCGGAACGGGAGCGCGCCTGGCAGCGCTACCACGTCATCCGCCGCTTCGCCGAATCCGCCGCGTGCCGCCATCGGCAGATCTGCGTGCATTTCGGCGAAACCCCCAAGTGGGAACAGTGCGGCATGTGCGACGTCTGCGCAGCCGTGCCCGAATGGCTTGGTGCGCAAGCGGACGCCACGCTGGCCGTGGAACGCGTTCCGGAGCGGAGAAAACAAGCGGCGGCCGGCAGACGGCAGGCGGCGGAAACGGCGGCGTCGCCGGTGCATCCGGAATTGGTGGAATATCTCAAGGAATGGCGGCGCGGCGTAGCTATGCGCGACAAGGTTCCGGCATTCATGGTGCTGCATGACGCCACGCTTGAAGATCTCTGCCGCAAGCGGCCTGGAACTCACGCCGAATTGCTGCATGTTTCCGGAATCGGCGAGCGCAAAGCGGTTGCGCATGGCGCGGAGATTCTGGCGGCGCTGCAGGCTTATCGCCAGGGAGCGCGCGCGGCTCAGCGCGAAGCGCCAAAAGTTTCTCCCGCCGAAGAGACCATTCGGCTGTTAAAGGAAGGCCGGACCTTCGAGGAAATCGCCCAGCTTCGCGAACGCCGCCTGGCCACGGTTATTGACCTGGTTGCGGAACTGGTGGAGCGCGGGCGCCTGGAGTTCGACCCGAAATGGATCGACGCCGGGCGGCGCGAGCAAATTGAAGCCGCCATTCAGAAGCTCGGCGCCGACCGTCTTAAAACTATTAAAGACGCTCTGCCGCCCGAAATCACCTACGGCGAAATCCGCTTGCTGGCAGCGAAGTTTCGCCGGGCTTTGGCATAGCCATCCTTGTTCCCCTTGCTCACGCGCGGGGCTACAGTCCGGCCCTGCGTAGCCCCGCGCGTGAGCAAGGGGACGGAGCCGGAATTTGCGCCGTCCGGAAGCCAGGCGCTACGCCGAGTGCGCCTGCCCGCCGTGCCCATGCTCATTAGCATGATGTTTGGCCGCCTGGTGATGGTGCTGCGCGGCTTGGTGAATCGCCTATCACAAATCCATGAACGAAAGGTGACGACCCCCACCCGTTGGGCTTGATATGATACTAGCTTCCTAAACAACCGCTTCCTAAACAACCATGGACAATGAAACGATCAGCATGCTCGAAACCGTCTGCGCCGCCGGTGGAGCACGCGCTGGATTCAATGGCGACGCGAACGCACGGCTGGAGCAGCTTGTAGAAGAAGGGCTGCTCGACGTGGCGAATGCTCCGAATGCGCACCGCAGCTTTTATCGGCCGACCAAAAAGGGCGTCACTATGGTGCAGACCTTGAAAACCGCGAAGGCCGCCCGTTTACAGACCGCCGCTGGGTAAACCAAACCGCGACGGCTAATTTCTTTCTGAGCCGCAAACGTAAGCGACCGGTGCCTTTGTTTTTTCATAGCTTCCAGCTGGCCCTCACCCTTCCTCTTCCCCCGTTTCAAGGCCCTCCAATTCGTCCGCCTGGTTAGAGTACCGCTTCAGCACACGAATGGACGCGCCGGACGCGAATCCGGCGTAGCGCAAACGGCGGAACGCGGCGGCGAGATTCTTCGGGTCCTTGAGAAAAGGGCCGAGCTGCTTGCCTCGAAACTTGCGTTTGAGAAAAGCCTCAATCAGTTCGGTTTCGTCCGTCGACTGGAAAGTCCGCTCGGTCACCTGTTCTGCCAACTTGGGAGCTACGCGGCGCTGGCGCAAGTCGCGCAGCACGCGCATCTTGCCGAATCCCTGATTTTCCAAACGTGACGCCGCGTAATTTTCAGCGAACTTCCGGTCATCCACATAGCCGGCTTCTTTGAGCCTGGCCAGCACTCGCTCCACGCTTTCCGGATGCTCAGCGCGCTGCCGCATTTTCTCCTTCAACTCACCCAGGGAGTGGGCGCGCCCGCCCAGCAGCCGGAGTGAGTAATTCATCAGCGCTTCCTCATCCAGCGGCTTGGTTTTGCGGTTGGCCACAATCGAACACTAGCAGATTCGGCGCCGGTCGCAGCGTTACCGAACCGCGACCGTAAGGAAGCCGGTGCTTATTTAGGGAGGCTGCTATTGTAGGAGTAGGGGGATGTAATGGAAGACGACAACAAATTTTCGTATTTCTTTTTGGGGCTGGGACTGGGAGTGGCCGTGGGCCTGCTTTTTGCGCCCAAGACAGGATCGGAAACACGCGATCTTCTGTTGACCAAAGCCGACGAAGGCAAAGAGTATTTGAAGCGCCGCTCGAACGAGTTGAAAGATACGGCCGTGGATGCCATGGAAAAAGGCAAGAGCGCCGTCACCCGCCAGAAGGATCACCTCAGCGCCGCGGTGGAAGCTGGCAAGCAAGCCTATCGCGACGCGGTGAGCACCGCTCCGGCCGGCGACGTGTCCGAAGGAATCTGATGAGATAGGTTTCGATATGGACCAGACCACACTGCTCTACGTCATGACGGCGTTTGTCATCATCGCCGCCGTCGCTCTCTCGATTCAAGCGGGAATGCTGGTGGCTGTCAACAAGAAAACCAAGGACCTGCACGATAAAATCACGCCGCTTGTTCCCCAAGTGCAATCGTTGGTGGAAACCACTAAGGCCACCGTCGAGATGAGCCGGAAGCAGATCGCCGAGATCACTTCCCGCGCCAACGACGTTTTGGATTCCACGCGCAACCAACTGGCTATGGTGGAGGAAGTGGTCTCCGATGCCACGGCTCGCGCCAAGGTCCAGATGGACCGGGTGGAACTGGTGCTGGATGACACTCTTAGCCGGGCTCACGAAACCGTGGCTTTGCTCCACAGCGGCATTATGCGTCCGCTGCGCGAGATCAATGGGGTCACCGCCGGTATCAGAGCCGCTCTGGCGTTCCTTTCCAGGGGCGACCGGCCGAGTGTCGCGCAGGCCACCAGCGACGAAGAGATGTTTATCTGAAAGCGTGGCGCTAAACCGGTGTTGGCAGACGGAAGCTGCCCCACATTGACGCACAAGGATCTACGATTAAGTGGCGCAGGCGCTTTCGCCTGCGAACCGATTTTTTCACAGCTTCAAAGCGACCGGTGCTTGTCTCGAAAGTTAGAGCGCAAACTATTGGTTAGGCTGGGTGGGATTTTGCGTGGGATTTTGCGTAGTTGTTTGCGTCGGTGTCTGAGTTGGGGACGTACCGGTGCCAAGGCCGCCAGGTCCATTCGGTTGTGCGCCCGGAGCTCCCTGCATCATGTTCTGCTGTTGCTGCATCAACTGGCCCACGCCCGTGGTCTTGTCGTTCTTGATGTCGTAAACGAACTCCCACTCCTGATATTTTTTCCGATCGTTGATGATGTGGATTCCCACGCCCTTGGCCGTTGTGGCTACTCCAGCCAAACCCGTTCCTCCACCCTGCAACCCCATACCTGAGGGAGGCTGCCGTGGCGTGGTCAGCAGATTGTTGATCAGACCGGTAGCCTGATTCTGTCCGGCAGCTCCACCTGGAAATGCGCTGGTCTGCGAACCAAATCCAGCCTGGCCTTGCGTGGCCTGTCCAAATGGATTGGGCGCTCCTGGCGACGACCCTGGCGGTGGAGGCAGTGGATAAACCGGTTGCCCCGGCTGGCCGGGATACTGCGGCTGCCCCGGATACTGCGGCTGCGCGGGCTGCCCCGGATACTGCGGCTGCCCCGGATACTGCGGTTGCCCCGGCTGGCCGGGATACGGCGGCTGCCCCGGCTGGGTTGGATACTGCGGTTGCGACGGGTCCGGTTGAACCGGCTGTCCTGGATATTGCGGCTGGCCGGGATTCTGCGGCGCGGGATTTTGCGGCTGGTTCGGATCGTCGGACGACGGCGCTTGCGGTTGCTCCGGCCCGCCGCCGATCTGGCGATCGCTTGGCCGCCGCTGCGCCATATTCAGTCCCTGGCTCACCGGCTGCCCCGTGGTTGGGTCAATCTCCGGACCGTTCGATTGCGGCTGCGCCTGCGCCTGTGAAGAACCCGTCGGTTGGGATTGCAAACCGCTGGTCGTTGCATTGCCTTGCCCCAGCTGCCCATTCTGCCCGGGTGGCGTGGCCGGCTGCACCAGCGAATCGGTCAACTGGCCCCCTGGACCAACGTGGATCAGCCGCCACTCTTCCTTGCCGGTCATCGGATCTTTATAGCGGCGGCGCAGGAAGCGGATGTTCCGCGTGGTTTCCAAATCGTCGAGATTCTGCGGGTAGGTGTGATATTTCCGGTAAAAAAGTTGGATAGCGCGCTCGTACTGCAGTCCGCGCGAAATCAGCAGATGCTCTCTCTGGCGCTGCGATTCGAACGCTACGCGCGGCATTTCCATGTACAGCGTGATGGCGATAGCCGCCGCCATCACGAATACCAGCAGCATGGCGAATCCGGATTCCCCGCGCCGCTTCACGATTGCAGCTCCGTTTCTAGCGGCAGCGTCTGCTTGGTGTTGTCGCCCTTGAACTGCGTGTCTTCCACCTCCGCCGAGTTCACGCCGATGCGAATAATCTTGTAGCGTTTCTTGATCATGTCGCCTTCGCCGGCAATGACGATTTCGTCGCTCTCCAGGAAAAATGCCCGCTTGACATCCGGCCGCGCCGGATTCACGAAGCCGTAAAACTTGAGCGGGATGGGAGGTGCCTTGGGCGTGGGCGGCGGAGGTGGAGGAGCGGGAGGCGCCTTGGGGCCATACAGCCTGAATTTGTTGGCCACTACGATCGGGGCCACGCCCTTGTCTTTGATTGCCTCCGGAGGCGTGGCGGAAATCTCAAACAACGAGCGCGTGATGGGTTCCAGCTTGACTTCCTGCACTTTCACCAGCGCGCTCAGATGCAGAGTGGGATCTGTCGCCGATGGATCCACGCCTTTGGGCGGTTTCATGGATGGCCGGAACTCCCGGGGATTGTTGCTGGCCGTGCCCCTTTCTGGAGACCGGCCCACGGACCGCGAGGCCACTCTTGGAGCGGTGCCAACAGCCGGCGCCGTGCTGACACCTGTGTTAACACCTGTGACAGTGGATCGCGACGGAGCATCCGATTCTCCCGAATTGCGGTTCGAGAAATAAAAATAAGCCGCAACGGCCATCAGAACCACAACTACAGCAACCTTCTTTGGTTCGGCTCCGACTTTGGCCGGCATCAGGTTCATTGCGCGGATTCGTCCTCCACCACAAAAGTGTCCAGCTTCATCATGACATTCAACTTCGCGGCGCCCTGCTGCGGCGTCGCATTCAGACTCTCGATAATCAGCAACCGGTCCGCCTTGTCCATCATATTTACGAACCGGAGCAGATTCTCATAGCTGGACTCAAAGTTGGCAGTGATCTGCATCATTTTCAGCGTATCGCTGCCTTCCACCGGCTGAATGGCGAAAGCTTCTTCCTTGGGAGTGACTTTGGCATCGTTCGCCACCTGGTTCAGCTCCGCCAGAATCACCGAATAAGCGGTGCGGCGAGGCAGAAAGTACTTGGTCATAAACTTATCGCCCTCGCCGCGCCCGATTTCCACCTTGCCCGCCAACTGCCGCATCCGATCCAGCGCGTTCTGCTGTTGGCGAATCTGCAACCGCATCTCCATGGCCTGTTGCCGCAGCTCGTCGGGCGACCCTCCGATAGGCCGCAGTACAAAATAGCAGGCCACCAGATTCGCCGCCGCTAGCAATCCCACGCCCAGCCGCAACAGCGCGGCCGCGTTGTTGGGAGGCCACACGTTCCAGCTAAAGTTTCTGAGCATAAGAAACCACCACGTGATAACGATAGAACGGGTCGGTCTGAGAAGGCGGCGTAATGCTCTGGACGTTGGTGGGTCCGAACTGCGGCGAGGCCTCCAGATGGCTCACCAGCTCCACCAGTTCAGGACGCTCTTTGGCGCCCACCACCATGTCCAGCAATACCCGGTTATCGGAATCCACTTCCGGCAATCGCACCGAGACCAGCCGCACATTGTACGGAACAACTTTTTCGAGATCCGCGAAAAGCTTGGTCCAACTGATAGCCTTGCGATCAATCAAGGAGTTCAAAAACAGGCTGCGCTCCATCACCTCCGCGTTCTCGGGTTTTCGCAGCAGGGCATTCAGCTTGGCCTGTTCGCCGGTGATACCGCGCAGTTGGCCGTTGAGGCGATCGATGGTCACATGAATATCCGCGCCTTCGTGACGCTCGGAAATAATGGTCTTCGCTTCGAATCCCAGCAGAACGGCCAGCAGCAAGCCCAGCGCCGCGGACGCCACCAGCACCGGCCGGTCCCGGCGGAACGGCTCGGTCGCGAGATTGATGGGAACGTTAATCGCCATCGCTCCCCGATCGGTTGGCAGGCGAAAGCGAGGTACTTGCAAAATAACTGGAACCAAAAAGCACCGGCTCCCTCAGAAGCTGTGAAAAAATCGGCACGCGCGCCGGGTTGGCAGACGGAAGCGTCTGCCCCACATTGACGCACAAGGATTTACGATTAAGTGGCGCAGGCGCTTTCGCCTGCGAACCGATTTTTTCACAGCTTCTCACGGTCGCGGCTCGGTAACTCATTCTTTCTGAGCCGCGAGCGTAAGCGACCGGTGCCTTTGACTTTTTCACAACACAAAGCAATTGTGGCGAATTTTGCAAGTACCTCGAAAGCGCCTGCCCCACTGCCGGCGAACGTGGGGCAGGCGTTTTCGCCTGCCAACCTCCGATGTCATGTCGCATTCCGTTTTTCATGCCCGCACCGATTCCAAATAGCCCAGCAGCCCAGCATTATTCGCGTCCGGCGTTCCGTAGCGTGCCCGCAGCGGTTCCACCGTCACGCCCCACTCGGCTTGCCAGCGCTCGGCGCAATCCGCGCTCTCGGATCCGAATCCGCATAACCAGATCCGCTGCGGCTTGGCTTTAAGCTCGTCTTCGATGTAAGCCACGGTGGGATGCAGCACGGTTTCAATCTCCTCCGGCCGCCCGGCATCCATTTCCACGCAGCGCGCCAGTTTGATAACGCTGGAATCCAATACCAGCACGGAGAGAATTCGTCCGTTGAGTTTCACCAGCATGGTGATATTTTCCGGCTGCATCAGATTCAGAGCCGCCAGCGACGACGTGGTTACCAGGCCGGGATGAAAGCCAACGGAGCGAAACGGAGCCTCATAGTGTCCCACGATTTCAGCCGACATTACGGCGGCCAGCACCTCAATCTTCTCTTTGTCTTTCTTGCGCGGTTGCGCGGCGTAGCTGACAATGGCGGAATCTACGTCGAAGGGCACGCTCTTCTTCATGCGGAAACGCAGCAGCGCCAGTTGTTCCTCCGGGTCCGTGGGGAAATTATCGAAATCCAGCACCGCGATGCGGGCGCAATAGTCCGGCAGAATCAATGCAGCGCGCCGCTTGCGGTGTCCGTTGGGCGGTGCAACCGCGCCGATCACATCCCGGACCGCCTGCGGCTGATGAATATTGTCGTGTGCCGGCGAGACCAGCAGCACGCCCGGATCGAACGGCATGAAGTTCGCTTCCTTCGGCTCGTTAACGCGAGCGAAGGCTATGCCGGCTTCCGACAATTCGAAAGCGTGGGTGGGCGGCGGATCTTTTAATAGATGGGCCAGCGAAGTCATGTCTGGAGCGCTGCCTTATCCCTCAATGAACGTCACCTTGTTGATTTCCTTCAGCGTGGTAACCCCGCTGCGCGCCTTGTTGATTGCGGATTCCCGTAAAAACGTCATGCCCTCGTCGCGGGCGATGCGCTTGATCTCGGACGCCGGGCGCTTGTCCAGAATCATTTCGCGGATGTGCTCGCTCAAATCCAGCAGCTCATGGATGGCGGTTCGTCCGCGGAAACCCGTTCCGCCGCATTCAAAACAGCCCGGCCCTTCATAGAGCGTCACGTCGCGCCATTCTTCCGGATTCAGGCCGCTTTCGATCAGATAGGCGTCGGGATATTGAACCGGGGCCTTGCAATGTTCACAAATGATGCGCACCAACCGTTGCGCCAGGATGCAGTTGAGCGCCGAAACAAAGTTGTACGGCTCTACACCCATGTTGAGAAAACGCCCCAAGACATCCAGCACATTGTTGGCGTGAACGGTGGTGAAGACCAAGTGGCCGGTGAGCGCGGCATTGATGGCGATCTGCGCGGTCTCCTGATCGCGAATTTCGCCCACCATGATCTTGTCCGGATCGTGGCGCAGGATGGAACGCAAGCCCCGCGCGAAGGTCAGCTGCTTTTTCTCGTTCACCGGGATTTGTGTGATGCCTTTGATCTGATATTCCACCGGATCTTCGATGGTGATGATCTTGTCTTCGTCGTTCTTGATCTCGCTCACCGCGGCATACAGCGTGGTGGTTTTGCCGGAACCGGTGGGGCCAGTTACCAACACCATGCCGTAAGGCTCCTTGATGTAGCGGCGGAACTTCACCAGGTCGTTTTCAGAAAATCCCACCACGTCCAGCGACAGTTTGGCGAACTTCTCGCTCATCGATTCTTTATCCAGCACGCGCAGCACGGCGTCTTCGCCGTGAATAGTGGGCATGATGGAAACGCGGAAATCGATCAAGCGGGTTTTGTAGCGCACCCGGAAACGGCCGTCTTGAGGCACGCGCCGTTCGGCAATATCCAGCTCGCTCATCACCTTCACGCGCGAAATGATGGTAGAGTGCCAGTCCTTGGAGATGGGCGGCATGGCGTAGTGCAGCACGCCGTCGATGCGGTACTTGATGGCCACTTCCTGGTCGCGCGTCTCGATGTGAATATCGCTGGCGCGTCTTTCAAGGGCGTTGAAGATGGTGGTGTCCACCAGCTTGATCACCGGCGCGATGGCGCTGTCGGCGGTCAGCTTGTCGATGGACAGCGTCTCGTCCTGATTCTCCTCATCGCCCGACATGACATCGAGCGTGAAGCCTTCGGTGACCTCTTCCAGCACGCGCTGCGACTGCTCGGTTTTCTTGAGCAGGTCGGAAATTTGCGACAGCGTGGCCACTTTGACCTTGAGCTTCTTCTGCAACAGCACCGACAGCTCATCAATCAAATTGAGGTTGCGCGGATCCGCGAGCGCGATGTCCAGATGCCCGTTCACCGAATGAATGGGCACGAAATTGTACCGGAACATCAGGTCCACGGGAACGGAGTGGAACAGATCGTGATCGATCCGCACCTCGCGCAGATCCACAAACTCGCAGCGGTAGCGCGAAGCGACAGCCTTCGCTTGCGCGATTTCCTCAAGGGGAGTGACGAGTTTGCTGCGATCGCTAGCGGACATGGAAAGCACCCCTCATCTCAACGTATCCGCCAGCGAGAAGATCGGCAAATACAACGCCACCAGCACGAAAGTCACAAAACCGCCCATGAAAATCATGATCGCCGGCTCTATCAGCGCCAAAGACGCGGTCATTCTCGTATTCACGTCGTCTTCATAGAACTCCGCCACGCTGGCCAGCATCTGCGGCAGCGCGCCGGTGGATTCGCCCACTTCAATCATGTCGATGGACAACCCCGGAAAAATCTTGGTCTTCTGCAAGGAGCTGGATAACGATTGCCCTTCTTTCACCATTTTGCCCGCTTCTCCCAGAGTCTTCTTCAACAGCCGCGTGCCCAGGGAACTGGATGCCGTATCCAGCGCCTGCATCAGCGGAATGCCGCCAACCAAAAGTGTGCCTAAGACACGCGAGAACTGCGCCACCTGGTACTTGATCCAGATCTCGCCCAGCACCGGCGTGCGCAGCCGCAGGCGGTCCATTTTCTCTTCGCCCTTTTCGGTCTTCGACCAATAACGAAAAGCCACCACGGCAAGCACCAGCGCGCCGAAGGCGAACAGGATGTAGCTGCGCGCCGTAGTGCCCACCGCGATCAGGATCTCCGTGGCCGCCGGCAATTTTGCCGACATGCTGCTATACAGCTCCGCGAACTTAGGAACTACGAAGGTGATCAAAAAAACCATCAGGCAAAAAACCAGCACAATCAATATGCACGGATAAACCAGCGACAGCAGCAGTTTCTTGCGCACCGCCAGGGCCAGCTTCTGATAGGTAATGAAACGGTCCAGCACTTCGCCCAGCGCGCCGCTCTTCTCGCCGGCCAGCACCGATGTGACATAAATAGGCGGGAACACGCCCTGCCGCGCGAATGCGTCCGAGAGCAGCGAGCCATTCTTTACTTCTTCGCGAACGGCTTTGATATAGGGCGCCAGTTTCATATCGGTCAAACGTTCCGACAGAAGATCCAGCGCTTTTAGAATCGGCAGACCCGCGCGAACCAGGGTCACAAATTGCTGGTTGAAGATCAGGAACTTTTCCAGGTTGATCTTCTTTTTGCGCCCGCCGCCCATGGAGACACCGGCAATCTCGTGCCGCGGCTTGATGGAGTAGATTAGAAAGCCCTGCTGCGAAAAGCGGTCCCGCAGCTCTTTTTCAGTGCCCGCCTCAGCTACCTGGTGATGCACCTCGCCGCGTGGATCGGCGTATTTCAGAACCCATTCCGACATTATTGGTTCCCCTCGCCCGACACTAGTTGCGCACCGGCCGGCAATTGAAACTTAAACTGCGCGTCGTTCACCTGTGGATTCAACTTCTCTTGCTCGAACAAGAACGTCAGAATCGACCCATCCTGGCCATTCACCACCAGCCGCCGGATTTCGTACTCCGGCGACACCAGCATCTCCACTTTCAAGTACGGCAGCTTGTCGCTCTTGGCCTTGGCCGTTACCACATAGCCGGTGCCTTCCTGCTTCAATTCAAAATTGCGAAATTCCTTGGAGAAATCCAGCTTGCCCAATAGGAACGCCATGGGCGCGCGCATATCGTCGCTGGCTTTGAGCGGTTCCTTTTCCACGCGGTGCGAATCGGGAGTGTAGAGATAAACATCCTTGCCGTCGGAGAGAAAAAGCTTGCCCGCCGGCGCGCTGTAATCCCACCTCATCCGCCCGGGCTTCCGCAGCGTGAGCGTTCCGGTTTCACTTTTGCGGGCTTGGCCTTGGACCGTATACGTCTCGTTATATTGCACTTGCAGCGTTTTGGCGTGGTTATAGCGCTGCTCTATGCCCTTCAGCAACACGCTCAGATCGGCATTCGCGGCCTGAAGTGGCAGCACGGCCAGGGACACCCATAGCGCGATACGGGTCACAATACGTTTGACGTTGAGTTGGCTTTGGGTGTGCATGTTCAATTCACTATTGTAAGTCATTGATTTCAAGCGCGATAATGAATGGGTGCAGAAACGCGCCTCGACAGAAGATGCGCTCCGCGCCATCCGGGCGATCCGCGATGCCCCGGAAAACTTCGATCTGCGGCGCGATCTGGCGCCATTTCTACAGCATAAAAGCAATCATGTCGCCGCAGCCGCGGCTGATACGGTGGAACGCCTGGAAGCCGTAGCCCTGGCTCCGGAACTGGTGGGTTCGTTTCTCGAATGGATGAAGAATCCGGCTGTGCGCGATCCCGGCTGTAAGGCGCTGACCGCCATCGCTAAAACGCTGGCCGCCATGGACCATCCCGCGGCCCAGGTTTACTTGGCCGGAATACGGCATGTGCAAAAGGAAGCCAGTTTTGGCCCGCCCGTGGATACCGCGGCGGCGCTGCGCGGCATTTGCGCCCAAGGGCTGGCTAGGATGTCCCATCCCGACGCGCTGCTCGAATGCGTGACACTGCTGGTGGATCCGGAACCCGCCGCGCGCTCCGGGGCCGTTCGAGCGATTTCTGAAAGCGGACAACACGCCGGAGTCCTGCTGCTGCGGTACAAAGCCTTGATCGGCGACAAGGACGAAGAAGTAGTAGCCGAGTGCTTCGCCGGGCTGCTCCGCCTGGCGCCCGCGGAATCGCTCGAATTCGTAGCGAGCTTTCTGCACTCCCATTCCGAAGAAATCGCCGAGCGAGCCGCGCTGGCCCTGGGAGAATCGCACCTGGCCGCGGCGTTTCCCTTGCTGCGGCACGCCTGGGAGGCGAGTTCACAGGTCACGCTTCGACGAACATTGCTTCTAGCGACGGCCATGCTGCGGCTGGACGAAGCCGTAGAGTTCTTGTTGGCGCGCCTGGCCGAAGATAGCGAAAAGTCCGCGCTGGATGCGCTGGCGGCGTTAGCTCTGTACAGCCGCGACGATTCAGTGCGAAACCGGATTCGGGAGATTCTGGCGAGGCAGAAGACTCCTACCTTGCAGCGCGCCTTCGAGCAAGATTTCGGAGCTCGGTAGTATATTCCCAAGTGCCGGGCGCTTTTACGCTCGCGGTTCGGTAGCGGAGCCGAACCGCGACCGTGAGGGAGTTCCCATGGGCCTGCGGCGTACCAAAGGTGATGAGGGCGCGTTGTAGCAAATTCGGTTGGCAGGCGGAAGCTAGGTACTTGCAAAATTCGAATAACCAACCGCTGACTCGGCATAACTGGAACCCAAAAGCACCGGCTCCCTCAGTCTCAGCTCAGCTCAGAAGCTGTGAAAAAATCGGCAGGCGCGCCGGGTTGGCAGACGGAAGCGTCTGCCCCACATTGACGCACCAGGATTTACGATTAAGTGGCGCAGGCGCTTTCGCCTGCGAACCGATTTTTCCACAGCTTCTCACGGTCGCCGCTCGGTAACTCATTCTTTCTGAGCCGCGAGCGTAAGCGACCGGTGCCTTTGACTTTTTCACAACACAAAGCAATTGTGGCGAATTTTGCAAGTACCTCGGAAGCGCCTGCCCCACGTCGGCCCCAGTGGGGCAGGCGCTTCCGCCTGCCAACCGGCGTCTTCAACGGAGTCGGTAATGTGTCTCTATCCCAGCACTTCCCTCACGGTGTTGAAAAAGAAATCCACATCCGACGGCCGCGTATGAATGTGCGTGGAGAGCCGCACCCGTTGGCCCCATATGGTCCAGACCTTGTTCTTGACGAAAATATCGCCCACCGGTTTCAATTGCTCGTCGGTTTTGCCCTTGATCTGGAACGTCATGAGTGACCCGTACATGCGATCGTCCGCCGGCGTCAGCAATTCCATGTACGGCGTGGCTGCGGCCTTCTCGCGCGCCATGCGCGCCAGTTGGTGCATGCGATTATAAACGCGCTCCGAGCCGATTTGCTGGTGGAACCGCAGGCCGGCCAGCATGCCTTCAAAAATGGCGCGGTTATTAGTGCCCACCATCATGAAGCGCGCCGCTTTCAATTTCTTGTCGTCCCAACCGGCCGTGACAACCAGCGGCCACAGCTTTTCGAGATTCTCTTCGCGGATGTAAAGGATTCCGGAACCGGCCGGCGCGAACAGCCACTTGTGCGGGCTGCCGGCGTAATAATCGCAGCCCAATTCGGAAAGCCGCAGCGGCACTTGACCCTGCATGTGCGCCCCGTCCACCACCGTGATGACGCCCTTGGCGCGCGCCGCCTCGCAAATTTCGCGCACCGGAAAATGGAGACCGCTGGTTGTAGTGATGCCGCTGAAGAACAGCACGCGCGTCCTGGGCCCGATGCCCGAAATCATCAAATCGGTAAGCTGTTCCGGGCTTTTGGGCGGGAGCGGGATTTTCACTTCCCGCACCGTGATTCCATAGCGAGCCTGTTTTTCCAGCCACCCGGATTTGCCGCTGGGATGTTCCTGATCGGTCATCACCACTTCGTCGCCGGCCTTGAGATCAATGCCGTTGGCGATGATGCTGAGCGCCTCCGTAGCGTTGTGCGTGAAGGCCAGCTCGTCCTTTTTGCAGCCCAGATAATCGGCCATCTCGGTGCGATGCTGGTCCAGCGTTTCGTAGCCCCAGCGCGGATATTCTTCCAGCTGCAGCGCGGCGGACCGGGTGAGATAATCCACCACGGCGTCCAGCACCGGCCGGGGCGCAACACCGAGAGATCCGTTTTGCAGGAAGATGCGCCAGTGCGGCAGCAGGAACTGCTCGTCCCGGATCTTGGTCCAGTAGGCTTCCGGATCCCGATCGAACAGCGATCCATCGGGCAGCGGCGTGGCGGCCTTGGCGATTTTTTGAGCCGGCAGCCCAAATAGCGCTGCGGCAGCGGCGGCATTCTTGAATATTTCGCGGCGTGTCATAAGCTTGACTATAATAATCCCACATGCGTTGTTTCGCCGGTTTGCTCTCATTTGCGATGATTTGCGCGGCAGCGCCGCAGGCCGCCGCAGCCCCCGACGGTTCGGCGTTGTTTCAAAAAAACTGCGCGCTCTGCCACAAGCCGGACGCCGATAACCGGACTCCCACGTTGCAGGCTATTAAACTGGTGCCCAATGCGGCCATCGTGACCGCGCTCGAGTCTGGATCGATGAAAGCGCAAGGGTCCACGCTGAGCGAGGCAGAGCGCCAGGCCATCGCCGATTTCCTGGCGCCACGCACCACTGCCTCCGTGGAACCGGCTCGCACTAATTCTTGCGACGCCGGTGCGCCCCCGCTCTCGAATTTGAACGGCTGGAATGGTTGGGGCGTGGATCTGGTAAACAGCCGCATGCAATCCGCCGACGCAGCCGGGATTCGGGCCGAGGACGTTCCGAAGCTGAAGGTGAAGTGGGCTTTTGGATTTCCTTCCGCCGGCACCGTCTTCGGCCAGCCCACCGTGGTGGGCGGCAGGATCTTCGCCGGAAGCAACAATGGGACGGTCTATTCGCTGGATGCGCGCACCGGTTGCGTCTATTGGACGTTCCGCGCCACCGGCCAGGTGCGTTCCCCCATCACCGTAGCGCCGTTCGGCAATGGTCAATACGCGGCGTATTTTGGCGACGGCCAAGCCAACGTTTATGCCGTGAACGCGCAAACCGGCGTTGAGCTATGGAAGACCAAGATTGACGACCACAAATTGGCCGGCATCACCGGCGGCCCCAAAGTTTATGAAGGCCGGGTGTATGTGGGAGTGCGTTCCGGCTCCGAGGAGATGCTGGCGGCGAATCCGAAATATCAGTGCTGTACATTCCGAGGGAGTTTAGCCGCGCTGGATGCCGCAACCGGAAAGCAGCTTTGGAAAACCTACAGCATTCCAGATCCGCCGTCGGTGACCAAGAAGAATTCGGCGGGAACAGAAATGTACGGGCCCTCCGGCGCGGCCATTTGGTCGTCCCCCACCATCGACGTGAAGCGCAAGGCTGTGTATGTGGGAACCGGCAATAATTATTCCGATCCTCCCACGCGCTACGGAGACGCCGTGCTCGCTTTCGATCTCGATACCGGCTCTCTGCGCTGGTCTAAACAAATGAATCAGGATGTCTGGAATTTCAGTTGTTCCCAGCCCAACAAAGTGAATTGCCCGGAGACTCCGGATCGCGATACCGACATCGGCGCTTCGCCTATCCTGAGATCGCTTCCGGGCGGCAAGGATGTGCTGCTGATCGGCCAGAAATCCGGTTTTGTGTACGGCATCGATCCGGACCGGCGCGGCGAGATTCTGTGGAAGCTGCAGATCGGGAAGGGCAGCGCGCTAGGCGGAATCATGTGGGGCATGGCCGCTGACAGCGAAAAAATTTATGTGCCGCTGTCCGACATCATTCCCGGGCCCGGCGGCGGCCTGTTCGCGCTGAAGATCGCCACCGGTGAAAAGGCCTGGTACGCACCTCCCGTCGAACCGGCATGCAAGGGTCACCAAGGATGCAGCTCCGCGCAAATGGCGCCGGCCTCGCTCATCGCTGGCGTGGTGTTCTCTGGCGCCATGGACGGCCACTTGCGCGCTTATTCCACCGAAGACGGTAAAGTGATCTGGGATCTGGACACGCTCCACGATTTCGAAACTGTCAACGGCGTGAAAGCCCACGGCGGATCCATGAGCGCCACGGGCCCAACCTTGGCCGGAGGAATGATGTTCGTAAATTCCGGTTACAGCCAACTGGGCGGTCTGGGCGGAAATGTTCTGCTGGCTCTGACCGTAGACGGTAAATAAAAAAGTGGTTGAGAAGTCTGAAAAACGCCTTCGCATACGTTCCATCGACGCATTGCGCGGCTTGGTCATGATCATCATGGCGCTCGATCATGTCCGCGATTTTTTCCATGTGGGCGCCATGTCGTTCCGGCCGGAGGATCTTGCGCGCACCACCGCCGCGCTTTTTTTCACCAGATGGGTCACGCACATCTGCGCTCCGGTTTTTATGTTCACAGCCGGCCTGGGCGCATTCTTCTGGCTGAATAGCGGCCACAGCAAGAGCCAGCTTTCGCGCTTCCTCTGGACGCGCGGCCTTTGGCTGGCGTTTTTGGATGTAGTGGTGGTCCAATTCGGATTCCGTTTCAGCTTTGGTTCCGGTCCCGTGATTCTCAACGTTTTGTGGGCGCTGGGCTGGTGCATGGTGATACTCAGCGTGCTGATTCATCTGCCCATTCGCATACTGGCGCCTTTGAGTATCGCGGTGATCGCCCTGCACAATTTTGCCGACAATGTCAGTGCGCAGCAATTCGGGAGCGTGGGCTGGATTTGGACCGTGGTGCATCAACCAGGGATCTTGCCGCTACAGTTCGCGACAGTTGTGGTGGCCTATCCGTTGGTCCCTTGGTTCGCTGTGATGGCCGCCGGCTTTTGCTTCGGCCCGATCTTCCATCTCGATCCGGATCAGCGCCAGCGGCGCATGGTTCGAATCGGCCTGGGTTTGACTCTCGCGTTCCTTGTCATCCGCGGAATCAATATCTACGGAGATCCGGTCCCGTGGTCTAATCAGCCGCCCGGCATGGCTGTGTTGTCATTTTTGAGATGCACCAAGTATCCGCCATCGCTCGATTTCCTGCTGATGACGCTGGGGCCGGCTCTGCTGCTATTGGCTGGGCTGGACCGCTTCAGTGCGTCTTTGAAACGCGCCAATCCGCTGATGGTGTTTGGCCGCGTGCCGCTCTTCTACTTCGTCCTGCACTTGTACCTCATCCATCTGCTGGCCATTCCGCTGGCTCTTTTCCGGTACGGCCACGCCGGTTTTGTGTTCACACCCGCGCCGTCAATGGGCGGCGCAGCCAACGTTTATCCCCCGGCTTACGGATACAGTCTCGGCGTCGTTTATCTTTTGTGGATCTTCGTTGTCGTCCTGCTCTATCCGGTGTGCCTGTGGTTCGCGCGGCTCAAGGAGCACCGGAAAGATTGGTGGCTTAGTTATGTTTGAGCCAAAAATGCTCTGGCTTTCTCGCGCACATATAGCGGCAGAGCCCGCAAAAATAGGGAGCGCTTGAATTGCTGATACGGCATCGCGCCCGTGGCATAACGCGCCAGCAAAGCAGCCAGCGTTGGATTCCGCGACGCCGCCCTGACAATCCGGTCCACCCGGCCGAGGTCGGCGAGAAGCAGCCGTTGAATAGCTACACTCTTTCCCAAATCCTGGCCGATTTCCTTCCTCCACGCCTGCTCGTACTGGCGTAGCTGGTTCGAACTTGTATCGTTCGCGCGGATCGCGTCAATGGCGGTTCGCGCGGCGTGATCGCCGGTCACCATGGCGTAGTAAATGCCTTCCGCCGTGAATGCATTCACGAATCCTCCGGCGTCGCCGCACAGCAGGGTGCAATCGGAATAAGTGCGCGGCAGCGGACCCGAAATAGGAAGTGGAAATGCCCGGAAATTAGCGCGGTTGGATGCGCCGGTGACCAGTCCCTTGGTGATGAGCCGGTCCACGAACGCCCGATGGTGACTATATTGTTCGCCACGCATTCCCGCCAGATAATGATCTACCTTGCAGCCGATACCCAAGTTCACGTGATTCATTTTGGGGAAGACATAACTGTAGCCGTACTGACCCTGATAGCCGTAGTAAACGTACATGTGGTCGCGCTCCGCCAGCCTAAGTTCCGCATAGGGCGTTTCTTCCATCATGTCGATGGCGTATTCGTTCTTCACGGCGCCACTCCGGAGTTCGGACGCGCGGGCGACCACGCTGTTGGCGCCATCCGATCCCAGCACAATTTTGCCGCGATATTCTCTGCGCTCGCCCGCAACTTCAGCTTCCACGGTTACGCCGTCGTTTTGAAAGGTAACCTTTCGTACCAGGGCCGGCGTGACGCAATCCACCTGCTTTCGGGCCATGGAGTAAAGAAGATTGTCGAACTCCGAGCGCCGGATCATCAGGTACAGGGGCGTTTGCGAGGCGTAATCGACGGCCACGCCGGACGGCGCCTCAAAGTACACCTTGCTCACCCAGTTCACGGGAATATTGGCGAGAGCGGAATCGAGCCATGGAAACCGGCCCATCACCCGCGCGCTGATTCCACCGCCGCAAGGTTTGTCGCGAGGGAACGCGGACTTGTCGAGCAGCAGAGTTGAAATTCCGGCTTCACCTAGCACTCGCGCAGCCGTTGCGCCTGCCGGTCCACCGCCCACTACGATGACGTCGTACGTCACTGACCAAAAATCAGCAGGGTGAACGTCTTCGAAATCACCGACGGATATGGGTGCGGACGCTCGCGCGTCGGCGCGGGTGGCGGACCAAATTCAGCCGTTACCGTATAGACATTGTGTTTTTTTGTATCCAGCGCCATGGTGCGCGTGCCGCGCTGGGTCTGGATGGTCTGGACTACCGTGTATTTATCCGGCGTGTCCTCATGCGCCACCGTGATCGTGCCATCCCCGCAGGAGGCGAAGGCGAGGCCAGTGCCGGGATCGAAACGGTTGGCGTCGATGCCTTTGCCGATTGGAATGGTCGCCACCACTTTCCCGTTGGTATAATCCACCACTGCCATCAATTGGTTGTGGCAGCCGGAAAAAAGCCGCTGGTGAGCGACATCAATGGCCATCCCGGATGGCGACTCGCATGGGCTCAGCGGCCAGGTATTGAGCACTTTGAGCGTCTTCGAATCGAAGGCGACGATTTTGTTCTGGTCTTCGATGTTGACGTAGACGTGCCCGGCGCCATCCGCCTGCGCGGTCTCCGGTTTCCCGCCCAGCTCAATAGTTCCCACTACCTTACCGGTCTCAGCGTCTATGGCGGTGGCGTCTTGACTGCCCCCTCCGTTGAATGTGAACACCCGCTTGACTGCCGAATCGTAGAGGATCGCGTCCGGATCCTTATCCGCAAGCCAAACCTGGCTGCGGACCTTCCTCGCTCGAAGGTCAAGGATAGTCACCGAGCCATCGGTGCTCAAGAAGGCCCGATCTAGCTCCGGCGCGAAGACGATGGCATGGGCGCCCTTGACGCCGGGAATGTCCGCCACCTGCTTGCCTTCGGAATCCATTACCATGATGTGCGTTCCGCGCGGAATGAAAACGTGGCCAGTGGAAGGTTCCACGGCAAAGTAATCCCAGCCGCCTTCGCCACCCAAAGTCAACTTCTTGAGCAGCCGATAGCTGGAATCTTTTGGCGCGCCGTCGGATGACATGAGCAAATTTAGAACCAGGAGCGCTCCCAGCCAACCGATCCGCTTTTGCATGTCTTAATGATAATTGACATTCCCGAGGTAACCACTGCCGGATATCGCCGTCAGAGTATATGGGTATGATCGAGCCAACCCATCATGTATAAAGGCGCGTGTATACTGGCGCTGGCGGCCGGCCTGGCATGCCAGCGGGGTTCGGCCCAGATGGATTCCTGGATGTCCGATCGCGACTTGTCAGCCTATTTAACGCGGAACGGCATTGCGGTGAGCACCGAACGGGCCAGCCTGTGGTTCGACAGCGGAGCCATGGAACCGGAGGAAATGGACGCGTTTGCCAAACTGGTAAATCGCGGGATCATCGACATTGAAGCATACCTGGGCGTTTCGCGCGCCGGCGGCCGCAGGATCCGCTATTTCATCAGCAACCGGGTGGAAATTTCGCACTCCACCTGGCACTCCATCTTTTTGCCGCTCGCGAAGGTTCAAAATCGCACCGCGCCCTATCTGCATGAGACGGTGCACCAGTTGGCGCCCTGTGACGACTGCCCCATGTGGTTCAACGAGGGCCTGGCTTCCTTCGTACAGAGTTACGTGAGCGAACACGCGGGCGGTTATGATGGCGCCATATTCTCGGAGGGCGGCAACCGCGGCATCGATCGGGACGCCAGGCGATGGCTCGCTTCCGACCGTGGCCAGGTAGTGCTGCCGTTCATCGGAGTGCCGGGCGAACCGCCGGATATCAATTACGACCGTTCCAATGTTGCGGCGCCGTTCTACGTCATGGCGCAGTCGCTGGTGAAATTCATCGTGGAACGCGCCAAACTAAATAAGCTCCGTCCGGTTTTCGAGGCCAAGGATTTTGAGGCGGCGCTCCACAGTTCCACCGGCAAAAGCTCGGCTGAGTGGAAAACGAAGTGGCTGGCGAAACTCGGGAAATCGCGTTAATCGAAACCCCGCCTCACTGGATGGTCCACGATGATGGCCCGTCCGTTGGTGAGCGCCTTCACCGAGTGGCGGACATTGCTGGGTACAATTCCCACTACACCCGGCCGGACGATCCGGGACTCTCCGTCGATGATCAATTCCAGCTCGCCCTCAATCACCTCATACACTTCTTCTTCGGGATGAGAGTGCTCATGAATGGTGGAACCAGCCACGAAATCATAGTGCGCGAAGGTCATGTTTGACGAATGGAAATAACGTCCGTGCCAGCCGGGAAGGCGCTCCGTTACCTTTAAGCTGTTGGTGTCGATAAATGGCATAAAAACCCTGTGAAAAAATCGGTTGGCAGGCGGAAGCGCCTGCCCCACTCAGAACTAAACCTTGGCGAGCCAACGTGGGGCAGGCGCTTTCGCCTGCCAACCGGCGTCAGCCGGTAACTCACGCTGGGAAAAACTGCCGCAGTGTTGCGAAAAACGTCTGGATAAACTCCACGCCCGTTTCAGTCGCCACATCGTCTTTGCCGTTCACAACCGGGATCACCACTCGCACCAACGCGGTATCGGTGCGGTTGTATCGAATGGCGTCCCAGGCAACGAACGCCGCAGCCTGGTATTCGCTGGCCACCACGCGATCGCGCGATTGGTACCAATACAAAACCATGGACCGGTCCTCGCCTTTGGAAACCAGGTAACGGTTGATAGTAATCGGCGCCGCGCGACCCGGCACCGTCACCGGAATGGTGTCCGCGATGGTCCACACCCAGCCCGATCCCGGCAGGCAGTTTTTGGGAGAGTGCGGCGTTTGCCCGGCCCGCTGCGATTTGAAAAATGCCACGAACAGGTTGGCCTCTTTTTCGCGCGACGCCGCGTATTCGCGCGTAATGTAATCGTCCGCCCGCAGGACGTCTTTGACTTCCGGCTCCATCACGCCTTGCTGCACCATCCGCCAGGCGCCCATCTGTTTCGGAAATCCCTCCAGCGGCCGATAAGCAGGCGCCGTCTCGCTGCGTGAAAAGCCGTAAAACACCGACGCCTGCACAATCAGAAAGACGCTCAGGATCAGTGCCGCCCGGCCTTTCAGGAAACTAAGCTGCGCCATGTTTCCCCGCACCTTGGTAAATCCGATTCACAAGTTGATGGAATGCGATCAGCAGCGTAAGCGCCACCAGAAACAAAACCCATCCTTCGAAGAGATGAAATACGCCGCGCGCCAGGTCCGGACGATAATCGCTGAGGATGCCCGTCAGCGTGACTCGGGCTGCATTGGCGGCGATGGCAATGGGGATGGTGGCCGGAAGCAGCACCCAGCGCATCCAGACTTTTTTGTCGAAGAAATAAGCGTAGATCAACGACAGGAATCCCAGCGACATCAGCGATCGGATTCCGCTGCAAGCCTCCACCACCGAAAGCCGTTGGTTGGCAAGCTCCAAAACGTTGCCGTCGCGCAATACCGGAATACCGATGAAGTTCAAAACCGTCTCAGCCACGCTCGACGCGAACAGCTGCAACGGCAAGGTAATGCGCGCATAGATAATGGCCGGGATGGGAAACATGAACACCAGCAGGAACAACGGAAACGCCAGAATCTTCAGGGTGCGCGTGCCGCCCAGGAACAAAACCGCGCCTACCAGCGAGACAAGAAAAGCGGTGCGGGCGATGAAGATCTGCGCGCCCAAGGTGCCCAGAAGCATTTGAACGGCGCCCAGCATTACCAGCGCCAGGCCCCAGTAATTCGGGACGGGCTTCTTGGCGGCCAGTTGCCCGCGGCGCTGCCAAACGATATATCCCGCGACAAACGGTACAAAAAAACCGTGGCCTACATCCTCATCCGTGGCCCATTGCCGGGCCAAGCCGAATAAAATCGGAGCGTAACAGGCAATCAACAGAGCGCCGAACCAGGCGATGGCTGTCCAGGGTAGCTGCGCTTTCTCGGACGACGCCGCGTTCTGTTCCGGCAGGCTGTTTGCGTAAGTTGCCATGCGGTTGGAGGTACTCGGCCGGCAAGCGGAAGCGCCTGCCCCACTTCGAACGGGACTAAACTAGATGTGTGGCCGTTTTGCGTCTGGTTGTCTTTCTGATTGTAGCATCGAACCTTTTTTCTCAAACCCCGATATTCCCTCTCAGCGAAATCCGCGCGGGCCAGCGTGGCATCGGCAAAACGGTGTTTTCCGGAAACAAGATCGAGGATTTTCAAGTGGAAATTTTAGGCGTTCTGGAAAACCTTGGTCCCAAACAATCGGTGATTCTGGCGCGTTTGTCCGGTGGACCGCTCGCCAAGACCGGCGTTATGCAAGGCATGAGCGGGAGTCCCGTGTATATTGACGGACGGCTGGTGGGAGCGGTGGCCCTGGCGTTTTCTTTCGCTACCGAGCCGATTGCCGGAATCCGGCCCATTGAAGAAATGTTGGCGGTAGGCGCCCAGGCTCCGAGTCAGGCTCCCGTAGCCGCGTTCCGTCTCAAGAGGGACGCCCTTCCGCAACCCGCTGCCGCAGCCGGCAAGGATTCGCTCGAAACCAGTTTGGTGGAAATCGCCACGCCGGTCTCTTTCAGTGGATTCACTTCCGCAACGCTCGATCACTTTGCTCCGGAATTGAAAAAATTCGGCCTGGAACCGCGCCAGGGAATTTCCAGCGGCGGGCGCCTGCCTTCCAAACTCGGGAATCCGGACCAGTTGCGCCCTGGCGACATGATCTCGGTGGATCTGCTCTCGGGCGATTTATCCATCGGCGCCGAAGGCACCGTCACCGAAGTGGATGGGAAAAAGATTTACGCGTTCGGCCATCACTTCCTCTCCGTCGGCGAGACGCAACTTCCCTTCGCCCGGGCTGAGGTGCTCACGCTGCTGCCCAACCTGGCCGCCTCATTCAAAATTTCTAACGCGCGGCAGTGGATGGGCACCATCACCGAGGATCGCAGCACCAGCATTTACGGCGAGCTTGGCCGCAAGGCCGATACCGTGCCCATTGCACTGACGGTGAACGACGGCCAACGGGCCCCGCTCTCTTACCACATGCTGATGGTCAACGATCGCGTGCTGACGCCTTTTATCGTGCAGATGGCGGTCTATTCGGCCATCGACGCCACGGAACGGACGCTGGGCCTGGCCAGCTACGCCGTGAGCGGCGCGGTGCAATTTCAGCCGGGCGTTCCGCCGCTGAAATTGGATAACGCCTACGCCGGCGATTTCAATGTGCCTATGCAGGCCTCCAGCGGTATCGCTTCTCCGCTGGCTTACCTGATGAGCGCCGGTTTTGACGCGCTGAAAATCAGGAACATATCGCTTGATATCCGGGCGTCCGAGCACAAACGGCTGCTGCAGATCGACCAGATTACGGCTTCGCACAAGAACGTTCACCCCGGCCAGCCCGTGGATTTGACGGTAACATTTACTGAAGAGAACGGAGTGGAAGCGGAAAAGACCGTGCGCTATACCATTCCCGTGGGTGCGCCTTATGGCACGCTGAACTTCACGGTCTCGGATGCCAACTATTCAAACCTGCTGGACTACCAGCAGCTGGCCTCTACTGTCTTGAAGTCTCCCACTCAGGTGATCTCATTCTTGAACGAACTGCGCCCCAACAACAACGCTTACGTGCGAGTATGGCGCGCCGATCCCGCCTATCAGGTGCAAGGCGAGGACATGCCCGATCCGCCGGCATCGCTGGGCCTGATTCTCGCGAAAGCGCAGGCGGCGCAAGGGACCTGGTTTGCACGCAGCTCGAAAATCGCCGAGCTGTTGATTGATACCGGCAACGTGGTAGTGTCCGGCTCAAAGAACGTTTCCGTGGAAGTGAAGGAATGAGCCGCCTCACCATACTGCTCCTTGTGAACTTTGCCGGTCTCTACGCCGCCACCACCACAACCTGGGAGCTGAACACGTATCAGGATTTTCTGAAGGGCCGCTTCACCGGCGTCTCGCTTGACCGGGATGGCAGGCTGCTGCTCGCGCCCAAGCTCGAAACGGTTTTTTCCTCGGGTCAACCTGTTATCTGGAGCATTGCCGAAGCGCCCGATGGCTCCTTTTATGTTGGGACCGGACACCGCGGGCGCGTGTATCGAATCGATTCTTCCGGCGCCTCCACGCTGGTGTGGACCGCGGACCAGCCGGAAGTTTTCGCGGTCGCGGTAGACTCCGCCGGCGTTCTCTATGCCGCCACTTCGCCCGACGGAAAAGTGTACCGGATCGAGAAAGGAAAAGCGTCCGAATTCTATTCTCCAAAAACCAGGTACATCTGGTCGCTCGCATTCGCCAAGGATGGAAGCTTGTTCGTGGGCTCCGGCGATCCCGCCAATGTCTATCGCGTGGACAAATCCGGGAAGGCGGAACTTTATTATGAGACCGGTCAATCGCACGTAACCGCGCTGGCGTTCGATTCCAAGGGAAACACGCTGGCCGGCACTGAACCGAACGGCATCATCTACCGTATCAGCGCGCGCGACAAAGCGTTCGTGCTGTACGATGCGAATCTGCCCGAAATCCGCTCCATCATTCCCATGCCGGACGGAACGGTCTACGCGGCGGCGTTGGGCGGCTCCATCGCCCGATCGAACTCCGCGCAAAATTCGGGCGTGGCCGCGCCTATCAGCGTTACCGTCACCGCGCCGCCCACCTCCATTACGGTTTCAGACACCCAAACCGGCCCCGATATCAAGCCGAAAGCGGATTCCTCCAAGGCTGCCGCGCAAACCGGCCAGGGTGTGGCGTCGCTGGCCAGTCCGCTGGTGGAAATACCCGGCGTGGACAAGTCCGCCTTGTATAAGATCAATTCCGATTCCACTGTAGAAACGTTGTGGAGCTCCAAGGACGAAAACGTCTACAGCATGGTGGTTGAGCCGGACGGCAATATTGTATTCGCCACAGACGGGGAAGGGCGCGTTTACCGGCTGCATCCGGACCGCAAGGCAACACTTCTGGTGGAGACCAACGAAGGGGAAGCCACGCGTCTGGTGGCCGCTCCGGGCGGTCTTCTTGCCGCCACCGGCGACATGGGCAAGCTGTTCCGATTGGCTGGCGTGGAAGGGCCAAGCGGAACTTATGAATCTCCGGTGCACGATTCTGGGACCGTGGCGCGCTGGGGCCGCCTGAGCTGGCGCGGCCCGGCGGGAAAGACCGTGTTCTTCACGCGATCAGGAAACTCCGCGCGGCCGGACAAAACCTGGAGCGATTGGGAGCCGCTTGAGAACTCGCTGGTCCGCAGCCCCAATGCCCGCTTCATTCAATGGCGCGCCGAGCTGACCGGACCCGGCGCGGCGGTGGAAAACGTCAGCGTCGCTTATCTTCCGCAGAACAATCCCCCGGTGGTTCGCAGCATCAACGTAACCACGTCGGCTCCGGCCGGCGGTTCGACGCAAACCAAGGCGTCCAGTTCCGCCTCGGCGGCTTACAGCATTACCGTCACCGATACCGGCGAATCGTCCACGCCCGCGGGCACGCCCACCCAAGCTCTTTCGCGCGGCCCCAGTTCGCAAATTCAAGTCACTTGGCAGGCCGACGATCCGGATGGCGACCGGCTGACCTACGCGCTATATTTCCGCGGTGAAGACGAAACCGAATGGAAGCTATTGCACGCCAATATGGCCGATAACACGCTGCTGCTGGATGGCGACATCCTGGCCGATGGCCGCTATTATTTCCGCGTAGTCGCTTCGGACCGTCCGTCGAATCCGCCCAACGTCGCCCGCGAAGATCAATTGGTAAGTTCGCCGGTGTTGATCGATAATACGCCTCCGATGGTTACCCTCAGCGCACCCCGCCGCAACGACAGCCACCTGGAAGTGGACGCGGAAGCCGTGGACAGCACCTCGCCCCTGCGCCGCTGCGAGTATTCTATCGATGCCGGCCCCTGGGTTCCGGTGGAAGCCGCCGATGGCGTCACGGATTCACCGCGCGAGCAATTCCATATCGTCATCGAGAAACTCCGCGCGGGTGAACATCTGCTGGTGGTGCGCGCGTATGACACCGCCAACAATGCGGGGTTGGCGAAAGTGGTGGTGAGATAAGAAGTTTCTGGTTTCTGGTTCTCGGTTTCTGGTTCTCGGATGCTACGATAACTGATTCATGCCTCTCTACCAGGTCGTCGTCCTTTCCCTCATCCAGGCGCTCACCGAATTTGCTCCCGTCAGCAGCTCCGCCCACCTGGCGCTGGCGCCCTGGCTCTTCGGCTGGAAGGACCCCGGCCTCACCTTCGACGTCGCGCTGCATGCCGGCACTCTGGCGGCGATCATCATTTATTTTTTCCGGGATTGGGTGCAGATCATCGGCCAGGGGCTTGGGCTAAGTGCCGGCAGCGATCCGCAGCTCAAACAGAATCGCGCCCTGCTGTGGCTGCTGGCGGCCGCATCCATACCCATCGGCGTCATCGGCTACTTGTTCAACAAACAGGCCGACACCACCTGGCGAAATCCTTATCTCATCGGCGGCATGCTCATCGGGATCGGTATCGTGATGTGGATCGCCGAACGCAGAGGCGCCGGAAACAAGAACATGAGCCAGATCGGGTGGGGGGATGGTATGACCATCGGAATCGCTCAGGCGCTGGCCGTGGTTCCCGGCACGTCGCGCAGCGGCATCACCATCGTGGCCGGATTGTTCCGCGGGCTCGACCGCGAGACGGCCGCGCGCTTTTCGTTCCTGCTTTCCGCGCCCGCCATCGCCGCCGCTGCACTGAAAAAAGGCTGGGATATCCATAAACATGGCGGCATCGCGCCCGATATGAAGATGCCGTTCCTGGTGGGCACTCTGCTGAGCGCAGTCCTCGGAGCCATTGTCATCGCCTTCTTTCTCCGCTACCTCCGCCGCCACAGCCTGATGGCCTTCGTGTACTATCGCATCGTTTTTGGCATAATAGTAATCGCTCTTGCTGCATTTTTCCGCTTCACCGCGGAATGAAGATTCTAGGACCTACTCGCTTCCACAGGTTGAATGAAGCAGGCGCATTGGTGTTCCTGTTCGCAGGACTGTTCTTCTGCCTCAGCCTGATTTCCTATCACCCACAAGATCCATCCTGGAATTCGGCCTCCGGCGCCCTGCGCGCCCATAATCTGACCGGCTTCGCCGGCTCCTACACCGCCGATCTCTGCCTGCAGGTGCTGGGACTCAGCGCCTTTGCCATCCCGCTGCTGCTGTGGATGCTGGCCTGGCGTTGGGTTCGTTCCGCGGAAATTCAAGCGCCGGCCATCAAAGTGTTCGGATCCGGCTTGCTGCTCGTCAGCATCTGCGCCGGGCTCTCTCTGCTGCCAACATGGCACCCTTGGAACGGTTCGTTCTCGGCCGGCGGCATAATCGGCGTCTTGCTGGCCGATTCCCTGATCACTTCGCTTAACCTCACCGGCGCCGCGCTGCTAACCTCCATCTGCCTGATTCTGTCTCTCTACCTGATCTCTACTTTCTCCGTGGCGACGCTCGCCAGATGGCTGGCCGGACCATTGGGATTGCTGCGCAATTTCCTGGTGCGCTGGGACAACTGGCGCGACCAACGCCGGCAAGCTGCGCTGGAGCGTGCTCAGGCACGCGCGGAGCGTAGAGCAGAACGGGACGCCTTGACCGAAACTCGAGAGGTAGTCCGGGAAGCTGCGGCCGAGCTGAAGCGGGCCCGGGCTGCTGCTGCGGGCGTTGAATCCGCGCCCATGGAATCCCGCGCTCCCGCAGCGGTCGAGGAAGAGATTCCCATCCATACGCTCGAATATGAACCCACTCCTCCACCTCCGGTTCCGGCCCCGGTGGAGACGGAAGCGCCTCTCCCGGGATTGTCACGCGGGAGATTTCCAGCCGCGCCGGCCCCGGCTCCCGATGTTACTGAGCATCCCGAGTACCGTCTACCGGCTACGGACCTGCTCAACGAAATCCCCGGCCGCAGCTCTTACGATTCCATCGAGCTCAAAGAAATCGCCACCCGGATCAAAGCCAAATTCGAGGAGTTCAACGTACGTGGCAACGTAGTGCAGATCAACCCCGGCCCGGTGGTCACCACGTTCGAATTCAAGCCGGAAGCGGGCATCAAATACAGCCGCATCACCACGCTCTCTGAAGATTTGTGCCTGGGATTGCAGGCAGAATCGATCCTGATTGAACGCATTCCCGGCAAGCCGACGGTAGGAATCGAAGTTCCCAATTCGCGGCGCGAGTTGATCAGCCTGCGCCAGATTCTGGAATCGGAGGAATTCGGCGATTCGAATTCCCGCTTGACCATTTGCCTGGGCAAGGACATCAGTGGACGCATCAAGGTTGCGGCGCTCGAATCCATGCCGCACTTGCTGATCGCCGGATCGACGGGCGCGGGAAAGAGCGTCATGTTGAATTCCATGATCATGTCCATCCTGTATAAAGCGACACCGGATGAAGTGCGCATGATTCTGGTGGATCCAAAACGTCTGGAAATGGGGCTGTACGAAGGCATCCCGCATCTGCTGACGCCCGTGATTACGGATGCCAAGAAGGCCACCAACGCGTTGCGCAACGCGGTGCTCGAAATGGAGCGGCGGCTGAAGCTGCTGGCCGGGCAGGGCGTTCGCAATATCGATCAATACAATCGCAAGATGAAGCAATTGCAGAATGAGCCGCGCAGCCTGTTCGATGACGAAGAGCCGATGAGCGCGGAGGATCTACGCCCGCTTCCCTATATTTTGATTTTGATCGATGAGTTGGCGGATCTGATGATGGTGGAGCGCGGGAACGTGGAAGAAGCGGTCACTCGCCTGGCGCAAATGGCGCGCGCCGTGGGCATGCACCTGGTGTTGGCCACGCAGCGGCCCAGTGTGGACGTAATCACCGGATTGATCAAAGCCAATTTTCCTTCGCGCATCAGCTTCCGCGTGGCCACGCGCGTGGATTCACGCACGGTGCTGGACATCATGGGCGCCGAACACCTGTTAGGGAAGGGCGACATGCTGTTCCTGCCGCCGGGCTCGTCGCGGCTGATCCGCGTGCATGGCGCGTTTGTGACCGAGGCGGAAACCAATCGCGTGGTGGAATTCTGGAAAAATCAGGCCCGGCCGGATTACGACCAGACCTTCCTGCTGGCGCCTCCGGCGGAAGAGGGCGAGGAAGCCGAGGCCGCGGAGTTCGAGGGCGCCGACGATCCGGCCTACACCGATGCCGTTCGAGTTGTTCTGGAAATGGGCAAAGCATCGACATCCACGCTGCAGCGCCGCCTGCGATTGGGCTATGGGCGCGCAGCCAGAATTCTGGATATGATGCAGCGCGAAGGTATCATCGGCCCGCCGGACGGCAGCAAGCCGCGCGAGGTGCTGAAGCGTCCGGACTGGTTGGAAGAGGTAGAGAACCAGCTGCGCTAGTAGTCTGTGGGGCGGTCCCCCTGGACCGCGACCGACGCCCCCGTCGGCTCGCCGCTCCCAGAAGAGCGGGTCCAGGGGGACCCGCGCCGACCAGGGGGTCCGCCCTACACACTAGAATGGTTGCGGTGACTCGACGAACCTTCCTTGGCGCCGGTGCCGCCGCATCGCTGGCCGGTCAGGATATCCTGACACTCACGCCACCCAAAGCCACCGCGCGCATTCCCTATGGTCATGACCCGTTGCAATTCGGGGACCTCCGATTGCCGCCGGCGCCGGGTCCGCATCCCGTTGTGATATTCGTTCACGGCGGATACTGGCGCAATGCGTACAACCTGGATCACGCCGGCCATCTTTGCGCCGCGCTGGCCCGCGCCGGCGCGGCCACCTGGAATATCGAATACCGCAGGATCGGCGATCCGGGAGGCGGCTGGCCGGGCACCCTGGATGACGTGCTGCACGGCTCGGAACACATCAAAGTGCTGGCGCGCCGTTATCCATTGGACTTGCGGCGCGTGGTGGCATCGGGGCATTCCGCGGGCGGCCAACTGGTGCTGTGGCTGGCCGCGCAATTAGCTGTCGATCTTCGCGGCGTTACTCCGCTGGCCGCCCTATCGGATTTGCGGCGCGCCTGGGCGCTGCAGCTGAGCGGCGGAGTGGTGAAGCAATTTCTGGGCGGCTCGCCGGAGCAGGTGCCGCAGCGCTACGACGCAACATCGCCGATTGATTTGTTGCCGATTTCCGTAGCGCAGCGTATGGTTCATGGAACTGCCGACCAGGTGGTTCCGTTCGAAATGAGCGAGCGGTTTGCGAAAAAATCGGCGAATGCAAAATTGATTCCGCTCCGCGGCGCGGGACACTTCGAACTCATCGACCCTCGCGCGCGCCAGTGGGAAACCGTGCGAAAGAATATTCTGGATTGGGATTTTTGAAACACTTTTGGAAACCATGAATCTTGGTCTGAAAGATCGTGTAGCAATCGTCGCGGCTTCGAGCAAAGGCCTTGGTAAAGCCGTGGCGTTGGGACTGGCGGCCGAGGGCGCGAAGTTAGCCATTTGTGCGCGCGCCGAAGAAGAGCTACGCCGGACGGCGGCCGAAATTCCAACCGAGGCGCTGGCTCAAACCGTGGACGTCACCGTGGAAGCGCAGGTACGCGAATTCGTGGAAGCCGTAGTTCGCAAGTTTGGACGCGTGGACATCTGCGTTACCAACGCCGGCGGTCCGCCCGCCAAGAAGTTCGCGGATACAACGGTCGAAGACTGGCGATCGGCCGTTGATTTGAATTTCATGAGCACGCTGTATTTCGCGCAGGCCGTGCTGCCATTGATGAAAGAGCGCCGCTGGGGACGGCTGATTGCCATCTCCTCCATCGCCGTTCTGCAGCCGGTGGACGGGCTGATTCTTTCGAACGCCGCGCGCTCCGCGGTGCGTGGCCTGGTGAAAAGTCTCTCCAATGAATACGCCGCGCACAATGTTCTGGTGAATAATGTTTGCCCCGGCTACATGGCAACGGAACGATTGAAGAAGCTGGATGTTCATCCGGAAGCGCAGATCCCGTTGGGTCGCATCGGAACGCCTGAAGAATTTGCCGATCTGGTGGTGTTCCTGGCATCCGAGCGGGCCAGTTACATCACCGGCGTTTCTATTCCTGTGGATGGGGGTTGGACGAAGGCGCTTTAGGCAAATCGGGCGCGGGATAGTAGGGCTTGCCGTTCAGGGCCTTTACTTCTTTGCCGAAGTTGGTGCCGTAATCCTTGTCCGGATCCGCGAACAGCCAGGCATTGCGTTTGTAGTTCCAATCATCCGGCCGCAGCGTTTGCGCCGCCTTGAAATATGCGATGGCATCGCGCGCGTGGCCGGCGGCCACCAGGAACTGGCCCATTTTGAAATTCGCATCCGCCAGCAGATTCTGCGGCGTGAATTGATTCAGGTGCTGGCGCAACTGATAGGCGCCCATTGCGTAGATGCTTTTGCTGCCTTGGTCCAGCCAGTCGAGCAATCCATTCAGATACGGCTGCGCGTCGATGCCGTGCAGCGCTTTGTAACGATTGTCGACATAAGCCACTTCGGCCGGCCGGACAATTTTGCCGTGCTCGTCGATCCAAACGCCGGTCGGCACGTTGACCATTCCATAGAGAGTGGCCACGGTGTGCTTTTCGTCTACCAGCACGGTGAATTCGGGACTGGCTTTCTGGATCCACGGTCCAGCATCCTTGATACCGCCGATATCTTCGGCAACCGAGACGATTTCAAAATTCTTGTTCTTGTTTTCCGCGTAGAATTTCTGCCAGCCCGGCAGATCGAAACGGCAGCCTCACCAGGAGGCCCAGGTGACCAGCAACACTCGCTTGCCTCGAAACTCATGGAGGGAGCGGGACGCGCCTTTCCAATCCGGCAGCGTGAAATCGGGAGCTTCCAAGGTGTTCGCAACCTCTAGCAGCGATTCGGGGCGCGATCCAAAGAGCCAGATGGAATTCGCTTCGTCGTGAATCGCCGGTTGCTTCAGCGTTCGCGCCAGTTCAGTTAGATTGAAGAGCTTCTGGCTGCCCGCGCCGCGGAGAAACGCCGCCGCTCGGGATTTTGGAATGGGCACGCAAAATTCATCCAGGCACGCGCCTTGCGGCTTCAGCACGAAGCGCGTGGCGCGCGTGAGATCGGGCAGCGTCACCCATAGATTCCCGGGCTCGCTGACGGCTTCGGAAAGGTTCGATGTCATGCCGTCGTAAATCACCGTGGTTGGGGAAGCGGAAAGCACCGCGGCGGCGAACACGAAAAGGGCAATGGCGCGCATGGAACGGCTACCGCGATTATACCCATACGCGGAAAATGGGTCTGGGGGTTCGGCAGGCGCTTTCGCCTGCGAAACATTTCTACTAATTTCTGTTGCCGCCGGCGCCGGCCCTGCTAAAATGAGAATACAGTGGCGCGCATCTATCGTCCCACCGCATTCCTGGCGCTGTTGTGCCTGTGCGGCAACCTGTTCGCTCGTCCGGATTATTTCACTCCCGAGCATCGCCTATCGGGTGTGGGCGTGGACCGGGCCGAAATCACTCCCCGCGTGCTGGACGACCGTACCAATCGCATGATCGAGTCCGAGACTTTCGCCATCCTGCGCGAGCCGCAGGCCATGGCCGGAGCCGAGCGCATCACCGGGCCGCGGCTCACGCGGATTTTTGACCGCGCCGCTGCCTCCAGCGGTTTGCCGGCGTCACTGATTTCCGCGGTGGCGTATCTCGAAAGTTGGGGCGACCCCAACGCCGTGAGTCCGGCCGGCCCCAAAGGCATCATGCAGTTTTCCGAAGCCACGGCGCGCGCGGCGGGCTTGCGGGTGGTACGGATCACACGTTTCAAGATCGCCACTGAACGCAAACTGGTACGCCGCAGGAATGGCAAGCCTGTTTACCGCGTGGTTCGCCATCGCACACCGTACACGGTGATGGTACGGGACGACCGTTTGAATCCGGACCGGGCGGTTCCCGCCGCGGCGAATTATTTGGCGCGTCTCGAGAACAAGTTCGGCGGCCGCGACTGGGCGGTCTTCGGCTACCATTGCGGCGAGGGTTGTATTTCCGAGTTGCTCCCCCTTACGCAATCGGCGCTGGGACACAAAGCTCAGCCCAGCGTGGCCGAAATGTTCTTTGCCGCAAGCCCGGCCCTGCATCGCGACCTGTATGAAGCAATTCAGCGTCACATGCAGCGCGATTATTCGCCCACCTATTGGTTCCGCATCATGCGCGCCGAGCAGCTGCTGAACCTGTACCGCACGGACCGCGCCACTTTTCGCGATCTGGTGGAGGTATATCGCAATCCAACCAACCCCGCTCGCCGCGCTAACGACCGTTTGGTGACCTGGCTGAAATCGGAAGACACATTCTACCGGTCAGCCAGCGATCTGAAGCAGGCTGAGGGCCTGGTGATAGCGCCGGACGATCCAAAACTTTTTGGATTCTCGCTGCGGAAGCCGGCTACCGACTCCGATCTTTATTCGCAAGCGACGCCGGCCGCCATCGGCACCCTGCTCTACATTGCTTTCGAGACCCGGCGCCTTTTTGAGGAGCACCGACCAAAGGGTGAACACTTCGTGCCGCTGGAAGTAGTGGAGCTGGTCAGCACCAACGATCGTCCCGCCGAGGCCGCCACGCTGCTGGTGGATCCGGAATTTCCGGAACATTCCACCGGGCAGGTGTTCGATATCGATCAATCGAATCTGCCGCCCGGCGAGCGTGAAAGCCTGAACTTCATTTTGGATGACCTGGGCTGGGATGGATACCTGGGCTTCATCCAGGTGACCGGCGATACGCTGCACATCGGATGCTCGCCGGAATCACGCGAGTTTTTCGCCAAGATTTTCGACGAAGCGGCTGAAGCGCGGAAATAAAAAATCGGTTCGCAGGCGAAAGCGCCTGCGCCGCTTAATCGTAAATCCTTGTGCGTCAACGTGGGGCAGACGCTTCCGTCTGCCAACCGCGCGTGCTTCCCAATTTTTTCACAGCTTCTCCCGGTCGCGGTTCGGTAAGAGCGTTACTGAGATGGGATGAGAAGGCCGGTCCCCAGCGGGATGCGTTAAGCTCCCAATGGATACGCACTCGAGGTGCAAAAAGGAGAACCGGCCATGAAGAAGAATAACACTAGTCTGAAAAGTCCGAAGGGGAACAAAACCCGCAAGCGATCGATAACGATCGGCATGGACCTGGGAGACAAAAGCAGCCACTACTATGTGACCGACAGCGAGGGTCAGATGGTGCGGGAAGGGACGGTGGCAACCACTAAGAAAGGGATGAAGCAGAGATTTGGCAGCCTGGCAAAGTGCCGGATGGCGATCGAAGTAGGAACGCATTCGCCATGGGTGAGCCGGCTGCTGAGCAGCTTTGGGCACGAGGTGATCGTGGCCAACGCGCGGCAGGTGAAGTTGATCAGCAGCAGCAGCCGGAAGGACGATCGGCTGGATGCGCAAACCCTGGCTCGGCTGGCGCGAGTGGATCCGCAGTTGCTGCGGCCGATCCGGCATCGGAGCGAGAAAGCGCAAGCGGACCTGATGCAAGTGCGGGTGCGGGGGGCGTTAGTGGATACACGCACCAGTTTGGTGAACAGGGCGCGGGGCCTGGCCAAGGCGACGGGGGAACGATTACCCAGCTGCGATGCGGACCAAATGGGAGTAGGGAAGATGGAGGGGCTGCCGGCAGTGCTGGTGGAGGCCTTGAGACCGCTATTGGAAACAGTGGAATCGTTGACCAAGCAGATTAAAGAGTGTGATCAGAAGCTGGAGCAGCTGGCCGGACGCGAATATCCGGAAACCGAATTGCTGCGCCAGGTGAGTGGAGTAGGAAGTTTGATCTCGCTGACATTCGTGTTGACGGTGGAAGACGCGAACCGATTCCGAAGAAGCCGGGATGTGGGGTGCTACGTGGGGCTCCGACCGCGGCGGAGTGAATCGGGCCAGAGCCGGCCACAGTTGGGAATCAGCAAGGAAGGGGACGTATATTTGCGGAAGCTGTTGGTGCAGGGAGCGCACTGCATTCTGAGTCACAAGAGTCCAGACACGGATCTGAAACGGTGGGGGCTGAAGCTGGCAGGCAAAGGCAACAAGAATGCGAAGAAGCGAGCGCTGGTGGCGGTGGCGCGGAAGTTGGCCATCTTGCTGCACCATTTATGGGTGACCGGAGAAGTATACGAACCGTTGCGGAATAATAGGCCGCTGGAGCAGCAAACAGCGGCCTAAGAGTCAGTGGCTTTGGTAAGCCAACGCCGAGTTCGGGTGACTGCGCGGTCGCGGCGGAACGAGGGTAGCCGGAAACGGAGACCAATCAGTTCGGCACTGAGATGGCAGCACCCGTTTTAAGATTGAGGACCCCAACTGGCACCGGGAGCGAACGCTCCCAATAAGAGTGCGAATGGAAGCGGGGCGAATCGGCGGAGGGAATCAAGGCAGCAGGGAGCAAGTATGGGAACGAGCGGGGCTCCCGATGGTCGCGATCACCAGAGTGGTGACAGGACCAAAAGGCAAAAGCGAAACCGCTCCTCAGAGAGAAAAAAGCTGGCTTAGCGTGGGCCTCCCGTTGGTCGGGGGTTACCGTTCGTGGTGATCCGGCCGGGTGTAGCGCCTCCCGTTGGTCGGCGATGGGCGTTCGTGGTTTAACGACCCAAAATCATTTTCGACTTGACAGAGACCGGCCTTCTCATGGAAGCCGCGACCGTGAGGGAGCCGGTGCTTTTCGCGATGGATTGAATCTCGCGGATCAGCAGATCCAGCTCCTCATCGTTGGTATAGAAATGCGGCGCCGCGCGAATCCCCGCGCCCGGCCGGTAATCCACCAGAAAATTACGCCGTAGCAATTCCTGCGTTACCTCGTATCCGTTGGGAACATCCAGCGTGACCGTTCCGCCGCGCTGGGACGAATCTCTAGGCGAGTTCACCGGGAACCCGGCTTCGTCGGCTAAGGCAATCAGTTTCGAGGTCTGGCGAATGGATTTGGCGCGGATGTTTTCGACGCCCGCCTCGCCGATGATCTCATAACCGGATCGCGCCGCATAAAGTCCCGGAATATTCGGCGTGCCGTTGAGGAAGCGATAGGCGTCCGGCGCATAGTCCATCGCTCCCGGATCGAAGGCGAATGGATTGCGATGCGCCACCCAACCGGTAAGGCGCGGCTTCAGCATGGGCCACAGATCGCGGCGCACATAGAGGTAGCCCGCGCCTGGTCCACCGCACAACCATTTCACCGATCCGCCGGTAGCGAAATCCAGGTCGAGTTCCCGCACGTTCACCGGCACCGCGCCCGCGGATTGATAAATGTCGGCGATTACCAGCGCCCCTACTTCGTGAGCGCGCCGCGTGATGGCGGCGAGATCCTGAATGTAGGCGCTCTTGAAGATGACGTGCGACACCGAAACCAGCAGTGTCTCGTCATCGATGGCGCGAAGCAGTTGCTCCTGTGGGATGGTGATCCCGTCCACGCTAGGAACCGTGACCACTCGCGCGCCCAGGGATTCCAGCTGACGGTGTATGTAGAGGTTGGATGGAAAGTTGAGCCCCTCGGAAACCACTTTGTTGCGCTTCGCGCCCCAGTTGAAGCACGATGCCACGATGGACTGCGCCACCGAAACATTGGGATGCATGGTGATTTCCCCCTCGCCCGCGCCGATGATCTTGGCGATGAGATTGCCCACCGTAATGGGCATTTCCCACCAGCCTTCTTCCCAGGCGCGTATGGAGCGGGTGGACCAGACATCGGCGTACTCATTCAGCCGGTCGCGAGTGCGGCGAGGCATGGCGCCGGCGCTTTCGCCTGCGAACCGATTTTTTCAGCGGCTCACTACCCGGCGGCCTTGGCCTCGGCCTGCTTCAACACGCGCAGGATTTTCTTCATCCAACCCGGCCGCGAGATCGGCTCCCATCCGGACGGCCGGTCCAATGTGGCGTGCCGAGGGATATCCGCCGGCAACTCTTCGCCCGGATTGCGGATCGCAACAATCTTGAGCGGATGGTGCGCGCGCTGCAGCGACTCGATTATTCCGGAGGCGCCCGGCAGTCCCGCGTCGATGGCGATGACATCGACGTCCAGGCTGAACTTCTTGATCATGGAAGCAGCTTGCCGGCAATTGAGCGCCGGCAGTGCCCGGTAGCCGGCTGCACTAAAGAGCTCTCCCAGCCAACCCGCAAAACCCAGGTCCCCATCGACGATCAACACCGCCGGCGGCCCCTGGGGATTTCTCACTGGGGTCTGCTCATTTGGCTATGCTCAGGCCGTGGCGATCCGCCGCGGATGCGCGCGGGATCTGGTTGCCGGCCGTTCGAAATTCGTGCTGTTCCGCTTGAATCGCGATGCGCCCGCCATCGCTGCGAACAATGCGCCCGCGCATGACCAGCTTGAGAGGGCACACGCCCTCCAGCAGAAACGGCCACTTCATCACTAACTCGATGGACCCTCGGGCCGGTAACCGTTCGGCGCACCGGAAGCAGACCCCGCCGCTGCTGACGTTCAGAGTCTCGCCCGATCCCGTGCGGTCAACCCGGCCTCTTCGGAGGAGTTTGTATTCGACGCTTAGAGAAATTGGATAGCGCCGGTGCAACCGCTCATCCCGGCGGCCGTTCAGCAGCCGTACAACACGGGCCGGGGCGGGGACAATGGACATCCTTCTCCTCTTCGCTTAAAACGTAGTGGTTATATCATGTTTGAAACAGGACGTCAACCTGGGAGTTTAACCAGCGAGTTTAACCAGCAGTCTCGATGAATCGACGGCTAGGGCAGGGTGATGGTAATCGGTAACGGAACAGCGCTGCCGTCGCTGGCCAGCACCTGCATCGGCTCGAAGGAGAGCGGCGTCACCCGCATGGTCTTGCCTTCGATTTCCACCACCAGGAAATGATTTTCCTGGGCCCAGGCAACGATATTGGAATGTTTCATTTTTTTCCGTATATCTCCGGTGCGCAGCTCCCCTCCCGCGCCGCTGATGATGAAGTGAATGCCGCTGGTGTGTTCGTTCGCTTCGCTCACCTGGAAATTGTGTTCATGCCCGTTGAATACCACCTTCACGCCTGAGGCGGCGAATAGACGCACCCAATGCTTGAGCTGCTCATAACTCGCCGCATGCAGCGGCCCGGCAGTGAAAGGGGGATGGTGGAAATACGGGATCACCCATAGCGGGTGAGGTTTCGCGAACTCAGTTTGCATCCAGTGGAACTCCTCGCTGTTCTCCAGATAAACCGGCCGCGCGGGACCTGTTTCCGTGTTCCTGGTGCTGTCTAACCCGAAAAACTCGGCCAGACCGCCATATGTGAATTTGTAATAACGTCCGGGTTTGTCTTGGGGGTAAGGGAAGTTGTCCAGAATGGCCGCCAGGTCGCCGCGCTTCTCGGTCTCGTTGCCGTCGTGATTGCCAAGCGTGGGGAAGAATGGCACGCGCGCCAGCAGCGGTTGATAGGGTTCGTAAAACTTGTTCGCCCAATCCGAATCGTCCGTGCCGGTGTGCAGAAACCCGCCGAAAACTCCCCGGATGTCTCCATAAATGTTGTCGCCCACGCTCAGGATAAACCGCACCGGATTGTCGCTCTTGGCGCGCCGTTCGAATTCATCCCGCATCACCCGGGCAATCTTGTATTGCGGGGCTTCGCCGGTGCCAAAATCGCCTATGACGAAGAACACCAGCTTCTGTGCTTTGGCGGCCCAGGTTCGCACTTCTCCCTGGCCGATGATTTGCGTTCCTAGCGAGACGGTGTAAGCGTACTCGTGATCGGAAGCAAGGTCGGCGACAACAATGGAATTCGCCTTGGTCGCCAGTGTCCGGCCGGCGATGTGGACGGTAGCCTCTCCGGGCGAAACAGCGGACCGTCCAATGGTATTGACGCCGTCCGCCGTGCCCCAGGCCAACTCAACGTAGTCCGGCCCCAGGTCGTCCACATAGGTGTAAAACTTTTGCGCGTTCGCCGCTAGCGCGAAGAAGGCCAGGAGTGATAAGAAGCGATAGCGAAAGTGGCCCGGCAATTAGCCCAACGATCCTTACGGCTGCTGCTTGGCCGAACCGCTCTCGCGAGCTAACCGAACCTTGGCGTCATCCAGCTTCTTCTGAACTTTCGCAACTTCGGTATGATCCATATCGCTGGGCGCGCTGGCTTGCCATTCCTTCAGCGAGCTCTGCCATTGGGCGATAGCCTCCCGGATTTTGCCTTCGTGGAAGTACACGTCGCCGAGATGATCGTGAACGGTGGGGTCGCGGGACATCAGCTCCAGCGCCTCCCGCAGTTGCGCTTCCGCTTCCGGCAGCTTGTTCAAGCGGAACAATACCCAACCCAGGCTGTCCAGATAAGCGCCGTTTTTAGGATCCAGTTCCACCGCCTTGGCGATCAGGTCACGGGCTTCCTCCAGCCGGATGCCGCGATCCGCCAGCATGTAGCCCAGATAGTTCAGCGCTGAGGCATTGGCCGGATTGATGGCCAGCGCCTTGCGGAACTCTTCTTCCGCTTCCGTATAATTCTTCATGCGTTCATACATGGCGCCGCGCATGAAGATCACCGCTACCTTGTCGTCGTTCGCGGTGGAAAGCTTCTCGGCGGCATCCAGCATCTTGGCCATCTCCGGGTAGTTTTTGCCCTTATCGTAGATCTGCGCCAAATTGATGTAGGTGTCCCGGTCATTCTTGCCGTCCAGCATCTTGCGTGTTTCGGCCACTGCCTGGTCGGTTTTGCCCATGTCCGCCAGCAGCGATGCGTGCACGCTGCGCACTATCCTGTCGTTCGGGTATTTCTTGGACGCCGCATCTGCTTCCGCTTCCGCTTTCGTGAAATCCTTCGCCAGGCGGTAGGTTTCCACTATCTCGGCCGACGCGCGCGGGGCGGCATCGGGATCCAACTCCGCCATCTGCCGGTAGGTGTCCGCGGCCAGGTTGTACTGTTCGGTTTTCTGGTAAAGGCCGCCCAGCCCATCGAGGAGCGAAATCCGATTGTTCCGCTCGTCGGCGTTATAAGTTTTCTTCGCGGTGGAATCGAGGATGCCCTTCAGCACCTTGACCGCTTCAGTGTTTCGTCCTTCCGCGGCCAGCAGCGTGACATCGTTGTACTGAATCTCCAGATTGTTCGGGTCCAGTTCCTTGGCCTTGTCAGCGGCCTCATGCGCCTTGGCGAAATCCCTCTTCTGTTGATAGATCTTGGAAATTCGCAGCAGCGCCGCTTCGTCTTTCGGATCCTCGTCCACTAAATCCTGGTAGACCTTCAGGGCGTCATCGGTCTGATCGGAATAAAGCAGGTCTTGGGCCAGCGCGTGCTTGAGATCGGAGTTGCCCGGCTGCTGCTCCAGCGCGCGGCGCAGCATTTCCGCGGCCAGCGAGTAGTCTTTCAACTGCTCATAAACGTTGGCGAGATTCTCGAGACTGCGCGGGGTGGGGTTTTTGTCGGCTACTTTCCGCAGCAAATCAGCGGCCGCCTTGGTATCGCCCAGATCGGTGTAGACCATGGCCATGCCGGTCATGGCGTCCTCGTTGGCGGGATCCAGCTCCAGAACCTTTTTGTATGCGGCCAACGCATCGGTGGAGTTCTGCGCAATCTTGTCCAGCCGGCCCAGCATCAGCCAGCTCTCCACGTCTTTGGGATCGCCGGCGGTGATCTTCTGGTACTGCTCAATGGCCTTCTTGACCATGTTCTCGTCAATCCGGTTAGCTTGCGAATCGCCGATAAGGCGCGTGTAGATGCGGGCCAGCAGGCGGCGCGAGTTCAAGTCGTCAGGATTCTGCTTGAGTGCGTCCTCGGCTTCCGTAACCGCTTCCCGCAGCCGTCCGGATTGAATGTAGAGATCCGAGAGTTCTTCGGCGATGAAAGTCGCGCCCGGATCGGCCTTCATGGCGGCCCGGTAGGCGTCCACGGCTTTGGTGAAAAGTTCCCGGCTGCCGGAAGCTCCGGCGAGCTCGGCGTACAAATGACCCAGCGAATAGTTGTAGTATGCGGACGCTTTGTCTCCGCCGGCGCCCGGCTTCGGCGCCGCGGAAGTGTCCTGGCCGAAGGCGGTCCCAACCAGGAACAAAGGGCAGGCCAAGCTAAGAAACCAGCGTGATGGGATCATGAAGAAAGCACTCTCTTGCTTTAGTATAACCCCGAACCCGCGCCGAGGTCGCTGTTGCAGCGTTTCATCCCGCTGCATGTATGCTTAGACTGAGCCGCGACCGCAAGGAAGCGATGCGAGACAGTGCAAAGTTGCCAACCATCCTGTGTAACGCCACTTCCCATTGTGCTGGGCCCCACCGGATCCGGGAAAAGCGAACTGGCCATTCAAATTGCGCTGGCGGTGGGCGGCGAAATCGTCAATTGCGATTCTTTGCAGATCTACCGCGGGTTCGACATTGGAACGGCCAAGGTTCCGGAGGCTGCGCGGCGCGGCATTCCCCATCATCTGATCGATCTGGTCGATCCCGGGCAACTCTTCACCGCGGGCGATTACGCGCGCCAGGCCCGCGCCGCGATGCACGGGATTGCCGAGCGCCGGCGCATACCCGTGGTGGTGGGCGGCACCGGATTTTATTTGCGCGCATTGTTGGACGGCTTGTCTCATGGGCCGGTACGGAATCCGGCATTGCGCCAGCGGCTGGAACGCCGGGAACAGAAGCGGCCCCTTAGCCTGCACCGCATTCTCTCGCGCCTCGACCCCACCGCTGCCTCGCGCATTCACGCCAACGACACGAAAAAAGTTATTCGTGCTTTGGAGGTCCGGATACTCGCAGGCCGCCCTATCACCGAATTGTTCGCACGGGGACGCGACCCGCTCACCGGCTTCCGCCCCATCAAGCTCGGTTTAAATCCGCCGCGCGCGTTACTCAACCAGCGGCTGGATGCGCGCACGGCCGGCATTTTCGAAGCCGGCCTGCTCAATGAAGTACGCGCGCTTCTTTCGAGCGGAGTGCCTCGGGATGCAAAGCCCTTCGAATCGCTGGGCTATAAACAAGCGTTACAACTGCTGGAAGGCCGTCTGACATGGGAGCAGGCCCTGGAATCCACGCAACTGGAAACGCGCCGCTATGCCAAGCGGCAACTCACCTGGTTTCGTAGGGAACCGGCCGTTCAATGGCTGGATGGCTTCGGCGACAATCCGGAGGTGCAAGCGCAGGCCTTGGCGATGGTGGAAAAGAAATCCGCGTCCTAGTATTTTTCTATTATTAATTCCCGGTTCGGGTAACGAAACCGATTTCTGAACGTATTACTAAGTGGAAGTAGACCTGCCAAATCAGAATCTTAGTTCAGGAGCCAACAAAGTGATTAAAAAAACAATACTCGCATTTGCTACGCTTGCGCTTGCAGTCGCAACTGCCGCCAGCAGTTATCACGTTACTTTCTTTCAACCGGTAGTGGTGAACGGCCAAACGTTAAAGGCAGGTGACTACAAAGTCCAATTCACCGCCGACAAGGCCACCATCCAGCAGGGCAAGACCGTGGCCGAAGTGCCGGTTAAGGTTGAGAACAGTAACGATAAGTTTTCCCAGACCATGGTCCGCATGAACGGACAGAAGGTCGAGGAAATCCGTCTGGGCGGGACGCATACCAGGCTGGTTTTTGAAAACACGCCTGGCGGAACCAACTAACGAAATCAAAGGCACCGGTCGTTTATGCCAGACGTTGTCGTTGGCAGGCGGAAGCGCCTGCCCCACGTTGGCCTGCGGGTTTGTGTATTGAGTGGGGCAGGCGCTTCCGCCTGCCAACCAGCGTCTTCAACGGAGCCGGTGCTTTTTCAGGAGCCAGCGTTAGAATAGTCCTGTGCGTCTTGTTTCCGCGTTAGCGGTTCTCCTCTCAGTTCTTCCAGCAGCCAGAGCCGACACTTACTTAGTACTGCCGTTTTTCAATTTATCCAAGAGCGCGAACCTGAACTGGATCGGCGAAAGCCTGGCCGAAACTTTGCGCGAGGCTCTTTCGTCCGAAGGGCTTATTACGCTCGACCGCGATGATTGCGTGGAAGCGTATCGTCGCCTGGCCATCCGCCCCTACTCGCTGTTAACCACGGCCTCCGTGGTGAAGCTGGGAGAGGCGGTGGATGCCGAACAGGTAGTGTTCGGCGGCTTCGATTTGAAGCCCGGTGCGGATGGTTCCGGCAAAAGCCAGGGCTCGCTGCAAATCACCGCCCGGCTGCTGGACCTCAAGCATATGCGGCAAGGCCCGGCGCTCCGCGAGGTGGGCGCGTTGGAGGATCTCGCTGCTTTGCAGGGACACTTGGCCTGGCAGTTGCTGCAGTACCTCAAACCTCAAGGCGCGCCGTCGGAAGCGGAGTTTCGTGAGCGGCATCCCGCCGTGCGCGTGGACGCCATCGAAAACTACGTCCGTGGTCTGCTGGCCGCCAATCCGGATGAGGAACATCGCTTCTTCGCGCAAGCCGCCCGGTTGGATCCCCATTATTCGCAGCCCTGCTTCCAGCTGGGCCGCCTGTTGTGGAAGAGGAAAGAATATAAATGGGCCGCCGACTGGTTTCAAAAGGTGGCGCCCGCGGACGTCCATTATCACGAGGCGAATTTCTTTCTGGGGTTATGCCGCTATTACACCGGCGACTTCACCGGCGCGCAGGCGGCCTTCGAATCGGTAGCGCGCATTGTTCCCCTCAACGAGGTGTACAACGACCTGGGCGCGGCCGAATCCCGCGGCAATCTTGCGGACGCCGTCGCCAACTTTCGCAAGGCCCTGGAAGGTGATGAGAGCGATCCGGCTTATCGCTTCAACGTTGGCTACGCACTGTGGAAAAAAGGCGATTTCGAGGCCGCAGCCGGTTACTTCCGCGCCGTTCTGGAACACAATCCCGACGACCAGCAAGCCAGCCTGCTGCTCGAGCGTTGTGCCGACCACGCTGGTTCGCGTCCGGGAGATGCCCGTACCGAGGGCCTGGAACGCCTGAAGACCAACTACGAGGAAAACGCGTACTGGCAATTGAAGGCCGTGCTTCAGCCGCACCAGCAGTAGGCCCGTTTGCGGAGTGCCGGCTCCGTTGAAGACGCCGGTTGGCAGGCGGAAGCACCTGCCCCACTGGGGCCAACGTGGGGCAGGCGCTTCCGCCTGCCAACCGAATTTGCCACAACGCGTCTTCATGACCTTTGGTGGGCCGCAGGCCCATGGAAACTCTCTTACGGCTTTCCGAACCGGTGCTTGGGCTTACTACGGCCCTTTGTAGTCGAACTTAACCATCCCGGCGCGATAGTCGAGGGTGATGGTAAACAGGCTGAGCACCGGCAGGCCCAGAAATCCCGAGATCTCGGTTCCGATCCCGCGGCTCTGCGTCCACATATCGAACGACGTCATCCCCTGGTTCTTCTGCCGGAACCCGGCGAATTGCAGATACAGATTGCCAGTCTGATAAATATCCGCCACCTGTCCGTTGATTCCGCGCATCTCCAGCTTCTCGTCGCGCGCAAGTTTGCTCACCTCCGCGGCCATGTCGTATGAGATGAGCGTTCGCGCGGCGCCGGTGTCGATGACGAACAGGGCTTCCCGCGATTCGCCCACCCGCGTCGGGATCAGCAGCAGATGGCCGAACTGGAAGAATCGCGTCCAGCCCTGCATGCCGGCTGGCGTTGTCGCGTCCAGGGATTCTTCCCCGCCCGGGCGATAACCCGGCAGTGGATCGAGCCGCATGGTTTTGGCCGCAAAATCGAGCGTGACCAGAAACTCCGAGAACACGTTGGTTCCTATCAAACCGTCCTCAATGTCGACGAATTCCTGATTCGAAACATTGATCGCCGCGTCCCGAAACTCCACGCTTCCAACCCCGACGTGCGCGGCCAGTCCCACATAGCCGCTGCGTAGTTTGGCGTTGTCGCCAAAGCCGTTCAGACTTACATCGGTGAGGCGCACCACTCCCGCCCGCTCGGCCGCGCTGCGCTGGATGACAATCCCTCCGGCCCCGGTGTCCAGCACCAGTTTCAACTTCTTTCCGTTGATGTCCACCTCCACGCCGTAGGAGCGCGTCCGGTTCGAATTGACCAGCGCCAGCAGGGGCACTTCAGTTTTTTGGTAGGGGCTGGCCAGCGAGGTGACCTTGCGTCCGCGCAGCGATTTATCCAGGCGAATGTGCTCGCGAATGCCGTTGAGCGCCTGCTGCTCGCGGTTAGGATCGGTCATGGATTCGTACGTCTCCAGCGCGTCGATATGCTCGGCGCCCTTCAGCCGCATGGCCCAGGCCAGGAAAAGCTGCGGATCCCGCGGATCCAGTTCATGGGCCCGGAGGAAGTATTGGTCGGCCGTCTTATCCATCGATTCGCAGGCGGCAATCCGGGCCAACCCCCACCAGGCCCGTGCAAATTTCGGATCCAATTTGGTGGACTGCTTGAATTCCGCTTCCGCCTGATCGAACTCGCCGCGCCGGAACAACACTTCTCCGGCAAACTCATGCGCCGCGGCCGATTCAGGCGCCTCGGCCAAAGCTTTTTGAGATAGCTTCCAGGCCGTGGCCACGCCCTCGTTCAGCAGCGCCTTGCGTCCCACCGTGAGAGTGTTCTCAGGCGCGTCGCCCGCGAAGGCGCACGCCGCGCACGCCAGGACGAGCAACAGAGGCTGCGGAAAAATCCTCGGAGTACCGGCTCCTTTGAAGACCCCGGGTTGGCAGGCGGAAACGCCTGCCCCACTCGAAACGTAAACCCTTGCGAGCCGATGTGGGGCAGGCGTTTCCGCCTGCCAACCGATTTTTCCACACAGGGTCTTCATCACCTTTGGTGGGCCAGTAGGCCCATGGGAACCTAACGCTCTTTCCGAGCCCGGAGCGTAAGCGACCGGTGCCTCTGATTTTTTCACAGCTCGGTGACTCGGTTTTTCTGCAGCTTGCAACAACCTGAACCGCGCTTGCTTCATTCCGCGCTTCCAATCTCAACAATAGCAGCCCCTGCAGCGCTCGCGACTTTGGCATATCATCGCCTACATGAGGAAATGGACTAGCGTTACGCTGCTGATTGCCGCTTCGGCACTCGCGCAGCAAACCCACAGTCAATATGAGCCGGCGAATACGCCGGGCGCCGGTCAGAAGCTGCTCGCGCAATTCGTGGGCGACTGGGACGTGGTCAAGACGTTCTTCCCGAGGAGCGGAAAGCCCAACGTGACCAAAGGCGAGTGCAAGCAGTATATGATCCAGGACGGCAAGTTTCTGCAGTCGGATTTTACTTTCTTCAATTCTGACGGAACCAAGAGCACGGGCACCGGAATCTCCGGCTTCGATTCCAAAACGAATCGCTTCACGACAGTATGGTTCGACTCGCGGCAGACCACCATGTCGATTCGCCAGAGCGACGGAACGTTTGACGGCAAGAACATCGTCCTGTGGGCCACGCCCCTCGATACCGAGCAGCCCGGGCGCAAGACCGTCGCGCGCGCGCACCTTGAGGAAGACGGGCGCCTGCTGCTCCATCGTCATTTCATGATCGATGACAAAGGAGCGGAGCGGATGATGATCGAGTTTCGGATGACGCGGAAGTAGTTGGCCGGCGTTGACCGCCTGTTAACCCGCCGCCTGTTACCGCCTTGGGAGTGCATGCGAACAGGTATAATCCATAAAGCTCATGCTCGAAGCGTTCGGATTATCTGACTCTGGTTGTGTGCGCCCGAACAACGAAGATTGTTATTTGATCGCACCTGAAAAAGGGCTCTATGTCGTCGCCGACGGCATGGGTGGCGCGCAGGCCGGCGAACGTGCCTCGAAACTTGCCGTCGATACGCTGGCTGGTTTCGTTGCCAAATCCGGCCAGGTGGACGCTGACATGCTGGCCCAGGCTTTTCAGGAGGCCAACAACCAGGTGATGAACGCCGCCTCCAACGACGTGACCCTGGAAGGCATGGGAACCACGCTGGTGGCCGCACTCGAGGCCGGTCCGGAAATCCTGATCGCCAGCGTGGGCGACAGCCGCGCCTACGTATACCAGGACCAGGAACTGATCGGCATCACCGAGGACCAAACCTGGGTTCACGAAGTGGGACGCCGCCTGGGAATTGACGAAACCAGCCTGCGTTCGCATCCCATGCGGCACGTGCTGACCATGGCCATCGGCGTAAGCCCGGAGCTCCGCGTGCATTCCTACGCCCTGAAGCCGCAGTCCGGCGCGGAGGTTTTGCTTTGCAGCGACGGGTTGCACGGCGTGGTGGATGAGGGCGTCATCGCCGACGCTCTAGCCGGCAACGGCAGCCTGGAGTCAAAGTGCCGTAAGCTGATAGAAGCCGCCAAGGCCGCCGGCGGGCCGGACAATATAACCACGGTTCTGCTGCGCGCTAAATAGCGGATGGTTTACGGTATTTTACACCTTTACAGGTAACTTCCCGGTTAGTTGGACCACCAAACAAGCAGTGAATCGTGTATTCATTCTCGGCATTGTCCTGGCGCAGTTCGTAACCGTCGCCACGCTGGCGGCCGCGGAGTATCACGGCACGGTGAAATCGGGCGGATTGCCCATTCCCGGCGCTGCGGTAACCGCGACGCAAGGCGAAAAGAAACTGACCACCACCACGGACGAACAGGGAGTTTATAGTTTCCCGAATCTGGAGAACGGCGCCTGGACCATCAGCGTCGAAATGCTCGGCTTCGGAAAAATCACCCGTGAGGTTACCATCGCCTCGGCGGCAACCGCCGCGGAATGGGACTTGAAGCTGTCGCCTTTCGAGAGTGCCAAACCCGAATCCGCCGCCGCTGCGGGCAAACAGCCCAACGCGCCCGCCAATAACGCGGCTGGTTCACAAAAAGCCACAGCGAAGAACGGCTCCGCGCCGAATCAGCCGAATTCCGGCGGGCGCAGCCGTGGGACGCAAGCCGGGAATCCTAGCCGGCCATATCAACGCCTGGATGTGAACGCCGCGGCGAACGCTGGAGCTCTGCCAGGCGAAAATGCGGAGCCGGAAAATGATCTGACCTCGGGCAACCTCAACCAAAGCGCTTCTGAGGCTATGGTGGTGACGGGCAGCGTCAGCAACGGCGTGAATGCGCCGCAACAGAACGATTGGGGATTTTACGGCGGACAAGGCGGTCCCGGCGGTCCAGTGGGGCCCGGTGGACCACCGATCGGTGGACCGGGCGGACCCGGTGGTATCGGCATCGGAGGGCCTGGTGGTCCAGGCGGCCCAGGAGGCCCGGGCGGTCCCGGTGGCGGACGCTTCGGTGGCCGCGGTGGCGGCGGACCTGGTGGACGCGGCGGACCGCGCGCTGGCGCTGGCGGCAACGGCCGCACTTCGTTTGGCAATGCCCGCCGGCGCCGCAGGCAGTTCAATGGCAACCTCGCGGTGATCCTGGATAATTCGGCGCTGGATGCCAAGCCGTATTCGCTCACCGGTCAGGAGACACCGAAGGCCGCTTACAACCATTTCCGCACCACCGGCGCTTTCGGCGGCCCTTTGAAAATTCCGAAATTGCTGAGCGGCGACAAGACATTTTTCTTCATCAATTACCAATTGACGCGCAACCGCAACGCCAGCATCGCCACGGGTCTGGTGCCCACCGCGGCCGAGCGTTCGGGCGATGTTCCCGGCGTAAGCGGTCCACTGAGCCCCCAGGCATTGTCGCTGTTGAATTTCTATCCGCTGCCGAATTTTCCCGGCAGCTCACGCTACAACTACCAGACTGAGCTGGTGGGCATCGGGAACCAGAGCAATGTAAATGCCCGCGTCAGCCAGACCATCAATACCAAGAATCAGATCAGCGGCGGCTTCTCCTGGCAGGACGGCGACACCACCAATCCGAACCTGTTCGGTTTCGTGGATGCCACTTCCGTGACCGGCATCAACAGCAATGTGCAGTGGACCCATCATTTCACGACGTATCTGATCAGCAACCTGCGCTACGGCTTCAGCCGTTCGGCCGGACAGACCACGCCTTTCTTCGCCGAAAAACAAAACGTCTCGGCCAACGCGGGCATCTTGGGCAACGATCAATCTCCCCTCTTCTGGGGACCGCCCAGCCTGTCGTTTTCAAGCGGGATCACCGGCCTCTCAGACGGGAATTTTTCGCTGAATCACAATGACACCAACCAGGTGGGCGAGAGCCTGATCTGGGTGCACGGCAATCACAATTTCACTTTCGGCGGCGATTTCCGCCGGCTCGATTTCAACCAGTTGTCCCAGCAGAATCCGCGCGGCACCTTTCTATTCACCGGCGCGTTCACTGGAAACGATTTCGCGGATTTCCTGGAGGGCTTGCCGGCCACCAGCTCCATAGCTTATGGAAACGCCGACAAATATTTCCGCGCCTCCTGGGTAGATAGCTACGTGAACGACGATTGGCGCATCCGCAGCAACCTGAGCCTCAATATCGGTCTGCGCTGGGACTTTCAGGCGCCGGTCACCGAAAAGTACAACCGCCTGGTGAATCTGGATATCGGCCAGGATTTCACCACCGAAGCCCCGGTCTGCGGCACCGAACACTCCGGATGCACGCTGGCCAGCGATGCCGGCTACCCGGACTCTCTGGTTCGCGCGAATTATCGCGAGTTCCAGCCGCGCATCGGCATCGCCTGGCGCCCGTTTACGCAGCGATCCACGGTGGTGCGCGCCGGCTACGGAGTTTACTACAACACCTCCGTCTACCAGCCGCTGGCCAATCAGATGGCCCAGCAATCTCCGCTCTCCTACAGCGTCACCCAGGCGAATCCTTTAACGGACCCCTACACGCTGCGCAATGCCTTCCAGACGCCGGCCATCACCGCTACGCCGCAGACCTACGCCATCGATCCGAATTTCCACATCGGCTATCTGAATTACTGGCAAGCGTCGGTGCAGCAAAACTTATCGTCTTCTATCGTCCTCACGCTCACCTATCAAGGCGATGAAGGCACGCACCAGTTGCAGGAATTCCTGCCCAACACATTTCCCGCGGGCGCGGCACCCAACGGATATCCGTCAGGTTACGTGTACATAACATCGAACGGAAACTCCAACTACAACGCCGCCAGCGTCCAACTGCAGCGCCGCTTCCGCAGCGGATTCTCCTGGAACGGACTGTATGTTTTCTCCAAAGCCATCGACGACGCGCAGGGTATTGGCGGCCGCTCAAGCCCCGGCAGCGCCTATGCTCAGAACTGGCTGGATCTTTCCGCCGAACGTTCGCTTTCCAGTTTCAACCGTACCAACACGTTCAATCTGAACATGCAATACAGCACCGGCCAGGGCACCAGCGGTGGAACGCTGCTGAGCGGTTGGAAGGGAGCTGTCGCGAAAGATTGGACCTTCGCCATTACCATGGTGGCCGGAAGCGGTTTACCGGAGACGCCGATTCTCCTGCAGCGCGTGGCCACCGGCACGGGCGTGACGGGTACGGTGCGCGCCGATTACATCGGTGGTTCGCTCGCTCCCACCCTCCCCGGCTACGGCTTCAATATCGATGCTTTCGCGAAGCCGCTTTCGGGTGAGTGGGGCGACGCGGGCCGGAATATTATCACCGGGCCCGTAGAATTCAATTTGAATGCATCCGCGGGCCGGGTGTTCCGCATCGGCGAGAGGCGCAGCTTTGATTTGCGTTACGACGCCACCAACGTTCTGAACCACGTCACCTACACATCCTGGAACGCGACCCTAGGAAATGAACAGTTCGGACTTCCGGTGAGCGCAAACGCCATGCGCACCATGCAGCTCACCGCCCGTTTCAGGTTCTAACCATGCCACGCTCTGCCATCGCTCTTTTCCTCTGCGCCTGGTTTTTCGCCGCGGCTCAACAGCCGCCTCCGCCGCCGCAGAGCCCGGCCGAAGACAAAAAGGATCTGATATTCTCCAGTACAACTCAGCTGGTGGTGGAAGATGTCTTGATCAGAGGCAAGGACGGCAAGCCCGTCCTGGGACTGAAACCCTCCGATTTCAGCATCACCGAAGATGGCAAGCCGCAGAAGATCACCGTCTTCAAATTTCAAGAGCTGGAAGAGGGCTCCAGTACGCCGTTGCCCCCTGCGACGCCCGGTCCCGACGTAGCTGTTTCAAAGGTTCCGGAAAAAAACGCCGTCAAACCCGTCACTCAGATCGAGATCGCGCCCGAGACTCCCGGGAACCTCAAATACAGTAACCGCCGCTTGATGGTGATGTTCTTCGATATGACATCCATGCCCATCCAGGACCAGAAGCGGGCCCAAACCGCCGCGCTGAAGTTCCTGCGAACGCAAATTACTCCCGCGGACATGGTGGCGATTATGACCTTTTCGAGCGACGTAAAAGTGATGGAAGATTTCACCGACGATCGCGACCTTCTCGAAAAGGACATAAAAAGCCTGATCATTGGCGAGGGGCAGGGATTCGAAATCGACAACCAGGACGACAGCACCTCCGATACCGGCGCCGCCTTCCAGCAGGACGATACCGAATTCAACATCTTCAATACGGACCGGCAACTGTCGGCGCTCGAAACCGCGGTCAAGATGCTGGCCACGCTGAACGAAAAGAAATCGCTGGTCTATTTCGCCAGCGGCATCCAGCGCAACGGTCTGGATAACCAGGCGCAGCTAAGATCCACCATCAATGCCGCCATCCGCGCCAATGTGTCCTTTTATCCCATCGACGCGCGCGGTCTGGTGGCGCAAGCTCCGCTCGGCGATGCCACCAAGGGGTCGCCCGGCGGCCAGGGCATGTACTCGGGAAGCTCCGCGCGGGCTGTCACCAGCAATTTCCAGAATCAGCAGGAGACTCTCTACACTCTGGCCGCCGATACCGGCGGTAAGGCGCTGCTCGATAACAACGACCTTTCCATGGGCATCGTGCAGGCGCAGAAAGACATGACCAGCTACTACATCATCGGATATTACACCACCAATGGGGCGCTGGACGGCAAGTTCCGGCGTATCAAGATTTCGGTGAGTAATGCCGCGGTGGCGAAAACAATATCGAAGCTCGATTACCGGCAGGGATACTACGGCGGCAAGACCTTCAACAAGTTCAACGAAACCGATAAAGAACGGCAGTTGGCACAGGCGCTGATGCTGGGCGATCCCATCACCGACATGAACATCGCCATGGAGCTGGATTATTTCCGGCTGGGGCGCGACCGTTACTTCGTCCCCATGGTGGTGAAGATCCCGGGTTCTGAAATTGAACTCGCCAAGCACGGCGGCGCCGAGAGCACTCGCCTGGATTTCATCGGCGAGATCAAGGACGCAAAAGGCGCCACCGTTGGAAATGTGCGCGATAACATCCAGGTGAAGCTGAAAGACGAAACCGCCCAGCAACTGGCGAAGACCACTCTCGAATACGATACGGGATTCACGCTGGCGCCCGGCTCCTACACCGCTAAATTTTTGGCGCGGGAGAATGAAACTGGAAAAATGGGGACCTATGAGGCCAAGTTTGTCGTGCCGGACCTCACCGCGGAACTAAAATATCTTCCTATCAGTTCCGTGGTGCTGAGCAACCAGCGCGAGAAGCTGGACGCCGCCGTGGCCACCGCCGAAAAGGACAAAAAGATTCTGGCCGCCCATCCGCTGATCCAGGACGGCGTGAAGTTGATTCCCAGCGTAACCCGCGTATTCCGTAAAGATCAGGATCTCTATGTCTATCTGGAAGCCTATGAGCCAACCGCCCAAGCCACTCAACCCATCATGGCCAACGTGAGTTTCTATCGGGGAAAAGTGAAAGCCTTCGAAACCGATCCGCTGCGAGTCTCGGACGGCCTGAACCCGAAAACAAAAGCAGTGCCGCTGCGTTTCAGCGTGCCGCTAGCTAAGCTGCAGGGCGGCAGGTACACCTGCCAGGTAAGCGTGTTCGATCCGAGCGCCCAGAAATTCGCCTTCTGGAGGGCGAGAATCGTGGTTCTTCCGTAGGCGAACCAACCGAGCCGCGACCGCTAGGAAGCGCTACCACGAAACTGGAACTAGAGGCCATTCGTGTGCGGCCGGGAACATGGGTAACACTTTAGACCGGCGACATAGGTAACACTCCACGCGAAAAAGCAGAACCTATCAGGATTGAATGATCGCATAGGGCGAAGCCCGTATGCGATGGAAAAAATATAAGACAACAAGTGGGAAAGTGTAAAACCTGCATTTGGTTTTGCACTTTTCCACGCCCCGCCGGCGCGGTGGGAATGTGGGAATCGCGCGAGCGATTTCCAAGCGCTGTGGGAACGGTGGGAAGCCTGCTTTTGGCTTTCCACCGTTTCCACAGCGCGGCATTTCCACGGCGCTCTTACGCTTTTCATCCCTATCCTTCCACCCGGCCCCTGCGCTTTCGGCCGCGCGCCTTTTTCTGCACCTCAGCTCGGAATATCGAATGGCGACCATCAAACCAGCCCAACATCACCGGTCCGTAATACACCTCGAACAGATCGTCGTCGACCTCCAACAGCCCCACCATCTCCCGCGCTAAGACTTCGCTGAGGAACGTTCGTTGGCATTTCCACTTCAAGCTCCCCTGCTGCGAAATCTTCCGCAGATGCACTCCCGACGGATATTCCAGCTCCGGCACCCGGGCTGGGTAGCGCCGGACTGAGCCCACATACAACTCCGCCGGCCTTTGGTACGACAAGGCTTGGTGCGGCCGTTGCTCGTTGTACTCCCGCTCGAAATCCAGAAATCGCGCCTGCTGGCGTCTCACGTTGGCTTCCGGTGGATTCGCCGTTTCCGCCTTCAGCGTCCGATGCATTCGTTCATGCCGGCCGTTCTGTTCCGGACAGCCCGGGTCAATCCGTTCATGCCGAATCCCCAGCTTCAACCACCACATCGATAGCCGGCTCAGCCCTCCTGGCGCCGCGCTCGCAAACGGGCTTCCGTTGTCTGTCCGCAGGGCTTCTGGCAGCCCGCACTCCCGGAATACCGCCTCGAATATGGCCCGCACATGCACCCCGTCGGTTTTCGCCACCGCCCGGCACCGCAACAAATAGCGGCTGTAGGCGTCGGTAATGGTCAATGGATCACAGCGCGTCCCATCTTGGCAGCGAAACCATCCCTTGAAGTCTGCACACCACACTTGGTTCGGTGCCTGCGCGTGGGCTAATGGCTGCGTGTACGGTGGGGTTCGCCGTCGCTTTCTCCGGGCTACTACCAGTCCCTCCCGCTTCAGCAACTCCCCCATGCTGCTAGCCGCCGGCCAGCTTTGCTCTGGATTCTGATCCTCCAAAAGCCTGCGAAGTTTGCGCGCACCCCAGCTCGGATGCCTCCGCCGCGCAGCCAGGATGGCCTCCTCCCTTTCTGATCCGATTTGCTGCGGATGATGGTGCGGTGCTCGACTCTGATCTTCCAGTCCTGCCCGCCCACCTCCGTCGTAGCGCTCAATCCATTTATAGCCGGTCTTGCGTGAGACCCCGAACCATTCGCATAGTTCCGTTATCGACTCCTCCTCGTTTATCCATCGATCGATGAACTCATTTCGTCGCTCCACGGCATTCCTCTCTTCAAAGGGCATCTGCCCAGTTTCGGAGGTCTGCTCTCGGCTCGAGTGTTACCCATGTCGCCGGTCTGTTTTGTTACCCATGTCCCCGGTCCGTACCTTCGTGGTGTCGCTCCCTTGCGGTCGCGGCTCGGTTAGTCGCGGCTCGGTTAGTCGCGGTTCGGTTAGTCGCGGTTCGGTTAAGGAAACAACTTTCACATTCCTGCGTCCTACGACTTGGCGGTATGATAGTAAACCACCGTGCCCTGTTGCCTGCTCATTCTCGTTCTGCTGTCTCCGCGCCTGGTGCTGGCGCTGCTGTTCTTTCTTTCCACCTATCTGAACGCTCCCTATCATCACAATTTCCTTCTGCTCGTTCTCGGCTTTATATTCTTGCCTCTCACCACGCTGGTTTACGCCTGGATGTTCCACCAAGGCATGCCCGTGGAGGGTACCAATATACTCTGGCTTCTAATCGCCGCAGTGCTGGATCTGGGCCTGGTGGGCGGTGGCTACAGACATCACCGCGCCAATTCCTGACCGCGAGCCGTGGTACAATCGCGGTATTCGAGGCAGGAAACGACTGCTCGTAACCTATTGATTCTACGATACTAATCATTCTACCAGAGTAATGTCCCTAGTTTTCAACGACTTCCACTAATTCGAGCGCTAGCTTCGAAACAGAACTTCAAGAAAAATCGAGTTGCAGAAGGAGAATCCATGAGAAAAGCTCTTTTGGTTGGCGGACTATTGGGGTTACCGGCCGTGGTGGGCATCAGTCACGAAATACCGAAAGTGATTTTGGATCACGACCCCAGGCTGCGCCGTCTGCAGGATTTTTTTGGCCAGCGGGATTGCCCGCTGCGCGAAGCGGCGGCCGACTTTTTGCTGGCCGCGGATCAGAACGACCTGGACTGGCGTTTGCTGCCCAGCATATCGATCATCGAATCCTCCGGCGGCAAGGATTATAGGAACAACAACGTTTTCGGCTGGGATTCCTGCCGGGAAAGTTTCACCTCCGTTCGCGAGGGAATCCATTTCGTGGCCTCCCAACTGGCCAATTCCAAGCGCTACAAAGACAAGAATCTGGACAACAAGCTCAGCACCTACAATCCCCTGCCCGATTATTCTCGAAAGGTGAAGGCGGTCATGCACTCGCTAGGAAAAGAGGGCATGCCGCGAATCGCGAGCCTCAACTAAGAAAGGCGTTCATCGGTTCTTCGGTTCTTCGGTTCGCGCTACAGCGGCAGGTCAGCGCGTTTGAACCGAAGAACTGAAGAACCGAGGAACCGGCGAAGCTACAGCCCCATCTTCTCCAGCTTGCGATATAGCGTCTTTCGCTCGATACCCAGAATCTTCGCCGCGCGGCTCTTGTTGCCCCCCGTGGCCGTGAGAACGCGGCGGATCTGATCGGCTTCGGTGTCAGCCAAAGTATCGCCGGCGCTGTCGCGCGGCTCGGTAAGCTCGATGGCGTCGCGGACTGCTGCTTCGTCGATCTTTCCGTGCGGCGCAAGAATGGTCAGCCGTTCCAGCATGTGCTGCAACTGGCGGACATTGCCCGGCCAGCTATAATTCTCCAGAACCTTGAGGCCGGATTCGGTCAGCTTGGCCTGTTGTTTATAGCGCTCGTTGTAACGGTTGAGAAAATAATGCGCCAGCAGCGGAACATCTCCGCGGCGCTCCACCAGCGGCGGCAGCAGAACGCGGACCACGTTCAAGCGGTACCACAGATCCTCGCGGAACTTGCCTTCCTCCACCATTTTCTGCAAATCGCGATTCGTTGCGGCGATCACCCGCACATCCACTTTTTTTCCGCGCGCCGAACCCAGCGGACGGATTTCCTTCTCCTGCAAAAACCGCAGCAGGTTGAGCTGAAAACCCAATTCCAGATCGCCAATCTCGTCCAGGAAGACGGTGCCGTTGTTGGCCGCCTCGAACACGCCCATGCGGTCCCGGTCTGCGCCCGTGTAGGCGCCTTTCAGCGCACCGAACAGTTCACTTTCAATCAGCGATGGCGCAATAGAGCCGCAATCTACCGGAACGAACGGCTGCTGCGCGCGCGAGCTGTTGTTGTGCACCATGCGCGCGATCATTTCTTTGCCGGTTCCCGTTTCACCTTCAATCAGAACCGTCGCGTTGGTGGGCGCCACCAGCGAAATGGTTTTGTAGATCTCAATCATTTTCGCCGAGCTGCCGATCATCTCGCTCTGCGGCAGATCGTCGACTTCGGATTCCTTCTCTTCTTCGTGCTCGGTGATGGAAGCTTCCGCGCGCTTCACCGTGTCCAGCATGCGGTCCAGCTCAAACGGCTTGGCGATATAATCGAACGCGCCGCCTTGCGTGGCCTTCATCACCGTCTCAATGGTGCCCCGCGCCGTCATTAGAATTACCGCGCATTTCGGATTTTTCTGCCGCGCCGTGGCCAGCACATCCAAACCGGTGCGCTCATCCAGATAAATATCGGTAATCACAATCGGATAAGCATCGTCCCGCAAACGGTCCAGCGCCTCGCGCGTGGATGAAACTGCGTCCACCGCATACCCCTCCAGCTCAAGGAATGTCGTAATGGTACTTCTTACAGAGTTGTCGTCTTCCACCACTAGCAGGCGTTGCACAATTGAAGCTCGGTTTCTGGTTTCTGGTTCCTGGTTTCTGGTTGGCACGGAACCAGCAACCAGAAACTAGAAACCAGAAACCTCTTATCTCTAGACTGACACACTGTTAGGCTGGGACGCTCGGGAGTGGGCCGGCAGAATAGCCGTGAAGCAGGACCCCTTGCCGGGCTGGCTGCTTACTTCCATTTTTCCTCCGTGATGATGCACAATCTGCTCCACAATGGAAAGTCCGATGCCCGTTCCCTTTTCGCCCGAGGCCTCCGCTCGCTTGGTCCGGTAGAATTTTTGAAAAATCTGGCGTAATTCCTTGGCGTCCATGCCAATTCCCTGGTCCTCTACGGAAATTCGCACGCGATTGCCCTCGGTGCGGCCCGTTACCCGAACATCCGTGCCGGGCCCCGAGTACTTCACGGCGTTGGTCATGAGGTTGTAGACCGCGTATTCCATCAATTCCCGATCGCCTTCGAGGACGCCCTGCAGCTCGCCCGTGGACACGCGTATATTCTTGCGCTCCCCGAGCGGACGCACCCGTTCGAGACAAGCCTCCACCAGCTCCTTGGCCGTGAACTGTTCGCGCTTCAGCTCCATCTGCCCATCGGAAAGACGTTCCACATCCAGAAACGTTTGGATCATGCGCGCCAGGCGCTTGGATTCCTGGTTAATCATTTCCGTCATCTGCTTGCGCTTTTCTTCGCTGAGGTTATAGCGGCCCATCAGCTCGCTGGAACCTTGAATGGCAGTGAGCGGCGTGCGCATCTCATGCGTGACGAAATGGATGGCCTGCTGGTAGCGCTTCCGCTCCGTCTCAGACGCGCGCAACGCCCGGCGGACAACGAAGTGCTGGTAGCTGGCGGCTGCGGCCACCGTCAGCCAGGCGGAGGCCATCGGGGCGAAATACGGGAAGACAATTCCTTGCCGGAACAGCAGGAAGGGTGTGGCATGCGCGGCTATCAACAGCGCGCCGGCCGCCAGATAAGCCGGCCAGCCATTGAGCACGGCAAAGATCAGGCCCGCCACAATACCCGCGGCCACGCAGAAAGAAGCCACCGAAAGATTGGAAGCGTCAATGAGAAATTTACCGCGCTGCAGAGTTTCAAAGAGCTGCGCATGAACTTCTACACCGGGTATCCGGCCCCGGACTTTACCCCAGGGAGTGGCCACGCGATCATAGGTGGCCGTATCGGAGGTCACACCCACGAAAACGGTTTGGCCGGTGAAGCGAGCGGCCAGCGCGGGATTATCCTGGAGTTCCTTGATGGAAATCTCAGGCGTCGGATCCGGGGAGTAAAGAATGCGCAACGGCCGATCGCCTTCGTCCGTTCGGGCGGCGGGAATCGTTTCATTTCCAATCTGGATGTCTTCGGGCGACTCCAGAATGCGTTCTCCTCTGGTCAGTCGAAAAGCTTCCAGCGCCAGCGCCCAGTGCCGTTCCGTGGCCGTGCGCGCCTCGAGTGGAATCTGCCGCGTGACGCCGTCGCGTGAAAGCTCATCGGCTTTGTCGTGCCCCACCGCCGCCGCCCATTGCCCGAACGCCGGCAGCGGATTTTCCCAGCGCTGGCCCGTCAGGTGCGTGACTAGAACAAGATTCTTGGTGGCTTGCATGGCGCGTTCCAATCGCTCGTCCTTAGTCGGAACGGCTTTATCCGTGAGTACCATGTCGATGCCAACCACTTTTGGATGTCCGGCGGCAAGGAGTTCCAGTCCCGTTGACAATATGGTTCGATATTCGCTCTGGCTGCCCATGGCGCCCAGCGTTGCGTCGTCAATGGCCAGAATGATGCAATGCGGTTTTGCCGCTGCGGGCGGAAAAAGGCGAAACATCCAGTCGTAAGCGGAATCGTCGATTTGCGTGGCCAGTGAAGTCCATCCGGCGACGATTCCTATCCCGAGGCTGGCGGCGACAACGCCGGCATAACCCAGAGCTCGCTTACTTGGCCACAGCCTTTTCAATCTCGTCCGGCTCCCTGGGCAGCGCCGCGCTTAAAACCTTGGCGCCGTTCTCCGTCACCAGTATGACGTCTTCGATGCGCATTCCGATATTTTTCCGGAATATAAATGCCTGGTTCAATGGTAACCACCATGCCCGCTTCTAGCGGCCCATCTACGCTGGCATCGTGAACCTGCAGCCCGGGCCTTCCGCAACCTGGCTGGCCACATCGCCCGCAGAGCCGCGGCAGCGGCATTCGTACCTGACTACCGGCTGGCGCTGGAACATCCGTTTCCCGCGGCCGTCAACGATGCCGAGGCCTGCTATCGCGAGCTGGTGGACCGGGGAGTACGTAACATCGCCCTTAGCGGCGCCGATCCGAAAAATCCGCTGGCCTCGCCTCTCCATGGAGATCTCACCGCCCTGCCCCCGATCCGCGTGTATGGCCACCCCATTCAAGACTTTCCGGACGGACGATTTCAGGCAGCGCGTGTGGGGCAGGTTGCCAACCTGCGCGCCGATTGCCAATCGGCGCAGCTCCTAACGTTGCCGGCCCCCAGCCGCAGCACGCGTGCTCGAAATGACCCAGAGCCCCGCGGCTCTATTCAAAGTACGCCGACACACCGTCAGTCATGCCCGCCCAGCAGCGATTTCTGAACGTGCTCAACGAATGAAGTGCCATATCACGGAATCGGCAACTCGCAGGACAAACTCTTGAAAGTCGGGTAGTATGATGAGGATCAAATGAATCGAAGGGATTTGGTGCGGCTCGGATGGGCCACCGTCATCGGGGCCGGGGCCGGCCAACTGCGGCCCGCGTTCGCTCAGTCCCTAGCGCTCCGGCAGGTTCCGGGACCGCCAGCGCATCCGACGATGGCCACCCCGGAACCGAAGGCCGCCGGCCCCGCGCCGGATTTCACCCTGCGCATCGCACCCATGCTGGTTCAGCTGGCGCCCCAGGTTGTGCTCAGCACTATCGGCTACAGCAACCAGGTCCCCGGTCCCTTGCTGCGGATGCGCGAGGGCCAGCGCGTCGCGGTGGAGGTTGTGAACGACACCGACGTCCCCGAATACGTGCATTGGCACGGCTTGTTCGTTCCCTCGGACGTGGACGGAGTGGAGGAAGAAGGTACACCCCCGGTGCCTCCCCATGGCCGCCGGCGTTATCAATTCGTGGCCAAGCCGGCCGGTTCGCGATGGTACCACTCGCATACCGAGGCCATGCTGGATCTGCATCGCGGTACCTACACCGGCCAGTTTGGCTTTCTCATGATCGATTCCCCGAATGACCCTGGGCGCTACGATCAGGAAGTCTTCCTGGCGTTGCGTGATTGGCAGCCTTATCTCACCACCATGGACCCGGACGAGGAGCGGCCGGACCCCAGCGATCCCATGCCCGAGAAACCCGCCACTCCGGACCCGCGTCCCAACGGGCTCGAAGTCAGCGCTCCTCTTTACTCCATCAACGACAAAATGCTGGGTGCGGGAGAGCCCCTCCGCGTGCGTTCGGGTCAGCGCATCCTGATGCACCTGCTCAACGCCAGCGCTTCGCAAATTCATCGCGTGGCTTTGTCCGGCCACAGTTTTCAGGTGATCGCACTCGACGGCAATACCGTGCCCGCCCCTCAGCCCGTCGATATCATCGAGATCGCCCCGGGCGAGCGCGTGGATGCCATCGTGGAAATGAATCGGCCGGGTGTTTGGATCTTAGGGGCGCTGCGCAATGTCGCGCGGCGATCCGGCCTGGGCATCGTGGTGGAGTACGCCGATCAGCAGCAGCGCGCGCAATGGCTGCCGCCTCCGAAGGCGCGCTGGGACTATACCATTTTTGGCCGGCCCTCCCAGCATCCCGCGCCGGACCAGACCATCGACATGGTCTTCGAAAAAGCGCCGGGCGGGCCTCATGGCATCAATCATTGGCTCGTCAACGGCAAGGAATATCCGCATGATCGCGAATTCGTGTTTCGTCAGGGCGGGCGCTACCGGCTGGTGTTTCGCAATCGCAGCGACGATTCCCACCCGCTGCACATCCACCGGCACCTGTTCGAGCTGGTCGAGCTCAACGGCAAGCCCACTGCCGGCATCAGGAAAGATACCGTGATCGTTCCCGCATTTGGACGCGCCACCGTGGATCTGATCGCCGACCAACCGGGCCTCACCCTGTTTCACTGCCATATCCAGCAGCACATGGATTTCGGTTTCAAGGCGCTGTTTCGCTACGCCTAAAAAATCAAAGGCACCCGTCGCTTACCGCTCGCCTCATGGTAAGAGAGCGTTACCGAGGGAGTTCCCATGGGCCAGCGGCCCACCAAAGGTGAGGAAGGCGCGTTGTGGCAAATTCGGTTGGCAGGCGGAAGCGGAAGCGCCTGCCCCACGTTGGCCCCAGTGGGGCAGGCGCTTCCGCCTGCCAACCCGGTATTTTTCACGGCTTCTAAGCCACCGGTGTTACGGCTTTTTAACACATTCGAGATACGCACGAAATATTGAAGGGATAAACTCATCACCTTGGCAATCCAACTATAAGTCCGAAAAGGAGGAACTGCATGAAGACGATCCGGGAAAGGTTCCGAGCGGCGGCACTCATGGCAGCCGCCGCCTCACTGCTGGCATTTGCAGTTGAGGCCCAGGCGCAGAATCCAAACTTCAACAACAATCCGTGGCCTTACGGAACAGCGGGCCGCTCGCCCGTGCTCGCGGTGGTTGGCGACGTCTCCTGCCAGCCGGGCGAGACGGAGCTGCCTGGTGAGAAGGCCGGTGAAAACTGCATCGGGGACACCGCTCAAAGTCTGCTCGCATCCCAGGCGGCCACCGCCAAGCAGATTGAGAATATGAAGCCGGACCTCATCGCGCTGGTCGGAGATGAGCAATACCAGGTAGGCCAATATTCAGACTTTGAGAACTCCTACGAATCCACGTATGGCGCTTTCAAATTCATTACGCGTCCCGCGCCTGGCAACCACGAGTTTTATACCGAGCACGGCGCCATCGGCGTTGCCGGCTACGGCTACTTCTCCTACTTCAACGGCGTCCAGCACAATGCCGATGGAACCATAGCGACGGCTACCATCGCCGGCACTCCTGACACCGGCGGTACCTTTACCCAACCCGTGCCGTATTCCGATGGACAGGCCGGCCACTTCGAGCAAACGGGCGGAGCCGGAACCAATACCAACGGCGGTCCAGTTGGTGTCGGAGATGGCTGGTATTCCTATAATCTGGGCGCGTGGCACCTTATCTCGCTCAATATAGAGTGCGAGACGCAGCCGGGTGGCTGCTCGAACACCGGCTCCTGGTTTGCCGCCGAACTCCAATGGCTCCAAAACGATCTCGCCGCAAATCATTCCGCGTGCACACTAGCCTACTGGCACCAGCCCTCGTTCAGCGCTGTCGGCGCCGTCACCTTGCCCGAGGGCCAGACCGCGCTGGCCTTTTGGCAACTGCTCTACAAGTACGGAGCCGACTTGGTGCTCAACGGACACGACCACCTCTATGCCCGCTACCGCCCCCTGGACCCCTCCGGGAATTACGATCCCAGAAAGGGCATACGGGAATTCATCGTGGGCACCGGCGGCGAGACACTGGATACGGTCGTCTATACCACCACGCTACCCAGCACCGACGGAGCTGATGCCGCCAATCTTAGCGGCCAACCCAACTTCAACCTACAGAATATCGAGGCGGCAACCGGGGAATTCTGGGGCGTGATGGGCCTGACGCTCAATCAGAACGGCTATGCGTGGGATTTCGAGTCGGCACTGAAAGATCCTGCACAGACCACCGGTCCAGCTTCTTTCAGCGATAAGGGCGTCGGCATTTGCCACGGCTCGCCTTCGCCGTTTTAGTCGAAAAGCGTGTAACCGAACTTCCCATGGGCCTGCGGCCCACCAAAGGTGATGAAGACGCGTTGTTGGCAGGCGAAAGCGCCTGCCCCACGTTGGCCCCAGTGGGGCAGGCGCTTTCGCCTGCCAACCGTTTTTTTCACAGATTCCTGCTATCGGAAGTCTTCGCAGGACCCGGGCCGCGGCATCCCGTCATTCAGCATCAATTGGATTGGCGTCGGCGAGGCCGTCCCTTTGCCGACGCCTCGGCTCCAGGTGGTTCACGGAACGGTTCCACCGGAATGCGCTCGTAACGCACCTCCAGCACGGTCAGGTCTTCTGTACCGCGCGGCGCCTGCAGAACTACGCTGTCGCCCGCTTGCGACTTCATCAACGCGCGCCCCAGCGGCGACACCCAACTGATGTGGTTGCGGTTGAGATCCACCTCGTCGGTGCCCACGATGCTCACCACTCGCTCCACTCCCGCGCCATCGGCATAGCGCACCGTCGCTCCAAAGAATGCCCTCGCCGCCGCTTGCCCCGCTCGCGGAGTTTCCGGGTCCACCACTTCCGCCGCTTCGATTCGCTTGGCGAGAAAACGAATCCGCCCATCGATCTGCCGCAGCCGCCGCTTGCCGTACTGATAGTCGGCATTTTCACTGCGATCGCCGTTACTGGCGGCCCACGCCACCACCTCCGTTACGGCGCGGCGTTCCCTGGTGAGCAGAAAGCGGTGCTCATCCTTGAGGCGCTCCAGCCCGCTCGGCGTTATATAGTTCTTGAGTTGTGCCGCGGGCTCGTCCGCCTGTGGTCTTCTCGTAAATCCTTTACGCATTGGTCGCGCGACTAAGCTGGAACGTACGTCAACCGAATCAGGTCCGCGGCGATTAAATCGCTGGCCCCCAGGTGGAGCGGCGGCCGGGGACCGGCGAAGAATGGCTTGCCGCCGCCAAGCACCACGGGGCGAAGGTAGAGCCGATACTCATCGATAAGACCGGCCTCGGTCAGGCTTTGCGCCAGCGCTGGTCCGCCAACTTCAATCTCGCCGGCCAGCTCAGCCTTCAGCCTGCGTATCACCGTCTCGAAGTCAGCTGCGACCAGCGTGGCGTTGGGGCCAACCGATTTGAGCGAACGCGACACCACCCACTTCGGCAGGCTCCGCCACGCCACCGCAAATTCGCGATCCTCCGCGTCCCAATCGGGAAGGTCTTGGTCCCAATAACGCATGACCTCGTACATGCGGCTACCGTAGATGAGGCCCGTCAGGCCACGCACCAGCTCGATGAAGTGACGGAAGGCCGCGGGCGCGGGCGGCCCAAGCTTCATGTGGTCGACATAGCCATCCAGGGACTGGCTCAATCCGTAGACAAGTTTTGCCATGCTCGAAATCTCCCTCCCACGTTGTTCAGCATAGCTTGAGCCGGCGTCGCGCGGACCGCCCTACTCGTGCGTCTTCGCATTGGGGTCAGGCGCCGGCGTAGGGATGCGTGGCAGCATCTCTGCGCGCGTAGCCGCATTGTAGGCAAACCACGCTTCAATCATGGAACTCTGCATCACATCGTCCTTTTGCACGCGGTCATAGGTGTCCGCGTTGGAGTGGTGGGTGCGGGTGCCGTATTCCAACCCGTCCTGCATGAAACCGATGCCGTTCAGGCCGATCCACGAAAAGGCGCTCGAGTCCGTGCCACCTGGGCTCTTGGTGGGCCTGAACTGATCCCCGCCAACAACAGCAACCATGTGCTGGTCCTTGATGGGCTCAATCCAGGATTTGAAAATGGCCGCCATCTGCGGACTACCTCCCGCCGACACTCCGCGGAAGCGGCCGGATCCGCCGTCGTCGTTGAAGTACACATCCAGCTTGTCGTACTCGTTGGTCTTCACCATGCTAGTGCGTTGCGCGAAGTGCTGCTGCACATACGCGGTTGAGCCGTACACGCCCTCCTCTTCGCCGCCCCACAGCGCCACGCGAACCGTACGCGCCAGTGGCTTGATCAACCCAGCCTTTTGCAACGTAGCCAAAATGCGCACCGCTTCCATCGCCACTGAGGATCCTGTGCCGTTATCGGTGGCCCCGGTGCCGCCCTGCCAGCTATCAAAGTGGCCGCCCAGCATGACCACTTCGTCCGCTTTGGTGGTGCCAGGAATCTCGCCGATAACATTGAAGGCGTTCTGGTCTTCTTTCTGATAGTCGACAGCGATATCGAAGTTCAGCTTCGGCGTGATACCGTGCTGCACCAGGCGGACCAGGCGATTATACTGCTCGGCCCCAATGGCCACGATCGGAGGCGGAATTGGATCATTGGGATTCTCAGAGCCCCCATACGTGGAAAAGATGGTACCGCCGTCTCCGTTGTAACCCGGCGTGATGGAAATGGCCACGCCCTCTTCCTTCAGGAAAGCGTTCACCTCGTTGCGCAGGGCTCCGTTCTTCGCATTGGCCAGAGCCAGCGAAGTCGGCGAGTACTCCCACTCGCCTTCACCGGGACGCCCGCGGCCGCTGGGGTCGCGATTGGCTGTTGCCCCTGCTGCTGCTCCGCGCGGGCCACCATTCCCGCGCGCGCTTCCGCGTGCCAGAATTTCCTCATCCGTGGGGGAAGGCTGCGCGTCTGCCCGCGTGTGCAGCGTGAGCGGAGCCGGGTCAAACATCAGCAGCGCCTTGCCCCTCAACTGGCCATGGTATTTGGCGAAATCTGCTTTGGAATGGATGGGCGCCCACACCGGTTCCACCGTGATCGGGCCATTCGTCCCCGGCGTCCAGGCCAGCGGGAACCCGGTAAACGCGGCATAGACCGGAGTCTCCATCGCCGCGTAGAAATGTTTGATCTGCCACCCATAGCCGAAGTGCCACTTTTCCAGGTGGACGTTCTTAAGCCCCCACTCCCGCAGCTGCTTCATAGCCCATTCAGCGGCCAGCTTGTGATTGCCGCTGTTGGTGACGCGCGGACCATATACCTCGGACATCCAGAAAAGGTTTTCCATCACCTCGGAGTGCTGGAAGGCCTCGGCCTTGATTTGGGCCAGCGCGTCCAGATCCACTTGGTCGCCTTCCGGTGCCTGCGCAAAAGCAGCCGGGATGAGGATGAGCAAAAGTGCCGTGACGAATCGATTCATCGAGAGTCTCGCTTTCTCCGGTATTTGACGCCCCCGTGGCGCACGCACTCTTCGGAACACCAGGTCTTCAACGGAGCGTGCCCGGATGAGGAACAAGAAGTCATTCTCGCACGCTGATCGCCCGGAAGTCCGCTTGTGCCACTTCACCCGCGCGCGCCCAAGCAAGTGAAACAAGCGACTGCAGCATGTCGTTTCAGCGGAAATTGCGGATTAGGACAAGATCGGTAGTGTCGTCGCCGCGCGCTAGGGCGGCCTGTTTACCGTCCCGGGAAAAAGCGAAATCCCAAATTAGCCCCGATTTGAAACTGGTAAGAGCGTGCGGAGGGCCCCCGGCCTCCGGCTGTGCCCAGAGGTTGGAAACGCCCGAAGAGTACCACGAGTAGACAACGCTCGCGCCGTTCGCGGTCCAATGCAGGAAATAGTTTTGTAATCGCCCGGTGGATGGGAGTGGAAGAGTCCGCATCAGTTTTCCGGAGTGCGCATCGATGATGAACAGCTTGGGCGTGGCGTCCTCGTCGGGAGTCATCGCCGCGATCCAGTCTCCATCCGGCGACAGGGAGGGCCCGCGCGCCGCCAGAGTCGAAAGCTGGAAAGGGGCAGGTCCTTTGCCGGCTTGGTCGGAGCCATTGAAACCCACCTTCCATATGTGGGCGTGGCCTCCGGCTTCGGACTCAAACACAGCGAAACTGCTGTCTGGAGCGCAGGAAGGCCACTCATCCACATGGGCCCAGTTGGTCAGCCGGTCCGTTCGGCCGGTGATAAGGTCGGTCTTCCACAGGTTGTATTGGCCGCTGAGGTCGGCTTCATAGAGTACCGTGCGGCCGTCCGGGCATACAGCAGGCTCGGCGTGATAACCGCTTCCGGAAGGGATGGGGCGTGTGACTCCCGTTTTCGCGATCTCTCTGAGGTTCCACCCATCGTTTTCTAGAGTGGTATAGACGATTCCTCCATTACTGGCCCAATCCAAGCCATAGGCGCCATCGAAAGCGGCGTCCGAGCCGAAGCTCACCTGAACTGGGTTACCCAGATGGCCGGAGAGCAAATCCGAGACCCATAGATGGGAGTAGCGCTGGTGAACCGAGGTACTCAGCGCGCTGGCATCGGCGGATAGACTGAGCCCCTCATAATCGTTGAGATCGTTGGTGATGGGGCTGACGCTGCCCTCCGGATAAGTTACCCGGAAAAGCTGAAGCATGGAATTGGCATGCAGGGAAATTATTGCGGCAAGGGCGTGCTGCCCCGGAAGCCAGGCCAAGCTTTCTGTCCCGTTGTAGTCTTGCGGACCTAGCGGCCGGAGTTGTCCGGACTTCACGTCGATGACGGCCAGACCGCAAGACTTTCCCGAACAAATCCCCACCGCCAGCAGACGCGAATCGGGCGACCACGCCGAAGTTCCTTCATAAATGTTGGGATGGTTGCGCGTCCCCACTACGCGCGACTTGCCGCTGGCAAGGTCCAAAACCGTCAAATCCCACCGCGCGCCGCCGGGGCCCAGATGCAAGTAGGCCACCCAACGGTCATCCCGCGATATGCTGAATTCCCTGTCCACATCGGCGGAAAGCCTGCTCGAAATGCCGCCCAGAGCAGGCACTTTGAATAGGCCGTTTTCTTCGGGCCGTGCGCCGGTGCGCACGAAGTAAAGAAAATTAGCCTCGGAAGAAAAGGCGAGATTCCGGATTCTGCCTCGGCCGGGAGGCACTATTTGAATTTCCGAATCGGCGCCCAGCTGGCGTAGCTGGATACCTTGCGCGCCGGACTCTCCGGCTACGAAAGCAACATAACGGCCGTCGGGTGAAATCGCCGGACGGGAGGCCCGGCCGGTGCGAGTAATACGCGTGAAATCGACCCGTTCCGGCCCTTCGGCGGGCCGCCTTCGCAGCGTATACCACGCCAGCAACACCAAACCCATGGCCAGCGTGGATGCCACCGTGAGTGGGACCGATTTTCGCCAAACCGGGGGCATGGCATGGGCACGGTTCGCGCCGGAATCGGCGTCTCGCTTCAGTCGCTTTAGATCGCTGGCCAGATCCGCCGCGGTTTGATAGCGCAGCGCCCGGTCGGCTTCCAACAGCCGGCTCAAAATTTCCCAAAATTTTTGGGGATGGCGCCGAATTACCGCGGACGGGAGCCAACGAATTCCTCCGGCTCCGGGCAATTGGCCGGCCACCATTTCGAAGAGTACAACGCCGAGTGAGTAGAGATCGCTGCGGCCATCCAGCTCATCCGCGCGCACCTGTTCCGGCGACATGTAGGCGAACGTTCCCGGAGTTAGCCCGCTGCTGGTTGCGTGGGCCGGGTGGCTATCGTGGTGGTCCGGGCCGGCGCCCGCGGCTGTCCCGGCCAGTTGCCGCGAGACCACTTTCGCCAGACCGAAATCCAGCACCTTGATATCGCCGCGCCGGCAGAGGAAAATGTTGCCCGGCTTAATGTCTCGATGCACAATACCGTGCTCATGCGCCGCCTGCAATGCCGTGGCCACGGGAGTTGCCAGATCCACCAAAGCGCTAGTGCAAAGAGGTCCGCGCGGACCATCCAGCCGTTCGCGGAGGCTTTCGCCCTCCAGCAATTCCATGGCGATGAAGGCGCCGTCCTGGTGCATTTCGATCTCGTAAATGGTGCAGATGTTTGGATGATTCAGCGCGGAAGCCATCCGCGCCTCGCCCTGAAAGCGTCCCATCGCCTGGGGGTCGGATTGTCGCTCCAAGGGTAGGAATTTCAGCGCCGCCGGACGCCCCAGCAGCAAATCCTCGGCCTTGTATACCACTCCCATTCCACCTTTCCCCAACTCGCCCAAGATCCGGTAATGCGAGATGGTGCGGCCCACCGGATGGCTCCATTCGTCAGGGGTGGCCGGATGGGACGCTGCGGGCGGTTCGGGCGTTTCGGCCCGCGCCGGCGCCGCGCTTTGTTCCACTTCCGCCAGGAATCGGTAGCCTCGCCGGGGCAGTGTCTCTATGAAACGGGGGCTGGCCAGGGAGTCGTTCAACGCCGCCCGGATTCGCTTAATGGCAGTGTTTATGCTGTGCTCCCATTCCACTACGGTTTCATGCGGCCACAGCGCCAGGCGGATTTCCTCGCGCGTTACCAATTCCCCGGGGCGTCTGACCAGCAACAACAGCAGTTGAAAAGACTGGGCGTTTAGCTTGATGCGGTAATTATTTTTCCGCAACTCGCCGGTCCGCGGATTCGCCTCGAAGGGCCCGAAGCGTAATGGGCCTGGATGCTTCTCCATGTGCGCTTCCATTAATTATATAAGGCCCTTGCATAATACGCGTGCGCGCAGCCTTAGCACGCGGTTTTCAGTTTTATTATCAATCGCTTGTGCGTTCAGAAATAATTCAGAAAACATTTAGTCCCGGAGCATCGCCTTGGCTCCCCCGGCGGCCCGATACTCAGTCTGCAAGTGCGCCGCAACGGCAGGGTCGGCACTTAGCGGAGGCAATGAAATGGATATCCACAACAAAGCGCGGTGGGCGGTTGGCTGCTCCGTCGCGGTCGCTCTATTCGCTTGGACTGCCCCTTGGCTCCATGCCGATACTCTGACTCAAATCACCATCGATACGTCGGCGGCGGCAGGCCAAACCGACGACCTGATTCTCGATTTCGATTCTGGGGGCGGAACGCAGCCCAATACATTCTCGGTTTCCAACTTCTATACCGACGGAACGCTGAGCCCCATTTTCCAATCTCACAATTCCGGGGTGACCGGGGATCTTCCCGGCGATCTGACCTTCACCAACACCAATTTCGTGGCGGAGCTGTCGGTAACCATGACCGTCGGGAACACCATCACCTTCGACTATCAAAGCACGAATAACGCTCCGACGGCGGGCGCGTTTCCAGACGAGTTCGACGTGTATTTGTTGGACAACGCCACCTTCAACAGTGTGCTTCCAACGGATGATCCGAGCGGCGCGGGGTCGCTTGTGGCCATTGATCTAAACGGCGGCTTGGCTCCGGACGCAACCATCTTCAGCGGGGCGGTGACGGTTGGTCCGCCGGCGGATACGTCGCCCGTTCCCGAGCCCGCGAACCTGGCGGTGGTAACGTCTCTAGTGTTGCTGGCGGGGTGCCGCAGGTTCCGCGAGTGGGTGCTGAAACTCATGCTCCCTACTCGTGGCCCGGCCTCAATCCTGGCGCTGTTGCTGGCCGCGGCCCCTGCCGTTCATGCGCAGACCTTGACCGGTGTGGGCGTCGATCCAAACGTCACGCTGTCTTTCTCCGGAATTCGTTTCAATCACGCCAACAACACCTATGTGACCGTCGCCACTCTCTTCAACGGCTCCCCCACGGCCATCGCCGGTCCGTTTTATGTGGCCATCACGAAGATCACCACTCAGGGGGTGGTGACCGTAGCGAACGCCAGCGCATCGCTCGAGAACGGCAATCCAGCGGTCCTGATGCCCACCCCGGATAATCTGAGCCCGGGCCAGACTGCCACCGTACCGATCGCTTTTTCCGACAGCTCTCAAAACACATTTACCATCCAGGGCGCGGTATGGGACGCGGCCAGCGCGCCGGCGCCCGCTACGCTCCAATGCCCGCAAGTGACCACCTACGGCACTTTCACTCAAGACGTGACGCTCGAATATACACCTCCCACCGACAGCGTCCACCGTCTCGCTACCTGTACGCCCGCCGTGGGAACCAATGTCACCGCACTGGGATCAGTAACGGTGCAATGCTCCACCATCGGAGGCGCCACTCCCGGGGCTTCGTGTTCGAGCGCTCCTGTGGTTCAATTTTCAGGCGGCACGGTCACCCTTCCACCACTTCCCGCACCGACGGGCATCGCGATCATTCCCTGCCAGTCGATGGCAGGCGCTTTCTCGCCCGCCGATACTCCTCTTTATCTGGCTGTGGGAGATGGCGAGTCGTTGCCGTTGCCGTGTATCACCAACCCGGTCGGCACTGCCATGTTCAGCATCTACAACTACGGCCCGTATGCGGCCACGAACTTTTCGGTCATTATGAACTTCCCGCCAGGGCCATCGCAAGTAGCCTGGCAATTCTCTCAGGCAGCAACTTGCACCGGGGTTCCGCAGGATTTCACCATTCAGATCGACGGCGTTACAGAAACGATTCCGAATGGCGAAACCGTCACCTGCACGTTCGCCAATCTGCCGCCTTATCAGGCCTTCGATGCGATCCTGGGGCTGAACGTTTCCGACAACTCCTTACCCGCGGTAGCGGTGAGCTTGGCGTTGAATTCCTCCGAGAATATTCCTGCGCCGGGTATGGCGCCGTATCTGTTTGGAGCTCTCCTGACTATGAACCCGGGCGTGCAGCAGTCGATCACGGTTCCTGCAAGCATTTCGTCAGAAAATCAAGGCTGCAATTACTCCAGCAGTCCCGGGTTCGCGATTCTCCTCAACACGTGCGGAGTGCCGCCTGTGGTGACCCAGGTGATTACCGGCGTAGTGGCTGGCGTGGCCACCGTCCTTACCGGCGGCGCGGCCGCCGCTCTGGATGTCACAGAACTGAGCCAGAGCATCATATTCTCGGCGAACCAAGGCGCGTCGCTCATCTTAACGAGATGAGGTTTGGTTTCGCTTAGGCAGGTTCCCTCGGCGCAAATGGCGGCCCTTCTGGATGCCGGCGGAAGCTTTGGGTCTCAGTCGGGCGCGAGGCAACGGAGCCAGACCTGACCAGAAACTCATCGCATCGCGGCCAACAGTCAACCGTACTTGAGCCCGGTGCTCTGTCCGACCTCGATAATATATCCGTCAGGATCGCGGATGTAGCAGCGTGTCTCGCCGTACTTGGGAATCGGTGCCGTGATGAACTCCGCTCCTCGGCTTTTCCATAATTCATAGCACGCTTGGATATCCGCAACGCGGAAATTCATGAAGCTGTTGATGTGATTCGGGTCGGGAACGCTTAGCGATACCGTCGGCTTATCCGGCGTCGGCCCGCCCCCAACGTTCAGAATCATCCAGATGTTCGCGAGCTGCAGGTAGGCGGGCGCGTTGCCGTCACCCAAGCTCAGAATGCGAGCGCCGAAGACCTTTTCGTAATAACGAGCCGATCGCTCGATGTCGGTGACGGTGAGAAAATGCGCAATGCTCATCCCCTCTCGCGGAGGCATCTCATAGCTCTTCTGCTCGATTTGTACGCTGCTCATTGACCACTCCCATTCCGATACACAGTGCTCATGCTCTTACTCCGATTCTTTCGTAATTATACCCGCTTCCAATCAAGCCCCACGAGGGAACGCAATGACTTCTGGCAATCCCCAAAATCCTGAAACTATTATGTAGCAATCAGCGCCGCGGAGCTCGGATTGTTAAGCTAGCATGTAACTTCCGTCGTTGAGAATCATGGCCACCGCTGAGCAGCCTCCCACTTACGAGATTGTTTCAGTGTTATTCATGGACATTGTTGGCTACTCTCTTCGCTCTATAGAAGAACAAATTGAGCTTCTGACCATCCTCCAGAGAATGGTGCGCGAAAGTCTGGAGTATGCGCAGGTAAGTGCGAAACAAGAATTGATCTCGCTTCCGACGGGTGATGGCATGGCACTCGTCTTTCTGCGCGATCCGATCTCACCGGTTAAGTGCGCCTTAGAGATTGCCGCTGCAGTCAGAAACCACTCAGAAGTCAGGCTGCGCATGGGTATTCATCAAGGCCCAGTCTCCCGTCACTCTGATATCAAAGAGGGAGTCAACGTGGTCGGCGGGGGCATTAATATGGCGCAAAGGGTAATGGATTGTGGCGATGCCGGCCATATCCTGCTCTCCCGCAATGTGGCGGAAGTTCTGCAGCAACTGCGGGACTGGAACGGCTGTCTGGAGGACCTTGGCATCCACGAGGTAAAACACAAAGTCGCGATTCAGCTCTACAATCTTTGTAAAGACGGATTGGGTAATCCGGCGCGCCCGTCGAGAATCGCTCCCCTCGCGCCAACCAGCCCAGTCGCGAAAGCGCCAATCGACATCCCCTCCATCGCCGTGCTGCCATTCGCCAATCCCGGTGAGGACAAAGAGCATGAGTATTTTTGCGATGGACTGGCGGAGGAACTGATCGGTGCGCTCAACAAGTTGGGCAAAATACGCGTGGCTCCCCGCTCCTCGGCATTTTCCTTTCGCGGCCAAACCAAAGACGTCCGCGAGATCGGACGCACCCTGGACGTTGCCAACGTGCTCGAAGGGAGTTTGCGAAGCTCTGGGCGCAGCTTACGCATCAATGTCCAATTGATCAGGGTCGCCGACGGAAGCGCCCTCTGGTCCGAACGGTTCGATCGGGAACTTACAGACATTTTCGAGGTGCAGGATGAAATCGCGGCGGCGGTTGTTGGAAAGTTACGCGGCCACTTACTCCCGGAACCGTTCGAAGAGCCGGCCCCCGCGGTCAAGCGGTACACCGAAGATCCGGAAGCTTATAGCCTTTTTCTCAAGGGCCGGCACCACTTGGTCAAGCGTCCGGCCGGAACTCGAGCCGCGATTGAGTGTTTCCAGCAGGCGCTGCAGAGGGATCCCAAATACGCGCTGGCCTATGCCAGTGTGGCCGATTGCTATAACACGCTGGGAAGTTGGGAAGCCGGAATTCTGGCGCCCGAGGAGGCTCACAGCAAAGGCCGCGCCTATGCGGAAAGGGCCTTGCAATTGGATCCGAATTTGGCGGAAGGGCACTGCGCGTTGGGATACGGGTTCCTGCACTTCGCCTGGGACCTGCGCGCCGCCGAGCGGTCCTTCACTGAGGCCATCCGGCTGAATCCCGGATACCGGCCTGCAATTCACTGGTACGCGCACTTGTTAATCGCGGCCGAACGCTTCGAAGAAGCTCTGGAACGCAGCCGCCAGTATCTCGATCTCGATCCTTCCGATCCGTTCGCCGTCGTTCATCTCGCTTGGCACTCGCTGATGGAGAACGATTTCGCGACGGCCGAGAGGGAAGGCCGCGCCGCGGTAAATCAGGAACCAGGTTTTGGATGGCACCATGTTTTTCTGGGGTGGGGACTCGTCGCGTCGGGCTTGGTCGAAGAGGGGTGCAGCGAGATAGAAAAAGGCGCCAGGCTCCACGGGGGCGTCACCGTCTTTGAAAATTTCGCCGCCCACGCGCATGCTATCGCCGGGCGGCGCGATGCGGCGCTCGCCCAACTCGAGCAACTAGAGCAAATCTCACAAAGTAAGTATGTCTCCCCTTACGAGATCGGTTTGATTCACGAAGCGTTAGGCGATCGCGATGAAGCCTTCCGCCAATGGGAGTTGGCCTTCGAGCAGCGCTCGCCGTGGCTGGTACACCTGGCTCGCGAGCCGCGGCTCAGGCACTTGCGTGGACAACCCCGATTCGACGCTCTGGTCGCGAGAATCCATCGCCTCTTGAATCGGGATACCAAGCGCCTGTGAGGTCTCGGAATTGGTGGAATTCAATCCGATCGCAGCGCAACCATTGGATCCATCCGGGAGGCGCGCCACGCCGGAATGTATCCGGCTGCTGCCGCAACCACGATCAGCAGCGCGCCAACGCAAAAATATGTAATCGGATCGCCGGAAGTCACGCCGAATAGCATGCTCCCCAGTGTGTTCGACAGCGCCCGGGACGCCGCGATGCCCAATGCCAGCCCGAGCGCAGTCAATCCGAACGTCCCCCAAAGGATGCGCCGTTGCAAGTCGGCCGGCGACGCCCCCAGGGCCATCCGGATTCCGATTTCCTGCACCCGTTGATTTACCGAATACGAAATCACGGCATAGATGCCCAGCGAAGCAAGCAGCAGCGCGAAGGCCGCGAATCCGCCCAGCAGCATGACCAGAAAGCGTCGCGGAGACACCGCTTTATCCACAAAATCCTGCAGGCTTCGGACTTCGCGAATCGGCAGATTTGGATCCAGCGGCCGCAGCGCCGCTCGAATCTCCGATGCGAATGCCGCCTGCGGCAGCGTCGTTCGCGCCACCAGTTCCATGTCCGAATAGTCTTCGGTCTGCCGCAGCGGAATATACATCTCGGCCCCGCCCGTTTTTTCCAGCGCTTCGTGGCGGACATCAGCCGCCACGCCAACCACTCGCCGGCCTCCATCCTGTGTCACCACCTGCCCAATCGGGTCTTGTCCACGCCACAGGGTACGGGCCAACGTTTGGTTCACGATTACGACCTTGTCGCTCGATGCGCGATCCTGTTCCGTGAATCCTCTGCCGGCCTCTAATCGGATACCGGCGGCACCGAAGTAGCCATCGCTAATCATTCGAATGTAAGGTTCGGGAGGATATTGGCCCTTCGGGTAAACATGCCCCTTTGCGTGGACCTGCCAGGACCGGTCGCCGGCGAAGGGCAAGACGTCGCTCACTCCCGCCGACCGGACGCCCGGGATCGATCGCGCCCTTTCGAGCACGTCATCAAGGAAGGCGTTCTGTTGAGCGAGATTCGAAATCCGCGTAGAATCCACCCGCAGGACCGCCGTGTGCTCCGGCTCGAACCCCAGATCGACGTCGAGCACGCGAACAAAACTGCGCACCAGCAGTCCCGCGCCCACCAGCAAAATGGAAGCGAAGGCGATTTCAGAAACTACTAATCCGTGGCGCAGCCAGGCGCGGCCCCTGCCCGCGCTCAGCCCGCGTCCGCCCTCCTTCAGCGCATGCTGCACGGCTAATGCTGGGGCTTGGAGCGCAGGCAGCACGCCAAACAGGACGCCGGTAAAAATCGCCGTGAGAACGGTGAAGGCCAGCACCTTTCCGTCGATGCGCACGCTTCCGAGCAGGGGAAGATTGAAGGCATTCAGATGTGCCACCACGCGTGTGCCGGCGATGGCCAGGCTCAGCCCCAGCACGGCCCCGCAGCAGGAGAGCGCGATGCTTTCGGTCAACATCTGTCGAAGCAGGCGGAGGCGGCCCGCGCCCAGCGCCGCCCGCATAGCCAGCTCCTTCTGCCGCGCTCCCAGGCGGGCCAACTGGAGATTCGAGAGGTTCGCGCATACGATCAACATCACCACGCCCACCGCGCAGGCAAGCACCAGCAGCGCCGGCCGAACGCGGCCATTGATGTGCTGATCGAGCGGAGTCAGCCGGGGAACCACCGGGTTCCGTTCGGGATGCTGGATCTCCATCTGTTTTGCCAGCAAGGTGAATTCCGGCCGTGCGTTCTCCACGCTGGCCCCGGGCTTCAAGCGGCCGATGATCGCCATGGTGTTGCCACGCCGGTTCGTTTCGTCCGTCAGCGGCCACGGGATGAAGATATCTACCGGCGTTCCGGGCGCGAATAGTGCGGCGAAGTCGAAGGACGCAGGCAACACGCCCGCCACGGTGACGGCGCGATTGTTGAAAATCAACTTGCTGCCTACTACTGAAGGGTCTGAAGCAAATCGCCGCTGCCAGAATCCGTAGCTGAGAAGCACGGCCTGGGGAACTTCCGCTCTTTGCCGGCATTCGTCGGCTGTGAACAACCGCCCCAGCGCCGGTGCAACGCCCAGCAGCGAAAAAAGGTTCTGCGTCACGGGAACGCCGGTCACCCGTTCCGGCTCGCCCGTTCCCGTCAATTGCCAGTCTCCGGCGCCATGGCCGCCGGACCAGCCAGCCAGATCGGAGAAAGACCGATTCTGCTCGCGCAGGTCCACGAAGTTGCTCACTTGAGTGGCCCATTCCTGGTTCGCAATCCAGACCAGGCGGCCGGGATCGCGGAACGGTAGCGGCCGCAGCAGCAGCGCGTTCACCACGCTGAATACAGTGGAACTGGCCCCAATGCCGAGGCCGGCGATGAGAATTACGAATGCAGTGAACGCGGCATCGCGGCGCATCCCGCGAAACGCGTAGCGCAGATCCTGCGCCAGATCGCTCCACCAGCGAAGCAACCACACGCCGCGGGATTCTTCTGATTTATGCGTCATATTACCGAACTTTCTCCTTGCTGCCGCGCGCGCTTCGACCTCAGGCATGCCCTGCGCCGCGAAGTGTTGAGCAAGTTGCTCGATGTGAAACTCCATCTCTTCCCGCAACAGCCGCTGCCGTTGGCTATGGGAGAGCAAAAAACGTAAACGGCGTCGAAACCGTCCCCAACTGGAATCTGCCCGCATCTTAAGCGAACCCCATGATCCGCGCCCCCGCGCCCGGTAACAGGTCGCTCTTTTCTTTCCCCGCTCCCATAGATAGTCTGATCATAAGACGACGCAGTTTTGGTTTAGTTGGCCAGAGTCGCGAATTTGTTAACTAAGACAGCCTGTTCAAGCGCGAAGTATCCGTGCGTGCCGTTCGGTAGCGGGTCAGTTTTGTGAAGGAATCAAAGGCACCGGTCGCTTACGCTCGCGGCTCGGAAAGAGTGTGTTACCGAACCGCGACCGCAAGGGAGCCGGTGCTTTTAGGCTCCGGCTATGCCGAGTCAGAGATTTTGCAAGTACCTCTGGTAGCCTGCCCCACAGGCAAAATGACCTACACCCCCATTCACCACACCCGCCCGCCCCAATCTCCCCGCACCCCCACAACTTAGGCGCCCGCACGTCACCAACCCGCCGGCCCGCCAGCTAAAATCCCCCCAGAACCTATTCCACGGAAAGGACCACTCCCCATGTCTCCAGCCAGCCAACTCGCGAACACCGCCAACGCTCAGCTCAGTACCGGACCCCGCACCGAAGCAGGCAAGCGCCAGTCTTCTCAAAACGCCCGCACCCACTCGCTCACCGCCCAGCAGCCCCTCATCCCCGATGAAGACCGTGCCGCGTTTGACGAACTTCGTACCCAGCTCCTTGCCGAGACCAAACCGCAAGGAGCCCTCCAGCAAATTGTTTTCGAAGAGCTGCTTCATTCAGCCTGGAACCTCCGCCGTGTCCGCGACATGGAAGCCCAGCTCAACCCCTCCGCGCCCGACGCCCAGCTCGATCGCCTCGCGCGCCATCACACCCGCCTCGAGCGAGCCTTTTTCCGCTCCCTGCGCGAGCTCAAGGCGCTGCAAACGGACGCCGCTCTCAGCCTAACACTCCCTATTTATTTCATGAAGATAGCGCCGCCCCTTGCCTCGCGCACGCAAATTGCAAAACGAACCCAATTCCTTGCGACAAACGATCGCGTTCTGGAAGCGGACGATTACCAATCAGCCCAAGACCTCGAAGAGGGAGCCCTCGGCCGCGTCCTGCACCACCATGCCAGCGCCGCCGCCGCCATGGCCGCGCAGAACCCGTAGCCCCGCGCGTCAGCAAGGGGACCAGCCCGCGATCCAGAAGTAACGCTACTATCCAACTTCGCCGCTGACCACCCCAAACAACCTCGAAACAACCGTTGTTTTGGCGATATACGACGCTTTCTAAGGGATCAATTTCGACAGACTTCCCGTATCATAGGGAGAGCAGCAGGAGGCTTCGAAATGCGCTTACTCGGGTTGTGTCTTGGGTCCACCGTTCTAGCCCTGGCGGCAACTGCGCCGCCACCGGTTACCTTCTATAAGGATGCGTTGCCGGTCTTACAGAAAGACTGCCAAACTTGTCATCGGCCGGGTGAATCCGGGCCCATGTCGTTCCTCACCTACGAAACCACCCGTCCCTGGGCCAAGGCTATCAAAACCGCGGTATTGACCAAGAAGATGCCGCCGTGGTTCGCTGATCCGCATTTCGGCACGTTCTCCAACGATCGAACCATGGCCAAGGCTGAGATCGATACCCTGGTCTCCTGGGCGGACACTGGCGCCCAAGCCGGCGATCCGAAAGACGCACCGAAACCGATTTCCTGGGTGGAGGGCTGGCGCATCGGAAAACCCGATATGGTCATCTCCATGCCGGCGGCTTTCCAGGTGCCTGCATCCGGAACCATCGACTATCAGTACATCGTCATTCCCACCGGCTTCACCGAAGACAAATACATCCAGTTGTCCGAAGCGCGTCCCGGCAACCCCGCTGTCGTGCACCACATCATCGCCTTCATTCGTGAGCCGGGCAATCCCTGGCTGAAAGAAGCTCAACCCGGTGTGCCCTTCGTTCCCCGGGAACGCGCCCGCCGCGCGGAAGCTGACCAGAAGAACGGCGATAAACCAAGGCAAAGCGACGGCGGCGGCTTCGGCGACTTCCTTGCCGGCTACGCTCCTGGAACTCTACCCAATATCATGAAACCCGGACAAGTCAAGCTGGTGAAGGCCGGTTCCGACCTTGTTCTGCAAATGCACTACACCGCGAATGGCAAAGCCACCACGGATATTTCGAAAATCGGCATTGTGTTCGCCACAACGGCGCCCACCGAGCGGGTCCTCACCATAGCCGCATCGAACGCCAGTTTCGCCATCCCTCCGGGCGATTCGAACTATCAGGTGGATTCCAAGCTCACCCTGCAGGACGACGCCATGCTCATCGATTTCCTGCCGCACATGCATTTCCGCGGCAAGAGCTTCGAATACCGCGTCACGTATCCGAGCGGCGAGAAGGAAACCTTACTCGACGTCCCGCACTACGATTTCAATTGGCAGCTCACTTACGAGCTAGCCAAGCCCAAGCTTCTGCCCAAAGGCACGGTCATCGAATGCACGGCGCATTACGACAACTCGCCCAACAACCCGTATAATCCCGATCCCAAAAAGGAAGTTCACTTCGGAGAGCAGACCTGGGAAGAAATGATGATCGGGTTCATGGATGTTGCCGTACCAATGAACAAAACTGCCATGGATTTGATGCGGCCGAAGAAAACAGCGTCCGCGTCCGGCCCCAGCCTCTAGAAATCTGTCGATAAGAGAGAGAGCGATGAAGCTCAACTTAGTTACGTTGACATTAGCGGCATCTGTTGCCGCCACGGCTGGCTCGGTCACGAGCACGCCCACCTATTACAAAGATATCGCGCCAGTTATGGAGGCTCGCTGCCAGGAATGCCACCGGCCGGGCGAAATTGCGCCCATGAGCTTCATGACCTATAGCGAGGTCCGTCCCTGGGCGAAGGCCATCAAGACCGCCGTTCTCACTAAGAAAATGCCACCCTGGTTCGCCGATCCGCACTTTGGCAAATTCTCGAACGACCGGTCTTTGTCGCAGCATGAGATCGACACGCTGATCGCCTGGATTGACGGCGGCGCCAAACAGGGCGATCCCAAAGATGCACCCCAGCCGCGTCACTTCGCGGATGGTTGGCAGATCGGAAAGCCGGACCTGGTATTCCAGATGCCGCAGGCTGTGGACATTCCCGCCGCGGGCGTAGTGGATTACACCTACGTGGTGATTCCCACCGGATTCACCGAAGACAAATGGGTGCAGTTCGCCGAAGCCCGTCCGGACGCGCGGGCGGCCATGCATCACATCATTGCCTTTGTCCGGCCGCCCGGATCGCGCTGGCTGAAGGACGCCAAGCCCGGTATCCCCTACATTCCGGAGCGTTGGAGCTCGGCTCCAAGTGCCGGCAAGGCTAAGGTTGAAAACCCGGCCACGCCGGCTAAACGCCCCAACCTGGACGACCAGATCCCCGGCGAGTTGCTGGTTGGTTTCGCGCCCGGATTGCCGCCCACTCAATGCAAGCCCGGCGAAGCCAAACTGATACCGGCCGGCTCCGACATTGTGCTGCAGCTGCATTACACTCCGAACGGGAAAGCTACTACGGACCGCTCCAAGATTGGCTTGATCTTCGCCAAAGACCCGCCGCAACGGCGCGTTATGTCCATGATGGCCATTAACGTCTTCCTGAAGATTCCCGCCGGCGCTCCCAACTACGAGGTGCATGCCCTGGCCACGGTTCCCGAAGACGTCTCGCTAGTGAGCCTGACGCCGCATATGCACCTGCGCGGCAAGGATTTCCTCTATACCGCTGTTTATCCTACGGGTGAAAAGCAGGTGCTGCTGAACGTGCCCCACTACGACTTCAACTGGCAGCTGTCCTATGACGAGAATCAGGAGCTTTTGCTCCCCAAGGGCACGCGCATTGAGTGCGTGGCCCACTACGACAATTCCCCCAACAATCCGGCCAACCCGGATGCTACGAAAGAAGTACGCTGGGGCGACCAGACTTTTGAAGAAATGATGGTCGGCTTCTTCGACGTCTCCTTCGACGCGAAAGCCGACCCCACGCCGCTGCTCCAGCGCCAGCGCGATCGCAGCGAATAAAGGAACTATCGATTTGTGTCGAATAATAAGGGAGTAGCATGAACAGCACCAAAATCTTCGCATCTGCATTGATCTTCGGCGCGGCCGCCTGGGCTGCCAGCGTTCCGCGAGAAGTGACCTTCCACCGGGATGTGGAGAAAATCGTCCAGGATCATTGCCAGGAATGCCACCGCGCCGGCGAGATCGCGCCCTTCTCGCTGATGTCCTATAAGGATGCCCGCCCCTGGGCCAAGGCCATGAAGGAAGACATCATCACCAAAAAGATGCCGCCCTGGTTCGCCGACCCGCAATACGGGCACTTCGCTGACGATCGTTCCTTGAGCAAGCAGGAGATCGAGACGCTGGTCGCCTGGGTGGATGGCGGTGCCAAGGAAGGCGACCCCAAAGACGCTCCCGCTCAGCGCACCTTCACCGAAGGCTGGAATATTCCGACGCCGGACCTGGTGCTGGATATGAATACCTTCCACATTCCCGCCAGGGGCGATATCCAATATCAATATGTTGTGCTGCCTACCAAGTTCGATCATGACCAGTGGATTCAGGCCGCCGAAGCCCGGCCCAGTGATCGCTCCGTGGTCCATCACGTGGTGATTTTCGTCCGGCAGCCGGAGAATAAGTGGCTGCGCGAAGCGAAACCAGGTGTCCCCTATACGCCACCCGGCGGCGGCAAGGATTTTACCAATACCTCCGGCGGCGGCAGCGACATTCTGATGATTTACACTCCCGGAAAAATCCCGGAGATGTGGCGGCCCGGCCTCGGCAAGATGATTCCCGCAGGATCTGACCTGGTGCTGCAGATCCACTACACCACCAACGGCAAAGAAGCTGTCGACCATACCAAAGTAGGGCTGGTCTTCGCGAAAGAAAAGCCGACCGAACGCGCCTTCACCTTCGCCGGGAACAATCTCTCTTTCAAGATTCCGCCGGGCGATCCGAACTATCCCGTGTTCGCCAAGACCAAGTTCCCCAACGAAACCACCATCCTGAATTTCTTCCCGCATATGCACCTGCGTGGAAAAGCATTTGAATATCGCGCCGTTTATCCCGATGGACGAACTGAAGTGTTGCTCAGAGTTCCCAACTACAGCTTTTTCTGGCAGCTCGACTATAAGTTGGCTACGCCTTTGAAAATCCCAGCGGGAACCGTCATCGAATGCACCGGTTGGTTCGATAACTCGCCCAACAATCCCAACAATCCCGATCCCACGGCCACCGTTCGCTTCGGCGAGCAGAGCTGGGAAGAAATGATGCTGGGCTTCTATGATGTTGTGATCCCAGCGGACATGAGCCTGAAGGAATTCTTCACGCCAATCCACGAAGCCAATAAAGCCAATAGCGGTGGCGAATAGCATTAAGTACGCGGTCGTTTCCTTCCTCGTGGGCGCCGGCTCGCTGCTGAGCGCCCACGATGTTTTTTCCACTAAAATCACCTGGTCTCGCGAAGTGTCCCGCATGATCTACAAGCGTTGCGTCTCCTGCCATCGCGAAGGCGGATCGTCGTTCGCGCTAACGACCTTCGAGCAAGCCCGGCCCTGGGCCAAAGCCATTAAGGAAGAAGCGCTGGAGCGGCGCATGCCTCCCTTCGCCGCCGTAAAAGGCTTCGGCGATATACGCGACGATCAATCCCTGACGCAGGATGAAATTCACCTGATTTCAGACTGGGTGGAAGGCGGATCGCCCGAAGGCGATCCGGCTCTGTTGCCCAAGAATCCGCACTTCGACATTCCGGCCGCGCCGCCCGAGACATCCGGCCCCGAGTTGATCGTGGATGGCAGCTTCACCATCAAGCACGCCATATCCGTTGCCGGCATCCGCCCCAAGAGCCTGAAAGACGGCAGCTCGGTGAAGGTGATCGCCATGTTGCCGGATGGCGCCATCGAACCGCTTATCTGGTTGTACGATTACAAGCCGGAGTTTGATAGAACCTACTTTTTTCGAAAGCCCCTGAAACTGTCCGCCGGAACGAAAATAGAAACTTACCCGTCCAGCGCCGGCGGAATTTCGTTAAGCGTTACCGCGCCGCGACCGTGAGAAGCTGTGGAAAAATCGGTTCGCAGGCGAAAGCGCCTGCGCCACTTTAGTCGTAACTCCTTGTGCGTCAATGTGGGGCGGACGCTTCCGTCTGCCAACCCCGCGTGCTTCCCGATTTTTTACAGCTTCTGAGGGCGCCGGTGCTTTTGCTAGCGCGCCTTCTGCGCCACCGGCCCGTTTCCTGCCGGATACACCAAAATCTCCAGCCTATGGCCATCGTTCGAATCCTGCGCCTTCCCTAAACCAACGATCTTCAGGCGGGTGTCATCGATCCGGAAATGGTCCACCAGATATTCCCGCACCGCCATTGCCTGGGCTTCAGTCGCCTGCCGGATCTTATCCGAATCTCCCGTAAGGCCGCCCCGCGCCGTCACCACCGCCAGACCGAATTTATTCTGCGCCAGGAAATTTCCCGCTTCATCCAGCGACTTCTTATTCTTCAGCTTGGCCGTATCCGGCTTGTCGAAGATTTGCGCCGTGTTGAACGAGAACGTCTTGGAAGCAGGCTCCGCCGGCAGTTTGGCCACGGCATATTTGGTAAGTTCGTCGGAATCTTCGTACCCGCGCTTTTTGAAAAACCCACGAAGCAGGAAATTGTGCTTGAGCGCTTCCATGTCGTCATCGAATGCGGCGGCGCCGGCGCTGGCCTCGCGATAGATGCTCTTATCGTTGATCAGCGCTCCCACGGTTCCCTGCCCCTGGTTGATCTTGGCGCTGATGGATTTCATATTGTCCGCGGCGCCTTCCACGTTCTGCAGCGCGCCCTGCGCAGTCCCCAGCAGTTGGTCGGTTTTCTGAATCAGGTCCGAGATGTCCATGGGAGCAGCGGAGGCTATGGTGTCCCCGCTCTTGAGCTGCGGCGCGTCATCCGACCCAAACGAAATCTCGACATATTTATCTCCCAGCAATCCTTCGGATTTGATGGACGCCACGGAATCCTTCTTGAGAACCTTCTGGGTGACGTGCTGCAGGTTCATCAGGATGGTCACCTGCTCATCGGGGCGCTTGGGCAGCACAATCTGTTTGACGGTTCCTTCCGGAATGCCTCCCACGCGCACCTGAGCGCCGTTATCCAGCCCGCCGACATTCTTGAAATCGGCCCGAATAGTATAAGTGGAGCTGAACAGGAACTCCTTGCTGCCGATCAGGAATACTCCAGCGGCAAGCACCAGCAGCGTGCCAACAATGAATGCGCCTAAACGAAATGCCGTGGACATAATTGCCTCCTAAGCCGCCTCCCGCAGGTACTGCACGACGAATTCATCCTGGCTGCGCTTGAGATCCGCGAAAGTTCCTTCGGCGCGGATTTTCCCGTCGTTCAACAGCACCATGCGATCTGAAAACTTTTTGGCGGCATGCATATCATGAGTCACTACCACCGATGTAATGTGGTGTTGCTTCTGCAGTTCGCGAATCAATTTCCCAATCTCGGAAGCCGTGATCGGATCTAGGCCCGTGGTGGGCTCATCGAACAGCACCACTTCCGGACCCAGTGCGATGGCCCGGGCCAACGCCACGCGCTTCTGCATTCCGCCGGAAAGCTCGGAAGGCATTTTCTCCAGATCGCCTTCCAGGCCCACGTCCGACAGCAGCTCTCCTACCCGCTGCTTCCGCTCCGCATCGCCCAGATTGCTGTGCCGGCGCAACGGGAACGCCACGTTTTCCTCAACGTTCAATGAATCGTACAGCGCCGATTGCTGAAACAGGAAACCCATCTTCTTTCGAACTTCGTTCAACGCATCCATTCCGAGCCCGCCGATGTCCTGGCCCAGAATCCGGATCGAGCCGGAATCCGGCTTCTGCAATCCGATCAGCAATTTCAGCAAAACGCTCTTGCCGGTTCCGCTGCGCCCTAACACCGCGACAGTTTCGCCGCGTTCCACCGTGAGATCGATTCCCTCCAGCACGGTTTGCTTGCCGAACGATTTACGCAAGCCCTTTACAACCACCGGCGCATCGTCACTCTTTGCGTGTTTCATGGGAAAAACACCAGCAGAAATCGAACCAGCACAACGTCCGCCAGAATCAGGAAAAGTGAAGAGAGCACTACGGAACTGGTGGCCGCCCGCCCCACGCCCTCCGTTCCTCCCTTGGTCCGCATCCCTTGAAAACAGGACACCGCGCCGATAATCAATCCAAAGATGGCGGTCTTCAGCGTGGGTGGCAGAAAATCGTCGAAAGCCACTTCCTTGAAGCCGTTGTGCAAGAACAGTTGAAAGGACATCGGCTCGGCCAGCGTGGTGGCGATCCAGCCCATCACGATGCCGAAGAAATCGGCGGCCAGCGTGAGCAGCGGCAGCATCAGGATGCAGGCCAGAACGCGCGTCGACGCCAGAAATTTATAGGGATTCACCGCGGAAGCTTCCATGGCGTCGATCTGCTCGGTAACTCGCATCGATCCCAACTCGGCGCCAATCCCGGCGCCCGCGCGGCCACTCACCACCAGACCGGTGATCACCGGTCCGCTTTCACGAATCAGCGAAAATACGATCACTTCCGGAAGCAGCGATTTCGCGCCAAATCTGGTCAAGCTGTCGCGCGTCTGCAGCGACAACACCACGCCGGTGGCTGCTCCGGCCAGCGCCACCAATGGCAGGGATTTCGATCCGATGGCGTCCAACTGCCGGACAAATTCCCGGAACTCGAACGGCCGCGCGAAAACGGACTTGGCCATTCGTCCGAAGAAGATGCCCAGATCACCGAACCATTCAAAGAATGAGATCACGTACGACATAACTCTGGAAACTGATGTGCTGCTGAAGTACCAAACTCCCAACTCGCGGAAAATCAAGCTCGAAAAAAGGCAAGCGACTGGCGAGTGCGGCAAATCTTACCTTGTAACGGTTAGAAAGCCGGCCGCCCGTGGCAGGCAACGTGCACTCTTGTTCTCATGCGCCCACCAACCAAGAAGATTCTTCCTGCTGCCTTAGTCTCTTTCGGCATTCTATTTGGGGCACCGCAAAATCCGGCTCAACCGAAAGACCCACTCAATCGAGAATCGCCGCAAAGTTCGGTGTTCGCGTTTCTCGAAGCGTACCGCGCTCACGACTACGCGCGAGCCGCCAGGTACCTGGATCTTCGCAAGCTGCCTCAAGACCAGCGCTGGAAACAGGGAACCGATCTAGCACGCCAATTGGGCCAGATCCTGAACCGGGATTCGCAGTTCGATGTTGCCGAGCTAAGCATGGCTCCGGACGGCGAGAGCGGTGATTCACTTCCAGCGGATCGGGAACGAGTGGACTCATTCAACATTGACGGCAAAACTCTGGATCTGCAGCTGCAGCACGTCACTTTGCGCAACAAGCTTTCCATCTGGGTCTTTTCGTCCGACAGCGTGGCAAGCATCCCGCGGCTGGCGCAGATAACCAGCGATTCGCCGGTGGAGAAATACCTGCCAACCCCGCTGGTGCAGTGGAGTTTCTTGGATACATCCTTGTGGCGCTGGATTGCGCTCGCGGTGCTGGCCGTTTTGGTTGCCGCGCTATCCAGATTGATTTGCCGTCTGCTGCTGAGTCTTATCAGGCCGGTGCTGAAGCGAATCTGGCGGCAGGCCGATTGGAGTGAGCTGGACGGATTTGTTGGGCCGCTGCAACTGCTGCTGGCTGCGGCAGCGTTTCGCGCTGGAATGACCTGGATCGATCCTTCCGCGCTGGTCCGCCCGATTCTCGATCGAGGTCTCTCGCTGCTATTCTTTCTGGGGCTCACCTGGCTGTTCATGCGGGTGGTGGATGTGATCATCTTCCGTCTGAACGCCTACCTTCGGGCGAGACGGCAATCATTTTCCTATTCGGTGCTGCCGCTCGCATCGCGAGTTTTGAAGATTACGATCCTGCTGCTCATGATTGCCGCGCTCCTCGGCAATTGGGGGTACAACACTACGACTCTGGTGGCCGGGCTCGGGGTGGGCGGAATCGCCATCGCGCTGGCCGCGCAGAAAACCATCGAGAACTTTTTCGGCGGCGTGGCGGTGGTGAGCGACCGGCCTGTCGCGGTGGGCGAGTTCTGCAAATTTGGCGACCGGCAGGGAACGGTGGAAGATATCGGCCTGCGGTCCACGCGCATTCGCACGCCGGACCGTACTTTGGTCACCGTTCCCAATGGCCAGTTTTCCTCCATGACGCTAGAGAACTTCGACCGGCGCGATAAGATGCTGTTCCATTTCATGCTGAATGTCCGGCGCGACACCAAGCCGGATCAAGTTCGCGCGTTGCTGGGGTCCATCGCGAAGATTCTGGCTGAAAATCCTAAACTTGAGAAAGCTACATTCCCGGTCCATTTCAATGGCGTGGGCACGTACTCGCTGGATATTGAAATCACCGCTTATGTGCTTACTAAGGACGGCGACGAATTCATGAAGATTCAGCAGGATCTTTATTTGCGGATATTGGATGCCGTGGAGGCGGCGGGGACGGCGTTGGCGCTGCCTACGCAGGCTACTATCAGCTACGCGGTGGTGAATAGGGATCAGCCGGAACAAGAGCACCGGCGTTCCCATGGGCCTGCGGCCCACCAAACGTGATGAAGACGCGTTGTGGCAAATTCGGTTGGCAGGCGGAAACGCCTGCCCCACGTTGGCCCCAGTGGGGCAGGCGCTTCCGCCTGGCAACCGGCGCCTTCAACAGAGGCGGTGCCTACTTCAACTCGGAAACCGGAACCGTGAACGACGCTGTGTTCACCACGCCCTTGCGCTGGAACTGCACCCAGATCCGGTAGGTGTGCGCGCGCGGAAAGATAATGTTGAATTGCATCTTCGGGCCGCCGTCGGCGATGAAGGGATGATCGTGGATTAAATCGATGAGATCGTCGCTGGCCACCAGCATGTGGGCCCAGGCGCCGATGTATTTCTCGATTCCGTCGCCCGGGTTGATGTGGAAGAACAGCAGTGTCTTCATGCCGGCGATGGGCTGCGCGGGCTCCGTGACCAGTTCCACGTCCATGTTCTTGCAATGGCTGACGCCCAGCTCCGGCTGCAACGACGGGTTCGCCAAATTAATCCCGGGTCCCGGTACAATCACGGTTTTCGCGACGATCTGCGGAGTGCCGCCGGTGGGATAGAAATCGCCGGCTACGCGATACATTCCCGGTTTTGGAAAAGTTTCGTCATACAGAAAGGTACCGTCCGGTTGAGGCACGGGATGGTCGTGCACGAAGTATTGCAGATCCTCGCTCACCAGGAACATGTGGAACAGTTTCTCGTGGACGATTTCGTAATGATCGATGTTCTTGCCCGTGCGCGGATCGACAATTCTGAACTTCAGCTGTACTTTTTCGCCTGCTTTGAAAACAGCGGGATGCACGGTTAACTCCATGGGATACTCGATGTCGTCCGGAATTCCGAGCACCAGCTTCATCCCGCAGCGCGGACAGAATCCGGGCTTGTCGGAGCGGACATCTTTGTCCATGGGGCAGACGTAATCTTGCGGCGCGATGGGAGCAATGGGCGCGGTTGGCAGCTTGGCATCCACGGTGGTTTGCGCCTGGAGACTTAGAGCCAGCAGGAGTGTAAGAAGAATCTTCACCCTTCCATTATTTCACCCTGGAGCTGACTCCGCTAAGGCTGGGACACATTAAACACGATTTGATTTTGACTGGCCCGCGCCGGATTTCCACCGCCTGGCCGCGGAGATTCGATGGCGCCCGGTTGCAGCGCTGGGGTTGCTCGCGAAAACCGCGCCGCCGGGTGTCAGCGCCGTAGAGGATCAGATCGATGCCTGGATATACATTTCACCGGACTAACCGCCCATAACGCGGGGCATCGTGCACCCATGCGGGGCATCGGGCACCCATTTCGATGGATCACGGCCGGTGAAATACGAGATTTTCTCGACGCGCCTTCGTTCAGAGTGAAAGCCGCGATCCGTTATAAAAATAATGCCGCTGGACGTATGGGCCAGGTAGCGATTTGTGGCTGCGGTCTGTCCCAGGTTGGCTTCAAATGAGACTTTACTCGGCTAGCCTCAGCCCCCAGTCCCCAGCCCCAAGTCCCTAGAATGGGGAAATGGCAAGCTTCAAGATTGCGGTGATTCCGGGCGATGGCGTGGGCAAAGAGGTGGTGCCGGCGGCGCTGGAGGTACTCAAAGCAATCAGCGCGCGCTTCCAGACTACTTTCGAGCTGCACCATTTCGACTGGGGCGCCGAATACTATTTCCGGAACGGCCGCATGATGCCGGCAGACGCAATCGATCAGCTGCGGCCCATGGACGCGATTCTGCTGGGCGCCATTGGCGATCCGAAGATCCCGGACCATATCACGCTTAACGGTCTGCTGCTGCCGATCCGGCGCAGTTTCGATCAATTCGCGAACGTGCGGCCGGCGGTTCTCTATGATGGCGTTGCTTCGCCGCTCGAGCGCCCTGGGAAGATCGACATGGTGGTGGTTCGCGAGAATACCGAGGGCGAATACGCGCAGGTGGGCGGATTCGTTTATCATCAGCAGCCGGAAGAGGTGGCCATCCAGACGGCTGTTTTTACGCGCCGCGGCATTGAGCGCGTGGTGCGTTTCGCATTTGAGCTGGCGCGGAAGCGCAACCGGCAGCGGCGCGTCACTTCCATCACCAAGTCGAACGCGCAGGGTTTTGGAATGGTGCTGTGGGATCGAGCTTTTCAATCTGTCGCGGCCGGCTATTCCGATATCGAGACTGAATCGCTGCTGGTGGATGCGGCCGCGATGAATTTTATCCGCCGGCCGGCGAGTTTCGATGTTGTTGTTGCTTCTAATTTATTCGGTGACATTTTGAGCGACGTTTCGGCTATTCTCGCCGGCAGTATCGGTCTCGCGGCCAGCGCGAATCTGGATCCGACGCGGAAGTATCCTTCAATGTTTGAGCCGGTGCACGGTTCCGCGCCGGATATCGCCGGACGCGGAGTTGTGAATCCGATGGCGCAGATCTTATCGGCGGGGATGATGCTGGAGCATTTGGGGATGGAAGAAGCTGCGCGGTTGGTGGAGCGGGCTGTCGCGGCTGTTTTGAAGGACGGGGGACATCGAACGCCGGATTTGGGGGGAACGAGCAGTACTGGGGATGTGACGAGTGCTGTTATTGGGGAGTTGGGCACCGGTCGCTGATTCGCTGTGAAAAGATCCGGCAAAGGCACCGACTCCGTTGGCAGGCGGAAGCGGAAGCGCCTGCCCCACTGGGGCCAATGTGGGGCAGGCGTTTCCGCCTGCCAACCCGGCGTCTTCAACGGAGCCGGTGCCTTCAGCCTCTTAAATCGGCGAAGGCGTCTTCAATTTCTTTTTTCGCTTGCGGGGTGGGGATGGTCAGCGGCAGGCGCGGTGGGCCGCCGTAGTATCCGGCCAGATCCATGGCGTGCTTGAGGCCCGGCACGCCGTATTTAGCGGTCACCAGATAGGCCGCGTGGCCGATGCGATTCTGCCAATCCATGGCGGCTTCCGGTTCGCGCGTGCGATGGGCTTCCCAAATTGAGATGGTGGCGTAAGGAGCGGCATTCGCGAACGCCAGCACCGCGCCCACGGCGCCTACAGCCAGTGTTGGAGCCAACGTGGGAGCGGAGCCGGTGAGCACCTGGAATCCCTTCTTGACTTCGCGGATCATCTGCAGCACTTTTTCAAGATTGCCCGAGCTTTCCTTGATGGCGATGATGTTGGGATGCTGGGATAGCTGGGCGACAGCTTCAGCGGGAATATCGACGCCGGTGGTTTGCGGCCAATTATAGATGATCAGCGGGATTTTCGATTGGTCGGCTACGGCGCGGAAGTACAGCATCTGCGCGGGGCCGTTGTTGATCAGATTTTTGTAATAGTGCGGCGTGCGAACCATCGCTACTTTGTAGCCGATGGCAGCCGCGCGATTCGAGAGCGCCACGGTTTCACGAACGCTTTCGACGCCGGTGCCCGCGATCAGTAACTTCTCAGGCGCAGCGTATTCAGCTACCCATTCGAAGAGCTGCATTTTCTCTTCCGTGGTCAGCATGACGCTTTCGCCGGTGGATCCTGAGACGACGTAACCAGCGAGTCCGGTGAGATTCCACTTTTCGATATTGTGCTGGAGCTTCACTTTCCACAGCTCGCCTTCGTGATTGAAGGGAGTGGTGATGGGCGGGAAAATTCCGTGGAGCTTCATTTGAAAGAAGGGGCAACCCAAAAGAAGGCTGCCCCAAAGTTCTCCTCTAGCCGTGTGACGGCACGTATCTGGCGATGAACGTGACCACCAGCGCATACAGCGCCAAAGATTCGATCAGCACCAGTCCAAGAATGAGGGCGAAGCGGATGCCGGCCTGGGCGCCGGGGTTTCGCGCCATGGCTTCGGCAGCGGATGCGGCTACTTTACCTTGTCCCAACCCGCAAAGGCCGGAAGCGATGCCCACCGCCAGATAGGCGAAAGGCAGATTGAGGTCGGTTGTCCCGCCACCGCCTTGTGGTTGCGCGAAAATCGGGCTGGCCAGCAGCAGGAACGCTACGGCCAGAAAGATCATTTTAAGTGTCATTCGAGTGTTTCTCCTTGTATGGAATTGTTCGCGAGGAGGTGGTTCCCAACCTGTCCTGGGGGACGGCGGGCTCACATTCGGAACATATAAAGCCGCGGAACGGATAAAGCCATTAATGTTCGTGCGCCACTGCTCCACCCAAATAAATCATGGCGAGCAGCATGAAAATAAATGCCTGTAAGACTGCGACGAAGACATGCAGCCCCATAAAGGCGGCCGGGACCGCGAGAAACGTGAGCGATAGAAAGGTAGCGGTAATCTTTTCGCCCGCGAACATGTTCGCGAAAAGACGAATGGTCAATGACAGAGGCCGCGCGAAGTGACTGATCAACTCGATGGGCACCATGAGCGGTGCAAGTATCGGCATGGGGCCCGCAAAGTGGGCCAGATACCTGCCGACGCCCTGGGCTCGTAAACCCATCCAGTGGTAGTAAAGGAACACGCTGACGGCCAGACCCGCAGGCACGGCGGGCGTCATGGTTGGAGATTCGAAGCCGGGAATTACTCCGATCAGATTCATGAACAGAATGAAAATAAACAGAGTGCCGAGGAAGGGGAGGTATTTGCTGGAGCCATGATCGATGGCATCGTGCGCCTGGCCGGCCACGAAGTTATAGACGGACTCAAAGACGAGCTGCAACCTGCCTGGTTTGTCCACCGACAGGCGCGCGCGCAGGAACGCAAACAGGAACAGGATAATCGCGACTACCAGGATCTCGTAGACGATCGCGTTCTGCCACGGGTGTACGGGGTCCGCCGGTGGATGGCCGATCGACGTCAGGAATGACGTGAGTGCGCTTCCCAGGTACTCGTTGAAGAGACGAGTCAGCCAAAGTTGTGATTCATGTTCCATGGATAAGTTCGTAGACTATTTCGCAGGTAACCGCGGCGCCGGGCAGTAAAAGACCCACGACTGCAGCCGCCTGATTCACCCCGGTAATCCTGATTATAACGTAGCCGACTGCGATTATCAGCGCCATGCGGAGCGGGAGCAGCCAGGCTGATCGGCGCGTCTTTCCGGGCCCAATGGATTCGACGACGTGCTGCCAGCGCCAGAAGCTCAAGTACGAAGCGGCCGCGCCGATCAGGAATCCACCACCGGCGCGAGGGCCTTGAAAGATAGTTAGAGCGATGGCGCCAGCCGCACCGAGGACCAGGATCAGCCCACGGATACGGCGAACCACTCGCTCATAAAACGCTTGATCAATTTGCGGCATCGTCCTGGTTCAATTCGCGGATCACTTCAATGATGCCCGCCGCGACGCCGAGAAGCAGAAAGATGATCTTGAGGATCCCAGTTCCAAAAAACTTGTCGAGCCCATATCCCATGCCGAAGCCAACCAGGATACAAGCTGGGAGCAGGAAGGCGACGCGATAGTATTTGCCGAGATCGCTGAAGAGCTTGTCTTTAGGCATGGGTGGCTCGTTTGCGTTTCAGAATCGCGCCGGCCTGCTCGGCGGTTTCTTTGACGAGGAAACCCATTTTGGGATGGCTGGGGACGATGTCGGGTTGGACTCCGAATTCTTCCAGCGTTTCCGTTGTTGTGGGTCCGATGGATGCAATCACCATTCTACGCAGGCCGGCGAGTACGGCCTCATCCAAACCTGCTTCGGCGGCGATACGGAACAAGTGCGTCAACTGGATGGAAGTGGTAAACATGGCGACATCGGCCTCACCTTCGGTGATGCGGCGGACGGCTTCGCGCAATGGCGCGGTATCTTCGGGGAGATCCCATTGATAGACGCGGACGGGGGTGACTTCAGCGCCGCGGGCACGCAAGGCCGCCAGCAATTCGGGATTCGATTTCCCGTATTCCTGAACGGCGATGTTGCGTTCGGATCGCGCTGCCGTGGCCGCCAGAAGCTCACGCCAGGTGTTTGGCTCGGGAACGGCGACGGTAACAGGAACCTGCATTTCGCGCAATACGGCCAGTGGTTTGGGGCCGCGCGCGACCACGGTTATTTTGCGAAGAGCTTCGGCGAAAGCTTGCGGGGGGTAGCGCGAGGCCAGCACTTTATCGAGTGCGCGGGTGCCCACACCGGTGAGCAGGATCATCATGTCGAATTCGCCGCGAAAGAGGCGCTCGGCGAAGGCGAAGGCGCCGGGATTGTTTTCCAGGGGCGCTTCGCGCATGGAGGGGGCGACGAATGGCTGGCCATTCTGGCGGCGAATGAGTTCGGCGATTTCCGTGGCGCGGCGGCTCTCGAAGGAGAGGACGCGGAGGCCGTCGAAGGGCATTGATTTCAGGGTAACAGTAGGCCGCGAATGAACGCGAATGAACGCGAATAAAAATCAAGCTTTGGGGTGGGATTTGTCGTAGACGGCCATTAGGTCGGTCAGGGAGACTTGGGTGTATTTTTGGGTTGTTGATAGTTGGGAGTGGCCCAGTAGTTCCTGGATGGCGCGGAGATCGGCGCCGTCGCTCAGCAGGTGGGTGGCGTAGGCGTGGCGCAGGCTGTGCGGATGGATGGACGAATCGCCGGTGACCATGCGCGCGTAGAACTTGACGATGCCGCGGGCGCCGCGGTCGGTTAATCGGGTGCCGCGATGGTTCAGGAACAGAGCGCCGCTCGAGCGGCCTTCGGCCAGGTAGCGCGAGATGGCCGCGGCGGCTTTTGTTCCGTAGGGAACCTGGCGTTCCTTGCGGCCTTTGCCGCGCACGCGGATCCATCGCTCGCTGAAATCGAAATCTTCCAGATTTAATCCCACCAGCTCGCTGATGCGCAGGCCGCAGCCGTAGAGCAGCTCGAAAATGGCGAGATCGCGCACCGGGTAAGGCCGCTCCAGTTTATCGGCTGCCACACCTTCCACCAGCGTGTTGGTTTGTTCGGCAGTCATCACGACAGGAAGCGATTTGGGAGCTTTCGGCGTGCGCACCAAGCGGGCTACGTTGGTTGTAATCACGTCTTCGCGCAGCAGATATTTAAAAAATGATCGGATGGCGGCCAGCTTTCGCCGCATGCTGACGGCGGTGAGCCGCTGCGCGTGCAAATGGCCCAGCCACTCGCGGATGGCGAGCAAGTCGATTTCTTCGACGGTTACTTTTTCCTTGATGCTGAAGTAGTCGAGAAACTGGCCCAGGTCCGAGGCATAGTTGCGCAGCGTGTGCGTGGACGCGTTGGCGCGTTTCAGCTCGGCCAGATACAGTTCGATTTGTGCGCCCAATTCAGGCATAGACGGAGCGGCGTTCGTCGAGTTTCGCCAAGGCCCGCCGGCAGACTTCCGTGTGACGGGCGCGCTTATCGTGGCGCAGGCGATGGCGGGTTTCGTCATCGAGCGTGGGGAGCAAATCGAAGGTGATGTTCGCGGGTTGGTAATGCGCTGGATCAGCGCCGGAGACGTAGGCGCAGAGCGATCCAATGGCCGTTTCGCGTGGAAAGCTGCGCGGAGTTTCGCCCCATGCCAGGTCCGCTGCGTGGCGTCCGGCGACCAGTCCCGTGGCGATGGATTCCACGTAGCCTTCTACGCCCGAAATCTGGCCTGCGAAGAAAATATTGGGATGTGCGCGGAGTTGCAGCGTGGGTGTGAGAAGAGCGGGGGCGTTGATGTAAGTGTTGCGGTGGATCTGGCCGTAACGCAGAAATTCGGCGTGTTCGAGTCCGGGAATCAGGCGGAACACGCGCGCTTGTTCCGGGAAGCGCATGTGATTTTGAAAGCCCACCAGGTTGTAGCTTTCGGCGCGAAGATTCTCCTGGCGAAGCTGGACCACCGCGTAGGGCCGGCGGCCGGTTCGTGGATCGGTTAGGCCTACAGGCTTCATGGGACCGAAGCGCAATGTCTCGCGGCCGCGGCGGGCGAGCTCTTCGATGGGCAGGCAGGCTTCGAAGAACGGCGTTTGATCTTCAGGGATGTGGGCGGGAACGGGTTCCGCGGCGAGGAGAGCATCGACGAAGCGCTCATACTGTTCGCGATCGAACGGGCAATTCAGATAATCGTCGGTGGAATCGAGCGATTTTCCGTAGCGTGAAGCCCGGAACGCGATGCTCGAGTCGACGGAAGCCGCGTCGACGATGGGGCTGATGGAATCGTAGAAGAACAGGCGCTCGGCGCCGGTGATACGTCCGATCTCTTCGGCGAGTGGGCCGGTGGTGAGGGGTCCGGTGGCGACGATGGTGATGGCGTTTTCGGGAATTGAAGCTACTTCTTCGCGGCGCAGCTCAATGCGGGGGTTGTGTTCGACGGCGCCGGTGACCTGGCGCGCGAACACTTCGCGATCCACTGTGAGCGCGTGACCGCCCGGTACACGTGCTTGTTGGGCCAGGCGCAGCAGCAAAGAATCCAAGCGGCGCAATTCCTCTTTGAGCAGCCAGGGCGCGGTGTTTTCCGATTCGCTTTTTAATGAGTTGCTGCAGACCAGTTCGGCGAGCTGATCCGTTTTATGCGCGGCCGTGGATTGCACCGGGCGCATTTCGTACAGGATGCAGGCTAGGCCGGCATTCGCGATTTGCCAGGCTGCTTCCGAGCCGGCCAAGCCTCCGCCGAGGATGTGGATGGGGGGCACTGGTCTTAGGATACCGGCTGTGGCTGGTTGCTGGTTGCTGGTGGCTGGTTGCCGGGGACTGGCTACCGCATGGCGCGTAGACGGGCTATGCGGTCTTCGGTGGAGGGGTGCGTCGAGAACAGGCGCGTCAGGCCGCCTCCGGTGAAGGGGTTGATGATGAACAAATGGGCCGTGGCTGGATTTGCGTCCGACATAGGAATGCGTTTGGACCAGGTGTCCAGTTTGCCGAGGGCTGAAATCAGCTCATCGGGATTGTGCGTGACGTGCGCGGATGTTTCGTCGGCGGAATATTCGCGGGTGCGAGAGATGGCCATCTGGATCAGCATGGCCGCGAAAGGCGCCAGTATCAGCATGATTAAGCCGGCCCAACCGCTGCCACGATTGTCGTCGTCGTCGCGACTGCCTCCGAACCAGAATGCCATGCGAGCGAGTACCGTGATTGCCGCGGCGATGGTGGCGGCCACGGAGCTGGTGAGAATGTCGCGATTCTTCACATGGCCCAGTTCGTGCGCCACCACGCCCTCCAACTCCTGATTGTTCATCAACTTCAGGACGCCGGCGGTGAATGCTACCGAGGCATGCTCGGGATTGCGGCCGGTGGCAAAGGCGTTGGGCGATTCATCCGGGATCAGCCACAGCTTCGGCATGGGCAGGCCCATGCGCTGGGTCAGACTTTGCACAAGAGGAAAAACGCGGGCGTAGACTTCGCTGTTTTCGGTGGGCGTGACCGGCTGGGCTGAGTACATGGAAAGAGCCATTTTGTCCGAGAAGAAATAGCCGAAGAAGTTCATGCCGGCGGCGATGGCCAGCGCGATGTAGAGACCGTTGCGGCCTCCGAACAGTTCTCCGCCGGCCAGCAGGAGACCACTCATGATTCCAAGCAATAGGGCAGTCTTGAGACCGTTCATATAGGCTTCTTCCTTAATTATCGCGCAGGGCTCTATTATGAAGGTTGGACGTTCTTCGAGTGCTTCTGCTGTTGGCGGTTGCGGCCGATCCCCAGGCTGCCCGGGTTGCACGCAAGCTCGATATTATCCAGAGCGGTAAGGCCAAGCCTGGTTCGGTGTACGTGTTTACTGTGGCCGAGCTGAACGCTTGGGCGCGGGCGAAGATTCCAAGTGTAGTGCCGCAAGGTGTTCGCCAGCCGCGGCTGGAACTGGGCAATGGCACGGCAACGGGATATGCGCTGGTGGATTTTCTTAAAATCCGTCAAGGCGCGGGCGAAGAAACCAACTGGCTGGTGTCGAAATTGATCCAGGGCGAGAAGGCGGTGAAAGTGATCGCGCGGATTCAATCGGCGAACGGAAGCGCCACGGTTTCCTTGCAGCGCGTAGAAATTGGAGGCTTGGCGGTCAGCGGCAGCACGCTGGATTTCTTCATCCACACATTTTTCATGCCGCTTTATCCGAACGCGACCATTGACGAGCCGTTTGAGTTGGCCGATCGCATCGATCACATTGAAGTAACGCCGGCGGCGGCGCGCGTGTATATCAAGAAGTGATGCGCTTGGCCGCTTCTTTGCCGCCTTTGATGCAATCCGGCAATCCGATTCCGCGATAGCCGTTGCCCGCCAGGTGAAGGCCGGGGATTTCCTTTACTATCGATTCAATCTGCTCGAGGCGCCGGGAGTGTCCCACGGTGTATTGCGCCATGGCGTTGGGCCAGCGCGCGATGCTGTGGAACAGTGGGACGGCCTGAAGGCCCATGATGCTGCGCAGTTCGCGCTGCGCGGACTGCACTAGCGATTCATCGGACTCCTTCAGCGCGTCGCCGCCCATGAAACAGCGCAGCAGCACCATGTCATCGGGGACGCGATAGCTGAATTTATTTCCCACCCAGGTGCAGGCGGCTAATAATTTGCGCTCGCGTTTGGGAACCAGAAATCCAAAACCCTTGAGAGGATGATCGAAGGTGTCTTTGCGGTAGCCGAGCGAAAGCGTGACCGAAGATGTGTAGGGAACGGATTGCAAAAGTTCCGCCAGATTGGCGTTCCATGGCTGCAACAGACGCGCGGCATCGCCGGCAGGAGTGGCTAACACTACATGATCCGCTTCTATGAAATTCCCATTCACGCGCGCGCGAAAACCAGACCCGTTTCGTTCCAGGCTTTCGACGGCGCCGTGCACCACATCCGCGCTACTGGTGAGCTTGTCCACTAGCTGGCCCAGGCCGTTCTTTAGCGTGCGGAAGAGCGATCCGGATCCCGAGCCCTTGGGACGCGGCGCGGCCAAAACACCGCGCGTCAAGCTGCCATATTTGGTTTCGATTTCCACGAAGCGGCCCAGCACGCTGTTCACGCTCATCTCGCGTGGGTCGCCGCCGTAGACGCCTGCGAGCAGCGGCTCAGCCAGATAATCGATGGATTCCTGCCCGTAGTGGTCCAACAGGAAATCGTAGACGGAACGATCAGCGAGTGGGGCTTTGGGAGGGCGGCGCAGAAATTCCAGACCCATGCGGATTTTGGTGCCCCAACTCAAGAGCCTGGTTCCGACAAGCGGGAGAATTTTGGTAGGGACCATCATCATCAGGCCGTCCGGAAGCGGCACCAATTTTCCGTGTTTCAAAATGTATGTCACGCGTAGATGGTCGTTCGAGCCGATCACCTGGTCGGCCAGGCCGACTTCACGGATCAATTCCATGGCTTCTGGCTTTGCCGCTAGAAAACTGTCGGGTCCGGCTTCGAGCACGCAGCCTTGTTGGACGGAAGTGCGGATTACACCGCCCAGGTGCGCGGCTTTTTCGACCAGCGTGGGACGGACGCCGGCTTTGTTGAGGTAGTAGGCCGCCGAAAGCCCGGAGATTCCTCCGCCCACGATCAGAACTTTCGGCATAAGGAATTACTTACAACTTGAACTCGCGCACGAAGTCTACTACTGCTCGCACGCTGTCCACCGGTGTCTCTGGGAGAATCCCGTGACCTAAGTTGAAAATATGGCCGGGGCGCGAGCCGGTGCGTTTGAGAATTTCGTGCACGCGCATTTTCAGCTCGGGCAGCGGAGCGAACAATACTGATGGATCCAGGTTTCCTTGCACGGCGGAGCGATAGCTGATATCCATCCACGCCTGGTCGATATTGATGCGCCAATCCACGCCCATTACGTCGCCGCCGGCGGCGTGGAGCTCGCGGAAGAAGCCCGCGGCGCCGGTTCCGAAATGAATCACCGGGACGCTGGCGGTGCGAATTCGTTCAATCAGCGCGCGTGAGTACGGCGCTACATATCGCACGTAATCATCCGGTCCCAGCGCGCCCACCCAACTGTCGAACACCTGAATCGCGCGGGCACCGGCCGTCACCTGCGCCAAGGCGAACGGCCCCAGCACATCCACCAGCTTGCCCATCAGGCGTCTCCAAAGTGTTTCGTCGCGATACATCATCTGCTTGGTGCGGATGAAGGTCTTGGAGGGTCCGCCTTCGATCATGTAGCTGGCCAGCGTGAATGGAGCGCCGACGAAGCCGATCACGGGAACGCGGCCGGCCAATTGGCGCACCACCAACTGGATGGATTCGCCCACGTAACCCAGTTCGTCGGTATTCGAAATGGAGAGCGAGTCCACGTCGTCTGAAGTTCGAACGGGATTATCGATCTTGGGCCCTTCGCCCGCGACGAACTTCAGCTTCAGGCCCATTGGTTCCACGGGCAGAAGCAGGTCGGCGAAGATGATGGCGGCGTCGACATCCAGAACTTCCACCGGCTGCAGGGTCACCTGCGCCGCCAAATCAGGCCGCTTGCAAATTTCCAGGATACTGGCCTTGGCGCGGATATCCCGGTATTGTTTCATGTAACGTCCGGCCTGCCGCATAAACCAAACCGGCCGTACATCGGTGGGCCGGCGGCGGCAAGCATCTAAAAATCTGCTGTTCATTGAAGCCAATCGCATTTTGCACCTGGTCTCGCTTCGCAAAAATAAACGCGAAAGTCGTTGTGTCTGTGTTTAGAGGCCCATTGGGGCCCTAAGATATAGTAGGGCTTGGTCCAAGCCTCACTGTCAAGGGTTCGAGGTGCAATAACTGAAGTTGATAGCATTCCTTGGGATGGATAACCGGTCCGGGGGTCCATGATATGGCTATACATCTTGCCTTCGGCGTAGAAGAACTTCTCGTAGTTGCCGGAGGTGGACATGGATTCGTCCTTCAAGTATACGGTTTCTATTGATTCTTCAGGGTTTTTCGGGTTCTTGATGTCAATTTTCCAACCCTTTTCATTGGGTGGGGCACCGATGGCGTAGATGCTGGAACCGCCGCCGGAGATCAGTGCCTGTTTGATACCATCGTCCTTTAGAATCTTAGCGATACAGTCGACTGCATAGCCTTTTCCGATCCCGCCGGGGTCCAGTTCCACGCCCTTCTTGGCGAATCGGACGGTTTGGTTCGCTGGATCGAGCAGAATGTTCTGGTAGCCAATCATGTTCAGGGCGCCCCAGATCTCGGCGCGGTGCGGCAAGTGGCCTGTTCCCTTGTAGAATCCCCATACTTTCATAAGCGGGCCTACGGTGATGTCGAAGGCGCCTTCGCTTTCGCGGCTGTATTCTACGCAGGCTTGGAGCAACTGGAACAATTCGGGCGTGATGTGGACGGGGCCATCGCCTGCCAACCGGTTGACCATGCTCCACTCGCTGGCGGGTTTGTAATTGGAGAGCATTTCGTCTAAGCGATGGGCTTCTTCGAGGCCCTCGGAGACGGCCGATTGCAGCTTGCCGCGGTCCTCGCCGTAAGCCACGATGGAATATGCGGTGCCCATGGCGTCCACGCTGCCTTCTACGCGGAGGAGGTCGGGTTGGGTGGCGAAGGCGGGGAGTATCAGGAGAAGTAGGAGAACTAGCATTCTGTAGCCTGTGGCGCAGACCCCCAGGTCTCCGCGGGTCCCCCAGGACCCGCTCTTAGCCGACGTGGGCGTCGGCTGCGGTCCAGGGGGACCGCCCCACCAAGCAGGCAGTTTGAGTTGACTGGAACGTGATCTGGTCATCCGGCGGGTTCCGGATCGCGAGGCCGGCCTTTCCGGATGCGCTTCAACAGATGTTCCATTTTTCCGCCTAGCTCACTGGCGACGTCGGCTTCGAAGTGTAGTTCCGGGATGCGATAGACGGTTAATCGGGCGGCGAGCTGGCGGCGCAGGAAATTGCGGGCGTGGGCCAGCGCTTCGAGAACCGCTTTGGTATCCGAATTTTCCGGTACGCGCACACGCACCATGGCATGGCGTTTGTCGGGCGAGATCTGGACCTCAGTAACGATGGCGGAGCCCACGCGCGGATCCGCCATCTCATATCCGATCATTTCGGACAGTTCCTCGCGGATCGCTTCGGTGATGCGTTCAAGACGATGGTCCACTACTCAATCCATTCCAGCGTGGTGCCTACCAGGGCGGCGCCCAACATGGAAGACGCTTCCCGTTCCACCAGCTGCAGAGTCTGTTCGGCGCGGACGTGGTCGCTTGAGACAGTGACGGCCGAGATCAGGGACCGCTGCCAAAGATCCTGATAATCGATCTCGGCGACGGCCACGTTGAATTTCCCGCGGAGCCGGTCTTTCAGGCCCTTGACGGTGTGCCGCTTGTCTTTGAGCGAATGCGCTTCGGAAAGCTGCAACTCCAGGGTCAGGACACCGACGGTAGGCATGGCTTAAGCGGGGCTCGGTTCAAGCTAACGCCTCCGCCGCTACTTTTTCGGTCTCGAAGGCCTCAATCACGTCGCCGGGCTTCACGTCGCTGAAATTCCGCACGGTCAAGCCGCACTCGAATCCGGTTTTCACCTCGCTGGCGTCGTTCTTGAAGCGTTTCAGAGACTCGATTTTTCCGGTAAAGACCACTACGTTGTCGCGCAGCACGCGAACTTCGCTGTCGCGACGGATCAGGCCATCCGTTACCATGCAGCCGGCGACGTTGCCGACCTTGCTGATGCGGAATACGTCGCGCACCTGCGCGCGGCCCTGATATTTTTCCTTGAAGACCGGCTCCAGCATGCCGGTCATGGCCTTCTTTAACTCGTCGGTCAACTCATAAATGATGGTGTGCAGGCGGATGTCCACCTTCTCCTGTTCGGCCAGCGCGGTGGCGTTACGCTCCGGGCGGACGCTGAATCCGACAACGATGGCGTTGGAGGCCGAGGCCAGCAGCACGTCGCTCTCATTGATGGCGCCCACGCCGGCGCGCAGCACGTGGATTTTGACCTTCTCGTTGGACAGCTTCTGCATCATGTCGCTGATGACTTCCGCGGTGCCGCCGACATCCGTTTTCAGGATGATGTTGAGTTCCTTGACTTCGCCTTCCTTCAACTGCTCGTGCAGTTGTTCCAGGGTGACGCGGCCGGTTTTGGACATGGCCACGTCGCGGGCCTTGGCTTCGCGATAGATGACAATCTGCTTGGCCTTGCCGGTGTCGGTAACAACTTGAAAGGTGTCGCCCACTTCGGGCAGCGAATCCAAGCCCAGCACTTCAGCGGGCATGGATGGTTCGGCATCGCGCAGGGGCTGGCCGCGATCGTCGAACATGGCGCGCACTTTTCCGAATACCGAGCCGCAAATGAAGTAATCGCCTACGTGCAGCGTTCCGTTGCGCACCAGTACCGTGGCCACGGGGCCGCGACCGCGATCAAGCTGGGCTTCGAGAACAGTTCCGACGGCCGGCCGATCCGGATTGGCTTTGAGGTCTTGTAAATCCGCTACCAGCAAAATCATTTCGAGCAACAGATCGAGATTGGTTTTGGCGCGGGCGGAAACGGGGACCATCACTACATCGCCGCCCCAATCCTCCGCCAGCAAATTACGGTCAGCCAATTGCTGCTTGATGCGCTCAGTCTGGGCATCCGGCCGGTCGATTTTGTTGATGGCGACAATGATGGGCACCTTGGCGGCTTTGGCGTGATCGATGGCTTCGATGGTCTGCGGCATCACGCCGTCGTCAGCGGCTACCACCAGAACCACAATGTCCGTTACTTTGGCGCCGCGGGCGCGCATGCGGGTGAACGCTTCGTGGCCGGGGGTATCGATGAATACAATCTTGCGGCCGTTCTTTTCGATGTGATACGCGCCAATGTGCTGGGTGATTCCGCCAGCCTCATGCGCGGCCACATCGGCGGACCGGATGGCATCCAAAAGCGATGTTTTGCCGTGATCGACGTGGCCCATGATGGTGACAACGGGAGCGCGCCGCACGCGGTCCGCGGTCTCTTCGGTTAGCTCGATTTCCTGGGTGCTCTCTTCCTCGAAGCTGACTTTGTTGGTGGACGCGCCGAAATCTCGCGCCAGGTCTTCGGCCATTTTCACATCCAGATTCTGGTTGATGGTGGCGAAGATTTTCTTTTCTACCAGCTTCTTGATCACCAGGTTGGCTTTGATGCCCAACTTTTCGGAAAGTTCCTTGACGGTGATGCCTTCCGAGATAGTGATCTCGCGGTCGATGGGCGGCGGCGCCACGGATTGCTCGCGCCGCGACACGGGCATCCGCAGGCGCCCTTCTTCCTGTTCCTGATCGCGATGGCGATCGCGGCTGCCGGGCTTGGCGGCGTGGCGGCGCTGCTGTTCGGTGGTGGGCAGCGGCGCGGCCGGCTCCATCCTGAGCGGCGAAGTGGGATGCAGCGTCCTGGTGCGGCGAAAACCTGGCGACGCGCCTCCTCCGCTTCCACCTGGGCCGGGAACTCCTGGCCCGCGCATGACGGGCTGGCCGGGACGAATGGGGCCGCGATAAATGGGCTGGCCGGGAACGGGCGTGGAGCTGCGCGTGGGCATGCCGGGGCGCGGCGCCTGCGGCTGGGCCTGACCTGGCGCGGGACGTGTCTGTTGCAGCCGCGCCACCATATCCGGGCGTGGAGGAACCACCGGACGCGCGGCGGGCTGGCCGGCGAGATTGGGGCGTGCCGGGGCGGTTCGCAAAGGCATGGACGGCGCTGGTCCTGGAGTTTCCACGGCGGGAGGCGCCGACGGACGGGCCGTAGAAGGACCCGGGGTTGCGTGAGGTGTGGCGTGAGGGGTCGCGTGAGGCGTGGCGTGAGCGGCCGGCGATGGTGACAACGGTGACGGCGTTCCGGGGGGAAGGGGCTGGCGTGGGCCGGTGAGTATCTGGCCAGGACGCGGCGCGGCTGGTACCGGACGCGCCGTTACGGCGCCGGTGCGTAGCGGAGGATGCAGCGGAGCGCTGGGACCGGTGGCCAATGGCGGCCGCACCGGAGCCGGCTTGCCGCGCAACGGCTCTTCAGTAGCAGCGGAGCTGGAACCGTTCTCCGATGGCGCGGCGGCGGGCGCTTCCGGCGTATGGGCGGGAGCGCTCTTGGCGGCGATCACCGGAGGTTCCTGCTCAGGCGCGGAAACAGGGTGCGCTGGTTCTTCGATCTTCTCCGGCTCTTCTACCGCCGTGGCGTGCGAACCGCCGGCCGGTTGGGTGATGCTCTCTCCGTGGACGCGTTTTCGCACCAGTTCCGCAACGGGCTCATCAATCGAGCTGGAATGCGTCTTTTTTTCGGTGACGCCGACCTCAGGCAACATTTCTACGATCACGTGCGATGGAATCTCCAGTTGCCTCGCCAGCTCGTTGATACGGATTTTGCTCATATTTAAAACTGCAACGCTCTCGTAATGCTGCGCTTAGCTGACTTCCCCCGAATCCTTTATGGTATCAAATTCTTTTTTGGGAACCGTAGAATCATGCGGCGATTCCTCTTCACTGACGGCGCTCGATGGCCCAACGGCTTCCGCAGGCGCAGGGCCATCTTGCGGCGGCTCCGCGATTTCTGATTCTTCGGGCACAACCTCGGCGAGATCTTCGGCGACATCTTCCGGCACAACTTCAACAGCGGGGGAAGCCGGTTGTTCGAACTGGGCGTAGTAGGAATTGACGGCCACCAGGATCTTCTCGACAATCGCCGGCTCAATTCCTGGAATCAATTCCAATTCTTCCGGAGTCATGGAGCCCAGCTTTTCGACCGTGTTGACGCCCGCTTCGATCAGCTTTTCGGCGATTTCTTCACCTAGGCCATGATCGATGAGAATGGAAACCGGCGCTCCGGTGGGCACCAGGGCGGCCATGGCTGATTCCACTTCCTGGCGCTTTTCTTCTTCGCTCTTGATATCGATCTTCCAGCCGAGCAGCTTCGCGGCCAGCCTTACATTCTGGCCTTTCTTGCCGATGGCCAGCGATAACTGCGTATCGTCGACGATCACTTCCATGTGCTTTTCGGCGGCGTCGATGATGGAGACCCGGCTGATTTTCGCCGGACTCAGGGCGTGCGTGGCGAAGGAAACGGCGTCTTCGGAGAATTCGATGATGTCGATCTTTTCGCCGCGCAGCTCGCGAATGATGGATTGGACGCGCATGCCCTTCATGCCCACGCAAGCGCCCACGCTATCCACATCGCGATCGCGGCTGGACACGGCGATCTTGGTTCGCTCGCCAGGCTCGCGCGCGCAACCTTTAATTACAACCGTGTTGTCGTAAATCTCGGGAACTTCCTGCTCGAACAGACGCATCACCAGCTCCGGCGCGCCGCGGGAAACAATGACGCCCGCATTTTTGCCGGCCTTTTCCACGCTCTTGATCACGCAGCGGATGCGCTCACCCACGCTGAAGTTTTCGAGCTTGCTTTGCTCCTTTTTAGGAACACGCGCTTCGGTTTTGCCCAGGTCCACCACCAGATCCTGGCCTTCCAGCCGTTTCACGGAGCAGTTCACCAGTTCGCCGACGCGGCCGGAATACTCCGAATAAATGGTTTCACGCTCGGCCTCGCGCACCTTTTGCAGGATGACTTGCTTGGCGGTTTGGGCGGAAATGCGGCCCAAGGCTTCGGTGGGTTTGGGAAACCGCAGCTCGGATTCCAGCTGCGCAGCGGGATCGATCTGAATGGCTTCTTCGAGCGAAATTTCCTTGATGGGATCCTGGACGGATTCCACCACTTTTTTCACTCCGTAAATTTCGAGCGCACCGGCGTCGTTGAAGGCAGCCACCAGATCTTCAGTTGTGCGGAAATGCTTGCGGGCAGCCACCAGCATGGCGTCCTTGACCGCGTCGATAACGATCTGCGGATCGATGCCCTTCTCCTTGCTCAAGATCTCGATGGACTGATAGATAGTTCCCACTGTGTCCTCTTCTTAAACTGTCCGGGGGTTCTTTACCACTCAAACTTCAGGTTGGCTTTTTCGACCTGCGTAAGCGGGAAGTGAATTACCCTTCCGTCGCTCGGCTCCAGCGCGACAACACCGTCCGAAATACCGGCCAGCTTGCCTTCCCAACTGCGCCTGTTCTCGAACGGCTCCCGCAGCACTACTTTTGCTTTTTGCCCCACAAACCTCTCGAAGTCTTTTTCTTTCAGCAACTTGCGCTCCAGGCCGGGCGAACTGACCTCAAGCGTGTAACTCTCGCCTGGTATGACGTCTTCCACGTCCAAAATAGTTCCTACCTGGTGCGAAATGAATTCGCAGTCGGCGTGGGAAACCCCCTGCGGCCGATCGATAAAAATGCGCAGAACCCGGCCGCGTCCGGCGCCCAACAGTTGGACGTCGACGATTTCGATCCCTTCCGGACCGCCGACTCGTTCGGCGATTTGGGTGATCTTGGCGACAACTTCTTCTTTGGCGATCGCGGACATGTTTAATGCAATAAAAAAGTGGGCTTTCGCCCACTGACGTTACCCGACAGTTTCATTATACACGTCGGGCCTGGCTGGTAGTAACACATTGTAGACCGCTCCTTCCGAGCCGCGACCGCGAGGAAGCGCTACCACGAGTGGTGCTTGCCTGGGCGCTCATCACGCTCCCTTGCGGTCGCGGTTCGGTTTTGTCGGGGCCGCCGGTCCGCTCGGCAAGTGCTATGGTCTACCTTATGGACATCAACGGGAAAGTTGCGCTGGTTGGCGGCGGGGCATCCGGATTGGGAGCGGCCACGGCCAGAATGATCGTCTCCGCGGGCGGGCGCGTCCTGATCGTCGATCTCAATGAGAAGCTGGGACAAGCCCTCGCAGCGGAGTTGGGCGGAGCAGCCCGGTATGTGCGCGCCGACGTCAGCGATCCCAGTGAAGTGGAACAGGCGGTGAAGGCCGCGTCCGAGGCTTTTGGCGCGCTGCACATCTGCGTGAACTGCGCGGGCATCGGGGATCCACAGAAGATCATCGGCAAAGAAGGGCCGGCCGATCTGGCGCGGTTCACGAAAGTGATTCGAGTGAACCTGATCGGGACATTCAATGTAGCGCGGTTGGCGGCCTGGGCTATCGCGCGCAACGACGCCGGACCGGATGGCGAGCGTGGAGTGATCATCAATACCGCGTCTGTGGCCGCTTTCGATGGGCAGATCGGCCAGGCTGCGTACTCGGCTTCAAAAGGAGGAATTGTCGCGCTGACGCTGCCGCTGGCGCGCGATCTGGCGGGCCTGGGGATTCGGGTGATGACCATCGCGCCGGGGCTGTTCGATACGCCGCTATTGGCGGCCTTGCCGGAAGACGTGAAGGCGTCGCTTGGTTCCATGGTGCCGTTTCCCAAGAGGCTGGGGCGGCCGGCGGAGTACGCGCAATTGGCGCGGCAGATTATTGAAAATCCAATGCTGAATGGGGAAGTGATCCGGTTGGATGGGGCCATCCGGATGGCGCCGCGGTAGGGACTGGCGGGTTGGCAACCCGCCGCAGGTTGGCAACCTGCCCCACGGGTTATAATGGGTAACTCGCGACTTTCTAGCATTGCCCCGTATCCAAGAAATATGCGGACTCTGTCCTTACTTTGTCTCTTGATTGCGCCGGCGGGCGCGTGGGCTGCGTCTAACGAGGCCGAGTCCCTCTATCAACATACGGACTATGAGGCATCGCTCAAGGTTTTGAGTGTGGAGACCCAGCCTGACGCAGCCAGCTATGCACTGGCGGGCAAGAATTATTTCATGCTGGGGGATTACGGCCACGCTACCCAGTTTTTCGAAAAGGCACTGGCTCTTGATCCCCGGAGCTCGGAATACGAGCTTTGGTTGGGGCGCGCGTACGGCAAGCGCGCGGAGACCGGCTCCTGGCTTACGGCCCCTTCGAATGCATCCAAGGCGCGGCAGCATTTCGAGAAGGCCACTGCGCTGGACGCTCATAACGCGGAAGCGCTGAACGATCTGTTCGATTATTATCTGAACGCGCCGGGAATCCTGGGCGGCGGATTGGATAAAGCCGAAGCAGCGGCGCGGCGCATCGCTGAGACCAGGCCGGCCGAGTATCATTTCGAGCTGGCCGAGATCGCGGAACGGCGCAGGCAGTTTTCTGAGGCCGAAGATCATCTGCGGCGGGCCATGGAACTGGCGCCCGCTCAGGTGGGCCGCGTGTTGGATCTGGCGCGCTATCTGGCCCGGCGCGGCAGGATTGCCGAGAGCGACAATGTTTTTGAGCGCGCCGGCCGGCTTGCGCCCAACGATCCGCGCGTGGCTTTCGCCCGGGCCAAAACCTATGTCGAGCAGCGGCGCAATCTGGAGCAGGCGCAGAAGCTGCTGCACCAATACCTGAGTTCCCGCCTGACGCCGGACGACCCTCCTAAATCCGCCGCCGAAAAACTGCTGCGCCAAGCCGTTGGCGGATGACCACTTCCGTCCAGAGACGCGGGACCATTTGGCGCGTCTGGGCGATAGTGTTTCTGTTTATCGCGCTGAAAGCCGCGGGTAATCTGTCGTTGGCGTGGGGGATGAAACATTTTCCTCAAACCATGTCGGCGAACCCGATTCCCTATATCCAGGCCATGTTCAATCCGTTTGTCGCGCTGGGAGTGCTGGCGCTGATCCTGGCGCTGCTGATGAGAATGGCGCTGTTCAGCCTGGCGGACTTGAGCTACGTGCTTCCGGTGACGGCGATCGGCTATATCATCGCGACATTTATGGGAAAAACATTTTTGAGCGAAACGGTTTCCGCCGAGCGCTGGCTGGGCACGGTCCTGATTTTTGCGGGCGCGGCGCTGGTAGGCTCCACTTCGCATTCCACCACTAGTATCCAAAGCGCGAGTGTCCAGATCGAATGAAGTGGATTCTAGTTGCGGTGATGGTTGCGGCTACGGTGCTGAGCGATCTGCTGCAGAGCTTCGAGATGAAGCGCGCGGGTGAGCAATCGGTTGGCGCGCGGGGCCTGATGAGATTGGTCAGGGAAATCGCTCGGCGACGATTTTTGATTTTGGCTATTGCGTGCATGGCGGTGTCGTTTTTCTCGTTCATGGCGCTGGTGCAGACGGAGCCGCTGAGCTTCGCGGTGCCTGCTTCGGCGGCGAGTTTTGCGTTGGAAACGGTGTTGGCCAAACTGGTTCTGCACGAAAGGATCGGAGCCCGGCGGGCTGTAGGGGCGTTTATTGTATTGTGCGGGGTGGTGCTGGTGGGCGGGTGATTCTCCCTGGGCGTCGCCAGGAGTGGCGACGCGGCACGCAAGAGTGCGTGCGCTACGCGCGTGGGACTAGTTTTCCTTCGCGGATGTAATAGTCCGCGCCGCGCCAGCGAATGCTTCGGCGCAGAAAGCTGGCCAGCCAGATCAGGAACGCCAGAGCGTCCCATAGCGGGATGAGCGGCATTTGCTTCCAGAAGCGCGGCTGCTTTAATCCGTGGATGCCGATGGTCCAGGTCATGGCTACACGTAGGAAATAGTACGTTCCTAGGTATGCAAGCGCGACGGCTGGTGAAGGATGAACGGCGACGGCTGCGATGGACCACGGCAGGCCCTGCGTGAGCAGCAATCCAAGATGGCCGGAGGGACGCACGTGCCGCATGACCACCAGCCAGCGCAATCGTTTCAGGAACAGCGCCTTCATGGAATGGTAATCCGGGACGGTCTCGATCACATACGGCAACAGGACCACTTCATAGCCTTGCTCGGCGATCAAGCGTCCGACGAGAAGATCGTCCGCGGGCTGATTCTCGATGGACGCGTAGCCGCCGAATCCGGCCAGATGGGCTTTGGTTGTCGCGATGGTGGTGCCGAGAGCGAACTTGATGCCATCCAACTGCCAGGCCACCAGGACGCCGGCGTAGAAATCCGAAGTCATGCCCGCGGTCTGCAGATGGTCGGTGAAGGAATGGATTTCGGTAGGCGTGTAGAAGCAGGTCACGGCGCCGATTTTTGGATTGCGCAGAGGAGCGGTGACGTGGCGCAGATAGTCCGGCCGCACGCGCACGTCGCTATCGCTGATCACTACCACTTCGTGTTCCGCTTCCTGCACCAGGCGCGCCAGCTTCGCCACTTTGTCATTGGTAGCGATGCGGCCGGAACCATACAATACGCGAATGCGGCGTTCCGGGAAGTTGGTTTTCAATTGGTCAATGACGGAAATTACCGCTTGGTCGTCGGAGTCGATACAAAATATAATTTCGTAGTCGGGATAATCCTGGCGGCAGAAACTCGAGAGGTTTTCATAAGCTTCGGGATCCAGGCCGCGCATGGGCTTCAGGTTGCTCACTGGCGGATGAAATTCGGGGTCGGGAGTTTCGACCGGCTGATTGAAATATCGCCAGGAGCTGTAGATGGCGATCAGGTAATAGATAAAGGGGATGGCCGCGATGGCGAGGAACGCGTGAGCGGCCGTCATTGTTTCAGGCTAACTGAATTGTGGGGCAGGATGTCATCCTGCGGCGGGTTGCCAACCCGCCCGAGCGCCGATTGGCAATCGGCGCGCAGGTTGGCAACCCGCCCCACTAAGATCGGCGGGCCAGCAAGTACAGGGTGCCTGGGCGGGTTCCTTGTTCCAGGATTTGAAAGCCTGATTCCTGCAGCCGCGCGCTCCACCACGCCGGGCCGCGGCTTCCACTGTGCATGATCAGCGGCCCGAAGGCGAATTCTATCCACGGCTCTTTGCCCACCAGGATCAAGAGAAATTGTCCGCCTGGTTTCACCACTCGTGCGGCTTCCGCCAGAGCCTGGCTGATTCCCTGGCGATCCAGATGATCTACGGCATAGGCGCTGACAATGGCATCGAAGCTGGCTGCTTCGAAGGGAAGCTTGCGCATGTCGGCGGTGACGATCGTGACGCGCTGCTCCACGCCTGCCGCTTTCAAGTTCCGAAGAAGTATGTCCTGCGGACGTTCGCTCGGGCCGAAGTGATGTTCAAACGATTCGCCGAAAAGATCCAACGCCACCAGCGTGGCTTGGGGACGAGCTTCCAGCACCATGATGGACGACCTGCCGGTTCCCGCTCCAAGATCGAGGACGCGGCCGGTGCCGGACTGGAAGAAGCTTTGCGTCGGCAGTGAGGCGCGGCCGTTGATGTCCATGGCGAAACGCATTACCACGAATGCCGCGCTGGACCAGAGCGCCAAAATTCCCAGGAAAAGCATGGGCCACTTGGACCACTTGCGCCAATATCCGAGCAGCAATAACAAGAGAGCGCAGGCGAGTATCGGCAGGTGGCCATAGCTGATCCACCACGGATAGCCAAAATTGAGGTGAGCGTTCGACGGCATGGATGAGATTCTGAAGCATGGCTGCTGAACCGTTCCTGAACGGCGCGTTCATCCGCCGTTCAGCATCGATGAGTTATAAAAGGGTGAGCTATAAAGGTGTAATTGCGGGTTCTAGTGGTGGAGGACGAAATACGGTTGTCCCGGCAGTTGGGGCAAGTGCTCACGGAAGCCGGATATGCCGTGGACTGCGCCGGCGACGGGCGCGAGGCCGATTTCCTGGCGCGCACCGAGCAATATGACGCGGTGATCCTGGATCTGGGGCTGCCGAAGATCGACGGGCTGACGCTGCTGCGCCAGTGGAGGCGCTCCGGAATCCTGGCGCCGGTGCTTATCTTAACCGCGCGCGGTAGCTGGCACGAAAAGGTGCAGGGCATTGACGGCGGCGCGGACGACTACGTTTCGAAGCCTTTCCGGATGGAAGAAGTTCTGGCTCGCATCCGGGCGCTAATCCGCCGTACCAGCGGCCTGGCGCATCCCGAGCTGCGCTGCGGCGCGCTGGAGCTTGATCCGCGCACGGCCCGCGTGTCACTGGGTGGAGCGCCGGTGAAGTTGACCAGCCACGAATTCCGCGTGCTTTCCTATCTGATGCATCACAGCGGTCAAGTGGTATCGCGCACCGAACTGACCGAGCACATCTACGCGCAGGATCTGGACCGCGATTCGAATACCGTCGAAGTTTTCGTGGCCCGGCTGCGCCGCAAGCTGGGCGCGTCGTTCATTGAGACCGTGCGGGGATTGGGCTATCGCATGCGGGAACCTTAACCCATGCTGCGATCCCTACGATCCAGATTGATTCTCGCATCAGTGCTGTGGACGGCGGGATTGCTGGCGCTGATGCACATGTTCTCGCTCTTCGTGATTCATATTATTCCGGGCATGCGCACAGTGTACGCGTGGTGGCCTGTTTTGGGCGGAGTGTTTTTGATGGCTGCCGGACTCTTTGGATTGCGCCAGGGTCTGACGCCGTTCCGCCGCTTGCGCGACCGGCTGATGGCTGTTCGCATGGGGGACGATCGGCGGGTGGAGGGCGTTTATCCCAGCGAAGTGCAGCCGCTCATCGACGAACTGAACGCGCTGCTGGAAGAGCGGCAAAAGGCCGTGAAACGCGCCATCGCAACGGCGGGCGATCTGGCGCACGGCCTGAAGACTCCGCTCGCCCTGCTGGCGCAGGAAGCGGAACGTGCGGCGTCTCAAGGAAATCCGGAGCTGGCTGAGAGTATCGGCCAGCAGGTGGAACGCATGTCCCGGCAGGTGAACTATCATCTGGCGCGGGCCCGCGCGGCGTCGGGAGCTGCCAGTGGAGTGCGTTGCCCGGTGGCGCCTTCGGTGGACGCGCTGATTCGGACGGTCGATAAACTCTATGCCGGTCGCGCGCTCGAAATCTCGCCGGATATCGCGCCGGACCTTTGCGCCCGGGTGCAGCCGGAAGATCTGGATGAGATGCTCGGCAACCTGCTGGACAACGCATGCAAATGGGCGAAGTCTAAGGTTGTCGTGAAGGCATCGCGAGGCGGAAGCATGATCGTGTTCACCGTGGATGACGATGGCGCTGGTTTAGAGCGGGCTATGCGATCCGCGGTGTTGGAGCGGGGCGTGCGCATCGACGAGGGAGCTCCGGGATCCGGGCTGGGTTTAGCGATTGTCCGCGACTTGGCGGAGCTTTACGGGGGGGCTATTTTTTTGGATGATTCGGCGCTGGGCGGGTTGCAGGCGCGGGTGTCGCTTCCGGCTGCGTGCGCCACATCATTAAAAGAAGCCTGTTAAACTGGGAGCCTAACCCTCCGCGGTCTGCATTTATGCCCAAGCTGAGTTACGACACACCTGGCGGAATTACCGTAACGCGTGTCGAGTCGGGCATTCCGTTTCACAAAGGATTGAAAGGGCTGCTGCACAAGCTGGACCGGTATCGCGGCATTTATCTTTCCTCAGGGTATGAATATCCGGAACGTTATTCGCGCTGGGACGTGGCGTCTATCGCGCCTCCGCTCGAGATTGTCGCGGCTGGAAGACAGATTGATTTTCGGCCGCTGAATCAGCGCGGCGAGGTGTTGAATCAGATTCTTCATCCGCTGCTCGCAGGGCATCCTCACTGGGAGGAATTTGAATGGCAGGGGTCCACTCTGCACGGACGTTTGAAACCGCTGCCTCCGCTGTTTCCAGAAGAGGAGCGCAGCAAGCAGCCCTCGGCATTTTCCATTCTTCGAACTTTGATCGGCGAATTCCGCAGCAAAGAGGATTCGCGGTTGGCCCTGGTGGGCGCATTCGGTTACGACCTGCTGTTCCAGTTCGATCCCATCGAGCTGAAGCTCGCGCGGGAAGGCCATAGAGACCTGCACCTGTTTCTGTGCGACGACATCTACTACATGGATCGCAAGAAGGAACGGATCGAACGGTTCCGCTATGACTTCGCGCGCGGCAGCCTGGCCACGGCGTCGCTGGAACGCACCGGTCAGCCTATTCGAAAGGCATCGCGGCGCGCGGCGGAAGAGATTACATCCGACCATCTTCGCGAGGAATACATGGCCAAGGTGGAGACGGTGCGGGAAGGGATGCGCCAGGGCGATTATTACGAAGTGGTGCTGCGGCAGACTTTCCACGCTAATTTCTCGGGCAGCCCTTCGGAACTATTTGAACGAATCCAGCATGCCAGCCCCAGCCCGTACGAATTTTTCCTGCAGCTTGGAGATGAACAACTGGTGGGTGCGTCGCCGGAGATGTTCGTTCGGGTGGAGGGCCAGCGCGTGGAAACTTGCCCGATCGCGGGAACGGCGCGGCGCACCGGCGATCCACTGAGCGACGCCAATAGCATCCGCGAGCTTTTGAACTCCGCCAAAGAAGAGTCCGAGCTGACCATGTGCACGGATGTAGACCGCAATGACAAATCGCGCGTCTCCATACCGGGCTCGGTGAAAGTGATCGGACGCCGGTTGATTGAATCCTACGCGGGCGTGTTTCATACGGTGGATCACGTGGAAGCGACGCTTGAGCCGGGCTTCGATTCGCTCGATGCTTTTCTTACACACATGTGGGCGGTGACGGTAATCGGCGCTCCCAAAAAGGCCGCCGCGCAAGCCATCGAGAATCTGGAAAAAGACGCGCGGGGCTGGTACGGAGGCGCGGTAGGGATGCTCTCGATGAATGGCGACATCAACACCGGCATTCTGATTCGCACCGTCCATCTGCGGGACGGGAGGGCGCGTTATCCGGTGGGCGCCACGCTATTGTACGATTCGGTTCCGTCGCTGGAGGAAGAAGAGACGCGGATGAAAGCTACCGGGTTCTTCCGCTGCCTGAGCCCGCGCGTTTCGACGGCCGCCACGGAGTCCACGAGTCCGATGCCGGGACAAGGCATCCGGCTGCTGCTGGTAGATAACGACGACTGCTTCATTCATACGCTGGCCAACTATGCGCGGCAGACGGGCGCCGAAGTGGCGACATACCGGGCTGGAATTCCGCACGAAGTGATTCGGAAAATCGCGCCGCACCTGATTTTGATTTCGCCGGGGCCGAAGCGGCCGGCTGATTTTGGCGTACCGGCGCTGGTGAAGTACGCGGCCGCGGAGGGCATCCCGGTGTTTGGCGTCTGCCTGGGCCTGCAGGGGATTGTGGAGGCGTTTGGCGGCGAGCTGGGCGTGCTGGATTATCCGATGCATGGGAAACCGTCATTGGTGATGCACGAGAACAAAGGCGTTTTCGAAGGTCTGCCGGAGCGTTTCAAGGTGGGCCGGTATCACTCGTTATTCGCACGTAGGGAAACTTTTCCTGCTTGCCTGGAGATAACCGCCGAATCCGAAGATGGGGTTATCATGGGCGTTCGCCATCGCGAGTTACCGATTGAGGGGGTGCAGTTCCATCCCGAATCCATTTTGACGCTGGATGGCGGCTGCGGGTTGAAGTTGATGGAGAACGTGGTGGCGCATATTAACAAAAGCGTTGTGGTACGCTAGGCTTATAAATTAAGAGAACGCCCGATGCAATTTGATTTATCGGACATTATATTTCTGGTGGTGGTGCTATCCATCGCCATCCTGCTGATCAACAATGGCGGCGGCGGCGGGCTTCGCGCGCGGGTCCCTGTCGGTTGATCGCGAACTCAAGATCCCAGAAGTTTGTGGAAAACCGGGCGTCGGCAGGAGTGCCGACGCGGCACGCAAGAGTGCGTGCGCCACGACGGCGATGGATCGATGCCTAGCGCGATCGTGATTGGTGGCGGGTTGGCCGGACTGGCGACGGCTGCTGCGCTGGGCGATGCCGGATTTCAAGTGGATCTGTTCGAAGCGCGTGGGTTCCTGGGTGGACGCGCTACTTCATACCCGCTTCCGGGCGACGGCTCCGAAGTCATCGACAACTGCCAGCATCTTATCCTGCGCTGCTGCGTCAACATCATGGATTTCTACAAGCGCCTGGATGTGGTGGACCGAATCCATTTCCACAAGCAGTTTTATTTCATCGAGCCGGGCGGCCGGACTTCGGTGCTGGCAGCGGGGGGCCTTCCGGCGCCATTTCATTTTGCGGGAAGTTTTCGGAAGCTGGCATGCCTGAGCCTCGCTGATAAACTTTCGATCGCGCGAGGGCTGATGGCGCTGCGCAGGGAGCATGGGAAGCGCGCGGATCTGGACCGCATCACCATGCTCGACTGGCTGCGCGAAAAACGGCAGACCGAGAAGGCCATCCACCGCTTCTGGGGCCAGGTGCTGGTGAGCGCGGTGAACGAAGAGCTGGACCGCATGGCGGCGATCCACGGATTTCACGTTTTTTGGCTGGGCTTTCTGGCGTCCTCGAATTCGTACCAGATGGGCATCCCGGCGGTGCCGCTGGCGGAGCTTTACGCGCCGGAAGCGTGGAAGCAGATGGGCAACGTTCGCTTGCATCCGCGCGCGGTGGTGGATCGGGTGGTGGTGGGAGACGGCGCGGTGCAAGCCGTGGAGACGCAGGGAGAGCGGCGCAGCGCCGATTATTATATTTCCGCGCTTCCGTTCGAACGGCTGCCGGCTATCGTTCCGGATTTAGGATTCGACGTCAGCGGTTTCGAGCATTCGCCGATCACGGGAATACATTTGTGGTTCGACCGCAGCCTTACGCAGCTGCCGCATGCCACGCTGCTGGACCGGAACATACAGTGGATGTTCAACAAAGGCGGGGGGCGTTATTTGCAGCTGGTGGTGAGCGCATCGCGCAATCTGGTGGAGATGAGCAGGGCGGATGTGATCGCGCTGGCCTTGCGGGAGCTGGCGGAGTTTTTTCCGCGCGCGAGTGAAGCGAAGATGGAGAAAGCGCACGTGGTGAAAGAAGTGCGCGCGACATTTTCAGCCAAGCCGGGCCTGGAGCAGCGGCGGCCATTGAGCGCGACTGAAATCCCCAATCTTTTTCTGGCGGGCGATTGGACGCGATGCGGCTGGCCGGCCACCATGGAAGGCGCGGTGCGCAGCGGATACCTGGCGGCTGAAGCGGTGACCGGCGCGGCGGGGCAGCCGAGGAAGTTCCTGTTGCCGGATATTGCGTAGCGGGTTGGCAACCCGCTGCAGGATGGCATCCTGCCCCACTTATTTTTTGTGACCGCCGCCTTCTCCGTGAGCGGCGGCATGCGCGGGCGCCGCCTTACCGGCGGATGCGTGTCCGACGTTGCCCGGTCTGGCCGCGGCAGCATGCGCGGCAGGGGCGTGGCCGGAAGAAGCCGCGTGAGCAGCTGATGCCGGATGCCCACCGGGAGCGGAATGCGCAGCCGGACCGGCATGTGCCGCGGTCCGAGGCGCGGCTCCGCCATGCGCGGCGCCCGCTCCGTGCGCGGCACCAGCTCGCGCCGCTTCCCCATGTCCGAAATTCGCCCGCGTGGCCGAGGCATGAAAACCTCCCGGCACGCCGTGGCCGGCGTGTTCGAACACGCCCCGGTTGTAACCGCCGAAATGGCCGTGATTATAGACCGACATGCTGTGCGACAAATAAGCGCCGTGATGATAAAACACGCCGCCGCCGCGCCAGTTGGGCGCCCACGCGCCCCAACCCCATCCGTAGTGAGCGAAGAGGCCGATGGAGATTCCCACCGCGAAGCCAATGCCGAGCCCCAGCACCACGCCCGGTGGAGGCGGCAGCACATAATAGCCCGGGTAGGCGACAAACAGCGGTCCCCAGAGGCGCCAGGGATTGTAGTAGGGCACGTAAACCAGGGCCGGATTGACGGGCACAATCATGATCTCGCCGTTATCCGCATACACGCGTTGTTGCGGCGTGGATACCAAGGTGCCGGATTGCTGCGCCTGGAATCGCATGGCCTGAACAGCGTTCATGACGTCCGCTGGCTGGTTGTAATAGGCGTTGCCGAGCTGGGAAGCCCAGGCCGTGTTTCGCGCCAGATTATTGAGAATGGCGGGGAACGCCGTGACGGCTTTGATGCTGGGATCCCAGTTCATGCCATTTACGATGTTGGCGCGTTCCGCGCGAGGCAATCCTCTGTTGGCCTGCAGCCAATTGCTGGCCTCCGCGATTTGGTCCGGATAGGTGGAGGCAGTCAGTATTTGGGCCACCAGCGCGTCGGGATAGAGAGCGATCGGGGCCACCAGTTGATCCAGTTGCACCGCTTCCAACGGGCTATAGGCGCCCTGCGGAGGCTCTTGCGCGGAGAGATCCATTTGCGCCGCCGGAATCAGCAGCCCGGCGAGACTAAGGGCCAGGAGTTGACGCGCTTGCTGGTACAGGGAAATTGTTCTGGAGCTCATGATTTCGGTCCTTTCGCTCTTGTTTATTTTCCTACAAAAGCCGGGTGCGTCTGGGTGGGCATGATTGTTAAACCCAGTAAACCATGTATAGTCGCCCTGAAGTACCCGGTCGTGGATTTTTGGAGGAACCCAAAGGCACCGGCTTCGTTGGAGACGCCGGTTGGCAGGCGGAAGCGAAGCGCCTGCCGCAGGGGCCAACGTGGGGCAGGCGCTTCCGCCTGCCAACCGAATTTGCCACAACGCGTCCTCATCACCTTTGGTTGGAACTCCCTGACGGTCGCGGTGGGTGCCTTTACAGCAGCAGCGCCTCCACCCGATAGGCGCACACCGCGCCCCTTCGTTCGGACCAGGCAAATACCGTGAAGCGGCCGTCCTGCGAGGCAACCAAGGCCACCGAATCGGTCTGATCCTGAGCAAACTGCGCTGCTGATAAGTGACGCGCACCTCCGAAATGAGCCGGATGCAGGGTGCGGCCGACGGCGCCCTCCATCAATTCGGCATCCACCACATGATCGACGCGCGGCCACGTATCGCGGCGTCCGATTTTCGCGCCGAACGCAAGTAAGTCGCAGTCGTTGGTCATCACCATGGCGCCATCCACCGCGGTCAACCCGGCCACCGCGTCCACCGCCCGCCGCAGCGCGTCCTGCCAGCGGCGCTGGCTTCTTTCGGCTGGATTTTCGCGTATCAGCGCAGCCAGTTCCGGATAAGGCGGCAAGACTGAATATGGCGTGGGTCCCACTATGGATTGCCGCCACGTTTCGGCGCGGTGCGGTACCACCAGCAGTGATCCGCCGCGTCCGTGCGCGCGCATGGATGCGGCAATCTGGATTAAGACATCAATGGATTCGGCCGGCCTGTTGGGCAGATCTAAACCGAGCAACGCGGCTACAAACGCCGGCGGGTCCGGAAGGCTCACCGATTTGCGATCCAGCATTTTGATCTGGTCGCCTTCGAGGACTGCCACGTTGACGAACTTGCCGGATTCAGTGCCGCGGCGGTGTTTGATCACCAGCAGGCCGGGATCTACCACCTCCACCACGAAACATAAAACCGGCAGCGTGCGGGTGGCGCCCCAGATAGAAAACTGGTCGTTTTCACGCCACACACCCAAGTGCATTCCGGGACGCTCCACAGCCGGCGCCAGGCGCGCCAGGTTCTCGGGAGTGAGTGGAAGCGGCTGCTCGAATGTCAACGGAAGGCGCGACTGCTGGGAAGAAAGAAAGGCCAGGGAAAACTTGGGCGGGTAGTGTTCCTGGCGTAACAGGCTGGCCCAGAAAGCCGCGTCGAGCAGTGATTCGACGGCGTCGTTGTCGGGCGCCTGGGCTAAGTCGGGCGTTCCGCGCTCGCGCTCTTCGGCAAGCTGGCGGGAAAAATGATTCCGCACTGAATCTGCCACGGATCGCGCGGCGGGATAAGCGGGGTCAGCCAAGAATTATTATGTCCCCTTGCTCACGGGTTGGCAGGCGCCTGCCCGACTACTGCCAGCCGCCGCCCAACGCTTTATATAGTTGGACCACGCTTGCCAGCTCGTCATATCTGGTTTGCGACAACGTCAATTCCGCCTGAAATTGATCGCGATCGGCGTCCAGCGCATTCAGCAGCGTGTCCACGCCGCCGCGGTAACGCACGTAAGCCAGCCTGGTGCGGTCTTGCAAAGCGGCCACCAGCAGTTCCTGCTGCACGCGGCTTTCCCGCACGCGCTGGTGGGCGATCAGCGCGTTCGAGACTTCGGAAAAAGCAGTTTGAATGGTCTTCTGATATTGAATGAGCGCGATTTCCCGATTCGCTTCCGATAGCCGGACATTCCCTTTCAGGCGCCCAGCCGTAAAAATAGGTTGCGTGACTTGCGGCGCGAAGTTCCACACAGAGCTGGGGCCGGCGAACAGACTGGAGAGCTGCTGGCCTTGTCCGCCCAGGAATCCGCTCAATGATATTTGCGGAAAGTACGCGGCACGGGCCACTCCGATGCGGGCATTGGCGGCGATGAGGTTCTGCTCCGCCGCGCGAATATCGGGCCGGCGTTCCAATAACGCGGACGGCAAGCCGGGCGGCACCTCGGGCATCTGCTGTTCGGTCAAGCTGCGGCCGCGGGCGATTTCGCCGGGATTTTTTCCTAGCAGCAAGCTGAGCTGGTTTTCAGTCTGCTCAATCTGTTGCTGCAGCGTGGGGATGGTTTCGGTTGCGGTGTAGACCAGTTGTTGGCCCTGCCGGAGATCCAGCAGCGTAGCCACGCCACCGGTCTGGCGGTTCTTGATCAGCTCCAGCGATTCCTGGCGGGTGGTCAGGGTGCGCCGGGAGATTTCCAGTTGATAGTCCAGGTTGCGCAAACTGAAATAGGCGCTGGCCACATCGCTGACCAGCGTGGTGGTGACAGCTTTCCGATTTTCATCAGATGCCAGCAGATCCGCGCGAGCGGCTTGGGTGGCGCGCCGCAAACGGCCCCAGATGTCGAGTTCGAACGAGAGCAGGTTTAGAGTGGCCTGGCCAAATGTCACGTTTTGCGAGGGCACGAAGGACGGCGGCAACGGCGTTTCGCCATCGCGCGAGAGCCGGGCGGTGGTGATTCCCGCGCCGGCGCCGACGTTCGGAAACTGATCGGCACGGGTGATGGTGAGGCTGGCGCGCGCCGCTTCCACGCGAGCCACCGCATCCCGCAGGTCGTAGTTCTGGGCCAGGGCGGTTTTTTCCAGATCCTGCAGCTTTTCATCCTTGAAAACTTCCCACCATTTAAGATCGCCCAGAGATCCGGGATCGCCCGCGGGGATGGGCTCAGGCGCCCGAAAACTATCCGGCGTTTGTATGGCGGGTCTATGATAATTCGGCCCGACGGTACAGCCGGCCAGAAGAAGCACCAGGAAAACGAGCGCTGCTTTGTTCATCAATCCCCCTCGGCGGGCCTGGGATGCTGCGGCAAAATGGATGGCGCCGGAATCTTACCCGCACCGGAGACCCGCTCCACTACATAGAAGATCGCGGGAATAAAAAAGATTCCGATGATGCTGGCGGCCAGCATGCCGCCGATCACCGTGGTGCCCATGATCTGGCGCGCCACGGAGCCAGCGCCCGAGGCCGTCCAGAGCGGCACGCAACCCAGGATAAACGCAAACGACGTCATCAAAATGGGCCGCAGCCTCAGCCTGGCGCCCTCCAGCGCCGCGTCCACCAGATCCTTGCCCTTTTCGAATTCGTCCTTGGCGAACTCCACAATCAGAATCGCGTTCTTGGCCGCCAGACCAATTAACATCACCAGACCGATCTGCGAATACACGTCCGTCTCGATCTGCACCATGTACGGCGGCAAGAAATAACCCAGCAGCACGCGGCGAAGCCACAGTACCGCGAACGCGCCGAATACCGCCACCGGCGTACTCAGCAGAACACTGAACGGCAGCGACCAGCTTTCATACAGCGCCGCCAAAATCAGGAAAACGAATAACAACGAGAATCCGAAAATCACCGCCGGCGGCACGCCCTGCTGCGCCAGCTTCTCCTGGAACGAGATGTCTTTGTAGTCGTAGCCCATCTCGCGCGGCATGCTTTGAGCGAACGTTTCTTCAAGCGCCTTCATGGCCTGTCCGGAACTGTAACCCGGAGCCGCGGAGCCGTTGATCTGCGCGGAACGGTACATGTTGTAGCGCATGGTGAATTCCGGTCCCATTCGCGATTGGAATTTGGTCAACGCGGAAAGCGGCACTCGTTCGCCGGCGTTATTGCGGACATAAAACTGTCCCACGTTTTCGGCGCGGGTGCGATACTCGCCCTCGGCCTCAATGTACACCTGCCATTGGCGGCCGAAGCGGTTGAAGTAGTTCACAAAAAGGCCGCCCATGAAAGCCTGGATGGTCCGGTAGACGTCGTTGAGCGGCACGCCCTGCTTGATGACTTTGTCCTCATCCACATTCACGAACTCCTGCGGAACGCTGGGCAGAAATGTGGTGCTCAAGCTGCCTATCTCCGGACGTTTCCGCGCCGCCGCCATGAAGGTATTCAGATTGCTGGCCAGAAACGCGACATCCTTGCCGGAGCGGTCCTCCAGAACGAAAGTGAACCCGCCGGCGGTGCCCACGCCGGGAATAGCGGGCGGCGAAAAGTCGAAAGCGATTCCTTCCGGAAGTTGGCTTAGCTCCCGGTTAATCCGGTTCTTGAGCACTTGAAACTGCTTGGCCCGCTCCTTGCGGTCCTTCCATTCGTCCAGATTCACGAAGAAGAATGAGTTGTAACTGGTTCGCACCAGGCTCAGCAGGCTGAAGCCGATGACGCTGGTGACATACTTGACGCCTGGCGTCGATTTGACAATATCCTCAATCTTGGTGGAGACTGCTTCGGTGCGCTGCAGCGAAGCTGAATTAGGAAGCTGCAGATTGATATAGAAATAGCCTTGATCCTCATCCGGCAGAAAGCTGCTAGGAATCCGGGAGCCAAAGAAACCCGCCGCCAAAGCGAACACCACCAACATGGCGAAGGCCACCACGCTCTTGCGCAGCAGCGCGCCGGATATGGCGATATAGCGGTCCGTAGCGGCGTGAAAAACCCGGTTGAACCAATCGAAAAACTTGCGCAGCAGTCCGTGGCTTTGCTTTTTCGGCTTGAGTAGCAACGCGGACAGAGCGGGGCTGAGCGTGAGCGCGTTAAACGCGGACAGGATCACCGAAATCGCGATGGTCACGGCGAATTGCTGATAGAGACGGCCGGTGATTCCGGGGATAAAGGCGGTGGGAACGAATACCGCGGAGAGCACCAGCGCGATGCCGATCACTGGCCCGGAGATTTCTTCCATGGCTTTCAGTGCCGCTTCTTTGGGCGCCATTCCGTCCTCGATATGGCGTTCCACCGCTTCCACCACCACAATGGCGTCGTCCACCACCAGGCCGATTGCCAGCACCAGCCCGAATAGCGATAGCGTGTTGATGGAAAATCCAAACACCGGGAAGAAAATGAACGTGCCGACGAGCGAGACGGGCACCGCCAGCAGTGGAATTAAGGTGGCGCGCCAGCCTTGCAGGAAAATGTAGACCACCACGATCACCAGCAGGATGGCGATGACCAGCGTTTCAACAATCTCGCGCATTCCTTCTGTCACGGCGCGCGTGGTGTCCAGCGGGATGACGTAATCCACGTCCGCCGGGAAGCGCTTCTTCGCCTCCATCATCAGCTTGTTCACGCCTTCTGCGGCCTGCACGGCGTTGGAGCCGGGCAGTTGGTAAATGGCAATGATGGCGCTGGGTTTCCCGTTGAGGCGCCCTTCGATGGAGTAATCCTGCGAGCCGAGCTCTACCCGCGCTACATCCTTGATGCGCACAATCCCGCCATCCGGCGTTTCCCGCACCACAATCTGCTCGAACTCTTCGGGCGAGGTGCGCCGCCCTCGGGCCAGCACCGAATAGGTGAACTCCTGCCCCTTGGGAATCGGCTCGCTGCCCACCTGTCCGGCCGGATTCACGGTGTTTTGCGTCTGCAGCGCATTGACGATCTCGGGCACGGTGATGCCGAGCTTGGCCAGTTGATCGGGTTTCACCCATAAGCGCATGGCATATTGACCAGCGCCGAATACCTGGACGCTGCCGATGCCGGGGACGCGCGTCAGTTGATCGTTCAAATTAATGTAGGCGTAGTTGGCCAGAAACTGCGCGTCGTAGGTGCTGTGCGGCGAATTCAGGCTGACCAACATCAGCGGCGCGGTGAGTGTCTTGGTCACGGTGATACCGTACGCGTTGACTTCGGCCGGGAGCTGGGATTGGGCAAGATTCTCGCGCAAATCGGCAAGGATCAGATCGGTATTGGGGTCCGTCTTCACGTCAAAATCCACGATCAACCGCATTTGGCCGTTGGCCGTGGCGTTGAGCGAATACATGTAGTTCATGTTGTCCACGCCGGACATTTGCTGTTCGATGGGCGTGGCCACGGATTGTTCGATGGTCTGCGCGTCGGCGCCCGTGTATATGGCGGACACCTGAACTTCCGGCGGAGCAATTTGGGGAAAAAGCGCCACCGGCAAGCTCACGATGGTAACGGCTCCGATGATCACCATCAAAATGGAAATCACCATGGCGACGATGGGGCGATTGATGAAAAATTTAGACATAAAACCTACTTCGCGCTCGCCTCAGCTTGCGTCACATAAGGCTTTGGACGTACGGTCATTCCGGGCCGGACCTTCTGCACGCCCTCCGCCACCACGCGCTCTCCGGGTTTCAATCCTTGCGCGATGATCCACAGATTGCCCACGCGATCGCCGGTCTTCACGGTTCGGACATCAATTTTGTTGTCGCTTCCCACCACCGCGACCTGGTACGCGCCCTGTAGCTCCGTCACTGCCCGCTGCGGGATTAGCAGCGCGCCCAGAGCGGTGTGGGTGGAGGTGCGCACCCGGCCATATTGTCCCGGACGCAGCACATTTCCCGGGTTTGCGAACAGCCCAGCTACTCGAATCGCTCCGGTGCCTTGGTTGACTTCCCGGTCGGCAAAATAAAAGTTTCCATTTTGCGAATAAACGGTTCCGTCCGCCAATATCAGCTGCAGCCGCAGCTGCTTCCGCTCTGCTTCCACGCTGGCCGCGGTTGCGTAGCGCCGGTGAAAATCGAGATACTCGGTCTCGCTCACCGTGAAATAAACCTTGATCGGATCCACGGTGGAAACGGTTGTGACTGCGCCGCCGGCGGGGCTCACCAGCGCCCCCACCTGTTGCTGGGCTTGCCCGGCGATGCCATCGATGGGCGAAATCAGCCGCGTGAAGCCCAGATTGAGATTGGCCGTCTCCACCGTGGCTTTGGCCGCTTCCACCGAGGCATTGGCGGCCTGAATCTGAGCGTGCGCCGTCTCCACCTGAGCCTTGGCGGATTGCACTTGCGCCTTGGCCGCCAAATTATTCTGCGTGGCGTTGTCCAGATCCTGCTGGGTGATGGCTTGCTGCTTGGCGAGGGGAATATAACGGTCTACATCCAATTGGGTTCGCACTTGGTTTGCTTCCGCCACTGCAACCTGCGCCTCGGCTTGAGTAAGCTGCGCGTTAGCCTGCGCCAATTGACCGGTGGCTTCCGCCAACTGCCCTTTGGCCTGATCGAGCACCGCCTCGAAAGGCCGCGGATCAATCTGAAAGAGCAGCTGTCCGGTTTTTACGAACGAACCTTCGGTGTAGGCTTGCGTCTGGAGGTAACCAGAGACCTGCGCCTTGATATCCGCGTTTACCATGCCGTCCAATGTCCCGATCCATTCGTTATAAATGGGAACGTCCTGCTGCTGCACTTGCACCACTTCCACCACAGGAGGGGGTGGTGCGCCTGCGGCTTCGGTGCCTTTCGAGCAGCCCGCTGAAACAAGCAGATCAATTGCGAGTAGTGCCACCGTTAACCAACCGGCAAGATGCTTCACGGCATGTCTCCTCCCGTGTTTGATGTTACCTCGTGCTTGATGCTACATAGATGCACGGACCCAATGCTTGGTCTCGGCCTCAATCGGTCTTCTTTTCCATGCACAGTTCACGTTACACAAGGATGGGCCGGGCCAACATCACGAAATGGAAGTCTTTCTCTGTACCACGATAGTGGTAGCGGATCAATTTCCTCGTATTGCAAAATCTGCCAAGCAACGACGTGGCGCACGCATGGGTGCGTGCGCCACAGTCCGGGCGAAGAAAGGCACCGGCTCACTTAGCTCAGTCTCAGAAGCTGTGAAAAAATCGGTTCGCAGGCGAAAGCGCCTGCGCCACTTAATCGTAAATCCTTGTGCGTCAATGTGGGGCAGACGCTTCCGTCTGCCAACCCAGCGTGCTCCCCGATTTTTTCACAGCTTCTTACGCTTACGGTCGCGGTTCGGTAAGCCCTGCTACTATCAGGGAATCTGTATGTCGATGTTCTCCCGGGCCCTGGTGGCTGCCTCAGTTTTGCTCTGCGTGCGAGCCGCCGTGAAACCTCGCGCAACGGCCTCTTCCTACACGCTGTTCGAGAGCGGACAGGTTCGTCCGCTGGCACTTTCCGCCGATGGATCACTGCTGTTTGTCACCAATACTCCAGCGAACCGGTTGGAGATTTTTTCCATCTCGGGCCCGGCCGCCCAATCCTTTTCGCTGGTTGCTTCGGTGCCGGTGGGCCTCGAGCCGGTCGCGGTGGCGCTGCGATCTCCAACCGAAGTATGGGTGGTCAATCACGTTTCTGACAGCGTCAGTATTATCGACATCAGCAATCTGAAAACGGCGCGCGTGGTGAACACGCTGCTGGTAGGCGATGAGCCGCGCGATATCGTTTTTGCAGGACCTGCGCATAACCTGGCTTTCATTACTACCGCGCATCGGGGACAGAACTCGCCCGTCGATCCGCAGCTGACCACTCCTGGCGTGGGCCGCGCCGATGTTTGGGTGTTTGACGCGACGAATCTCGGCGTTACGCTGGGCGGCCAGCCGTTGACTATCCTCACGCTCTTCGCGGACACGCCTCGCGCGCTGGCGGTGACGCCCGACGGCAACACGGTCTACGCGGCGGCTTTTCGATCGGGCAATGGCACCACTACCATTTCGGCCGGCTCGGTTCCTCCGAAAACCGCACCGCCTCCGTACACGAATTTCCAAGGCGTAGCCGCGCCCGCCACCGGATTGATTGTGAAATACCGGCCGAGCGCCACCGATGGAAAGATGCACTGGCAGGACGAAGCCAATACAGTTTGGGACAGCGCGGTAAATCTCTCGCTGCCGGACGAAGACGTCTTCGTGATTAACGCTGCGGCAAACCCTCCGGTACAACAGGCTGGGGCGGGCGGCTTCTTCGCCGGAGTGGGCACGGTTCTTTTCAATATGGTGGTGAATCCGGTAAACGGCGCGGTTTATGTCAGCAACACCGACGCGCAGAACGACCATCGCTTCGAAGGCCCCGGCACATACGCCGGACACAGCTTGCGCGGCCACCTGGCGGAGAGCCACATCACTGTTCTTAAGGGCGGCCAGGTTCTGCCGCGTCACCTGAACAAGCACATCAATTACAGTTCCTGCTGCGCGGCCAGTCCCAATGCGGAGAGTGTGAAGAGCCTGGCGTTTCCTACCGACATGGCTATCACGAGCGACGGCCAGACGCTTTATGTGGCTGCTCTAGGCTCCAGCAAAATCGGGATCTTCAACACCGCCGCGCTTGAAAACGACAGCTTCGTTCCGAGCACGGCGAATCAGATCGCGGTCTCAGGCGGCGGACCGGTGGGCCTGGCGCTGGATGAAACACGACACTTGCTGTATGTGCTGACGCACTTCGACAACGCCATTTCCATCGTGGATGTCGAGGGCCAGAAGGAGATCGCGCACTTGCCCATGTTGAATCCGGAGCCGGCCAGCGTGACCAACGGACGCCCTTTCCTTTATGACGCCACAACATCGAGCCACGGCGACTCCGCCTGCGCCAGTTGCCACATCTTCGGCGATTTTGATGGACTGGCCTGGGATCTGAGCGATCCGGACACAGCGCCGGTCAACGATCCGGGGCCGTTCACGGTTCTGGTGGGGCCGGACACTCCCTTCAATCCCATGAAAGGCCCTATGACCGTGCAGAGCCTGCGCGGCATGGCCAATCACGGCCCCATGCACTGGCGGGGCGACCGCACCGGCGGCAACGACGCCGCGAGCGCGCAACCCGACAGCGGCAGCTTCAACGAAGTTGCCGGATTCATGAAGTTCAATCCCGCGTTCCAGGATTTGCTCGGCAGCGCCAATCAACTTTCCACCGCGGACATGCAGGCTTTTGCCGATTTCGCCCTGCAGCTCACCTATCCTCCGAACCCGATCCGCAACCTGGACAATTCCCTGACGGCGGACCAGCAGGCGGGTCAGAATTTTTTCCTGGGCGTCACCAATAACGGTCTCGCTTCCGATACGCTGAAAACCTGCAACGGCTGTCACGTGCTGGATCCCAGCGGCAACAGCCAGTACGGCGTGGCGCGGCCGGGATTCTTTGGCACTGACGGACAATCTTCCTTCGAGAACGAATCGCAACTGTTCAAGGTCCCGCAGCTTCGCAACCTCTATCAAAAGGTGGGGAAGTTCGGCATGTCGCCGGATCCATTGTTTCCCAGCGATCCGACTCCGTTCATGGGCCCTCAGGTACGCGGCTTCGGATTTCTGCACGATGGAAGCATCGACACTTTGTTTCGCTTCCATGGCGCGAAAGTTTTCGACCAAACGCCGATCAATCCCGGCGGCATCCCCAGCGGCGCAGCGGGCGCCACCATTCGCAACCAGCTTACTGCTTTCGTGCTGGCGTTCGACAGCAACCTGGCGCCGATTGTGGGCCAACAAATCACTCTGACGTCGACCAACGCGGGGGTTGCGGGTCCGCGCATCAATCTGCTGGAAGCGCGCGCCGCGGCGGGCGAGTGCGATCTTGTTGTCAAAGGAATACTGAACGGACAAGCGGCGGGGCTGCTGTACAATCCCCAGCAGACCAGCTTCAACAGCGTTCCAAGTTCCGTCACTTTCTCCGATACCGCCTTGCGCGCATTGGCTCAGAAGCCGGGCGATGAACTCACTTTTTCCTGCGTCCCGCCAGGGTCGGGCGCCAGCATCGCCGTTGAGCCGGTGATTGGTTTAGGTCCGGTGACCACCAGCGCCGGCTTGGTGAGCGCGGCCAATCCTGTCAACGGCTCCGCCATTGCGCCCGGCGGCATGGCGTCGCTTTACGGAACTAATCTGGCGGATGCAAAGCTCGCGGCCGGCGGCGCTCCACTGCCGCTGCTGCTGGGGGGAACATCCATGACAGTGGCTAACTCGCCCGCGCCGCTGTTCTATGTTTCTCCATTGCAGATCAATTTCCAGGTTCCCTGGCTTTCCATTTCGAAGCCGGCGCAATTTCCGCTGCTGATCACGCAAGGAGAAAGTCTTACGCTGCTTACCTTCCTGCTGAACCCGTACGCGCCGGCGCTGTTTACCGCAAACGGGCAGGGCAGCGGACAAGCTTCGGCCATCATCTCAAACACGTCGTCGCTGGCGGCGCCTACGGGGGCGTATCCAGCATCGCGGCCGGTCAAGCCAGGCGAATTTGTTTTGCTTTACTGCACCGGATTGGGCGCGGTAACAAATCAGCCGGCCGCGGGCGACGTGTCCCCCGGCAATCCCGCGGCGGCCACGGTTAGCACTCCGACGCTGAAGCTTGGGGGCGTTTCAGTTCCGGTTTCATTCTCGGGGCTCGCGCCGAATTTCGTAGGGCTCTACCAGGTGAATTTCCAGATCCCGGCGGCGGCAGCCAGTGGAAATGCGGTGCCGCTGGTCCTCAGCATTGCGGGCGTTAGCTCAAACACAGCCACCATCGCGATCCAATAGGTTCGGTGGCCCGCGGCCGACTCCCGAGCGGACCTATGGGGCCCGCCCCACTGGCGCGTTAAGCGCTCCGAAGCAACTCCATCCGATACTTAGGAGCCAGCGCTCGCGCCTTGGCGATGAATTCCGCTTGCGCCGCTTCGTCCAGCTTAGGCGGCGGCGTGGTCCGGGCGGCAACGGGAACGCCCACCTCCAGAAAAAACTTCTCCAGACCCGCGGGCGAGCAAGTACACAGCGTCCGGGCCGGCTTTGTGGAAGAATTGTGAAACTGGTGCGCAGCGTTCGCGGGAATGTTGATGGTTTCGCCCGCGCGCACCACCTGCTTTTTCCCGCGGAAGGTTGCATCCAGCTCGCCTTCGAGGATGGTGAACGTTTCTTCAAAGTCGTGACGGTGCGGAGGAGGGCCCCCGCCAGGAGGGATGTGCATATCAAAAAGACAGAAGCGGCCCGCGGTGTCTTCGCCCGTAAGCAGGAGGGTATACGTGGCTCCCACCACGCCGATATGCGGTAACGTTTCATCGGCCTCCGGGTTTCGAACAGTGAGATTCCGTTTCAGGTCGTCATCTGGAATGCTTTGCTTCTCGGACATTCTATTCCCCCTGCTCCATTATTGCGGGCAATCCGGACACCGGGGAGACGGTTAACACCACTTTCCCTCGCGCGTGTCCTTCTTCCAGATAACGGAGAGCATCCGCCACTTCGCTCAACGGATAGCGCCGATCTATGACTGGCGCAATTTTGCCGGCCTCCAGAAGATCCCTCAAGCAAATCAAATCTTGCTGTTTTAGCTTCGCCGTAATGAGACCCATCTTCCTGTTCCCGATCATTGACAGCAACGGCCCCAGCAGCAAGAGCTGGAGAATGGGAAGGGCGCCGCCGCCCGCCGCAACATATATTCCGTTCCGGCTCAGCGCGCGCCGGTAATCGAAAATCGAATGGTATGCGTTGGGGGCAAAAATCAGATCGTAACGTTGGCCATTGTTGGTGAAGTCTTCCCGAGTGTAATCAATTACCCGGTCCGCGCCGAGGGATCGGGCGATGTCCATCTTGCTGGTGCTGCAAACGGCAGTCACCTCAGCCCCGAACGATTTGGCAATCTGGATAGCAAACGTGCCCACACCACCCGACGCCCCATCCACTAGAACCTGGTGGCCTGGCTGGATGCGGCCCTTATCCCGCAGGCCCTGAAGGGCGGTGAGCGCCGCCACGGGCACGGATGCTGCGTCCTCAAATGATATATTGGCCGGCTTTAGTACAAACCTCTCTTCGGCGGCGCATACATACTCGGCAAACCCGCCCAGACCTTTTCCGCCGAACACCTCATCGCCCGGGTGAAACTGTTTCACGTTCTTGCCCACAGCTTCAATCCGTCCAGCGATATCACAGCCGAGGATCTTCGACTTTGGCTTGAACAAACCGGCCATCAGGCGGATGAAAAGCGGCTTGCCGCGCATGAAGTGCCAGTCCATTGGATTGACGGACGCCGCGCAAAGCTTGATCAGGACCTCGCCGTCGGTGGGCGCAGGAGTTTCCACCTGCTGGAATCGCAGCACATCCGGCGGTCCGTATTCGGTGTACACAATGGCCTTCACCCTCTCAGGATAGTCAAATCAAATCGTATGTTAGACTGAGCCGACCATGAACAAACGCGAATGGATTATTTTGGTGGCCTTGGCGTCGCCTTTTGGTTTTGAGCGCGCGGCCGCGCCTGCCGTCAACGGAGGCGTGACGGTAAGAGTTGTTCAGGCGGCGAACGCGTTCCTGGCGACGCTTTCCCCGGCCGAGCAAGCCAAAGGTACCTTCGCTTTCAGCAGCAGGCAGAAGACGGGATGGTCCAACCTGCCCACCGGCATTTTCCAGCGGAACGGCCTGCGATTCGGTGACCTGAAGCTGCAGCAGCGCGAAGCCGCGCTCAATCTAGTTCGAGCCGCTTTGAGCCGGGAGGGGTTCCAGAAAGTCACCGACATCATGAACGGCGACGAAGTGCTGAAGAACGCCGGAGGCGGACGCACCGGTGGACGTCCCGACCAAGGCATTCGCTTCGGACTGGACGAATATTACATCGCGCTGCTGGGGTCCCCATCTGTAACCACGCCGTGGATGATTCAATTTGGCGGGCATCATCTGGCCATCAATGTCACTATGTTGGGCGGGAGCAGCGTGATGACCCCTAGCTTACCCGCGGCGCAGCCGGCGAAATACACTTTGAACGGCCAGACGGTGCGTCCGCTCGGCCACGAAAACGACAAAGGCTTCGCGCTGATTGGCGCGCTGAACGCGGCGCAACTCAAGAAGGCCGTCTTGAACTACGAGGTTAAGGATCTGGTGCTGGGGCCAGGCAACGACGGGAAAGTGATCCAGCCGGAGGGTATCCTGGCGTCAGAATTGGACGCAAGCCAGCAGGCCATGCTGCTGGACCTGGCGCATGAGTGGGTAGGCATCCTCAACGACGAAGCGGCCAATGCAAAGATGGCGGAGCTCAAGGCCAACTTACCGCGAACCTATTTTGCCTGGAGCGGGGCTACCAAGAACGGAGGCCTGGCTTATTACCGCATCCAGGGGCCGACGGTGATCATTGAATACGCGCCGCAATTCGGCGATCTCGATCACATCCACACAATCTATCGCGACCCCACCAACGATTACGGCGCGAAGCTTGTCAGGAAATGAACGCGCGTTTCGCCGCTACCTGCTTCTGGCTGGCGACCATCTATCCAGCGGCTGCGCACCGCTTGGATGAATACCTGCAAGCCACCCGCCTGGAAATAAACATCGGACGCGTGGATGTGGAAATGGATCTCACGCCGGGGATCTCGGTGGCGTCCAAGGTGTTTCAGTGGATCGATACGAATGGCGACGGCCGGATTTCGCGAGAGGAGGGGGAAGCCTACGCACGCGCGGTGCTGGGTTCGGCGGTGCTCAAATCCGACGGCGCGCCAACGCCGATGCAGTTTGAAACATCCAGCTACCCGACGCTTGAAGAAATGAGCCAAGGCGTGGGCATCATCCATCTGCGGGCCACGGCGGCGATTCCTCGCGCGGCGCCGGGGCGCCATCAAATTTCGTTCCTAAACATGCACCGTCCGGAGGGCAGCGTCTATCTGGTGAACGTGTTGGTTCCGCAAAACAACCGCCTGCAGATCGGAGAGCAGCGGCGCGACGTGGCGCAGCATGGGCTCACCTTCGATTACACCGTCTCGGGCGATGGTCCGTTGGATTGGAAGCTGACACTGTACGTAGGGTTGGCGATGGCCGGATGCCTGTTGCTACGCTACGGCATTTCGAGAAAACTTCAAGTGGGCTGAAGACGCGTCAGCAAGGGGACAAATCAAATGCATGGGCTGATAAACTAGGTCAATGACCGAACAAGAGCGCATGTCCCGTCCTCTTTCCGAGGTCGATCCGGAAATTTACGAGCAGATCCAGCATGAGACGGAACGCCAGCACGGGCGGCTGGAGCTGATTGCCAGCGAGAATTTCACCTCGGAAGCTGTGCTGCAGGCCACCGGCAGCGTCTTCACCAACAAGTATGCAGAAGGCTATCCGGGCAAGCGCTATTACGGCGGGTGCGAGTTTACAGATATCGTCGAAAATCTGGCTCGCGATCGCGCCAAGAAATTGTTCGGAGCCGAGCACGCCAATGTTCAGCCGCACTCCGGATCGCAGGCCAATCAAGCGGCTTATTCCGCTGTTCTGCAGCCTGGCGACACCATTTTGGGAATGAACCTGGCGCATGGCGGGCACCTGACGCATGGCCATCCTTTGAATTTTTCAGGCAAGACCTATCATGTGATTCCTTACGGCGTGCGGCGCGAGGACGAGCGCATCGATTACGACGAACTGGCCAAGCTGGCCCTGGAACACAAGCCGAAATTAGTGATCGCCGGCGGCAGCGCTTATCCCCGGATCATCGATTTCAAGCGTTTTCGCGAGGTGGCGGATTCCGTGGGCGCGCTGTTCCTGGTGGACATGGCGCATTTCTCGGGATTGGTTGCCGCCGGAGTGTATCCCAATCCTTGCGAGTACGCCGATATTGTCACCTCCACCACCCACAAGACATTGCGAGGTCCACGCTCCGGAATGATTCTCTCGCGGGAGAAATACGCCGCGGCCATTGACAAGGTTGTGTTTCCCGGCACGCAGGGCGGTCCGTTGGTGCATGTGATCGCAGCGAAAGCCGTCTGTTTCCTGGAAGCCATGGCGCCCGAGTTCACTGTCTATCAAAAACAGGTAATTCGAAATGCGCAGGCGCTGGGCGAGGCCCTGGGGGCCAAAGGCTTCCGCATCGTTTCCGGCGGAACCGATTCGCATCTCATCCTGGTGGATGTATTTGCCAAGGGGATCCGCGGCAAGGAAGCGGAGAAGGCGCTGGACGAGGCTTATATCACGTCGAATAAAAATGCCATTCCGTTCGACGTGAATCCGCCGCTTAATCCTAGCGGCGTCCGTCTGGGCAGCCCCGCGGTCACCACGCGAGGTTTCCGGGAGACGGAGATGCGCGAAGTGGCGGGGTTGATCGCGGAGGTGCTGGATAATATCGCTTCACCCGATACATTTGCATCGGTGCGGCGGCGCGTAACCACTTTGGCGGAACGCTTTCCGTTGTACGGTTGGAAACTGGCCGGCGCGCCGGCGTAGTGAGTTGGCAGGCGAAAGCGCCTGCCCCACGATTGGGCCAACGTGCGCGTCGGATAGAGTCAGAAGGCTTCAATCTTTTGCAATTCAATGTGGGGCAGGCGCTTTCGCCTGCCAACGCATAGCACATATCTCTATGTCTCTTCGGATTGTTCTGGATGCCCGGCGTGTAGCGGACTTCGGCATCGGCACCTACATCCGGAACCTGGTTCGTTCGCTCGCCCGGTTAGACCGCACCAACCAGTACACGCTGATCACGCCGGCGCCGGCGGTGCCGGAATTTGCCGATCTTCCCTCCAATTTCGAAATTGCCGTTTATGAAAAGAAGCGCAGGCCCGGTTTCGCGCAGTTCGGTTTCACGCTGTTCTTGAGCCGCTTCTCCGCGGATCTCTTCCATATTCCGCTGAACGCCGTTCCCTTGTGGATGCCGAAGCCTTACCTGGTGACCATCCACGATATGAGTACATTGTTGTTCTCAAACCAAAAGGGGTACCGGAGCAACCTGCGCCTGTTTTATCTGCGGCGCGGCCTGGCGCGGGCGGACCGGGTGTTGGCGGTATCCAGCGCCACGCGGCGCGACGTGGAGACGGTGCTGCAGATTCCGGCGGACAGGATCCAGATTGTATACAACGCGCCGGATCCAACCTTCCGTCAATCCTCGCCCGCGGCGGCCACTGAGATACAGCGCGTGCTTGATCGTTACCGTATCCACTACCCGTTCCTGCTCTATGTGGGACGAACCAATCCGCAGAAAAATATCCCGAGGCTGGTGGAGGCATTCGCGGTACTGCATGGCGAGCTGCGGGAAGACCCGCGCTACCGGGATCTGCGCCTGATCATCATCGGCGATGAGATCGCGCGCCATCCGGCGCTGCGGCATGCCGTGATTCAAAGCCGGGTGGAAGATAGCGTGCGCTTTCTGGGATTCGTTCCCATTGAAACTTTGCGGGCGTTTTATCAAGCTGCTTCGGCCTTCGTGTTTCCGTCGTTGTATGAAGGCTTTGGTTTGCCACCCCTGGAAGCCATGGCTTGCGGGACGCCGGTGGTCTGCTCGCACGTCAGCTCGCTGCCGGAGGTGGTGGGAGATGCCGCGCTGATTGTCAACCCGGAGAACGTGTTCGATATCGCGCGCGGCATGCGGGAGGTGCTGCTCAACGATGCGCTGAGACAGCAGATGGTGGAGAAAGGCCTGGAACAAGCCCGCCAATTCAGCTGGGAAAGTACCGCCGCGCAGGTGCTTCGAAATTACGAGGAAATCACTTCGTAGAGGAAATCACTTCGTATAAGAAGCGGCCGCGCTGACTCATGGGCAGCTTCCGGTCTTTCTCGCGGCCCAGCCATAAGACTCGGGCCTTGATGAATCCGGACAATTCGCTCCGGGAGATGCGCAGATATTCCCATTGCGCCGGGTTCTCCAGCGTGACATCGGTCACCAGGTAATAGCAGCGCGACCCGGGCCGCAGGTACCTGAGCACCACTTCCCCGTTACGATCCACCGCGTAAAGGCCCTCCGGGGATGGTCTGGCGCGCTGGCGTTCGGAGGTGTCCAGAATCGCGATGTCATAACCGGCCAGCGTCTCGCGCATTTCAGGGTCCGGGGCAAGACGCGCCATCACCAACCCGGGCAGACCCGCTCCGGCCGGGACCGGGGTTCGAAAGCGCTTGGCCTGATCGATCTGCGCTGGCCAGGGAATGCCGGGGCCGATGGGCCGGTCCAGGATTGGTACTTCGAAAACAGGGATTGGTACTTCGAAAACAGGGACTGGGACTTCGAAAACAGGCTCCAAGGCCTTACGACTCTTGAGGTTGGTATCTAGGTCCTCCAGCGAGGCCAAGTCCAGGATCGAGATATGAAAGATATTTAATATAGAATCGGATATCCCAATGGAGAGATTTCTCTCACCCTTCAGCACATTATGCACATGAGGCTGCGAGATGCCGATCATGCGAGCGAACCCTCTCTCCGTCAATTCGCCGTTATGAATGCGATCCCGGACGTAGCTGAGCAAACGAAGCTGGGCGTTCCGGAAGTTCAAGTCGGCACCCCCCCATATTTCACTTGGAAATAGGGCCAGAAGGAATAAGAAATACCAGTCCAACCTGAAGCTTGAGACATAGGGTGGTGCTGGAAGTTATAGACCCTATCTAAGTAAAAGACAACGTTACCTTTGTCCTACTCTTTCCTCAGTTGAAGACAGAATTCCGCCTTAGACGACATGCATGAATTGCGTTGACGCATCTAAGGTGCGCGATGAGACTGTAAGTCGGCACAAACTACTCGGTTGCCTTTCCGAGTTCCATCAAAAGAGGATCAAAAATGGAATGGACTAGATCAGAAACATTGGCGCAGGCCGCCCCGGGATGCAATACGTGTCTCGGGTTAGGGTTGCGGATTGGCAGGCACGAGACTACCCATCCGTGCAATTGCGTGCTTCGCGCCATCTTCCGGGCCTGCTTTGAGCATTTTCGCGACTGCGTGAGCCGGGAAAGGTACATCAGTAAAGTGACGCTGGATCCGCTGCCGGGAAAGGATCGCCGGGGGGCATGGGGGCGGAAGTCGGAGGAATTTTCGGCTGACTTTTGCCTGGTAAGCAAACGGACCTTGACGGAGGGGGAATACGGCATATTCAAGTACCACTTCCTTTTGGGAGCGGACTGGAAATTGTGCTGCCGGAAACTCAATATGGACCGCGGCAATTTCTTCCATGCGGTGTACCGCATTGAGCAGAAGCTGGGACGCGTGTTCCGTGAACTGGAGCCGTATCCGCTGTTTCCCATTGACGATTACCTGCACGGTCCGGTGAAGGGCGTGAGAAGCTGCCTGGCCCAAGATGGGGTGGCGCCGTTGCGGCCGCCTTTGCGGGCCGCTTAGCGCTGGGGGCTGGGGTCTGGTGAGGGCCCTGCGTTACTCGAACTGTTTTCGAAAACCGGCAAACTGTTGTTTCAGATCTTCCAGCTCCTGGCGAAGCTCGGTGACTTCGGCCTCTAGCGCGGTTATTCGATCGTGACGCGGGGCGGCGGGAGGCTCGGGCTCTGATTGGGAAATTGCGGGAGTTCCGGAGAGCAGGTGTGCGAAGCGGCTTTCCTTTTCACCGGGGCGCCGCTCGAGTTTCATGATCAGTTCCGGCAGGCGATCGATCACGGATTGCACCTGTTCCAAATCTTCGAACGGGTGCATCCGCACGGCGCGGTTGCGCAGCTCGCCGAGGGTCTGCGGGCCGCGCAGCATCAGTTCACAAAGAATGGCCAGCTCCGGCCGGCCCAGGTTCAATTTCTCGGAGATGCGGTGCGCGTATTTCTGAACGCGGCTGCCGGCGCCGGTGATGGATAACAGCAAACCTTTGTCGCGCAGCGAGTGGAGGGCCTGTTCCACGGTGGCTTCATCGAAATTCACGGCGGGGTCGCGGTTCGATTTCTGATTGCACGCATTGACCAGTGCGTTGAGAGACAGCGGGTAGTATTCGGGCGTGGTGATTTCCTTCTCGAGCAGTGCGCCCAGCACCCGGACCTCGACAGAGTGAAGCACGAAATCCATCGTTCTAGTTTTGCATGTCCCCTTACTGACGTGCGGGGCTACAGTTCAGGTGCGGGGCTACAATTCAAACATGGATATTGCGAAGCATTGCATGGTCAGGCCCGGGAGCAAGCTCCGGCTCAAAGACCGTGATCCCGAGGATACGTTTGGGATAAAGCGCAACGATAAAGCACACCAGAAAATGATCGCCAGGCTCACCGAGCTGCAGCATCTGCTGTACGCCGACAAACGCTACGCGCTGCTGATTGTCCTGCAGGCGCTGGATGCCGGCGGCAAGGACGGCACCATCCGGCATGTCATGTCCGGTGTAAATCCCCAGGGCTGCGACGTGCATTCGTTCAAGGCGCCCTCGAATGTGGAGCTTTCGCACGATTACCTTTGGCGCATTCATCAGGCCGTGCCGCCGCTCGGCAACATCGGGATTTTCAACCGGTCGCACTATGAGGATGTGCTGATTGTGCGGGTGCATCGCCTGGCGCCCACCGAAGAGTGGGAGAAGCGCTATCGCCAGATTAATGAGTTTGAGCGGACGCTGACCGAAAACGGGGTGACCATCCTAAAATTCTTCCTGCATATCAGCAAGGATGAACAGAAGCGGCGGTTCCAGGCTCGCATGCAGGATTCTTCGCGCAACTGGAAGTTATCGCTGCCCGACTTTGAGGAGCGCCAACATTGGAACGAGTATCAGCAAGCTTATGAAGACGCTCTGCGCAAATGCAGTACCGAGCGGGCACCCTGGTATGTCATTCCAGCGGATCGAAAATGGCTGCGGAATCATGTGATTGCGGAATTGATCGTGCGGGCCCTGGACGATATGAAATTAAAGTATCCAGCGCCCACCGTCGATATATCCAAAGTAGTGCTTTCGTGATAGACGACGCCTCAGCATTCCGAACCAAAGACCAGGTCCTGTTTGATCTTTCGAAGGCGATGGGTTTTTCCCCGGAGTCACTGGAAGCGAACCGGGTAGGGCGCCTTTCGGCGGACCAATTCAAGAAATTCATCCCGCGCTGCCTGAATCCAGCCGCTATAGCGGCGGTAGCAGCCATTGCACCCTTTCTGCTCTGGGTGAGTTTGACGGGCATGAGCGAGCACGTTTCCTTTTCAGCGGCCCTCGGCATATTTGCCAGTCAGTTGATGCACATAGGCGAGATGGCGGAGAAGCTGGGAAAAATCTCTACGGTGATGAGGGTGGGAACGGTTCTGGCAGGTCTCGGCCTCGCCGCGTATTATGCCATGCGTTTTTCCCCGGGCATGTACTTCGATCTGTTGGCGCGCGAAGTGGTAGCGCGGGAGGGACGCGTGATCGCGCGCGAAGAGCAGACCCTGCGGCCCAACGGACGCGACCCCATCGAGAATTATTTCTTCGATTCGAAAGACAAAAGGTACGACGTCAACTTCGCCTGTTATAAAGCGCTGGAGAACGGCTCTACATATTTGATGTACGTGCTTCCCCGCAGCGGAGTGCTGGTTTCGATGGAGCCGAAGATTACCAAGGCCGATTCGCCGGCTGCTCCGAAGCCCGCGGTGGTGGAGGAGCCTGAGCCCGCTCCGCCCGACCACGTTTCAATTTGAACTGCTCGCGCGCTCTACCGGATAGCCCTTGGTGATCCAATCCGTTGACAGGTTAGTTGGGATATCCAGGATCTTCAGGCGCGTGAATCCCATTTGGTGCAGCAATCTGAAGGCTGGCCGGACGTTGGGACAACGGTCCGATGGGCAGCAGCCGCAATAGATGATCAGCTCCTGATCACGCGGGAGTTTCGCCGTCGCTTGCTTCAACAGTTTCAGGCCCTCTGGTTTGGAGGCCGGTCCGGCCAATTCGGCGCCGGAAATATGCGCGCCGTGGTAGAGAATTGGAAACCCGACATACAGGATTTTCGGCTTCGGCGCGTTGCCGGTGATTCGCGCGGCCAAGGCCTGGGGCTGGATCAGGTCGGAATCCTTCCAGGGATCGGGCGGGTTGGCCGGTGTTTGCGCCAACAGGGTTATCGATATGAGGCCCACGGGAACAAAAGCTGTGCGCGGCATGCTCTGATGATACAAGGTTGCTTTCCGACTCATCTGTCCGCAAGGAACCGTGTGACGCTAAAAAAAGTGTCACACGCTCTTCCGCTGCTCGACTTGTTTGACGTTATTCTTGCTCCATCTATGGAACGGACCCTAAGCCGTACCCCTTCAAAGGCGGCGACCGGCCATGTCGCCCAGTGGCTCTTGATGCCTCTTTTGGTTCCAGAAGCTTTTGGCGGAAGCTTCACGCATCTCGTGCTAGATCATCCCGAAGCCTGTAAGGAGGTGAATATTCCACGATGGACCCTGCCGCCGGAAGTAAGAAAGGATGAACTGGACGCGAACCTAAAGGTGAGAGCCGGGGACTGTTTATATGATCTCCGGACGCCAGACGGCACGATGCTGTATGTTTCTGTGTCTTGCTATTGTTTTGCGAACCGTAATGGCTGTGACGTCCTCGAAAAGTACGCAGTTGACCTAAGCCATCCAAAGACAGTTCACAAGCTGGAGGAGTCGGCGTGGCAGGCTGCGTCGAGCTCAACGAACCTCGTGAGGGGGCCAATGTACGGATATAGATGGAAAGTTACGCCTGATGGCGTGGAGATTGGAGATCGTCTTTTTAAGAAAGCCGGTCCCAAGTGGCCACTTGGAGGGGAGGGGCCTTACAAGTCCTCCGGAGGTACTCGCATCGCGGTCGATAGTTGGGACGGGTCGATCGGCTACCCGGGGCCGTTCGACATGGGCTGGCCCCAGATCAAGGGAAGATACTGGACCGACATTTACGACCTCCGCTCCGGTCAGCGAGTGATCGAGATTCAGGGAGCCTTCCATGGCGTTGAGCCGTATTTCTTTCAGCTTCAAGCTCGGCTCGTCGCAGAAAAATTTTACGTGCTTCCGCTCCAGCCGAAGGCCATGCACCGTATCCTGGTGTGCGACCTCGACGCCGCACAGCCAGCAACAACATCATCACGGTAGACTGCGCGGCAGCTAATTCTGGCGATGCATTTAGCTCGCCAGGCCTCGTTTCGCCTTGAGCTCGGCTAGAAGTTTGTCTACTTCATCCTGTTTTTCGAGCGACGCCAGTTGATCTTCCATGGAATCGCCGGTCAGCTCGGCCTTGGCCTGGCTGAGCGCTTCGTTGCGCTGCACTTTGTTCTTCATGCGGTCGAACGCGGCGGAGTTGGAATTGTTCCCGATGGCCATGCGGGCGTCGCCGGCCTTGTTCAACGCGCGGGCGCGACGGTGCTGGGCAATCAGAACGTCGCTCTTGGCTTGAGCCTCGGTCAGCTTTTGCTCCAGCTTGTGCAGCGCGGATTTTAGATTCTCCACCTGCACGGTCTGGTCGGCCACCTGCTGCGCGAAGTTTTCCGCCAGCGCCTTGTAGCTGAGCGAGCGTTCCAGCGCGCCGCGAGCCAGGCCGTCCTGTTTCTTATCTACCGCCAGTTCCGCCTTGTGGACCCATTCGGCGTTCTTCTCCTGGTTCTCTTTTTGTTTCTTGGCGAGCAGGTGCTGGTCGGCGATGGCGATGGCCACCTGTGTTTTGACCTGCAAAAGCTGATTCTGCATATCCAGAATCACCTGCTTGATCATCTTTTCAGGCTCCTCGGCCTTGTCGATGAGATCGTTCAGATTGGCTCGGACTAGGGTTGAGACTCGTTCCATTAATGCCATATAAAAACCTCGTTTCTGGTTTCTCGTTTCTGGTTAGGCGCCATCCGGCTTCGAAGACCGGTCGCCGATTGCTTTTACTTTTCCTAGTAGGTCGGACATTTTCATGCCCGAAAGGGTTTCGAACAGGGCGGGGATTTGGGCCACCATTTGGGTGATGTCGCCGGTGATTTTGTGCATGCCGGCGGAATCGCCATTTCCGGTTGAGACGATCGTGATCTTATCGATGTTTGAGAGCGGAGCGGACAGTGCCCGCACCACTTCCGGCAAGCCGGTGAGCAGTTTGTCGATTACCGCGGCCTGGTTGTACTCCTGGTAGGCCTCGGCTTTCACGTTCATGGCCTTGGCTTCGGCCTCGCCTTTTTTCAAGATGATCTCGGCTTCCGCTTCACCTTGCGCGCGGATGGCGAAGGCGTGACCTTCGGCTTCGGCGGTGAGCCGCATCTTTTCGGCGGACGCCAACGTTTCGATACGGCCGCGCTCCACTTCGGCGACTTTCAACGTAGTCGCGATCAGCTCATTCTCGCGGCGCTTGATTTCCGCTTCCGCCACTTTGATCTGCTGTTCCTTTTCCACCTGCTGGATCTTCACCTGCTCAGCCATCACCTGCTGCTGCATGATATTGGTCTGGATGTCATAGGCCTTGTCGGCTTGCGCCTGCTGCTTTTTGGTGGTTTCGAGGTACAGAGCGCGCTTCACTTCCAGATCGCGCGTAGCTTCGGCCTGTTTCGCCTGCGATAAAGTTTCCGCCAGCACGCGTTCCTGGTCCGCCTGGGCCCTGGCGACCGCGGCGGCGCGCGTCGCTTCGGCGCGCTTGATGGCGGTATCGCGCTCGGCTTCGGCCGCGGCGATATCCGCGTCGCGCTTGATGCGGGCGATGTCCGGGCGCCCCATATTGGAGATGTATTCGTTCTTATCACGGACTTCCTTGATGGTGAACGAAATCACTTCCAGGCCCATTTTGGTCATGTCTCCGGCGCAGGTGCCGCGCATGCGATCGCCCACCATTTCCGGCTCCTTGACGATCTGTTCGACCGAAAGCTGGCCGATGATGCCGCGCAGATGGCCTTCCATCACCAGCCGGATCAGCGCCTCGCGATCCTGATCGGTTTTGGAAAGAAACTGTTCGGACGCGGTTTTGATGGATTCCGGATCCGATTTGACTTTGATCTGCGCGACCGCTTCCACCGTCACCGCGACGCCTTGTTTGGTATACAGATCCTGCGGCGGGGCGACATCGAAGGACATCAGCTCGAGCGACAGCTCGCGATAACTCTGCAACATGGGCAAAATCAAAGTGCCGTGGCCGATGACGATGCGCGTTCCGCGGAAGCCGTAGACTACCAATGCTTCGTTGGGACCGGCTTTCCGGTAAAGCCTGGCGAACATGGCCATGAGAAACATGACCACCAGCACCATCAGCCCAGCCATGATGAATATCTCGGATGAGATCCGCATTTTCAATTCTCCTTATGGTCCGGCGAACCCGGACCGCTTGTATCCTGATTCAAATCTTCCCAACGGCGCACGTAGGCGATGCCTTTTTCGTAGCGCGTGACCACTACTTCCACGCCCTTGGCGATAGCTTCCCCGTTTTCGCCTCTGATGGACGCGGCGCGGCGTGTTCCGGCCTGCGAAAAGATCATCTCGCCCACTCCGCCCTCGCGCACCGTGCTGCTGACATTTCCCAGCACGCCGATCATGTCGTAATCCTGCGGGTCGATCTCTTTTTCGTCGGCTAACAATACCTTCACCAGAAACCAGAACACGGCGGACGCTCCGGCCAATCCGCTCAGGGACGCGATGGCCAGCGCCGCCAGGGCCCAGATGCTCGAATAACGCGTGAGCAAATAGCCGGTGCCTCCGAACCAGGCGAGAAATGCCGCCACAGTGCCGAAATTCACCGGTGAGTTCTGGCCGCCATGGGACCCGTGGGTGGCGTGAAAGTGCAAACCCGGCAAATGCAGGAATCCGAAACCTGCCACGAACGAGAGCAGGCTGAAGAGAAACCCCACCAAGAAGCAGCCGAAATAGAAGCTTTCCCAAGTCATACAGCTGGCCTCCTTGCGGAGTTGCCCAGTTCCGGCCGCAGCACCTGAAAGAGACGGTCCGCCAATCCAGGCGTATCCAGAATGGCCTCCAGCAGCAACAGGCACTTTCGCGAATCGTCATGCCGGGCGAGCGTAAGCAACGCCTGGCCAATTCCCGGATCGTGCCGGAAACGTTCGGCTCCGTCGATGAGCCACAGGTCCAGCTGATCCTCAATCCCGCGCACGTCGGAGATAAGTTCGGTGTGGAAACCTTCCGGATCGTCCACCAGGTAGCCGGGATGAACCTTGAAGAAGCGCGCCAGCAACATGCGGGTGGCGTTGGTGAGGTGAGGGCGGGCGCCGCTTTCGATCTGCGACAGATAGGACTGGCTGATGGACTGGCGCAGGTCTTTTTTGAGGGCGCGGACCACTTCCTGCTGGGTCATTTCGCGATCGAGGCCGCGGAGGGTGCCTTCCACCTGGCGGAGGTAGCGGAGTTTTTCGCCCAGACGCATATTGCAATCCGAGATAAGTGTATTGCAATTTGCGATTATTGTCAAGAGTGCGGCCGCGCCCCGCCGTAAGTTGTTGTTCTTGCTCGACGCTTGAGTCCGCGCGGCGTTGGGTTTGGTTTTAATTTGCTCGGGTCGGTTTATTTGCTCGGGTCGGTTTATTTGCTCGGGTCGGTTTATTTGCTCGGGTCGGTTTATTTGCTCGGGTCGGTTTATTTGCTAAGGTAGCAATTTGCCCTATTGTGGGCTTCCCTCGGGAAGCTGGATGATAAAGCAATCGGTGCACAAGAGGAACCAATGCATTATCGCGTTCTTAGGTCAATTCCGGCATTCATTGGGCTGGCCGTGTTTTGCGCAGCGGCCCTTTATGGGCAGCCGAGCGTGCTTACCTGGCATAACGACAATGCGCGGACCGGGCAGAATCAGCAGGAAACCATCCTCACCCCGGCCAATGTAAACTCGGCGACCTTCGGGAAGCTGTTCTCGATTGTGGTGGACGGCAAGGTGGACGGGCAGCCGTTGTATGTGCCTGGTTTGACCATCCCGGGTCAAGGTACGCATAACGTGCTTTACATCGCCACCGAGAATGACAGCGTGTACGCAGTGGACGCCGACACCGGGGCGGTGCTGCAGCAGGTAACCCTGCTGGTGGGCAGCGAGACCGCATCGGACGACCGGAGCTGTTCCCAGGTTTCGCCTAGGATTGGGGTGACGGCCACGCCGGTGATCGACCCGCAAAGCGGCCCGCACGGGACCATCTACGTGGTGGCGATGAGCAAGTACACCAACGGCAATAACGTCACCTATTATCACCGGCTGCATGCTCTGGATTTGACCACGCTGGCGGAAGAGTTCAACGGCCCGGTGGAAGTGGCGGCGACGATTTCGGGCGCCGGCGATGAAACTACCTTTGTTCCGTCGCAGCACAAGGACCGCGCGGCACTGTTGCTCGCGAACGGAATGGTTTATACAACATGGTCGTCACATTGCGATGTCACGCCATACACCAGCTGGGTCATCGGATACAAAGAATCGAACCTGGCACAATCGCCGACGGTGTTAAATCTCGTACCGAACGGAGCGCAAGGGGGGATCTGGGGGTCGGGCTCGGGTCCGCAGGCGGATGGCGCGGGAAATATATATGTACCGACAGGGAATGGAACCTTCGACACCACTCTCACCGGGGGCGGATTCCCTTCACAAAACGATTACGGCAATGCGTACGTGAGAATGTCCAGCACCGGTGGAAATTTGGCTGTGGCGGATTATTTCACAATGTCCGGCACGGTTTCTGAATCCGGCCAGGACCAGGACCTGGGTTCGGGAGGGGGCATGCTGTTACCGCCGCTGAACGATAGCAACGGCCACTCGCGAAATCTGGCGGTGGTGGCGGGCAAGGATGGAAATATCTATGTAATGGATACGGCCAACCTCGGGAAGTTCAATCCCAGCGCGGACGAAGTGTACCAGCAGCTCTCGAGCGTGATCGTAAACGGAAGTAACGTCGGGGAATGGGGCAGCCCGGCATGGTTCAACGGCACGCTGTACTACGGGGGGGAAGGAAACCCCCTGAGGACCTTTGCATTTGCGAACGGCAAGTTCGGTACGAGTCCCACATCTGAATCCGCAGAAGTTTTCCCTTATCCGGGAACCACGCCGTCTATTTCAGCGAACGGAACTTCGAATGGAATCGTGTGGGCCACCGTCGGGAATGGATCGGCGGCGCTCTATGCTTACAACGCCGGCAGCCTTGCGGACATGTTGTACAACAGCAACCAGGCGGCCAACGGACGCGATCAATTTGGAACCGGAAACAAGTGGGCTTTTCCGACCATTGTCAACGGCAAGGTATACGTGGCATCGAACGTGGTGGTGAGCGGCCAGACTACCGGTCAAGTTACGGTATTCGGGCTGCTGCAAGAGCCGCCGGTGACGGTTTCGGTAACGCCGAACTCAGGAAGCGGTTCGGCGGGGGACTTTGCTTTCACGTTTTCCGATCCCGCTGGAGCCGCGGATATCGTTTCAGCGCGGATGGACATCAACGCCACATTGGTGCCTAACGCCGCCTGCTATTTCAACTACGTTCGGGCAGCCAACACCATAGCCCTGGCGGATGATTCCGGCAGCTTCCAGGCCCCGCTCACCATTGGCAGCGCGGGGACATCTCAAAACAGCCAGTGCACAATCAATGCCGCGGCGTCGTCAGTGGTAAGCTCCGGATCAACGTTAACGGTAACCCTGGCCCTGACCTTTTCGCAAACTTTTGGAGGTGCGAAGAATATCTATGCGGAGGTGCTAAACGCCACACTGAACAGCGGCTGGGCCGCGCTGGGGACATGGAGTGTTCCCGCCGGTCCACCCCCTCCTCCGCCGGCTGCCGTTTCAGTGACGCCGAACTCGGGCAGCGCAGCGACGCAGACCTTTGTTTTTGCGTACTCGGATTCCAGTGGAGCAACCGATATTGTCTCTGCCCAGATGGATATCAATGCCACGCTGGCGGTGAACAGGGCCTGCTATCTCTTTTACGTGCGCGGGCCGAACGAACTGTTTCTGGCCAGTGACACGGGAGTCTGGCAGGGACCGCTCACCGTTGGCGTGTCTGGAACGCTCGGCAACAGCCAGTGCACGGTGAATGCAGGAGCCTCGTCAGCGAGTGCGTCTGGAAACAACTTGACGGTGAGCCTGGCGCTTAGCTTCACCTCCTCGTTTGCAGGCGCGAAGAACATCTATTCGGAAGTGCAGAACGCTACGCTCGATGCCGGTTGGGTGCAGTTGGGCGCCTGGACGGTGCCATCGTCGGGGAGCGGGTCTTCCTCGCCGCCGGCTCCAGTTTCAGTGACGCCGAATTCGGGCAGCGCAGCGACGCAGACCTTTGTTTTCGCGTATTCGGACTCCAGCGGGGCGACGGATATTATTTCCACCCAAATGGATATCGATGCCACGCTGGCGGTGAACGGAGCCTGCTATCTCTTTTACGTGCGCGGACTCAACGAAGTCTTTCTGGCCAGTGACACGGGCGTCTGGCAGGGACCGCTCACCGTTGGCGTGTCCGGGACGCTTGGGAACAGCCAATGCACGGTGAATGCAGGAGCCTCGTCGGCGAGTGCGTCGGGAAATAACTTGACGGTGAGCCTGGCGCTCAGCTTCACATCCTCGTTTGCGGGAGCGAAGAATATCTACGCGGAAGTGCGAAACGCCAGCTTGGATGCCGGCTGGGCGAAGTTGGGCGCCTGGACGGTGCCATCGTCCGGGACCGAAGCGCCTCCATCACCACCTGTGGCTGGCTCGGTGACACCAAACATGGGCAGCGCATCGGCCCAGACTTTTGTTTTCACGTATTCGGACTTGAGTGGGGCAACCGATATTGTTTCCACCCAAATGGATATCAATGCCACGCTGGCGGTGAGCAGGGCCTGCTATCTTTTTTACGTGCGTGGGCTGAACGAACTCTTTCTGGCCAGTGACACGGGAGTCTGGCAGGGACCGCTCACCGTTGGTGTGTCCGGAACACTCGGGAACAGCCAATGCACGGTGAATGCAGGAGCCTCGTCGGCGAGTGCGTCGGGAAACAACTTGACGGTAAGTCTGGCGCTTAGCTTCACATCTGCGTTCGCTGGCGCGAAGAACATCTACGCGGAGGTTCGGAACGCCACGGTGGATGCCGGCTGGGTAAATTTGGGCACCTGGACGGTTCCATAGGTTTGTTCCGGCGATTTCCCTTGTTCCTCTGTAAAGTCTAGATTTCCGAAACACAATCTGCCGTTTCGGCCGGCGTTGTCCTCCCTTTGCATTCCAGGCTCACCTCCCGCCCTCGGAGGGTAGGACGATGTAGCTGGAATTATTCCAAGGCATATCACTAATGGGGTAAGGAAATTCTGCATAGAGAGTTCTGCGACGTCAAAGACACCAGTTTGTAGATTTTGTTAGCGGAGAAGAGGTGAGTGTCGATGAGGAGTGGGAGGTGTCACGCCAAGATGCCGGGCGTCTTAAATCTAGCTGCGGTTCGGGACTGTTGCATCGTTCTCGGAATCCTTATTGTGGGGCCGATGTCATCCCGCGCGGGCGAAATCGGTGGCCAGCGGCGGCAGGATGCAATGGCAAAGTGGAACAGCCCACTGCTCTTCGCCCGCCGCGCGGCAGTGGCGGATGGATCGAATCAATACTTAGGCGCCGCGCCCGGAATCAGAGCGTCCTTTCAGAAGGAACGTATTGCTTTCCGCGTCCCCGGATCGGCCTTCCAGCTTCAGTTCCTGGGATGCAGCAATCAGGCGGAACCGCGGGGTGAAGATCCACAGCCGACACGCGTAAACTATCTCATCGGTAACCAACCGCAAGAGTGGGGTCTGGACCTTCCCACTTACCAGAAGATCGTGTACCGTGGCATTTATCCGGGCGTCGATGTTCAATTCAGTTTTGCGGGAACACACATGAAGTCGGAGTTCGTGGCGGCGCCGGGCGTAGATCCCACCCTGATCCGTTTTCGATACGCGGGGCTGGGGTCTCCGCATCTCGACCAGCAAGGCGGCGTAACATTCGAGCTGGAGCGTGGCGCATTCCGTGAAGAAGCTCCAGATGTCTATCAATGGAAGCAGGGAGCTCGAGTTCACGTATCCGCGCGCTTCGTTCTGGCCGAAGATGGCGCGATCAGTTTTGAATTGGGTGGGTTCGATCACGCCATTCCTCTGGTGATTGACCCGGTTGTGATTTATAGCACGTATCTGGGTGGCGGACCGGGCGATACTGCCGCAACCGCCATTGCGGCGGATTCGAGCGGTAATGCCTATGTTACTGGATGGACAGACTCGCCGGACTTCCCGTTGAAGGGTCCGGTAGAGGGAGCGAACGCCGGCAGCGTGAGTGCATTTGTAGTCAAACTGAATGCAGCCGGGAACACCTTGCTGTATGCCACTTATATCGGGGGCGCGAGCGACAACCGCGGTTATGGCATAGCGATCGACGGCGCGGGAGAAGCGTACGTTACCGGATCCACGACATCCATTAATTTCCCGACGCTCTCCGCGTATCAGCCCGGACTGCGCGGCTCGAAAAACGCTTTTGCCTTTAAGCTGAATGCCGCTGGGAACGGATTGATATTCGCCACGTATTTAGGTGGCTCCGGACAGGACAATGGGAACGCCATCGCCGTCGATAACCAGGGAAACGCGTATGTTACCGGCGACACGACGTCTCCCAACTTTCCTACTCTGGGGCCGGTACAGGCCACCGGCGGAGGGGGCAAAGACGCATTTGTGACTGAGTTGAGCGCAACCGGAAAATTGGTCTACAGTACCTACCTGGGCGGAAACGGCGATGACAGCGGCGCGGCAATCGCGGTAGACGCCACTCGGAGCGCGTATGTAACGGGCGGAACTTTTTCCACCAATTTCCCAACCGCTCATCCCTTGCAAGCCGCGAGCGGCGGTGGCCAGGACTGTTTCATCACCAAACTGGCGGCCGGAGGAGCCAGCCTGGTTTACAGCACCTACCTGGGGGGCAGCGGTGGAGCGTTAGGGAGCCCGGAGGCTGGCGCCGGCATCGCAGTGGATTCGTCCGGGGATGCGTATGTTGCCGGCAGCACCAGCTCGTCGAACTTTCCGGTCTCGGTGGGCTTTCAGCTAGTCGCCGGAGCGGGGACGGAAAGCGCTTTCGTCTCGAAACTGAATCCCGCCGGGTCGGCACTGGTTTACAGCACGTACATCGCGGGAAGCGTTGCGGATTATGCGAGTTCCATTGCGGTTGATGTGGCCGGCGATGCTTACGCAGCGGGTTACACCGCTTCGCCGGACTTTCCCTTAGCGGCTGCGGTACAAGGGGCTGTGTCAGGTGGATATGACGCGTTTATGCTCGAGTTGAACCCGGCCGGGAATAGCTTGCTTTTCTCGACGTTTTATGGCGGAAGCGGTCAGGATGCAGCCAACGGAATCGCTCTGGATGGCCTGGGGAACGTCTACGTGGCGGGACAAACGGTTTCTTCCAATTTCCCCATCGTTGGTGGCGTTCAACCCTCCATCCTGGGTTCGATTGAAGCATTCATCTTGAAACTGAGTGTGGGGCTGCCTCCGGACTACTCGCTGGGGATGAGCCCAAGTTCGCAGAGCGTAGCGGCGGGGGCCAACACCAGCTACACGGTTACGGTGACGCCGAGCAATGGATTCAGTGGGACAGTGAGCCTGGGGGTGTCGGGATTGCCGTCGGGCGTGACGGGGAGTTTCAATCCCAACACAGTGGCCGGGTCGGGATCAAGCACGCTGACTATTGATGCCGGGTCGGGGGCGGCGGCTGGCAGTGATACGGTGACGGCGACCGGGACCAGCGGGTCACTGAGTAACAATGCCAGCGCGGGGCTGAGCATAACGGGAGGCAGCAGCGGAGGACCGCCGTCGGCGGTATCGGTGACGCCGAACACGGGAAGCGGAACGTCGCAGACCTTCGCATTTTTGTACACCGATCCGAACGGGGCGGCGGACATTGTATCGACGCAGATGGATATCAGCGCCACGCTGGTGGTGAGCGGGGCTTGCTACTTCTACTACGTACGGGGAACGAACGCGATCTACCTGGCCAGTGACACGGGAGTGTGGCAGGGGCCGCTGACGATCGGAGCGGCGGGAACGTTAACGAACAGCCAGTGCGTAATCAATGTCGGAGGGTCTTCGGCGAGCGCATCGGGAAACAATCTGACAGTGGAGGTAGCGCTGAGCTTCACGGCGGCGTATGCGGGTGCGAAGAACATCTACATGGAAGTGCGCAATGCCACTGTGGATGCCGGCTGGAAGAATCTGGGCGCCTGGACCGCAGGAACCGCACCGAGTCCGAACTACTCGCTGGGGATGAGCCCAAGTTCGCAGAGCGTAGCGGCGGGGGCCAACACCAGCTACACGGTTACGGTGACGCCGAGCAATGGATTCAGTGGGACAGTGAGCCTGGGGGTGTCGGGATTGCCGTCGGGCGTGACGGGGAGTTTCAATCCCAACACAGTGGCCGGGTCGGGATCAAGCACGCTGACTATTGATGCCGGGTCGGGGGCGGCGGCTGGCAGTGATACGGTGACGGCGACCGGGACCAGCGGGTCACTGAGTAACAATGCCAGCGCGGGGCTGAGCATAACGGGAGGCAGCAGCGGAGGACCGCCGTCGGCGGTATCGGTGACGCCGAACACGGGAAGCGGAACGTCGCAGACCTTCGCATTTTTGTACACCGATCCGAACGGGGCGGCGGACATTGTATCGACGCAGATGGATATCAGCGCCACGCTGGTGGTGAGCGGGGCTTGCTACTTCTACTACGTACGGGGAACGAACGCGATCTACCTGGCCAGTGACACGGGAGTGTGGCAGGGGCCGCTGACGATCGGAGCGGCGGGAACGTTAACGAACAGCCAGTGCGTAATCAATGTCGGAGGGTCTTCGGCGAGCGCATCGGGAAACAATCTGACAGTGGAGGTAGCGCTGAGCTTCACGGCGGCGTATGCGGGTGCGAAGAACATCTACATGGAAGTGCGCAATGCCACTGTGGATGCCGGCTGGAAGAATCTGGGCGCCTGGACCGCAGGAACCGCACCGAGTCCGAACTACTCGCTGGGGATGAGCCCAAGTTCGCAGAGCGTAGCGGCGGGGGCCAACACCAGCTACACAGTTACGGTGACGCCGAGCAATGGATTCAGTGGGACAGTGAGCCTGGGGGTGTCGGGATTGCCGTCGGGCGTGACGGGGAGTTTCAATCCCAACACAGTGGCCGGGTCGGGATCAAGCACGCTGACTATTGATGCCGGGTCGGGGGCGGCGGCTGGCAGTGATACGGTGACGGCGACCGGGACCAGCGGGTCACTGAGTAACAATGCCAGCGCGGGGCTGAGCATAACGGGAGGCAGCAGCGGAGGACCGCCGTCGGCGGTATCGGTGACGCCGAACACGGGAAGCGGAACGTCGCAGACCTTCGCATTTTTGTACACCGATCCGAACGGGGCGGCGGACATTGTATCGACGCAGATGGATATCAGCGCCACGCTGGTGGTGAGCGGGGCTTGCTACTTCTACTACGTACGGGGAACGAACGCGATCTACCTGGCCAGTGACACGGGAGTGTGGCAGGGGCCGCTGACGATCGGAGCGGCGGGAACGTTAACGAACAGCCAGTGCGTAATCAATGTCGGAGGGTCTTCGGCGAGCGCATCGGGAAACAATCTGACAGTGGAGGTAGCGCTGAGCTTCACGGCGGCGTATGCGGGTGCGAAGAACATCTACATGGAAGTGCGCAATGCCACTGTGGATGCCGGCTGGAAGAATCTGGGCGCCTGGACCGCAGGAACCGCACCGAGTCCGAACTACTCGCTGGGGATGAGCCCAAGTTCGCAGAGCGTAGCGGCGGGGGCCAACACCAGCTACACGGTTACGGTGACGCCGAGCAATGGATTCAGTGGGACAGTGAGCCTGGGGGTGTCGGGATTGCCGTCGGGCGTGACGGGGAGTTTCAATCCCAACACAGTGGCCGGGTCGGGATCAAGCACGCTGACTATTGATGCCGGGTCGGGGGCGGCGGCTGGCAGTGATACGGTGACGGCGACCGGGACCAGCGGGTCACTGAGTAACAATGCCAGCGCGGGGCTGAGCATAACGGGAGGCAGCAGCGGAGGACCGCCGTCGGCGGTATCGGTGACGCCGAACACGGGAAGCGGAACGTCGCAGACCTTCGCATTTTTGTACACCGATCCGAACGGGGCGGCGGACATTGTATCGACGCAGATGGATATCAGCGCCACGCTGGTGGTGAGCGGGGCTTGCTACTTCTACTACGTACGGGGAACGAACGCGATCTACCTGGCCAGTGACACGGGAGTGTGGCAGGGGCCGCTGACGATCGGAGCGGCGGGAACGTTAACGAACAGCCAGTGCGTAATCAATGTCGGAGGGTCTTCGGCGAGCGCATCGGGAAACAATCTGACAGTGGAGGTAGCGCTGAGCTTCACGGCGGCGTATGCGGGTGCGAAGAACATCTACATGGAAGTGCGCAATGCCACTGTGGATGCCGGCTGGAAGAATCTGGGCGCCTGGACCGCGAACGCGTCGTCCGGCAACTCCGATACGCCTCCGTCTCCGGTTTCAGTGGTACCAAATAACGGAAATAGCTCTTCCCAAACCATCGCGTTCGAATTCACAGATCCCAATGGGGCGGCCGATATCGCATCCACGCAGATTGACATAAACGCCACGCTGGTGGTGAGCAATGCCTGCTACCTCTACTTCGTGCACTCCACGAATGGCTTCTATCTGGCGAGCGATGCTGGCGTGTGGCAGGGACCGCTCACTCTTGGATCATCGGGAATCCTGCAGAACAGCCAGTGCTCGGTGAATACGGGAGCCTCCTCGGTGACTATTTCGGGAGACAACCTGACGTTGAGCCTGGCGTTGACGTTCACACCCGCGTTTGCAGGCTCGAAGAACATCTATATGGAAGCGGAGAACGCTACGCTTACTAGCGGCTGGGTGAAACTGGGCGCCTGGATAGTGCCCTAGATCGTCCGCTCTTCAGTATCACCTCCAAGCTAGTCAAAGCGGAGGGTGGCTACAATGGTTGTGTATGGAATGCGGAGCATGTCGGAAAACACTGTGGTCTCAAGAGTACCGTGGGGCGCGAGCAGCCGCCTATAATGCTCGGCATCTCGTATGTGATTGCCGCGATCATGATCCAACAGGAACTTCGCAATAGGGTGCTGGCCCAGGAGGTAGCAGGGATCCATCGAAACCATGCGTCCCCCTGGCCGCACCACCCGGCGGGCCAGCTGTAGTACGGCCTGCGCCTGGGCGTCGCTCAAATGATGCAGGACGCCCACCGATATCGCCAGATCGAACGGAGGAAATTCGGAAAGATCGGCCGTCACCAGATCGGAGCAGACAAAGGTAGCCCGTTCGCCGAATTGAGCCCGCGCCGCCTGAATGTAGTGCGGGTTGAGGTCGAGTCCGACATACGAAATCCCTTCCGGAAGTTGACGCAAGCTGGCGCCGGTGCCGCAGCCAAGATCCACCACACGCTCGCCGGGGCGGGGCTTAACGAAGCCTTCGATGAATCGCCGGTGGCAGGCAGGGGCGCCTACCAGCCATTGACAAAAATCGAAGAAAGACGGCAGCGACAATGCCGATTTCGCGGGGTTTCCAAATGTCACAGGACCTTTGACCAATATACCTGACCGGGCGCGGCCGGGCCGTTTCGGCGCGCCGGCCGCAATCTGCCTGGACAATCCGGGAGTTATAATCGAACTTCATCACGCCGCGCCGCGAAGGAAAGTTTCCAAAGGCACATGAGCAAAAGTCTTCAGAGCACGCTGAGACCCGATGCTGAGGAAGCCGGAACGCAATCGATTCCGTTCAACAGGTTTTGTCCAATCGGGACCGAATTCGGTTACGTGCAACAAGCCATAGATCAATTGCACGTTTCCGGCGACGGACCGTTCACCAGAAAGTGCCATCGCATATTGGAAGAGCTGCTGGGCGCTCCCAAGGTGCTGCTCACAACTTCGTGCACGCATGCGCTGGAAATGGCCGCGCTGCTGCTCGAAATCCAACCGGGCGACGAAGTAATCGTCCCCTCCTTCACTTTCGTGTCCACGGTAAATGCGTTCGTACTGCGAGGCGCCCGGCCGGTTTTTGCGGATATACGGCCGGACACGCTCAACATAAATGAAGCCCTGCTGGAGCGATTGATTTCACCAAAAACAAAGGCCATTCTTCCGGTGCATTACGCCGGAGTCTCCTGTCAAATGGACGCGATCGCCGGCATCAGCGAGCGTCACGGCCTCAGCGTTATCGAAGACAATGCTCATGGACTGATGGGACGTTATCGCGGCAGGCCCCTGGGAACGTTCGGAACTATGAGCACGCTCAGCTTTCACGAGACGAAAAATTTTGCTTGCGGGGAGGGCGGCGCGCTGGTCATCAACGACCCGCGCTATATCGATCGCGCCGAAATCATCCGGGAGAAGGGAACCAATCGTAGCCGTTTCTTCCGTGGCCAAGTCGACAAGTATACTTGGGTGGATGTAGGTTCCAGCTATCTGCCGTCCGACATTCTGGCGGCGATTTTATACGCTCAACTGGAGGCCCGCGAGCAGATACAGGCCGCCAGATTCAGAATCTGGGAGTACTATGATGTTCATCTCAAGAGCTGGGCGGCCGAGGAAGGGGTCAGCCTGCCAATGGTACCAGAGGGGTGCGAACAGCCATTTCACATGTACTATCTGCTGATGCCGACGCTGGAATCGCGGCAGGCGTTAATCGCACACCTGAAGACGCGGAACATCTTGAGTGTGTTTCACTACCTTCCTCTGCACCTTTCTGAAATGGGAAAACGATTCGGCGGCCGGCCGGGCGATTGTCCGGTGACTGAGTCCGTGAGCGACCGTCTGGTGCGGCTTCCCTTTTATAACAGCCTCGCGGAGCCCGAACAGGCGCGTGTGGTGGAGGCCCTGCGGTCATTCCACCCATAGTTAGAATCCGGGTCAAAGCTTTCGAAAAACGAAAAGCTTCTGAGTGCCGTAGTCGCCCCAGGACGGCAACTCGGAGAACCAGCGGTTCCATTCCATGCTGGGATTGGCAACATCGATGGTTCCGCCGAGGGCGCGGCTCAGCAAAGGTTTGAGCACTCGAGTTCCCACGTAATAAGTGCTGGCGAAGTTCACCAACTCCAGCAGCTCGAGATGCGGCGACAGGGCGTCGATGACCAGCTCTTCGTCCAGATACTGATTGAAAGGCGGAATTGGAATTTCATCCAGCAGCCACTCCTTCCGAAACTCATTCAGCCGCCGCCAACCTTGCAGGGTGGCTTCGGAAAGCAGCAGCAAGCCGCCGGGTTTGAGTACTCTGGCACATTCCGCCAGTCCGGTTTTCTGGCGCGGCCACTCGCCCAGATTGATGATCACTCGAGTGGCCACCACCTTGTCGTATGCGGCGGAAGATTCCGGCAGCGCCATCACGTCGCCCTCGGCGAACTCGACGCTACTGGGTAGCTGGCCGTTGAAATCCTCTACGCGGCGGCGGGCTTGCCCGATCATCTCCGGGATATTGTCGACGCCGCGAATTCGCGCTTTGAGCTGAGAAGCGAACTGTACAGTGGAGTATCCGTTGGCGCAGCCCACATCCAGAATGTGGTCTCCGTTCGAAAGGTGCTTCAGGATCTCGCGCACCTCCATCTGGATGACCATTCGGTCGGACCAGGACGCGGCGGGCGCCTGACCGTGTTCCTTGGCTTGCTGCGTCCAAAATTCGCGGATCTGTTCCAGGCTAAACTTGGCTGGCATAGATCGATCGTGGCGGATCCTGCGGCAGTTGGCCGATTCCCTCGCTGTGCTCCACGGTGGATAAAATGGCGTAGCTTGGCCTATCCATCATGCGAAAATGCATTCGAGCCAGATACTCGCCAATGATCCCCAAGGCAAACAACTGAGCGCCGGAAAAAACCGCGATGATCGACGCCAGGAAGGGAAATCCAGGTACCGACTGGCCCTGGATAAAATACCGACCGACCACATAGCACAGAACTCCCAATCCAACGAAAGTGAAGAGAAAGCCGATAATGCTCGCGATTTGCAGAGGCAGGGTGCTGAAGCCGGTCATCATGTTCATGGCATGAGCGACCAGTTTACCGAGCGTGTAGTTAGAGACGCCGATGGTGCGGGGATCATTCCGGACCGGTACGGCGGAAAAGCTTCGCGTGCCCCAAGTCAATAAGACGTCAATGGATACGTTGGGTCCGCCGTAGTTGAGAAAAGCGTCTCGCAAATGGGTACGAAAGGCGCGAAAGGCGCTGACTTTGCGCGCGGTCTTGGCGCCCATCGCACTTTGCAGCGCAAGTTTGGTAACGCTGGAAGCCAGGTTGCGAAGAAATCCATGCGCCTGTTGTTGAGCGGATCCGTAGACGACATCATAACCCTTTTCCAATTCCGCCAGAAGCCGGGGAACCTCTTCCGGCGGCGTCTGCAGGTCATCGTCGAGGGTGACAATCACCGGATATCGGGCCGAGCGGATTCCACAAAGCAGAGCGTTGTGCTGGCCATAATTCCGCATCAGGTTGAAGCCGCGGATCCAAGGATGACGGGAGGCCAGACCTCCGATGATTTCCCAACTGCGATCGCGGCTGCCATCGTTCACCAGAATCAACTCGCCGAGTTCGCGGCCGGGTTCCAGCACGTGGCTCAGTCTTTCCACGACAATCGGCAGACTTCCTTCTGAGTTGTAGACAGGGATGACTACCGAGACCACCACGTGCTCATCATAGCATCGGCGGTATCGCCATCCGGCGCGGGCAGGCGTTGCCACGCGAAAGATCCGGCCGCTTACTTATTGAAGCAGGCATAAGCTCGAACGGACTTTATAATAAACGTGGAACTACGCTCCGGCCCGACTACGTTGTTGCCTACCATAAGCACCACCTGTTCGCCTGCCGACAATGGCAAATAGGCAGTCTTGGTCCCGTTTCCGCCGTGTCTGCCAGCCCCTGAGGGGGAGAGTAGCCAGTGAGACTCATCTCCCGACAGACCGCCGAACCGGAGCGCCCCATTGAGGTCTTCAAATTGAAGAACGAATCGGTAGACGCCAGCTTTAAGAGCTGTGATTGGTCCGTATTTGGCGGCGTAGCTATAGTTCCCACGATGCGTCGTCACGTGCACGCCGTCGGGCCGGACTTCCATGCGGCCATCCGTGAGTGGATACTTGCAGTAGACCCACTGTGCGGTTGGGAATGCCGTCGCGTCTGCCGCTTGAGACAGCTCGAGTTGCTTTTCGGGAGTCTCGGATAACGCGACGGGAACCTCGGCGCCGGCGGTGCCCAAAGCCTCGACGCGGAAAAAGAACAAGCGGTATCTCACGCCGTCGCGATCAATCCTTCCGGTATCCAGCATTCGCGCTTTAAGATTCAGCTTGCCAAGTGCGCTGTTGGCCTGTTGAAGCACATCATCCCGGCTCGAAAGGATCACTCCGCCATCACCGATTTTGAGCGGATACTCGGGCAATATTGCCGGAAAATTGCGGCTTACCATGGCCCAACTCCAGAGATAAACGGAGTGCACCGCACTGAACTCCACACCGAGCGGCTCACGGGCGTTATACCAGAATTTCAATGGATCTTCGCCAGTGTGATCACGGACGAGCTTCGCGCTCTCCACCACTCGCGCAAGATCGGCCGCGCCTCGCTCACTATTGTCCGCGAAGTCCAGCCGAAATGATGCTTGGCACAACCAGAACCCGCACAGGCTCAACCACAGCAACATTTGCCAGCGATTTCTGAGGATGCTATTGAGGCCGAAACACAAGGCGACACCGACCGATATAGGGGCCCATCCCCATCGGCCAAAATACGTCGCGACGCTGAGTGTATTCAATCTTGCGGTGGCGGCAAATGCAAAAGCGAACATCACCAGAAACGGCCAGTAGACCAGCGCAGGCCAGCGCTCAAGACGCGGCAACATGCTTCCTATTGCCAGAAACGCAGCAGGCAAGAGATAGCTGGTGTAATAGTAACCTTCCAGGCCAAGACCACCCGCCAGGTGCCACGCGATCATGATCCCGGCGCAGCCCAGGTATTGCAGAACGAAAAACAAACGCAGATCGTGATCGGCAAACGTCTTGCGGAAAATCCCGGTGATCAAAAAGAAGATGCTTGCCAGCGCAACCATCAGCGGAACTGCGAGCCAGGTTGCCCGCTCCGCCCAATGCCACCCTGAGGCGAACCACGGGTTCGGTTTAGAGGAACCTGCGGTGAGGAATTGGAGGGACGGCGCGTAAAACCAGAACCCGCCGCCAACTTTGTAGCTAACCGCTCCCAAAAGCAGCGTCACAAGCAGCGCGCCCAAGCCAAACCACAACGCGAACCGGAATATCAAACGAAGCGCCAGCCGAAGGCCGGCTTTGGTGAATCCCTGGTGTGCTTGATAAATCTGGTGTGCTTGATAAATATAGAACGCCGGCAGAAAGGGTAAAAACACAACCAAAAAAGCGTTGCAGTAAAACATTGCCGCCGCTGCCGCCCCACTCGCCACCAACCAAAGTTTTGGCCAACGCGACGAGGCAGTTTGGGCCAGGCAGAGAAGGGCGAGCAGGTTGTAGGTTAATCCAGGGCCATCCACATAATCCCAACCGATGGCGCCCAGGAAGAACGAATGAGTGCCTAGCAGGACGGCCGTAAGCAGAGCTGCCCGGGAACCCACCGCTTTCCGCAACAGACCATACAGTGAAAAAACAGCGAGATAGTAAAAGCCCACATGCAGGATATAGCGGGCGGTTAATGCGTCAAAGAGGAAATGCGATACGTAGCCCGGCAGCACCCAAGACAGCCGGCTCCCGTAATACAGATTCGGGAACAGCTCGGTGACATAGCGCGGGTAGTTTAAGAAGTAGCCGAAGTAAAACCATTGGTCAGTGCCGGCAAGGGTGTTGTAAATCCATCCTGAGGAGACTGCCAACGTTAACCACGGAAGCAGCGCGAGAACCAGGTAACCCGGATCCATCCGAAACCGCCGGGCAGCGGAACTCGCGTCCCGCGTGACAGGTGGCGAAGAAGCGCTCACCTCTTCCACGCCGGTTCCTCCACCAGGATGCGTTTGGCCAGAGCGAGGTTGAATTCCACCGGCGAAATCCTCAGAATTGTATCCAAGATTGACTACGTCCCCGATCAGGTCACGTGCTCATCATAGCATCGGCGATAATCGGCATCGTACTCGGATGGCTTCTGCTTGACGCTACTGATTGAATGTGGCGAACGCGCGAACGGACGTTATCACAAAGGTGGAGCTTTGGTCCGCGAAATTAGCGACCATGAGAACAACTTGCTGCCCAGCCGCCAGCAACGCACAGGTGGTCCGGGTCCCCTTGCGCCCTTTTCCTTCGGCGACTGTCTCGGGGCCCAGCCAGTGCGATTGGTCACCGGATAGAGCGCCGAATTGGAGGCTGCCTCGCAGATTGTCATACTGAAGAATAAATCGATAGAAGCCAGGTTTCAGGGCCGTGAACGGTGCATATTGGGCAGCATAACTTGATCTTCCGCCGTGTGTTGCTACATGCACGCCATCGGGACGAACCTCCATGTGGCCGTCACTGCGCGGAGACTTGTAAAAAGCCCACTGATCGATCGGAAATGCGACCGCCTCCGAGGCGGATGTCAACAACAAGCCACGGGGCTGTTCCGCGGCTGCGGACAGTTTCAAGGGGATCTCCGGACCGGTTGTGCTCAATGGCTCCGCGCGAAAGAAGATCAACTGAAACGCGACACCGCCGCGGTCAATCCTGCGGGTGTCAAGCGTCCGCGCCTTGAGTTGAATCTCTTTCAGCCTCCGATCGGCTTCTTGAAGAGCGTCGTCCCGGCTAGAGAGAATCACTGCCTCGGTTCCCGGCTGAACCGGAGAATTGGGGTCAAGGGCGGGAAAATGTGCGCCGATCATCGACCATCCAAGCAAATAGCAGGAATGGATGGCATGGAACTCCGGCCCAAGAAGCCCGCTCCGGTTATACCAGAACCCCGGCGCAGCTTCGCCGGCATGTTGATCGACGACCTTCGCGCTTTGCACAATCCGCGCCAGTTCCGCAGGATGGTCTGCCTCGTCGAAAGGCATCTGGAATCCTATTTGACAAAGCCACAACCCACCAAGGACTGGGATGGTAATCTGCCAGCGGCCGCGCAGAAAGTTGCTGAGAACCAATCCCAAACCCACGCAGGCTGAGACAGTGATCCATCCGGTCCAACGGAGACGAATCCCAGTGTTGGTTGAAATCATGCCCAGGCTGGTGACAAACCCGAACGTTATGGCTGCCAGGAACAACCAATACGCCCAGGCAGGCCAACGCTCAAGGTGCGGAGCCAACATGCAGCCGACCGCGAGGAACGCTGACGGCAGCAGATAGCTGGTGTAATGAGGCCACTGCAGGCCCGGACCGCCGGCCGCGTGCCAGGCGATCATGAAAACGAGACAAGCCAGGTATTGTAGAACGAAGAACAATTTCAAGTCCCGGCTCAAAAAAGTCCGACGGAAAATGCGGGCGATCAAATAAGAAATGCTGCCGAGCGCCGCGATGAAGGGAAAAGCCAACCAGTATCCGCGCGCGACCCAACCCCAGATCGGGGTGGAGGCAGACGTTTTCGAGGAACCAGTGATGAACTGCAGTGATGGTCCATAAAACCAAAAGCCGCCGCCAACGGCGTAGTTTACCAATGCCAAAAGGAGTGAAACGAATAGAGCGCCAAGGCCGAACCATAAGGCGAACCGGAGCAAGGCGCGCGCGCTGGCCAAGCTAAGCCCCTGGTGCACCCGATGGAAATAAAGCGCGGCAAGAAGCGGCAAAAACACAGCCAGGAAAGCATTGCAATAGAACATCGCGGCCGCCGCCGCTCCCCCCGCCATCAGCCAAAAACGCGGCCGCCGCGACACCGCAGCATGAGCTACGCAGAGCAGGGCGAGCAGGTTGTAAGTGATTCCGGCGCCGTCAACATAGTCCCAGCCGATCGCGCGCAGGAAATACGAGTGCGTGCCGAACAAAACCGCTACTACCAAGGCCGATCTGGATCCAGTCTCTTTGCGCAAGAGATTGTACAGCGAAAAAACCGCAAGATAGTAGAAGCCCACATGCAGGATGTACTTGGCGGTCATCGGATCGAACAGGGCATTCAAGCAGTAACCCGGCAGGATCCACGATAGTCGAGTGCCGTAATAGAGGTTAGGGAATAATGCAGAGACGTATCGCGGGTAGCTCAGAAAATATCCGAAATAAACCCAAGGGTCAATATCCGTGAGCGAATTGTAAATCCATCCGGAGGAGACCGCCAACACCAACCAGGGAAGCAGCGCCAGAATCAGGTATGCCGGATCTATCCGAAACCGCCGGGCCACGGGGCTCACCTCTTCCACGCCGGCTCCTCCACCAGGATTCGCTTGGCCAGAGCGCCGAAAGTGAAATCCGTACACACGCGTTGCTGCAGGTAGCGCGAAACGTCGCGGCGCTTGCGCGGGTTGGCCAGGTATTCTTCGACCAGAGAATTCAGGTGATCGATGTTGCGGTACATCACCTGCTCCGCGATGTCGCCCATGGCTTGGCGGAAGTCTTCTTTGTAATCGAACAAAACCAGGCCGCCGCAGGCGAAGCCGCCCATGATCTTCGGCGAAATTCCGGAATTGTAACCCAGATTGACGATGTCCACAATCACATCGCTGTTCATGAACAGCAGCGGAAGTTCCGTAAAATAATCCAGGCACTTCCGGAACCTCATTTTGTATTGATCGCGCAGCGTGCCAATGCTGTCGGGTTCCACGAAATTGCCGTAGAAATCAAAATCGCGTTTGAGTCCGGTCAAAACTCCCAGGCGCACGTCGGTGTTGCCGACGGTTTCAATTTCTTCGTGCATGAACTGCCAGAAGAAGGTGAAATTCGGGTCCAGGCGAAGCCGCTTGCGAGTAGCTGGATCCAGCGCATTCAGCTCCGCCATAATCAGGTCCCAAAGGCATTCGGTGAGCCGGCTTTTCTTGGCCGCCAGCACGCGCGCCTGGATGGCGGTGAGTTCGGGATCGCTCAGAAACGGCAGTTTCTGGGCGCCCTTTACGTAGACATTGCCGGCAAACGCCACGCGCGTCCGGAAGGCGCTGGCGGACGGCGTACGGTAACCATAGCGGACGTAATTCGGATAGGCGGGTTGCAGGAAAAACCGGACCTTATCGCGGGCAATCACGCCCAGCCGGTCCAGCTCAGCGATGTGGCCGCGGTCCGGTGAATAGTGCAGATACAAGGGATGGTCGAGGGCTTTTTTCAGCCGGCGGATGGAGCCGCCGGTGGCTTCCGCCGGAGTGGCGGGCAGGGGGCCGAGAATCTGTTGGGGAAGCTGCAGCAGTCCGTGGTCCCACAACATAAGGGTTGGAATCTGCAGAATGTCTTTGAAAATATTTTCGTGCTTGGGGGTGTTGCACTGCAGCGCGTACAGCGCATTGGGCAGCGAGATGGCCACATCCGGCCGGAATGATTTCAAAGTTTGGATGGTGTCGCGGATGTAGACGTCGTTCTGAGTGATAAAACTTCCTACGCGCAAATCGAACACGGACGCACCCAGCGCGCGCAGTTCCTCGGACATCTCTATAGCGAAGTTATAATCGATTCCGCCGAACCAGGGATGCGGCGGCTGGGTGGTGACAATCCGCAACCCGCTAAGTGGTCCGCTCATCTTTCGTCCGTCATCTTTCGTCCCACCATCTGATCGCGCGCCCCGCCACCAGTTTGGCGACATGCAGGGCGAACCAGGGCAAGCCGATGATCCGCGTGATCATCTTGCGCTTGGGAGCCGTGGGCTTTCCGAAAACCGGCATCTCAATGTCGGCGCGGCCAATCACGGCGCGCGCCAGCCGCATTCCCAACAATCGGGAATCGGAATTCCAGCCCAGTGACGCAGGCGAACGGGGCGACGGTATTTCGAATGTCAGGATCAGCTCCTCGGCGCCGGCCACGATTTCCGCCGGCAAGTTTATGGACTGGCGGTGCACTTCGCGATCGGGCCCCAGGCTCCACTCGCCCACCAATCGTCCGTTCGCTTTTACGCGCACCGGCAAGGCGGGGTGAGTTTCCGACACCATGCAGTCGGAAATTACAAATGACGCCGGTACGCCTCCGGTGGGTGCGCGATCAAATGGGATTTTGATGGTGGCCAGCTCCCCCACCGTCCACGAACCGTATTGATCGGGAAGCGCCCATTCCGTTCCCAGAAAGTCGCCTAGGAACGCCGTCGAATTTCCGCTGTCGGTGAGATCGATGATGTCGCCCAGCCGGTATTTGAGAGAGCCCGCTGCCGCCAGGCGCAACTTGGTCAGGCGAAAGCCGAGCGGACGGGTATCCCAGGTGGACCAATTCAACTGCTTGGGGCTTCGCGGTGATTCGACATGAAATGAAATCAGCACCGGATCTGAAGTGGGAAATCCTTCGGGCAAAAGTATTCTGCGCTCGTCCGTCAGCCGCGTGGGTCCCAGCGTCCACTTGGCGGCGGTTTTCCCGTTGACATGCACATGCACATCCAAGTACGGATTTTGTTCATTGACGGCCACGTCGGTGATGGTGAAAGTGGCGATGAGCGGCTCCCCGGCCGGCTCTCTCAGCAGCAAAACAACATTCGCGTCCGGCCCGAGCGTCCACACTCCAAAGCCGTCCGCCTGCGTCCAGCACTCGTTGATGTGATGGACGCCTTGCCCATCTTCGATAAAATCGAGCGTGTCCCCGAGTGAATAGCGGAGGCGATCCGCGCCGGTGAAGGTAACCTTCTGCACCTTGATGCTCAACTCGCGCGGGTCCTCATTGGTGAGACGCTGGCCGGAAGCGAGCGCGACGCGTTCGGCGGATTGCGGATTCTCGGCGTGAAGCTCGAGTCGGCAGGCCTGTTTTCCGGCCATCAGGCGCGCGGGAAGCACTGCTTTGCAGGTGGTAGTTTGGAAACGCGTATACACAGTCCAGCGGACCAGGAATTCTCCCTCGAAGAACACTTTTAGCCGCATGGGTTCCTCTTCGGGACCGAAGAAGGCTTCATTCATGCGGACGTAGACCACCAGGTCATCGGAAACGGATGGGGAGGGCGCGAAGAGGATGGCCGCCTTATAGCCGTCGATCCAGGTGCCGGTGTAATCCATGGCGCCCCAGTGGCCGTCTTTGTAGGGCGCGGAATGCCCCTCGGAGGTGAAGTCTACGGTGTGCTCCGGCACAACCGTGACCAGTGAGACATCTTCCTGGTCGTAAGCGAAGAAGGATCGCAACAGGTCTTCGTTATATTTCCAAACCACGCCCCGATAGCGGCGGTCTTCGCCCATGCGCGGCCGGCCCTTCCGCACATGCACCGGGTAGGGAGTCTCAGTGGAGAGCAGGAACTGGGCCAGGAACCGCTGGAAGATGTAATGGACGGCGTTCAGAACCAGAAAGTCCGGAACCTGTCCGCGTACTCGATGTAATTCGTTACACTCTTCGGCGCAGGCTTCCAAGAAACGCGCCACGGCGCCCAGGCTGTAACGCAAATCCCGCGGCCAGTCCGTCACTCGGGCTACGGCGCCCAAATTCAACCCGGATTGATCCAGGCCAAAATCGAAGATGAGCAGGTTGTAGCTGGTGAGCAAACTTTCATATCGCGTGCCATCGCCGGAGTGGCCCGCGTTTACCGGTGTAGCGCAGGCGGGAGCGTGGCCGGCGGACAATAATTCACTTACGTAATGGAGCGGTTGGGTGAATCCCATTTCCACCACGCTACGGGCGAGAAGATCCAGCATCTTTGGATTATTGCCGGCGTACACAAAGCGCGCGTCGCGCGGATAGACGGTCAGATTTCCGGCCAGGTATGGTAGCGCGTGTTCCTGGTGATAGAAGACGAAATTGCGCGAGTCGTTCGCATCGGTGGGATAATCGGCGGGCTGCGGCCCTCCCAACGTACGCTTCAGAGCGCAGATATAGCGGGCCGGCGGGCCGTCAGAGAGATCCAACTCCTCCACCGGCTCATTGGGAGCGCCCCAGGTATCCGCCTGATGCCGCGCCACCGCCTCTTCACAATCCCAAACAAATTGCTGCAGATTGTTCTCCAGCTTGATGTCCGCCTGATGCAACGGCGTGGCCACGCGGGTGTGGTCGCAATGATAGCCTTTGATTCTGTGCTTCAAGCTTTCCGTCTTGTTGCCGAAGTACAGGCACAGGCGCTTGCACATGTTGGAATCGGCGTGCCAGCCGTGGGTCATCCGCTCCTCAAAGCCGTGGATGTCGAACAGCGCCTGGCGCGGCATCAACTGAAAGTCGCCCGGAGAATCGAAGCGCATGTAGGGAACGCGCAGGGCCACTTCGTGGAGGTGAAGCTCGGGACCCAACTCCTCGCAGGATCGAATAATCGCCTGCGGATCGCTGCGCGGGAAGGTCTCCCAAAGAGGCTCCGGCAATTCGTAGCGCGGGGCGATGTATTGCCCGTCGGGAATGTCGCGCACCGCGTCGCTTAAGTTGGCGACGTCGCCGCTCGGAACGAAAATCATATCGGTGTTCGTAGATAGAATCCAGCGATTGCGCGGGTTGCTCCTCCGAATGCCGATATTTCTTGTGTGCGGCTCAGTAGCAAACAGATGGGTATGGCCAACCAGACGATGGTAAAGATGAGGTCTAACGCGGAATACGCGCAGGCGCGATTTGGCGTGGGGCGTTAGCGTGTCGTAAATCGCTTCGGGAAACGTGGGCAGATCGTTCGAGGTGTTGCAATCGACGAACAGAATTTCATCGTCCGCATCGCGCAGCACCTCCGCGATGCAGTTAATGCTGATGGCGGCGCGCTTGGCAAGGTTGTAACCATGCGAGTCGTTGCGCCCGTATAAAACTACAGAAATCATTCCAGTGGCAATCCGATTTCTAGTCCCCGGCAGTCCGGGGCATTTTGTGGATCGACACGCGTAGAGTGGTGTCGAGTTCGGGTAATACCGTTTCCTTAAGATCGAATTCTACCAATCCCCAGTTCTCGTGGTTGAAAATCATGGGCGCGTTCAACCGGCTCATCTGCGCCGCCCAGCCCAGAACTTCCTCATTGTCGACGAAGGAGAGGCCGCTGGCCGCAATACGCTCAAAGAGTTTGGCCTGGCCCTCGGGAGTCCAACCGGAGCCGCTGCCGTGTTCGATGTGATAGATGCGCATAGGGTCCCGGAGCATCTCTTCGCGCGCCCCGCCGTGATGCGCGGCGACGCACAGCACCGAATCCAGGTTCATGGAAAATAGATCAAACTCCGGATAGCCGCGCAGGTCGAACCAGTGTTCGCGCGCCATCAGGGTGAAATCGCCGCAGGCATTGGTGTGCACAAACGCCGTTGCCTGCTGGCCCGGGGTGCTGGTCCAATCGCAGCCATAAGCGCGGAACTCACCAGTGGCGGTAAGCTGCAGCACGTGCGTACGGCCGCTCTCCAAGGGAAGCTCCATCTGCTGGACGGTTCTACCGTTCGCGTGAAAGCCGGCCAGAATAGCGCCGCCCGCGTCGCGGACTTGAAAGTCCAACGGGGCGCTGGTTTCCAGATCGATGAACAACGGCTGTCCACAAGGATCCGGCGTCCGGATTACCAATTCGGCCGAGCTTTCCGAAGTCATGGCGCCGCTCGCGGGATGGTAGCGCCAGCCGGCGCCCCAGGGAGCGGAAAGCGTCGCGGAATGACGGGCCGCCGGTTTCTTCGGCATCCAGCCGCACCAATACACTTTCAGTTCGGGTTGGAAATCGTTCTCGCGTGGGCCGGCGTTCTGCAGCGCCAGCCGAAACACTCGAGTTCGTCCACTTCCCGCCGGCAGTCGAAAGCGGACGAAGGCCAGCCCGGTCACACGCTGCTCCGCGATTGTCTGGCCGGAGGAATCGAGCAGAACAAGTTCCAGCGGCCGCGTTTTATCCGGAAAAGGTTCCACTTGTAATCCGAGTTCGCTGGACCCGGTTGCGGACGCAGCCACAATCACCTCTGCGCCGTCGCGGGCGCGGCGGAATGTTTCTCCTCGATAATCGTCCAGCATGTGCCAACCGGCTCCCGGCGCGAGGCCCGAGTGTGGAGGGAAAATATCCTCGCCAGGCCGCGCCTCGGCTTGAAACGACAGCCGGCGCTTGAAGTACGGCGCGGCATTGCGCGCCATGCCGGCGAATCCCCGCCATTCCACATACGACTTCAGTTTCCGGCGCAGGCGCGGCGACACGGGCACGGTAAGCTGCACCAGACGGCCGCCTTTGGCCAGTCTGTCGATCACATGCTGAAACGCGAACCAGGATGTGACGGCCAGGTTTCGCTTGCCGATGGGACGCAACGAGGCGCCTTTGGAAGCATGGCCCGAGGCAGCCTGCTCCCACTCGAATCGGAAGGCGCGGAAATTTAGGATGCGCGGGTCACGATCCGTAGGAACGCCCCCCTGATGCACGCGAAACCACAAACGGGCCGGCACTCGCGTGGCGAGCGGCAACCGCAGACGGCTGCGCCGGTCAACAGTTACGTGCGCCAGGACCTCAAAGTCATCGCCGATCACTTCCAGATCCAGCGGGGCATTGCCGGTTCCGGGGCCCGGCTCCAGATCCACGAGGAGCGCGGAAACTGATCCAGGCGGCCGATCGATTAGGAGCTCCGCGTTTTGACCGGCCCAGCGAAAAGGTTCCTGCGCGGTGTAACGCTCCATTGGAAGCCAGCCCTTTCCGAACAAGATGCCGGAATCGGTGGAAGCGATATCGCCGGCACTCAGGATGGGGCGCCCTTCTGGCGAGACGTTGTAAGTTCCCTCGCGAACATTAACCCGGATGAGATGCGTGCGGCAGTAATGGAGTTGTTCTTCCACCGGCGCATCCACTGGAACCTGGCTCATCACGTCATGCCGATCCATGCGGTACATGCGGCCTGGCTGAAGGCGCTGTTCGCCGAGAAATTGAGCCAGCTCGCTCGAGAACAAGATATCGATATTCGTGACCAGCACAAACGGAGCGCGCGCCCGGCGAATCCCCACGTTCTTGGCGATCATCTGATACAGCGGTAACGCCTCAGCGTGCGCGAAACGCTGGTGAACCTCGGGGGGCACCTCAATGAACCGGACCTGGCACGGACCCAAATCCTCGGGCCAGTGCAGGGCTTCGGCCAGGCGCACGCGGTCCTGCGGAGGGTTCCATTCCACGATGATCAGCTCGGATGGAATATGGTGCTGACGCGCTTGTCCAATCCAACTATTGATGAAAGCCTGCATGCGGCCGAGCAGATTTCCGCCGTGATTGTCGTTTCGCGCGGTCACTACCAAAGAGATATATGGCGTGGAGGCAGAGGATTCGCCGGCTCCGGGCATTACTTCAGCTTGGCGGTCAGGCAGAGATGCCAGCCGAAGGCGCGTTCGAGAGCGCGAAAAAGCGCTCGGGGCATCCAGCGGAAATACCACACCTTCTTGTACTGATACTGCACGTATTCGGGAATGCTGTAGGGGAAGATGTGATCCACTGTCACTTCGGTGACGCGAAAGCCGTGCCGCTCAAGCAGGCGCCGGCCGCTGGCACGCGAATAACAATAGGTCACCGGGCAACCCAACTCCGCTTCCGAGTAGTCCGCCACCAGCCGATTCAGCCTCCAGAAACGGCCTTTTCCGTAAACGAACATGATCCACAAAACCTTCCATGACCATAGGTTGTAGACCATGATTTTTACGGTGCTTTGCGGGGTGACGTAGCGGCGGATTTCTTCCAGCACCTGCTCTGGATGCGGGGTATGATGAATCACTCCGAATGAATAAACCAAGTCGTATGGTTCCACCGGCACGGCTTGGCTCAGCCGTTCGGCATTCACGCGAATGAAGCGCACGCGATCCGCGACACCGAAAACCTGGGCGCGCTGGCGAGCTACATCGAGAGATTTCTCGGTCAAGTCAACGGCTGTGACATCGGCTCCGCCGCGCGCGAAATTGATGGTATCGGTGCCGATGCCGCAACCGATTTCCATCACTTTCTTGCCTTTCCACCGATCAAACTCCGCGAAACCGGGGATGTGCGGCTCCACGAAATATTTGCGGAGTTCCACTTCTTCGAAATACTCGCGGGAGCCCACCGGCTGCGGGGAATGCGCAATATTGCACGGGCGCGAGTTCCAATAGTCGCTGACCTTGGCGATCGGGACGTCCTGAAAGGATGCTGGCATGTTCAAGTTGCGACGAAAATGTTTAACCTCTGATTATAACTGGAGGGCGCGCGGGGAACAAATGCGGGTATGGCAAGAGATAAGGCGCTTCGTCATCACCTTTGGCAGCCGCAGGCACCGGCTCCGTTGAAGGCGCGGGTTGGCGGGCGGAAGCGGAAGCGCCTGCCCCACTCAGGAGCCAACGTGGGGCAGGCGCTTCCGCCTGCCAACCGAATTTGCCACAGCGCGGCTTCATCACCTTTGGTGGGCCGCAGGCCCATGGAAACTCCCTTGAAGACGCCTCGTGGCGCACGCACTCCTCTCCTGCGTGCCGCGTTCACAATCGTGTGAACGCTTGGGTTTCCCATGGGTAGGGTGTTCGCATGAGTGCGAACACGGCACGCAGGAGTGCGCGCGCCACATGGCGTCTTCATGGTCGCGGTTCGGTTTTTCCGGCTTCTCAGTACGGCCACGCGGGTTTGCTGAACAGGCCGCCGTCTACCCAGATAGTCTGGCCGGTGATGAAGGCGCTGGAATCGCCGGCGAAAAAGACTACCGCGTTGGCCACGTCTACAGGTGTTCCCACGCGGCCCAGCGGAGTCAGATTGGCCCAGGTTCCGGCAAAATCGGCGGCTTCAGTTCTGGTCCGTTCGGTTTCTATGGCGCCGGGGGCCACGCAGTTTACCGTGATCCCATAGGGTCCCAGCTCCACGGCGGCGACTTTGGTGAACATTTCGACGCCTCCCCGGCTGGCCGTGTAATCCACCAGTTTTGGGAATGCAACCTTATTACAACCCGATCCGATATTGACGATGCGCCCGCCCCCTTGCTCTTTCATATGGCGCGCGGCTCGCTGGGTGCATAGAAAACAGCCCTTCAGGTTGGTATCGATGGTGCGGTCCCACTCGCGCTCTTCCAGGTCGAGCAGCGCTTTCCATGTCTGGACGCCGGCGTTGTTCACCAGGATATCGAGGCGTGGGAACTCGCGGAACAGGGCCTGGAACATGCCATCCACCTCGCGGGAGTCGCCCACGTTGGCCAGAACAGCCATTGCTTTTCGGCCCAGCGCGCGAATTTCTGCGGCAGTGGCTTCCGCGCCGGCGGAGTCTGAGTAATCGTTGATGGCCACGTCGCAGCCCTGGGCGGCCAGCTCAAGCGCGATCCCTTTTCCGATGCCTTTGGCCGCGCCGGTGACGAGCGCAGTCTTCGCGGGAAGCAGCATGGTGACATTTTAGGCCGGATTCGAAAAAAATGCTTGCCCTCCACGCCAAATCGAAGGACACTGAAGGTTGAATATGTTTGCCTGGGAGGCTTGGAATTGAAACTGGGAGAAGCTGCTGTCTGGGAGCCCACCGAGCGGTGGACCACCGTGGACGCGGGCGAAGTGTACGATGTGGCGAGTTGGGGCAAAGGTTACTTCTCCGTGGGCGCGAATGGACACCTGTGGGTGCATCCTTCTAAAGATCCGGCACGAAGCATCGACTTGCTGGAGCTGGTGGAAAAGCTCGAGCTGCGCGGCATTTACTTGCCCATCCTGATCCGCTTCGCCGAGATTCTGAAACATCGCCTGGGAGAGTTGCATCAGGCCTTTCAGAGCTCCATCGCCGAGCATGGCTACAAGGGGAAGTACTGCTGCGTTTATCCCATAAAAGTTAACCAGCAGCGCCAGGTGGTGGAAGAGGTCTTCAAGTTTGGCCGGCCGTATCATTTCGGGCTGGAAGCCGGCTCAAAGCCGGAGCTGCTGGCGGTGCTGGCCATCGCCGATAATGAGACCCCCATCATCTGCAACGGCTTCAAGGACGACGAATACATTGAGATGGTGATGCTGGCCAAGAAAATCGGGCGCCAGATCATTCCGGTGGTGGAGAAATATACGGAGCTGGATCTCATCCTGAAGCATTCGCAACGGGTGGGCGTGCGTCCGGAAATCGGGCTGAGGGTGAAGCTGGCCAGCAAAGGGTCAGGCCGCTGGAAATCGTCGGGAGGCTATCGATCCAAGTTCGGGCTGACTGTGACGGAAGCGTTACAAGCGCTGCAGCAGATGAAATCGGTGGGCATGGAGGATTGCCTGAAGCTGCTTCATTTCCACCTGGGCAGCCAGATCACCAACATCCGGCAGATCAAGGGTGCGGTGATTGAGGCGGCGCGAGTTTATGTGGATTTGAAGCGCTCCGGCGCCGGGCTGGATTTCCTGGATGTGGGCGGTGGTTTGGGCATCGACTATGACGGCTCGCAGACCGATTTTGAGTCGAGCGTGAATTACACGCTGCAGGAATACGCCAACGACGTGGTGTATCACATCCAGAACGTGTGCGACGAGGCGGAGGTGCCGCACCCAACCATCATTACTGAAAGCGGCCGCGCCATCGCCGCGTATCATAGCGTCCTGGTATTCAATGTGGTGGGCGTGAGCGGATTCGGCGACGATTCGTTTGATCCGGTACCCGATGATGCCGAGCAGCCGCTGATCGATTTGCAGGAGGCCTATAAATCGCTCAGCTCCAAGAACCTGCTGGAAAGTTTTCACGACGCCCAGCAATCGTTGGACTCGGCACTGAACCTCTTCAGCCTGGGTTACCTGCCGCTGGCGCAGCGCAGCCAGGTGGAAAAATTGTATTGGGCAATATGCCGGCGCATTCACAAGATGGCCAAAGAACTGGAATATTATCCGGAAGAGCTGGAGCCGCTGGATGGAATGCTCTCGGATACCTATTTCTGCAATTTCTCGCTGTTTCAGAGCATGCCGGACAGTTGGGCGGTGAAACAGCTTTTTCCCATCATGCCCATCCACCGTCTGAATGAGATGCCAACGCGCAGCGGCGTACTGGGCGATATTTCGTGCGATTCCGACGGCAAAATCGATCAGTTTATCGACCGGCGCGACGTAAAGAAGACGCTGCCTCTGCACGCCTTCAACGGTGAGCCTTATTTGCTGGGAGCTTTTCTGGTTGGCGCTTATCAGGAGATCCTGGGCGATCTGCACAATCTGTTCGGCGATACGCATGCCGTCCATGTGAGCCTCGGTGAAAACGGCGATGTGGTGCTGGACACCGTGGTGAAGGGCGACACGGTGCGCGAAGTGCTGGATTACGTGCAGTTCAACTCCAAGGCACTGCTCGAAGAATTCCGGCGCGACGTGGAAACCGCGCTGCGGGAAGGCAAGATCGGCTACGAAGAATCCGGGCGGCTGCTGCGGTTTTATGAGGATGGGCTGAACGGGTACACGTATCTCGAACAGTAAGCTTGCCGAAAATCTGCGCGTCGTATTGATAGACACGCGCAATCCTCTGAATATCGGCGCCGCGGCGCGCGCCATGCATAATTTCGGCTTTGCCCGGCTCAGGCTGGTGAATCCTTATCAGGTGGCTTATCAGGAAGCGCGGTCCGCCGTGAACGCGCATGAAATTCTCAGAAGCGCGGAAGAATTCAAAACTCTGGCCGAGGCTATCGCCGATTGTACATTGGTGGTTGGGACCACGTCGCTGGGCCATCGTGAGCTGCAACATCCGTTGCGCGCGCATCGAATACGGCGGCCGGGTTCTGCGCAAGCATCTGGTTTCTCAACCGGCGGCGCTGCTGTTTGGATCTGAAAAATTTGGACTCTCAAACGACGATCTGAGCTATTGCCAGTGGCTGGTGCGGATCGGAACCGAGGGCTCCATGAATCTTGGCCAGGCGGTCGCGGTTTGCCTGTATGAGCTGACGAGGAAGGCTGTGGTCTCGAAGCCCGAGAAGCGCAAGCCGGCGCGCGCGGAAGATCTGGAGCGGCTCACCGAGCGATTGACCAATGCTCTGATGCTTTCCGGCTACGTTCATTCCGCCGGAACCGAAGCCAAGATCCGCCGCCTGGTCCGCCGGCTGGATCTTCCCGCGCACGATGCCGAAGTGTGGCTGGGAATGCTGCGGCAGATCCAATGGAAGCTGGGGCAGCGAAGCGAATGATATTCTTGGGGAAGCAATGACGAAGATTCAGTTGGGATACGATCTGGTTCGTCCCTTGACGGACGCGGACGCGAGTAAAGTGGCGGCCGTGCATAGCCAGTACGGCATTTTTCAAGTGCACATGGCGCCGGCCATGGACAAACTGGCCGTGGAATACGACGCGTCGCGGTTGTCGGAGAAAGATGTGGAAGCAGTGCTGCAGCGGTTCGGATTGCCGATCCAGCGCAAGTGGGTAGTTCCGTAGACTCGACGATTCGAGAATTGGCGCGTGGCTTGACTGTCGAGAAACTAAAGTGTACAGTTCAGATGAGTGAACTGGAGAGTTCAACCAATGCCGAGAACTGAAGCAGTTGTTGTTTCCGCCTTGAGGGCCCGGGCGAGTTTCGGCAGCCTTTTGCGCCGCGTTGAGGATGAGCGCCGCGCCTTCGTTATCGAGAAGCGTGGCGCCCCCAAAGCAATATTGCTCAGCATCCGGGATTACGTGCGGCTGGCCAGCCCCGAGCCGGACGTACTGCGGATTATTGGGGAGGAATCCCAACGCAAAGGCACGGACAAGCTCACCTCGCATCAGATTGATCGTGTGATCAAGGCGGCTCGCGCTCAAAAATCGAAGAGGGGATGATACCGCTTCGGCTGGTGGTCGACACCAATGTTCTGGTCTCGGCAGCGCTACGGCCGATTGGACTCCCGCGCACGGTTTTCCGGCTGGCGATCTTAAAACCCGCCCGGGTTTATGTTTCCGAGGCGATTCTGGAGGAGTACCGGGACGTGTTGGCTCGGCCTGAGTTGCGGATCCGTAAGGGTCTGCAGCAACAGTTTCTTCAATTAGTCAAGAACCGCGCGCGACTGGTTGCGCCTTCTCGCGCCGTCCTGATGGCAGAGGATCCGGACGACAACAAGTTTTTGGAGTGCGCGGATGCGGCAGGCGCAGACTATCTGGTGACCGGCGACCAACGCCACTATCCGAGGTTTTGGAAGAAGACCAAAGTCATCACGCCGCGCGAGTTCATCGACATTGTGGCGCCGCACTTGATTGATTAGGCCGGCTTTAGTGCCAACGCGCCGCGATGCGAGTGCGGTTTAATGGTGAGGTGAAGACAGGTCCAGCCAAGTTCGTGGTCGGCTTCTTGCTGACCGTTCTGCTCCTCTTCGCCGGAGGTCCGGGATTCCGGAGCCGGGCGCAGATGGATGAGCATTACGCCAAGCACGGCGCCGAGTTCGGCCACATCAGTGAAGCGGAATATCTGCGGCTGGCGCAGGAACTGAGAGACGCTCCCGTCGGTGGGCCCGTTCTTGAAGTCCGCCGGCCCAATGGCCAATTCAGCCGATTCGACCGGCGCAAGGGCTACTTCGGCGCGTACAATCCTGACCGGACCATCCGGACATTTTTCATCCCCAACAACGGTGAACGGTATTTTCGACGGCAGGCGCTGAGACATGACTGATCAGGAAATGGCTGCCTATCTTCGCGAGAATGGATATCCCGAGCACGTGGTCCGCGCCGGGCGCGCTGGGTTGATCGACCGCTGGCGCAAGTTCGTTGAAGAGGTAGAGCACGGGTACAAATTGGGACTCGAAGACTATCGGAACGACCTGGATTTGCGCGGCATTATTGCCATGCTGGGGTTGGATGAAGAGGTTCGGGATCTCGACCGGCGATTCGAAGCCATGCTGACGCACCGCGACAAACGGGTCTGGGAATCATCGGCGGCAGATCCGTTCTGGGATTTCGGATATCCCAAGAACGCCGGTGCCCGATTGCTAGAAGATATTAATAATGAACAGCTTAGCTAGCAAACATCTGCATCTCAATAGAAATTGGGTAGATTCCGTGATAAACTTATGACGATGTCCTCGCTGGGCCATCTACGCCTGCTCGAAGCCGAAAGCATCCACATCTTTCGGGAGGTGGCGGCGGAATTTCAGCGGCCGGTGATGTTGTATTCCATCGGCAAGGACTCCTCTGTGCTGTTGCGGCTGGCGCAGAAGGCCTTTCATCCCGGGGTGATCCCTTTTCCGTTGCTGCACATCGATACAACCTACAAATTCCGCGAAATGATCGAATTCCGGGATCGATACACGCGGGAAATTGGCGCGAAGCTGATTGTCTACACCAATCAGGAAGCCATCAGCGACGGCGCGAATCCGTTCCGTCTGGGGACCCAGCGCTGCTGCGGGCTGCTGAAAACCAAGGCACTATTGGACGGTCTGCGCGCGGGAGGATTTGACGCGGCCATGGGCGGAGCGCGGCGCGATGAGGAGAAATCGCGGGCCAAAGAGCGCATCTTTTCTTTCCGCGACGCCAAGGGGCAGTGGGACCCGAAAAATCAGCGGCCGGAGTTGTGGAGCCTCTATAACGGGCGCATCGATCCGGGCGAGAGCCTGCGCATTTTCCCTTTGTCGAACTGGACGGAAATGGACGTCTGGCAGTACATCCACGTCGAGAAAATCCCCATCGTCCCCATGTATTTCGCGAAAGACCGCGAGATGTTGGTGCGAGGCGAGCAGTTGATCCCGCTGGAACAATCGTTCATTCCGATGATGCCCGGCGAGCGACCGCAAATGGTGCGCTGCCGGATGCGGTCGCTCGGCTGCAGTCCCTGCACGGGCGCCATACGGTCGGACGCCGACACCGTCCCTAAGATTATTGAGGAGCTGGTTTCATTCCGGCGCTCGGAGCGCGAGAACCGGGTGATCGATCACGATCAGGAAGGCTCCATGGAGATCAAGAAGCGTGAGGGATACTTTTAATGGTGGCCGCTATCGACCGTTCCCCCGCGTTTGAGATAGAAGAGTTCCTTTCCGCGGAGCGCGCCAAGGATTTGCTGCGATTCACGACGGCCGGCAGTGTGGACGATGGTAAGTCCACGCTGATCGGCCGTCTACTTTATGATTCGCAGAGCATCTATGAGGATCAACTGAAGGCGGTGACCAAGGCGAGCGTGAATCGTTCCGCCGGGCCCATCGATTTTTCACTGCTGACGGATGGTTTGCGCGCCGAGCGGGAGCAGGGCATTACCATTGATGTCGCTTATCGCTATTTTGCGACGGCGCGGCGGAAGTTCATAATCGCCGACACGCCGGGTCATGAGCAATACACGCGCAACATGGCCACCGGGGCATCCACCGCCGACCTGGCCATCATCCTGATCGACGCGCGCAACGGCGTTCTGGCGCAGTCCCGCCGGCACGCCTACATCGCTTCGCTGCTGGGGATTCCGAATTTTGCGATCGCGGTGAACAAGATGGATCTGGTGGGCTACGACGCGGATGTTTTTCATGCCATCGAAGCGGAGTTCCGCGAGTTTCTTTCGCACCTCAACGCGCCGCACACCTATTTTCTCCCCATCAGCGCGCTGGCGGGCGATAACGTGGTGAGCCGCAGCCGGAACATGCCCTGGTTCGGCGGGCCCAGTTTGCTTGAATACCTGGAGACGGTGCCGGTCTATAACCGCACGCGCGCCGCCGCGTTCCGCTTTCCGGTGCAAAGGGTAATGCGGCCGGATCAGACTTTTCGCGGTTATGCGGGTCAGGTGGCATCCGGAATCATCCGGCCGGGCGACCCGATTCTGGCGCTTCCTTCGGGACAACGGTCGCGCGTGAAGAGCATCGAGACATTCGACGGGCCGCTGGACGAAGCCGTCGCGCCCATGTCGATCACGGTGACGCTCGAAGACGAGCTGGACATCAGCCGCGGCGACATGATTGCTTCGGCCGAGCGGATTCCCGAGGTGGCGCGGCAGTTTGATGCGAGCGTGGTGTGGCTGAACCATCAACCGCTGGACCTTTCGCGCACGTATGTGCTGAAACATACCACGCAGACCATGCGGGCCGAAATAATGGCATTGCAGCACCGCGTGAACGTGACCTCGCTCGAGCGGGAGCCGGCTGATCGCCTGGAGATGAACGCAATCGGTGTGTTGCGCATCGAAACCACCCGGCCGATTTATTTCGACGCTTACACGGAGAACAGGACCACCGGCAGTTTCATTTTGATCGACGCGGACTCGAACGCGACGGTGGCGGCGGGGATGATCCTGGGCGCTGTAGCGGCCGCGCGCCCGCGAACGGCGGTCATCTCGAAGAGGCACGATCGCGTGACCCCGGCGGAACGGATGGCCCGCTACGGCCACTCAGCGGCTGTCGTTTCGCTGGGACCCAGGACCCAACTGGGGTGGCTGCTGGAGCGCAAATTGTTCGATCGCGGCTGCGCCGTGATGATTTCCGAAGATGCGCCGGTGGACGTGAGCGACTCCGGTTTCCTTATTCTGCTGGTGTCGGCGAAAGAACCGGATTGGCCGCTGCCGGAAGACGATTCGCAGGCGGCGGATCAGATCATCGCTACGCTGGAGGATGCGGGGGTGCTGCTGCCCGAAGAGAGATTGACCGGTGGCGAAGGGATTTAGCCGTGGCACTTGACCAAAAAATTGACGCGGCGGCGGAATTGATCGGTGGCGTGTTTGCGGAGAACGCCGTCCCGTCATGCGTCACCTGCAGCTTTCAAACCGAGTGCATGGCGCTGGTGGATCTGGTGATCGCGCAGAGGCCGCATATTCCCGTGCTGTTCCTCGAAACCGGCTACCACTTTCCGGAAACCTACGCTTATCGCGATCAGATGACCGAGCGGCTGCATCTGAACCTGGTGAATCTCGAATCCAAGCAGAGCGTGGCGGCGCAGGAATCGCAATTCGGAATTTTGTATCAGAGCGCGCCGGATCGCTGCTGCGGTATGCGCAAGGTAGAGCCGCTGTTTCGCGGTCTGGAAGAGTATGACGTCTGGTTTACGGCGTTGCGGCGCGAGCAATCGCCCACGCGCGCCAATTTGCAGGCCGTGGATCATTTCCGGTTGCCGGGCGGCAAGCAACTCCTGAAAGTCAGCCCGCTAGCGGATTGGACCAACGCGGACGTCTGGAGCTACCTGAAGCGGCGCGGCATTCCAGCGCTTCCGCTGTATGAGCGGGGATATACCAGCATCGGTTGCGCGCCTTGCACCACGCCACCCGTGGATCCCGACAATCCGCGGTCCGGCCGCTGGGCCGGCCATAAATTAGAGTGCGGCATTCACATCCCGAGCGAGTGATGCTATGGAGATCGTACTTGGCTTTTTGATTGCGGTTACGATCGGGATCACCGGCGTCGGAGCCGGGATCATCACCGCGCCCGTTCTCATCCTCTTCTTCCATGTCCCGCCCGCGTATGCGGTGGGAACGGCGCTGGCATTCGGTGTGGTTGTGAAGCTGTTGGTGGTTCCTTTCCAACTAGCCCGCAAGCAGGTGAACTTCCGCGTGCTGGGTTACATGCTGGCAGGTGGGATCCCCGGAGTCATCGCCGGATCGCTGATTCTGGCCAAGCTGAATATACCGGGCCGTCATGGGATTCTAAACGCGGCGCTCGGTTCCACCATCGTATTGATTGCCGCGCTAAATCTCTACCGCGTTTGGCTGAGGCCGGACCAGAAACCGGCGAAAGATCACTCTCGATGGCTCCCGCTTATCACGCTGCCCATTGGAGCCGAGGTAGGTTTCTCGTCCGCGGGCGCGGGCGCGCTGGGTTCGCTCGTGCTGCTGGCGATCACGCCTCTCACGGCGGCGCAAGTGGTGGGTACCGACCTGTTCTTCGGTCTCTGCGTATCTTTAGTCGGCAGCGGATTCCAGTTGACGGCAGGCAACTACGCGGCGGCCATCCTGACCAAGCTCATCATCGGCGGCGTGGCGGGAGCATTTGCCGGCACCTACCTCGCGGCTATCGCTCCGCAGCGCGTGCTACGGGTGGCGCTGTCGCTGTGGCTGATTTCGCTCGGAATTCAGTTGTGCTGGAGCGGCGTTCACCATTGGTAAACTGTAGGGATGCTCCGGTGGAACGCTATTGTACTTTTGTGCGCTGCGGCGTCGATCGGCGCTGACGCGCAGACCTATACGCGGGTCGCAAACGTGGCCGGCTTCAACGGCTCGAATCCGGTGGTCCTGGTTCAAGGCGCGGACGGCAATTTCTACGGCGTCTCAGGTCTATACCTTGGGCGAATTCGGCCGGCGGAAGCAACGCAACCTCGACACTCGCGCCGGGCACCATCTTTGAAATGACCCCCTCCGGTACATTGACCACCCTTTATAACTTTTGTTCGCAGCCGAACTGCACGGATGGGTGGCGCGTCCAGCAATTCAGTGCTTCTTCCGGTGAAATAGTGGTTACGAGTGTCCCCGCGCTGACGAGCGGGGCAACAATTCCGCCACCAGGTAGCCCCGCGCGTAAGCAAGGGGACAGAAGCCATTATTCCCCAGGAGGTTCATCTTGACTTTCCCTGCCTGAGTATTCTACTGTAAACATTCGACTTGGCATCGCTGCAGGTCCGCTCGCGAAGCTATGGCAGAAAGACAAATGCTGCTTGATTCCAATCTGGACAGCGTGGAAGTCGCGGAAGCGGCGGTTCTGAAGGATGCCGTCGACATCGGGTTCGAGGAGGAGCAGTTGCACCAGATCGGCATGGCGGTTCGGGAAGGCATGGTGAATGCGGTGGTGCATGGGAATCGCTACAATTCCCGCAAGAAGGTGCATTTATCCGTCACCAAGGCGCCTGACCGGCTGACCGTGGTGATCGCCGATGAAGGCGAAGGGTTCGACATGAATGCGTTACCGAATCCGCTGGCGGAAGAGAACTTGCTCCGTCAATCGGGACGAGGGCTGCTGCTGATCCAGGCCTTCGTGGACGAGTTTCAAGTCCGCCGTGCGCAGCCCGGTGGCACCGAAGTTCGGATGGTGAAGTACCTGGCCAAAGCCAGTTAATCAAGATCCAAGAGACATGGGCAGGAGGTTCCAATTTTGTGAGCGTTAAACTAACGATCCGACAAGTGGGCAGCGTAACGGTAATCGACGCCGCCGGACGAATCACCCTCGGCGAAGGCGCCAGCGCCTTTCGCGATGCGATTCGGGATCTGGCCACCAAAGGCGACAAGAAGATTCTGGTGAACCTCAGTGACGTTTCCTACATTGACAGTTCCGGGATCGGCGAGATGGTTTCAAGCTACACCACTGTCACCAACCATGGCGGCCAGCTGAAGCTGCTGGGCTTGAGCAAGCGCGTGAAAGATCTGTTGCAGATCACCAAGCTGTACACGGTGTTTGAGGTGTTCGACGACGAAGCCGCGGCCATTCGCAGCTTTACCTGATCCTCATTAGCTCATCGGGCCAGCGAGGGTTGTTGCGGCGCCGCGCGTAGCGCCCGGCGAAAGAAACGCCGGCGGCAACTCCGGCAGCGGTACGGATCGACCAGAAACTCCTTCAGCAACGCGGCAATCATTCCGTTTCTGTGGGCACGCCGGGTATCACGCGAGCCGCAACCTGGGCAACTGGTATCTGGGGCGGTTCTCATACATACGTTCTCATGCGTATGTAGAGGAGAATCGGCGGCAATCCTCTCTTTAATTGTTTGGACCGAGCTTCAGAGAGACTGCCGCACCGTGGAGGCGGGAATCGAGCGTCCACAGGCGGCAGCGCGTCAGGGCGGCCGAGGCCAGCAGATGCGCGTCCACCCAACCGATCCCCTTGCCGTACAGCCGGTGCCGCTCCAGAAACTCCAGAACCTCGCCGTGTTCGGCCGAGATCGCCTGCGGCAATTCGCCGAGGTCGCTGAGAATGCCGGCCCTTCGGTGCAGGCTGCCGCAAGCCAACTCGCCCAGCACGAATGGATGCATCAAAATCTGGTCATCCAGTAAGGCTTGCTGCAGGCGCGGATCGCTCTTCCGTAGATGATTCACCCATATGGAGGTATCCGCGAGAAGCATGAGTGCTATTCCTAACCCGGCATAGCCGGAACCAAAAACGCACTGTTCGCCGGCGAAAGCGCCTGCGCCACTTAATCGTAAATCCTTGTGCGTCAATGTGGGGCAGACGCTTCCGTCTGCCAACCCCACGTGCTTCCCGATTTTTTCACAGCTTCTTGGGCAAAAATGTGCCGCAAGGGCCTATGACTTGCAAAAATATCTGCCAGCACTAACCGGCCGACGCTGCGCGAGTCCTAACCGGACGTCTGCGCCGCCCAGCTTCGAAATGCGGCTGCGTACCGCCCAGCGCGGCCAAGCGGCGGGCAGTTTCGCGGGCGATGATGGCTTCTAATCCGGCGTGGATCAGCGAAGTCTTCTCCGAGATCCCCGTCGCCGCCCTGGCTTTCTCTATCAACTCCGCGTCCAAATTCAATGTCGTTCTCATATGCATCAGTATGCATCTTTTATGCATATTTGTCAAGGGCCTACTTGGCGGCGTAGATCTTGTAGATGTTCATCACCGGCGGATCGCTAGAGTCGGCCAGTGGCCCATCCCGCGTGGCCGTGGCCGTTACATAACCCTCCCCGGCCCCGGCCGCGTAGCCGGCCGCGAAGTCGTGGAAGAAATCCTGCACATTTACATTGAGGGGTGCACCCTTGGTTTCGTGCTTATAAGGATCCACCACCCGGACATGCCATTTCGTTCCGCCGTCGATCAGGTAGGCCTCATACAGCCAGTCCGAGCCGCCGTGGCTGTTCGGCTGTGAAGGAATCGCGACCGGCACGTTGACGCGCTGGTCGGTGAGCACTTCCTGAGTACCGTGCACACGGCATTTGCCCGCGGGTCCACAGTTGGCGTTGATTTCGTAATAGAAAAAGATCTGGCCATCCCCCGGAAGACCTTTCATGTAGTGCGAGAATCCAAACTCCGCGCTGGCCCGGTAGCAACGCTCATCGTGGAAAAAGACCGACTCCACCAGCGTGTGCCCGGTGGAGGAATTGAGCTTTCCCTGATACAAAACATGCACCGCAATTCCCTTCCATCCGCTGGTCAACTGGCTCACTTCGAGATAGGTGGGATAGCGATAAATTGGACCAGTCAGCGGTCCGCTCCAGGTTTGATTCGCGGAATCGTAGCGGTAGAGGTCCACCTTGGGATTCTCCTGCGCGTTGCAGGTCTCAGACATGGCGCCCTTGGGTTGGGATGGGAAGGGTAAGCGAAACTCGTAGGGCGCTGAAACAGGCGGCTGCGGCACGGCCTCGAAAGATTCGTAAACGAATTTATCGGGGTTAACCTCGGACCAGCATGGATAAGGGCATTCAGCGGCAGCAAGGGTCGATATTGCCAGCGTAGCCAGGGCAATGCAGTACTTCACATAGGGATGACGCTGTCAGCATGGGCCGCGTTGCAAACGAGTGGCGCGAACACTCGTGTTTGCCGCATCGAGACTCATCTCGATGCCCGGCTTGGCAGAGGAACCAAGCGTCGGCAGGAGTGCCGACGCGGCACGCTTGGAGTGCTTGCGCCACGATTATTTCACCGCGATCGTGACTCCGCTCTGGCTATTGGCGCTGCCAATCGACAAAACCACGGGCAAAATCCCAGGCGGCAAGAACCCACCCGGGATTTGGGCGTTGATCTGCATGAGGCCCGGAAAACCTGGCGCCGGACCGGCGTAAGGCAGCGCGGCCGCATAGCCGCCGACGGTCAGACTGACCGCGCTCAGGTCCTGGCCTTGGCCGGTAGCATAAAGCACGATCACCGATTCGCGCGCAGCGGGATTCGCAGCAGAATTTACCGTCCCATCCTGATTGATCGCTACCGCCTGTCCCGTCCCACCGGCGACCGCAAAAATACCGGGCGCGGCGGCTGCCACGTTGGGCGAAAATACAGCCGCGGCGGCGCCGTCCACCACGATGCTGACCTGGGCCGTCAATCCGGGTGTGAGAGTGGCCGGTACCAGCGCGTTAATCTGACTGGCTCCAATGTAAAAAGTTTGAGCCGCCGTTCCGTCAAACAGCAGCTGCGTCTGTTTAGGGTCGAACCCGGAACCGAAAATTGTAATGATTTCGGCGGGAGCAATAGCGCCCGGATCGAGCGATGCCGCGTTCAGCATTATCGGCCCGGTCACCTGCTGTGGCGGAGGAACCACGGTGGTGGAAAGTGTTAATGTGCGAATGCAATTGTTGCCGGTGTCGGCCACCCAAATGACTCCCGCAGTATCCACGACGAGATCGGATGCCGCGTTCAACGCCGCGGCGGACGCGGGACCTCCGTCTCCGGTGTAGCCCGCGACACCGGACCCGGCAACCGTGGCCAGCCCGCCCGCCGAGGTCCAACCGCGAATCAGATTTGTACCGGTCTCCGCAATCAGCAGTTCCCCGTCCTTGGTCAGGGTGAGGCCGCGCGGTGATTGCAATCCATCCGCGATGATGGAATACGCCCCCGTGGCGGCGATCTTGGAAACCCGCGTCAGCTCGCTCATCCAGACGTTAGCGGCAGCATCCACCATTACGGCAGCCGGTTTCAGAACCTGTGCCAGAACGCTGGAAGTCCCGCTGAGAGCGATTTTCACCACGCGGTCATTCCCGGTGTCGGCGACGTAAACTGCGCCGGTTTGATCCACGGCGACGTATTCCGGATCGTTCAAGCCATCCAACACGGTGGAGATATTTCCATCCGGCGTTATCTTGCGGATCTTGTTATTGCCGGTATCGGCGATATAAATATTGTTCGTGGAATCGATGGCGACGCTTTCCGGAGAATTTAACGCCGCTGCACCCGCCGCGCCTCCATCTCCATCCGCGCCAGGGGTCCCGGTGCCGGCAATGGTGGTGATCAATCCGCCGGATGTGATTTCCCGGATGCGATGATTCGCGGTGTCGGCGATATATTTATTGCCTTGGCTATCCTGCGCGATGCCTGACGGAGTGTGCAATCGTGCCGCCAGGGCAGGGCCGCCGTCTCCACCGAAATAAATCCCCAATCCGCCGCCCGCGATGGTGTTGACGATTCCGGTATTTGTTACCTCCATCACGAACAGACCGTTGCTGGCGTAGACATTTCCTCCGCCATCCACGGCGACATCAAGCGCCGACGCGACCCCCGCGAATTGTGTGTTTAAAGTTCCCAGATAATTGCTCGCCGCGACATACAAAGAGCCGCCGCCGTAGGCCACGCCAGTGGGAACAGTCGCGCTGAATACCGTGCTGATTACGTTGAGATAAACTTTTCGGATGACATTGTTGCCGCTGTCGGCAATGTAAACCGCGCCATCTGAATCCGAGGCGATTCCAGCGGGCGAATTCAGCTGCGCCAGATTCGATGAGCTATCGTCGCCGCTGTATCCAGCCGTTCCGGTCCCGGCTAGAACAGTGAGAGTTCCCGAAGGAGAAACACGATAGACGATATTCGCGCCAAAGTCGGAGATGTACAGCGTACCGTCGGGATCAAGCGCAACATTTCGCGGGGCGATGAAAGTCGCGTCCAGCGCCGGGCCGCCGAGCGCCGTGCCGCCCGCGGGAACGGACCCGCCGCCGGCCACGGTTTGAATGTTCCCGTTCGTAGTGATCTCGCGAACGCGGACGTTGCCCAGGTCGGCGATGAAAAGATCTCCCACGGCGTCTAAGGCCAGTCCATAAGGCTGATTCAGCATCGCCGCGGCCGCCGGCCCGCCATCGCCCGAAAAGCCCGCTACTCCCGTTCCCGCGATGGTAGTAATAGTGCCATTGGCCGCGATCTTGCGAACGCGACTATTCTCCGCGTCGGCGATATAGATATTTCCATTACCATCCACCGCGACGCCTTCGGTTTGACCAAATAGAGCTTGGAGCGCGGGACCACCGTCACCTACGGAGTTACTGCCGGCCACGGTTTGAACGGTGTAGGTTTGGGCAGTGAGCTGGTTAGCGAGCAGAGCCGCATACAGCAACCAGCACAGCCGGAACAGAAGTGATAGGCGAGTGCGATTCACAACCAATAGGCCTCTGTGGACTAGAGTGTCTTCCCAATGAAAAATTCTCATCTTGCTTCCGATGGAAGCGTGTATGCGGAAATTATTCCTACTTCTGGCCGGGATGCTGATCAGCGGAATGGCCATGGCACAGCCGCTCCGATTGAAAGGGTTGAATTCCTATGCAACTCCTCGCACGCCCGCGGCCACAGCAGTAAGAACGCTCACGCCGGGCCGGTTCCATATTCTGGTTCAATTTCCGCACAACCCAAGCTCCGCTCAACTCGACGAACTGGCCAAGCGGGGCGCCACGGTGCTTTCCTATGTTCCGGACTTCGCTTTTTCTCTCTCGGTTCCGGAAGGCTTCTCGTGGGAGGGTTTGGACATCCACTGGACGGCCCGGCTGCGCCCGGATGAAAAAATCAGCGCCGCATTCCACCTGAGGCCGGAGCGCGCCGTTAATGCCGTGGTAGAGCTCTACCCGGATGTGGATGCAAACGACGGCCGCCTGATCGCCACTGATGCCGGGCTGCGCCTACTGGATAACCCCAACCTGTTGGCAAATCATGTGCTGGTGCGCGGAAGCAAGGAGCAACTGTTGGCGTTGGCGGGTTGGGACGAAGTTTCTTACATCTTCCCTGCCTCAGCCGAACTGACTGATGGCATGCCCGTCAATGCCTGCGCCGCCGCGCTGACCACCGCAGGGCCAGTGCAGCAGGCGATTCCTCTGATTGGGGATGGCTGGGATGGTCCAGGCCTGGGCACGGCCAGCTTGAACTACGCATATTACAATATGACCGCACAGCTACCCGCGGATGCCGCGGAAGCCGCGATTGCCAGCGCCTTCTCTCAATGGGCTAACGTTGTGCAGGTAACATTTTCGCCTTCCGACAACCCTAGCGGAGATCAGACCATCGGTATTCTTTTTGCAACCGGAGCGCACGGGGATGGATATCCTTTCGTTGGAACCACCATCTTGGCGCACACCTTCTATCCGTTCCCGTCGAATCCGGAGCCAATCGCCGGTGATATGCACTTCAATGACGCCGAGACCTGGCAGATCGGCAGCGGTACCGATTTATTCAGTGTCGCGCTGCATGAGGCCGGCCACTCGCTGGGTCTCGGCCATTCCGACGTGCCCGGTGACGTTATGTATCCTTACTACCGCATGCACACGGTTCTGATGCCAAACGACATTGCAGCGGCGCAGGAATTGTACGCGACAGCGGGCACCGCATCCAGTCCAAGTCCTGCTCCAACGCCCGCTCCCGCAAGTCCGCTGCTTCTGGCCGTCGTCGCTCCAGCCAGCTCAACCAGTGCGTCTTCCATTTCAATGAGCGGGACCGTTTCGGGTGGTTCCGGCACGGTGCAAGTGAGCTGGGTGTCGAGCAACGGAACGTCTGGAGTAGCGCAGGGGTCGTCGAATTGGTTCATACCGACAATTCCGCTCAGCGCGGGCAGCAACGTCATTACCATCACAGCGGAAGACTCGCTGCTGAATGTAGTCACCTACGGCGCGACGGTCAGCTACCAGCCGGCCAGCCCGACACCAGCCCCCAGTCCCGCCCCCACTCCAGCACCGGCGCCAACTCCAACTCCGAGCCCGACACCAACTCCTAGCCCGACACCGGCGCCAACTCCAACACCCGCGCCCACTCCGGCGCCGAGCCCGACTCCTCCGTCCGGCCCTGACACAACTCCGCCGTCGCTCACCATTCTGACGCCGGCCACCACCAATTACGCCACCTCCGCAAGTTCTCTGGTTGTGAGCGGCACGGCAACGGATAACGTCGGAGTGACATCCGTGACCTGGTCTACGTCCGATTTCTCGACGGGAACTGCCAGCGGCACCACCAACTGGAGCACACCAGCCATCCCGCTCTACGTCGGCTCAACCACCATCGTCATTACGGCGTCCGATGCCGCGGGAAACACAACCTGGCGATCGCTAACTGTTGTTAGGGATTGACCGGCCAAAGCTGTCGCTCGAGACGTTCACTAACACCGAACCGAACAACCGAGCAACCGATGAACGGCCTTATTCTTGTCTTAACGCGTTCACCGGATCGACTCTTGTGGCCCGATAGGCCGGTAAAAAACTGGCGATCAAGGCGACAACAAGCAGAATCGCGGCAACTCCGGCGAACGTCGCTGGATCGGTGGCCTTCACATTGAAGAGCAGGCTCGACAGGAAATTGGTCAGGAATAAAGATCCGGCCAAGCCGGCGAGAATCCCTCCCAGCGTCAACCAGACGCTCTGGCCCAGCACCAGCCGCACCACCTCGACGCTGCCCGCGCCCAGCGCCATGCGGATTCCGACCTCATGAGATCGCTGCGCCACCGTGTACGACATGACGCCGTAAATACCCACCGCGGCCAGCACCAAAGCCACACCGGCGAAAATCCCGAGCAGCGCCATGGAGAGCCTGCGCCGCGCCATTGACTCCGCCACCAGCTCCTGCATGGTGCGAATCCGGTAGACCGGCTGATCGGGATCGAGCGCCAGCACCTGCCGCTGAATAACTTGAGCCAGCATCCGCGGGTCGGAGGTAGTGTGAACCGCCAGGCTCATGGTCCCGAGCGCGAAGCGGGTCTGATCGTAAGGCCAGTAGAGCTCCACGCGTGACGGCGATTCCAGCGTCCTGTAGCGAACATGCCGCACCACGCCCACAATGGTCCGCCAGGGACCACTCGAACTGCGCGGCCCCTGCTTAATCCGCTTGCCGATGGGATCTTCCTTGGGCCAATATGTCTTGGCCATGGTTTCGTCGATGATCGCGACCGGCTCCGACGTGGGCGTGTCGCGCTGGTCAAAATGGCGCCCGCTCAACAGGGGAATGCCCATCGCTTCAAAGTAACCAGGCTCCACGGGACGCTGGTCGGCCTCAGGCGAAGCGTCCTGCGGTTGAACGGCTTGGGTATCGACGGTGGTAGTCCCGGACCAGCCGGTGCCGCTCAACGGCAGGCCGTTTACGGCGCCTACCGCGTCCACGCCCGGAAGCGTGCGGATATTCTCCAGCAGCTGGCGATAAAACACTCGGGTCAGCTCGGGTTTCGAATACTTCTGCTCCGGCAGCGCGATACGCATGGTAAGAACGCCCGAAGTGCGAAACCCGGTTTCCACTTCCTGAAGCCGGAGGAAACTGCGGAACAATAATCCCGCCCCAGCCAGTAATGTCAGCGACAGCGCCACCTCCGCCACCACCAGCGCGCTGCGCAGCCGATGCGATCCGGCGCCCGTTGATCCGCCGCGGCCGCCCTCCTTCAACGCATCGTGCGTCACATGCCGCGTGGAGAACGCGGGAGCCAGGCCAAACAGAATTCCAGTGGCCAGCGAAATAACTAGCGTTAGAGCCAGGACCGAAAAATCCATCCGTGTTTGCGCCACGCGGGGAAAACTGGTCACGCTCATTGCAACCAGTAGCCGCATGGCGCAATAGCCCAGAAACAAACCTGCCAGGCCGCCCGCCAGGCCGAGAATCGCGCTCTCGGTGAGTAACTGGCGGATCAGCCGCCAGCGTCCGACGCCCAGGGCCTGGCGCAAGGCGATCTCGCGTTCGCGCGCGGAAGCCCGCACCAGCAGCAGATTGGCCACGTTGGCGCAGGCGATCAGCAGCACCAGTCCGACGGCGGCCATCAATACCCACAACGCCGTCTTGATATCACCTACCTGCTGTTCCAGCAACGGGATCATCAACACGCGGAAGTTGTATTGCTTGTATGGATACGCAGGATGCTGCTCGATGATGCGCGCAGAAACCGCATCCATGTCCGAGCGCGCCTGCTGGAAGCTCAAGCCATCTTTGATGCGCGCGATCACTTGAAATTGGTGGCTGCCCCGATTGTTAGGCGACAGGTCGTCGGCGGTGAAAACCAGCGGAACCCAAACCTCCGCTTCTCTGGGGAGCTCGAAATCTCGCGGCAGCACTCCCACAATCAGGTAACTTTGCCCGTTCATGACCAGCTTATGTCCGGGAACCCCCGGGTCAGCTCCAAAACGCCGTCTCCACAGGCCATCGCTCAGCAGAACAACCGCCGCGCGGCCCGGTTGGTCCTCTTCCGGCAAAAACACGCGGCCCACCTGGGCCTGGACGCCGAGCAACGGAAAAAAGCTGGTGGAAACCACGGCCGATTCAATCCGCTCCGGATTCCCGCCCAGGTTGATATTGAAACTGTCCTGGCCAATGGCGGCGATGCGGGAAAGGCTCTGGTTTTTTTGGAGGTCTACCAGCTCCGGCGCCGAAACCCAATTCTGATCGTTGGGAATGCCGATGCCGGTGAACCGCATCCAGAGTTGCACCAGTTGCTCGGGCTTTTCATACGGCAGCGGCTTCAGAATCACCGCGTTTACGACACTGAAGATGGCCGAATTGGCGCCAATTCCCAAGGCCAGGGCCAGTACGGCGATGATGGTGAAACCGGGGCTCCGCGCGAGGATCCGCAGCGCGTAGCGGCTGTCTTGGAGGAGCGATTCCATGCCGAAGGATACTCCCAGGTCCGAAAATAGTTACAGGAGGGCCGCCAGCTTCGATCCTTCAATCAGAATGGTCTCATCCCGCTCGGGCCCCGTTGAAATGCAGCCAATCTCGACACCGGTGCGCTCGCTTAGAAACTTCAAATAATCTTTCGCGCGCGGTGGAAGCGCTTCCATGCGCGTCAGGCCGCGGGTTTCCGACTTCCAGCCGGGCAGCTTTTCATACACCGGCTCCACGGCTTCCATTTCGCGAAATGTGGCCGGCATTTCCTTGGCGTTGCGATAGCCGGTGCATACCGCAATTTCATCGAACTGGTCCAGCACATCCAGCTTGGTGATCACCAGGCTCGAGAAACCGTTGATCATGGCGGTGTAACGCAGCAGCGGCACATCGAACCATCCGCAGCGGCGCGGTCTTCCTGTTACGGCCCCGTATTCGTTCCCGGCTTTGCGTATCCGTTCGCCCTCTTCTCCTTTTAGCTCGGTGGGAAAAGGCCCGCTGCCCACGCGCGTAATGTACGCCTTGGAGACCCCAATCACGCCGTGGATGCTGGTGGGGGGCACGCCCGCACCGGTGCAGGCCCCTCCGGCGGTTGCGCTGGACGATGTTACGAACGGGTAGGTGCCGTGATCCACGTCCAGCATGGAGCCTTGCGCGCCCTCAAACAGAACGCGCTTGCCCGCCTGCATGGCATCGTGCAAAAGCTGAGCCGTATCGCACACCATGGGACGAATGCGCTCCGCGAATTTCAAATACTGATCCCGGATCTGCTCGTAATCAATGGTCTCCTGGATGTGGAACGTCTGCGCCAGCAGTTGCTTGTCTTCGGCGAGCGAAGTATACATGGCGCAAAAACTCTCGCGCTCGTACAAATCCGCGATGCGGATGCCGCGCCGCCCGGTTTTGTCCTCATAGCAGGGGCCGATGCCGCGCGAAGTGGTTCCGATCGGCACGCGATCCTCCCGCGCCTCCGACATTTTCTCCACAATCCGGTGAAACGGAAAAATCACGTGAGCGCGATTGCTGATGGCCAGTTGTTTGGCCACGTCGATTCCGGCCTTGCGCAGGATTTCCATCTCATCGAGCAGCGCCGCCGGATCGATTACCACGCCATTTCCAATCACCGCCTGAACGCCCGGCCGCAGCACACCGCTCGGAATCAACTTGAGGACGAATTTCCGCTCGCCGATGAACACCGTGTGTCCGGCGTTGTGGCCGCCCTGATAGCGCGCCACGATGGAAAACTTCTGGGAGAAAAGGTCAACGACCTTTCCTTTGCCCTCGTCGCCCCACTGCGCGCCCAACACCACCACGTTACTCATGTGATTACCCAAAACTCTTCATTGTACCCTGTGGGGCAGGTTGATAACCTGCGCGCCGATTGCCAATCGGCGCACTGCGCGGGTTAACAACCCGCGCGCAGGATATCATCCTGCCCCACGGCGTTTACAGCAACTCGCTGGTGCGTTCCAAAGCGGCTTCAATTTTCTGCTTGTTGGTCAACACTGGTTGAAAAAGATCACCCACTCTTTCAAATCGATCCAAGACATTCCGGATGTTGAACTGTTCCGGATCGAGACCGCGCCGGACTTCGGCCCACGCCAGCGGCGTCGACACCGGTGCACCCGGATAAGCGCGCGGAACATAGGGCGCGGCAATGGTCTTGGCGCTCGAGATCTGCAGATAATCAAAGTACACCTTGCCCTTTTTCCGCTGCGAGACTGTACGAGGAGTGGTGAACAGCTCCGGCTTCTCGCGGATCACCAGGATCGACAGAATTTCCGCGAAGGACCGCACTTGCTCGTAGGTATAAACGGGCTCGAGCGGAATGTAGATATGCATGCCGTCGCCGCCGGTGGTTTTGGGATAACCCTCCAGCCCCATGGCATCCAGTTTCTTCTTGACAATTTGAGCCGCTTCCACGATCTGGTCGTAGGGGCAGCCCTCGGTGGGATCGAGATCGATGAGGGCGAAGTCGGGATTGTCGAGTGAACCCAGCCGGCTCATCCAGGGATTCTGATCGATCGAAGCCAAATTGGCAAGGTATACAAGTGTCGCGCGGTCGTTGGCGATGATGTAGTGAATGTTGTCCTGATTGTGCTCGGAAAAAATCGGCTCCAGGCGCACCCACGCCGGTACTTTGTCCTCGGCATCTTTCTGGAAAAAGAAATCGTGGTCGATGCCGTTGGGATAGCGCTTGAGCGAGAGCGGCCGGTCGCGCAGGTGGGGGATGATCAAGTCCGCGATGGCGTCGTAATAGTTGATGAGATCGCGTTTAGTTATCCCGTCGCCGGGAAACAGCACCTTATTGAGATTCGTGAATTTGAGGCGATGCCCGTCCACGGTGACGGTCAGCTCGGCCGGGGGCTTCGCCGGAATCAAAGGCTCGCGCTTGATTAATGAAGACGGACTTTCGGGCGCGACGGCCGCATCCGCCGGCTCAGCCGTCTCGCGAACGCAATCCTTTGGATCTTTGTCCGCGCGCAGCGCGATAAAGACTGGGGCACGCAGCAGGCCGTCGGGAGTGAATTCCAGAAATTTTATCTCCGCCACCAGTTCCGGCTTCAGCCAGGTGACATCGCGCAGAGCCTTGACGGCGCCGCTGAAAGGGCTTTTCTTGATAATGAGCGGTTCGATGCGCGAATAAATCTCCTTCAGCGATTTGTCGTTGAAGCCGGTGCCCACCTGGCCCGCGTGAATCAATTTGCCATGGTCATAGAGTCCCAGCACCAGCGAGCTGAAATAATCGCGCTCGCCGTGAGTGAAACCTCCGATCACGAATTCCTGGCGCGTTTCCACCTTGATCTTCAGCCAGTCCTGATTGCGCCGGCCTTCATATTTGCTGGAGCGCCGTTTGGCCAAAATCCCTTCCAGGCCATGCGCTCGCGCAGCTTCCAGCATCGCGGGGCCGTTGGCGATGAAATGATCCGAGAAGCGAATGTGGTCCGTAGGCCTCAAGATCCCTTCCAGCAGCTTCTTGCGCGTTTCGAGCGCCACGCCGCGCAGATCGTAGCCATCCAGGTAGAGCAGGTCGAACAGGAACAGCGTGACTGGATTCGATCGCGCCAGATGCGCGATGCTGTTGGGATCGGCCACCGAGATTCTCGGCTGGATGAGGCTGAAGCTGGAGCGGCCGTTTTCATCCAGCACAGCGATCTCACCATCCAAAATGGCGTTCGATGCCTTCAGATAGTGCGGCAATACGGTCAGCTCCGGATATTGCTGATCGCAGCGCTTGCCTGTGCGCGAGAGGATGCGCAGTTGATTGTCTTCCACGAAAATGATGGCACGGACACCGTCCCATTTCACTTCGTAGAGCCATTGGTCGCCGGAGGGTGGGTGCGTGGCGAGGGTGGCTAGCATAGGGCTGATCGAGCGTGGAAAGGGACTTTGGATCGCTCCCGGGATTGTCGCTGGTGGCTGGTTGTTGGTGGCTGGTGCGGCCGCTGGGAGATTCTCGGCGATTTCTTGTTGCGTGCGGCCGGTTAAGACGCTGTGGGAGTGGTCTTCAATGTTCCAGCCTGGTTTTGCTTCGGCATCTTTCTTTTTGATGATCAGCCATTCGTTGCCCTTGCCGCGGTTTTTCATCTTCACCAGGGCAAACTCGCCGCGTAGCTTTTCGCCGTGCAACCGGAACTTGAAATCGCCGCGTTCGATCTGCGCGTTGGCCGTTCCATCACCCAGCAGCTCATAAACGCCGCGGTCCCACAACATGACACTGCCGCCGCCATACTCGCCTTTTGGAATATTGCCTTCGAAGTTGCCGTAGTCCAGCGGATGATCCTCTACGTGCACTGCCAGATTCTTCGAAAGCGGCTCCAGGCTGGGACCTTTTGGAACGGCCCACGATTTTAGCGTCCCGTCCACCTCCAGGCGAAAATCGTAATGCAGCCTCGAGGCGTCGTGTCTCTGCACGCAGAAGAAATTCTTGCCCGCGGGAGATGAGCGCGGCTCCGGCTTAGGCTCCGGCGTCTTATCGAACGACCGCTTGCGGGCATATTCCTTCAGCGACATGGGCTGTCCAAAATGCTGGCTCAGAATCTATTCTAGAATCATGGCGGACGACAGCATCAACTATCGGATGGACGGCGGCGATTTTGGAGGGGGAGATTTCGGGGACGGCGGCGATGGCGGCGATGACGGAGGCAACGGCTTCGACGACGATGGCCAGGACGATCAAGACGACCAGAGCGATGACGATCAGGGCGATGACGACCAAGGCGATGGCGATGACCAAAACGGTGACGACGACCAGAACGGTGATGACGATCAGAATGGCGGTGACGACCAAAACGGCGGCGACGATGAAGACCTGGACGACCAGTTCGCGTCTGACGAAGATCTCGCCCCCGTGGACGACGATGTCTTCCAAAGCGCCGCCGATTTCCCCAACGCCGACGAAAGCGATTTCGAAGACGATCAGGGCGATTGGACCGCGGACGACTACCAGGAATCCGCTCAAAACCTGTTTGGCGACCACGAATTCTTCGGCGACACGCTGATCCAGCAGAAAACCGACGAGGGTTTCACGCCCTACGCGGACCAACGTTTCAACCAGGCCTTCGATGAGATCGCTCCCGGCACCTCCGATACCGTGCACTTGTTTGAACGCGACGGAAAGCTGTTTGCCTTCGGCCTGGTATCGCAAGCCGTGCTCAGCATGCTGCTGGCGCGCTATTCCGGCATCGACCTCAGCGGTTTAGATGTAGGCGTCCCGGATAAAGGCGAAAAGGCGCCGGTGCAGCCGCTGCCGCCCGCGTTCGCCAACACCGCCGAAAAAGACGCCGTGGATCTGAGGAAATATTGTTCCCCTATCGGCGATCAAGGCCAGACCGGCCGCTGTTCCGCATTCGCCTGGACGCATGCCAACGAAATGGCGCGCAACATTGTGAGCAATGAATCCCAGCGCTTGTCCCCCAACTACACCATGCTGGAATTCCAACGCATGCAGGGGGACGCGAAGGATTACGAGTATGCCTACTCGGGCGGCGATGGAACGGTCAATGGTCCGGAGCCGGGCAAGGTCATGGTGGAACATGGGACCTGCAGCCAGGAACTTTGGCCTGATGATGAGGAGCGCCCCGCTAAGCGCGAGGAAGAACTCGCGCAGGACGCCGAACGTTTCCGGCTGGAAGGGACACCGCTACCCATCGCCATCGACGACGTGAAAAAAGTCTTGAGCGCGGGCAGCGTGGTGCACGTTTCCATGAACACCGGCGAGGTGTTCTCCGATGTTGGCCGCGATGGCGTGTTCAACGCCGCCGAAGCGCCCTGGGGCCGGCATGGCCGGCACGCCATGCTGATTGTTGGCTACACCGGAAATTTCTTTATTCTGAAAAATTCGTGGGGCACGGATTGGGGCGACCAGGGCTATTGTTATGTTCCGAAGAACGTCCTGGCCGCCTCCGATCCTGAGTTTATTGCAGTTTTGCTGAAGTCCCAACAGGGCGCCTAGCGATAACCGTCATGATGCTCTTGGAAATCGCGTAAATGGCTTAAGTCGTCGTTGAGCATGTCGCGGTCGCGGCCCGTAAGGTGATTGTCGGCTACCACGTGCTGCAAAGCAGCCACCACATCATCCATCTTGGCCGAATCGTAGCCATGGTTCTCATACCGGCGTTGCAGCTCACCCAGCTCATCTTTGACTCGGACCAATCGATATTGGTCGCCGCTAAAGGTGGGCGTCACCGATTGAACATGGTCCAGGTCCGCGCGCACGCGCTCGAACAAGCGCCCGTGCCACCAACCCTCATCGCGGTCTCCTTGATGGTAGCGGTCATCCGGCCGGTCCTGCGCAAAAGCTGTTATGCCGAACACCAACAGGCTGGAACTGATCAGACTCGTTAGTACTAGGTGTTTCATGTATGCCTCCTCGCCGATTCGACGCTTCGCGCGGGCGGGATTGTTCATCCCGGAGGGTTAGTTCGAGGCTATAACCGTTACGGAAGGTGGACTGCAAAATCCCTGACTCGGCATAGCCGGAGCGTAAAAGCACCGGCTCCCTCAGACTCAGCTCAGAAGCTGTGAAAAAATCGGTTCGCAGGCGAAAGCGCCAGCGCCACTTAATCGTAAATCCTTCTGCGTCAAGGTGGGGCAGACGCTTCCGTCTGCCAACCCCGCGTGCTTCCCAATTTTTTCACAGCTTCTCACACTCACGGTCGCGGCTCGGTAACACACTCTTTCCGAGCCGCGAGCGTAAGCGACCGGTGCCTTTGATTTCTTCACACCTTCTTAGCCTTAGAAGGCGGTGTTGAGCCGCGGGCCACCTATTCTTTCTCAATGCGCATCGCGTAGAACGACCGCCATACGAACACCACCGAGATGGCCATGAACACCGCCGCCAGAACATTGGTCAGCGTAGCGCCTTGCTCATTGGTGAGGGACACAGCCAATTCCACGGCCAGCAATCCGAACAGCGTGGTGAATTTGATGATCGGGTTCAGCGCCACCGACGACGTGTCCTTGAACGGATCGCCCACCGTATCGCCCACCACCGTCGCGTCGTGCAGCGGCGTACCCTTCTGCTTAAATTCGGTCTCCACAATTTTCTTGGCGTTGTCCCACGCTCCGCCCGCGTCCGCCATGAAGATGGCCTGGTACAGGCCGAACAAGGCGATCGAGATCAGGTAGCCGATGAAATAATACGGTTCGATAAACGCAAAAGCCAGCGTGGCGAAGAACACCGTCAGAAAGATGTTGAACATCCCTTTCTGCGCATATTGCGTGCAGATTTCCACCACCTTCTTGCTGTCTGACACGGACGCCTTGGTGGCGCTTTCCAAATGGATATTGGCCTTGATGAACTCCACTGCGCGGTAAGCGCCAGTGGTCACCGCCTGTATCGATGCGCCGGTGAACCAATAAATGATCGCGCCGCCGGTGATCAGGCCCAGCAGGAACGGCGGATGCAAGATCGACAGATTCGCCAGCCGGTCGGGCTTCAAGCCGTCGGTGAGCGCCATGATAATCGAAAAGATCATGGTGGTCGCGCCCACCACCGCGGTGCCGATCAATACCGGTTTTGCAGTGGCTTTGAAAGTATTGCCCGCGCCGTCGTTCTCTTCCAGGTTCTCTTTGCCCCTCTCGAAGTTGGGCGTGAAACCGAAGTCCTTTTGAATCTCCGCCGAGATTCCGGGAATCTGCTCGATAGTGGACAGCTCAAATACTGACTGCGCGTTGTCCGTCACCGGGCCGTAAGAATCCACGGCGATGGTTACCGGTCCCATGCCCAGGAAGCCGAACGCCACCAGGCCGAACGCGAATACGGCCGGCGCCAGCATCAGCGTCGCCAGTCCGTAGGTGCTGATGTAGTAGGCGATGGCCATCAGCGCCATCATGGTCAATCCCAGCCAGTAAGCGCTGAAGTTTCCGGCCACCAGGCCCGATAGGATATTCAGCGAAGCCCCGCCTTCTTCGGACGAGATCACCACTTCCTTCACGTGCGCCGAATTCATGGAGGTGAACACCTTCACCAATTCCGGAATCACCGCTCCGGCCAGCGTGCCGCAGGTGATCACCGAAGAAAGCTTCCACCACAGCGTGGTGTCGCCGCCAAGATCCGGGATGATCACGCTCGATACCGCGTACGTTGCCGCGATGGAAATAATGGAAGTCAGCCAGACCAGCGAAGTCAATGGCGCTTCAAAATCCATTTTGGCCACATCGCTGTAGCGCCTCTTGGCGATGAAGTCGTTGATGAAATAGGACGCGCCGGAGGAAACGATCATCATTACGCGCATCACGAAAATCCACACCAGAAGCTGCACCTGCACCATGGGGCTTTTCACCGCCAGCAGAATGAACGTGATCAACGCGACGCCGGTTACTCCATATGTTTCGAATCCATCCGCGCTGGGGCCCACTGAGTCGCCGGCGTTGTCGCCGGTGCAATCCGCAATCACGCCGGGATTGCGCGCATCGTCTTCCTTGATCTTGAAAACAATCTTCATCAGGTCCGCGCCGATATCGGCGATCTTGGTGAAGATGCCGCCGGCCACGCGCAACGCCGCCGCGCCCAGCGATTCGCCAATGGCAAAGCCGATAAAGCAAGGTCCTGCGTAACTGCCGGGGATGAATAACAGGATGAACAGCATGATGACCAGCTCAATGGAGATCAGCATCATCCCGATGCTCATGCCGGCCCTCAGCGGGATTTCATTGCAGGGGAACGCCTTGCCGGTAAGGCTGGCGAAGGCCGTGCGCGAATTGGCGAACGTGTTCACGCGGATGCCAAACCACGCCACGCCATAACTGCCGGCGATACCCACCATGCTGAACAACAAAATGATGATCACCCTTGCTGCTTCCATGTGCGACAGCAGGCCGAAGTAGAGCACCATGATGGCGCCGATAAATACTTCCAGAATCAATAGAAACTTGCCTTGCGTGATCAAATAGGTCTTGCAAGTCTCGTAAATCAGCTCCGATATTTCGAGCATGGAGCGGTGCACCGGAAGATTCTTAAGCTGCGAGTAGGTGAGCAATCCGAACAACAGGCCAAGAACACAAATGCCCAACCCGTACATCAGCAGCGTGCGGCCGTTGGTGTTTCCCAGAAATGTTGCCTGGCCAAGATCGGGCAGCACCAGATGAGCTTCACCGGCCTGTTCCGTTTGCGCCAACGCGGGCGCGGACAAGCTCATCAGAACCATAACCGCCATAAACAGCGGCAAAACCAGCAGCGCGGCGCGCCGGAACGAGGGCACGCGTAGAGTCAGCATTCGGTTGAATCCTCCTGAAGATTTGGAAGAATTCCCCTGGTGAGGGGCTCTTACAAGACTGGTACGCAGCAGCCTGAATACCTCTCGACACGATACCGCACTGTGTAACCGATTCGCAACCGCTGGTACGCCTAGAACTTTACATCACCTCTAGAATCAGGCACTTGAGGTACAGGGTCTCGGGGACAGTCAAGAGAATAGGATGGTCCTGGCTCTGCGTCCGCCGCTCCAGCACGCGTAGCGTGACCCGCACGTCGAGTGATGCCGTGGCGACGATCTCGAGCAGGGCCGCTTCGCTCAAGTGATGCGAACAGGAGCAAGTAATCAAAACCCCGCCCGGCCCCAGCAGCTCCAGCGCCCGCCGATTGATCTCTTTGTAGCCAGTGACTGCCCGATCCAGATTGTCGCGCGATTTAGCGAACGCCGGAGGATCCAGAACAACGGTGTCGAACCGGCGGCGAGCAGCGGCATAGCCGGCCAGAATCTGGAAGACATCGGCTTCCCGGAATTGCACATTCCCGATATTATTCGCGGCGCGATTCAACTCCGCGGCCTTGAGACTGGCTTCGGAACTGTCCACCGCCTCCACCGACTCGCAATGCGCTGCAATGTTTAGCGCAAAGCCGCCACTCGAAGTAAAACAATCCAGCGCGCGGCCGCGGGCATAGCGCGCCGCAGCCAGGTAGTTCTCCCGCTGATCCAGAAATATGCCGGTTTTTTGACCGTGCACCAGATCGGCGTGAAGCTTCAGCCCGTTCATTTCCACTTCGATGACGGCGGGTACTTCGCCCGCCAAAATGCCGGCTTGAAGCGGCAGCGCTTCTCTCTTGCGAACGGCAACATCATTGCGTTCCACAATTCCCAGCGGCGCGAACAGTTCCTGGATAGCGCTCACTATCTCCGGTTTGGCGCGATCCATGCCCTGATCGAGCGTCTGCATGCTGATGTAGCTGCCATAGCGGTCAATCACCAGGCCGGGCAATTGATCCGCTTCGCCATGCACCAGGCGATAGGCGCTCGAGTTGGTGACCACTCTTTTCCGGAACGCTTCCGCGGCGGCGATGCGGCGCAGATAGAACCCGCGATCGATGGTTTCGACGCGATTCGAAAGCAGGCGCAGCGAAATTTGAGATGAACTGCTGTAATGCGCCGTGCCGAGCGTCTTGCCGTTCGGATCCACCACCAACACCGCGTCGCCCGCCGCAGCGTGGCCCCGGTCCACAACATCGCTTGCGAAAATCCAGGGATGGCCGGAAGCCACCCGTCCGGCACCTTTCCGGCTAACGCGCACCGTGTGCAAGTACTCAGTCTAGCCGAACGAGAAACGAGAAACGAGAAACGGTATTTATTTCACCGGCAGGAGAACCGGCACGCTGGAAGCACCGCTCACACTCACGATCACCGGCTGATTCTTCGCGGCCAGGCTCGCGGGAACCTGCGCATTCACCTGGTAGAGCCCCACAAAGCCGGCCGCCAATCCGGCGAAACTCACCGGCGCCGTCGCTCCGCCCATGGTCACCGTCACCGGTGCCACCGTCTTTTGACCGGAGCCTGCAGCTCCGTCGGCGGGCGCGGAAGAAACCGCGCCCAGATTGGTGCAGAAGATCAATACCACTTCACCCGGCGAGACCGGATGATTGCTATCCGCCAACTGGAAATTGGCGTGAAGCACAACCCCGAATGTGTTGCTTCCCACGTTGTAAGCGAAAACTCCCGGCTGGGCGGCCAGCACCGGAACGGTGACCGGAGGACTCAGCGCGCCGTTGTCCACCACTTGCACCACCGCGCTGGATTTGCCGGCCAATTCCCAGGGCGCTTGAAAATTGATCTGCTGCTGGCCATTCACGTTGTCCACGGCGAATATTGGCGCGCTCAGGGTATTGTCGATCTTCACCGAAGTATTCAACAATTGCGTGGCCAGCGGCAGTCCGGAGGTTTCGTTGATCCCCTTGCCGGAGGTCAGGTTCGATCCAAAGAGCGTAGCCATGCCGCCCGGAACCAGGCCGCCGGAAGCGAAGCTGGCGGCGTTGACGATGCCCAGCGGGCCGTTGCTCACCAGCGGACCGGAGGAAGTAAGCACGCGAATGCGCTCATTGGTGCGGTCGGCAATCCAGACATTCCCGCCCGGGCCGACTGCGACACCGTAGGGATCGTTCAGCTCGGCGGAGCCGGCAGGGCCGCCATCGCCGGAAAAGCCAATCGTATTGGTGCCCGCGATACTCGAGATAACGCCGAACGCATCCACCATGCGCACCACGTTGTTGTTGTCATCCGCGATATAGAAATTCCCTGAGCGGTCCGCCGCTACGCCAGTAGGAGCGTCTAACAGAGCGGATGTGGCCGGGCCAAGATCACCCATGTATCCACTGCTGGTCCCAGAACCAGCCACGGTGTTGATATTTCCATCCGCGTCCACCATGCGGATGCGGTTATTCCCGTTGTCAGCGATGAGCAGATTGCCTGCGCGGTCTAGAGCCACGTCCCAGGGGTAAGACATAGTGGCGGAAGTGGCCGGCCCTCCGTCCCCGGTGAAGCCGCCATTGTCACAGGGATTCGAACAAATGGGACCGCTGCCGGCGACGGTGGTGATGTTGCCTCCCGATACTTTGCGGATACGATGATTGTAGGAATCGGCGATATAGAGGTCGCCGCTGGAATCGATTGCCAGTCCAACGGGATTATTCAGAAGCGCCGCTGTGGCGGCCGCGCCGTCACCGCTGAAGCCGGCCGCATTGGAGGCGTTCACCACGGTGTTGATGTTTCCATGAGTGTCAACTTCACGGATTTGGTTGTCCGTAGCCATGAAGATGTTGCCTGCGCTATCCACGGCTACGGCGCAGGGCGAGTCGACGCCGGCCGATATCGCCGGCCCGCCATCTCCGGAATGGACGGCGGAGCCGTTGCCCGCTATGGTGCTGATGATGCCGCCGGGAGTGACCTTGCGGACCCGGTTATTATTGTTATCCGCGATGTAAAGGTTCCCGGCGCTGTCCCAGGCCATGCGATCGGGAAAGAAAAGAACAGCGTCAATGGCTTTCCCGCCATCACCTCGATCGTGGTCTTCGCCGGCGAACTCATACATCAGTCCCGCGGTCACCATGCGAATTCGCTGATTCCCCGTGTCAGCGATGTACACTGTCCCGGAGCTATCCACGGCAACGCCCACCGGTTCACTCAACTGCGCAGCCGTAGCCGGGCCGCCGTCGCCGCTATAGCCCGCGGAGTTACTGCCGGCGATGCGGGTGATGATCGGTGTGGGGCCGGCGGTCACCTCGCGGACGGAGTTGTTGTAGCCATCCACGATGAAGAGGTCGCCCTTGGCGTCGATAGCGATGTCAAATGGACTGCCAAGAGTAGCCGCGGTCGGCGAGCCGCCGTCGCCGGTAGCGCCGAACCCCCCGGTTCCAACTACGGTGCTGATCTTGCCGGTACTGCCTGACACTTCGCGGATGTTGTGATTGAACGCATCGGCAATATAGAGATTCGCTACGCTATCGAAAGCGAGTCCACAGGGATTTTGGAGCGTGGCCGCAGTGGCCGGACCGCCGTCACCACCGTTCCCGGTTGTTCCCAGTGTCCCAGCGACAGTGGTGAGGATGCCGGTGGCAACCGAAATCTTCCGGACAGCGAAGTTGGACACGTCGGAGAAATAAACGTTGCCGGCCGAATCCACCGTCAGGCTGCCGTTTCCAGTCAATCCCAACGCGGCTTGGGTAGCCAGGGTGCCGTCAGGGGAGGATCCCGATTTGCCATTTCCGGCCAACGTGGTGATGATGCCATTGGTGTCCACTTTCCGGATTTTGAAATTGTCGGCGTCGTAGATATATACATTTCCCGTCGCATCGACGGCTACGCCGCTGGGATAATTCAGTTGCGCTGCTGTTGCCGCGTTACCATCCCCACCGGAACCCTGCACTCCGTTCCCGGCAATGTTTGTAACGCGGCCACCGCTGACCTTGCGAATGCGGTGGTTGTTCGTATCCACGATATAGACATTGCCTTTGCTGTCCACGGACACACGTTCGGGAAAGGCCAATAACGCCGCCGTCGCGGGTTCCTGATCGCCGGACGGATACTGGCCGACCACAGTGTTTATTGTGTAGGGATAGAGTTGGGCCGCGGCTCTTTGCTCCAGGCAGTAGCATAGGACCGCGGCAAGCAATGCGGGGAACCGTTTTATTTTCAAACTTCACCTCGTGGAAAAGGGCAAGCCGTAGGAGGTACTTGCGAAATTCGAATAACCAACCGCTCCGTGACTCGGCATAGCCGGAACCAAAAAGGCACCGGCCCCCTCAGTCTCAGAAGCTGTGAAAAAATCGGTTCGCAGGCGAAAGCGCCTGCGCCACTTAATCGTAAATCCTTGTGCGCCAATGTGGGGCAGACGCTTCCGTCTGCCAACCCCGCGTGCTTCCCGATTTTTTCGCAGCTTCTCACGGTCGTGGTTCGCTAACACCGCCTTTGGCGAATTTTGCAAGTACCTCCGTAGGCCTGCCCCACCACCACCAAAGTTTACTTCACTGGCAGCTGCACCGGTGCGCTGGAGACCCCATTGATGGCCAGCACCAGCGGCTGATTGCCCGACGAAACCTTGGGAACCGTCACGTTCACCTGGTACAGCGCCACAAAGCCGGGCGCGGTTCCATGGAAGCTGACTACGGCGTTAGCGCCGCCGATGGTGGCCGTCGGCGTGGCCACAGTAATTTCAGCGCCGGTTCCTGGCGCGCCATCGGCCAGAGCCGGAGCAACGGCGCCCAGGTCAACGCAATAAACCGTCAGCGTCTCGCCAACCGCGGCCGGATTCGCCGTATCCGCCAATGCGAAGCTGGCGTGAAGAACAACTCCGTAGTTGACGCCGCCGACGTTGTAAGCGATTACCCCCGGCTGCGCGGCCAGCACCGGAACCTCCACCGGCAAGCTGACTACGCCGTTAGTGGAAACCTGTAGCAATACGCTGGAGAGAGAAGCAATCTCCCATGGCACCTGGAAGTTGATCTGCTGCGTGCCGTTCACATTGTCCACGGCGAAAATAGGCGCTTCATACTTGCCGGCGAATTCCACGCTGGTTGTCAGGAAATCGGTTTTGAGCGGCAGCCCCGACGCCAGATTGATGCCCGTCGAAGTAGTCAGGTTCGATCCAAAAAGAGTGGCCATGCCGCCAGGAACCACGCCGCCGTGGACGAAACTGGCGGCGTTCACTACCGAATTCGAGCCGGGAACCAACGGGCTGGTTGTAACCAGTTCCCGCACGCGATGATTGAAGTTATCCACGAACAGTACATTCGAGTTGGCATCAACCATGATGCCGATGGGTTTGTTGAGCTGGGCGGACGTGCCCGCGCCACCGTCGCCGGAGAAGCCACCGGTATTGTTACCGCCGATGGTACTGATATTGCCGAAACCATCGACCACTCGGATTACGTTGTTGTAGGAATCAGCGATGAAAATGTTCCCCGCGGCGTCCGCGGCCACTCCTAGCGGCCCGTTCAACAGCGCAGCCGTGGCCAGCGCACCGTCGCCTGTATATCCATTCTTTGTACCGGTTCCAGCCACGGTGCTGATATTACCTTTGGTCACTTTGCGGATCACGTTGTTGTTGGAATCCGCGATCAGAATATTGCCGGCGCTATCCACGGCCACGCCGTAAGGGAAGTCCAAAGTGGCCGAAGTGGCGGGACCTCCGTCTCCGGTGAAGCTTCCAGGGTTGCACGGACTCAGGCAGGTGGGCCCACTCCCGGCAACGGTGTTAATGTTGCCGCCCGAAATCTCGCGGATGCGGTGGTTGTTGGTATCTACGATGTAGAGATTGCCGGCGGAATCTACAGCCAAGCCCTGCGGGTTGTTCAGCAACGCCGCTGACGCTGGCCCACCATCGCCCTTGAATCCCGCTGTGAACCCGGCGCCGGCAACGATGGTGATGTTCCCTTTGCTATCCACCTTGCCCACCTGGTCGGCGTTGCTGAAGTAAACATTGCCGGAACTATCCGCAGCCACGGCTTGCGGGGCGCCCACCTTGGCGAGAGTGCTGATGATGCCGGCGGGCGTCACCTTGCGAATCTCGTTATTATTGGTGTCCGCGATGTAAAGATTCCCGGCGCTATCCTCTGCGATGGTCTGCGGAAAAAACAGGTAACCTGCCGTCGCTTTTCCCCCATCTCCTTGAGCGTGGTCCGCCCCGGCTACTTCATTTATGAGTCCCTGGCTCACGTACCGGATGCGGTTGTTGGAGAGATCGTCGATATAGACACTGCCCGAACTGTTCACGGCAATGCTAGCCGGTGCGTTCAACTGCCCGGAAGTCGCCAGACCAGTGTCTCCACTGAAGCCGCCTCCCTGCTTCAAGCCTCCGGCGATGGTGTTGATCGTGGGAGTGGTTCCCGCCGTGATTTCGCGAACTTCGTTGTTGGAGGTATCTGCGATGTAGACATTTCCCGCCGCGTCGACAGCGACGCCCAACGGATAGTTGAGCGTTGCTGAGATTGCTGGTCCGCCATCTCCGGCGGACCCGGGACTTTTGTTGCCGGCTATCCGCGTAATCAGGCCGGTCTTGGCCGACACTTCGCGGATTTCGTGGTTGTAGGTGTCTGCGATGTAGAGATTGCCGCTGGAGTCAAGTGCGATACCGAAAGGATAGTAGAGCAGTGCGGAGGTAGGCGGAAATCCGTCCCCGAGGTTGCCGCACAAGCCGTTGGTTCCAACAACTGTGGCAATATTGCCATTGCTCACCGTCACCTCGCGGATCGCGCAGTTGTACGAATCGGCTACGTAGACGTTGCCCGCCGCATCCACCGCCAAGCCGCTGCCGACGTGCAATCCTAGTTGGGCGCTCGTGGCAGGGCCGCGGTCTCCCTTGCTTCCCTCCAATAAGGGTGTGCCGGCAATGGTGCTGATGTTGCCGTTGGTATCCACTTTCCGAATTACTTCGTTGTTGACGTCGGTGAAATACACGTTGCCGGCGCTGTCCGTGGCCACGGAGCCGGGACTGTTGATCTGTGCGTCGACCGCGGCGCTTCCATCTCCACTGAACCCGGCCACCCCTGTCCCGGCGATGGTAGTGATTATGCCGGTGGCGATTACGACCTTGCGAACCCTATTGTCAAGACTGTCGGCGATGTAAAGATTGCCGCTCGCATCCAAGGCCACGCCCCACGGCGACGCCAAAAGGCCCTTTGTCCCTGGCCCACCGTCCCCCAAAGGGTAATCCCCCGCGACGGTGTTCATCGTGTATTTGTATTCTTGTGCCGCGGATCTCCCCGTGAAGCTCAACGACAGCGCAGCAATCGCCGCCACAATCGACAGTGTTCTTTTCACCAAACCACCCCCAGGCCGGATTTTCGCGAACCGTGCCTACCCTATATAGCGCAAAGCCGCGGAAACTTGCGTCAACCTCGGAGTCCTTATTTCACCGGCAGTTGCACCGGTGCACTCGATACGTCGCTAATGGTCAGCACCAGCGGTTGATTGCCCGACGAAACCTTGGGAACGGTCACGTTCACCTGGTACAGCGCCACAAAGCCGGGCGCGGTTCCATGGAAGCTGACCACGGCGTTAGCTCCCCCGATGGTCGCCGTCGGCGTTGCGACAGTAATTTCAGCGCCGGTTCCTGGCGCGCCATCGGCCAGATCCGGAGCAACGGCGCCCAGGTCGACGCAGTAAACCGTCAGCGTCTCGCCGACCGCGGCCGGATTCGCCGTATCCGCCAATGCGAAACTGGCGTGAAGAACAACCCCGTAGTTGATGCCTCCAACGTTGTAGGCGATTACCCCCGGCTGCGCGGCCAGCACCGGAACCTCCACCGGCAAGCTGACTACGCCGTTAGTGGAAACCTGTAGCAATACGCTGGAGAGAGGAGCAATCTCCCACGGCACCTGGAAGTTGATCTGCTGCGTGCCGTTCACGTTATCCACGGCGAAAATCGGCGCGTCGTACATGTTGTTGAACTTCACGCTGGTTGTTAAGAAATCGGTTTTGAGCGGTAATCCCGAAGCCAGATTGATGCCCGTCGAGGTGGTCAGGTTCGATCCAAAAAGAGTGGCCATGCCGCCGGGAACCACGCCGCCGTGGACGAAACTGGCGGCGTTCACCACCGAATTCGGGCCGGGAACCAACGGATTGGTTGTAACCAGTTTCCGCACATGATGATTCAGGCTATCGACGAACAGCACATTCGCGTTGGGATCGACAAGGATTCCCCAGGGTTTGTAAAGCTGGGCGGCAGTGCCGACCCCACCGTCGCCGGAGAAGCCGGCAGTATTATTGCCGGCGATGGTATTGATAAACCCGAATCCGCCGACTACGCGGACCACGTTATTTTCGGAATCGGCGATGAAGATGTTCCCAGAGGCGTCCGCGGCCACGCCTAGCGGCCCGTTCAACAGCGCTGCCGTGGCCAGTCCACCGTCGCCCATGTATCCGGGTTTTCCGCCGGTTCCAGCCACGGTGTTGATGGTGCCGATGGTCACTTTCCGGATGGCGTTGTTGTTGGAATCTGCGATATAAACATTGCCGACGCTATCCACAGCCACGCCGTAAGGGAAGGACAGAGTGGCCAAAGTTGCTGGCCCTCCATCACCGCTGAAACCTCCGGTGCCGCAAGGACTCAAGCAGGGGGCGCCGCTGCCCGCAATGGTGTTGATATTGCCGCCCGAAATCTCGCGGATGCGATGGTTGTAGGTATCGGCGATATAGAGATTGCCGGCGGAATCTAGCGCCAAGCCTTGTGGGCTGTTCAATAACGCCGCTGAAGCTGGTCCGCCGTCGCCACTGAATCCCGCCTTGTAACTGGTACCAGCCACTATGGTGAGGTTCCCTTTACTATCCACTTTGCCGATGATTTGGTTGCTGGCCGTGAAGTAAGCGTTACCGGAGTTATCCACCACCACTGCTTGCGGCGCGCCTACCTTGGCGAGAGTGCTCATGATGCCGGCGGACGTTACTTTGCGAATCGCATTATTCTTGGTGTCCGCGATGTAAAGATTCCCGGCGCTATCTTCCGCAATCGTTTGCGGGAAATATAAGTAAGCTGCTGTGGCTTTCCCTCCGTCTCCCTGAGCGTGGTCGGCCCCGGCGACCTCATTTATGGTTCCCTGGCTCACGTACCGCACGCGATCGTTTAACAGATCGGCGAAATAGACCGAACCGCCGCTGTTCACTGCTACGCTGATCGGACCGCTCATCCCGGCGGCCGTCGCGGGCCCTCCATCTCCAGCAAGGGTCCCTCCCAGTTTTATGTTCCCGACGATGGTGTTGATCGTCGGAGTAGCTCCGGCCGTGATTTTGCGGATCTCGTCGTTGGAAAAATCTCCAATGTACAGGCTCCCGCCTGAGTCGACAGCGATACCGTATGGATAGTTGAATAATGCCGCCGCAGCCGGGCCGCCGTCTCCTGTGGAGCCGGCGCTGCGCGCGGTTCCGGCGATTAATTGTATGGTGTGCGACTGGGCCGATACCTCTCGGATTTCCTGGTTGAAGCTGTCTGCGATGTAGACATTCCCGCTGGAGTCAACGGCCACGCCGAACGGGTAGTACAGCATCGCACTCGTGGCTGGGCCTCCGTCGCCGGCGGACCCATTTTTCCCGATGGTCCCGGCAATTGTATTGATATTGCCATTGCTCACCGTAACTTCCCGGATGGCCGAGTTGAGCGAGTCAGCGATGTAGAGGTTGCCCGCCGCATCCACCGCCATTCCGCTGCCCAGGTGTAAACCTAACTTGGCTTGCGTGGCTGGCCCGCCATCTCCGGTGGCTCCGCCCACGCCTGGTGTGCCGGCAAACGTACTGATGTTGCCGTTACTGTCTACTTTGCGAATGACCTGGTTGTTGACATCTGTGAAATACACGTTGCCGTTGGCATCGGCTGCTACCGAGCCTGGACCGTTGATCTGCGCGCTGATTCCCGGGCCTCCATCTCCGCTGAAACCGCCGAACCCAGTCCCGGCGATAGTCGTGATTACGCCGGTCGCTAGTACGACTTTGCGAACTCTATTGTCAAGAGTGTCGGCGATGTAAAGGTTCCCGTTCGTATCCAGGGCTACGCCATAGGGATAGGATAAGAGCGCTTTCGTCCCCGGTCCGCCGTCCCCGATGGGGTACTCCCCGGCCGCGGTGTTGATCGTGTATTTGTACTCTTGTGCCGCGGATCTCTCCGCGAAGCTCAACGATAGCGCCGCCATCGCCGCCACAATCGACAGTATTCTTTTCACCAATCACCTCCAGATCGGATACTTTCGGGGGACCTGCCTACCCCACATAGCGTAAAGCTGCTGCAACTTGCATCACTGTATTTTCGATGCAATAATCCGTTTAAAATCAGGTCAAATAGGGTTACAATGTCCGAGCGATGCAACGCTGTACATTTCTCTTCCTCCTTCTTCCGATCTGCGCCTTCGCGCAACCGCAATATACCATCCAGGATCTCGGTTCTTTGCCCAACCTGCCATCCTGCACCGGTACGGCAATCAGCCAGGCCGGAAATGTCACCGGTTACTGTAATGCGGCCGGCGGTTCCATTGTTTTTGGAGTGGATACCCACGCATTTCTGTATTCGAAGGGTGTCCTGACCGATCTCGGCGCCGTGAATCAACCGGCCGTTCCTACCGGCGTGAACGATTCGGGAGTGGTGGTGGGCGGCTACCTCGACATTAACCTGGCCACGGGTATCTCGGTCGCTGCCTTCATCTATCAAAACGGGGCCGTGCAACCGTTCACCGGAATTCCATCTGAATCCCTGCCTTTTGGGCTCACCAACTCCGGCCAATCCGCGTCGACTGAAATCTCTTCCGGCGGCCAGAATTTCTTCGTTTCCAGCCACGCTTTCCAAATAACCACCGCCGGGGCAGCAACGCCGTTGTCGCCATCCACTGGTACCCAAGCAGTGGCGTTCGGGATTAGCCCGTCAGGCGCTTGGGTTTCCGGAGGCAGCGGGAGCCAAAGTGGCAAGGAGCTAGCCTCCCAGACGCCGACGCTTTGGCAGAATGGAACTGCCCAGGCATTGCCCCTTGTTCCTAGCTTTACTTACGCCAGCATGACTGCTGTGAACGATTCCGGGATAGCCGCCGGTATGGCTTTCAATTACAATTTCGCGAGTCTTCAGGATCCCAACGCCAGGGGACATGCGGTGCTGTACAGCAACGGCGCCATGACTGACTTAGGCACCCTGTCGGAGGATATCACCAGCGCTGCTCTCGGAATTAACAATTCCGGAACGGTGGTGGGTTACAGCAGCGAACTGAAACCGGACGTAACATTGTTCACCGTTCCCCTGCTCGAACCGGCGTCAGCCAGTTCCCACGCCATCGTCTATATCAACGGCACCATGTACGACTTGAACCGCCTGCTGCCCAGTGGCAGCGGATGGCAGCTCAGCTCGGCGACCGGGATCAATAACGCCGGCCAGATCGTCGGCACCGGATTCATCCAGCAACAGCAGCATGCGTTTTTGCTGACGCCCGTGGTGCCCCCTCCTCCTCCAACAATCACCTCCGTGGTGGGCGCGGGGCTCAGCGTTCCTCCCGTGAACGGCCTCTCCGCCAACGGACTTTTTACGCTGTTCGGAACCGGGTTCACCGCGGCCGGTGTTACGCAAAATGTAACCCCGGCTGATTTAACCAACAACGCGCTGCCCACCAATCTGGCCAATACCTGCGTCCAGGGGGGCGGCACGAAGTGGAGTTTGATCTTCGTCTCCGCCACGCAGATCAATGCCGTGGCTGATCCGTTGTCCACTTCCGGAACCCTGCCCGTGACGGTAATCACCAACTGCGGTCAGGCCACTGAGACCCCTACGGCCGCCGTAAACGTGACGGTGGCCGGAGTGACGCCACAGTTCCTCTTCGACGTTCAGAATCCGAGCGGGCAAAACGAAATCGTCGCCACCCAGCAGAACGGCGCACAGGTGGGACCAACCGGCTTGGTTCCGGGCGGCGTGCCATTTACTCCAGCCCATGCCGGCGACATCCTGACCGCCTACGGTGTTGGTTGGGGCACCACCACCCCGGCCGCCGTAGTGGGGAGCCTCGCGCCCAGCGGGACGGCCGATCTTACGGCGAAGTACACGCTCACGGTCGGCGGCAAGACTGCCGCTGTATCCTATGCGGGCCTGGCGCCCACTTTCGCTGGTCTCTACCAGATCGATTTCACCGTGCCAGCGGGCCTCACTGCAGGCAACCAGCCCATCGTGCTGACCGTGGATGGAGTGCAAACCCCGGCGGGAGCGTTCCTGGCAGTTCAATAGATCAGTGGGGCAGGTTGCTAACCTGCGCGCCGATTGCCAATCGGCGCAAACGGCGCGGGTTGGCAACCCGCGCGCAGGATGGCATCCTGCCCCACTTGCTACGATAAAGGCGGCTATGAAATGCAAGATTTGCGGGACGCGCAAGCCCCGCCGTCATTGTCCTGGCGTGGGTGGCGATATTTGTTCCATCTGCTGCGGCAACGAGCGCGAAGTTAGCGTGAATTGCCCGCTCGACTGCGAGTACTTGATGGAAGCGCGCCTGCACGAAAAGCTGCCGGCGGTGAATCCGGCACAAATTCCCAATCTGGATATCCGCGTTTCGGAAGAGTTTCTGCGCGATCACGAGCCGCTGCTGATTTTTCTAGGCGCAAAACTGCTGGAGGCCACGCTCGACACCCCAGGCGTCGTGGATTCCGACGTTCGCGAGTCGCTGGACTCCCTGATTCGCACCTATCGAACCCTCCAAAGCGGCTTGTATTATGAGTCGCGTCCCGCGAATCTGGTGGCTGCTGCCATCCAGCAGAAGATGCAGGATGGCATCCAGGAGTTGCGAAAGCAACTGAGCGAAAAAGGCGCCACCAGCATCCGCGATGCGGAAATCCTGGGTGTTCTGGTGTTTCTGGAACGCGTGGGGCTGCACCAGAACAACGGCCGGCCCAAGGGGCGCGCTTTCATCGATCATTTGCGGGCAAACTTTCCGCAGCGGCAGGAGAGCCCCGCCAATGCACCGTCGCTGATTCAGGTATGACCGGTTTCATCCTGTTTGCCCACGGGTCCCGAATCGAATCCGCCAACCAGGCCGTCCGCGACATTGCGGCGCGGATGGCTGCTTCCGGCGGCCACACCGTGGAACCTGCCTTTTTGGAGCTGGGACAGCCGGATCTCTCGGGCGCCGTCCAACGCTTGCGCGCGCTCCCGGTATCGCGCATCATCGTGATTCCATATTTCCTCACGCTGGGAACACATCTGCAGCGCGACCTGCCGCGGCTGGTGCGCGAGGCCGCCAGCGGAGACATCGAAATTGAAGTGACTGCACCGCTCGACGGCCATCCCGCGCTGCTCGAAGCTTTGCTCGATCGCGCCAGCGCAGCCCTATGAAAGCGACACTAATAGAAACCTACGAGTTGGCTCCCGAAGTCCGGCATTTTGTGTTCGGAGTGCCGGAAGTAGAGCAACTGCACTTCAAGGCCGGCCAGTTCGTATCGTTCAATGAGCTGCTGAATGGCAAAAAGATTACCCGGCCCTATTCCATCGCTTCGCTTCCGGATGGAAACCGCTTCGAGCTGTGTCTCAATCTGGTGCAGGAAGGGATTTTTTCGCCATTTCTGTTTCAGATGAAACCCGGCGATTCGGTGGAGATGAGCGCGCCGCTGGGTTTCTTCGTGGTTCGGAACCCCACCAAAGAAGCACTGTTCATCGCCACCGGCACGGGCATCGCTCCCTTCCGTGCCATGGCGCCGGACTATTTGAGCCATCCCCACGCCGCGCAGTTGACGCTGGTTTTCGGAGTCCGCCACGAAAACAGCATTTACTATCGCCACGAATTCGAAGAACTGGCGCGGCAACACCGGAATTTTAATTTTTGGCCCACCCTCAGCCGTCCCGAGCCATCCTGGAGCGGACGCACGGGCCACGTACAAATACATCTGCTCGAAGCCATCGGTGACCGGCGCGATCTGGATGTCTACATCTGCGGCCTCAAAGCCATGGTGGACGATGTGCGAGCCATCCTGAAGGGTCTGGGCTTCGATCGCAAGCAGATCATCTTTGAGAAATACGACTGAGAGATACGAACGATGAATCGCACCATTGTGCTAGGCGTCGGGATGGTGATGGTCTTCGCGGCCACCGTGGGCATCCTGCTGAACGTGATGCCCGGCCCCCACAAAGCGACGGACTACCTGGTGATGGGCGCCGCGGCAACATTGCTTTGCCTGGTGCTGCTGTTCGTGGTTCTGTTCTCGAGCCCCGCCAAGCCGGATAAAGAGAAACCAGATTCAGACGCCTAAGGGCGCCGCCTCGGCAATCTGCCGGACCCATGCGCCGGCCACTTGCCCGAATTCCGTTTTCAAACTGTCGAGTTGCTGGAAATGGAACACGCGCACGCCGGGCTGCCCCTCCAGTTCTTTTCGAAAGGCCAGGATTTCGGGATCGGTCTCGCGCGGCGCGGCCTTCAGGAACACCACCACTTCCTGCATCGGAAGAGCGGGATCGTCGCGGCATTCGGCGGCCAGATAGAACATTTTCCGGAAAAGATTTTTGGGACCCCAATCGTCCTCAAAGACTTGTACAAAATACGCGCATTGCCGGATGTTCTCGGCGACGGCGGAACGGAAGCCGACAATCTGGTCGTCACTGGGCAGGCCGACGGTCACCAGCAGTATCTTTAACGGCATTGCGTCGGTGGCGTTCACCTCGCTGATAACACCGCGGCAAACGTCGCGCTCCCGCTCCAGGTCGCCGGGCGCGGAGAGGAACACGCGGTGCATATCGAAGCCATGTTGCAGCATTGACGTTCCGTAGTTTATCGTACCGGCCAGCGCGGTTAACAACCGCGCGCAGGATTCCATCCTGCCCCACAAAAAAGCGGGTGCCGAGGGTGTTGATTCTGGTAAAATATAGGTTGCAAATCGCACCATTTCTCGGGCGTTCCAGCCCTGTGTTTTCAAGGAGTTAAAGCTTGGCTAATCCGGAAGATCCGAATACCCCGCAAACGCCTCCGGGCGGCGGGTCGCAACTGCCGTTGGGCGGTGAGGCGAGACAGAGCATAATCCCCATCAACATCGAAGATGAGATGCGGCGATCGTATCTCGATTACGCCATGAGCGTGATCATCGGGCGCGCGCTGCCGGACATTCGCGACGGCCTGAAACCGGTTCATCGGCGGATTTTGTACGCCATGTCGGAAATGGGTTTGTCGTTCAACCGGGCGTATCGCAAGTGCGCCGGTATTGTCGGCGAAGTGCTGGGCAATTACCATCCCCACGGCGACATTCCTGTATACGACGCTCTGGTGCGCATGGCGCAGGATTTTTCGCTGCGCTATCCGTTGATCGATGGCCAGGGCAATTTTGGATCGGTGGATGGCGATCCGCCGGCCGCGTATCGGTACACCGAAGCCCGGCTTTCGCGGATCGACACGGCGCTGCTCGAAGATCTGGACAAAGAAACTGTGGATTTCCGGCCCAACTTCGACGAGCGGCGCGTGGAGCCGGAAGTGCTGCCGACGCGCGTACCGAATCTGTTGATCAATGGCTCGTCCGGCATCGCCGTGGGTATGGCCACCAACATTCCGCCGCATAATCTCACCGAGATCATCAACGCCACCATATTGCTGGTGCAAAAGCCGGACACGCATCCGAGCGAGATCGTGAATCTGGTGCAAGGCCCGGATTTCCCGACGGCCGGATACATCCTGGGCCGCCAAGGAATCCTGGATTATTTCACCAAAGGCCGCGGGACGCTGAAGCTGCGCGCCAAAGCTGCCACGGAAACTTTCGGCAAGGATCGCGAAGCCATTGTAGTGACTGAAATTCCTTATCAGGTAAACAAAGCCCGGCTCATTGAAGCAACCGCGGGTCTGGTGAACGAGAAAAAGATCGAGGGGATTTCCGAAATTCGCGACGAGAGCGACCGCGACGGCATGCGCATTGTGTTCGAGCTGAAGCGCGGCGAGCAGGCCGAGGTGATTCTCAACAATCTGTACAAGCACACCCAGCTGCAGGTGAATTTCGGCGTAATCATGCTGTCCATCGTGAACGGACAGCCGCGCGAGCTGGGCCTGGTGGACGTTCTGAAGCGGTTCATCGATCACCGCATCGAAGTGGTGCGGCGCCGCACGGACTTCCTGCTGCGCAAAGCCCGCGAGCGTGAGCACATCCTGTTGGGATTCAAGAAAGCGATCGAGAATCTCGATGCCGTGATCAAGCTGATCCGCGCTTCGGCATCGCCCAAGGAAGCGCGGGAAGGATTGATCGCGCGGTTTGAGTTCACCGAGAAGCAAGCGCAGGCCATCATCGAATTGCAACTCCAGCGGCTGACCGGCATGGAGATCCAGAAGATTATCGAAGAACTGGCCGCGATTCAGATTGAGATTGCCGAGTATCTGGATATTCTGGGATCCGACAAAAAGCTGCGCGGCATCATCGTGCAGGAATTGAAGGACGTGCAGAAGGAGTTCGGGGATGAGCGCCGGACGCAAATCATCGAAGATACCGGCGAGATTCATCTGGAAGACCTGATCCAGGTGGAAGATGTCGCGGTGACGGTGACCCACGGCGGCTATCTGAAGCGCACGGCGGTGGATACCTACCGGCGGCAATCGCGCGGGGGCAAAGGCCGCATCGGCATGGGCACGCGCACCGAAGATGTGGTGGAGCATCTGGTTGTTGCGTCCACGCACGCCTATCTGCTGGTGTTCACCACCAAGGGCCGCGTGTACTGGCTGAAGATTTACGAAATTCCGGACGCGGGTACCACCGGCAAAGGCAAGCATGTTTCGAGCCTGGTGAACCTGCAGCCGGACGAAGCCGCGAAGACATTTTTGCCGGTGAAGGATTTCGTAGCCGGCCAGAATATCGTGATGGTGACCAAGCAGGGCGTCATCAAGAAATGCGAGCTGACCGAGTTCGATAATCCCATGTCGCGCGGAATCATTGCGGTGTCGCTGGACGACAATGATGAATTGCTGGGTGCGCGTCTGACCAACGGCGAAAACTATATTTTCCTGGGGACGCACGAAGGGAAAGCTATCCGTTTCCCTGAGAAAGAAGTACGGGCGATGGGCCGGCCGGCGCGCGGCGTGCGAGCCATGGATCTGGCCGACGGCGATTACATTATCGGTGCGGAAGTGGTGGAGAAAGAGGGGCTCATCCTTTCCATTTCTGAACATGGTTATGGCAAGCGCACACCGTTGGGCGATTATCGGCTGACGGCGCGCGGCGGCAAGGGTGTCATCAATATGAAGGTGACGCCCAGGATCGGCAAAGTTGTGGCGATTCTTTCGGTGAAGGAAGACACCGATTTGATGATCATCACCAAGGACGGCAAGATCATTCGCCTGGAATCGGGCGAGATCCGGCAAGCGGGCCGCTCGACGCAGGGCGTGCGGCTGGTGCGCATGGAGGACACCGATCTGGTAGCTGCGGCATCGGTAATTCCGGACGAGGCGGAGCCGGCCAACGGGGAGGGGCAGCTGCCGCTGCAGTAAGAGAGGGGCCGGGGGCTTGGGACTGGGGGCTGGTCAGCGTTCCTAACGCATCGGGGTTTCGGCCCCGCAAATTGAACGCTACGGGTGATTCGACACTGCTCTCCGCGTTGACTCCAGGCCTTTGCGCAGGGATTCCGCGGGCAGGCCGTGGACGATGGGCGACAGCAGGTGTCCCATGCCGAACGGGACATCGCGGGTTAGGGTGACGGATTCGCATTCCACGATTACTCCGCCGTCGCGCTCTTCGTAGAACCAGTAGCCGTACAGGCGCCACATCAGGCCGCGATCTTTGCCTACGGGCAGCTCGTGCTCCTTGGGCGTGTCCGGGTCAGTGACTTCCGCGACACGCGTGCTGTAGGCGCGGCTGTAAGCACGTTTGCCGTCGAGGGGGACGAAGTGTATATCGTGCTCGGTATTCAGGACGTCTGTCAGGAAGAATTTGGATTTCACGATGCGCATGTAGACGCTAAAATCGTTGCCCTTCTGCGATCGCACCAGAGTGCTGGCTACTTCGGGCTTGTAGATTTCGTTATGGCGCGCGTAGTCCTGCACCACGGCCAGAACGGCGGAGAGATTGGTGGATGGGATGAAGATGGCGCCAACCCAATCCTGAACAAGGCCGCCCTTGAGCGTGACGGTGCCGTTGCCGTGGGCCGGCTGGACCAGCACGGCTCCTTTCTGTAACTGCTCACGCTGCGATTGCGATTGGCTGTCTGACCAAAGGAACCCTTCGCCGTGCCAGCGGCGGTCGAGCTGGCTTTCCAAATCGGCTACGTATTTATCGAAGGCGTCTACGGTTTCCTGGCGCAGCTCGACGGCGTGAAGGGACGGCGCAGCGGCAAGGATGGACGCCAGAGCCAGACACGTTGGCCGCATTGAGTGCTTTTCAAGCATACCCGGTTCGCAGGCGGAAGCGCCTGCACCACTTTGTGTAAGGCTGTGTAAGTCCGGACATGGCACGTGTCAAAATTTCGCCGATTGGCGGTCAGTTTGTCGACGGTGCATCCGGCGAGGCCTGTGGTTGCAACCACATCGCAATTGGCAAGACGCGTGCTTTTACATGGGCACGCTGGGCCGTGCATGAAGCTTGAAATCGCACAAAGGGAAAACGAAGGAATCCTCATCCTGAGTCTCAAGGGGCGTCTGGTGTTGGGTCCTGAGGATCTGGCGCTGCGCCAGCGGATGCAGTCTCTTCTGGACGCCGGACAGCACAACGTCATCGTGGATCTAAAGGCAATTTCGGATATTGACTCCACAGGCTTGGGAACCTTAGTGAGCTGCGCGCTGCGATCTCATGACTCAGGAGGCAAGCTGGTACTGTTGCACCTCAGTGAATCGAAGGGCAGTCTTCCGGATATCCTGAAGCTCAACGCCGTCTTCGAAACGTATCAAGAGGAAGTTGACGCCGTGAATAGCTTTTTCCCGGATCGGGCCATCCAACATTACGACATTTTGGATTTTGTGGAGGAACAGGAGCGCGAGGGATAGCTCCCTTGAAGAGCCGGTTGGCAGGCGGAAGCGCCTGCCCCACTCAAAACGGAAACTCTTGCGAGGCAGCGTGGGGCAGGCGCTTTCGCCTGCCAACCGATCTTTCACATGGCGTCTTCAGCAGCTAAAGCGCGGCGCTCACGCCACGATATTGGGCTTCTTCGAAGATGGAAAATCCACTCACGTCGGAATTGGCGTAGTGGATTCCGTTCCGCGGCTCGAGCCAACGCTGGCGCTCGGTGGAGAACATGAAACCCGGGGCTGGACGAATCATGGCGTGTCCCAGGCGCATGATGTCCATGTGGCTTACGCACTGGCGGATCTCCGGGTGGGCCCGGGAAAGATCGTTGAGAATCGCTTCCTTCCAGTAATTCCAATCTTTTGACAGCAGCAGTGCGCGGGCGTCGCGCGGTGCGTATTCGGCCAGCGACCAATAGAAGGTCCAGACGGTTCGCTCCGTGTAGGTGGCCAAGTTCATATGTGTCGCGTTGACGTAACCGAGCGCCGGTGAATCGTAAATGACGTTGTCCCAGGCCGGTTCGGCGCCTTTTTGGTCGGGAATGCGGTCCAGCGTCAGGTTTGCCGTGAGCCACGGGGAATATTGGAAGCCGGTTGCCGGTGGCGCGCCCTCAATGATGTATTGGGCCAAGAATGTCGGAGCGGCGAAGATCACTTTTTCGGCGATGTATTCGGTTTGCTCGGTGAGAACGTGGAGATCGCGCGTGATGCGGTAGACTACCGACCCGGTCTGAATGTAGCGGCTTAACTTTATTATCAACTGTTGAGCGATCCAGCCGTTGCCTTCGGGCCAGGTGAGCGGGCCTTTTTCCTCCGGCTCGCGCGATGCGAAGTAATGAATGCCGGCCCAGGCGGAAGTATCTTTCGCGAGCGCGCCATAATCGTCGCGGCAGGCGTAGTTGATGTACCAGCGGAGGGAGGGCGAGTCGAAACGTTCCTGGGCCAGCCAATCGGCCATGGAAAGATGATCGAGCGGGGATGGTTTCGCGCCGCGCTCCATGGGGATGGTGAATTCGCCGGAGGCGCGGAACTGGTTGATCTTATCGTTGAAGCGTCGGTATTGATCGCGATCACCCGGAGCGGCGCCGGCATCCGGTTCGATGCCCTCCTGCCAGCGGCCGAAGCGGAAAAGGCGTTCTTGAGGATCGAAGCAGAGAACGCGGTCGTCCCATTTGCCGTCGCGAAAAATGCCGAGCTCTTCGAATAATTCGCGGGCCAGCGATTCGCCTTTGGCGGGCACCGGAACGTAGTGGGCGGCCCACGGGAATTTCGAGATTTCGTTTTCGCCCCAGCGGGAGTTGCCGCCCGCTTGCGGCTCCATTTCGAGCAGGACGAAATCGCGGATGCCGCGTTTGTCCAAACGCCACGCCGCGCTTAGTCCGGCGATGCCTCCGCCGATGATCACGATGGGGACGCGTTGTTGGCGCGTGGGCTTTTTAAAATCCGCCCGGTCGCGGAGACGATGGCCGGTGGGGAAAGCGTCGTTCACGAAGCTGCCGGTGATGGGACGGTCGGTTTTGCGGGAGAGGCCGATCAACGCCGGGGCGGCAGCGAGAAGTGTACGGCGAGCTATCGGGCGATGTCTTTCCATTCGCGCTCGTAGTAGCGGACCAGAATCTGGTTGTTCAGATAATTCGCTTCCGCCGGGACCGGTTTCATGTCGTTGGGAAAGTCGAACATCTCGCGAACGTTGGCCAGGTAGCGGAGTCCCGTGGGAAGCTGTTGCGGAAACTCGTAAGGGACCAGGCTGCCGATCACGAATCCCCATTCGCCGAAGGACGGCACATAAAGATGATAAGGATAGGTGCGAAGACCGGCCTGTTTTATGGTTTCCACGATGCACCAATAGGATTGGCGCGCGAAGAGCGGCGAGGTGCTTTGGACGACAAGAAGTCCGCCCACGCTGAGGTGTTTGGCGGCCAGGCGGTAAAAGGTGGTGGTGAAGAGCTTGCCCAGCGAGTAGCTGGTGGGATCGGGGAAATCGGCCACGATGAAATCGAAGCGGTCGGGATTGGTGTCCAGCCAGCGAAACGCGTCCGCATTAATGACGTGGACGCGCGGCGCGGTGAGCGAATGCTGATTCAATGCGGAGAGTACCGGGTGCGTGGAGAAGAGATGCGTCATCTCCGGGTCGAGATCCACTAGCGTGATGTTTTCGACCGTCGGGTATTTCAGGATTTCGCGAACGGCCAAGCCGTCGCCCCCTCCCATCACCAGGACGCGGCGGGCGCCGGGGAGGGCCGCCAGACCCGGATGCACTAACGCCTCATGATAGCGATATTCGTCGCGGGAACTGAACTGCAAGTGAGAATTCAGGAACAGACGCAGATCGTCCTTCCAGCGCGTTAAGACGATGCGCTGGTAACGGGTGTTGCGGCTGAAAATCACTTCGTCGGCATAAAGATTGTTGTCCGCGGCGGACGAGATGTGGTCCGCGAAAATGGTTCCCGCGCCCAGCAGCGCCAGCACGGCGAAACATCCGGCGCGCAGTCCGTAGCTGGGGCCGAGCTGTTCGCGGAAAAGATGTGTGGACCACAGCGCGACACCGGCGTTCAGGATTCCAAAGACCAGCGCGGAGCGGACCAGGCCGAGCTTCGGGACCAGGAATATGGGAAACAGCAGCGACGCGCCCAGAGCACCCAGGTAGTCAAATGTTAGGACTTGCGAGACCAGCTCGCGGAACTGGAAGCGTTCTTTGAGAATGCGCATCAGCAGGGGAATTTCGAGGCCCACCAGCGTGCCCACCAGAATGACCACCATATACAAAACCAGGCGGAACGCTTCGGTGTAGGCGAACGCGAGAAAGAGCAGGGAAGAAGAGAATCCGCCGACCAGACCCACCATTAATTCAATGGACACGAAGCGGGCTACCAAGCCGCGATGGAGAAAGCGTGAAAGGTAGCTGCCGATTCCCATGGCAAACAGGTAGCAGCCGATGATGGTGGAGAACTGGAATACGGTGTCGCCGAGCAGGTAGCTGGCTAGAGTGCCGGCGATCAGTTCATAGATGAGACCGCAGGCGGCGATCAGGAAGACGGAGAGGAAGAGAGCGATGGTCATTTAAGGCCCGGGGATAAAATCGGGGACACCATTGGTGTGTGGTTGACCGGAGCCGATCTCGGCGCTTGCCCATGGTGTCCCCGATTTCTCAATTTTAGTGGACGGCGGCGGCTATGATTATGCACATGCCGATGGACATGGCGCCTACCAGGACCGCCAGCGCGATATTTTTGTCTTCTATAATCTCCTTCCAGAGATGGTAAGGCGTCAGCTTGTCGATAGCGACGAAGGCAGCCGCGAAAATCAGAATGCCGAGCGCGGCGTACACGATGGCGTTCAGCAAAGCTCCGGGATGGAATTCGCTCATAAATCATTTACCTCCGATGTATCGAGAATAGCCCCAGTACAGGGAACGATAGGAGCCAGGGTTGTCGCGAATGGTTTTCGGCGCGACCTTTTGTTGGTTGATGCGCGTCAGGCTCCAGCCGCTGTAATGGGCGTAAGTGGAAGCGCCGAGCAACAGGACGCCATAAATCAGGAACAGTGGGGTTTTCAATCGTCATCTCCTCCACCGCCGGAACCGGATTTGACGGCGGGCGCGTAATCGCTCTCGCGCCAGCGCGCGGATTCGAAGGCGGAGGCGCGAAAAGTAATAAAAACTGGCGGGATCAGCAGCAGAACCGCGGCGATCCAGAAGAACACATTGCTCGGAACGTCGCGGCGAACGGTGATCGCGTAGCTCATGGACTGAAACATTCTGGATTCCATTTCAGGCTCGACCCTAAGATAATACTTCCCGGAGGGAACGCGCGGGATGAGCACGGAATCGTTCGGACCGCCCTCGGAGCCGTCGCTGTCGCGATAATAGCTCACCTCGCGGCCGAAGTCGAAATCCTGGCCGGTGTCCTCATTGATGAGCGCGAAGTTGAAGTAGGCCCAGTTATTGTTTAGATCGGTGCGGATGGAAACCTCGACGTTCGAAGGCCGGCCGGTGAGCTCGAAATCGGGAGTGACGAACGCGGCCTCGGTTTTCGCTCCGGGCGTGAACAGGTAGGTGTTTTGGAAGACCTCCCGGTCGCCGGAGGACATGGTGAAAAATAGCGCGATGGCCAGCAGCGCGACGTTCAACCACAGCCAGGTGCTCCAGGCCGCGGCGGGCTTGCCTTCATACGGATTGGGTTGGTTGGCGAAGACTCCGTAGTACGGTGGCGGAGATCCGGGAAGTTGGAAGGCGGTCCAAATTTGGTTCCCTGGCGTGTATGCGGCGAACGACCAGGTGACTTCTCCCGCCGTGGCTTCGGCGGAAAGCATGTAGGGCGGTGAAACGAAATCGCGGTCCTGCACTAAATCGCCCACGCGGATCTGCCATGGAAATTCGCCCAGGATGTAATTGGTCCGCGCTTGCAGGCTGTCGAAATGGCGATAGCGGCGGCCCTGGAATTCGACCGCCGGCTTGCCAACAGAGAGGATCTCGCGCGGAAGCGTGCTAAGCACGTGCACGAAATTCCAGTGGCCTTGGTATTCGGTGAGATAACGGAATCCGTAGTAGGGATTGAACAGCAGATATTCATCCCAACTGTAAGAGCTGCCCTCGGATTCTACTTCACGTACCTGGAATCCGATCACCTGATACGGCACGCCATTGAATTTGCCGCGCGTGCCGAGCGGGATCTTGGGCTCAATGCGCTCCTGGCGCTGAAATCTTTGGAGGATGGTGAACTCGGGCGAGGACGCATCCAGCACGGAATGGCAGTTCGGGCAAACGACGTTCAGCGTGTGGGCAAATCCACGGAGCTCCACGGGGGCGCCACAATTGGGGCAGTTGAGTGATTTCGGTTTGACGATGGGCGGAGTGACGATGGAGCCTGCCATCAGGACCATCCTTCGAAGAGGCGCAGGTTCTTAAAGTGCAGGTCGTCGAATTCTACAGCGCGGCCCTCGAAGAGCAGCGGCGGATCTTCGCTGTAGTCGATGGTGGCGAACTCGCCGGCGCTGTTGCGAAGATCGGCGAAGAGCAGGGCGGTCTTGTCAAAATATTGGAAAGGCAGCTCGCCCTCCACGCCTTTATAGCGAGCTCTGGTCAGCGATGTTACGAAATAGGTCTTGCCGTTACACTGGATCGAATCGCCGCGTTTGATCTGGTCGGATGCCGGCAATTGGGGTGGGGCTTTGGTTTGGGCGGACAGATCGTACTCGAGTTGCGCGTCCGAAAGCCAGCCGTTGGAGCTGTCGTTATAAACCAGGTGCCATTCGTTCCAATAGCCTTGTTCGTATTCGTAGATGATGCGGCCGATTACTACGAAGGCTTTGTTTTGGTAGATGCCTTCGGTTCCGATTTGGATTGGGGACGCGTCGGGGGGCAAGTCCGAGACTTCGCCTACGCGTTCCAGATTTACGTCGGTGCGGACCAGGATGGAGTGGCAAAACGGACAAGTGGTCTGCACGGCGCTGGACCAGCGGAACGTGACGGGAGCGCCGCAACTGGGACAATTCGCAGCGGGGGCGCTCATGACTGGTAGGGACGGTCCACTTTTCGTATGGATACGTGGGCTGCGCCGAGGTGTTGTTTAAGGATCGCTTCGAAATCGGCATCCGCGCGCGGACGGCAGCAGAAAATGTTCAGGCAGAGCGACGCGTATTCGGGAAAAGTGTGGCAGGCGATGTGCGATTCCGACAGCAGGCTCACGCCGGTGATGCCGCCGGTGTGCGGGAATTTATGCCAGCTGGTTTTGCCGAGCGGGTGCAGATCGAGCTGGCCGATGAGCGCGCCGAAGAGCGCTTCGAGCGAGTGCTGATCGGTGAGCGCGGCGGGATTGCAGCCGTGTGCTTCCACGATCCATTCAAGGCCGCTCATGTTTGTTGAAGGCTAGCACAAAAAACGGGAAAAAACGGGGACACCATTTGATTTTGGTTGGCCGGATACATTTCGGACGCTTGCCCATGGTGTCCCCATTTTGGTTTTTGTTTGGTTTTGTCGACGCTATCCCTGGGCGTTGCCGCACTCGGGGCAGAATTTTGCTGATTTCGGGATCGGCTTGCCGCAGTTGACGCAGAATTTCGTTTCAACTGCGGGAGCAGCTGCTTCCTGCGGACGCATGGCGTTCATCATGGTTTGTCCCATGGCCAAGCCTGCTCCTAAGCCTACGCCCACGCCTGCCGCGCCTCCGCCCTCATTCGCGGCGGCCACTGGCAGCGATTGCGCCACCTGGAACTGCGTGTACTTGCCCATGTCGCCGATCATGTTCATGCTGATACGTTGATCCAGCATCTTCTGCAACTCGTCCGGCAGCGATAGATTCTCAACCACGAAGCTTTCGAGCGAGAGTCCGAAGTCGGCAAATGACGGTTTCAGATTGGCGGCGATTTTTTCGCCCAGCGCCTGCTGATTCGCGGCCATGTCCAGGAACGGAACGGTGCTTTGCGCGAACATGTCGGTCATGCGGGCGACGATGGTATTGCGGAGTTGCCCTTCCAGATCCGCCACGTGATAAATGTCGCGCGTGCCGCTGATTTTCTGATGGAAGATTTTCGGGTCCGCGATTTTGTAGGCATAGATGCCGTAGCCGCGCATGCGCACCGCGCCGAATTCTTTGTCGCGAATGGTGATGGGGGTCGCGGTGCCCCAGCGCTGGTCGGTTTCAACGCGCGTGGAGAAATAATATACGTCGGACTTGAACGGCGATTTGAAAGCCTTGTCCCAATTCATGAGGTAGGTCAAGATCGGGAGGGTCTGGGTGGTGAGCGTGTAGAGGCCGGGTCCGAAAACGTCGGCGATCTTGCCCTCGTTCACGAAGATGGCCATCTGGGACTCGCGAACGGTGAGCTTGCCGCCGTTCTGGATTTCCATGTCCTCCATGGGATAGCGGTAAGCCAGTATGCCTTCTTCCGGCTCGGTCCACTGGATGACATCAATGAATTGCTTGGAAAGGAAACTCATAGGATTTATGCGGCTCCTTGAAGTATAACGCCGGAAGGCGGAATTTTGTTCCGGAATGTGGAGAGACGGTTCGCAACTTATTGCTTCCCTGAGAGTTATGCGGGAATCCTGCATTAGGCAGTCTGAGGGCCCCAGGCTCGAAAGAGGGCGTAATATGGTTGGCAATACATGCGCTCATTCTGGTTGCGATTGTTGGTTGTCGTTTTGATCGGTCTGAGATGTCTCGCTCAATCCGACTCGGGATCTCTCTCGGTAGCGCCAGCGCTCTTTGATCCGAAGAACACGAGTGCTCCGGGCCGATACTGCGAGGCCAAGAATTCAAGACGAAGCAACTGTGCCTGTTCCTTAACGATTTGTACAGAACCGTTCAGACTGTGGGAAGCAAAAGACGCTCCCTGGTGCAAGTGCAAATAGCTACGTGCAAATAACTAAGGCCGCTAGCGGGTACGACACTTCCGGATTCCCGCCGTCCCGCAGAGTTCATTTGTCGCACAATAAAGACATGGTCACGCTGGACACGCTGCGAACCGAACGGCGGGAAGAGATCCTCAGATTGGCGAAACGACGCGGTGCGCACAGTTTGCGTGTGTTCGGCTCCGTGGCCCGCAATGAGGCCAACGAAAATAGTGACCTTGATTTGCTGGTTGCGTGGGAGCCAGGCCGGAGTCTAATGGATCACGCCGGGCTGGTTCAAGATCTTCAAGACCTGCTCGGAGTGAAGGTCCATGTCGGCACCGAGAAGTCCCTCCATTGGTACGTGCGTGAGCGCATCCTTCGCGAGGCAACGCCACTGTGAAGGATGATCGGCTCTACTTGCACCACATGGTTGAACGCTGCCACCGGATCGCCGGCTTCATCGGGGCCGGCAGAGAGGCCTTCATGGCATCGGAGCAAATGCAGGACGCCGTGATCCGAAACGTGGAAGTGATCGGCGAGGCGGCGAAGCGCGTTTCGGCCGACTCGCGAGCCCACTTGGCGTCACTCGATTGGAAGGCAATCTGCGGAATGCGCGACGTCCTGATCCACGATTACATTGGAGTGGATCTCGACGAAGTTTGGAACGTAGCGTCGTCGCGGATACCCGAGCTACAAGCGGCGTTGGACCAATACCTGGCCGAGTGACTTGTCCATTCGCTACCCGCGCTGGCAACTCTAGGCAGGTGGCGTGTCATAATAATCTGCTATGAGACTAACCTTTACGGCATTGCTTCTCGCGGTGGTTGCGTTCGGGCAACATCCGGCGCCTAAGAATTTGAAGTTACTTCCGGCCGATGAGAATCTGATCCCGACTATGCGATCATTCACGGTTGCGCTGGGAGTCAAATGCGATTTTTGTCACGTGCAGGGCGACTTCGCGAGCGACGACAAGCACCACAAGGAGATCGCGCGCCACATGATCACCATGGCGAGAGACATAAATGGCAAGTTCCCGGATGGGAAGACGCACGTTACGTGCTACACCTGTCATCGTGGATCGACGGAGCCGGCAATGGCGCCCGCGGAAGCGCCGAAGTAAATGGTTGGCAGGCGGAAGCGCCTGCCCCACGTTGGGGTGCAAAGAGTTTACGTCGTCGTGGGGCAGGCGCTTCCGCCTGCCAAGGCTGCGGATTACTCGTAGCGCAGTGCGTTCAGCGGGTCCACTTTTGTTGCGCGCAGGCCGGGGATCACCGTTGCGAACAGCGCGACCGCTATCAGCGTCAGCGCCACCGCGGTGTACGCCACAGCGTCGTTCACTTTTATCCCGAACAGGAATCTCGCCAGCAATCGGGTGAGCCCGTAGGCCGCGCTCAGGCCAATAATCAATCCGATGCCCGCCAGCAGCATGCCCTGGCGGACAATCATGGCCAGCATGTCGCTAGTGGCTGCGCCCAGGGCCAGCCGAATGCCGAACTCCTGCATGCGCTGCTCTACCGTGTACGACATCAGTCCATAAATACCGATGGCCGCGAGCAATAATGCCAGGCCGGCGAAGATGGTCAGCAGCAACGTATTGAAGTTCTGGCGCGCGGAGGATTCCGAGATCACCTGCTGCATGGTGCGGATTCTGGAAACAGGCAGCTGGCCGTCGACAGCTAAAAATTCGTGTTGAATGGCCACGCTCAGCGCGGATGGGTCCGTCGCGGTGCGGATGGCCCAGCTCATCGGAAGCACGCTGTTGGCCAGCTTGGTTAAACCGTCCGTGATCTGTCCTTGGGGTACATACATGACCGGCTGGTCCACGCCGCTGAATGAATTTTCGCGGACGTTGCCGACGATTCCAACAATCTGGCGGGAGGGTTCTTCGAACTCTTTGCCGATCCCTTTCCCGATGCCCATGGTTTTGCCGATGGGGTCCTCATTGGGCCAGTATTTTTTCGCCATGGCTTGATTGATGATCAACACGCGCTCGGATTTTCCATTGTCGCGCTCGTCGAAAGCGCGGCCGCGCAGCAGCGGGATACTGAGAGCCTTGAAGTAATGCGCGGTTACGAAGCGCCATTGTTCATCGCCGTGAAAGGTTTTGCCCTTGTCGAGCGGGCGGCCGTCGATGATGAAGGGAAGGTCGATGCTGCCTTCAATCGGCAGGCTCACGGTGGCGGCGGCGGCTTGCACTCCGGGAAGAGCTTCGATGCGCTCTACGGCCTGGCGCATCATATTCTCAACCTTGACCGTGGCGTCGTATTTGGCGCCGCTCAACGAAGTCTGCATGGTGATGACGTTGTGCGCGTCGAACCCGGGCTGCGTGGAACGCAATCCCAGAAAAGTGCGGATCATAAGCGCCGAGCAGGTCAGCAGGATAACGGCCAGGGCCATTTCACTGATAACCAGCAAGCTGCGAACGCGATTCTGCTTGAGCCCCGTGCCGGAGCGTCCACTGGTTTCTTTCAACGCGGAATTCACGTCCATCCTCGAGACCTGCACGGCAGGAAATAAACCGAACACGATTCCCGTCAGCAGCGAGACTCCGATGGTGAATGCCAGCACTCTCCAATCGAGCGCGGTAACGATGGAAGAAGCGTGCTCGATGTCATTAATTCGCGGCAGGTTTCCAGGACTCAGAGCCAGCAGCGCGCGGACGCCCCAGGCTCCCAGAACAAAGCCGGCCAAACCGCTAATCACTCCGAGCATCAGGCTCTCGGTGAGAAGCTGCCGAATAAGGCGGCCGCGGCTGGCGCCGACCGCGGTGCGGATAGCGATCTCCCTTTGCCGCGCAGCCGCGCGAGCCAGCAGCAAGTTGGCCACGTTGGCGCAGGCGATCAGCAGAACAAAGCTGACGGCGCCCACTAGAATCAGCAATGGCAGGCGTACATCACCCACCAGGGCGTCACGGAGGGGGATGGCGCCGGCGCTTTCATTCGGATCCATCAATGCTTGTTTGGTGGCGCGGTACCGGTCCGCGGCCACTTTCAGGTTGGCGTTGGCGGCCTGAATGCTGACGCCGGGTTTGAGCCGGCCAGCCGCAGAAAGATAATGACCCTGGTTGGTGCTGTTCGGGTCCGCCTGCATGGGAATGAAAACTTCGGCGGGAGGGTCGGGACGGAAGCTGGGGGGGAGAATGCCGACTACGGTATAAGGATCGCCGCCCAAGATGATCGGTTTTCCGACCAGCGCGGGGTCGCTTCCGAAGCGGTTTTGCCAGAGGGCGTAGCTAACCACGACAGCTCTGGGACCGCCGGGTTGATCCTCCCGCGGAGTGAACGTTCGGCCTTGGGAGGGCGTGACGCCGAAGACGCGGAAATATTCCTCGGAAACATGGATGCCCTTCACCTGCTGGGGACGGTCTCCGGAGCCGAGATTCATGCCGGGCCCCACGAAATCGTAAATGGCCATGGCGTCGAAGGTCTGGTTCGCGTTCTTCCAGGCCATGAACTTGGGAATGGAAGTGGATGATCCCACGTCACCGTTCTTGTAAACTCGCTCGATCCGCATGATCCGGTCCGGCTCGGGATACGGCAAGGGCTGCAGCAGAACCGTGTTTACCACCGAGAATATGGCGGTATTGGCGCCGATGCCCAGGGCCAGAGCGGCGATGGCGATGACGGTGAACCCAGGGGTTTTGATCAGCAGGCGAATGGAATGGCGGAGATCGGCTATTAAGCTGCCCATAGGGAGTGTTACGGAGCGATCATAACGAAAGTTCCGGCCGGGTTAAGGGAAAGCACCGTTTTGGCCGATAGATGATGAGCAAGATGGTGAAAACGCAAGCGCAACAGAGTATCTGGCCGGTCTCGGTGTTCGGGCTGGGTTTCATGCTGCTCATCATGGGGCTGTCAGGAGTAGCCAGCATCCAGGAGACGCGCCGCATTCATCAGCAAATCTTGTCGGTGGAAGATAGCTATCGCCATATCGAAAATGTTGTGGAAGGGATTCGCGCCGACACCTCCGGCGCGGATATTCTCCGGCGGGACCGGCTGCTGGATTCAAGCGTCGCCGGCGAAGATTATACACGCCGGTTGAAAGGTTTGCGCTCCAGGACCGACGCCGACCTGGAGCGTTTACGCGCCTTGCGGCCGCAACAGGAGAGTAGAGTTTTTGACCGGTTGGAGACAGCACTGCGGGATTATTGGGACGCGGCCGCCGCCGAATTTCAAGAAAGCCCGCTGAAGAACAAAACCGCCTCGGTGCGGGATCAGTTCGCATCCCAGAGCAAGAGAATTTTCGCCGTCACGGAGGAACTGGGCAAGCTGAACGAGGAGAATTTCGAAGCGCGGCGGCGTGAACTGAGCCGCGCGGTGGAAAATCTGCAGAACGACATCTGGGAAACCATGCTGACGGCGCTGTGCCTGGGCGCCATCATCGCCGGAGCCAGCGTTTTCCGGATCTCCTCGCTGGAGAAAGAATCGGCGGAATACCAGACTGCCACCAAACAGGCCGAGAAACAGCTGCGCCAGCTTTCCCAGCAATTGGTGTCGTCGCAGGAGCAGGAACGAAAGGCGCTGTCGCGAGAGCTGCACGATGAGATTGGGCAGCTGCTGACGGCGTTGCGCATGGAACTGGGAAATTTAGAGCGATCGCGCGCGGCCGCGGGCGGGGAAGCGGATACGCATCTGGAGCAGGCGAAGAAATTGGCGGAGACCACGCTGAAGACCACGCGCGATATCGCCATGGGGCTGCGGCCGGCCATGCTGGATCTTTTGGGGCTGGGGCCTGCGCTGGAATGGCAGACGCGCGAGTATTCTCGGCGATACAAAACTCCCATCCAGTTGGATGTCGCTGGGGATTTGCGCGATCTACCGGATCCGCATCGAACCTATCTGTATCGCATCGTCCAAGAGGGGCTTACCAACTGCGCGCGCCATGCGCAGGCTAAGAATATCCGCGTGAGCCTGAAGGATGCCAACGGCCAACTGGCCGTGACGGTGGAAGATGACGGCGTGGGTTTCGATCAGCACGGCGGCGTAGCGTACGGATTAGGCCTGTTGGGCATCACCGAGCGCGTGCGTGAGCTGTGCGGTAAGATTGCCATTCAGTCCGAACCCGGCAAGGGCACACGGTTGGAAGTGATGCTGCCGCGGGAAACCAGCTAACCCGTTTCTCGTTTCTCGTTTCTCGTTGGGGGCGGTCGAGTCTCCTGGTGGGGTATTCTGTGTTCATTCTCCCCTTATGAAACAGGAATCCTTCGATCCAGGCTTAACTACACAGTTCAGCGGGCAACTTCGCCGGGCCATCAACAAAGACGGCACCTTCAACGTGCATCGCAAAGGGATGCGCTGGCGCGACAGTAACGTCTATCTACAGCTGATCGATACCACGTGGCCGCGCTTTCTAACGGCTGTCGCCGCGGGCTTTCTGTTGGTGAACATGATATTCGCAGGCCTATACATGGCGCTGGGGATCGAACATCTGCAGGGCCTGGAACCGGAGATGGGCGCGTTCCTGAACGCCTTTTTCTTCAGCATCCACACCTTGACTACGGTGGGCTACGGAAATGTCTACCCGCGAGGAGTGGGCGCCAACATGGTGGCGGCCATTGAAGCCGCTACCGGCCTGATGGTGTTTGCCATCGCCACCGGGCTTTTATACGGGCGCTTTTCGCGGCCCTCGGCGCGCATCTTGTTCAGCGATCATTTGCTGGTGGCGCCTTATCAAGACGGGACCAGCCTGCAGTTCCGCATCACCAACGCGCGCAGCAACGTGCTGATGGACCTGGAAGCGCGGGTGCTGCTCATGACGGTGGACCCGGTTGACGGTCAGCTCAAACGCGATTTCGTCGACCTTACGCTGGAACGCCGGCATGTCTACTTTTTCCCGCTGACCTGGACCATTGTGCATCCCATAGATTCCACCAGCCCTCTATTCGGGAAGACGGCCGCGGACCTGGCCAGAATCAGCGCTGAGATCCTGATTCTCATTCAAGGATTCGACGACACTTTCAGCCAGACCGTTCACGCGCAGTATTCCTACCGTCACGATGAGTTTGTGTGGGGAGCGAAATTCGTGCCCGCTTTCAACATCGATCCGGAAGGGGATTTAGTGCTGGATGTGAATCGGATTGATGAGCTGAAATTGGTGAGCTAGACTGGCAGGAATGGTGCTTGGACTTGCGTTTGCGATTGGAGTGGTCGCCGGGCTGAGATCTTTCACCGCGCCCGCGGCGGTTTGCTGGGCCGCGCACTTGGGATGGCTGCGCCTGACAGGATTCGTTCAAACCACCGCTGCCGTCTACATTTCCTCAGCGCTCGCCGTGATGGAGCTGGTGCTCGACAAAACGCCCTGGATCGGCGCGCGAACCAGGCCGGGATCGTTGATCTTTCGCTTGTTTACGGGCGGGTTGTCGGGCGCGGCGCTTGGCGGTTGGATGGGCGCAGCCTTGGGAATCCTGGGAGCGCTGGTGGGCACTTACGCAGGTTATTACGCCCGGCGTTGGATGGTATCGACTCTGAAAGTGCCGGATATCGCAGTGGCGCTGCTCGAAGACGTAATTGCGGTGGGCGGTGCGTTTCTAATCGTTTCGCGTTCTTAGCGCGCTGCTCACGGCATCCCACACTTTCGCGGCAATCTCCTGTTCCGATCCGCGGCCGTCGATCAGCCGCACGCGGCCCGGTTCACGCCGGGCCAGCTCATGATACGCATCGCGGACTTTGTGGTGGAACTCCACGGCTTGTTCGTCGATGCGCGCTTCGTGGCTGCCGGCGCTGCGGTTCCGCGATTGCGCGCGCGCCAGGCCGGTTTCGGTATCGATGTCGATGCATAGCGTCAGATCCGGAACTAAGCCGTGACAGGCGATGCGGTCCACTTGGAGCACCGTGTCCCAGCCCAGGCCGCGCGCGGCGCCTTGATAGGCAATGGAAGAATCCGTAAAACGGTCCGAGACGACAATTTTTCCCTGCTGCAGCGCGGGCAAAATGGATTGCTCCACGTTTTGCGCGCGCGCGGCGAACATCAGCAGCAGCTCCGGAACCGCGCGTAGTTCCTGATTGGCGGGATCGAGCAGGATGCGCCGGATCTGTTGGCCAATGGGCGTTCCGCCCGGTTCTACTGTTTCCAGCACTTCGTGGCCTTCGCGGCGGAGGCGCTCGGCTAGCAGGCGGACTTGGGTGCTTTTGCCGCCTCCGTCAGGTCCTTCGAATGTGATGAAGAGGCAGGGCACTTTTCTAGGAATGGAGCACCGGCTCCCTTAGGAGCTGTGAAAAAGCCGGTTCGCAGGCGAAAGCGCCTGCGCCACTTAATCGTAAATCCTTGTGCCTCAATGTGGGGCAGACGCTTCCGTCTGCCAACCCCGCGCGCGAACCGATTTTTTCACAGCTTCTCACCCTCACGGTCGCGGTTCGGTAACACACTCTTTCCGAGCCGCGAACGTAAGCGACCGGTTGGCCGGCTAAAGTTGGATCGCCCAGAAACAAGGTGACTCGTCTTTTGACAGTGCTAGTCGTAGACATAGTGCAGGACTTTCTTAAGGTCCTCCCAGGCTTCTTTCTTCGCGTTCTGATTGTAGGGCCTTAGCAGATAGGAGGGATGGTAAGTGACAATCACCGGTATATCGCGCCACTGCAGCCATTTTCCGCGCAGCCGCGTTACTCCGTCCTTGGTGCCTAGGATCGCTTTCGCCGCGGTGGAACCGAGGGCGCAGATGGCTTTCGGACGGATCGCCTGAAGCTGGCGGAACAGGAACTGCCCGCAGATTTCCATCTCGTCCGGCTGGGGAGTGCGGTTCTCGGGAGGGCGGCACTTCACTACATTGCAGATGTATACGTCCGGCCGCTTCAAGGGAATGCCCTCTTTTTGGGCGGTCCCTTCAATCATTTGCGTCAGAAGTTGTCCGGCCCGGCCGACGAACGGCAAGCCCTGCGCGTCCTCGTCGGCCCCTGGGCCTTCACCTACAAACACCAGCCTCGCCTGTTCATTGCCGGAACCAAACACGATCCGGTTCCTGCCCTCATGCAGACGACAGCGTTTGCAGTCTCCAATATCTTCGCTTATTTTGGCTAAATTGTCATGAACCGGAGCAAGCGGAAGTACTACGAGCTCGGCGCTCGGTGTTGAGCTCGGGACTAGGGGCTGGGGGCTGGGGGCTGGGGACAGGTTGCTGGTTGCTCGGGAGCGGCGGTAGATTGTTTTTACGCCTATGTCCTGGTAGAAGAGGAGGCGGTTCCGGACTTCGTCCTTGGTCATTGGGAGGCGTGGAGCGCCAGGCGGAGCCTCATTACCTGGTCGAAGATGCGGTCGGCTATTTCACGCTTGGGAGCGCGCTCGAGCGGGATGGTCTCGCCGGTGCGCAAAACCAGCACCGCCTCATTTTCGTCGGACTCAAAGCCGGTTCCATCGTGGCCCACCAGATTGGCCACCACCATATCGCAGTTTTTGGATGCCAGTTTGGCGCGGGCGCCCTCGGTTAGATTTTCTGTCTCGGCCGCGAATCCGATCAGCAAGCGGTCGCCCTTCTTCTGGCCCAGCTCGGCCAGGATGTCGGGCGTGGGGTCCAATTCGAGCGACATTCGCATGGCCGTCTTCTTGACTTTGTGCTGCGGCACGCGCGACAGATGGTAATCGGCCACGGCGGCAGCTTTGACAATGATGCTTGCGTCCCCCAGATGTTCAATGACGGCGTTGCGCATTTCGACGGCGGTGTGGACGCGAATGAGCGTGGCGCCCTGGGGCGCGGAAAGATGTACCGGGCCGGAAATCAGAATCACATGCGCGCCACGTTCGGCCGCGGCTTCGGCCAGCGCGTAGCCCATCTTGCCGCTGGACCGGTTGGAGATGAAGCGCACCGGATCGAGTGGCTCCTCGGTGGGACCGGCGGTAATCAGAACAGTTTCGCCTTCCAGATCTTTCCTGGAGGTTCGGCCCAGAGTGGAGTTGAGAACGACGCCGGCCACTACATCAGCGATGTGGTGCGGTTCGGCCAGCCGGCCCGCGCCGGTCATGCCACAAGCCAGAAGGCCTTCCTCCGGTTCAACGATAAGATGGCCGCGCTTCCTCAGAATGTTCACATTTTCCTGCGTGGCCGGATGCGCCCACATGTTGCTGTTCATGGCCGGAGCCAGCACCACCGCGCCGGTGAAGGCCAGGTATGTCGTGGTTAGAAAATCGTCCGCATGCCCGTGCGCCAGGCGCGCCAGCAGATCCGCGGTAGCCGGCGCTATCACCATAACATCGTTGTCCTGGGCCACCGCGATGTGCTCGATGGCGCTGGATAGCGTTTCTTCGGAACTGGCCGCGGCGAACAAGCCGGTGATGACCTTGCGGCCAGTGAGGGCGGCGAAAGTAAGAGGCGTTATGAATTGTTGGGCAGCGTCGGTAAGCACAACCTGGACGCGCAGCCCGCGCTCCATCAGAGCCCGGGCCAACTCCGCGGATTTATAGGCGGCGATGCCGCCGCCCACGCCCAGCACTACGTTCATCCTGTCAGGCCTTCCTCACGGCGAAACCAGTCTGTTGGCAGGCGAAAGCGCCTGCCCCACGTTGTCATCATTCGGCCGGGGCGAATTCCTGGGGCTGGCCTTTCACCGTGTCCGTGTACTTCACCAAACCTCGGCGGACTTCTTCCATGGAAGTCACCGTTGGCTTCTTGGAGGTGGTTGGGAGGAACGGACGAGCGCCATTCTGCAACTGCCGCGCGCGCTTGGCGGCGACGATGATGAAACGGTAGGTGCTCTGTTCGCAATCGTCCGGAATCGCGTACATCGCGTTATTTCTTAATCTCTCAGCCATCGATTCTTACCTCAATTTTTCTTAAAACTCAAAACTTTTGAGAATCGGCCGGACCTCTTCTTCCATCCGGGCCTTGCGCAGCCGCTCCGCCTTCACAATGGACGCCAGACGCGCCGCCGACTCATCGATTTCCCGGTTGATCAGCACATAATCATATTGCGTATAATTTCGAACTTCCTCCGCCGCACCCTTCAAGCGCCGCTGGATCACTTCCTCGCTATCCTGTGACCGCGCGCGGAGCCTTTGCTCCAGAACTTCCCGGGACGGTGGAAGCACAAAGATACTGATGGCTTCCGGAATCGCTACTTTCAATTGTCTCGCACCCTGGACATCGATGTCGAGTACCAGGTCGCGGCCATGGTGGGCGGCTTGTTCGAAGGTACTGAGGTGGGTGCCGTAGTAGTTTCCGAAAACCTCGGCATGTTCCAGAAATTCGCCCTTTTCCAGGCGTTCCTCAAACTCCGGCCGGGAGATGAACACGTAGTCGACGCCAGGGGTTTCGACCGGACGCGGCGGCCGCGTAGTGTAAGAAATAGAGAAAGTTAGCTGCGGGACTGACTGCATCAACCGGTGCACCAGCGTGGACTTTCCAGAGCCGGACGGGGCGGAGACGATGAAGACACTGATCATAGCGGGGCGGACCCCTGCTGTTGGCAGGCGAAAGCGCCTGCCCCACATAAACCGAAACCATTGTGGGCCAAAGTGGGGCAGGCGCTTTCGCCTGCCAATGGGGTTTGGCGACGGGTATTCATTCGAGATTTAGCGCCTGTTCGCGGATTTTTTCTATACCGGCCTTGGCCGCCAGGGCCAGATCCGTAATCCGCAGGCCCAGTTCGCCGATGCCGTTGGTTTTGGACAAAACGGTATTGGTTTCGCGATTCATCTCCTGCAACAGGAAATCCAACTTCTTGCCCACTTCGCCGCCGGCGTCGAGAATCTCATCCAATTGCCTGGAGTGGATTTGGAGGCGGGAAACTTCCTCGCCGATGTCGCTGCGGTCGGCCAGGAGCGCAGCCTCCTGCGCGATTCTCTGCGGGTCCAACGTGGAGTTAGCGAACAGTTCCGTCATTTTCTCCGCCAGGCGGTTCTGGAAGGCCGGTATGGCGCGCGATCGGATATCGGCCATCTCGGCGGCGCCGGCTGCAATGGCGCGGTTGTGATCCTGGATAAGGGCCGCCAGCTCCGCGCCCTCGCGCGAGCGGAACTGGTTGAGAACCTGGAGCGCTTCTTCGAACGCGGCCAGCAGCGGCTGCTCCAGGCCGGGATCGGGCGCCGCTTCCACCGCCGCGCCAAACATTCCCGGAAGGCGCATAAGCTGGTTCAGATCGGGCTGGGCATTTTCGAGACCTTCTTCGCGAGCCGTCTTGCGGAAAGCCGCCAGGCAGGCATGCATGAGCGGTGCATTCAACCCGCCCGCCGCGTTGTCGCCGGAACCAACCACGGAGCAGCGCACATCCACATGGCCGCGTAGCACGGCTTTCTTAAGAGCGGCGCGCAGGACGCCCTCGAAGGCATCGAGATCCGCTTCCAGGTGAAAGTGCGGGTCCAGTCCCTTGTGATTGACACTCTTCAGGCTGACCGAGATTTCGCCGTGCGGGGTGGAGCGAAGGACACGGGCGAAGCCGGTCATGCTTCGAATGGGGGCGCTCATGCTCACGGATTCACCAGCGGATCCGGCTCCAGATATTGCAGTTCATGCAACCGCTGGTAGATGCCGCCGTGGTTGACCAGCTCTTCGTGGGTTCCGAACTCGGAGATGCGTCCTTGATCCAGGACCACAATCTTGTCCGCGCGCCGGATAGTGGACAGGCGGTGCGCGATGACGATTACGGTTCGATTGCTGATCAGCGTCTGCAGCGCGCGCTGCACCAGCACTTCCGATTCGCTATCCAGATGAGAGGTAGCTTCATCCAGAATCAGAATGGGCGCGTTTTTAAGCAAGGCGCGCGCGATGGCCAGGCGCTGCCGCTGTCCGCCGCTCAATTTCACGCCGCGTTCTCCGATCATGGTGTCGTAACCCTGGCTCATGCGCTCAATGAACTCTTCCGCCATGGCGTTGCGCGCAGCCTCGCGAATCTCGTCGTCCTTGGCCTTGGGCTTGCCGTAGCGGATATTGTTGGCCACCGTATCGTTGAAGAGAAAAGTTTCCTGCGCCACCATGCCGATCTTTTCGCGCAATGATGCCAGTTGCAAATCGCGAACGTCTTTGCCGTCGATCCGTATCACACCGGATGTAACGTCGTAGAAACGCGGAACAAGATTAGCCAGGGTGGTTTTCCCGGCGCCGCTCGGACCCACCAGAGCGACCACTTCCCCGGCGCGAACCTCCAATTTAACGCCGTGCACCCGGAAGCCGTTGGGCGCGTTGGAATAACGGAAACTGACGTCGTCCAGAACGATATTCTGCTGGAACTTGCCAAGTTTCGCGGCGCCGGGCTTTTCGACAATCTGTTGATCGCGGTCCAGATACTCGAAGACTTTTTGAGAAGCGCCGAGCGCCTGCTGGAAAATGTTGTGGATTCCGGTGAGCCGCTTGACCGGCTCATACAGCATCAACAGAGCGATGACGAAGCTGGTGAATTCTCCAGGCGTGAGCGCGTGGTTCTTGATCTGGATGCGCGCATAGGTGAGCAGGATCACGATGGTGATGGCGGCGAAGAATTCGATCAACGGGCTGGAAAGAGCCTGTAGCGCCACGTAGCGGAGGTTGGTGGCCTTCATCCGGTTCGCCGCAACCAGAAAACGATTGGACTCCAGATCTTCGGTGCCGAACGACTTCACTACTTGATGGCCGCTGATGGTTTCCTGCAGGATCTGGTTCAGCTCGGCGGCATCATCCTGCGCGCGTCTGGTTGTTCGCCGGATGCGTCTGCCGATGCGCAGCGTGGGCACCAGCACGAAAGGCAATACGGTAAGGCTGGCGATGGCCAGCTTCCAATCTTTTTGCAGTACCACGCACAACAGGAATATCACGGAGAACGATTGCCGCAGCCAATCCGCCAGCATGTGCGAGGTGGCTACCTGGATCTTTTCGAGGTCGTTCATGATGGACGACATGACGCGGCCGGTGGAGTTGGATTCAAAGAAATTGGCGTCCTGGCGCAACACGCGATCGAAAACTTTCTGCCGAAGATCGGTGACCGCGGAAAGTCCGACGTAGTTCACAAAATAATTGCCGAAGTAATCGCACAGCCCTTTTACCAGGAAGACACCCAGGATGGCGATGGCCACCATGGTCCAGACATTATGGATGGAAGACGGGACGAATTGCTGCAGGTAGATCTTATGGTTGAAAACGGGGATGGTGAACAATGGCACCGGAGAGTCGGGTGTTTCCGGTTGAAGAACGCGGTCGAAGATGGGCTGAATGAGCAGCGCCATGAGTCCCTGCGCGGCGCCCACGGCGGCCATCAGGACTACAGATAGAAGCAGTGGCGCAAGATAGGGACGGACAAAGCGGAGGAGGCGGCTCATAGGCGCGGGACTAGGGACTCGGGGCTGGGGACTCGCAGTGTCTCGATGGCCTGGAGCGCTTCGGGTATTCCGATGGATTGAATGCCCTGGGGGCCGGTGAGCACCATGGATTCGGTATGCCACGGGCGCCAGATGTGCGGGTCCGACGATCCGAAAAAAACCACTACCGGAAGCCCAAGAGCCGCGGCCATGTGGGCCGGTCCACTGTCGTTGCCGACGAAGAGTGTTGCGCCGGCCAGCAGGGATTTTATTTCTTCGAGAGAGGCGCCTGCTTTTGAGGTGAAACGCTGGAAGGCGTCCAGATTTTCGCCGGGGCCGGAGATGAATATTGGTTCCAGCCCCAGGCTGCGTTCAATATGATCCGCAAGGGCCAGGAAGTTGGAGTGCGGCCAGATTTTATCGGGTGCGGAAGCCATGGGATGCAGAACGGCGTAGGGCCGCGGCCGCGCCGCGGGTTTCGCAAACAGCCGGGCGCGCGGGATCTCGGAATTCGGGGCGCCCAGAAAAAATATCGCCGACGCCAGGTGCTCCGCGGTGTGAACTTTGCGGTCAACGTTCAGAATTTCCTGCGCGCGCGGGATGCGGATGTTGTAGATCCACCTGAAACGGAAATGAGCGAAGCCGGCGCGCAACGAAGCACGCGAGGCCAGCGTTAGCCGGACGCTGCTGGCGCCTCCGTGAAGATTGAGCGCCAGCTGCGGGCGCCAGCCCGAAATTTCGGATGCCCGCGGGAGCAGCGTGCACTCAATATCGGGATTGCCGCTAAAAATGGGAGTGAAGGCCGGTTCCACAACCACGCCGATCCGCAAATCCGGACGGGCTTGTTTCAACAGCGAGAGCGCGGGCGTGGTAAGCACGCAATCGCCCAGCGAGCGTAACCGGATGACTGCCACTCGCGCTGCGGGGGCGAGGCGCTCGAAAACGGTGCTCATCTTGGTAATCGGGCGCTTATTCTTCGATTTTCGCTTCGTCGATGAGCATCACCGGGATGTCGTCGCGAATGGGGTACACGCGCTTGCATTGTACGCACTTCAAACCACTCTGATCGGGCTTCAACTCCACTGTTGCTTTACACAAAGGACAGACCAGGATGTCCAGCAAATCCTTGCTTATCGGCATGGTTCGATTCATCTTAGCAGGGTTGGCAAGTGGGGCAGGCGCTTCCGCCTGCCAACTCACCTAGAACTGGAATCGCGCCTGCAACTCCAGCCGCCGGTTGTTCCCATTCTGCGAGAACGCTCCAAACCCGCCTGCCAGCGAATTGGATTCGCCAAAGAGCGGCGTGCCTAGCACGCCATTAATGGGGCCGGGGTTCACGTGATTCAACAGGTTGCGAGCCTGGATGGAGAACGTCAGATTGTACTTCTTGCCGGTGTTGGTTCCACCGAACATGCCGCCCATGGGGCCGCCCATGATGCCGGTTCCGGGAGGGCCGTGTTGGTGACCTCCGCCTCCGCCGGGTGAAGGACCGCTAAATCCTTCGCGTGTCGGACCAAATCCAAAAGTTTTCGCCAAGCGCAGGTTTACCGTAACCGATCCGGGACTGCGGCCGAAGTTGCGTGGAAGAATCACTTCGCCCGGCTTTACTTCGAGGTTATTCTCATAAGGGTTGGGATCCAACAGCCCATATGCCGTCTGAATCAAGTTTGAACCCGCTGGCACCATGCTGGGATCCGTCACCAGGCCGGGGCGCGCCGTGTTGATGAGCGTGGTGCCGAACGGATCGGTGCCGTTGATGATGTCGAACGGCGCTCCGGAATTAATCACCACGAATGGAGACAGGCGGAAATCCCACTTGGTGGTGATGGAACCGCCCAGGAACGCGCGATGATGGACGTCGAGAGAGGAGGGGCCGTATTCTCCCTGCATGCTGTAAGGATTTGCCGGCAGCGTCCCGATTCCGTCGGTATTGCTCTCGGCATGGCCATACATATAAAACCCATTCAGCGAAATTCTGCTGGTGGGCTGCGACCGGACGTTGGTGATCAACTGGTTCTGGTTAAATATCCCGTCTGATTGCATGAGCAGGAGCGGGCCAGTGCCATACGGATAAATCCCTGTGCCGGGGCCGGTATAAGTTCCTGGCAGAGGGGCATTGATATCCTGCTCGCGCAGTTCATGAAGCCCGCGCGAGTGCAAGTAGGATTCCGAAATGGTGGTATTTTTTGGCAATTGCCGTTCCACCGTGATCGCGGACTGCAGGATGTAGGGTGCGCGCAGATTCCTGTCAATTTCGTAGGTGGTCTGCGCCACGGGAGAGGTCAGCGCCATTTGTTCGAGTTGAGCGATGGGCGGAACGTTGGGGAAAAAGTTGGGGTTGGTGATGGTGTACTGCTGAACCAGGCTGGCGCCGTATCCAAAGCGCTCCGCAGTCTCCACATTTTGGTCGCTGAAGCGGTCGTAAAAGATGCCAAATCCCCCGCGAAACACGGTTTTGGGACGCGGGTTGTTTTTGCTCTGTCCCGGCGCCCAGGCAAATCCGAAGCGCGGCGCCCAGTCGTTCTTGTCGTGAATATTCGTCTGCATTTCATAGCGCAGCCCCAAACTCAGAGTCAGGTTGGGCTTCACGCGCCAATCGTCTCCCACGAATAATCCTACGTCCGTCTGGTTTACGTTCACTAGCGGAGTTCCGCCGGCAATGGTGAATTGCGACGGCACCCCTCCCGGCAATCCAGCCAAGGCGTATTGATAACGTTGGATGGAAGTAAGGTTTATACAGTCGGATGGGTTGGGGTCGGCCGGATCGCAGGTGACGCTGGAGGAGAGCGGCCCATAGCCGCCGGTAAAAACGAAGGTGCCGCCGAAATTGCTGGGCGAAATATTGTTGATGGTGGCCGCGCGCACCCGCACGCCGAACTTCCAGCTATGCACGCCGCTGGCGACAGAAGTGTAGTTTTGCAGTTCGTAGTTATTATCGGTATCGACACTCTTGCCGATCTGCGCGCCGCCCCCCTGGAAAGCGCCCGACACGATCAATCCCGGCGCCAGGCTGTTGGCGGTTTGGATGCTATCGGTATGGTAGAGCTGAAACCGCGTCTCATTGATAACCTTGGTGTTCAGAACGGCGGTCTCGATGATTTGGACGGTGTGGTCCGTCTCCAGGTTTTCATAACCCCGCGAAACCAGGTTGAGAGTCCCGATGCCTTGATCGGAGGCATCGTTGCGCGTGTAGCCATAACGAATGGTCAAGGTGTTGTTCTGGTTAAGCTGATAATCGATGCGCGGGCTGACGCGCAGCCGGTTCTGGGGCGCCTTAAACACCTGGTTGAAAGGAGTGCCTTGCGATTCGGGCGCTGCCGTGTTGGCCTCAATGGCGTTGATAACGGTTCCGCTATTTATGGAGCGGTCCGAAAGATCGATGAAAAATGACGTTCTCTTGTTGATGGGGCCGCTGAGGGTGCTCTGGAAATCTTTTAACAGCAGCGGAGCTTTTTGGGCGGCGTAAGGATTGCGCGAATTCAAGGCATCGTCGCCGAAATTGAAGTTCACGTTACCGTGGAACTTGTCGGAGCCGGGCTTGGTGAAAATTTCAATGCGGCCGTAGCCCAGTTTGTCGAATTCAGGTGAAAAAGGATTTTGGTTGATGCGGATCTCGCGAATGGAATCCTTGGACGGCAAGGTGCCGCCGGTAAATCCGTCGATGTAGATCTGGCCACCGCTGGGCCCGGCGGAAGGGCCGGCCAGCGCTTCCAGATCGGATTGCAGATCGTCAGGATCGTCGGAGAGCGCGTCCAGATCCGCTCCGCGAAGCACCAGGGCGCCGGCGTTTTGCGAGGGGTCCGTCGAGACCATCGGCCCCACGTTTTCCTGAACGGTGACTTCCTGCTTTTCCGCGGCCACTTGAAGTTTGAAATCCAACGCCACGCTGCCGCCGTTTGAAAGATCGGCCGTGGCGGGCTGGGGCTGGGCTAATCCCGGAAATGTTACTTGCACCGTGTACTTGCCGGGCGCCAGACCGGCTATGGAATAACCGCCGTCATTGCCGGCGATGGCGGATTTTACCGGTCCTGCGGCATTTGAAACGGTGACCTTGGCTCCCGGAACCAGCGCGCCGGATTCATCCATCACGGTGCCGTGCAGAATTCCCAGCTGCTGAGCCTGGATGGCCAGGAAAGAAGTAAGAAGCAGCAATAGTGCGATCAGTGTTTTAGACATTCAGGTCCTATATTGTTTTTTTAGAGTTGCATGCCGTGTTTATTGCTCCGGCATGCCCGCACCGATGCTCCACGAACCGAGGTCCACTTCGCCCGCGGTACGCGGAGCCGCTGCAAGAAATGGCTCTACGCCGCCCACCACAGAAAATGCTGTCACTGTGGCGCCGTCTTTCGAGCTGGAAATGATGAGTGCGTCGCCCTTCTTGAGATCCGCCAAGTTCAGTTGCGGCGAGCGCTCCAGCATCTGTTGAAGATCGAACCCGCCGCCGGGCCGCGCTCCCGCGCCGCCGGCAAAAGCTGCACGGCCGCCATCGGAGCCAGCTGACGCGCCAGGCGCGCCCGGTGCGCCCTGCGTAGGATGCGCGCCCGCTCCAGAGGCGCCCCCTGCGGCGTCCGCATGCATGCGCCTCGCCAGGAACCCGGCCACCCGCTCATCCAGTTTGCGCAGCATGGTGTTCTGATTGGTCAGTATGGTGACCGGCTTTTTGGTTTTGAGATCCATAACCACCAATTCGCCAGTGGCCGCATTCGCCGACACCACGGTTGCGGCAATCGTCTGGAACGATCCGAAAACCAGCTCCTCAGCCTTCAGGCGAGTGCCAGTGTCATCCTTGTTGCCAAGCGCGCGGAGCGTATCGCCCACCTGCAATTCCGCGAACGTGCTGGGCTTGGCGTCGCTAAAACGAACCGAATCGGGGGCGTAGCGCCGGAATCCAGCCGAAGAAGCATCGATAACAATCGGCTTCGCGTCCCGCTGGTGGGTGTTGATGGTAATTTCCTTAGTGCCCGGGTTCACTGCCGTCACGGTGCCGGCAATCCCGCGTTTTTGCCACTCCTCACGATCCTTCGCGTGCTTCTGGGCCAGATCGGCCTTGGTCATAATGACTACCGTTTTGGCGGCCACCGATTTCGTTTCGTCCGTGAACGGCCCCCGGGCGAGCACCCGGTCACCTACCTCTACATCCGTAAAGGCGATTTTGGCGGCCTTTTTCAGATCCTTCTCTCCCGGCGGAATGCGGTAGTAGGAAGTGGCGTCTCCCAGATTGATGGTATAGAGGACGCCGTCATCAGCCTTCACTTTGATTTGCTTAGCGGAGGCATCCACAGCAGTTACTTCACCGATCACGGACTTCAAAGGCGGCGGGGTGGTTTGCGCGCCAGCCAGCGCCAGAGACAGAAAGATCGCCAACAGTTTCACTAATTTACTTGGCGCTGAAGAAGTTACGAGGGTTACTGGCGATGTGTCAAGAAACGTAAACCGATGATGGGAGCAGGGTTATCGTGAAAAGATCACCAGCGCATGCGGGGCAGGTTGCCAACCTGCGCGCCGATTGCCAATCGGCGCAAAGAGCGCGGGTTACCAACCCGCGCGCAGGATGACATCCTGCCCCACGTTCCGGTGAAGACGCGAGACGGATCGTTCACATGGCGTCTTCCTGACCTTTGGTGGGCCAGCGGGCGCAGCGGGACGCTCCCTTGCGGTCGCCGCTCAATCCAGTGGGCTGATCACCAGTTGATTGATCACGCTGGTGACGCCCTTCACCTTTTTTGTCACCTTTTCGGCCTTGACCTTTTGCTTCTCGTTCCGAACCTTGCCCTTGAGCGTGACGGCTCCCTTATGAACCGTGATGTCGAATTTAACGCCGCCCAGGTCGGTGTCGCTTGCGAGTTTCACCAGCACCTGGTCAGTTAATTCATCGTCGGTCGGATTAGCGGCACCCTTCTGCGCGGCCAAAGGCATCACGAGAAAAATGAACGCTGCGGTGAGCGATAGCAGTCGCATAGTCACTCTGATTCTCGCCCCCGCATGGCATGCCAGTCAATGGCATTTAGAAATTCGGGGTTCTCGCGCCAATCTTTACGAACTTTGACGAAGAGCTCCAAGAATATCTTGCGCGAGAACATGGTTTCCATTTCCTGGCGGGCCAGCGTTCCTATTTTCTTGAGCGTTGCTCCTTTAGCGCCAATGACAATGGCCTTCTGGCCGGCTCGCTCCACGTAGATGGTGGCGGAAATCCGCAGCAGCTTGGGCTGGTCCTTCCATTCATCCACTAAAACGGCGACGGCGTGGGGAACTTCTTGCCGCGTCTCGCGCAGGATCCTTTCGCGAATTAATTCCGCCGCGAGAAATCTTTCCGGTTGATCGGTGAGGTAGTCCGGCGGGAAATAAGCGGGACCTTCCGGGAGAGTTCCGACGATAGCCTCGCGCAGCCGGTCCAACCCTTCGCCCGAGACCGCCGAAATGGGAATATACTCGGCGAATTCGCGCACCGCTTTGAATTCTTCGATGCGCGGAAGCAGCAATCTTTTGTCGGCCAGACGATCCACTTTGGTCAGCAACAGGAATACCGGCGTCGAAACGTTCCGCAGCGCCTCCAAGGCTTCCGTGTCCTGGGGGCCGAAGCGGGCGGTGCAATCGGCGAGATACAGCAGCAGATCGCGATCGGCCAGCGACGCGCGGACAGCATCCATCATGCGCCGGTTCAGCAGGGAGCCGGAAGTGTGAATGCCGGGCGTATCGAGAAAAACGATCTGCGCATTTTCGAGATTCACGACGCCTTCAATGGCGGTTCGCGTGGTCTGCGGTTTCTCGGAAACAATGGCCAGCTTCCCGCCCACCAGGGCATTCAAGAGCGTGGATTTGCCGGCATTCGGCCGTCCTAGAATGGAAACGAAACCGGAGCGGAACGCGGTCATGCGTGGCTTTGGCTGACGGGTTCGGCCTCGGCTTTGGAGACGCGCACGCGCTCCACTTTCAGTTCGTCGCCGGCCAGCACGTCAATCCGGATGCCTTCGCGCTCCAGCGTTTCGCCCACGCGTGGAACGCGCCCCAGCCATTCGGTAACCAGACCTCCGATGGTAGTGGATTCGGTTTCCTCGCGCGGGCGGAATCCCAGCAGGTCATGCAAACGGTCCAGATCCAGGCTGCCCGACACCACGAAACTTCCTTCCGTCTCTTTCTGGACGTCGCGCTCCGGTTCGTGCTCATCGTGGATCTCGCCCACGATCTCCTCCACCATGTCCTCCATGGTGGCGAGACCAGCGGTGTTGCCGTACTCATCGATCACAATAGCCACATGCGCGCCGTCGGTTTGCATTTCGCGCATAAGAACGTTGACCGGCTTGGTTTCAGGAACAAAACGAATGGGCCGGGCCAGCTCTTTCACCTGGCGTCCGCGCCGTTCCGCGGGGTCCAGCTCAAACATATCGCGCACGTGCACAAAGCCGATGATGTTGTCGATGGTGTCTTCATAGACCGGGATGCGGGAAAACTGCTCGTGTATCACCAGCTCGCGCAAGTCCTCCAGCGAACGGCTGGCTTCGATGGCCACAATCTTGGGCCGCGGGGTCATCACCTCGCGAACGGTTTTGTCGCCGAACGCGACCACGCTCTCAATCAGCCGGCGGTCCTGCTCCTCGATAATTCCTTCTTCCTGGCCGGCATCGATGAGCGCTTCAATATCGTTGGCAGGCCCTGGAGCTTCCACTTGCACTTTTTCCGGCTCGGCGAGTTCCACCAGAGATTGGAAGAATCCCAGGACCGCCGTCAGCGGCCGCACCAGCGTGGCGCTCAATCGCAGCACCGGGGCCAGCGGCAGCAGCCAGTGGCCGCTGGTCTTGCGATACAGCAACGGCGCCAGAACATAGGTGGAAAGCAACATGGTGAGCCAACCAAACAGAGCGGCTTCCGCCAGCGTCTCCCATCCCAGCGTCGTGCCCAGCGCAGTGGCCACGCACAGAATGCCCAGCATGAGCAGCAGGGTGTGTTTGATCAACGAAATTACCAGCACGCCGTGACGGGTTTCCAGGCCAATGCGGTCTTCGAGTGTCTCTTTGAAAAAATCCAGCGCCGGCAGCGCGGGCCCGCGCAGACGCAAGGAATCCGTATACATGGTTTGAAATACGGTAAGGATGCAGAGCAAAGCGGAGACAATCAGGATCAGCGGCAATATCAGGCCGATCATGCGCTCACCCTCTCAATCAGGCCGGCCGGCAGCCCCAGGCGGATGCGCCACTTCCGTTCCGCGCTCAACATCCGGCCGCCGTCGGTTTCGTGATCCATGCCCAGCAGGTGCAGCAGGCCGTGCAGCATCAGGATCCGGATTTCCTGATCTACGGCGTGGCCGAATTCGGCGGACTGGCGTTTCGCCGCATCGTAGGAGATGGCAAGCTCGCCGCAAGAACCAATGCGCCGGTCGCTTAGAAGCTGTGAAAAAATCGGTTCGCCGGCGAAAGCGCCTGCGCCACTTAATCGTAAATCCTGGTGCGTCAATGTGGGGCAGACGCTTCCGTCTGCCAACCCCGCGTGCTTCCCGATTTTTTCACCGCTTCTTACGCTCGCGGTTGCGACCGAACCTCGACCGTAAGGGAGTGGGTGCTTTTCGAAAGGAAACGACAAAACATCCGTAGGATAATCCTTGCCGAGAAATTCGCGATTCAGCCGCCGCAGCTCCGCGTCCCCCGCAATCAGGCAACAAAACGCGTGACCTTCCGCTACCTCCGCTTCCAGCCGCTTCAGGAACGCGCGCAGTTCCCGGCGAGAGAGGCCGGGCGTGGCCACCTGAAAAAGCAGGGAGCTCTGCTGGGAAGGCATGGAAACTCAGTTCAGCGGAATTTCGGGACCCTGCGCTTCGACGAGCGAGGATGGTTCCACGGCGGGAGCAGCAGCCTCAACGGGCGGCTCAGACAGCCGCAGCGCGAGTTGGCGTCCGGCGCCGGTAAGGTCCTGATACCGCTCGTACGCTTTCACGATTCTTTGCACCAGGCTGTGGCGAACGACATCGCGTTCGTCGAAATACACAAAACTGATGCCTTCCACGCCGCGCAAAACCTCTACCGCATCCACCAGGCCGCAGCGTTTCCCGGACGGCAGATCGATCTGCGTGAGGTCGCCGGTAACCACCATTTTGGAGTTGAATCCTTGCCGGGTCAGCACCATTTTCATCTGCTCCGCGGTGCTGTTCTGCGCTTCATCCAGAATAATGAAGCTGTCATTCAAGGTGCGGCCGCGCATGAACGCGATGGGCGCCACTTCTATCACTGAGCGCTCCAGCAGCTTCTCCACTTTATCCGCTTCCAGCATGTCGTACAAGGCGTCGTACAGCGGGCGGAGATAGGGATCCACTTTTTCCTGCAAGTTGCCGGGCAGAAATCCCAGCCGTTCGCCCGCTTCCACCGCCGGGCGCGTCAGCACGATGCGGCTCACGCGTTTGTTCAAAAGGGCCGATACCGCCATGGCCACGGCCAGGTACGTTTTCCCGGTGCCCGCCGGACCCACGCCGAAAACCAGATCGTGGCGCTCAATGGCTTCCACGTAGCGCCGCTGATTTACGGTTTTGGGCGCCAGCGTTTTCTTGCCGAAATTCCGCTGACGGCCGCTGTGCACCAGGCTGCGCAGAGTCACTTCCGCATCCTCGGTGACTACGCGCAGGTAGCTGTTCAGGTCGCCGTTGGCGAAGCTTTGGCCTTCTTTCACCAGCGCGACATAATCCTCCAGAATGCCGGCGGCGCGGATGACGTTAGCTTCCTCGCCCTCAATCTCCAGCGAATCGTTCCTCAGGCTGGTGGTGACGTTGAGTCCTTTTTCCAGAACTCGGATATTTTCATCGCGGGTTCCAAAGAGGGACTCGATGCCGCGGGTGATCTGAACGCTTAGTTTCATTCAAAGATGGGGATTAAATGCATTCACGAACAGCGGGGCAGGCTGGCGTTCCAGGCGAGCAGCGAATGGCGGGAGTAGAAACCTTCATCCGCGAGCGCGGACAGAAAGCAAACATCTGGAAACATTATACCAGAGAGCTGGACGAATTTCGGGTTGCGAAACCGCGAATCGGTGCGCGATGCTAAGTTAATGAAAAAGCGTGCCAAAGTGGCGGCCGCGGCCAAGGGCGCGGAAGTCTCTAAGGAGACCAGCCGGAGGCCTGCCACGCCCGGATACTGGACGCGATTCGAAGCTTTTCTGTCGCGGCACGCGAAATGGCTGGCGATCGGATTGGTGGCGCTGGGCACGGCACGGATCGTTTCCACTTACACCGTTTTCAGCCACACCTTTGATGAGCCGGCGCACTTGGCCTGCGGGATGCAGTGGCTGGAAAAGCATATCTATACTTATGAACCCCAGCATCCTCCTTTGACGCGGGTGATGACCGCGGTGCTGCCCAAACTTTTCGGGGCGCACGGTTTCGATAAGAAATCGATGTGGGACGACGGGCTGGCCATCCTGTTCAGCCGGGGCACGGAGGATTTCTATCTGTCGCTGGCGCGGTTGGGAATCCTGCCGTTCTTCTGGATCACTTGCTGGATCGCTTATTCCTGCACGCGCTGGATCTCGGGCAGCGCGCCGGCCGCCGTATTGGCCGTCTTCCTGGTCACCATGACGCCGACAATTTTGGCGCACGCGGGATTGGCCACCACCGACATGGGGCTGACCGCAATGTTATTACTGGCCGTCTACACCGGTTGGCGCTGGCTGGAGGAACCGAACTGGTGGCGCGCCGCGGCTCTTGGTGCATCCACGGGGCTGGCGGTCTTATCAAAATTTTCGACATTGGCGTTTTTTCCGTCCATCGCGGCGGTTGCGCTCTTGTTTTGGCTGATTTTCGATTGGCGGCGCCTGAAGCAACTGCCGGCGCTGGCGCTCGAGCGCTTACCGCAAGGCCTGGCCGCGGCGGGGATTGCCGCGATGGTGATTTGGGCTGGCTATCTTTTTTCATTTGGAAAGACCGCCGACTTCTCCTTTGCGGTTCCGGCGCCGGAACTTTTCACGGGCATCGATGAAGTTAGGAAACACAACTCCACCGGCCACTTGACCTACTTGATGGGCGCGGTGAACAACACCGGCTGGCCACAATTCTATCTGGTGGCACTGGCGGTAAAAACTCCGCTTCCCATTCTCGCGCTAGGTCTGGTTGGATTGGCCGTGCTTTTCTCGCGCAAGCAATTCGGATCCAGGGGATGGCTGGCGCCCAGCGTGGTGCTGGGGATTCTGATCTTTTCGTCTTTTTTCTCACAGATCAGAATAGGCAGCCGGCACGTGCTGCCGGTGTTTGTGGCGTTGGGAATCGCGGGCGGCTGCGCGGCTGTCTGGCTGGCGCACGTCAGCAAGTGGCGGGGGTTGGCGCAAGCTCTAGTTGCGCTCACGCTGGCTTCGGTCGCGGCTACATCTTTAGCCGCGCATCCAAATTACCTGGCGTATTTCAACGTTATCGCCGGCGGGAAACCAGAAGCATTCTTAGTGGATTCGGAACTCGATTGGTGCCAGGACACCAAGAGGCTGGCCAAGCGACTGAAGGAACTGGGAGCCACCGAAATCTATTTCAACCCGTTCGCCTCCGGCGACATCGAAAAGCTCTACGGATTGCCGCACATCCATCCGTTGAACGTGCAGGGACCGCAGCCCGGTTGGAACGTAGTTGGCCTGACCGCCCTAAAATTGGGAATTTTCGGCGGCACGCGCTACGCCTACGATCCAGGATTCAAATTCTGGCCGGAGCTTACCGAGCCGACCGAGCGGGTGGGCAACAGCTACTGGTTGTTCTATAGCAACGCTGCCACGAAGTGAGTGGGGCAAGCGCTTCCGCCTGCCAATTTTTTTGGCGTGCGATACCATAAGTCCCATGCCAATGGACTGGTTCCCGCTATGGCTCAGCCTGCGCGTGGCCACCATTTCAACCGCCCTGGCATTAGTGATTGGCCTGGCGCTGGCATGGCTGTTGGCGAATCGGCAATTCAGGGGCAAAGAATTTTTGGATGCCGCAGTGACGCTTCCCCTGGTGCTGCCGCCCACCGTGCTGGGCTATTATCTGCTGGTTGTGCTGGGCCGCAATAGTCCAGTAGGAAAAATCTACGAGTGGCTGTTCGGAGAGCCGCTGGTATTTTCCTGGCAGGCGGCGGTGGTGGCGGCGCTGTTCCATTCCACGCCGTTGCTGGTGAAGTCGGCGCGGGCGGCGTTTGAGAGCGTGGACCGGTCTTACGAACGCGCCGCGCGAACCCTGGGAGCATCGGAGCTGCGGCTGTTCTGGCGCGTGACGCTGCCACTGGCGCGCCGGTCTATCCTGGCCGCGGGGGCGCTCGCTTTTGCGCGCTCCCTCGGCGATTTCGGCGTGACGCTGATGATCGCAGGCAATATTCCGGGACGAACGCAGACCGTGTCGCTCGCGATTTTCGACGCCGTGGAAGGCGGTAACGGCAAGGCGGCGCGCGTGCTGGTACTGATCATTTCGGGCGTGGCGCTGTTGGTGCTGAGCGTGGCCAACCGGCTCACTTCCAGCCCTTACGGCCCGCGCCAGACGGCGTTATGATCCAGGCGCGCATCCGCAAGCAATTTCCGGCTGGCCAGGGATCCGCCGCTTTTTCGCTCGATGTGGATTTCAAGGCCGAGGCCGGAATCACCGTTCTTTTTGGCCCGAGCGGCGCCGGCAAAACATTGACGCTGGATTCCATCGCCGGATTTGTGCGCCCGGATGAAGGCCGCATCCTGTTGGACGACGAAATTCTTTTTGACGGCGCCGCGGGCGTACACCTGGCTCCCCAAGCGCGGCGCTGCGGATACGTATTTCAGAACTACGCGCTGTTTCCGCACATGACGCTTCGCCAGAACCTGCAGTTCGCCGTGGAGCGCATCCCGCGCCTGGAACGGCATCGCAAAGTGACTGAGATGCTGGAGAAATTCCGGCTGGCCGAAGTCTCCGGACGCCGTCCCTACCAGCTTTCGGGCGGTCAAAAACAACGTTGCTCCATTGCGCGGGCGCTGATCGGCGGCCCGCGTTTGCTTTTGTTGGATGAACCCACGCGAGGTTTGGACGCCCCGCTTCGCGCCGAGCTTTATGCCGTGCTTCGCCAGGTCCGCCAGGAATTCGAGATACCCACATTTTTGGTTACGCACGATTTTGAGGAGTGCCTGGAACTGGCGGACGAAATGCTGGTGGTGCGCGATGGCCGCTTGGTCCAGAGCGGAACGCCGCGCAAAGTCTTCGAGCATCCGGCCAATGTCGATGTAGCGCGGCTGCTGGGGGTTTACAATCTGCTGCCGGTGGAAATTCTCGGCTTGGATCCGGGGCGGAACGTGAGCCGTTTGCGCTATCAGGATTTCGAGTTGGCCGGTCCCTATTTCCCGGGGCGCTTGATTGGCGATCGAGTGTGGTTGTGCATCCGCCCGGACGCGCTCGGAGTGACCCCTAAGAATGGCCGCCCCGGCATGAACCAGATGCCGGCAACATTGCTGCGCGCGGTGGAAAAGGTGGAGCGCGTTCGCCTGGAGTTTGCCGGCGATATTGCCGTGGACGTGCCGCGGCCTGCGTTTGAGAAGTTGCAGAATGTCAAGGATTGGGTGATCGAGTTTCCATCCAGCGGCCTGCGCATCCTATGAAGCGCTATTGCATCACGGATTCGCTGGACGTGGCCGCGCGCGCTGCCCGTGGCGGCGTGGATATGATTCAGATCCGCGCCAAGCAGCTTTCCGCGCGCGATCTGACGGATCTGGTGCGGGGCGCGGTGGCCATTCCCGGCGCCAAGATCCTGGTGAACACGCGGACCGATGTTGCGCTCGCCTGCGGCGCGCACGGCGTCCATTTGCCCGCGGGATCCCTCGCGCCCAGCACCGTCCGGCGGATCGCGCCTGCAGGCTTTTTGATCGGCGTATCGTGCCACACTATCGACGAACTCAGGGCGGCTGAAAACGAGGGCGCCGATTTTGCCGTTTTCGGTCCGGTGTTCGCCAGCATCACCAAGAGCGTCGTGCCGATTGGACTGGATGCGCTGCGGGTTGCTACGGCTAGCGTCCGGATGCCCGTTTATGCGCTGGGCGGAGTTACGCCGGAGAATGCGCCGCTGTGCCTCGAAGCCGGCGCGGCCGGTGTGGCAGGCATCTCGCTTTTCTCTTCGAAAAACTGAGCCGCGACCGCTAGGAAGCGCTACCACGATCGTTCAGGCCCCATTCACACGCTCCCTTACGGCCGTACAAACCCGTTGAATCGGAATTCAATTAACATGAAGGATTGCTACCCGCCACTCCCACCCAACAGAGCAAGAATCTGGGGGTGATACTGCGGGTTGGGGTCTTCGCACTCATCGCGATTCTTGGCTATTATATTTTCCCCTGGGCCATGATTTGGGTCGGCTCGCCGTTTGTCATCGCGGCGCTCAGCACGTTCGCCGCGGCCGGCGTGGCCAACGCGATCGTGCTCAGAATTTACGAGCGGGGACAACTCGCCGACATTGGCCTGGGCTGGACCCCGGCTTCGCGACGCAATCTCGCGTTGGGAATTCTGGGAGGCTGCGGCGCGGGCATTGTTGTTCTGGTGGGGCCGATCGTATTCCGGGCGGCCGACCTGGAACCCGCCGCGGATTCACACTTTCGCTGGCCCAGCCTGCTGCTGGTCTCCATTGTTCTGCTGTTCGGCGCCGTGGGGGAAGAGATGCTGTTTCGCGGCTACGGATTCCAGGTGCTGGTGAAAGCCATTGGACCCTTCGCCACCATACTTCCCATGGGCGTCCTCTTCGGCCTGGCGCATACCCAAAACTTGCATTTCACCTGGCTGGCGCTCTTCAACACCGTCCTGTGGGGAATCGTGCTGGGCTGGGCTTTTATCGTCAGCGGCGACCTGTGGCTGCCGGTGGGCTTGCATTTCGGCTGGAACTGGGTTTTACCCCTATTGGGCGCCAATCTCAGCGGGTTTACAATGGGAGTTACCGGGTACGTCCTGCATTGGAAGATTGGCGAACCCTGGAGCGGAGGCGAATATGGCCCCGAAGGCGGTTGGCTCACAACGGTGGTGGTGGTGGCGCTGTTCTTTTACCTGCGCAAGGCGCCTATCGAACACCAGGACGCGTTCCTGCTACGGGAGGCGCCATGATCGCTAAACGTTCCGCCGTCTGCCTGCTGGCTTCCGGATTCTGGATTCTCCCTTCGGCGCGCGCCACCGATAAAAAGCTCACCGAGGACGACCGCATTGAGATCCTGCGCGGCATCCTGTCCGAGTACGCAACCGTCAAAGCGCCTCTTCCGCGCTCCAACGCAAAAGATCCGCTGCCGTTTGATAGCAACGGAACTTGGGACAAGCAGAAATGGACCGCGGCGAACCAGAAATTCGGCCCGGCTGCGCGCGTGGGCGATCTGGTTCAAATCACCAAAGTGACCATTGCCAACGACAAGATCCTGCTCGAGATCAATAACGGCATGAAATCCAAGGGCAGTTGGAGGGATCACGTCTCGTTCGGGGTGGGGGGCACGCCCATGCCCGTTTCGACACAGCAGAATTCGAATGCTCAGGGTGGCACCAACATCGCGCTGCGGTTCAACCAGCCGATTCCGCCCTTGAAAGCTGCCGACATCAAGAAGATGCTGGCGCCGGTGCTGGATTTCGACAAGGAAACCGCGACGGAAAATTACGTGGAGAAGCTGCCGGAGCCGATCCAGAATGCCATCAAGGCGAACAAGGCCATTGAAGGCATGGATCGCGAAATGGTGGTAATGGCCATGGGAAAACCGCGCCACAAGGAACGCAACACTGATAAAGACGGCACGGAAACGGAAGACTGGATCTACGGCGACCCTCCCGGCAAAATCACCTTCGTGACGTTCGCCAACAGCAAGGTCATCAAAATCAAAGAAGCCTACGCGGATGTAGGCGGATCCACGGCGCCATCTCTGCCGGTGAAGTAGCAGGCTGTGGGGCAGGATGTCATCCTGCAGCGGGTTGCTAACCCGCTCCCCGTTTGCGCCGATTGGCAATCGGCTGCAGGTTGGCAACAGGTTGGCAACAGGTTGGCAACAGGTTGGCAACCTGCCCCACACGCTGAAACGATTAAACTAGACGTGTATGCCCATAAAAGTAGGTATCAACGGATTCGGACGCATCGGCCGCAACGTGGTTCGCGCGGCGCTGGAAAATCCGAACATTGAATTTGTCGCGGCCAACGATCTTACTGACACGAAGACGCTGGCGCATCTCTTAAAATACGACTCGACTCTCGGCACCCTCCCAGGTGAGGTGAAGGCGGACGGCGATTCCATCCTCGTCAACGGGAAGCGTATCAAAATTTTTGCCACCAAAGATCCCGCCGAGCTGGACTGGAGCTCTCTCGGCGCCCAGGTGGTGATTGAGTCCACTGGAAGGTTCACTGATAAGAAAGATGCCAGTAAGCATCTGCGCGGGACCGTAAAGAAGGTTGTGATTTCGGCGCCCGCGACCAACGAAGACGTCACCATCGTACTCGGCGTGAACGAAAACATGTACGACGCAGCCAAGCACAATGTGATTTCGAACGCCTCCTGCACCACCAATTGCCTGGCGCCGGTGGTGAAGGTGCTGCATGAAAAGTTCGGCATCGAGAAAGGCTCGATGACCACCATTCACAGCTACACCAACGACCAGAACGTGCTCGATTTTCCGCATAAGGACCTGCGCCGCGCCCGCGCTGCCGCCTTGAACATGATCCCCACCACCACGGGCGCCGCGAAAGCGATGGCGCTGGTGATGCCGGAGATGAAGGGTAAGCTGGACGGTTTCTCCATGCGTGTCCCCACGCCCGATGTTTCGGTTGTGGATTTGGTTGTAGTGCTCTCGAAGAACACGACTACCGAAGAAGTCAACAAGGCGCTGGAAGATGCCGCCAACGGGCCGATGAAAGGCATTCTGGCGTATACCGCCGATCCGGTTGTCTCCACCGACATGCTGCACAACCCGGCCAGCTCCATCGTGGATTCGCTGATGACCAAAGTGCTGGCCGGAAACCTGGCGAAAGTGTTGGCCTGGTACGACAACGAGTGGGGATATTCGATGCGGGTGGTGGATTTGATCGAGTTCCTGGCGAAGAAGGGTTTGTAAAACACTTGGCAGGCGAAAGCGCCTGCCCCGCTGAAAGATTTCCTTGCGCCGCGGCATTCGTTGGTGAAGGTCTGAAAGGAGACCCATGCTACGAATGCTCACCCGAAGTGTGCTCGCGCTCCTGAGTCTTGGCGCCTGTTTCGCCGAGACTCACCTGTCCGGGCCGTTCACCCACGACAACCTCACCATATTTCTGATACACGGCGCCGACAAATCGGCCAAGCACTTGCTCACGCTGGACGAGGCCATCGACCAGCACAAAGTAGTGGTCTACGAAACGCGCAACGTCAACGAACTGGCCGTCGAGAATATCTCGAATGAAGACGTGTTTATCGAATCCGGCGATATCGTCAAAGGCGGCGCGCAGGATCGCACGCTGAAAGACGATATCATTCTGCCGTCAAAATCCGGCCGGGTCAGCCTGAATTCCTTCTGCGTGGAGCATGGCCGCTGGACCAGGCGCGGCAGCGAAGACGTCGGGACTTTTGGCGAAGCGCATCAGGCCATCGCGTCCAAGCAACTAAAGATGGCGGTGAAGATGCAGCAGGATCAGCGCGAAGTCTGGGCGCGCGTGGCCGAGGCGCAGGCGCAGCTCAGCAGCAGCCTGCGCACCGATGTGCGCGCGGCGCCCTCACCCACCAGTTTCGCCATGACTCTGGAGGCGCCGGCAGTGCAGCGATCCATCGACGGCTATCTCGAAGACCTGGCGGGCATTGTCAAAGGCCAGAGCGACGTGATCGGCTATGCGTTTGCGATTGACGGCAAGTTGAACAGCGCCGATGTATACTCCTCGCACGATTTATTCGCCAAGCTCTGGATGAAGCTGCTGCGTGCAACCTCGGTGGAAGCCGTAAGTTCATTCAAGGCCGGTAAGAAGTTCGAGCCGGTGACCGCGAACGCGGTGAAGGCTGCTCTGGCTGACGCAGAGTCGGGAAAAGGCTCGGCAAAAAACCTGACCGATCGTACTGAAGTTGTTGTGAAGGAATCCGCTCAGAACGTGATGTTCGAAACGCGCGACCGGGCGCAGCATGACGCCTGGATTCATCGGAATTATTTGACGAAGTGAGGACCGTTGAAGACGCCGGTTGGCAGGCGGAAGCGCCTGCCCCACTCACGATCCAACGTGGGGCAGGCGCTTCCGCCTGCCAACCGAATTTGCCACAGCGCGTCTTCATCACCTTTGGTGGGGCCGCAGGCCCATGCCAGCTCCGTTGAAGACGCCCGTGGCGCGCGCAGTCTTGCGAACACAATTAGGAACAAGAACTGGTCAGGGCGTTCACACGAGTGTGAACGCGGCACGCAGGAGTGCGCGCGCCACTATTTCACGTTGTATTTGAACGAAAATTGCAGCCTCACTTCTTTTCCTCTGAAATCCTTGGGGAGCGGCGGGAAGGGGACGGACGCGCTGAGGCTGGCCACGGCGGCGCGATCCAAGGATTCCGTCCCCGAAGGCAAGGCAATCACCACCTTATCCAGATTTCCATCGCGGCCGATGATGAACTGCAGCAGCACCACGCCCCGCACGCCCATGCGGGCGCTCTCGGGAATTATCGCGAACCAGTTTTTCCGGACGCGCCCCAAAATCTGAATAAGATATGGCTTGAAATCCACGCCCAGCGGATCGCTGAGCAATTCCAAACTGCTGCCCGGCGTTCCCGGCAATTGGGGTTGCCGCAGGGTCTCCGGCAAATTCGGCGGCTGCTCCATGTCTCCCACAGAAAGATTACCCTGGCGGCCGGCGCGCGCCACGTCGTGGATAGCGTCTTCCAGCGTCGTCTTCGGCATCTGGAGCTTGGACAATCCCTGTACCGGGCTGGTGCCATGCTGGCCCGGCGTTTCGAAAGCGAGTTTGGGCTTCTCCACCGGCTGGATCTCTGGCGGTTTCGCCTGTGGAACGCCAGCGGCCGGTGGAGGCGGCGGAGGAGGCACGGCCGCAGCCTGGATCTTAGGGGGCTCAGGAGTGCCCACCTGCTGTTGGACTTTCTTTTCCGGCGGCGGCGGGTGGAAAACTCGCGCGGCCGGAGCGGGAGGCAAGTGTTCGGAGGCCGGACGCGGTTTCAAATCCTCCACGTTTACTTCCCTGCTCACTTTGCTTTTGTTGGGGGCTTTTTGCGTGAGATCGGAAGGTACCACTAAAGTCACGCGCTGAATATTGCTAATAATCTCGGGCACGCTTCGGGGCGCCGGAGCGTCCAAACTTGCTACCCCGAACGCAGCCAGCACCAGCAGAATATGGACGACTACAGAACCTGCTCCGGCGCGGACCCAACGGCGCGAGTCTTGCGACTCGTGCCAGTCCATTAAAAGATTCGGGCCGGAATCCGCTTCTAAAGCCATGATGACGAAGTAACTAGAGAGACGCTCGCTCGAAGCTGGAAGTTGCTACGGAAGCGCTTGAATTTGCTGTCGGACCACCTTCGCGTGCTCTTCGATTTTACCAAGAATAGCCAGAGCAATCTCCAATGCGCGCAGCCCTTCTTCACCCGAGGCCCGAGGCCGGCTGTGCACCCGGACGGCTTCGAGAAAAGCCTCGATCTCCAAACGTAAAGGTTCGTCTTTGGCGGCAGGCAACGGTTGGAATCCGATCTGCTGATTATCGGAGACCGTGAAGACCACGGCATCCTGTTTCTGGTAATCAAGCGAAACATATTGATTAGGTTGGAACAGCCGCAATTTGCGAACCCGCTCAGTAGAAACGCGGCTGGCGGTAAGGTTGGCGACGCATCCGCCCGGGAAAGCCAGGCGCACGTTGGCGATATCCACTTTGTCCGAAAGAATGGAGATTCCGGCGGCGCGAATTTCGTCCGGCATAGCGCCCACCAGGTCCAGCACGATGTCCAGATCGTGAATCATCAGGTCCAGCACCACATCCACATCCAGGCTGCGCGGGCTGAACAGGCTGAGGCGATGAATCTCGAAAAAGAGCGGAAGCCGGACCATCTCCTTCAATGCCGCAACAGCGGGATTGAAGCGCTCCAGATGTCCAACCTGGAGAATGCGGTTGTGCCGGGCAGCCATTTCGACCAGACGCCGCGCGGAGGCGAGGTCGTGAGCGATGGGCTTCTCAACGAGCACGTCGATGCCGTTTTCAAGCAGCGCGCATCCCACTTCGGCATGATGCGAAGTAGGAACCGCGACCACGGCGGCGTCGATTTTGCCGGAGAGTTCCGCGGGCGAAGTGAAGATAGGACAGGCGTATTCGGCGGCGGCTGCGGAGGCACGGTCGGAATTGCTATCAACCACGCCCGCGAGGTTTGCGTTCGGAGATTTGCTGAGAATCCTTAAATGGTGGCGGCCGAAAGATCCGGCGCCGATTACTGCTACGCGGAGTTTGGTCAAAATCTACGTTAGCATTTTTGGCCGCTGATGAACGCTGATAAACGCGGATAAAACAAAATTGTCTTATCCGCGTTTATCAGCGTTCATCTGCGGCTAATTCATATCCGGCTATGGCGATACCGTGCTCGTTCGCTAAAGCGAGCATATCGTCTCGGTCAAGCAGTAACGTCCGCCCGGCATCCACGGCCAGCACCGTCGCGCCGGTCTCTTGCATCACCGCAATCGTGCGTGCCCCCGCTACCGGGACATCGAACAGCAAATGGCCGCGGCGGCGCGAGACTTTTATCAGGCGCAACGGCTTGCCGTTCACCAGCGACGCCGCGCGGCGCAGCATGGCGTCCGTTCCTTCCATGGCCTCCACGGCAACACACGCGCGATCGCATATTGCCACGCTTTGGCCGACATCGTGGTTCGCCAATGCGTTGGCGATGCGGCGGCCGTAGGCGATATCGCGCTCTTCTTCTTTCGACGGCTTGCGTTGGGTCAGCACGCCGGTTCCGGCCAGCAACGGCTTCAAGAGCAAAGTGGAATCCGCCAGACGGATTCCTTCGTCAGCCAGAACTTTAGCCACCGCGCCGATCAACCCCTCGGTGTTTTGCTGTTTGAGCGCGCCCAGCAATTTCAGCAATCGCAAATCCGGTTGTATGGCGGAAAAGATGCTTGCGTGCTTCACCTGGCCGGCCATGATGACGTCGGTGATCTGTTCTTTCTTCAGGATTTCGATCAGGCGGCTGAGCTGGCCGAGCGAAATCCAATAGCAGCGCGCGGCCAACTGCGCGATTTCCGGCGACGCTTCTTCCTGGATTCCGATGGCCACCACTTCGTCACCCAGGCGGCGAGCGGTTTCGAGCGCCAGCAAGGGGAACCGGCCATTGCCGGCGATCATGGCATAGCGGTTCATTTCACGAAACCGCGTTCCGATGCCGCGATGAACGCCAGCAGCTCCTCGATCTCCGGCCCAATCTCCACTTCGCTCGAGATTCGTTCCACGGCTTGCCGCGTATTCAATCCAGATTTGGTAAGCAGGCGAAAAGCCTTGTGCAGATTCTCGATGGCTTCCTTGCCGACGCCGCGCCGCTCCAGGCCCACTTTGTTTTCGCCAAAAACACGGGCATCCCGGGGGCTGACGGTCAGAGAGAATGGCAGCACATCGCGCGTGATGACGCTGTAGCCGCCCACGAAGGCGTGTCTTCCTACGCGGCAGAACTGGTGCACGCCGCTGAACGCTTCAATCACCACCCAATCCTCAACCACAACGTGGCCGGCAAAAGTTACGCCGTTCCCGAGAACTATGTGATTGCCCACGCGCACGTCATGCGCGACGTGGACATAGGCCATCAGCAGATTGTCATCGCCGATTTCGGTGATCAGCCCGCCCGCTTCTGTGCCGCGGTGGATGGTGACAAACTCGCGAATCTTATTGCGGCTGCCGATGCGTGTCTCGGAACGCTCCCCCTTGTATTTCAAATCCTGCGAGGCCACGCCCACGGTGGAATAGGGGAAAAAGATGTTATCCTCGCCGATCACGGTGTCGCCTTCCACATAGACGTGAGCCATCAGGCGAGTCCGGGCGCCGATGTGAACGTGGGCGCCGATTATGCAGGAGGGTCCGATTTCCGCGCTCTCTGCAATGCGGGCCTGTGCGTCGACAATTGCGGAAGGGTGAATCGCCATAGCGATTTTTTACAGTACGGGTACGGGCGCTTCTGAGGGAGCCGGCTCAGCCAATGGCGCGCGGTCAGCCAGCTTGCACATCAGAATGGCCTCGGCCATCACCACTCCATCCACCGTGGCCTGGCCATGCATTTTAGCGACGCTGGCTTTGCGTCTGGTCACTTTCATTTCTATCCGCAGTTGATGGCCTGGCAGCACCGGCCTGCGGAATTTCGCCTCCTCGATGGAAGCCAGCAGCACCAGCTTATTCTTGCGATCCGGAATGCTTTTCAGAACCAATACGCCGGCCACCTGCGCCATCGCTTCCACCACCAGGACGCCCGGCATCACCGGGAAATCCGGAAAGTGGCCTTGGAAGAACGGCTCATTCATGGTGACGTTCTTGATGCCGACGATGCGCTCCTCTTCGAGTTCCACAATGGCGTCCACCAGCAGCATCGGGTAACGATGCGGAAGAATGTCGCGAATTGCCTGAATATCCAGGATGGGCATTGGAACTGGCTATTATAACAGCGATGCATCCATTGCTGGCTTTTGCGCGGTCCAAACAATCCGAGATCATCGCGATGATTCGCGAAATGGTGGAATGCGAGTCGCCTAGCGACCATCCGCCTTCCGTCAATCGTTTCGTGGATCTGCTGGCCGCGAAAATGGAAGCAGGTCAGGTCCGGACGTTTCCTGGCGGAAGATTCGGGCGCCATTTGCGCGCGGAATTTATCCTGCCCGGCCCGCGTAGACCACGCGAGGGACGAATCCTCGCCTTGGCGCATTCGGATACCGTCTGGCCGCTGGGTACGCTGAGCGAGATGCCGTTCCGCGAAAAAAAAGGCCGGCTGTGGGGGCCCGGCGTGCTGGATATGAAGTCCGGCATTGTATTCCTTCTGTATGCTGTGCGCGCGCTGCGCGAGCTGGATATCCCGGTGGCGCGGCGCTTACTCCTGCAGGTGAATTCGGACGAAGAGGTTGGTAGTGAGACGTCGCGCCCGCTCACTGAGGAAGCGGCTTGCCATAGTGCCGCGGTGCTGGTGCTGGAACCTGGCACGGGCATGAGTGGAAAAATCAAGACTGCCCGCAAAGGCGTAGGCTCGTACAAGGTTACTGCTCACGGCCGCGCGTCTCATGCCGGCGTGGATTTTGAAAATGGCGCCAGCGCTGTTGTGGAGCTGGCGCGGCAGATTGAGCGCATCGCTGGATTTACCGATCTCAAGCGCGGTCTTACCGTGAATCCCGGCGTGATCGCCGGTGGCACGCGCAGCAATGTGATAGCCGCGGAAGCTTGGGCCGATGTGGATATGCGCATCGCACGGATCAAGGACGCGCCGGCGCTGGATAAGAAATTCCACAGCCTGCGCCCGTTCGACCGGCGTTGCTCCATTCAAGTGGAAGGCGGCATGAATCGTCCGCCGATGGAGCGCACGCCGGCCATTCGCAAGCTGTTCGAACTGGCGCGCGGCTGCGCCGCCGAACTCGGCGTGAATCTGGAAGAATCCTCCACCGGCGGCGGCTCCGACGGAAATTTCACAGCCGCCATGGGCGTTCCGACGCTCGATGGCCTGGGCGGAGTAGGCGAGGGCGCGCACGCGGTGAACGAAAGCATCCTGATCAATCGGATCGCCGACCGCACCGCGCTGCTGGCCATGCTGCTATCCAGCCTCTAGTCCGCAGTTGCAAGTCATTTGCTGATTTTCGTTGACAGCGAGGCAGGCCTTCTTTAATATAGGACCAAAGCGGTCGTATATATGAAGGAACTGATAACTTGTTGCGAATCAGTCGCAAATGGACCTTCTCCCATCTCACTCCCATTCTGCTTGTTGTCAGTTGCGATTCAGTCGCAACAAGAGAATGGTCTATGATTCCGGCCTTGGAACGGCGAGATCTGGTGGGGGAACTCAGGGCCAAAGGAATCCGGATTACGCCCCAGCGCCGGGCAGTGATCGAGGTGATTCAGGAGGTACGGGAGCACCTGGACGCCGGCTCGCTGCTTGAGCTGGCTCGCAAACGTCATCCCAGGATAGATCGTGCCACTATTTATCGCACCATCGATCTTTTGAAGAAACTCCGGTTGGTGGACGAACTCGACCTGATGCATTTGGAAGGGGAAAAGCACTTTTACGAAGTAAAGACCGCTCGAGAACATATCCACTTGGCGTGCTTTCGATGTGGACGAATCGAAGAATTTTCGAGCTCTTTATTTGAGCAGTTGAAATCCGAAATTTCAAGAGAGGCTGGTTTCAAGATCAGAGTTACGCGATTAGAGGTTGGGGGCTCTTGTCGAGCCTGCGCGGAAAAGGATAGCGCGGGCGAAACTTAGAACCATCCGGCACAAGCTGAAATAGCGAGGATTCTCCACGAACACTTTTGGCGAAGCTTGAGTGGCGAATCCTCGCATCGACAACCCGGAGGGGCCGGCGACCACCTCATTATAAGTCCCGCGCTGCTTCCCGATGGCTTTTCGATCCATGTGAATTCGATGTTCAGGAGAGAGCAACTGATGAGAAGCAGTGTCAAGACGCAGCGAAAGAAAGCAAGAACCGGACGCGCCCGGCAAACCAATTGGCCGGTTGCGCATCGCTGGGCGGCCGTAGGCACGCTGGTGGCATATTCCGCCGTCGGCACCGAGACTTTCAACCTGGCGCGCGCGCAGAACATGCCGGGCCCCGGCCAGCCCAGTGGTTCGATTTCCGGGACGCAAGGTTCGCAGCCGGTGCGGCGATTCGACATACCGGCGGGACCGGTGGGCGACGTAGTATCCGCATTTGAGCAAGTGACCGGCTTAACCGTCAGCATTGCAAAAGACGGCATTCGCAGCCTTGCCTCGCCGGGTGTATCGGGCCTTTACACAGCCGAGCAGGCGCTGGGAAAGCTTTTGGACGGCACAGTGTTGACCTATCGCTTTACTTCATCCACGAGCGTATTGGTGGATCTCGAGAGCGTGCTGAGTTCCATTGATGTCACCACCAGCGTGGATGCGCTCGCGGCCTCTACACCGAAATTCTCCCAGGGCGCTCTGGATACGCCGCAAACCATCACCGCCGTTCCACAGGAAGTGATGCAGCAGCAGGGCGTAACCACACTGCGCGACGCGCTGCGCAATGTCGCCGGTATCAGCCTGGCGGCGGGAGAGGGCGGCGCACAAGGGGACAATCTCACTATCCGCGGATTCACCGCGCGCAACGATCTGTTCATCGACGGAATGCGCGACTTCGGCAGCTACTACCGAGACCCGTTCGACACCCAGGAAGTGGAAGTGCTGGAAGGCCCGTCGTCGGTGACTTTCGGCCGCGGTTCAACCGGCGGCGTAGTGAATCAGTCCACGAAGACTCCGGGATTGTCGCGCTTCATTTCAGGCGATGTGGACTTCGGCACCGATCTTACACGGCGCCTGGCTCTGGACGTGGATCTCCCGCTGCCGGATCTCGCCAAAGGGGCTGCGTTCCGGCTCAACGTGATGGGCGACGAAGGCGATGTCGCCGGCCGCGATGTGGCCGAGAACCGCCGCTTCGGCGTCGCGCCGTCGCTGGTGCTGGGGCTAGGGACGCCCACGCGCTGGAGCTTCAGTTATTTCCACCAGAACGCCGACGACAATCCGGACTACGGCGTTCCCTGGCTGTTCAACGGGCCCGCGCCGGTGCCGCGCAACAACTACTACGGTTTCAAGAACGGCAACTATCTGCGAACTTACGACGACATCGGTACGGTGAAGCTGGAGCACGACGTGAACAGCCGCGTCACGGTGCGCGACCAGGTCCGCTATGCGAATTATGTACGCGATGTGCTGATCACGGAGCCGCAAGTTCCCGACGGGGTTACGCTGGCAACCCCGCTCAGTTCCATCGATGTTACGCGCCATGAAATCGGCGTGAACAGCGACGAAACATATTTGGATGAACAGTTGGATCTGACGGCGCGATTTGAAACCGGATTTGTCAGGCACAGCCTGGTGTCGGGCGTGGAAGAGGGGCGCGAAACGTCTTCACCTATCCGGCCCACCTGGACCAATGTCCCCACCACCAGCCTGCTTGATCCAAATCCCGATCAGGCATTTTCCGGCACCGAAACGATTACCTCCGTCGTTCATACCGTTGCTGTTACCTCGGCCGCATATCTGCTGGATACAATGCAATTTGGTTCGCATTGGGACCTGACTGGCGGTATCCGCTGGGACCGGTTCGATACCGATTACACGCAGAGCGTAGCCCCCGCGGCCGCCTTCCATCGCGTGGACGAGATGCCCAGTTGGCGCGCCGCTGTGGTTTACAAACCGGTTTCGATCGCGAGCCTCTATTTCGATGCCGGAACTTCGTTCAATCCGTCGGCTGAAACATTGGCGCTCAGCGCCAGTACCGCAAATCTATCGCCTGAAAAAAACCGGACTTATGAGTTCGGCACCAAATGGGATTTCCCGCATAACCGGCTTTCGCTGCGCGCGGCGGTGTTCCAAACCACCAAGCTAAACGCGCGCGAGCCGGACCCCGAAAATTCGCTCTTGAATGTTTTGGCCGGAACGCAACGCGTGAATGGCGCGCAGCTGGAAGTGAGGGCCCATCTGGCCAGCCGTTGGGATCTGCTTGGGAGCTACGCAAACCTGGACGGCCGGGTGATCAGCTCTAATTACTACCCGGCGGCCATTGGCGCCCAGCTGGCCAATGTTCCGCGCAACACCTTCAACTTCTGGAGCACGCAGCGTCTCCCGTGGCGCTGGGAGACCGGCGTGGGAGGAAACTTTGTTTCCAGCCGGACCGCCAGCTCCACCGTGCCTGACGATCCAATTACGGGACTGGTCAAGGAAGTCCCCGGCTACTGGGTGTTCAATGCCATGGCCAAGCATCGGCTCACCGAACATCTGGATCTGCAGATCAACGTCAACAACATTGCGAACCGCTATTACTATGACGAACTGCATCCCGCGCACATCGTGCTGGGACCGGGCCGCTCGGCGCTGGTCGGGCTGAAATTCAAATTCTGATATATGCTGCTGCCAATCCCCGATGTACTGACTGCCGACCAGGTTCTGCGCGCCCGCCAGCTTTTGGATCAAGCCGACTGGGTGGATGGGCGCGTCACCGCCGGCCATCAATCGGCGCGAGCCAAGGACAATATGCAATTGCCGGAAGCATCGCCGGTGGCGCGCGAGCTGGGCGGTATGATTCTTTCGGCGCTCGAAAACAACGCGCTGTTCATATCCGCGGCCCTTCCAGCCCGGGTTTTTCCGCCGCTGTTCAATCGCTACCAGGGAGGACAAGCGTTCGGCACCCACGTGGACAACGCCATCCGGCAAGTGACGGGAACGCCGCATCGCATCCGCACCGATCTTTCGGCGACGCTGTTTTTTACCGGCCCCGACGAATACGGCGGAGGCGATCTGGTGATTGAAGACACCTATGGAACGCACAGCATCAAGCTTCCGGCGGGGCACCTGATTCTCTATCCCGCCACCAGCCTGCATCACGTGCGGCCCGTGACCAGCGGCGCGCGCATCGCTTCGTTCTTTTGGGTTCAGAGCATGATCCGCGACGATGGAGAACGAACGCTGCTCTTCGATCTGGACGTCGCCATCCAGCGGCTAAACAGCGAGGGCCCGGCGGTACAGTTGACGGGCGTGTACCATAACCTGCTCAGGCGGTGGGCGGATGTTTGACTTAGCCGCCGATGAACGCAGATAAACGCGGATAGGAAGAATGTTTTATCGGCGTTTATCCGCGTTCATCAGCGGCTTAACTATCTTTTTTCTCGCCGATCAACCTTATCCCCAGCTCCCGCAACTGCCGCTCCGGCACGCTGGCCGGGGCTTCGCACATCAGATCCGTGCCGCGGGCGGTTTTGGGGAAGGGGATCACTTCGCGAATGGATGTCTCGCCGGCCAGGATCATCACCAGCCGGTCCAGGCCCAGCGCGATTCCGCCGTGCGGCGGCGCGCCATATTCCAGGGCTTCCAGTAAAAAGCCAAAACGGCGCTTGGCTTCGTCATCACTGAATCCGAGCGCTGCAAACACTTTGGCCTGCACGTCGCGGCGATGGATACGAATTGATCCTGAGCCGAGTTCTGTTCCGTTCAGCACGATGTCGTACGATTTCGCGCGGCAGCGCGCCGGGTCCGAGGTCAATTTGCCCAGGTCTTCATCGTGAACCGAAGTGAATGGATGATGCGCCGCGTTCCAGCGTTTCTCTTCTTCGTCCCATTCGAACATGGGGAAATCCACCACCCAGAGCGGTTTGAAATTGGTCGGGTCTAAAAGTTTGTGACGATCGTTGTATTTTTGCGCGAGATACAGGCGCAGGTGTCCGCACGCCTGGTAGAACGTCTCTTCGGGACGCTGGCCTTGCGGCGCGCCGGGCCAGCCTGCGATCAGTAATAAATCATCGTCGGCCGCGCCGGAGAGCGTCCGGGCTTGTTCCACCAGCTTCGGATCCAGCTTTTTCAGATCGTCGTACACGCGCAGCCCGCGTTCTTTGCCGAAATCCTTTACTTCATTTCGTTCTTTACTGCTCAGCGTTCCGATTTTCGGAATGTGGATGGCCACTGGCGGAAACGTCAGCCCGAGCTGCCAGGTTTGGTTGTCCAGCACATGGAACGGCGGCAAACGAAGATCGGGTTTATCGGTTCCATACGAAGCCATGGCTTGCTGGTAAGTCAGCCGTGGAAATGGAACGGGGACGTCGTAGCCGGCGGCTTGGAAGACGCGCTGCACCATCGGTTCCACTACTTCGTAGATGCGCTCCTGCTGCGGGAACGACATTTCGAGATCGATTTGGGTGAACTCCGGCTGCCGGTCGGCACGCAAATCTTCATCGCGGAAGCAACGCACAATCTGGAAATATTTCTCGTAGCCGCTCACCATCAGCAATTGCTTGAAGATCTGCGGCGATTGCGGCAGCGCATAGAACGAACCAGCTTGGACGCGGCTGGGCACCAGATAATCGCGCGCGCCCTCCGGCGTAGAGCGCGTCATGAAAGGCGTTTCAATTTCGAGAAAACCCTGGCTGTAGAGAAACTCGCGCACCGCAAAGCTGATCTTTGACCGCAGCATGATATTGCGCTGCATATGCGGGCGGCGCAGGTCCACGTAGCGATACTTCAGGCGCGCGTCTTCCTTCACGTCCACCGTTTCTTCCATGGGAAACGGCGGCGTACGCGATTCGTTCAGTATCCAGAGTTTTTCTACAACCAGTTCCACTTCGCCGGTGGGCAGAGCCGGGTTCACGGTTTCGGCAGCGCGCCGGGCCACGGTGCCTTCCACCGCGATTACATATTCGGACCCCAGGGATTCGGCCTTGCGATGCAGCTCCGCCCCGGCGTCGGCGTGGAAAACCAGTTGCGTGACCCCATCTCGATCGCGCAGGTGAACGAAAAACACGCCACCCAGATCGCGCCGGCGATGCACCCAGCCCATCAGCAGGGCGCGCTTTCCGGCGTCGCCGGCACGCAGTTCCCCGCAGGTGTGTGTGCGGCGAAGGTCGCCTAGGAAATCGAGCTGTACTGTCTCCATGAGTTATTTTATCCGCTGTGGCAGTTCGGCGCGCGCCACGGTCTGCTGCTCGCCCGACTGCATATTTTTCAAAGTGTATTGACCCGCGGCCATTTCGTTATCTCCGACGATTAACGCGAAGCGAGCGCCCATCTTGTTGGCCAGGTCGAGTGAGCGTTTCAACTTGCTATCCAAACCCAGTTCCACGGAGCATCCAGCGGACCGCAGATCGCGCGCCAGGCTGGCCGCATGCCGCTCGGCCAATGCTCCGATCGGAGCAATGTACAGATCCAGCGTGCCTTTGAAAGCATCCGGATGTTCCTGTTCCGCGCCCATCACCAGCCTATCCTCGCCAATTGAGAATCCAATGCCCGGCGCCGGAACTTTGGAGCCCAGGGCCTCGGCCAGTCCGTCGTAGCGGCCCCCGCCCAGCACCGAATTCTGCGCTCCTAACGCTCCGTGCACTATCTCAAATGTAGTGCGCGTGTAATAATCGAGCCCGCGCACCATCCGGGGTTTCACCTCGTAAGTAATGCCGCGATCGTCCAGATGCGTCCGCACCGCGGTAAAGTGCGTCTGACAGGGCGCGCACAAATGATCCTGGATAGACGGCAGCGCGTCGATGATGGCCTGGTCTTCGGGAACCTTGCAATCCAGCACGCGTAACGGGTTGGTTTCGGCGCGGCGCTGGCAATCGCCGCACAGGCGAGACGCAACACCCAGAAGCTTTTGCTTGAGCAGCTCCACATATTGCGGACGGCAGTTCGCGTCGCCCACCGAGTTCAGATAAAGCTGGAATCCGGTGAGCCCCACGCGCCGCAGCAGCTCCACCACCATTTCGATCACTTCGGCATCCACAGCCGGCGACTCAGATCCAATCGCTTCTGCGCCGATCTGATAAAACTGCCGGTAGCGGCCCTTCTGCGGACGCTCGCGCCGGAACATGGGGCCGATATAGTAGAGCTTCTGCAAGCCTGGAATCTGGTCCAGGCGATGCTCGATGTAAGCGCGCATCACCGACGCAGTGGCTTCCGGACGAAGCGTCAGCGAGCTGCCGTCGCGGTCCTCGAAAGTGTACATCTCTTTGCTGACGATGTCGGTCTCTTCGCCCACGCCGCGCGCGAACAGCGCGGTCTCCTCCAGAATCGGCGTGCGTATCTCCTGATAGTTGTGCCCGCGGAAAAGATCGCGCGCGACGGTTTCCACCCTGTTCCAGGCGTTGCTGGAAGGGGGAAGGATATCGCGCATGCCTTTGACTGCTTTGATCATTGGAGAAAATACCCGGAGCGGGTACGTACTCAAAGGCTAACACAGTGCATCAGTTTGAGGACGTCGCGCGCGCACCCATGCGTGCCGTGTTCGCACTCCTGCGAACACCGGATGCGGGTAAGTTCAAGGCGTTCACACAAGTGTGAACGCCCGACGCCTGAGTGCGCGCGCCACGTCGTTGCCGGGCAGTGCACAATCCTATCGTGCCTCGCCGGCGGACCGCCGGACCGCTATGTCATGCTAGGCCGTATTCCACTAGAATGGAGGTGGCCCCATCATGGACGCCGAACTCAAGCAATTTCTCGTTGATATGGAGACCCGCATCTCCCGCCACGTCGATGAGCGGCTCGACTCCTTCTCCGTTGTTGTCCTCCGCCACGTCGATGAGCGGCTCGACTCCTTCTCCGTTGTTGTCCTCCGCCACGTCGATGAGCGGCTCAACTCCTTCTCCCACCATTTCGAGGAGCGGCTCGAGAACACGGAAACAAAGCTCCTGACCGCGTTCCATAATTGGGCGCAGACTTATGAAAGTCGGGCGCGCGGAACTATTACAGTAGTGCGTGAGTTCGAGGACCGTCTCGGCTTTGTGGAGGAGCGCCTAAACAAGCTCGAACGCGCCCAAAACGGGAAGACCAATCCCGGTGGACAGAAGAGCTAGGCTTTCGATTCGTCTTTGTAGATCCGCGCAGCTTCCACGTAGTGAATCGCGTTCAATCGAAACCGCTCGCGTTCCTCCGGCGTAAGCTGGCGCTTCACTTTCGCCGGCACGCCCATCACCATGCTCTGCGCAGGCACCTCGACGCCTTCCGGGACCACAGCGCCGGCAGCGATCACCGAACCTCGTCCAATTTTCGCGCCGTTCAAAACCACGGCCCCGATTCCGATCAGGCAATCGTCTTCGATAGTGCAGCCATGCAGCATGACCAAATGTCCCACTGTCACGCGATTTCCGATGTGCAACGGGAACAATCCGGCGTCGCAATGCAGCACCGAATTGTCCTGGATGTTAGAGTCGTCGCCGATGCGGATGATGTTGACGTCGCCCCGCGCGGTGACATTCGGCCAGATGCTGGAACGTTCTCCAACCGTGACGTCTCCAATCACCTGCGCGCTCGGGTCAATGTAAGCGGAAGCGGCGATCTTGGGCAGGATACCGCGATAGGCACGAAGCATGGAGCCATAGTACCCCACACGCTGCCAAGTCATTAGGCCGCAGATGAACGCGGATAAACGCGGATTTTCATCGGCGTTCATCAGCGTTCATCTGCGGCTAATTATTTTTCGGGCAACACTACCACTTTGCCGAACTGCTGCTTGTTCTCCACACGCCGGTGCGCTTCCGCGATTTCGGACATCGGATAGACGCGGTCGATTACCGGCTTCAGTTCGCCCTTGAAGACAAATTTGAGGACGCGGTGCAGCTCGCCCAGCGTTCCCATGAAGGAACCCAGCAGCGATTGTTGCTTGGTGAAAAGCGGGCGCAGATCCAGCTTGACGTCGTACCCTGTCGTGATTCCGCAGGTCACCAGCCGGCCATTGGGGCCCAGGCTCTCCACGCTCTTCGGCCAGGTGGCCGCGCCCACATGCTCGAAAACCACGTCGACGCCGCGTTTTTCGGTGAACTTTTTCACTTCAGAGGAAATATCCTGGGTGTAATGATCAATCACGAAATCCGCGCCCAGCGCTTTCGCTTTGGCCATTTTGGCCTCGCCTCCGGCGGTAGCAATTACGCGGCAGTGGAACATCTTGGCGATCTGGATGGCCGCCATGCCAACGCCGCTTGAAGCCGCCAGCACCAGGACATCTTCACCGGCCTGCAGCCCGGCGCGTCCCAGCAGCATGTGCCAGGCTGTGAGGAAAACCAGCGGCGCCGCGGCGGCATCCTCAAAACTGAGGCTGTCGGGAATGGGAATCACGGCGTACTCCGGAGCAGTCATGTATTCGCGATCGCCGCCCAACACGCCGCTTCCGAACAATGTGTATTGACGGCACTGATTGTCCAGCCCGGAAACGCAGAACTCGCATTGCCGGCAGCTAAGGCCGGGCGAGAGCAGCACGCGCTGGCCGGGCTTCACTCTCGAGCACAGTTCGCCCACTTCCGTCACTTCCCCGGAGATGTCGCTGCCGAGAATGTGCGGCAGCGTTCTCACTTTGGGCATACCCTGGCGAATCCAGAGATCGAGGTGATTCAGCGCGCAGGCTTTCACCCGCAGCAGGACTTCATTGGCCTTGGGAACCGGAGCCGGGACATCTTCCAGTTTCAGGACTTCCGGGCCGCCGTATTCGTGAATTCTTACCGCTTTCATGATGAGCGTCCATCATAGCGAATCTGGAAGAAATCCGTCAGCGCGGCTGTTCGGATTTTTTCTTCTTGAACGGATTGAGCTTGCTCCAGAATCCCTTTTTGTGCGGTCCGGATTGCTGTTGCTGCTGCACTTCCGCTGGCGGCGGCGCTAGCTGTTCCTGCTCGGATTCGAGGATCGTTTCATTCACAGTCTCCTGCTGCTCCACGATCGGCGGCGGCACCAGGATGCGTGGCGGCTCCACATGAGTGGTGACTTCATTTCCAACCGCAGTTTCATTTCGAGCTGTGACTTTATTTCGCGGATGCAACACGGGAACGGCGGCCGCGGGCTCCGCCACCTGAACTGCTGGTGGCGCCTGAACTACCGGCGGGATAGGCATGTGGGGCGGGATTCTTTCGAAGCCTCCCATAGCGGCCGTCGCGCATACGGCCAGCGCCAGCGTAGCCACTCTGAATTTGGAAGCAAGGCCCGGCTTGAATCCTGACCGCTTGTTAGCGGCACGCTGCAGCGCCAGCCGGAAATCCTCCGCGGATTGATAGCGCTGATCCGGATCTTTCGCCAAAGCCCTGAGGACGATTGCATTCAACTCCGGGCCAATCTCCGGCGCGATTTCGATTGGTGGAACCGGCTGCTTTTGAACCTGCGCAACCATGAGCGAAAGCCGGTCGCTCGATTCGAAAAGTTTCTTTCCGGTCAGGAGTTCGTAAAGAACAGCGCCGGTGGAATAAATGTCCGAGCGGGGGTCCGGTTCAGTCTGACGCCTGACCTGTTCCGGCGGCATGTAATGCAGGGATCCTACAATGTCGCCGTCATTGGTCAATTGATAATCACCCAGCGATTTGGCCAGGCCGAAGTCGGTCAGCTTTACGCATCCCTCCGGCGTGACAATGAGATTCGCGGGATTGACGTCCCGGTGCACCACTCCGCGATCGTGCGCGTACTGCAACCCAGCCAGCGTCTGGCAAACATAATCGATTGCGGTACGAATGGAAAGCTCACCCTTTTGAAACAGCTTTTCGAGACTCTGACCGTCCACTAATTCCAACACCAGGATCAGGGAACTTTGGAAATGCAGAGCGTTATGAACTCTCGCGATGTTGGGGTGATCCAGGCGGCCCTGCACCTCGATTTCTCTCATGAACCGCAGGAACTGGCTATCGCTGACCGCGTCGGCGTGCAGGACTTTCGCGGCCTCTTTGCGTTTCGTGGTCTGATGCTCCACCTGGTAGACCCGGCCCATGCTGCCCGCACCGAGGATGGAAACGATGCGATAGGGGCCGATTTCCTGGCCGACGTGAAAGCTCATATCCCGCCTGCTTCCAAGCACCCAGATGGCCGTACGCTTAAGTAAAGAGCCCGAAGGGATTGCGGCATCCGTACTAGGAGGGTACCGGGGTCCGGATGGGACTAAACGCCCCCTTCGCGCCTGACAAACTGTCGCATTACCTTAATCGCTGAAGAGCATCCCTACTGCGTGGTGTCTCGCTTTACTGAAAAGTGACGTTCACGGTATTCGCCGCTTGGCCGTCGGCCGAGAGCACGATATTCGCCTTTCCGCTCCCGGCCAGCGATGCCGGCAGCGGTCCAATGTTCACTTGGTCCAAGCCCAAGAAGGCTCCTTGCGGCCCTGCAAAGGCTACCGGAGAACCGATGCCTCCGATGGTCGCGTGAACGCTGCTGAGCGTGGCGTTTCTTAGCCCTGTCCCGAATAAGAACAAGTAAGCATGGTCTGCGCCAGACCCCAGGCTGATGGGGCTGGCGACCACCACTCCTGCGCTGTTCAATGTATAGAACTGCTCCACGGTTTGCGTTCCATTGGCATGGTAGATCACGGCGTAGCCGGCAGCCAGTCCGGCGCTGTTCGTTGCGAAAAGCCCAGGGGCGACGGAAGCAATTTCCACTGCAGCGCTTCCCGTCACACCATCGCCGTTAGCCACCACCACTGCGCCTTCGCCGGCGGCGGTTTTTGCCGGAACGAAATAATTCACCTGCCCCGGCGATACGTAGAAAAGTGACGCGGCGAGTTGAGCCCCGCTCGAATCTACGACAGTTACCGTTGTGCCGTCCAAATTGACGGGCAGGGTGCTGGTAGTCGCACCGGCTTTTCCGGTCGCGAGATTGGAACCATACATGGTGGCGATGGAGGACGGCGCCAGAGTGGTAAGCGCGCCGTTGGCCGCTGATACATTCGCATTGATCGCCGCCGATGCTGCCAGCGACACTGCGGTAACGGCAGCGCTTCCGTTATCCGCCGAGACGATGGTGGTGTAGATTCCCTGAGTAGTAACCGCAACGGCCGTGGGCGAGTTCCCGCTCATAAGTTGATTTTCGGCCTGGAAAGTGCCATCGCCATTCCCCAGCAGATAGGTGGCATCGCTTTGCCCGCAACAGTGCGCGACCACCAGATCCAGCTTGCCGTCCCGATTAATATCCGCGGTTGCCAAGTAGACGGGATCGTCTTCGGTTGTGGGCACGGTAGCCATCTCCTTGAAATTTCCGGTACCGTCGCCGAGAAGAATATCGATACTCGCGTTCACCGCTTGGCTCACCGCCGCGATATCGGGTTTGCCGTCTCCGTTCCAATCACCGATGACGATGCCACTGAATTGCCCCGCCGTGGATTTGAGGGGAAAAGTGCGTGCCGTTTGGAAATTACCGCCGCCTTTCCCTAGAAACACGGCTAGCGACGTGGTGCCGCTCAGATAATTGCTGACCATCACTGCGGCTATATCCGGAATTCCGTCACCATTGAGATCCGCTACGGCGACTGCTTCCGGATGCAGCCCGCTGACGGTCAACTTTTGAGGCGTCTGAAATGTTCCATCGCCCTTGCCGGGAAGGACGACGATGCCACCTGGATCGGTACCCGCAAAGCTGCTTTGGCTTCCATATGCCGCCACCACCGCATCGAGTTTCCCGTCGCCATTGAGATCCGCAAGTGCGATGCTCTGAGCAGTCTGATTCACATCGGTGCTGTTGGGAGGTTCGAACGTTCCATCGCCTTTTCCGAGCAGTACGCTGACCAGGCCGGGATTGCCTGCCTGGCCGGTGCTGGCCACCACGACATCGGGTTTTCCGTCGTTATTCAGGTCTCCGACCGCCACGGCTTGAGGCATTGGTGAGGGCTGGCCCAGCGAGTACCCGGCCGGACCGCCGAGCGGGCCGCTCTTCTGACCAAGCAGCACGGAGACGTCGCTCGATCCGCCCGTGACCACCACGTCCGGTAATCCGTCGCCGTTCAGGTCCGCGACAGCAACGCCGGTCGGCATGCCTCCTACCAGGTACAGCGGCGGCGCGCCGATGGAACCCTCCGGCGAGACTACGCTCAGCCATAAATTTCCCGAAAGTTGATCAGTCGTAACCAGAAGAGAAGTGCCGTCATCGAGGGGGAGAACGGCGACGGATCCCGCCGTGTTCGCCGCCGCGTAGTAGGCGGGCTGCTGAAACGTGCCATCGCCATTTCCAAACAGCACGATGCTGGCGCTGGAGGATGGAGAAGCTGCCACCAGGTCCAGCTTCCCGTCGTTGTTCAAATCCGAGTACGCCAGCATGGTAGGAATCATTCCCAGCGGAAACGGGGCGTTGAAATCGGGTTTGAATCCACTGCCGGTGTTGATCAAAGTTGAAATGCTGCTATTGGGCACGGTGACGAACCCTTGATTCGCGACCACCAGGTCCGGATGATTGTCGCCATTCAAATCGATCGCGAGAATAGCAGCCGGGATCGCTTGCGAATCGCCGCCGTTGCCATAGGAAACCGGCGTAGTGAACGTTCCGTCGCCCTTTCCGGAAAGAACCGCAATAGTTGATCCCACACTGCTGGCGGCCGCGAGATCGATCTTGCCGTCCCCGTTGAAATCGGCCGCCGCCAGCGAACTCGGATTTTGCCCTGCCGGGAAATATTTCGCCGCCTGGAAGCCGCCATTTCCATTGCCCAGCAAAATCGCAACGCCGCCATTGCTGGAGCCCGGCGTTCCAGGATCGCTCACCGCCAGATCCAGCTTGCCGTCACCGTCAAAATCAGCAGAGACAATGGTGGAGAACGCTGGATCCGGCGTGAAGCCGGTAGCAAACGTATTCGTGCTCTGGGTGGATCCATCGCTGTTCAGCAGCTGCACCACGATGCCGGTAGCGCCGAGGTAGATGTTGTCGGGAATGCCGTCGCCGTTGACATCAGCTACCAACAAATTCTGCGCCGCTTGGCCGCTGGCCCGCGTGGTGCTTGTGCTCGCTGTGGAGCGCCGCGCCAGGGCTCCGCCGGATAGACCTGAGATGGCATCGAGATTCGCGAAGTACCAAGGAAGACCGCAGCCGTCTATCAGATTCTCCTTCAAGTTTTGGCTTCCAATAAGCAGGGTTGCCGTTGTTTTTGCACAACTGTTGTAGACCGTCAGGTTGTAGTAGCGCACTCCCGTGAGAAGGCTCACCTGCACATTCAAAGAGATGGTCCAGGTAACCGTGCAGCGGCGGGTAGCGAAGGTAGCAATCCGGGTGATGCTGAATGAGCCGCCATCGGCACTTCGTTGGGCTTGGGGACAAGGGGTGGTCACGGGCTGTTGAGGCCAGACCGAGCCCGGCAATATTAGGAGCACCAGTCGGTAAAACAGGATCTTGAGACGTACGCTCATCAGGCCCTTCCAGAATGCTGCCGCCGCTACTGAAAGGGCACCGGCGCCACGCCAAAGGGTGCGGCGGTTACCGGCGCCGTCAATATGTTGGTCAGCGCGGTGGTGTCGATCGCACCGATGGAACCGCCAAAATAATTGTTCATGGTGAGAATTAGGCCATCCGGACTGAGCATCAGGTCGTCGGTGCCGGCGGCCGTGGGTATGTTCGCCACTACTTTATATGACGCAGTATTGACAACGGCAACCGAGCCGGGCGTTTCGCTGGCGATGTAGGCCACGGTTCCAGTTGCGTTGAAGACCACATCGAGAGGCTCCTCCACGGAAATGGAGGAAACGATGTCTCCAGTCATCACATCAATCACCTGGACTATATTCTCAAATGGATAAGTGACCCATGCGAGCGTTCCGTCCGGACTCAGGAACACCGATTGCGGGTAGGTGTACGGCAGCGGGATCTGGCCGGTGATGGTCTGGGTCTGCAGGTCGACTACCACCAGGTCCATATCCACGTTATTAAAATTCGCAACCAGCGCAAAAGTACCGTCCGGCGAGATGGCGATGCCAAACGGGAACGTGTTCTGATCCGTCTGAATGACATTCGCCACGGTGTCATTATCGGTATTGATAAAAGTGATGGCGTTAAAGAAACTGGTGACGACACCCCATTTGCCATCGGGCGTCACGGCGATCTCTAGCGGATTTCCCGTGACATTGACGGTGTCGACGGTAGCGCCGGTACACAAATTGAGCCGAGTGACAGTGGCGACATTGTGATTCACCTGATAGGCGGTTGGATTGAGTTGAGCATTGCACTCAGCGGCCGTAAGCGTGGGCGGTGTTGATCCGAATGTCAGGGGCGGTATCGCAAATGGGAGAAAAGGCAGCGTTGGCGTGTAAGCAGTCTTCCCGGAGGGGCTGGTCTGATGCGAGATTGGGGCGCTGACCCGCCGGGATGCCATTGGCGCAGTTACGGCAACGGGAGGACTCCCGCCGGATGGGGCAGAACCGCCCCCTGAGTTTGTTACCGAAGCCAGGGTTCCCGGATTCGTCTCGGTGCCGCCCTCGCTCTGTGGCGTGCTTGGGGAGCAAACATCACTGTCGTCGTGGGGTTGAGGACCTCGAATCGCATTGGACGCCGCACTTGTGTTGCAACATTTTAATCCTGTGTCCACGTCGCTTATTATCGAGAACGTCGTACTTTGCACCCCATTTGCGAACGACGTCGTCTCTTGAAACGTGATCTTGTGGTATGTCTTCCCATTGCAAATCATTTGGACATATTTGCTGACAAACATGATTCCGCCAAGCAAGCCTGAGGGCGAGAGCAACAAAACCAAAACCACAACCGCCGCAACTCTTCTATTGATCATGGATGTACCCGTTCCTGACTCATGTCTACTGAAAGACCACAGTTTTCCCGGTTTTGTATAGAGCCGCTGCCTGGCCAACGTCCAGCCCCGTCGCGCTGAGCGTCGTTGGACTGGAGGAGATCAGAAAAATGATACTGGTGGAATCGATCGGGTTGGGACGTGTAGGCGGCAAGGCCTGAAGGATCTGCGGCGCGATAGTAAAGCTGGTTGCGCCCGCGGGAGCCACGCAGTAGAAAAGCGCGCTCGAGTTGGTGCGCAAATCGGAATTCTCGCCCATTATGGTGACCACTTGCCCGGCGGGTCCTCCCGACCAGGTGAGTGTAAGCGGTTGCGAACGGGGGACCATGGTGGTTTGGTCGCGGTTGGTCCAAGTCAACGGGCTTGGAACGGTGATGCTGGCCTTAACCGCGCCGATATCCGCGCCTCCGGTTCCAGAAACCGTGTAGTTGCCCGGACTCAGGAATGACGTATTCGGAAGTGACCACAACGGCAAAGCGGAACCGAGAGCAGCCGTACCGCTCGCGAGTGTCACCGATTGAGATCCGCCGGCGCCGGTAACGTTGAATTGCGTCCCTGGATCCAGCGCCGTGAAGGCAGTGCTGTCGGCGATTTGACCGGTAGTCCAATAATCGCCAAGCCCGGCGTAGACCGTACACGTGCCCGGCGGAGGCGCCGCAAATAAAGGCGGAGAGACGAACGGTCCCCCGGGCTGCTTCAGCGCCGAATAATTGAGCGTGTCCGCGGTCACATCAATGGGATTGGTAACGCCCACGTCCTCATGAATCGTCGTTCGCGTCAGCGCCAGCGTGGCGAAGGCTCCCCCTTTGATGATGGTGCTGGTCAATGAATTTTCCGGCTCCGAGCAGGCTGCGCCGTTTGCGGCAATGGCCATGCTCACGCCATTGCTAACGTTGGTCTTCGAAGTTCGAACCTGGACCGGTACCCAGCAGCCCAGCGGCGCGCCCGCGGGAACTACAAAATCGATCTGGTCAAGGCCTGAGCAACACGGCGATCTGCCGCTATAAGAGACAGTGGCTGGGATCCCCCCCACCCACACTTCAACCGGTGTGGTGGGGCTGTTGGCCGGCGGCGCCTGGTTGTCAGGCGTGGTGATAGGCCCCAATCCCGTCAGGTAAAGTTGGGCGGTTTGTCCCAATTTGGCTGTCAGTTGGTTGGAATTCTGTGGACCAATCCCGCTGCTGCCCACGTTCTGCACCGCGGCTTCACCTCCACCTGAACCGGTGGCCGAAAAGATACCGGGGCTGTCGTGAATCACATAGACGGGCGTCGGATTGCTGAAGGCGTTGTTGTAAATGACGCGCAGCGAGACCCATCCGAGCGGCGCATTGGAAGGCATAATCGCGTTGATCTGAGATTGCTGCACGTACACCGGCAATGCGTTTACGGTTGTAGCGCCTTGCGTTATGGTAATGGTGACTCCGCTCAAGCCGGTTCCCAGCGGAAATGACGACGCGTGTACGCCGCTGGCCGGTCCCAATGCGGAGCCGAAGACGCTGAAAATAGATCCCTCGGCGATGGAACCTGCCGGCAGACCCGAAGCCAAAAGGCTAGCGGCATTCACCACCCCGCGCGGGTTGATGGCCGGCAACTGTGCCTGAAGAGCCACGGCAACGCCACAATAAACCAGCAGCATCTTGACCTTCATCATGCAGTTCCTTTCGGTACGATCTCGGGGAATTATACCTCAGAGAGATTCGAATCGGCGTGGCAGGATCTACGGATCCGTGTGGTTTTGCAAATCCTGTCAGGCAACGACGTGGCGCACGCACTCGTGCGTGCCGCGTTCACACTCGTGTGAACGCCTGGGGTTCCGTGGGCAGGTGTTCCGAAGAGTGCGAACACGGTACGCAGGAGTGCGCGCGCCACAAAGCGTCTTGATGGGCTTTAGTGGGCCACCAGGCCCACGGGAACTCCGGTGCTCTAAAGCGCTGCTACCGATATCCGGCGGCTTGCAGTTCAAACAACTCCGCGTAGCGGCCGCTGGCCGCCACCAGTTGCTGATGCGTGCCCTGTTCTATAATTTCGCCGCCGTCGAGAACCAGAATCCGGTCTGCCATGCGCACGGTGGAGAAGCGGTGAGAGATCAGCACCGCCATGCGGCCGCGCGTGAGATCGGCAAAACGCTGGAACACTTCGAACTCGGCGCGGGCGTCTAAGCTTGCCGTCGGCTCATCCAGAATCAGCACCTGCGCGTCGCGCATGTAAGCGCGCGCCAGCGCGATTTTCTGCCATTGCCCGGCCGATAAATCGACGCCGTTCTCGAAGCGGCGCCCCAGCATTTGCCGGTAGCCTTCCGCAAACTGCGCAATCATCGGTTCCGCCAGGCTCTTGCGCGCAGCGTCCTCAATGCGGGCCTGGTTTTCCAATTCTTCGATGCGTCCGAAGCCGACGTTTTCTTTGGCCATCATGTCATAGCGCATGTAGTCTTGAAAAATCACGCCGATCTCTTTGCGCAGGCTGTCCACGTCGTACTCGCGGAGATCCACGCCGTCCAGCAAAATGGCGCCCGAGGTGGGATCGTACAAGCGCGCCAGCAGTTTCACCAGCGTAGTTTTTCCCGCGCCATTCTCGCCGATCAACGCGATGCGCTCTTGGGCATCGAAGCGAAAACTGACGTTCGAGAGCACCCGCCGGTCGGAGCCGGGATAAGCAAACGAGACTCCGCGAAATTCGAAGCCGGAGCGAATGGGGCGCGGGGCCGCGAGCGCGCCTTCGGGCGAGGCGATGGTTGGCCTGGTTTCGAAGAAATCGAACAAATCTTTTATATAAAGAGCTTGCTCGGCAATATTATTGAGGCTTGAAAATAGACTTTCAATCAAGCTGCGCGATCGCGCGAAAGCCCCGGCCAGAAATGTCAGGGAACCAATGCTCAGCGCGCCCGATAAAGTGCGGATCAGAATCACGATATAGGCGGCGTAATATCCGGCCGTAGGCAGCAGGTTCAGTAGCGAACCGGAAGCCGCGCGTTTCACTGCCAGGGCCTTGTTCTCCGCATAAAAACGGTCGAACAAGTGGCGCGAACGATCCGCCAGGTGTTGGCCGAGACCGAAGATTTTTACTTCTTTCGCGCTTTGGTTGCTGGCCCCCAGCATGCGCAGGTAATCCAGCTCGCGTCGTTCCGGCGTCCAGCGGTACAGGATGGAATAGGCCAGCATGGCGAAACGCGTTTCACCCAGAAAAGCCGGGATGATGGCGATTACCAGCAGCGCCAGAAACCAGGGCGAAAATGAAACCACCGCGGCCGAAAGTGACAACAGGGTGATAACCTGCTGGCCCATACCGGCCAGCACGGCCAGCATTCCCAACCGGGCCGTGGTCTGGCGGCGGGCGCGCTCCAGCTTGTCGTAAAAAACGGGATCTTCGAAGGAAACCAGGTCCAGCCGGTTGGCATGCTCCATGAGCCGCAGGCTGACGTGATTGGTGAATTTGTCGCCCAGCAGGCTGTCACAAAGGTTGATTGCGCGCGAAAGGAGGTCGCTCAGGACAGCCAGGCCGACTTCATAAGCCACCAGAACCCAGATCCGGTTCGAACTGGCAGAGCGCCCCATTAGCCGTTGTACTACCTGGTCGATTATGAGCTTCCCCACCCAAAGCTGCCCCACCGGAATAACGGCGGCGACCAATCGAAGCAGAACGGTAGCGCTGGTTATACCGGGGCTGGTATCCCAGACCATCCTCAGCAGAGGTGGAATATTCCGGAGGGCCCGGATCCGGTCCCGCCAACTGGCCGGAGCGGCGGATTTGGGCTGATGGGGGTTCAAACTACCAGTCTATCGGGTTTGCTTGGGATCTGATGAACGGGGCCAAAGGCCCCGTTCGTCGACACTATCCGCCTGGTTCGCAGGCCCCTGTTTCTGACAGGGTGATGTGTACGGGAGAATCAGATTCGACGGAAACGCACCCGCCAAAATCTGTTAGTGATTGGATGATATGGTTTCGAAGCGCGCGAGTCAATGGGAAAAACGAAGCCTTGAGAAAGTTCCGCTAAGCCATTGTCCCGAAGGAAGTTGATTGGGCCGGTTATTTTTGAAATCCTGTGGAAAGAGCTGTGGAGGAACGCTGGAAAACAGCAGGCGTGGTTTCTAAGCTGGAGAAAGGCGAGGAGTTATTTGTCGCTCAGATGGAGCGTCGTCATTGCCGTTCCAGCATCTGAGTAGCCAAACCGGCGAGCCACTACTCGCCCCACCCCAAAGACCAGTCCGGACAGCAGGCAAAAGCCCAATACTATCCCCGCAAGGGCCAGTATGCCTAATACCATCTGGGCCGCCGTTTGGGGACGAATGACCAGCGGAATCTGTTGATCGTCTGAGGAAACCGTGGCCTTATAATCGATTTGGCCCAGAAGCTGAGCAGCGGCAGCCTGGCCTCCCGGCGCCAGAACCAGGGCCACCAGCGGTCCGGTACGCTTCACGGCTGCATCTGGGAGCTTTTCCAGGATAGCGGCCTGTTGGCGGGCCATTTGCATGTTGGGATAAGAAAAAATCGCCAGGATAGCCTCGCCGGCGGATGTTCTGTAGCGGGCCAGCTCGCCCTCGGGCGCGAATTCAAAGTTTATAGCCGACGCGGGAATTTGAGATGCGGCGGCCTTCAAGCCCTCGGGGCCCAGAATGTATCGCTCCGAATGAGCCACCAGGCCCTTCGACGGCAGATAATTGCGCAAAGTGGGCAAGGCGGCGTGGGATAACTTAGGCAGCGTGTCCACCAGGCTGGCCAGGTTTTTGGGGCAGCGGCCGCTGCAGGTGATCAGATAATTCCCTACCTGAAGCGGCGGTTGGGGCATCTCCAACGCGGCGGCGTAAGCGCCGGTGGAGTCCTTGAAACGCTGCGCCGATACTACGAATGAGCCGTAGTTAGCTTCCTCCGCCTCATCCTGGCCGTTTTCATCGGCTGCACTGGCCACCGTTTTTACGGATTTGCGCTGGTATTTTCCTAAATGCTCCGGCCAAATGGCGGCATTGGCCGAGGCAATAAACAGAACAGCGACGATCAGGCTCCGCAACATTTTTTGTACTTCTTGCCGCTGCCGCAGGGGCACGGATCGTTACGGCCGGCTTTCTTATCGGATATGGCCTGCTTCTTTTCCACTGTGCCGCTGGCTCCGCCGGCGAATTGCAGCTCGGCCATTTCCTTCTCTTTTTTGCGCTGGATATTGCGCGTGAAATCCTGGACAGTGGCCTGCGCGGCCCGCCGCTGATCGCTGGATGCGGTAACCAATGCTTCTTCTTCGGACTCCTCTTCGTCCTCGTCATCGTCATCCGAGAAAGGCAAAATAGGCTGCGGCCGGTCGCCTGGGCCGCCGCTGCCAGGACCTCCCGAGGTTGTCACCTGCAGGAAGAACAGATACCGGATGGTCTCATCTTCGATGCGATCCATCATGTCCTGGAACAGCGTGTAGGATTCTTTCTTGTACTCGATCAGCGGATCTTTCTGGCCGTAGCCGCGCAGCCCGATGCCTTCCTTGAGGTGATCCATCGAGAGCAGGTGATCTTTCCACTGGTTGTCGATAACGTTGAGCATCACCATGCGTTCGGCTTCACGCATGTTGTCCGGGCCAATCAGTTCTTCCTTCTCCGAATAGCGGCGTTCCAGCAGATCGTTGATATGATCCTCAATCTCCTGGCGCGACATCCCGGCCAATTCCTGCGGATCGATCTTGACGCCAAACTGGGACAGCACGTCGGATTGGAGCCCGGCGAAATCAAAGCTGCTGGGATGGGCGCGCTCCGGGCAGCGCACATCGATAAAGGCGCCGACGATGCCCCGAATAATCTCGATGGCCCTTTCTCTTTGTTCCTTGCCCTCCAGCAATTGGCGGCGCATGCCGTACACGGCCTGGCGCTGCTTGTTCATCACGTCGTCGTATTCGATGAGGTGCTTGCGGGCCGCGAAATTTTGTGCCTCTACGGCTTTCTGGGCCGCGGCAATCCGCTTGCTGATCATCTTGCTCTCGATGGGGACGTCTTCCTCCATGCCCAGCCGCAGCATGAGATTCTGCATGCGTTCTCCACCGAAGATACGCATCAGATCGTCTTGCAGGGAGAGATAAAAGCGTGAGCTGCCGGGGTCGCCCTGGCGGCCGGCGCGGCCGCGCAATTGATTGTCGATGCGGCGGGACTCATGCCGCTCCGTCCCCAGCACATGCAATCCGCCCAGAGCGATCACTTCGTCATGCTCCACGGTGGTCTCGTCCTTGAAGCGGGTGAAAACCGTGTCCCACTCGGTGCGCTCGGCCGATCCTACGGCGGCGGTCTGCAGCGCGTCCGGATCTTTGTTCTGCTTGGTCAGATATTCCTTGGTGAGGAATTCGGGATTGCCGCCCAGCAGAATATCGGTTCCGCGGCCGGCCATATTGGTGGAAACCGTGATGGCGCCTTTACGGCCGGCCTGCGCCACGATGAACGCTTCGCGCTCGTGATTCTTGGCGTTCAAAACTTCGTGCTTCACGCCCATTTTCTTCAGGGCGCTCGAGAGCCGCTCCGATTTTTCCACCGAAATGGTGCCCACCAGCACCGGCTGGCCCTTTTCGTACAGTTCCTTGATCTCCTTGGCGGAATTGCGGAATTTTTCCTCCTCGGTGCGGTAAACGACGTCCTGAAATTCCTTGCGCAGCATCACGCGGTTGGTGGGAATCACCACCACGTCGAGGTTATAGATCTTCTGGAACTCCGCCGCTTCCGTTTCCGCGGTGCCGGTCATGCCGGCCAGCTTCTTGAACATGCGGAAATAATTCTGGAAGGTAATGGTGGCCAGCGTCTGATTCTCGCGCTCGATCTTGACCATTTCCTTGGCTTCGATGGCCTGGTGCAAGCCGTCGGACCAGCGGCGCCCGGGCATCACGCGGCCAGTAAACTCATCCACGATGATCACCTGGCCGTCCTGCACCAGGTAATCTTTGTCCTTGTGAAACAGCACGTGCGCTTTCAGGGCCTGCTGCACGTGATGCAGAATGCTCCAGTTTTCCGGCTGATAGAGATTGCCGCAACCCAGCAGCTTTTCCACTTTGCCGATGCCTTCTTCAGTAAGGGCGGTGCTGCGATGCTTTTCTTCCACCGTGTAATCGCCGGTGGTGTAGCTTTCGCCCGGTTCCTTGCCCTTGATCTCTTCGCCGCGCACCAATTTCGGAATGATGCGGTTGATCTTGTAATACTTGTCGGTGGATTCTTCGCTGGGGCCGGAAATAATCAGCGGCGTGCGCGCTTCGTCAACCAGAATGGAGTCCACTTCGTCGACGATGGCGAAATGATGGCCGCGCTGCACGCAATCGTCGATGTTGAACTTCATGTTGTCGCGCAGATAGTCGAAGCCGTACTCGTTATTGGTTCCGTAGGTGATGTCGCAGGCGTAGCTGGCCTTCCGCTCTTCGTCATCCAGTTCATGAACGATGATGCCGACAGACAGGCCGAGGAATTTGTAAATGCGGCCCATCCACTCGGCATCGCGCTTGGCCAGATAGTCGTTGACGGTGACCACATGCACGCCTTTGCCTTCGATCGCGTTCAAATAGACGGGCAGCGTGGCGACCAGCGTTTTTCCTTCACCAGTGCGCATTTCGGCGATTTTGCCGCGATGCAGCACCGTGCCGCCGATCAACTGGACGTCGAAGTGGCGCATATTCAGAATGCGCCGTCCGGCTTCGCGGCAGACGGCGAAGGATTCGATCAGCAGATCATCGAGCGGCTCACCGTTAGCCACCCGCTCTTTGAACTCCACGGTTTTTTGTGCCAGCTCCACATCCGAAAGCTGTTGCATCCCCGGTTCGAGGTCGTTGATGGCCGCGACCAGGGGACGCATTCGCTTGGTTTCGCGTTCGTTCTTCGTCCCGAAGATTTTCGCGAGAATGGGATCGAGCATAGAGTGCCTATTACCATTTTAGCTGATCCCGATCGTTGGTAGCTCTGGAGCAAAGAGGCACCGACTCCCTTAGTCTTAGGAGCTGCGAAAAAATCGGGAAGCACGCGGGGTTGGCAGACGGAAGCGTCTGCCCCACATTGGCACACAAGGATTTACGATTAAGTGGCGCAGGCGCTTTCGCCTGCGAACCGATTTTTTAACAGCTTCTTACGCTTACGGTCGCGGTTTAGTAGCGCTCGTCCCTCCGGGCCGCGAGCGTGAGCGACCGGTGGTCGGAAGCTGAAACAAGGCGGCTATGCCAGCGCCGCTTTCGCGTACTCCAGGCACTTCGCCACTTCCTGCTCGGACGTTCCTTTGCCCTGGTACTCGTATTCAATGAACGCCGGAATCGGATAACGCCTGGTTTTTAACAGCACCAGGACTTCTTTGATCGGCGTGTCGCCTTCGCCCCACGGCACGTTCGGGCCGTCGTTCTTCTTGCGATCTTTCAAGTGCAACAGCACGATCTTCGAATGATTCTTGTTGATAAAATCCACGGCGTCGAATCCGGCGGCGGTGAAATGGCCGATGTCCAGGTTGACGCGATAATACTTGGACATTGCAAGCGCTTTGGCGAAGCTCTCCGGCGTACAGAATTCGTTGGGGTCTTTGGTGTCCGAATGGCCATGCATGGCCACGATCATTTTGTGTTTTTCAGCGTAAGGAACCACTCGCTGGGCCGCCGTCAGAGTGGTGGACGCGGTGATAATGCCGACGCCTAGGGCTTTGGCCATCAGGAAACCGCGGTCGATCTCTTCGTCGGCGAAGGTGTCTTGGAAACTGAAATTGTAGGCGTAAAGCCGAACGCCGGCATCGTCAAATTTCTTTTTCACGTCGGCGAAAAATTGCAGCGGGACGCTGAGCCGCCAGGCCCGTATCTTGTCGTTGTAGGCCTTGAAGGCGGCGCGCGTTTCTTCCGGAGTGCGCTTCACGCCCGACGGGGGCTCCCAAATGGAAATGAGCGCTTGCACGCCGCCGGCTTCGATGTGCGGTGAAAACAGCTCGCATTCACCTAGCTGGTCGGCCACCATGGCTGCAATGGCGTCATCGAGTCCCAGGTCGCGAAAGCTGTAGGACTGAACGCCCAGGCGCACGCCCGCCACTTTGGAATTTATTTCCTTGGCCGCCAGCAGCCGCGAAAGCGGAAGCGAGGCGGCGGCGATCCGGGCGAAATCCCTTCTCGAATAGCTTCTCGAATAACTTCTCGAATAACTTCTCGAATAACTTCTCGAATAACTCATCAAAATCTCCTCACTGCTTGGTTTCAGTCGGCATCAGCGATTTCCGGTAGAACTCTTCCTGCAGCCGCGCACTCACCTGGTCGGCCTTGATGGCGCGGATGGCATTGGCGATACTATCCGCCCAGGCTTTCATGTCGAACTCGCCCAGCTCTTTCGTCGCAGCCGAGCCGTCGCCCGCGTAGTGCTCCGGAAACTTCGCATACCACCAGATTCCGGTATACACGCCGGCCGGCAGATCCAAGCGGTTCTGATCGGCGCCGTTTTCGCTTCCCGCCCGATCCAGGTGCACCAGATCGGGCCGTGAAACCAGCGTGTGCGACGTTTCCGATTCACCGGCGTGCGAATCCACCTTGGTCTTGAGAGCCGGACGGCCGGGCGGATAGCTGTGGCTCATGAGCGCATAGACAACATAGTCATGCGGCGCGTCCAGTTGCGATTGGGCAAAGAACGGAATCAAGCTGTTGTTGCCGCCGTGGCCATTCACGATCAGGATTTTCTTGCAGCCGTTGCGCGACATTTCATCGGTGGTCTCCTGCAGCAGCTCCAGCTGCAACTTGGCGCTATAGGCCACGGTTCCGGGCTCATGTTTCGCTTCGAAGATCTGGCCGAAATAATATTCGGGAAACACGATCGCGTATTCCTGCCCGGCCCCTTGAAGCGATGCGTAGCGCACGTTGATCAGGTCCGTGCCCAGCGGCAGCTGCGGGCCGTGCTTCTCGATAATCCCGAACGGCAGCACGCAGGTATTCTGGGCTTTCGCCACAGCCTTTTGAAAATCCGGACCGGTCAGCTCTTCCCACTTGGTGGAAAAAGTTTGGCCGGATGCGCAGAGCGTTCCGGCCACTACTGTCAGAAGCAGTCGCATAGCGTGCCTCAAATGTAGGCGATCACGTCGATCTCCACCCGCGAATTGCCGGGAATGCCGCCGGCCGCGGCGATGGTGGTGCGCACCGGAGGCTCATCGCCGAAGCGCCCCTGGAAAACTTCGTTCATCTCTTTGTAGTCCATCATGTCGTTGAGATAGACATTGCACTTCAGGACTTTGTCCATGGAGGAGCCGACACTTTCGAGCTGATTCTGGATGGAGTCGAGTACGCCTTTGGTGTGCACCTTGATGTCGCCTTCTTCGTGGTAACCAACGCCGGCGATGAATAGCAGGTTTCCGAATGTCACCGTGCTGTTGAATAGCGGCGTCTTCTCCGGCTTCTTGCCATTTCTGTAAATCACCTTCTTAGTCGGCTTTTCCTGCGCTGCGGCCGGAACTGCCGCGGCAGCCGTCACCGCGGCGGAAGCAACCACGCCTTTTCCAATAAAGTTTCGTCTGTTTGATTTTTCCATATAGGTTTTCCTTCCGTTATCCGTTGCGGCGGTTTCCACGTGCTTGATACTTGTGTTTCTCGCCATTCCATGTCGTCTGGCCATATTCGCCCATGTTTACCGTGCCGGCGATTTTGTCGCCATCCACGACGCCAGTGAATTCGTAGGATAGCCGGGTGCCTTCCACGCGCGTGGAAGTCCGGAAGCGTACTTGATTTCCGGACACCGTTCCGGCCAGGTCGCCCTGGTAGAACTCGCCGTGGTGCGTACCCAGCAGTTTCGCGCCGTCCTGTTCCAGCACGATGGTGTGAATAGCGGATCCTCGGCCGAATTCCAGGCGCGCCTCCCAAATGCCTGAGACCGAGACGGAAGGGCTGGCGGGCGGCGCGGGATTCTCGAATTTCGGCGGATTAGTCAGCACGGCGTACAAGCGCTCCGCCACAATGTTTTCGTCGCCCGGCACCATCATGTAGGGAATGATGGAAACAGAGCTGGCTTTATCGCCATCACGGTTTCCGCGCGCTCCGGCAAGAACGATGCGTGGCTCGGTGTCGAGCACGGTTTTGCTCAGCTCCTGTCCGGTGATGTTCAGGCGCGCGCTGTCCCAGTGGATGGTGAGCTGGGGCGAGCGATTGGAGAGCCCTTCACTACCATCAGTAATCTGCGTAGTCACGCCATTAATCCGCTGCACGCTGCTGGCGATGTGGTTGAGCCTTTCTTCCCAGGCATGCCATTCGGCCTTATGGTCGCGCGTCATCCACATCTCAACGGCAGCCAGCATGCCCATGATTTCTTCTTTGCCCACTTTGAGCGATCGGCCGAAAGCATGATGCGGCGCACTGTTGGCCCAGGCAGCCTGCAGCCAGTTTTTCTCGCCTAACAAAAGGCCGGCCGCCTGCGGGCCGCGGATGCACTTGCCGCCGCTGTAAGCAACCGCGTTTGCGCCGCGCTCCAGGTGAACGTTGGGTTTGATCGTCAAAACTTCCGCCGCCGCGTCCACGATGACCGGAACATTTTTTCTTTTAGCCACTTCGGCGATCACGCGGGTTCCGAGCGGGCCATCGTCGCCGGGGCCGCCGAGAATATAAACCATGGCGGTCCTGTTGTTAAACGCGGATTCGAGTTGCGACGGTTCGTGCACCTCGACGATTTTGACGCCCAACATCCGGATCGCGTGGTCGTAAACGTTGCGCGAGTAGGCGGGAATAATCACTTCGCTCTTCAAGCCGGTGAGGTCGGGAAGGCGCTGCATCCGCTCCGGATTGTTGCCGGCGATGGCCGCGGCGGTGCAGTGGGTGAGAGCGGCGCAGCATCCAGCGGTCACGATGCCCCACTCGGCTCCCGTTAAGTCCGCCAGCCGTTTGCTGACGCCTCCCATCAGTTCGTCCATCTGCACATAATGGCGCGATGCCTCATCCATGGCGCGCTTCACTTCGGGAAGAGTCAGTGAGCCGGTGATGATGGTGAACGTGCCGCGCGCGTTCAGCAGAGGCCGCACGCCGATGGATTGATACAGATTGGCGCCGATATCGAGCGCCGCCGCGGAGGCGCGCTGCAGGCGCCCACCAAATGCTTGCGCGGCAGCCAGCATTCCGCCTCGCCGGAACAGCTCCCGGCGGCTGGGTCCGGAGCTGGAGCTTTGTTTCCAAAAAAGATTTCGCATAATACTCCCCACTCGATGATAATATCGCGGCGGAGATGGCGTGGCCAGATGACCGAATCGTAACGTCGTGGAAAGAGCGTTACCGAACCGCGACCGTGAGAAGCTGTGAAAAATCGGGAAGCACGCGGGGTTGGCAGACGGAAGCGAAGCGCCTGCCCCCCACATTGACGCACAAGTGGCGCAGGCGCTTTCGCCTGCGAACCGATCTTTTCACAGCTTCTAGGGAGCCGGTGCCTTTCGGTTGACCTTTCAACAACTACAGCGTGTTGCCCCGATCGAGAGCCGCCATCACCCGGCGATATTCGCCGTCCGATGAGATGGATTTTGCGGCGCTGCGCAGCGCCGAAGCAACCTGCGGGTCATGCGAGTAGCCTTGGGCTACGCGCGCCAGCACTTGTGCCTTTTCGCCGTCGGAGCTGATTCGCTCGGCGGAGTGAATCACCAGAACCACGCTGTCTCTCGAGAGCGTTCCGGCATTCAGCGCAGCCATCAATACCCGCTTGTGCTCGCCGTCGGAGTTGATGGAATCCGCGGCCGCCATCAGGGCTTCTGAAATTTCCGGCTGCCTGGGAGTGGCGCCGGCCAGCGAAATCAGCACCGTGGCCTTTTCTCCATCGCTGGACATTCGCGAGGCGGATTTCGCGACTTCGCGCAACGTGTCGGCGCTCCAGTCCGCTTTCTTGAGCAGCGCGGACAGCGCGCGCTGCCGCTCCCCGTCGGAGCTGACTGTGCCGGCCGTATCGAAGAAGGCTCGGCGCACGATGGCGTCATCCACATAGACGCCGGCGGCTTCGGTCAGCACGGAGCGCTTCTCGCCGTCCGAGCTGATGCCCGCCGCCGAGCGCAGGCTGCGCACCAGAATATCCTTATCGGCGTTCTTCTTGAGCACGGCCGACAACACGCGGGCGTGTTCGCCATCGGAGCTGATACTATCGGCGGCCCTGAAATAATTGGTCCGGGCAGTATCGTCCATCAGCCGGAAATCGGCCGCTTGAATCAGAACGTTGGCCTTTTCGCCGTCGGATGAAATGCGTTTGGCGGAGCGTAGCGCCAGCGCCAGCGTTTCGCGATCCGGCCCGTAGCGTTCCAATACCGAAGCCAGCACGCGCCGGTGTTCTCCGTCGGAGCTGATGGAATCCACCGAATCGAAGAACGATTCGCGCGTTGCGGCGGTCTGGTAGTGCGGGGCGGCGGCGATCAGGAGGTTGGCCTTTTCGCCATCGGATGAAATTTTGCGGCCCAATCTCATTGACTCGCGCAGGTCTTCGCCATTGAGGCTGCCATAATCGAGCAGATTTTCGATGTAAACGCGCCGCGAATGGTCGCTGCGGATCTTATTGATCTCCGCCAGCACTCCACTGGCTCCCTGCTGCCTCAAAATGCGCTTCACGCGCTCCGGTGCGCCCACCGCGGATTCGCGAATCACTTCGGGAAGAATGCGGGCCAGCCACGCCCGGCCGTCAGCGTCCAGAGCTTTGGATACGCCATCCACCGAATACAACCGCTCCACGCCGTTCGCGCCGGGCCGCACCAGGTAAGTCCGCGCCGGACCGGTGGACCATTGTTCCAGGCGGAAATAACCGTCGCTCGAGATGCTTTTGACATCCGCATCGTTGTCGGTGAACTCCACGGTGCCGCTCATCTCCAGATCCATGCGCGAGAAAAAGCCGTTGTCCTGCCAGCGGAAGTGTTGGGTGTCGGCGCGCAGCGAGAGGCCGGCAGCGGCCAATAGAATCAGGGTATTCAAAATCCGGATCATGGGCAGACCTCTCCAGTTCTTTCTCATAATACGTGGGCCAGGAGGGTTTTGTTCGCGGGGAATTGCGTGAAGGCACCAGCTCCGTTGAAGACGCCCGTGGCGCACGCACGAGTGCGTGCGCCACAGGGCGTCTTCGTAGACTTTGGCGGGCTGCGGGACCACGCCTCACTCCTTTACGGTCGCGGTTCGGTAACGCTCGGCCGCAGCGACCGGTGCACCTACGTGAACAATCCAGAACGCACCGCCACGTTGGCGACCATCGCGCAGACATAGGCGACCACGGTCATGTAGGCGAACTGGACGGCCGGCCACTTCCAGCCTCCCGTTTCGCGCCGGACCACGGCAATGGTGGACATACATTGCATGGCGAATGCGAAGAACACCAGCAGCGCGAAGGCGCCGCCGGGCGTTAGCTCATTCTGCAGGGCTTTCTGGAGCCCCACCGAGTCCGATGTGCCTTCCATGCCATAGATGGTCCCGAATGTCGCCACAATGGTTTCGCGCGCGGCGATGGAGCTGATCAGCCCTATGCCGATCTTCCAGTTGAATCCCAAAGGCTTGATGGCCGGTTCCACGGCGTGGCCGATCATGCCGGCGTAGCTGTCTGAAATATTGGGCGGCTGTCCGTTCTGCAGCGGAAGATGGGCCAGAACCCACAGCACCACAGCGCAAACTAAAATCACCGTCCCGGCGCGATGCAGAAAAACCTTGGAACGATCGTACATGCGCAGAACCAGAGACCGCAGCGTGGGCATCCGGTAAGGCGGCATCTCCAGCATGAATGGCGTGCGCTCGCTTTTGAGAATGGATGATTTCAGCAGGCGCGCGGTGACGATGGCAGCCAGGAACCCCAGCGCATAGAGCCCCAGCAGCGCGGCGGCCTGCGTTCCCAGGAACGGCCCCAGAAAGGGACGCTCTTTGATGAACGCGGCGATGATCAGAAAGTAGATCGGAAGCCGCGCCGAGCAGGTCATGAACGGGGCTATCAAAATGGTAGCCAGCCGGTCGCGCTTGCTTTCGATGGTGCGCGTGGCCATGATAGCGGGAACCGCGCAGGCATAGGCCGAGAGCAGCGGGATGAACGATTTTCCCTGCAGCCCGAACTTCGCCATGGTGCGATCGGCGATCAGCGCCGCTCGCGCCAGGTAACCGGAATCTTCCAGAATTCCGATGAACAAAAACAGCAGCAGGATCTGCGGAAGGAAAACGATCACTGAGCCTACGCCGTTCCAAACGCCTTCCACCAATAAAGAGCGGAAGATGCCGGCCGGTAGAACGCTGCCGATCCAGTGACCGGACATTTGTACCAGCGCCTGCAACCCATCCATAAGCGGTTTCGCGCCACGAAAGATGGTTTGAAACACGCCCGCAACCACCGCCAGGAAAATCAGCGGCCCAATCACCGGATGCAGGAATACGGCATCCAGGCGCCGTGTCCACAAAGGAGGAGTGGGCGCTTGATAAGCGGCGCCAATGCCCACTTCGCGAGCCCATTGCCGGCAGCGTGGGACGTCTTGCAGGATGGGCAATTCCAGCTTCGGCGGCGTGAGCGAAGTGGTTCCGGCCGAAGTTCCCACCATGAACTGGAACACCTTTTCCACGCCATCGCCCTTCGATGCGCTGATCAGCGCGACCGGCGCTCCCAGTTGGCTGGCAAGTTCGCCGGTGTCGATCTGGCCGCCGCGGCTGGAAAGATCGTCGGCCATGTTCAGGATCACCAGCGTCGGCAGTTTCAGGCTGAGAATCGGAGCTGCCAGCACCAGATGCCGGCCCAGGTTGGTGCTATCCAGAATCAGCAGCACCGCGTCCGGCTTGGGTACATCCCGCATTTCGCCGGTGAGGACATCGCGCGTCACTTGTTCGTCTTCCGAACGCGGATTCAGGCTGTACACGCCCGGCAAATCCACCAGAATCACCTCGCGATGATTATTCATCTTGGCGCGGCCGATGCGCTGCTCCACCGTCACGCCCGGGAAGTTCGCCACTTTCTGGCGAAGCCCTGTCAGACGATTGAACAGCGTGGATTTTCCGGAGTTTGGTGGACCGATGATAGCCACCACATGCGGCCGAACCGCCGGCGCGCGGTAGCGGCGCAGTAGCTACCGCACAACCGTCGCAGCTGTGGCAATCGCTCATGGCTCGATAGCCTGGCAAGGCTTTTTCGATGGCGCCCGCAGAATCAATCGCGACGCGGTCTCGCGCCGCAGCGCCACTTCGGATCCATCCACGCGGTACACGCGCGGTTCTCCTCCCGGCGCGCTGCGAGCCGGAACCACGGTATGGCCGGGCAGAAAGCCAAGCTCCATCAGACGACGAGCTACATCTTCCGGTACGTCCAGGCGGTCCAGCGTGCCCGATTCACCTTCTTTGAGATGAGCCAGGGTCTGGGGCGCCACCGGGGCATTTCGCCCATTAGAGCGCTTATTGACACTCAGTTGCATCGTGGAATCAGTATCCGAACGGTCCTTGAGCACGTCGAGTTCCCGCCGGACAAGCCTGACGCTTGTCCTACAGAGATTATACCCGACCATTTTGGTCCTAGATACGCAATCCGTCAAGAATATTTTTTCATAATATATATTGACAATGTAACACTAAGATTTTATACTTGCAATAGAGTTAGATTAACTAAGGAGGACTTAAAGTCATGCCAATCGTAAAGTATTCACCATTCGTGGATACCGATGAGTTCCCAGCCGGGTTGCGCCTGTTCCAGGACACCGTAAACCGTCTGTTCAGTGATCAAACAGCCGCTCGGCCATGGGCGCCGTCTGTCGATATCTTCGAGACAGACAATGAGTTAGTGCTGAAGGCTGATGTTCCTGGCGTCGATTTGAAGGACGTCGATATCCGCATCGAGAACGGAACGCTCTCGCTCAAGGGTGAGCGGAAGTTCGAGCGCGAAGAGAACAACAAAGGGTTCCATCGCCTGGAGCGCAGCTATGGGTCGTTCGTAAGATATTTCACAGTTCCGGATTCCGTGGACAGTGAAAACGTCAAGGCGGACTACCAGGGCGGCGTGTTGACCGTGACCTTGCCCAAGAAAGAGATCGCCAAGCCGAAATCAATCAAAGTGCAAGTCAATAACAACTGATCGTTCCCCGTGGGGCAAGCCTCCGGCTTGCCCTACAGCCGTTCCAGCCGGATCGATCCGTCGTTGGTGCGTACCACCAGCGGCGGTCCACCGGCATTCAGTTTTCCACGCAGTTCATTCTCGCGCCGCGAACCTGCGATGGTTACGGGCAGGTCCGAATCAATGTGGCCATCTCCGGCGTGGACATCCAGGTCCGCGGCGAAATTCGAAGGTAATCGCAGGGTGATGTGGCCGTCGCCCGTTCGCACTCTCCATTCGGACGAAATTTTAGAGCCGCTTTCGATGTCGGCTTCCACGCTTCCGTCACCGGTGTGGAGATCCAGCATATCGAAACGCCCGCGCACGCGTAGCCGGCCATCGCCCGTCTGGGCATCCAGCGCTCCATCCAGCCGATCGGCTTCAATGTGGCCGTCGCCGGTGGACAAGCGAGTCTCCCCGTGCAGCCCGTCCACGGTGATGCTGCCGTCGCCGGTGTGAATGTCGGTCCGAATTTCCCGCGGCACGTCGATCTCCACGCGAACCGAGCGGTGTCCGAAGCTGACCTCGAAGGTGCGATGCGGTATGCGCACCTCCAGCTCCACGCGGTCACCCATCTGGTGGTCCGATACCGTCACCTCGCCCGACCCTATTTTCCAGCCGATGGTGGTCACCCGGGCGGCAATTTCTTTGTGATCCCAGGTGCGCACCGTCACCGCGCCATCGTTGGTGTCGACGCGCAATTCGGGATGGCCTTGGATAGTGAACTTCTTCGACCAATCGTCCGCCATTAACGCGGTGCTCAGCAGTGCGCCGGCCAGGGACAGTTGAAATAGGGCTCTCAGCATAAATAACACCTCGTTTTTGTTACGACTTCGCGGCGCCCGAAGTTCGGGAAAGTTCTTCGGTTCTTGGGCTTGCTACTCTCCCCTGGAACCCTCCATCATCCAAGCCTGCCAACCGAAGAACCGATGAACTGAAGAACCGAAGAACCATTTTTCTCAAATTGCCTCCAGCTCTTCTTCCAGCAATTGCTTATGATACAAATCCGCATAATAGCCCCCGCTCGCGATCAGCTGGTCGTGAGTACCCTGTTCGGCGACTTCCCCATGCTCGATCACGTAGATCCGATGGGCATTTTGCACGGTGGAAACGCGATGCGAAATCAGAATCGTCGTCCGGCCGCGCATCACTCCCGCCAGCCCCGTGAGAATGCTCTCCTCGGTAAGCGTGTCGACGCTGGATAAAGCGTCGTCCAGAATGAGGATGCGTGGATCGCGCAAAATAGCCCGCGCGATGGCCACGCGCTGCTTCTGGCCGCCGGAAAGCGTCAGCCCGCGCTCGCCAATCATCGTTTCATAGCCTGCGGGAAAACCGGCGATGTCCGGAGTCAGGCCCGCTAGATCAGCCGCGCGCGCGATCTCCTCCGGCGTTGCCTCTTTCACGCCCCAGGCGATATTCTCGGCCAGCGTGGCGCTGAACAAAAATGTTTCCTGCGGAACAAATCCGATGTGGCCGCGCACCCATTCCGGATCCAGATCGCGCAAATCCACGCCGTCCAGCAACACCCGCCCGCGGGTGGGATCGAGCAAGCGCGGAATCAGGCTCACCAGCGTGCTCTTGCCGCTGCCGGTATGTCCGACAATGGCCACCGTTTCACCGGCGGCGATGGTCAGAGCCACTTTCTTCAGCGCCATTCCTGCCGGGTATTTCACTTCGACATCTTCAAATCGCAGTGCCCCACGGACTTCCTGCACTTCCACCTTGGATTCACCGGCAAATATCGCCGGCTTCTCCCGCATGAGCTGCATAATTCTCTCCCAGGAGGCTTTGCCGCGCTGCATCAGATTTACCACCCAGCCGATGGCGATCATGGGCCAAACCAACATGCCCATGTAGGTGTTGAACATCACGAAGCTGCCGAGCGAAATGCGATGTTCCAGCAGCTGATAGCCGCCGGCCAGCAGAACCATCAGGAAGGAAAGGCTGATCAGCGCCTGCAGCAGCGGCATGAACAGAGCGGAAAGCTTGGCCAGGCGGATGTTCTGTACTACGTAATCCTGGTTGAGCAGCTCGAACTTGTGCAGTTCGGCTTTTTCCTGCGCGTAGGCGCGGATAACCCGGACGCCGGACAGATTCTCCTGCACCCGGCTGCTGATATCGGAAAACATTTTTTGTATCACTTCGAAGCGGTCGTGAATGCGTTTGCCGAACAGCATCACGGCGATGCTTACCAGCGGCGCCGGAACCAGGCACACCAGCGTCAGCCTCCAATCCACCGACAGCATGACGGCGATGGAGAGCACGGCCGTTATCATGGTCTCGGTCCAGTACATGATGCCCGGGCCCAGCATCATGCGCACGGCGTTCAGATCGTTGGTGGAGCGCGCCATAATGTCGCCGGTGCGATAGCGCGCGTAGAAATCGGAAGAGAGCGTCACCAGGTGCGAGAAGAGCTGATTGCGAAGATCGAATTCGATGTCGCGCGAGATGCCGATCAGGATCACCCGCATCCAATATTGGAAAATCCCTTTGAGCACCGAGAGGCCCGCCAGGATGACTGCGAACTCCACCACAATCTGGATTTTGAACCCCGATGTGAGCGAGTCCACGCCTCCCCGGATCACCAGCGGCAGCGAAGCGCTGATAATATCCTTCAGCAGCAGCGATCCCATGCCCAGCGCCAACCCGCGGCGGTAGCGCCACAGATGAGGCCCGACGGTTTTGAATACGCTCCACATAAGTTACACGTCACCGATTCCGGTTGGCAGGCGGAAGCGCCTGCCCCACGTATCCAATGTGGGGCAGGCGCTTCCGCCTGCCAACGTGCGGCTCGGCTCGCTGTGCTTCATAAATTACATCCCCAACCACGCGCCCACGGTCTTCGCCCACTCCATAAAGAAAGTCTTGCGGCCCTCGCGTTCTTTCCACCAGCCGTCGGGAGTGAAATACTGGTCCGGCGCCGCCACCACGTGGACCTCGATATCGGGCGCCAGCGCGCGAAAAATCCGCGCCGCCCGCCGCGTATGAAAATTGCTGGTCACCAGGTCAATCTTGTGGACGTGCAGCCTCCTCAGCTCGGAAATCACCACTGCCGATTCCGACGCTGTGGATTTGGAATTGTTAGGGAACGCCATAAAATAAGCAGCCGGATAGCCGTTACGAACCGCCAGGGCGATGGCCAGGTCGCTCTCATAGATGCCGTAAACTCCGGCCGGCCCACTGATCAGCGCCTTGCCGGCGAAACCCTGCCGCACTAAGCCGCCGGCGGTAAAAATACGGCTTCCGGTGAAATCCCCGGCCAGCACCACAATCATGTCCGCGTGGACGGGAGCATCGCTGTGCACCAAATATCCGCCCAGCGCCGCCAGCCAGAGGGGATAGGTGACCAGCAGGAGAACCGCCGCGACGGCGACACCTAGAGCAACCAGCAGCAGCCCACGAAAACGCCGCAGAGTGCCGGGCACTCGCGAGCTACTTGTCCTCCGGGGACGTCTTCTGATCGAAATGCCCCACCGACTTCAACCGCTGGAACATGCGCTCCACCTCGGCTTCGTCGTCGGGCAACAACAGCGGATAGCGCGGAGCTTGCACCGTTTTTCGCACCGGAGCCGAATGGGCGGGCTCGCCCCAAAACTGCCGGTACGGAACACCATCGATCAAAGCTTCCCGGGCATGCCGGCGCAACTGGCGCAGCAGGCTGTTGGAAGAATGGGGATCGCTTGGATAAACCATCAGAATGCGCGTCTTGTCGGACAGGGTCAGCCGCACCATCAGCGGAACATTGGAACTGCGGTCCAGCCTGCGGATGTGCTTCCAGGGGATGGCCGACTGTCCGATTTTCAGATGGCTGTCGTAGATCTCAACCGCGGGGCGCAAGGCCAGATAGAGCACCAGCACCGCCGAAATGGAGAACAACCCGGTAGCAATCCAGGCCAGCGGCCAGACGAAAGACATCCAGAAGGAAAGCCCGGTCAGAGCCAGCGCTGCAAACCCGGCCCACAGATAATGCGTGGACACTTGGTAGCGGGTGATGGGCACAGGCACACTTTCAGACTACCCCGGCTCCGGGCGCACGTCAATTCCCGCTGTAGCGCGAATAGTCCTTTAACAACGTGTCCCCGCGACATTGGTGGCTTGCGCGTTAACCGGCAACTTGGAATGTCGGGGCAACGGAAGGCACAAGTTAACGCCGCAGGGCCGATCTTCCCTGTTGCTTTCCAAAAGGAAATGTGCCATCCTTCCTGTTGGAAACCCAATGAACGCGGCGAACGAAAGCAGACTCCCGCCATCATTACCCGATTCTTTGCCGCGAGAGCGGAGGAACTGAAATGAAGACCCTTAGGCGATTTGTCAGACGGTTGACTTCGTGGACCAGAACGCGCCGCGATGAAGAACGGTTGCGAAGTGAATTTGAAGAACATCTCGGTTTTCAAATCGAGGACAACCTGCGCGCCGGTCTACCCCCCGACGAAGCGCGGCGCCGGGCCATGCTGAAGTTTGGAGGGATGGAAGCGATCAAGGAAGACTATCGGGACCGGCGAGGGCTGCCCGCGCTCGAGACCGTGCTCGCAGACACCCGGTATGCGCTGCGGCGCTTAGGGAACTCGCCCGCTTTCGCTGTGACCGTGCTGCTCACGCTGGCGCTTGGCATTGGCGCCACCACCTCGATCTTCACCTTGGTGCAGGCGGTCCTGTTGAAATCGCTCGCCGTGGCGAAGCCGGACGAATTGTACCGCCTGGGGACAGAATCACGCTGCTGCTATTGGCCTGCCTACAGTCAGGACAAAGAGTTTTCTATCGTCTCGTACGACCTGTACAAGCACTTCAGGGACAACACCCAAGGTTTTGCTGAGCTGGCTGCCTTCCAGGCGGGTGGAGCGTTATTCGGCGTACGGCGGTCCGGCGCGCAGGAGTCGGCCCAGAGCGTTCCGGGGGAATTCGTTTCGGGCAATTACTTCACCATGTTCGGCATCAAGGCGTACGCCGGCCGGCTGCTGAATCCGAGCGACGATCAACCCGGCGCTCCGCCAGTCGCCGTCATGAGCTACCGTTTATGGCGCGAAAGGTATGGCCAGGATCCCTCCATCGTCGGCGCCGTTTTCGATTTCGATCAGAAGCCGGTGATTGTGGTGGGCATCGCTCCGCCGGCCTTCTTCGGCGACAAACTGAGCGCAATTCCGCGCGATTTCTTCCTGCCGCTCAACACGCAACCGGTGGTGCAAGGCGATGACGATCTGAACCGGCCGAAGTCGTGGTTAGACCTGATAGGCCGCATCCGGCCCGGCGTGAACCCGGCCTCCATTGAGGCCCAGATGCGGGTGGAACTCAAGCAGTGGCTGCGCTCTCATTGGGGCGACATGAACGCCAACGATCGCGCGACATTTCCGGAGCAGACCCTTTTTTTGCGTCCCGGAGGCGCGGGCATCAGCAGCATGCGCGATCAATATGAGCACTGGCTTTACATCCTGATGATGGTTTCCGGACTTGTTCTGCTCATCGTCTGCGCGAACGTCGCCAATCTCATGCTTGTTCGCGGTATGGAGCGGCGGCGGCAAATCTCGTTAAGCATGGCGCTGGGCGCGCGGGCCGGGCGCCTGGTGAGGCAGGCCCTCACCGAAAGCATCCTGCTCGGTATCGGCGGAGGCGCGGCCGGCCTGGCCATCGCTTTTGCCGGCACGCGTCTCATTTTGGATCTGGCCTTCCCTCGCGTTCCAGGCCTCGGAGGCGTACCTATCAGCGCGTCGCCATCGCTGCCCGTGCTGGCCTTCGCTTTCAGCGTCTCGTTGTTAACCGGAATCGCTTTCGGGATCGGTCCGGCGTGGATGACCACGCGCGTGGATCCCATCGAAGCTCTTCGAGGCGCCGGCCGTTCTACCGCCCGCACCGGCTCGCTCCCGCGCAAGATGCTGGTGGTTCTACAGGCCGCCCTCTGCCTGGTCCTGCTGACGGCCTCGGGGTTGCTCACCGCGGCTCTTGGCAATCTCGAGAATCAGAAATTCGGCTTCGCCCAGGACCGGCGCACCATCGTGAGTATCGATCCCCGCCTGGCCGGCTATCAACCGGATCAACTCCCGCTGCTTTACAACCGCATCCACGATTCCCTATCGCGCATTCCAGGCGTATCGACTGTGGCCCTCGCCATGTATTCGCCGTTAAACGGCAACAATTGGGGCGGCGGCGTGTGGGCGGATGGGCATCCGGCCCCCGGCCCACACAGACGACAATTTCGCTTTCTGGGATCGGGTCACGCCGGGATTTTTTGACGCCGTTGGGAATCCCATCCTTAGGGGACGCGGCATTTCCGAGCGGGATACCATGAACTCGCAGCACGTGGCGGTTATCAATGAAGCCTTTGCGCGTAGGTTCTTCAACAACGAAGATCCCATCGGAAAGTACTTCGGACGCCCGGGAGCGTCTCCGGGATCGCGTGATTACCAGGTTGTAGGCATCGCCCAGGACGCCCGCTACCTGGCTTTCGACTTCGACAAGCCGATCGGCCCGTTCTTCTTCATGCCGGCGGCGCAGTACGACATCTTCGGGAACGGACAAACGGAACCCGATCCAGATTCGCATTTCCTCCATGACATCGTGGTTGTGACCGCGCCCGGAGCCAGCCTGTCCCTCCCGCAAATACGCCAGGCCTTGGCCTCCGTGGATTCTCGACTGCCGATCTTTTCGATTCAAACCCTGAAAGACCAGGTATCCGGCCAGTTCACGCAGCAGCGGCTGATTGCGCGGCTCACTTCGTTCTTTGGACTTCTCTCCCTGGCCCTGGCTTCGATCGGCCTTTATGGTGTGACCGCCTACAACGCCGGACGCCGCACTACCGAAATTGGCGTGCGGCTGGCCCTCGGCGCGAGCCGGATGCAGGCGGCCGGGCTGATCGTTCGCGGCGTTCTGGTGCTGGTGGCGGCGGGACTTGCGGCGGGTTTGCCGCTAACTTTGCTGGCAGGGCGGTTCCTCGGCAGCCAGCTTTACGGACTCAATCCTTACAATTCGGTGATCATCATGACGGCGGTCCTGACACTTGGTCTTGCAGCGCTCATCGCCGCCTCTGATTCCGGCGCGGCGCGCGTCCTCGATCTCGCCGAGCCAGGCGTTGCGGTCGGAGTAGGAGTCGATGAAAGGCGTAGGACCTAAGTAAGCCCGCGAGACTTCTGTTTCATCGCCGCATTTTCAAGATAGACGACGCCATGCGGGGCCGAGCTGCTGATGAATTCAGCGGCAAAGGCGCGCCCGATATCATCCTGCTCAATGGTCCCGAACGGTCCCGGAATGAGCCGGCCCAACCAAGCGGCATAGCCCGGCGTGTGCGCATTGCCTGCGATAATTCCCGGGCGGAAAATCGCCAGACTCTGGAAGCCGATACCTTGAACCGTTTCTTCTTTTAACCCCATGACTCGCGCATAGCGAATCCTGCTTTTCGCTGTGCTTCCCGCTGCCGAGAGCAGCGCAAACTTAGCCACGCCTCCATCATGGCAACCACGGGCAAAACCACCGACAACCCCAATTTCTAGGGCCTTCAATTCCTCCTCGCTCCACTTCCTGCTGCCTTTACCGACGCCAACACAGGAGGCCCCATAGACAGGGTCGCCAGTCGATGCCGTGCTCAGTGCAAGCTTGGTCACTTCCGCGGGAAACTGCGCTGCTGCCGTATCCAGGATCACCTGCCGCAAGCGATCATTCGCGGTCAGAGGAATCGCCTTGCGGTTGACCATCACCACTTCAGCGCAGGATGGCTCGGCAACCAGCGCCCGCACCACTGCGGCTCCCACCTGCCCCGTGCCACCGATGATCAACACCCGGAACGTCATTTTAGGCTGCCCGGCATGTACTCGCCAACGAGCCAGTTTCTGATTGTTCCACTAGCGTACATGGCCCTGCAGATATGCGCTGACGACGTTGGTCAGGTCGTTTTCCACTTGCTCGGTAAATGGGTTTGTCTGGGTCTCGTATCCACCCTCGGCGAATGCCTGCCGCGTCGGCAGATAACCCAGCCAGCCATTCGCATACCCGAAGTAAAAGGTGTGCGGATAGGGAGAGCGATCGCTCACATTTCTGGAGATCTCACAGAACAATTCCACGGGCGCCGACCAGAGTGCGATGTCGTCATTGATAAAAAGAAATCGCACCGGCATGCGGATGGTGCCGGCTTCCCCGCTGGCGGCGTGTAAATAGTTGCCCAGACTCTGGTCCCAACCCAAGCCGGCCCGGCGCGGCGTTTCCACCACGCTCTCGCCGGGCCGTAGACGCACCTGAGACGTCGCCGATGTCGCCTTAGCCAGGGAATTGTTGGCCGCAAGAATCCGATCGCCTAAAAGAACGTCGAACTCGGTGATGTGAAATGCGTTGAAACTCGGCTGCACGGTATAGATCGGCGCCAGGTTCCCGGCAGCGCCATTGATGAATAGCATGGGCGCGCCGATCTTTTGCTCGACGTAAGCCGCAACCGTTCCCGGCGCGTCGGCGGTGATGAGCGTGTTCTCCGGGCCAAGTGCGGTGCCGTGCATAGAATAGTTTGCGATCAGCGCGATAGGCGTGCCGTCCGGGTGCTCCAGGCGGATCAGGCCGATCTGCCGGTCTGTTGGTCCGTCCGGGTTCAACCCGAGAGAGATGTGGCCATTGACATCGCGGGCGCGCCGATTGATATTGGCCGCCGAATAACCGGTGCCTACAGCTAAACGCGCAGGAGCCAGTTTCGCCCGTGCTTCTTTAATGCCGTCGATCAGGAGTTTTTCCACCTGTGCGGTGTACTCGTGGTCGGGTTCGTGGTTGTACCGTTCCGGCATCATCAGCTTCAGCAGCCCGTGCGGTCCCACCTCGGGAGCCGAATGCGTATGCGTGACCGTCCACCAAACCTGGATTGGCTCGATTCCAGTTTCGCGCTTCAATTGCGCGGTCATTTCGTCGTATACCGAAGGAGCGAACAGGCACAGGTCCGAAGAGATGAGAAAGAATTGAGTGCGGCCGTCATCCAGTGCAACGATGCGGTGGAAAAGATGATCGTGGACTCCCGTGGACTTCCGGGCCGGATAGCCGGCCAGCCATTTGCTGGCAGAAGGAGTGATATCCACTGTCCCAGCGGCGGCGCGAAAATTCCCGCCGGCCGCCGGCGCGCCGATCAGCGGAGCCGCACTCGAGACAGCGATCAGCGCCGAAATCAGCGGCCGCAATGCGAGCATTCACTTACCTCCTCGAAATAACGAAACTATCACAAGCGAAGCATCTTTATTGCAGGAATTGTCTCAGATAGCCGTCGTCCTGTTCATCGTGAAGATCGGTTTCGTCACCAAGTACGTAGCGATACTCGAAAGGCGCACCGAGCGGAACCGGCCGCTCCATCCAATTGGTCGGGTCCGTCCGCAGGACGGCGCGGTTCTCCATGGCTTGGATGAGATCATCCACGTCCCAATGAAGCGCGAAGCCCGGAATCACCGCATCGAACAAATTCGTGTTCATGGAGTGTTCCAAAGCCGCCCGCAGGCTGTACGGCGTGCGGTCGAGCCACACCTTGCCGATTCGAGTGTCTACGGCGGCCGCCATCAACAGCCAAATTCCTTTTACCCCTCTGGCCATAGCCCGAATCTTGGCCGGATCAACGTCGCTCCGCGCAGAGAGAAGATCCACGCCGCGCAAGATGTCATGCGCGCGCATCGCCGGTAAATTGAGCCCGATCTGGTTAGCCCGGGAGTTCGTCAACCAATTCCCCACATAGGGCCGCTCGCCTTCCCCCGGCGAATCGCGCGGCTCCAGTTCCAGGACCACGTGCCCCAATCCGGCCATCTTCTCCGCTAACGCCCGAGTGGAGGGAATCCAATAACTGCTCATCTTGTCGGCGACCAGCAGTACCGCCGGCTTTCTTCCGCCCGCCGCAGGCAGGTAGAGTCTGCCCCCGATTTCCACGCCGGGCTCGCTTCGGAACTCTACGCGAAGACGCCGCCCCTTTGGACCGTTCGATTCCTCCGTAACCCTGGCCTCCGGTGCGACCGCCTCCGAGGGGACGTTCAGCCGCCGCAATTCCCCCAACAGCTCAGGGATCGTTCCGGGACGCTTCCTGGCCAGATACCCGTCCAAAATTATTTGATAGAGTTTCCGGCTGCCTGGTTCGTCGTCCACGTGCCCGCTTGCGGTGACCAGAAGCTCATGATTGCTGTACATTTTCACAGGCTCTTCATGAACATCGCCATTCCCGTCCTTGAGCCAGCGGATCATCCACTCATAAATCGCCTCACGGCTTTCGAGCGGCGTGCCGTGCGGACCTCCACCGATGAAAAAGCGCAGCTTGTTCTCCGCGCCATACAAACGGAACCAGCGCCTGGCCTCTTCGTAGACGAGTTTTGCGCCGGCGGGCGTGAAGTAGTCGCCATCGGTCGCCAGGATCAACCACGGCGTGGGCGCGGACAATTCCACGTAATCTGCCATGTCCAGTCCACTCGCGAGCAGATTGGGAAGGCTCATTTCGGAGTCGGGATCCGGGCCTCGGAACAACAGCCGGTAGGAATTTATGAAACAAGCGGGCGCCACCGCCTTGATCCGCGGGTCGAGAGCGCCAATGAAGGCGGTCAGCGCGCCGCCGCCCGAGCATCCCACGGCGCCAATCCGCGCGGCGTCCACCTCCGGCCGGCTCACCAGGTAATCGAGCGCCCTCTTGGCATCCCAAATGAAGTAGCGAGCGACGCTCTCGCCCGCCAGAATGGCTTGCCCTCCCGCCTGAATGTGCTCAGGAACGGACCAGCCCGCCAGCGCGTGGCCCACATGCGCATCGTAAGTCTGTTCTCTTTCGCCTTGACCCACTGGATCAAACGTCAGGACCACAAAACCTTTCAACGCCAGATTCGCCGCCAGCCGTTGCCCTTCCGGCTTTCCCTCCTGTGTATGGCCGGCCTGCAAAAGCACGCCGGGATATCGCCCCGGCTGATTGGGCCGGTACAGATTTGCGGTCACGTAGAAGTGTTCGAGGCTTTCGAAGATGATTTTCTCAATCGTATATTTCTCGCTTTGAATACGGCCAGTGACTCTCGGGTTCAGGGGACCGCTGTAGTCCGGCAGGCCCCCGATGAGCGCCAGCAGCGTCTGGCGGACCGTTTGTTTGCGGCGCTCGGCCTCCGCCACCGTTTGGATTTTCCGAACGGTGTCTTCCCGCCGCTGCAATTGCTGCTGCGCAATCTGGTCCATCCACCGAAGCAGCGGATCTGCCGCCAGCGAATCAGCGGCGAAACTTCGGGAATCGAACAGGACGGCCGCCACCAGTATTGTCAAGGTGGTCGTTTTCACAAAGGAGTGACCATGGGACAGCAGCCCACCAAAGATGATGAAGGCGCCGAAGAGTTGGCAGGCAAAAGTGCCTGCCCCACCTTGCGCCGCAAACGTGGGGCAGGCGCTTCCGCCTGCCAAATCCATGACTTGAGGACCAGCGTCTTCAAGGGAGTGACCATGGGCCTGCGGCCCACCAAAAATAACGAAGACGCTGACGTAGCGCACGCACTCCTGCGTGCCGCGTTCACACTCGTGTGAACGCTCGGAAATCGGTAAAAAGAAAGGTATTCACACGAGTGTGAACACCACATGCAAAAGTGCGTGCGCCACGAGGACGTCTTCAAGGGAGCGCTCCATCCCCATCTCATAAAGTGAAACACAGAATATTCGGCCCCGCGGCCACCGCCACGTACTGTTTCCCGGCAAAATCGAAGGTCATGGGCGATGCTTTCATTTGCACATTCGTTTCAAATCGCCACAGCAATTTCCCATCCCGCTCATCCACCGCTTCGAATCCGCCGTTCGGCTTGCCGTAGAAAACTACGCCGCCCGCGCTGGCCAGCACTCCGCTCCACGTTTTCGCTTTCGCCGGCCCGGGCTGCGGCAGCTCCCAAACGATGTTCCCCGTTTCGATGTTCAGCGCACGCAGAAACCTTTGTCCAGTCTGGTCCGGATAACCTTGCGGGCTCCCCGTGCACTCTTCCAGCGCCAGGAAATAAAACATGCGAGTGACCGGGCTGAATGCCGCGGAGCTCCAGTTCGCGGCATCGTCCGGGCATCCCCCCGGGTTGCTCACTACGGGCCGCCCGTCCGCGGCTATGCCGGTAGCCCAGTCCACTCTGTGCAGGAACGGTTTGGCCAGCAGCACCTTTCCGCTACTGCGGTCCAGCACATAGAAAAAACCATTTCGATCGGCATGCAGCAATAGCTTTCGCGCTTGTCCCTGATAAGTGACGTCCACCAGAACCGGGGGTTCCGTCGCATCGCGATCACTCACGTCGTGCGGAGTGAACTGGTAATGCCATTTCAGAGCGCCTGTCTTGGCATTCAAAGCCAGGATGCAGTTGGTGTACAAATTGTCTCCACCCCGGTCCCGGTCGTCACCATCCGGGAAAGGATTGCCTGTCGGCCAGTACAAGGTCGCGGTGGCTTCGTCATAGGAGCCCGTCAGCCAGGTGGACCCACCTCCCCGCAACGGCTCGCTGCCTTGCCAGGTCTGGGATCCCGGTTCTCCTTTTCGCGGTACTGTCCAGTGCCGCCAAATCAATTCCCCGGACTCCGCCTTATAGCAAACGACGAAACCCCGTATCCCCTGGTCGGCTCCTGAAACTCCGGCAATCACCGTGTCCTTTACCACCAGAGGAGCCATTGTTCCCCCATAATTCCGCGTCTCTTCCGGCATCGTCTTTTCCCAGGCCAGTTCGCCCGTGGCACGGTGGAGCGCCAGCAGATGCGCGTTGTCGGTGACATAAAACACCTTCTCATCCCGGATGGCCACCCCGCGATTCGTTCCCAGCATCGCGTCGCCTCGGAGTCCTCGCGTCTGCGGGCGCGAGTACTTCCAAATCTGATTGCCTGTTAGTGCGTCAATTGCGTACACCTGGTTCGGCCCGGTAACATACATCACTCCACCGGATTCGAGCGGTGTGACCTCCAACCCAGAGTGAGGAATCGGAAAGATCCACTTCAGGCGCAACTTGCTTACATTCGCCCTATTGATTTCGCTCAGGTGGCTGTACCGGTTCGCGCTCAACCTCCCGTTGTATGTCAGCCAGTCCCCTGGTTCTGGTTTACCCCACGTGACTTGTTTGCCGTTTGCCGGTTTTGCGGTCACGCCGGCGTTCAAGCCTCGCACGTAAATGGCGACGGCCTCTAACTGCTCCGCCGGAAGATCGAATGCCGGCATGCCGGAATCCGGGATTCCTCGCTGCACCAAGCCGCGCAACTGTTCCGCGGACATGCCGCTCAGCCGCGGGCTTCCCTCCAGCCCCGGCCCCTTTCCGCTACCACGGGCATCGCTCCCATGGCATCCCGCACATTGTTGGTCGAAGACCCTTTTCCCGTCCACCGCCCAAACCAGCGCCGCGCAAAGCAGAAACATGGCCGGGACTTGTGCCTTCGTAAACAGCCGCGGCGGTCTCATGCGTGGAAGTATACACGAACGTGGAGGAATGGTTTGTGGGGCAGGATGGTATCCTGCGGCCGGTTGCTAACCCGCTCCGGATTTGCGCCGATTGCAATTGGCGCCCAGGCTATCAAATCATGCGACTGCGCCCAGCCCCGGCCCGGTTAGCGATCCCGTCCGCATCATGCCATCACGGATTTTGAAAATTCCGGGGAACCGGTCTTCCCAGGGCCGGTTGGCCTCGGGCACGTATTGTCTGGCATTCGCCTCAATCGCCGCGACGCCCGGCACGTGAGCCGCAAGTCCCGCGGAATGGATCAACGAAGCGCCCGGGCAGGTGAGGTCCTGCACACAGAGGAACATCTTATGTTTTTGCGCAGCCGCGGCCATCAGCAGCACCTGGCTCTGGCCTTTGCAGGCCTTGAGTGCCACTCCGCTGTAGCCCATCGTCCGGGCGAGTTCCAGGCTTTCGAGATCCACCAGTGATTCATCGATTACGATGGGGATCAGTTTCGCGGCGCGATGCATCACGTTCGCCTGATCCTCCTTCAAGTCTCGCTTGGTAGGCTGCTCCACGTATTGGATCCGGCCAAAACCTTCTTCCGCCCGTTCGCGAAGCTGATGCAGGAACGCCAGCAGATAATCCACGTTCGGGCACTTCTCGTTGAAGTCCAGCGAATAGCGCCACTCGGCCACCTGGCGGGAGCGCTGGGTTTCCGCGGTGACGCGATCTACCGCGACCACGCGGTCAACGTCCCAGCGGAGGTCCGAACCGTTGAGCTTGATCTTGATGTGCGTTACGCCGTTGTAGCGGATCCATTCAGCAAGATCTTCGGGAAGGCCGTCTCCCACTCTGTGGCGGACGTCGCTCGCGGACACCGGATCCACCGCGCCCACCAAATGATACAGCGGCATTTGGGCCTTGGGCTGGCGCAATATGTAACCATCCAGAAACTCCCCGCGAAAGTCCTGGTTTAGGTAAGCCGATAAATCTCGCGGCAAAAACTGCGGCCCGTAGGTCTCATAACAACTCAACCCGTGCAACTTGCCATACGCGTCGTGCACCGCGGCGTCGAACGGGCTGAATGTCACTAACGTACAAAGTTTTGGAATCGGAAGCGAAAGGTTGAGGTCGCGCGAAACTTCCACGGCGGCCTTCAGGTACTCGGGTTCAAGCGCGATATTAATGTCGACCGGATGCCCTCGAACGCCGGCGTTGCGCGTAATAGCTCCGATGCGTCCAGCCAGCGTCTTCATGGCGTTCAAGCTGGTGTCGTAAGGAAGCTGTGGGAACGACCAGACGTTTCCAAGCGTCATGGATCCGAAACCCTTCGAGATTCGTCCGTCGCCTGCGCGAATTGTGCAATGCACGTTGAGCAGCGTAACGCGATCCACCACGTTGCCGCCGAACTTCATGGGCGTCCGATATTGAAAGTCCTCGAACTCGAACGACACATCTTCGATACGAATGGATTTGCTCCTTGCACCCAATAGCAAAGCCGGTGCAGATGCGGCCGACAGAAGAAGACCTCTGCGGGTCATGTTCATCTCATCAGTCCCCGGATGCGCTTCAGGTCGCGCTCCGCATTCCGTGCAAACCGGTCGCGGCTGATGCTGAGCGACCGTTTGCCGTCTTCGGCTCCGCCCATTTCCTGATATTCGAAATGCAATTGAAAGGGTCCTCGAAAACCAGGGGGAAGGCCCTGGAAGTACTCACGGAAGCGGACCATGCCATCGCCGATCGGACACCAGCGCGGCCGCCACACCCCATCCGCGCCTTTATCCCAGTAGAAATCTTTCAACGCGATGCCGCGGGTGAATGGCGCCATTAAACTTGCCGAATTGCGCCAGCCTGCCAGGCCCCCTTCGATGGTGGCGTGGGCGATATCGAAATTGACTCCCACAGAATCGGGGTCGAAGCCTTTTAGCACTAAATACAGATCCCAAACCGAAGCGCCCAGAAGGCCCGCGCCGGAATGGATGTGATACATGGCGCAAACACCATAAGAGTGATTGAGCGCGGCAAGTTCGCGGACCGGCCCGCGCGCCGCTTCGAGCTGCTCGGGGATCGATCGGCCAGGGTCCAGCCGAAAGCCGCCCCAACGATAATCGTGAATCCCCAGCGAGCGGATCGTCTTCAATATTTCCTGCGCGTGCTCACTTTGCGCTGTAACAATGTCGGTGGTGACCATCGGCACTTCAAGCCCCGCCTTGCGGATGGTCTCCACCGCTCCAGGCAGATCTTCGGCCGCCCGGGAAGGCTCAATGTGGCCGCCCTTGCGGACCGTGAGGTCGATGCCATCGAACCCAATGTCCATCGCCAATTTCGCCGCATCCGCCACGTTCAGCCACTGCAGATGCTTTGAAAAGATGCAGATCTTGGGAGGGCTGAGTGGGGCGGGTGCACCGCGGGCGAGCGCTGCACCGGCAAGAGCCAGCACTTCGCGTCGCGAGAGGGCCGGCATAGCTGCTTAAACCTCCACCCGCCGCGTGCTCGCGTTCCATCGAATGCGCCGGCCTTGTCTTAACGATTGATTTGCAAGCTGGGTCACCAACACCGCTTGAAATCCCTTTTCGATGGGCGCATTGGGGGGCGTGCGCGTTCGCACGCAATTCAAGAAGTTTTCGACGTGAGCATTGGTGGCCTTGGAGAACGAACCTGTGATGGTGCTTTCCGGCGATTCCGGCTTGGACTGGGTATACACAGAAACAAATTCACGTCCGACGTCCATGCGGGCCTGATCGCCGTCGAACTGGTTCAGTTGATCGAGGCGCGAAGGATAATGCATGCCCGCGTAGTTTATCGTAAACACCGCCACAAAATCCTCGGGATATTCGGCGGAGACGATCACTGTTTCCGGCGTGTCGCTCTTCGCGCTGTGCACTCGGCCCGCCGAGGCGTTCACCGCGGAGGGAAATCCCACGCCCTCAATCAGGTGAATGCCGTCAAAAATGTGGGCGCCCTGATCGGCCATGATGCCTCCGGAGTAATCGCTGTAGCCGCGCCAGTGATAGAAGCGGTCCGGATCCATCGGACGATGCGGCGCCGGCCCTTGCCACTGCTCCCAATCCAGATGTCCTTTGAGCTCGGTGGCGGGCTTTTCGGCGAGATTGTTGTTGATCCACCAGGATCGCACCAGGCGCACTGAGCCCAAGGCTCCAGAAGCACGAATATCGCGAGCTTTCAGATAAAGATCATAACTGCGGCGCTGCATCCCCACCTGCACGATACTTTTCGATTGCCGCGCGGCATCCATCAGCTCAACGCCTTGCTCTGGTCTCTGGCAGAGCGGTTTCTCGACATAAACATCTTTGCCCGCGGCCAGGGCGTCCAGCAGCATCTGGTGGTGCCAGTGCTCCGGCGTCGCAATGATCACGACGTCGATTTCTTTATCCGCCAGCAGGTCTTGATAATTGCGATAAGCTCTCGCTCCCTTTGCGAGCGAAAGCCCCGCTTCCAGATTCGGCTCGAATACGTCCGCCACCGCCACCATTCGCACCGCGGCATCCAGCATGAAAATCTTCATCAGCAACTGGCCGCGGCCTCCGGAGCCGATGATACCTACGCGAATCTGATCGGAAGGCGCCGCTTGCCCGTAAAGCACAGATCCCGTGGCCGCGAGAAAGGTTCGCCGGTTCATCGCTCCGCCATGGCCGTCATCAGATCCGCGCTCAGCGCGGTAGGACACCAGAACTTCTCGATGTGTTCCACTACCAACTCGGTGCCTGCCACGTGCGAGACGAAAGGTTTGCGGGCGGGGTTGTACATCGCGTCCGTGAGATCGCGCACCAGAACACAATGCAGACCCCACTTGGTCATTTGCTTAATTGCGAAGCTGCGATTCAAAATGCACATGTTCGCATGCACGCCCATGATAAAGAGTGTGTGGATGTTTCGTTGCCGCAGCAGATTGTAAATCTCATCGCCGTTATCGGAAATGGCGTCTTCCGGGCCGATCGAAAGAAGCGGGTTCTCGCGCTTCCACACTTGATGCTCTTTGTCTCCGGGCGTGTCGCAGCCGCCGTCGGAGTCATCGATCGGAAGCGGTGGATCATTGAGGGCCAGGCTCTCCGGATGCGGAAAACTCGAAACCCGCAGCACCATCTGGCGTTGTGGATAGTCTTTGTAAAATTCCATGGTCTCCGACGGCGCGTGGATCACCAGCACGTGCGTCTGCCGGGCTTTGCGCAACACCGGATCCATGCGGCGCGCCAGATCTTCAACACGATTCGTGGCGCCCGCGCACCAGTGCTTATCCCACATATCACAGACGATGATGGCCGAATCCGCCGGCGCGAAGTCTCCCCGGGCGGTCACCGCTTGCCAGTTATCGCCGTCCTTGAATACTTGCACCCGGGTTCGCAGCGGGATGACCAGCTGCGCGGAGGAAGCAAACGCGATGACGCCAATGCTTCCCACCGCAAGGAGGACGGCAGTGAGGGCTCTGCTGGGGCGCATCATTAGATTTATACACCATATACATGCGGATACGCAGCCCGTCGAATTGCAGATTGGGAATCTGGCAGCTCGCACCCGGGCCGGCTCAGTGTTTGCTTGTATCGCAAAATTCCAGCCACATTCTCAAACTGACCACTACCGAGCTGCGGACAGACGGCCACAACATTTTTCTATACCACCGATATGCTGCGGCTTCGGTGTCGAAGTCACGCGCACACTTGAAACCGCGGGCGAGGTGTACACAACCGAAACGCAAACGCGGCCCATACAATGTGCACCACCAGATCACCAAAATGGCCGGGCGCTCGTGGGAGACCGTCGCGTACCTCTTGAAGTAGCGCCCTCACGCTTACTTCGTTCGCCTATCATAAGGAAGTGCGCCATCCTTTTCTCGCGTGCGTACTGAACATCGTGCTGCTGGGCACGTCCGCTCTTGCGGAAGATCCCATTCGTTTTCTCGCCGGCAAGAAGCTCTGGGTGCTGGATACGAACAACTCCAGTTATGTTTTTGGAGTAAACGAAAAGAACCAGCTCCAGCACATTTATTGGGGTAAGAGATTGTGGCGCGACAGCGATCTCGCCGCACCCCACTCCCAGAATGAGTGGGCTTCCTTCGACGGCAGCGCCACCACCACGCCGGGTGAGTACGCCGGCTGGGGAAGCAACATGTACACCGAAGCGTGCCTGAAAATCACCCGGCAGGATGGCGACCGCGACTTGGTTCTGCGGTACGTGAGCCACGAAATCCACGGCGACACGCTGCGCATCCTCACCAAAGACATCAACGACGATATCCTGGTGAACCTCTACTATCACGTTTACTCCACGGCCGGCGTGATTGAAAAACACGCCGTGATCGAGAATAAGATGCCGCAAGCGCTCACGGTGGAGAGCGCCCAATCCGGAACCTGGTACATGCCGCCCGGCTCGGGTTACCGGCTTACTTACCTGAACGGGCGCTGGGCGGGCGAAACGCAACTGGTTCAGGAGGAAATCCATCCCGGCGTGAAAGTGCTGGAAAGCCGGCGCGGAACCACCAGCCATCAGACCAATCCCTGGTTTGCGATCGACGCCGCCGAATCGGATGGGATGCGCGCCGGCCAGCAGCATGGACGGGTCTGGTTTGGCGCGCTGGGCTGGAGCGGTTCCTGGCGATTCAGCGTGGAGCAGACGCCGCACCAGCAGGTTCGCCTCACGGGAGGATACAACACTTTCGATTTTGCATATCCGCTGCAGCCCGGCGAGAGCCTGTCGACGCCGCCATTCTACGGCGGATTTTCCGACGGCGGCTTTGGCGAAGCGTCCCGCATTCTGCACCGCTTCACGCGCGAGTTCATTCTTCCCGGCGGTCTTTCCGCCAAGCCGCGGCCTGTTCTTTACAACTCCTGGGAAGCCACCGAATTCCATGTGGATGAACCGGGCCAGCGTGCGCTCGCAGAAAAAGCCGCCAGGATTGGCGTGGAGCGCTTCGTGATGGATGACGGCTGGTTCGGCGCGCGCAACAATGATCACGCCGGTTTGGGAGATTGGTACGTCAATCCGAAAAAGTTTCCGAACGGGCTACAACCGCTGATTCAATATGTGCACAGTCTGGGGATGGATTTCGGGATCTGGGTGGAACCGGAAATGGTGAATCCGGACAGCGATCTTTATCGCCAGCATCCGGACTGGGCCATGAATTTCCCCGGACGGCCGCGTACCGAAGCACGCAATCAGTTGGTGCTGAACATGGCGCGCGACGACGTAAAAGAATACACCTTCGGATGGCTGGACAAGCTGGTCAGCGAAAACGACATCGCATTCCTGAAGTGGGACATGAATCGCAACTTTTCCGAGCCCGGTTGGACGGAAGCCGGTCCCGCGGACGAAAAGAAAATCTGGGTGAAGTACGTCAGTAATCTATATGAGATTATCGACCGGCTGCGCGGTAAGCATCCCAAGCTCGAGATCGAATCCTGCTCCGGCGGGGGTGGACGCGTGGATCTCGGCATCCTGCAGCGCATGGATGAAGCATGGACGTCGGACAATACCGAAGCCTACGATCGGCTGCGCATTCAAGAAGGCTTCAGTTATGCCTACCCGGCGCAAGTGATGATGGCGTGGGTGACTGACGTACCAAATTTCAACGGACGCTCTACGCCGCTGGGCTTCCGCTTTCTAGTGGCGATGATGGGCTCGCTCGGGATAGGCAACAATCTGAATAAGTGGTCCAGCGATGATTTTGCGCTGGCGGCCAAGATGATCGCCTACTACAAAAGTATTCGCGGTACCGTCCAACAGGGAAGACTATACCGGTTGTTCTCGCCGCGCGACGGCGAACTCACCGCCAACCAATATGTCTCCGAAGACGGCAAACAGTCGGTCCTTTTCGCCTTTTTGCGGTCGCAACAATATGGCCGGCCGGCCCCCACCATCCGGCTGCAGGGATTGGACGAACGCGGCGTGTATCGCGTCCAGCCGCTGGACGCTCGAAAGCTCGCGGAAAAACTGCCGGCGGCGAGCGGAGCATATTTACAGGATCATGGGCTGAATTTGCATCTCACCGGCGATTACGACAGCACTTCAGTGCTGTTGGAGCGGGTGGACTGAACCCCAACGGCAGCGTAGCTTGGCTGCGAACAAACCGCGACCGTAAGGGTCGGCAGACGGAATCGTCTGCCCCACGTTGGTCCCAGTGGGGCAGGCGCTTCCGCCTGCCAACCCGGCGTCTTAACGGAGTCGGTGCCTTTTTGGTTCCGTCTCCGCCGGTCGGCCCGGATTCCGAGCCGCTCGCCAGATCCGTCCGCTCATTGAACTAGAATTAGGCGATGTTGTCGCGGCGCACACTTTTGTCCAGCTCACTGCTATCCATCGTGTACGGCCAAAGCCGGAATCCGGACATGTTTGCCGACGCCAGCGCCTACCAGCGATTCATGGGCCGTTGGAGCCTGCTGGTGGCGCCGAAGCTCGTGGATTTTACCGGCGTGCCGGATCGTGGGCTCCTTCTCGACGTCGGTTCAGGCACGGGGGCGTTGGCCTTCACCCTGGCGCAACGGAAAGCTCGGGCGCATGTGCGTGGGATCGACCCATCCAATGAATACGTAGAATACGCCAACAGTAGAAATCCATTTCCAGGCCGGGTCAGCTTCGAAACGGGCGATGCGCAACAGCTTCGTTTCGCCGGCGCGAGTTTTGACGCCAGTCTCTCCCTGCTGGTGTTCAATTTTATTCCTGACCCCATGAAAGCCCTGAAAGAGATTCGCCGCGTTACGAAGCCAGGGTGCCCAGTCTCGGCATCGGTATGGGACTACGGAGACGGAATGAAGATGCTCCGGGCATTCTGGGACGGCGCCGTGCACCTCGATCCAAAAGCCGAAAAACTCGACGAGCGGCATATGCCGCTGTGCCGGGCCGGAGAACTGTCGGACCTATGGCGCCGCGGCGGTTTGGAGAACGTCCGCGAGCAACCCCACCACATCACCATGGGGCTTGCCTCCTTTGCTGATTACTGGGATGCGTTTCTCCTCGGACAAGGCCCCGCCGGCGCGTATGTTAAGAGTCTCAGCCGCGATCAGGTGCAGGCCTTGCGCAAGGAGATAAAGAGCCGGGTGTCTCCATCCACGGAAGACTCGCCATTCGCTCTTTCAGCGCGCGTATGGTCCGTGCGCGGCACTGTCCCGCCGCCTCTTTGACGCCAACACTCCCGCCAGGCCACAAACCAGAACACCAACCACACCCACTGTGGTCGGCTCGGGCACCGGCGCCAAATTGAAGTGGCCTGAGTTGTCCGTATATAAATCGTCGGCCATGACAAAGGTAATGGTAGGGTCGAGTTCGTTTAAGGGCGAGAAGCCGAGCTCGGACAGCGTGGTCAGAGGCAGTGTCAGGCTCAAGGGCGGACTTCCGCTCCCTAATCCGTCGGCGGCGTCGGCCGGAAACAGCTGGACGGCTGTGTTCGTCCCGGAAATCTCCATGACGAGTGCGCCATAATCCCAGGTCCCACTGACTCCTGCGACGGGACCCGTGAAGGTACTCGCGCCGCCGACCGGCGTAGTTCCCGCCACAGCGACCACGCCTGCCCCGTTAACGCAGTAACCGGGTCCCGTTTGCAGGCAAGGATCGCCGGTCACAGTTAATCCAATTTCGTCATTTTGCGTGAGTGTCCCCACATATTCGAACGAGACTCCAGTAGTGCTGAGCGCGTTGAGGCTCGTCGGACTTATCGAAATCACGTTGGCCCATAGACAATCCCCACCGCTCGAGACCATTCCAACCCACAGCCCTGCCAAAATTATGTTGCGAAACCCGCTCATCTCTCGTCTCCTCCTACCTGTTCATGCGGAATTCGACGAAAGATTTAGCGCGGAATTTTGAGTCTTAGTACTGAGTCGGTGCCTTTGTACCAGTACCAGATCTAAGCAGTGCGCCACGTCGCGGGCGCGCAGGTTTTGCAATCAACGACCCACTACCCAGATCTGAGCAAGGTAACGCCGCGCCACGCATAATGGACGCCGCTCCACGCAGTGGCCGCCAGCATCAGCCAGATGGAGAGCGTTACCGGAGCGGGAAATCCGGCGCGGGAACACATCACCATCAGCGCGGCGGAAATCTGGAAAAACGTGCTGAGCTTACCCCACACCGACGGCGGGAATTTCCGGATGGACGTGAACAGCAGCCCATATGCCGCCATGGCAAGAATCAGGATATCCCGCCCGAAGACCACCGCGACCATCCACCAAGGGATGGCCCGGGCGATTCCCAGGGCAACATAGACGGCGCTCAACAGAATCTTGTCGGCAATGGGATCGAGATAGGCGCCCGTCCGCGTGGACTCGCCCATTTTCCTGGCCAGCAGTCCGTCGATTACATCGGTGAGTCCGGCGACAAAGCAAAGCGCGATAGCGCGGCGGTAGTAGCCCTCCAGGATATCGGCGGCCACGAACGGAGCGAGCATCAGCCGCAGCAGCGTTACCAGGTTGGGGACGGTGAGCAACTCGCCGTTTCTCGTTTCTCGTTTCTGGCTACAACTCCAGCTTCGACGACATCAGCTCCGGTAGCCCCGCGCGTGAGCGAGGGGACTACGATACCAGAGCGTGCGCTACCCGCGTAGCCAGCTGGTCGAAGCTCAGTATTTCGTAGAGCGATGGATCGGACATGATGCGCGCCACCAGCGCCGTGTGCATGGCGTGTCCGGCGCGTTCGGCGATCACGTGACCGAGCAGCGGCTTGCCGATCAGCGCCAGATCGCCGATCAGATCAAGAGCCTTGTGCCGGCAGCATTCGTCCGGAAACCGCAGCCCCTCGGGATTGCGCGCCGTTCCGCGATCGAAGCAGATGGCATTGTCCAGCGAGGCGCCGCGAATCAGCCCCATGTCGCGCATCTGCGCCAGCTCATGCTCGAATCCGAAAGTGCGCGCCGGCGCGATTTCTTCGGCGTAGCGTTCCGGCGTCACTTCCATATCAAGCGCCTGGCGGCCGATCAACGGATGATCGTAGAAAACGTCGCAGGTGAGCAAAAACCGGTCCGACGGCAGAATGGAAATGCGTTTTGATCCGGCTTCCACCGTCACCGGCCGGCGGATTCTCAGGAATCGCTTGCGCCTTCGATACGATTTCAATCCCGCGGCCCGAAGCAGCTCCACATAAGGACGGCCGCTGCCATCCAGGATGGGAACTTCCAGATTGTCGATCTCCACATACGCGTTGTCCACGCCCATGCTGTAAAACACGCTGAGCAGATGTTCGGTGGTGGAAATCAGCACGCCTTGCCGCATCAGGCTGGTGGCGTAGCTCACCCGCGCCACGTAGCGCCAACTGGCCGGGATCGGGAAATTGTCCAGATCGGTGCGAATGAAAACAATACCGGTGGAGGGCGGCGCGGGAAGGATGCGAATGGACACGGGAACCCCGCTATGCAAGCCGATTCCACGAGCCTCGGCGGGACGTTGCAGGGTGGTTTCAAATCGCACGGACGCCTCCCCAGAGCCGGCCAGCGAAAGCCACGGTGTTACGTTTGATTGACAAACTGAACGTTCCATTCTAGCAATGAGTAACACTTCCTGCTAGCCTTTTGATTTAAAAAGCTTTGTAAAGTTTCGTATGTGGCTAAACTGCAACACTTCACGCCCGAAATCGTGGCCGAATCAGGTCGATTCCGGATTCGCCGGTTGGAAAGAGTATTACCGAAGCCGCGACCGGTGAGTGGGGCAGGCGCTTCCGCTTCCGCCTGCCAACTGGCGTCTTCAACAGATCCAGTGATTTTCTCAGCGCCCGATCGAATCCACCCGCGCCCGAAACAACGCCGGCAGCCCAATTCCGCGCTGGCAATCGCAAGCAAAAACGAGCGTGCGGGAATCCGGCTCCCACGCCGGCGAGAAGCTGTTACAATCGCCCTCCGTCATGGCCCTCGGATTTCCCCCAGCGAGATTCCGGATCCAGATCTGCCGCGTCCCACCGCGAGACAGCGTGAAGGCCAGCCAGTTTCCATCGGGAGATATAGCCGGCTCAGTGTGATCTCCCGCATCGCGCGTGAGTTGTTCCGGAGTTCCACCAGGGACCGTGGCGAAAATTTGCGAGCTTCCAGATGCACCCGCGGAATAGACTGTCCGCTCGCTATCGGGGAACCAAGCCACATCGTGGACCGGCGTGGGACCGGGGATGACGCCCATGGCGCCGTTGCGGTAGATAATGATCCGCTGCAGCCCGATAAACGCCAGCGTGCCGCCATCGGGAGATATCATCGGATGCGTAAGTTCGAACCCGGAAGAGACCACCTGGCTGAGTGCTTTCGTTTCCCGATCGTAAACCATAACGCGAGAGTGGCCGCCCGAAACCAGCTCGAAATAAATCGGACCGCCCTGCGTGGCCACGGAAGGATGAAAGGCCAGTCCGTCAAACGGGAAACTTTCGATGCTTCCGTGGTTCCAGCGCTTCAATAGGTAGCGATCTTCCGCGATGGATTCGTAGACCACGCCGTCGGCGGAAACCGCTGGCGTGGCCGAGTAGATGGCGTCCTTTTCGAATGCTACGCGTTCGAATTTCTGAGGCGGCTCGCGATGATAGCTAGTCATGCGGCGCGAAGCCGATAGCGCCGAAGCACCGACGATTGCAACTGCGGCTGCGGCCGCGATCGACGGGCGAAGATTGCGCCAGTAAGGGATTCCGAGTGCGATATAGATCGCCAGCAGAACCCAGACGGTGGGGAAAAACGGTTCCCACGCGGCAGGCATCGAAATAGTTACCGCCAGATACGCTGCGATTAACCAGATCCTGCGCCGAAGGCCCGCTTTTTCGAGCAGAAATGCAATGGGCAATATCAGAATTATGGTTACGTAGAAGGCGCGGCTGGGCGAAACCAGCACCAGCATGATCAGAAACCAGGCCAGCTCGGCGGGCGCCAGGGTTTTGTCAGCAATGTTCCTGTCTCGAGGCAGCGCGATCACGCAGAACACCGGGATAGCCAGCGTCAGCAGCGGCTGCAGGAAAAACACCAGAGCAGGCGCGTTGAGCAGCGGGTTTGGATTCAACTCCGGCTCCATCTCGAACGGATGCCGCAGCATGTTCAAAATGGTCGGCATGCCGGTAGCGTAAGGGTCCATATGTTCGCCCGCGGCGGCGCGCGGCAGAATATCGGTGAGGTAGAAGAGATGGTCCCTCCAGCCGAACCACGCAATGGAGCACAGCGCCAGCACGGCTCCTGCTACCAGCATTCCCGCGAACGGACGCCACCGCCGCTTCCAAGCGAAGTAGAAGAGAAATGGTCCCGCGTACAACTTGAGAATGAAGATGGCGCCCAGCAGCAGGCCCGCGGAAAACTCGCGCCGGCTGAGCAGCAGCCAGAAACTGACGGTCATCGCGAACAGCAGGAAACAATAATATTGGCCCAGCTCAAAATTTCCAGCCAGCGCATTGTGACCCGCGAGCGCCAGAATGATTAAGCCGGGCAGGGGAAGCCGAGTGAGCCTCGATAGCATCCAGATTGCAGCGCCAAGAAATAGCAGGCTGAGCGAGAGCCACACGCGCTTCGCCGTCATGGGAGCCAGCCCGGCCAGCGGGACCATGGGAAGCGCGGTCAGCGGCGTGTGCGGAATATAGCCGCCCAGTTGCATGCCCCAGCCGGCATAGTTCATCTGGCGTTGGAACGCCGTCCAGTCATATAAATCGCGCATCGGCAAACGCTGCCGGAACATTTTCGCGGCGGTGTAGTAATTGGGGAAATCGGTTTCAACGTGAGTCCAGCCGTGATAGACGGGAGGGATGAGCAGAAAAACGATCGCGGCCAGAGCAGCGATCCAAAGCAGCCAGCGCTTGGCCATGGACTCAGATTAGTATGGCACTGATCCTGGGCTGCTCCCCCGGGCCTCTTCTTTGTTCATCGGAGGGCACGCGTTCCGAACTTGCTGAAAGTCGCGCACCTCAGGCGGCTCCTCCTTGAGGTGCAATTCCTGGACGGCTTTCAGCGCCTCAAATGCGCGACTCTGGTGCGATCTCACAACGCCATCAGCCGAAAGAGCTGCGTCGCGCCCCCATCCCGGCGCAAGTGAGTCGCAGGCCGAACTCCAGTACTGCGTCTCTTCGCTCAGAATTTGAAACAGGCCGGGTTTCCGGCGCCAGTCTTAGCCAGAGCGTACACCATTCCCGAATGCAGTTCCAGCAGTTTGGGATCGGACAACAGGCCACGCAGAACATCCGCAGCCGCAATCCCACCGGTGGCCAAGTATTTAAGCGCGGAGCCAGATGCGATGAAGTCGCCCGACCGGACGAGTTCGCCAAGCTGAACGGCGCGGCCGACGGTGAAGTCAAAGCGCGGTCCAGCGCCGCACGCAGCTGAATGCCTTCATCAATCTGACGGCGCACTTCTTGCTCAGTGATCCCGAAGTCGTCGAAAGTGGTCGGCCCAGGATTACCTGCCTGAAAGATTGCGAAGGCCTCACCATGCCGCAACCACACCGCGGAAAAGCGCATGTCTCCGAACCCACTGGCGGAACGCCAGCCGTCTGTATTGGAGGCTTCGGGCGGGGAAAAATATTCAAGCTGGGCGCCGGGGCGAAGCAGGAACGCGATCATCCGGTCTCCGGGCTGCATCGCTGGTGGCGGCTCGGGGATGGTCATCTCGCGCTCGGCTTTCTCCCGAAAGGCCGCGACGTCATCGGGCGGAGCCAATTCGCTGAGGACAATTGTGTCCCCGGGCTTCGCATCGCCTTTGATAGTTTCCATCACCTGGAAAGCCGCCCTATCCGGTGTGGGCGAGAGGACCAGAATATCCGTAGCCTCCCAACGGCAAAGGATAACGGACATCGATGGCTCGATGCCTCCGGAATAAGCCTCAAAGGAACCGAGGACCACCAGCGCAGCGGCAACGCCCGCCCTCATCGCTCCACCGCTTCGGCCATCTCCAATAATTTGGTCACTGTGTTCCAGTTTCTGGCGGTCCCGGAAACTTTCAGCGCTCTCTCGATCACCGCGGGCGTAAGTTTTGAGCTGCCGATGCCACCCGCGTAATAGATGTAAAGCTCGCGTCCATCCAGGACAAGTTCTTCCGGGCCAACCTTAATCTGCGCGATCTTCTGCTTAGACTCCGCGTCCGGCTCGCCGGTTAGGAAACTGACCACCAGTTTGTTTGGCTCAATGCCGGATCGTTTCGCGAAAGGATTTCTGCGGATGATATCTTTCAGCTCGGCCGAGGAACGCAGCACCACGCCGGGGCGAAATCCATAGCTCTTTTCGATGGCGTCCTGGATGCGTTTTTGAAGACGAGCCAGATCCTTGGCGTCCGTCTTGAAAACAACATTGCCGCTCTGGATGTAGGTTTGCGCACCGCGCAATCCGAGCGACTCATAGAGCTCCCGCAGCGCGTCCATCTTCACCTTGTTGTACCCGGTCACATTAACCGCGCGCAGCAGCGAAATGATAGCAGCCATATCTATTGAATATTTATCAGAACTGTATTGGAGGCGTGGCCATCGGCCGTTACGATGACTTCCGATTGCCCGCTTCCCATCAACGAAAGCGGCAATGCCACATTAATTTGGTCCAGCCCGACAAACGCCGGCTGCGCGCCAGCAAACTGCACTGGGATGTTCACCCCATGAATGCTGCAACTGACATTGGAAGCGCCGGCGCCGCGAATGCCCGTGCCGAAGAATGAAACAACAACCTGTACATCCGGACTCAGAACAATTGGAACGGTGTCACAAACCAGTTCGCATTGGTAAACAGGTATGGGCGTCTGCACATTGGAAGCACTCACGCTGACGGCGGTCGCTGCGGCTGGACCGCTTCCGCTGGAATCGGCGCTAAAGAGCGAGGGCGCGACGGATGTAATGGCGGCATATTCCACCATGGCGGACGCTGTTCCGTTCAGGATGGTGAGTGTGGCTTCTCCGGTATGCGTGCCTTCCGGCATCTGGAAATTGATTTGCGCCGGTACGGGCGAAGCAAACAACATAGGCGCCAGGCGCGACACGCCTTCGCTGTCCTCAACGTTGATCGAAAGCCCCGCCAGCGTAGTGGGAATCGGGAATCCGGCGGAGCCTTCGAAACCAGAAATCCCAGGCGTGTAGGCGGAGACCAGCGCTTCCGGCGCCAGGCCCGGACTTCCATCGGCAGCGGAAACGGATGTGAACGACGACAATCCCTTGGGAAATCCATTTATGAGCACCGAAACGAAAGGTGAACCATTGTTCGCCACCGCGAGATCCAGCTTTCCGTCGCCGGTAAAATCGGCGGCCACTACCCCAAAGGGATTATTTCCGGCTCCCAAAGGAACAGCCGCCGCGAATTTGCCCGTCCCATCTCCGGCAAGCAGCGACACATCATTCTGCAACGGGACCTCGAAGTTATTGGCCACGGCCATATCCAGATTGCCGTCGGAATTGAAATCGCCTACGGTGACTGCCCATGCGCCTCGCCCCGCTGCGTAACTGGCAGGCGCCTGAAATGTGCCGTCGCCTTTTCCCAGCAGAACGAAGACGCTGGCTGAATCGATGCCGGTTACCGCCAGGTCAACGTTGTGATCCCCGTTGAAATCGGCGGAGGCAATTCCTTCCAGCGTGCCTGTAAGCGTGATCGGTTGGGGAGTTTCGAAACTTCCATCGCCTTTGCCCAACAGCACCCATACGGTGCTGTTGACATCCGAAATCGCCAGGTCAAGGTTTTTGTCCCCGTTGAAATCAGCTGTAGTGACTCCCACCAGCGTCATGCCCAGGGGCTGAGGGGAAACCGCGGTGAATGTGCCGTCTCCATTTCCAAGAAATATAGATAAAGAGGCTGGCTGTTGATTGACCACTGCAATATCCAGCTTGTTATCGCCGTTGAAGTCGCCGGCCACCAGGCCTCCCACCGCGCCACCGGTTGGATAACTTACTACCGGCTGAAACGTACCATCCCCATTTCCCAGCAGCACCGAGATGTCCCTGGATTGAATGTTTCCAGTAACCAGGTCGATCTTTCCGTCTGCGTTGAAATCGCCCGAGATCATAGCGAACACGCCGGTGCCCACGGCGAAGCTCTTAGGTTGCTGGAATGTCCCGTTGCCGCTATTCAGGTAAACGAAAACCAGGTCGGTTTGAGAATTTCCGACGCCGCCCATGGTGGCGACAGCCAGGTCGATTTTGTGATCGCCGTTGAAATCGGCCGCAGCCACCCCGCCCTGGCCCATGGGAACCACTAAATTGACAAGCTGGTAGCTGGGGCTCTGCGCCAACGCAACGGTAGTGCATGTGGCCAACAGAAACTTCAGCACGTTATTACGATACCTCACCGGTCCGAACGCTCCCTTGCGGTCGCGGCTCTGTTACTTTCCGAGCCGCGACCGCAAGGGAGCGCCACCACGAAGGGGGCTACAATTTACGACAGACCATGAGAGTCAACAGAAGAGCATTTCTCGCCAGCGCCACCGCCTTGAGCCTGCCACGGCGCGCCCATGCCCAGGCAATGCAATCCGCAGTACACTGCCCCGTGGAATGGACCTTCACCAGCGCGAAGCCGTACCGCAACCCCTTTTCGGACGTCGATCTGGATGTAATCGTCCGCGAGCCCGAAGGCGCAGAGTTGCGGGTTCCGGCATTTTGGTCCGGCGCGCAAACCTGGCGCGTCCGATATTCTCCGGCAACGGTTGGCGCGCACACCTGGCGCAGCGTTTCCACCGATACCGGCAACACCAGTCTCCACGGCCAGCAGGGCACGCTAGCGGCGCATCCGTATACCGGCGCCAATCCGCTTTACCGGCACGGTCCGCTGAAAGTGGCTAAAGATCGCCGTCACTTTGAGCAAGCCGACGGCACTCCTTTCTTCTGGCTGGCGGACACCTGGTGGATGGGCCTGGTAAAGCGGCTGAAGTGGCCCGAAGATTTTGCGTTGCTGGCCGCGGACCGGCAGCGCAAGGGTTTCACCGTGGTGCAGATCGTCGCGGGACTTTATCCGGACATGCCGGAACGCGATCCCCGCGGCGCCAATGAAGCCGGCTTCCCGTATGATGCCGGCTACTCCGAAATCAATCCCGCCTATTTCGATCGCGCCGACCAGCGCATCCGGCATCTGGTGGAAAGTGGCCTCGCGCCCTGCATCGTGGGTTGCTGGGGCTACTATCTCCCCATTCTCGGCGTCGAAAAAATGAAAAGGCACTGGCGTTATCTTGTAGCCCGCTGGGGCGCGTATCCGGCGGTGTGGTGTCTGGCCGGAGAAGGAGCCATGCCGTACTATCTTTCGAAGCAGCCCGATCGGGATTCGGCCATGCAGAAGGCCGGCTGGACGGAGCTCGCCAAATATGTTCGATCTATCAGCGCTTACGGGAATCCCATCACCATTCATCCGTCCTCGAGTGCGCGAACCACGGTGGAGGATCCGTTGGTGCTGGATTTCGACATGTTGCAAACAGGACATTCCGATCGCGAGAGCATTCCCAACACCGTGAACAAAGTCACGCGATCCTATGCGGCGACACCTGTCATGCCAGTAGTGAATGGCGAAGTCTGTTATGAGGGGATCCAGGAGGCCAGCCGTCAGGAGGTGCAGCGTTTCATGTTCTGGGCGTGCGTGTTGAGCGGCGCGGCGGGACATACCTATGGCGCGAACGGAATCTGGCAGGTGAATAATCCGGATCAGCCTTTTGGCGCATCGCCGCACGGACGAAGCTGGGGCGACACTCCCTGGCAGACGGCGTATCAATTGCCGGGATCCGCGCAACTTGGGATGGCCAAAGGTCTGCTCGCCAGATATCAATGGTGGCGCATCGAGCCGCATCCGGAATGGATTGATCCGCACTGGACGGAGCAGAATTACATGCAGCCATATGGAAGCGGGATTCCGGGCGAGCTGCGCATCTTTTATTTTCCGCGGACCGGCAGCGTGAATCAAAAGATCGTGCAGCTCGAAGCAGCAGCGCGGTACCGGGCTTTTTGGTGGAATCCGGTGACTGGCAAGGAGACCGATCTCGGAACAGTCACCGGTCCAGAGGAATGGCATCCGCCCGCCCCGCCGATCTTCCAGGACTATGTTCTGGTGATGGAAAACGCGTAGAGCACGGTTGGCAGGCGGAAGCGCCTGCCCCACTCAAAACGTAAATCCTTGCGAACGAATGTGGGGCAGGCGATTTCGCCTGCCAACTGATTTACCACACAGCGTCTTCATCACCTTTGGTGGGCCGCAGGCCCATGGAAACTCCGGTGCCTTTTCCTCAAAACAAAAATTTCAATCCCAACTGCAAAATCCGCGGATTGTGCGCCCCGCTCGGCCGCATGAAGTTGTTGTTCGCCAGGCAGCTGGCATCGCCGGCGTTGAAATCCGATCCTCCAAAACAACTGGTGCCGGTGTTGACGCCGTTCCATTGCGTGTGGTTGAACACGTTGAAAGCTTCGGCCCGGAACTCGATGGCCCTTTCCTCCTTGATTTCAAAATGCTTGAACAAGCCCATGTCGAAGTTGGTACGCGGCGGGTTCTTCATGACATTGCGCTGCGATGTCCCGAAGGTGAGCCCTTCCGGCGCCGCAAATGCCGCCGGATTGAAGAGCAGCGGACCGTAGACGCCTTGAATACCGGCCCCAACATTCGGCGCCGAGTAGGGATTGCCGACGATGTCCAGATAGGAACCCGCTCCCGTGCCGTTGCCTACGCCGGCGTTGAAAAGTCCGTCGCTGAGACTGAAAGGAGTGCCGGTCTGAAAGGTTGTAACTCCGGAAAGCTGCCAGCCGCCCAGCAGCGAGTGCGCCAGGCCTTTCTGAGTGAAGAAGGGCAGGTCGTAAACGTAGCCGACATTCAGGATATGGCGCTGATCGAAATTCGAGCTGGCCCAGGTGCGGCGCAGATCGTAGGAATCCACGAAGTTTCCATCGTAGCGATCCGACGAATCGTCCAGCGAATGGCTATAGGTGTATGCCAGATCGAAATTCAACCGGCCCACATGACGGCGCACCGAAACTTGCAGCGAGTTGTAGCTTGAATTGGCTTCCGGTTCAAGCGAAGTAATGGATCCATATCCGCGGTACGGCCGGTATGGATCGGGCGACCCTCCGCAGGCGACGTTGAACTGAATGGCTGCCGGTCCAGTGGGCGCCACGCCGTTCACGGTGCCATTGTCGCAGTCCGCCTGGGTCATGGCTTGTCCCGGCTGATAAGGATTCTGCGCCTGCGTGATCGGCAACAGCTGGTTGATATCGCGCTGCAGCGAAAGATGCGAACCTTTGCTGCCCACATAAGCAACGGTCATCACGGTTCCATTCATGATTTGACGCTGGATGTTCAAATTCCATTGCTGCACATAGGGCCAGATGGCCTGTCTCGGAATGGAATTCACCGCCAGCGGAAACGCCACGCCTTGTCCGCCAATGTTGGTGTAGCCAACCACGTTGTACTGCGTCGAACTGAGCACATACGGCGGTGTCCCTTCGAGTGACTCCGTGTTCCCCTCGTTGCCGTTGGTGTGCTCAAAGAAGATTCCATATCCGCCGCGAATGGCCGTCTTGCCGTCGCCGAAGGGATCGTAAGCGAAACCGACGCGCGGCGCAGGATTAAACAAATGACCCTTCATGCATCCGGCGGGCACTCCGCCGACACCGCACTGCACTAATCCGGTAAATGGGTTTCCGCTATTCGGAACAAGGGCGCCGGGCTGCCCGGTAACCGTTCCGTTCACATCAATCTGCGGCGCGGACGCCAGGCTGTAAACAGCCGGATCGAAATTGTAAGCCTGATGCAGCTTTTCGCGGTAGGTGCCGAACAGACTGAGGCGGAGGCCCAGATTTAGCGTGAGCTTCTTGTTCACGCGCCAGTCATCCTGCACATACGGCTCTACAATCTTATAGCGGTTGTAGTATTTGGTCTGCTGGTTGGTCTGAGAAAATGAGCCGATCTGGCCGGTCAACATATCCGCGAACGCATTTCCGGTGGTCACTGGCGAGGTATTGTCGAACCCCAAAATTCCCTGAACGTAAGCGGAGTTGTCTTCGTTTTTTTGCGCGGCGACGAAATAGACGCCAAAAATCAGATTGTGATCGCCGACGATCTTGCTCAACTGGTCTTTATAGGTATAGGTCGGATTCGCGTTGTTCCACGGAAAGTATCCGCTGTCCAGCGAAAATCCGGCCGTGTCGTAATTGATTCCGCCGGCGACGTTCACCGCGGGCACCAGGCCGCCGAAGCCATTGTCGAACAGGCCGGTCATGGTCATGCTGGAGGGACGCTGTACCGGGCCGACGGCGTTCAGAAAGATGTGATCGGTAGTGTAGCTGAAGGTGAATTCATTCAGAAGAGTGGGAGAAATATTAGCGGCCAGGTTGGCCACCAGGCTAACGCCGGGCCCTACGAAATTGGTTTGAACCAACGGGAATGACGCGCCGTTTCCCCACGTCGGAGTGGGCTGTATCTGGCTCCAGGAATCGTGCGTGAAGCGCACGAACATGCGCATCTTGTCGGAGAAGTTCTCATCCACGCGGAACAGTTCCTCCCGCCAGTGGGTGGGGAGGGCCGGCGCGGAATTGTAATAGTTGTTCGGTTGATTGGGCAGCGGGATCAACGGCAGCAGGGCCTGCGCATTGATATTCACCGGAACAGTATTGTTGGGAAAGTAGTTGCCGGTGGCCGGATTCACGGGGCAATCGGGATATCCCGCGCTGTTCACTACGCTTCCAGCCTTGGGGCAAACATCGGAGAAATTGCCTTGGCGCTCCGCGGCCGAAGGAACCTGTTGGTTGAACGTGCCGCCGGGTACAATCTCCCGGCGCCACTCCTCCGAATAAAAGAAGAAAGTTTTATTCTTGTCGCGATTGTAGACTTTGGGAATGTAAACGGGCCCTCCGATGGTGAAGCCGAAATCGTTCTTCTTGTATTCGGGAACTTCAGGCGGAGTGTTGTTGAAAAAATTCCGCGCGTTGAAATCGTCGTTGCGCAGGAACTCGAACACGTCGCCATGGAAATCCTTGGTCCCCGATTTGGTGACCGTTTCGATGGTTCCCGAAGAGTTCCGCCCATACTGAGCGCCGTAATTGGAAGTAAGCACCCGGACCTCGGCGATGGCGTCGATATTGGGGTAGACGTTCAAGGTGCCATTGCTGCCGTTGTCCATGGTGTCGCCGCCGTCCATCTCCCAGTTGTTATATTCGGTGCGGCCGCCGTTGATGCTCATGGCCACGCTGCCGGCTACGCCCACCACCCCTTCGTCCTGGCCGGTTTGATTGCTCACGCCGGGCTGCAGCGTCACCAGTTGCGTGAAGTTGCGGCCGTTCAGAACAATCTGGCTGATCTCCTTACCGGTAACCACGCCCGACAGCTCTGACGATTGCGTCTCCACCTGCGCAACTTGCGACCCCAGCACGGTGATTTCGTTAGTCACTGCGCCCACTTCCAAGACCGCGTCCACGCGCGCCTTCTGCGCCGTCTCCAGCACAATTCCTTTGGCTTCATATTTCCGGAAGCCTTTCGCGGTGATGGATAAGTCGAACGTGCCGGTAGGGAGACCCGCTATCAAATAATCCCCTCCCGAGTTCGTGGTGGTCTTCAGCGAGATCCCCTTTTGGCTATTGCTGAGGATCACCTGCGCCCCAGGCACCACCGCCCCCGTGCCATCGCGCACCGTACCAGTGATGGAGCCGCTATTCTGTGCCAAGGCGGACGTGGCCAGGCACACGAACGCCAACAAAGTTCTTTTTGTAGACAGCATCTGTCCCTTTCCCAAGCCGGCCCTTTCCCCGAACCGGTTTTCAGTATCTTACGGCGAAATCGCTGTGGGGGTCAAGCTGCCTACCGGCCGCCGGTCTTCCTTCTGCGGGCGACTTCTTCGTCGTAGGCGCGCCCGATTCGCTCAATGCGGTCCAAGAGCCCTCCCAGGATGGTCTCCTTCTTTAACCCGAGAAGTTGCTCGTCCGTGAGAACTTCCAGGTGCGCCCGCCAGGAAGCCTCAATCTCGGCGTTGTACATTTCTTTGTCTAACACGCTGGTGGCTTCAAGATTCATCCCGCCCGGCACTACAACTCGATATTCAGTCACTGGCGCCGGCGCAATGTCCGGTTCGATCGTCCGGACGGTGACGTAACACGGAATTTCGGCATCCGTTAAAACCGCCCGAACGTTGTCTGCGTCCGAGGCCGCGTCACTCCCTGGACGCGCGGAAAACGTGCATACGCAATCCGCATCAACCACCCACTCCGGTGCCTCTTCATCGTCGGCATTTGAATCATCCTTCCATTCTTCGCCTGGCGCTAACTCGTCCTGAACATCCGGCTCTTCCACCGGCAGAGCGGGCCGGCGCACGATCTCCGGCCTCCTCTTCACCGGTTCCCGTAGCGCCAACTCCTGGTCGTAACACTGGCGCGCCAGTTCCACCAGCTCAGTCCTATCGATCTCGCGGAGCGCCTCATCGGAGAGCGAAGCATAATGCCGGCGTAAGTCGTCGATGTTAAGTTTCATAACAGCTCCTCAATGCGAATTCTCCATCACCGCGTAGGGGTTACCAGAACCACTCCGCTCATTTGCTACACAGTAGCAGTTGTGGGCAGGATGCCATCCTGCGGCGGATTGTTAATCCGCCCCTTTTTTCTCCGATTGCCAACCGGCGCAGCTCAACAACCTCCCCCACAAGCTATCCTGAACTTGAGATGAAGCGACCGCGCCTTTTCCTGATCGATAGCTACGGCTTTATCTTCCGCGCCTATCACGCGCGCGCCCGCAGCGGCGCTCCGCCCATGCGCACCACTACCGGAATCTCCACCGAGGCCATCTATATTTTTCACAACATGGTGCGCAAGCTTCGCGCGACTTATAAACCCGAATACATCGCCGCCATTTTCGAATCCGGTAAAACCTTCCGCGAAGAAATGCACAAGGAGTACAAAGCCAACCGCACCGAGATGCCGCCCGACTTGGGCGAACAGATCCCCTACATCCGGCGTACGCTCGAAGCTATGCGCATCCCCATCCTGCAGTTCCCCGGATTCGAGGCGGATGACGTGATCGGCGCGCTGGCAAATAAGGGCGCCGAAGTGGCCGACGTCGTGATTGTCTCAAGCGACAAGGACATGCTGCAGCTGGTGAACGATCGCGTGCACATGTACAATCCGGTCAAAGAAGACATCTGGTACGACGCGGAAACCGCCCAGCAGTTCATGGGCGTCAAGCCCGGCCAGGTGTCCGATCTGCTGGCCCTGATGGGTGATTCGGTGGATAACATTCCCGGCGCTCCCGGCATCGGCGAGAAAGGCGCTCGCGATCTGATCCAGCGCTTCGGATCGGTGGAAGCGGCCATCGAACACGCCGCCGAAGTGGAGCGAAAAACATATCGCGAGAGCCTGCAGAACAATCGCGACCAGATTCTGATGAGCAAGAAGCTGGCAACCATCGATATTACCGTTCCCATTGAATTCCACTTGAAAGATTTCACCGCCGCGGAACCGGATGTTGCAGAGCTCAAGAAGATCTATAAGGAGCTGGAATTCTACAGCCTGCTGAAAGAAGCGGGCCCCACCGAGGACGCGCACACCCGCGATTACCGGACCATTGACTCGAGAGACGAAGCGGCGCAATACGCGGAGCGGCTTTCGAAACTCGACCGCGCCCAGCCGATTGCCTTCGCCATCCAATCCTCCCTCGCAGGTGACTTGCCGCTCACCATGCTGGGCGTCTCTTATGAACCGGGCGTCGGGCGCGCGCTTTCCACCGATTTTCTCGATCTGCTGAAGCCTGTTCTCGAAGATCCGCATCGGGTCAATGTGGCGCACGACGTCAAGAGCCTGACGCTGGCATTGGCCAAACATGGAATTGAGGCGCGCGGCTTCCGGCACGACGTGATGCTCTACGCGTTCTTGCTCTGCGCGGATCCTTCCGGCTGCTCGCCGGAGATACTGGCGGAACGCTATATCGATCGCAAACTCGGCGCCGCCGCGGAGCAGCATGCGGATCTGGCCATTACGCTGGCGGAGCGATTAATTCCTGAAATCGACTCGCAGGGATTGCGCGAAATTTATGAGCGGATCGATCTGCCGCTGGCCGGTGTCCTGGCGCGGATGGAGCAGACCGGCATGCGTATTGAACCATCCCAACTCAAGGTTTTATCCCAGCAACTGGACACCACCATCCAGCGTCTCTCGGCCGAGATCTACGAGCTGGCCGGCAAGCCATTCAATATCAATTCGCCGCAGCAGCTGGGAAAAATTCTGTTTGAGGAATTGAATCTTCCCGCGCCCGTGAAGTACGGCAAAGGTAAAACAATTTCCACCGCTGCGGATGTGCTGGAAGGCCTGGCGGCTGAGCATGAAATCGCGCGCAAGGTGCTGGAATACCGGCAGCTCTCGAAGCTCAAAGGAACGTACATTGATGCCCTGCCAGCGTTGATTGATCCCGCCACGCACCGGCTGCACACTACGTTCAACCAGGCCGGCGCAGCCACCGGCCGCTTGTCGTCATCGAATCCGAATCTGCAGAACATTCCGATTCGCACCGAGCTGGGCCGTGAGATCCGCGCCGCTTTCGTGCCGCGCGAGGGCTGGCGGCTAATTGTTGCGGATTATTCGCAAATTGAGCTGCGCCTGTTGGCGCACATGTCGCACGATGCCGTCTTGGTCGCCGCGTTCCGCAACGGCGAGGATATTCATACCCGCACCGCGGCCGAGGTTTTCCGCGTTCCACCGTTGATGGTTACGTCCGAGATGCGGCGCAACGCCAAGGCGGTCAACTTCGGAATCGTCTACGGACAAACCCCGTTCGGACTGGCGGCGACGCTTGGGATCGATCGCAAAGAGGCCGAAGATTACATCCGAACTTATTTCGAACTGCACGCGGGCGTCAAGAAATTCATTCAGGAAACCATCGCCGAAGTCCGCAACACCGGCCAGGCCCTCACCTTGTCCGGACGCAAGCGGCCGATCCCCGACATGCACAGCCGCAATCCGAACGCGCGCTCCTTTGCCGAGCGCACCGCCGTGAATACGCCGCTGCAGGGCACCGCGGCCGATCTCATCAAGCTGGCCATGATCCGCATCGATGAAATCCTGCGCCAGGAAAGCCTGGAGACCAGGATGCTGCTCCAGGTCCACGACGAACTCTTGTTCGAAAGCCCGCCGGAAGAAGCCGAGCAAGTTTCGAAAATGGTAAAACGCGAAATGGAAAACGTCCAGAAGCTGGATGTGCCCCTGATTGTGGACGTCGGCATCGGCGACAATTGGCGCGACGCGAAATAGCCAGTCCTATTCGCGTTCATCCGCGTTCATCTGCGGCCCAATGACTTTTCGCGCGCAGGCAAGAATTCATCTCCGGCATTCCAAGTAGGCAGCGCTTCCTGATTCGCCACCAAAGTAGCTATCCGGATGGCGAACTGAGCCACTTCCTCCATCCCGCCGAAATCCCAATCGTCGCGGTATTCATCCGACGGCTGATGATAGTGCTTTTCGTTGTAGTCTTCAAAAATCTTCTCGCCGTATCCCGCCGGCTTGCCTTCGTAATCGGTTCCCAGGCCAATGGAAAAAGACGGCACGCCCGCATGCGCCAGCGAGAAATGATCGGAGCGGTAGAAGTGGCCTTGCTCGGGATGGGCATCGGGTTTGATGGCGATATTCATGCGCGCTGCCACCTGCTGCACGGTGGACCAAACGCTGGTGCGCTCGGCGCCCGTCACCTCAACATCTTTGGTGCGGCCAAACGGGGGGAAAGCGTCGAAATTCAGATCGAGCGCCGTTTTACCCAGCGGCAGCACCGGATGATCGGCGTAATATTCCGATCCGCGCAGTCCGGCTTCTTCGGCGGTGACCGCGGCGAAAATTGCGGAGCGCCGCGGCTTGGCGGGAAGCGCAGCCCATGCGCGCGCCAGTTCCATCAGGATGGCGCATCCGGTGGCATTGTCCACCGCGCCGTTATAAATGGAGTCGCCGTTTACCGCCGGACCAATTCCCAGATGATCCCAGTGTGCGGTGAACACCACCGCTTCCGATCGCAGCTTTTCGTCGCTGCCAGGCACCATCGCTACAACATTGCGGGACTCGATTTGTCGAATCTTAGTCGGCATGTTTCCGCGCATGTGAATTCCGAGCGGAATGGGGCGGAAATCGCGCGAATTGGCGGCTTCCAGCATTTCATCCACGTGGTGGCCGGACATGGCCAATAATTTTTCGCCGGCATCGCGCGTGAACCAACCGGCGAAGGCCAGGGCCGGCTGTCCAGGCGCCAGCTTCAACTGAGGATCTTCGCCGCTCCAGGAGCTTCGCACCACATCGAAACCGTAGCCCGCCGTGGGCGTGGTGTGGATGATGAACACCGCTTTCGCGCCGTGCCGCGCCGCTTCCTCGTACTTGTAGGTCCAGCGGCCGTAGTAAGTCAGCGCCGGTCCACCGAAGAATTTCGGATCGCTCGAGGGCGGCTCATTGGTAAAAAGCACCAGCACTTTGCCTTTCACATCCACGCCCTTAAAATCGTCCCAATGGAATTCCGGCGCCACGATGCCGTGGCCGACGAAAATGGCTTCCGCGTCGAACTGATCCGCGGCTTGCTGCAGCTCGCTCACGCCGACGTAATCGTCCAGCCATCGAAACGAGATCGATTTATTATTCGCCGAGGCCGAGAGTGTCGCGCCCGGTTCCGTCCGAGCCCCCACCATCGGCACGCGCTGGAAAAATGTTCCGTTCTCTCCGGCCGGTTTGGCGCCCGCGGAATCGAACTGCGCGGCGATATATTCCGTGGCCAGTTTTTCGCCGCGCGTGCCCACCCCACGGCCTTCCAGTTGATCGCTCGCGAGATATTTCACGTGAGCCCGCATGCGTTCGCCGGAAACGTCCGCCAGGACAGCAGCCGCAAGCAACAAAATAACCATCGATTTCATAACGCTACTCTTCCCGCAACGCCCGCGTCGGATCCAACGCCGCCGCGCGCCGCGCCGGAATCCACGATGCCGAAGCAGCGATCGCGAAGAACACCGCCACCATCGCTACATAGGTAACCGGGTCCGTCGGCTTCACGCCCACCAACATGCTGATCATCACCCGCGTCAATCCGAACGCTGCGATCAGCCCCAACCCAATGCCAGCCGCGCTCAGGCGCAGCCCCTGGCCGATCATCAGCCGGAAAACGTTAGAGGGCGCCGCGCCCAGCGCCATGCGCACTCCAATCTCAGCCGTGCGCTGGCGCACTACCGTGGCCAGCACTCCATACAAGCCCACCCCCGCCAGCAGCACCGCGATCACCGCGAATACTCCGATCAGCAGCAGCGAGAAGCGCGTCCCGGCCTGCGCCTTGTCCACCAACACATCCATCGGTTGCAGATCCGTCACCACGCTTTCCGGATCCACTCTGGCGATAGCCGCGCGGACCGCCTCGCCGTATTTCGCCGGATCGCCCACCGTTCGAATGGCCCAGTATGCCGTGGCGCCGTGGCTGAAAAAGCCGTCCGCGAAGTAGATTTGTTCGCGGCCCGGCGTAGCCAGCGATTCCTCGTGCTGGTGCCCCACCACGCCGATCACTTCCACCCATTCCGGTTCCGGCGTGATGATGCGGGTCAGAATCCGTTTGCCTACTGCGGACTGATTCGGAAAAGCCTTCGACGCCAGCGCCTGGTCGATGATGGCCACTTTGCGATTGGGCGCATTGTCGGCTTCGGTGAACATGCGGCCGTCGATTAATTGGCTGCGCATGGTTTCAAAATAACCCGGCAGCACGATCTGCCAATCGGTCGCCTGGAACTTGCTCGGATCCGCCAGCGCGGGCTCCAATCCCCAACGTATCGGACTAAAGCCGCCGGTCAGCGGAAAAGGAAAGGCCGAACCCACGCTCTCCACCCCGCCCACGGAGCTGAGCGCCTGCCGCGTTTCCCGCTGGAATGCCGCACGCTGCTCCGGGGTTTTTCCCCCGCGTCCGCCCAGCAGCAGGAACGTCAGAAGGTGATGCGAGTCGAAGCCCGGTTTCACTCTCTGCAGTTCCAGAAAGCTGCGGAACATCAGGCCGCTGCCGATCAGCAGCACAAACGAAAGAGCCACTTCCGCGATCACCACGATATTTTGAAGCAACCGCCCACCGCTTAGCCCGGCGGTTCGGCCGCTCGAGCGTAGCACATGCATGACATCCGGCCGCGAGGCGCGCAGCGCGGGCACCACTCCGAAAATTGCCGCCGCCGCCAACCCGGCCAGCGCCGTGAACGCCACCACCATGGGATCGATTCGGATCGAATCCAGACGCGGCAGATTCGCCGGCGCGATCACCAGCAGTTCATGGATCCCCGCCCACGCCAGGCCGAGGCCCAACACCGTCCCCATTGCCGAGAGCAGCAAAGCTTCCGCCAGCATCTGCCGGACTAAACGCCACCGGCTGCCGCCTAATGCGGTCCGCACCGCCAGTTCCCGCTCTCTCAGCGAAGCTCGCACCAGCAGCAGATTGGCGACGTTCGAACAAGCGATCAGCAATAGGAAAATCACCGCGCCCATCAGCGCCAGAATCGCCGGACGAACCTCCGCCACCAGGTGCTGCTGCATGGGAACCAGCCGGACATGCCAATCCGCCGTGGTAAGAATCCGGTCCAGGCTCTGCTCGTGAATCGAGTACGCGTCGGCCGCGATCTGCGCCCGTTGGAGCGTCACTCCCGGCTTCAACCGGCCGACAATCCGCAGTGATACATTGTTGCGATTGGCGCCATCATAAGACAGGCGATTTGCCACCCAGAGGTCGGGAAGATGTTCCAGATTGGCGTCCGCGGGAAACAGCAGTTCGAAGCGCGGCGCCAGCACTCCTACGATCTGCGGCGAAACCCCCGGTGATTTGAGAGTTTGCCCCAGAATCCCCGGATTGCCTCCAAAACGCCGCTGCCAGTATTCATAGCTGATAATCGCGATGGCGGGAAGCTGCGGCGGCGCAGGCGCATTGGCCCCGCCCGGCGTGTTCCCCGGTTGTGGCTGCGGCGGCTGCGGTTGCCCATCCGCATCTGAAAAATCGCGGCCAATATGGATCGTCGCGCCTAGCAAATGGAAAAAATTGGGAGTGACCACCCCAAACCGCACCAGCTCCGGAGTCCCATCGTCGCGCAGCACCGGCCCGCGTCCGGTAAGGACTCCGGCAAAATCCTCAAACACGTTCTTGTCCGTTTCGCGTATATCGAAATATTCGGCGTTTGAAAACGGGAAATCCTTGACGTTCCGCTTGCGCATGTCGCCGCAGGCGATGATCAGCTGCTGGGGATCCTTATAAGGCAGCGGGCGCAGCAGCACCGCGTTCGTTACACTGAATATAGCGGTGCTGGCGCCGATACCAAGCGCAATAGTGATTACCGCCGTGGCCATAAATACCGGGCTCTTCCCGAGTGAGCGCGCCGCGTATACGAGATCCTTGGTGAACATGTAAGCCCCTCGCCTTCCAGTGTTAATGGACGTGCGGGCAGTGTCAAATGTCACGGACCGCGAGTGGGGCAGGTTGTTAACTATGTTGCCAACCTGCGCGCCGATTGCCAATCGGCGCAAGCTGCGCGTTTGCGCAGCGGAGGTTGGCGCTGATAAACTTTAGCTTGAGAAAAATGGAGGCGAAGCCGCGTGAAAATTTGCGTATTGGGTGGTGACGGCTACTGCGGCTGGGCGGCTGCGCTGTATCTTTCGAAGGCCGGTCATGACGTCGCCATTGTCGACAATTTTGTGCGCCGGCAGTGGGATTTTGAGCTCGGCGTCCAGACCCTGACGCCCATCCAGCCGTTGGCCGATCGCCTGCGCGCCTGGCAGGAACTGACCGGAAAATCCATCGAGCTTTTCGTTGGCGACGTTGCCGATTACGATTTTCTGTCTTCGATGTTTCAAGACTTTCAACCCGACACCCTGGTCCATTTCGCCGAACAACGCTCCGCGCCCTATTCCATGATCGATCGCAAGCACGCCGTGTTCACCCAGGTGAACAACGTGGTCGGAACGTTGAACGTGCTTTTCGCGATTAAGGAATTCAAGCCCGATTGTCATTTGATCAAGCTCGGCACCATGGGTGAATACGGCACGCCCAACATCGATATAGAGGAAGGATATATTCGAATCGAGCATAACGGGCGAACCGACCTGCTTCCTTATCCCAAACAGCCCGGTTCGTTCTATCACCTTTCCAAGGTTCACGACAGCCACAACATGATGTTCGCCTGCAAGATCTGGGGATTGCGCGCCACCGATCTGAATCAAGGCGTGGTCTACGGCACCGTGACCGGCGAAACTTCGTTGGACGAGGCGCTCATCAACCGTTTCGATTACGATGACGTTTTCGGCACCGTTTTGAACCGGTTCTGCGTCCAGGCCGTCACCGGTCACCCACTGACGGTCTATGGAAAAGGCGGGCAGACGCGAGGCTTCCTGGATATCCGCGATACCGTTCGCTGTATCGAGCTGGCCTGTCTCAATCCCGCCAACGCCGGCGAGTGCCGCGTGTACAACCAGTTCACCGAACAGTTTTCGGTGCTTGAGCTGGCGCGTATGGTGCAAATAGCGGCGCGCAAAATGGGCCTGCGCGCGGATGTGGATCACCTGGCGGACCCGCGCGTGGAAGCCGAGCAGCATTATTACAACGCCAAGCATTCCAAATTGATCGATCTCGGCTTGCGCCCCCATTTCCTGAACGATTCCCTGCTCGATTCGCTCATGAACATCGCGTTGAAATATCAGGATCGCGTGGACACCTCCATGTTCCTTCCGCAAGTCAACTGGAGAAATGCGCGCAACCAGCGCACCACGCCCCAGCCAACAGCGGCCATTGCCGCGGTGGAGAGCAAGTCTTGAATTTTCGTGCCGCCTTTAAGAAACAATGTAGGGCGGACCCCCCGGTCCGCTGCCGACGCCCACGTCGGCCCGCTCCTCATACAGCGGGTCCAGGGGCCGCCGCGCGGACCCCACTGCCAAATCAGAATGGTGGTTCCAGTTGTGCGGAATAGCCGGGTTCACGCACTCCCACCAGGCCCCGGCTCCCGGCCGCATTCAGGATGCCGTCGGAACCCTGCTTCATCGCGGGCCAAATCAGCAGGGCGTTTTTGAGTCGGGCGTAATTTCACTAGGCGCGGCGCGGCTAAAAATCATCGACCTTCACGGCGGCGATCAACCCATCATTGACGCTCCCAGCGGCGCCGTTATCGCGTTCAACGGCGAAATCTACAATCACCTCGAGCTGCGTGCCGAACTCGAAAGCCGCGGCCGGCGATTTTATTCTCACAGCGATACCGAAACCGTGCTGCAGGCGTTCCTCGAGTGGGATACCCATTGCTTTGAGCGCCTGCGCGGCATGTTCGCCGTCGCGCTTTGGACGGAGTCCACCGGACGGCTGGTGCTGGCTCGCGACCGCCTGGGCATCAAACCGCTTTACTTCGCGCGGCGCGGCGAAGATCTTTATTTCGGATCGGAATTGAAGGCCATCTTCGTGCATCCCGAGATCGGCCGTTCCCTGAGCTTGAACGGACTGGATTGCTTTCTTTCACTCAACTACGTGCCCGCCCCATGGACACTAGTGGAGGGCATCGAAAAGCTGCGCCCCGGACATTGGCTGGAATGGCGCGGCGGCGCAATCCGGTCGGAATGCTATTGGCAGATCCCATCCCCGCCCGAAAATCTCCAGGACGATCCGCGGTCCGCGCAAGAAGAATTGGACCAGTTACTGAAGCAATCCGTCGCCGAGCACTTGCTCTCCGACGTTCCGCTGGGAATCTGGTTGAGCGGCGGCGTGGACTCTTCCACCATGCTGCACTACGCCACTCAGGCCTCCCCGCGCCCGCTGCAAACCTTTTCCATCTCATTCCACGGGCGCAGCTTCGACGAGACTCCTTACATCCGGGAGGTCTCGCAGCAATACGGCTCCCAGCATCATGAGCTGGATATGAGCGATCTCGACGATCTGCCCGGCACTATCGAAGAGTTCGCCTGCTACTCCGATGAGCCCAGCGCCGATGCCGGCGCGGTGCCGCTGTGGCTGCTCTCCAAATTGACTAAGCGTCACGCCACCGTGGTCCTGAGCGGGGAGGGCGCTGATGAACTGTTCGGCGGCTACTTGACCCACCGCGCCAGTTTGCTGGCCCGCACCGTCCGCCGTTGGCCATCTCCAGTGCTGCACCTTATGGAAGCCATGGCCCGCCGTTGGCCTGTTTCGGACGAGAAAATCGGGCTCGAATATAAGGTGAAGCGCTTTCTCGAAGGCTGCCGCATGGCGCCCCAGCGCGCCCACGTATATTGGAACGGCACTTTCTCCGACGCAGAAAAGCGCACCCTGCTTCAGTGGCCGCTTCCGGACGCGCTAAATACCACGCTCCAGCAGCTTGCCGCCGCCGGCGACACCTTGCCCGCGTACTTGTGGTTCGATCAGAAATATTTCCTTCCCGACGACATTCTCACCAAGGTTGACCGCATCAGCATGGCGCACTCCATTGAAGTGCGCCCGCCGTTTCTCGATCACCGCATCGTGGAATTCGCCGCTCGGCTGCCCGCGCCGCTGAAAATTAACGGATCACGCCAGAAAGTGATCTTGAAGAATCTGATGCGCGACAAACTGCCGCCCTCGGTCTTGTCCCGAAAAAAAGTAGGTTTCGACATCCCCGCGCACCAGTGGTTCCGGGGGCCCCTGCGGCCGCTGCTGCTCGAAACATTGGCCGGCGCGGCCGCTGAGCATTCCGGCTTCTTCCGCTTCGACCAGATCATGGCCCTCGAGCAGGCGCATCAGGGGCGTCGCGCCAATCTCGGCTATCATCTGTGGGGTTTGCTGACACTGTTACTGTGGATGAAGAAATGGCGCATTCAAACGATCCCGCTTCGGGATCAGGCACGAACTCCGGAAGAAGTCCTCAGCTCTATCTAATCGTCCTCGTTTTTGCCGCCGCCGTTTACATTGGCTGCATGGTGTCTCCGCCCTCCTTGATGGACGACGTGGACTCCGTGCAGGCCCAGATCGCGCGCAACATGCTCACCTCCGGCGATTGGGTGACCGCGCGTATCGACGGCATCGCTTATCTCGAAAAAGCTCCGCTCAATTACTGGCTGATGGCCATCTCCTACAAAATTTTCGGACCCTATGACTGGGCCGCGAGAATTCATATGGTGCTGGCCGCGCTGGCCCTGGCCTGGTTCACCACCGCATTCGGAACCTGGGCTTTCGGAAAACGCGCCGGATTTTACGCCGGATTATGCATCGCCACTTGCGTCGGCCTGTTTCTCTTCACGCGCATTCTCATTCCCGACGTGATGGTCACCGCCGGCATGACGCTATCCATGTGGGCGTTTCTCCGCGCCATTGAGGAAGACGAACAGCGGCCGGCATGGTGGGCTTTTCTACTGGCGGCAAGCCTGGGCGTCAGCCTTTTGCTGAAAAGCCTGATCGGCGTGGTGTTCCCCGTGGCAGCCGCCATTATTTATCTGGCCATCACCCGCCAATTGTTCCACGCGAAAATCTGGAAACGGCTTCATCCCATAACCGGAATTCTGATTATCCTGGCCATCGCCGCGCCCTGGCACATCCTGGCCACACTGAGAAATCCGCCGTACTTCGATCTCACCTTCCACAGCGCTCCCGGCGAGTACCACGGGTTTCTCTGGTTCTTCTTCATGAATGAACAGGTGCTGCGCTTCCTGAACCTCCGCTACCCGCGCGATTACAATACCGTGCCGCGAGTCTACTTCTGGTTGTTCCACCTGATCTGGCTGTTTCCGTGGAGTGTTTACCTTCCAGCCATCGCCAAGCTTTCTTTTCGCCCCGCCGATCGCGCCGGCCGCGCCCGGTTACTGGCGCTCTGCTGGACCGGCTTCATTCTGATCTTCTTCACGTTTTCCACCACGCAGGAATACTATTCCATGCCCTGTTATCCCGCGCTCGCACTGTTGACCGGGTCGGCCATGGCCGCCGGCGGCGATTGGATTCGCCGCGGTACGCGCGTCCTGTGCGGCATCCTGTTATGCGCCGCGCTGGCCGCGGGCACGCTGTGGTTTCTGACCAGGAACCTTCCCGCGCCGGGAGATATCTCAGCGGCACTGTCGTTGCATCCGGGCGCTTATACCCTGTCGCTCGGCCATATTGAAGACCTCACTCTCAAATCTTTCGCCTACCTGCGCGCTCCGTTGCTGCTCGCGGCATTCGCATTTTTGATCGGAGCCATTGGGACCGCGCGCGCCACCGGCCAGAAGGCTTTTTTGGCCGCGGCCATCATGATGGTTCTGTTTTTCCAGGCCGCCAGAATGGCCCTCGTTGTCTTCGATCCCTACATGTCCTCGCGGCCGCTCGCCGAAGCGCTGCTCAAATCGCCGCTGGGAAAGCTCATCGTGGATCATCACTATTACACGTTCTCGTCTGTTTTCTTCTACACCAACCGCGATGCCTTGCTGTTGAACGGGCGCATCAACAATCTGGTGTACGGCTCCTACGCTCCAGGCGCGCCGGATGTTTTTATCAACGACCAACAGTGGAAACAAATGTGGGACGGCACTGGCCGCTGTTATCTCGTCGCCAGCCGTTCCGCGCTGCCACGCTTAGAAAAGCTGGTAGGAAACGCCCGCCTGAACGTCGTAACCGAAAGCGGCGGAAAGCTCCTGCTCTCGAATTTGCCGCTTACCGAACCGCGACCGTAAGGGAGTCGGCTGGCATGGAAAATCGGTTGCCAGGGTTGACGTTTTGAGTGGGGCAGGCGCTTCCGCCTGCCAACCGGCGTCTTCAACGGAGTTTCTATGGGCCTGCTCGCCCACCAAAGGTGACGACGACGCCTCGTGGCGCACGCACTCTTGGCGTGCCGCGTTCACACTCGTGTGACCGCCTGTCCTGCGTCCTAAAAGGTGTTCGCAGGAAGTGCGAACACGGCACGCAAGAGTTGCGTGCGCCACGAGGCGTCGTCAACGGAGCCGGTGTTTTAATTCCGCCTATGCCCGGCGAGGGACCCAAGCTTTATTCGAATTGTGCAGGTACCTGCCTTTGCAGGTACCTGCCTTTGCAGGTACCCGCTCATGCCCGCCAACTTTTCCAAGTGGTTGTCGCTTCGCTTACAATTCTTATTCGCAACACAGCATCAGAAAAATGCATCTAACAATTTGATGCCAAGCAATCCGCGTCGTTACGGCTGGGCGATCCTGACCATTGCCCTCTTGATTTCCGGCTTGATTCTCGGGTTGAATCAGGGCGTAGGAGTTGCCCAAAATCCTCCGCAGAACACTCTCCCCCCAAGCACGCCAGGCACGCCCCTGACACCGGAGGCGCTGGACGACCTGGTGGCCCCCATCGCTCTCTATCCCGATCCGCTTCTGGGACAAATACTGGCCGCCTCCACCTACCCGCTCGAAATCGTCGAAGCCGAACAATGGGTCCACGACCATCCCAAGTGGAAAGGCAAGAAGCTGATGGACGAGGCCAAAAAGCAAAGCTGGGATCCCAGCGTGCAGGGCTTGGTCGCCTTCCCGGATGTGCTGACCCGCTTGAGCCAGGACGTCAATTGGACCACCCAGCTTGGCAATGCTTTTCTCGCCCAGCAAAAAGACGTAATGCAGGCCGTCCAGCACATGCGGTCCGAAGCCATGCAGAAGGGAACTCTGAAATCGACGCCGCAGTTGAATGTCAATACGCAAAACCAGAACGGCCAGTCCGTCATCGAAATCCAGCCCGCCAATCCGGACATCTGGTACGTGCCGTATTACAATCCCCTCTACGTTTGGGGTCCGCCGGTCTGGGGCATTTACCCGCCGTGGATTTATCCCGGCGTCGACGTGGGATTTGGATTTTTTCCCGGCATCGACCTGGGCCTCTATTTCGGCGGCTGGGGCGGCTGGGGTTGGGGCGGTTGGGGATGGTATCCAAACTGGTTTGGCGGAGGAATATTCATCGATGGCTCTTTCTTCCACCGTTTTGGATTCCGCCATTACGGGGGACCATTGGGACGGTCCGCGTGGGCCCATGATCCGGCGCACCGCCTGGGTGTTCCTTACGCGAACCGAGAAGTCGCCGCCCGCTATGGTCGCTCCGGCGGCGAGGCCGGCCGGTTTGGCGGCGAGGCGGGCCGGTTTGGCGGAGAGCGCGGCGAAAGCGTCAATCGCGGCGAGGCCCGTCCTCAGCAACGCTTCGGCACACGGGGTTTTGAGCAGCGCGGCTACACCAATAACCACAGCGTCTTCGGCGGCTATCACAACGGCGGCATGACCCGCATGCAAAGCGACCGCGGATTCTCGAGCATCGGAGGCCGCGGCGGATTCGGCGGCGGTGGATTCCACGGTGGTGGTGGCGGATTCCACGGTGGTGGAGGAAGGCGATAAAAATGATTATCAGACTCTACAGCATTCTCGCGCCGGTAGCCATGCTGGCCATGTCGGCAACCACTGCTTTGTTCGCGCAGGAGCGTTTCGATTCCTCCGACGCTGCGGCTCAGGCTCTCATTGATGCCGTGGCCCAGCACAACGCCGCGCAGATGGCCGCCATCTTGGGTCCCCAGGCGAAGGGCATCCTCACCTGCGGTAATGCCACGCAGGACCGCGCCGAGCAGGACGAATTCGCCCGTTTAGCCCAAGCCAAACACCGCATCGAAGTTTCCGAGATGAACCCCAATCGCGTCATCCTCGCCATCGGCGACGAGGATTGGCCATTTCCCGTCCCCATTGTCCGCGCCAACGGCAAATGGGGCTTCGACGCCTCGGAAGCTCCGGTTGAGATGCACGCCCGCCATGTAGGCGCCGATGAACTCGATGCCATCGAAATCTGCCACGGTTACGTAGACGCGCAGATGAAGTATGCCTCCGTGGATCGCGACAAAGACGGCATGCTCGAGTACGCACCCCGCCTGATGAGCACCCCGGGCCATCACGACGGGTTGTTTTGGGAAGGCGAAAGTGAGCCGCTGGTTCCGGAGGGCTTCGCCCATGCCGACGCGAAACCTTACCACGGATATTACTTCCGCATCTTAAAAGCCCAGGGCCCCGATGCTCCCGGCGGCGAGCACAACTACGCCGTGAAAGAGGAGTTAGTGGGCGGATTCGGCCTGGTGGCCTGGCCGGCCCAATATGGAGTCACCGGAGTTCACACCTTCATCGTGAATCAGAACGGCCTGGTCTACCAGAAAGATATCGCGCCCGTCGCTGGAAAAATCCCAGCGATAACCCGCTTCAACCCCGACCATTCCTGGCAACCAGTAGACTAAGTGGGGCAGGCGCTTCCGCCTGTCAACTACACCCGCATGCTTTTATAATGCATGGCCAAGCTGACCAGAAATCCGAGGATAAAAACCCAGAAGAGAACCTTCGTGAGAACCACGAACGTAATGGTGGTTTCGCCTAGCCCCAATACAGCCACTAGGATCGCCGCCGTTATGAATGCAATCGCCCACCCCAACATACCCGTTAGACTCCAGCGCCGGGGCATTGTGACATTCCCAACAAAAAATTGTCCTTCAAAGTGAGCCACGCAAGAAAGTGAGCCACGCAAGAAGAGAAAATGAGCCACGCAAGAAAGTGAGGCAGACAAGAAAGTGAGCCACGCAAGAAAGTGAGGCAGGCAAGTGGGGCAGGCGCTTCCGCCTGCCAACTCAAACTTGACAAATAGGCGAACAAACGGCGAACATAAAGCGAGCGCCTTATGCTCTTTGACCATGTCTCTCCCACCAGCAAATTAGTAGGCATCGCCCGCCTGGCCGCGTCGAGCGAAATCCTCGAAGCCAAGCACCAAGTCCAGTATTTCCAGCTCGAAACCCGCCGCTTCATCGGCCGAAACTCCAACTCCCGCATGCGCTTCGTCTGGACCATCAACCCTTACCGCGGTTGCGAATTCGGATGCAAATATTGTTACGCCCGCTACGCCCACGAATTCATGGAATTGCGCCAGCCGGAGTTGTTCGAAACCAAGATTTACGCCAAACAATTCCACGCCCCCTCCTTCCGCGCCGAGCTCAAGCGAGTAAAACGTGGAGAATGCATCTGGATCGGCACCGCCACCGATCCTTACCAACCAGCCGAGCGCCGGTTCCGCATCACCCGCCAGATGCTGGAAGTTCTAGCTGCCCAGCGTGGCCTGGATTTCGGAATCACCACCAAATCCGATCTGGTAGGTCGCGACGCCGAGCTATTAGGACAAATTTCGAGACACAATGCGGTACGCGTCAACCTCACCATCACCACCTTGGATGACGCCCTGGCGCGGATGCTTGAGCCGCGCGCCCCCCGCCCCGCTCTGCGTCTTGCCGCATTGAAGAAACTCACCGCAGCCGGCGTCGCGGTGGGAGTGCTGGCCCATCCCGTGATGCCGCTCATCAACGACAGCGAGTCGAGCCTCAATGCAATCTGCGAAGCCGCGGCCTTGAACGGAGCTTCTTTCTTCAGCGCCGCCCCGCTCTTCCTGAAACCCTGCGCGCAACAGGTCTTCTTCCCGTTCCTGGAACAACACTTCCCGCACCTCCTCGGCCGCTATCGCGAGCGATACCTGCAACACGCCTACCTCCGCGGCCACTATCCGGAAATGATCAGTGAGCGCGTCCACAAAATCCGGGAGCGCCACAAATTAACATCCCGCGAGATCCCGGAATGCCCTGCGGACGATCAACTGGAACTCTTCGGCGGCGCCCCGTAAGGTATTCTGAAAACTGTCGATGAGCGTACGTCTGCAATTTCAGGGGATCCGATGTTTTCCCAGTAAGCAAGACGCCGTCATCCGCCCGCTGACTCTGCTTGTCGGCGAGAACAGTTCCGGCAAGTCGACCTTCCTGGCATTGTGTAACAGTGCGAACTCAATTATCCTGGCCATCGCCACCGAAACCTCATTCAATGATCCGCCCTTCCTGCTGGGGGCGTACGATCAGATTGCGTCCTACGAGCGAGGCCGCCAGGCCGAGTCCTTCTCGATAGCGTTTGCTCTTGAAGGGCGCGGCAAAATCGAGGCGAAATTCGTATCGATTGCTGGCCAGCCTGCTCTAGAGCGGTGGTCCCTGTGCACGGACGAGTCGGGCTTGATTGCGAAGCCGGACCACCGCTCCGGTAGCGCTGATTTGACTTTGAAGAGCAAACGTGGAGAACGGACCTTCAAGGAAGAGCGCCTGCCGCTGGCGTTGTCCTGGCTCTTTAACGACGAGTACTTGGGCATAGCCGAACATAATCGGGAAGAATTGGTGTCAGTGATATCGAGCACAGAGCTTAAGAAACTCCACGACACAATGGAGTGCATCCAAAATGCATTCGGGCGAGCGCCTTACGCTTTCGCTCCGTATCGACCTGATCCCCGTAGGACCTATGATCCGGTGCTTACGTCCGCGTCGCCTGGCGGATCCCACGTTCCAATGGGATTGGCCGCTCTATCGAACGATCGATTTGGAAAAGGGTGGACCGACCTGAGATCAAACCTCAGCAAATTTGGCAAGAAGTCAGGCCTGTTTGAACAAATCGACGTTGTACGAAAAGGAAAAAAGCAGAGCGACCCGTTCCAGATTGGCGTTCGATGGGGTGGCGATAGCCATAACCTGGTGGACGTCGGGTACGGCGTGAGCCAGGTTCTTCCGATTCTGGTGGACACCATAGAGCGCTCGGGCACAAATGACGTGTTCCTGCTTCAGCAACCCGAGGTCCACTTACATCCAAGTGCTCAAGCCGAACTTGGGAGTTACTTCGCGCGCCAAGTTCGAAAAAACGGCCGCTTCGTGATTGAGACTCATAGCGATTACATTGTCGACCGAATTCGGATGGAAGTGCGCAGGAAGACACTGGGCCCGGAAGATGTGTCCCTCCTATATTTCGAGCGCGGCAAAAATGGAGCAACCATCCACCATATTGAGCTAGGCAAGGACGGAACCATAATGAATCCACCGAAAGGGTATCGCAAGTTCTTCTTGAATGAATCCGATCGCCTCCTGGACCTTTGAACGTGTGTCTTATCGTTGACGCCAATGTCGCTGGCCTTTTTCTCGCGCGGCCGAGCGCGATACGAAAGTGGCTCGCTGGACAGAAGGGGAACCCGAGGCTGGTCGCAGCCGGCAAACTCAGAAGAGAATTGGTGAAAATCCAAAAGGTTCGCGATTACCTGGTCGTATTGGACCAAGCCGGACTGCTGCGATCATCTTTTGGTGAGGGCGTTCTCTACCAGAAAGCAACCCTGCTCCGGAAGTCGCGAACGTGCGTCTCCAACGACCTTCATGTCGTGGCCTTGGCGATCGTGAGCGGTGCTAGAACTATTGCCACCACGGACCGATCTTTGGCAAAGGACATCAGAAATAAGAAGATTATTGACAAACCACGCGGGAGTATATACAGCCGTCCGGCCTTCCACAGCCACCTTCTACGCCACACAAGTTCGTGCGGCATTCAGTCGCCTTAGCCTACCCGGCACCTGGAAAGCCGGGTTCGCTAAGTTCATCCGCGAGCCAACTTCCACCGCCCTGCTCCTGCAGTCCCGTTGGGTCACCGAATCCGAATCGTCTTAATCCCTACTCCACCAACAACCTGCAGCCCCAACCCCATCCCAACGCAACTAACCTCTTGCTAACATCGATACCGGAATGCAGCACCCAACCACCAAAATCGCAGCCCAGCGCAACCGGAAACACCCACAATACGTGACGCATCCTGAATTTTCGATCAAAAAACCGCTCCAGTACGGCCTCCAACTCATTACATATCAATCGCATACAAAGAAAGCACCGGCAAACACAAAAATCCACGGATGCGTCATCCACCCATGAGTCCCCAGCCCCCCAGCCCCCAGTCCCAAGCCGGCTCCGGCCGAAAAATGAACTTTTTCTCACCCAAAATGTAACAGGTTAGTACTCTCATGTGTCGAACTAGTCGAGATGTATGATACAGCCACCAGAACTATCATTGAGGATCAACCTAATACGACTCTGAATGGCATTGCCGCCTCCGAAGTACGGGCGGAGCTCGATCAAATCCTACGTAGCCGCGTCTTTATACAGTCCCATCGTATCCGCCGTTTCCTGCAGTTCATTGTCGAAGAGAGCCTCCTTGGGCAGCCCCATCGCCTCAAGGAATATCCCATCGGATTAGAGGTGTTTGACCGGCGCGAGGCGTTTGATCCCAGAGTCGATTCCATTGTTCGCGTAGAAGCTCGCCGTCTGCGCAACAAGCTCGAAGAGTATTACCGCACCGAGGGACGCGAGGACCATATTCGCATCCTGCTTCGGAAGGGCAGCTACATGCCTGTCTTCGAGCACCGCAATTTTACCGGAGGCAGCGGTCCCGCACCCCGGCGTTCCGTCGAAATTGCGCCCCTTTCATTCGTCAACCCGGCCCCCAACGCCGGCCAGTTAGCCGACGAGATCCAACGCAGGTTGGCCCACGTCCTCATCAAGGAAGGCTGTCTGCAAGTCATCGCCCAGCCTCACTCGCCTCCCTTCGCGAGTGAAATCAACGGACTCTCGCGCCACGTCACTACCGCCGATTACGTGATCGAAGGCAGCCTCGAATTTCTCCCCGAGGGTTATCACCTGATCGTCCAGCTCTTCAACTCCGCGGATGGCTCCTACACCTGGTCCGAAGCCACGGACTTCGAGTATCCGGACCTGCGCGGCGTGGCCCAGCTGGCGCAGTCGTTGCTGCGCGAGTTGGTTGCTCCGCCCGATCATGCCGTGATCGCCCGGCGCCACTCCGAACATAAAGAAATTCGCGATTTCTATCTGCAGGGCCGCTACCATTGGAAGCTGGCCACGCCCGATAGCATCCGCAATAGCGTGGCGTGTTTTAGCCATGCCGTGGAGTTCGACGAAAATTACGCCGCCGGATGGGCGGCCCTCAGCCAGTCACTGCTGGTCAGTTCCATGTTTGGGTTCCTCGCTCCGCAGGATGCCGGAGACCGCATGAAGGAAGCGGCCCTCAAAGCCATCGCCATCAATCCCCTGCTGCCTGAAGCGCACGTCGCGCTTGGCTCCGTTCTGTCGCTTCTCGATTGGAACTGGGCGGCCGGTGAGCAGGAGCTCGAAAAATCCATCCAGCTTGACCGGCATGACCCTACTGGGCACGTCGCCTATGGCATTCACCTGGCCTGCCGCGAACGCTTCGACGCCGCGCTGGCCGAAGTGGAGCGGGCCCTGGAACTTGATCCGGCATCGCTGTTTCCGAATTTCGTTCTGGGATGGTTGTATGGTGTCTCCCGCCGCTACGATGAGGCCATTTCGCAGCACCTGCTGGTCTCTCAACTCGCTCCCGACTACGGCTTGCCCTATTTTGGTTTGGGCCTGGCCTACGCCGGCAAAGGAATGTTCGACGATGCCATCGCTCATTTCACCAACGCCAATCCACTGAAATGCCGCTCCCTGCTGCGCGGTCAACTGGGCTATTGTTACGCCATGGCCGGCCGCCCGCAGGAAGCGCTGCAGGAGATCAGCGCCTTGAACGAACGCTCTCCCAACTATGTTTCGCCCGTAAGTTTCGCCGCCATTTACGCCGGATTGAACGATCCCGAACAAGCCCTCCATCACCTGGAGCGGGCGCTCGAAGCTCGCGATACGTCGTTGCCGGTAAATCTGTTGAATCCGGAATTCGACACCCTGCGAAACGACCCTAGGTTCCAGGCCATTCGCCAGCGCCTAGGCCTACCATAGCTAGAAAGCAAAAAATCCGGGGACATGACGGGCAAGCGTCCGCACCGTTCCAAACTAAAACGACCCAAGTCGTGCCCCCGCGATTTTTCCCCGACGCAACCGCTGCTCAAACCACTCAACCTGTTAAAATAACCTCACAGGCGCTCGTTCGCGTGCGCGCTTGCTGGAGTGGCGTGGAGCAAATCGGGCGATACCGGATTCTAGACGAACTCGGACGCGGTGCAACGGGAGTCGTTTACAGGGCTCAAGACCCCGCCATCGGCCGCATTATCGCCATAAAAACCATTCGCCTCTCGGACTTCACCGACGAAGCCGAACGCGACCGGCTGCGCGAACGCCTGTTTCGCGAAGCCCAGTCCGCCGGCATCCTCTCCCATCCCAATATCGTCACCATCTACGATATTTCCGAGGAAAACGGCCTGGCCTACATATTCATGGAGTTCGTGGATGGCCCGCCTCTCGAAAAAATTCTGAACAGCACCGAGCCGCTGCTCCCCGACGGCGTGCTTTCCATTCTTCGGCAAATCGCTCTGGCGCTCGATTACGCCCACAAAAAAGGCATCGTACACCGCGATATCAAGCCCGCCAATATTCTCATTCACGAAAGCACGCTCGCGAAAATCACCGATTTCGGCGTGGCCAAAATTCTCTCCCAACAGATGACCCAGAGCGGCGTCATGATGGGAACTCCGAATTACATGTCGCCCGAACAGGTGCAAGGCCACGCCGTGGATGGCCGCGCGGACCAGTTCTCGCTCGCCGTGATCGCCTACGAAATACTCACCGGAGAAAAGCCGTTCGTCGCGGACCACCTGCCGTCGCTGCTCTACCGCATCGTGCGCGAAGATCCCGTGCCGCCGCAGCGCCTCAACCCCTCGCTCTCCCCGCAGGTGGAAGTGGTCTTGCGGAAAGCCCTTTCCAAGAGCGCCGCCGAACGCTATCCCACCGCGGTGGAATTTGTGGAAGCGCTCGCGGATGCGGTCAACGCGAACCCCGCCTGGCATCCGCTCCCGCGCAGCGGCGCCCAGAATCTGCCCACCATCGGCGGCGGCGCGGCCATGCACCATCCCCCAGCTGCGGCCTCTACCGTCAGCATGTCCGAAAGCGCACCGGAGCCTGCCCGCGCCATGCCCGAACTTCCCCCCGGCCCATCCGCGACGACGAGGGAGAAAGCCGCAACCCGCTGCTCAAGAGCCTGCTCTGGATGCTGGTCGGCATCGGTCTGGTGGGCCTGGTCCTGTTCGGCGCGCAGAAGTTTTTGTTCAATCGGAATTCGGAGCCTGTCGCTACCACCGAATCGCCCACGGCTCCCAGCCCTGCCGCGCCTGACGACCAGCCCGTGTCCAAACCCAGCCCCGTAGGCGAATCACGCGCTGCCGATAAAACTACCCAGGAACCAGTCAAACCGCCCCAGACCACGCAGCCAGAGTCCACCAAACCGGAAACCCCGAAACCGCCAGCAACTCAGCCGGAGACCACCCAACCGGAGACTGCCAAGGAGTCGGAGACCACCAAGCGGGCCGAGACCACTCCCGCCGAACCGCCTGCGCGCCCGCATGTCGACTCCCCGCCTCGCCGCGAAGTCTCCACCATTTCACCTCCCGTGATAGTGAAACCGGGAGCCGACCGAACCGTCCAGTTTCTGACTGAGCCGCCCGGCGCCAAAGTCATCATCGATGATAATTTCTCCTTAACCTGCAAGTCACCCTGCATGCTGCAGCTTCCCTCCGGCCGGCATGCCATGAACGTCCAACTGCCCGGCTATCGGGCCTATCCGCGCGTCTTCAACGTCCCGCAGGACGGCGATATTTTTCTGCAGTTAAGCAAAGCCTCGGGCACCCTGAGCGTCACCTCCAACCCGCCCGGAGCTACCATCGAAATTAACAACGAGATGCAATCCAAACGAACGCCCGCGCTCTTCAATCTTCCTCCCGGCACCTATCACGTCCGCGTGGCCAGGAGCGGAGCGTTTCTCGACTTCGACGCCGAGATTCGCGATCAGGCCGTGGTGGTCAAGAATGTGAGCTTCTAGTGACTTTAACGCGACGCAGAATTTTTCTTGCCGCAGCCGCCGGCGTGCTTCCGCGGCTGGGCAATTCCGCGGATCTTTCAAAGATGATTGTCCGCTCTTCGCGCCCCGAAGATCTCGAAATGCCGCTCGCCGGCTTCAATCAATGGATCACGCCCATCCCTGACTTCTTCGTCCGCTGCCACACCTACGTGCCGGAACCGCCGAGTCTCAGCGAGTGGCGCCTCAAACTGGACGGTGTGGTCAACCAGCCGCTCACGCTCTCGCTCGACGATCTCAAAAAAATGCGCCGCGTGGAAATGGTGGCTGTGGTGGAATGCGCCGGCAACGGCCGCAGCTTCTATCAGCCGCGCGTATCGGGAACGCAGTGGGCGTTCGGCGGCGTGGGCAACGCTCGCTGGACGGGCGTTCGTTTTCGCGATGTTTTGGAAAAGACCGGCTTGAAAGATTCCGCCCAGCACATTCTTTTCGATGGCGCGGATGTCCCTCTTGGCAAGATGCCCAAGTTTCAGCGGACCATTCCGCTAAAGAAAGCCCTCCATCCCGATACGCTGCTCGCTTATGAAATGAACGGGGAAGCAATTCCGCTCGAGCATGGTTCTCCACTGCGCCTGATTGCTCCCGGCTGGGCCAGTGATTCCTGGGTGAAATGGCTGCGGCACATCGAAGTGCTGGATCATGAATTCGAAGGCTTCTGGATGAAGACGGCTTACCGCCATCCCAATCATCCGACCGCGCCCGGCGCTAGCGTGGATCCCAAAGACATGATCCCGGTCACAGATCTCAACGTGAAGTCCGTGATCGCTACTCCACTCGCCGGTTCCATTAAACCGGGGCGCGTGCGCATCAGCGGAACGGCCTGGTCCAACACTTCACCGGTCGCGCGCGTGGACGTTTCGGTTGACGGAGGCAATACCTGGAAACCCGCCAAGCTGGGCAAGGACAAGGGCCAGTATGCCTGGCGGCTATGGCAATTGGATTGGCAGGCTACATTGGGTCAGCAGCACACTTTGATCGCGCGCGCCACCAACGCCGCCGGCCAAACCCAGCCGCTTCAGGAGGAGTGGAATCCATCGGGCTATTTATGGAATGTCGCCCAGCGCGTGGATGTCGAGGTAACCGAAAAAGAAGCCGTCGCGGCGCCGGTTGAATCGCCCCCGCCGGCTCCCAAACCCACCGGCTATCAATCCGCGTGCCTGATCTGTCACGACGAGCGCATGATGGTGCAGCAGCGGCTCACCCCCGCGCAATGGGACCGCGAAGTAAACAAAATGACCGGCTGGGGCGCCCCGTTGAAACCGGACGACCGCAAAGCGATTCTCGAATACCTCTCCACCCAATTCAAACCATAACCGAGCCGCGACCGTGAGGGATCCGGTGCTTGTCTTCATTCTCTTCGCGCTGGCCGGCGGCGAAAAACACGGCTACGCCATTATGCAGGAGGTCTCCAAACTTTCCGCCGGCAAGTTCCGCATGGGGCCAGGCACCCTCTATACGACAATCCAACGGCTGCTCGATCTGCAGCTGATCGCCGAGACTAAAGACAGCATCGAAGAAGAGGGCCGGCGCCGCTATTACAAGCTGACGCGCGCCGGCAAGTCGCTTTTTGCTTCAGAAGTGACGCGCTTGGAGGCCGTGCTTCGCTTGGCGCACGCAATGAAATGACCGCCATTCTACGCCTGAGCTGCCGGTTGTACGGTTGGTTGTTGGTTCTGTATCCGTCCGCGCTCCGCGGCCGGTTCGGAAACGAAATGGCGGAAGTATTCGAGCAGCAAATTCAGGAGGCTTGGCGGATCGGCGGCCTTCGCGGTATCGCATTCGTTTGGTCTTCCGCCGCCGAAGAGTTCATTCTGGTTGCTTTGCCGGCCCGGCTCAATCCGGGACTGCTGCGCATCTGCGCCATTTCATTGTTGAGCACCGTCGCGGTTTTCTACTTCGTGCTGTGGGGTGTCACGCCGCCCATCCACAAATGAAAAAAGTCTGGGCGTTCCTCGGCCTGGCCTATGGGTTGTCGTGGCTGGCATTGATACCGCTTATTCGCCGGCATGCGAACGAAGAAGTTTTGATTTCGGGAATTTGCGGCCCCGCGTTTGCCGCCATGCTGCTGTCCCGTTCCGGTATATCGCATCCGGATCGCATCAGGCGTCTTCTGTGGTTTGTCGCCATGACGCTGTTTGGTTGGGTGGTGCTGATTCTTACCAGCGAGTGGCGCGGCGTCCATCCACATTGGCCGGTCCACGTAAAATTCTGGCTTATTCTGCCGGCGATGCTGCCGGCCTGGGTTATCTCCGGGGCGTTCTCGAAAGATCCGGGAATCCGCGGCCTGTTGCGAACGCTGGTCCATCCGCCCAATTGGGGCTGGCCCGCTGTCGCGCTAATTTCCATGCCGGCGTTTCTGCTGCTTCCGTCCGTGGTGGCGCATTTCTTCGGCGCTCCGCTGCAATGGCCGGCCCAGCAAGGTTCGGCGTGGGCTTATGCGGCATCGGGATCCGTGAAATTTTGCTATGCCCTCATGTTTGCCGGGGTTCTGGAGGAACCGGGTTGGCGCGGCTTTCTACTGGAGCGGCTGCAGCACAGGTTTTCACCGCTGCTGGCCAGCCTGTTGGTGTGGCTGCCCTGGGCGCTGTGGCACGCGCCGCTCGACTTCGGCGGCTGGGTGGCGAACTCCTGGATTCTGTACCTGGGAATCCGGATCATTTTTATGATCCCTCTCACCATTCTCATAACCTGGATTTACAATCGCTCCGGCCACGCCATTTTGGCGGCCGCGGTTTTCCATGCCGGGTTCAACACATTTCCTATAATTTTGCCGTTTGTCCAAAAACTGTATGTGCTGATTTTCGTGTGGACCGGATACGTGGTGGTGAAAGATCGGATGTGGCGAAGGCCCAATAAGACGGCCTAAGGACACCATCTCACCAGGGCGCGCTGCAGGTCGGCCGGCCGGATCGGTTTGGCGATGTAATCGTCCATGCCCGCTTCCAGGCACTGCTCGCGGGCCCCGGCGATGGCGTGCGCGGTTACGGCGACAATGGGGACACGGGCAGGCATAGGCTGGCGCAAACGAATTTCGCGGGTGGCCGTATACCCGTCCATTTCAGGCATTCCGCAATCCATGAAGATGGCCTCGTAGGGAACGCGGACGGCCATTTCCATGGCCTCCAGCCCGTTGGTGGCCACATCAACCAGGCAGCCCAGATTTTCGAGCAGGCGTACCGCGATTTTCCGGTTGACGGGGTTGTCTTCGGCCAGCAGCACGCGGCGCGCGCGGCTGGAGAACGTTGCGGTATTGACGTCCGCCGCGGCGTTGTTTTCCTGAATGCACTGCAAAGGTAAGGTAAGCATAAATTCCGATCCGAAGCCGGGCTGGCTGGACACGTTCAGCGTGCCGCCCATGAGTTCGGCCAGGCGGCGCGAGATGGCCAAACCTAATCCGGCGCCTTCATGTTTGCGAGTCACCGAAGAATCGATCTGGCTGAAATTGGAAAACAGCAGCGGCAGATGCTCTGGGGCAATGCCGATTCCGGTGTCCTCCACTGAAATTTGAAAAATGCGCCGGCCATTCAGCTGTTCGGAAGAATCGATGCGCAAGGCCACTGAACCGCGATCGGTGAACTTGATGGCGTTGTCCAGCAGGTTCAATACAATCTGGCGCACGTGGCCGCGATCGCCCAGCACGCGCCGGCCGGCCAGGCAGGAATGAAACAAAAATGCCAGGCACTTGGCCCGCGCCTGCGGCGCCATCAGATCGCCGGCTTCCCGCACGCAATCGAGAATGTCGAACTCGGCGTTTTCCATTTCCATGCGGCCGGCTTCGATTGTCGATAGATCCAGGATGTCATTGATGACGGCCAGCAGGCCGCGCGCGGACCGGTGCACCAGCTCCGCGAACTCCCTCTGCTCGGCCGCGAGCGAGCTATCCAGCAGGAGATTGGTCATCCCGGTTATGCCGTTCATGGGCGTCCGCATTTCGTGGCTCATGCGGGTGAGGAAATCGCTCTTGGCGCGATTGGCGGTTTCGGCTTCGATCTTGGCCCGCTCCAACTCGGCCTGGGCGCGCTTGCGCTCGGTGATGTCCCGCGTAACACCCAGTGTGGCGGGCTTTCCCAGGTAATCGAACAACTGCGCGCTGACCTCCACGGGAACTTCAGAGCCGTCTTTTCGCGTGTGCACTCCTTCGAACATGTACCCGCCGGTATGCATCGCCGCCACCAACCGCTCCCGCCGTTCGGCGCTGTTTAGGGCTTTGTCGATCTGGCGGATGTTCATTTCGAGCAGCTGCTCGCGAGTGTATCCCAGGCGATGGCACAGAATCGCATTCGCCTCGAGGATCCGGCCGTCCAGATCCAAAATCACAATGCCGTCGTTGGCATTTTCGAACACGGTGCGAAATAATGTTTCCGAATCGCGCAGGGCCTTCTCGGCGCGATCGCGTTCCGCCTGCCGCCGCCGCACCTGGACGCCGAACGAAAGGTTGGCCGCCAGTTCCTCCAGCAGGCCAGTCTCTTCGGAATTGAAAGCATCGGGCTCGGAAGCGTAGATGGTAAGCGCGCCGATGACCCGGCCCTCGGAATGGATGGGCAGCGCCAGGATAGATTGATAACCATGTTGCATAGCCCGCTGCCGCCAGGGCTCGAAATCAGGGTCCGTCCCGGATTGGCGGCAGACGGCAGTGCGGCCGCTGCGAATGCACGTTCCGGTGGGTCCGCGCCCGCGCGGTTCATCGTTCCAGGTGATACCGTGCGCGTTCAGATAGGTCTCCGCTCCACTGCCCTTCGCGGCGGCCGTGCGTACGGACTTCCGCTCATCCTCTTCGACGATTCCGATCCAGGCCATCATATAGCCGCCGGCGTCGGTGATGATCTGGCAGGTATCGGAAAACAGGCGTTGTTCATCTTCGGCTTGAATCACTGTGCGGCTGCAGAAGGAGAGAACGCGGAGGGCGCGGGTGATGCGTTTCAGTTCCGGTTCGCAAGCCGACAGCACAGATAGATCCTGGGGTCCTTATCGGCCAAAACGGCCCCGGTAAGAGCGCGGGGCTACTGGACCAGCGCGTCGAACATCCCGGTCTCTACCGCTCCGGCGCGTTTCAATTGCACAATGATGCGGTAGCGGCCAGGCGTGGGAAATCCGTAGGGAAATGTCACTTCGGACGGCGGCGCATCCATGTTCATGCCGCGCGACGGATCCGCCAGCGCGAGCGCCGGCATGGCCACAGTCCCCGAAGGATGAATATGGGCGAACACCGCACCATCGCTGCGCACAAAAGCAGCGTGGCCGGCCATGCCCATGTAAAGTTCCAGATCGTGAGCCACACGGCCGTTCGCATCTTCAATGTGAAAACGAAAAAGCTGCAGCTTCCTGGGTTGGAGCGGCCCTGGATCGCGATCCCAAACTACGCGCGAGCCATCGGGAGCGGGCGCGGTTGACCCAGACGAGTCATCACCCGCGAGCGGCTGGCCATGCACGTCCGATTGCGCATCGAAATCCGCGGCCATCGTTTCCGGAAAGCCATCGGCGTGGACCACGTCGGCATACAGCTTGTAATTACCGCGCGGGATGTCCGGCAACTGCTGAAGAAAACGCCCGGTGCCTTCCATTTCCGGATGCAGATGCCAGACGCGATCCATTTCCGGCCAGTGGATTACGTACAGATGCATTAAATGAGTGTGATCGGGAACAAAATCGTCCAGCTTGCGCGAACTAAGCCAGCCGGGATCGTTGAGTTTCAGAATAAGGCGGCTGCCATCCAGCGCCGGCGTCATCTGCAGCGGCTTGTACAAATAGCGGGAATAATCGGTGGCTTCGGCGTTCCACCAGAGATTTCCGAGATACACAATCGCAGCTAAAAAGACAGCAGTCGCGGCCATCACAATGCCCGCGCGGCGGCGATATTCGGGCGGAACTTTGGCGCCCGGCTCAAGTTGAGCTTCTCTTACGCCGGCGCCGGCGATGCTGACAATTCCGGCGGCGAGAGTCAGCATGAGCGCCAACAAAACTGCGCCGAGCGCAGCGTTCATGGTTTTGGTGCGATTCGCGACGGCGGCTACGGGAACCGAAAGGCGGCCAGGCCCTTTGACGCCGGAGGCCTGAATGCGAACCTGCCAGGACCCGGTTTCCATGATCCACAAACTGCCGGTGAAGAACTGCGGGTCTTGCTTCGATGCCTGCATGACATCGGGAGTGGGCGGATGTTGGGACGCCTGGCCCACCAGCGGGATGGGCGTGATCAACATCTTCTGAAGGCCGGGCGTGGGGCAGCGGATTTCGATTTGCGCGACGCCGGGAATTACGGTAGGCGGACGGATGGTCACGTAGAGCGGGTAGGGGCCGGCGGAGCCTTCGAAGAACACGTCGGGGCTGCCGATGTGGGCGAAGGCTGTCGCTGCCACGATCGCGAGCAGCAGGAGTGTTCGGGACATGGCCGCCTTCATTATCGCGCTGGTGAGTAGTGGCTGGTTGCTGGTGGCTGGTTGCTGGTGGCTGGTCTGGTTGCTGGTGGCTGGTTGCTGGTGGCTGGTTGCTGGTGACTCGCCGAGGAGAGCGGGCTCCCAATGGGGATCAGGGCCTGGCTACGTGGTAAATTCCGGGGATCTAGTGCAAGCAATACAGTCACGGTGAATGACCCCGCGGGTAAAACGAAGACGTTCACGATGGACGCGCTGGGCAACCTGACGCAGGTGCAGGAGCCCGATCCGGCGCTGGGCACGGTTTCCACCAATTACACTTATGACATGCTGAGTCACCTGATCCAGGTGAGCATGCCGCGCGGGTCGAACACGCAGACCCGGACGTTCAACTACACCACGAATAACGTCGTCGGGATCAATCTGCTGAGCGCGACCAATCCTGAAAACGGGACGGTCACTTACACCTATAATTCGGACAACACGCTGCATACCAAAACCGACGCGAAGAACCAGGTGTTCACTTACAGCTACGACAGCTACAAGCGGCTGACGCAGGTCCAGGTGGGGTCCACTGTGCTGCGCACCTTCATGTACGACACCAACACGCTGGACAGCACCTACTCCGGATCTTACACGCAGGGTCGGCTGGTAGCCGTGCAGAATCAGGCGTTCACTCCGCAGGGTTACCTGGCGGGCCAAGGCGGGAGCAACATTACCGTTCCAAGCTCCATGCAATTTGTGGAGATGTACGGCTACACGCAGGCGGGACTGACGTCGGGCAAGAGGCTGCAGGTGCAGGAGACATTGCACTATTACGTGAATGGCGTGGTGCAGAACCAGCCGCGGACGCTCAACCTGGACACGGCCTACACGTACGATACTGGAGGAGAAGGGAAGGTTTTGTCGGTGAGTTATCCCGAGACCTGGGCGTGGAGCAATTCAGGTAGCGACCTGGTGTCGACCGCTGGTCCCGCCTACACGTATTCTTTCGATGCGATGTACCGGCCGACGGGGTTGAAGGATCAGAACAGCAACACGATCGTCAACAATGTCAGCTACAACGCTGCCAATCAGTTGCTGACGTTCAACACCGAGACGCATACGTATAATAATCTGAATCAGATGACGCGGCTGACCATTACTGGAACAGCGCCGCTGGATATCAGCTACAATTTCCCGGCCGGCACGAACAACGGGAAGATCGCTTCGCAGACGGACAACCTGAGCGGAGAAACGGTGACGTATCAGTACGATTCGCTGAACCGGCTGATCACGGCGTCGAGTTCGCAATCGTGGGGCGAGACATATGGATTCGATGCGTTCGGAAATCTGTTGTCGAAGACGGGAACGGGCGGAGCGCCGACGCTTTCGCAATCGGTGAATACGGCCAATAATCAGATTGTGGGTCAGAGTTACGATGCGAACGGGAATCAGTCGGGGGCGCCGTTAGCAGGGGTGACGGTTAACTACGACGCGGAAAACCGAGTGGCGAGTGCGAGCGGCGGAGTGCAATACGCGTATGATTCGCGAAACAAGCGGGTGTGGAGAAGCATTCTGTCGGGCGGGAACCTGGCGCAGCAGGTGTATGTTTACGGAGTGGACGGGCAGAAGATTGGGACGTACACGTTCACGCTGGGACAGTATGGCCAGACCAATACGCCGGAGATGACCAACAGCACGGTGCTGCTGGCGACGTTCTTCGGGCACAAGCGGGTGGGGGTGTTCGATCGATTGGGGAGTGCGAAATACAATCAATCGAATAATGCGGCGCAGTCGTTCTATCCGTATGGGGAAGATCGGGGAACGGTTGAGCCGAATGATGAGCTGAAGTTCGCGACGTACACGCGGGATGC
>CAWFEK010000007.1:0-304080 GCA_963814795.1 Bryobacterales bacterium | reverse complement strand
GATATGTGCGGCAATGGCTCCCCTGCCCCAGGGAACGGGCTTTCCCTCGCGCGGCGTGGAGCGCGCCGGACACAGCCCGTCCGCGTCGCCAACTTAATGAATGGGAAGATGGTTGAGGCTGTGCGTCAGCGTTTCTCCGCCTTCCTGTTAGATTGAGTGGGACACGCGAAACACCATCGTGTATTACATTCATGACACATTGGGCCTCGTTCCCGCGATCACGGCGGCAGGGGATGACGTTTGCGTTCCTAACACGGGCCCATACCACCAGTTAGGAATATAGTCCTAACATGGAACGGAATCAGGTGGAATTTTTTGATCACTTACGAGCGACTACGAAACCGCCGAACGGGCGGGGGCTATGACGGGGTGAACGCAGAATGGGGCCAGCGGGAACCGTTGCCGGAGACATGCTTCCGAGAGTTGGGTTCTTTCACTTTTGCGGCGAGGACAGGAGCAATCTGTCGGAATCGCTCAGAGCTTCCCCTCCTAGAAGCCGCGAAGGCAGACGAATATTTGGGCCCCCTCGTCGTCACGCCGGAAGCCTTCATATTTGAACGGTTATTGGAGTGATGACGCCAACTCGATCGCTGGATCCCGACGGTACTCATGGCCCTCTCAGTGGAATTCAAGATCGCGCTTGTGGCCGGTTTGATCGAGGAGGGCAATGTTGGTGGGCCGGGCTATAGCTCCGCCTACCTTATCGACGGCCAGCGTTGTCACCTGCTGACGCGCAAAATGCAAAATGACGGTTCGAACAACTACAAGCCATGTACCGAGGATTGCGATATATCCGTGGAGTATCGCAGTGCGAGCCTCGCAGCTTTGCTCTGCATGGACGCCGCTGACTTCAGTGAGCGCGATGGACGGCATGCGGCGGTTTTGGAGCGGATGGCGTCGCGCGAGACGGCGCAGAGGATACTCTGCGTTCCGGCACACATGATGACGTATGGAAGTAAGAAGTCGCGCTGGCGTGGCCGACCGGCGTTGCCGTCGTGGTGGCGAATTCGTCGCCGAAGCAGCCGAGCGTGCTTCGGTTCGGCACGGAGGCGAGTTGCTTCAAGGGCAATGAGAACGCGGTGCGGTTTACGGATCTGGCGTGAGTGCGGCCACGAATCAGCTCGCACCGTGGGCGCTCAAGCGCAGCGAATCGCGCGCTCCGCCTTCAAAGGCCCTCCCTAGTACTCATCTGTTCTCAGCCAGTCAATGTGGCGAGCGATCCCGTCGAGATCCGGGAACATACTGCCAGTGTTAATCCCAACTTTATCCAGAGTCTTCTTAATCGCCTTGCGTTGGTGAGCAGGAATCAGGAACTTATCAATTTCAGAATCGGTGAACGGCTTTGCCGGGTTCGGATGAATTGTGAAGAGTCCCGATTGCACGGTTATTCGGACCGTCGTGTGGTTGGGAATGACTCTGGCCACTCGATCAACTTTGTATGGATCTGGGTGGCTCTGAATCTGAAGGTGTCGGTTGCTTCGATAAGCATAGATTGCACTATCCCCGTCGTATTTCTCGAGAACGGCAAAGTATGCTGCGACAAGCGGATTACGGGTCCAGTCGAGCAGGCGCGTTGGCAAGCCGTGATGCTGGGCAATCGCAAGCCACTCCCAGTCATCATTTGGCGCGCGGTGTAAGTGCGCAATGGCGCGTTGCTTAAATAGGTTCAAAATGTAGCGCTCATCCTTCGGCTGTAGTGCCTTTTTCCCTCGGCGGCTGCGGCCGACCTTTGGAACCAAGTCGTATTTTGAAGACGTTACTCCTCGGTATATAACCATCGTGTTCGCATATTCCTGGACAACGCTCAGGAGGTCCTCTACTGACTGGATCGTTCTAGGTTTCATAAGCCCTCGAAGTCGGTGAACCACTCACGATTATCGTGAACGCTGCCGCCAGACGCTGCACCAACGCACCAACAGCGCTTGACAATAGAATGAATTGACTTGTCACGGCAATCGACGCCTCAGCCGCATCGTCGCTGCCGGAAAATTTTTCCCCTGCCCTCTCCGGCTGAGTTCTGGAACTTCGCTCTAAGTAAGTTCAGTTCTCAGCGGTACGCTCAAACGCCGCGATGACGCGTTCGAAGGTTTCGCCCAAAACCCAGCCGTGGCGGTCGGCAATCGCGTAGAACCGCTCGATGGTCTCGGCCCGCGCCTTGATGTTGAGCTGGATATTTCGGCCCGTGCGGTGCCGCCTTGGCTCGCGCGCGGGGGTGGCAGTATGTGGTGCCCGGATCGGTTCCCGGCTGACAAAGCTGGCAGTCTCCGAGATTGCCTTCACATGCTCGGGTTGCGCGGCAGGTTTGGCCGCCGTTCGCGGCTTGAATCCAGTGATGTCGATCTCTGGCCCCTGGTCAAATACGCTGGCGCGTTCCATTATGCGACCTCCTGGTCCAATGGGGCGTCTTCTGCGAGTCCGTATTCTGACGCAACAAGGTGATGACCTCGCCCGCCAATTCTCGGGCATTTTTGATTGCGGCGTCCCGGTTGCTCACCTGGCTCGCGTCGAGCGATTCGAGGGTGCCGCCAAACGAGAAAATGGCGCGGAACGCTTCGCGCTCGTGCATCTGGGTGCGAAGCGAAGGCACTTTGTGTTTTTGAAACTCTTCGCGAATGTGTTGCAGGGTGCGCGGACGAATCGCGGCGTTGGTGCGGGTGAACAAAAGTGCATAGGGTATGGACTTCCCGAACGCCCTCTCCTGCTGCCGAATCAATTTGACGGCCTTGGCGGCTTCGAATGCGTCGAGCTGAGAGCCCTGAGTCGGAACAATGACAAGATCGGCTCTGCTGATGGCGTAGGCCACCGTCATTGAGGCCGTGCCTTCCAGATCGACCACGACAAACGTCGTTCGCCGCGCCGCTTCTTCAATAGTCTCGATGATGGTCGCTTCCGACACATCGGCAAGAACCGTCAGGTTCTTGGGACAGCCCGGTCCGCTGCGCCCATTGGGACACCGGCCTGTTCGGGTCGGCGTCAATCGCTGTGATCGTTGCGCCCTTGAGAGCAAGCTGAGTGGCAAGTACAACGGCGGAGGTGGATTTTCCCGCTCCTCCCTTCGGGCTTGCAAAAACGATGACCGGCATGAGGCCCCCTGTAAGAGTTGCGCGTCCCTATAGTGGACTCCGAAGTTATCGGACGGTCAACCGAAAGCTATCTGGTATCGGAAGGCTATCCGAATTCAGGAAGCTTTCCGGAAGCTACCAGTTTGGCGCGCGAAATTATAGCTTGATTTGAGCAATGAACGAGGATCGTACTATCTGGATGCTATCCAGTTGTGGATAGCTATCAAGTAGCTTTCCGAAAGCTTGCCATATTGTTCGAGGGATGCGCGCGGATCGACGAGGCCGCAAGTCGCATCGCTTACCAGCAAAATGAAATCAATCTGGTCTCTAGCTCTTATGAACGACCTCGATATCGTGGCCGTCGGGATCGAGCACCCCTGTCGTCATAATAGAGTCGCTGCGCAGTAGCATTTGATTTGCATTTAGGTGTAATGATTTTGTGGGTCGTTTTCAGGCGACGGCCCAGTTTGCGAGGCCTGCGATGTTTTTGATGATGATGGTTCGGGTATGGCGTGGGTTGCGCCAGCGTTGTCCTGCTATTCCGAAGCGTTTCATTGCGCGATGCCATGCTCGACCTTGACGCGTTGGCTTGACGAATGCCCGGTTGGATGCTTTTGCTCCGGCGTCAGCTCTTTTCCTTTCGGTTTTTTGTGCGGGGTTTCCATTGTTGTGCCTTGTTACGCCGTATCGCCGCCGCGTTTTATATTCGGCGGCGTTGTCATGCGAGCCTGATCGTAGATTTTCTTGTCATGCGTTTTTCCCTCGCGCGAGGGTGAGACCGCCGCAATGATCGGTCTCCCGTCAAGCGGGCGGCGATAGACCGCCACCTGAATTTTTCATCATGTGCGCTTTCTTCTTGCCGGAATAAAACTTGCGCTGTTCTATGCGGCCCTGCGGGCGGTTGATCCGCTGTTCGGTGCCGTCAAAAAAAGGGTGGAGACGGTTTCGGGAGGCATCGCGATGCGGCGTTCGGGAATACGAAAAATCTGCGCCAAAACAGGGCGGAGCAGATCTTCACGTTCCGGCACACATTGCTGGATTCCATATCGAACAGATAACCCAAGAACTCCTGCGATATATAGGTGCGGTAATACATCAGCGTCATCAGCAACCGATCACACACCGGAAGATCGTAGCGTTTTCCTGCCCCCACGGCGCGTTGCCGCTTCCCGCCGCGACAACCGCTTGATATTGGCTTGCGTCAGCAACGGCGCGAAAGCTTCAACCAGAGCCGAAAATACCGCCACGGGCAAACCCGTCAACCGCATGAAGGTCACAGGTCGTTTCGCCAACCGCGCAGATTCCCAGTCAGATTAACCATCCCATACCCCCGATAACTCAAGGCATAGGACAACAAAATCATGATTCTACGGAATTAGACGAGCTATTGCGCAGCGACTCTAATATCCTGGATAGTATTCGGGCCGAGATTGAGGCGATTCCTTGCTCTTGCCTCCGGCGTTCACAGCCGCCTTGTAGAAGGCATCTACCTCAGCACGATCTTTCGCTACAAATCCAACGTGGACCGCCTGGGGATCGGGGTTTCCTTCTTTGAGCCAGAAAAACGCTCTCTTGCCGTCACCAAAACCCTTCAAATCGGGGTGTCCGGCGTGGCCTTCGTAATCTACAAAGTTTGTGATCCCAAGTGGCTTCAGGGCCTTGGCATAAAAAGTGACCGAACGCTCGAAATCACTGACTGTGAGAATAACGTGGTCTATCATATTTTGCCTTCGTTGTTTTCGTTGTAACACAGTGCGCTCTGGCTCTTACCGCTCGCGCAAATGTCCTCCAGGTCCATTGCGTGTGTTGGGCTTCCGGATGGCACAAGAATTCGGATAGCTACCAGGAAGCTACCCGGAATTTCGTTTTCCTGATCGGCGACAACGAGTGTAGGGCGTGAAGAGACAACTCGTCGCGCTTGCGTGGGTTCGTCACTGCCTGAGTGCCCATCGAGGTGACGCCAAATAGCAGATCACAATGACAAGGCGTTCGCGCATGAATTCCGTCCTCTCCCAAAGTGTCACCACGCTCGACCTTCGCGGGCCTGATGAAAGCGGTTGCCACAATTTCCCTCTGTTCAAACAAGGACTTCCGTGCGATTCTGCCCGTGTGATCGGTAGAAATGGCTGATGTCCGAATCTTTGTGATGTCCGATAAGTATCCCTTCTCGGATTCCAAGAGAATCCGGAAGCATGAGCCAAAACGGCGAGGTAGTACATGCAAAAACAGGGACGCGCACTCGTGCCGTTCGGCTCAGAGCCTGGCGTGCCCGTAGTGACCTGCTCCTGAAAAACTAAGCCAGGGATAATTTGGAAAGCTCCCGAATAGAGGAGAGGAGTTTTTCGCATGAAGAAGACGAAGCACTGGAAGAGAAGATCATTGGTGCGGTCAAGCAGATTGGAGGCGGGCCGCTCGGCCAAGGAGATCGCGCGCGAACTGGGCGTCACCGACCAGACGCTGTACAACTGGAAGGCGAAGTTCGGCGGCATGGAGGTCAGTGACGCAAAGAAGCTGCGGGCGCTCGAAGATGAGAACCGGCGCTTGAAGCAACTGGTGGCTGACTTGAGTCTGGACAAGGAAGCCCTGGCGACGGTGATTCGAAAAAACGGCTGGGGCTTGTAGTGGGAGGCGGGACGTGACGCTGGCGATGCGGGAGCATCGGGTGAGCGAACGTCAGGCTTGCAAGCTACTGGAGGTGGACCGCTCGACCTATCGTTACCAGCCGCGGCCGGATCACAATGCCGGATTGCGCGAAGCGTTGATCGCACTGGCGCGTGAGAAGCCTCGCTTCGGCTATCGGCGGCTGTGGGTCGAACTGACCAGGAAACAGGGATGGACGGCGAGCATCGGCCGGGTGCATCGGCTGTACCGTGCCGAACATCTGGCGGTTCGGCGGCTGAAGCGAAAGCGTCTGAAGGGAGTCATGCCGGCGAATCCGCTGCTCACCAGGCCGAATCAGGAATGGGCGCTGGATTTCGTGAGCGACGCACTGTCCAATGGACGCGCGCTGCGTGCGCTGACCATGGTGGACAGCTTCACGCGGGAGTGCCCGGTGATCGAGGTGGACACGGGGATCTCCAGCCGGCAGGTGACGCGGACATTGGAACGGGTGATTCGGGAACGTGGCAAGCCGCGCACTCTGCGCTGCGACAACGGGCCGGAGTTCACCAGCCGGCACATCCTGGGCTGGTGCGCGGATCAAGGTATCGAACTGGTGCACATTCAGCCGGGCCGGCCGATGCAGAACGGGCACGTGGAAAGCTTCAACGGCCGGTTCCGCGATGAATGCTTGAATGCGAACTGGTTCGTGAATCTGGCCGATGCCCGAGACAAGATTGAACGCTGGCGGCAGGACTATAATTTGACCGGCCGCACAGCAGTCTGGATTATCGGACTCCAGATGAGTTCGCGAAGGTATGTTCAGAGCTCACCAGCAGGATGGTCGCCCTCCCACCGGAGCCGCCCGTCGGGAGTGGGGATCGCACAGCGGTGCTCGCCGGCAAGGGTACGCTGACGCCGCGTCCTGCAGGACGCGCCCTTGCCCGCTCCGCGCCGCCGTGCCGTGAAGGTGTCGCGACGGGCGGCTCCGGCGGGATGGCTAGGGTAGGTAAGGTACGGATGAATTTCCGGGATTTTCCAAATTACGATTGGTGGAGAAATTCGGAGCAGGTCAAGAGGGCGTACCGTGTTGTGGCTGGGACTTGTGCGGCCAAGCATTCACGACGATTCTTGCGTGTTCGCCTGCTTCGGAGGCTGCTCGACTATGACGTTAATCTGGTCTTGTAGCTCGATGGCCTTTGGCAATTTCCCCATTTCGATACTGGGGTAACTGCCACGTAATGCGCCGAAAATGCCTTCGGCAACGCTCTTGTCCAACTTATAGTCCTTCAAGCACGCCTTCACTCGGGCCTCGCGGTCCCGATTCGACCTGGCAACTTTTTGGTAGTACCTCATCAATGTAGCGCCGGCGTCGTTTGCGCGAACAATGGCAATCCGGTGTTCGACATATGCGCCGAAATGAAGTTTCACGGCCCACTTGCCCGGTTCCGTCGTATGCAGTGGATACGGCTGTGGCCACCATTGGTTGTTTACACCAGTTAAGGCAAAAACATCTTCTCCGGGGGGATTTAGACACGTACCTTCAAGATCGAACGTTCCACCCCTGTCGTAAGTTCGGATTTCCTGCCCTTGCGTCACATTTGTTATTTGAATGCCGAGACTCTGCTGCGCTTTGATGAACTCAGCATTCTGAACCAGTAGTTCGCTTGCCAAATCAGGCGGGAAGAGTTCGACTTGTATGCCTCTGCTTTGAAGTTCCCAAAGACCCTTGCCTCGAACCCCTTGATTAGGGTCCAGAATTCCAATGAAAACTTTCTCAACTCGCGCATGGCCGATCAATTCAGTACAGCAGTTTAGCGGATCAGATCGAACGTCACGTGTGCATGGTTCGAGAGTGGTGAAAACAGTGGCTCGCGGCAATTCACTTTTCGCTACGACGCTCGCTAAAGCTCTCTTCTCGGCATGGTCATCGTCATCTGCCGTCCCCGAGCCACGATAGCCTTCACCGATAATAATGCCCCCCACAGCTATCACGGCGCCGACCTTCGGAATACGCGCTGCCACTGGCCTGCATTGCTCGGCAAGAGCAATGGCTCTCTTCATGAGTTTCTCGTCTTGTTCCACTTTGTTGAGCCTCTGTGACCGTTCGGCTTTCTTCCTCGACGGCCCGCGCGAAGGCCTGCTAGTCGTTCGCCATCCCCTGGGACACCTCGAAGAGCTTTGCCGCCAGGTCCTCCGCGCCGAAGAAAATCGAGCCGCAGCTCGCCGGGCTTTGAGCGCGATATCCCCGGACAGTCCCTCCACCCGGTCCTGCGTCGTCGGCGGCGATTGGGGTCATCGATGAGGTGGAACGGATCGCTATCTAAACTTTGTTGTACCGGGGGCGGCGGCCATGTGTCTCACGATAAGCGCCAATCCTGTACCGTTCCCAATCCAAAGCAGAATCCTTCGTCACTGCTGGTCCCTCGATGGTCATCGAAGTGAAGCGCTTTCCCTTGCGTATGTGCTCAGCAACCCGATCATCAGGACCGTTCGAAATGCCGAACTGCACGATTTTCCTGCCGTCCCGCAGGACATACCGATAGGTGTCTCGTTCCATTACGTCTGGCCTTTGGGCCTATTTTCTCACGAAACAGCTCGTCAGAAACTGGGTCCGTTGGAGTTTCCGGGCCGACGGTGCGGACGGGCAGGAGATCGATGACGTGCTCGTCTGCGCCTTATCGACGGTGCGCTCGGCGTAAGAGACCGGGTTGTGCTTGTCCTGGCGGAATGAGGCGATCTTTTGCTTGATGACGGCGGGGTCTTCGCCGCGGTCAAGCGCCCGGTTCGCGAAAGCCCAGTCCCGTTCGCTCTGCGATTGGTGGCGCAACCGGCCTGGCGATGGGGAGCAGCCATCGCCAGGCTCGGCGGCTTGCTGGCGCGGACTCCGGGAACGCAGGGAAATCCAGCGGACGCAATCTGTAGGGTGGTGGGCTGTTCGGGATCTCGACCACATAATGGGGAGTCTCGTATTTGTGATTGCGGAAACCGGGCAGGCGCAGGACGCGGGCGGTATCCCAGACGGCCGCATCAGCCCCGAACTGCCGCGCAAGGCCCCGTACAACGGTCTCGGCATGTTCCGCCGAAAAATTCTCGACCTGCCATAGCACCTGGTACTTGCCGGGGCTGCTTTCGAGCACGCTGTGCGGTTTTGGCATGTCGCGGTCGAGCAGGAGTTTATTGAGCGCGGCGGGACCGCCCTCGTCGATGTCGAGGTAAAGATGCCGGATGGCCGCGACATCCGTTTTGGTCCTGCGCCTGGCATCGGGATTGAGCGCGTTGACGGTCAGATACACGTCGGCACCGTGTGCGTTCGCGGCGCGAAGATGCGCCTGATAACGCGGGCTGGCAAGAAATTCCGCCGAGCCGAATTCGTGCTTGATGGTGCCCGTCTTGCGATTGATCAAGACGACTGCCAGACGATCGCTGGGTTCGTAATGGGCTTCGATGTAGCGGCTGGGAATTTCGGCGTCGAACATGACAGCCTCGCCTCTTGGTGCGCTGAGGGTGATTATGGCAAAAAATCTTTAAGAGCGGGTTATCCCACGCACTGCTTGTGTGGCGCGAGTACCTGGGTATGCAGCAGCAGGCGGAAAAAGGAGTATACTGCCCACGGAATGCGATGATCAGGTGCTCCACCTGCGGTGCCACTCTCAACGACGGCACGGCATTCTGCGCATTCTGCGGCTCGCCGCAAACGGGGGCGACTCCCTCGGGCGGACCGCCGCCAGCGCAGGCGCCAGGACCACAGTCTGGTGGCGGCATGAGTCCGAACGTCGCCGGAGCTTTGGCCTACCCGCTGGGGTTCATCACCGGCATCTTTTTTCTCTGGAGGGACCCCTACAAATACGACCCGTTCGTTCGCTTTCACGCCTTTCAGTCGATCTTTCTGAGCCTTTCTTATGGTCGTCTTTTTTGCGGGGATGAATATGTTTGTCGGACTGCTATTCGATATGAAGCTGGGCTTTGTCTTCAGCGTGCTGGCTTCCTCTGATGGCTCTGGCGAGGTGGGCTTGCATCCTCCTGGGGCTTTTTATGATGTACAAGGCCTTTAAGTTCGAGCGCTTCTCGATACCGATTATTGGGCGCATGGCTGCCGGACTGGCGGGGGAAGGGTGAGGGTGTCTCCGCGAGGGCCGCAAGGGCGATCCCGCCCCGGCTTTTCCCCTGGGGAAAATGTTGAAAGAGGCTTCTGCGCAAAGTTTTCTGCATTATTATGTAACTAAACCCCCCGTATGAGGGGGTTTCGTCGTACAAAGCAGTTGACTCGTCGGCCTAAGGATTGCTATGATCTTCATCGAAACCCCCTTTTAAAGGGTGTTTCGTTACGGAGAATGACATGGCTTTCACAACTAGGTCTCTTTCGCCTCAGGAGAGTCGGGTCGTTCTTGCCCTCAGCGAGCGGGGTCAGCGGGAGACAACGCGAACGGAAATCGTCGAACTGCTCGGCGGCACCCCCAAGGCGGCCGACCATGTCATTGAATCGCTGCGCCACAAAGGCTGGCTCGAACGGGCGAGCTGGGGAACGTACCTCCTCATCCCGGCCGAGCGGGGTCCGGACGCTCTCGGCGACAGCAACCTTTTGGCGCTCGCCAGCCGCATCGCCACTCCCTATTACATCGGCTTCGGCACCGCCGCTGCCCATTACGGGCTGACGACGCAGCACCGCAACGTGATCTTCGTTGTGACGCCGGTGCGACTCCGGGGACGAGAAGTCGGAGAGTCGCAGGTCCGGATCGTCAATCAGGCGGACAGCAAGTTTTTCGGCTTCGAGCCGGTTGATGTGCTGGGGTACAAGGTCATGATCTCCGATCGCGAAAAGACCGCTATCGATTGTTGCGACCGCCCTGCACTATCTGGCGGAGTGGGAGAAGCCGCCACCATACTGGCCAATGCCAGCCGCCGGTTTGACTGGACCAAAGTGGCCGATTATCTCGAACGGATCGGATCAGGCGCGCTCGCGCGGCGATTCGGCTGGCTCGTCGATCACGTCAAGGCCGATGTTCCGGCCGAGATACGTGACCGGCTACTGCGGCTGGCTGCACGCAGCCGCAAAACATGGCTCGGACCCGATCCCGCGCGCGCGAGCGCGGTGCATGGTGCCATCGGCTATGACGAGACGTGGCGTCTGTTCGTCAACGTGACACGGGAAGAGTTGCATGGCAGCGCTGGCCTCGGCCGGAGAAAAACCGTCAGGAAGGACAGTTAAGAATGCTCACGCAGCCCCAGGTACAGCGTTATTCGACTGAATCCGGCCTTCGCGACATCATGATCGCAGAGAAGGAAGTGGTGCTGACATTCCTGCTTCAGCTACTATCCGAACGCGGGATTCTGGACAAGCTTGCCTTCAAGGGCGGCACCTGCCTGCGGAAAATGTTTGTCGGCAGCCAGGGAAGATTTTCCACCGATCTCGATTTCACAGGAATCGAGGAGCACGATCACGAGGACATCATCCTTGACTTGATGCAGGCGTTTGAGCTGCCCTTCTACGGAATCAAGTTCGCTGTTCCTGACGAAGGTTACTACGAAACGCAGGACGGGCTGTCCTGGGGCGTCAATCCAACCTATTCTCATGATTGGAATGCGAGCGGCGTGAGCGAAGTTAAGCTCCAAGTCAGTCGTCGCGAGACGCCAACGCTGCCGACGGAGCGGCAGCCGCAGATCGAGCAGAGTTATTTCAAACTGTTGCCTTTCGCGCCCGCAGAAATCATGTGCCTCGCGCTGCCCGAAATTATTGCCGAAAAAATCCGCGCCTGTTATCAGCGGAACAAAGCGCGCGATATCTACGATCTCGGCATGTTCGCCACAAGGCCGCTCGACCATGCGCTCATCCGCCGCCTTGTGGTGTTGAAGCTGTGGCAGGCGCGAGATACTTTCGATCCGTCGCGCCTGATGCGAAAGTTTCAGGATGGCAGGGACTTCGACTGGGATGACCTGCGCCAGTTGCTCAACCGCGCGGTCGTCATTGACCGTGACAGAATTACTGCCGCTTGCACCAGAGGGTTCGGATTTTTGGCGGATCTGACAAACGAAGAGCGGGTGCTGGCTAACGATCCGCACCAGCGCGACCGTGCCCTATGGGACAAACTGCGCACGGAGCTTCAAACGGCTGAAGAGGTGAACCATCCCACCCTCGGCGTTCCCCTGGGTGAAACGCGCAATGGGGGATCTTAAAGGGCTTTTCCTTTGGCTGGAATGTCGCTGACGCTGATTCTTGGTGGATCTGGCCGAACGTGCTCCCAGCAGGTCATGGCGGCGTCGAATAGCAGGAGGCGAAAATTGCGAAGCCCTTGTTCCATGTTTAGTTCGTCGTAGGCCGCATACTTTTCGATCTGCTGATAAATGAGATTGGCCTCCCCTTCGATATCCGTGCGGGATTTGCCACGCCAAAGATCGGGAGAAAATATGAGGCTGATGAGGAATTTGAGGATAGCCCGCTGGTCGCTATAGAGGGCCGTGAGAATCAATACTCCGTCACCAGAGCGCGGATCGACTCCGTGGCGAATGAGCAGTTTGAGGATTTCTTGTTGACCGTTTTCGATAGCCCACTGAGCGGGGAAGTCGTGTATTTTGGTGCCGTGTATGCTCGCGCCCTGTGCAATGAGGCGTTCGACCAATTTGATATCGCCGTCGCTGATGGCCATCTGAAAGCGCTTGTCGGATGGCGGTTTCTTTGTCGCCATATGCTCCAGTATGGCGCGGTCGGATGGGAAAAATCCTTGCCCAAATCCTTGCCCAAAACGCTGCCGACTACGCCCGAATGATGCCGTTTTGCCCGACCAGTGCCGACGTAAACGACTGAAAAAATTGGGTCCGAATACGGACCAATGCATTACGAATCAGCCGCTCTACCAACTGAGCTAGGGTGGCTTCATGCTGATTTTACTAAACTTCGGAGACTGCGCGGAATCGCCGCTGGGCGCTGGCCCCAACGTGAAACCGAACCGAGCATGATACTATGTCGTCAATTCAGGAGCGTATACATGATCCTTCGATGCTGGTGGCTGGTTCTTCTTGGCGCATGGTGCCTGGGCGCGTCCGCGGATCAGTACCCTAGCGACTTGCTGGCCGGATTCCATTGGCGCGACGTGGGTCCCCTGCGTGGCGGACGCACCTACGGAGTGGCCGGTCATGCGGACCAGCCGGACACCTTTTATTTCGGCTCCGTGGGCGGCGGCGTGTGGAAGACCGAGAATGCCGGCCGCACCTGGTCTCCCATCTCCGATGAGGGCATTCCCATCGGATCCATCGGCGCGATCGCCGTGGCTCCGTCAAATCCCAATATTGTCTACGTTGGCACGGGTGAGCCCGATATTCGCAGTCAGCATTCCTACGGCATCGGCATGTTCAAATCCACCGATGCCGGCAAAACGTGGACGGCACATCGGCCTCGAAAAGACGCGTCAGATCGGACGCGTAGTGGTGGACCCCACGAATCCGAATCGAGTTTATGTAGCGGCGCTCGGACACGTCTACGCACCCAACCCGGAACGCGGCCTGTATCCGCTCGACCGACGGCGGCGCGACCTGGAAGAAAGTATTGTTCAAGGCAAACGATCCGGAAAATGTAGGCGCGATCGACGTGGCCATCGATCCCAAGAATCCGCGCGTACTTTACGCTTCGCTCTGGGCGACGCGGCGTCCGCCGTGGTCGGTCTACGCGCCATCCAATATGCCCGGCGGAGGGCTCTATAAATCCTCCGACGGCGGCGACACTTGGAAACAACTGACCGGCGGATTGCCCACCGATGCTTTCGTCGGCAAAATCGGCATCGCGGTTTCCCCCAGCAATCCGAATCGTCTGTGGGCTGTGGTGGATGATCTGGGCGCCGGCGTGGCTCACACGACGCGTTGGCGCACGTGGTCGCGGCACCTGCCAGCACCGGAGGCGGAGTCTACATCTCCGATGACGCGGGCGCCAGCTGGAAGCTGGTGAACTCAGAGAACCGGCTGTGGGGCCGCGGCTGGTATTTCGAACAGGTCAGCGTGGATCCCAAAAATCCCGACCGGGCTTACGTCATCAACACCGCAACATATATGACCACCGACGGCGGCAAAACGTTCGTTCCGATCAAAGGAGCGCCCGGCGGTGACGATTATCACCAGCTCTGGGTGAATCCGAAGGATGGCAATCGCATGGTGCTCAGCAGCGATCAGGGAACTGTCGTTAGCGTGGATGGCGGCAAGAGCTGGAGCACCTGGTACAACCAGCCCACGGCGCAGATTTATCACGTCGCCGCCGACAACCGTTTTCCCTATTGGCTGTACGGAGCACAGCAGGATAGCGGCGGCGTGGGCGTCAGCACCTGGTCGAGCGAAGGCGTACTTTCGTTTCGCAATTGGGAACCCACCTGTCTGGCGGGCGAGAGCAATACCGTGGTTCCCGATCCAAAGGACGGCAATATTCTGTACGGCGGCGGCGCGGGGCGCTGCGATCAAAAGTTGAATATCGCCGTGCCGCTGGGCGGACAGCTGCCTCCCCTCGATCCCAACGATCCAAATCGCAAGACTTGGACGTTGCCACAGGTCTTTTCCCTGGCCGATGAAGCGCTCTATTACTCCAATCAATTCGTCATGCGCTCGCGGGATCGCGGCCGGACCTGGGAAAAAATCAGTCCCGACCTGGCGCGGCTGCACCCGGCTGTTCCTGCCACTCTCGATCCGCTGACGGCCAAGGATATTGACCAGCCGATGACGGACCGCTTCGGCGTTGTGTATACCATTGGCCCCTCGCCGTTACAGGCAACCACGGTCTGGGTTGGCACCGACGATGGCTTGATCCACGTCACTCGCGACGACGGCAAAACCTGGCAGGACGTGACACCCTCGGCACTGACGGCCTGGAGCAAAATCTCGCAGATCGAAGCCGGTCATTTTGACGTGAAGACAGCCTATGCGTCGGTGGATCGCCATCGCATTGCGGACAACAAACCTTATATCTATCGCACCCACGATGGCGGCAAGACCTGGCAGAACGTCGTCGCCGGCATTCCCAGACGGCGCCTTCGTGAATTCCGTAAAGGAAGATCCGCAAGCCAAGGGGCTGCTTTACGCCGCCACCGAGCTGCGCGTCTACGTTTCCTTCGACGACGGCGATCAATGGCAGCCTTTGCAGAACAACATGCCGGTAACATCGGTTCGCGATATCGTAGTGCACGGGGACGATCTGGATGTGGCCACTTATGGCCGCGGTTTTTGGGTGATGGACCAGATGGCAGCGCTGCGGCAAATCGCGGCGCAGGGAAGTCGGATCGTATCCGCGCGAGCCTATCTGTTCCAACCCGGCGAAACCTACGCCATCCGCGCCGGCAGCATGAATGGCACGCCGCTGCCGCACGAAGAGCCGCAGCTCGCGAACCCGCCTTCCGGCGTGGTTGCTTACTACTGGCTGAAGACTCCGGCCGCGCAGCCGTTGAAGATCGAGCTGCTGGATTCATCCGGTGCGGTGAAGGCCTGCGTGGCCAGCGACACGCCCCTGCGTCCGATCGACACCGAGACACTGAACGTTCAGGCTATCTGGCGGCAACCCACTGAGCCCATTTCGGCCGCTGTGGGAATGCATCGCATTGCGCTGGGCGAATCGATAGGACGCGGATTTGGTTTCCCCGGCCGCGCCAGCGCCAGTGCTCCGGTAAAGGATGCTTGTGCCGCAACGCCTGTGGAGGCGAGCCCCGCGGGTGGTGGTGGACGCAGCTCCGCAGGACTGCGGCCCGGCCCGTATACGGTGCGGCTGACGGTAGACGGCGAGACCTACACGCAGCCGGTCACAGTGAAACCGGATCCTCGCGGTGTCCCGGAGGAACGATAATGGCACGCGACCATGGGCCTACTGGCCCGCCAAAGACCATGAAGACGCAGTGTGAAACGTTGGGTTGGCAGGCGAAAGCGCCTGCCCCACGTCAGCTCGCAGTGGGGCAGGCGCTTTCACCTGCCAACCGAAGCGTGACGAAATTAGTACAGCACTACATTATTGGTAGCGCTTCCTGGCGGTCGCGGCTCGGAATGATTGTCGCCGCGGCGTTGGTGTGTTGCACTCTGCACGCGGCAGATTGGGGAAAACGGGCCAGCGATGTGACCATCATCCGGGACGACTGGGGGATCGCGCACGTATACGGCAATACCGACGCCGACGCCGTTTTTGGCGCAATCTACGCCCAGGCCGAGGACGACTTCAATCGCGTGGAAACCAACTACATCAACTCCATGGGACGGCTGGCGGAGGCCGAAGGAGAATCCAAAATCTATCAGGACCTTCGCATGAAGCTGTTCATCGATCCGGTGGAATTAAAAAAACTGTATGCGGCCAGTCCGGCGTGGTTGAAGGAACTCATGGACGCCTGGGCGGACGGGCTGAACTTTTATCTCTCCAAGCATCCGAATGTGAAGCCGCGTGTAATTGACCGCTTCGAGCCGTGGATGGCGCTTAGCTTCACGGAGGGCAGCATCGGGGGCGATATAGAAAGGATAAATCTCGGCCAGCTGGCGGAGTTTTATGGAAAAGTTGCGGTGAGCGAAGCGCCGCGGGATGAAGAAGATCAGCCGGCGGAGCCCAGCGGGTCGAACGGCGCGGCCGTTGCGCCTTCGAATACGGTTTCGCACCATGCCTTGCTGCTGATCAATCCGCACACCTCTTTCTTTTTCCGCTCGGAGCTCCAGATGGTGAGCAAAGAAGGATTGGATGCTTATGGCGCGTCCACGTGGGGACAGTTTTTCATCTATCAGGGGTTCAACGAACATGCCGGTTGGATGCACACATCGAGCGGCGTGGATGCCGTGGATGAATACCTGGAAACAGTGACGCGGAAGAACGGCGGCTATGTTTATAAATATGGAAACGAAGAGCGGCCCGTCACGGAGAAGCAGATCACCGTGCCGTATAAGAACGGCGCCACCATGGCGGAAAAGAAATTCACGGTCTATTACACCGGGCATGGGCCGGTGATCCGCGAAACCGGCGGCAAATGGGTAAGCATCCGGCTGATGCAGCAGCCGGTGAAGGCCTTGACCCAATCCTACACGCGTACCAAAGCTACGGGATACAAATCATACCGCCAGACCATGGAGCTGAAGGCGAACTCGTCCAATAACACCATCTTCGCGGATGCGGACGGAGATATCGCCTATTTTCATGGCAATTTCATTCCCCGGCGAGACACCAGCTTCGACTGGTCAAAGCCGGTGGACGGAAGCAATCCGGCGACGGAGTGGAGGGGATTGCTCAGTATTGACGAAACGCCGCATTTGCTCAATCCGAAGAGCGGATGGCTGTATAACTCGAATAACTGGCCGTGGTCGGCCGCGGGCGAGAGCAGCCCCAAGAAGGAAGATTATCCGGTTTACGTGGAGCAGGGCGGGGAATCGGCGCGGGGGCTGCACGCGGTGAGATTGCTGAGCGGCAAGAAGGATTTCACGCTCGAATCGCTGATGGCGGCGGCCTATGACAGCTACCTGACGTGGTTCGAGAAGCCGATGCCGGCGCTGATCAAGGCCTGGGATGAGACGGCGGCCTCGAATCCGTTGAAGGCGAAATTGGCGGAGCAGATTCAGGCGCTGCGCGGCTGGAATCTCAGATGGGCGGTGAATTCAATTCCCACGTCGCTCGCAGTGTTCTGGGGCGACGAGGTGCGGCGGCGCGTGGGTGCGGACGCTAAGCGGGCAGGGATGTCCGTGGAGGACTACATCGGCGGCCGCGAGGCGCCGGAACAGATGCTCGAATCGCTAGCCGCGGCGTCGGACAAACTAACAGCGGATTTCGGAAGCTGGAGGACGCCCTGGGGCGATATCAATCGATTCCAGCGGCTCACCGGCGATATCGTGCAGCCGTTCAACGACGCTGCGCCAAGCATTCCGGTAGGCTTCACGTCGGCGGCGTGGGGATCGCTGGCATCGTTTGGAGCACACGCCTATCCGGGAACGAAGAAGTGGTATGGCACCAGCGGGAACAGCTTTGTGGCCGTAGTCGAATTCGGCAAGACCGTGCGTGCGCTGGCGGTAACGGCCGGCGGCGAAAGCGGTGACCCGTCCTCCAAGCACTTCGATGACGAGGCCAATCGATACGCTACGGGTAACTTGCGAGAGGTGTACTTCTACAAGTCCCAATTGAAGGGACACACGGAAAGGGAATATCATCCGGGGACTTAGGAGCACCGGATCGGTTGAAGATGCGGGTTGGCAGGCGAAAGCGCCTGCCCCACGTTGGCTCGCCGTGGGCCAGGCGCTTTCGCCTGCCAACAACAGCGTCTTCATGACTTTTTGGCGGCCCGTGCCGGCGCTTTTTCCGTGTAAAAAGATTGCAAAGAATTTGTAGAACGCTTGGTGTGTAAAAGCCCGAACGCTATACTCGGCCTAGGAACGAGGTTCGTTTGCCGAAAATTCTTCTCCTTTCGCTGATTTCCATCTACTTCCCCCTCCAGCTCGCGGCCCAGCGCGCGGGCATCGTTGGAAATGTCACGGACCCTTCCGGAGCCGCGGTTAGCGGTGCGACGGTCCGTGCCACCAATACCAATACGCAACTGGACTGGCAAGTGAAGACGGGCCCACAGGGAGATTATTCGCTGGAGCTGCTTCCGCCCGGCGTGTACCTGGTGGAAGCGACCGCGGCCAATTTTTCTCCGGCGCGCGCGGCGGGAGTTCAGCTGCTGGTAAATGCCACACGCCGCGTAGATCTACGCCTGTCGCTGCCTCAAGTCAAGGAGCAGCTCGACGTCGAGGCTGCGGCGCCCCTGGTGGAGACCGAAACTTCAGAGCAGGGTCTGGTTATCAGCGGACAGATGACGGTTAATCTGCCCCTCAACGGCCGTGATTTTCTGCGGCTTGCGCGGCTGGCCCCGGGCGTATCGGGCGCCACCGATAATCCCGCATCAGCGGCCGGTCCGTTCAACGTAAACGGCCAGCGGGACCTTTCCAATAATATTTTGATCGACGGGATCAACGTGAATGCCGGCGGCAGCGCCAACGGACGCATCAGTCTCGCCCCCGGCAACGATCCGGCGGTGGGACAATCCGGCAGCAGCATGGCGCTGGTCTCCGTGGACGCGGTCTCCGAGTTCAAAGTGCAGACCCAGACGGAAACTGCGGAGTTCGGCAGTTTCTCCGGCGCGGTCATCAATGTAACAACAAAGAGCGGCAGCAACCAGTTGCACGGAAGCGGCTACGAATTTCTTCGCAACAGCGACCTGGACGCCAACAATTTTTTCAACAATGCCAACGGAGTTGCCAGAACTCCGTCGCGCAACAATTTTTTCGGAGGCGCCATCGGTGGGCCAATCCGCAAGGATCGCACTTTCTTCTTCGCCTCCTTCGAAGAGCTGCGGCAGGGCGTGGGAGTGAACGTCGACGCGCGCGTTCCCTCACTGGCCGCCCGCGCCCAGGCCAGCGGCGCCATCAAGACTCTGATCGACGAATACCCGCTGCCCACCGGGCCGGATAACGGCGATGGCTCCGCGGGCTTCTTCGCGACGGCCACCAATCCGGTCAACGAAACCGATTTCAGTCTGCGGCTCGATCACCGCTTTTCCTCGAGCGACGATTTCTTCGCGCGGTATTCTTTCAGCGACTCCTACAGCCTGCTCCGGTCGTTTTATCTGAACAACCTTTCCCGCAACCGCTCCCGGATCGAGAGCGCCATTCTTTCAGAAGTGCATCGCATCGCGCCGCGGTTGTTCAATGAGGCGCGATTCGGATTCGTGCGCAGCGTCAACAGTGTGATCGGGGCCGCGGACGGTTTCGGCGGCGCCGAGCCGATTCCGTTAAATGCGGCCGGCGACGCTACATTACCCGGCATCTATATCCTGAGCCTGCCTTACGCCGAATCTCCAAATCCTCCGGAGTTTCAGAACAACAACCTTTTCAGCTTCAATGACGACTTGACCTATGTCCAAGGCCGGAACAATTTCAAGTTCGGCTTTTGGGTGCGGCGCGTGCAGGATAATCCCAACCTGCAGCCGCTTTCGAGCGGCGTGTACTTTTTCAACACGGTCGCCGATCTTCTCAATAACAGTCCTTCCACCTTTTTTAACCAGGCCGCGGAAACGGATTTCGGCGTCCGCTTCACCAATTTCGCTTTTTACGGCCAGGATGACATTCGCATCACCCCGCGGCTGAAGCTCAATCTCGGTCTGCGCTATGAGCTCGACACCGTACCCACGGAGGCTCACGGACGCTTCAGCCCTCTGGTCGGCTTGAATGATATCGCCACGGCGACGTTGGGCACTCCCGGCGCGCCGGTTCACAACGGCAACTACGATGATTTTGCTCCGCGGATCGGCTTCGCGTATCAACTCACCAGCGACGCGAAGACGGTGCTGCGCGGAGGGACCGGCATTTTCTACGATCTGCCGTCTGTTAATGCCACGCAACTGGCCTTTGGTCCGCCGTTCAAGATCACCAATGTACTTTTGGGAAGCGCGCTGGGAGGTCCGGTGACGGTGCCCGTCAACCCCGCGCTGCTGATCACCACCATCACCGGCATGCCGCCGTTCGGGAGCGCCGAGCTGTACGATCCCACAAATTTTCGAACGCCCTTCAGCTATCAGTACAACGTGAACCTGCAACGGCAGCTGGATAGCAAAACCGTGGTGCAGGCCAGCTATGTGGGGGCGCTGGGACGGCACCTGATCCACCTGCAGCCTCTGAATCTGCTGAATCCGGCCACCGGGATGGCGCCGAATCCAAATTTCTCGGCGGGCGCTCTGGAGCTGATTGAAAGCAACGCCGTCTCCAATTACAATGCCTTTCAGGCCAATGTGACCAGGCGGCTGGATCACGGCCTGGAACTGACCGTCTCTTACACCTGGGCGCATTCGCTGGACGACGCTTCCAACCCCACCGGCACTTCCATCAACTCCTCATTCACTGGCTCGAATCCCTACGATTTTCACGCCGAGTATGCTTCGAGCGATTTCGATGTCCGACACAATGTGGCAGCCGCGTTCTCCTACCAGCTTCCTGGAAAATCGTTGCGCTCCCGCCCGGCCGCGTGGGTTCTAGGAGGCTGGTCTCTGGAGGGCGTCTTCACGCGGCAGACCGGCTTCCCGTACACGCCGCTGCTGGGCGAGGATATTGCCGGCAATGGCGATCAGTTTGCGGCCAACAATCAGCGCCCCAATCTGGTGCCGGGCCAGCCGCTCTACATCGCCTCCACGGCGCCGCCGTACCAGGTGGCGAATCCGGCGGCGTTCGCGATTCCGGCGGCAGGAACGTACGGTGATGCGGGGCGCAATATTCTGCGATCCTCCGGACTGCAGCAGCTCGACCTGGGACTGCTCAAGACCATGAAGGCCAGCGAGCGGATCTCCGTACAGTTCCGCGCCGAATTCTTCAATGCTTTGAATCACGCCAATTTTGCATCGCCGGCCGCGTCGGGAAACAACCTGTTGACCGCCGGCAGTTCCTTCGGCCTCTCCGCGGAGATGGCCAACGCGTCCAGCGGAGGATTGTTGTTGCCGCTGTTCAACAGCGGCGGTCCGCGCAGTATTCAGCTGGCGCTAAAGCTGCTTTTTTGAAGACAGGCGTTGCGGTGCTGAGTGCAGGACAAGCTGTGAAAAAATCGGTTCGCAGGCGAAAGCGCCTGCGCCACTTAATCGTAAATCCTTGTGCGTCAATGTGGGGCAGACGCTTCCGTCTGCCAACCCCGCGTGCTTCCCGATTTTTTCACAGCTTCTAAGTCTAAGACTAAGGGAGTCGGTGCTTTTTTTTTGCTCGGGCTCAGCCACGCTTACTCCTGCATCAACCGCCGGAGCGCCTGAACCGCCGAAGGGTCTTTCTCGGCCGTGTTGGAAAGATACAAGCCCAGCATCCGCTTGGCCCGTTCCGTGTCTCCGGCGCGCAGCGATAGATCGGCCAGGGACTTCGCGCACAGCGGATAATCCGGCTCATGCTCGATGTGCAGGGTGCATTCCGCCTCCATGTGATCGACACTCTGGACCGCTTTGTCGAGCACCGGAATGCCCGCGGGAGGGTCGCGCAGGAAGACCAGGCTCTGCGGATCTTCGTATACCAGCTGCCAATCCGAGGTTTTGGGATTGCCGAGCGCGAGCGCCAGCGGATAAAACGCGCCAGTGACGTACTCAAACGTATTCATGACAATTACGCGGACCGCATAGCGATCTAACAGGCGCTGCGCCTCGCTTCCCAGCGCGTTGGGTGTGGCGCCGGTGTTGTAAAGGATGCGCCGGTAGTCCTGGTAGACGGATTCATTCAGCGCGCGGCCGTCCACAAAAGTGCGCTCCTCAGGCCACAGGCGCCAAATAAGGTAACCGCCGTACTCATATGTATTGAACATGGGCTTTGAGATGGCGTGGGCGCGCAGAAAATCCGTCGCGCCCGAAGGATACTCCCAGAGCGCCGCGCGAAATTGGAAAAAGCGGCCTCGCGCCACGCCCGTGATCAGCACCGCCAGCAACAATCCGATGGCCGCGAGTCCGATGAATCGCGGGACGCGGAACCGCTGGCCGAACCGGCTTTCGAGCAGATACGTCGCGATCAAGATGGGGGCGAGAAATCCCATCAACAGGATATTCCGGTAGGCCGTCAGAGAAGCCGCGGCGAAAGCGGCGAACAGCAGCCAGTCCGACACGCGGACTTTGCGCCGCGACAAGAACAGCACGGCGCCGGCGGCATACAGCAGGATGTCGAAAGAATATGGCGGACCCCACAAGTAGGGCGAATGCCATTCAATCAGCGTGGAAGTGAGGAAACTCCTCTGGTAGCGGAACAACGTATCCAAAACGTGAAAGCCATTGGGATTGAGAAAGGAGACGGCCACGGCAATCGCGGACATTTTCCAGATACCGGCCGCGTTTTCCACGGGGCGCTTTCGAATGCGCAGAATCGCGGCTTCAACGGAGTAAGCCCCCACAACCACCCAGCCCAGAAAAAAGCCGCCGTGGCAATTCGCCCAAATCAGCGCGAGCGGTGGCAGCAGCCACAACGGCCAGCGCAATTCGAAAATAGCGACGAAAACGGCCACCATTAGGAAGGTGATGATGGCCGGACGATCGGAAGCGAAATCGATAGCCAGCACCGAAGTTGCAAATGCAGCCGCCAAGCCTGCATAGAAATTGCCGGTACGCCGCGCGGCAATCAGTCCCGTGAGCCAACAGAGCGCAGCCACGACCAGCGCTTTGAACAGGACCAATCCGGGTGCGCCCGCCGCGGCGTAAATACTGTAAAGGATGGCTTGCGCCAGCCATTCGTGCGTGAGGTTGAAGTGGCGGACCTGTTCCTCGCCCGGATACGCCGGCTTGCCCAGATAGGTGGTGTAAGAGAACGGATCGGGAACCGGCAAAGCCCGGTAGTGGAGGATGTACTCCCCGGTTTTGAGGTTCCACCAGGTATCGTAGCCGGACACCTCAATGGAGAACATGCCGATCAAACAGAGCGCCGCCAGCGCGAGGATAACCGGGCGAATCCAGGCCGGCTCCGGACGCTCAGGTTGCGCGAATGCTTCGTTCCGAACGGCTAAGGCTGGTGGAGGGCTATGAGTACGGCGCGACACTTTATCAATGATAGCTGCTAAAACACGTTTCTCGTTTCTCGTTTCTGGTTCGGCGGCCCTGCGAAATGAGCTGGCCGTACAGCCTGTTGGCCCACAAAGGCGATGAAGATGCCGACGTGGCGCACGCACGAGTGCGCGCGCGACCAGGGCCAAACGGAGCCGGTAATATTGAAGCGGTCCTGGCCTCTCTGCGCTCCCTAACCGGGCGTAGCGGGAACCAAAAAAGGCACCGACTCCCTTACGGTCGCAGTTCGGCGCCGCTACCGAACAGCGAGCGTAAGCGACCTGTGCTTGGGATAAAGTTGGAGCGCTCAAGAATAGCAAAAGTATCCCTACGACGTAGGTACTCACGGCCGCAGGTCGGAATTTGCGTGCATTCGCGTTTATTCGCGGCTATACTGGTTGAAGAGCACGCCGATGATCCTGCCATCCACAGCTCGCCCCTCCCTGTTCGGCTCCGACTAAGCCGTCTCCTTTCTTCAACGAAAACTGTCGATAGAGAAGGAGACTCAAAATGGTTACCAGTGAAACAGTCCGTCTGGACCTTCCCCACATCCTGACTTCGCTGCCGGGCCCGCGCGCCAAGGCGCTGATTGAGCGCGACCGCAATGTGATTTCACCGTCCTACACCCGCGACTACCCGCTGGTGGTGAGCCGCGGAGCAGGCGCCATCGTGGAGGACGTGGATGGCAATCGTTTTCTCGATTTCAATGCGGGAATCGCGGTGGTTTCCACCGGCCATTGCCATCCCAGCGTGGTTGCCGCCATTCAACATCAGGCCGAGCGGCTGATTCACATGTCGGGCACGGATTTCTACTACGAGAATATGGTGGAACTCGGTGAGAAGTTGGCGGCCATCTCACCCGGTGATGTTGCGCGGCGCGTCTACTTCGGTAATTCGGGAACGGAAGCCGTCGAAGCGGCCATGAAGCTGGCCCGCTTCCACACCGGCCGCGATAAATTCATCGCCTTTCGCGGAGCATTTCATGGCCGCACTTTGGGGTCGCTCTCTTTGACCGGAAGCAAGGTAGTGCAGCGCAAGGGATTCGGTCCGTTGGTGCCAGGCGTATTTCATGCGCAGTTTCCCGATCCCTACCGGCGTCCGGAGGGCGTCACGCCCGAGGATCACGCCGTAAACTGCGTCCGAGCAATCGAGGAAGAGCTTTTCCGGACCACGCTGCCGGCCGAGGAAGTTGCCGCTATTGTGCTGGAGCCGGTGCAGGGCGAGGGCGGTTATGTAGTCCCCCCCAAAGTGTTCTTCGAAGAACTGGCGCGGCTGGCCGCGCAGTATGGGATTCTGCTGATCTTCGATGAAATCCAGTGCGGCATGGGACGCACCGGCAAAATGTGGGCCGCGGATCATTTCGGGGTGGCGCCGGACATTTTTACTACCGCGAAAGGGATCGCCAGCGGTTTGCCGCTGAGCGCCATGGTGGCGCGCGCCGATGTTATGAATTGGGGACCTGGGGCGCATGCCTCCACCTTTGGGGGAAATCCCGTGGCGGTGGCGGCAGCGCTTGCCACCGTCGAACTTCTTGAGCGTGAGCTGGTGACCAACTCAGCGCGCGTCGGCGGTCATATTCTGGACCGGCTGCGAACGTGGCCGGCGAAGTTCAAAACCGTGGGCGACGTCCGCGGCCTGGGCCTCATGATCGGCATTGAGCTGGTTCGCGATCAGGCTACCAAGGAACGGGCACCCGAGCTGCGTGACCGGCTGGTGCAGCTGGCCTTCGAGCGCGGCCTGTTGGTGCTGGGCGCTGGGCGCAACGTGCTGCGGCTCTGCCCACCGCTGATCATCACTCGCGATCAAGCCGACTTCGCTGTGGATACACTGGAGGAATGCCTGAAGTCGATGTGACCGCCTCACGTACGCTGGACGTCGGCTGTGGCATCAACAAATACCCGGGCGCGATCGGCATCGATCGCAATCCTCACACTCGCGCCGATGTTCTGTGCGATCTGGACCGGTTCCCGTACCCGCTCCGCGACAGCTCCTTTCAAAACCTGCGCGCGGTGCACGTCATCGAGCACGTTTCCGACGTCATCCGCGCCATGGAGGAGTTTCATCGCCTGGTAATTCCCGGCGGCCGGGTTCTCATCGTCACCCCGCACTACACCGACTTCAGCTCTTTCTGTGACCCCACGCATCGCTGGCATCTGAACAGTTTCTCGTTCCGGTATTTTGGTCCAGACAACGCCGGCTTCGGTTACTATTCGCAAGCGCGTTTCCGCGAGGTATCCATTCACGTTCGCCTGCTGGCATTGTGGCGCTACCTGGGTTTTGAATTCATGGTGAACCATTTCCCGCGCTTCCGCCGGTTTTGGGAACATTACCTGTGCTACGTGATCCGGGGAAAGGTGATGGAGTTTCAGTTCGAGGCGATCAAATAGGTCTGTGAAAAAATCGGTTGGCCTGCCAAGTTCCGGTTGAATACCTACCTTTTCGTGAGATTTTTCGCCCCCACCGGCCACTTCCCCCAGGAGGCCCAAGGTTCCGGCGGCATAAAGTAATTGGCGCCGGTACCGATTGCTTAAGTTAGGCGGGTGTTAGTCATGATGGGGCGCCTGTACGAATTCGCCGACGTGCTCCGGCATCACGGCCGGAAGCAGCACCTGTCTCCGGATCTCGCCACCGGTCGCCGCGGCGAGGATATCGCGCATCGCTTCCTGCAGCGCGCCGGTATCGTAATCGTCGCGCGAAATTACCGCATGGCTTCCGGACACGGCGAAGTGGATCTCATCGGCTGGGAGGGCGGCACGCTGGTCTTTGTGGAGGTGAAATCCAGGCAGACGGAAGAGTACGGCGCTCCCGACCGCGCCATCGGACGCCAGAAAGAATCCAGCCTGCTGCGCGCCGCCCGCGAATACGCCAGGCATGCTGATGTTCCATGGGAAAACGTCCGGTTCGATGTGGTGAACGTAGTGTTCGCCACGCCGCCGTTGGTAACGCACTTTCGCGACGTTTTTGGCCCCCCCGCGGCCTGAGGCTCAGGCGGCGTAGGGTTGTAGCGCAAGCATCCGGCTTGCGGATGGTAAGTCGGAGTCTGGCACCACGTTGTAATTCGGGGAACGATTCAGGAGAAGCCGGGCGGCCCGTTCGGGCTTTTCAGTTTCGAACAGGCAAGTCCGAGAACCTGCCCGCCCCTCCACGCGCACCATGGATGCGCGCTGACTCACACGGTATGCCATCCTGGCCCCATGATGTGCCTGGAGGGAATCCAGCGGCCAATCGGAATCAGCCACCATACGGATCCCTCCCTCAGCGCTGATCAGGATGGTCATGTCCGAAGGAGTGTGGCCGGCTTGCATTGCGTTTTCCGCCGCATCGAAGATCTGAACGGCGTTGTCGACGAACCTGCTCACGAATTCCTTATCGGAACTGCGAAGCGGAGTTTGAATGTATTTATATGACCCCCCAAAAGCACCGGCTCCCTCAGCTCAGAAGCTGTGAAAAAATCGGGAAGCACGCGGGGTTGGCAGACGGAAGCGTCTGCCCCACGTTGACGCACCAGGATTTACGATTAAGTGGCGCAGGCGCTTTCGCCTGCGAACCGATTTTTTCACAGCCGGTGCTTTTGGTGGCGCATCCTTGCTTGCGTATTTTATCGGGGCAAGCCGGAGGCTTACCCTACAATGAGGTATGCGCATCCTGCTGTTCAGCGGTAAAGGCGGAGTGGGAAAAACCAGCGTCGCTGCGGCCACCGGGCTGCAGTTATCGCGGCTGGGCTATTCCACTCTGGTCATGAGCGTCGATCCCGCCCACAGCCTGGCGGATGCATTCGACCTCGAATCCAGCCTGTTCCAGGAAAAAACCAGCGAGCCGTATCCCATCGACAGCCACCTCTCCATCCAGGAAGTGAACATCCAGAAGGAAATCAAGCGGCACTGGCGCGAGATTTCCACCTATGTTGTCTCGGTGCTCCGTACCACCGGCATCAGCGACGTCGAAGCCGAAGAGCTGGCCATTCTGCCGGGGATGGAAGAGCTGAGCGCGATGATGTACGTGAATCAGTTCCGGCGCGAACAGAAGTACGACGTCATCGTACTGGATTGCGCGCCCACCGCCGAGTCCATGCGCTTCGTCAGCATGCCCACCACGCTCGAATGGTACATGAAGCACGTATTTCCCTTCCAGCGCGGGCTGCTGAAAGCGGTGCGCCCGGTGGCCAATCGACTCTCGCCGGTGGAACTGCCCACCGACAGCTATTTCGCCAACATCCAGTATCTGTTTGCGCGCCTGGATGGAATCGCGGAGCTGCTGGAGGAACCGAAGGTCACCAGCGTCCGTCTGGTAACGAATCCCGAAAAGATGGTGCTGCGCGAAACGCAGCGCGCGTTCGTCTATTTTTCACTCCACGGTTTGACCATCGACAACATTATTGTGAATCGGGTGCTGCCGGAAGCGGTCACCGATACCTGGTTCGATCAATGGCGGGCCTCTCAAGCGAAAATCCTGGATGAGATTGAAGAATACTTCGCGCCCGTTCCCATGAAGCGCGTCCCGTTGTTCACCCGCGAAGTCTTGGGACGCGAGCGGCTGGAAGAGCTGGCCGACGTGCTCTATAAAGATAAGGACGACCCCGCGGCGGTGACCCGCACCGAAGCCCCATTTACCTTCGAGAAGCGCAACGCGCATTATGAGGTACGTTTGCGGCTGCCGTTCGCCGTGAAGGGCGAAGTGGGGCTCTTTAAGAAGGGTGACGAACTGGTGGTGGAGATCGGAACGCTGCGGCGCCATATCGGGTTGCCGACATCGATGGCGGCGCTGATGCCCACGCGCGCCACGTTACAGAATAGAATGTTAGTAGTGGAGCTGAAGGAAGGCTGACATGGAAGAAAAACAAACGGGACCCGGTTGCTTTTTCTGCAACGTGGCCGCACCGCAGATCGAAGCCATGCTGGATCACCTCTGGCCGGAAGAGACGCAAAAGCATTTTCGCGCCGCGCGCGTGGAAGCGCTGAAAGGCATTCGAACATTGCTGGATGCTCGCATTGAGCGTCTTTCCAAGCAACCCCAGAAGGGCACCAGAGTCACTGTGGAATAATTTGGCTGACATACCCGCGCGTAAGCAAGGGGACGGGCCGTTACCTCTGGCTCAATCCGCCGTCCACGGCCAGCACCTGGCCGGTTGTGAAATTGGTCGCATTCAGAAAATACAGTACCGCCTCCGCCACTTCTTCCACCGTCCCCATGCGTCCCGCCGGTGTGGCCGCGATCATCTGTTCCACACGTGGCTCCTGTCCCGATGAAAGAATCACTCCCGGCGCAACGGAGTTCACGGTAATCTCGGGCGCCAGCGCCTTGGCCAATACGCGCGTCAACATGATCACCCCGGCCTTGGACGAACAGTAGTGCGCGTACTCGGCCCAAGCCAGGATGCCGCCCAGCGAGCTGATATTCACAATTCGCCCGGCACCCGCCTTCTTCATGAGCAACGCGCCTTGCTGGCAACAGAAAAAAGTCGCTTTCAGGTTCACGCTGTGGATAAAATCCCAATCGGCCTCGGTGATCTCCAGCGGGTCGCGGCGCCGGAAGCGCGCGGCATTGTTGACCAATCCGTACAGCGAACCCAGCCGCTGCTCCACTTCCAGGAACATGCGCCGGATATCATCCACCTTCTCGAGATTGGCCCGAAACAACGGCGCCCCGCCACATTCGGCCGCGGTAGCCTGCGCTTCCTTTTCAGAACTCTCATAATGGATGGCCACGCGATACCCTTCGCGAAAAAGCCGCAAAGCGATCCCGCGGCCAATACGCTTCGCCGCCCCCGTCACTAATACTGTTCTGCCGCTATCCATGCTGATTTTAGGCCGCGAATAAACGCAAATGAACGCAAATCAGTCCTTTTTTATGTGCGTTCATTCGCGTTCATTCGCGGCCAATCCTCGCTCCTCGCTATACTACCGGATCTCCATGCACTTCCACTTCAGTCGGCTCCACGCCCTCGGCCGCCGGCTGGGGCAGACGTCCGGTCCAGTTGGCCCATAACCAGAAAATGGCCGTGCTCGAACTCAGCAGGCCCGATACCGCGCCGATCGTGCGCGGGCTCCACCTTCTGGGATGCGAGTCCGGCTCCCAGCATCGAAAGCATCATCATCGACCACGATAGCGTCTCGATGGTCGCAAACACCCTGACCGCGAAACTCATCCGAAACGTGGCGCAACAATTGTGAAGTATTTAGTACCGAACTCACGGCGATAGCCGCTCGCGATATTGCGAGGAACACGACCGCCAGCGCAAAGTTCGGCATCTGGCTGAATACCACGTAGGCGCCTCCGTGGATCACGTAACAGATGCCGACAGCGCGCTTGTATCCTTCAAAAGAAATTCGTTTGCCGAGCCAATGCGCAAACCCTCCGCCTATCAGCAATCCCACGCCGGCCGAAGCCCACAGATAGCCGATGCCCGCTGGACCGCGATGAAACACCAGTTCGCCGAAAAGGCTGAAGAGAATCTGCGCCGCCCCTCCGCCCGACGCCCAACCCACGGCCAGCAGAGCGATTCCGAGAATCAGTGGAGAAGCGCGCATGTAGCGCAACCCCTCGGTGTATTCGTGCCAGGGACGCACTACTTCGTTCTCGGTCAGCTCCGTACCTTTAGCGCGGAAACTGCCGCCGCCTTCCACCTTCAATCTCGAAATACACGCGGCCGAAAACAGAAATGACAGCGCGTTAAATGCGAACGCCCATTGGTAACCGAACTGCGTAACGCTGGCGCCGCCCAGGAATGCGCCAAGGGTTAGCGTGGTCCAGCCGGTGGTCTGCGTGAGTGAATTGGCCGTATGCAATTCTTCCTTGCTGGCGATGGTAGGAAGAATAGCCGACCGGCCGCTGGTGAAAAACGGCGACGCGAACATCAGCAGCGCGCTTAAGACGTATAGCGGCCAGGAAGTGTGAGCTGAGATCGCCAGTATGAAACCGAGCGCCACCACGGCCCGGATCAGATCGCTTACGATCATCACCCGCTTGCGATCCAGACGGTCCAGCACCACGCCGGCCAGCGGCCCGGCCATCACCGCGGGAATTGCACGCGACAGCATGACACCGGTAACCACGAGACCGGAATGCGTGGTGGCCAGCGCCAGGCTGAACACGGCGATGTTATTAAAATGGTCGCCGATCTCCGAGACCACCTGACCGCTCCAGGTGTAGCGATAGTTCCGGTTATTTTTGAGCAGACGTAGAAAGTCGGACAACGAGACCCCGTTAACTATCAGCGTAGCGCAAGCCTCTGGCTTGCTGTTTCGCAGGCGAAAGCGCCCGCGCCACTGCACTGCATCTACAACATGGCTCAAAGTGGGGCAGGCGCTTCCGCCTGCCAACGTGCGCTACGGGATCGTTTCCTGGCGCACCGTGATGGAATCTATAAACTCACGATCCAAGTCGTAACCGAACCCTGGCGCATCGCGGGCGGCAATGGTCCCGTGCGGAGTGACCTCCACCGGCGGCTGGATGATGTCGCGCGCCCAGTAGCGCTTGCTGGCCGACACGTCACCAGGAAGCACAAAATTGGGAAGCGTCGCCAGCGCGATGTTGTGCGCCCGTCCGATACCTGCTTCCAGCATTCCGCCGCACCAAACCGGAATTCCGGCCGCTTGCGCGACATCGTGCACGCGTTTAGCTTCCGCGAAGCCGCCCACGCGGCCCAGTTTGATATTGATAATCCGGCCGGCGTCCATCGCGATGGCCTGCGCGGCCTGATGCGCCGAGCGGATGCATTCATCAAGACAGATGGGGGTTTGAAGCTGAGCCTGCAATTTCGCGTGGTCGATAATCTCATCGTGGGCCAGCGGCTGCTCAATCATCATCAAGCCGAATTCGTCCAAGCATTTGAGCCGCTCTGCATCCGCGAGCGTATAGGCGGAGTTGGCATCGGCCATCAATAGGATCTTCGGAAATCGCTTCCGTACTTCGCGAATCACCTCCACATCCCAGCCAGGCTTGATCTTCATTTTTATGCGCTGATATCCGGCGGCCAGTTCGGTCTCGATTTTCTGCAGCAGCTCGGGAATCGCGTTCTGGATACCGATGGACACGCCGCAGGGAATCTCGCGCCGCGCGCCGCCGCCGATGTGTTGATAAAGGGGCTTGCCCGCGAGACGCGCTTCCAGATCCCAAACCGCAACTTCCAAGCCAGCGCGCGCCATGTTGTGGCCGCGAATGTGCGCGGTTCGCGCGTCTACTCCTTCCGCATTTTCAAACTTGAAGTTCAGCACGCGCGGAGCCACGTAATCACGTAGGATCAGCCACGCCGAGTCGGTCCATTCCTCGTTGTAAAACGGATTTTCGCCCGCAGTGCACTCGCCCCAGCCGGAGACGCCGTCCGCGACGGCTTCCACCAGCACCATGTGGCGTTCGGTGGTGCGGCCGAAGCTGGTCTCAAAAAAATGCACCAGCGGCATCCGGATCTGCCGTAATGTGATTCGCTCTAACTGGATTCCCATTCGCCTAGCAGGTACGTCCCCGCCTCCTTGGATCTCTCGAAACCAATCACCGCCAGCCCCGCATCGAATGCGCGCTGGAACTGCGCACTGGCCTGCTGCTGAATTTCACGCGCGCGCTCGGGCTCTTGCGAGCGTATGTTGCGCAATCTCGGAAGGAATGGCGATCCGAACCTCGATCGGATTCCGATCGAACTCGCGGCCGGCGATAATGGCTTCGGCGCGCGCGCTCCCAATCCACCACTCCGCGATGCAGCGATCCGTCGGCAGACCGCCATGCAGACGGCTGGTGGTGGTTCCATATTGGTTGAACACGTATCGGCGGACGATGGCGCCCAGCCGCTCGATGTTGAAAAATGCGTTCTTGATTTCCAGCGGATCGAAGGTCCACTCAATCAGGTCTATGCCGCGCACGAGCGCTTCGTCGCGTTGCACCAGTTTCAACCGGCGGCCCACTCCAGCGTCCCGATATTCGGATAAGACTCCCAGCATGTGGCTGTGCAGATAACTTTTGCCGCCGGCTTTCGAACCTCCTTGCTTCAAACCAGGAATCGCCAGGCAAAATCCCACCATTCGCTGGCCGTCAAACGCTCCGAACACCTGGCCGCCCACCTTCAGCGCAACCACAAATAGCCGCAGCGGCAGCAGCTCGATCTCTTCAAAGCCCCAGATCTGCTGCTGCAGCTTGACCGCATCCTGGAATTCCGCATGCGATGTGAGGCCGCGAATCTCAATCATCTCGAGCCTTGGCCTCCTGCCAGAGCGCTTCCATTTCCGCGATGCTTGATCCCGGCAGCTTGGCATGGCTCTCCACATGCGCGAATCGCTTCCGGAACTTCGCGTTGGTCCGGCGCAAAGCCTGCTCGGGGTCCACTTTCAGAAAACGCGCCAGGTTCACCAGGACGAAAAGCAAATCGCCGACTTCATTTTCCAGCTCGCTCTGGGACCGAGCGGCGCGCGCCCGTTCCAATTCTTCCAATTCTTCATCCAGCTTCTCGAGCACCTGATCGGGATTTTCCCAATCGAAGCCCACCGCGGCGGCTTTGGATGAGATCTGCTGCGCCTCTACCAGTGCCGGCAAATTGCGTGGGACCGATTCCAGAATTCCTTTGGGCGCTTCGCCCCGGGCCTTCTTCTCATCGGTTTTTATCTCGTCCCAGCGGCGCTTTACGTCGTCCGCGGTCTTGGCCTCGCCCGAGCCGAAGACGTGTGGATGGCGCCGTACCAGTTTTTCGGAGATGGCGTCAAGCGAATCGTCGATCGTGAATTTGTTCTCTTCCGACGCCATCTGCGCGAAAAAGACGGGCTGCAGCAGCAGGTCGCCCAGCTCTTCGGCTAACCCTCGCCAATCGCGCCGGTCGATGGCGTCCAGCACTTCGTAGGTCTCTTCCAGAAGATAAGGCTTGATGGTATCGAAATTTTGCTCGCGATCCCACGGGCATCCGCCGGGAGCGCGCAGCCGCGCCATGATCCCGACTAATCGCTCAAATCTTTCGCCTGTAGTTCTTGGATCTGCCGCCATTCGATGAAGTTGGAATCACCATTGTGGCACAAGCACCGGCGCTCTCTAAAAGAATGTGTTACCGAACCGCGACCGTCAGGGAGCCGGTGCCTTTTTGTTCCGGGTACACGCAGCGCGATTTCGCCCACTGGTTGAGCCATGAAACCCTGCTCTCATCACATCTAGTGGATAAATAACTGCTTACACCTGGAAACTCGCGTGCACCACGCCGCTGTGGAGAGGAGCGGGATTATGACTAATTTAAGAACTTGGATGGCCCTGTTCGCCGTGCAAGGCGTCTGCCTTGCTGCCAGTGGGCCAAATTTGGTGACGCTCGACCGTCTGCAAACCGTATATCGTGCCGAAAACATTGCTCAAGAACGCTACTTGGCTTTCGCGTCTCAGGCCGATGACGAAGGCTACAAACAGACCGCGGCCCTGTTCCGTGCCGTGGCCCGCGCGGAACAAATTCTCTACACGTACCATTTCGATGCCATCAAGGAATTGGGTGGTGTTCCGGAGGAAGTTGCTTCCGAGCCCCCTACTGTTGCATCCACGAAGGAGAATCTTGAGAAATCCTCCAACAAGGCCGAAGCCGAACAACTCGACGCGGATTATGCCACTTACGCCAAGACCGCCCGTGCGGAAGGCAATCGGGACGCGGCTAAGGTTCTAGGGTATGCCCGCATCGTCGAAGCGCAAAACGTTCGTCTCTTCGCAACCGCAGCCAAGAGCTTAGATCAAATGCGTGGTGGTCCGAAAGCGTATTTCATTTGCGGAGTCACTGGCTTTGTCAGCCCCACACTCGATATGGGGAACTGCCCAGGTCCCGATTGGGAAAAAGTTCGTTAGCGCGCTTGCCCATTCTGAGCCGCGGCCGCGAGGAAGCGCCACCACCGGCCGGCGCCACGCTCCCTTGCGGTCGCGGCTCGGTTATAGTGGATGCAATGAGCGAACAGGGTTTCCCATTCTTTCCAGCAACTCTTGAATTTCTGATTCTTTCGTTGAAAACGCAAACCGAGATGCAGCTTGGCCTGCTATACACCGGCGAGGAGAACGACCGTCCGGAGCCCGAATTGAATATCGCGCGCCACAGCATTGACCTGCTGGCCATGTTGCAGGAAAAGACGCGCGGCAACTGCACGGTGGAAGAGCAGCGCCTGCTCGACAATGCCGTTACTGAATTACGCTTCCGCTTCGTCCAGGCCACCGAGCAGCAGGAAAAAAATGCCGCGGCTAAGGCCGGCGCCGGCGAGGAAAAGATCGAAGGGCAGGCCGGCTCGTAGATGGCTGCAGAGCCGATCCGCATCACGGTGCTCGGCTCGGGCACCAGCGTCGGAGTGCCTACCATCGGCTGTCATTGCGCGGTTTGCACCTCTACTGACCCGCGCGATAACCGCCTGCGGCCTTCCATTCTGGTGAAATACGGAGGCCACGGCGTCCTGATCGATACCACGCCCGACCTGCGCCAGCAAGCCCTGCGCGCGAAAATCGAAAGAGTGGACGCCATTCTGTTCACTCATTCTCATGCCGACCATATCATGGGGCTGGACGACGTACGCCCCTTTAATTTCCGGCAGGGCGGCGAAATTCCCATTTACGGATCAGCTGAAACCATCGACAACATCCGGCGTTGTTTCCGCTACATCTTCGACGCCCGCTATGCGGAATCCGCCGTGCCGCGCCTGATCACCAACGCGTTTGACAGCGCTCCCATCAATGTTTTCGGGCTCGATTTCACGCCCGTCCGCTTGTGTCACGGCAAAGGAACGGTCTACGGATTTCGCTTTGGCGACGCTGCGTATCTTACCGACCACAGCGACATTCCGCCGGAATCGATGGAGCTGCTGAGCGGGTTAGATGTTCTGTTCCTGGATGCTCTCAGGCACCGCCCGCATCCCACCCATTCCACGGTGGAGCATTCGCTCCAGACGGTGGAGAAACTGGCGCCGCGGCGGACATTCTTTACCCATATCTGTCACGATCTTCCGCACGCGCTCACCGAAGAGACTTTGCCGGCGCGCGTTCGCCTGGCCTACGACGGCTTGGAGATTCTGGTAGGGGATGCCGCATGAGAATCTTTCGAAGCTTGGATGAAGTGCCGGGCGACTTCGGCCCCTGCGCCATAACCATCGGCAATTTCGATGGCGTGCACATCGGTCACCAGCAAATTATGCGGCGCGTGGCTGCCGTGGCCCATGAACACGGCTGGAAAGCCGCGGCCTTGACTTTCGATCCGCATCCCACCCGGCTGGTGGCACCCGCGCGCGCGCCACGCTTGCTCACCACGCCTGAACAACGGGCACAGCCGATGCTCGATCAAGGACTCGACGAAATCCTGATTCTGCCGTTCACGCCGGAAATCGCCAAGCTGACTCCCCAGGAATTTGTGCGTGAAATTCTGAGTGGAAAGCTCCATGCGCGCGCGGTGTTGGTAGGAGACAATTTCCGCTTCGGGAATCGGGCTGCGGGCGATGCCCACGCGCTGCAAGAACTGGGGCGCGAATATGGCTTCTCGACGGAAATCATCCCCGCCATTTCCCGCCGGGGCCGCATTATCTCGTCCAGCGCAATCCGCCAAGCCATCGAGGCGGGCCAGGTTTCACTTGCCTGCCGCATGCTCGGCCGACATTACGCTCTGGAAGGACGCGTGGTCTCAGGCGCCGGCATCGGGTCGAAACAGACCGTCCCCACGCTCAACCTCGAAACCAAGGCGGAGGTTCTGCCGAAGACCGGCGTTTACATCACGCGAACACACGAGCAGTACAGCTCGCGCGAGTGGCCATCCATCACAAATGTGGGTCACCGGCCGACTTTCAACGGACATGGGCTGACCATCGAGACATTTTTGCTATCCGCATTGGACGGCGAAACTCTGCGAGAAATTTCGGTGGAGTTTCTGCGTTGGGTGCGCGACGAGCGAAAGTTCCCCACTCCGGAAGCCCTGAAGTCGCAAATCCTTCACGATGTAGCCCGCGCCAACGCGTATTTTCGCCGTAGGGCAAGCCTCCGCCTTGCCAATCCCAGTAAGACGCGATAAGGCCGGCTTATTTCCGCCACCTGTAGTGTTTTTAGCCGCGCGTTGTCTCTTAAGGGTATGGACGCAGTATGAGTCGCGGTCTCTTCATCGCCGCTTTTTCCATCCTCACGCCCGGTTTTGCTTTGGGCCAGCTTCAGTCCGACGCAGGTGGCGTCTTGCGGAAACTCAGCATCGCGGCGTTCGGCGGCTCCGGCGAGACTTCGATTCAGGCCCTGGCTACCGATTCGAGCGGAAATATTTTTGTAGCCGGCACCACGAATTCGCAAGATTTTCCGGCCAAGAACGCAGCGCAGCCGGTTTTGGCCGACGCTATCATCGTGCGCACCAATGACCTGGGAACCACCTGGACTCATGTGGGAAGCCCGCCCGGAGTTACCAGCGTATTGGTACCAGACCCGGTGGCGCCACAGGTTTTGTTCGCAGGTACAAGTTTTGGCATTTTCAAATCCACTGACGGCGGCCAGACCTGGCGGCGCGTTTATGCTTTCCAGCCGAGCCCCCAACTCGGAGGGTTCCAATTCGGTGGAGCGCTGGTAATCGACCCCGGAAATCATCTTCGCCTCGCCGCGTTGGGTAACAACAACTCGTCCGGCATGTTGCTCCGAAGCCTCGACAACGGTGAAACCTGGACCGCTGGTTGTCCCGGTGACACCTGCGGTGGGCAATTAATCGCTGATCCCAGCGGCTCCGGCGCGCTGGCGATCCTGACAGCGGGCTGGCTTTATGTCTCCCGCGACTGGGGGCTGACGTTCAACACCACGAACCCTCCCGCGATGGGCGATCTCATCGCGGCAGCCATGGTTCCGTCGCGTCCCGGTTGGATTTATGTCGCTGCAGCTGCCGGAACATTAGGGAGTCTGTACTTATCCACCGACTACGGGGCAACTTGGACAGGCAGGGCCAGGCCGCCGACCAACTTTTCGGGGATCTATGCTCTTGCTGTGGATCCGGACCAGTTCAACGTGTTGGTGGCGGCCACAGTCGATGGTTTGTACCTCAGCACAAATGGGGCGTCCTCCTGGATATTGCAGACCCGCGCCAGCAGTGGAGCGCCCAACTTGTTCTCACCTTTCGCACTGGTGAGTAACCAGTGCAACCCTGCGGGAGGACTATATGCGCTGGTGGACGGGTCCAGTTACAACCAGGTCGTGTTCAGTCCGGACGACGGAGCAACATTCATGACGCCGAAGCTTAACTGGGTAGCTAGTCTGGCGACTGGCCCGAACTGCGTTGCTTACGCCGTCCATCAGCCGGGACAGGCATCGGACGCCTTCATAGCCAAGCTTGCGCCCGATGGAAGCATCCTGTGGGCGACGTATTTGGGCGGCTCAGATCGGGACACCGCAGTCGCGCTGGCAGTGGATGCGCAAGGCAATGCTTACATGGCCGGCAACACCTTTTCGCCGGATTTTCCCGCGACCATCCCTCGCATCGGCGTCGAAGGCGGTAGCTCCGTGTTTGTTACCAAATACTCGCCCGATGGCAAGATTGCATACTCCGCGGTGATCGGCGGAGAAGCAACCAACAACGCCCTTGCAATCGCCGTCGATTCCAGCGGGAATGCCCATCTACTCGGGTTCACCAACTCCCTAAGTTTCCCCATTACTCCGGGCGCGCTGGACTCAACACCCCCACCTGGAGACTACACGGGCTTCTTGATGAAACTGTCCGCCGATGCAACGGTAATCTACTCGGCCTTTGTCGCCGATGCCGGAGCAATTCTGATAGGCGCTGACGATCAAGCTGTCGTGGCCGGGAACGGCCCCGCACCCGGATTGCCGCCCCCTCCGAGCGGAACATCTCCCGACTTCGTCATGAAATTAGACTCCACGGGTTCCCACGTGGTTCAGGCCGCCTACATTCAAGGAACGGGCTTGAGCCAATCCGCTCCCAGTGCTTTGGCCGCTGATGCGTCAGGCAATCTGGTGGTTTTCGGAACAGTTTACGGAACCACTTTCGCGAATACACCCGGCGCGTACAACCCTCCTGTTGCGGCTGAGTGCGAGGCGTTCAGCGGAGTTTATGTCAGCAAGCTCGGAGCGTCGGACTGGAATCCGATATACAGCGCCTTCCTGCCTTGTGGCGGCCAGTCGGGATCTGCAGCGGTCGACAGCACGGGCGCCGTCATCCTCACTGCAGAAGCTGGGCTGGGGTTTCCCATGCGCAATCCGCTGCTGGCCGCGCCCACTTGCCCCTTCGATTTTTCGGAACCGCCGCCCACGTCGGCCGTCATTGCCCGGTTAAGTGCGGATGGTTCCACACTAGACTTCAGTTCATTTCTCGATACCTGCGGCGCGCCGCCCATCGCGCTCGCGGGCGATGGGTCTTTCTACGTGGAAGTTGCCAAAGACAACTTCGCTAACGGGGTGCCCAACAGCATTGCAGGCGTATTGCATTTGAGCCCTACAACTACCCAACCGATTTCGCTGAATCAAATCTCGAATGCCTTCAGCGGCGATTCCAGCGCCGTGGTCGGTGGCGGGTTGTACTCGCTGACAGTTTCGGGATTTCAACCGCCGGCCATCAATCTCCGGCTAAATCCCCACCAGGATCTTCCCACCGAACTGGGCGGCGTGGGGGTGACCTTCGACGGTGTCGCGGCCTCGATTCTTTCAACCAGTCCCGGCCGGATAATCGTCGCGCCGCCATGGAACCTGCCCGCGCAAGCCAGCGGACGAAGCGGCATTTCCGTGCGGCATTTCAGCGGCGAAAATCTCTTCACTTCCATTCGAGTCTCCTGCAACGGCGCGGTTTCGAATTCTGTCTTCATGCCGGTCTCGAATCAGCTTCCGGGCCTGCTCCCCCTGAACTTCCCTGCCGTCCCTATGTCTCGTGGCAGTTTTCCCGATGGCAATGTACGCAACCAGGACGGCACCCAAAACGATGCTGAGCATCCTGCCGCGGCGGGTTCCACGATCACGGTCTTCGTTACCGGGATGGGCGTGGCTCAGCCTTCGCGTACTCCCGGTTCGATTGCGACCTCGAAGACACTCGCCACTGTGGTCCCTATCTATTCGACGTGGGCCTATTCCGGCGAAACATTTACACCGCCCCCGCCGGCGCTGGCTTACTCCGTGCCGGGTTTTGTATCGTTGCTATTCCAACTGCCAATTCTGGTGCCGAATTCGCCTCAGTCTCTTGGCGGCACCGATGTGGGCAACGGAGTGCAGCGAGTACCTTTCTCTTTGACCCCATACTACGCCCCGTTCAATGGGCCTGGGCCGCCGGCGTCGAGCGTGATTGGCGTATACCTTAAATAGCCCGACTTCGGCTTCAGTTCGTCGGCCTTGGCGAACCTTCCTGGAACAAAAGCGGTGCGAACACTGTGAGATTCCGCCGCCATACCATCCAGGTATGCGCGCCGGGGGTTTCAATCTCCGTAGCCCGGATATCTTTCGATTTCAGCCATTCGCGAAACTTGCGGTTGGCGGCGATCAGGCGATCGTCAGTGCCGCAAGCGATCCACAGCAGGTGCAGCTCGGAATTCGCGTGGGAGTCGAGCTTCGGGAAAGTGGCCGCGAGATCGTCCGACAAGCCGCCCGCGCTGAATGAGCCCACCCAGCCGAAACGGTCCGGCGCGTTCAGACCAACCAGCAGCGATTCGGCGCCGCCCATCGACAGGCCGGCGATGGCGCGCGCGTTCCGATCCTTTACCGCCCGGTATTCCTTCTCCACCTGTGGAATCACTTCGGTGAATAGCGCGTCGCGGAATCGCGTGTAGTTGCGTTCGCGCATGCCGGGGTCACGCATCCCGGTGCGGGAGACGATCTCCGGCGCCCCGTAACCCAGCGGCATCACGATGATCATCGGCTTGGCCTTCCCTTGCGCGATCAGATTGTCCAGGATCACATTGGCCCTGCCAACCGCGCTCCAACCGCTGGCGTCGTCACTAAAGCCGTGCAGCAGATACAACACCGGGTACATTTTCTTAGCGCCCGGATCGTAGCCCGGCGGAGTGTAAACGAAATAATCGCGATCGTCACCCACCACGGCCGAATGATAGAAGTGATGATGCAGCTCTCCGCGCGGTACGTCGTTAATCTCCCACGAGAGCGAATTCGGCCCCGGAACATGCACTTCGCTCTCGTTGTTCAAAAGGTTCGGCTTCATCAGGGAATTGGAAGGGTCCACCAGGCCAACGCCGTCTGCGATGAACGAGTAGCCGTAAAAATCCGGCTCCAGAGGATCGGTCGTCACGCTCCAGACGCCCTGCTCGTCCTTCTGCATCGGGATCCGTGCCGCACCCTCGCGGCCCAGGACCATCTGCTTCGCGTTCGGATCGCGAAAGCGGAACGTGACGGTTTTATCGGCGTGAACTTCCGGAGAGATGATCGGCGGAGGAGGCTGCGGCGTCTGGGCCATAGCCGCCAGAACGGTCAGCGTGAACACGAACAGAGTGCGCTTCATGACAGCCCATCTTAGCAGGGTGAATCGCGGCGAACTGTGAGCGAAAATCCAAGCTTCCGACAAGAAGATTTTTCTTGACAAGATAACGCTCCGGTGCTTAAATTGATGCGTGCCGGCGACGTTGCAAATTGTACAGAGCCCCGAAAAAGCGGGAGTCTTACTCCAGCCCGGCCGGCTTCGTCTCCTCGAGCAATTAGCTGAGCCCGATTCCGCCGCCGGGCTCGCCCGCCGCCTCGGCGTGCCTCGGCAGAAACTGAACTACCATCTGCGCGAACTGGAGCGCGAAGGATTCCTGGAGTTGATCGAGGAGCGCCGTAAAGGCAATTGCATGGAACGCGTGGTGCGCGCCGTGGCCCGCGAATTCCTGATCGCTCCCCATATCGGCGATCGCGTCACTGCCGACCGTTTTTCCGCCGCCTATCTCGCTTCTACTGCTGCGCGCATGATTCGCGAGCTGGCCTCATTCTGCATTCGCGCCCGCCGTGCAGGAAAACGCGTCGCCACGCTTACGCTTGAAACCGAGATCCGCTTCGCCAGCGCTGCATCCCGCGCCGCCTTCGCCGAAGAGATGACTGCTTCCATGGCGCGCCTTGCGGCGAAATATCATAACGAGCGGGCCGAAGGAGGGCGGCGTTTCCGCCTGCTCTCCGCCGTTTATCCCGCCGTCAAGCTGGAAGAATCCGCCGGCGAATCCGCAAATCTGGAGTGAATATGAGCAGATCCCACGAGACCATCATCGACATAAAGGCGACCCCCGAAGAAGTCTTCCGGGCCATCACCGATCCCGCGCAGATTGTGAAATGGTTCGCCCCCGAAGCCCGAGTCGATCCGCGCGTCGGCGGAGAATATGTCTTCTCCTGGGGGCCGGGGATGGAAGGCAAAACCACCATCACCGCTTGGGAGCCCGGTAAACATTTTGGGACTGCGAGTGAACGTTCCCTCACCTACAGCCACAAAGGTAAGGTGGACACCGGCGTCGTACAGAAAATGTGCGTCGATTACTACATCGAATCGCTGGGCGGAGGCGTCACGCGCCTTCGTCTGGTTCAGTCCGGCTTCGGCCCCGAAGCAGCGTGGGACGACGAGTTCACCGACACGAAATCCGGTTGGACCAGCTTCCTCGAAAAACTAAAGGGGCTGTTCGAAAAATAATCCACATGTCAGGAATACGCTGCAGTACAATTGCGCTCGGCTCGCTGTTGCTCATCTCGGGCTGCTTAATAGGAGGACAAGAAGTGCAATCTCCGCAACCTGAAAAGTCGAAGCCGCCGGTCAAAACGGAGCAGCGCGGGCGCATCCTTGGAATCGGCGGTGTCTTCTTCAAATCCGCCAATCGTAATCAGATGCGCGAATGGTATTCGACGCATCTTGGACTTGCCGACAAAGGCCAAGGCGTGATGCTTCCCTGGCGCGAACACGACAACCCGCAAAAGGAACACGTTACGGTTTGGACTATTTTTCCCGCCTCCACTAACTACATCCCAGCCACGCAACTGTTCATGGTCAACTACATCGTGGACGATCTGGATGCTTTGCTCGACCGCTTAAAACAAGAGGGAGTAAAGATTGACGCCAAACGAATGGATGAATCCTACGGTCACTTTGCCTGGATCTATGACCTGGATGGAAATAAAATTGAGCTCTGGCAGCCGATTTCCGCGAAGCCATAAGGGCCTTCTGTGACTCACCGCGTCAACACTTGCGGTAATTCAATAAAGCTGGCGTTGCCGGGTTCGTGATAAATCCGCTGCACGGCTTTTTTATAATCCGCGGGCTTGGCTAGAAAAATGTTCTGCACGAAGGTCTGCGGATTGCGATCGTAAAGAGGAAACCAGCTGGATTGAACCTGCACCATCATCCGATGCCCCTTGAGGTACACATGATTCGCCGCCGGCAGCGTAACCCGGTAGAGCAGTGGCTGGCCGGGTGCGATGGGTTCCGGCGTTTCCAGGCTCTCGCGATACCGTCCTCGAAAAATGTCCGCCGAAATCATGAGCTGATATCCGCCCATGGCGGGCTGGCTGGACACTTCATCGGGATAGACGTCGATCAACTTGATTACCCAGTCTGAGTCAGTTCCGCTGGTGGACGCGATCAGGTTTGCGATCGGCCGCCCGCTGATTTTGACCGGCGCGGTCAGAACGTCGGAGACAAATACGGCGACATCGGTGCGGCCCGATTCTTCACGCTGGTCGTCCACCAGCCAGCGGCTCCAGGAGCTTCTATCGATGGGCCGTGCGCGATACGGCACCGGCTTGGCTGGGTCGGAAATATATTCGTCGAACGCCTGGTCGCCGGATTTCGGTGCGTCGAAGCTCAGCTTTTGCCCTGCGGTTAGGTAGAGCGGCGTTGCTTGTGTGGTGCAGCCCGTTGCGCACCCCGCCGGCCACGCTGGCAGGCGGCGCCAGACGTTGGTCCCAGTCTCGAATGCGGAGACCGGCGGAATATCGGCGTCAGGAGCGGCGTCCTTGAGATAGCGATCCAGAAACGGCCGCAGGATCTCGCGCCGGAAGTGAAGACCTGTATCACTCGAAAACTTCAGCGCGCCCAGCGTGCTCCCGTCGCCGATTTCCTGGCCATGATACCAGGGACCCAGCGTCAGAAATACTTTGTCGTTCATGGTGTCCTTCGGTTTGATCGCCCTATAAACGGCCAACGCACCGTAGATGTCTTCCTGATCCCATAGGCTGGCCACCAGCATCACCGGCACTTTCAAGGGCTGCGCGGCCAGCACGCGATCCATGGCTTGGTCGCGCCAGAAAGCATCGTATGCGGGGTGTTCGATCAGCTTCACCCAAAAGCCAACCTGTTCCATTCCGCGCCGGCGCCCCAGTTCGCCCGCTGAGCCGGCTTCAAGAAACACATCGTAATCGTCGTAGTGGCTGTTCCACCACTTCTCGTCGGATTTGCGCGTGGCTTCCTGTTCGTAAATGTAGGGCATCATCGTTTCGCGGAACGCGCCATTATGGAACCAGTCGTCACCCATCCATCCGTCCACCATGGGGTTCATCGGCACGGAAACTTTGAGCGCCGGATGAGGATTCACCAGAGCCATCAACGGCAGGAAACCATCGTAGGAGATGCCGATGATGCCCACCTTGCCGTTACCTTCCGGAATGTTTTTCACCAGCCAATCGATAGTGTCATAGGTATCGGTGGAGTGATCTACCGGAGTGGGATTGTGCGGCCCGTGCAACGGCCGGTTCATGACGTAGTCACCCTCGGAGCCATGCTTGCCGCGCACGTCCTCGACCACCCGTATGTAGCCGCCTTCGATAATTACGTCAGTGGCGTTGTCATATCCCTGCAGCATCGGGCCCAGGTGAGAGCTCGGAGCATGGCTGGTAAGGTCGGTGGCATTGTAGGGCGTGCGCGTCAGCAGGATCGGGGCCCCTTTGGCGCCCTTCGGCAAGAGGATCACGGTATGCAGCTTCACGCCGTCGCGCATGGGGATCATCACGTCGCGCTTGATGTAATCGAAGCTGCCGGTCACGGGTTTGAATTGGGCCGGCGTCTCGCTTGGTAACGCGGGGTATTGGGCGGGCGCCGAGCTGATAACCAGAACGGTGCCCAACAGGCTCCACAGGATTTTCCGCACCAGTTGATTGTACCGACATTCGGACGGACCATCCGGGATTTTTACAGCCCGGCCATTCGGTAGTGGGTCAGTTTCAGCACGTGGGGCAGGCTGGTAGCCTGCGCGCCGATTGTCAATCGGCGCAAAACTGCGCGGGTTAGCAACCCGCGCGCAGGATGACATCCTGCCCCACAGGCAAACTGACCCACTACCGGCCATTCTGCGAGACAATCTAAGAGATAGGAGATCTATGAGCATATCCGAAGGCAAACTGCGTCACATGACGGCGCTATCGAATAAGAACGGAATCATCGCCGCTGCCGCGATGGATCAGCGGGGCAGCCTGCAAAAGGCCATCGCCGGCGGCAAAGGCATCCCCACCGACAAAGTGACTCCGGAGATGATGACGGAATTCAAAGTGGCGGTCTCCAAGGTCTTGACGCCCCACGCCAGCGCCATTCTGCTGGATCCAGAATTTGGACTACCGGCTGCCGCGGCACGCGCCAAAAATGCCGGCCTGCTGCTGGCCTACGAAGAGACCGGCTATGACAACACCAAACCCGGCCGTCTGCCGGATCTGCTGCCGCACGTCTCCGCCAAACGTATCGTGGATTGGGGCGCCGATGCCGTCAAAATCCTTATTTACTATTCGCCCTTCGAAGCGGCGCAGTTGAACGACATCAAGCATGCCTTCATCGAACGCGTTGGCGCGGAATGCGAGACGCTGCAGATTCCGTTTTTCCTGGAATTCGTAGGCTACGATCCGAAAGGCGGCGACGAGAAGGGCCTGGAATTCGCCAAGCAGAAACCCGTCAGCGTCACCAAGAGCATGGAAGAGTTCTCTAAACCCCAATACCGCGTTGACGTTCTGAAAGTTGAAGTTCCCATTAACGCGAACTATGTGGAAGGCAGCAGCGTCTATAAAGGACAGAAGGCCTACACGCGCAAAGAAGCGCTGGATTATTTTCGGAGCGCCGCCGAGACCGCGAAGAAGCCGTTCATTTATTTGAGCGCCGGCGTGGGCAACGCTCAGTTCGTGGAAGAGCTACACATGGCGGCCGAAGCCGGTACCGACTATTCCGGCGTGCTGTGCGGGCGCGCCACCTGGAAAGAAGGCATCCCGGTCTACGCCAAGCAAGGCGTGAAGGCGCTGGAGGACTGGCTCTCCACGGAGGGCGTGAAGAATATCGAGGCCGTTAACGCGGCTACCAAAACTGCCAAGCCCTGGTACTTGAAGGCGGGCGTACCTCAGCCGGCCTTGGCGCAGGCGTAAAGCGGTCGCGGCTCGGTAACGCTCATTCTTTCCGAACCGCGAGCCTAAGCGACCGGTACTTTACAAAATTTGAACATCCTATCCGGCGCGTGCGTCGTAGTAAGAAGATATGCGCACCCTCTGGAACGACATTCGCTACGGCATCCGCATGCTGGCCGCTAATCCCGGCTTCACCTTCGTCGCCATTCTTTCGCTGGCCATCGGCATAGGCGCCAATACGTCCGTATTCAGCCTGGCCGACGCCATCTTATTGCGTCCGCTTCCAGTGGAACACCCCTCCAGCCTGGTGCGCGTCGACAGCACCTCGCAAGCGGAAAGATACGGCAGGATATCTTACCTGGATTACGTGGATTTTCGCGATCACGCCAAGAGTCTCTCCGGCTTGGTGGGATACAAAAACATTCCCATAGGTTTTAACCCGAATCCCGGCGCGCCGGCGAAAATAATGCTGGGTTTGGCCGTCACTCCGAATTTTTTCGATGTGCTGGGCGTCAGGCCTGCATTGGGTCGCGGATTTCGCGCGGACGAAAATCGTGAGCCGGTGGTAATCATCAGTGATTCTCTGTGGGATTCCGAGTTTGGCCGCGACACGGGCGTTATCGGACGCACCGTGAAGCTCAGCAAAGTGGACTTCACTATCATCGGCGTAGCTCCACGAAGCTTCCCCGGTTTAGACAACTTTGTCCATGAGTCCATGTACGTGCCTTTGGGAATAACGCCGCGATTCGCGCCGGATGAAAAGGATCTATTGGGGCACCGCGAGCGCCTGAATCTCGCCGTTTACGGACGTCTCCAGCCGGGACGCAGTGCGTCACAGGCGCAAGCCGAGCTGCAGACCATAGCGCGGAATTTAGCGCGCGCTTATCCGGATACCAATCAGGGCCGCAGCGTTCTGGCCATGCCGGAACTCGAAGCTCGCATGCGCAAATTTCCCGATGACGCGCTGCAGACGGCCATTTTCCTGGCTATCGCCGGCCTGGTTTTGCTGATCGCCTGCGCCAACGTGGCCAGCCTGCTGCTATCGCGCGCTCGCGCCAGGTCGCGTGAAATTGCCATCCGCCTGGCCATCGGCGCCAGCCGCGCGCGCCTGTTCCGGCAATTGCTCACCGAAAGCCTGCTGCTGGCTCTTGCCGGCGGCGCCGCCGGGCTGGGCGTGGCGCTGGTTGGAATCCGGTTCTTCTCCACTATCCGGCTGCCCACCGCGTTGCCGCTATGGTTGGTGGCCCATTTGGACTTGCGCGTCCTCGCGTCCTGCGCCATTGCCTCCATCCTCAGCGGCGTGGTCTTCGGGATCGCGCCCGCGCTGCACCTGTTGCGGACGGATTTGAGCGGGACACTCAAATCGGGCGATAGCGCGCTTTCCGGCAAGGGGCGCCGCTTCCAGGTTCGAAATATCTTAGTTGTCGGTCAAGTCGCGGTGTCCATGCTGCTGTTGCTCATCGCCGGGCTCCTGGTCAAGGATTTTGCCAACGCCACCGCATTCGCTGCCGGTTTTCGAACCGATCATGTGCTGTTGCTGACCATGGATCCATCGCTGGTGGGCTACAAGGAATCCGAGGGCCGTGCGTTTTACCGCCAGGTGGAGGAGCGCGTCAGCGCATTGCCCGGTGTGCGTTCGGTGGCTCTCGGCGAGCACGTTCCTTTGGGCGCAACGTCATCATCCAAAGACATCGTGGTGGAGGGCTATGAAATGGCCAAAGGCCAGCAGACCCTTTCCGTTCTGTCCGACGTAGTGGATGAGCGCTATTTCAACGTCATGCAAATTCCACTGCTCGGGGGCCGGCAGTTTCAGAGCGGCGACACGCTGTCTTCGGTTCCCGTGGCCATCGTCAATGAGGCCATGGCCCAAGCCTATTGGCCGAAACGAAGCCCCATCGGCGGGCGGATCCAAATGGGCAAGCAAACGCTGCAGGTGGTGGGAGTCGCGAAAAACATCAAATACCGGGATTTGTCTGAGCATCCGCTGCCATTTCTCTATTTGCCGTTGTCGCAGCAATACGAGTCGCTGATGACTTTGCACGTGGAGACGGCCGTCGATCCCGCCACGCTGGCCGGCCCGGTTCTGGCCGAGATCCGCAGCGTGGATGCGGCCGCGCCGGTGCAGGATGTCCAGACCATGCAGCATTTTTTCCGGGAAGGCGCGCTTTTCGGAAACCGCCTGATTACGCAAGTGGTGACGGTGATCGGCCTGTTCGGACTGCTGCTCGCGATCACCGGTCTTTACGGCGTAATCGCTTATTCGGTGAGCCGCCGCACGCGCGAAATCGGGATTCGCATGGCCATCGGCGCGGATCCTGGTGCGGTGGCGCGGCTGGTGTTGCGGCAAGGAATGAGGCTCACGGCCATTGGCGCGGCCATCGGCCTGGTGCTATCGCTTGCGGCGTCGCAATTGCTGAGCAGCATGTTGGTCGGGGTCAGTGCGCGCGATCCGGAAGTGTACATTGTGGTGCCGTTGACCTTGGCCGCCATCAGCCTGCTGGCGTGTTATGTTCCGGCACGCCGCGCCGCGCGGATCGATCCGCTGCGCGCCCTCCGCCAGGACTAAGACAAAACCGGTGACAGGATACTCATTCCCCGATTTTTCCGCCGGGAGAATCGGGAATTGAGTATCCTGTCACCGGTTTTCCGAATTCCACGCCTTCCCACCGGGCCACCACTGCCGTCGCCATGCAGTTGCCGAGCACATTCACTGCGGTGCGCCCCATGTCCATCAACGCATCCGCGCCGAAAAGCACCGCGACGCCGGCGGCCGGCAATCCAAACGTGTGGATGGTTCCGGCCAGGATCACCAACGCCGCGCGCGGCACCCCCGCCACGCCCTTGCTGGTCAACATCAGCGTCAGCATCATCAGCAGTTGCTGGCTAAGCGGCATGTGTATTCCGGCAGCCTGCGCCACGAACATGGAGGCCATTGAAAGATACAGCGTCGATCCGTCCAGATTAAAACTGTAGCCGGTGGGCAGCACGAACGATACGATGTGCTCGGGAACCCCCATCAACTCCAGATTCTCAATCGCCGGCGCCAGTGCCGCTTGGCCGCTGGCGGTGGAGAACGCGATCACGAACGGCTCGCGCACCGCTCGAACGAACGGCCGCAAAGGAATTCTGGCGATCCACAGTACCGCGCCCAACGCCACCACGATGAAGACGATCAGTGCGGCATAAAGGGAGAGCACCAGCTTGCCCAACGCCAGCAAAACTCCAGGACCACTCGCGCCGATGGTATGCGCCATGGCCGCTCCCACGCCCAGCGGCGCCAAATACATCACATATTTTGTGTACTGGAACATGATCTCGGCCAGCGATTTACAGAACTCCACCACCGGCGCGGCCTTCAATCCGATGGCCGCGCATGCGGCGCCGAATAGAAATGCGAACACGACAATCTGCAACACGTCGCCGCGCGCCATGGCATCCACCACGCTCGCCGGGAAAGTATGTTCCAGCGTGCTGGCAACAGAAGGGTTCGCCTGCGGCAAGGCCATTTCCCGGGAGCTAAGTTCGAGCCTTGTTCCCTCGCCGGGACGCGCAAAATTCACCACAGCCAATCCTAGAAACAGCGCCACGGTGGTGAGCACTTCAAAATAGACGATCGCCTTTACGCCGATGCGGCCCATAGTCCGGATGCTGCCGGTGCCGGCGATGCCTGCCACCAGCATCCCGAAGATTAAGGGCGCGACGATGGATGAGATCAGGCGCAGAAAGACATTGGCGATGGCTGCCACCCAATCCGCTTTCGCTGTGTCCGGACGCAGCAATCCGAACGCTACCCCCAGCACCATCGCGATGAAAATCCAGGCTGTCAGCGACAGCCGCTTCACCGCTCGCCCCACTTCAATTTTTGGCGCAGCACGTCGAAGAAGAACATCTTCGGCGGACGAATCAAGTGCACGCTATGTTCGGAGCAACTGCAGATGATACGGTCCTCATGCAGCAGAGGCTCGCCCACCTGCCCATCCACGGTGAGAAACGCCTGGCCGTCGTCAGCCTGGCAAACAATCTGGATCACCATGTTGTCGGGCACCAGCACCGGGCGATTCGTCAGCATGTGCGGGCAGACCGGCGTAATACACAGCGCCGCCACGCCCGGATAAACAATCGGGCCGCCGGCGGAAAGCGAATACGCAGTGGAACCGGTGGGCGTGGCGATGATCAGCCCGTCCGCCTTAAAGGTGCTGACGAACTGGTGATCCACGTGCGTCTCCAGGTCGATCATGCGGGCGATCTGGGTCTTAGCGATAACGATATCGTTGAGCGCCTCGTAAGACTTGAACGTTTGGCCGCCGCGCACCAGTTCCCCATGCAGCATTTTGCGCGGCACCACGCGCTGCTCGCCGCGAAAGGCCCGCTCCAGCTCCGGATAAAGCTGCTCCAACGTGATGGCGGTCAGGAATCCCAGGCCGCCCAGATTTACCGCGAAGATCGGGATCACCCGGCCGGCCACGGCGCGCGCCGCGGCCAGCAACGTCCCGTCGCCGCCCAGCACAATTACCAGTTGCACGCCTTCCGCCAGTCCCTCGCGAGAAAGCCCAGCCGCATGGCCCAAATAGGCTGCCGACTCCGGATCCAGGCGCGATTCGACACCACGGCCGTGCAGCCATTCCACCAGTTCCGACACAATGGCGGAAGCGCGCGGAATTCCCGGCTTGGCCATAATACCGACCACTCTAATGTCGGGCATATAAGAGGAACTCCTGATTCCCTTCGGCTCCGAGTACCGGAGACGGGATGATATCAGTTTGAAAGCCCAGCCGGTGAACCGCGTCTTCAACGCGCTGGCAAGCCTTGCGGTGCAGCTGAGGGTCGCGAATAATCCCTCCTTTGCCCACCTGGTCGCGTTCCAGCTCGAACTGGGGCTTTACCAGAATAACCATTTCTCCATTTTTCGCAAGAAGATTCTTGAGCGCCGGTAAAATCATCGTGATGGAGATGAAGCTGACATCGCAAACCGCCAGTTCAATCGGTTCGGGAACCTCGGCCTGCGTCAAATACCGTGCGTTTACTTGCTCCTGTACCACCACTCGCGCATCGTTGCGCAGCTTCCAATCCAGCTGGGCCGTACCCACATCGATGGCGTACACCCGCGCGGCGCCGCGCTGCAACAGACAGTCGGTAAATCCTCCCGTGGACGATCCAATATCGAGGCAGACTTTGTCCTGCGCCTGAATGCGGAAATGATCCAGCGCCGCTTCCAGCTTCAGACCCCCGCGGCCCACGTAGCGCGGAGATTCGAGCAGCTCCACACGGGCCTCCAATGGAACGGCGTGTCCGGCTTTGTCCACCCTCTGCCGGTCCACCAATACTTTTCCAGCCAGGATCAGCGCTCGCGCCTTCTCTCTGGATTCAACCAGCCCCCGCTCCACCAGCAGCACATCCAGCCGCCGCTTCGGGTTCATAGGAGACCAGCGTGGGGCGGACCCCCAGGTCCGCGCGGGTCCCCCTGGACCCGCATTTCGAGCAGAGGCCGACGTGCGCGTCGGCCGCGAGACCAGGGGGTCCGCCCCACCTGCGTCCTTAAGCTTTCCGGTGAACAATAAAATCCGCCAGCTCCCGCAAGCGTTCCGCGCGCTCATCCAAGGGACCGAGCGCCAGGTGCGCCGCCAGGCGCTGCTCCTCGGCCATCTGGCGCGAGCGCTCCAGTCCATACACCGCCGGAAACGTAATTTTCTTCTGCGCCGCGTCTTTGCCCGCCGTCTTGCCCAGCGCTTCCGAAGGCTGCTCCACATCCAGCACGTCATCCACAATCTGGAACGCCAGCCCCACGTGTTCGCCGTAACTCGCGAGCGCGCTCAATTGATGGCTGTCCGCGCCGGCGTAGATGCCGCCCATCTTCACGCTTGCTCCCAGAAGCGCTCCAGTCTTGGCGCGATGAATCGCTTCCAACAACAACGCGCTGGGATGTTTGCGTTCTCCTTCAATGTCGTTTACCTGCCCGCCGATCATGCCGCCCACGGTTCCGGCCGCTACCGCGAGTTCCTCTATCAATCGAGTCTTTCGTACCGGCTTCACACTCCATTTGCGCCAGAACCTGGAAAGCCAGTGTCAACAAGGCGTCCCCCGCCAGGATCGCCATCGCTTCGCCGAAGACTTTATGACACGTCGGCATGCCCCGCCGTAAATCGTCGTTATCGAGCGCGGGAAGATCATCGTGAATCAGAGAATACGTGTGGATCAGCTCGAGCGTACGAGGCCGCCGATTCGATTCCCACCGGCGCGTCCGAAACCGCTTCGGCCGCCGCAATGCACAGGATGGGACGAATCCGCTTGCCGCCCGCGAACAAGCTGTAACGCATCGCTTTGTGAATGGATTCTGGCGGAGTGGATTCCGGCGGCACCCAATGCCTGAGCGTCTCGTCTATTCTGTGCTGCTGGTGCGCTACATATTCGGCGAGCGTCATGTTTTATCGGGCCGGAACGGTTCCGGCTGAACCTTGTCGCCTTTCCGGACCAGCATTTCGATCCGCGTCTCGGCGGCTTCCAATTGCTTGCGGCAGCTTTCGCTCAAGCGCATCCCCTTCTCATACAACTCCAGCGCGCGCTCCAGCGGCAGATCGCCGCTCTCCATCTCCTTGACAATCTGTTCCAGCTCCGCGAGGCCGCTCTCAAAGCTGGCGGCTGGTTTCTCTTCCGGCATCTCTACATTCTAACCGGCCAGCCTCCTAGCTGGGGATGGCCACTCCCAACTTCTCCGCCGCCTGCACCAGATTTTGCCAGGCGCCCTCCGATACCGGTATCCCATTCGCGCCGGCGCAGTTCTTCCATCCGCCATTCCGGCTCACCCGCCACCAGCACTTCGTCGAATCCTTTGGCCGGACGCGATGATTTCACCACCGCCACCAGGCTACTGCATCCGCCGCGCAAACTCATCCAGCGGCATGAAGCGCGCAACATCGATCGCGAGAAATATTTGGCTGGTGCGCATCGGCTGGCCCTTTATCCTTATCCCGCCGAGTTCCGTTGACATGGCCCCGCCTCCTAACACCGCGCAAAGAATTTCGGCCAGCATCGCCAGGCCGCTGCCTTTGTAACCACCCAGTGGCATAAGCAATCCGGCAAGCGCAGTTTGCGTGTCGGTGGTGGGTACCCCTTCTGAATCCATGGCCCAGCCCTCTGGAATGCTCTCGCGGCCGTGAAACTGAGCGTTCAGAATCTTGCCCAATGCAGCGGTGGTGGTGGCCATGTCCAGCAGCCAGGTATCCGGTCCCGGCACCGACACGCAAATAGGATTGGTGCCGAAGCGCTGATCTTTCCCCTGCCAAGGCGCCACCAAAGGCGACGCGTTGCACATGACCATACCGATCATCCCGGCCGCGGACATGCGCTGCCCCCAAAACGCCGCCGCGCCAAAATGATTCGATTCGCGCGACACCACCAGGGAGACGCCGTGAGCGCGGCCCAAGCGAATAGCATGGTCGCAACATATCTGGGATATCCACTGCCCGATTCCGTTTTGGCCGTCATACACCAGGCAGGCGCCATTTTCCGAAACCACGCGGCCGTCGGTAGAGATATCGATGTTGCCCATCAGGATCAGTTCGATATAGAACGGCAATAATTGCAACCCATGCGAATCGACGCCGCGCAGATTGGCCGCCACCAGCGACGTCGCCACCAATTCCGCTTTGAGATGCGGCACCTTTACCGCAATCAAAAGCTGATAAGCAAAGCGAGTAAGGATTTCCGAAGAGAGTGTCATGGGATCTACCCGATTGTAATATTAGCCGCTGATGAACGCCGATAAACGCGGATAGGCAAAACTGTTTTATCCGCGTGCATCTGCGTTCATCTGCGGCTTAATGACTTTCGTATACTGGCGCCATGGTCGCATTGGTCACCGGTGGTGGACGCGGTATCGGACGAGGCATCGCGCTCGGTCTCGCTAAAGAGGGCTGGGATGTCGCGGTTTCGGCCCGTTCCGCCGCCCAACTCTCGGAAACCGTGAAATTGGCCGAGGGCCGCGTGATTCCCGTGCCTGCCGATGTCTCCGACAGGGCCTCGGTGAAAGCGCTGGTTCGCTCCGTGGAATTCATGCTGGGACCCGTCAGCCTGCTGGTGAACAACGCCGGTACCGCGGGCCCGCTGGGACCGTTTTGGGAAAGCAATCCAGACGAATGGTGGCGCTGCCAGGAAGTAAATCTGCGCGGCCCCATGTTGTGCTGCCGCGAGCTGCTGCCGGGAATGATTGCGCGCCAGGCAGGGCGCATCATCAACGTGGTGAGCGGGGCCGGAACGCGGGCCTATCCCGATATGTCCGCCTATGTAGCTAGCAAGACCGCACTAATCAGGTTTAGCGAGCAATTGGCGCTGGAGCTGAAACCGCACGGCATCGGCGTATTCCCCATCATGCCCGGCGTGGTCCGTACAGCCATGCTCGAAGAAGCCCGGAAGCATCTGCCGTTCGTCCAAAAACTCATAGATGACGGCAGAGAAATTACCCCGGATGTCGTCGCTCGCCTGATCCTCACTCTGGCATCAGGCGCGGCGGACTTGCTCAGCGGCAGATTGTTCTCGGTGCACGATAACGTGGAAGAGATGGTTCGGCGGGCCGAAGAAGTGGAAGCGAATGCCCTGTACCTGCTAAGAATCCGTGAGAAGCTGTGAAAAATCAAAGGCACCGGTCGGAAAGAGCGTTGCCGAACCGCGACCGTGTCGGTGCCTTTGCGGAAAACTATTTCGGCTGCGGAACGATGCGAAGATACGGCTTCGGCGACTTCCAGCCGTTCGGATATTTCTGCTTCGCTTCCTCTTCCGGTACCGACGGAAGGATGATGACGTCGTCACCCGGCTTTCCAGTTCACCGGCGTAGCCACTTTGTGTTTCGCGGTGAGTTGCATCGAATCCACCACGCGCAGTACTTCATCGAAATTCCGCCCGGTACTCATCGGGTAGCTGAGCATCAACTTGATTTTCTTATCGGGACCCACTACGAATACCGTGCGTACGGTGGCGTTGGTCGCCGCGGTGCGTCCGTCGGAGGTAGTTCCGGAATCCGCGGGCAGCATGTCATAAAGCTTGGCGATCTTCAATTCCGGATCCCCGATCATGGGGTAATTCACTTTATGACCTTGCGTTTCCTCAATGTCCGCGGCCCACTTGCCATGACTCGCCACTGGGTCCACGCTCAATCCGATAATCTTGCAATTCCGTTTTGCAAAGTCCGGCTGGAGGCCAGCCATGTAGCCAAGCTCGGTGGTGCATACAGGAGTGAAGTCTTTGGGGTGCGAAAACAAGATCGCCCACCCGTCGCCGATCCATTCGTGGAAGTTGATGGTGCCTTGCGTTGTCTCGGCAGTGAAATTGGGAGCTTCGTCGTTGATGCGTAGCATAAGTTTATTTTAGCAGCGGACTCGCCGACATGGACTTGCCGACAATTCTTTACACTACTCTGTAAACGCGATGGCCCGGCGCTCGTCCATAATAAGAACCTGGAGGAAAAACTGCGCCCACCTCGTAGCCTTACTCGATCGTTCGGATTGCTGCTTCTCACCACCACAATCTCTCTGGCGCAGAGTCCTCCGCCGAACGAGGCCAATACCATTCCGGCAGCCTCGTCACAGCAGGCCACGCCTCCCATCTCGGACGAGCATATTCTGGGCATCATTCCGAACTTTCAAACCGTCAACGATCCCAGCAAAGGCGTCACACCGTTGACCGTGAAAGAGAAGTTCATGTTGTTTGCGAGAGAAACCGTGGATCCGTTTACGGTCATCGCCGGCGCCGCGGGCGCTGGGATATCCCAGGGCCACAACGACGACCCAAAATACGGGCAAGGCGGCGGAGCGTATGCGCAGAGGTTCGGCGCGGGAGTGACCGATATCACTACCCAGAATTTTTTCAGCGACTTTATGTTGTCCTCCTTGTTGCATGAAGATCCGCGCTACTTTCGCCGAGGCCCCCGGTATCACTTCTGGTATCGGCTCGGCTATTCGATGAGCCGCTTAGTGGTGACCCAAACCGACGCCGGCAAGGCCCGCTTCAACTTTGCCAATATTGGTGGAATCGCAATGGGCATTGGCCTTTCCAACGCCTACTATCCGGATAAGAGCGTCAACGCAACTGAAGTGGTGTCGCGATTCGGAACCAGCCTGGTGGCCTCGGCGCTGGCCAATATCCTGCCGGAATTCTGGCCGGATATGAAGCAGAAGTTCTTCCACAGAAAGTAAAGCGCCAACTTTTTGGCGATCGCTGAAAGAGTCCTACCGAACCGCGACCGTGAGGGAGTTCCCATGGGCCTGCGGCCCACCAAAAGTCATGAAGAAGCTTTGTGGAAAATTCAGTTGGCAGGCGGAAGCGCCTGCCCCACCTTGGCCCCAGTGGGGCAGGCGCTTCCGCCTGCCAACCGGCGTCTTCAACGGAGCCGGTGCCTTTTTGGTTTGGCTACGTCTCAGTAGCGCACGTTTAGACTTGTTATCCTGATCGGTTGGCACGCATCTACCCTTTCCAACCCTATCGCTATAGCGCGAAAGCCGGCTCCATCGAAAACCTGGTAACGCAGCCCTATGACAAGATTTCTTCCGCCATGCAGGCGCGTTATCTCTGCGCTGAGCCCTTACAATCTGGTCCGTCTCATCCTCGGCGAAAGATTGCCCACGGATTCTGATCGCGAAAATGTTTACACGCGCGCGGCCTCAACACTGAACGCCTGGATTGCGAATGGCATCCTGGAACGCGAGGCCGCTCCCAGCCTGTACGCTTACTATCAGCGATTCACCGTCCCCGATACCGGACAAATTCTGGAGCGCAAAGGTTTCATCGGGCTGGGCGCGCTGGAAGAATATTCGGCGGGCATCGTGCATCGGCATGAACAGACGCTGTCGGGTCCCAAGAAAGACCGTCTGGAGCTGGTGCGCCACACCCGCGCGCAGTTCGAGCTGCTCTTTTTGCTGTATCCGGATCCCGATTTGACCATCGACAAGATACTCGATGCCGCCGTCGAGGGCGCCCCGGTGTCGTCATCAAAGACGAATATGACGCGGTTCATCGGCTGTGGAGGATTTCCGATCCGTCCGCCGTGCGCGGCATTCAGCAGTCCATGGCGGATAAGAAACTGCTGATCGCCGATGGGCACCATCGCTACGAGACGGCGCTGGCCTTCCGCAATGAGAACCCCGGTTTGGCGGACGCCGCCAGCGTCCCGATGACTTTCGTCAACATGCATTCGCCGGGGCTTGAAATCCTGGCGACGCATCGCGTAGTGCGCGGGCTGACCGGCTTCGATCCGGCGGCATTCCTGGGCAAGCTGCAAGGCCGCCGGCTCGAGTCTCTCGATGAATTGCGTGAATTGTTTCGCGTTCCGGCGCCGGACAAGATCCGGATCGGGATCGCTCTTCGCTCCGGTGAAATTTCCTTATACCAGCGCGACCGCAAGCCCGGCGAGCTGGATGTCAACGTGCTACATCAACATTTGCTTGGCACGCTGCTCGGCATCAGTGAAGAAGCGGTCCGCGACGAGAAACATATCGAGTACGTGCGCGGCCTGGATGCGGCCTACGCCAAAGCTCGGGAGGGCGCGGACGCTGCATTCCTGTTGGAGCCCACCACCATGGATCAAGTCGCCGGCGTCGCTTTCTCAGGCGGAGTGATGCCCCAGAAGTCCACGGACTTTTATCCAAAGTTGCTCAGCGGGCTGACCATTCACAAATTGGAACGCTAGCTTCGCAATTCACCGCGGTCGTGTGTCCTGCGCCCGCCCTTTCCAAAACCCACCCCGCCCGCTCCAATAATGGATCGCCGAATCCACCGTCGCGATCATGTAGAACACGGCAATCAGAGGCAACGCAAGCGCCCATGCCGGCGAACGGCGATAGAAACGCAGCGTGGGAAGGTACGCGATCATCATCAGAATCCAAGCTGCTATTCCGCAGGCCGCTGCAATTCGATCGCCGGTCAAAATCAGCAGCGGGGGCGCCAGATAGATAAGCGCCATAGCGATGATCGTTCCGGCTAGCAGCAATGTCGAATGATGAAGCTGGGTGAATGCAGTGCGGGAAATCATGCGTCGGATTTCTCCGAAAGTGGCGTATGCGCGGATGCTTGAAGTCTCATCGGTAAGCCCCATCCAGATATTTCCTCCCTGCTTCACCGCGCGGGCCAGCGCGCAATCGTCGATCAGCTCGCCGCGTATGGCCGCGATTCCGCCGATCCGTTTGAGAGCCGCCGGCCGGATCAACATGCATCCTCCCGCCGCTCCGGCGGTGTTTCGATCGCGCGTTGAAATCCAGGACGGCGGATAGAGCTTGAGGAAGAAGAAAACGAACGCCGGAATCAGCGCGCGCTCCGCCAGTGTCCGGCATTCGAGGTTCACCATGTAGGAGACCAGATCCAAATTCCCGGCTTCCGCGCGCGCCACCAGCCCCGCAATATTCGACGGCGAATGAACGATGTCCGCGTCGGTAAACAAAATGTAGCCGGGTTCGAAATCGGCAGCGCGTTTCAGCCCTTCTGAGACGGCCCACAGCTTGCCGGTCCAGCCTTTTGGGAGCGGACCAGCTCCGACAATGCTCAGCCGTTCGTGAGAGCCCGCGGCCGCCATGGTCGCGTCCATGCTGTGGTCGTCCACTAGAATAATGTGGAGCGGGCCAGGATAATCCTGACCGAGCAGCGATGCGATGGCCCGGCCCACCACGGCCTCTTCGTTGCGCGCCGGAATCACCGCAACTACGGATTTTGTCTCCACATGCGGCTTCGGAGTGGGAGACACGCGCACGCGCCAGAAGCCGCCGCGGCCGATAAGCAGGTAGATCCACGCCGCAAGTGAAGCCGCGCCAATTAGCTCAAAGAAGAGCACGATAGATAATGGTGGCATAGTGACCGACTTCGTCCGGGACATCCTGTACGCCTTCCGGCTTATTCGCAAAGCGCCGATGTTTGATATTTACGTGATTGTTCCGCTGGCGCTCGGCATCGGCCTGAACGGCGCAATCTTCATATTGTTGGACACGTTGTTGCTGCGCCCTCTTCCGGTAAGGAACCCGGAGCAACTGGTGCGTTTGGTCCAGGTGGTCCAGAATCTTGGGCCAACCAGCTACTACAGCTACGACGTTTTTGAAGCGCTCCAGCGCAAGTCTACCAGTCTCACCGAACTCATTGGCTATGCGGACGCGAACACCGCGGTGCGCGATGCGAGCGGTGTGCGCCGCATCCGCTGCCAGATTGTGACCGGAAATTTCTTCACCGCTCTGGGAGTGCAAGCATTGTACGGCCGCATTCTGACTTCCCCCGATTCGCTCAACCCGGCAGCCGCGCCGCCCGTGGTGGTGAGTCACTCATACTGGCGGAGCCAGCTTCAGCGCGATCCGGCAATCGTTGGGAGAACCATCACGCTGGACGATCGGCCGTTCACCGTTGTGGGAGTGATGCCGCAACGATTCAACGGCATCGAGGCTGAAACAACGCCCGATATCTTCGTTCCTTTGATGGCGGCGAGTTTGGTGTCTCGAACCAATCCGGACGCCAACTCGTTTCGCAAGGTTGAGTACTCGTTGGTTGCGCGTCTGCGTCCGGGCGTGAGTCTGGGGCGCGCTCAAGCCGAGACGGCCGGCATTGTGCACGCGGCCATGGAAACCGATCGGGACAGCATGGCTCGCCGTGAGCGTCTGGAGTTGCAGCCCATCGCCAAGGGCGTTTCGCTGATCCGTCCCAAATTTGCGTCGGGCCTGATCTTACTGATGAGCGGCGTGGGGCTGCTGCTGTTCATGATCTGCGCCAATGTAGGAGGTCTGTTGCTGGCACGAACGTCGGCGCGCCGCGAAGAAACAGCGGTACGGCTGGCCATTGGTGCTACAACGGGCCGCTTAGTCCGGCAGTGGCTGACCGAGAGCCTGGTTCTTACAGCCCTGGGAGGAGCAGCGGGGTTATGCGTCGCATTTGCGGCGGCGCCGTTACTGGTCCGAGCGCTTCCCCCGTTGCGCGATCGAGCCGCCACGTTGCTAACGCTTTCCGTGGATCTCCGGCCCGACGGCCGCATGCTGGGTTTCGCCGTCGCGCTGTGTGTCGCCTGCGCCTTGTTCGCGGGCCTTCCCGCGGCGTTCCAGGCAACACGCGCGAATCTGCATGGGTCGCTCAAAGCGGCCCGCGCCACGTCGCGCCAGCCGCTGCGCTGGATGCTGGTGGCGCTGCAAATCGCCCTGTGTACTTTTCTGCTGGCCGGCGCCGGGTTGCTGGTCTCCACGTTCCGGCATCTTCGCGCGCTCGATCCCGGCTTCGACCGCGATCACATCGTTACATTCTCGCTTGACCCGGAAATGGCGAATTACACTGTGCCCCAAGCCGTGTCCCTGCGCACGCGTCTGCTTGCCGCCGTAAAAGATCTGCCTGGAGTGCAGTCGGCCGCCAGCGCCATGGTGGGCCTGATGCACGGAACCGGAATCAAAGCCACCGCCGCTCCCGAAGGCCAGATCGCGCCGCGCAGCGACTTTCTCAACAGCAGCATGAATTTCATTTCTCCAGACTATTTTGAAACCATGCGTATCCCGCTGCTGGCGGGAAGGAACTTCCGTCCGGATGAACCGGAATCGAAGCCCTTTCACGTAATTGTCAACCGCGCCTTTGTCCGCCGCTTCTTTCCTGACGTGGACCCCATTGGACGGAAATTCGGAATCGGAATCGAAAAGATTGTGCCTGCGGATTACGAAATTATCGGCGTGGTCGGCGATGCGAAGTACCGTTCTTTGCGCGAGACCATCCCGCCGACTATTTACAACTTCGCCTATTCGGATCCAAAGTACGTAGCCGGCTTCATCCTGCATGTGCGCACCAAAAACCTGCCGGAAGGGATTATTCAATCGGTGCGTCGCGCGCTGAACCAAATCGATCCCCGCTTGCCTTTTTACGAGATCCGAACGCTGTCGGAAGAAGTGGATGCCACGCTGTGGGCCGAACGGCTGCTGGCGTGGCTGGCATCGGTATTCGCCGCGGCCGCCGCTGTGCTCGCGACACTAGGCGTCTACGCGACATTGGCGTATGCCATCGCCCAAAGCCGGCGTGAAATTGGCATCCGCGTGGCTCTAGGTGCGCGCGCCGCCGATGTCTTGTGGCTCTTCTCGGCTCGGCCACTGCGCATTGCCGGCGTTGGTGTCCTGGTCGGCGTGGCCGGGTTCTACGCCGCCACGCCTGCCTTTTCGACCGTGCTATATGAAATTTCGTCAACCGATTCAATCACCGTAGCTTCATCGGTAGCCGCGGTGCTGCTGATCGCCTTGGCGGCAACGACTATTGCCGTATCCTCAGCGCTTCGGGTAGATCCGGCGATAGTATTACGAGACGAGTAGCGAAACCGCCGGCCCCTCGGGCCGCGTCGAATTCCAAGTGGAGGTGTGCGGCATGCCCAAGGTGAAAGGCCCGGTGGAAGGCAGCATCACCGGCCGGACGGTCATCGATCAACTCATCCGGAACATGGAATTGGGGCAATTCGAAATGGCGTACAGCACCTTGCTGCCATGTATCTTCAGCCTCTATCTGCATCCGGACGATTATACGCGGCTCACCGGCGTCTTCGATTTAATTAAAGAGGACGCCAGGCGGGCCCTCGCGGCGCGCCTGGAACAGTTGAATGCGAAACCCCTGGGATTAAGCGTTATTCGCCCTGGCAAGGAGCGAAAACCATACAAGATCGCGTGCAAGGATTTCGCCTTCGAGTTCTTTCCGGATTCGGAAGGCGTGGTGCCGCTGGGCGACGTGGAGATCCATTCCGAGCTGAACGAAGTTCCGCAGCCCGGCTATCACGGAACCAAAACCACGCTGCTTGATCGCGAGCCTGCCGTGGGATCCGCAACCGGAACGCGGCGATCCAGCGACCGCGCTCTCGCCGAAATCCGCTATGAAGACGACTCAGGTCCGCAAACGTATCTCATGCTGCAGGACGAAATCAGCATCGGGCGCGGCGGCGATGACGTACTGGTGAACCTGGCGCTCTATACCAACGACGAAGTATCGCGCGAACACTTACGCGTCCGGCGCGATGCCGCGCGCGGCGGGTTTCTGATCGTCGACAACAGTATGAACGGCACCTGGTTAAACGGCAAGCGCTTGACCCGCGGCCAGGAAGAGAAGCTACCGGCCCAAGCCGAAATCGGCGTAGCCGAAGTCCTGACCCTCCACTTCGAGGCCAAGTCGTGAGCCACCGTGGGGCAGGCGCTTTCGCCTGCCAACTAACATGGGCGTAACCACTAAATGGCGCTCCGCCGCACTCACCGACCCTGGCCGTCTGCGCGCCGAGAATCAGGACCGCAGCTATGTGGACGACACCCTCGGCATCTTCCTGGTAATCGACGGCTTGGGCGGCCACGCCGCCGGCGAGAAAGCCGCGGTAACCGCACTAGACGTTATCCGAGCGGAACTTGAAACCAACGGTGGCGACCCGAAGCAACGCGTTCGCAACGCCATCGCCGCCGCCAACAATCGCATTTGCGATCTCGCCCAGGAAAACGAAGATTGGCGCGGCATGGCCTGCGTCCTCACCCTGGCAGTAATGAACGATGACCGCGTCATCGTCGGCCACGTGGGCGACTCCCGATTGTATCTTATCTGGAATGGCGCCATGCGCAAGCTCACCTCGGATCATTCGCCGGTAGGCGAGCGCGAGGACCGCGGCGAGTTGAGCGAGACCGAAGCGATGCTGCACCCGCGCCGTCACGAGGTCTTCCGCGATGTCGGAACCAGGCGCCGGGAGCCCGAGGAAGAGGAATTCGTCGAGATGAAAGAGTTTTTATTTAAGCCCGACGCCGCCATTCTCCTGTGCAGCGACGGACTGAGCGACCTGATCACTTCGACCGAAATGAGCGAGATCATCGACCGCTACGACGGCGATGCCGAACAAGTGGCCCACGATCTGGTCTACGCCGCCAATCGCGCCGGCGGCAAAGACAATATCTCGGTTATCTTCGTGGCGGGCAGCGAGTTCCTGGGAAACGATTCGCCTCAAATGGCCGAAGCCCGCGCCCGCCATTCCATCACCCGCGCCCGCGAGGGCGCCGTAACGGAGGCGGCAAAACCGCGGGCGTCCCGAGTGCGCCGGGCCGTCACCAGCCGCGTAGCTTTCTTAATCTACGGGTTTGCAATAGGGGTGGCTCTGGCGTTAGCATGGCGGTAAGCGAAACCGCCCGCCCGCGTCTGCGTCAACCTCACTTAGGCAATTTGTGCTCAGTTCGAAGCAATTCGGAAATTATCAAATTATCCGCAAGTTAGCTCGCGGCATGACTGACGTGTATTTGGCGTTCGACACTGCCGCCAAGCGCCACGCGGTATTAAAAATTGTTGAGGAATCTCCCGATCCGCTGACGCTCTTGATTATGGAAGCGGAGCGCCGCGGAGCCGCCATCCAAAAGCAATTGCACCAGGCCGATTCGCGCGTGATCGAGCTGTATGAGTTTGGCGAAATGAGCGGATGTTTCTTTATCGCCATGCAATACATCGAAGGGCGGACCATTGCGGAGATTTTGAAAGAAGAGAAACGCATCGATCCTGCGCGCGCCGCCAAATTCGCCATCGAGATATTAAGCCAGCTCGATCACCTGCATTCGTTTCAAACCGAGATCGATGGCGAGCAGCGCTCCGTGGTGCACGGCGATATCAAGCCGTCGAATGTTCAGATCGGAGCCGACGATGAAGTGCGGCTGCTGGATTTCGGAATCGCCAAGGTGCTGACGTTCACCCATAGCCGGACGCATCTGAACCTGGGCAGTCCGGGCTACTGCTCGCCGGAGCGGCTGAGCCGCGGCCAGGTGGATCGTCATGCGGACCTGTGGGCGGTGGGCGTTACGCTGTACGAAATGGTGGCCGGTTCGCCGCCTTACCAGGCGCGCGACACCCGCAAGCTGGAGCAATTGATCCAATCCCGGCGTCCGCCGCGCGCGCTGCCGGCGGATTGTCCTCAACCGATGCAGGCAATTCTGAACAAGGCTCTGGCCGGGGATCTGCACCAGCGCTATGTCTCGGCGGCTGCCTTCGAGACGGATCTGCGCCTGTTCCTACAGAGCCGCCCCACCGTGGCGGAAACGGAGCGGCGCACTTCCTGGAACACCAATCCCACCATGGAAAAACAGCGCATGCGCATCCTGCACGCAATTCCGCGCAGCGTCCAAAGCATGGCGGATACGGTGCGCCAGAGTGTAATGAAGTTGAAGCCGCCGGAAAAAACCAAGCGCGTGGCATCGGTGCTCAGCATTTTGGTGGCGCTGTGCTGGGGTTTGCTGGCCGGCTTAGTGGTCTGCGTTCCCGCCGCTTACGCGTATCGCTTCTGGCACGACAGTTCGCCCTTGCGCAACCCGGACTACACTCGCCTCAACGTTGCCGGCATCAATGCCGATTGGAATCTCTTTCAGAAACTGGGCCAACGCAATTCTTTTCTGGGCGAGTTCTCACCCGCCAAACGGCTTTCCACTCCGCTGCGCTCCAGCCTGCTCAGCGGCGCCGACGATGTGATTGAACGCTATCGCAACAGTTCCAATCCAGCGATCGAGGATTTTGATTGGCAAAAAGCCCAGGTGTGTTTGAAGCACGTCCTGGATATGGACGCGCGAGATCATGGCGCGCAGGGCAAGCTGGCGCTGGTGGAAGGATATTTAAAACTGGTGCGGGCCGATGCCGATCAGCCGGAAGAACGTCAAGCTTCGGTGCAGGCCGCCCAGGCGAAATTTCAAGAGTCCGTCTCTCTGATTCCACGCGCTCCGGATCCGCATCTCGGCCTGGCGCGAATTTATATCTATTCGCTGCGAAACGTCGGCAAAGCTATCGCCGAGATTCACGAAGCCGAGCGCCTGGGATTCCAGCCGGGCCCCCGCGAAATGGAACAGGAAGCCGATGGCTACCGTTTCCGGGCGTCATCGGAATTGCTGGCCGCGCGCGTGTTTCGCGGAAAATCCAAAGAAACCGAGCAGCGTTACCTGCGGCTGGCGCAGCGCGATTACGATCGGGCGCGCCAGCTCTATGAGCCCATTCTGGGTTACTCGAATGTCAGCGTAGCCCTGCGCGAAGTGGATGATGACGATCAAGCTCGCCAGCAGCTGGATGACACCTTGAAGAAACCGGTGAAGCTGGCCAAGCGCCAGCACCGCTCCCAAACTCGGAGGCACGGCCGGTGGCAGTAACTAAAAGTTGGGAAGCCAAGGTTCTGGCCGTCGGCACCGAATCCGGCACGCCGCGGAGGGTGGCATGGCGCGAATTCGCGTGGCTGGCCAGCACATCGCTCGTCGTATCGATCGGCCTTGGCTTAGTGTACTCGGCCAAAACCCATAACTTCGGGGAGCAGACATCCCGCCTTGATCATGGAGAATTGCTGGATCTGAACAGCATCACGAAACCCGAACAGCTCTTGCCGTTCCTCCAGATCTTCCCCGGCGAACCTGAGCGCGAAGCGGTGGCAGCTAAGACTTCCGAGTTTCTTGCGGCGCACCGGCCCATCCGCAACATTGGCGCGCTGGCCCGCCTGCGAGTGAGCAAAACCGAAATCGAAAGCCACCCGGAGTGGACCGTCCTTCAAAAACAACTGCAGGAACAACTCGCCCGGCAACAAGCGAAGCCGCAGCATCGCGGGGAATTACGCATCCCGCTGCTGCCGCTCGCGAAACTAAAACCGGTCATGACGGTTCGCACGCCGCGCGAGTTTCAAATGCAATTTCTGATTTGGATCACCGCTTACTTTGCCGGATTCTACGTGGTGTTTCTGGTCTGGCGATGGAGCGCGTTCCGAGGCGATTTCAGTATCCTGCCCGCGGTTCACCTGCTCACCGGAATCGGCTTGATTCTTTCCATCAGTCTTCGCGATCCATTGCGCGACACTCTGGAATTCAGCAAATTCGCATGGGGAGTCGCTCTGGGATGCGTGGTGCTTCTGCTGCCGTCGCTGCGTATCCTGAACTATCAGCGCTTTTCCAAGTGGTGCTACACACCCCTGTTTGCCGCGTTTCTGTTATTCATCGGATTACTAAGATTCGGCTCGGGACCCGGCGGCAATGACGCGAAAGTGAATCTGGGACCGTTCCAGCCGGTGGAGGCCATCAAGATTCTGCTGGTTTTCTTTCTGGCTGGATACTTCGCGCAAAACTGGGAGCGGCTGCGCGATTTGCGCGAGAAGAAGCTGGTGCCTCGCGCGCTGCGCTGGATCAATCTGCCGCGATTCTCGCACGTCTTGCCAGTGATGTGCGCTGTTGTCTGCGCGCTGGGATTATTCTTCCTGCTGAAAGATCTGGGCCCGGCGTTGGTAACCGGCTTTTTGTTTCTGGCGATGTTCTGGGCGGCGCGCGGCCGTGCCGGGCTGGCATTGCTGGGCATTGCGCTGCTGGTCGCCGGCGTAACAGTGGGATATAGGCTCGGCAAACCAACCACCGTTGTGGAGCGCATCGACATGTGGCTTTCGCCCTGGGACAACGATGTCCATGGCGGCAACCAGTTGGCGCATTCGCTGTGGGCATTCGCTACCGGCGGCGCTTTTGGATCGGGCCCCGGTTGGGGCGACCCAGCCATGATCCCGGCCGGCAACACTGACCTGGTGCTCCCCGCGATCGGCGAGGAGTGGGGCTTCGCCGGCGTGGCCGCCGTTCTTCTGCTGCTTGGCTATCTGGTGCATCGCGCCCTTCGAATTGGATTGCGCGCGCCCAATGAATATGGGCTGTTCCTGGCTCTCGGCCTGGGGGCGTTGATTGCTTTTGAGATGCTGCTGATCTCCGGCGGCGTGCTGGGCGCCATTCCGCTCTCAGGCGTAGTGTCGCCGTTTTTAAGCTCGGGCAACACCGCCATGCTCGCCAATTTCCTGATCTTCGGAATCCTGCTGGCCATTTCCAATCACTCACGCGCGGGCGTGGATGATCAACCGTTCCGGCGTCCCGTCCAGTCGCTCGAAAGAGCGTTGGCCGTCTGCACCGTGACATTGCTCTGCTTCGCCGCCTATTACCAGATTGGGCACGACCGCGAATTTCTGGCTCGCGACACCAAGGTCTTCGAGGACGACGGCGTGAAGCGGCCCCAGCACAACCCTCGGCTGAATTCGCTGGCGCACGAAATCCATCGCGGAGATATTTTCGACCGCAATGGCATCCTGCTCGCCACCAGCGACTGGAGCCAGCTGGAACAACGCCGCGCCGAATACGCAAAGCTGGGTGTGAACATCGATAGCGCCTGCTCGCGTCTGGACAATCGGCACTATCCTTTTGGACCGGCAACTGCGCACGTATTGGGCGATTTGCGCACCGGCGATAATTTTCACGCGACTAATGCATCGCTCATCGAACACGATTCGAACGTGAAGCTGCAAGGGTTCACTGATTACAGTGAATTGGTTCCGTTGGTCCGCTATCGCCATCATCCCGGAAATAATGGGATCGTCCAGCTCATGGCGCGCGATCGCAGCCTGAAAACCTCACTCGATATTCGCCTCCAGATGCAAGTGGACAGGCTGCTGAAGGATCACCTGGCGAAGGCGCACAAAGATAAGGGCGCGGCCGTAGTCATGGATCCGAACACAGGCGATGTCCTCGCGCTGGTGAGCGAGCCGGAACCAACTGCGGCCGAGGCAACTCCCGACGAGCTTCTGGACCGCGCCCGCTACGCGCTCTATCCGCCCGGCTCGACCTTCAAGCTTGTCACCGCCATGGCCGCGCTGCGCCTTGATCCCGCGCTGGCCGATCAGAAATTCACCTGCCGCCGGCTCCCCGATGGCCGTGCCGGCGCGCAAATCCCCGGCGTGCGCAAACCGATTCGCGATGACGTCGGCGATTCCGCGCACGGCACGCTTTCCATGGAACGCGCCATCATTGTTTCGTGTAACGCGTACTTCGCGCAGCTGGGAGTGTTTTCTGTGGGTCCCAAAGCGCTGAGTGAAACGGCGAATCTGCTCGAAATCCCAGCCGGCAGCATCGCGGATTTGCAGGCGGCCATGCCGTTCGCCGCCTATGGACAAGGGCCGGTGCTGGTGACTCCGTTCAAAATGGCTCGCGTGGCGGCCACCATCGCGGCGTCCGGCGCCATGCCGCAGGGCCGCTGGGTGATTGATAGCAGCAACTCTCGAACCGCTGCTCCGCGTTCCATTCTCTCGCCGGATCTCGCTGGGTTCCTCGCGCGCGCCATGCGCTCCGTGGTTCTGGAAGGGACGGCCCGCCGGGCCATGAAAGGGGAGGTGGTCAGCGTCGCTGGGAAGACCGGCACCGCGCAGCTCGATGAAGGGATGCCCCATTCCTGGTTCGCGGGATTCGCGCCTTATGATGGCGACCGCTCCAAGAGCATCGCCTTCGCGGTGGTGGTGGAACACGGCGGATACGGAGGCACCACAGCCGCTCCCATCGCCCGCGCTATTGTGGATGCGGCCGCTGACTTGGGGATCGTCGGAGGCAAGTGATGAGAATATCCGAAATCATAGAACGCTTCGGGCGCACCGTGTTCGAGGCGCCTTTTGGCGCCATGGCCGAAACCATCGGCGATTCGCCGGAAGTGGCGGAAATCCGCATCGCCGTACTGGACGAAGTGAAGAAGAAGATTCAGCGGGCCGGCGGCAAGGCGCTATTTCCATATAATGTCGTACGCATCTCCATTCGCGCCGGCGCGAAGGACGCGGCGGTTTTCGAACGCGATTTCTTCCGCAGGTTTTTCGAGGAAGAAGTCCGCAAGGGGATTTCCAAGGAAGCTTGCCGCTATCCGGAAGACCTGCGCGTTGAGATCCGCGTCTCCGATGGCGATCAGGAGAACTGGCTGTTGATCGAAACGCTGGCTGAGGATGTTCCAGTGGTGGCTGAGCCCGTGCGCGCCAAACGTGCTGCCAGGTTAGTAGTGGTGGCGGGAAGCGCCAATAAGCCGGAAGTTCCGCTGCAAAAGGCGCGCACCAATATTGGCCGTCTGGTGGACGTCTACAAGTCCGAAGGCCTATCCCGGCGTAATGATCTTGCGTTTGCCGCCGACAATCCCATCAACCGCACCGTATCGCGCGAGCATGCCCACATTCTGCATGAGAAAAAAACCGGCGAATACCGGCTCTTTAACGATCGCTGGTACCAACGCGGCGACAAGCGCGAATCCAATTGCGGGCTGTGGATTGTCCGCGACGGCATGGGACAGGAAGTGCATCGCGATACGCGTGGAACGCGCTTGCTCCCGGGCGACGAAATTCACCTGGGCAAGGCCATCCTGAAATTCCAATTGAAGTAGTGGGGCAGGCGCTTCCGCCTGCCAACTCTTACACCAATTCCAACGCCTGCTCAAAATCCGCCAACAAATCGCGCCAGTCTTCAATCCCGATCGAAATCCGCACCAGCCCATCCGTCACCCCCGCCTGCGCGAATTCCGCGTCCGTAAATCCGGAGTGTGTAGTGGTTTTCGGATGGCACACCAGTGTCTCCACGCTGCCGAGCGACACTGCATTGCGCGCGATCCTCAGATTGCGCAAAAATTCAAAAGCCGCTTTCTTCCCGCCGCGCAGGTCGATTGAGAGCATGCCGCCCGGAAAATCGCATTGCTCATTCACAATGCGGATCTGTTCAGGGTCGGTGAAAAGAGTGGGATACAACACGCGCGCTACTTTTGAATTCCGCGCCAGGCGCTCGGCGATTCGCTCCGTGTTTTTGCTCGACCGGTTCATTCGCAGGCTCACCGTCGGTAGCCGCCCGTCCAGCATCCAGCATTCGTCCGGCTGCAGAATGTTTCCGAACAGGCTGCGCTTCGAACGCATCTGACGGATCAGATCCGGATCGGCTGCAATGGCCGCTCCGCCGATCATGTCGCTGAATCCGGAAAGATACTTGGTGGCCGAATACAAACAAATATCCGCGCCCAGCAGCAGCGGATGCTGGAACGCCGGGCCCATCAGCGTGTTGTCCACCATCACCAGCGGTCTCCTGGCCAATCCCGCTGCCGTATCGACGGCTTCTTTGATCCCGGTCATGATGATGGTGGGGTTGGCGGGCGTCTCAATCAAAACAACAGCCAGGTTCTCGGCGCTTCGAATCGCGCGGTCAATCTCCTGGCTGGCGCCGGCCGGCACCGGGACGCCGATTATCCCGAGTGTCGAGAGAAAATCCTGAATAAGATGCTGCGTGCCGCCATAAATCGGCACGGTGTAAACGATGCTTTCTCCCGGATGTACAAAGGTGAGCAGCGCCGTCATGATGGCGGCCATGCCGGAATTAAAAACCAGCGCGGCATGCGCTCCCGTTTCGAGCGGGACCATCTGATCTTCCAGAATCTCGGCGTTGGGATGATTGAATCGCGAATAAACCAGGTCCGGCTGTTCGTCTGGCGTGGGCTGCGCGCGCCCGGCCATCAGATCGAAGGCGCGCTCGGCCGCTTCGGGGCTCGAAAAAACATAAGTGGAACTGCGAAACACGGCTGGTCTCGCCGAGCCCACGGACAGGCTGGGATCGAAGCCCCGCGTCATAACCTGAGTATGCGGACGAAGCACGGAACTGTTCTTATCGGACATTATTCAACTCCCTTCTTCGAGTGTAGCTGTTCCATGCTGTGCAGGGCGTTACAAAACAAGCCTTCCGGCGTCATAATGTTTTAGGGTTCCGGCCAGTGATCGCTGATCTTAAATATGCGGCGCGGATTTTGCGGCGAAGTCCGGCCTTTACTTTCGTTGTTGTTGCGATGCTGGCGCTCGGCATAGGCGCCAACACCGCGATGTTCAGCATTCTCGACGCCTGGCTTCTTCAGCCGCTGCATTTTCCTGCGCCGGATCGCCTGACCATCATCCTCAAGAGCGAGGTCACCAATCCGCGCGAGCCCAAAGTCTTCGATGGCTATCGCGACTGGGTGAGCTGGGCCCGCCAATCCCGTTCCTTCTCAAACCTTGCCGGTGTGTTCTGGAGAAGCTTCCAAGGGATCAACGGCGACGATGGCGTCTTCGGCATGATCGTCACCGCCAACCTTTTCGATACCTTGGGCGTGAAACCCGAGCGAGGGCGAACCTTCCGGCCGGAAGACGTGGATGGTCCACCGGTGGCCGTGATCGGACACGATCTTTGGCAGAACCGTTTTCATGGCGGCTCGGACATTCTCGGCCGCCAGATCGCGCTCGCTTCCAAGACCTATCAGATTATCGGCGTGACGCCGCCGGGCTTCGGCCTCCGCATGATCAACCAGGAAAGCGACACCCAATTCTATGCGCTGATCCAGATGGATGAAGCGGGCTACCGCGGAGACGGCGCAGCGGCGATTGCGGTCATCGGCCGCTTGAAACCGGGCGTAACAGTCGCAGCCGCGCAAGCCGAGCTTAGCAGCATTCAGCGCTCCCTCGACCAACTCCATCCGGACAATCCCAAAGGATTTACGGTGCTGGTATCGAAGCTGCAAACCGACAATACCCGCGACGTTCGCGCCTCTTTATCCCTCGCGGCGGCCGCGCTCGGATTCATTCTGCTGATCGTCTGCGCCAACGTGGGCAGCCTTCAATTGGGCCGCACGCTGCAGCGCCAGCGGGAAATGGCCATCAGGGCGACACTCGGATCCGGCCGCCGCCGCATCATTCGCCAGCTGTTGATTGAAAGCTCGGTGATCACGGCGCTGGGAGCTGCCGTGGGCGCGTTGATCGCTTACGCCGGGATTCAAATCTTCGCCGCCACCAATCCTTTTGGACGGATGCCGCCGAATGCGATCGCGCTGAACTGGCGGGCGCTCGGTTTCACATTGCTGGCGGGTATGGCCAGCACCCTGATCTTTGGCTTGGCGCCGGCGCTGCAGGCAGCACGGGTGGATCTGAACCAGGCCATGAAGGCTTCCGGCAGAAACGCGAGCGGCGGCCCGGGCGCGTCTCGATGGCGTGGATTCCTGGTATCCGGACAAGTGGCGCTCTCGCTGGTGCTTCTAGTAGGAGCCGCGTTGATGACCGAAACGCTCATCAAATTGGATTCCCAACCGCTCGGATTCCGAACGGACGGCGTGACAGTTGCAAGCGTGGGAATCGCCAAGGAGCGCTGGATCAATGTCCGGGATCGATTGCTGGACAAATTCAAGTCGGCTTCTGGAGCGGACTCCGCGGCCATTTCCAATATGACGCCGTTGGGCAATGGGGCTGAGAATCGATTTTCGATTGAAGGCCAGCCCGCTCCGAGTGAGGATCTGGAGCCCAAAGCTGGCACTCAATCCGCCACTGCCGGATATTTTCAAACGTTGGGCATCCCTCTCGTTGACGGCCGTCCTTTCAGCGCGCACGACAAATCAGATTCAAATCCGGTGGTGATCATCAATCGCACCGCGGCCGAGCGCTGGTTCGCTGCGCGGGAACCCATTGGCGCGCGAATCAAACTGCACGATGAGAAAAACTGGCGCACCATTGTTGGAGTTGTGGGCGACACTTCGTATACCTTCTACAACACGCTGGAGTGGCTCACGGGACCTCGGATTTACCTTCCATCCGCACAGGTGGCGGACGAGAGTGTCGCTCCGGTTGCGCAAGAAGTCTACCTGATAATTCACGGCCAGCCTATGACCGCCGAGACCACGCGCGCTCTGCTCAAGTCTGTCGATCCCGATTTGCATCTGGGCCGGCTGCGCAGCCTGCCGGACCTGGCGGATGAAGTGGTCCGGCAGCCCAGATTGCGAACCCGGGTGTTGGGCGCCCTGGCTGCCATGTCGCTGCTGCTCGCGGCCATCGGGATCTATGGCGTGATGGCCCAATCGGTGATTCAGCGAACGCAGGAAATCGGAATCCGCATGGCGCTGGGCGCACGCGCGGGCCATCTGGTGCGTATGGTGGTTGGAAGTGGCTTGCGTCTGGCGTTAGCCGGAATCGCCGCCGGAGTTTTGGGCGCGCTGGCGCTCACGCGAATCGTCGCCGGCTTGCTCTACGGAGTGAAACCGACGGACGCAGCCACGTTTGTTGCCGCGGCATTCGTGTTATTAACCGCAGTGCTTCTTAGCCGCGCTAATCCCCGCCCGGGCCGCGGCAAAAGTAGATCCTATGGTGGCCCTCCGCCAAGAATAACCACTCGCAAGATTGGGCAGGCGGAAATCGCCTGCCCCACTTATGGCTCAAGTCCTTGCAGGCAAGTGGGGCAGGCGCTTTGCGCCTGCCCACAATCACAGCTTTCACTCCGCTCGCAGCACTTCCGCCGGATCAATCCGCGTGGCTCTCCACGCCGGAATCGAAGCCGCCCCGAGCGCTGTTGCACCGAGCAGCACCACCACCGCCGCAATCACCAGAGGATCCGCCGGCGCGGTCTCAAACAATTCCGATTCCAGCATCCGCGTCGCTGCCAATGCTCCCGCCAATCCCACGCCCGCGCCCAGCGCCACCGGCCGCATGGCGATGCCGATCACGAACCCCGCTACATCCCGGCGCGTAGCTCCCAGCGCGCCCCGAATCCCAATTTCACGCGCCCGCCGCGACACCGCATACGAAACCACGGCGAAAATCCCCGCCATCGCCAGCCCCAGCGCGAGGCCCGCAAAGATTTCGAGAAGCAGGGTGTGGAAGCGCACATCGGCGGCGGAATTCGCGACCACCGTCCGCATGGTCTCAACTGATGTTACCGGTTGCCCCGGATCGGTATCGTGAATTCGTTTCCGCACGCCCGACACAACGGCTAACGGATCTCCGTGCGTCCGCAAAACCAGATAAGTGTATTTGGCGCCGATCAACGATTGCGTATACGGCAGATACATCTCGGCGTCGGCGCCCGTTCTGAGCGACCGATGCTTGACGCCCTCCACCACCCCAACCACGGTGGACCATTCGCCCGGCTTGGGATGATCGGATCGGGAAACGCGCTTCCCCAGCGGGTCCACGCCAGGCCAGTAATGACGCGCCAGCTCATCATTGATTATCACCACGGGCTCTGACGAATGAGTATCGCTTTCGTTGAAAGCGCGCCCACGGAGCAGGCGCACGCCCAGCGCCGGAAAATATCCAGGGCTGATCTCGCGCAGGTAAATTCCATAGTCGCGCCAGCGCGTATCTTCCACGCCCTCGGCCGTCAACGACGTGGTAATCGACAATCCGCCGAAAGGAAGAACGGTGGAGACGCCCGCGTTCACCACGCCCGGCACGGATCGTGCTTGTTCCAGCAAGCGCGAGTAATGCATCGCTTGCGCCTCTTTGGTGCGAAGCCCGGCCGGCGCGGAAACTTGAGCCACCAACACATGCTGCGGCTCAAAGCCCAGGTGGACCCCGAGCAGCCGGTCCAGCGAATCGAGCATCAGCCCGGCGCCCACCAACAGCATCAGCGAGAGCGCCACTTCAAAGCTGAGAAGAGCGGCCCTGGTGCGATTCGCCGCGCGAGTTGATGATACGCTGCGGCCCGCGCCCTGGATGCCCGCCGTAAGATCCGATCGCCACAAGTTGGCGCAAGCCGGAATCGCGCACAGCAAAGTGGTCAGCAGAGCCAAGCCTACGGCGGCGCCCAGCGCCATGCCATTCATCGATACTTCATCCAAACGCGGAATCGGAAGTTTCCCGGCAAATAATCTCACCAGCAAACGGATCAAGCCGAATGCCAACACCACTCCGGCCGCGCCTGCGGCAAGACCAAGCGTCAGTGTCTCGCCCAGCACCAGCCGAGCCAGCCGGAATCGATCCGCGCCGAGCGAAGCTCGAATGGCAAATTCACGCCGACGCTCGGAGGCGCGTGCCAATAACAAATTCGCTGCGTTGGCGCCGGCAATCAGCAGCACCAGCCCCACCGCGCCCCACAGCATCATGAGCGCCCTTCGATAAGGACCGGTGAATTGTTCGGTGAAGGGCTGCACCCGCGCGTGCCAGCCTTTTTCGCGGTCCGGATTCGCTGGCAGGCCAGGCGTCACCGCGTCCACTTCATGCTGGGCGCTGGTTATCGAAACTCCCGGCCGCAGCCTTCCCATGTTACTGAAAAAGCCGTGCAGCTCCCCATGCACGACGGTGGAAGGCTTGTACGGGATCCAGGCCTGCTGCGCGGGATTGGTGAAGACGAATTCCGGTCCCATGACTCCCACCACGATATAGCCTTCGCCGTCCAACAGTATTTGCCGGCCCAGTATCTTTGGATCAGCGCGAAAATGTTTGCGCCATAAACGATCGCTGATAACCACCACTTGCTGCGCCGAGGAATCGAACTCGCCCGGAAGAAAGGTCCGTCCCAACGCCGCCCGCACCCCAAGGGTATCGAACAGATGCTCGCTGACCTCCAAAGCGAAAATCGAATCGGTGTTGTCCACCCCGGTCAGGACGAAGCTCTGCCATCTCCAGATCTCCATCCGCTCAAATGAGCGTACGTGATCGGCCAGAAACTTCATGTCCTCGGGAATGCCATTGGTATCCTGGCCCTTGGCATCCAAGGGAGCAACCTCCACCAGCCGGTCCAGGCCGCGAAACGGGAACGGATGCAGCAGAACCCGGTCGACGATGCTGAACAAGGCCGTATTGGCGCCAATCCCCAGCGCCAGAACCGAAATTACAATGAGAGAAAACCCGAGGTTTTTCCTAAGGCCGCGCATAGTCCCAGTTTAACCTCGCCCAACCGAACAACCGAGCGACCGGGAAGGACTAAGGAAGCAAGTACCCAAAGAACAGAGTTTTGCCCGATTGGTGGAAGCCTGTTTAGCCCTTAGTATTCAGATAGTAATCATGAATCAGGGAATGCTCGCCATAAAACCATCGAAGACGCAGTACTCAGAAATCGAGGCCGCCGAGGAGTTGGGAGTTTCGCTCGAGGAACTGCGAGGGTTGATCCGGAGCCATATTGTTGAAAGCGATGACGATCTGAATAACATGCCAATGGCTAGCTTTCACCCTTCCGACCTTTTGGTGCTCAAGCTCCTTTTGAGCTCGAAAGTGAATCCCACAACTGAGGGTTGAGCAGCGTCGGCGGGCGCCGCCCTCCCAGCGCCTCCACTGCATTTCGAGCCGCCAGCATGGACATCTCGCGCCGCGTATCAATGGACGCGCTGGCGATGTGCGGCTCAAGCACCACATTGGTCAGCTTCAGCAGCCCTGGATGCACATTAGGCTCATTCTCGAAGACATCTAAACCCGCGCCTGCGATCCAGCCTTCCTCCACCGCCTTCGCCACCGCGGCTTCATCGGCCACCGGCCCGCGCGAAGTATTTACCAGGATCGCGCTCTTCTTCATGAGCTTGAGCTCCGGCTCACCCACCAGCTTGCGCGTGGAATCCGAAAGCGGAACATGCAAGCTCACGAAATCCGCTTCGCGCAAAAGCTGTTCCTTCGGAACCAAATGCAGATCGAGTTCTCGTGCGATCGCCTCCGGAGCGGGCACCGGATCGTAATACAGAATTCGCATGGAAAATCCGCGCGCCCTTCGCGCTACCGCTTGTCCGATGCGGCCCATCCCGAGAATTCCCAGTGTCCGATGATGTACGTCATGCCCCACCAGCAGATCGATGGCCCATTTCCGCCACAACCCGGCGTGCAGATACTGGTGCCCTTCCACCACGCGGCGCGCCGAGGCCAGCAACAGCGCGAAAGCGAAATCGGCCGTGGTATCGGTGAGAACATCCGGCGTGTTACTCACCAGAATGCCTTTGCGCGTGGCGGCCGGAACGTCGATATTGTCAAAGCCCACGGCTACGTTGGCGATGATCTTCAAGCCGTCGAGGGAATCGATGAACTCAGCCGAAAACTTGTTGGTGAGGTTCGCAAGAATGGCCTGCTTGCCGCGCAACCGTGGAAGTAACTGATCCATGGGCAGCCCGTCGTCGCTCTCTTCATAATCCACTTCGCTGTGTTCTTTCAGATATGCAATCGCTTCGGGAAAAATCCTTTTGGTGACCAGTACGCGTGGTTTCATTGCTACCATTCTCTCTTATGGCAAAGCTTGGATTTCTAGGACTCGGTTTGATGGGCTACCCCATGGCCCGGAATCTGCTGCGCGCGGGTCATCGCGTTGCATTATGGTCAAACACCGCGAGCAAAGCGAAGCAGCTGGCGGACGAAGAGAAAGGCGTTGCGTGCGCTTCACCCAAAGAGGTTGCCGAACAATCGGAGTACGTTTTCCTCTGCGTGGGCGATACCAAAATGGCAGAGGACGTTCTGACCGGTGAGAATGGCGTTATAGAAGGTGCAAAGGCCGGGACCGTGGTCGCCGATGCCAGCACCATTTCACCCTCAGCCAGCCGGGCCATTGGCGAAAAGCTCGGCTCCAAGGGCATTCAGTATCTCGACGCCCCCTGCACGGGTTCCACGCCGGGCGCCACCGCTGGTACGTTGACCTTTATGATCGGTGGCCAGCGCCAGATCTTCGAAAAAACGAAGCCATTGCTCGAACTCATGGGCAAGCAGTTCTATTATTGCGGTGAATCCGGCTCCGGCCTGGAGGCCAAGCTCACTCAAAACCTGATTCTTTCCAATATCATGCAAGCGTTCAACGAGGGGATCGTGCTGAGCACTAAGGCCGGAATTCCCCCCGAGCTTATGCTCGAGATTCTCAACAATAGCGCCGCCAAGTCCGGACTGATCGCTTACAAGGCCCCTTTTGTGTTCAAACGGGACTTCACCACCAACTTTTCCACAAAGTGGATGCACAAGGACGTCAGCCTCGCGCTCGACCATGCCCAGGAGCAGGGGGTCCCTTTACCCGTCACCAGCGTCACTCAGCAGATGTTTCAAGCAGCTATATCAGAAGGTTACGGCGAACTTGACATGTGCTCCACCATCCGCGTTATGGAGCGATGGGCCGGCGTTGAAGTCAAGTCGGAATAAAAAAATACAAAAAACTGTTGCGTTCCAGGAAATCATATATTAGTATTGGAAGTAAGCCGGGGAGGCAACTCCCACCAAAGCGAGACTAACCTCATAAAAAAGACCCCTGAAGCAATCCTCCCCGGCGCCCGCAAGGGTTCGACTCGCTAAGAGGTTCAGGGTTCAACCAGAAATTCTCCTGCGACACAACACTTCTTGATTTGCGAATTTTCCCGAAAAACCGAGCCGCGACCGCAAGGAAGCGCTACCACGAACGGTCTAGCGCTCCTTTGCGTCGCGGCTCAGTTTGACAGGTCAAGTTTCTGCCGGTTGACGTTATAATGGGGCAATTGAAGACTCTCACCATCCTGGGCTCAACCGGGTCCATTGGCGTCAGCACTTTGGACGTAGTTGGCCGGCACCCGGACCAATATCGCATCCACGCTTTAGTGGCCGGGCGCAATACCGACCTGCTGGCCCAGCAAATACTTCGATTTAGGCCCAAGGTAGCGGTGACAGCAACCGATCGCGACATCGAGAGTCTAACAACCAGGCTTAAAGAATCGGCGCTCGCGGCCCGGGATTGGCCCGAGTTGCTGTGGGGGCCGGAAGCCCGAGTGGAGGCCGTCACCGATCAGGCAGTGGATTTCGTAATGTCGGCCATTGTCGGCGTAGCGGGGCTGGAAGCGACCTACGAAGCCATTACGCACGGCAAGCGCGTTGGCCTGGCGAATAAGGAGGTTCTGGTGGCTAGCGGAAAGCTGGTGATCGACGCCGCCAGAAAGTTCGGCACCGAATTGATCCCAGTGGACAGCGAACACAACGGAGCCCACCAATGCCTGCGCGCCGGCCGGCGCAGTGAGGTGTCGCGGCTCATCTTAACGGCCTCCGGCGGCCCGTTCCGCGAAACACCGCTGGAAAAGCTGGCTCGGGTGACGCCCGCTGAGGCCCTGAATCATCCGACATGGAAGATGGGGCAGCGGATTACCATTGATTCGGCGACCCTGATGAACAAGGGATTCGAAGTCATCGAAGCCTGTTGGTTATTCGATTTTTCAGCCGATGAGGTGGATGTCGTGATCCATCCTCAATCGACGGTGCACGCCATGGTGGAGTATTCCGACGGAAGCGTTATCGCTCAGATCTCCGCCACCGACATGCGCATGCCCATTCAATACGCGCTTACTTATCCGGCCAGAGAGTCCGCGCCGGTGCCCCGGCTGGATTGGACGGAGGCGCGGTCCTGGACCTTCAGCGCACCTGATTTTGAGAAGTTCCCGGCGTTGCGCCTGGCCTATCAGGCACAGCGGCAGGGTGGCTCGGCAACCTGCACGCTGAATGCGGCGGACGAAATCGCCGTGGAAGCGTTTCTCAACGGAAGAATTTCATTCCCATCCATCGCCGCTGTAGTGGAAGAAACGCTGGAGCGCGTTCCCGCGCGCCAAGCCGCATCCATCAAAGAGGTACTGGAAATCGATCAACTGTCTCGATCCGTGGCGCAGCAGATTGTTCATGAGACAGAACAAAACAGTTACGAGGAGCGCGGACACGTGTCCGTTAGAGCTTAGACAAAATGCCATTATTGGTTCTTCAAAATATCTGGTGGGCACTGGTCCTGATTGGGGTCATGATTCTGATCCACGAATTGGGCCATTACTGGGCGGCGCGATTTTTTGACGTCAAAGTGGAAACTTTCAGTTTCGGTTTTGGACCGCGCCTGTTCGGATTCAAGAAGGGCGAGACCGATTTCCGTATAGCGGCCATATTTTTTGGCGGCTACGTGAAGATGGCCGGCGAGCAGCCGGGCGATGAGAATTCGAACGATCCCCGTGGGTTCCTGGCCAAGCCTCGCTGGCAGCGTTTGATCATTGCCTTCGCGGGCCCCGCCATGAACATCCTGCTGGCGGTGGGAATCCTCGCCGGGCTGTTTATGGTCCGCTTTCCCAAGATTCCATCCCCTCCGTCACCGGAAATAAGTTACGTCATGCCCGACAGCGCGGCAGCTAAGGCCGGCATCCGCGAGGGCGACCGCATTGTGCAGATTGACAATACCGTCGACCCCACCTGGGAAGATATCGAAATGAAGGAAGTGGCCAGCGCCGGCCATGACTTGTCGGTTTGGGTGGCGCGCAATGGCGAACGTAAACATGTCACGGTAACTCCGGTTCTCGATCCGAAAACCGGTACCGGATTCGCCGGCTGGGGCGAGCAGAACGACATAGAGGCGGTGGCTGTTCTGCCGGACAAGCCCGCTGCTAAGGCGGGCATCGAGCCTGGCGACATTATGGTCAGCGTCAATGGCCAGCCCATCCGCTCCACGCCGAAGCTCCTCAACGTGATCAACACCACCGCCGGCAAGCCGGTAACAATCGTGTATTCGAGGAACGGCCAGCAGCACACCGCTACCATTGCGCCGGTCATGAGCACGGTCGAGGGTGCTCCTGAACCCCGGTGGATGATCGGCGTGAATCTGGCGCCTCGCGTTGAATATGTCAGCCTTTCGTTTCCACAGGCGCTGGTGGAATCGGTCCGCTACAATGCGAAAAACGCAACTTTGATTTATGAGTTCCTGCGAGGAATTGTCGAACGCCGCATGTCGCCGAAATCGCTGGAAGGTCCCATCGGCATCGCGCGGCTATCCGGCCAGGCCGCTCGCGAGGGTCCCACGGCGTACTTCGCCCTTACCGCCATGGTCAGTTTGAATCTGGCCATCTTCAATCTCCTGCCCATCCCCATTCTGGATGGCGGAGTGATCCTGCTGCTGCTGGTAGAAATGTTCATGCGCCGCGACTTGAGCCTGCGCGTGAAAGAAACAGTGTTCAAGCTGGGATTTGTGTTTCTGATGGCGGTTGTGGCTTTTGTGCTTTATAACGACATATCGAAGTTGGCCGGTTGAGCAGTTTCTGGTTGCTGGTTTCTGGTTAGTAGCGCCCGAGAACCAGAAACTAGGAACCAGGAACCAATTCCTTCGCAGTCACAAAAATCGGTTCAATATCTACCGGAATGTCGGTGAGGCTGTCGAGAGCTTTCTTCATCTCCGGCCGGATCACGCCGAGTTCCGCTAGCATCCGCTTCGCCCCCGCGTAATCGCCTGTGGCTTCGATCGTTAGCAGATCGTGATCCAGGTCCCGCACCGCCGCTTTGATTTTGTCGAAGTGCACCTCAAACCGGCCGTCCTGGCGCGCTGCGAACCCGCCTTTGTCCGTTAGATAATTCACCTGCATGGCCATCCCTTTGCCGTGCGCGTCGTTCAAGCCGAATCGCAGCGTCCGGAATGTTGAAGCGAGATAGGTGGTATACAGTTTCCGCTCCGCCGCAGCGCCGCCCTCAATCAGCTTGTGATCGTAGAGGTATTGCAGCATGAAGAGCCCGGTGACATCGGCCTTGGCTTCTTCGATGGCGCTGTAGAGTTCTTTCAGCTCCTGGCGTGGATTTGTAGCGCGGCCGTTCACCGTAATCTGATGCGGCCCGATGCCGTGGCTCAATTCGTGCGCCAGAATGTGCGTGAAGAATGAATCGAAGCTTAGTTCAGATTGGCTGGAGGGCGTGAGAACGCGCTTCGAAATCGGCTCCAGCGTGCTGTGGAATTTGGCTTCCTGGACATTTTTCAGCATCACGCGCTTGCTGCCCTTCTGCGCTACCACGCGTTCATCGTTCGGCAGGTTATAAGCCGCCGTTTGAACGCCATGATCGCCGTCGCCGGCCGACAGAACTTCGTTCACCACGCGTATGGGCGCCTGGCCGCCGAGCTTGGGATTCCGGTATTCCGGATTGATAGGCAGATTGTTTTCGATCTCCTGCAAATGGCCGCCGAAGAAATTGAGTTTCCTGGTTTCCACTTCATCGCGAAGGTTTACATAGGCTTCAAACCCTGCTTTGTATCCGAACACTTCGTCGTTATAAGTTTCATAAGGCCCAATGGTGATGTCAATGGGCGCGTCGAGATCCATCCACGCAAGGTCGCTCTGGTAATAATCGTTTGAAAGAAACGCCGCGCCGCGCGAGAGCAGAAACTTCTTCAACGTCGCGTTTTGGGTAAGCCCCGCCGCTTCCTCCATCAATCGGGCGGCTTTGGCCAGATCGTTCTTGTATTCCTCGCTGTACGGAACCGCTTTCAACCGCCCGCCGGCATCGCGGCGAATGACGGTGAAGAAGCCCTCGGCTTGCTCCCGTTCCGCTTTCGAAAGCGTCTTCACCCAACTCTCGAACTCCTCGCGCGTCATATCCTGCGGATAGAAGTTCGCGCCCGGCAGCTTCTTTGGAGGGACGCCGGGCAAAAAAGCCGCGTGGTCGTCAATGTCCGACCAGGGCCCTTTGTTGATCCAGAAATAATGCAGCCGGGCTTGGCCGAGCGGAGTGGTGTTGCGCTTCAGGTTCTGATACAACTCCACATTGCCGCTCCACATCTGCCTCATGAAAATGTCGTTCAGTATCCGCGACGCTTCAATCAGCTTTCCGAGCGCGGCGCGATCCTGAGGCGAGAGATTCGACACATCGGTGCGAAGCTCGGTGGGCCGGAACCGGGCGATCATTTTATCCAGCTGCGCGAGGTCAGGTGCGTTGGAGGCGGCGAAACTTAGCATAGACAGGGCATAAACCAGCTTTTTCATTTCTGCTGTCATGCTAACATGCCGTTTTCGCGCTAGAATCTGATCTATGCGTGGAAACGAGAAAGTTCTCGAAAACTTGGGAGAAGCGCTCAAGGCCGAGCTTACGGCCATCAACCAGTATTTCTTGCATGCCAAGATGAATGAAAACTGGGGCTACTTCCGTCTGGCTCAACATTACCGGAAAGAATCCATCGAAGAAATGGTTCATGCCGAAAAGCTCATGAACCGGATCCTGTTTTTGGATGGCACGCCGAACATGACCGACATCGGTCCCATCAAAATCGGGAAAAACGTCAAGGCGCAACTGGACAACGACATGGCTCTGGAGGTGGCCGCCGTGCATCATCTGAATTCCGCGATCCGGCAGGCCGTCGAGGTGGGCGACAATGCTTCCCGCGCGCTGTTCGAAGAGATCCTGAAAGACGAAGAAGAACACGTCGATTATCTGGAGGGCCAGCTCCACGCGATCGGAGAAATGGGACTCGAGAATTATCTGGCGCAGCAACTCCACAAAGGCGAAGAGGACGAGAAAGGGTAGTGGGGCAGGCGCTTTCGCCTGCCAACCGATTCTTCAATAAATGTTCCGCCGGGACATTCGTGATGGCGTTTATTTGGCGCTGCTAGAAGAACGCCACGCCGCCGAAATCTTCACCGCGGTGAATCGCAACCGCGCTCATCTCCGGAAATGGCTGCCGTGGGTTGATCTGACTCGGACTGCGGACGACACCCTAAAATTCGTCAGGACCACGCTCACTCAGTTCGCCAATAACGAGGGCCTCACGGCGGGCATCTGGAGCGGGAACGACTATGCCGGGACCATCGGAACCCATAAAATCGATTGGCTGAACCGCAGAGTGGAGATCGGCTACTGGCTGGCTGCCAAATTCCAAGGCCAGGGAATTATGACTGGCGCCTGCCGCCTGTTTATCGAGCATGCCTTCAAAGAATGGACGCTGAATCGCGTGGAGATCCATTGCGCCACTGCCAACAAGAAAAGCTGTGCAATTCCCGAGCGCCTGGGTTTTCAACTGGAAGGTGTTCTACGAAAGTCCCAATTGGTTGACGGCAAATATCTGGACTCCAAGGTCTACGGCATGCTGGCGCGCGAGTGGAAAAAAGCGCCTAAATAGGCAGCATGTCGAGCGCGCCCTGCAGCTCACTCCGGGTATGTTGATCGCCGGTTCGCGATGTTGTCTCAATCCCCTTCTGATACATCGTGCGAGCGTCCTCCACGCGGCCCAGCTTCTCCAGCGCCTGGCCGCCATGGAAGTATGCGGCCGCGTAGTCCGGATTGTAGTCCAGCAAATTCCGGAACTCCACGATGGCTTCTTCCAGCTCTCCATTGATGACGTATTCCATGGCCAGGCCGTATCGCGCGAAACTGTCGCGCGGATTTTGAGCCAGCATGCTCTTGAGGATTTCCATTCGATTGGCAGGCATATCTCTACGTGTTACTATACCGAGCGATGGCCTGCCCGTACTTTTACCCAGTGGCCCGATTCGAAACCAGCAACTGGGTAGTGCCGCCGCGGCTGCCTTTGGGAGATCCTTATACGGGCGAATGCCGCGCCGCGGATTCAGCATTCCAACCCGACGAAACGCGGCTGCGTCAAATCTGCAATCTCGGCTATGGCCGCGCCAGTTGTGACCGCTTTCCGGAACTCGCTTCCGCCGACGCCGTCCGGTTTCATGTTGCATCGGACGCTGGCCAACTGATCCGCATTCAATACGTTTTCGAGAAAGAATGCTGGCCGCGGGAACACGGCGTGTTCGAATGTCACGGCGGCACCGGAGAACTTTCGAGCGGCCCCGAGGGCGACATCCTGCGCAAACAGGCGGCCGCATTCCTCGAAAGCTACCTCAGAAGAAAGGGCTGACCCGGCAGTGGATCCCACTCTTCCCGGCCGGTTCGTGCGCGAGTCCGTCTCCGAGTATTCCGAATTCGCGCTCCCGAACGACGCCAACACGCTGGGCAATGTCCTGGGCGGCAAGGTAATGCACCTGGTGGATATCGCCGCCGCGCTGGCTGCCGTCCGCCACTCCAGGTGCGCGGTGGTAACCGCCTCGGTGGATCACATGAATTTCCTGCATCCCATCCACATCGGCCAGCTCATTGTTTTGCGCTCCAGCGTGAATCGCGTGTTCCGGACATCCATGGAGGTGGGGGTGCGGGTGGAAGTGGAAAACCTGATTACCGGCGAGATCCGGCATACATCATCCGCCTATCTGACCTTCGTCGCTCTGGATAAAACGGGCCAACGCAAACCGATTCCGTGCGTGATTCCAGAAACGGCGGACGAGACGCGCCGCTATGAGGAAGCGGGCGAGCGCCGAACGTACCGATTGGCAATGCGGGAAAAAACGTTGGAGAAGCGTCGCTAGTGATTCTTCTTAGTGGTCCGACGCCTTGTACATGTACTTGATGTTGGGCTTGAAGATGAGCAAATTGGGAGCGCCCTCGCGGTTGATCTTCAGGCAGGTCTTGTCATACCACTCAATGATGCCTTCCAGCGTCTCTCCATCCTTCAGCACGAAGACCATGGGGGTCTTGGCCTGCATCTGTTTCATGTAGTAGAAATTTTCCGCGTTAGTCTGATCGGGAGGAGCGGACTTCTTCTGATGGCTGTTACGCCGGTCCCTTTGTTCCTTGATTTCATTCAGGGACGGACGTATCAATTTGCGATTTGCAGACTCCACGGCAAGACTCCCTCATTCCAGATGATCCGCTCAGGTCCCGCACGCTTGGGAAATTACTTGGGGCCTTTTGAAGGATTGCTCAGATACTCAACTAATGATTATTGAACCATAATGACGGCCCTCGCCGCAACTTCTGGCAGGCGGAAGCGATTGCCCCACGCTGGCTCGCAAAGGTTTACGTTTTGAGTGGGGCAGGCGCTTCCGCCTGCCAACAGGTTTTTCATAGAGCCTTACCGAGCCGCGACCGTAAAGGAGTCGGTGCTTTTTTGGTTCTGGAATGTGGGGTAGACGCTTCCGTCTGCCAACTTCCTACGCCGCCAGGCGGCGCAGCTCCACCACCAGCGCATCCAAGGCAATGTTCTTCTGGATGTTCCTGCGCAACAATTCACCCAGCTCATCCACTTTTTTCACCGCTGCGCGGATCCAATCGAAGGACACCTGCGAGGCCAGCGCTTCAATCTCAGACCGTATGTCGACATTGCGGATCTCGCCGGTTTTTTGCGCGGCCAGCAGCACATCTTCCAGCAGCACGTAAAGAATATTGAGAAAGAAATCGAGCTTTTCCTGTTTGCGGGCCGACATGGCCTCGGCATGCTTCACCCATTCGGCAAACGGCGCGCGTCCAGCGGCGGCTTGCAAAAGTTTCAGCATGGCGGAGCAGCGCTCTTCGTACGCTTCCAGATCCATGGCAATGGCCAGTCCGGGGCTTCCGGCCGACAGCGCGATGCGGCGCTCCATATCGGAAAGGCCGCGCTCCATGGCGAAAGCCTGCATTTCGCCGATTGATAGCGGACCCAAGTGGAAGAATACCGCTCGCGAACGGATGGTAGGCAGCAGATCGTATGGATTCTCGGCCGTCAGCACCAGAATCAGATGCTCGGGCGGCTCTTCCAGCGTTTTCAACAGCGAGTTTGCGGCCTGCTCATTGGCGCGGTCGATATGATCGATCAGAAAAACGCGCCGAGATCCGTGCAATGGCTTAAATTGCGCGCGTTCTTTTAACAGACGCATCTGCTCGATGGTGATCTGGCGCAGCGGCCCGTCCGGCGGAAACGTAAGGAAATCCGGGTGCGTGGCGAACAGCAGCGGATCGTCGTTGCGTTTGTCGGAGGGCCACTTCTCGCGTTCGGCGATAATCTCCGAATTTTGTTCCAGGCTGAGATCGTCCTGTTCGATTTTCCGTGCGTCACCCAGCAGCGTGGCGGCGAACCGGCGCGCCAGTGTGGCCTTGCCCACTCCCTCCGCGCCATCCAGCAGAATGGTTTGCGGGATTCGGCCCTGCCGCGCCATGTCCTGGAGCGCTTGGGCGATGGTCGCGTTGCCGTGGAAATTCTCGAACATGTGGCCATGGTAGCTTACTTCAAGAGGTGACCATGAAGAAACTTATTTCGCTGATGGTGGTAAGCGCAACGGTAATTTGGGCGCAGGCGCCGGCTTCTAAACAGGTTGAGGTATTCGGCCAGAAGATTCATTACCTCGAAGCAGGCAGCGGTCCGAACGTGATCCTGCTGCACGGCCTCGGCGCCGACGCCAATAACTGGGTGATGAACACGTCGACGTTGGCCAAGAGTTTCCACGTGTTTGTTCCGGACCAGATCGGCTTTGGAGAATCAGACAAGCCGCCCATCAACTATCGCGTCGGCACGCTGGTGGATTTTCTCGACGGTTTCTACAAAAAGGTTGGGATAACGAAAGCGACCGTGGTGGGCAACTCCTTGGGCGGATGGGCGGCGATGGCCTTCACGCTGGCGCATCCGGACAAAGTAGAGCGAATGGTACTGGTGGATAGCGCCGGCTATTCGTTTGAGAAGCTGGGTACGCCCAAGCCGGCCATTGAAACCTTGGATGGATTGAATCCGTCCACGGTGGCGGGTAACAAAGCGGTGCTGGCGCTAATTCTGGCTAACAAGGCGCTGGCCACCGATCAGGCGGCGGAGCGGTTGTTCGCCACGCACCTCAGAAACCGCGACGGCTACACTATTGAGCGATTCATTGAGTCCGTATATCGCGGCGAAGATGTGGTGGACGGGAAACTGGGCGCCATCAAAGTTCCAACTTTGATTATTTGGGGACGTCAAGACGCTCTCGTCCCTCTGGCCGCGGGGCAGTTGCTGGCAACTGAAATCGCAGGATCGGAGCTGGTGGTTCTGGATAATTGCGGCCACATTCCACAGTTTGAGTGCGCGGCGCCGTTCAATGGGACACTGCTCAAGTTTTTGAACGGAACTGCGGGCCCGGCCACGCGCTGACGCGCGGGGTGATGTGACCGAGCCGCGACCGCAAGGGAGCGCTACCACGATCGCCATGCTGTGCTCATCTGTCACGCTCCCTTGCGGTCGCGGCTTCCATGAGAAGGCCGGTCTCTGTCAAGTCGAAAATGATTTTGGGTCGTTAAACCACGAACGCCCATCGCCGACCAACGGGAGGCGCTACACCCGGCCGGATCACCTCGAACGGTAACCCCCGACCAACGGGAGGCCCACGCTAAGCCAGCTTTTTTCTCTCTGAGGAGCGGTTTCGCTTTTGCCTTTTGGTCCTGTCACCACTCTGGTGATCGCGACCATCGGGAGCCCCGCTCGTTCCCATACTTGCTCCCTGCTGCCTTGATTCCCTCCGCCGATTCGCCCCGCTTCCATTCGCACTCTTATTGGGAGCGTTCGCTCCCGGTGCCAGTTGGGGTCCTCAATCTTAAAACGGGTGCTGCCATCTCAGTGCCGAACTGATTGGTCTCCGTTTCCGGCTACCCTCGTTCCGCCGCGACCGCGCAGTCACCCGAACTCGGCGTTGGCTTACCAAAGCCACTGACTCTTAGGCCGCTGTTTGCTGCTCCAGCGGCCTATTATTCCGCAACGGTTCGTATACTTCTCCGGTCACCCATAAATGGTGCAGCAAGATGGCCAACTTCCGCGCCACCGCCACCAGCGCTCGCTTCTTCGCATTCTTGTTGCCTTTGCCTGCCAGCTTCAGCCCCCACCGTTTCAGATCCGTGTCTGGACTCTTGTGACTCAGAATGCAGTGCGCTCCCTGCACCAACAGCTTCCGCAAATATACGTCCCCTTCCTTGCTGATTCCCAACTGTGGCCGGCTCTGGCCCGATTCACTCCGCCGCGGTCGGAGCCCCACGTAGCACCCCACATCCCGGCTTCTTCGGAATCGGTTCGCGTCTTCCACCGTCAACACGAATGTCAGCGAGATCAAACTTCCTACTCCACTCACCTGGCGCAGCAATTCGGTTTCCGGATATTCGCGTCCGGCCAGCTGCTCCAGCTTCTGATCACACTCTTTAATCTGCTTGGTCAACGATTCCACTGTTTCCAATAGCGGTCTCAAGGCCTCCACCAGCACTGCCGGCAGCCCCTCCATCTTCCCTACTCCCATTTGGTCCGCATCGCAGCTGGGTAATCGTTCCCCCGTCGCCTTGGCCAGGCCCCGCGCCCTGTTCACCAAACTGGTGCGTGTATCCACTAACGCCCCCCGCACCCGCACTTGCATCAGGTCCGCTTGCGCTTTCTCGCTCCGATGCCGGATCGGCCGCAGCAACTGCGGATCCACTCGCGCCAGCCGAGCCAGGGTTTGCGCATCCAGCCGATCGTCCTTCCGGCTGCTGCTGCTGATCAACTTCACCTGCCGCGCGTTGGCCACGATCACCTCGTGCCCAAAGCTGCTCAGCAGCCGGCTCACCCATGGCGAATGCGTTCCTACTTCGATCGCCATCCGGCACTTTGCCAGGCTGCCAAATCTCTGCTTCATCCCTTTCTTAGTGGTTGCCACCGTCCCTTCCCGCACCATCTGACCCTCGCTGTCGGTCACATAGTAGTGGCTGCTTTTGTCTCCCAGGTCCATGCCGATCGTTATCGATCGCTTGCGGGTTTTGTTCCCCTTCGGACTTTTCAGACTAGTGTTATTCTTCTTCATGGCCGGTTCTCCTTTTTGCACCTCGAGTGCGTATCCATTGGGAGCTTAACGCATCCCGCTGGGGACCGGCCTTCTCATCCCATCTCGGTTAGGATGCGCGGCGAAGTTGGATTCGCGCTACAATCGAATTTCATGGCGATTGCGGCGCGCACATGAGGCTGGGAATCGATTTTGGCACCACGCGCACCGTCGTGGCCGCGGTGGATCGCGGAAATTATCCCATCCTTCCTTTTGAAGACCCTGACGGCGCGGTAGTGGATTGGTTTCCCTCCCTGGTTGCCGTGAGAGGGGACCAGCGTCTTTACGGCTGGCAGGCTTGGGCATGCCAGCAATATCCGAACTGGACCATAGTACGGAGCTTGAAACGCGTGCTGCAGGACGCGGGCCCTAACACCGTGGTGCAACTCGGCGATTCCGCCGTGCCGCTAAATCAGGTGCTGTATGAAATGGCTGCGGCGATCAGAGCCGCCTTATTGCAGCAGCAGCAACGTCTGGAAGTTGTGCTGGGAGTTCCCGCCAACGCTAATAGCAACCAGCGATTTCTCACCGTGGAGGCGTTCCGGCTGGCCGGCTGCGACGTGATCGGCCTGCTGAACGAACCATCCGCCGCCTGCATCGAGTACGGTCACAAAACCAAAGTAACGGGCGTGATTCTGGTTTACGATTTAGGCGGCGGAACGTTCGACGCCTCGCTTGTGACCATCGGCGAGAGAACCCACGAGGTGCTGGCTACCGAAGGGATTCAGACCTTGGGCGGGGACGATTTTGACGAGATCCTGGCCGAAATGGCGGTGAGCGATGACGACCGCCGGGAGCTTTCTCAATCCGAGCAGTTCCGGCTGCTGGAAGAATGCCGTATCAAAAAAGAGGCCGTACACCCCAACACGCGCAAAATCGCGCTTGATCTGGACAACGTCCGCGAAGGATGGGGCACGGTGAGCATTGCGGCGGCCGATTATTACGAGCGATGCCGCCCGCTGGTGGAAGAGACCTTGCAGGTGGTGGAAGATCTTCTTCTGAAACAAAACGCCGGCGAGCTGGAAGCGTTGTATGTCACCGGCGGCGGCAGCGAGCTGCCCATTGTGAATCGAATGCTGAAAGAACGTTTCGGCAAACGCGTCCGGCGATCCGTGCATGCGCGCTCCGCCACCGCCATTGGCCTGGCCATTCAGGCGGACCAGCAGGCCGGCTACGTGCTGAGCGAAAAATTCTCGCGTTACTTCGGCGTATGGCGCGAGAGCGACAATGGGACGAAAGTTGTTTTCGATCCGCTCTTCACCAAGGGCGCCATATTACCGCGTCCCAGCGAGCAGCCGCTCGAAATCAAGCGGCAATATTCGCCGGTCCATAATATCGGCCATTTCCGGTATATCGAATGCACCTATCTGGTGGAGGATGGACAGCCCGGCGGCGATGTCACGGTGTGGGATGAGATCCGCTTTCCGTTCGATCCGGCGTTGCAGGCTTCAGAGGACGCGCCGGTGCAGCATTCCGCGGCTGCGGTGTCGCAACGGATCGAAGAGAGATACTCAACCAATTCCAGCGGAGCGGTTACCGTTACCATCACGAATCTCACATCCGGCTACTCGCGGCAATACCGGTTGGGCCGCTGGGCCTCGGCGGATGCCACACCGTCCAAGCCGAGAGTGCGCCATCGGGCCTATAAGACGGCAGCGTTACGCGCTAAGACCGGCCGCGGATGAATGACCTGCTGGGCCGAATCCGGCAATCGAAGGTCTACGACCTGGCTCAGCCCTACTTCGCCGGCATGCCGCATTATCCAACTCATCCGCCTTTTCTCTTCGGGCTCACCAAGAAGCATGGCGACCTGGTGGCGGAAGGAGGCGTCAGCTCGGCCGCGGATTCCATCGCACTCGGCAGCCACGTCGGCACGCATATTGACGCACTGTGTCATTTTTCATGCGGCGGAAAGCTCCACGGAGGCATGGAGGCAGCGGCGGTTCAAAGCGACACCGGCGGCATTCGCGAGCACTCTGTAGACACTATCGCGCCCATTCTGCGCCGTGGCGTACTGCTGGATGTGGCCGGCCAGTTGAACGCGGATGCGTTACCTGCTGATTTCTCCATTACGCCCGAACATCTGAAAGCGGCGGCGAAGGTGGAGATCCAGGAAGGCGATGTCGTTCTGATTCGTACCGGCTGGGCGCGTTTTTGGAACGACGCCGCGCGATACATTACCGGTGGCGCGGGCGCCGTGCCATGCGGTCCGGGTCCCGAATTGGATGGCGCGCGCTGGCTGAGCAGCCACGGTGTATTCGCGGCTGGCTCCGACACAGTGGCATTCGAAAAAGTCCCGGCTCCGAGCATGCCGGTGCACGTTCATTTGCTGGTGGAGAGCGGAATCCATATCATCGAAGCGCTGAATCTGGAAGAGCTGGCGCGCGATGGAGTCTACGAATTTATTTTCGTGGCTGCGCCGTTGAAGATCCGCGGTGGTACCGGATCGCCGATTCGTCCATTAGCACTGTGCTATCCGTGAAAGACGCCTCGTGGCGTACGCACTCATGCGTGCCGCGTTCACACTCGTGTGAACGCAGGGGTTCCCTGGGCAGGTGTTCGCAAGAGTGCGAACACGGCACGCATGAGTGCGTGCATTGCTAACGATAAGAATCTTCGCGTGTGGCGACGATTTTTCAAGCCGCACTCCTCAACTGGTTGACTTGGTTGAGTGTGGTTCGCGCCGCCGTGAGGATGGCTACCAGCAAGGTACGGGCATGGGGACTGACGTGGTAGCGATGGGTATGCGGGACTTTCCGGATTACGCCATGCGCTCGCAGCATCCGAAGCCGTCGGCTGATGGCGGCGGAACGACGACGTTTCTCGTCGGCCAAATACGCGGGAGTGTCGTACAGAATGGCCTGCAGGTCGCGGTTGCGGAATCCATTCAGCAAGAAGTCGCCGTCGTTGATCGCCTCCAGCAAAGGCCGGTCGTCAGCGAATGGCCGCAAGGCCCGTACGCGCCGCCCTTGCCACTTCACCGGCTTTTGGATGCCGGCGATCAGTTCCTCCAATCTGCGGCTGTCATCGACGCTGGCCAAAGCGTCGATGAGCCGATTGTTGGTCTGCTGCGATACCTCTGCTCGGCGGTGCAAGTCGGCCACCCCTTTCCGCATCTTGCGCCACTCGAGCTCATCGTCGGGGCCGCCCTCCTTGGGCCGATAGGTGCGAAAGACGTCGACATTGTTAATGGTCGTTTCCGCCGCCCTCAACACCCCCGCCTCGGCCAGGATCACCTTGCTGTAGGTCTTGGTGGAGTTGCCGTCCATCCAGAACTTGATACGCTCGCCTTCCTGATATTGCCTGCAACTGGTCTGCAGTTCGCCATGAAAGTTGCGCGGGATCTGGCCGGCTTTCGTGGTTCGCTTCCCAAAGAACCGCAGAACGTCGTTGCTGTGGTAGCTTAGCAGGCCATGGGCGATGAAGGCCGGCATCAATCTCTGCAGCGCTTCCCCACTATTGAATACGATGTCGGTGGCCCATTCGCTTTGATAACAGGTCCAGTAATACGGCGTTGGATACTTTGCGAAAATCTCTTCGTGGAGGGGGTTCAGCCGCTGCGCGAAGTCTGTGAGCAGGGCCACCCAATCGGTTTGCAGTTGCTGGTTCAGCAACTCCTGCGCGCGTTGAAAATCGGCGATCCGCGTAAAGCAGTTTTTCTCCTGTTGGAACGCTAACCCCGCTTGCCGCATCTGCTGGGCTAGCCATTCCCGCCCGTTGATGCCGATCTGGATGTGGAAGGGGAACCAGGTCTGAATCCGCGCGTACATCCACCCCAGCCTCTCGTCCCGTCCATAGTGATAAAGCACATGGCAGGGCCGCTTCCGCCGTACGATTTTCGACTGCACATATTCGAACGTCGGACACGGCTCCAGCACGCTCAGCACACATACCGGCCCGGTACGGATGCCCCGCTCAGCAGCCACCCGCCGCGCATATTCGTCCTTGTCCACGCCTGCCTCTCGCACGTAAATGACCGGCAGTCCAGCTTCGCTAAAGGCCCTGGTAGAGGCCTTCTTCACCCGCTCACTGGTCTTCTTCAAGTAGTCGCCGTAATGTTTGAAAAGAACTCCATTCTGCCACAGGAATTCTTCCATTCCCTTGGCCACCATCACCTGCCGGGCTGGGTCCCAGTAGCTGATATCCAGTCTGCGCGGTGAACCTCGCAGTACCAGTCGATCGAATCCGGACAACACGCCCACGATACGATCGCCATATTTTTCGATAAACTGTTGCATGGCGTTCTCCTGTAGTGTTCTGAGATTGGCTATCGAAAATACTACAACGCAGAACGCCCTTCTACTGCAACCGACACTGTTTGCCCCGCAGGGGCACTGTGCCACCACGCGACTTCATGACTTTTGGCGAGCTGCAGGCGCATGCCAACTCCCTCGGCCAAGGCATTGGCTCCCTTACGGTTGCGGTTCGGTAACACAATCTTTCTGAACCGCGAGCGTGAGCGACCGGTTGTTAAGGCGTCCGGCAGGCTCCGGGATCGAGATGATATTGCGGCACGGCAACGATTTTTCCTCTTGGAAAATATTCGATTTTCGTCTTTGCGCCGTCGCTGCTTTGGATCGAGAACTTCGCCGTGATATGCAGCACCGTCTCAGCAGGTGTCACCGACGCATTGAACGTGAAAGTAAGGAGCCGCCCGGCTCCGTGGACAGGAAAGCTGCGACCCCAACCGTGCAGCCAGCCGAGACCAGGGCGAGCCACCGAACTGAATAACCGAACAACGGAATAACCGAAGAACGCGGTTAGCGGCTTCCAGCCGCGTCCGCTTCCTGCAATCCGGAATGCGGCTTTACGCCATGATCCTTCCACGCGCGCAGCTCCGTGAAGCCCGCGGCAATCTCGGCCGGCTGAATAGCGCAGTGGCCATCGTGCTTTACGTATTGCTGCACGAACATGGCTGAGGAACCGGTTTGCTCAATCAGTTCCGGATACCGGTTCGGAATGCGCACTGGCACCAAGGGATCGTAACTCGTGTGAATCGCCAGCATGGGATGCGTCAGCCGGCCGGTAGGAGTGTACCAGGTGCGAATGTATTCCGCCGCGCCAGGATCGGCGCTGTAGCGCTTCGCGCCGTCGTTGAGGGCGTTGTAATCGTCCGCGCTTTCGTAGATCACATCGCGGTTGCTGAATGGATTGCCTCCGGCGCGGCGCTGCAGGTCGAGCAGCATGAAGGTGATGAAGGTCTGAACGCCCGCCAGATCTTTGGTATTGTGAATGCCGGAATAGCGGAGCAGCGCCGCGGCTTTGTCGGGCGACGCGTCGATCACCGCCTGAAGCTGCTTGGCGGCCTCGGGAGTGTTCTGATAATCGGGTGGAATTTTATCCGGCCTGGGCAAGGCGCCGGGGAAGTAATAGTCGAACACCACGCGAGCGTCAAACGCGCCGCGCTCCATGAAATATGTGGTGGGAGCCAGCGGGCCGCACAGCGCCAGGCCCGCGTCATAGCTGGTGGGGAAACGCTCCATGAACATCATGGTCAGGAATCCGCCCATGGAATGCCCGGTGATGAAAGTTTCCTTGGGCTGCCCATATTTCGCGGTGAAGTGCCGGCGCAGGGCTTCGGTGTCCTGAACGGCCTCCTGGATGGCCCACCCGCCGGCGGCGTATCCGGATTGCGCCAGCGCATAACCTTGATCGGTGAATACCGCCAGCACGGGAGCAAGCGGGCCTTCTTTGTAGCTGATAGCGATCGGAGCATAACCATGGCAATACATCACCAGGCCGCCGTTCCAGTTCGCCGGAATGTCGATGCGGAACTTGGCGCCGTTGATCTCGCCTATCTCGACCTTGGGTTCGCCACTCGGTGCGGCCGCGCAGATGGTTGCGCAGGCCAGGAGCGCGGTCATTAGTCTCATCGTGGAGCCTCCAGGATTTACAGAAAGTATATCAGGAGGCTGGGCACAAGCAGCGCGGGTTAACAACCCGCGCGCAGGATGACATCCTGCCCCACAGCGTCAGTAGCGCTGCAAAAACGCTTCTAGCTCCGGCGTCAGCGCCTTGCGCTTGGCCATGCACAAATCAATTTTCTCCAGCGCCTGCGCCAGATTCCTGGGACCGCCCGCGAAGGCTTTCACGCGATCCTGAAAGAAGGTTTGGACCGCTTCACGGTGCGATGCATCGCAGAATGCGGCCCCGACAGACGGCAATACCGCGGCGTAATCCTCGCCCACTTCCCGTGGAATAACGGTCAGGAGTTTATCGATATTTTGCTGGACAAATTGAAAGGGCAAATCGCGCGTCTCGGGGTACGCCAGCGGGCCAAAGAGCAGCGCATAGAACGATTCACGCGCATCAAATTCCTTGGTGAGGGTCAGCGCCAACGCCCGGCGGGCAAGCTCAGGATCCCGAAACGCTCCCAGTGCCCTGATAATCTGTTCGCGCTGCTGCTGATTCTGCTCTTTTGCCGCCGCCTGGTGCAAGGCATCGAAGAGCTCGCTATTTCCGAACTCCGCGGCCACGCGCAGCAGGTCGGGAATCAAGTCCGGAGCAATCGCGCTGCGGTCGCTCAGCCATTTTCGCGCCAGCTGTTCCGCGCCATCGATCAGCTCCCGCTGCTCTCCCACGGCTGCGACAAAAGGCACCAGCTGCTGGCGCATCAAACGCGCATCACGGCCTTCCTCGGGTTTGGAGGTCCAGCCCAGTTCGAGGGCGCGTTTTCCGAACACTTCGCGGATAAACCGGGCGCCTTTCCCGCGCAACTCATCGGGTACGGCATTGTCCTTTACGATTCCCGCAATCTCCATCACCGCCGAAACTATTTCCCGGTTCGGATTCTGGCTGAATTGAGAAACCAGCGCCAGCGCCACTTGCGGCGAAAGATCGCCGCTATTCACCAGCGATTCCACGTTACCGAGAACTCCCACGCGTTCCGCCAGGCTGAGATCAGCGCCATGTTCGGCCAATACCTTATCGAGAAGGCCGTTTTTATAATCAACCTGGTAGTAACCGTTCTCGCCGTCATTCGGCTCCAGCCAAACCGGGCAGCTCTTCGCGGATGCCAGCACCATTTTGGACCGCGGATCGGAAAGCAGCTCGCACTGGTGATGTGTCGACCCGTCGGATTCGTACGCCACGCACACCGGAATCTGCCAGGTCTCGCGCGTGGAACCCTGGGAGCCGATCGGCAGCAGACGCTTCTGCGCCAGATCCAGCGCCGGTTTCCCGGTGCAATCCAACGCCACCGAAATTTCCGGAACGCCGGCTTGATTCAGGAAACTATCGAACGCCGGCGCTGTGTTGTGTCCAGCGGCGGAACTGATTGCGGCCTCAAATTCTTTGGCCGTCGCCACTCCCCAAGCGTGCTGCTTCAGATAGAGACGGATGCCCTTCCGGAATTTGTCCGCGCCGATCCAGGTTTCGAACATCCGGATTACCGCCTCGCCCTTTTGATAAGTGATGCCGTCGAATGCGTTGGCAATGTCGTCGTTCGATTCGATCGGCTGCCGGATTTTCCGCGTCGAAACCAGGCTGTCTTCGCGCATTGCGCCCAACCGGTCGTTCACTACCGTGACATTGATGTGCCAATCGGGCTTCCATTCGCCCACGATCTTGTTCTCCATCCAGGAAGCGAACGCTTCGTTCAACCAGATGTCGTCCCACCAGGCCGTGGTCACCAGGTCGCCGAACCATTGGTGCGCCATTTCATGCGCGGTGACGATGGCGCATTCACGCTGGCGATTGAGGGAATCGTCTTCCGATTTCGAAAGGAGCAAGCTTTCACCATAGGTTATGAGCCCGGCGTTCTCCATGGCGAAATTGCTGATGGGCATGGCGATGGAATCCAGCTTCTCGTAGGGATACGGAATTCCGAAATAATCTTCCAGCAGCTTAAGCAATTGCGGAATGGATTCCGCCGCGAATTTCGCGTTCGCAGCCTTGCCGCGGGGCGTGATGATACGGAGCGGCGTCTTGCCCACTTTCCCGGCGTCGACGATATCGAAGGTTCCTACCGCCAGCGCGACCAGGTAGCTGGGCAGAGGCTTCGATTCTTTGAATTTCACCGCCTTCATGCCGTCCGGCTCATCGGTTTCTGAAAGTTCCGGGGAATTCGCCAATGCGACGTCGTCTTTCGGCACGTGCAGGGTCAGTTGCCACGGGACCTTGAAGCGCGGTTCATCGAAACACGGAAAAGCGCGCCGCGCATCGGTGGGCTCGAACTGGCTGTAGACGTACCACTGGTCCCCCTCTTTCATCTGAAACAAGCCGGCGCTGCTGTTGCGGCTGATCTTGCCCTGGTAGGCGACGTGTAGAACGCCGCGCCCGGAAACCGCGTGGTCGAATGAAAGCCCTGCAAAATCCTTTCCGCCATTGATTGGCTGCGCCTGCGCTGGGGGGCCCGATGCCGGCTGAAAGCTGGCCTGCCGGATTTCCAGATCCGCTGCGTTTAGCCAGATCACCGGCGTCGCGTTGCGAATATCGACGTTGATATCCACGGCTCCCCGAAACGTATCGCGGTCCGGAACGACAGTGAGCTCCACGGCGTAGCGGGATGGTTGCGCGTTATCGGGAAGGCGGAGCGTGGGAGGATCGATCGAAGGCGCGGCGACAGCCGCGAGAGAACAGCCAAGAAATAACGCGAACGTCCGCATGATTTTCAATTATCGGTTTATACCTTTACTTCCTCCGGTGCGGGTTCCATCTCCACCGCCTCCTTCTGCAGCCACACCACCGACAACGCGCACAAATAGAGCCCGGCGCCCACCAGGACGGTGGCGCGGAGACCGATGTGGATGGCCAGGAAAATGGCGGCCGCCGATCCCAGGACGCTGGATGCCGCATTTAGGGCCCAGGCCCAACGCACCGCTTGCGGGAATCGTGCTTCGAGCCAGGTCAGGCCGGTGGGGAAAGGGATGCCCATCAGGAAAGCGGCGGGCGCGATCAGACCTACGGTGACCAGGATCTTCGCCTGCAGCGGCCAGCCCACCCCGAATTCGCTGATGGGGGACGCCGCAAAGGCAATCACGGAAATACTGGCCGCCACACCGAGCAGCGTGATGATCAGACGGCCGCGGTGCACGCCGTGAATGATCCGCCGGCTATAAAAACTTCCCAGCCCGCTCCACACCAGCATGGAAAAAACAATGACCGTCAAAGCATAAGTCGGATGGCCGAGAAACAAAATGAACTTCTGAATCAAGGCCACCTGAATCATGATGTATCCTGCCCCCAGGCACACGAAATAGAGCAGGAACCCCCGCAGGCCTTTCTCCACCGGAAGCCGCGTGCGCAGCAGCAAAGGAGGCAGCGCCAGCACCACGATGGTAGCCAGAACGCTCACTCCCAATAGCTCGAACAGAACCGGCACAGCATGGTTGATCTTCGCGTCCGCCGCGTTTCCGGTGAACCGGAAGTACTTCCACAAATCGCGGGTCTGCATGGTGTAAAAGAAGAATGGCCGGTCATCGCCGACCGGAGAAACGTCAAACTGGTAATCGGCGAGAAATTTATCCGGATTCGGACTCAGCAGAAACTGCGTGAAGGCATTCTCCTGTTTTTCACCCGGCACATATAAGCGCTGCAAGTGATGCCCATTGCCGCTCACTGCCAGGGCACGGGAAATGTCGACGGCGGTAGCGGGCTTGCGGAAGACCACCACGGTGTCCCGCGCGCCCCAGCCGTTCAGCTTTTCGGCATCCTCTCGAACCACCATCACGTGTTTGGACAGCTCAGTCTCGCCCAAATCAGCCAGGGCCGCCCGCGCCAGCGAGAGCAGACGCAGCGATTCGCGCGGCGGATCGAAACCCCAGCGCGTGAAAACCATCAATCCATCGTCAGTGAGATGCTCCAGATAATCCCGGAAGGCCTCAGTCGTGTATAAGTTATTTTCGGAAAGGGCGAAGGCGCCCGCCGCGGTGGAAGCCCAGGTATCCACCAATGTGGCTTGCAGCACCTGATATTTTTCGTGGCTGCGGCGCACGAAACTCCGTCCGTCTTCGACGAACAAGCGCACCTCCGGGCGGAAATAGAGGCGATTGCTCAAATCCGGGAATCGCTCGCGCATGATGGTGTTGGCGATGATCGGATTGATCTCCACCGCGGTCACATCCTCGCTTCCTGAACCAATGGCGCGCGAAACATCCCAGCCGCCGCCCGGCCCGATCACCAGGGTCTTGGCGCCCGGCCGCAGCACATACGGGAAGCCCGCGCCGTCGCTGAACAGCTTCTGCCGGTCGGCTTCCGTCAGGTGATCGAGATCGAACCTGGCCACGCCTGTTGCCGCATCCGCATCGATTACGATAGAAGCCCACTCTCCCGGATTATTCGCCAGGCCAATGCGTGAGAAACTGTTCCACTGTACGAATTGTTCCTTGCGGATCTGCATTCCCTTGGCATAGTGGATATCGATGGGATGCAGTTTCCAGTTGTAAACGATCAGCGCCACGAACCCCAGGGCCAGGGCCACCGCGGCGACGCGCCCGCGCAGCGTTCCCGCCAGGTTGTACCAGATGGCCGCCGACACCGCGAACAGAACGGACGTCGTCAGCACCGTGTTCGGGCCGCCGAAATGATTCAGCAAAGGGACCAGCGCCAGGCACCCACCCGCCGCGCCCAGCAGATCGAAGAAATAGACGCGGTCCACTCGCTGGATGGCTTCCGCTACCGCCAGCGAGACCACCGTCCCGGAAAAGAAAAATGGCAGAGCGCTGGCGAAAAACACCGCCACCAGAACGGTCTTGTCCATCACCGTGCGCGAGAGGATGAAGATCAGGCACAGCACCACCACGAAGCTATTGATCACCGCCAGCGTTCCCAGCTTGAAATAAATGTTTCCCCGCCAGCTGGCGATCACGTATGAGAACACGCCGCCGGCGCCCAACCCGAACAAGGCGATGGAGATGGCCAGAAAGGCGAAATGATAAAAGAAAACGACGGAGAAAATGCGGGTAAGGGACAATTCCAGGATCAAAGTGGAGAGCGTGGTGAAGGCCACGCCCAGGTATACTTGCGACCACCTGGTCCGGCTGGAGTCTGTGGATGAACTAATGCGGGGCAATTCCCTATGTTAGAGGATCGTGCTGAAATTCGCATCCAGCCGGCCGCCGGGGCATGCAACGTGCCATCCGGCCGGCCAGCTCTTCTTCCCTAGAGTGTCAGACGGCGGAGCGGGGATGCCGGTTGCGTGCGTTACATCATCGCCACGGGCGGGGCCGGTTCGTCCGGGTGTCCGGCATTCGCCAGAGGGAGCCGCACCAGCAGGAAGCCCAGCCCCGCGATCACCAGAACACCGAACAAATACGAAGGATCGGCGAAGATCTTCGGCAAAGGCCACTCAAAGAATCGGAAGGCGGCGATCACCAGCCCCATCAACGATTCCCCGGCGATCAATCCGGACGCTGTTAATATACCCACGTTCTCCACGCGCGCCCCTTGAGCTTCATTGAGACCCGATTTCTTTCGCTGCGTATCGGTGACCCAGCGAAACAGGCCGCCCAGAAAGATGGCGAACGTGGTGTTAATGGGAAGGTACATGCCCACGGCCACCAGCATAGGGCTGCGAACCTTCACCATGATCATCACGATGCCGAACATTACGCCCACAACAACCAGCGGCCAAGGCATATCGCCGCCTACGATGCCTTGCGCCAGCGTAGCCATGAGCCCGGCTTGCGGAGCGGAAAGCTTGGGATCGCCGAAACCGGTTCCACCGTTTTTAATGTTCGCTGCTTGCAGGATATAGAGCGGCCAGTACATGGCCAAACTGGCCACCACCACGGCAATCAACTCGGCAATCTGAATCCGCCGTGGAGTTCCACCCAGGATGTATCCCACTTTGAAATCCTGCAGCAATTCTCCGGCGACGGCCGAGGAGACGCAGGCCACGGCGGCAACGCCCAGTACAACGGCCACGCCCCCGGGTCCGGAAACACCCAGCGACACCATCAGCAAAGCGGCAATAATCAGCGTGGTCAGCGTAAGGCCCGAAATCGGATTGTTCGTGGACCCGATCATTCCCACCAGATAACCCGACACCGTGGCGAAGAAGAACGCAATGATCAACATGACAATGGCCGCCACCACGCCGGCCACCATTTGGTGCGAGAGGTAAATGTATAGCGCCAGCATGGCCACAAACATGAGGGCGATTAGGCCGAAGACTGTTTTCGAGCTCATGTATTGCTCGGTGCGGCTGGTCTCGCGCGCTTCGGCCGCGCTTTTTTTCAAGTCGGAAACGGCGCGCCGCAGCCCGTCGAACAGGCCTTTCCGCATTTTGAATAACGTGTACGCCGCTCCCACCATCATTCCGCCCACTGCGATGGGCCGCACGATGTAGCGCCATACGCCGTTCGCCACTCCCAGCCACGATTCATCGGTCGAGATGCCGGGCAGAAAGTCGTGCAGCCTTGGTCCCAGGAAAAAAATCAGCAGCGGCACCATCAAACCCCAGGCCAGAACCCCACCGGCGAAGTTCAGCGAGGCCAACTCCGGGCCAATGATGTAACCGACCCCGATGTACGCTGGACTGACGGTGGGGCCGGAGGCCAAGGTGACGCCACCCGCTGTCAAAGTATTCTTGGGACCGCCCAATTTTACGACGCTCTTTCCGATCTTGCCCACGGGGATAAAAAAATCCTTGTCGGGCGCAAAGAGCTGAATCTCTCCCAGGAATTGAATCACCGCACCCAGGCCAATGTTGTAAAACAGAAATTTCGCCGCTTCTGCTCCACGCCGCCCGGCTTTATGGATTTCTGAAGCGGCCACTGATTCCGGGAACGGCAAATCCGGATCTTCCACCATCACTCTTCGCACCAGGGACACGAACAAGACGCCGAGAATACTTCCGACTATCATCAGCGCCGTGGATTTCCAGTAAGCGTCCTTGGGAGCAAACGACGGCCATGCGCCGGCGATCAGAAATGCGGGCAGGGTGAAGATGGCCCCCGCCGCCACCGATTCGCCGATAGACCCGGCGGTTCGGGTGATGTTTTCTTCGAGAAGAGATCCCTTGAAGAGGCGCAACACCGCCATGCCGATCACCGCGGCCGGATACGTGGCCGCAATGGTGATTCCGGCGCGCAGTCCGAGATATGCGTTGGCCGCGCCCAGGATCACGGTCAGCACCAGGCCCAGCAACAAGGCTCGCAGCGTCAACTCGCGCATGTGCACGTGCTCTGGTACGAAAGGGCGAAACCGGGCTTGTTCGCTCATAGGTGTTCGATCATCGGTTCACAATCATATCAGGAGACGTTTGCGGGGCGTCGGCTCGTGTCCTTGTCCGGCGTTATTTCACGATCACGCTTGTAGTATTCGGGCTGGTATAGCTGCCCACCTGCAGCACCACTTGATCCTGTCCACTGGCGGCGCCCGCCGGTACGCGGACATTGATCTGGATCATGCCCTGCACCAGCCCAGGGGCAGCGCCCGCATACAAAACGTCGGCGGGTAGATTGTCGATCGAAACTTTCACCGGAAGCACCGGCACGCCGAGCGGAGCGGTGGAAGTTATCAGGCCGTCGACCCCCGGCGGATTGGTCTGGCCGGCGCCGGTGGCGTACAACAGAATCACCGAACCAGCCGGCGCTGGATCGCCATAGGAGTTCTGCTTGCCATCCTGATTGACGATGGCGCCGATCTCTCCACCGGTGCCGTCTTTGGAGAAAAGAGCGGGCGCAGCCGCGGCTACAGTCACCGTCGCGTTCGACGAAAACTGGCTGCCGTTTTGAACCTGTACGCCAATGTTGGATGCTTGAATGCCAAAAGGCACTACCGCGGTTACCTGATTCGGCCCCGCGTAGAGCAGCGGCGCGGCAATCCCGTCCATGAATACTTTGGTATGCGACAACTTAGTTGCCAGGTGACCGGTATCGTCCACGATCGCGCCGGCGGGCACCGTGGGGCCAAGGTTCGAACCGAACACCGTCACCAATTCTCCCGGGGCTACGGTCCCGCTCAGAAAACTTGCCGCACTGGCGATCGAGGTAACTTTTGGCGCACCCGCTTCCACGGGAGCCGCGCCGTTCAGCAAGCCATAAATCACCAACTCGTTTGAGAAAGTCGGGACGTAAACCCGTCCGTTGGCCACGGTGGGTGTCGCGAACTTCGCAAACCGGCCCAACACGTCGGTGGCCACCATGTCGCTGTTCCACAATTCACTGGTCAGGTCCGTTGCATCCAGCGCGTGCAACGTGCCCGGTTGCTGACTCGCGTTGAAGTTCGCCACCGTGTACCACAAAATGGCGTGCGTGGGATCGCTTGGATCTCCGGAAATGGCCAGTCCGGCGAAGAGCGTCGGATTGGGCGGCCTGAATTCGGACGCCGCCGTGGCATTGAGCCGGCCGTTCGAAATCTGAAAGGCGCTCACCGGGCCCCCGGAATCCTGGGCGTAGACAATGGGGCCGCTCGGGCTGTTCCAAAGCGCGAGATCGTGCGTGCCGTTCGGATTGGCCTGAATGTTTTGCACCGTGCTGGTGTTCTTCGGCCCCAGATGACCCATCGAATCGCTCTTGATGAGAAACATGTCGCCGGATTTACCCGCGGTGACCATTTGATTCGTGCTGGGAATCAGGATTACGCCGGACGATCCAAGATCGGAATCGTTGTCGTTCAAGGCGGCCCAGGTGTTCGGCGTATACCAGTCGAGCAAAGTAAGATCGGTCCCTGAAAATTTGAGAACGGACTCGCCGAAGTTCACCGATCCGTCGTAATCGCCGTTGCCTGTGGCCACGTAGAGATTCCCGCTGGAGTCGACCGCGGGCGCCAGCCCCGAATGCCAGATGGATGCACCATAACCATCCGGAGACATGTTGACGAACGCAATCTGTTTCAAGGTGGAGGCATCGTAGCTCATCAGCCAGCCATGCCAGCTGTCCATGTCGCCGCGCGAACCGAAACACAAATACACCATTCCGTTGGCCAGCGCGAGGCCGGGGCGCTGCAGCTCAATGCCCGCGTCGAAGGTTACCGTGCCGCTGCTGTTTCCAGCGCCATCCCCCTTCACCGCCGCGGAAATTGCCACCGGACCGTTCAGCATTTCGCTGCCATCCGCCAATGACAACGCATGTAACTGGAATACCGGTGACCCGCCCGAGAGCGTGTCCGAAACGACGTACATAACCTGCCGGGTCAGATCGATCACGGGCGTACTCAAGACTCCAACTTCCGGCAGAATGTCGGTGAAATTCAGGACCCAGGAAGGAACCGAGGGACCCAGGTTCACCTGCCACAGCGCAGTTGTGGATCCAGGCTGGTCGGCGTCAATGGCGTAAACGCTATTGTGCATGGTGGCGATATACACGACGTTGTGTAAGCCTTGCCCGGTAATCTGGATTCCCGACGCATACAGCGGCTGTGCGTAAATTTCGCCGTCCACCGGAAAATAGCCGAGTTTTCCAAAGTTGCTGGTGTTCACATTCTGCTGGTTGAGAATGGTTTCCTGAAGGTTGGAGTTGGTTCGCTGGAGGTCGTAATTGGCCGTCAGAACATTCACTTGCGCGGCTGCGGACGCTGCCAGCAGGAGTGCGGTGATAGTGCTTCTCAAGGTTTTATTCTATAGCCGACACGGGCTGCAATTGCAAGTTTTTGTAAACACTGCCACACGCCGTTCACCAAGCGCACCACGTTCCGAGCCGCGACCGCCAGGAAGCGCTACCACGACCGTGTCTTAGGCTCCCTTGTGGTCGCGGCTCGGTTTCGGCGTCGGTGTTTACGCTCCGATCGCATGAATGGCCTGCAGCTTTTCCCACAGCGCCCCAAGTAAGTCCAACCGCAGCGCATTCGGACCGTCGGACAGCGCCCGCTCAGGAGCTTCATGAACTTCCAGGAACACGCCATCCACGCCGGCAGCCACGGCGGCGCGCGCCAGCGTGGGAATAAATTTAGATTCTCCACCGGAGGCGTGCCCCAGCCCTCCCGGAATCTGGACGCTGTGCGTGGCGTCGAAGATCACCGGGTATCCGAACTCGCGCATGATCGCGAGCCCGCGCATGTCCACCACCAGGTTGTTATAGCCGAACGAAGATCCTCGCTCGGTAAGCAGGATACTGTCATTGCCTGTGGAAGCCACTTTCTCCGCCGCATTGCGGATATCGTGCGGCGAAACGAATTGGCCTTTCTTGATGTTGACGGTTCGCCCGGTGCGTCCAGCGGCCAAAAGCAGATCAGTCTGGCGGCACAAAAACGCCGGGATCTGCAGGATGTCCACCGCTTCGGCCACTGCTTCAGCCTGCGCTGGTTCGTGAATATCGGTAAGCACGGCGTAACCTTCGCGCCGCAATCCGGCGAGGATTCGGACACCTGCCTTCAAGCCCGGTCCACGATACGACGTCACGCTGCTGCGATTGGCCTTATCGAAGGAAGCTTTGAAGACGAACGGCCCGGCGATTTTTCGAATCTCAGCCGCCAGGAAATGTACGTGCTCCTCGCTCTCGATTACGCATGGACCGGCGATCAACCCGAGCGGGAGTCCGCGGCAAAATGGAGGTAAAACGCTCAATCTGCGTGCGAGAATTGCTTGGGCCGCGCCCGCACCACCGGCTTGGCGCGGCTGAGGCGGTGTTTGTGCGCGGCGCCGATAAAGGCGGCGAACAGTGGATGCGGCTCCATCGGCTTGGATTTGAATTCGGGATGGAACTGGCATCCCAGAAACCAGGGATGGTCCGGAATTTCGCAGATCTCCACGTATACGGCATCGGGAGTCTGCCCGGTGAGGCGCAGCCCGCCTTCGGTCAAAATTTTCTCGTACTCGCGATTGAACTCGTAACGATGCCGGTGCCGCTCGCTGATCTCGGGCTCGCCGTACGCCTCCCGCGCCAGACTCCCCTCCGCTAGCAAACAAGGATAAGCGCCCAGGCGCATGGTGCCGCCCAGCTCATCCACGCCTTTCAACTCGCGCAATTTGTAGATCACGCGATCGGGAGTTGCCGGATCCACTTCGGTGGTATTGGCGTGCTCCAGTCCACAGATGTTGCGGGCGAATTCTATCACCGCCGTCTGCATGCCTAGACAAATTCCAAAATACGGGACCTTTTTTTCGCGCGCGTAGCGGATGGTGGTGATCATGCCTTCCACGCCGCGCTTGCCGAATCCGCCGGGAACCAGGATGCCGTCAAATTTTTCGAGATCCGGCACGCATTCCGGCCAGTGCATGTTTTCGGATTCAATCCAGTGGATGTTCACTTTCAGCCGGTGCGCCAGGCCACCATGCAACAGGGCCTCTTTCAGGCTCTTGTAAGAATCTTCGTACTCGACATACTTGCCCACCAGGCCGATGTCCACTTCATCTTCCGGATTCTGCATGCGCTCCAGCATTCCGGTCCAGCGGCTCAGATCGCGCGGCTTGGCGTCATCCATGCGCAACAGCCGCAGCAGAATCTCATCCACGCCCTGCTCGGCAAACACCAGAGGAACTTCGTAGACCGATTGCACATCGGTCGCGGTGATGACGGCTTCCACATCCACGTCGCAGAAGAGCGCGATCTTTTCCTTCATGTCGTGCGGCAGCGGACGTTCGGAGCGGCACAGCAGCATGTCCGGCTGAATACCGATAGCGCGCAGCTCCTTAACGCTGTGTTGGGTGGGCTTGGTTTTCAGTTCCTGCGCCGCCGCGATCCACGGCACCAGCGTCACGTGCACGAATGCAGTGTTGTCGCGCCCCAGCTCATGCCGCAATTGGCGAATGGCTTCCAAGAAAGGCAGCGATTCAATATCGCCTACGGTGCCGCCGATTTCGACGATCACCACATCCACGTCAGCGGCCACTTTGCGCGCGGCGGCTTTTATTTCGTTGGTGACATGCGGAATCACCTGCACCGTCTTGCCCAGGTAATCCCCGCGGCGCTCGCGATGGATGATCTGCTCGTAGATTCTTCCCGACGTCAGATTATTGCTCTGGCTCAGCTCGGCGTGCGTGAAGCGTTCATAGTGGCCGAGGTCCAGATCCGTTTCCGCGCCGTCGTCGGTGACATACACTTCGCCGTGCTGGAACGGACTCATGGTGCCCGGATCGACGTTCAGATATGGATCGAACTTCTGCAATGTCACCCGCAGCCCGCGGCTTTCGAGCAAACACCCGATCGACGCGGCAGCAATGCCTTTGCCAAGAGACGAAACCACGCCCCCGGTTACAAATATGTACTTGGTCGCTGGCATTCTCACCTCTTCTATTTCACTTCTTTATGATTTCGACAATGAAGGTTCAAAGAGAGCTGTTACACGTTCGAGATCCTCGGGCGTATCCACGCCGAGCGACTCGTATTCAGTTTCGATCACGCGGACGCGATAGCCGCTCTCCAGCGCCCGCAATTGTTCCAGCCGCTCAGCCTGCTCCAGCGGACCCACCGGAAGTCCGGAATAGGCGAGCAGGAATTCGCGCCGATATACATAAAGACCAATATGTTTGTAATGCGCCGCGCCGCCATGCGGAATGGGGCTCCGCGAAAAGTAAATCGCATTGCCGGTCAGATCGCTGACCACTTTCACGACATTCGGATTCTCAATCTCGCTGGGATCTTCAATCTTCTTACTGAGCGTGGACATGGGAACTTCATCATCCGACGTCAACGACAGCACCGCGGCATCGATCGCCGTAGGGTCGATCAGCGGTTCGTCGCCTTGAATGTTAACGATCACCTCGGCGGTATCCGCGGAAGCTACTTCGGCCACGCGATCGGTGCCGGAGCGATGATCGCCGCGAGTCATCTGAACCAGCGCGCCGAACGACCGCGCCGCGTCATAGATCCGCGCGTCGTCGGTAGCGATAATCACCTTGGTAAGATACCGCGCCTGGCTAGCCCGCTCATAAACATGCTGCAGCATGGGCTTACCGGCGATCAGGGTGAGGGATTTTCCAGGAAATCGGGAGGAGGCAAACCGGGCAGGAATTACACCCAGTAATCTCTTCGGCACAATCGATCATATCACAGCTGAAGCGGCGGTGGGCAAGACTTTCTTCTGGGCCGCGAATGAACCGAATGAACGCGGAAAGCTCTCTTCGATTTGCGTTCATTTGCGTTTATTCGCGGCCAAAGAATTCGTTCGACAGAGATGTCAGGAATTCGCTCGAGCCATGCGCTTGCGCGCCATGAATACCAATGCGAGCAGCGCTGCTGACAGAGGCATCACCGAGGATGGTTCGGGGACGGTGGACGCTGGCGCGAAACTGGTCAGATTCATGGTGTCCCCGTTCCCGCCTTCGGTTGTGAGCTGGAAGTAGAATGTTCCCTCGGGCGCATTGTCGTCGTTACCGTTATTGAATTATGTTGAAGTCGCCCGTGGAGCCATCTTGCGTCGAAGCCCACGGCCCGCCTAGCGTAGCCTGGCCGACGAGTTGACTGGTGAAGTCGAGCGTGCCGCCGGCGGTATCCAAGCGAAAGCCACCCTGCTGGAGAGCGCCGTTTAAGTCGGAAAACCCGAAGGTTCCATCGCCCGCACCCGCGCCCGTCACTGTGATGCTGAAGTTGGTTACGAATGGGTTGACGTCTTGCTCCGTTCCGCCGGGATTGTTCATGTCTGCCAGGTTCAGCGTAATAGTTCCCGTCGCGCTGGCTGTGTTTCCAAGCGCGGCGCCCGACCATGCCAGGTCAAAAACGGTATCAGCTTTGCCTGGCCCTGCCGCCACCACCAGCAGTGCAGCACCCATCACCGTAGCCACTAAGGAACGTCTCATGAATTCTCCTCCGACAGCGTTACGCAAGTATACCTTCGTTCCGTCTGTTTTGAACGATCCCAGATTACCTTTTTGTACTAAAGTAGTACCATCAGCACCCCCGGCGAAGCATCACCGCTAGACTTTAGTAATGCCAGTCGAGCGCAAAATTCTCGTCAATGGAGTGGAACTCGCCCTCTACGAATGGCCCGGACAGGACCCGCCGGTCTTCCTCTGCCATGCCACTGGATTCCATGCCCGCTGCTGGGATCAAATCATCGCGCGACTCGCCGGACGCCACTGCTACGCGATGGATGCTCGCGGCCACGGCCGCAGCAGCAAACCAGCACCGCCTTACGCTTGGCGCAATTTCGGCCAGGATGCAGCGGCGGTTGCTGAGGCGCTCGGGTTATCAGGAGCAATCGGCGTCGGGCATTCCATGGGCGGCCACGCCGTAACGCTGGCCGCGGCGTTGCGTCCTGAGTCCTTCTCATCTTTGTTGTTGATTGATCCCGTGATTCGCCCCAGAGATTCCTATGTCGGTCCATGGCGTGAGGCCCACTTTGTCTCCAAGCGCCGCAACCGCTGGACGTCAGCTCAAGAAATGTTCGATCGCTTCCAGGACCGTCCGCCGTTCGCCAATTGGGATCGGGCAGTTCTTCGCGATTATTGCGACTACGGATTGCTGCCCGACGGCGACGGCTTCGTACTGGCTTGCCCGCCGGCCATTGAAGCATCCATCTATGAGAACAGTCCCGCCCCTGCTTCCAACATCTACCCGGAAATTGAAACCATCCGTATTCCCGTACGTGTCGTTCGCGCCGGGAAGGTTCCCGAACCGGGAGACGTCATGGGACGATCGCCCACCGCTCCGGATCTGGCGTCCAGCTTCGCGCAAGGCACCGATCTGTGCCTGGCGGAATATTCGCATTTCATCCCCATGGAAGCACCCGGATTGACGGCGAAGCTGATTACCGAACCGCGACCGCGACCAGCTGTGAAAAAATAAAAAGTACCGGTCGCTTAGTCTTAGAAGCCGTGAAAAAATCGGGAAGCACGCGGGGTTGGCAGACGGAAGCGTCTGCCCCACATTGAATGCACAAGGATTCACGATTAAGTGGCGCGGGCGCTTTCGCCTGCGAACCGATTTTTTCACAGCTTCTTACGCTGGTGGTTCAGAAAGAGAGCGTTACCGAACCGCGACCGTAAGGGAGTCGGTGCCCTGCTTTACCATGAAAGTAGTGACCCTCGACGAACAGTTAAACTATCTGAAAAAAGGCTTGGCCGAGTTGATCCGCGAGGACGAGCTGCGCGAGCGCCTGATTCGATCGCAGAAAACCGGCCGTCCCTTGCGCGTAAAAGCCGGCTTCGACCCCACCGCGCCGGACCTGCATCTGGGCCACACGGTGCTTCTACGAAAAATGAAGCACTTTCAGGACCTGGGTCACACGGTCATCTTCTTAATCGGCGACATGACCGGGCTGATCGGTGATCCAACGGGCCGCAACGCCACGCGCCCTCCGATGACGCGCGAAGAAATCGACCACAACGCCGAGACGTACAAGACGCAGGTGTTCAAGATTCTGGATCCTCAGAAGACCGAGATCCGCTTCAACAGTGAGTGGCTGGAGCCGCTCAACTTCGTGGACATCGTCAAGCTGTGCTCGAAATATACGGTGGCGCGATTGCTGGAACGCGACTATTTCGCGAACCGGCTGAAGGACGGAACGCCCATCTCTTTCCATGAGCTTCTCTATCCGTTCGGCCAGGCGTACGACTCCGTGGCGTTGCAAAGTGATGTTGAAATGGGTGGAACCGATCAGAAATTCAATTTGCTGGTGGCGCGCGAGATCCAGCGGGACTATGGACAATTGCCGCAAATTATCGCCACCGTGCCGGTGCTCGAGGGCCTGGATGGGATTGAGAAGATGTCCAAGTCGAAAGGCAACTACATCGGAATTACGGAACCACCGAAAGTGATGTTTCGTAAAGTAATGGGGGTCTCGGACGATCTGATGTGGCGCTACTGGGAGCTGCTTACCGACAAGAGCCTGGCTGAGATTGCGGCGATGAAGACGGAAGAGCCCATGCGAGTGAAAATGCGCCTGGCGCGCCAGATCGTCGCGGATTTTCATTCGGTGGAGGATGCCGCGCAGGCCCAGACGGATTTCGATCGTGAAGTACGCTCGGGCCAGCAGCCGGACGACATCGAGACCATCGCACTTCCGCCAGATGCCGGGTCCAATCTGGCGAAGATTCTGGTGGCGGCCGGGCTGGCCGATTCGCGTACCGATGCCGAGCGCAAAATCAAGGCAGGCGCAGTCGAGATCAATGGCGAAAGGATCACCAGTTTGTCGTCTACATTCGCTGGGCCCACCGTCGTTCGCGTAGGAAAAAAGTGGAAGCGGATCGAACCCTGACATGCTCAACCTCGCCGACAACCTGAGCCAGAGTATCGACGCCTTGCGCCAGCACAAGCTGCGCGCGGTGTTGACCACCATCGGGCTCACTATGGGCGTGGCCACGCTGATTACCGTGATGACCATTGTGCAGGGCGCCAACGTCTATGTGGAACAGAAAATCGCGCGCCTGGGCACCGATGTCTTCCAGATTGCGAAAACTCCTTTCATCGTCACTGACTTTAACGAAGTCATCAAGGCGCTGAAATACAAAGATCTGCACATGGACGACGCGCGCGCCATTGCGGAAGGTTGTCCGGATTGCCTGTTGGTGGGCGCTTCGGTCAGCGGCACCGCGCGGGCACAATATCGCGACAAGGAGCTGACCGATATTTCTTTCATCGGCCACACTGCCAGCATGGCTGACATTGACTCGCGCACGGTTGTGCAGGGCCGCTATTTCACCGACGGTGAAGATCAGCGCTCGTCTTACGTGTGCCTGATCGGTGATGATTTGGTCCAGCAGCTTTTCGGAGGCGTGAGCGCCCTGGGACAGATAATCCGGCTGGACAACCAGGAGTTCACGGTAGTGGGCACCATGGACCGCATCGGCTCCGTGCTCGGACAGGATCAGGACAACTATGTAATTGTTCCGATGAACACATATCTGCGCATGCGCGGAACCAGGTCTAGCGTCACCATTCAGGTGAAGGCTGGCGTTGGGCCGGCCTTCGTCAACGCTCAGGATGAAGCCCGGCTGGTTCTTCGAGCGCGCCGGCACATCCTGCTGGGAGCATCGGAGGATTTCTTCATCGGCACGAAAGACAGCTACATCTCACTCTGGCAAAGCATCAGCTCTGCATTTTTCGCGGTGTTCATCATGGTCAGCTCCATTTCCGCGATCGTGGGTGGTATCGTCATCATGAACGTGATGCTGGTGAGCGTCACCGAAAGGACCAAAGAGATCGGCATTCGCCGGGCGATGGGCGCCACCCAGCAGGACATCATGCACCAATTCCTTTCCGAGAGCGTGTTGCAGTGCCTGGCCGGTGGCGCCATCGGCATCCTGTTTGGATTTCTGTGCGCGCTGGCCCTGCGCACATTCACGTCCTTTCCCGCGTCCGTACAAACGTGGGTAGCAATTCTAGGCCTCGTTCTCAGCTCCATAATCGGCCTCTTCTTCGGCATTTACCCAGCCACACGTGCCGCCAAGCTGGATCCAGTGGTGGCATTGAGGACCGAATGAAGAAAGACGTTGGCAGGCGGAAACGCCTGCCCCACTTTGCATGACCCGCCACGAAGCAGTAGAAAATCTCCTGGTAGCCATGGACACGCTGCGCTCGCACAAGGTCCGGTCCGGGCTCACCATTCTGGGCATCGTCATCGGCGTAACATCAGTCATCACGGTAGCCTCCATCATCGACGGTCTGAATCGATTCGTGCAGGCCAAAGTGGATTCGCTTGGCTCCCGCACTTACTTCGTCAGCCGCTTGCCTCCCGGCCAGGATCCAAATCACCTGCCCCTCAAAATCCGCATCCGGAAGTATCTCGATTTTTCGGACGCCGCATACCTGCGCGAAACTTGCCCGGACATCGCCACCGCGACCACTTTTGGAACCCGCGCGTTTTTCTTCGGCCAGACCAATGTAATCAGCTACGAAGGCCAGCGCGTGGAACGCGTGTTCCTGCGCGGCGCCGAACCCGAGCTGGCCGATGCCATTCCGGCCTACACTGTGGGACAGGGGCGCTTCATCTCGCGCTACGATGAAGATCACGCCCGCGCCGTCGTTGTGCTGGGCGTCGATATCGCCGATTCCCTGTTCCCGCATTCAGACCCCATCGGCAAAGAGGTGCGCCTGAACGGCCAGCTGTTCGAAGTGATCGGTATTTTTGAAAAAGATTCGGGCTTCTTCAACGCCGGAGGAGTAAACCAATTCGCCATGATTCCGTTGAATAAGTTCCACAAGGATTATCCGGACACCAAAGAGTGGGCCATCGCGTTCACCGCGCCCAAGGAAGGCGATGTTCAAAAAGCCAAGGACGAAGTGACAGAAGCGCTGCGCCGCCGCCGCCATGTTCCTTTCAAGGCCGAGAACGATTTCGACATTATTTCGCCGGATTTCATCACCTCCCTGTGGAACCAGCTTACGGGCGCGCTGGTAATTCTCACCGGCATCATCAGCTCGGTGGGCCTGCTGGTGGGCGGAATCGGCGTGATGAACATCATGCTGATCTCGGTGACGGAGCGAACCAGCGAGATCGGCGTGCGCAAGGCCATCGGAGCCCGCAAAGCCGACATCCGGCTTCAGTTTTTGATGGAGGCCACCGTGCTTTCCTGTACCGGCGGCGCGATCGGCATCATTCTGGGTGCCCTCATTGCATTCTTAGTGCGAAGTATCATGCCATCCATCCCCGCTACGCTTTCCCTGCTGTGGGTGGTGCTGGGCGTCGGCTTGTCCGTTGCGGTGGGTGTTTTTTTTGGATACTACCCAGCGAATCGCGCCGCGAATCTGGATCCGATCGTGGCGCTGCGTTATGAATAACACTCGTGTGAACGCCTGGTCGTGGCCGCTCCGGGTGTTCGCAGGAGTGCGTGATGAAGACGCTCGCCTGCCCCACGTTGGCTCGCCGTGGGGCAGGCGCTTTCGCCTGCCAACCAGCGCCTTAAACGGAGTGGGTGAATGAATAGGCGCCACTTTGTCTGGAAGCTCAAGAATCGCGATCTCCTGGCCGGCGAACGCACCCTGATCATGGGCGTGCTCAACGTCACGCCGGACTCTTTTTCCGATGGTGGAAATTATCTCGATCCGGATCGCGCCTTCGCCCGCGCCATCGAGATGGAAGAACAGGGCGCGGATATCATCGACATCGGCGCGGAATCCACGCGCCCCGGCTCATCCCGCATTTCCGAAGCCGAAGAGCTGCGCCGCCTGATTCCGGTGTTGAAACGCCTGCATGGAAAATTGACCATCCCCATCTCCGCCGACACTTACAAAGCCGCGGTCGCGGAAAAAGCATTGGAGCACGGAGCTGAAATCATCAACGACCCTTCCGGCCTCACCTTCGATGCGCAACTGGCGCGCGTAGCCGCGAATCACAATGCCGGGCTGATCCTGAATCATATGCGCGGTACGCCCGAGACGTGGTCCAAGCTTCCGCCTTTGAAGGATGCCATCGCTTCCATCCGGCACGATCTGGACGCGTCCGTACACCGCGCTGTGCACGCCGGAATGGACCGCGCGCGCATCGCCATCGACCCTGGCTTAGGCTTCGGAAAGCGCAAAGAACAGAATGCGGAGATCCTGGCGCGATTGGGCGATTTGGTTTCGCTCGATCTGCCCATCCTGGTTGGCCCGTCGCGCAAATCTTTTCTAGCGGAGTTGAACAAGTCTCCGGAAACGTCGCTCGAATACGCCACAGCTGCCGCCGTCGCGGCGGCAATTCTGGGCGGCGCGCACATGGTTCGCGTCCACGATGTCGCTGCCATGAAACTGGCGGCCCAGGTAGCGGATCAGATCCTCAACTCCGCTGGCACTTCGGACAGTAGTGAGTCCCACGCCCTCCCACCACGATCCGGCGGATCGCCGTTCCGCAAGTAGGGCACGGCTCGCCCGATTGCCCGTAAACCTGGTGCTGTAACTGGAAGCTGCCTTTTTGCCCATCGGCGTCCACGTAATCGGAGATGGACGAACCCTTCAGTCGAATCGCGGTTGCGAGAATATCCACCATGGCGCGATGCAGTCGCGTGGCGCGCTCCTTGCTCAGGCTGGAAGCGATGGCGCGCGGGTGAATCCGCGATTCGAACAGGGCTTCATCCGTATAGATGTTTCCCATGCCCCTCAAAAAGCTCTGATTGAGCAGCAGCGGTTTGATGCGCGACTTGCGCTGCTTCAGCCGCGCGAGAAATTCGTCGAGTGAGATGTCCAGCGCGTCCGGACCCAGCGCCTCCGCGCGCTCCAGCAGGCCCGCGCTCCATTCGATCCTTCCGAAATGCCGGACGTCGTCGTAAACCAGCAGGCCTTCATCCAGTTTGAAAATGGCGCGCGCGTAAGGCCCGGGCTCGGAATTCAGCAGCAGCTTGCCGGTCATTCCCAAGTGAATCGAGAGCACGCCTTGATCGAGCTCCAGCACAATGAACTTGCCATGCCGGCGGACGGATTTTACACGTTGATTGCGAACGCGCCGCCGCAGCGTGGGGAACTTTTGGCGCACCACGTGATGCGAAGAGAATTGAGCATCCAAAATACGCCTCCCGGTGAGCTTGGGCGCCAGCGTCCGAACTACTGTTTCAACTTCCGGTAACTCAGGCACGCGCTTCAGGGTCCAGCAGAATGTCGTCCCCTTCCACTTTCACCGGGTACCGGTCCAGCTTCACGGCCGGATCAAAATCGTTTTCGCCGGTGCGGCAATCGTAAGCCCACTCGTGCCACGGACAGGTTACGATGTTGTCCTGCAAAGTTCCTTGACCTATGGGTCCGCCGGCGTGCGGACAAATTCCCCACAGCGCATGCAGCTCCCCGCTCAGATTGCAAACCGCGTAGGAATCATCGCCGAGAATCACTTCCATCACCGAGCCGGGCGGCAGCGCGGAGATTTTGCCCACTTTCACGAATGCCATACAAGGAATGTTTTACCACGAAAACAAATGTCCCCTCGCTAACGCGCTGGGCTGCAAATCCGGCCCGATGGATCGGGACCTGGGTCTGTAGCCCCGTGCGCCAGCAAGGGGACCCCCTCACACTCCTCCACCTAAAACATTCCCTAAGACATTCCTTAAAACATGGCTCGCGAATAAACTCCGCCACGCTCCTGCGACGCCAGGTAACACTCCGCCGCGTACGTGGATTCTCCGGCCTTCAGATTCGCGGGAAAATCTTCCGCGCGCGCCGTTACGTCATTGGTCCAGTCCCGGACATTCCCCGTACCCGGATCGATATGCTCCGGCGTCCCGAACGAACTGGCCCGCAACGCCGGATTCCCGATGACATACCGCTGCGTGATCACCGCGAACCCTTCATTGCCGCAATGGCTCGCCCCCGGCGCCGCGCAGTCCGAGCTATGCACCACGCGAATCTTGCTCAGCATCAGGACGCCCTTCCCCCCACGAATATCCATCCCCAGGCCTTCGGCGACTTTCAGCGCGATATCCTGGTTCGCCGGATTCGAAAAATCCACGCCTTGCGCGTACATACTGGCAACATCCCTGGAAACCTGGTTGGCGTGATCGTTCCGGTTCGCGCTGTTGTTCACCAGCAGAACTCCAATGGCCAGCGGAACAAAGAAGATCGCCCCCAGCGCGTAGAGCGGAATCAATTGTCCACGCGATTGTTTGGAGCGGGTAAGCATGACTGCAACATCAGCTTAGTTGATGTCAAGCCAAGTTACCAGACGGCATTCCCGTTCATTTTCAGAAGAATCCAACTTAGTACTGGCGAAGCTCCTGTATCAGTTGCATACCCGGATGCCTCTACAAACTAACGTGACGTTAGTCCCATTAGGTTCACAGGCGAAAGCGCCTGCGCCACATTCAGCCATCAACGGTTTGCACCAAGGTGGCACAGGCGCTTCCGCCTGCGAACCCAGCTAACGCAGCGCTTTACCCCATTCCGCCTCTTTGCGCAGACGCGGCTTGAGTATCTTACCGCCCGGATTGCGCGGTAAGGCCTCAGAGCGGACTACCATGTACTGCGGGATCTTGAAATCGGCCAGATGGCTCCTAAGAAACTCGCAGATCTCGCGCGGCTCCGCTTTCGCGCCTGGTTTGAGCACCACTACCGCGCCCACCTTTTCGCCCATCATCTGATCCGGGACGCCCATTACGGCACATTCGAATATCGCAGGGTGCGCACAGAGCGCATTCTCTACTTCCACGCAGTAGACATTTTCGCCGCCGCGGTTGACCATGTCTTTCTTGCGGTCCACAATCTGGACGAAACCGTCTTTATCGATGCGCGCCAGGTCGCCCGTGTGCAGCCAGCCGTTGACAAAGGTCTGCGCGCTCGATTCCGGCTTGTTCCAATAGCCGGGCACTACATTGGGAGCGCGCACCAGCAGTTCTCCCACGCCGCCTGAATCCGGTTCGAATAGATCCAGATCCACCACCGGCGCGGCGAAGCCCACCGAATCGGGCCGGACATGGGCGAACTCGTGCGGCAGAAACGTTGCCACTGACGAAGTCTCCGTCAATCCGAATCCATTGCCGACGCGCGCATTCGGAAATGCCGCCGCAATTCGCCCCACCAGGTCCGGCGCGATCGGAGCGCCGCCATACATCACCCAGCGCACGCCGCTGGTGTCGATTTCGGAAAAATTCGGCTGATTGATGGCCATCCAATGAATAGCCGGCACTGAGGTCAGTGAATCGATGCGTTCCTCGCCAATGGCGCGCAGAAAAGCCTGGACGTCGAAGGCCCGCATGATCACCGTGGCGCTGCCCCCTTCCGAGCTGGTGAGCAGTTGGCTGTTGCAGCCAGTGACATGAAACATCGGCACGCTCACCAGCGTTCTTACGCTGCCATCCATGGGCAATGGCGCGATGCGCCGGCACGTTTCGGTATTTGAAAGAAAATTCTCGTGCGTAGTCATTGCGCCTTTCGGGAATCCCGTTGTCCCGCTAGTGTAGAAGATCGCAGCGAGATCGGTTGGGCGAAGATTTTCCGCCGCGTAGGGCGCTCCCGCGGGCAATGGCTGCCCTGGTAGAAAAACAAATCGCGATCCGGAATCGTTAATCACGTATTCCACTTCCGGCTCCGCGAACCGAGTGTTTACCGGGACCACCACGGCGCCGGACATGAGCGTCCCCCAAAACGCAATGCACCAATCCAGACCGTTGCCCAGCCGGATGGCCACTCGGTCACCACGGACAATTCCACGATCCTTCAAACCCCCGGCCAGCTTCGCCGCGCGATCCCACAGCTCACGGTAGTTCACCCGCTCGCCGCCAATCTCGACAACGGCTTCGTTTGCGCCGAGGCGGTCCACCGTATTGCGCAACATTTCGAGCAGCGACAGCGGACGCCCGTCGTAGCGCGCGATATTATCCGGCCCGCGCGTGATGCCGGATTGATCGAAAGGCCGGATCATTTTTATTCAGTATGCATTCTGCCGCTCAAAAATGGCGCGCGGATTGTCTTCGAGCATGGTCCGGATCTGGTCGTCCGTCACGCCGCGCTTCTTCAACGCCGGGATCACGTCGTTGTGGATGTGCAGATAGTGCCAGTTGGGCAGCACCGCCGGCAGATCGCGCTCCGGTAGCCAGTCATTAAAACAAGCCGCATCGTGCGATAGCACCATTTTGTCGGCGTGCCCGCGCTCGCACATCCGCGCCACGGTGTTCACCCGATCCTCGAACGGAAGGAAAGTATCGATGCCGAAGCGATCCATCCCCAGATAGGAGCCGGCCGCGATCAGCTCCTCCAGATACGCAATGTCCGTGGTGTCGCCCGAATGCCCGATAACAACCCGTGAAAGGTCGACACCTTCTTCGCTGAAAACCCGCTGCTGCTCCAGGCCTCTCTTGGTTCCGGCATGCGTGTGCGTGGAGATGGGCACTCCGGTTTCCCGATGCGCCTTGGCCACGGATCGCAGCACCCGCTCCACGCCCGGCGTCATTCCCGGAGCGTCGGTGGCGCATTTCAGGATTCCCGCTTTCACACCGGTGTCTGCGATGCCCTGCCGGATGTCTCGCACAAACATTTCCACCATCAGCTCCGGACCATCCAATACCGTGCCAGGTCCGCGGAAATGGAAGTAGAAGGGAATGTCGTTATAAGTGTAGATTCCCGTGGCCACGATAATATTCACGGGCGTCGCCTGGGCCACGCGTTGGATGCGCGGGATATAGCGTCCCAGGCCGATTACCGTAAGATCCACCACCGATTTGATTCCGCGCGAGGCTAGTTCATTGAGCCGCGCAATAGCGTCCTGAATGCGCCGGTCCTCATCGCCCCAAGCCTCCGGATAATTCTGCATGATCTCGGTGGAAAGCACGAAAATATGCTCATGCATCAAGGTGACGCCCAGTTGGGCGCTTTCAATGGGTCCGCGAACGGTGTTTATCATGTTTACTGCCTCTTAGGGCGTCTTGGCCGCCAATCCCGCCTTCTCGATCATCTGCCGCAATTGTTCTTCGCCGCTGAAACCGGCTTCGTTCGCGATGATCTTGCCGTCGCGTCCAATCAAAATGAAGGTCGGATAGGCGGTGACTCCGTAGGATTCGAGAATCCCGGATTCGCCGCTCAACACCGCCGGATAATCGAGCGGTGTCTTCTTGAGAAACTCCTCCACCACGTCCCGCTCCTCGCCGGTATTCACGCCGAGAATCAGCAGATCGCTGTTTTTCAATTCGCGCGAAATCTTCTCCAGCACCGGCATGCTCTTGCGGCACGGCCCGCACCAGGTGGCCCAAAAATCCAGCAGCACCGTTTTCCCTTTCAGCGCGGCCAGGCTGAACGTTTCACCCGCGAGGGACTTCACTTCGAACCCGGGCGCCGGCTTACCCGCGAGGTTCGGCTTCGATGTCGTCGCGCCGAATAATTTCAGCTCCTTTACTTCTTTTGCGCCGGGCGGCGGAGTGAAGGTGAACAGCGCTTGATCCACCGGCTGGTCGATCTTGATGTTCTTCTTCACCACTTTCTGATGCATCTCGATGTCCTGGGTGCCCATCCGCATTTGCATGGCGAAAGTGAATTGAACGTCGATGCCCAGCTTCTTGTCGATCCAGGAGGTCATCATCGCTCCGCTCACTTTGGGCGGTGCCTGACCTTTCTGAACGGAAGGTACGTTGAACCCTCCGATTTGCGTTTCCACTACCCAGCATTCGTGCTTCTGCCCGTCGATTTCGATGGTCTCCTCACCGGCTGTCTTGTACGTCATGTCGATGGAGGAGAGTTCCGGAAGGTTGAAGCCCATCAGCGCTACCACCGCGGCCGGTCCTTGAGCGGCGGGAGTCCTGGCGTACTGCTTGTCCATAGAGTTGTAGATCCAAATGGTCTCGCCGTCGCAGACGTCCAAGATGCGAAAGTTCCCGGTTTTGATCTCCATTCGCGTCTTGCCGGGATGCAGGTACGCCACTTCGGTGACGGTCTTCATAGGTCCGGCGGGCATGCCCGCCTCCGTGGTCATTTCAGCGGAATATTGCAAGCTGTGAAAGCTTTTCGCGGCCGCTTGCGCCTGTTCAAACAGAGCCTGCCCGTCGGGCAACGGCTGCGCGGCGCCGCAGTAAGCCAAGAGAACGAATGCAATCGCCAGCCGCATCGAAGGCCAGCTTACTCCATCCGCAGGGCCGTTAGGGGATCTACATGGATGGCGCGGCGCGCCGGCGCCCAGCAGGCGATGAATGCAACCGCCGCCATCAGCGCGATCGCGAACAGATAAGTTAGAGGATCGTGCGCGCTGATGCCATAGAGAATTACGCTGAAGAATTCTCCACCCGCGAACGCTAGCGCGAAGCCGATCGCGCTTCCCACTGCCAGCAGCTTCGCCGTACGGGTCAACACCACCCGCGCCACTTGCGCCGGAGCCGCGCCCAGAGCCATGCGGATACCGATCTCCCGCGTTCTTCTGGATACGGCGTAGGCCATGATGCCGTACACGCCCGTTGCCGCCAGGATCACTGCCAGCGCTCCGAACGATCCGAGCACTGCCGCTGCCATCCTGGCCGGAAACAACACCAATCCAAGGGCGCTGGTAAGGCTGCCGTCGGCGAAGACGGTAAGCGATGGGTCGATTTCTAAAACGGCGCGGCGCATCTCGCGCACGACTTGGGCTTCCGGCATGGAAGAGCGCGCTATGAGTGTCTGGTCCTGACTCCAACGCTGGGCCATCGGCTCAAAAATGGCGAGCCCGGGCGATTCGCTAAGCGAAACATATTTTCCGTCCTCAACCACGCCGGCGATTTGAATCCATTTCCCGGAGGGGCCGTGGCGGAAGCGCTTGCCGATGGGATCTTGCCCGGCCAGTAGCTTGCGAACAAAGGTCTGATTCACCAGAGCGACGAGCGGCGTATCTTGCTTGTCGTTCTGATCCAGATCGCGGCCGGCCATAAGACGCGTGTGCATGGCTTGGAGATAGCCGGGTGTGATGGTGTACAGATTCGCGCTGGGGATCTGGCCCGCGCGTGGTTCGGGTTGGCCTTCGATATAGACGGCGTCGGTCAGGTTACCGATCGCGGTTAAAGCCAGGCCAGAGCTGACGGCGGCAACCTGAATTCCTGGCAGGGCGCGGACCTTATCCAGCAGGCGCCGCTGGAACTGGCGGCTGCGCTCGACGTCGTAGCCTTGACCGGCCAGATCGAGTGAGACGACGGCGCCGTGTTCAGGCTGGAATCCGAGATTCAGCGTGAGCGCGTGCTGCAAACTTCGCACCACCAGAATGCTGCCGATGAGCAATACCACGGAGAGCGCCACCTGGATGGTGACCAGAAGATCGCGCGCGCTCAGCCGGCGAAGTTTATCGGACGGCGCGCCGCTCTTGATGGCTTCAACCAGGCCGGCGCGCGCGGATTGCATCGCCGGCATCAAGCCAAACAGGAACGCGCTGGCGACGGAGACACCGGCTGCAAAAAGAAATACGCGCGTGTCCATTACCACGGGAGCCATGGTCAGCGTGTCGATGGGTGGACGCCACAGGTTTACCAGAGCAGTGAGCCAGGCGGCCAGCAGAACTCCCGCCGCGCCGCCGGCGAGTGAGAGCAGCAAGCTCTCGGTGAGAAGCTGCCGGACCAGTTGGCCACGGCTGGCGCCTAACGCCAGGCGGATGGCGATCTCTTTTCTACGGTCGGCCGCGCGAGCCAGCAGCAGCCCGGCCAGATTGACGCAGGCAATCAGCAACACCAGTCCGGACACCACCATTCCCACCGCGGAGAAACCAAGGATGCCCGGGCGCAGAAAATTACCACCCATGCCAGGCGGAGAGAGGACCATGGAAACGCCTTCATCCACTTTGGGGTATTCGCGAGCAAGGTCCCGGGCGATGCTGTCGATGGGGGCTTGAGCGCCCTGCATGGTGACGCCCGGTTTTAAGCGGCCGACCACAAAGCCCTGCAGGCTGCCGCGGTCGTCTAACCAGCCCCCCGACATCGCCAGAGGAACAAACACCTGCGGAGTAAATAGAACTTCGGTGCCAATGAATGCGGCCGGCGTCACGCCGACGATGGTGTAATCCAGGCCGTTGATTTTGAATTGCTTGCCGACGGCATTGGGATCGCCTGCGAACTGCGACTGCCAGTAACTATAGGCGAGCACGGCCACTGGATGACCGCCGCGTTGAATGTCGTCGGAAGGATGCAGCAGGCGGCCCCGTAGGGGTTGAACGCCCAGCATATCGAAATAATTTCCGCTGATTGCGTAACCCCAGAGACGGGAATTTTGCGCGCCGTGGCGGCTCACGTTCATGGCCTCGAAGAAGTACATCGCCAGGCCGTTGAACACCGTATTGCGGTCCCGATAGTCTTTGTAGTCGGGATAGGAAATCATCGGGCCGCCGGTTTTGGAAGTGTGGTAGTTGAAGGAGACCAGCTCCTTTTGATTTTGGACTCCGAAGGGCCGGAAGACGACGGAGTTCACCATGGAGAACATGGTGGCGTTAGCGCCGATGCCGAGAGCCAGCGTCACAATGGCGGCGGCGGTAAAACCGGGGCTGGAGCGGAGCCTGCGGAATGCAAGAGTCAGGTTGTGGCGCAGCATGTGCGTTCCAGAGGCACGTAAGTAACCGTCCAAAGGTTCTGGATTCTCAATTACATCACGGCTTGGGGTGACCGGTTTTGGGACGAGCCGCGCGTGGGCGGTCAATCAAACGTGGGATTCAGCCTTCCAAACACACGGTGGCCTCAAGAGACGCAAGTCCCAGGTACGCAGCCGTGACATTTTCCAGGTTGCGCCGCTTGGCCCGCGTGCTGCCTGAAGATACGGATGCCCGTTTCACGCCGCGATGGGCCGCGTCGTAGCTGGCGCGCTTTTCAGGGTCGCTCAAGATATCGTGGGCGTCCGAGAGCCGCAGGAACATCTCGCTATTGCCGGTTTCCTTATTATCGGGATGGTACCGGAAAGCGAGCATCCGGTAGACGCGGGAAACAGTTTCCGCGTCGGCATTGGGGCTGAGCTGCATTACTTCATAGAAGTCTGGATTGGTCTGTTCAGTCTGTTCCTCGTCCAAGGTAAAGGTGGAACAGTGGTGATCTAGAAATTCCAGGCCCACGCGGAAAGTGCCGTCGGTTTTTTGGACGCACCATTTCACTCCGGCCTTCAGATAGTCCATGGAGCGGTTCTCGCCGAACCGGCCGCGTAAGACTACGGTAGAGCCGGGTTGGAGCATGGTCATCAACGCCAGGCCGCATCCTCCGCCGAGGACATCGACGAGGTTGGCGATCAGGTAGCGCGAATCGCCCAGGCCGTCTTTCGTTTCGACGTGAATCACCGACGATCCGGCTGGTTGCCTGCGCTCTTTTCGCCGTTGGGGTTTGGCGGTGGATTCCATTACATTGTTTATCGCATCCGCTTCGCGGGATGGATATGGGCTGTCGGTAAGGATGCATGGTACCGACGTACCGGGGCCTTGCGTCGCGCAGCGCCGCGGCGGCCGGGGCGGGGGACTTGGGGCTCGGGGCTGGTGAGCGGAGGCAAGCCTTGGGTTGAATCTACGTTCCTAGGTGCTGGTCAAAGAACTGGGCGATCTCCTCAAACGCCTCTTTGGTTTCGGGCGCGCTTGTGTCGCGCATAAACTGGGCGTGAGACTGCGCTTCATAGACCTGTAGCAACGCTTCCACTCCAGCTTGACGCAGCTTGCGATGCACGCGGACCGTGCTGCTTAAGAGGAGATCGCGCGTTCCCGTGGTGAGAATCGCCGGCGGAAATCCATTCATGTCGCCATATATAGGCGAGAGCATCGGATCCTCAAGATCGTGCCCGTTCGCATAGATGCCGGCGGCCGCGTCGCATAAGGCGTCAGGCGCCGCCAGGACGTTATCCAGCATCGCGTTGGTGTGGAAGCTGTCACCGGCGCCGGTAAGATCTGACATTGGCGTTCCTGGCGCGATGGCGGCGGGCAGCGGCAGATGGTCCTGCTTGGCGCGCAGAACCATGGACAGCGTCAACGCGCCGCCAGCGGAGGCGCCAAAAATCGCCATATTCCTGGGGCTCGCCATTTTCACGGCGGCCTTCCAAACGGTCATGGCGTCATCGAGCGCCGCCGGATAGGGGTGATCCGGTGGCATGCGATAATCGACTGAAATTATCTGAAACCCTCCGAATCCAGCCATAAAGATGGCCTCGCGCGTTCCGGCCTCCCCCGGGTAGAACACGTAACAACCGCCATGCACATGGACCAGCAGGCGGTTACGGTTCTCCGGCGGGATATTCTCCGGCGTGACCATGTAGGCCTTCACGCCATCCATGGTCAGCGGTTCCACCTTGACCTGCAGTTCCTGACGTAGCGTCGGCAGCGTTTCGACCGTAGCAGCCGCGGAAGCGTTGACTTGTGCTTTCCATTCCTCTGCCGTTTTTGGAATCACGTTCCACGCCGGATTCAGCGGTGCTGCAATCAGCTTCTGCATTTGGGGGCTGACCGTGTCCGGAACTGGAATCGTGCGAGCGGGCAAATCGCGCGTTACTGGTGTTTGTGCGGAAGCCATGCTTACCCCATACGGTAACCGATTAGGGCCGCGAGAAGTAACTAAGTCCTGATACTTCGATCTGTATGCCTTACCCGGCGCGGAGCGCCACCGTTGGATCGATCCGAGAAATGTTACCGGGTCACCGGCTGAGACGCCAAACAACATGCTGCTTGTTGCGCGCGAGAGTCCCCAGGAAGCAAACAGCCCGAGGGATATTCCCATTGCGGCCAAAACCAGAGTCTGTTGCAGGATGCTACGTGGTATAGCGCGGGGTCCAGAAGTCTTAGCTCCCGCTTCGGGCTTCACGGAACAACCTTGGCCGGGAATCCGTTTATTGCTGTAGAGATTATGAAAATGATCCAGAGTCTCAAGATAATTGCCCCCCTTGGGCTGCTCTGTTGTCTTACCGCGGTGATGGCGCAGCAATTTCCTTTGTGGGAGCGGCTGCTGCGCTATTACGGCGGCAAGACCGATGACACGCCGGTGCCTTCCATGAAGATGGGCAATCATATGCAAATGTCGCTCAAGGGCAAGGCGCAACCAAGTGACCAAGAGCGCGCCCAGCGAATTGTCGCTGCCGCTCGCGGTGTGGTTGTACATTACTCCGACGTGAACATCGCGCTTCGAGACGGCTACAAGCCGTTTCATCCCACCGGCAAAATGGGCGAAGAAATCCATTACACGAACTATCGCTACAACCGGCTGGAGCAGCGCCGGGTGAACTACGATCATCCGGGATCGATCCTGTACAAACGCACGCCGCAGGGGATGCAGGCGGTGGGCGTCATGTACACCGCGCCGCAGGATTCGAAGCCGGACCAACTGAATGCAGTGGCGCCGTTGAGCATCGCCACCTGGCACCGTCATGTGGACTTCTGCGGAGGGCCGCGCAGCTTGTCTTTCGAAGAGCTGTTTGGGCCGCATGCAAAGTTTGGGCCGCAAGGGAGCATCCACACCGAAGAGGCTTGCCAAGAGGCGCACGGGCTGTGGATTCCTGTGGTCTTCGGATGGATGACTCACGTCTACCCGAACGCGAAGCCTCCCGACGAGGTGTGGACGGGGATGGATATGGCGATGGATGCCAACACGGAAGACGGAAAGAGGTAGGGTCCGGCATCCCTGCCGATTAGTGGGCCAAAGGGTGCCTGGAGATTAGCACCTTGGCATGACGGACGACCGCATGGATCAATTCGGCAGGCTTGATAACTTCGAACGGCCACGGCAGGCGTGCTAACTCCCGGGCGAACCAGTTCAAATCGTCCGCCTGGCTGCGTAGGAGAACAGCATCGCGATGTGGCTCCAAAACACCGATCGCTGGAAACAGTTCGCGCTGTGCGGACTCCAGGTCCGTTTCCAGTTGAACCTCAATGCTGAATTTCCTGGGGAGAATCGCAATCGACGATGCTAAGTGGCCTAAGACGTCGAATTGGGCCGGCCTCACAAACTGGCGGGGCTGCAGCGCGACACTCTTCACCCGATCCAATCGAAAGCTCCGCAGTCCTTTTCGAAGGTGGCAAAACCCGACGGCGTACCATCGTCCGCCACGAAATGCGAGGCCGTAGGAGTCGAAGTCTCGCGCGCTTTCTTCTCCAGCTACGGTCCGATATTGCATGCGCACGCCCTGCCGGGCATGGGCGGCGGAACTCAAAACGGGGAGAGTGGAATTATCACCCGGATTCGACCGCGGGAACTGAGCCAGACTGACGGACTCGCCTAGAGAGCGCATGCGACGCTTCATATTCGCGGGGATGACTCGCTCCAGCTTGGCCTGCGCTCCAGCGATCGCTTGCATGGCGCCGGCCAATCCGAGCCCCCGAGCCGCGGCAAGCCCCAGCGATAAGGCCAACGCTTCGTCATTGGTGAACATCATCGGGGGAATCTTGTACCCGGCCACGAGTTGATACCCACCATGCGGTCCACGATCAGTAGTGATGGGGATGCCGATCTCCTCCAGCAAGGCGATGTATCGCCGGACGGTTCGCCGATCCACTTCGATGCGCTGCGCCAGGTCGGCCCCGCTCAAGCGGCCGTGCGTTTGAAGCAGCTCCAGTACGGCCAGAACTCGTGTTGTCGGGTGATTCATCGAAATTTTAAATTAGGACGGGATCTGACCTATTTGCAGCTTATCATCGATCATGTCCCATGACTTCGATTTCTTGGTTGGTGAATGGATGGTTCGGAATCGCAGACTCAAGTCCCGTTTCTCCGGTTGCGAAGAGTGGGACGAGTTCCCCGCCGAGCTGAGGATGCGCACGATACTGGGCGGCGTGGGCAACGTTGACGAAACTCGCTTTCCAACAAAGGGCTATACGGGCGCAACGCTACGCCTATTCAACCGGCAGTCGAAAGAATGGTCCCTATACTGGATGACGGACCGAGATGGCGCTCTGCTGCCTCCGGTTGTGGGCCGATTCGAGGATGGGCGTGGGGAATTCTACGGCGACGATGAGGATGCAGGACGGCCGATCCGCATCCGGTTTATTTGGTCGAAGATTACGTCCTCCTCGGCCCAATGGGAGCAGGCGTTCTCGCTTGATGGGGGCCAAACCTGGGAAACCAACTGGATCATGGAAATGACTCGGACCGGCCAGTGCGGGCCACACCTGTAGGCACCCGGGCCGCGCTCGCTGCTTGATATTAAGAACTACTTCATATAGAATATCTTCATATGGGCCGCTGGCAAAAGCTGAGATACCTTCTACCATCCGTGCGGCGCCAAGCCGACCGCGACATGCGCGAAGAGTTGGAAGCGCTCAGCGCTCTGGCGGAAACCGGCGAACTCGGCAACCTGACCCTGGCCGCCGAAGACGCACGGGATGCCTGGGGATGGACGTGGCTCAGTAGCCTGGGGGCCGATATTCGCTACGGCTTCCGGACACTTCTTCACCAGCGAGGATTTTTGGCCGCGGCAGTGCTGACCTTAGCGCTCGGCGTGGGCGCCAACACTACGATCTTTAGCGTGATCAACGCGACCATTCTGAAACCGCTGCCGTTTCCGGACTCCAATAGATTGGTTTTGGTGTGGGAGACATTCGGCGCAGGGCCCGATAACGAGAATATCCTCTCGGCGCCCAATTTTTGGGATTTCCAACGCCAGACGCACTCCTTCGAAGCCATTGCGATCTTCGGATCCGGAGGCGGCTACAACATCTCGCCCGTGGGCCAGGAACCGGAACAGGTACAGGGCCTCCGCGTCTCGGCGGGCTTTTTCCCCATCGTAGGATTGAACCCCATGTTGGGGCGCACGTTCACTGCCGGCGAAGAACTTCTTAGCAGATCTCGAGAAGTGGTTTTGAGCTATGGCCTGTGGAAGAACCGGTACGGAGGAGACGCTGCCATTTTAGGCCGTCCGGTCAGAATCGACGGCGAGAATTTCACGGTGGTGGGCATAATGCCGCGTGACTTCACCTGGCAATTCGAGGGCGGCGCGACCCAGCTCTGGGTGCCGATGGGTTATACCAAAACGGATTATGAGCGCTCCTCCAACAGCTTCCGTTCGATTGCGCGATTGAAGCCTGGCGTGACCGTGGCGCAGGCGCGTTCGGACATGGCCGCCGTGGCAACGCGCATCGCCAAACAGTACCCCAACGAGGACCCTGGAATGGGTGGAACGGTGGAACCGCTGGGCGATCACGGATTGGAAAGCTTCCGGCGCACGATGCTCACTCTTTTGGCGGCAGTGGGCTTCGTCCTGCTGATTGCCTGTGTGAACGTCGCGAATCTGATGTTGGCGCGGGGCGCGTCCCGCCAGAAAGAATTTGCCATCCGGCGCGCGCTGGGCGCCCCAGCCTGGCGGATCGCGCGCCAGGTGCTCGCCGAAAGCCTGCTTTTGGCGGTGTTGGGCGGAACCGCGGGCGTGCTTGTCGCAATTTGGAGCAGCCGCTTGCTGCTTCGTGTCCTGGGGCCGGACATGCAGCTTCCGATGCGGCAAGTGGATTCCGTTCCGCTTGACGGGCGCGTGCTGGCCTTCGCTTTGTTACTCTCGTGCCTCACCGGCATCGTGTTTAGCCTGGCGCCTGTGCTGAATGCGTTGCGAACCGGCGTCAACGATCCGTTGAAGGAGGGAGGCCGCGAATCCACTGATGGCCGGAGCGTCCGGTTGCGGCACGCGTTGGTGGCTTCCGAAGTGGCGCTGGCATTGATTGTGCTTTCAGGAGCCGGGCTGATGATCAAGAGCGCCGCGCGGCTGCTGGGCGTCGATCCCGGACTCAAACCCGAGAATGTGCTCGTCATGAGCATCTCGGTTCCTCAAGAAGATACTTTTGTCGGACCTCCCGGACTGCCGCGCTTCTGCCGGGACCTGGATGAACATGTTGGTTCGATCCCAGGAGTGATTTCTTCGAGCGCAGTTGCTCAGTTGCCGTTCGAAGGAAACGCCAGCCGTGGTTTTCAGATTGAAGGCCGCGCTCCCGCTGATCCGGAACATATGCCCGGCGCCAACTACAGTGTCGCCTGCCCGGATTACTTCCGCACCATGGGCATTGCCATTTTGAAAGGGCGGGAATTCACGCACCAGGACACGCTGGGCGCACCCGGAGTGATCGTCATCAATGAGGCCATGGCGCAGGAATTCTGGCCGAAAGAAGATCCTATCGGAAAAAGTATCCGGCTGGGCGGCTCCGACGGTCCGCGGCAGACCGTAGTGGGTGTGTCGGCGAATGTGCACTATCAAGGCCTGGACGCGCCTGTGCGGAGCCAATTCCAGCGCCCATATCAGCAAGCCGCATGGCCCATGATGAACATCGTAGTTCGAACTGTGAAGACACCGCTCGGGCTCACCGCGGCCGTGAAAAAAGCGATCCGGGAATTTCTGCCGGACCGGCCGGTTTCCAATTTCGACACGATGGAGAATGTTGTGCGGAGCTCCATCGGCGCAAGGCGCGTCCCCATGCTGCTACTCTCGGCATTCTCCGTGGTAGCGCTGCTGCTGGCCTTCGTGGGAATCATGGGAGTGGTGAGTTATTCGGTGTCGCAACGAACGCAGGAGATCGGGCTGCGAATGGCGCTGGGCGCGCGCGGAAGCGATGTGTTCGGTTTGGTGGTGGGCGGCAGCATGAAGTGGGTATTGGCCGGGCTTGCTTTGGGACTTGCGGGCTCAGCCGGCCTATCGCGCGTTCTCGGCACACTGCTGTATGAAGTCCGGCCCAGCGATCCCGAGGTGCTGGGCATCGTATCGGGATTGCTGATCAGTGTGGCGCTGCTCGCGAGTTTCGTTCCGGCGCGCCGGGCAGCGAACTTGGACCCCATCCGGACATTGCGTCATGAATGACGACGCGGACGCGGAAAAATTCGTTGGCAGGCGAAAGCGCCTGCCCCACTCATGAGCCAACGTTGGGCGGGCGCTTTCGCCTGCCAACAACAGCGTCTGTTTTACCGTTGGTGAGTCGCAAGCCCATGCGAACTCCGTTGAAGACGCGTTGTGGCGCACGAAGTCTTGCGTGCCGCATCGGCACTCATGCCGACGCTTGGTGTACCCGTTTGCGGGGATTTTGGGGGAACATTTTGATGCTCCGCAAACAACATAGGTCCTTTAAAATGTCTGGGCGGGAGCTGCTGCCACACTCGCGCGCCAATGTGGGCCGGGCGCTTTCGCCTGCCAACAACAGCGTCTGTTTTACCTTTGGTGAGTCGCAAGCCCATGCGAACTCCCTAACCAAAAGGCACCGACTCCCTTACGGTCGCGGTTCGGTAAGTGTCCCACGCCCCAGATGCACAGCCCTCTAGCCGTGTTCGACGCGGGCTTTTATATCCGAGTACGCCAGATCGATGAGCCTGCTTAGGGCCGGGGCGTTTATGGCCGCATCCGGTCTGAGCTTCACATGGCGCATGAATTTGCCGGCGCCTTCGAGCAAACGGGCCGGATCCGCGAGCGCCGCGCCGTGAAAAAAACCCACGTTTACGTGCGAGGTGAACACGTTGACGTAACCGAACGGCGCATCGCCCAGGCATGCCACCGGACAGCCGTCGTGCAAGAGTTCCCGGACTTCGTCGCCGCATTCGCGCATTTTCTCGAACCACTCCCGCGCGATGGCGCCCAGTACACCTGCATGGTTTTTCATCCACGCATCGATGGCGGGATCCCGCTCGCGAGTTCCGTTGAATCGCAGTAAATCCGTTCTCATTCTGTGGGGCAGGTTGCTAACCTGCGCGCCGATTGCCAATCGGCGCATGTTGCCAAACAATTATTTCTTCGCAGCCAGGGGCCAGTTCACCACTACCGTGAGCATCGGCGATTCGGCGGATGTCGTCGCCGCCACACGCTTCGGCGAGATATTGCTCGCGCGCCTGCGGCCCGCGTTCCAGCGCGGCGTGATAGAGCAACTCGATCTGACGCCAACGCTCGGAAGTCATAGGTGGAAACTCTAGGTTCCCAAAAATAACCCAGGGAGGTGGGCCCGCGACTTGGCTTTTTCAATCATTGGTAGACTGTCTAATTCATGCCAATTTCTGCCGGGAGCCGTCTGGGCCCATACGAAATACTTGCGCCGATTGGAGCCGGCGGAATGGGCGAAGTGTATCGGGCGCGCGATACCAGGCTGGGGCGCGAGGTGGCGATTAAGATTTTGCCCGAGGAATTCGCGGGCGACGAAGATCGCATGCGGCGATTCGGGCAGGAAGCGCGGGCGGTCGCCGCGCTCAACCACCCCAATGTTCTTTCCATCCACGACACCGGCGTGGACTCGGGCGTCGCGTATCTTGTCTCGGAACTATTGGAGGGCGAGAGCCTGCGCCAACGATTGCAAGAAGGATCGATTCCGGCGCGCAAGGCCGTCGACTTGGCGCGCCAGATCGCTGACGGATTAGCGGCGGCGCATGAAAAAAATATCGTCCACCGCGATCTGAAGCCCGAAAACCTGTTTTTGACCAGCGGTGGCCGGGTAAAGATCCTGGATTTCGGATTGGCGAAGTTCCAGGTTCCCAATCCAGACTCGGCGATCGCAGGAGCAACCGCAACCATCGTTGACGTGACCAATCCAGGTGTGGTGATGGGAACAGCCGGTTACATGGCGCCGGAACAGGTTCGCGGCCAAACAGTGGATTGCCGCGCCGACATCTTCAGCTTCGGCGCGGTGCTGTACGAGATGTTAAGCGGCCAGCGCGCGTTTCACAAAGACAGCGCGGTGGAAACGCTGAACGCCATCCTGAAGGAAGATCCTCCCGAATTGGATGTGGAGAAGCTGCGCGTGGCGCCGGGCCTGGAACGGATTGTGCATCACTGCCTGGAGAAAAAGCCCGCGGATCGATTTCAATCGGCGCGTGATTTGTCCTTTGCGCTGGGCGCGCTCTCCGATGTCTCGACGACACAGAGCGCGGCGCCGCCTGCCGTATCGCGCCCGCAGCGTCATTGGATCGGCATGGTGGCGGCGGTGCTGCTGTTAGGCGCGCTCGCGTTGCTGTACACGTATCGAACAATACGTCGAACTCAGCCGGCAAGACAGGACTTCGCAATCCCGGTGCCGAACGAAGTGAGTCATTTGGCGATTTCCTCCGACGGCAAGTGGCTGGCCTTCGTCTCTCCCGGCGAGACGGGCTTGCCGAAAGTTTACGTCCAACGGATCGGTTCCACCACCGTCCGAGCGCTTTCGGGCAGCGAAGGTGCGAGCTATCCGTTCTGGTCGCCCGACGACAGCTACGTGGCGTTTTTCGCCCATAACAGAATGCAGAAGGTGGCGATCGCCGGTGGCGAACCGCAGACCATCACCGCGGTGGGCGGCAACCCCCGCGGAGGCAGTTGGGGTAGCAAAGGCGTAATCCTTTACGCGCGCGACGTAAATGGTCCTCTCTGGCGCGTAAATGTCGACGGTACCGGAGCGGCATCCTTGACCGATAAGTTGCTGCAACCCGGAAATGCGTCGCATCGCTGGCCCTGTTTTCTGCCCGATGGCGATCATTTTCTGATGCTAGCGGCCGATTTCGGAGAAGAGAAAGACAAGGCTTCCAACGGCATCGTTCTGAGTTCGCTGTCGAAACTCGAGGGGAACTCGCTCATCTTCGCGAAGTCCAGCGTTGGATTCGCGAATGGCCACGTCTATTTCGTGAACGCCGACGGCTCTCTGGTAGCCGCGAAGCTGGATCTCAGCGCGGGCAAAATCGAGGGGGCGCCGAAAGTCGTCGCCAGCCAAGTCGCGAGTGCGCCATCCACCTTGTACGCAGCATTTACCATCTCGGATAATGCCACGGTGGTGTATAGCACCAACAGCACACCCAGCCAGTCGCAGCTCACCTGGTTCGACGAAAGTGGAAAGGAATTGGGAGCGATCGGAGCAGCGGGAGTGCTGGCGAATCCGGCCATTTCGCCCGACGGTAAACGGGTCGCCTTCGACAGTGAGGACTTCAAGGCAAACAAAGTCGACGTTTGGATCACAGACCTGGAGCGGGGCAGCAGTTCGCGGTTTACGTTCGACCCGGTAGAAGAAACGACGCCCGTCTGGTCGCGCGATGGCAGCATCATCGCATATCGCAATGGTTTTCAAGCGGACCTCCACTTGAAGAAGGCGAATGGATTGGAGCGGGATCACGCTCTCCCACCCCTCGCCAGTCTTACTGATGATCTCATTCCCAATGCCTGGGCGCCTGGCGATCGCGAGGTTCTATGTACTTTTCAGCCCGACAAAAGGAACTACCGCCTCATGCTGGTGCCGGTGGATGGAAGCAAGTCTCGCTTCCTGTCAAATGCCTCGGGAAACCAGACGAACGGGCAATTCTCACCCGACGGCAAATGGGTGGCTTATGCGTCGGACGAGAGTGGCAATTGGGAGATCTATGTGACCAATTATCCGGGGGCCGCAGGTAAGTGGCAGGTTTCGCGGAGTGGAGGCAGTGAGCCGCGCTGGAGTGGCGATGGGAAGGCCATCTTCTACATCGGGCCCGAACAAATGTTGACCAGGGTTGAGGTCAGCGGCGGCGACAGTTTCTCCGCCGCCGTCCCACGCCCGTTGTTTCCAATCCACACGCGGGCGCCAATCTCATCCACGGACGTGTTCAACTATGACGTCAGCCGCGACGGAAAGCGCTTTCTGGTGAATTACTACATCAAGCCCGATCGGCCGACGCCTTTGAGCATCATCCTGAACACGGATAGCGAGCCGCTGAGGTAATGCCCGCTAACCGTAGTTAACGGGATCCCCTTCGGAGAGGCATACCGCGGCCCTGCGCGAACTGTACCGTCGGAATAGCCAGGTCGCCATTCAGGATGGCTGCCGAGGGGCTCCCTTTTGGAATGGTCCACTGGTAGGTGAGAGGTTGTCCGTTCGCCGAGGTTGATTTTGTTCCATCCAACTGGATCTCGCCGGAGACCGCAGTGGCATTCTTCGGATCCGCGACGGCCTTGGTTTTAACAGGCGCGGCGCAACGATTAGCCGGTTCGTTGGGACCGCCTTCCAAACAAGGGAGGGCGCTGAGATGGGTGTAGATGGCCATCAAATCGTGATCGGTCATGTTTTTGAACGTGGGCCAGCACATAACCTGCAGCAGGTTGCCATCGAACGGCGCCGGCGCAAGTGGGATGAATGTGATCCATGTCGATGCCGGTCCTCATGATGAGGAGAAATTGGGCGTAGGTGTCGCCACCGACGGGGAGACCTGTATAGTCCGGCGTCAAGTTGCGGCTGATGATGTGCGGGAAGTTGCCGGTGGCATTCGGAAAAGCTCCAAAATCTCTTCCGCCTGGAAGCCATTGCAGTCGCCGTTCGCGTTTACCAGATAGCTGCCGTATCCAACCATATTGGGGTCGAGGTTCTGCATGTTCACCGTTATTGGCCAAACTGCACTCGATCCCGTAAAAGTTCAGCAGGGAATGCAGATCGCACCGGTCCCGCCAATCTCTGGTTCACCCGGTAAGCGGAAAACGGCGGGCAAAACTATAATGTCGTCAGGAGATTTTTTTGGAGGAAGGATCGCAGGCGGAGATTACGCAATTGTTACGGGCCTGGGGAAACGGCGACTCAGAGGCTTTGAACCGGCTCACCCCGGTGGTGTACGAGGAGTTGCGGCGGATGGCGCGGGGTTATGTGCGCCGGGAGGGTCCCGAAAACAGCCTGCAGGCCATCTACAAATGATGCCGCTTCAGCCAGCGCTTGAAATCCGGCAGGAATTCCGGCATCAAATTCACCAGGCCGGACCCGGCCACGCTGGTTCCCCAGTTGGTCAGCGCCACGCTTAAGGTTCGGCTCCTCGCCGGATAATACGCATTGGAAAGACTGGCGCTCATGGCCGCGCCGATCACGTCCGCCCAATTGAACGTCGCGCCGCCCGCATCCTGACGGGTGACCACCGCGCGGCTGACCGCATATCCCACGCGTGCCCACAATTTATGCGAGTTGCCCCTGCGCCGGTAGCGCGTGTCCTCATGAAATGCTGAGGCCAGCACGAAATCTCCGAAAAAATTCTCGCTGGTGATATCTCCTAACGACGCACCGAAGCGCTTGAGATATCCCTCCGGCCAGGCGTGGCGTCCATACAGCGGGGCGGAGTGGGTGAGTTGCGACACGCCGGCGTTGAACGCGCCGGCGCCAAGCGTGAACGGCGTGAAGGTTTCGCTCTCAAAATAATCCCACTTTTCCGAGGTGGAGGGTGCGGCCAAAGAGGCGCTCGACGGGTCTTGCGCAAACGAAACCAGAGGAATCAGGACAATCAAACAACGTTTGAGCACGTCCGTCCATCAGCATAACATTCGATGAGGTGCACCAGCCCAGACTCCGTCGAAGACGGCGGTTGGCAGGCGGAAGCGCCTGCCCCACTCGAGGTAAAGTGGGGCAGGCGTTTCCGCCTGCCAACCGATTTTCCGACACAGCGTCTTCATGACCTTTGGTGGGCCGCAGGCCCATGGGAACTCCGTTGAAGACGCCCGTGGCGCACGTCCCCGGCGTGCCGTGTTCGCACTCTTGCGAACACAAGCTAGCGGAATCGATCACAGCGTTCACACGAGTGCGTGCGCCACGGTCTTCATCAACTTGGATTGGCGAGCAGGCCGATGCGAACTCCCTTACGGTCGCGGCGCCGTTACCGAACCGCGAGCGTCCGCGGGCGATGGTTGGGCCAAGAGTTCGAAAGCGCAAAAGTGCGGCCTAACGCCAGCCAACGAATCACCCTTCCTCGCGCAGCACCATCATCGGATCCACCCCCGCCGCGCGGCTGGCCGGGATCCAGGCCGCCAGTAGGCCGACCAGAGTCATTAAAATGCAGGCCAGGGCGAGCGCCACCGGGTCCAGAGCGGACACTTCGAACAGCAGGCTCGCGAGGACGCGCGTCAGCGCAAAAGCTCCAGCCAGTCCCAGGGCCAGCCCCACCGCGAGCATCAAGAGAGCGCCGCGCAAAGTGTGCGATATCACATCGCCCGGCCTCGCGCCCAACGCCATGCGGATGCCGATCTCACGGCGCTGGTCGGTCACCGCATTCGCCAGAACACCGTAAAGCCCCAGCGCGGCCATGAACGCCGCGATGCCGGCAAAGGCGCCAAGCACCCAGCTCGGCTGCTTCGCCCAGAGTATGCTCTGCTGCTTCACCTGTTCCATGGTCATCACGTCGCCCAAAGGCAGATGCTTATCGATCTCGCGCACCGCTTCCCGAATTCCGGGCATTACCGAAGCCGGGTCGCTCTGGGTGCGAACCACCAGCTTGATGTCCTGCCGCGGGGCCTGGGCCAATGGCACATAAGCCACCAGTTCCGGAGGCGCGTTCAATGCGCCAGTGCGTTCATCGCGAATCTCGCCCACGATCTGCAATTTAATTTGAGTCTCCGGGATGGGGCCGTAGCCCGGCACGTCGATGGCGACGACTCGCCCAATAGGATTTCGAATTCCGAATGTTTTCGACAATTGCCGCGCAACTTCCCGATTGATTACCACAATGAGAGGGGCGCCGGCGCGATCCCGGCTCTCAATTCCGCGTCCGGCGTCCACGGGAATCTGCAGTGTGCTGAAATACCCAGCATCGACCAGCTTCAAGCGAACCACAAAAAATTGCTCCGCTCCGGGCAAGCTTAAATATTCGCCCCATTGCACGCCTTCGAGCGGCAAGCCTTGCGAGACGGAGGCCTGCTCCACTCCGGGCACAGCCTGCAGCCGTTGCACCACGGCTTCATAAAATCGGGCGGCGCTGGCCGGAGACGGATACTGGGCCATGGGAAGATCGGCGGACATGGTAATCACATGGTCGATTCGCACTCCCAGATCCACTCGCTGAAGTTTCGACAGGCTCTTGAACAGCAGCGCCGCGCCGCAAATGAGCACGACGGAAGCGGCGACTTCCGCGATAACGATGGTCCGGCGCACTGCTCGATTCGAGCCAGATGATCCGCGTGAGGATTGATTCAAGGCGCTGGAAAGCGTTCCGAAAGAGGCCTGCAACGAAGGAAGCAGACCTGCCAGGACCAAGACCACCATCACGGCTACGGCGGCGAAGGCCAGGACGCGCAAATTCATGCCGAGATCGGCGGTAAACGGCAGCGATGTCCCGAGCAGCGGGACCGCAACACGCACCAGCACTGCGCTCAACGCAACACCGGCCGCGCCTCCCAGCAGGCACAAGACCAGGCTCTCGGTGAGCAATTGCACGATCAAACGTCCCCGGCTGGCGCCGAGCGCGGTTCTGAGCGCCATCTCCTTCCGCCGGGTTGCGCCTTTGGCCAGCATCAGGTTGGCCACGTTCGCGCAAGCGATCAGCAACACCATCAGGACCGCTCCTGAGGCCGTGTAGAGGGAGCGGCGCAAAGTATCGCCGACCAGCATCTTCGCGAACGGGTCCACCGCGAAGCCCCAGTCCTTCTGGAAAATCACGTCATTCAGACTGGCTCGCAGCGCGTTCATTCTGGCTTGTGCCTGCTGCATGCTGACTCCCGTCCGCAGGCGCCCAATCGGGCCGAGCCAATGCTGGCCGCGATTCATTTGATCCGGCGCGAACATCAGCGGCGTCCAGAACATCGCTTCATCGTGATCAAAAGCGCCCGCCGGTAAAACGCCGATGATTCTATATGGTTCGCCGTCCAGCATAAGATTACGGTTTAAGATACCGGCATCGGCGGCGAATTGCGTTTGCCAGTACGCGTGGCTTATTACCACCACAGGAGCCGCTCCCGGCTGATCTTCCCCGTGCGCGAAGGCCCGCCCGATTTGAGGTTTCACGCCGAACACCTGAAAATAATCGGCCGAAACTTGCTTGCCCGAAACTCGCGCCGGATCGCCGCCGGTGGCCACCGCTGCTTTGGTTGCGCTTTCTACCGACAATGCCTCGAAGATATCGCTCTGCCGCTTCCAATCGAGAAACGTAAGCGTGGTGGTGCCGTTGGGCCCTTGCGGGGTGGATTCCCACACGCGCACCATTCGCTGCGGCTCAGGGAACGGAAGCGGTTTCAACATCACCGCGTCAACGACGCTAAACATCGCCGTGTTGGCGCCGATTCCCAGAGCCAGCAACGCGATGGTAACCGCGGCAAACGCGGGATCGCGCCCTAGCGAAGCCAGCCCGTAGCGCGAGTCCCTCCACAGATTCTCCGCCCACGGAATGCTTCGTTGGTCGCGATGATCTTCCTTCATCTGTTCGATTCCTCCAAAACTACGGCGGGCCTGGCGGCGCGCCTCTTCAGAGTCGAGGCCAGCGGCAATGGCGTCGAGTTCCGCCATTTCGATGTGCGCACGGATTTCACCGTCAAGTTCTCCATCCAGACGTGGTTTCCGAAAAAGCGCCGCCAGCCGTTGCGCCGCGAATCTGATCTTCACGAGTCCGCCTCGAGAAACCGCGCGACCAGCGCCGTCGCGCGCTCCCAGTTCTGAACCGCGACACTCAGTTGTTTCGCTCCGGCCCTGGTGAGCGAGTAGAATTTCACTCTTCGGCTGGTCTCTGAAATCCCCCAGCGCGTGCGAATCCAGCCTTGCTCTTCCAGGCGTATCAGAGCCGGATAAATGGACCCCTGGTTCAAGCGCACGAGATTTTCGGCCACCTGCTCAATTCTCCTGGCGATGCGGTAGCCGTGCAGCGGCCCCATGGTGTCCAATGTTTTCAGGATCAGCAGATCCAGCGTTCCGTAGGGGACTTCCGTTTTTTGTTCAGACATGTTGATTGCCTACATCTCTATAGTGCATCTACCTACCGGTAGGCTGTCAACATCTAAGAGTCAACGATTCTAATGGAATCCAAACCCGGAAGGGCATCTCGCGGCGGCGATCAGCACGCACTTTGACGAACGTTGGTATTTCCGCTGTCGATCCGGCAGGCAAGCCCGATCCGGTAGAGACGTGGTTGGGGACCATCGGGATGATTCCGAAGTGGCCCGATTCGACGTTTTCCAGTTCCTGAACGTCTTCTACCCATATGACCTGGCCCGATTTCGTACCGGCCTTCGGGTTGCCTGCATGGCCTTTGATCCAGCCCTCAGAACCGTGAAGATCGCTCTGGCACGACTCGACTAGGCACTCGAAAAGTACCGATTGGATTGTGGAGAATATCCCAATGCTCACATCGGACTGCAGGCTCTAGTAACCGATCCAGGCTCGAAGGGCTGGAACGGCCCTTACTTCAAAGGGCCGTCGCGCGATCCATGGAACCGGCCATTCCTTTACGAAATTTCTGGAAACGTTGCCGAAGTCCGCTCCCTGGGCGCTGATGGAAAACCGGGCGGCGATGGATTCGATGCGGACCTCTCGAGCCTGGCTCCGTTTGCGCCAATTCCGGTGACCACATTGCATGCCGCCGAGGCTTTCTTCAGTTATTGGATAACGCCGTGGCTGCTGCTAACAGGGTGGATCTATGCGCTGATTTGGTCACGCTCAACCAGCGGCGCGTTCCGCTGACAGATTGCGGCAGGCCGATTCGACATTCCCATCGAATTGCAGAATCCGCTCGGCGTGAACCAGCTCAAATACCTGCGCGACGGGGCCGCAGGCGCAAGCGACACGCATCCCGCCGCCGTTTTGCTCCATGCGTCCGCTGCAGCCGATCAGCATCCCCAATCCGGAGCTGTCCAGGTATTCCAGCTTGGCCAGATCGATCACCAGCTTGCGGGTTCCGCCTTCGATCAACTTGTTGATGGAATTCTCCGCGTACATCAGGGAATTGCCGAGATGGAGGCGCCCGGACATCTCTACCACCGTCACATCGCCGATTTGTTGGGTCTTGGTTTCTACCATTTCTTCACGGTAGCTGACAGTATACACATCTTTTTAAAACCACGTTCGGTCACGATACTGGCGATACGCCTCGCCAAACTTGGCTTCGAGGACCCTGGCTTCCTGGCGCGCCCGGACGATCTGCATCGGAATAAGAATGATCAGAATCAGAGCGAGAAATGGCCGATGAAGCATCAGGATCAGACCGAGAAGGAAAATCACGCCGGAGACATAAATAGGATTGCGAATCCGTGAGTAGATGCCCGAGGTTACGAGTTCCCTGGCTTTGGGCGTCACCGAAAAAGACCGGCCCAGCGTGAAGCGCGCCGTAATGACGCCGGCGAGGCCGAGCATGCTGAGGCCCAGGCCAATCCACCGAATCAAGTCGTGGGGGCCCGGTCCACGTGTGAATATCACGTAAAGAGCACACAGACCCAGCATCAAGGGGAGCCAGACCCGAAGTATGCTGCCACGATCCACCATAATATTCTGGCATTTTGGGGCCATTGCGAGTTCTGGCAGGATATTTTGACAACCAACGTCTGAACCAGCGGCTCGGAAAGAGTGTGTTACCGAACCGCGACCGTGAGGGAGTTTCCATGGGCCTGCGGCCCACCAAGGGTGATGAAGACGCTGTGTGAAAAATCAGTTGGCAGGCGAAAGCGCCTGCCCCACGTTGGCCCCAGTGGGGCAGGCGCTTCCGCCTGCCAAAGTCAGTGCCTAGTTGGCTCCGGCTATGCGGGGTTAGGTTGGGAGCGATAGAATTACATTGATATGGAAGCCAAGGAATCCATGGAATTCACCAAGTCAAAGAAAAACGACGGCGTGCCTCCAGGCACGCATTCGACATTCCTCGGCTTCCTGGTATCCATCGGCTTCCTGAGTTCGTTTGTCGCGCTTTTCGCCGGCTGCGCAATGGCCCAGATAACCGTTCCCGATACTCCCGCCGGACACACGCTCCAAGCCTGGCTCGACGCTTTGAACAGCGGCGACCGCGCCAGAATCGAAACCTATGTCAAGACCGTGGATCCGTCGCAATCCGTCGATGGGTTGATCTCATTCCGTAATCAAACGGGCGGATTCGAGCTGCTCGCGATCGAGAGCAGCGAGCCGCTGCACATTCGCTTCCGCGTGAAAGAGAAAGGCGGGCCCACCACCGCGCTCGGAAACATTGTGGTGAAGGATTCCCAGCCGCCGACGGTCGCAACATTTGGACTTCGCGCATTGCCCCCAGGAGTGAAGCTGGAGAATGTGACGCTGGACGCCGCCTTCCGGAAAAAAGTGATTGACGCAGTGAACGAGCAACTGAATGAGTACTACGTGGAACCGGTAACCGCGCAACAGATGGCCGATGCGCTGAAGACGCACCAGGCCAAAGGTGACTACGATGCCATCTCAGACGGAGATACGTTTGCGGCGCGGCTGACCAAAGACCTGCAGGCCGTGAGCCATGACAAACATTTGCGCGTAGATTTCAGCCCTTTCAAAATGCCGCCGCGGTCCGAGCCTACGCCGGAAGACGAAGCGCGATTTCACAAGCAGATGGAACACGACAACTGCGCGTTCGACAAGGTTGAAATTCTCCCGAATAACATCGGCTACATAAAGTTCGACGGCTTTATGGATGCCTCATTCTGCGGGCCGACGGTGGTTGCCGCGATGGGCTTTGTGGCGCACACCGATGCGGTGATCTTCGATCTGCGGCAGAACGGCGGCGGCCAACCGGCCATGGTCACCCTCATTGCCAGCTATCTGTTCGATGAACCCACGCACCTCATTGACATTTACAATCGCAAAAAGGACACCACCACGCAGAACTGGACGCTGTCGTATCTGCCGGGGCCCAGGCTGGCGAAGCAGCCGGCGTTTGTGCTGACATCGAAGCGTACTTTTTCCGGCGCCGAGGAGTTCGCGTTCGATCTGAAGAATCAGAAACGCGCCACCATTGTGGGAGAAACCACCGGCGGCGGCGCGCACCCGGTATCCGGGCACATGGTTGCCGACTACTTCACGATCGGCGTGCCGTTCGCGAAATCGCTGGATCCAATAACCAAGACCAACTGGGAAGGAGCTGGCGTAGAGCCGGATGTGAAAGTGCCGGCAGCCGATGCTCTGGCCACCGCGGAAAAGCTGGCGCTGGAAAAGATTCAAGCGGCGAAATCTCCAAAATAGCCATTTCGTTATGCCCGCCGCTGCTCGCCTGCGGGATATCGTCGATGCTCTCGAGATGCAGTTCGACGAGTCTCTCTCGCTCCTCGATCGCGACACCGGGCAAGTGGAAACCATGTCCAGAGAAATTCTGAGCGCGGCCGAAGAAGGTGACGACGATGAGGACGCGGATCTACCCGACGAGGAATGGGAGCTGGCCAAGTTGATTGTCTCTTCACGGGACCGCTTTCTGAGGCTTCCGACAAAGTTTGACGTTCACGAATGGGCCATTATGGAGGAGGTCTCGGATTCGGTGAAGTCCGCCGGAATTCGCGAAGATCTTCTGCACGCCATACACGGCGCCGGGGCATTTCGGAACTTCAAATACCTGGTGAAGAGGCACGGCATCGACCAGACTTGGTATGCCTTCCGGACCGAGGCCTTAAAGCAGATCGCGCTGGATTGGTGCGAAGAAAATCAAGTAATACTCCACCCGGATCAACGGCTTAGACGTCAAAGCTGAACACGTTCAAAAAACTCTTGACGCCAGCCTGGGCTGCGCCTATACTGATCTTGAACATGTTCAAAAAAGCCGTAGAGACCCGCTCCCGGATTCTCGCCGCCGCACTCGACCTGTTTCGCCGCCGGGGGTTCGATCAAACCACGATGCGTGAAATCGCCGCCGAGGCGGAAGTAGCTCTAGGGGCGGCGTATTACTATTTCGCGTCCAAAGAAGCGCTGGTAATGGCGTTCTATGAGCAAGCCAGCGAAGAAATGTCGGCCACGATCGAAGCCGATCTTGCGCAAGCCAAGGGTCTGAAGAGCCGCCTGCGGGCCATTTTGGACATCAAGTTTGAGTACTTTGAGCCGAATCGGCTATTTCTCGGCGCGCTGGCACGGCATGCCGCCGATCCCGAGCATCCACTTTCGCCTTTCAGCCGCCAGACCGCCCATATCCGCCAGCGCGATCTTCAATTTTTCGCCGCGGCTCTAGAAGGAAGCCGCATGATTATGCCGAAAGATATCGCGCCGTTTCTGCCCAAGCTGCTCTGGCTTTATCAAATGGGGCTGATCCTGTTCTGGATCTCTGACCGCTCCCCGCATCAGGTGCGTACGCGGCAACTGCGGGAGAAGAGCCTGGCGTTGCTCAGCACTGCTCTCAAGCTGGCCGGCTTTCCCTTGCTGCGGCCGTTGCGGAAAAAGATCGTCGAACTGCTGCTGACCATTGAGGAGGATCCGCGGCATGCCTAACGTAATAATTCTGCGCGCGGCAATCGCCTCGGTCTGGCTATACCAGGGATTGTGGTTGAAGCTGCTGGGCCGGGCGCCGCGGCATCAGGAGATCGTTGGAACGGTTCTCAACCCCCCGCGGGCGCGTTGGGCGGTGATGCTATTAGGATCTCTCGAATGTGTCCTGGCAATCTGGGTGTTATCCGGATTCGGGGCGCGCGACGCGGCGCTGATGGAAACGCTGCTGCTCTGTTCGATGAACGCGGCCGGCCTGGTATGGGCGCGCAATCTTATTTCCGATCCAGTGAACATGCTGCTCCAGAATTTTGTTTTTCTTCTGCTGGCCTGGGTGGCAGCCGGGAACGGTCCGTATGCCGCTTGATTTCGCATCGACGCCTTGGCAGAGAGGCTCTCTTCGAACGCGAGAGCCGGAACTGCTTTTCGGCGCGATGTATGAAGATGCGGCCATTGAACTGGAAGCTTTTGCGCCGGCGAGCCGGGTGTTCTCGATCGCCGCCGCAGGTTGCACGGCTTGCGCGCTACGGGCCGCCGGACACAACGTCACGGCTGTAGATATTAACCCGTGCCAGATCGAATACGCCCAGGCGCGCGCGGCCGGTGCGCCCTTCCGCGAAGGAGCCGCGGAGAAACTGCTCGCGCGGGGACGCAGGCTGTTGCCGTTGCTCGGCTGGACTAAATCCAAGCTCCGCGAATTTCTCTCGCTGCGCGAGCCTTCCGAGCAACTGCGTTATTGGCATGGGATTGATTCACAAAGATGGCGCATGGCTGTGGATACGCTGCTTTCCACCTCACTACTCCGCCTGGCTTACGGCGGACCGTTCCTAGCCGGCTTGCCCCGCCACTTCGGAGCGCGCGTGCGCGCCAGGTTGGAGCGTGCCTGGGCCAATCACTCGAACTGTTCGAATCCGTATGCGTGGCGGCTATTGTTGGGCGAAACGCGATTCGCCGCAGAACCGCCGGCGGCTGGGATTCGTTTCGTATGCGCGGACGCAGCCTCGTATCTGGAGGAATGTCCCGGAGCGAGCTTCGACGCGTTCTCGTTATCCAACATCGCGGACGGCGCGCCGTCCGGCTATGTGCGCCGTTTGTGGAGCGCGGTGCAGCATGCCGCCGCGCCGGGCGCTGTGGTGGTTACGCGCAGCTTCCGCGAGCCCGCAGTCACTTGCGGGAATAACTGGGCGGCGCGCGATCGCTCTTTGTTGTGGGGCGCGGTCAACGTCAGCCGAGTGGAGGACTTATGCTGCATCTTCTGAAAAGGCATCCGTTTCCGGTGCAGGCATTCTTCCGGCAATCGTTGGTATTGACGTATGCGTTTCCCACGGGTGTACTGCAGCCGCTGCTTCCGCCTGGCTTGATGCTCGACACTTACGGCGAGTATGGCTTTCTGGCCATCGCGCTGGTACAGACGGAGAAACTGCGACCCAGTTTTCTGCCTGCCGTGCTAGGCCGCGATTTCTTCCTGAGTGGATACCGCATCTTCACGCGCCTGGGTGGCCCCGCCGGCTCTTTGCGAGGGCTGCGAATTCTGCGCAGCGATACCGATCATCGCTGGATGGTCAACGCTGGAAATCTGCTGACCCATTATCACTATCGCTTGTGCCAGGCGGAACTGAGCGAGCGCCCGGGCGAAATTGAATGGAATATTCGAACCCCGGGCCAGGAGGCCGATCTGCGTGTCGTGGCACAGATCAGGGACGAGGCGCCTTTGCCGGCTGGATCGCCGTTTCTCAATCTCACAGACGCCCGGAAATTCGCGGGGCCGCTGCCGTACACGTTCGATTATGAACGTGAGACTCACTCCATCATCCGCATCCAAGGGATCCGGCAGCAATGGCATCCGAAACCCGTCCGGGTGGAGGTTCTTGAAAATACGTTCCTGCGCCGGGAACAATTCCGCGGCGCCACGCCCATCCTGGCAAACGCTTTTCACGTGCATGATGTCCCCTATCGATGGGAACGCGGCGTACGCATGCCGCTGGAGCTGACATGATGCGTTCTCCCTATCAGGGCGTGCTCGAAATCTTCCATTACAATCGGCCGTTCTATATTCGTACGCTCGCAGGCGTGATTGCCGCCATCATTCTGGCAATGTGGCTGCCGTTCGCTCTCCGCGCAATGCTGCTGGCGGCTGCGGGAATCGCCCTCTTCTGGGCCTGCTCATCTCTGGCGGTCTCGCACTACGTCTACGATCGTTCCGGGTTCTATGGCCTCCACTGGCTGCGTGGGTACCTCTCGCGCCCCCCTGCGCGCTGGATCAATATCCACTCCGGTGTCGATGAATCAAGCGCCGTCATCGCCTCCATGTTTCCCGGATCCGAGGGAACAATTGTGGACATTTATGATCCGCGCGAAATGACGGAGCCCTCCATCGCGCAAGCCCGCCGTTTGGCTGAGGCGCCTTCCACGGCCGCGGATTGGCGGGCGCTGCCGGCGCCGGATCTGGAATTCGACACGGCGTTCCTGATCTTCGCCGCCCACGAACTGCGGCATCACCAGGCGCGCGTACAGCTCTTTCGCGAAGTTGCGCGCGTGCTCTGCACCGGCGGCGAGCTGATTCTGGTGGAACACTCGCGCGACTGGGCGAATTTTGCCGCGTTCGGCCCTGGATTCCTGCATTTCTTCTCAGAGCGAACTTGGCGGGACGCGGCCAACGCAGCCGGCCTATCTGTACGGATGCACCGGACTGTGACGCCGTTCGTTCAGGTATATGTGTTCGGGAGGCAGTCATGAATATTTACCTTCACTTGAAAGTCGTGGGAGCGCTGCTGGTGGTTCTCGGTTTAGCGCACAGCCTTTTTGGGCGGTATTTCAAATGGAAACAGGAGCTCGCGCCGCTCTCGCTGCTGACGCGCCAAGTCTTCCAGGTGCACGGCTTTTTTATCGCGCTGTCAGTGGCCATGATCGGCGTGTGCTCTCTGTTTTACACCAGTGCGCTGCTCTCATCAGGAGATTTGAGCCGCGTGGTGTTGACCGGTTTCCTGGTGTTCTGGCTTTCGCGATTGGTAATCCAGCTCTTTGTGTATGATCCAGCCATCTGGCGCGGCCGGCGGTTCTACACGTTCATGCACGTCCTGTTCTCAATCTTCTGGATTTATGTTGTGCTTACTTATGGAAGCGCGCTTCGAATCGCTTGGAGATCCTGATCACTCCCAGCGAAACACCTTTGCCGAGAGTGCCGTGCAAATCACGAATACAGCCACCAGCGCCGCGACGTCGCCAAGATGCGCCGACCACGGCTCGCCCTTCCAGATCCCTTGCAGAAGCGACACCGCGTAGGTCAGCGGCACCACGCGCGCCACGGCATGGAGCGGCGGCGGCAGCGACTCCAGCGGCACGAACAGTCCGCACAGCGCCGATCATCGGATACAGGATGGCCGCGCCGATAGGTTGCGCGAAGCGCGCCGTGGGCACGATGCTCGCGATCAGAAAACCGATGGACAGGATGCTCCAGGTGCTGATCAGCAGCGCCATCGCAAATCCGAATATCGGAACGCTCGACGTTGACCGGGTAATAGCGCTTTCCCGCCAGCACCATCAAGGCCAGGTGACGAGCGTGAGCGCCAGTTTCACCAGCACGTGAGCGGTGAGTATGGTCTGCGGGCGCAGCGGCGTCGCGCGCAGCCGCTTGAGGATGCCGCCTTCCCGGTAAATCGAAATGATGGTGACCAGCGACAGGACTCCGCTGAGCGCGATCAGCACCGCGGCAAGAACCGGCAGCCCCACGCGCACGAATCCGGCGACAGAGACCGGCCTCGGCGTCACCCGGCCACCCAGCAACCGGCCCACCACCACGAACACCAGCACGGGAAAGAGGATCGATCCGAACGCGCCCAGCGGCTCGCGCAGAAAGATCTTGATCTCCAGCCAGGTCAGTTTCCAAAGTCCGCGGAACATAGCCTGGTCTGTCTCCTAATCGCGAATCGAATGGCCGGTCAGCTTCAGAAAAACGTCCTCCAGATTGGGCAGCACGGTGCGAAAGTCGGTGACCCGGATCCGGTTCTCGGACAAGACACTGGATCACCTCGGTCACGAAGTCGTCGCCTCGCCCTTGAATGGTGAACCGGGAGTCCTGGCGCGTCACCGATCTCCACCGACGGGATGGTGCGCAGGCGTTCTTCGGCGAGCGCATTGTCGGTGGCCAGCACCACCGTTCGCGCGGGGCAGTGCCGCCGCACCAATTCCTCCGGGCTGCCGATGTCGATGATCTTTCCGTGCTCGATGATCGCCACGCGGTCGCACAACCGCTCGGCCTCCTCCATCAGATGAGTGGTCATGAAGACCGTCTTGCCGCGGTCGCGGATGCCGCGCACCAGGTCCCAGATCGCCCGCCGCGACTGCGGGTCCAGCCCGGTGGTCAGCTCGTCCAGAAACACCACTTCCGGATCGTTGATCAGCGCCAGGGCGATGAACAGCCGCTGCTTCTGCCCGCCCGAAAGCGTCATGAACCAGGCGTTCCGTTTGCTCGGCGAGGCCCAGTTGTTCCAGCAGCCGGTCGCCATCCACCGGTTTCGAGTACAGCGAGGCCCACAGATCCACCGCCTCCCAGACCTTGATCCTCTTCTGGAGCTGCGCCTGCTGCAGTTGCACCCCGATCCGGTTCTGCAACTGATACACGTCGCGGAACGGATCGAGGCCCAGGATCGAGATGTCGCCGCGGTCCGGCCGGCGCACTCCTTCGACGCACTCCATGGTGGTTGTCTTTCCGGCGCCGTTCGGGCCGATCAAGCCGAAGATTTCGCCTTCGTTGACTTCAAACGAAACGTCGGAAACGGCCACCGTCGCGCCGTAAGTCTTGCGGATGCCCGAAACCTGGATGACTGGAGCAGAGACGCGCATTGGTATCAATTCTTATTTCCCGGCCAGCAGATTGCGCAACTTTCGAACGGCTGGGGGAATCTGCTCCACCGGAGTACCGCCAAAACCCAGGATGAAGCCCGGCCGAGACGCTGCGCCCAGATATGCCGGCGAGAGCGGCCATATCCAAAGTTTCTCGCGGGCGGCTCGCTCGGCAATTTCCAGATCGCGGCTTCGAGCCGCAAGAGTCACAGTGAGATGCATACCAGCCTCGCTCCCGTGCACTTCCACTATCGAACCAAGCTCCTTCCTGATGCTCTCTACCAGCGCGCTCCGCCGCTCGCGGTAGAGAACCCGCATTCTCCGGATGTGACGCGCAAAATGTCCCTCGCGAATAAACTCCGCCAGCACTTCCTGATGGAAGCTGGGAGGGCCCAGATCCATAGCGCGGCGGATGGCCAGAAAACGGTCCACCAGGCCTGGCGGAATCACCACGTAACCGAGGCGCAACGATGGAAATAGCACCTTGCTCAAAGTTCCGATGTAGATCACCGAAGAGTCCGAATCCAACCCCTGCAAAGCTGCGATGGGCGGGCTCTCGTAGCGGTACTCGCTATCATAATCATCCTCGATCAGCCAGGCGCCCGCATGGTGAGCCCAGTCCAGCAATTGCAGGCGCCGCGAGGCGCTCATGGTCTCGCCGAGCGGGAATTGATGAGAGGGCGTAACGAATGCAGCGCGCGCCTTCGGGCACCGGCGAACGCCGGCGGCGACATCCAAACCTTCCCGGTCCACCGGAACGGGCACCAGCTTCGAGCCGGCCAGCGCGAAGACATCCCGCGCATAACGGTAACCGGGCTCTTCCATCCATACGCTGTCTCCAGGGTCCAGCAGAACGCGCGCCGAAATCTCCAGCGCCTGCTGAGATCCGCTGACGATCATAATCTGCCATGCCTCGCAACCGAGCGATCGAGCGGTTCGCAGGTAACTGGCGATGGTTTCCCGAAAGGGCAGGGAACCCATTGGGTCGCCATAGTGAAATGACCGCGCGTTCATCTTTCTGGCATGTCGCGCCACTAAGTTCGACCAGACCTGCAGTGGAAAATGATCGAAAGCCACTTGCCCCACGCTGAATGCACCTGAGCCCTGCAGCCACGGGGCACGCTCCGGACGAAGTATCGAAGAGCGGCGTGACACCGGGCGAGAACTGGGCGCGGCGGTCCGGACTCGCGCAGCGGCGGGCCGGCTGGAAGTGAATTGCTCCGGAAGCGATGCGGAGACAACAGTTCCCGCGCCGACCCGGCTCTCGAAATAACCTTCCGCCAGAAGTTGAGCGTACGCGTTCAGAACCGGAAAGCGTGAAACCCCCAGTTCAACCGCCAGCGACCGCGTTGACGGAAGGCGCTGCCCTGGACGCAATCTGCGATCCAGAATCGCCGTGCGATACGCGTCATAGATTTGCCGGTGCAGTGCCTCCGGCGCCTTGCGGTCGATTGCGATCATCGGCACCATCCCTGAGGGCACTTTCTTCATGGGCGAAGATCATAATGGCATGAAATCGCAGTGAGCGGCTATGGCGCCTACGATTTTGCTGTTCAAAATTAGGGTTGTGTCTCGTCTAGAAGAGAGAGGAGAATAAGACACATGAAGACACCTCCAATCGTGTCCGGCGAGGAGTGGGAGGCTGCACGCCAGCAGCTTCTCGCGAAGGAGAAAGCCCTGACGCGTTCCCGTGACGCGTTAGCCGCCGAACGCCGGCGGATGCCCTGGCAGGCTGTGGACAAGAAGTATGAGTTCGACGGACCTAAGGGCAAGGTGAACCTGCTCGATTTGTTCGAGGGCCGCCGGCAGTTGATCGTGTATCGCGCCTTCTTCGAGCCCGGCGTGTTCGGCTGGCCCGATCACGCCTGCCGGGGCTGCTCCTTGGGCGCCGATCAAGTGGCCCACCTGGCCCATCTGAATGCGCGCGACACCACCCTTGCTTACGCCTCGCGCGCGCCGCAGCAGGACATCGCCCGGCTGAAGGCGCGCATGGGCTGGGAGATGCCCTGGTACACCATGACGGACAGCTTCGACGTCGATTTCGGCGTCAATGAATGGCATGGCCACAACGTGTTCTTCCGCGATGGCGAGCGAGTATTCCGCACCTACTTCATCAACAACCGCGGAGATGAGGCGATGGGCAGCACCTGGAGCTACCTGGACATCACGCCGCTCGGCCGCCAGGAGGCCTGGGAGGACTCTCCCGAGGGTTATCCCCAGACCGCGCCATACAAGTGGTGGAACTGGCACGACAACTACAAAGCCGGGGCTTCGCCCGATCCGCAGTGGGTGGATATCATAACCGATCCTCAAGAAGCCGCCCGAAAGCGCAACGCGGAGGCGCATCCGGCCCACTAAAGGTGATGAATGCGATGCGGGAAAATCGGTTGGCAGGCGGAAACGCCTGCCCCACATTTGGTTTTGAGTGGGGCAGGCGCTTCCGCCTGCCAACCGGCATCTTCAACGAAGTTGGCGCCTGTTTGTCTCCGGCCACACCTGCCCAGGGCCGAATCATTTCGGTGGTCAGCATGAATTCGCATCAAGTGGCTATTGCCGCCAACAGCTCTCCCGGTTCAAAATAGTAGTTGTGCCTTCTTTTCGTTTCCCATGCTTCCCGGTTTTAGCCGTCTTGTTCTCAGCCTTGTCTTCCCTCAACGGACAGACCTCGAAAACCGAGGACCATCCCATCCTGGTTGAGCTGTTCACTTCCGAAGGCTGTTCCAGTTGTCCGCCCGCGGACGCCCTTCTCGAAAAAATGGACACATTGCAACCCGTTGCCGGTGCGCAATTGATTGTGCTCAGCGAACACGTGGATTATTGGGATCACGACGGATGGAAAGATCCAAACTCTTCCGCGGCGTTATCGGAACGCCAGACGGCATATTGCCGGGATCTTGGACTAAGCTCCCGTTACACTCCCCAATTCATCATCGACGGCGACGTTGAATTGCACGCTGACAATCCGCAACAGGCCAATCAGGTTTTACACGATGCCAACGTTCCGCCAAAGGTCCCGGTACAGATCGGCGAAGTAAGCGTGGATGCCGGGAATCCGGCTGTACTTCGAACGCTCATTCAAGCCGATGGCAATTCTATTGAACACAACGCGGAGGTCTACGTGGTGGTGGCCCTCAATCACGTGGAGTCACAGGTTCTGCATGGCGAAAACGGCGGCCACCGCCTGACGCACGTTGCAGTGGTGCAGCAATTGACGAAAATAGGAAAGCTGCAAAAGGGAAAGAATTTTGAGCAAACCGTTCAGTTGAAGCTCAAGCCCGGCACTGACCCGAAGAACGTTCGCATCGTGGCCTTGGTACAAGAGGGGTCCGGCAAAATACTGGGAGCGGCCATGCGGAAACCAGCCGCCTGATCGCTGTGGCACTGGGCTTGCCCTACCGCGGGGCCGGCGTCTGGTAGCCGTAACTCGCCAGGATTACCTTCCCGGCTCCGGTCAGGAGGAATGCCACAAACTTTCTCGCGTCGTCTTGACGATTCGATTTCGCTACAATCCCCAGTTCTTGATCGATGGGCTTATGCAGGGCCTCGTCAACCTGGATGATTTTTCCCGCTTCGTGAAGCACCAGCGAATAGGCGGTGAATACGGCGTCAGCGTTCTTCGACTGGCCGTATTGTTTGGCCATGCTGATGTTCTCCGCGTAGACGACTCTGGGTTTGACCTGCTCCCAAATTCCAAGTTTTTGAAGCGTATCCACGGTGGCCTGGCCATAGGGCGCCAGCTCCGGCTTGGCGACGGCGATGATATGCACGTCCGGCCGCGTTAGATCCTGGATGCGCTCGACGGCTGCCCTGCTGCTGGAGGGAATCCACAATGCCAGCACGCCGCGTGCGTAGACGGCGCGGCTCCCCGCCGCTAGCAGCCCTTTTTGTTCCAGCTCGGCCACATGTTCGGAATCGGCCGCGGTGAACACATCGAAAGGCGCGGCGTTCTCAATCTGGTGGGTCAGTTGCGCGGTGGATGCGAAGCTGAATACGGGATGAATGCCGGTGTCGGCCTCAAAGCGCGGGCCCAGGTGATTGAAGACATCGGTCAGATTCGCCGCGGCGGCGATGTTTAGTTCCGGTTTCGGCTGGGGCTGGCTTGAGCGGCAACTTGTAAGAGCTGCTAAGGCAACGAACAGAGCGAAGCGTGTCATGCGTCACTGTCATTCTCGCACGACAGTGCACCGTACAGCTGACGGTTGCCTATTTTTTGCTGGTGTTTTTTGTCAGGGACGGACGCGCTTCAGCAGGTGCAACAAAAAATCATCATCGAGGCGCACCAATTCGCCCTCACGCACCTCTCGGTCTTGGTACGTGACGCCTTGGCCATCAGGAATATAACCGCGCTTCCAGTACAATTTCTGCGCGTCGTTGTAGCCCGGATGCAGGCCCACGCTCAATCCGGCAATGTCGGAGCGGGCGGAGATTTCGGTTTCGGCTTGAGCCAGCAGCGTTGTGCCGAGGCCCTTACAGCGGAAGGGCGGAAGGACATTCAGATCTTGGATTTCTGGAATTTGCCTTGCTGCGAAGAACGGGTAAGTGGGCTTCCAATTGACTGCAACGTATCCGGCAAAAACAGCGCCAAGATGTGCCACCCAACATGATCTGGTTCCTGCTGCCTGCTCGACTAAGTAGCGTTCAAACAATGTGGCAGGCTTGATCCAGCCAATCCGGCCGAACGCCTCCGCTGCCGCCATTGGATCGGCGCTATTCATGGGTCGCAACTGAAAGCTGTCCGTCATGTTCTTCGTTGATCATGGCGTCGCGGACTCCCGGTCTTGTCTACCGTGGTCGAGCCACGGTCGTGCCCGGGAGCGATTAGCAGTTGAGCGGGCCAGCGGAAGCTACTTATTTTTGAGCGGCAGAATCCAGGCTGCGCCCAGCTTCTCATGGTGCTTGAAGTGGATTGCCAGCGCGACCCCGCATCCTAAAACGATGGCCGCCGGAAAAATATATCGTATGGCCGGGATACCCAGGAGAAAGATCAGCATGCTGCCGATCGCGAAAATTGCCCCGGCGATGCCCCCACCGACCGGGATCTTCGACAGGTTGATCTGCGGTCTTGGCGCGTCTTGCACGGTGCACCTTCTTCCTACTACCAAACTATCACAGCTGGAATGATTGGTAGTTGTATTGCAAAATCTGCCAAGCAACGACGTGGCGCGCGCACTCGTGCGTGCCGCGTTCACACTCGTGTGAACGCCGGGAACTTACCTCATCACTGGTGTTCGCAGGAGTGCGAACACGGCACGCATGGATGCGTGCGCCACAGCCTCAAACTGACCCACATCTGAATGATTCCATATAAATTCCGGCCAGGGCCTCGCACCCCAGGCGGCCGGCTTCATCGAAACGGCCCAGGCATGAGCGGGAGCGCGAGCCGGCATCGCAGGCGATGTGACATCGGGAACACACGCCTTTTCCCAATGGAATCCGCACGCAGGCCAGCTTGCCTGAAAAGGCCTCTGAAAACATTCAACTTCAGCATATCGAATCGGAAAACCGAGCCGCGACCGCAAGGGAGCGCTACCACGAGTGCTACCCGGATCCACGTTCGTGGTAGCGCTCCCTTGCGGTCGCGGCTCGGTTGTCGATTACCGATGGTCGGTTACCGATGGTCGGTTACCGATGGTCGGTTACCGATGGTCGGTTACCGATGGTCGGTTACCGATGGTCGGTTACCGATGGTCGGTTACCGATGGTCGGTTACCGATGGTCGATTATCAATGGTCGCTTACCAACTGTTCGTTTTACCAATCGGATCGAATCGCATTGGTTCGTTATCATGGTGCTATGTCCACTCCTTCCCCGGTTCCGGAACAGCCCGGCATCTTTGACCGGATTCGCGCTCTGGAGAGCCAATATCTGTTGCAGAACTACGCGCGCTATCCGCTTCTTCTGGAGCGCGGCCGCGGGTGCTATGTCTACGACCAATCCGGCCGGCGCTATCTGGATTTGCTCACCGGCATCGGCGTCAATGCGCTGGGATACGCGCATCCGCGCCTCACCATGGTGATTCGCGAGCAGGCCGGCCTACTGCTGCATACTTCCAATCTTTATTACAACCTCTATCAAGGGCCGCTGGCGGAACGCCTGGCCAAGGCCAGTGGTTTAGCGCGTACCTTCTTCTGCAATTCCGGCGCGGAGTCCATGGAAGGCGCGCTGAAGATGATCCGCGCGCACGGGCGCAAGATCAGCCCTGAGAAATACGAAGTTGTCGCTCTGCATAATTCCTTTCACGGCCGGACTCTCGGAGCACTCTCCATAACCGGACAGGAAAAATACCGCAAGGATTTTGAACCGCTGCTGCCGGGCGCCAGGTTCGTTCCGCACAATGACCTTGTGGCGCTGGAACAAACGGTGAATGAGCGCACCGCCGGAATTGTCCTGGAGTGGATTCAGGGCGAGGGCGGCATTCATCCCATTTCGAACGAATTCGGCCGCAAGGCGCGGGAACTGGCGGATCGATACGACGCCCTGCTGGTGTTTGACGAGATTCAGTGCGGCGTGGGCCGCCCGGGGACCTACTTCGCGTATCAACAGGCCGATCCGGTGGTGTTGCCGGACATCATGGTTGCGGCAAAGCCGCTGGCCTGCGGCATTCCGCTCGGAGTGATCGTCGCGAACGAAAAAGCGGCCCACTCGATAGGCGCGGGCATGCATGGGTCCACCTTCGGCGGAGGACCACTGGCCTGCCGCGTGGCGCTGGAGTTCATGGACATTCTGGATGGCCTGCTGCCGCATATCCAGCAGATGGGCGGCTATTTCCGGATGAAGCTGGACGAGCTGGCCAGGCGCTACCAGTTTATTAAGGAAGTTCGCAGCCGCGGCTTGATGATCGGCGTGGAGCTGACCATTCCCGGTAAACAAATTGTGCTGGATGCAATCGACGCAGGTCTGCTCTTGAACTGCACGCACGACACGGTGCTGCGCATGCTTCCGCCCTATATCATTACGGAGAAGGAAATCGACCGCGGCATTCGCATCCTCAACAAGGTTTTCAAAGCTGCCGCGAAGCAGAGCGCTCCCGTTGAGCATTGAGAAGTGGGACCAGCGCTACCGCGCCGGCCAGAAATTATATGAAGCGCCGTCGCCGCTGCTGCAGCGCTTTGCGGCGGATCTCGATCCTGGAGCGGCGCTGGATCTGGCTTGCGGGCCCGGCCGCAATGCGCTGTATCTGGCGGAGCGCGGCTGGCGCGTCACCGCCGTGGACGGGTCACCCATCGCGATTGCGAAATTGCGGGAGCGGAATGCCGCGATCGACGCACGGATCGCGGATCTGGAACGCGGCGAGTTTCAGATTCAGCCCGATTCGTACGACTTGATCTGCGACTGTTTATACCTGCAGCGCGATCTTTTCCCACAGATCAAAGCTGGAGTTCGTGCCGGCGGAATGGCCATCGTCATCGCACTCCTGACGCGCGTCCGTCCGGGCGAATTGCGTGAGTATTTTGACGATTGGAAGATTCTGCATTACGGCGAAGAGCAAGTGGCGGAGCTGGTGGCCGTGCGGCGGAGCGTTACCGAGCCGCGACGGTGAGGGAGCCGGTGCTTTTCACCTCGCGATCGACTTGATCTGGAAATATTCCTCCAGCCCGAACATACCCAGCTCGCGGCCGATGCCGGAATGTTTGTAGCCCCCGAACGGAGCCAGCGGATTGTATTTTCCGCCGTTCACGTCCACTTGTCCGGTTCGCATGCGCCGCGCCACGCGCAGGGCCCGGTCAGGATCGGCGGACCACACACCGCCGGCCAATCCGTAAATAGTGTCGTTGGCGATCCGTACCGCCTCGTCCTCGGTGTCATAGGGCAAAATGGAAAGCACGGGCCCGAAAATTTCTTCCTGCGCGATGGTCATTTTGGATTGCACATCGGCGAAGATGGTGGGTTCCACATAATAGCCTTTGTCGAACCCGGCCGGGCGCCCTCCGCCCATTACCACTCGCGCGCCCTCCTGCTTACCTTTGGCGATGTAACCTTCCACGCGTTGGCGCTGCGTAGCCGAGATCAGCGGACCGAGGCGCGTGGAAGCATCCGCCGGATCGCCCACCTTCAGCGAGCCGACGGCCTGGGCCGCCAATTCCAAAACCTGCTGGTAGCGGCTGCGCGCCACCACCATGCGGGTCCACGCCGAACAGGTTTGTCCGGAATTCAGCATGGCATTGCGCGCGCCGGCCGGGATGGCTTTTTCGAGCGGAGCATCGTCCAGCACCACGAATGCGGATTTCCCGCCCAGCTCGAGCGTCACTTTCTTGATGGTTTCCGCGGCCAGCGCCGCCACGCGTTTGCCCGCGCGCACCGATCCGGTGAAGCTGACCATGTCGACCATCGGGTGCGACGCAATGGCTTCGCCCACCACTGGCCCATAACCGGTGACGATGTTGAGAACACCCGCGGGTAATCCGATCGCCTCGCAGGCTTCCGCCAGCAGCAGGGCGTTCAAGGGCGCAACTTCGCTGGGCTTCAGCACCACCGTGCAACCCGCGGCCAGTGCCGGCGCCACCTTGGCCATGATCTGATGCAGCGGATAATTCCAGGGAGTGATTGCGCCCACCACGCCGAACGGCTCACGCACCACCAGTGAGTTGCCGATTTCCTGCTCCAGCTTCAATTCGGCGATCAACTGGGCATAGGAATTCGTTACCAGCACCGGCAGACCGGCCTGGATATTGGTGGACATCTGGATGGGTGAGCCCACTTCCTGGCTGATGGTAACGGCAACCTGTTCTGAGCGCTGCTTCAATGCATCGGCCAGCTTCCGCAATATTTCCGCCCGCTCGGGAACCGTGGTTTGGCTCCAAGGGCCGTCGAACGCCGCGCGAGCGGCGCGGACGGCGCGATCCACGTCGGCGGGCGTGCCTTCGGGCACCGAACCGATAATGTCCTCTGTGGATGCGGAGAGTACGTCGATGGATCCGGTTCCGGATTGCGGTTCCCATCGGCCGCCGATATACAGTTCGCGAAAATGAGTGTTTTTGGGTTGTGCGCCAGTCATGCGTTTGTTTATTCTAACGGTTCCCCTTGCTTACGCGCGGGGCTACGATTCTGGAAATGCAGCCCCCCGCGTGAGCAAGGGGCCAATGAACCTATCGCGAATTCAGGTACGCGATGAGGTTGGCCATTTCCGACTGCGAGAGTCGCGGCCACTGGATGTGCCGTTCCTGCATTTGTTGCAGCATGCTGGGGCCGTGTTTCCACAGTACGGCCACCATGGTAATGGCTGAATAGGGCTCTGAGGGTTTCCCCAGCGCGGGTGCGCCTGAAGACCCATCGTTGTGGCAGGTGGCGCATTTTTTGGATTCAAAAACCTTGTGACCGCGCCCCACATCGCCTCTGGTAAAGAAAAACTGCTTGGCCCAGACATAGCCGATCAGTTGCCGCATCTCGGGCAACGTGATTTCCGGATGCGGCTTCTGCATCTGAGGATTGTGATTCCACATGGCTGCGGCCACGCTGGTCAGCGAGCTATCGCCCAGGCGGTACTCCAAGGCCAGCGCGCCTTTGTGGCAATTCGCGCAGCCTTTTTCCGTAAATATCGCCTCGCCGCCTTCACTCGATGGCAGCGTAAACGCCAGCTTTTCATTCCTGGTCTGAGGCAGATTTTGGAGGTACACTAGAAGATCGTCCAGATCCTGCGCGGTCAACTGCGGCCACGGAATGTTTCGGCTGGCCATTTCGCCTTTCATCAGGTCGGAGTGGTTCCACATCCGCTCCACCAGGACGGTGGGGTCCGCCAGCGATTCCCAACGCTCCACTGGAGTTCCCGGCCCGCTGCCGCCGGAAGCCGTCAGGGAGTGGCAGTCATTGCAATGTTTGGCTTCAAAAATCTGCTTGCCGCGCTCGGCTTCGCCTGGTTTCTCGAAGTAACGAACCGCGTAGAAGTAGGCGAAAAGATCCGCAGCCCGGTCGGCACTCAGACTGGGAAGCGGAATCTTCTGAGCGGCCATGGCTTGCCACATCACCGGAGCGTGATCCCACATTCGGCTGGCGATGCCGGCCGGCGTATAGTTCCGGTCGAACCGCTGGCCCAGATCGGGCGCCTGGTTTCCACCGTGGCCCTCGAAGGCGTGGCAATTGACGCAGAATTGAGACCGGAAGAATTCAGCGCCGCGGCGCGCGTCCGCTCCCGTGGCGGCATTGAGCAGAGCCGAGGGAACCCCCAGGATCGCGAGCACGAAAATGCAAAACGAAGCCATTCTGTTCATGGGCAGGGCTCTCCTACTCATAGCAGGTCGAGCGCCGCGTAGGTATTCGATGGTTTATCAAAGACTTAGTTTGAGAAACGGGACCCGTGGGGCTGGGTGTAAGGTCCTGACGTGGGTGATATCGCTCAGTCAGCTAGCCCGCATTGCGTGGCACTCGAAGTGCGGACCGAAACCCGCTGGGAGGATGACATGACCCCTGGCGACAGGACGTCCTGTTTAGGAGCGCCCTCGCCACATGCGTTCTCCCAGCGTTTGCTAGAATATAGCGGGTCCAAGCATTTTCCGCAAGATCACGCGGGTACTATCCGATTCGTTTAGTACTATCCAAAAGTGATATAAGGTACCAACGCACCACTTCAACGATGGTGGCGCCGCGCCGATTGGCAGACCGGCGGCTGCAGGGTGCACATCCGGACGAGCTAGAAGCTTAAGCCGCGGACCTAGGTAAATTACCAGCATAGAAGCATCGAAAGATATTTTTTTAGATAGAGTTGCGCGTCACCGTTTCTGCTAGAATTGACCCGGATCACAGTGCGCCCTCCGAACTGCTTGCTGTGATTTCCCATCTTGGCGGCGGAGCCAGCGTCCTCGGGGGTCCCGCCGTCGGATGGTCCTGCCTAGGTCGAAAGATAAGTGCTTCCTAACCAAAAGATAGGGGCACTGCGACCCCCGGTGGGCGTAGACTCGAGTATCAAATTCTAAATGCTGGGTGGGTTTCCAAGTGACTTGCGGGCGGACATACAGAGCGAGGCTGTCCGCATCGTAGACTTATTGCAAGAACTGGGCTGGACCATCGATATTGTGGGTTGGGACCCGACCTCGGACACGGTGGGCGAGCGGCGGATCAGCTTCATCGCGCACAAGGCCGGCAACAGCGTTCACTCGATTTGTCCAGAGGGCAGGCTTCCGGCGCGGCTGCTGGCGTTGTTGAAGTAAAACTCCTGGCGCAAGGCTGATTCTTGGGTTCTGTCTGGATAACCATAGGGTAGTGGCTACTATCCACTACCACCCATAGCTCATGGTATAATTATTCACACTGGTGAATAATTAATCAATGCGGGTTCGTGTCGGCATTGTCGGATTTCGTGGCTATAGCGGAGCGGAGCTGGTCCGCCTGCTTGAGCCGCATTCGGGCGTTGAGCTGGTGCTGCTCGATCATCGCGCGGATTCGGACCATCCGCCTCAGCACCTCGCGGCGAAATCCCACACGCGGGTGGCCTGCACTCCGCAAGCGGTCAGCTCGGAGGGGCTCAAGCTGGTATTTCTGGCGACACCTGCTGACGTGTCCATGGAGCTTGCGCCCGGCATGCTGGAGGCCGGCGCCAAAGTGATTGACCTGAGCGGCGCGTTCCGCTTGCGCGAGCCCGCCGCCTACTCGCGCTGGTATAAGGAAAAACATACCGCGCCGGAATTGTTGCCGGAAGCCGTCTACGGGCTGCCTGAATTCTGCCGGGACCGGATCGCGGGCGCGCGGCTGATTTCGAATCCAGGATGCTATCCCACCGCGGCGAATCTGGCCATTCAGCCGTTCGTGGCGGCGGGCGTAATCGATCGCGCTTGCGGAATAGTCTGCGATGCAAAATCCGGCGTCAGCGGCGCGGGACGAAAACCGAGTCTCAAAACCAGTTTTTGCGAAGTCACGGAAAACTTCTCGGCCTACGCCGTGTTGGATCACCGGCACGTTCCCGAAATCCTGATGGTCTCCGGAATCGAGGAGGCGGAATTGAGTTTCACCGCGCAGTTGCTGCCCATCCATCGCGGGATTTTGGAGACGATCTATTTCCGGGCGCGCGGCGTTTCCAGCGCCGAAGAGTTGTTGAACATTTATCGTGGCAGGTATGCGAAGGAGCCTTTCGTGCGGCTCTACCCGCCCGGAACCATGCCGGACATACGCGGCGTGGAGCGAACCAATTTTTGCGATATCGGCATGCGGTTGGATGCGGCGTCGGGGCGCGTGGTGGTGGTGAGCGCGATCGACAACCTGGTGAAAGGCGCTGCCGGGCAAGCCGTGCAGAACATGAACCTGGCGCTGGGTTTCGAAGAAACCGAGGGTTTGCTTTGACAACACGTTTGACAACACGTTTGACAACACGTTTGACAACACGTTTGACAACCCTCATCAAAATCGGCGGTACGTTGCTCGATGCGGCGGAGTCGCGCGAGCGGCTGGCGGGGGAAATTGCTCAGGCGATCGAAGACGGCCTCAAAACGGTGGTGGTTCATGGCGGCGGCAAGCAGATGACGCGCTTCCTCGCGGAGCGGGGAATCGAAAGCCATTTTGTAAATGGACTGCGAGTGACTACGCCGGAAGTGCTGGACGCGGTGCTTAAAGTGTTGGCGGGATCGGTGAATCAGGAACTGGTGGCGGCGTTTCTAGCGGCGGGCGCGCGCGCCGTGGGACTGAGCGGCATGGATGCGCTGATCACCGAAGCCCGGCGGATGAGCGACGAGCTGGGATTCGTCGGCCGGCCGGTGAAATCCGACACGCGCTTGCCGGCGTTGCTGGTCGAGAACGGTTATCTGCCGGTGGTGGCATGCGTCGCGGGCGACCATGAAGGACGGTTTTACAACGTCAATGCGGACCAGATGGCTGCTTCCATCGCCGCGGCGTTTCCAGCGGAACGACTCATTTTCCTGACCGATGTGGATGGAGTGCGCGGCGGGGAGAACAACATTTTGCCAACCATCAGCACTGCCGAGTGCGGTGAACTGATCGGGAGTGGAATCGCGAGCGGCGGCATGCGCGCCAAGCTGGAAGCTGCTTCCGATGCGCTTCGCGCCGGCGTGGGCGAAGTGGTGATTGCGCCCGGAACACGGGCCGGGGTGCTCCGCGCACTGCTCGCGGGAGAACGAATCGGCACCAGGCTGGTGTCGGAAGTGGGAGCGACTAGACATGGCTAGCGTAAGTTTGCTGGATCCTCCAGCGCTATTTGATTTTGACTTGGTGACGGTTCGCAAGGCCCGATTGGCCGATATTCCGGCGCTGCTGGAACTGATCAACGGGTACGCCGCGAACGCGATCATGCTGCCGCGCACGGAGTTCGAAATGTCGGAGAACATCCGCGATTTCACGGTGGCTTATTCCGGAACGCGCCTGCTGGGCTGCGGCGCGCTGCACTTTTATTCGCCCACTTCAGGCGAAGTACGGTCGCTGGCCGTGGATCCCAATATTAAAACGCGTGGAGTGGGGCGCCGCATCGTCGAAGCGCTGGAGCTGGAAGCGGCGGAGAACAACCTGCATGCGTTATTTGCGTTCACCTATGTGCCCGAATTTTTCCGGAAAGTCGGGTTTCGGGAAGTGGAGCGGGGAGAGCTTCCACTGAAGGTGTGGAAGGACTGCGTCCGCTGTCCGAAATTTCAATGCTGCGACGAGATCGCGGTGGTGAAGGCGCTGCGGCCCGATCCGATTCTGAATGTGGGCATGGAACCGGAAACTGCTTTGATCCAGCTTCCGCTACTAAAGCAAAACACCAGTCGCTAAGAAGCTGTGGAAAAATCGGTTCGCAGGCGAAAGCGCCTGCGCCACGTGGGGCAGACGCTTCCGTCTGCCAACCCCGCGTGCTTCCGGTGCTATTCATTGCGCAGCGCGGCCATGGGATCGATGCGCGCGGCACGGTGGGCGGGAATGTAGCCGGCCAGCAGGGCTGAGGCAGCCAGCAGCGCGGTCAATGCCACAAACGTCGTGAGCTCGATGGAAACAATATCGTAGAGCGCGTGCGCCATCACCTGCGTGAGAGCGATGGCTAGCGCGAGCCCCGCGGCCAGGCCGATTGCGGTCATGCGGGCGGTCTGGGTAAGCACCATGCTGAGAATGTCGCCGCGCGTGGCGCCCAGCGTCATGCGGATACCAATCTCCTGCGTCCGGCGCGCCACGGAAAAAGAGCCAACCGCGTAACAGCCCATGATGGCGAGTAAGAGAGAGATCGCAGCGTAAATGCTCATCCTGGTGGCCGCGGCTCGCACGCCGGAAGTCTCTTCGGCCAGCGATTGCTCTTCGGTCTCAATGTTAGAGATCGCCTGATTTGCATCCACCGCGCGAACTTGTGCGCGAACGCTTGCGGCGAATTGCAAAGGATCCTGCCTGGTTCTTATGTGCAATCCCATATAAATAGTCGGCCATTGCTGGTAGGAAACGTAAACGGCAAGCTGCGGAGTTCGGCTGAACCAGTCCTTCAGGTCGCCGCACACTCCGGCCACGGTCAGCCACGGAGAGCCTGGTCCTTTGAGACGGATTCTGCGGCCAATGGGATTTACGCCGGGCCAAAAATGGCGGGACACGGCTTCACTCACCACCACTACCGGCGCGGTATTGGGACCATCCCCGGTTCCGATGGATCGTCCGGCGCGCATGGGAATACGCATGGCATGGAAGTAGCCGGGGCTGATAGCGAGAATGTCGGGGTGAGGATCCGAAGGCTGCGCTTGCTGTCCTTCAATACTCAGAGTTGCGGCGCCGCCAATGTCTCCCGCGCCAGCCGCGGACTCCACTCCGGGAACGGCATTCAGGCGGTCGAGGACCTGGGTGAAGAAGCGCGCCATCTGGGCGTCATCGCGATAGTTCCTGTCGGAGAGCCAAATGTCGGTGATCAGCATGTTCTTCGGATCGAAGCCGAGATCCAGGGCTAAGATGCGCTGGAAGGTTCTTACCATCAGGCCGGCGCCGATCAGGAGTACCAGCGAGAGCGCCACTTCCACTACAACCAAAGTGCTGCGCGCGCGGCTGCGGGATGTTCCGGAGCTGGAGGTGCGTCCACCTTCTTTCAGCACGTCGTTCAATCCGGCGTGGCCCTGGCTGCGCAGCAGTTGATAGATGGCCGGAAGGGAGCAGGCCACGCCCGCAGCCACCGACAGCGCGAAACCAAAAACTACTGTGCTCGCGTCCATGTGCCAGGTCTTGAGCCCGGCCACCCAGCGGAAAACCTGCGCTGGAATAGCCGCCTTGGTAATGTGCAGATCCCAATTGGCCAGCAGCATGCCCGCGCATCCGCCCAGCATACCGATGACCAAGCTTTCGGTAAGAAGCTCGCGCGCGATGCGAATCCGGCTGGCGCCCAGTGCGGCACGCAGGCCGATCTCGCGCTCGCGGGCGGTGGCGCGCGCCAGCTGCAGGTTGGCCACGTTAGCGCAAGCCAGCAGCAAAACGAACGTCGCCGCGCCCAAAAGGATGATGGTGAAACGGACGGTCACCTGGTCTATCGATTCGCGCAGCGGGTGGATCACCACGCCGTGGCCCCGGTTCGTTTTTGGATAACGGCGTTCCAGCTCCGCGCTCAACGCGGTGATTTCCGCGCTTGCCTGCTCCAGGGACGTTCCTGGTTTCAGACGTCCATAGACGTACAGATCCGTTCGTTCCCGGTTGCTCCTTTCTTGTGGAGTGAGCGCGAGCGGGGTCCACAGTTCGGTTCCCAGGTGGAAATCGAATTCCTCGGGCATGACGCCGATCACGGTAAAGGTTCGAGTATCCAGAGAGATGATGCGGCCCAGCGGATCGGGCGCGGAGGCAAGCTGGGTTTTCCAGAAAGCGTCGCTCACAATGGCCACGCCGTCACGGCCTGGTTCCATGTCGGCTTGATTGAAGCTTCGGCCCACTCGCGGATGCATAGCCAACGTCTCGAAAAAATCGGCGGAAACCTGGGCGGCCTGGAGGCGCCGCGGGTCATCGATACCGGTTAAGGTGGCGTTCCAACCGCGATAGGCCGAAAGATATTCGAAGGTACGGCTGTTCTGCTTCCAATCGAAGAAATTGCCGGCTGCCAGACGCCTTTGCGGAGAGCCGAGTTTCTCGTCGGAAGTCCAAACAGTCATCACGCGGTCCAGGTGCGGATAGGGAAAGGGGTGCAAGACCAGCGCGCTAACGGACGTAAAGGCGGAAGTATTCACGCCGATGCCGGCCGCGAGCGAAAGCACCGCGGCCAAGGTGAATCCGGGACGATTGCGCAAGGTCCGCAGAGTGTAGCGAAGGTTGCCGCGCAGTTCATCGAACCAGGCCAGGCCGCTCGCTTCGCGGCAGCTTTCCTTGTATGCTTCGACGGCGCCGAACTCAATGCGGGCCCGCCGCTCCGCCTCGCTTTGGGAGTAGCCGGAGCGGATGAAATGTTCGGTGCGGCTGTGGATATGGAAGCGGAGTTCTTCCGCCAGATCCGCCTCCATTTGGGGGCGTCCAAGGATGATGGCCAGCAGGTGGCGGAGGGATCGCATTGCGTCTCCTAAGCTATCTAGGAGTATCGCTCCGCTCTCCTAAGTTGTCAAGGGGAGTGTGGGCGCTGGCGCCGACGTTCTTCGGTTCATCGGTTCTTCGGTTCTTCGGTTCGTATTTCCGCCACTGTCTCGGGCTGGCGCCCCGGGTTTTAGGAACCGAAGAACTGAAGAACCGATGAACCGAAGAACTTTCAGTTCTTCTTCTTCATTTCTCCGAGCGTCGTGTCTAACGTACCGTTGCTGTTGATACCCATCACGAAGTCCTGGTCGGCGGGCGTGCCGACGGTGTGCAGATATATTTTGCCGCCGCCCGTCCAGCACTCCACCGATTCATCGCCCTGGACCGAAGCTTTGCCGGAGTGAAAAACGATGCTTGGGAATCCACTTGGGCTCAGGTAGGTTCCCTCTAATTTTCCGGCGCAGCTCGCCAGACCCGGCTTCGGTGGTTGGCCGGCCGGGATGGAAACAACAGCTCTACGTATTTGCGCGGCGGGCATCCAGTACTTGGCGCCATCCGGAAGCCGGACGTTGTACTGGGCGCCATCAATCGCCAGGAGTTCACTCTTGGTCCATTCTCCAAAGAGGAACACTTCCAATGTGTCGCCGGGCTTGAGGGGCACTTTGGAATACACCTCCGCATGACAATGCTCGAGCGAAATCCCGAGCGTTTCGCGGGTGGATTGCGAGCGCCCTGCGGGCTCGGCGCGCGTGTAGGATTGAACCTCGCAGACGGCGTTGTCGCCCGGGCCGCTGCAGTTCAGGATCTTGATCTTTGGAGCGTCCGGGCCGCAGGTGTAGATGACATTTAATTGAAGTGGCGAGCCGGCCATCAGGTTAAGCGCGCCTGCCAGCAGTCCGCAAAGGAGGTGCGAGGGGTTCTGTCTCACTCTCTGTTACATGCGTATGACACAGTAAATTGCGTGAAAAAAGTGGTTGGGCTATAGCAGGCCGGAGGTCTCGCCCAGTAAAATGGTGAAAGCATGTCTGCCGCCGTCCCCTTAACTGACGTACCCGAGTTACACGATCCCGCTCTTTACCTGAATCGCGAATTGAGTCACCTGGAATTCCAGCGGCGGGTGCTCGAAGAAGCGCGCGACGCCCGCAATCCATTGCTTGAGCGCGTGAAGTTCCTCTCGATTTTGGGATCGAACATAGACGAATTCTTCATGGTACGCGTGGCCGGTTTAATGCAGCAGATCGAGAACAAAGTGGAGGAGCCGGGCATGGATGGCCGGTTACCCGCGGAAACCCTGGGCGCCATTCGCGTGGAAATGGGCCTGCTGATGAATGAGGCTTATGCCTTCTATCGCGAAGAATTGGCGCCGGAGCTGGCGGCGGCCAATATCCGGCTTCTGGATCTGGCCGAGTTGGACGCCACGCAGCGCGCCAGCCTGGACAGCCTCTTTTTGGACAGGATTTTCCCCATCCTGACGCCGCTTGCTTTCGATCAAGGCCGGCCGTTTCCGCACATTTCGAATCTCAGTTTCAACGTGGCGGTGGTGGTTCGCGATCCAGGCGGCCCGGAGCATTTCGCGCGCGTGAAGATTCCCGATTCACTGCCGCAATTCCTGCCGGTGCATCCGCCCGGCGGAAATCCGGCTGGCCGCAGCGCGTTTGTTCCCATCGAACAGTTGGTGAGGGCCAACCTGGAACACCTGTTTCCAGGACTCGAAATTGTCCGCGCGCATGCCTTCCGCGTAACCCGCGACGCCGATGTGGCCATCAAGGAACTGGAGACGGACGATCTGCTGGAGAGCATTGAGGAAGCGGTGTGGCAGCGGCGTTTCCGCGATGCGGTGCGGCTGCAGGTGGACGCGGAAATGCCGGAATCGATGGTGGAGATTCTGGCCAGCAACCTGGAAGTGGAAGCGTCCAGCATTTACCGCGTGGACGGTCCGCTGGATCTCAGCCGCCTGCGGCATCTGGCCGCGCTCGATCGGCCGGATCTCAAGGACAAGCCGTTTTTGCCTGCTACTCCACCTGGTTTTGGCGCCAAGGAAGACGATATGTTCGGGCTGATCCGGCAGGAAGATCAGCTTCTACATCATCCCTATGATTCGTTCCAGCCGGTGGTGGAATTTCTGCGCAAGGCCGCCAAGGATCCGGATGTTGTGGCCATTAAGATGACGTTGTACCGGCTGGGACGCAACTCGCCCATCGTGGAAGCGTTATTGGAAGCGGTGGAGAACGGGAAACAGGTAGCGGTGCTGGTGGAATTGAAAGCGCGCTTCGATGAGGAGAGCAACATCGAATGGGCGCGGGCGCTGGAGCGTGAAGGCGTTCACGTGGTGTATGGCTTATTGGGATTGAAGGTGCATTCCAAAATTGCGCTGGTGCTGCGCCGGGAGGGGGATGTTATCCGCCGCTATTGTCACTTGGCCACTGGCAATTACAATCCGGTGACGGCGCGGCTTTACACCGACCTGGGTTTTCTGACCTCGGACGATCAGATTGGCGCGGATGCCACCGATCTTTTTAATTTTCTTACCGGCTATTCGCACAAGAAGACCTTCCGGAAGCTGCTGGTGGCGCCGCTGAACCTGCGCCAGCGCCTGGAGGAGCTGATCCAGCGCGAAATCGATGTGCAGCGCAACGGCGGGAACGGCCGGTTGATTTTCAAGACCAACGCGCTGGAGGACGGTCCCATCATTCGCCTGCTTTACCAGGCCTCCCAGGCTGGAGTTTCTGTGGACATGATTGTGCGCGGGGCATGCTGTCTGCGCCCGAACGTTGCCGGGGTGAGCGATAACATTCACGTATCCAGCATTGTTGGACGTTTTCTGGAGCACAGCCGTATTTACTATTTCGCGAACAATGGGGCCGAGGAGTGCTATCTGGGAAGCGCGGATTTGATGCCGCGCAATCTCAATCGGCGCGTCGAGGTGATATTTCCGGTGGAGCGTCCGCAATTGGTGCAGCGCTTGAAAGACGAAATCCTGCATGCGTATCTGCATGACAACCGCAACGCACGCCGCATGCATAAGGACGGGACTTACAAGCACAAATCCCAAAATGGCGGGCATGACAGCCAGGCTTGGTTTTTGGGGCAGCGGAGTGCGCGGCCGGTGAGTTAGGCCAACGAGCACCGGCTCCCTTAGAAGCTGTGAAAAAATCGGGAAGCACGCGGGGTTGGCAGACGGAAGCGTCTGCCCCACATTGACGCACAAGGATTTACGATTAAGTGGCGCAGGCGCTTTCGCCTGCGAACCGATTTTTTCACAGCTTCTTACTCTTACGGTCGCGGTTCGGTAAGGCACTCCCGGGTGCGCCCGCACCTTCTGATAGAATTCCCCTATTGCGCATGAGTGAAAAGAAATCTTCGGTGGTGAACATGATCACTTGGATCGTCATCGGAATCACGCTGGTTCTTATCGCTGCCTGGACGGTGTGGGCCGGGCGCCAGGCGGATATTCACTCCATGTGGGCGCTGGATTGACCCAGCATCAATATCATGTGCTGCTCGTCGATGTATTCCGAGCCGATCTTTAATGCTCTTGGCTCGGTCCCGAAAACTTCAAAGCCGGATTTTCGATAAAGTGCGATGGCTGCTTTTTGGGTTGTCGCCACTGCCAGCAGAATCTGCTCCAGCCCGGAATTCGCTTGGGCTTTTTCCAAAAGAACGGCCATCAGTGCGTTTGCAAACCCTTTGCCGCGTTGAGAGCTGGTGACGTAAACGCCATAGATGCGCCCTTTGTGCCGCTCTTTGAGACCCGTTTCGCGGATGAACGTGGCCATTCCGATCAGCTTGTCGCCTTCAAAGGCGCCCAGTGTGAAATTTTCGCCCGATGTGTTGCGAAACCGTTCCGCGAACACTTCCAGTTTCATGGCCTGGTGTTCTTCGGCTGCCTTTCCAAAAGCGAACGGGTCTTTCTGAAGGGACTCGAGCCGCAGGTTCCAGTACGCAGAGGCGTCAGCCTCACCCAGGGGACGGATCTCCATCCCTCTAGTTTGGACCAATTATTTGATGCCGAAACGGATCAGCACGTTCAGCACGAACGCGAAAATTCCCGCGCCTAGCAGTACCGTCACCGGCAATGTCAACACCCAGGCCAGCAGCAGATTTCGTAGCGTCTCCATCTGCAACCCGGAGTGATTCGCCGCCATGGTTCCGGCCACTCCCGACGACAGGACGTGGGTGGTGCTGACGGGAAGGCCATACCGGTCAGCGGCCAGAATGGTTGCCGCAGCCACCAGTTCCGCAGCCGCGCCCTGCGCGTAGGTGAGATGCGTTTTGCCGATTTTTTCGCCTACCGTAACAACAATGCGCTTCCAGCCGATCATGGTTCCCAGGCCCAGCGCGATAGCCACTGCGAATTTTACCCAGGCTGGAATGAACTTGGTCAGCTTGTCCATGTGGCTCTTCAGCGCGGCCGCCGACTTCTGCTCCTCCGGGTCCTCCAGTCGATGGTTCTTCAGCAATTTTCCAAGCGCTTCCGAGGTCAGGTATAAATCGCTGCGCAGGAGGCTGCGTTGGGGTTTGGTCAATTCCGAGAGGCTGGTCTTGCCGCTCAACGTGTCTGAGATCTCGCGGCACTTGGTGCCAATTGCTCCATAGGTTCGGAGTTCCGCTTTGCCCGTCGTTTTCAAATAGGATGACAGATCGTCGGATGCGGATTGCAATCCAGCCATGGCTACTCCAGCTGCATGCCGATCCATCTGGAAGGAGATGGCCTGCGCGTCCGCGGCCAGGGCTTGGATGGACGCCTGGCTGGTGCTTTGATCCACGGCGTAAGTGGCCGGCAGGATTCCGATCAGGATCAGCATGATCAATCCCATGCCCTTTTGCCCGTCGTTCGAGCCATGCCCAAAACTAACGCCGGTGCAGGTGAGCACCAGCAAGCCGCGAATCCACAGCGGCGGCGCTTTGTCTTTTTCCGGGGATTGGTAGAGTTCCTTGTTCCTGATGACGACCTTCATGATCAGCAGCAGCGCCGCGGCGCAGACGAAACCCACCAGCGGCGAAACCAGCAGCGACAACCCGACTTCTTTGGCCTTGACCCAATTCACGCCTTCGCCGAACTCGTGCCCTTTCGCTAGCATCGAGTTGGCCAGGCCCACGCCCATAATGGAACCGATCAGCGCGTGCGAGCTGGAGGCCGGCAAGCCGAGGTACCAGGTGCCGAGGTTCCAGATGATGGCCGCGATCAGAAGCGCGAACACCATGGCGAAACCGGCGCCTGATCCGACGTTGAGCACCAGCTCCACCGGCAGCAAAGCAAGAACTCCGAACGCCACAGCGCCGCTCGAAGTTAATACGCCGATGAGATTCCAGCAGCCGGACCAAACTACCGCGACCATCGGCTTGAGGCTGTGGGTATAGATGACCGTGGCGACAGCGTTCGCCGTGTCATGAAATCCGTTGACGAACTCAAAACTCAAGGCCAGACCGAGCGCCAGCAAGAGAAATATGGCATTGCCGGCTGAGAGGGTTTCACCGAAAAGTTCCATCCACGCTCCTCTAGAAAAAATGAATTCCTAGACTACGACATGGATGTTACGAACGTATTACGTTCTGGCTACTTTTTAGGCGAGACGGCGCGGACCAGAGTTGAAATGCCGGCCATCAAAGCGATGAACGGTATCAAAAAGAGCAGCACCAGCGGCAGAATTGCGGCGGCCTGCCAGAAATGGCCCGGAATCGCGGCCCAGGCGCGAGCGCTAAAGACACCCCAGAACGCGAACAACGTTGAGCCTAGAAGGATGCGCGCCAGGGCTGCGGCAACCCGGACCATAGCCTCGGGAAAACTCAAATCGGGTGCAAAGCTGTGCGGGACTGCGAACCGTTGGGCAATGGATCGGCGGCCTGCGGATTCGGCATGCGGGAGCGGCAGGGCGAACCGCGAAAATATCTTTTGCGTCATCATTAGCTTATCGGCAGATTATCGGCGCCCTGTAATACTATCGTTACACATCTGCTGTGGGGCAGGATGTCATCCTGCGCGCGGGTTGCTAACCCGCGCCGTTTGCGCCGATTGGCAATCGGCGCGCAGGTTAACAACCTGCCCCACGCGCTACACCCGATTGAACAATTTTCTGGACTTGCCCAAGCATAGCAGGCGCGTCGGCTCACCGGCGTATTCGCCCGAATGCGGTGTTGAGCCGATGTGCGCAATATAGCCGTCCGGACGGAGCAGAATCCGTACACCTTGGGGAGTGACCAGTTCTGTAGCGTGAGTGCCGCGTAAATGATCGAAGAGCCTGCTGCCATCTTCCAGCCGGGCATCGGGCAGGCGATCGCCGGGGTGCAGATTTCCGAGCGGGACCCCGGAGGAGAGAGGGCTCCATCGATAATGCAATCCGAGCTGGTTGGTTTCGTCGCCACGCTTGAGGGATCGCGTCTGGAGCAGGCGTTTGCTCAAGCCCAGTACCGCCGCGGCTATCGGGAGACGTTCAGCCTGATATGTATTGAGCAACGAATCGGGTTCACCGCGGACGACGGCCGCCAGCTTCCAGCCGAGGTTGTAGGCATCCTGCACGCCGGTATTGAGTCCCTGGCCTCCTGTGGGAGGATGGACGTGGGCCGCGTCCCCGGCCAGGAACACACGCCCCACGCGGTAGCGATCCACCATACGCGCCGACGGTTGGTAGATGGATTGCCACGCGACGCGCTCAACGCGATGGCCGGTGACTCTTTGCACCGCGGTGTGGATGCCCGCTTCCGCGGTCTCCGCTCTGGCAGTGAACTGGAACAAAGATGTGTTCGGCAATGGGCAGAGTCCAATTGGGCCGCCTTTGGCGAATGGCCAGATATGCCAGCAGTGGCGATTGAGGCTTTGGATCTCGACGTCCGCCACCAGCATGGGTTTTTCGTCGATCCGCTCGCCTTCAAGCCGCAGGCCGAGCGTTTTTCGCACCGCGCTGTGGCCGCCGTCGCATCCGATCAAGAAATCCGCCCGCACCATTTCGCCGCTGGAAAGTGTGGCGTCGACCCCGCGCTCATTTTGGGTGAACGCGGCCAGCGCCCGGTCGAATTCGACATGGCCGCCAAGTTCGCCAAGGCGCTGGCGCAAAATGGCTTCCGTGCGCGCTTGCGGCACCATCCAAATGTTGGGATAAGGCACGCTCCCGGTCGGCTTCCTGGCCGAGCCGAGCGAGCCCGCCCGCAGCGAGAAGGGGCCGAGATGGGTCTGGAACTTGGGGTAAGGCGTGCCGGCAGCGAGAATCGCCTGGATCACCCCGAGATCGTCGAAGATCTCGAGCGTGCGCGGCTGCAGGCCCTTGCCGCGCGATCCCTCAAAGGGCTGGGCGCGAGCCTCGATCAAGCGAAACGGGATTCCGCGGCGTGCCAGGTCCAGGGCCAGCGTTAATCCCGTTGGTCCCGCTCCGGCAATTAAAACTGTGGTTGTTTCGTACACTGTACGAATAGGATAATGGTACAGTGTACGAATGTCAAGACCAAAAATGCGGCTGAGCCGGCAGAGAATCGCCGCCGCCGCGCTGGCCATTGCCGATCGGGAGGGTTTTGAGGCGGTTTCGATGCGCCGCGTGGCGGAAGATCTCAAAGTGGGGACCATGAGTCTCTACTACTACGTAAAGACCAAAGACGATCTGGTGGCGGCGATGGATGATGAGCTGATGGGTGAAGCTTTGCTGCCGTCGCTTCCGAAGGATTGGCGGCGCGCCATGCTCGAGATCGCCCGGCACACCCACGCGATATTCGTCCGTCACCCCTGGGCGGTGGTGGCGATGCTGACGGCCGCCCCGGGGCTCAATGCCATGCGCCATATGGAGCAGTGTCTGGAAGCGCTGGCGGAAACATCCATGACGGACAAACAGAAGATGGCGCTGCTCGCGACCATCGACGATTTTGTTTTCGGCCACGCGCTGCGCCAGGCGTCCGGCGATGCGGAGGTGGATGCCCGTTTCGCTACCGCGCAGCTGGCCACCGGCGCCTTCCCCAGGCTTGCGAAGATGTTCGGCGGCGGACGCCTGCATGAAAGCAAGGATCGATTCGAGCGAGGCGTGCTGGCTCTGCTACGCCGGCCGGGCGAATAATTGCCATAATGGTGCGCAATGAAACACCACACCTGGGACGCTGTACCGCTGGAAGTGATGAGCGAGCTGATCTCTCGCAAAGTGATCACCGGCCAGAAGGCCATGGTGGCGCAAGTCTTCCTGAAGAAGGACGCGGTGGTTCCCGAGCATCATCATGAAAGCGAGCAGATCACTTACATCATCGAAGGCGCGCTGAAGTTTGAGCTGGAGGGCAGGGAAGTGATCGTGCGCCAGGGCGAAGTATTACACATTCCTTCCAACGTTCCGCATCGCGCTGTGGCCCTTGAAGACACTCTCGATCTGGACATTTTTTCCCCCATCCGGACGGACTGGCTAACCAAAGACGACGCGTATCTGCGGAGAGGCGAAAAAGCGTAGCCCCGCGCGTCAGCAAGGGGACCAATACGCCAAGTCCCCTTGCTTACGCGCGGGGCTGCAATTTGTCAGCGATACAATGTGTCATGTCTCTTCGCCGTCCTCCACTTTTTCTACTGGCCCTTCTCGCGCGGACCGCGTTCGCGCAGTTCGATCCCAAGATGCCCGCCGGCGTCCCGGAAGTGACTGGACCGGTGGTGGAAAATCTGGCCATGCACTACATCGACATCGTGGCCGGCACCGGCGCGCCCGCCGCTCCCGGTAAGCAGTATACGGTCCACTACACCGGCTGGCTGCGCGATGGAACTAAATTCGATTCCTCGGTGGACCGCAAGGAGCCGCTGAAGTTCGTGCAGGGCCGACGCCTGGTGATCGCCGGCTGGGACATCGGTTTTGAAGGCATGAAGGTGGGCGGCAAGCGGCGCTTGTTTATTCCTTATCAACTGGCCTATGGCGAAGCCGGCCGAGGCAGCATTCCTCCCAAGGCCGAATTGATTTTCGACGTCGAGTTACTGGGCGTCACGGATGTCCCGCCCGCGCCGGCTGCCGCCGACATTCTGCTTTCGTTCTCCGATTCCGAGCACAAGGTGATTGCGCTGGCGAAAACAGTACCGGAAGACAAATATTCATGGCGTCCCGCTGCCGGCGTGCGTTCTTTCGGCGAGGTTTTCGTGCACATCGTTTCCGCCAATCAATTACTCATGAAGCTGGCTACGTCCACGCCCTCGGCGGACGAATTGAAGGCCGCGTTTGAAGAGCAATCCAAGCTGGAGAAACAGACGTTTTCTAAAGATCGCATTCTGGCAATGTTGACTGAAAGTTTCGCTACCGTTCAGAAAGCGCTGGAAGAGGCCCGGCCGGGAATTTTGGCTCAACCGGCGGATTACTTCGGCACGCCTACCACGCGCCGTGGAATTTTCGTGAATTTAGATGTGCACATCGCGGAGCACTTGGGCCAAGCTATCGCTTATGCCCGGATGAACGGCATCACTCCACCTTGGAGCCAGTAAGCAGCGTGTTTCGCCGCGCGCCCATCGTGTGAGAGCCCGTCCATCGCGGCCCAGCAGCGAGAATTGATGCCTGCAATCCCACTCCCGCGCCACGGTTCTGGACCGTTTGAAATCCGTTTCATCGACCTTGACAATCAACCTTGACAATCAACGCGTAGGTAATGGCCTGGACGCTGTGATTCGCCATTTCATCCATTGTCCGTCAGGATCCCGAGACGGAATGAATCAACGCGGCGCAGTTGGCGCCAGCGCTTTCCGGATAGAGTCGGTGCCTTTTGGGATCCGGCTAACGCCTGCGGCTCACCAAAAGTCACGAAGATGCCGCGTGGGAAAATCGGTTGGCAGGCGGAAGCGCCTGCCCCACTTTGGCTTGTCAGTGGGGCGGGCGCTTCCGCCTGCCAACCCGGTGCCGAGGGACCTGGTGGTTCAATTTCCTAGCAGCTGCTTTTGTTCGTCGGGCGGCATTTGATCCAGCAATCTGGTGAAGACACCGTTGGTCCAACCGAAGCCGGCTTCATTCGAAGAATAGCCGAAGTGGATCTCGCCGCTCACGCGTGAAGTGCGGCGCACTACGTCGTATTTCTCCACGATGATCCCGCTCTGCTGGTATTGCTCCAGCACCAACGATAGCCATTCCTTCGAAATGCGATTGGCCTCATCCGCATAGCCGTAGCGGCGAAGCCCCTCCACTGCGATCATCTCGAGCGGCGCCCACCCGAAGGGCGCGTCCCATTGGTTGCCGCTGGCGTTGGTGCTGGTTTCGAGGCCACCCGGGCGCTCGAACATTCCGAGATTGCGAACCACCGCCGCGGCCTGCTCCTTGGTGGCGATGCCGGCCCACAATGGATAAAAAGTAGTGAGGAACGGATAATGGCGCAGGTGATGGTGAACGAATTCGTAATCGAAATACAATCCGCTCGGCTCGTCCCACATCAGTTGGTTGATTCGCGCGGCGCGATCCTGGGCTCGCTTCTCCCAAATGGCGGCGTCCGCCGGACGATCCAGAATGTGGAGAATCTCCGCGGTTTGCGATTCCATCAGGTACAGCAGCGAGTTCAGGCACACCGGATTGTAGTGGATAATGTCGACGTTGAACTTGCCGAACCGGTCCGAGGGATCGAATCCGGATTCGCGCATGGAGCGATCGCCTTTATAGAACAGCGTGGTAAGGACGTCTCTTTTCGCGTCGAAATATTCGCCCACATCGTAGTCCGCAACCTTGTGCGTCCGGTAATACTCTTTGATCAGATCGTAGTGGGTGTGACCTTGGGCGTCCTTTTCGGCGGAGAGCACTTCGGGAGCGGGCCCTTCTCCGAGATCGTAATAGCGCGCGAGTCCGCTGGAGGGAGTGAGGTGCGGCTCGGTGGTCCAAAACCGGTAATACTTTTCGACGGCGGGTACGGAATCCTCCAGCCATTTCCGGTCCTTGGTTTTCTCATAAACACCCAGCAACATTTGAGTGAGAAAAGGCGGTTGAGAACGAGTGAGATAGTAAGTCCGGTTGGCGTTCAGGATTTTTCCGTACTCGCGGATTTCATAAAGGAAGTTGTCGGCCATGTCTTTGGCCAATTCCAGCTCTCCATCATGCAGCAGCCCGGTCTGGATAAAGAAACTGTCCCAGCCATACATCTCATTGAAGCGACCGCCCGGCACCACGTAGGGATCGGGCAGATAGAGCAGGCCCTGTTCATCCAGTTTGGAAGGATCGTCCGGCAGCACGCGCAGCTCGATCTTGGCAAATGCGGCCGGCGCCAGTTCCTGCCGGAGCTGCCGAGCAATTCGTCGAATATCTTCGCTGTGTGAAACATAGATGGGCCAGCGTCCGTCCGGATCGGCGTGAAACTTGGGATCGACAGCCGCCGTGGCCAGCATGTGGTTAGACCTGGTCAGCAGCACCCAGGTCTTCTTGATGTAAATCTGAATCGGATCGTGCTGCGGGGGTGACTGAGACGTCGCTTGCGCGAAGCACAGCGCCGTTACCAGCAGCGCGCATCCGAATCTGCGGAACCGGGATAAGGTCACCATGAAAAGATCACCGTCGCCTGCTGATAGCCCTGCCCGGCTGGAAAACGAACGCGCACTTTTGATCCGGCCAGTTCGGCGCCCTTCGATTGCATATTGGGCTGGTTAATTCGCACCGGAAGATCGTATTCCGATCCGCCGGGCGCTTCGAGAATCACTTCATAGCGATTGGCCGCGCGCTTTTCTTCCAGCACCTTTAATTGCGCCGTACGCGCGCCGGGCAAAGGAAGTTCGCTCGGAATTCCGAGCTCCACTGCCGGCAGCGGCAGCATCAGCTCATGCATCGCGGAGGCCGGCTCGCGGCAGGGCTGATCGCGCGGCGCGGTTTGCGGAACCAGGCAGAACGCTTCGGCTGTCGCGGACCGCGCGCGCACCAGCAGCCGGTCTTTCTGCCGCGTAAATTGCAGTTGGATCCGCGAATTTCCGAGCGGGACATTGTGGAGCTGCGCGCCATCCCACCCGGCGGGCAAATTTGGCCTGAGGCGCAGCGTGTGGTGCAGCGCGTCCCAATCCAGGCCGAACAGGCCGCGCAAGGCCGGCGTAACCACCATGGCGGATGACCAGATCTGATGCGAGCTGCTGCGGCCCAATGGCTGGTACAAATCTCCCGACAACAGTTCCGTCACCGAGCCCAAATCCTGCGCCCAGGTCAAATCCGCGTTCTGCATCAGGTGCGTGTAACCGGACAGAGTTCGTCCGGCGCGATACTCGGCCAGGGACACCCAGCCGGTGAACAAGGGCCAGATGGATCCCTGGTGGTAACTGATGGGATCGTAGAACGGCGTGCGTTCGCTGATGTCGCGCGTGCCCCAATCGGCGGAGAATTCGGGAGACGCCCAACGGCTGAGCATGGCGTCCGCGCGTGGAAGCTCCAGCCGTCCGGTCCACCACGCTACCGCTGGAAAAATAGTGGCGGTGTGGTCCAGGCTGCCGTCGGCATTGCGGCTGAACGCGTAGAACTGGGCGGCGGAATCGTAATATTCAGAGTCCAGCTTGGCGCGAATCTCTTCCGCCTTCTGGTGGGCGCTCGAAGCGGTTTGAGCGTCATTCATCAACGCCGCCAGCCGCGACATGGCATCGGCGGATTGCTGATCAAGCGCGGCCAGATAAATCTCCTGGTGCGGCATGCCTTGGGGCCAGCCCTCCACCCACCCGGTCCCTTGGGTATTTTCATAAATGCCGTCGCCATCGGAATCGTGCGCGCGGGTGAATGCGTAGGCGCGCCGGATCGCATCCCAGTGCTTGCGCAGGAAGGCCACATCGCCGCTCGAGGCCAGGTAATCGTCCATGGCCATCACGAACAGTGGCGTGGAATCGGCGGAGGCGTAAAAATAAGGCGTTGATTTCCAATCCACCAGGTCGGCGCTCTGCGCGAACTCGTGCATCATTTTTCCGTCCGCGCGCTGGCGCCGGATCAGAAACTCGAGCGCGGTGCGGGTCAGCGCAAAATCCCCGTAGCCATTGACAGCGTACGAGGTCCACAGTGAATCGCGGCCAAAGAACCAGCCATATCCCGGGCGCGCCGAATCGCCGGATTCGTAGTAGCCGGCCACCAGTCCGGTTTCGTCGTGAATCCTGACTTTTCCCTGGTCGATGGCGATTTCGGCCCAGCGCAAGGCGCGATCGAACTCATGGTCCGGCGTTTCGCTGCTCAGGCGCGTATCGAAAAAGTGGGCGTAGTAATCGCGCGTTTTCCGGTACAGTTCCGGAATGCTGTTGTTAAGCGCGGACAATCGCTCGAGCGCCGGCTTTTGATCGTCCAGCGCGAATATCAGCGGAAAGAACAATCCAGAATCTTTTTTCGGATCGAAGGTTAACTTGAGTTCCGTAGGATAAGTCCGCGGGCGTTCCTGATAAGGCGCCAGGATTCCGGGTTCAGAGCGCGGCATCGCCAGAGCCCCCGAGAAATCAGGATTGTCGGTGTGAAAGATGTAGTATCCGCCCTTCGCCACCCATTCGGCGCTCGGCGTTCCGAAATTCGGCGCCGGCCAGGCGCGCAACATCTCGGGTTTGAACTGAAACGTCAGGCGCAGGGGCCGGATAGAGTCAATCTCAAATAGCACCACAGCTCCGGCGTCGCGCGAAGCGAACATGTGCTGCTTCACGGTGAAGGCCGCGTGCGAATAGGTGATGGTGGTCATGGCCGGGGCAACTTCAATGACAGCCGCGTGGGCGGTGACATCGATGGGCACCGGATAGTCCGCCAGTTCCGCGGTGATGCGGAAATCGCTCAGAATTTTGACGGGATAGACCCAGGCTTCGAAGGTTCCAGCTTGTTCGCCAAAAATCGCCCCGCGCTCTCCGGCCACCGTGAATGGCTTATAAGGTTCCACCGATCGCGTGATGGTGAGCGGATCGGCGCCGAGCGGGAATCGAGGGATCGGCCGCAGTGCCGGCGTCTGTGCCACGGCGGACAAGGCGGTGATCAGAAAAAGAGCCAGTCGCAACAAGATTGAGTATGGCGCAAAGGTACAGGCGGTTGCTACTCAGCCGAGCAAGGTTTATGACGCCTTGGCGAAGGTCTTGGGCTGGAATTTGTAGAAGTAAGCGCCAGCGACGTATGCGCCCTTCACCGATTCGTTCAAAATCAGGCGGTCCAACGATATTTGCCCATCGCCACTGAAGGAGGTGATCATTCCCGAAGTCGGCGAAACCACCTCTATCCTCTCCCACAATTCTCTGGGACGTTCCGCCGTCTCTATAACATCAAGTACGCGAGAATACACGGAGAGGGGTCCCTGTTCGTGAACAAGTGGCGTGACAGAACAAGCCTCCAATTATCGTCTTCCATCAGCCAGAAGGCGGCCTCAACCTGCAGATCACTGCCCAACACTTCCACTAGCCTTTTGCCAGCGGGAACGTCCGGACCTACCAATGGAGCCTGATCCATCGAAGCACCCCTTCTTGGTTATCGCTGATGGCCCGGATCAGGTCATGAGCTTCTTGCTCTCCCGCGGTAGAGGCGTAACGAGACTCCTCCGACCACCTTTCCACGTGCATCCAGTACAGATTAAAGGTACGAGACGCTTTGCACCGATCGATTCTTGCTTGTTCTAGTTCCGCGGGACCAACAAGAATGTCAAATCGATGAGTGAAGACCTTGGAAGAGTCCTTATGCGGGAAATCATGCGCCTTGGTCAACTTCGCAATGCACGCCTTAAGCGCGCATTCTACCGAATATCCTGCCAGATAATAAGCAACCGGCCACCGGCTCTGGTGGGACCAGAACCTGCGCGTCGCCGAGGTGCTGTTCGGAGAGCTGCTGAAGCAGCTCTCGATTGAGACGGATCATTGCTCGCTAGAATGTACTACACCAATGGGTGCTTGCCGGGCGGCAAATTCTCTTATTTTCTACTGCGACTGCGCCGAATCGCGCTCCTTCAGGAACGAATCGACGTTGCTCTTGTCAATCAACGTGGCGCCCGTGTCCACAAAAGTCGGGATCGGGGAAAATGAATCCTGCCCCCAGTTCTTGTCGAGCGGCGTGATCTTGTTGTGGAAGATCGCGTCTACCATTTGCAGCCCGAAGTAGGCCATGGTGTATGGCTTTTGGCCGATGGTGGCCGAGATCCGGCCTTTCTGGATCCCTTCCAACGTGCGCGGGTCGGTATCCATGGCGATAACAATTTTGTCAATCTTGTTGCGCTCCAGCACATCCGCCACCTCGGGGCACGCCACCGCCTCCAGGCACGCGAATGCATCCACCTTGGCCGCATCTTTTTTCAGGATCTCCATGGTCTTGTCGAAAGCGATGCGCGGATCGCCCTTGATGTCCACCACTTCGGTGATCTTGATCTGCGGATGGTTCGCAAGGACGTCCTGGTAACCGCGCAGCCGTTCTTTCAAGTTGGCTTGCTGGGGCATGCTGAACACCACCACGTTGCCCTTGCCTTTGAGCTGTTTCGCCAATACGTCGCCGCCAATCTGGCCGGCCTTGAAATTGTCGGTGCCGATGAACATCAGCCGCTTGCTGGACGGCGCATCTGAGTCGATGGTAATCACCGGGATGCCTTGCGCGATGGCCTGGTCAATGTCCCCCTTCAGCAGTTCAGGATCGGCGGCCGAAATCAGGATACCTGTCGGCTTGGCGGCCACCGCTTTGCGAAAGGCGTCCTGTTCCCCTTTCGGGTCGAAGGTATCCGGGCCCGAAAAGTCGGTACGCACATGCATCTGGATGGCGCCCTTGGCCAACCCCGCGGAGGCGGCTTTCCAGTACGGCAATTGGATGTTGGTGGCGATCAGGTAGAACTTCTCGTCCGCGCTGTGTAGAGATCCCCCGCACCCGAGCAGTGGGAGCAGCAGCGCGCAGGGAGCAAGAATTTTGAGCGGTCCGATGGATCGAAGCAAGCAGCCCTCCTAATTTTGGCGACGATAGGGATTGTATCCCGCCTGGATGTTTCGCGCAACCACAAGCGGACGGTTATTGGTAGACCACGCTCTTAATTTGCAGATCGCCCCAATTAAAGAAGCCGATATCCACGCCTGTGGCTTGAAAACGAGTGGGCGCCGCGAGCGCCGTGGCCACAGTGAGGAACCCCACCTTGGCGCCGACGCTAGAGTCAGTTCCGCTCGCGGGCAGCGCCGAAAGCACCCATGCTGGAACCGTAAACGTTCCCGCGTCCGCCTGGGTCAAGCAAGCAAACTGGGCCTCTGCTCCGGTGCTGGGATCCGCGGAAGAGCCGAGGATCCCGACAATCCCGCCGGCGGCGCCGCCGCTCCAGGTGACGGTCAAATCGTTAGAACGCGAGACATTATTGAAAGAGCCCTCGTTCGTCCAGACCACCGCGCTGTTAGGAATGGTGAGCATGGCGCTGAAGGGCCCCACTTGAGATCCACCGGAAGCATCGTTCACCGTATAATTGCCCGGCACCAAGAAAACCGGCAGAATGGGCGTTTGGTTGGGAATGCCGCCGCCGATAACGCTTCCTTGCATGTCGTACACGTAATCCGGCTGCGCCGTTGAGCCCTTGTTCTGTTGCGGCCACTGTTGCGCGCCCGCGGGCCCGGTGACTTTCAGCGCGGCGCCGGCGTCCCGGCCCACAAAGTTTACCGGATCGTTGCTGCTAGGGAGCGGGGCGCTGAGGTAGCTGTTGTAGCTGAGCGAATGCACGTCGCAGGAGCCGACGGAAGGCAGCCCCGTAAGACCGCCCACGGCACCCCTCGTGGAGGCCAGGACGTCGCCCGAGGTGGCGTAGTGCAGGAACTTTCCGGACCCCAGGTCGAGGGTTTGCTGGCCGGCCCCCAGCGCCGGGTCAGAGATTTCGACTTCAGCGAACAAAACGTCCGCGACGGTTAAAGTTCCACCGCTCTGAACCGTCTGCAAATCCGTGGTCGAAAATCCGGTCGGGTCCGAGCAGACCGTCCCGCTCGAAGCAACGGCGATAGTGGCGAAGTTGCTGATCACGCCGCCTGCCACTACAGCCACGGAAACGTAGCAGCCTTCCACCCCCTGCGGCACCGTAAACACGATTTGGTCAATGCCCGCGCAGCAGCCCGAGCGGCCTTTGTAGGTGGGCGTAACCAGCTTGTCGCCGACATAGACATCCACCGGAACACTCAGATTCCCAGGCAGCGGACCATCGGCCTCGTTCCCGCTCACCTTGCCGAGACCGGTGCCCCACAACGTCAGGACTTGGCCGGGATGAGCCGCGGTTACCAGGCTGTTCACCGGCTGGTCGCTCTGAGAGTTGAAATTGAACAACACTCCCGGACCGCTGCCGCTTTGATTGCGGGTGAATATGCCCAGTGTGCTGGCCACTACTTGAATGGGGACGGTGTTGCTGGCCTTGTTATTGAAACTTAAGGTGAGCGTGCCGGCGCCGATTGGTGTGGTGGACGGCAAGATGGCTGCCACCTGAGAGCTGTTGGAGTAGAGCATGATCGCGCTGACGGCAGTACCGCCAACGGTGGCGCTGATTGATGTTCCGCCCAGCGTCGGCTGTAGCGGGAATGAGGACGCATTCGCTTGCGCGGCAGGCCCCAGATTCTGACCGAATAAAATGAACATGGAGCCTTGCGCGATATTGGCGTTGGGCAAGCCCGCCAGGGCATAGCTGGCGGCATTGACCGGCCCGCCCGTGATCTTCGGTTGGGCATACGCACCTCCGGCCAGTAGCAAGAGGGCGAGAGCTATCCACGAAATTTTCATAACAAATTATTCTATCCCAAGCGCCAGGCCTGTAAGCTCGCGGCGGAAACGAAACAACTTCGAGCCGCCTCGTTCTAACCTTTGAGGAGAATTTTATGCGAGCTTTAACATTTATCGCGCTAGCTGCTCTGGCAGTACTCTGCCTGACCGCTGCCGCCCCCAACGCACAGGCTCAAGTGGCTGTCCAGATTGGACCCGCCCCCGACTGCCCTTACGGCTACTACGATGTCGCGCCCTATAATTGCGCTCCGGTCGGCTACTACGGCCCGGAATGGTTTAACGACGGCGTCTTCATCGGCGTTGGCCCGTGGTTTCATGGCCCCGCAGACTTCCATGGCCATGTAAATAACCATTTCCATCCGGCCCATGGCTATAAGGGGCCACTTCCGCAACGCGGTGAGAAGGCGGATCCCGCCAAGCGTATCGATGCTGCGCATTTCAAAGGGAACGAAATGCGCGATGGACACGGCCACGTCGTGAAACGGTAACAGTTTGATTGTGGGGCAGGATGTCATCCTGCGCGCGGGTTGTTAACCCGCGCTGTGAGCGCCGATTGACAATCGGCGCGCAGGTTGGGCAACCTGCCCCACACGCTAGCGCGGTTCGCCGCTCCGCCTCAGATAATGCAGATCTTTGACTTCCGTAGTGGTTACTGGAAGGCGATCGCCAGATCGCTGAAACACCAGATGCATCCCAGGTCCGACAAATCCCTCTTCAAATACTCCTGAATTCCGCAATGAACCTTCCAGCCGTACCTCCACCGGAGTGGGGCACCACTGCGGGTGACCGGATATCCGCACCCGGTCCCCTCCCAGATACTCCACTGCGTAGCGCCGGCTCTTGGTCTCTATCTCGATTACGGAGCCTTTTTCTAGATCTCGAAGTTGTACGCCATCCCGAAGTTCGGTAGTAGTTGTCATGCAACCTCCAGTAGTCGCTAGTAGCGGAAGAGCAAGTAGGCTTCCGTTGCGCGAGGCCGAGGTATGTCTTTTCATGTCAATTGTTTGGCTGGACGCTGGTGGCAGGGACTATCTGGGTACTTCTTACCGGAAGGGGCAAGAACCGGGGGAAACGGGCATCCCTGACCGATTTTGGGGATGCCCTGCGAAGGCTCTACCAGCGGAAGCCAAAGGAAACGGGTATGTAATCGGTGTGCTGATTATTACCCATGAAAATACGGTTGTAACGCGCCTCGGCAAAGAACTTTCCGTGCCACTTGGTTCCCAAGGCGATGCCCGCTCCTATATCGACGCCAGGTTTCACGACTGAATAGGATTGCAGAATCTCCGTGGTAGGCACGTTGACCGGGAAAAAGCCGAAAAAGGGATCGAAGCCAGTCACTGTCGCAACGGTGGGCGCAGTGAAATCCTGATTCCGATGATATACGCCGCCGCCCCCGATAATGTACAGATCGAAGTGGCTGCGTGGCGTCAGATGGATGATGGGATCCAACGTGGCGGAGAAAATGTGAACGCCGCCGCCGGGAAATCCAAGATTGTTCAGCGTGGTTGAGTCGATGCCGAACGAGTTGTATCCGACATCCACCATCGCGCCTACCCATTGCGAGAAGTTGTAGCCGACGCCGGCTCCGATGTTCCAACCCTCATCCAACTGGCGGCCCGTGTTGCCCACCGGCTGCGTGAAACCGCCTCCAATATCGAATGAAAAACGCTGTACTTCCTGTTGCGCGTCCAGCGAACCAACCATGAATAGACAAAAACCAGATGCCAAAGCAAAATACTTCATATAGTTAACCCCTTAAGTAGACTCCTCTGAAGAATGAGATGCCTTGACCAGGGCAGTGTTTCATTCCGTGGTGTTAGCTTCAGGTGAGGACTTCAGGATTCGAGCGCGGCTTCACCGGCATGAAGAAACCAGTGGTTCAAAACCACTTCTCGAGCAAACCAGTTAAAACTCAAGAGACGCTGCCCTAATATATTGATCAATCGCGGCGGAAGATGGCGGCCGAGATTAGTGGCCCAATCCGTTTTCATTTCCCCGAACCGTGCGGCGATCAACTGGCGATAGCATTCTAATTTATCGCGGCTGTAATTCCCCTGCGCGGCAATAATAGTTTTGGCGGCCAGCAGGCCGGACTCAATGGCCGGCCGGATGCCTTCGCCGCTTTGAGAATACGCCAGGCCGGCTGCATCGCCTGCCAAGAGCAGGCCGTCGCCGGCAACCTTCCGTGTGGATGCGCCGTACAGAAGATAAGCGTGTCCGAGAAGGCTTCGCGGGATATCAAACGCGAGTCTTCCAGCCGATTTGAGAAAGTTCAGAAAATCCGCGACATGCGACGCCAGCCGGTGCGGATCCATTCTGCCCAGACCTACATTCAGGAAATTCTGTTTGCGAAAGCACCAGCCGTATCCTTTGAGGTCGCCGCAAAAGTAAAGCTCCGGAGTATCGGGCGCCACCGAACATTGCTCCTGCTGGCTGGGGCCCATCTCGAACTCGACTTCTTGGGCGACTACTGCAGCCTCACCCTTCGGCCTGGCGCCGGTAAGCCGCGCGACCGGACAGAAATGTCCGCCCGCACCCACCACCACTTGGGCTGTTATATTTCCGTTCGCGATCCATTCCGCGCCGGTCCGCTCCAGGCTGGCTAAGGCAACGCCCTGGATCAAGCGGGCGCCGCAACGATGCAATAGGTAATGGTCAAACTCGCGCCGGCGAATTCCATAACTCACCGGCGCGCCATAGCTGGTATAGACGGCGGCACCGCGGATGCAGCCGGTTCGGAATCCGGTGATGGGCTGCAATAGCCCGGCGTAATCCGCCGGATCGATATTCAACTCACGCAGCACGGCCGGCGTAATCCATCCGCCGCAGACTTTGTCGCGCGGGAAAACCTGCTTGTCAACAATGACGACATCCAATCCCGCGTTCCGCAGCTTCCAGGCGCAGGATGAGCCGGCGGGACCGCCTCCGGCGATCAGGACATCGCATGCATCCATTTTTTGTCCTCCGCCTCGTTCCCGGCCGTTGCGTTGGCATAAAGAGGCGCGCGCGTCCACCACATGGGCTCCGCGCGCGAGCCTGCGAACACCACCTGAAACAATTGCAGGGAGCCGGTGCGGAACGCCGCGATCGATCCGGCCAAATACAGTCTCCAGGCACGCACGAACCGCGAATCATACAGAGCCGTAACTTCGCGCTGTGACTTCTCGAAACGATCCAGCCAATGTTCCAAAGTCTTGGCGTAGTGCAGCCGCAGATTCTCAATGTCGAGCACCGCATAATTTCGGGGCTCGAAGATTTCGAGCGCCCGCCGCAGGGCCGGAGCGTTGGCGCCCGGGAAGATCCGTTTTCTGATCCACCGGCTGAAACTGGCCTGCTGGCTGCGGCCGATGAAATGCACCAGTCCGCGTCCGGTATCGCCGACAGAACGGTGGATAATTTCTCCGAACTCCGGATAGCGGTCCGCGCGCACATGCTCCAGCATTCCCACCGAAACGAACACATCGAATTTTCCCGAAATGTTCCGGTAATCGTCCTCAATAAACTCCACTTGCCCGTCGAGCCCCTCCTGGCGCGCACGGTCGCGGGCAAATTGAAGCTGCTCCCGGGAGATGTTGTAAGCTTTTACCGACACGCCATATTCCCTAGCCATATGCAAAGCTAAAGCGCCCCATCCGCATCCCGCCTCCACCACGGTCTCGCCCGGCTGTAGGCGAAGCTTGCGGCAAACGTGGTCCATTTTGGCTCTTTGTGCCTCCGCAAGCGAGGACCCTGGCGTCGGAAAGTACGCGCACGTGTACAGCATTTGAGCATCCAGCCACAATTTATAAAAGTGGTTGCCAAGATCGTAGTGGCGATGGATGTTGCGGCGCGATCCGCTCAGGGTATTGGCCTGCCACAGGTCCATCGCTTTCGACGTCAAACGCGCATACCAGCTTCGCGCCGCGGGCGCATTCGGCCAGGATTGATAGACGGCTTCCAGAAACTGCGCCAGATCACCCTCCACTTGAATCCGGCCATCCGCATAGGCATCGCCGAACCCTACCTCCGGGTCGATATACAACTCCGCCAGCGTGCGGCGATCGCGGATGATCACAGTGGCGACGGGATCGACGTCGGGAACTGAAACGCCCTCCCCATTTTCAAGAACAATTCGAATCGGTGCTCCGCCAATCGCCTGGAGAACCTTTTCCTGCAGCCAAGCGTCTGTCAGGCGAGAAATTATGGGCATAGTCCTCGTCTCTGAAATTGGAGCCACTACCGCTCCCTGTGTTTTGACTCCTGTGCCGTGACTTTGGATGGATAAATTTGTCGCCAACCAAGGGTTTTTACTAGATTCTGCCGAACTTTGCGACCGCTTCCTTGATAGACCGGAATTTCTCAATGAAGGGAATCATGCTGTGCTCGGTATTATCCAGCTCTTGTGCTTTCTTCAGGACCTCCGCCGCGTGCGCCAACGGAACAACCGCGACGCCGTCTTCATCGGCCACCACAATGTCTCCGGCGTTCACCGCGGCACCGGCGCATTTCACGGGAACGTTGGCGCCCACAAAGCGGTAATGGTTGATGGTAGTGGAAGGAACCACGCCGAGGCTGAATACCGGGAACTGCAGCTTCTGGATCTGCGGCGTATCGCGCACGGAGGCATCAATCACCGCGCCCACAAAGCCGCGGTACTTCATCGCGGTGGCCATCAATCCGCCGATACCGGCGAAGTCCGCGCCATCGTCCAGCACCATCACGTACACGGAGCCAGGCTTGGCGTTGTCGATGGCGTCCAACATGCCTTGTGAGGCGGCCGCGCCTTCCTTGTGCTCGTCTTTTTTCATAAGCACGGTTACCGCCGGCCCGGCGAATTTCGTTTTGAATAGGGGACGCATCTCGTGCGACATGTAGGCGCGCTGTCCATAGAGCTGCTCCATGGCGTCCGCCACTGACGCAACCTCTACCATTCGGAATCCCTCGATCAGAGGGTCGCCAGCCGGTTGCGCCAGCACCCAGAAGGTCAATAACGATACCGCGAGACACACTCCAACAATGATCCGTTTCATACATAGATAGTATCCGAGTGTTGCGGAGCCACGACCGTAATTCGCTGCATTTGGCCGGCCGGCCGGTCGCTCACGGGCTGTGAGATTGGCAGGCGGAAGCGCCTGCCCCACGTTGGCTTGCACAGGTCTTGAGTTGAGAGGCTGTGAAAAAATCAAAGGCACCAGTGAGGGAGCCGGCGCCTGCTTGGTTCTGGCTACGCGCGGTCTTCCAGGACGTACCCTCGGCCGCGGACCGTGTGAATCAGCTTCTTGGGAAACGGGTCATCCAGCTTGGACCGCAATCTCCGAATGTGGACATCCACGAAATTCGTATTGCTGTCGAAATTGATGTCCCATACCTGATCCGCGATGTAGGTTCGCGATAGAACTTCACTCGCCCGCCGGGCCAGCAGAGACAGCAGCAGAAATTCTTTATGCGTCAGGTCCAGGCGGCGCCCGGCCCGGACAGCCCTCTGGCGCATCAGGTCGATTTCCAGATCGGCGATCTGCAGCCTCTCCAGATCCTGCTGTTTGGCGCCGCCCAAGGCGGAATGGATTCGAATGAGGAGATCCGAAAATCTGCGCACCGGGCCATCCACGCGCCCGCCCGCCGCCAGAAAAAGTACCGGCGTATGCTTTCCGGAACGCCTCAGTTCGGAAAAGACGGGCCACTCCGGTATAGTGTTGACCACCATCAGATCGTAGTCGGCCTTCTGAGTTAAATGGAGCTGCCCTTGCCGGGCGACATCCACGGCGAATCCGTTCTCGGCAAGTCCTTTGCGCAAATACGCGGCAGTCTTGTTCTGGCCGTCCACTAGAAGGATCCGCATAGTTCCTCCTCCACTGGTGTTTCCCAATGGTGTTACCAAAGCTTGCGGCCATCTGCTTCGAGTGTCAAGGTTAAGCACTGTGAACCGGTGCATCCGCGCGGGGAAACCTCGTTGACTTCCATTGTCTTAGCTGCGAATATAAGGATCGAGCGTGAGCGCCAGAGGCGATGTTAATAACGCCGTTAACTCGTAGAGGTGACCCGCGAAGTGGTGTTACTGAGGCCGAGCCGTCCATAGAAGAGCGGCGAGCCGAGGTGCAACGCGTCCTCGAATCCCCGCAGTTCCGGCGCACTCCCAAACTACAGCGGTTCCTGGAGCTGGTCTGCGATTATTACTTCCAAAACAGGGCTCAGGAAATTAACGAGTTCCTGATTGCCACCGAAGCGTTCGGAAAAGGACCGGGGTTCGATCCCAGCCAGGATTCGCTGGTGCGGGTGCAGGCCCGCGAAGTGCGGCGACGGCTGCGGGAGCATTATCAAAGCGACGGCAAGAGAAGCCGGCTGAGGCTGGGCATTCCGCTGGGCCATTACGTGCCGGGTTTCACGGTGGTCGAAAGTCCTCGGCCGGCAAAACCATGGCGGCCATTCAAGACCTCCGGGTTCATGCTGGGCGCCACCGCGCTGGTTTGTATTTTGGCTCTGTTCCTGACGGATCGCGAGCGGCGGCAGTTGTTGGGAGCTTCGGCGCTGGCGGCCGCGCGTTCCACGCCTGCCCAGACTCCGCTGCTTTCGCGCTTTTGGAACCGGTTCCTGGAATCGGATGCGCCCACGCTTTTGGTATTGAGCAATCCCGATGTCGGCGAATGCAAGCCCGGCCCTGCCGCGGCCGATGCATTGCCTTGTCCCGATGAATACACGGGCATGGGTGAGGCGGTGGCGCTGCACCTGGTGACCAATCTGTTCCAATCCGCGAAGCAGACGCTGATGGTCAAGCAGAGCCGCATGGTCAACGCCGACGACGTCAAACGGTATAACTTGATCCTGCTGGGCGGCAAGAGCGTCAACGCCTGGACGCGGCGCCTGGGTGACGATTTGAGCCTGCAACCGGAGGCTGATCTGGGCCAGCGCTACGCCACTGTTTTCGACCACAAGACCAGCGAGCTGATTCGCGATCGAGCGCTGATCGCGCTGCGCAAGGACGCCACCACCGGTCATTGGCTGCTGTTTCTGTACGGGAAACACAGCCAGGGCACGCAGGCGGCCGCGGAAGCTTCCTCTAACGAACGGTTTCTCTCGCAATTGAAATGGCCGCCCCAGGCTGCGCCGTTTCCCGACAACTTCCGGATACTGGTTGGTGTCAACGTGAACGACGGTATTCCGCAAGATCCCATGCCGGCAGCGGTTCGGGTACCGTGAATTCAGCTCCCCAGCCCCGAGCCCCTCGTCCCGGCTGTTGTCGTACACTGATGTTTCCATGCGGTTCTCACTCATTACGGTTCTTCTCGCTGTTTCCACCTACGCCGCCGCGCCTGATCCCAAGGCGGTGGAGCGGGGCAAGCAACAATTCCAGCAAGCCTGCGGATTTTGCCACGGCAACGACGCTACCGGCAATCGCGGGCCGGATCTGGTCCGATCCGCGCTGGTGAATCGCGATCAGGACGGCAAGCTGATCGGGCCGGTGGTCAAAAACGGACGGCCTGATAAAGGCATGCCGGCTTTTGCCTACACCGAAGCCCAGCTATCGGACATCGCCGCTTTTCTGCACCAACAAGTGCGCGCGGCGCTGGATAGCAACAGTGTTCCTCACGATTATCCGGTGGAGAAATTGGCCACCGGAAGCGCCGAGGCCGGCAAGGCATATTTCTTCGGAGCGGGGCACTGCGATTCCTGCCACTCGCCGACGGGTGACCTGGCCGGAATCGCGAAACGTTATTCGCCCATTAATCTGGAATCGAGATTTTTATATCCCCGCGGGGCGCGCCGCTCGGTCACCGTCACGCTGCCCTCGGGCGAACAGATTTCAGGAACGCTGGCGCAGCTTGACGAGTTCAACGTGGCATTGCGCGACGGCACGGGCTGGTATCACTCCTGGCCGCGCGATCAGGTGAAGGTGGAAGTGAAAGATCCGCTCGAAAAGCATCGCGAGATGCTGTATCAATATAGCGACACCGACATCCACAATCTGTTTACCTATCTGGAGACTTTGAAGTGAAGCTGATTTCCATCCTGGCTATTTCCGCCCTCGCGTTGGGCGCGCAGGGGCTCGATCCCACGGCAGCGCTCAAGCCCGCCACCGACACCTGGGCCACTTACAACGGCGATTATTCCGGACGCCGCCACAGCCCGTTGAAGCAGATCAATGCTTCCAATGTCGGCACAATAACATTGGGATGGGTGTTTCAGACGCACGGTGCCACCATCAAATCCACGCCGCTGCTGGTGAACGGAATTCTTTACTTCTCGGTGCCCGATAACGTATGGGCCGTGGATGCACGAACCGGCCGGCAGATCTGGCATTACCACTACAACTCCGACGGCGGCGATCATATTGGTAATCGCGGCGTAGGAATGTACGGCAACTGGCTGTATTTCACCACGCCGGATGCGCACGTGGTATCGCTGAACGCGAAGGACGGAACGCTGCGCTGGAAAGTTCAGTTGGCTGATGTGAAGCTCGGATATTTCGCCACCGTGGCTCCGCTGGTGATTCACAATCACATCATTGTGGGCGTGTCGGGCGACGTGACGGATGTTCCCGGATTCCTGGAAGCGGTGGATCCCGAGACCGGCCAGATGCAGTGGCGCTGGAATACGCAGCCCAAGAAGGGCGAGCCGGGATCGGAGACCTGGCCCAAGGATTCGGACGCCATCGAACACGGCGGCGGCATGACCTGGATCACCGGAACATACGATCCGGACTTGAATCTGCTGTACTGGGGAACCGGCAATCCGAATCCGGTGCTGGCGGGCGAAGGACGGCCGGGCGACAATCTGTACACCTGCACCATCGCGGCGCTGAATCCGGATAATGGAAAACTGGCCTGGTATTTTCAGCCCTCGCCTCACGATGTGCACGATTGGGACGCGGTGCAGACGCCGGTGCTGTTCGACGCCGATTTCCACGGGGCGAAGCGCAAGCTGCTGGCGCAGGCCAGCCGCAACGGGTATTTCTTCGTGCTGGATCGCACCAACGGTAAAAACCTGCTGACGGCGCCTTTCATTGAAAGCAATTGGGCGTCGGGAATTGATTCCACCGGACGGCCCATCGCGAAAACGGACAAATATCCCACTCCCGACGGATCGTTAGTGGAACCGGCCTCGGATGGTTCCACCAACTGGATGGCCCCCAGCTTCGATCCCGATACGGGGCTTTTCTACGTAAGCGCGCGGCGTCTGTTCAGCGTGTTTTATAAAACCGCAACCGGCAAGCCGGAAGGTTGGGGCGGACGCGATCGGAATCTGTGGTCGAATTCCGTACTGCAAGCCATCGATTATCAAACCGGTAAAATTCGCTGGAGCCATGAATTGGGCGATGGCGAAGATGTTGCAGGCATCCTGACTACAGCGGGCGGTCTTTTGTTCACGGCGGACAATTCGCAGAATCTGCTGGCGCTGGACGCGGCCACGGGTAAAACGCTATGGCATGTGAACGCAGGCGGTGGAATGGATAGTTCGCCAATGGCCTATGAGCTGGGCGGCAAGCAGTATGTGCTCACGGCCGTCCAGGATTCCGTATACGTCTGGACGTTGCCGGCCGCCGGCAACTAGGCCTCGGACCCCAATATCCACAGGGTCCGCTCCCGGCGCGGCCCCGTTTTGGGACATGCTAAACTTGTGGATTCTACTTCAAGGAAACTTCCATGAAATATTTAGCAACTTGCCTTCTGTTTTCTGCATTTCTGTGTGGCCAGACGCCGCCGCCGGTAGCTCCCGGCACCCCGGCTCCTCCGGTGCAAGCTCCGCCGCGGCAAGCCGCGCCAGCCGCTCCCATAACGCCTGATACCGTAGTCGCCGAAGTAGGGGATAAGAAATACACCGTTTCGGACGTAGATAAACTGTTCTCGACTTTGCCCCCGCAGTTACAAGCACAAGCTCGGATGCAGCCGGAAAGAGTTATGACGCAGCTGCTCATGTTCCGATACATGGCCGAGGAGGCGGAGAAACAGAACCTCGATAAGCGGCCCCCGTGGAACTCCACCCTGGAGTTTCAACGCATGCAGGTTCTCTCGCAAGCCGAGATCAACGACTATAAAGACAAAATCCAGATATCGGCGGAAGATCAGGAAAAGCATTACAAAGAGAATCCGGATCGGTTTAAGGAGGTCAAGGTCAAGGTGATTCATATCTCCTACAGCGCCACGCCGGATAAACCTGGTCCCGATGGTAAGAAGATGTTGAGCGAGGCTGAGGCCAAGGCTAGAATTGACGAATTGCGCAAACAGGTTCTGGCTGGTGAGGATTTCGGCAAGCTGGCGCGAGACAATTCCGATGATAAGAACTCCGCGTCGAAGGATGGCGATTTCGGCACTATCAAACACAATAGTCCCTATCCGGAACCCGTCAAAAACGCCGTGTTTGCGCTGAAAGAGGGTGAAGTAAGCGAGCCGGTAAAACAAGCCAACGGATTTTACCTCATCCGGGCGGACTCGGTGGTCGTACAACCGTACAACGAAGTGCGTCCGCAGATTATTGAAGAACTGAAGCAAGCCCGCTTCAATGACTGGATGAAGAGCATACAGGCTCGATTCACGGTGAAAGTTGACAACCCGGCTTACTTTACGCCAAGGCGCCCCGCTCAGCTACAGACAGTCCGTTGAAGCGCTCCGGAAACGGCTGCCGGATTTAAAAGGGCGCGCCATCGGAATTCGCTTCCTTCCGGCGTTGAGCGCGGGCAGCCGCAAACTTTACTCGAACCGGAGCTACGGCCAGCCCGTCTACGCCGGAACATTCATCCGCAAACGCAGGATCGTACTGGATCTGGAGCTGGCGGGAAAACGGAATGAGCTGGCCCGCATTCTGACGCATGAACTGTTCCACTTCGCCTGGGCACGCATGGGCAACCCCAAGCGCTGGTCGTACGAGAATCTGCTACGCCGCGAATGGAAGCAACGCGCGCGCGGCGAACTGGGATGGTCGGCGGAGTTGCGGAAGTCGTCACTTTCCAGTCATGCACCCCGGAACGGCCACCCCAAATGGCGCGACTACGCCTGCGAAAGCTTCTGCGATACGGCGGCGTGGCTGTATTCCGGCATCTCGCGGCACCCGGAGTTCACTCTGGCCGAGCGCCATCGAAGACTGCGGGCGGATTGGTTTCGCGATATCTTTCAGGGCCGGCAAATCCCGATATAATCGAGATGAGAGATGGTCTTGCCCAAATTAATCCCAGCAGCGGCCGGGGCTGTGGCCCTGGCAGGTTTTCTGTTATGGACGGGCTGCTCGAACATTCCCGAAGCCGGCTTCGGACCCCGGTCCGTCAAGGCGGCGGTTAAGCCGGAGAATGACCGCAAAACCGCTCCCGAGTTTGCCTTGAAGGATTCCAACGGCCAAACTGTTCACCTGGCCGACTACAAAGGCAAGGTAGTGTTGCTGGATTTCTGGGCGACGTGGTGCGGGCCTTGCAAGATCGAAATCCCCTGGTTCATCGAATTCGAGCAGCAGTTCAAGGATCGCGGCTTCGCCGTGCTAGGCGTCTCCATGGACGAAGACGGCTGGGATGCGGTGAAACCGTACATGGAAGATCTCAAAATCAACTATCGGATACTGCTGGGGAACGAGCAGGTCTCGGACATTTATGGCGGCGTGGAGTCGCTTCCAACCACGCTGCTGATTGACCGCCAGGGAAAGATCGCTTCCATCCACATTGGTCTGTCCCAGGGAAAAGAGGAATTCAGGAATGACATCGATCGCCTGCTGGGCTCGACCAGCGCTGCTTCTGGCCGCGCTCTCACTTCCCTCGCTGCCGCAAAGTAAGGGCGTGTTGACAGTGGCGCCGGTGGACAAGCTGACCATCCAGCGCGGGGCCACGGGTGAAGTAAAGGTCACCGCGCAATTACAGACTGGCTTTCACGTAAACAGCAACACGCCTTCGGAAGAGTACCTGATCCCGTTGAAATTGACCTGGGCGAAGGATCCGCTGCAGGCGGAACAGGTGATTTATCCGAAACCGCAATCGGAAAAATACGATTTCTCTCCCACGCCGCTATCGGTGTTCAGCGGAACCTTCGAAATCGTGACCCGCTTCAAAGCACCTGCGGAGGCACGCAACGGTCCGGCGATGATGAACGGCAAGCTCCGCTATCAAGCCTGCAACAACAAGGAGTGCCTGCCGCCGCGTACAGTCGAGATTCCGGTGACGCTGGAGATTCAGTAGAAGTTTAAGCCGCAGATGAACGCAGATAAACGCAGATAAGAAAAACGGTTTTATCCGCGTGCATCGGCGTTCATCAGCGGCTAAGATTGTCGTGGCTGCAAGAACGAACCCAGCGCCAGACCCAGAACTTCCTGCAGCTGTGCCAGATCGAAGTTGGCCGGAAATCCCAGCCGGTCCGCCAGAAAGCGATCCCGCAGCATCCCTTCCAGCATGCCCATCAGCGCGGAGCGAACGGCCTGGGGATTCAGATTCGCGCGCAACATATGAGCATCGCTCATCTGCTGCAGCACGCCGTCCAATAAATGGACGAAGCTCATGAAGCCTTCCGTGAGCGCCACCATTTGTCCCTCTTTGCGGATCCTGCGGCCTTCGAGCAAAAGCAAAAGCTTTAACTCCGGATCGTGTTCCAGCCGTTCCAGCACGCATCGCGAGATGGCCTGCAGCTTGTCCATCGGTGCGGGCATTCCGTCAATCAATGTGCGAGCTTGTTCGGTGATCTCGGACCAGCCTTCGATGAAAATCGCTTCCAGCAGCCCAGCTTTACTGCCGAAATGCTTCATCAACTGCGACTCGCTGGTGCCGGCCTGCCGGGCGATGGCGGATGTGCTGGTATGTTCGTAGCCGCGGTTGGCAAAAAGGGTTTTGGCTACACGCAGAATGCGATCGTGGGTGGAAGCTCCCGGTGCCTTGGCCGGTTCCAGAGACGTTCGCGGGACCACCTGGTGATTATACACCCAGTAGCACAACCACTACCGTTTAACCGTTACAGGCGCCGCTTTCCTCATCAACTCCGCCTGGTCTTCCGCGCGAGTGTCATTCAGAAACGTGCCGCATCCACTTTCCACTGCCGCCAGATATTTCAGCTTGGTGGGGCCGCGCTGGATGGGCAGGAAATCAATGTGGAAGTGAAAATAGGGGTGCAGTCCTTTGGCCGGCGCTTGCCGCACCAGCATCATCAACGGCATGGGAAATCCATACAAGTTGTCGTATTTCTGGCGGACAATTTTGAGCAGCACAGCCAGTTGCGCCCGCTCCCGATCGTCAAGATCGCTCAGGCTTTGAAAATGGCGCCGCGGGTAAATCTGCATCTCGGTAGGGAAGCGTCCAAAAAATGGCAACAGCGCGACGAAGCCGTCATTGGATGCCACCACGCGCCTTCCGTCTTCTATTTCGCCCTGGAGGATCCGGCAGTACAGGCACGCGCTCTGTTCGCGAGAATAGGCGGAGGCGGAATCCAGCTCCGTCGCGACCAGCGGCGGAATGAACGGAAACGCGTAGATCTGGCCGTGCGGATGCGGCATGGTAACTCCGATCGCCAGGCCAGTGTTCTCGAAAACCGAAACGTACTGGACGTCGGGGTTCTGGAATAGCTCAACGCTGCGCCCGGTCCACAGCGTGATTACTTTTTCCCATTGCTCCACGGTCAGCTCAGAGGGAAGCCGGCGATGGTCTGAAGAATACAGCACCACATCACAAGCGCCGCGCGCGCCCGTTGACTTGAAAAGCTCGCCGTCGGCCGAAAACGGTGGATTCTCAAAACTTAAAGCCGGAAAATCGTTCGGATAGAGATGGACATCGTAATGATCCGGAACTTGGCCAGAGCCGGGACAGAACGGGCACCACTCTTCGGGAAGCTGGGGACGGCCCTGGCGTTTTGCGGCCACACCAACCCACTGGCGCAACAACGGATGCCAGCGTAGCTCAGACGACGATTGCGAATCATGCATCACAGCCAGAATACAATGAGTCAAATGAACATTCGCAAAGAGGATGTGCTGGAGTACCATGCCTCTGCTCCGCCCGGGAAGATTTCGGTCACGCCCACCAAGCCCTGCGCCACGCAGCGCGATCTGAGTCTGGCCTACACGCCGGGGGTGGCGATTCCGTGTCTTGAAATCGCGAAGCAGCCGAATCTGGCGTACAAATACACAGCCAAGGGAAATCTGGTGGCCGTGGTAACCAATGGCACCGCGGTGCTCGGCCTGGGCAATATCGGTCCCCTGGCGGGCAAACCGGTAATGGAAGGCAAGGGCGTTCTCTTCAAACGCTTCGCCGATATCGATGTCTTCGATCTGGAGCTGGCTGCCAGCGACCCCCAGGATGTGATTCGCGCCTGCCAGATGCTGGAACCCACTTTCGGCGGCATCAATCTGGAGGACATCAAAGCCCCGGATTGTTTCGTGATTGAAGAAGAGCTGCGCCGCACCATGCGCATTCCGGTTTTTCATGACGATCAACACGGAACTGCCATCATCTCCGGCGCGGCCCTCATCAACGCTCTGATCCTGGTGAAGAAAAATATCGGCGATGTGATAGCCGTATTCAACGGCGCCGGCGCGAGCGCCCTGGCCTGCGCGGAGCACGCCATTCAGCTGGGCATGAAGCGCGAGCATATTTTCATGTGTGACTTGCACGGAGTGATTTACGAAGGCCGCACGGAAGATATGAATCCGTACAAAGCGCGCTTTGTGCTAAAAACCGAAAAGCGAACTTTGTTGGACGCCATGACCGGCGCCGACGTATTTTTCGGATTGTCGGTAGCCAACTGCGTTACGCCTGAAATGCTGTTGGCCATGGCGCCGCGGCCCATTGTTTTTGCGCTGGCGAATCCCGATCCTGAAATTCCTTATGACGTGGCTGTCAAAACCAGGCCGGACGCCATTGTCGCCACCGGGCGCTCCGACTATCCGAATCAGGTGAACAACCTGCTGGGCTTTCCCTTCATCTTTCGCGGCGCGCTGGATGTACGGGCCACCACCATCAACGACGCCATGAAGCTGGCGGCCACGCACGCCCTGGCCGAGCTGGCGCGCGAAGAAGTTCCGGATTCGGTGAGCCGCACCTACGGCGTGGAGCGTCTCGAATTCGGCCCGGAATACATCATCCCCAAACCGTTCGATCCGCGTGTGCTGCTGCGCGAATCCTCCGCCGTGGCCAAAGCGGCCATGGATTCGGGCGTGGCGCAGGAGCCGGTGGATCTTCTCGAATATCGCGAACAGCTGGAACGGCGTCTGGGCAAAGTGCAGGGCGTGATGCGCATTATGATCCATAAAGCGCAACAGTCGCCCAAGCGCATCGTGTTCCCGGAGGGCGAAGAGCACAAAATACTGCGCGCCGCGCAGATTTTAATCGACGAGAAGATTGCAACGCCTATTTTGCTAGGTAAAGAATCGGCCATTCGCGACGGCATGGCGCATCTTCATATCACGCTGGATTCCGTGGCCATTGTGGATCCCACGCGATCGCCGAACCTGACGCGCTATGCCGAAGAATTGTACCGTCTGCGCCAGCGCAAGGGTGTGACGAGGATTGAAGCCGACCAGCTGATTCGCAACCAGAATTATTTCGCTTCCATGATGCTGGCCATGGGTGACGCGGACGCGCTGGTGGGAGGGTTGACGCAGCATTATCCCGATACCATCCGTCCAGGCCTCGAAGTTATCCCGGTGCGTGAGGGATTGCGCCGGGTTTGTGGAATTTACCTCATGATCACCCAGCGCGGCATCTATTTTTTCGCCGACGCGACGGTGAATATAGAGCCTTCCGCCGAAGACCTGGCCGAGATCGCGATTTCGGCCGCCGAAACGGCCGAGCGATTCAACGTGAAGCCGCGCGTGGCGCTGCTTTCCTTTTCGAACTTCGGAAGCACCCGGCATCCCCTGGCTGAGAAGGTTCGCAAAGCCGTGGAGCTGGTGAAGAAGCGCGCGCCGCAACTGATGGTGGACGGCGAAATGCAAGCCGACACCGCGGTTACGCCGGAAATCATCGAGCATGACTATCCGTTCAGCCCGCTGCGTGGCGGCGCCAATGTGCTGATCTTTCCGAATCTGGAAGCGGGAAACGTGGCCTATAAACTGTTGTCCCGGTTAGGCGGCGCTGAAGCGATCGGGCCCATTTTGAATGGGCTCTCGAAACCAGTGCACGTTCTGCAGCGCGGCGCGGAAGTGAACGAGATTGTCAACGTAGCGGCCATCGCGGTGGTGGACGCCCAAGAAGTTCGCTAACTGTGGCGCGTGCGCCACATCAAACTTCCGCGGCGTGACCGTGGGCCTTCTTCCGCAGTGGAATATCGCGCAGCAACAAATTGGCCGCCGCCGCCACCACCATCAAGATGGCGCCGGCTAAAAATATATAATGCAGCCCGTCCAACAGCGCGATACGAACATTGTCCAGCAATTTGTGCAGCAGGTCCGCGCCATGAGGTTGCAAGCTGTAAACGGCTTCCAGCCTGGTGCGCATCTGCATCAGCATCAACGGCTCCTTAAACGGCTGCAGCGCTATGGCGGGAGTGCCCGGCGGAATGCTGCTCTCAAAGCGATCGTGGTATCTGGTCAGCAGGATGGATCCGAAAACCGCCACGCCAACCGTGGCCCCAATGGAGCGGAAGAACTGCGTGGAAGCGGTGGCCGCGCCCATGTGCGCCGGGGGCGCCACGTTCTGCACCACCAGCGTGTAAATGGGCTGCATGATGCCGATGCCTAAGCCGGCGATAATCATGTTACGCACCACTTCCAACTTGGTTGTACTGGCGTTCATCACGGCCATCAGGAACATTCCTACCGTGGCGAGAACGGATCCGAATACTGCCAGCGTCCGGTATCGGCCAGTGCGGCTGATGATATTTCCCGCCGCAATGCTCGACAAAACGGCGCCGATCAACAAGGGCGTCAGTAGCGAACCGGAACGCGTGGCGGAAATTCCCAACACTCCCTGCATGAAGAGCGGAACGTATAGAATCACCCCGAACATTCCGATGCCGAGCAAAAAAACGACAACGGAAGAGACCGCAATGGTCCGGTCGCGAAACAGCCAGAGCGGCAGCAGCGGTTCCTGCGCGCGGCTTTCGGCCATCAGGAATGCAACTAGCATCACTGTGGATGCGATCAGCAATCCCACCACCCGCTGGGAAGCCCATCCATAGTTTGTCACCCACGTCAGCGCCAGCAGCAACGGAACCAGGCACGATGTGAGCGTGAAGACGCCCCACCAATCGATCTGGCGGCGGATGCCGTGCGGCCGGAAGTAGGGAAACTCCACCAGGATCGCGGCCGCGGCCAATACGCCCACGGGCAGGTTCACCCAGAAAGTCCAGCGCCAGGAAAACTGATCGGTAATCCAGCCGCCCAACGTGGGACCAAAAATAGACGCGAGTCCCCATACCGCGGCGAACAATCCCTGGAACTTGGCGCGCTCAACCGGAGCGAAGATGTCGCCGATAATGGTGAACAGCAAGCCCACAATCATGCCCGCTCCCAGTCCCTGCACTCCGCGAAACACAATGAGCTGCGTCATGCCGTCGCCGGGGATCCAGGCGAATTGGCCGGCTCCGCCGCAAAATGCCGATGCGGTGACGAACAGCAGCGTGCCCGAGAGGAAAAACCATTTTCGGCCGTACATGTCGGAGAGCTTGGCAAAGATGGGCACGGCAATGGTGGAAGTGAGCAGGTACGCCGTGGTCACCCAGGGGTAACGATTGAATCCGTTCAGTTGCGCGATGATGCGCGGCATCGCGGTGCCCACAATGGTCTGATCGAGAGCGGCCAGCAACAGCGTGAGCAGCAGACCGGTGAGCGTCCCGGCCAATTGGCGGCGGGTGAGATTGTGCATGCCGGGCCGGCTGGCTTCCGGGATGTTCGTGGTCACGTACCAATTGTATGCCGTCAGGCCGCGGATGGACGCGGATAAAAATGCTAAATTGGGACGCGCCATGAAGCATGTTGCGGCCATCCTGATCTTGTTGGGCCTATTGCTGTTGGTGATGGCGCGGAATGTTGCGCCCGATCCTTATACCTTTGACGAAGCCGACTATATGTACGCCGCATCGCTCGGGTTTGCCGCTAACTATACCGATACTCCGACTCTTTCCATCGGGGATTTTATCCGAACCGGCGTGGCGCGGGGAAGGGAATCGAGTCAACGGCTGGCGCTGTCTGAACAGATCCGCGCCGCGAATGATGTGGTTTTCTATCGCCACTGGCACGGTCCACTCTATCTATATTTCCTGATTCCTATTTCGCGCCTGGGACTGAGCGAGCGACAAGTGCGTACGGCGATGCTCGGAATTCCAGCGCTCACTCTGGCGGCCATTTACTTTGGATGCCTCTGGTTAATCCCGGGCCGCGCGGGGACTTTCGCGGCATTCGCGGGCAGCCTGCTGTTCATCAGCGGCGCCAGTGCCTCTACTGAATTGGCACCGCATCACCTCTTTGCCCTGCTTTCCGTTGGTTTTCTTTTGGTGCTCATGAAATTCGTCGCCAGCCAGCAGCGCAGCTATTGGTATGCCGCGGTGGTATTCGCGGCGCTCGCGTTTTGCACGCTGGAAGTTGGTTTTGTATTGATTATCACGCTGGGGATCTGCGCTTTTGTGGAGCGCCGCCATTTGAATATGGGCTGGCGACTCGGCGGTAGATCGCTCGCTGTGTTCGCCGCCACTGTGCTGGTGGTGTGGCCGGCAGCCATCTACAAGCTTTCTTTCCTGAAGGGCTATCTGTTCATGGTTTACCTGGCGCTGTTTCGGAAATCGCCATGGGGGACCGAAGGATTTTTCGAAGTCTGGGAACATCGCGTGCTGGATTCGCCGCTGGAATGGGCCGCGGTTCTAGTTAGCTTAATTTTGTATTTTCGAAACCGCAGCGGGAATCGAATTGTTTATCCCATTCTTGTTTACGCTGCCTTGATGCTGGCCGCGACCGCGCGCGTCCTCACCAGCCTGCCGCGCTACTCGTTGCTGTTCATGCCGGCGCTGGATATTTTCGCCGCGCTGATCCTGTTTGCTTCGCCGCGCCGCGCCGTTCTCGCCGCAATGGCGATCCTTTGCGTGCTCTGGGGAGTCGACAAATCCCTCCACACTCGCGCTCAGGACCCGCGGCCGCCGGCTATCCTGAACTATATCCGCGACAATCGGCTGGAGGAAAATACCCTCCAGGTGCCGCAGGAGGACGTTCCGATGATTCACTACTATTTCCCGCGCATGCATCTGCACGGTTATACCGATGCAAACCCGCCGTCTTCCAGCAGCGAAAGTTTGTATCGCGGCTATCCCGTGCGGGTCGGTTCAGCGCACTAAAGGCACCGGTCGCTTAGGAAGCTGTGAAAAAATCGGTTCGCAGGCGAAAGCGCCTGCGCCACTTAATCGTAAATCCTTGTGCGTCAATGTGGGGCAGACGCTTCCGCCTGCCAACCCCGCGTGCTTCCCGATTGTTTGACAGACGCGCGCGGGAGCGCTTGAATACTAACGCATCCCAATGGGACTGGGATTATACTCTCCCACTAAATCCACATTGCTCCGCGCCGCTATTTGTTTTTCCATCCCCATGGCCCAATAACAAGCGTTCACCAGCATCCGCCGGAAACCCTCGTTCTTGAAATCCATCACATGGCCCATGGTGGTGGTGAACACCCGTGCTGTTTTTCCAGTCTCGCCGGTGTAAGTTTTGGTCCAGGCGATCGGCATGAGCTTCTTCGCGGGATCGGGCGGCGAGGATGGATCCATCCCCAACAGCACCTGCCCCATTACCAGCGGCCGGCTGTCTCCAGACAATGTAGTAATTTCGTACACGTCGGACTCGCCCCAAATATCGCGCACACCGCGCAGAATGGGATGATCCCGCATTCCCGGCGCGATCACCCCGCGCGTGCTCTCTTTCTGATGCGCCCCATAATGCGCGATCCAGGTCTCGCCCAGCACCAGCCGGCCGTAGCCGCCGTGCTTGTTCTGCGCGCCATACTTCGCATACGGACTATCCAGATGCTTGGCGTAATTGAACGCGTGCGTTGCGGTCCGCAATCCGACGATGGGCCGCCCGGAATTGGTGTAATCGATGATCTCTTTCATCTGGGCGTCCGGCAATTCCAGAAAACGCGTGAACAGGATCATCAAATCGGCTTGGCGCAAGGCTTCGAGCCCCGGGATATTGTCCGTGGTGGACGGATCAATCGCGCCGGTTTGCCGATTGCGCGAATAAAGCACCGTGCAATGAAAACCGTGCCTGGTTTCGAGAATCCTGGCCAGCGCCGGAATGGATTCTTCCGAGCGGTATTCCTGATCGCCGGCGATAAGGACGATATTCTTGCCGTTGCACGTCACGCTCATCAGCGCGATGACGGCCAGTGCTCGAAAATCCTTTAGCATGGGGATTCGGCTATGACAACAGATCCTTATCTTAACGCGGCCATCGCGCAAGCGAAGAAGAGTCTCGCGGAAGGCGGCATTCCCATCGGTTCCGTGCTGGTGCACGAAGGCAAGATCATCGGCCAGGGCCACAACTGCCGCGTCCAAACGGGCAGCGCCATCGATCATGGCGAAATGAATTGCCTCCGCAACGCCGGCCGCCTGCCCGCGAAGGTTTACCAGAACTGCACGATCTATTCCACGCTCTCGCCGTGCCCCATGTGCAGCGGTGCCATCGTGCTGTACAAAATCCCACGCGTGGTGGTGGGCGAAAACCAGACATTTCTTGGCGCCGAGGATTACATGCGCAGCCAGGGCGTCCAGGTGGATGTGGTGCAAGATGCGGAATGCGTCCGGATGATGAAGGATTTCATCGAAGTCAATCCGCAATTGTGGAACGAAGACATCGGAGTTTAGATTTCTATTTGACCGGCGTCACGCCTTCGATGATTTTGTAGAAAGCGGGCATGTCGTCGCCTTGGCCATAGTAGGACGCGAAGAACTTTTGTTGAGGTGCGTCCCCGGGAGTCTCGCAGTCAACTTCCCAGTGAGGCCCGACGCCAAACAACCAGCGCGGTGGGCTATCTTGAGCTTGGTATTGCCAGCACGTCAATGCAATATCTCCCAGCCGATAGTCTTTCCGTAGCACTTGGGGAGCCCATCGAGGCCTCCCTGCGCCGGATATTCCATACCCAAATGTCATGACTGAAAATAGCGGTTCTCGATTCCAAAAGGGTGTCATACCGAATCGCCCCGTGGTGCTGTTGCTGGACAACGCGCACTCGTATCCCCCTGGCGACGCGTAAACCGTAAATGTCCATGGGATCGGGACGCGGTAATGCTCAAAATACCTCGAGCCCGGGTGCACTATGTGGGTCGCCACGGGAAAGAACAGCAGCACAAACACGGCGATCGCGCTAGGCGCACAGAGGAGGGTTCGTCCTATAATCCGTTTGTACCTGGCGCGGCTGGGATGCAATCTGCGTTCGGCTTGACCGATCTCGAAGCCGACAGCATCGTATCTAATTTTCCGCGGGCGCGTCCTTCGGCGAAACAGAAAAAATTCCACAACCGTCAGAAACCAACCAAACACGACTGCCCACCCGGATTGGAAGTAACCGCCGACGGTAAGAGAAAGGATCAATCCAAATACCAAGACTCCGGCTTCGGCGGCGAATACCAGAAATCTCTTGATGGGACGCATGGGCGAAATCGGGAAATGAGTATCCTGTCACCCTATTTCGGCGGTTGGGCGGAAGGCGGGGCGGCGGCGGGCTTTGGTGGCTTGCTCGAAGCTGTAGGCCAGCTTCAGCAGCACCGGCTCGCTATTGGCTGTACCGAAGAATGAAATGCCTACGGGCAAGCCGCGAACGAATCCCGCTGGAACGGTGATGTGCGGATATCCGGCCACTGCGGCGGGCGTGGTGCAGGCCGGCAGGCTCGGATCGCCCAGTACGAAATCGTTCAACGGCGCGGGAGTGCAGGTGGGCGCTACGATGGCCTGCACTCTATATTTCGCGAGTACCGCGTCGATCCCTTCGGCGCGAGAGAGCCGGACGCATTTCGCGCGGGCGTCGATGTAGGCCTTTTCCGTCAGCGGGCCTTTCTTCTCAGCCCGCTCCATGAGCTCCTGCTCGAAGTAGCGCATTTCTTCATGCGCATGCCCGCGATTAAATTTGATGACGTCCGCGAGCGAATGCACGCGCGCGCCCGGCGAAAGCGCTCCCAGATATTTGTTCAAATCAGTCTTGAATTCATACAGCAGCACTTCCAGCTCTTCTTCATCATATTTCCCGTGCGAGGGCAGATTGGTGGGATCAACCAGCACCGCGCCCTGACGGTTCATTTCCGCCAGGCATTCTTCCATCAGCCGATCCTGCTCGGCATTGGCGCCGAAGAACTTTCGCTCCACGCCCAGCCGCGCGCCCTTCAGCCCCTGCGGATCGAGAAACTTCAAGTAGTCCTGGCCGGGATCAGCCATCGCGCCCAGCAGAATCGCGGCATCCCGCACTGAGCGCGCCAGCGGCCCCGCAGTGTCCTGGCTGTGCGAAATGGGAACGATGCCCGCGCGCCCGATTAAGCCCACGGTTGGCTTGATCCCCACTACACCGTTGGTTGAGGCCGGTGCGGTTACCGATCCGTCGGTTTCCGTTCCCACCGCTAGCGCGCAGAAGTTCGCCGAGACGCCGGCGCCTGAGCCGGAGCTGGACCCGCTGGGATTGCGATCCAGCGCGTAAGGATTCAGCGTCTGCCGCCCGCGCCCGCTCCATCCGCTGACCGAATGCGTGGAACGAAAATTGGCCCACTCACTCAGGTTGGTTTTACCCAGGATCACCGCACCGGCCGCGCGCAGCCGTTCAGCGACGGCGGAATCGCGAGCGGCGATGGACCCTTCCAGCGCCAGCGAGCCCGCGGTAGTAGCCATACGGTCGGCCGTGTCGATGTTGTCCTTAATCAGCACCGGAACGCCGTGCAGCGGGCCACGCCGTCCTTTCGCGCCGCTCTCGCGATCCAGCGCGTCGGCAATTGACAAAGCGTCGGGGTTGAGCTCGATTACCGCGTTCACTTTGGGACCGCTCTTATCGAATGAAGCGATCCGCGCCAGGTACCATTCAGTCACCGATCGCGCCGTGAACTTCCGCGATGCGAAGCCCTGTTCCAGGTCCGCTAATGTGGCTTCCTCCAGATCGAAAGACTGGGCGGAGCCCATCCGCGCGGCCGGCAGAAGCAAAAGTGATTTGTACAGGAAGCCACGGCGATCCATGTGAGAGATTATCGCTCGCCGCGTCCGCGAACGCACAGAATTTCCCACCAGCGGACATCATTCCCACACTGGCTGCACACCTGCCTGGAGTGGCGGTGGCAGCAGAATTGCTGAGATTTGGCCATGTTCCGCGATTTCCGGTTCGCATTTCGTGTCCTGGCTTCCCGCCCGGCTTTCACTCTGGTGGCAGCGCTATCGCTCGCCTTGGGGATTGGCGCAAACTCCGCCATTTTCGGCCTGATCGACGGCCTGTGGTTCCGGCCGCTGGCAGTCCCCAACGCGAGCGAGATCGTGCGTATTTTTTCCGTTACGGATCAGAATCGCCAAGGTCTGCTCTCTTATCCTGAGTATCTGGATTTCAAACAACAAGCCACTGACCTGCGCGAGGTGGTGGCGATTGGCGGCCGGGGAGCGACGCTAGTGGAGGGAAACAACCATCATCTTCTGAATCTGAACCTGGTCTCATCCAATTTCTTCACGGCCTTGGGCATTCGCCCCTTGCACGGGCGGCTTTTTACACCACAGGATGAAGCCGACGCCACCCGGCCCTTGAGTGTGGTCCTTGGAAATTCATGCTGGCAGCGATACTTTGGCGCCGATCCGAATATCGTCGGGAAACAGATCCGCATTCAAAGAGCCAATGACGTCCTGGTCACAGTGATGGGCGTTTTGCCGCCTAGCTTTCGAGGCATCGAGAATGGCGGTGACCGCGATCTGTGGTTCTCACGCCATGCTTGGGCCCTACTTGGCCAAACGGAGGAATTGGAAACGCGCGGCAACCGCTGGTTCTACGTAATGGGACGGCTGGCTCCAGGCGCCACCGAAAAATCGGCCAACGCGCAGATTGAAACCATCGCCCGCCGCATGGCGAACGCCTTTCCGGCCACCAACAAGAACCGCCGCGCGGCCTTAATCTCCGATCTCCACTTCCGCATGGAACAAGCCGGAACCAACGGATTGGCGTTGCTCGCAATCGTGTTTCTGGTAGTGATGATTTCGTCCGTGAATGTCGCCAACCTGCTGCTCTCGCGCGCCGGAGTGCGCGGAAAAGAGATGGCCGTGCGGCTGGCCCTGGGGGCGGGGCGCTGGCGGCTGGTTCAACAGTTGATGGCTGAGAATATCCTGCTGGGGTTCTTGGGCCTGGCGGGTGGAATCGCAATCGGCGCGTGGCTGATTGAGATTCTGCCGTCTCTGATGGTGCAACCGCCCGGCTTTTATAACGCCATCAACTTTCAGTTTGATTCCCGGGTACTTATTTTCAGCCTCGCCGTCGCGTTGATCACCATCGTGCTCTTCGGCCTGGCGCCGGCATGGAAATCGGCGCGGCCGGATCTGCTGCCTGCTTTGAAAGGAGACGCGGCATTCGGCGTTTCGGCCGGGCGCCGCTTCGCTCCGCGGAACTGGCTGGTAATGGCTGAAGTTGCCATCGCCATGACCCTGCTGGTGTGCGCGGGAGTGCTGCTGCGCAGCTTCGCGAATACGCGGTCCGGTGACTTGGGTTTTGCACGCAACCAGCTGCTCTTGGTGTGGTTGGCGGATGACGACGCCAAGCCGTCCTTGTATCGAGACGTGATTGCGCATTTTGAAGCTATGCCGGGCGTCCGCAGCGTGGCCGCCGCGGTGCGCGCTCCGCTCAGCTTGTCGAACAACGGCATGTTTCAGCACGTAACTTTTCCTGGACGAACGGAATTCGCCAACTCCCCGCCCTTCGAGATCAAATACAACTCCGTGACCCGGAATTTTCTTGGCACCATGGGAACCGCGGTGCTGCAAGGCCGTGGATTCGAGCAGCGCGATGAAATTCCAGGCGCCACCTCGGTGCTGATCAATGAGACCATGGCCCGGCGCTTCTGGCCCGGTGAGGATCCCATCGGCAAGAGCATCCGCGTGGGCTCTAAGAATCCGCGGCTGCAGACCGTCATCGGTGTGGTGAAGAACGCGCCCATCAATGCCGTCGGCGAGACGCCGGAGCCGTATCTCTACCTCGCGTATTGGCCGAACTTCGAGCAAGAAGTCACCTTCCTGGTAGAAACTCAGGGCGACGCAGCCGCGCTGGCTCCTACCGCGCGGCGCGTTCTGAAATCAGTGAGCGCGGGCTTGGATCCGCTCACCATCACCACTGAAAATGAATTAGTACGCTTCTCCGCGCAGAATTATCAAGTGACCGCGGAGCTGGTGGGCACGCTCGGCCTGTTGGGGCTGATCCTGACCGCGGTGGGGCTGTACGGCGTGGTTTCCTATGGAGTCAGCCAGCGCACTCGCGAGCTGGGGATTCGGATGGCGCTGGGTGCTGGCAAGAACGAGACGCTCGGGCTGGTGCTGCGCGAAGTGGCGCTTTTGGGATTGCTCGGCATGGCGGCCGGATTGCCTTTGGCATTGTTCGCCACACGATTATTTTCGTCGCTTCTTTTTGGCGTGGCTGCCTGGGACGCGCCGACCTTCGCGGGCGCGGCGCTTCTATTGGCAGTGGTTTTGGCGCTAGCCGGATTCGTCCCAGCGCGCTGGGCAACGAACATTGAACCAGTCTCGGCGCTAAGAAGCCTGTAACAACCGGTCGCTTACGCTCGCGGTTCGGAAAGAGCGTTGCCGAGCCGCGACCGTGAGGGCGTTTCCATGGGCCTGCGGCCCACCAAGGTCATGACGACGCGTTGTGCCAACCGGCGTCTTCACCGGAGCCGGTGCCTTGGTCACACTTCGTTCCGCTTGAAGCGTTCAATCAAATGGTCGCACGCGCGAACCGTGATGGCCATCATGGTCAACGTCGGGTTCTGGCAAGCTGAGGAAACAAAACATGCGCCGTCCATTGCGAAAACATTGGGCACATCGTGCAACTGGCACCACGCATCCGTGACCGACGTCTTCGGATCGTTACCCATGCGCGCAATTCCCAGCTCATGGATGGCCATGCCGGGTTCGGCCACGCGCGAGCTGATTTGAATATTCTTCGCGCCGCACGCTTCCAACATCTCCGCGGCGGCGACAGCGGCATCCTCCTGCATGGCTTTCTCATTCTCGCGATGGGTCATGCTGATGTGCAGCGCCGGAATGCCCCAGGCGTCTTTCAAATCCGGATCGATGACCACGAAATTATCGTGATACGCCAGCGATTCGCCGAAAGCGCCCATCGAGATTCCGTAGCTGCCGCGTACCACCGCCTGTTTGTATCCGGCGCCGAAGCCACCCGCGCCAAAATCGAACTGCGGCCCGGCTCCGCCCTGGTATCCATAACCGCGGATGAAGCGCTGGTGCTGCGGCCCAGTTAAAAGATTGCGAAAGCGGATCACGTAGATGCCGTTGGAGCGGTGCGGCCCATTCATGGACGGTTTCACTTCGAAGCCAGGCAGCTCGCCGGTAGCGCCGCCGCCGGTGGAGTGATCCATCAAACCGCGGCCCAGCAGGCCGCTCGAATTCCCCAATCCCACGCTGCCTTCGCGCGTGGTGGAATTCAACAAAATACGCGTCGACTCCAGCGCCTGCGCGCATAAGATGACGGTCTTGGCTTTCACTTCCTTGGTTTGATGCGTGATCCGATCGACATAAGTCACTCCGGCGGCGCGATTTTCCCCTTTCTCACGATTGATATGCGCCACTACGGCATTGGTAACCAGCGTGCATTTGCCGGTCTTCAGCGCGTCCTTCACGGTTGTGAACGGACTGCTGAAATAGGAATTCGTGATGCAGCCGCGCTCGCACGGGCCGCAGTAATGACAGGCCGCGCGCCCGTTGTGATTCTGCGTAAGCATCGCCACGCGTCCGATGGTGATGGTGTGCCCGAACGTCTTCTTCACCTGGTCACGCAGGTATTCTTCGCCGCAAGTTAACGCCATGGGCGGCAGAAAATGTCCATCGGGAAGCGCCGGGTTGTTCTCCTTCGCTCCGCTGATGCCCACGTAATCCTCGGCGATGTCGTAGTAAGGCGAGAGGTCGGCGTAAGAGATTGGCCAGTCCTGCCCGTATCCATCGTGGCTGTAGGCTTTGAAATCCAGATCGCTCAGACGGTAGCTCTGCCGGCCCCAAACCATGGTCCGGCCGCCCAGGATGCGCAGCCGCTGCCAGGTAAAAGGCTTGTCCTTGGGAGTGCTATAGGGGTTTTCAAGATCGTTGACGAACCAATCGTAGTTGTACTCCATGCACGCATAGCATTGCTTCTGCACCGGCCGCGTCTTCACAATCTCGGGCGACATGTCGCGGAAGTGGAGCTTATAGGCGGGCATGTGTTCGGTGAATTCGGAGGGTGAAATGTTGCGTCCCGCTTCGAGCAGCGCCACGTTCAAGCCGGCTTCGGAAAGCCGCTTAGCGGCCCAGCCGCCGGTGGCGCCGGAACCAACCACAATCGCATCGAAAGTCTGGGTGAGATTTGTTTCCGCCATGATTTATCTCCGCGCCGGTTCGCACCCGCCTAAAGCGCCATGCGGCGGCTCGCCATTCCAGCCCAGCGCTTTCATTCCAGCTTCCGAGCTATAAAAGACGCGCGTGATCCAATCCTTCATGTTCTGAAAATGATTGTGCCCGGCTTGGTCGCCGGTTTGCCCTTCGCCCCAGGTTTCGAACGAATTCGGATAGGCGAAAAATTCCAATAACTCAATCTGCGTTTCCTTGGGAAGATAGATCAGCGCGTTGCCGTAACGGCTGCGAGCCTCGCCATCCAGATACGCCAGGCTATTGAGGAATCCTTGCTGCGCGTCGTGCGTCTCGGCTGCGAGCAGGAGATCCAGAAATCGGTTCACCAGCGCCGTCTTGGCCCCCGGAGTATCGGTCTCCGGAATGATGAGATCGCTCAGGACAATGACGGTGTGGTTCTGATGTTCGCTAAAAAATGCCGGCTTCCAATCGGTACGCGCCAATTCCTTGGAGTCATCGTAGTTCGCCGGAAATTCGCGCGCGGCCACGGCTGATGCGCCGGCGGCTCCGAAGAACGAGGCGCGCAAAAGTTGGCGACGATTCGGTTTTAGCATGCTATCTACTATATCCGCTTGGCCATTTGGATAGTGGGCTACTTCGACTCTTCCGATCTAATTCGGGTGGCGTCAAACTCCAAGTGCATGGCGTCTTGTTTCGTATGGGGAAGGTGACCCGTGGACAGAAAAAAGTAGCCCTCAACAATGTATGGACCGCTGCGTCCCCGCTTTACCGCTGCGTCCGGCCACTCTCCAGGCTTTACCGAATTCAGGTGCGCCACACCATTGGGCTGGATGATACCAGGGATGGCAGTTTTACCGTCACATGTCTCGGTACTGATCAGGTACGATCCGTGGGTCCCATGTAGGATGTTGGCGCGAATGGTCAACGACTGGTTGATATAGCCTTGGTTATTCAATACGGCGCACAAGGACAGTGGTCGGACAAAATATAGGCTAAGAAACGGAAATGAGCAAAAGAACAAGAGCTTGGTGCCCACCATCTCAACATCTATCTTACGGCGCTTTTTCCGGTGGTTGTCGGTTTCAAACTGACCCACGATCGGCCATTTTGGTTTCTCAACCCTCTGGGAGCGAACGTTTTTCCAGTTCCTCAGCGTCACCCCGGTCCTTCGCGCGACCGGTGGCCTGTTTGTTTTGGATCAATGCATCTTTTCCAATGAACTTCGCGGGAAGGCCCTCCAGATTCCCCTCCAGGCGCGTGGCCCATGCATCGTCAAAACTGATCCCCGAGATGGAGGAAAGAATATCGATCCGATTAGGTTTCACGCCCAACTGGATCACGTTATCCGAGGACAGGAGATCCTCTTTGCTGATTCCCGCCGCCCCAAATCCGAATTCATCCAGGCTCTTCAGGACCCGATGGGCGTTTTGCTCCGAGGATCGCACCAGGACGTCGAGGTCGGCGGTATAGCGGGGATATCCATGGTAAGCGACAGCTGGTAGGCGACAGCGAACGCGCCGACTATAAGATATTCAACTTCGTTCGAGTTTAGCAACGCGACAAACTCGCGCAAGTCCTTGCTCAGCGGCATCCGGGTGGGCGCGATCCCTGAGGTCGATTAAGATGCGAAGGCGCTCCTCCGGGCTCAGGCGGGCATCCAGGAGCGCATCTACTTCGTCGGCCTCCTGGAAACTCGTGAATATTCGGACCACCTTCTGCACACTTAATTGTACGACTAAACCGTCACCCAGCCGTTCTTCTTCGAGCTTTCCAACACTTTCTCCAGCAGATGCATGCCGAGCAGGCCATCTTCAAACGTCGGATAGTCCAAAGGCGCGGACGGATCGGCTACCCTGGCGTAGAAGTGCTTGTAGACCTGCTTGTGGACGTCATCGTAGCCCTCACTGTGGCCGCCTGGTAGATCCGCGTACGCAGCCGCTTTCGGATAGAGCAATGACGGATCCTTGACAATCAGCGCATTCGGCGTGTTGCGCTGGCCGATCCATAACTCGTCGGGCCGTTCCTGATTCCAGGAGACACCGGCCTTGGTTCCATAGATATCGAACGTGAACATGTTCTTTCGCCCCGCCGACATCTGGCTCACGGTGAAGGCGCCCCGCGCGCGCTCGCCCAGGTGCAATAGCACCGCGCCGAAATCATCCGTGTCAATGGGCACCGGCTGGTAATCGTCCGGCTGCAGCTTCTTTCCGGCGAAAGTTTCGATGGGGCCTTTGGGCTTCTTGCGCGTCTTGTGAAAAGTGGCCAGGTCCGCGCATAGGGCGGTGATCTTGAGGCCGGTCAAGTGTTGGATCATGTCCATCCAATGTGAGCCAATGTCGCCCATGGCGCGCAGGGCGCCGTTGGCCTTGGAATCCACGCGCCAGTTCCAATCGGTGTCATAGAGCAGCCAATCCTGCGAGTAGGTACCCTGCACGATCAGAATGTCACCCAGGTCGCCGGCTTCAATCATCCGCCGGATCTGCTGCACCACCGGATAGTAGCGCAGATTGTGATTGATGGCGTTCGCAAGTTTAGTGCGGCCGGCAAGTTCCACCAGCTCGCGCGCTTCGGCCGATGTCACGGTGAAGGGTTTCTCGCACAGCACATGCTTGCCGGCGTTTAGAGCCGCCTTGCACATCGGGTAGTGCAGCGCGTTGGGCGTCAATACGTGGACGGCGTCAATCTCAGGATCGTTGAGCAAAGTGTGATAGTCACCCGTGCTACGCTCCACTCCGATAGCTTCCGCAAACTTCCTGGCCGGCTCATCGGCGTAGTCCGCCACGGCGACGATCTCTACATTCCCTAGGCGCCGCAGATTTTCCGCATGAACCTTACCCATGAAACCCGTACCGATGATGCCGGCCTTTAACTTTTTCATAACGAGATTGGTCCTTTGTGTCGATAGTTGAAGTGAGTGAAACTGGTAAACTAGAGATTCTACATTAATGCGCGTTCGGATACGACTCAGCCGTGGAACTCAGGTCCGTCAAAAAGGGCGTAAGAACCAACACGTCGCCCTGGCGTTAGCCTCGCTGCTCACTCCGGCGGCCGTTATGGCGTGTGCATTGGCATTCTGGCGTCTGTCGGCCGATCTCAAAGTTACAAATCAATTCCCTATCACGGACGGCCTGTTTTCCCATTGGCAGGTGTGGGTGAGTGGGGCGGCGGTTCTGCAACTATGCGCGGTAGTACTGAACCGCTATGGAAACCCACAAACAGTCATACAGAATTCGGTAGAAGACGAATCTCCGCAAACACTTGTCAACTCGCGCGTGTAATCTGTGGCGGCACGCCACACCCTGTGCCCTACTGCACCGCATTCCATTGAAGTAGCAGTCGCTATAAAAAAGCTAAGTTCAAGCCACGCCGCCAGTAGCCACCGATGCGCATTTCGGAAACTTTGGCCGCCTTCGTGCATCTAGTTTCGTAGGTGGTGGAGGAAATGTCCGTAACAAGAATGGAAGAGGCTCTGCAGCACGTCCCAGTTCGGGGCGCGTCCGCACTCTCAAACCCCAAGCTGCGTTCCCTGCTGAAACGAACCGTTGCCACGTCCGAACAGGCCGCGGATGTTTTGGTCGCCCTGGTAACTCCTTCCGCGGTGGTTGCGTCGGTAATGGGTTTATGGCGGCTGACGGCGGATCTGGGCTGGACCGAGAGTTTTCCTATCTCCAACGGATTCTTCTCCCACTGGATGGTCTGGATCGCACTGGCCATCGGGCTGAAGTTCGGCGCGTCGGAGCTGGCAGCTAAACTCTTGCCGGCGGAAGCGGCGCCCAAAAAATCCATCGATAACACAACGCCGTTTTGATATTCTGTATCTAGGCTGGCGGTTTCTCTTCATGTCTTTCCGCAGTAGAACCCGAGCGACGGGCGTGTTTTACGTTCCTGGTTTCCCCAAGGGCGTCAAATGGCTGTTGATCTCGAACGTCGCCGTGTTTCTGACCGGATTTTTCGCGCAACTGGTTCAGATGGACGGCCCGCTGCGGTACCTCGCGCTGGTCCCGGTCTCGGTAGTCAAGGACTTTTTCGTATGGCAACTCGCCACGTACATGTTCCTGCACGCCGGCTTCGGGCACATTATCTGGAATATGCTGGCGCTGTGGATGTTCGGCGCCGACCTGGAGCAGACCTGGGGTACCCGGCGATTCCTGCAGTTCTACTTCTTTTGCGGAATCGGCGCCGGCATCTGCGTGGTAATTTTGAATTACCTGCTACCCTGGGGCAATCCCGCGATACCGACCATCGGTAGCTCCGGAGCAATTTTTGGCATCCTGATGGCCTGCGCGATGCTGTTCCCGGACCGTCCCATCCTTTTTGGCTTCATCTTTCCCATGCAGATGAAGTGGTTCGTGCTGATTATTGGCGTAATCGCCTTCCTCAGTTCCTTCCAGGCGAATAGCGGGGTGAGTGCGTTCGCCCATCTGGGCGGTCTGCTGTTCGGCTATGTATTTCTTAAATCGCCGAACCTGCAGTTTGACCTGGCCGGCCCAATCCGGCGCCAGTATCGCGATCACAAGCTGCGGCGCGCGCGGAAAAAATTCCAGGTGTATCTGCGGAAGCAGGGCCCGGGTAAAGGCCCCACCATCCACTAGCCGAGCGGCGACCGCAAGGAAGCGCTACCACGTACGGCACTGCCTTGCACCATCGTTACGCTCCCTGGCGGTCGCGGCTCGGTAGAGCAACCCCAATCCTTCCGAGGGGTTAAAATAATCGATAGGCAGTTCCACTTATGAAATACTTGAAAGCCGCCGTGATGCTAACGCTGACGTTCCTGATGGTTGCAACGGCCCAGCAGGGCCCTCAATCGCAGCCATCGGAGACCGTGGCCAAACCGAAAAAAACCGTGCCCACCGACACGCCGGCGGACACGGACCAGCCTCCCATCCCATCCCAATACAAAAAGGACAAGGAAGCGCCCACCAGCCTCCCCACCTTCCACAGCGACGTAACAGCCGTTCAGGTGGAAGTGTCCGTGCTGGACAACAAGGGCCACTTCATCCCCAATATCCCCAAGGATAAGTTCCGCATCCTGGAAGACGACGTGCCGCAGCAGATCAGCACTTTCAGCACCAACGCCGATGCTCCCATGACCGTGGCCATGGTGATAGAATTCGACAATAAATTTACGCGCTACTGGAGCCAGGGTTGGTATGAAACTCTGATGGCTTCTTATGGCTTCGTGCAAACCCTGAAGCCGGAGGACTACGTGGCTATCGTGGCCTTCGACATGCGTCCTGAGATTCTTTGCGATTTCACCATGGACCGCATGAAGGTTCAGGAAGCCATGCAGCGTTTGCGCATTCCCGGATTTTCGGAATCGAACCTGTTCGATGCCCTGGTGGACACCACCCAACGCATGAGCAACATTGAAGGCCGCAAGGCCATTCTCTTGATCGCCACCGGCCGCGACACTTTCAGCAAACTTACCTTCGACAAGGCCCGCAAGGCCATCCAGGAAGGCGGAGTTCCCATTTACGCCATCAGCATTCTGCAGGCGTATCGCATTATGGCCGACCAATACATGGGTCCCATGCAGCGCATGGACTTCCTGCAGGCCGACAACGAAATGAACACATTCGCGCGTGAAACCGGAGGCCAGGCGTTCTTCCCTCGTTTCCTCGGCGAGTATCCCGGTATCTTTCAAGCCGTGTCCACGGCGCTGCGCAATCAGTATTCCATCGCTTACCATCCTTCCAACCAGGCCAAGGACGGCAAATTCCGCAAGATCAAAGTGGAACTGGTGAATCCGGAAAACGGTGAGGCCTTGAGGATCGTCGACGAGAAGCACAAACCGATCAAGTATTCGGTGATCGCCAAGAGCGGCTACAACGCGCCGAAGGAAGTTGAATAGCGCGTTGGCACATCTCCACCCGCGTAGTCAAGAACTCGATCTCGCTTTTTTCCAAGCTGGTAGAAAATCGATTGACAGTCGTGTTACAGAGTGATATTTTCACTTTGTTCTTCTCGATGCCGAATTCATCTTCTTCCTCCAGCCCCAGCGGAAAAATTCTTCTGCTCGACGACAACAGTCTGGGATTAGCAGCACGCCGCAGCGTCCTTGAGGAGCTGGGGCACAAGGTAACGACATCCGGCGCTCCACACGACGCTCTCGAACTGTGCGGCAAACAACGGTTCGATGTCGTGGTCACCGATTATAAGATGCCGAAGATGAATGGCGTGGAGTTCATCACGCGCCTGCGGAAGCAACATCCATCCGTCAGCATCATTCTCATCTCTGGTTTCACCGACACCCTGGGGCTCAATGAAGCCAATACCGGCGCTGACGTGGTGATTCAGAAAAGTTCGCACGAGGTCAGCCATCTGGTCCGTTCCGTGAATCGTCTGCTGCGGAAGCTGCAACAACCCTCCAAAAAACCCCCGGCTTCGCAGCTCTCGAAAAACGAAAAATTAGCGCGGCGTTCACCGCGCTAGTTGTTCGGTTATTCGGTTATTCAGTTCTTCGGTTCCTGGCTTCGCCCTCACCGCTCGGAGCGGAAGAACCCACGGACATCCGAACCGAAGAACCGAAGAACTGAAGAACCCGTTACAGTAGAAGATGAATGCGCCTTCTTCTCCGCGCCGTCAGCGCTCTTTTCCTGTCCGCCTTCCTAGCGTTTTCCGCGACCAGCCCCAAGACTACCGGCAAGAAGAGCGGTCCGGGAAATTTCACGGTCCGCACCTGGCTGCGTACGATGACCCTGCGCGACAAAGTGGCGCAGCTTCTTATCATGCCCATCTACGGCGAGCCCGCCCATCGCCGCTCCGCCATTTCCAAGAAGTATGAGCACTACGTCCGGGATCTTCACGTGGGCGGCCTCATTGTCACCGGCCACTCCATGAACGGCGGCATCCGCAATGCGGAACCTTACGCCATGGCCGCTCTGCTGAACCGCATGCAGAAGATGTCCAAGCTTCCCCTCCTGGTGACCGCCGATTTTGAACGCGGCGCGTCCATGCGCGTGAATTCAACCACGCCGTGGCCCGCCAACATGGCGTTTGCCGCGGCCCAGGATCTGGACGGCGTCTTCGCGGAAGCTGCCGCAACCGCCCGGGACGCGCGCGCCCTGGGCGTCAACTGGATCTTCGCTCCGGTGGCGGACGTCAACAACAATCCCGACAACCCCATCATCAACATCCGTTCCTATGGCGAGAATCCGGCGCAGGTTTCGAAGTTCGTCCGTGCCTATATACTGGGTGCACATTCGGAAAAGCTCAGCCCGGTGCTGGTGACCGCCAAACATTTTCCCGGCCACGGCGACACCGCCCAAGACAGCCATCTCGGCCTTGCCCGTATCGATGCCGACCGCCAACGCGTCGATGCCGTCGAACTGGAGCCGTTTCGCGCCGCAATCGCCGCCGGCGTGGATGCGGTCATGACCGCGCATATCGCCGTTCCGGCCCTGGAGCCGGAGAATGAGCCCGCCACTGTGTCTTCGAAAATCGTCACCGGCGTCCTCCGTGAGGAGCTTGGCTTTCGTGGGATCGTGGTCACCGATGCCATGGACATGCAGGGCCTTTCGGCCATGTTTAACACCGGCGAAGCCGCCGTGCGCGCGCTCGAAGCGGGCAATGATGTCTTGCTGATGCCCAAGCGCGCCGAGGATGCCATCAACGGAATTGTGGCGGCCGTTCAAAGCGGCAGGATCACCCGGCAGCGCCTGGACCAAAGCGTCGCCAAGGTGCTGGCCGCCAAAGTACAGCTCGGATTGAATCGCAAGCGTGCCGTGGATCTGGATGGAATCGCCGATCAAGTGGATTCGCCTGAAGACGAGGAGCGAGCGCAACAGGTGGCCGATCATGCCGTGACGCTGGTGAACGATCGAAAAGATCAGCTCCCGCTGCGTCATGCCGACAATGCCTGTTTGATCGCGCTCAGCGAGAACCGTCACGGCCAGCAGGGACAGCGATTGATCGAAGAAGTGAAGAAGCGCGCGCCGGGCATGACCACCACCTCGCTCGATCCGGGCATGAGCCAGGCGGATCTGGACCAGGTGGCGCAGAAAACCTCGGGCTGCGATCAGATCATCGTGGCGGCCTTTGTCAGCGTCAGCGCTTATCGCGGCAATGTCGCTCTGGCAGGCCTCTATCCCGACTTTCTGAATGCCCTTATCGCCGGCAACATCCCAGTCACGCTAGCGGCTCTCGGAAATCCATACCTGGCCCGCAGCTTTCCCAATGCCGCCGCGTATCTCACCACCTACAGCCCCACTCCCACCTCCGAGACGGCGCTTGCCAAGGCGCTGTTCGGCGAAATACCGATCACCGGACGCTTGCCGGTGTCTATTCCTGGAGTCGCCAAATTCGGAGACGGCATACAACTCCCGGTAACTCATGCGCCGCAGAAAGGATTGTGAAAATGGTTGAGATCACCTGGCTTGGCCATGGAACTTTTCAGTTTCGCCTGGATTCCGGCGAAGTGATGGTTATGGATCCCTGGGTGGATGGCAATCCGTTGTATCCCGAGAATCACAAGTTCGACCGCATCGACGCCATCCTAATCACACACGGCCACTTCGATCACATCCACGATGCCGTTCCCTTGGCCAAGAAATTCAAGCCCAAAGTGGTGGTGGCCATATTCGAAACCTGTGTCTGGTTGACGTCGAAGGGCGTTGAGAACTGCAGCGGCATGAACAAAGGCGGCACGCAAGAGGTTGGCCCGCTGAAAGTCACCATGACGCACGCCGTGCATAGTTGCGGCATACAGGATGGGGACCAGATCATCTATGGCGGCGAAGCTGCCGGCTACGTGTTGCATCTTAGCGACGGCCGCAGGATCTACTTTTCAGGCGACACAAACGTATTTTCCGACATGCAGTTGATCGAGAAACTCTATCAGCCGGATCTCGCTTTCCTTCCGATCGGCGATTTCTACACCATGGGCCCACGAGAGGCCGCGCTGGCCTGCCGCTTGCTCAAGGCGAAGAAAGTAATCCCGATGCACTTCGGAACATTTCCGGCGCTAACCGGCCGTCCCGAAGACCTGGCGAAGTTGTTAAAAGATTTCCCGCAGACCAAGGTCTGGCCGCTGGAAATCGGCGTGCCAGTGAAATGGTAGAAACGGCACCGGTCGCTCTACGCACGCGGTTCGGATGTGGCGCACGCACCCTTGCGTGCCGTGTTCGCACTCTTGCGAACACCTGCCCACGGAGCCCCAAGCGTTTCACACGAGTGTGAACGCGGCACGCAGATTGCGTGCGCCACGACAAAAAGAAGCCGCCGCGCAGCGGATTCCTCCTTCCTCGACTTCCTGAATTCTTGAATTCGTTACTATAAGGTAAATGCGCCTCCTCATCGTCGACGACGACGTCGAGCTATGCTCGCTGCTCAAGGAGTTCCTGGAGCGGGAGGGCTACAACGTCCAGTGCGTCCATGAAGGGCACGGCGCGCTGGATCTCGCGCAGCAAGGCGGCTTCGACCTGATCATCCTGGATGTAATGCTGCCCGGCCTGGACGGATTTGAGATTCTCAAGCGACTCCGGCTCTCCAGCCGTGTTCCAGTACTCATGTTGACCGCTCGCGGCCAGGACGTCGACCGGATTGTGGGCCTGGAGCTCGGCGCCGACGATTATTTGCCAAAGCCTTTCAATCCGCGCGAGCTGAGCGCCCGGGTGAAGGCTGTTCTGCGGCGCACCGAAACCAAGAGCAACCGCAGCCGCGTGGAAGTGAACGGCGTGCTGCTGGATCCCGGTACGCGCGAAGTGATTTGCGACGGCAAAGCCGTTGATGTAACCACGCTGGAATTCGATATCCTGGAACAGCTCATGCGCAACGCCGGCCGGGTGGTCTCGCGAGATGGATTGATGGAAAGCCTCTACAACCGGAAATCCACTCCGTTCGATCGCTCCATCGATATGCACGTCAGCCATCTGCGCCGTAAGCTGGAAAGCAGCCGGCCGGTGATCAAAACCATTCGAGGCGTGGGCTATCAATTTTGTCAAAGCCCCGAGGATGCGGTGGCCGGATGAGATCGCTTTTCGCAAAAACGCTGCTGTGGTTCCTGGCGACAACCGCGATCGCCATGACCGGCATCATCATCACCACCGCTTTGACCTTCAGCGCCTCCGAGCCGCGCGGGCCAATCGGAACGCTGCTCAATCTGCAGGTGGAGGAAGCCAGCCAGGCGTATCAGACTGGTGGCCGCGCCGGACTGAGCACTGTTCTCGGCAAGCTGCAGCGCATCGCGCAAGTGCAGGTGGTTTTCACCGATTCGCAAGGCACCGATCTGCTGACCGGGCAAGCCCGGCCGGATCTGCTGCGCCGCCCGGCACGCAGCCGTTGGCGGTTGCCATTCCCGTTCACCACGCGCCGTCCCATCATCGCGCGCCAGGATTCGAGCCACCAGTATTGGCTGTTTCTGATCGACCAACGCCGCAACCTGACCTTCTTCTTCCTGCAGCCTCAGCACCTCTGGATTATCGGTCTGGTGACTTTGCTCTGCTACGCGTTCGCCTATCACTTGACGTCGCCAGTCCGCCGGCTGCGCGCGGTGCTGGATCGTTTCGGCCAGGGCGACCTGGCTGCGCGCGCCGCAATTAACCGCAAGGACGAACTGGGCCAGTTGGCCACCAGCTTCAACCAAATGGCGGACCGCATCCAGACCCTGCTGGCCGCCGAACGCCGCCTGCTGCTGGATATTTCGCACGAGTTGCGAAGCCCCCTGGCGCGCCTGGGCGTGGCTGTGGAGCTGGCGCGATCCGGCGAGGATCGCGAGCACATGCTGGACCGGATTCAGAAAGAAGCCGATCGCCTGAACGAATTGGTGGCCGAGCTTTTGCAGGTCACCCGCGTCGAGGGCGATCCTTCGATGCAGAGGACCGAGACTCTGCCGCTCGATGAACTGCTGGCCGATATCGTATACGACTCGCTGCTCGAAGCCAAAGCCAAGGACTGCACCTTGCTGCTCAAAGCCCCCATCGCAGTCACCTTGTCGGGCGATGAAGAGCTGATCCGCCGCGCCGTCGAAAATGTAATCCGCAACGCCATTCGCTATGCGCCCAGCGGCACGCCCATCGATATCGAACTAAAGAAATCCGGCGACAAGGCCGAGATTTGTGTCCGGGACTACGGCCCCGGAGTGCCCGCCGACGCCCTGCCGCGGATCTTCGACCCGTTCTATCGGGTGGATTCGGACCGCAACCGGGGAAGCGGCGGCGTCGGATTGGGACTCGCCATCGCCCGCCGGTCGGTGGAGTTGCATAAGGGGAAACTCACGGCCCGGAACGCCAATCCGGGATTGCTGGTGGCCATAGAACTGCCTCTCGCGCCGGAGTCGCGCGCCGTGGAACGGAGAACGCCTACTCCGGTTTCAGCAGCTTGATATCGGACGGCAGTTCGAACAGGTTGCTTTGCATCTTAGGATCGTTGAACTTTACGGCGTCCGCGAATATCTCAAAAACTTTTTCGCCGTTCCGCTGCCGCTCCACGGCCCAGGGCCACTGAATGCCGTCCGTTTCGCGATACTTCGAAAAAACCGTGATCTCCTCGTCCTTTTCCTTGGTCACCGGGTTGCGCCGGAAAAACACTTCGCGCACCGGCAGCTTGGTACTCTGGTGAAAATAGACCGTGGTGGTGTGATTATCGCCATCCGTGATGTCTACAATCTCCACCGGCGCGTTCAGCAAGACATCCGCGCCGCGCGATTCGATAATCAGCGGCTCGTGCATGCGGATGCGCAGTATGTAGAAAATATCGCTGAACGTACTGTCTTTGTAGCGCTCCCAGCGGTCATCCGGCAGCGGCTGCGCTCCGCGGAAACTGATGTTGTAGGCCGCTTTTTCCTGGAACAGCGTGCCGTAATCACTCTTCTTGCCGAAATTCTGGCGCTCTCTCACCGCCAGGGTATGCGTGGTATCGCTGACTTCCGGATCAAAACGCGTGTAGATCTTGGCGAAGTCCAACCCGCTGAGCCGCTCGCGATAAAAAGAATAAACCCGGCCGGCCACTTCGCGGTTCTGCATGTTCATATACTGCTGGCCGCCCAGAGCCTGCAGGCACTCGTTGACTATCCGCTTCCCGCGCTCCTGTGGGCTCTCCGCATGGATTGTCAGGCACAACAACGTGGCGCACGCGCCCACGCGTGCCGTGTTCGCACTCCTGCGAACACAAGATTTGGCCCAATAGAACTTCACGGCTTCTTGCTAATCTCCTCTTTCGTCAATCCGGAATTGACCTTGTACTCCGCCACCGTAACGCTAGCGAACTTCTTCCCGCCTTGCATAATCGTCCACCCAAAAGGCAGGCGGATGCCATTCACCTCTCGCCAGTCGGAATAAATTTGATCCACGGGTCCCTGACCGCCCTGGTAGATGATCTTCGCCGGAAGACCCGTTTTCTCGTCCACCACCAACTTAACGCTCTCGCCGTCTTTCGCCGAGATCTCGATGGTTCCCTCACCCACGTAATTGACCGTTCGATCGGCATCGCGATCGCTCATGACCAACGGCGGGATCTGGCGGAACACTTCGCCGCGCACCTGCTTTAGCACTGCCGGGGACATGCCCATCGGCCCTTGCGGCGTAACCAGCCATCCGGCGGTGCCGTCCGAATACACGGTCTGTTTCATGAACGGCAGCTCAATCTCCTGACGCAGCGACGAAGGCGCCAGGTAGCTGTTGGCTTGCTTCACCTTCATGGTGGCGCCCGGAGTCTCAATCCCGGCCTCGCCGCGGTATTCAATATCTTTCACGGCGGCCAGTTTGTCCGCCCCGCCCAGCGCCTGCTGCACGCGCCCCAGCAGATCCTTACCTTTTTGAAGGCTCGCCGGATCAACCTTCGCAGCTTCCGGCTTAGGCTCAGGGATGGTCAGATCGATATTTTGAACCGGAAGTCCCAGCGAGGTGAGCGGCGTTCCAAAATCCTTTGGATTGCCGGCCGCGACGAAGGTCAGTTCCGGCAATTTGAAATATTTCTGCGCCACCCGCAGGATGTCCGCCTTGGTGACCGCCGCTATGGCTTTCTGATACTGAAAAAGAAAATCGCGCGGATACCCGAAGTATTCATACAGCACCAGGCGATTCAACGTCTTGCTGGGACGGTCGAAATGAAAAACGAAGCCGTTCAGCACGGTGTCCTTAGCGGTCTTCAACTCTTCGTCGCTGACTTCGGCGGATCGGAACTTCTCCAACTCTTCGCGCACCGCCTTCAAAGTATCTACGGTATGCACCGACTGGGTGCTCCCGGAAATCCGGAAAAGGCCGGGATGATCATAATCGGCATCCCAGGAACTTCCAATGTTATAAGCCCACCCGAGCTCCGTTCGAATGCGGCGCAGCAGACGGCTGGAAAATCCACCGCCGAGAATCTGCGCGGCTACTTCCAGCGCCGGATAGTCCTTATCGCGATACTCGCCTCCCAATTCGCCGATATTGAAGAAGGTCTGTGTGACGTCGCTCTTCGTCGCCAGAAATACGCCAGGCGCTGCTTTCGCCTCGACCTTTGGAAACGCGGGAACCGGCGCTTGCGTGTACTTCCAGGCGCCCAGCAGCTGCTCCAGCTTGGACTTCATCTCGCTGGTATTGAAATCGCCGTACACCTCCAGAATGATGTTCGAAGGGAAATAGTAGCGATGATAGAAATCCACCAGATCCTGCCGATGAATGGCATCCACGTCGGCGTATTCGATCTGCCAGCCATAGGGCGTGTTACGGCCATAAATGATGTTGTCGAACTCCCGCTCGGCGATACCGCCGGCGTCGTCATTGCGCCGCGAAATCTCGCTGCGTAATTGAGTCTTGGCCAGTTCCACTTTGTCTTCCCGGAATTCGGCCGCGGTGAGAAAATCCTTGAATACCTGCAGCACCTGGTCCGTGTTTTCCTTCAGGCAATTGAAGGAAACCGATCCGCTGCTCTCGCCAATCTGGCTTTCCACCGACGCAGCCACGTTCTCCAGGTCTTCATCAATCTGATCGCCGGTCTTCGATTTCGTACCGCCCGAGCGTAAAACTTCGCCGGTGAGCTGCGCTACTCCGTGCTTGCTGGCTGGATCGAAAAGGTTTCCGGTGCGGATCAGCGCGCCGCCCGAAACCAGCGGCAATTCGTGATCTTCGAGCAAAAACACCCTAATTCCATTGGAAAGCGTGAACTCCTCCGGTTTGGGCACTTCGAGCGACGGGAGCGGAGGAAATTTCAGATCTTTATAAGAAGGCAGCTTGACGGTGCCCCGATGCACTTCAGTCTGGGCCAGCGCAAGCGACGCGAGTAGAATCGGCAGAGCAAGCAGCGTTTTCATTTGGCCTCCTTCGCGGTGGCCGGCGCCGCGGCAGCAGGCGGGACGATCCAGACCACGGTGCGCGCATCTGGAATCAGATATTGTTTCGCCACGCGCTGCACATCATCCGCGGTGACCTTGGCGATTTCGTCAATGCCGGTGAACATCTTGCGCCAGTCACCGTAGGCGACATAGTAGGTAGTGAGAGCCGCGGCCATCCCGGAATTGCTGTCCAATCTGTGAATCAGGTCCGCGCGCACCTTGATCTTGATGCGATTCAGCGTGGCTTCATCCACTTTGTCCGTTTTCACGTGCTCAATAATCTTGTAACAGGCCTTTTCGTTCTCTTCCACTGTATGACCCATGTTCGGGACCAGGAAAAATAAGAACAGGTTCGGATATTTTCCGCCCGGAAAAGACGCCTGGCTTCCAGCCGCAAGTGCGATCTTCTGGTCGCGAACCAGTTCCTTGTAGAGCAGCCCTGTACGTTCGCCGGAAAGCACCTCGTTCAAGACATCGAACACCGGATCATCTTTGCTGGTCTGGTCCGGGCGCTTGTAGGAGATGGCCATAAAGGGCTGGGCCGGCGATTCCACCATCAGCCGGCGCTCGCCCTTCTGTGGAGGCTCTACGGTTCGCGGACCGCTGGGCAACGGCCCGGCCGGCAGGATTGAAAAATACTTCTCGGCCATCCGCCGGCATTCTTTCGGATCAACGTCTCCGGCGATCCCGATCGTAATATTGGCCGGCACGTAGTATTTCTTGTAAAACGCCACGGCTTCCGTCTCGCGAAAATTCTCAATGTCCGAGGCCCATCCGCCCGGCATGTTGTGGTAGGGATGCGCTTCGAACGAGCCGGCTAACAGATTCTCCACCAGCAATCCCTGCGGATTGGACTCCACGCGCATCCGCCGCTCCTCGCGAACCACATCGCGCTCCTTATAAAACTCGCGGAAAACAGGATCATAAAACCGCTGCGATTCCAGCAGGAACCAAAGTTCCAGGCGATTGCGAGGAAAGTTGTAATAATAATCGGTGGAATCTTCACCAGTTCCGGCGTTCAACCCCACCCCGCCGTTTTCTTCAATGATCTGGGTGTAGGCATTCGGAATCACGTAGCTATTGGCTTTTTCGATAGCCGCGGCGAGCTCCTTCTTGAGAGCGGCCACTTTGGCTGCGTCGGCCTTCTCGCCCTTATTGCGCTCGGCGTCGTAGCGATCATAGACGTGTTCCACTTCAGCCAGCGCGAGCTTTTCAGCGGGCCAATTCTTGGACCCAATGGTTTCGGTTCCTTTGAAGGCCATGTGCTCGAACATATGGGCGATTCCGGTTTCTCCGCTCGGATCATCTACCGATCCGGCGTTGACATAAGAATGAAACGAGACCACCGGCGCTTCATGCCGCTCGAAAATAATGAAATGCATTCCGTTGGCCAGCGAAAACTCGGTAATGCGTTTCTCGAAATCCTGGAGCGACTGGGCGCTCAGAAGCAGTGGGCAAAGAGAGAGTAAGAGGAGTCTAAACTTCATGTGAGTGTGGGAATCTAACTTCTATTGTATCCGTGAAATGTGGGGCAGGCGTTTTCGCCTGCCAACTCGGCGATCACGGCTTCTGAGTTCCAGGCGGCAACAGCTCCTCTTCCGTCAACTCCCCGTCGCGGTTCTTATCCAGCGTCATCAGCGCTGCCGGAGCGTTCAAAATCTCGCTGGCCGAGATTTCACCATCGTGATCCACATCCAGCGCCGCCAGCACCGGATGCAGCCGCATAAATACAATCGCCGCCCCCTCAGGATGCGGTATACCCAAGCCACACTCCTCCGCGCTCAGTTTGTTGTCATGATTCCGGTCGAGCGCAAGAAGAGCCACGGCAGCATTGGCGATCTCTGACCGGGAAATGATTCCGTCCCGATCGGTGTCCAGCGCCATCAGCACCGGCATCATACGGAAGGAGGGCGAAGGCCGGTAGGCGCCGGGTTCCGGTTTCACTTTTATCTGCGTGCTCAGTTCGGCCGGCGCGGCACTCACACTGTGCGTTTCAAGGAAATGCGAAAAGCTACGATTGTACGATCCAACCAATGGGAAGACATGGCTGTTGCTGTGGCTCAGCGTGTAACAGACCGCGCCGAAGGCAATCAACGACAGTATGCCTCCGTGGATCAGCGCGCCGGTGCGCGGCGTGTCACCGCCGCCGAGATAGAAGCTGGGCAAGCCATCAGTAGTCACGCGGCTGGCAATGGCGGGTTGTTCCCGGAACCGCGGGCGCAGCGTCCACTGGCGCCACAGCGAGAGAAGAGCATCCGCAAAAAGTGGCGCGGTCCGTCCCGGTACCGCGGATTGATCGAAAATCCACAGCATCTCTTGCCCGAAGCGTTGACGGAATCGCGCCGGATGCAACCGAAGAAGACAGGCGTACAGGAAGCGAAGCATCAGACCCTCCTGGGTTTGAAACCCTGCATGCGCAGCTTGCCGTCACGAACCACGGTTTCCAGCCGCGCGATTTCAGCTGCCAACACGCCGCGGCCATCGGCAGTTAGCCGGTAATAGCGGCGCCGTGGATCGTCACTGGCGCGGCGCGCCACTTCCAGCACCAAGCCCTGCGCGGTCAGCCGCTGGATATTGTCGTACAGCGTTCCAGGACCCAGCTTGTAGCGGCCTTCCGATTGGCGCAGCACCTCCTGCATGATTCCGTAGCCATGCAGGTCTTCGCCGGCCAACGCCAGCAGGATGTGCAGCGTGGCGGGGGAAAGCGGCAGATAACCAACCGGTTGGTCTTTCATGCCCAGAATCCGTTATATCGAATTCCGACTGTTTAGTCAAGGGAGTATACTGTCAATAATTTTATGCAGGCCACTCTGACAGCCCCACCCGTTCCGCAGCAGGCCGTTCCCGCCAAGGCCGTCACGCGCAACATCGCCGTGGACGCGTATCGCGGATTCGTGATGCTGCTGATGATGGCCGAAGTGTTGGAGCTCGCCCGTGTGTCCGCGGCGTACCCCGGCAACTGGTTCTGGGCGATTCTTGGATTCAACCAGACTCACGTGGAATGGTTCGGATGTTCACTGCACGATCTGATTCAGCCGTCCTTTTCATTCCTGGTAGGCGTGGCGTTGCCTTATTCGATCGCCAGCCGTCTGGCCAAGGGCGGAACATTCGGCAAGATGTGGGCGCATGCCATCTGGCGCTCGATATTATTGGTTGCGCTGGGCGTATTTCTGCGGTCCATGCACAGCACGCAAACATATTTCACCTTTGAAGACACGCTGTCGCAGATCGGCCTCGGCTATCCAATTCTGTTCCTGCTGGGATTCTGCCGGCCGCGCTGGCAGTGGACCGCGTTCGCGCTCATAGTGAGCGGCTACTGGCTGGCCTGGGCCTTGTATCCGGCGCCGGGGCCCGGATACGATTATCAAGCCGTGGGCGTGGCCGCCAACTGGCCGCACAACTTTACCGGTTTCGCGTCGCACTGGAACAAAAATTCCAATCTCGGAAATGCGTTCGATCAGTGGTTCCTGAATCTGTTCCCGCGCGTCAAGCCGTTCGTCTTCAATGACGGCGGGTATCTCACGCTCAGTTTCATTCCAACGCTTGGCACCATGATTCTGGGATTGATAGCCGGCCGCTGGCTGCGCGCGGACGCCCCGCGTATTCCCATGCAGCGCTTTCTGATCGCCGGCGTCATCGGACTTGCCTCCGGACTGGCGCTGCATTACGCCGGTATCGCCCCCATCGTAAAACGCATTTGGTCGCCGGGATGGGTGTTGTTCAGCGGCGGCGCATGTTTCCTGCTGCTGGCCGCGTTCAGTTGGATTATTGAGATCAGGGGATATCGGAAATGGGCGTTTGCACTGGTGGTGATCGGCATGAATTCCATCGCGGCATATCTGATTGCACACCTGTTCCAGAACTTCTTTGTCAGCTCGTTCCGCATCAATCTAGGCCCGAATTTCTTCAACTTTTTCGGAGACGGCCTGCAGCCGCTCATGCAGGGGATCGCTGTGTTGCTATGCTACTGGCTCATACTCTATTGGATGTACAAGCGCAAAGTCTACCTGAAGATCTGAGGCAAGTGTCTTACCGAACCGCGACCGTAAGGGAGTCGGTGCCTTTTTGGTTCCGGCTGAGCCGGAAAATCGGTTGGCAGGCGGAAGCGCCCAGTGGGCAGGCGCTTCCGCCTGCCAACCGGCGTCTTCTATCTCCACCGGAACAACTTCAGCGCCAGCGCGAAACACACCACCAGCCAAACGCCCAACACCAACATCTGTGAGCCCACCTGCCCCAGCCCGGCCCCCTGCAGCATATTCATGCGCAACGCATCGATAGCCGCGGTCAGTGGCAGCGCTTTGATCACGGGCTGTATGAAATCAGGAAATCTTTGCGCGGAAAAGAACACGCCGGAAACGATCCACATCGGCATCATCACCACGTTCATCAAACCGGAAGCGGCTTCTATGGTCCGCGCCCGGGAGGCGATCAACAATCCCAGGGCGCTGAAGGACATTGACGCCAGCACGCAAAGCAGCACCAGATCGATAGCCGAGCCGCGCAGAGGAACGCCAAAGACAATCGTGCCGAAGCCCAGCACCACCCCCACTTCCACAATCAGCAACACCAGCCGTGAAAGGACGAACGACAGCAGAAAGTAGTGCCGCGGCATCGGCGTCGCAATCAGGCGCTTCATCAGCTTCTTGCGGCGCGCATCCACAATCGCGAATCCCATGCCCCAAATGGCGCTGCCCATCAGGTTCATTCCCAGCAAACCGGGAATCAGGAAATCGATATAGCGCGATCCGGGTTCACGCAGCAACTGATCCGTGGAATTGACCGGATCCACGCGGCCCGCGGCGCGCTGCACCGCGCGGTTCGCCAGCATGCGCGCCGTCCGCCCTTCGGGATTCGTGTCGTCATATTTGTAGACGACGCTGCCGTTGGGACCAGGTTCAGCTAACAGCGCAACCTTACCGGTGCGTAGCGCTTCTTCAGCCGCCGTCCCGGACAATTCGGAGACATCCAACAGTTTGTCCTGACGAAGCGATTGCGCCAGCTGCGGCGTAACCGCGGCGATCTTGAGTACATCCGCGGGGCGATTGCGAAACGCGATGCCCAACCCGGCGGCCAGCAGAATGGGAAAGATGAACACCCAAAACAGCGCTTCAGGTTCACGAATAAATTCAAGAAACCGCACCAGCGTCAATTGCGCCAGTGGATGATCCGTCCACGCCGACGGGCGTGGAGCTTTCCGTGCCGCCTCTCTGGCCCTCAATTCGGGAACCGCGCTGACGTCACTCATCGCGTAAACGCCGTCCCGTCAAAGTGACGAAGACGTCCTCCAAAGAAGCGGAATGAGTGCGCAGTTCGGTCAGCGGCAGGCCTTGCCGGTCCAGCTCCGCCAGCAGCGCCGGCACTGCGCGATGGAGTTCGGTCACCTGCAACTGTACGCTGCCGTTTTCGGACTTCACGTCGCGCACGCCCTCAATCTCGCTCAAGGCGGAGACGGCCAGCGTTTTCGACGCCCCGCCGGCGGAGAACTCCACTACATGCTCCACGCCGATGGAAGCGATCAGCTCGCGCGGCGTTCCCTGCGCGATGATTTTGCCGTGGTCCATGATGGCCACTCGATCGCACAGCCGCTCCGCTTCGTCCATATAGTGCGTGGTCAACAGAATGGTTCGGCCGGCCAGCTTGAATTCGTCGATCAAATCCCACAGCTGCCGGCGAGCCTGTGGATCCAGGCCCGTAGTGGGCTCGTCCAAAAAAAGAAAATCCGGATCGCCCACCAGCGCGCAAGCCATGGCCAGCCGCTGCTTCTGGCCACCGGAAAGAGTACCCACCCGCGACTTTCGTTTTTCTTCCAGCTGCACCAGCCCAATAGCTTCCTCCGCCGACGGACCCGCATGATAAAAACTGCGGAACAGCCGGACAGTTTCGAAAACCGTGAGCTTCTCGGCCAGTTGCGTATCCTGAAGCTGAATGCCCAGGCGTTGGCGAAGCTCGCTGGAGTTCGAATCCCAGCGCATCCCCAGCATTTCCACCTCACCGGAATCGGCGGCGATCAAACCCTCGCAGATCTCAATGGTGGTAGTCTTGCCCGCCCCATTAGGCCCCAGCAGCCCAAAACACTCGCCCAGGCGAACCTCGAGATCCAGCCCGTCAACGGCAACAACATCCTTGTAGGCCTTCCGCAAACTCCGGACCTGCAGCGCGCCAGCCATACGTCTATCCTACCTATCCGCGTCCATCCGCGTTCATCCGCGGCCAATAAATTTGCATCCGGTACGTCCCACAGTGCGTGTCTATTAGTGAGGTGAGATGATGCGAATCGCAAGTTTACTATTGGCCGCTGGTCTTGCGCCCCTATGGGCCCAGGACATCAAGCTGCCGGCGAGTCTGGACAAGCTGTCGGCCAAGGCCGAGGAATCCATCGATATCACGCTGGACGGCTCCCTGCTGAAGATGGCGGCGAGATTCCTGTCCGATAAAGATGACCCGGATGTCGGCAAAGTGAAAAGGCTGCTGGCCAAGCTGGAAGGCGTTTACGTGCGCAGCTACCAGTTCGCCGCAGACGGCGAGTACAGCCGGGCGGATGTGGAATCCGTTCGCTCGCAGCTTCAAGCGCCAACCTGGGGCCGCATCGTTGGAGTCAGATCCAGACGTGACGGTAACAATGTCGACGTGTTCCTGAAGCTTCCCGGCGACGGTACCTTGGGAGGCGCGGTAATTATCGTGGCCGAGCCGCGGCAACTGACTTTTGTGAACGTAGTGGGAACTATCAATCCCGATGAAGTGGCGGATCTGGGAGGGCAGTTCCACATTCCCAGGCTTCATTTGTCACAAAGCGGGGAGGAAAAATGACCGCCCGATTCCTGGCTGTTTTTCTGGCGGCATCCGGAGTCGCGCTGATCGCCGATTCGGAATTCGATCATGTAGTGAAAGCCATCGAAGTTCACTACCACACTAAGCGCACGCACATTCCGTTCCTCGGCGTGGCGAATTTGGTGGTGAAGGCGGCGCACCCGGCCGGGGCCAGTGAGTTCAAGCTGGCGGTGTTTGAGGACCTGAAATCCATTGGCGAGGATGATGAACGGGAACTCGATCAATTCATGCACGACTTCTCTTCCGTCCGCCTGCGCCCGCTGGTGCGCGTGCACTCCCAGCGTGATGGCGAGTCCATCTACATTTACGCCCAGGATGATGAGGCGCGCGCTACCCGCATGCTGATCGCGACATTCCAGCGCGATCAGGCCACCGTGGTGGAAGTGAAGGTGGATATGAACGCCCTGATCAAATGGATAGGCTCACCGGACGAAGCCAGCAGCTTCTTCGGCAATCATGATCGGTAAGTCCGCAAAAACAAGTGAAGCCTTCCAGCCTCTGCTAGCATCAACTGGTAGAGAGGAGTCCTGATGAGCACCAGCCCGGCGGCCCAAGCGGCCACTATCACTTATAATATCGATCCTGCCCATTCCAGCGCGCACTTCAAGGTCCGGCACCTGATGATTGCCTGGGTTCGCGGCGAGTTCGAAAAAGTCAGCGGAACCATAACCTTCCATGAAGCCAATCTGGGAGCGTCCAGCATTTCGGCCGAGATCGATGTCAGCTCCATTAGTACGCGGGAGCCCGACCGCGACAAGCACCTTCTGAGCGCTGACTTCCTGGATGCCGCCACTCATCCGACGATAAAGTTCCAATCCACCAAAATCACCAAGGATGGGAATGATGAGTATGAGGTGACGGGAAACTTGACCATCCGTGGCGTCACTCGGCCGGTAGTTCTGGAAGTAGACAGCGTTACGCCGGAGATCAAAGATCCCTGGGGTTTCCTGCGGCGCGGGGCTGCCGCCACCACCAAAATCAGCCGCAAGGAATTTGGAGTTTCCTTCAACCAGTTGCTAGAAACCGGGGGCGTCATGATCGGCGATGAAGTCGATATCTCCCTCGATTTGGAGCTGGTCAGAAAAGCGTAGCCGGAATGGCCGGCCCGTCGCTGCCGGACGCGTAATTCGGGAAGGCCGGAGGGGCAAGCTTGCTCCAGGCTTCCTCAATGGGCGTGATGATCCGCCATTCCGCCTCCACTTCGTCCTTGCTGGTAAACAGCGTCGGATCGCCCAGCATGGAATCCAGCAATAAAGTTTCGTAAGCCACCGGCGCGTTGGCGCCGAACATGGCGCGGTATGAGAAATCCGCCTGCACCGTCACCGTGCGCATCTGGTTGCCCGGCCGTTTCGCGCCGAACGCGATGGAGATTCCCTCATTGGGTTGGATACGCAGCGTGATTACATTGCGCTCACGTTGATCCTCCGGCGTAGTGGCGAACAGGGCTTGTGGCGTGCGCTTTAAATGCACCCGAATCTCGGTCATCGGATGCGACAACCGCTTTCCGGTCCGGATGTGGAACGGAACGCCCGCCCAACGCCAATTATCGATGAACAGCTTCAAGGCGGCGAATGTTTCCGTGGTGGAATCCGGTTTCACTCCCGGTTCCTGGCGGTATCCCGGAACCGGCTTCCCGTCAACTTCACCGGGCCCATACTGCCCGCGCAGGGTCCGCTGCGCCACTTCTTCCACGCTCATGGGTCGAATAGCACGTAGAACCTGTACCTTTTGCTGGCGAATGGAATCCGCGTCGAACGCGACGGGCGGTTCCATGGCCGTCAATGCCAGCAGCTGCAGCAAATGGTTCGCCACCATGTCGCGCAGCGCGCCGGTCTCTTCGTAAAATGCCGCGCGTCCTTCCACGCCCACCGTTTCCGCGCCGGTGATCTCCACATGATCCACGTAGTTGCGATTCCACACCGGCTCATAAAGCGAATTGCCGAAGCGAAAAACCAGGATGTTTTGGACAGTTTCCTTGCCCAGGTAATGATCGATGCGATAGACATTCTGCTCATCGAAAACCTTCAAGACGATCTCGTTGAGCCGGCGCGCGGACTCCAGATCGCGCCCGAACGGCTTTTCAATAATGACGCGAACCCAGGCGCCATCGCTCCGATTCAAGCCGGACGCACCTAATCCTTCGATGATCCTGGGCGCTTCCGACGCCGGCGTGGAAAGGTAAAACAAATGATTCCCACTGGAGCCGGACTGGTGCAGCTGGTTCAACCGGTCCCTCAGTTTGATGTAAAACTGCGGGTCGTTGAGATCGCCGGTAAAATAGTGCAGGCGGTTTGCGAATTCCTCCCACGCGGAATCCGAAAAATCGCGCGTGTCACTCGCCTTGGATGCTGCGTCCCTCATCTTGGCGCGGAATTGTTCGTCGGACATCGGCGTTCTTCCCGTGCCGAGGATCTCGAACTTTGGATTCATGCAGCCCACGCAGGCGAGATTGTAGAGGCTGGGCATCAGTTTCCTCCGGGTCAGATCGCCAGAGGCTCCGAAGATAATCAACAAACAAGAATCCCCCTGCGGTAACCTCGCCGGGGCCAGGCCTTTAATCGGGTTTGCTTCCACGGTAGCTGACATATCGGTTAGATGCGAACGGAACGGGAACGCTTCTCACTTCGGCAATTGAATGGTGATATTTCGATACTTCATCCCGCCAGTGTGATCGCCCTGAATGTACAACGGGCCCGGCTCGCCTTCATGGCTGTCGATGGCGCCGCCGGTGATTCCGGGGATCTCCTGATTGTCAATGGTCTTCACGCCATCCCGGATCACCGTAACGTGGCGCCCCACCAACGTAATATCATACGATTCCCATTGGCCGGGCTTCTTCGGAAGATCCACGGCCGGCGCGATGAATCCATAAATGGATCCCATGCTGTGAAACTTGTCGTTGGCCCCGGCCACTTCGTACTCCACCTGCACTTCATCGCGTCCGCGTAAGTACACGCCGCTGTTGCCGAGATCCGGGCAGTTATATTCGATGTGCAGCTTGAAGTCCTCGAATTTCCGCGTCGTCCGGATGTTGGCGCCGGCGCTTTCATTCACCAGCTCGCCGTTCTCCGCCTTCCAATGATTGTTCGGCCCATCCGGCTCCCATCCGCTCAGATCGGTGCCATTGAACAAACTCTCCGGTTCACTCCAAGCGGCCGGCGGCTGGCGATCAAGCGCCGGCGCACGCTCACCCGTCAAGTCACCCGTCACGCCGTCGGACCTGGATTGCGTGCCCTTGATTTGCGATCCCTCCAGGCTCATCTTCCATTCCACGGGGATCTCATGGCCGAACCACTCCGTACTGGCGAATGTGAGGCGCGAACCTTTCAATCGCACGTCGTGCGCCGCGTGTACGCTGGCCACCTGGCCGACGATCCGGACTCGCGCTTCGGCGCCGTTCATGGAGATCTCGAGCCACGAAGGGTAAGTGCCTTTGGACGAAACGATGGTCAGGTCCCATCGGCCGATGAGCGGCGATTCCTTTTTAGAAAACGCCGGAGTAAGAAGAACCAGCGCCGCAGTCAGTGCCAGACAGATTTGTTTCATCACAAACAACAGTCTAGCTGGAACCGGTCACTCGTAGCGCAACGCCGTCATCGGATCCACCCGCATGGCTCTCCGCGCGGGAACATAGCTCGCTCCGAGCGCAACCAACGCCACCAACATCGGAACGATAATCAGAATCGGCCGGGTGTCCCACGGCAAACCGTTAAACATGCTGCCCAGCAAATTCGGAAGCGGAACCGCGCCCAGCATTCCCAACCCCGCGCCCAATCCGGTCAGCAACGCGGATTGTCCCACCACCAGCCGCAACACTTCGCGCTTTCCGGCGCCGAGCGCCATGCGGATTCCCACCTCGCGGGTTCTTTGCGCAACGTTGTACGCAATCACGCCGAAGATTCCCACTCCTGCCAGCAGCAAAGCTAACCCCGCGAAAGTGCCCATCAGGCAGCCCATCAATCGATCGCCCATGCCGGCGTCCGCCACCACCTGGCTCATGGTGTGGATCGCGCCAACCGGCTGATCTCTATCGACTGACCAGATGGCCTGCCGCAGCAAAGGCGCCAGCGTGGCCGCGTCGGCCTGCGATTGCACCACCAGGTTCATGGCATCGCGCGGCGCCTCGAGAAACGATTGATAGATGTGTGGCTCAGGTTTCGTCTGTCCGATGAAATCCGGAACGTCCCCCACCACACCCACAATTTCGCTCCAGGGTTCGTTTCCGGGCTGATCATCGATCAGAATTCGCCGGCCCAGGGGATTCTGTTTCGGGAAAAATCGCTGGGCGAAAGTTTCATTGACCACCACCGCCAAAGGCGCGCCGCCGGAATCGGATGCCAGAATTCCGCGGCCCTTGATCAGCGGTATTCCCAGCACCTGAAAATATTCAGATCCGGCCACATAGTTGCGTGCTTTCGGCTCCTGATCCTTGGGGATCACGTCCGCTCCCTCCAGCCGAAAACCCACAGGCCCGGCCGAAGCAGTAGTAGGAAGGGCGTTGACTACAGCGGCCCTATCGACGCCGGGAAGGTTGTACGCGCGCTCCACAATCTTCTGAAAGAATGCAGCCTGCTGCTTTGGCTCCTTATATCTCGCGCCCGAAACACGAATCTGCGCGGTAAGAAGATGATGAGGATTGAATCCCAGTGCGGTGCGCATCTCCATCACCACCGCTTGGATCATCACGCCGGCGCCGGTCAGTAGAATAATCGAAAGAGCGATCTCTCCCACCACCAGCGATTTTCGCAAACGCCGGCGCTCCACTCCGCCGGATCCGCCCCGCGAGCCTTCCGCCAATCCCGCGCTCAATCCCACCTTGGAGGCTTGCATCGCCGGAAGCAATCCGAATACGATGGCGGCCAGCATGGATATCAGCCCGCAAAACCCGAGAACCCGCCAGTCCAGCACCATCTCGGAAGCCATCGATTGCACGTAGTCGTTCCAAGTGAGGCTGGAACGTAATAACGCCGTTCCCCAAATGGCCAATAGAAATCCAAACCCTCCTCCAGCTCCGCCGATAAGAAGGCTTTCCACCGACAACTGCCTCACCAGCCGCGATCGTCCGGCGCCCACCGCTGCTCGAATCACCAACTCCCGCTGCCGGGCGGAATTGCGCGCGATCAGCAGATTGGCGATGTTCGTACAGGCAATCAGCAGCACAAAAACAACCGCGCCCATCAACAGCAACATCGCCGGGCGGACATTCGCGTCTTGAATCATGAACTCCTGCAGGGTCATGGTTCGCGCTGACCAATTTTTATTAGTGGCGGGGTAGCTTTCCTCCAGCCGGTGAGCGATGGTGGCCATTTCCGCCTGCGCCCGTTCGGGCGTGACACCGGTTTTCAAACGCCCCACAACACTGATCGGCCGGTCTTTCCGGCCGTCTGGACCCAGCTGCTGCGGCGTAAAGATGAGTGGCGTCCACAGTGCCGCGTCGAAAGAGATCAGCCGGAACTTGGCGGGCATCACGCCAATTACCGTGTATCGTTCGCCGTCAACAGGTACGCTCTGGCCGACGATCGCGCGGTCCGAGTTGAAGCGGCTTTGCCAAAGTTTGTTGCTAAGCACCACCACATGCTCATGGCCGGGCTCATCCTCGCCAGGCAAGAACGTCCGGCCTATTGCCGCGGGAACTTCCAGCGCTCGAAAATAATCGGCGGTGACGCTGAGTGCCGCCACCCAGCGAGGCTCCGTTCCGCCCGTTAGCGTGACATCGCGAGATGTTGCCGCCGCTAATTCCCGGAAGGCGTGAGCCTGTTGGCGCCACGCGAGAAAGTCCGGTACCGATGCGCCCGACAGTGATTGCGGGTTCGATTTATTGACGCTCGAAACAATCACCACGCGGTTGGGGTCAGCAACGGGAGGTCGCCTCAACAAAATCGGGCTGACCATGCTGAATATCGTGGTGTTGGCCGCTACTCCCAGCGCCAGCGTAGTCACCGCCGTCAGGGTGAATCCCGGATTTTTCCGCAAAGTTCGAAGACCATATCCAAAGTCGCGTAGCGTTGTTTCCAGCATCGGGACGCTACGCCGCTCGCGATACAGTTCCTTCGCCTGTTCCATTCCCCCAAGTTTCACCAGCGCTTGGCGCCGCGCATCCGCGGGGGACATCCCGGCTTGCAGATTGTCTTCGATCTCCAGCGCAAGGTGGCTTCCTATTTCGTCCGAAAGGTCCTGCTCTTCCGTGCTTTTCGAGAATAGCCCAGCCAGCCGAAGCAGGCCGCCCCGCAGCCGTCGCCATAAATCGCTCATATTGGAATCCAATATCAGCATGCCATATGCTCCTATGGGAAAGCAATAGCCATGGGGCAGGCGCTTTCGAGGTATTTCCGAAATAAAAAAGCACCGGCTCGGTAACGCTCTTTCTGAGCCGCGAGCGTAAGTGTAAGAAGCTGTGAAAAAATCGGCATGCGCGCGGTGTTGGCAGACGGAAGCGTCTGCCCCACGTTGACGCACAAGGATTTACGATTAAGTGGCGCAGGCGCTTTCGCCTGCGAACCGATTTTTTCACAGCTTCTCAGACTCAGCTCAGTGACCGATGCCTTCGATTTTTTGGCTTCGCCCGGCAACGCGACGGCCCACCGCATGCAACATACACGTCGAGGAGCGTATTATGCGCCAAAACATGAGTAAAATTTTCCTGGGAAGCACCCTGGGACTGGTCTTGTTTGCCGCCTCGGCCATCGCCGCCAATCATCACAGCCTCAACGGAACCTGGACCCTGCAGCCCACCCGCAGCAACTTCGACGGGCAACCGGCCATTCAAACCGGCTCCGTAACCATCAATGACCGCGAGCACAATATCACCGTCACACGTAACTTTAACTACGATGGCGCCAATGAGTCGTTCGAATACAGCTTCAGTACCGATGGACGCGAAAACTCCAGCATCCATCAAGGCAAGGCGTTCAAGAGCAAAGCGAAATGGGAAGGCAATGTCCTGCGGGTGACCACCACCGACAACGGCGCCACTACCGTGGAACGCTACAGCTTGGCCCCCGACGGCTCATTGATGTTGATTGTCGACCGCCCGGAGCACCGCCCCGTTACACTATTTTTCGAGCGACAATGATCTGAAGGAGGTACGGGCAATGATTCAGGCTACCAAGGCGACGGTGGATTGGGATCCCCACAAGAAGCAATGGCACGTTCGCGTGCAGATCGGCGAGGAAGTGATCAAGCGTCCACTCCCCAAAACCGCGCAGGACGCGAATGAAGACTCTTTGCGTTCCCAAGCCGTCGCCACAGCGAAGGATGAAGGCTACTCGGTAGACCCTTCCACCATAGCAATCGTCCGCTAAGCAAAGTGGGGCAGGCGCTTCCTAGGTACTTGCAAAATTCGAATAACCAACCGCTGACTCGGCATAACTGGAACCCAAAAGCACCGGCTCCCTCAGTCTCAGAAGCTGTGAAAAAATCGGGAAGCCCGCCGGGTTGGCACGCGGAAGCGTCTGCCCCACGTTGACGCACAAGGATTTACGATTAAGTGGCGCAGGCGCTTTCGCCTGCGAACCGATTTTTTCACAGCTTCTCACACTCACGGTCGCGGCTCGGTAACTCATTCTTTCTGAGCCGCGAGCGTAAGCGACCGGTGCCTTTGACTTTTTCACAACACAAAGCAATTGTGGCGAATTTTGCAAGTACCTCGCTTCCGCCTGCCAAACCTAGAGAACCAACTCCGCCTCCAGCGACTCACTATCCCCGGTCTGCTTCATCCGAAATCCCAGCCTCTCAAAAACCTTCTGCATCGGCCGATTTTCAAACAATACCGTTGCCGTGATCCTTTCTAATTTCTCATCGCGCGCGAAATCCACCAGCTGACTTACCACCCCGGTTCCGATGCCGCGCCGTTGGAAACCGTCGCTCACGATCACCGCCAGCTCAGCTTCGCCTGCCGTATGGGATTTAACCAACCTTCCCACGGCGACAATTTGGCGCTCTCCGCCCGCCGGATCATCACGCTCCGCAACGAACGCCATCTGCCGGTCATAATCGATAAAGCACATGCGCGTCAAACGTTCGTGCGCGGTACGCTGCTCCAGTTTCATCCAGTGGAAGTAACGCATGTATACGGTGCGTTCTGAAAGCGTGTGATGAAAGTTCACCAGCAGCGGTTCGTCTTCAGGACGAATAGGGCGCACCGTGATGCGGCTGCCGTCCGCCGGAGCGAGCTGTTTTTCGTAGCGCGCGGGATAAGGGCGTATCGCCAGCTTGGGCAATTCCGAGCGATCCACCGACTTGCCGTACACCACCACCCGGGCATCCAGCGCGATCAGCCGTTCCGGCGTGGCCAGCAGCGGATTGATATCAATCTCCTTGATCCAGCGTTGCTCGGTGACTAAGCGGCTGAACTTCACCAATAACTCCTGCAAAGCCGCGATGTTCACCGGCTTCCTTCCGCGCACGCCTTTTAGCGCGGTGAAGATTTTGGTTTGTTCCATGAAACGCCGCGCCAGCGTGGTATTCAACGGAGGCAGCGCCAGCGCGCGATCGTGAAATACTTCCACCAATTGGCCGCCCGCGCCGAACAACAGCACCGGGCCGAATTGCGAGTCGATACTCGATCCCAAAATCAGCTCATATCCTTCTGTCGAAATCATCGGTTGCACGCTGACGCCGCCAAAATGCCCGCGGCCGGCCTTCTGGCTCACCGACGTCTCTATTTCCAGATACGCGTCCCGGACCGCGGCCTCGTCCGCCAGATTCAGCTTGACGCCGCCAACCTCAGTCTTGTGCGTGATGGTCTCGGAGTTCAGCTTCAGAACCACCGGAAATCCCATCTCCCGCGCGGCCGCCGCAGCTTCGTCCGCGCTCGAAGCCAGCCTGGTTTCCACCACCGGAATGCCGTACGCCTTCAGCACCTGCTTCGATTCAAACTCGGTCAGGATTTCGCGGCCGGCGTCCCGCGCGGCCCCAATCGCTTCCGCTGCGTCTCCAGGCCGGATCGCATCGGAATCGGTCAGAACCGGCGTCTCATAAAGTGCCCGCAGATTGTAGCTGTACTTCCACATGTAATGGAAAGCGCGCACCGCCGTATCGGGAAACGGAAAAGTCGGAATTCCCGCCCCATTTAAAATAGCCACGCCTTGCGCCGCTTCGGCGCCTCCCATCCAACTGGTCAAAATGGGCTTGCCATCCACTTTGGAAAACCGCCGTAGCTTCTCGGCGATGGCCGCCGGATTGGTCATGCCTTGCGGGGTCATAATAACCAGAATCCCGTCTACCTTGGGATCCTTGGCGACAACCTCCACCGCCGCTTCAAAACGCTCCGGGCCGGCATCGCCGATAATGTCGATCGGATTGTTGTGGCTCCAATGCGGCGGCAGCACCTTGTTTAGCTCTTCGGTAGTGCCGGTAGAAATCTCCGCCAGTTCGCCTCCCAGCGTAAGCAGCGCATCGGTAGCAATCACGCCCGGACCGCCGGCGTTGGTGATGATGGCCAGCCTCGGCCCTTTCGGACGAGGCTGGTTGGCCAGAACTTCGGTCATGTAGAAGATGTCGGCAATGCCATTCACCCGCAGGACGCCCACCCGCCGGAAGGCCGCTTCCAGCACATCGTCCGAGCCGGCCATTGAGCCGGTATGAGACGCCGCGGCTTTGGCCGCCTGTTCCGTCCGGCCTGCCTTGATGACGATGATTGGTTTGTTCAACGCCACTTCGCGCGCCGCCGAGAGAAACGACCGCGCATCGCCGATGGATTCCATGTAAATTACGATGCTGCGCGTGTTCGGGTCGTCCCCCAGATAGTCGATCAGCGCGCCCCAGCCTACGTCCAGCATGGAGCCGGTGGAAATGCAGGCGCTAAAGCCGAACTGCTCCCGCAGGCTCCAGTCCAGGATGGCTGTGCACATAGCCCCGCTCTGGCTTACCAGCGCCACGGTTCCCGGCTTCGCCACGGTGTGCGCGAATGTGGCGTTCAGCCCGCTCACCGGACACATCACACCCAAACAATTGGGACCGATGATGCGCATCCCGCTGGGATGTGCCGCGGAGAGAACCTGCCGTTCCAGCTCCAGGCCGCGTTTGCCGGCCTCCCGAAATCCCGCCGAAATAATCACCGCGCCCTTCACCCCGGCTTGCGCACACTCTTCAATAACGCCCGGCACCGTCTCCGCCGGCGTCATGATTACCGCCAGCTCCGGCGCTTCGGGCAAGCTTCCCACGTTCGGATATGCTTTGATGCCCAGCACACTGCTCTTCTTCGAATTCACCGGGTACACCGTCCCACCGAACGGACTGCTGATGAGATTCCAAAGTACCGAGCGCCCCACATGCCCTTCCCGATCGGTGGCGCCAATTGCAGCCACCGACCGCGGCTTGAAAAAAACATCCAGATCCTTGCGCGAAATATCCTTTTTGGATCGAACGGAAGTGGTTAGATCACCGGTAACAGCCATATTTTCCCGACACCCTCTCTCTAAACCGAACCGAATAACCGAATAACCGATCAAACGCTAATCACCGGACACGGTGATTGGCGAATGATCGAGTAAGCGTTTGCGCGCAGCCTTCCCAAAACCCCCTCCGCTACGCTTCTGCCAATCACCAGCAGGTCAGCCTTTTCCCGTCCCGCAGCCCCGCACACAGCATACCCTACGTCGTCGGCCACAACGGAGATTTCGGCGCCCGATCCCACGCAATCTTTTACGGCCTGAACTCGTTCCGTCGCTTGCCGAATCAGCTTCTCTTTAGCCGACTGGTCCGCGTACAAACTGATGGCCTCCTTGGCCTGGGGAACGGCATGCACCACCGTCAGGCCGGCGTCGAACTCGGCCGCGAATTCTGTGGCCCAGCGCAGTGTGGGACAGCTTTGGGCGCCCAGGTCGATCGCGCACACGATCTTCCGGAAACAGATGTCTTCGAGCCTCGGTACCTGCTCCATATGCACTCCGGTCCAGACCGGGCAAGCCGCATCGTGTAGAACCTTAGCCGCTACTGACCCCAGCATGAGGCGGCGAAAGCGCCCGTATCCGTGAGTGGGCAGCATGATTAGATCAAAACTATTCGTTTGCGCATATTCCGCGATTCTTGGCGCGGGGTCGCCATTCAACAGCACCCTGTTCACATCGAAATACTTCAATTCTCCGGTCAAGTAGCTGTTTAGCTGTTCCTGCGTCAAAGCGCTCGCATTGCAGGGAAGATCGTTGTAGGTAAGCGGTTCAAGGACATGCAGCAGCGTGATCTCAGCCTGAAAGTGACCGGCTAAAGTCTCCACCATCCTGGCCGCGTCGGTGCAGCGTTCCGAGAAGTCAACCGGAAACAAGATTCGTTTTGGGGGAAACATTTGGGGAAACATTTGGCTACCTCCGAAAAAGGTAAGTGCAATCGCCCTGCCATCAAACTGTCCATTTAAATCCTGTTTTCTCAGTAGCTTGTCAGTGAGCAACCGGGTGTGTCGAGCCAATTGACCCAGTGAGTCGTCTTACTCCTTCACGAAAGCAACCACCGTCAGTGCGATCAAAACGAAGCCGGCCAGGATCACCGAAGTCCCAAACACCCATCCGAAATTCCGCAGCCAACTCGGCGGAGCCGCCGCGCGCAGCTTCTGCAGCTCTCCGCTCTCCACCAGACGCCGGTACTCCTCCGGATGTTTGTGCTGGAGCTCTTCTTCAGTAACCCTTCCATTGAAGATCACCAGATCCATCGGGAAATTTCCGGGGCGCAGATGCGTGTTGAAGAAATGGATAGTGAAAATGAATCCCACGGCGAGCAGCGCCTCTTCACTGTGGATGAGTAGCGCGATATTCAGCCATGAGCCGGGAATGAACCTGGCGAAGAATGGCGCGAACCACATCGCGTAGCCCGAAAAGCCGATAATCGCCATGCCCCAGAACACGGCCCAGTAGTCAAACTTGTCCCAGTAGGCGTAGCGATCGATCTTGGGCTTGGGACCCAGGTGCAGGAACCACTTCAAGTTCCCGAGGAAATCCTGAACATCCTTGAGGCGCGGAACCATCGAGTTCGGACCCCACAGCAAACCGTACTCCTTGTGCGCCACCACCCGATACGCGATATTTCCCAGATGAATGAGGAACGCGACGGTCATCACCACTGCGTTCAGCAGGTGAAAAAACAGGATGGTCCCGAATCCTCCCACGCTGCGCGCCAGAGCCAGCGCCGGACGAGTATTGCTGAATCGGAGCGGCAGGCCGGTCAGCGCCAGCCCCAAAAATGTAATGGCCAAAACGCCGTGCAAATACCGCTGTGGAACGGAGAAGCGGGTATAGTAGCGTTCCGCGGATTCCGGGCCACGCGAAGCATCCTCAGGGACAACCGGCCTGTCTATCACTTTCAAATCGTCGTTTGTCATCGGGTTCGTCTCCTATTCCTCCAGCGGCGCTCCGGCGTGGGCGGCGCGTTCCCTCAGCGAACGGATCAGCCAGAGGAGAGTATGCAATGCGAAGAAGCCCAGCACGCCGGCCAATAACAGATTCATGAAAATTCCTGTGGCCCACAACGCCGGATAGGCGTCCCGCTTGTGTTTGTCGGCGTGGGGCTGGTAGGAAACGAAGCTCGCGGTCACGCCGGAGTGGCACTTGCCGCAGGTGGTGATCAAATTCGCGGGGGCGATGGTCGAGCGTGCATCCGTTGCCGGAAGGATCTCGTGGAAACCGTGGCAATCCCAGCAATGCGCCGTTTCCATATAGCCCAGCGCGGAAACTTGCGCGTGAAACGTGTCGTGATACGTCTTGAAGTTTTCCTGATGGCACCCGCCGCAGGTGGCGCTGGTCTTCATTTGCCACGCTACCGCGTTCGGATCGGAAATCTGGTGGGCCGTGTGGCAATCGGTGCACGCCGGAGCGCGAGAATCGCCGGTCTGCATGCGTTGGCCGTGGATTCCATCCAGGTACGCTTTCTGCGCTCCCGCATGGCACGTTCCGCAGGTGCTCGCGATATTGCCTCGATTGGTGCGGCTGCTTGGGTCGGTCCTGCTCAGAATCTTGTGCGATCCGTGACAGCTCGAGCAGCTTGCCGCTACCAGCAAACCATCCTTGGTAAGCGCGAAGCCATGGATCGAATCCATGTATTGCGAATACACTTCTTTCAGCCCGTGACTCCTGGCAAACTTCAGGTCGCCGTGGCAGGCGCCGCAGGTGCGCGGCAAATTTGAGGGATAAATGTTCGATTTTGGATCGCTCGCCGCAAGAATTCCGTGCGCATCGCCGTGGCAGCCTTGGCAAGGTTGCACGCTCGCTTTGGCATGCACGCTCACGTTCACTCCGGTCACCGCATCGTTGTGGCAGCTGGCGCAATTCACAGCTACTGGATTCTGGGCGTGAGGGTATCCTTTTTTGTCGGTATGACAACCGGTACAGGACAAGCCGGCGTGTACGCTCGCTTGGAAACCGGCGCCTTTTTCATCGTGGCAGGTGAGGCATTCTGCACTCTTCGCCGGGCTTTCAGCCAGAACATAAAAGGCCGAGGCTAGCGCCAGCGCAAGCGCGGCACTCCAGTTCATGGAACCTCCTACTTGCTTGTGCCACCTCCCGCGCTGCCGGCGGCAGGAGCCATCCCAAGATCGCTCAGGATCTTCGGATTCTTCTCGCCCACGGCCAGCAAATCATGGCAGGTTGCGCAATCATTCGAAATCGTGCGCCCATCGGCGCTGGTGTGGTTGCCATCGTGGCACCGGAAACAACCCGGCGCGTCCGTATGGCCCAGGTTGTTCGGATAGGTGCCCCAAGTAATCTTCATCTCCGGAAATACGTTCCGCTCATAGATCCCTTGCACTGCCGCCACGGCGTTCCTTATCGAAGTCAAATCCTGAGCTTGCGTCTGCGGGTAATTCGTCCTATAAAAATTGATGAGCGAAGCGGCAATTTCGCGCCGCGCCGTTTCGCGATCCGGGTAATCGCGCTTCAGGGCTTCCAGGGCCTGCTTCTTGATAAACGGCAGCTTCGGAGTGATGCTTCCCTCCGTCATAGCCTGATCCAGGGCACGTTCCGGCAATTGAAAAATATGCGTGGGCCGGTTGTGGCAATCCATGCAGTCCATCGACCGATGCTCTCCTTTGGTCAGATCTTCTGCTTTCGCGGGAGCGTCGGTGGAATTGTATACGGTGACCTTTCCGTCCGGCGCCGTGTAGGATACCTGCGCGATGTTCTGCCGCTTTTTATCAACCGCGATGTAATCCATGCGTCCTGTTGCATTCACATGCGCGCCGTGAATGCCCGCCGTACCGTTCCAGGTCCGCCCGCCGATCTTCATGGAAGCTACCGTCGTGGCCGGTGTATTTGTTTCGTCGGGGGAATATTCGGTGTGGACATAAAACTTCTGCCCGCCGAACTGTTGCGGCCAATGACAGCGCTCACACGTATCGCGCGCCGGACGAAGCGCCTGCACCGGCGATGGGATCGGCGTGGGATAGGTGTGAAACGCTACCGCGAAAAGCTGCCGCGTCCCGGAGATCTTCGCTTTCACAAACCACGGCGCTCCCGGCCCAATGTGGCAGTCTACGCACGCCACTCGGGCATGCGGCGAGTTCGAATATGCCGTATATTCCGGCTGCATCACCGTATGACAGGTCTTGCCGCAAAATGCGTCGCTGTCCATATAGTTGACAGCGCTGTAGAGAAACTGGCTCCCGATCACCAGGTTTACGAAAGTGGTCAGCCCCACAAAGATCAGCAGCTTCCGCAGATCCCCGCCCTTTGGCGGAATAGGTACCGTAACGCCGGCCAGCCGCAGCTTCCGCTGGTGACGCCAGATACCGAGGGGGATCAGTCCCAGACCGCCAAAAAACAGAATCGGCAACACCAGATTCGCCAATATTCCCAGGTACGGATGACTCATCTCATCGCGCCACCAGGCGGGCAGCAGCATCAGCCACAAGATGAACCCGGTGTTAACCAACACCACTCCCAGCAAGCTGATCCTATTGCTGGCCAGGTATCCAATTGGTAGGCGTCGAAACATTACGCAGCTCCAGGGGGCAATCTCATCGCCAACTCAAATCTGCCGATTTGCACCCCCCTAGGAGGTTCTCCACGCGTGAAAACTCCCAATGCAGCCTCGATGTGGGTGAAATACCCCACTGGCGTTGCTTACTGAGTTGGGTGTGCCCTTAGAAAGCACGGAGAGGACTTACTTCATTAGTTGGATGCTATGCTGCCAGCCGATATAGAGGAAGCCTGCCAACAACACCAGACTGTAGACGATTCCCACAGCGGTGAGAACTTTTCCAGTTTGCCTTACCTGCACATCGCCTTGGTCCTGGTTGCCGCCGGATCTTCGCATGTTGGCCACAACAATCACCGTAGCTGCCAGCACCACCCAAAGAATGGAAAAAGTCATCGTCGGATTCCTCTGGAATCCTGCAGAGCATTCCGGTGACCATCCACATCGATGGCGAGCGCTTATGCCGATGGCTGTTCGCGAGGCAAGCGCAATTCAGCGGCGATGATGGCAAGCTGCGTGGTGTTGGGCGGGTCTTCCTCAAACACCACGTGCCGGATGCCTGCATCCCACACTCTGGAGAGGTTTGCCGCGCCTTTGCGAGTAATCAGCACGAACCTCTCCGGTTCAGTATCCAGCTCCGCCAGATTTTGGAATCGGTTCGCATCGATCACCACCACCCCGTCCAGCCGCAGATTCGGCTGGTCCACTACAAACACGCGATGTGTCCCATCGCGCAAGAGCAGGTTGCGAAGTGATTGTGCGTAGTTGGAATCGCGAATGGCTAACTGCACCGTTTTCATATCAGGCCGTCGAACACACTCTTGCCTTGAGCAATCCGGAAACCAGACCGTTTCTGAGACGTAACCTGTCTATTTTCAATCGATTAACATGCGGACTCCGAGTCATATCACGCAGCACGCGCGGCTCTTTGGGTCTACAACACCCATCGCGGAACTCCACGTGCTCCGTCAAGACCGGACACATTCATCATGGGGACCGGAGTTCCGCTCGAAAAGTATCCGGCTTCGCATCTCGCCGCCAAGTGGCAGCGGCCGGAAATTCTGGAAGCTATCTTTGATCAGCTTTCCGACGCACTATTTCTCTATGACAAGAGTCTCCACGTAGTGGGCGTCAATCTGGCCGCCCAGCGTTTGTTTGGCATGTTAGCCCAGGAGATGGTTGGCAAGCACTGCCAGGAACTGTTCCATTGCGCGGGTTGCGACCCCGGTTGCGACATTCTGCAGAGCCTTGGCCAATCCGCTTGTATGACCAACGGCACCGTTCGTATCCATATGGATAATGGGCGGGAGCGTATTGTAGTGATGCGCACCGTGCAGCTGCTGGATTCATCAGGCGCGCTCGAAGGCGTGGTGGCCACGGTCAAAGACATCACCGACGAAGCCGAGCCCGCCGGACGCCAGATCATTGCCGAATCCCAGGCTATGCGCGAACTATTGAATTTTGTCCGCCGCATAGCCATCAGCGAGGCCGGCTCCATCCTGATTGAAGGCGAGAACGGGACCGGTAAAGATCTCATCGCCAAGACTCTGCACTACCAGAGCCTGCGCCAATCTGAGCCGTTCCTGGCAATCAACTGCGCGGCCATCCCCGAGACGCTGCTCGAAAGCGAGTTGTTCGGCTACGAGAAAGGCGCGTTCACCGATGCGCGCGCCCAGAAGCGCGGATTATTCGAGCTGGCCGACAAGGGCACCCTCTTTCTGGATGAAATCGGCGAAATCCCGCTCTCGTTGCAAGCCAAGCTCCTGCGCGTGCTGGAAGACCAATGCTTCCGGCGGCTGGGAGGTCTGCGCGACATCAGCATCGATGTGCGCATCATCGCCGCCACCAACAAAAACCTGAAGGAAGCCGTCCGCGAAGGCGCTTTCCGTCAAGACCTGTACTATCGTCTCAACGTGATTCAGCTCGTCGTGCCGCCGCTGCGCCAGCGGCCTCAGGATATTCTGCCCATGGCGCGCTTTTTCATCGAGCACTACAACGGCAAGTTCAAGCGCCAGATTGACGGCATTTCGCCTGAAGCTGAAAACCTGCTGCTGGCGCACGACTGGCCGGGAAATGTGCGTGAGCTGCGCAACGCCATCGAACGCTCCATGATTCTCGAAGACACCGCTTACATCCGCCCCTCGAGCCTGCCCATCGCCGTGCGCGGCGCAGATTCCGCCGTCGCCGAATCCCTCGGGCTGGACACGGCGTCCTTAACCGGCGATGCCATGTCCCTGGTGGAGCAAGAGCGCCGCCTGCTGGTGCAAGCGCTCGAAAAAACCGGAGGCAATCAGACCCAGGCCGCCCGCCTGCTGCGCATCACCCGCGATACCCTGCGCTATAAGATGAAGAAATTCAATTTGAGGTAGGACAGGCGCTTTTCGAGGTACTTCCAACCAAAAAGCACCGACTCCCTCAGACTCAGCTCAGAAGCTGTGAAAAAATCGGTTCGCAGGCGAAAGCGCCTGCGCCACTTAATCGTAAATCCTTGTGCGTCAATGTGGGGCAGACGCTTCCGTCTGCCAAGCCCGCGTTCCTCCCGATTTTTTCACAGCTTCTCACGGTCGCGGCTTGGCAAGTGTCCAGCACTCAGCGTCTCCACCGCTCTTAAGAGGTTGAAAATCGGCACGCCCCCGTCATAAAGTAAGATTCCACTATGCAAGGCCTCATGATGGACTACCCGCTCACCCTCACCCACCTGCTGGGGCGTTCCGCCAAGCTTTTTCCCCGTCAGGAAATCGTGAGCAAAACTCCGCGGGGATTGCATCGCTATTCCTACGCTGATTTTCACCGCCGCGTCCACTCGCTCGCCCATGTCCTGGCTACGCTTGGCGTCCAGCCGGGAGACCGCGTCGCTACTCTCTGCTGGAACAGCTTCCGCCACCTGGAGCTGTACTTCGCCCTCCCTTGCTATGGCGCCGTCATGCACACCTTGAATCTGCGCCTGCCCTCGGATCAATTGGCCTACATCATCAATCATGCCCAGGATCAAGTCATCTTCGTGGACGCCTCTCTCTTCAATCTGCTGGAACCCATCCGCGATCAAATTCCCTCCGTCAAACATTTCGTGATTCTTCCGGATCAGGAGACGCCCGCCGGCGATTACGAGCGGTTGCTTGAATCGGCGCCCGCCGAACCATATCCCTGGCCGCGCCTCGATGAGAACACTGCCGCCGCCACCTGCTACACTTCCGGGACAACGGGAAATCCCAAAGGCGTCATCTACAGCCATCGCGCTCTTTTTCTGCACAGCTTCGCTATCGCCATGGCCGACAGTTTCGCCATCTCGGAACGCGACGTCATCCTGCAGATTGTTCCCATGTTTCACGCCAACGGCTGGGGCGTTCCATTTGCCGCGGTGATGACCGGCGCACGCCTGGTGTTGCCCGGCCGCGATCTTCAGCCCGCCGATATCGCCGGCCACATTCAGGCCGAGCGCGTCACCTTCACCGCCGGCGTCCCCACCATCTGGATCAATCTGTATGGTTACCTCGAAAACCATTGGTACGATCTTTCCTCGCTCCGCATGGTGGCCTCGGCCGGCTCCGCCATGCCGCGCCAGTTAATCGAATGGTTCGAAAAGAAGTATGGAATTCATTTCCATCAGGCCTGGGGTATGACCGAAACCACCCCCATCGCAACTTTCATGGCGGTCAAAAAACATTTGGATAACTTGCCGGAAAAAGAACATTTCGATCTGCTCGCCCGCCACGGCCTGCCCATCGCCGGCGTGGATATCCGCATCGTGGATGGCGAAGGCAGGGAACTCCCCTGGGACGGGTCCACCATGGGCGAACTGCAGACCCGGGGTCCCTGGGTCTTGAGCGAATACTATAACGACCCGCGCGGCGACGACGCGTTTTCCGATGGCTGGTTCCGCACCGGCGATGTCGCCACCATCGATCCGGAAGGTTACATGCAGATCATGGATCGCACCAAGGATCTGGTCAAGAGCGGCGGCGAATGGATTTCCAGCGTCGATCTCGAAAACGCCATCATGGCGCATCCCAAGGTAATGGAAGCAGCCGTGATTGCTGTTTTCCATCCTAAATGGCAGGAGCGCCCGCTGGCCTGCATCGTCCCGCTCGAGCAACATCGCGGCGTCATCACCAAACAGGAGATTCTCGATTTCCTGGCCGGAAAAATCGCCAAGTGGTGGCTGCCCGACGACATTGTGTTCCTGGAGGCCGTCCCAAAAACCAGCGTCGGCAAGTTCAACAAGCGCGCTCTGCGCGAGCAGTTCAAGGATTATGTTTTGCCGGGCATCGAATAAACATGCCTTTCGATCTTCAGCCCGTTTTGAGAGGCGATCTCCTGGAACTCAGGCCGCTGCGGCCCGAAGATTTCGATGCTCTCTACGCCGTAGCATCCGATCCGCTCATCTGGGAACAGCATCCTGCCAGGGATCGCTACAAAGAAGATGTCTTCGACGCGTTTTTCGACGAAGCGCTCAAGTCCGGCGGGGCCTTCCTCGCCGTCGACGCCAAAGACGGCCGCGTGATCGGTTCGTCGCGATTCCATGGATACGATCCGCAAAAAAGCGAGATCGAAATCGGCTGGAGCTTCCTGGCTCGGTCTCACTGGGGCGGCCGCTACAACCAGGAGATGAAAAAGCTGATGCTGCGCCACGCGTTCCGGTTTGTCTCGAGCGTAATCTTCGTGATTGGGCCGCAAAATTTTCGGTCGCAGAAGGCCGTGGAAAAAATAGGCGCGGTTCGTGCCGGGGCGAGACCCGATGGAAACATGATCTACCAAATCACTTCACTCTGAGTTTTTCACGCCACACGCAAACCAGCATCAATCCCATCCCGATTCCAATCAGCCAACCACTCCCCGGTTCCGGCACCGCCTGCCCTCCTAGCGCTTGCTGGATGGAGAAGACATGCTCCGGATTCAGCACGAACGCGTGCGACTGGCCATCGAACGTTCCTTCTCCCACTATCTCGCCCGCGCTGTTGATCCCATAAGCCTCCAACAGATCCCAGCCGGAGCCGCTCGGAATCAGGGAATTCAGATCCAGCATCACCCCGTTTATGTAGATAAACGCGTGCGAATCGCCGTCGGCTAGCGAACTGTACCCCACCACCGTCCCGCTATCGTTGATGCCGTACGCATAGCTGTTGCCTCCGCCCAGCGTCCCTAGATCCGTCATCACCGCACCCACGGCCAGGAACGCGTCGTCGTAACCGTTTGCGAGGCTGGCTTCACCTACCACTTCTCCGCTGCTGTTGATGCCGTTGGCGTAGCTGTTGTTTCCTCCAAAAGTGCCCAGCTCCACCATTCCCGTCGCAGCCGTCCAGATGAAACCACGGAACATTCCATTACCCAGGTTCCCGGTTCCAACTACCGTGCCTGCATTATTTATTCCGTACGCCGTGCTCCAATTTCCGCCGGGCAGCGTGCCCAGGTCCCGATAGACTCCATTCACCAGAAGAAACGCATGGCCGTTCCCGCCGATCACCGCGCCCGGATCGTTAATTCCGGTGGCCACCATCCCGGCGCCCAAGTCCGTCGACGTCGTACCGTTCCACATCTCCCCGTGCGCTTGGCCGTTTACGTATGAAATTCCGACAGTCGTGCCTGACGAATTGATCCCGTACGCATACGTGTCCGTCCCGCCCGCCAGGCCAGCGAGATTCTGCATGGAGCTTCCGAAAGAAAACGCGTTCATATCGCCCGCCGCCGTCTCACCCCATCCCACGGCAATCCCCGAACTGTTGATTCCAAATGCAACGGTGGAAGAACCGCCGGCAGCACCCAAATCAGTAACGGAATAAATCGCGTCGGCTTGAAGTACCGCAGCCAACGAAACTAGAAGCATGACAGCTCGCATCGGAATCACCTCGGACAATTGCTGAGGTCCAAGTATCACACGCGCGATAACAACTAAAAAGGTTCATTAGTCCCATTCCATCGCTTCAAAAATTCCGGTACAAGCTGACTATTCCAAGCAAATTTAAGAGATATCCCCTCGCTACTCGAAGGAATATCCCGTCAGCCCCGAGCCCCTAGCCCCCAGACCCGACCCCGTTGTACCGTGGTCCCATGCCCACGGATCCAACTGTACTCACCGAAGTTGCCCACTTGCGCGAGCTGAGCGATGCCGAGCGCACCGCCCTGGCCGAGCGCATCGATCTACTTCGTTTCGCCTCGGGAGAAAGCATTTTCAACTTCGGCGATCCCGGCGATGCGCTCTATATCATTCGTTCGGGCGAGGTCGAAATCTTCCTCCGCAACGATGAAGGCGAGAAGATTATTCTCGAAACCTCGCAGCCGGGCGACATCTTCGGCGAAGTGTCCATGTTGGACAATGGGCCGCGCACCGCCTGGGTAGCGGCGATCTCGGATGTGGAGGTATTGCGGATTGACCGCGTACATTTCCTGGATTATGTTCGCCAGTATCCGCCCGCCGCGCTCAATCTGCTGAGCGTCGCGGCCAGGCGCCTGAGAAAGACCGACGAGGTAATCCGTCACACCATTACGCGCAACGTGAATGACGTGGCCGATGAACAGGGAACCGTTCTCACCCGCATCGCCGACGCCGTGCCTGCCCTCACCGGCAACCTGGTCTCGGTGACCTTTCACGTCCTGTTCTTCGGCGCCTGGATCCTGGTCAATCTCAGCGTCCTGCGCATCCTGAAGGCTTTCGATCCCTACCCGTTCGAATTCATGTCGGTGATTGTTTCCCTCGAAGCTATTTTCCTGACCTTGTTCGTGCTCACCAGCCAAAACCGCCAGCGCTCCCGTGACCGCATTCGCTCCGACATCGAATTCCAAACCAGCATCAACACTGAAACCAAGATCGCCTATCTGCACGAAAAAATCGATCGCTTGACGGAAGGCCACTACCAACTGCTGGAAAACACCCAAAAGCTTCTGGCGCGCCCGTAAGGAGTTAGCTCACCAAAGGTCCTGGGCGCTTCTGGCATAAAGCACCGGCTCCGTTGAAGACACCGGTTGGCAGGCGGAAGCGCCTGCCCCACTTCGGCCCCAGTGGGGCAGGCGCTTCCGCCTGCCAACCGATTGAAAAAATCGGCTAAGGCACTCCCTCACGCTGACGGCTCAATTACTGAGCCGTGCTATTTTGCCTTCCACGGATCATACGTACCCACGCTCCAAATGCGCCCTTCCGGATCGCGGCAAGTAAAACCGCGCCCACCGTAACCTTCGTCCTTGATATCGATCACGATCTGCGCGCCGGCCGCCTGCACCTTGCGATAAACTTCATCCGCATCGGAGACAATCAGGTACTCGCTTCGCGTTTCCGCTCCGCCAATTTCATCCGGCTGTTTCATATGCCGGCCGAACTCGTTATCCCGGATGGATCCCAGCATGATCATCCCGCCGCCAAGGGTAAGCTCGGCGTGCTGGATGCTCCCGTCGGCCCCGGCATACACCGCATGCCGCTCGAACCCCAGCACATTACACAGCCACTCAACAGCCGCGGACGCATTGCGATACCGCATCCCGCAAATTACAGAACTTTTGTTTTCGCTCATGGCGCAAGTATGCCAAATGACGCGCAAAGCGTATTGTAAAAATGTGAAGTGAACGACCGTCCCCAACCAGAAACGAGAAACGAAAAACGGTACTTACGCGACTGTCTTCTCCAGCGCCAATGCCTGCTCCCGCTGCCAGCGCAACCGGCCCTGCCATTCCTGATACAGGGTGCTGAAGCCGGCCCAGTAATATCCGGCCACGAACAGCAGCAGAAACGGCACCGCCGCGAAGTTCCAGGTCTGGATCGCGTATGCCACCATGAACACAAAGTAGCTGCCGACGGCCAGTTCCACGTATGGCAGCCAACCGCTGCGGCGGCGATACCGCGCGTGTTCAATCTTCACCTTGCGGTCACCCAACGCGTACTTGGGAGTCCGGGCGAAGGCGCTCTTGATGCCGAATATCGCCTCCAGCACCGCCTTGGTATTGATCACCGTCAAGGCGATCCCTGCCGCCATCAGCGCCGGCATCAACAGCAGCGACCGCTTCCAGCTCTTGGGAAAAAGCTGCTGCTGCGCCACCAGATAGAATGCCGAAATCGACCAGAAAGAGGCGATGATCAGCGGCATATCGATGGTCAACATCTGGAACCATCCCATATAGAACCGTACGATCATTACCGGCAGCATCAGTCCCGACACAATCAGCATCAGCGGATACGAGATATTTGGCGTGAGGTGGAAAAACGCCTCCGCCTTTACCCGCAGCGGAATCTTGGCGCGCAGAATTTGCGGCAGCAGCTTGATGGCCACCTGCGTCAGTCCCTTGGCCCAGCGCGATTGCTGCACCTGGAACCCGTAAGTATCCACGGGCAGTTCCGACGGACAATCGATGCTCGGAACATATACGAAACGCCAGCCCTTCAACTGCGCCCGATAGCTTAAATCGGAGTCTTCCGTCAGCGTATCGTGCTGCCAGCCGCCGGCGTCTTCAATCATCTTGGCCCGCAGCACGCCAGCCGTGCCGTTGAAATTGAAAAACAAGTTGCCGCCGCAGCGCGCCCCGTGTTCAATCACGAAGTGCCCATCCAGCAGCATGCCTTCCACTTCGGTCAGCAGGCTGTAATAGCGGTTCAGATAACTCCAGCGCGTCTGCACCACGCCCACCCCGGGATCGGCGAAGTAATGCACCGTGCGCGTCAGAAAATCCCGCGGCGGAATAAAGTCCGCGTCAAAAATCGCGATCAGCTCGCCCGTCGCGGTGAGCATTCCCTCTTGCAGCGCGCCGGCCTTAAAACCATTGCGGTTGGTCCGATGCCGGTATTCCATGGGCACGCCCGCCGCTTGATAATCGCGCACCAGCCCTTCGGTGAACTCGTGCGTGTCGTCGGTGGAATCGTCCAGCACCTGGATCTGCAGAAGATCCTTGGGATATTCCATCTTGCTGACTTCTTCGAGCAGCCTCTCCACCACGTAGCGCTCGTTATAAATGGGAAGCTGCACCGTAATTCTAGGCAGCCGCTCGAATTGGAACGGCGGCGCCGTCAGCATGTTCTTCTTGTATTTCATGTACCGCCGGATCATCTCATAGCGGTGACACCCATACACCGAAAGAATAATCAGCAGCAGGAAATACGGAACCAGCAGTGCCCAATCGAAAAATTCCAAATGATGCACGCCCGCGAAGGTATCGTCGAAGAAGGAATGTACGAACTGGTTCGTCGAACTGGCAATTATCATGGACCGGGGCCCTAACGAACGTAGGACGTTGAATCCCACTCCCCTGCTACAATTCGTCCCCCATATTTTACCGCACCTGAGCCGTACCGTTAGTAACCGTACGCCCCCTTACGGTGATTGCTGGTGGCTGATAGCTGGTAGCTGGTGACTGGTGGCTGGTGACTGGTCTGACCGTTCTGGAAACGCACAGCGCAGGGTTCGCTCCGGGGCTTTCCCAACACCCCTGCCTACAACAACCGCCGACACCAGCCACCAGCCCCCAGCCACCAGCCACTAGCCACTAGCCACTAGCCACTAGCCACCAGCCCCGAGCCCCGAGCCCCGGTACAATGGAGCTTCAGTGCGACTCCTCACCCTCCTGCTCCTCACCCCGCTGCTCCCCGCCCAGGATCGCCCTCAATTCACCTGGCAAGGCGAAGTGGACGGTATCGACATCCTTTATTTACACGCCAATCAACTAACCGTCCAGATCAAAGACGGGGGGCCAGTCGCCCGCCAGCAGTATCATTTTAACGGCGCCCTCCCGGATTCCCACCAGGATGCGCGCCTCGAAGTTCGCGAAGGCCGCGGGTTCGTCCACATCATCGACCAACCCACCATCGAGAACCACTACACTCTCGCCATCTCCATCGAAGACCGCCAGCCCGGCAGCTCGTTTTATTCCATCGCCCTCTATTGGGACGCCTCCGACCAAGCCTTCGAGCGCGGCGGGCGGACCGACCGGCTGGTCTGGGGAGGCCGCGTGGATGAGGAAGCCATCATCAGTTGCCAGGATAAAATCTGCAGTTCCCGTTCAGACCACGGCGCTCCCGTCGCCGGCGAGCATTTCAAGTTTTCCCGGCCGCTGCCTCATAGGGAAGTCGAGGTGACTCTCGAAGACATTGAGAGCCGCGGCGAAATCCGGCTGCTGCAGCAGCCGAGCGAGAGCAATCACTACACTGCCCGCGTTTCCATTCGCGACCCCCTGCCGGGATTCGGCGAGTATTCGTTCACCTTGGCCTGGCGCCGGCCTTCTAATAAAGACATACCTAATAAAGACACACTTGCGAGCAAAGAATCCGCGCCGGTGGTGGAAGCGCAGCGCGGCCTGCTCTGGTCCGGCATCGTCACCGGACGCGCGCGCGTTACCATCAAGGGCCGTCTGTCGTTCTCAGAAAGTCTCCCAGGTTCCGCGCCCATCTCCGGCGAGCGAGTGGATTTCACACGCCCCCTCCCGAATCGCTCCGATCTCAAGCCGATGGTCAAGAAGCTCAGCGGCGCGGGCCGCGTCGAAATTGTCGAATATCCCACAGAAAAGAACAACTACAGCCTGGTCTTCGAGATCACCGACTCAGTGCCCGGACCCTCCACCTACGCCATCGAGGTCGACTGGTAATTTGGATTCTCACGTCAAAACTTTGGGCGTATTGTGCATCCTGATCGGAGCGCTCGGCGGCCTGGCGGCAATCGCATTTTTCGGATTCTTCGCCGGCCCCACCGCCTACGGCCCGCTGATCGGCTACCTCGTCACCGGCTGGATGATTCTGCTGCTGATCCTCATGCTCCCGTGCATCGCGCTCGGTGCCGGGCTGTTGAAGCTCCGCCCCTGGACGCGCTCCCTGGGCGCCATCATCGCCATCCTCGAACTTCTGAATTTCCCCATCGGCACCGCCTTCGGAGTCTATGCCCTCTGGGTGCTGATGTCTCCCGAAGCCGACCAATTATTCACTCCCCGCTTCAAGTTGTAGGCCGAAGCGCGCCGTGACTTACAATACAAGTTCATGGCCAAGCTAAAACCGGCGGGCAGCGGGAAGAAAACGCCGGCCAAATCCGCCCGTAGCGCGATTCCCTGCCTGCTTCTGGTGTTGTTGGGCATCGCCGGGATGTGCCTGCTGTTCTATCTTTCGCTGCAATCTTCAACACAATGAGAATCGACAACCGCCGTCCGGATCAAATGCGTCCGATACGGATTACCACCAATTATTTGATGACCGCGGAAGGCTCAGTGCTGATCGAGGTGGGCAATACGCGCGTCCTGTGCGCCGCCTCGGTGGAAGAAAGCGTGCCTCAATTTTTGCGGGGAAGCGGGCGGGGGTGGGTGACGGCGGAGTATTCCATGCTGCCTCGCGCCACCGGAACCAGGACTCCGCGCGAGGTCACCAAGGGCCATCCTTCCGGACGCACGCAGGAGATCCAGCGCTTGATAGGCCGCTCTTTGCGCTCCGTGGTCAACATGGCCGCTTTGGGTGATCGGAGCGTCATCGTGGATTGCGACGTGCTGCAAGCCGACGGCGGCACGCGCACGGCGGCCATTACCGGCGCCTACGTGGCGCTGGTGCTGGCGCTGAAGCAACTGGTTCAGTACGGTGCATTGAAATCGCTGCCGCTGCTGGATCATGTGGCCGCCACCAGCGTCGGGATGGTGGGCGGCGCGCCGGTATTGGATCTATGCTACGCGGAAGATTCCAGCGCCGAAGTGGACATGAACATCGTGATGACCGGCTCCGGCCGCTTTGTCGAACTGCAGGCGACGGCGGAGAAAACGGCCTTCGACGACGCACAGCTCGCCGCATTGGTAGCCTTGGGCCGCGCCGGCATTCAGGAGCTGGTGGCGATTCAAAAGCAGGCGCTGGGAGCATAGCTTGCGGTTGTATTGCGCCACGACCAATAATGGCAAACTGCGTGAATTCCGCATGGCTCTGAACGCCCCGGTCGCAGTGGAAAGCCTGCCCGGCCTGGCGGACATTCCCGTGTGCGAAGAAACCGGCGCGACATTCGAAGAGAACGCGGTCCAAAAGGCCCTCTACTATTCGAAACATTGCGACGATTATTTATTTGTGGATGACTCGGGGCTGGAGGTAGATGCGCTGGGCGGCGCTCCCGGCGTCTATTCCGCCCGATTCGCCGGTCCGGACGCTACCGACCAAGCCAACAATCGCCTGCTGCTGGATCGGATGCGAGGCGTTCAGCATCGAACCGCCCGGTTTGTTTGCGTAGTGGCGCTGGGCCGCCAGGGGCAGCTCATCCGGACGTTTCGCGGCGAAGTGGAGGGCCGGTTGCTCGAAGAGCCGCGCGGCGCGAATGGTTTCGGATACGATCCCCTCTTTTTTTATCCACCGTTCGGCTGCACTTTTGGCGAAGCGCCTCTGGAGCGGAAGATGGAGGTGAGCCATCGCGCCATGGCGCTGGGTGCCATGCAGCGTTGGCTGGGACTCGGGGCTGGGGGTTAGAGGTTGAGGGGTTAGGGGCTGATGTGGATCACTACTGGGTCACCGGCTTGGTGTAGCTTTCCATCGATTACTGCCGGCTGCGCCAGCATCCCTCCGCGGATGGTCCCGTCTCCCGGGAAGCGGTACTGATCGCTATTTAATAAGATGCCGCCGGCCTCCAGGCGCGTATCGGCGCCGGGCAGCGAGTTGTTGCGGTCCAACTCGCGAATGTGGCCTTCGGCGGTGAACCAGACGATTAGTCCCCAATGCACCAGAAGCCCGTTGATGCGGATCGGCTCCGCGCCGGCGGGAGGCAGATAGCTATCTTCTTTATCAGGTCCAATCCGCACCATGGTCCCAGTGGGCCAGTTGACGCCCTGGAGTATAAAAGGATGCGACAGCGTGCATTCGGTCAGGTTCCCCGTTGTTTCCGCATAATAGACCACAGTTTGCGCGCGGCAGGGCAGTCCCTGGATCTCCTGGTCACGGGCTAGCGTCCCGCTGCATACACGCTTGCCGCAGAAGTTGACCTGGACAACATAATCTACGCCTTGGATGGTTTGTGGAGTTGAGAAAGTGGCCCATTGAACCCGGCGCGCCCAGGTGCGGAAATTTACCTGAGCGCCGGCCGGCAGCGGAATGCCATACATCACTTCCGGTTTGGAGAGAACCCGGTACTGATCGCGCTCAGTAAGGATTCGAAGATAGTATGTCCAGCAAGCCGCCGGCAGAAACCAAAAAGCCAGCACGATGATGCCGGCGCGCTGCAAGGTACGGCTGGGCTTGAAATGCCCCACCACGATCAACGCCATGGCCACGAAAAAGACCACGGTAAGCAGCACCCCGGCGGCCATAAAGAGGATGGCAAACGCCGCAGCGCCGCCGCTGGGCATCATAAGTTTCGCCTCATCATGCGGGAGTGACCAGGATAGCGTATTCGTGGGGCAGGATGTCATCCTGCGCGCGGGTTGCTAACCCGCGCTGTCTGGACACGCTCATTAAGTACTAGGGATACCATGCAACTTCAATGTGACGAAATCCGATTGGCATGCCGCGCTTACAAGCGCGCTGGCAACTTTCGGACGTTCAATCTTCGTTGAACACACTTCTGAAAAAATGTATCGGCCATACGAAAAACGGTAAGAGGCACATGAGCAACAACATCTCGATACCATTCTCTGGATCGAGAGCAGCCGAAGAATATCTTTATCAGCATCATTGACATCCCTCGCGGGATTGGCGTACAATAACCCAAATTCTGTTAGTTGGCTAAATTGTAATCTGTTAGTGGGGAAAGGGACACGATGAGAAAGCTATCGCTTTGGCTGCTGTGCGTTTTCTGCCTTCTGATGTCAACTGCGCTGCTCTTCGGGCAGGGCACAACTGGTGCGTCTAGCGTAACGGGACGAGTCACGGATACGAGCGGCGCTGTAATTGGCGGCGCGGACGTCACGCTCACCGATCTGAGCACCAACATCCCGATAACGACCGAGACCAATGCTGCGGGTCTCTACATCTTCAATAACGTCGTGGCAGGCAAATACGGCATCAGTGTAACCAAGGCCGGATTCAGCAAGGCCGAAGTGAAGGACCAGACCGTCCTGGTTGGCGCCGCAACCACCGTGAATATCACGCTGGAAGTCGGGCAGATCAGCGAAGTGGTGGAAGTAAAAACGGTAGCCGGCGCGGAGTTGCAGACCTTGAACTCCACCATGGGCCAGACCATCACCAATGAAGGCATGATGGATCTGCCGATTATCAATCGCGACGCTGCCGGTCTCTTGTTCCTGCAGCCCACCGTGGCGCCCACTATGAGCGGCCACGAAGGCAACGTCACCAGCGGTCAGGTTGGTGGCAACATGTCCGACCAGAATACTTACTTGCTGGACGGCGGAAATGCCACCAGCGATTTCGATGGTGACAACGGTACGTACGTCGGCAGCCGTTCCGGCGTGGTGCCCACGCCGATGGAAAGCGTGGAAGAAGTTCGCGTCAACACCAACAACATGACCGCTGACTTTAGCATGTCCAATGGCGGCCAGATGATGATGAACACCAAACGCGGGACGAACCAGTTCCACGGTTCGGCCTACGACTTTTTCCAGGACGATGTATTGTCGTCGAACGATTGGTTCAATAACTTCACCGGCGCCGGGAAGCCGAAATCTCACTACAACCGCTTTGGCGGCGCATTCGGCGGACCGGTGCTGCCGTCGTTCCTGGGTGGCAAGACCTACATCTACATGAATTATGAAGGGGAACGCTATCCCCGCTCTGGGCCCTACGAGAGAACGGTTCCCTCCGATACTTTGCGTGAGGGCATCATTGAAGAGCGCGATGCCAACGGAAACATCGTCAAATATAACCTGGGCACTTCCACGCAGTGCGGCCAGGCGGGCGGGCAGCCTTGCGATCCGCGCGGCATCGGCCTTAGCCCGACCGTGAATGCTCTTTGGTCCAAGTACGAACCCCATTGCAACACGCTCTTCGGCGCCGGCGACACGCTCAACACCTGTGGCTATCTGTCGACCTTGTCCTACCCGCTGGCAAACAATTTCGGCGTGGTTCGCATGGATCACGATTTCGGAGCGAAGTGGCGTTTTTTCAGCAGCTACCGGTATTTCGATCAGAAGAACCCCACCACCAATCAGGTAGACATCGGCGGCCTGCTCCCCGGCGATACATTAGGCACACCGGCGGCGGCCTCCAACTTTCCTCTGGGCCCCCGCTTCTTCGTGGCAGGCATAACGGGAACTCTTACACCGAATCTCACCAACGAAGCGCACTTCAGCTACACCCGCAACCAATGGCAGTATCTGCGCGCCGGCGCCGAGCCGCAGCTTCCGGGACTGAATGGAGCGTTGGAAATCGGTGGCGAATCCACGCAGGCTTTGATACCGATCAACGTCGACACGCAGGACGCGCGCAACCGCCTGTGGGATGGTCACGATTACGACTATCGCGATACCATCAGCTGGCTGCACGGAACGCATCTGTGGCAGTTCGGCGGTGAGTTTCTGCACGAGCATTGGAAGTTCGATCGCTATGACAACGTAGTAGGCGGACTCACGCAGTTGGTGGAGGACTCGGCGAGTTCGGGCGTCAATTTCAGTCCGGCTTACCAGCCCATACCATGCGCCGGCAGCGTAGTCACGAACTGCCTGCCTGCCTCGGAGGTCGGTTCCTGGAACAGCCTCTATGCGCAGGTGGCCGGCATTATCGACAACACCAGCGTGGTCGCCACTCGCACCGGAAACAACCTGCAAGCGAATCCTCTGGGTACGCCGCTGCATTCCTTCGTGACCGACCAGACCTACTCCTTGTTCGTCAGCGACTCCTGGAAGGTCATGCCGAATCTCACCATCAGCTACGGTCTGAACTGGACGCTGCAGATGCCGCCTTACGACCTGAATGGCGCCCAGGATGTCCTGACCACCACCACGGGTCAGGTCATCACCATTAATCAATATCTCCAGAACGTGGAGAGAAGCGCATCCAACGGCCAGGTCTACAATCCGACCTTGGGCTTTACGCCGGTGCAAGACATTTCGCCCGGTAACAAGTATCCCTACAACCCGTTCTACGGCGAAATTGCGCCGCGCGTCTCCGTGGCCTGGAATCCGGAAGTGAAAGATGGCTGGCTGAGCAAGATCCTGGGCGACAAGTCGACAGTATTCCGGGCCGGCTATGGGCGTTTCTTCTCGCGTAGTCTGGCGGCCGGTCTGGTGTCCACCTCCGTGTTGGGCGATGGATTCCTGCAGCCGGTTGGCTGCCAGAATCCGAACATGTCCGGTCAGTGCACTGGAACCGGACAAGTGACGCCGGCCAATGCCTTCCGCATCGGCGTAGATGGGGCGAACGCGCCAGTGGGTGCCATCACTCCAACGCTGCCCGTCCCGGTGACGCCGGGCTATAACGCTCCATACGCAACCTTAGTCGAGTCGCTCGACCAAAACTGGAAGCCGGCTCGTACGGACCAGGTGGACGTCAGCATCCAGCGGCAGCTCAAGGGCAACATGATTTTGGAAGTGGGCTACGTGGGAACCTGGGCCGCGAACCTGTATCAAGGTATCGACTTTGGCAATGTTCCTTACATGATGGTGCAGGGAGGCCAGACGTTTGCGCAAGCCTACAAGAACCTTGATTTCGCGCAGATGCAGCCGGCAGCAAAGTGCCTGCGCCGCAGCCGTTCATCGAGACTGCTCTGAAGGGCAGCAGCTATTGTAGTGGATATGCGAACTGCACCGACGCAGTGTACGCCAAGGAATCCGGAAACATCAGCACGCAGGCTGTGACTAACCTGTGGAGCGATCTGGACACCAGCTGGAACTTCGGTCCGGCTCTTACCTCCAGCACCCAATGCTTCTACTGCTACGCTTACACCTCCGACGGTTACTCCAACTATCAAGCCATGGTGGTGACGTTGCAGAAGCGCTATTCGGACGGGTTGACGGTAAACGCCAACTTCACTTACAGCCACGCGCTGGGCATTATTAGCACCGGCCAATCCTATACTCTGGATAACGCCGGCAATCCCTTCAACCTCTACTCGGATTACGGTCCGGAGTTCTTTGACCGGAAATTCACCTTTAACTTGCTGAGTACCTATCAGCTGCCGTTCGGCAAAGGGAAGCACTGGGGGAACAATGCCAATCCGGTGCTGAGCAGAATTATCAGCGGCTGGTCGATCGCTCCGGTCTTCACGTACGGAACCGGTCTTCCGATCAACTTCGCCACGGGCTCTTACCAGGAGCAGGGGCAGGCGTTTGACGGAGACCTCAGCGCGAGCGCCATACCGCTTTCCGGCAAATCCAGTTCGCTCAGCAACTCTCCGTATTTCGGGGTGATCGGAAGTGGAAACGTCGGAATCAACGGAGCTCCGGCGAATGGTGGAAACGAAGTGAACATGTTTGCCAACCCGGCAGCCGTTTACGCCAATTTCCGGCCGTTCATTCTTGGATACGACACCAGGACCGGCGGCGCCGGCACCATTCGCGGGCAGACGCGCTATAACCTGGATCTGGGCATCACCAAGGACACGCGGTTCACCGAACGGATCGGCGCTCAGCTCTACGTTCAGGCCTTCAACCTGACCAACCACATGGAGTGGGGCGATCCGAGCGTTGACCTGCAGAATCCGGCAGGCTTCGGCGTCCTCAACAGCCAGTATAACGCCGCGACACTGGGCGGATCTGGCGCATCGGCGAATTACACACGAATCATTCAGATTGGTCTGCGCGTTTCCTTCTAGAGCAGACCTTCGGTAGTTGGCAACAATCGCGGCCCGGCCCCCTTTGATGGGATCCGGGCCGTCGTTGTTTTGCCGCAGAGCAAGCCGCAATAGCGACAACAATAACCGTTTGAATCCGGCTGCGGTTGAACGAATCTGCCTGGATCACCAGCACCGGACGCTGGTAGCCGGGTTCCGAGCGTCGCGGCTCTACGCGAGGGCCATTGCGGAGTTGCTGGAGCGGCAGCAAGCAAATTCCGTCACGGAACGGGCTTCTTGAAACCCGGAGACGGCGCGCGGCGGCTTCGGCTGCGGCCTTCATTCTTCTGGCTCAAAAATCGGCAACAGCCTTGCCAATACTTCGTCGATGATCGCGCGGGGGACGGCTTCCAGTTTCTTGCCGCCGCGCGCGGCGAGATCGAGCGCGCGAGGCCGATCACAGCGGATAATCCCCGTCGTTTTGGTCCCCGCGGCCGCCAGCGCCACGGCAAAGCCCGCGGTCCGCGCGAAGTTCCCGCCCCTTGTGATCGGAACAACCACGGGCACTTTGGCCACCCGGTTGAAGGCCTCAGGAGAGACAATCAAAACCGGGCGCCGGCCTTTTTGCTCATGTCCCGCTGCAGGATCAAGCCCCACCAGCCAGATCTCACCCCTCTTCATCAGATCAATTCGCCGCCCACCGGTTTGTCACGGAGCCATTGGCGTTCTTCCCTGCTGCGCCGGGCCTTCGGGTGACATTGCGCGAGAAGCTGATCCAAGGTGTAGCGGGGCCTAGGGCGGGATTCCACCACCAGACGGCCGTTCTCCACAGTGATGCCTACCTGGACGCCGGGGCGCAAATGCAATATATCAAGAAGCGCCGGCGGGACCGCCAACATAACGGAGCCGCCCACTCTGCGAAGGTTGGTTGTGTGCATGTTATATCTTAGTATAACAGGCTGTGTGGGAACCCTCGCCGATCGTTACGCTCCCTTGCGGTCGCGGCTCTGCTTCCACGTTAAATAACCGAGCATGGTTTTGCCATCCATGATTTTGCCTGACCGGATGGCCCGCTCGATTTCCTGGCCGGTGAACCAGCGCGTTTCTATGCGCTCATCGTCCATGGGAGTGGCTTGGCCGGCGGTCAGGCCGGTGGCCAGAAAAATGGTCATTTTCTCGGCCACATAGCCGGGGCTGGGGTAAAAAGTGACCAGCTTTTTCCAGTGTTTGGCGCGATATCCGGTTTCTTCAATCAATTCACGGCGGGCAGCCTGAATTGGCGTTTCGCCTTTATCCAATCTCCCGGCAGGTAATTCCCATAAAGAATTGCGCGCCGGGACGCGATATTGACGCACCAGCAGGATGCGCTGGCGCGCGTCCACCGCCATCATCACTGCTGAGCCCAAGTGCTGCACAATGGCGCGGCGGATTTCAAACCCGCCCGGGTCCACCACGTGGTCCTCGGTAACGGAAAACAGGCTGTTCTTATACTTTAATACGGACGATATTAGCTTCATATAATTGTTGGAGTGAAAGAGTATTTAGTACGTCGCCGGCTTCGAGCCATCCTCTTCGAGCGGTAATAACGCCGAAGGGCATATTGAATTCCAGGTGCCTGGTCTGATGCGCGTCGGTGGAAATGGCGAACTTGGCGCCCAGCGACTTCGCGGTCCTGACCAGCGCGCTGCCCAGATCCAGCCGCTCCGGGCTGGCGTTTATTTCCAGGTACACTTTGCGGCGGCCAGCTTCCGCGGCCACGCGTTCAAAATCGAAAGGATAGGCGTCGCGATGCATCAAAATGCGGCCGGTGGGATGGCCTAAGATGCGGATGTTCGGGGATTCCAGCGCGCGCAGCATGCGGTCGGTCATCTCGGCCGGTTCCAGATTCATGTGGCTATGGACGCTGGCCACCACAATATCGAGTTCGGCCAGCGCGTCTTCCGCTAGATCCATTTCGCCGTCACGGCGGATGTCGCATTCCAGGCCCGAGATGATGTGAATGCCCAGATCGCCGCCGCGATTCAGCTCGCGGACACGCTTGGCGAATGCCACGGCGCGGGTTTCGTCCAAGCCATTGGCCATGGCCAAGGCTTTCGAATGGTCGGTAATGGCGATGTATTGGTAGCCCAGGGCGCGGGCCGCTTCGGCCATTTCCTCCAGCGTCGCGCGGCCGTCGGTCTCGGTGGTGTGCATGTGCAGATCGCCGCGGATATCGGAGAGTTCCACCAGCTTCGGCAGCCGGCCCTCCAGAGCCGCTTCAATCTCGCCGCAGTTTTCGCGCAGCTCCGGAGGAATCCAAGCCAGGCCGAGCTGGGCGTACACTTCCTGCTCCGTCTCGCCCGCCACGCGCTGGTTGTCATCCACCCGGAACAGCCCGTATTCATTGAGCGTCAGGCCCAGCTTCTGCGCGCGCAGGCGCAGCTGGATGTTGTGTTCCTTGCTGCCCGTGAAATATTGCATGGCCGCGCCGTAGCTTTCATGCGGGAGCGCGCGCAGATCCACCTGCAGGCCTTCCAGCCCATATTGGATGCTGGCTTTGTTGGGACCTTTGCCGAGCACCGCGTGGGCCTTGGGATGGTTCACGAAGCGTTCCAAAGCTTCCGGGGCGCGCGGTCCGGTGACGAGAAGATCGAGATCGCCGATCGTATCCTTGCCGCGGCGCAGGCTGCCCGCGGCGGCGATTTGATCCAGTCCGCCGGTTTCCGATAAATAGGGAATCAGTTCATCGGCCGACTTCTTTCCGAAGCTGAGCAGGAACCGGCCCACGCGCTGGCGGTATTGCGCGATGGATTTGAGAACCTTCTCTTCCAATTTGGCGCCCATGCGCGGCAGCTCGCGCAGCTTCTGTTCCTTGCAAATCCGCTCCAGATCGTCGATGGTGGCTACTTTGTAGTGCTGGTAAAGCAGCGCCACGCCCTTCGATCCCAAGCCCTGAATGCGCAGCAGCTCAAGCAGCGTGGCCGGATATTGCTGCAACAAGAGATCGCGTTTTTCAAATGAACCGCGCTTACCGATTTCCTCCAGCACCGCCGCGATGCCTTTGCCGATTCCGGGAATCTCGGTGACTTTGCGTTCGGGGTTGCGCAGGATATCTTCAATGCGCTCCGGATAGCTCTCGATGGTGGAAGCGGCGTTGCGGTAGCTGCGGATGCGGAAGCCGTCCTCGGCCCCAATTTCCATCAGGTCGGCTACTTCCGAGAGCAGCCGCGCGATTTCACGATTTTCCATGCGTGCTGTTTGAGATTGTATCCAGCATGTGGGGCTCTACGTGCACCAACACGTCGGCCACCCAATCCAGCTTCTGGCGAATGCGCGCGCGTACTTCCGTGGCGATGCGGTGGGATTCGTAGACGCTCAGCGCTGGATCCACGTCCAGGTGCAGATCCACGTGCCATTGCAGGCCTGTTTTGCGCGCGTAGCACTTCTCGATTCCGAGCGCCCCCGGGACACTGAGCCCCGCTTCGCGGATACTTTGCATGGCCTGGGGGTCAGGCATGGTGTCCATCAACTGCAGTGTGGTGTCGCGAACCACGCGAAGGCCGACGAAGATGACGATCAAGCCTACGGCGGAGCCGCCCAGATGGTCGGCGGCGGCGAAGCGGGTGGGATCGGCCAGCGTAATTCCCACGGCGATGAGAGCGACCGTTCCGGAAAGAATGTCGACAGTGTCGTGCCAGGCGTCGGCGCTGAGCGCGGCGCTGCGAATCCTGCGGCCCAGACGCCATTTGGTCAGGCTCATGGCGCTCTTGACGGCGATAGAAGCCAGGAGCGGCCAGACGGCGTATGCGGCCGGAGTGTGCTGCGAACCCCAAGCCAGTTGCAGCGATCGGAACGCGATCAGCGAGCCGGATGCGATCAGGATCATGCCCACCACCAGCGCGCTCAGGGTTTCCAGGCGCCCGTGACCGTAGGGATGCTCGGAGTCCGGCGGCTTGGCGGCTATCAGCAGCCCAAACATCACCAGGCCTGAAGTAAGCACGTCGCCCACGGATTCCAGGCCGTCCGAGACCACGGCGGTGGAGTTGGCGCGGAGGCCGACCACAATTTTCGCGGTGGCCAGCGCCGCGCTGATCAGCATGCTGGCGATAGCGACGGAGCGGCCGGCGCGCTCCGCGGTCACCGCTGCCTCGCGGCAATGCGTTTCTTTTTGACGGCCACCATTTCGTAACTTCCCCGGACCAGTTCGTCGATCTCCACCCAATTGAGCCGGGTGTGGGCGCGCAGCGATACCCACCCGTGTTGGCCCACATAAGGAGTGCGGTAGAAGCGGGGATCCTCCAGGAAAATCGGCTGCATTTGCTTGCCCACCTTGACGCAGATGGAAAGCTCGCCTTTATATGTTTCGAGCACGGTGAAGGTCTTGGTCCCAACTTGAAAGGTGGGGTGGCCAAAGGTCACCGTCTCGCTGGTCTTGGGCAGCGCCAGGCAGATCTCACGGAGTTTGGTGAGGATCTTTTTTTCGTCCATCAATCTATCAGCGTATCGTAGGAAGCGGCCTGTCGGCGACCTGAACAGGCCCCTGCCGACATTCACGTTTGCACGTCGCCCTTATCGAACGTTCAAACCGAGCCGCGACCGCGAGGGAGCGCTACCACAGATCCCGCAGCGCTCCCTGGCGGTCGCGGCTTCCATAGACAGTATTCGCATTCACGTTGTTACAAATAACGATCGCGGAGAACCGCCATGTGATGCAGCTCATGGCCGGCGACGATGTAGCCCAGGGCGCGGACCGTGATGGGGTTTTGACTGGCCGTGCCGGACCGCATCATTTCCTCCGGCGTCAGCGCGCGAAAGAACAGAATGCTGGAGCGGCGAACGTGTTCGAATTCCGACACCAAATCGTCCCAGGGACGGGCATCGAAGTTGGCGGCGGTAACGTAGGGATCCTGGTCGAAGCCGGGGAGCGGAGTCTGATCGTTGCGGGCGAATCGTAACGCCCGGTAGGTGAAGATCCGTTCGGCGTCGATCAGGTGTCCCAGCACTTCTTTGATGCTCCATTTGCCGGGGGCGTAGCGGTGCAGCGATTTTTGCTCGCCGATGGCTTTGAGGACACCGAGCGACTCCCCCAGTTGTGCTTCTAGCGTGTGAGCCAGGTCCCGGGCCGGAACAAGCGAGATGTAGCGGTTGTAATAGGGCTGGTATTCGGTGGGTTCGGGCAGGCTGATCATGAATTAATCGTAGCCTAAAGTACTGAGGCATAACGGTCGAACCATAGATGTGCCCCAAGAAGGACGCTCCGCCCGGAGTCTAACTGTCACTATTGTCTTCGGGCTTCTGGGCCTGGCGGCGAACCTTGCGCACATCAGGATTTTCACCGGCGCGACGCTGCTTTTTGGCGGTGTATTCCACCTGGCCATCGCGCTGCTCTTGGGGCCATTCTACGGCCTGATGGCGTCACTGATCACCTCCATGCCCGCGCTGGTGTTGCGCGAGCATCCGATAACGGCGCTAGTTCTGATTCTGGATGCTCCGGTGGTGGGCTGGCTGGCCCAGAAGCGGCGGCTTCCGCCGATCATCGCGGATCTGATCTATTGGGCTACGCTCGGTACGCCGCTGGCCATCCTGCTCTACATAGTGGCCTTGAACTATCCATCGCCGCAGAGCTGGGTAGTGGCCGTCAAGCTTCCAGTGAACGGCCTGCTGAACGTGATGCTGGCGGAAATCCTGATCAGCCTTCCAGTTGTTCAGAGATATTGCAGTCCCGCGAAGGCCACCCGGGAGCGGCAGCCATTGCGCGCGCACCTGGTGCACGGCTTCCTGCTGGTAACAACGGTGCCCATGATGCTGCTCAACATCGTCAACGGACAGATGTACGCCAACCATCAGGAAACTGAGGCCGGCCAGCGTTTACAGGAAGCCGCCACGGCCATCCGCGAAGATCTGGAACAGTACGTCACCAGGCACCAGCAAGCCATCCTATCGCTTTCGGAAGCCATCACCAACGAAGGCCGGTTCGATCCCGAAACGCTCAACACGCGCTTGCAGCAAAGCCACGCGATTTATCCAGGATTTCAAACGCTGGTTGTTTCTAATGCCCAGGGCATGCCTATCAGCCTGCATCCACTGCTAGGACCGGATGGTAGAAGCCTGCTGTCGAAGCCGGGCGAGCCATCGCCGGAATCCGCCACGCTGCGGGACCGCGAATACTTCCTCAAAACCATCGAAACGCGGCGCTCCCAAGTATCCGACGTCTACATTGGCCGCGCGTCTCTGCAGCCGGTAGTGGCCATCACCGCGCCTTTATTCACCAAGACGGGTGAATTGTTCGGGATTTTGGCCGGCTCTCTGAAGCTGGCGCACTTCGAGCAGTTCAACCAGAACTACCGGACCTTGAACCAGGCCGCGATCCTGATTCTGGATCAGCGCAACCGCGTGATTTATTCCAGCCGCACCGGCGATTACAGGACGCTCGAATCCATGGACAATTCGCCGTTGGTGAAAGGCTCGCTCGAAGCCGGAGCGCGCACGTCGTTCGCGCTGGACCATGCCGATTCCGAGCGGCACAATGCACAATACCTGGTGAGTCACGCGGTCTGGCCAGGGGCCAATTGGCGCGTGCTGGTGGAGCAGCCGCTCTCTGAGATTCACCGCCAAACTGAGCGTTACTATCTGTTGACAGCGGCCTGGCTGCTGGGGGCGATCGGGCTATCGCTGGCGTTCGCGCGTGTGATCGGAGGGGCTATCACGTCACCCTTGGAAACGCTGGTGAAGCGGGTGCGGCAGTTCACCATGAAAGGCGATCCTCAACAGAAAGTGCCGTTGGCGGCTCAGGCGCCCGCGGAACTGGAGCAGTTGGTGGACGATTTCGATCAGATGTCAGTGCGGCTGAACGAATCCTATCAGCAGTTGCAGGAAGCGCTGGCGGACCGGGAGCGTTTGAATGAGGAGCGTGGGGCGCTGTTGGCCGATCTGGACCGCAAAGTGCGCGATCGCACCGCGGAGCTGGCGGAAGCGAAGCTGCGTGCCGAAGAAGCTAGCCGCGCCAAAAGCGAGTTTCTGGCCAACATGAGCCACGAGATCCGCACGCCCATGAACGGCGTGCTGGGCATGATGGGCCTGGTGCTGGGAACGCACCTGGATGACGATCAGCGGGAAAATCTGCGCGTGGCCAAAGCGTCCGCGGATTCGTTGCTGACCGTGCTCAACGATATCCTGGATTTCTCGAAGATCGAAGCCGGCCGGCTGGAGCTGGAATCCATTCCTTTTTCGGTGCGGCATTGTGTGGCCGCGGCGGTAAATACGCTGGAATTTGTGGCGCACGAAAAGGGGCTGCAGCTTGCGGCCAATGTGGATCCCGAGATTCCCGATCAACTGATCGGCGATCCGCACCGGCTGCGCCAGGTGCTGCTCAATCTGATTAACAACGCCGTAAAATTCACAAAATCCGGATCGGTGCGCGTGCACGCCCGACTGGACGAACTACAGGACGGCGAGGCAGCCATTCGATTCGACGTGGCGGATACCGGCATCGGGCTTTCGAGAGACGAGCAGAAGCTGATCTTCGAGCCGTTCCGGCAGGCGGATGGATCCGTTACGCGAAAATATGGAGGCACCGGCCTGGGCCTGGCCATTTGCGCCCGCTTAGTGGAACTGCAGGGCGGCGGCATGTCGGTGATCAGCGTAAAAGGCGAAGGCAGCACGTTCTCCTTCAACATACGCTGCGGCATCTGTTCGGAGCTGGATTCCTGTCCCCAAGAGCGTCCGGTGGAAACACTCCGGCGAGCGGCGCCGCTGGAGCGTTTGAAAATTCTGTTGGCCGAAGACAATCGGGTGAACCAGCTATTGGTGGTGCGCCTGTTGCAGGCGCGCGGGCATCAGGTGGTGGTGGTGGGCGATGGCCGCGCGGCGCTGGAGGCCGTCGATAAGCAGAGCTTCGACCTGATTTTGATGGACATCCAGATGCCTGAGATGGACGGTTTAGAGGCCACCCGGATGCTGCGCGAGCGCGAGCGGAACGGGCTGCGCGTTCCGCCCATCATCGCCATGACCGCGCATGCCATGAAAGGCGACCGCGACAAATGTATCGAGGCCGGGATGACCGGCTATATTTCGAAACCGATCCAGCCGGAACAACTCTTCGAGCATATGGAAGAAGTAATGGCCCAGGCAGCCGAACGCTAGCCCAAACCACCGGCCGCTGAGAAGCTGTGAAAAAATCGGGAAGCACGCAGGGTTGGCAGACGGAAGCGTCTGCCCCACTGGGGCCAACGTGGCGCAGGCGCTTTCGCCTGCGAACCGATTTTTTCACAGCTTCTGACACTGACGCTCGCGGCTCGGAAAGAGTGTGTTACCGAACCGCGGAGTCGGTGCTTTTAGATTCCGGCAATTCTCCTAAACTGGAATGGTGCAATTCAAGGAACCGTTGGAAGCCGCGTCCCGCCTGGCACTGTCTTACCTGGCGCACTTGGATAGCGCCCCCGTTGCTCCCACTGCGGGATTGGATGAATTGCGAAGGCGTCTGGCGAAGCCGCTGGGCGATTCCGGAACTCCGGCGGAACAGGTGATCACGGAGCTAGCCGCGGATGTGGAAGGCGGCATCATGGCTTCCGCCGGCGGACGGTTTTTCGGTTGGGTGATGGGCGGGTCCTTACCCGCGGCGCTGGCGGCCGATTGGCTGACCTCCGCTTGGGATCAGAACGCGGCATCGTACGCCGCGGGACCCGCTGCCGCCATCGTGGAAGAAGTCGCCGGGGCGTGGCTCAAGGAGATCTTTGGTCTTCCGGCAACGGCCGGCTTTGCGCTGGTCACCGGCTGCCAGATGGCGCACGCTACCTGTCTGGCAGCCGCCCGTCATGCCGTTCTCGAGAAGCGCGGATGGGATGTTGAACAGCGCGGATTGTTTGGCGCGCCGCCGATACGATTGCTATCGAGCAGTGAGCGGCACGGCGCCTTTGAGCGCGCCGTTCGCTTTTTGGGACTCGGCCTCGAACAGGTGACCTATCTACCAACCGATGGGCAGGGCCGGCTGCGCGCGGATGCGTTGGAAGAGGCGCTGCGCGGCCGGCAGGAATCGCCCACTATTGTCCTGTTGCAGGCGGGCGATGTAAACATCGGCGCTTACGATACGTTCGAGATCCTGATCCCGATCGCGAAACGTCACGGGGCATGGGTTCACGTGGATGCCGCATTCGGTTTGTGGGCGGCTGCCAGTCCCCGGTTACGGCACCTGCTGAAAGCTGCGGAAACGGCCGATTCGTGGGCCACCGACGGCCACAAATGGCTGAACGTTCCCTACGATTGCGGGTACGCGTTTGTGGCCGATCCGGCCGCGCAACAGGCGTCTATGTCCTATCGCGCGCCTTACGTGACCTATACCGCCAACGCCCGCGATCAAAACGACTGGACTCCGGAATGGTCTCGCCGTGCGCGCGGTTTTGCCACCTACGCGGCGCTACGCCAGTTGGGGCGCAAGGGAGTGGCCGAGCTGGTGGAGCGCTGCTCGCGCCATGCGCATTCCCTGGTTACGAGGATCGGATCGCTCCCCGGCGCCGAGATGCTGTGGGAGCCGGTCATCAATCAGGGGCTGGTAGGGTTTGCGGATGAGCGAAGAACGGATGAAATAATTGCGGCGATTGTCGCGACGGGTGAAGCATTCTTCGGAGGAACCACCTGGCGGGGGCGCCGGGCCATGCGGGTGAGCGTCTGCAACTGGCAGACCTCGGACCACGATGTGGACCGGGCTGTGCACGCGGTAGCGCGCGTATTGGCAACCTAAGGGAGTTCCCATGGGGCTGCCGGTCCAACAAAGGTCATGAAGACGCTGCTGTTGGCCGGCGAAAGCGCCTGCCCCACGTTGGCCGCCCATGTCTACAACAGAGCCAGTGTCCCTTAGTATGCTACCCTAGCGGCATATGGTAGAGCTGCAAGGCACGCTGGTGCTGCTGATCCTGAAAACGCTGGCGCGCGGGCCCAATCACGGCTTCGGAATCGCGCTGCACATCCAGGGCGCCTCCGATGGCCTGCTGCGGGTGGAGGAAGGTTCGCTCTACCCGGCGCTGCACCGGCTGGAAAAGAACAAGCTGGTATCAGCGGAGTGGAAGGTCACCGGGAACAAACGGCGCGCTCGCTACTACAAACTCACGCCCGCCGGACGCAAATGGCTGGCCAAGGCAGAAGATAGCTGGGATTCCATGGCCAAAGGCGTAGGCCGCGTAATGAGGTTCGCGTGAAAGACCCGGATGATTTCCGCGACGAGATCGAATTTCATGTCGACATGCGCGCCGAACTCAACCGCGAAGCTGGATTATCCGGCGAACAGGCACACGAATCGGCCCGCCGCCAATTTGGAAACTCCACTTTAATTCAGGAGGAGATGCGCCGCATGCACGTCAATACTTTTTTCGAAAGCCTCTTGCAGGATCTGCACTACGCCGCGCGAGGATTCGCCCGCCAGCCGTTGTTCACGCTGACAGCGGTGTTCGCCGCGGCCTTGGGAATCGGCTCTACCACCGCGGTATTCAGTGTGGTGGATCGCATCCTGTTTCGCAGCCTTCCCTATGAGCACGACGAGCAACTGGTTTCGCTCGGCATGATGGCGCCGCTCGATACCAACGAATTCCTTTTCGCGGATGCTTATTTTGACTGGCGCAAGCACCAGACGCCGTTTACATCCATTACATCGTTCACGGCTGGTGTCGCCGATTGCGACCTCACCCAAACCAATCCCATGCGATTGGGTTGTGCGCGGGTGGAAGGGAATTTCCTGCCGACATTCGGAATTTCGCCGGTCCTCGGGAGAAATTTCACGGCGGATGAAGACGTGCCGAACGGTCCTCGCGTGGCGCTGATGAGTTACGGCTTATGGCAGAGCCGCTTCGCGCGCGATCCGAATATGCCGGGCAAGACGGTATTGATCGACGGCCAACCAGTGACGATAGTTGGTGTTCTGCCGGCGAATTTTGAAATGCCCACTCTGGTGCACCCGGACCTGCTGTTTCCCGAAGCGCTGGATGAGGCGCGGGAGCGGGCCGGGCGCGCGCTGCGTGTGTTCGCCAGATTGAAGCCGGAGGTCACGCTGGCGCAAGCACAGGCGGCCATGCAGCCCTTATTCGAATCGTCGCTCCAATATGTTCCTCCGCAATTTCGCAAGGAAGTGCACCTGCGAATCCGCAGCCTTCGGGATCGCCAGGTGGAAGACGCGCGCACGGCATCGTGGGTGCTGTTTTGCGCCGTGGGAGCGGTGCTGCTGATCGCCTGCGCCAACATCGCCAACCTGCTGCTGGCCCGCGCCACCGGCCGCCGCAAGGAAATGGCCGTTCGCGCCGCGCTGGGCGCCGCGCGCTCGCGCTTGATCCGCCAGACGCTCACCGAGACTCTGTTGCTTGGGATGCTGGGAGGATTGGCGGGATGCGCGCTGGCCTGGGCGCTGCTGCGGGTTTTCATTGGTCTGGCTCCGAATGCGATTCCACGGCTGGATCAAGCCGGGCTGGATCTGCGCGTGCTGCTGTTTGCGCTGGCGGGCTCGGTAGCGGCGGGACTCGCGTTCGGCATTGCTCCTGCGGTTGAAAATCCACGGGCTGAGTCGCTCACCGGATCGCGCACCGCCGGCGCGCGGCGAATGCTTCTGCGGGAGTGGCTATGCGCGGGACAAATTGCCATTTCGCTGGTATTGCTGGCGTGCGCGGGCATGCTGCTGCGCAGCCTGTGGAACATTCAAAGCGTTCCGCTGGGAATGGAAGCGGAGCATGTCATCACAGCGGAATTCGTGCTGGGCCGGCAAGGGTATTCCGATAATGCGCGCCAGCATCAGTTTTTCAACGATCTGGAAGAACGGCTCAGAGGAATTCCAGGCGTAGAGTCGTTCGTCATCAGCGACTCGCTGCCCCCGTCGGGTGGCACGCGAGGGCGGCTGCTCGCCACCATACAGGTGGAGGGTCAACCGCCATTCGACAAAGGCACCGGCGGCTTGATCACCTGGCGCTATGTCACGCCCGGTTATTTCCGGACGCTCGGAATCCCCATCGTGAGCGGGCGCGCATTCAATGAGCAGGACTGCGCGGCCGGTGCCAGCGCCATGATGCTGAGCCAGGCGTTCGCGCGCCGGCTGTTTCCGAACGGCGACGCGGTAGGCAAGCGGATCAAAACGACGGAGTGGGCCACCGTGGTCGGCGTCGCCGCGAACGTGAAAAATCTGGGACCTATGCAGCCCGCCGAGCCCGAGTATTACATCCTGCGTCGACACGTTCCGGATGCGACTTCACAAATTCAGGAACCGCCCACTGGATGGCGGGCGGCGAAAGTTGCCATCCGCACCTCGGTCAATTCCAAGGTAATGGATGGCTGGCTAAAACGTGAATTCGCGGCTCTCGATCCGGCGTTGCCCATAAAGCTTGGCAGTATGCAGCAGCGCGTGGGCCGATTAGTGGACCGGCCACGGTTTAACGCGTTCCTTCTGACGCTGTTCGCTGGAATGGGCGTCTTGCTGGCGGCCATTGGACTTTACGGCGTGATGGCGTTTCTGGTGGGGCAGAGAACGCAGGAGATCGGTGTCAGGATGGCGCTGGGCGCTACTCCGGGCGCGATCACCAAGCTGGTGCTGTCACGCGCCGCGGCGTGGACCCTGGCCGGCGCGCTGGCTGGCCTGGCCGGAGCGCTGTTTGCCACTCGCGCCATCCGGAGCATGTTATTCGAAGTTCCGGCGCGGGATCCCTGGACGTTTTTGGTGGTCTTGCCGGTGTTGCTCTTGATTGCGCTAGCCGCTGCCTGGATCCCTACGGTGCGGGCGTCGCGGGTGGATCCGATGACGGCGCTACGGCATGATTAATTGGCAGGCGGAATCGCCTGCCCCGCAGATAGTTGACAGAGTCAACTATCCGGCGTGACAATGAAGCAATGCATCCTGCGGCGGATTCGGTTCGCGCTTTTAACCGTTTTTACACCAAACAGATCGGCCTGCTGCGCAAGGGTTATCTGGACAGCCCGTTTTCGCTGGCCGAAGTCCGCGTGCTATACGAATTGGCGCATCGAAAAAATCCCATTGCGGCGGAAATTTCGAAGGAACTCGATCTTGACGCCGGGTACCTGAGCCGGTTGCTCGCGAAATTCGAAAAGCGCGGGCTCATAGCCAGAAAAGCTTCGGGAACCGATGCGCGCCAGAGCCATTTGTCCCTTACGGCGCGCGGCCGCCAGGCTTTCGCCCCGCTCGAAGTGAAAACGCAAAAGCAGGTTGACAGCATGCTCGCCAAACTCCCCGGCGCGGACCAGCAGCGCCTGGTGGACGCCATGCATACCATCGAAAAGCTGCTGGGCGCGCAGCCGGAGCCGACAAATTCGTACATACTGCGTTCTCACCGGCCCGGCGATATGGGCTGGGTGGTGCATCGCCACGGCGCTTTTTATGCCGCCGAATACGGCTGGGATGAGAGCTTCGAGGCGTTGACCGCGCAGATCGTGGCGAAATTCATCCAGAATTTCGACCCCCAGCGGGAGCGCTGCTGGATTGCCGAACAGCATGGAGCCATCCTCGGTTTCGTTTTCCTGGTGAAGAAGTCGGATCGGATCGCCAAGCTTCGCCTGTTGCTGGTGGAACCTTCCGCGCGCGGGCTCGGCATCGGCAAGCGGCTGGTGGACGAATGTATTCAGTTCGCGCGCGAGACCGGCTATCGCAAAATTACGCTATGGACGCAATCCAATCTGCTTGCCGCGCGCCACATTTATAAAACCGCGGGGTTCCGGCTGGTGAATGAGGAGCGGGTGAAGCAGTTCGGCCACGACATGACTTCGGAGATCTGGGACTTGAAGTTATAGCGCGCGTTTCAACAGCGCGATTTGCCCGGCATGATACAAGTTGTGCTGCACCACGCCATGCAACAGGAAGTAGAAATTGTACTCAGTGCCTTCCACGGATTCGTTCAGCTTCTCGTCAGCCATGGCACGGATTGCGGTCACCAGTGAGCGCGATGCGGATTCCAGATCGTCGAGAGCCGCCTGCCAGGTTTCAGCGGCGACCGGCCAGTCCTTCTCACCGGTGAGCGTTTCATATTTCTTCCCGTCAACTGCCGCCAGCGCCTGGCGCTCCCACGCTGTGACATGCAGCACCAGTTCCCAGATGCTGTGCGCGCCGGAGACGGGCTTCGCTGCCGCCTGTTCGGACGTCACGCCGGACAGCAGCTCCCGCAAGCTGGGGCCATGCCAGGCGGGCCCTTCGTAGGATCGGCGAAGCTGGGATGCCAGACGTTTGGTTTCCATTTCTACCAGTTTCGCAGAGCGAGCCGCCGTTCGCGGTACGATTATGCAATGCGATTCGTCGCTATTTCGTGCGGGCTGATCGCCTGCCTGGCGCTGGGTGCGTGCGCTCGCGCGCGAGTCACAACCGCGATCAAGGCCGATGGTTCCTGGACTCGAACTGTCTCGCTGATCGGCGAGGAAAAGAAGGAAGCGCAGATGACCCCCACGCTGGAGGACACCTTTGTTATTCCGTCAGGTGCGGCCTGGAAAACCCACGAAGAAAAGAAGAACGAAGAACGCACGCTCACCTTCGATCGGGAGCTGGCCGCGGGCGCGTCGCTCGATGGCGACGTGTCCGTGAAAGCCGCTGCGGGAAAACTGAAACTGGTTAACCAGGCCACCGTCGCGCGGCTAGGTCCGAACCGGTTCGAATATCGCGAAACATTGCACTGGAAGGGCGATTCTACCCAGATCATCGGCAAAATCAAGCAGGAAGATCTGGCCAAGGTGAAGGCCAATCTTCCACCGGAACTGGCCACGGACGCCAATGCCGAAGCGCTGGCCCAGAAGACCGCGGAGCTATCGGCCCCGCTGTTGTTCGGACCTGGCGATCCCTTGATGACTATGGCGTTTCTGCACCCGGACCTGGCCGTGCGCCGCGCCGGGCAACGCGTGGGAGCGCTGCTGGTAAAGGCACTCGAGCAACAGTTCGGCGACAAGCTCTCGCTCGCGCAGCGCAAGGAAGTGGCGTTCAAGATGATCCAGGCGACGTTTTCTTCGGCTACGGTGACGCCCAAGGTTCCGCCTGACCCTCCCAAGGCGAATAGCTCCGGCTTGGTCCCACTGATGTTCATCGTGAAAGCTCCAGGGCGCGTGGTTTCCACCAACGGGGAGGTGGACGAACTCACCGGAGAAGTATTTTGGGGGTTGTTTCCAGAAGCGGCTGCATTCCAGGATGTGGTGTTGAAAGCAGTGGTGGAGGTGAATTGAGCGTGATAGATCGTCGCAAATTTTTATTGGCATTGGCCGCCGGCAGCACGGCGCTGGCTTTCGATGAACAGAAGCGTCGGCGGGTGGGACTCATCGGAACCGGCTGGTACGGCAAATCAGATTTATTCCGGCTGATTCAGATTTCGCCGGTTGAAGTGGTTTCGTTGTGCGACGTTGATAAGCGAATGCTGGCGGAAGCGGCCGATATGGTTGCGTCGCGGCAGGCGTCAAAGAAACGGCCGCGCATCTTCAGCGACTACCGCGAAATGCTGAAGGAAAAAGACCTCGATATTGTGGAGGTCGCGACGCCCGATCATTGGCACGCGCTGGCCATGATTGAGGCCGTGAAGTCCGGCGCCGACGTCTATTGCCAGAAGCCCATCAGCGTGGATGTAGCGGAGGGACAAGCCATGCTGGCCGCGGCCCGCGCGCACCGCCGGGTGGTGCAGGTGGGGACGCAGCGGCGCAGCACTCCGCACCTGGTGGAAGCGCGCGACCGCATAGTACGCCAAGGCCGTTTGGGCAAAATCGGACTGGTGGAAATTTATTGCTACTACCATATGCGCGCGTCCGGCAATCCGCCCGACACCAAGCCGCCGGAATATCTCGATTACGAAATGTGGACTGGCCCGGCGCCCATGCGGCCCTACAACGAGCTGGTGCATCCCCGGGGCTGGCGCGCATTCATGGAGTATGGGAACGGAATCGTAGGCGATATGTGCATCCACATGTTTGACATGGTGCGCTGGATGCTGGGCCTAGGCTGGCCTACGCGCATCGCGTCCACCGGCGGCATTCTGGTGGATAAAGCCAGCAAGGCGAATATCTCGGACACTCAAACCGCGACGTTCGATTATCCCGATTTGCGGGTGGTATGGCAGCATCGCACCTACGGTGAGTCTCCCGACGAAAAATACCCCTGGGGCGCGACATTCTACGGAGACAAGGGGACGCTGAAGGCCAGCGTAATGAGCTACGACTTCACGCCCGCCGATGGAAAAGGCCAGCGCATACATAAGGACGTGACGTACGAGTTCGAGCAGTATCCCGAAGATAGGACGGAGAAGGATCTGGAGCGGCACGTGGCTCCGGCCATCCGGCATCATATGCAGGATTTTCTGGCGGCCATCGATTCCCGCGGTAAACCAGTCGCGGATATTGAGGAAGGCTACATCTCCACCGCGAGCTGTATTCTCGCGAATCTGGCCATGAAAACCGGCCGGACCATAAAATGGGACGCGGCCAAACAACGCGTGGCTTCAGACGACGAAGCGAACCGGCTGTTGACGCGCCCGTATCGCCGTCCCTGGGTGCATCCAGTTGTTTCGGCGTAGGACAAGAGCACCGGTCGCTCACGCTCGCGGTTCGGGAACGCAGAGCCGAACCGCGACCGTAAGGGAGTTTCCATGGGCCTGCGGCCCACCAAAGGTCATGAAGACGCGTTGTGGCAAATTCGGTTGGCCCCAGTGGGGCAGGCGCTTCCGTCTGCCAACCGGCGTCTTCAACGGAGCCGGTGCCTTCTCATGCTTTGCGGCAATTGATACAATGCCGTCATGTTTGTTCCCTTGACACCCATCCGGTGTCTGCACCGCGCGGTGGACTTGTTTGGAAAGAGGATCGGTGTCGTTTCAGGCCAGCGCCAGTTCACCTACACCGAATTCGGGAATCGATGCGAACGATTGGCCACTGCTCTGGCCAAAGAGGGCATCCAGCGCGGCGACCGCGTCGCCTATTTGAGCTTCAACAATCATCAGTTGCTGGAGGGTTATTACGGCGTGGTGCAGGCGCGCGCTATCGTGATGCCCCTCAACGTCCGCCTGTCCCAATTGGAGCTAACGAACATCCTGAATCATTCCGGCGCGCGGATGCTGCTATTTGAAAACGATTTTGCGCCGCTGGTGGAGATGCTGCGGCCGGCTTGCCGCGAGATCCAGCGTTTCGTCACGCTCGATGAAAAAGTTCCCGTTGCCGATCTCACCTACGATGAGCTTCTGGACAAGGGCCATCCGGAACGCGCGGACATATTCAGCATCGATGAAAACTCCGTCGCCGAACTTTTCTACACCAGTGGAAGCACCGGCACACCCAAGGGCGTGATGCTGGGGCACCGCACGCTGTATCTGCATGCCATGGCCGTGGCCACTTTGGCCAAAGAAGTCGAGACCATGGTGGATCTGCACACCATCCCTTTGTTCCATGCCAATGGCTGGGGCAAGCCGCAAGCGTCGACGATGCTGGGGGTGCAGCAGATCATGGTGCGGCGGTTTGAGCCCACGGGTGTGTTCAAGCTGATTCAGCAGTATCACGCCACCGACATGAGCCTGGTTCCCACCATGGCCAATGCACTGCTGAACGCGCCGGACCTGAAAGATTACGACGTTTCCAGCATGCGCAATATCACCTTGGGAGGCGCCGCGGCTTCGCCCGAGCTGGTGGATCGGATGGAGAAAGCTTTTCACTGCGACGTTTATAGCGGCTACGGTCTCACCGAAACAGCGCCCATGCTGACCTCCGGGCGCAGCAAGCCGGGCGTGGAATATACTTCCGACGCCGACCGGCATCGCCGGCGGGCCATGGCCGGGTGGCCGGCGCCGGGCGTGATGGTACGCGTGGTGGATCCGAACATGCAGGACGTGCCGCGCGATATGCAGAGCATCGGCGAAGTGGTGGCGGCGGGCGACCACATCATGGAAGGATACTTCCGGGAACCCGATGTCACCGCCTCCGTCATGAGCGGCCCCTGGTTTCACACCGGCGACATGGCCGTCTGGGACGAAGACGGGTTCATCCACATTGTGGACCGCAAGAAGGAGATCATTATCAGCGGCGGCGAAAATATTTCATCGCTCGAAGTGGAAAAAGCCATCTTCGCGCATCCGGAGGTTTTTGAGTGCGCGGTAGTAGCGGCTCCGGACCCCAAGTGGGGCGAAGTTCCCGCGGCGGTGGTGGTGCGCAAGCCAGGCTCCCAGCTCACCTGCGATCAATTAATGGAGTTTTTGACGCTGCGGTTGGGTAAGTTCAAGCTTCCCAGGAAAATCGAATTCACGGATGAGCAGCTGCCCAAGACGGGGACGGGAAAAATCCGCAAGTTGGTGCTGCGGGAGCGGTTTTGGGAAGGGAAAGAGAAAAGGGTGCAAGGATAGGCAGTTGGGAGTGGGGCAGGCGCTTCCGCCTGCCAACCGAATTTGCCACAACGCGTCTTCATCACCTTTGGTGGGCCGCAGGCCCATGGGAACTCCCTGACGGTCGCGGCTTCGGTACCGAACCGCGAGCGTAAGAAGCTGTGAAAAAATCGGGAAGCATGCGGGGTTGGCAGACGGAAGCGTCTGCCCCACATTGACGCACAAGGATTTACGATTACGTGGCGCAGGCGCTTTCGCCTGTGAACCGATTTTTTCACAGCTTCTAAGCGACCGGTGCCCGTTTCTGGTAACCGGAAGCTGAGTTAGAATCGTCTAAGGGGAAGATTGAAAGCCGTTCTCCTAATTTTCGTGTCGGGAGTGGCGCTGCTGGCGCAAGTCGGACAGCCCGTGCCCGGTCAATACCCACCCGGAACATATCCACCCGGGACATATCCTCCTGGTCAGCAAGGTCCGCCGCTTTCAATCCCGCGGCGCAGCAAGAAGAGCGATAGCAACGCGGATACCGGGGCGACAACTAAAACCCTCAAGGGCGTGATTCGTGTGCTGGAGGCGAAGTCGTTTGATATGGAGACGGAGGATACACGAATCCTCACCATCCAGATTACGGACAGTACTGTAAAACCGAAAGATTTGAGTTTGGGCGACGGCGTGGATGTCGAGGTGACGCAGGATAAAGACGGACAGTTCCAAGCGGTGAACGTGAAAGTCAATGCGAAAGCCGCTCAGGAAATAAATGCGAAAGATCAGACGGAGCCCGAGGGAAGAACCGCGCCGCCGCCCACTATATTGGTCCGCCCCGGTCCAACGCACGATCCCGACGATGCCGGTCCGCCGGTGCTGAAGCGGGGTAAGCCGGTGGCGCGCGCGTCCAGCACCTCCGATCAGGATGACGACTCGCCGACGCCCGCTCCGGCGCTCGCAAAAGCTGCTGCACCGAGACCAGTTGCCGCCATGCCTCCGGTCAATCCCCGCCAAGCATTCATCGAGAAGGCGCGAGCCGCGGCCGTTGCCTACGTGCAGGGATTGCCGAATTATGTTTGCCAGGAAGTGGCCACGCGCTACGTCAGTGAAACGCGGCAGCCCAACTGGCAAGTAATCGATGTGGTGTCGGCCGAAGTGGTGTACGAAAACCGCAAGGAAAGCTATCGAAATCTTGCCATCAACGGGAAACCTACCAAGAAGGCGCCGGAAGATACGGGCGCGTGGTCCTCCGGCGAATTCGGCACTATTTTGAGAAACCTCTACGAACTGGGGACCGACGCCGATTTTAAGTATGCGGAAGAAGATACGATAGAGCACCAGGCTGCCTCTGTCTACAAGTTTGCCGTGGAGCGCCAGCGCTCCTCCTGGAAGATCTGGGTTCCCGGTCAATATATTCTTCCGGCTTACAAAGGCTCCGTCTGGGTAGACAAACAGACCGCGAACACGCTGCGCATCGAGATGCAGGCGGACGAGATTCCTGAAGCATTCCCGAGAATCGCTGTCGAAACAGCGGTGGATTACGACTACATCACGCTAGGCACGCCGGATAAGTATCTTTTGCCGGTGCGCGCGGAAGTCTTGAGCTGCTCCCGAGGCTCGAATGAGTGCGAACGCAACGTCATCGAGTTCCGCAATTATCACAAGTTCACGGGCGAATCGACTATCAAGTTCAATCAGTGACGTGGCGCACACACTGGTGCGCGCCGTGTTCGCACTCTTGCCGAACACCAGGCGTTCACACGAGTGTGAACGCGGCACGCTGAGAGCGTGCGCTACAGCCCTACGCCGAAGGACGCGTGGTATTTTTCCGGGAGCTTGACTGGCCGCATCTCCGGGCTCAGGAAAATATGCTTGGTTTCCCCTTCCGCCAGCTTCTTAGAAGTTTCCGCGCCGAGTATGGCGTAGTGAAACTCAATCATCCTGCGATTGGCACGCGCGATCCAGGTCTTTACCGCGATTTCATCGTCGTAGCGCGCTGGCTGCAGATAACGGCAGTGCGCCTCCACTACGGCCAAACGAATTCCATCGCCGCTTTCCATATCCTTGTATTCGACGCCGGCTGCGCGGCAATATTCCGACCGCCCGATCTCCATCCAGATAAGATAATTCGCGTAGTAGACCACGCCCATCTGATCGGTCTCGGCATAACGCACGCGGAAGCGCGTCTCATGAGTCACAAATGTATTGTAGACTGGCGCTCTTATTCCGTGACCGAGGTCCAGGCGCCGCGTTCGCCCATGGTGTTGGCGAAATAGCAAACCACTTGCGTCATTTCCTGAAGGGCCCGCCGCGCCTGGGAGCGCGAGAGCAGTGAGACCAGCGCGTAGTAGCCTTTCATCAGCTCGAAATCCAACATCATCATGCGCTGTTCCAAGCCCTCGCTTCCCGTTTGCAAAGAAGGGCTATGATCGAGCAGATAGTTGAGCAGACGGTAATCCCGCTCCAGCTTTTGACGCAGCGTGTCCAGCACGGGCCGCTCATTTGCATGCGGGAGATCCTGCTGCACCTGCAGCACGCCCAGTTCATTGGCGGCCGCCACCTGCGGGGTGTAGTCGTGCGCGGGCTTGGCGCTTAAAACCAGGCCGCAACTATAGCGGAACCAGGCCAGTAGGGATGCCGTCGAAAACGCGGTGATAATTGCGCTGGCAATCATTCGAATGAGAGTTTATACCAGCTATGCAGTACGGTCTCTCGTGAAAAAAGAATATCACCGGCAGGTACTTGGTACAAGAGTTTGCAGCGGTTCTAAGGTTGTTTCCCGCAGAACAGCTCAGGCTTTCTGCTGACTGGTGAAAAGCATGTCTTTGGGACGTATTCCGTGTTCACGGCAAAACCGTGCGTAGAGAGAGCCGTAGCTGACTGTAACGTAGTCGGCATCCGAAAACCCGAGCAATCGGGCGGTCCGGCCGATCCATCGAGGAGCGCCTTCCAATTCCAAAAACTTCCCGATCGGGGTCTCATCCAGTAGCACCTTGCCCAGTTCGCCGGGCTTTCCGTATTCCGTGCGGAACTTCTCGTAGCGGAAAACTTGCTGATAGCCGAGTTTCCTGAAAATTTCCTCGGCTACTTTCGCATCGGAGAGGGTAACCTCCAACTCATGGCGCTTCTTGTAGCGCACGCTTGTGGATGGTCCTTTGTAGGTGAGCAGCGCGTCCCGCCCGACGCGGCGGATGCGGATCAGCTTGCCTTGTTTGCCGAGAGGATCGTTGGGATTATCGAACAGCACGTTGGTTTCGTGCGAGCGGCGCTCCGAAACCCGAAATCCCAGCCTGCGCAGAGTGCGTCGAATTTTCGAGATGTCCGGCGGAAGGCGCAGCTTGATTTCAATCTCGAAGTTCACGAAATAAGAGTAGCGCACGCTCGTAGCGTGCCGCGTTCACACTCGTGTGAACGCCAGCTTGTGTTCCGATGAGTCGGAACACGGCACGCACGAGTGCGTGCGCTACAGACTGTAATACAATGCTTAATCAAAGCAGGAGGCTACACCATGCAGACTACGCGGAGAGCTTTTGTAGGCGCTATGGGCGCGGCGACGGCCGTGGCTGCCGCTTCACGCGGCGCCAAAGATCCCACTACTTCCACCGACAAAGTGTTGTTCTACGTCGCGGCTGCCACGCCTTGCGACAAAAATCTCAAGTTCGACGACGCCGTGTACCGGGACATGATGTCCTATTTCAAAGAGTGTGGCGCCGACGGCGTAGTGGTGCTGGGCACCACGGGCGAGTATCCATCGTTCTCCATGGCCGAGCGCAAGAAAATCGCGGAGACTGCTCTCAAACACAAGAGCGGGCTTTCTATCATGATCGGGCCCGGAACCGCCAATTTCCCCGAGACCATCGAGCTATCGCAACACGCGGCAACCAACGGCGCCGATGCGTTGCTGATCATCCCGCCGTTTTATTACAAGAATCCGCCGCTCGAGGGATTGACCAAATATTATTCGCTCATTTTCGACCAGGTGAAAATTCCCATCAATCTCTACCATATCCCCGGCACCAGCGGCGTTCCCGTTACGCATGAGTTGCTGCACAGCCTGGAACATTATCCGAATCTGGCCGGCATTAAGGACTCCACCGGCAACGCCGAAGGCTACGCCGCGTTCGTGAAAGAATTCCCGAAATTGAACATGCGCAGCGGCACCGGAAACAACCTCAAAACCGCCATCGATAACGGAATGGGCGCCATCCTGATGGAAGGCAATCTCTTCACCAGGCAAATCGCGGCCGTGTTTGCGGCGCATCGCCAGGGTAAAGATATCGATGCGCCGCTGGCGAAGTTTAAAGAGGCGCACCAGTTGATGCGGCCAACCGGCATCGGTTCATACGGTCCCATGAAATACGCATTGAGCCTGCAGATGGGCACCCATCAAACCTATCAACGTCCTCCGCATCTGGACGTCACCGACCAGCAAAAAGTGCAGATCAAAGCGAAACTCGACGAGCTGAAGAAATTGGCCTGAAAACCTATGCTCTCGCTCAAAACAAGCGCCCTGTTTGCGCTCTTTGCTCTAGCGGCATCCGGCCAAACGCAGCGTTTTAAAGATGGCGAGTGGCCAACCTATGGAGCGGATCTCGCCGCCACCAGATACCGCCCGCTGGATCAGATCAACGCATCCAACTTCAGCCAGCTCGAAGTAGCCTGGCGTTTCAAAACTGACAGCCTGGGCAATCGGCCCGAATACAAGCTGGAAGGAACGCCGCTGATGGTGAACGGCGTGGTGTACACCACCGGCGGATCGCGGCGTGCCGCCATCGCGCTGGATGCGGTTACCGGCGAACTGCTGTGGGTGCACGGCGAGCATGAGGGCGCGCGCGGAGCAGCAGCGCCGCGGCAGCTATCGGGCCGGGGCTTGGCGTACTGGTCCGACGGCAAAGAAGAAAGAATTCTATACGTGACACCCGGATTTCGGCTGATCGCGCTAAACGCTAAAACCGGTACGCCGATACCTTCCTTCGGCCAGGGCGGCGCGGTTGATTTAAAGTTGGACGACGATCAGACCATCGCGCCCGACCTGGCCACCGGCGAGATCGGCATTCAATCCGCGCCCGTGATTGCCAGGGATACCGTGATCATCGGCGCCGCGTTCCGCGAAGGCATGACGCCCAAGAGCATGCGCAACAACAAGGGCTACGTGCGCGGATTCGATGTGCGCACCGGCAAGCGACGGTGGATCTTTCATACCATCCCGATGAAGGGCGAAGCCGGATACGACACCTGGTTGGACGGCTCGGCTGAATACACCGGCAATACCGGAGTGTGGACGCAGATCTCGGTGGATGAGCAGCTGGGGCTGGTTTATCTTCCGGTGGAATCGCCCACCGGCGATTATTATGGCGGGCATCGGCCGGGAGCGAATCTGTTCGGCGAGAGCCTGGTGTGCGTGGATCTGAAAACCGGCCAGCGTAAATGGCATTACCAGTTGGTGCACCATCCGCTGTGGGACATGGATATTTCATCGGCGCCAATTCTGGCGGACATCAACGTGAATGGCCGCGCCGTCAAAGCCGTGGCGCAGCCCACCAAACAGGGCTTCCTTTATGTATTCGATCGGGTAACGGGTCAACCGGTATGGCCCATCGTGGAGCGCCCTGTCGAGAAAGGCAATGTCCCGGGCGAATGGTATTCGCCGACTCAGCCGTTTCCTTCGAGGCCGCCCTCCTACGCCCGCAACGGTGTCGCGATTGACGACTTGATCGACTTCACGCCCGCGCTTGCGCGATCAAGCCCTGACGATCATTTCAAAATACAAGATCGGTCCCGTGTTTACGCCGCCGGTGGAGAGCAAGCTGGATGGTCCGCTGGCCACGCTGACGCTCGGGACGGCGAGCGGCGGGACCAATTGGCCAGGTGGATCGTACGATCCTGAAACGCACATTGTGTACGCGTTCGCGTGCAACGCCTGCCTCACGCCCATCGGCTTGGTGAAATCACCTAAAGATGTTTCGGACATGAGGTACATCGCCGGGACGGCCGGCCAGGAGGCGCGCATGCGGACCGGCCCCGGTGAAAACGCCGGCGCGGATTCGCCGCTCCCCACGCGTGCCCCGGCTCCGGTTCGGGCCCGCGCTGGTAGTGGTTACGTTCCACTCACCGTGCAAGGTCTGCCGCTGATCAAACCACCTTACGCGACCATCTCGGCCATCAATCTGGACACGGGTGCCATGGTGTGGCAGGTGGCGCACGGCGAAACACCCGACGCCATCCGCAACAATCCCGCGCTGAAAGGTTTGGACATTCCACGCACCGGCCAGGCGGGTTATAACATCGGCACGCTAATTACCAAGACGCTGGTAATTGCCGGCGACAGCCAGGTCACCAGTACGGACCAGCATCCACGCGGCGCCATGCTGCGCGCCTATGACAAAGCCACCGGAAAAGAGGTTGGCTCCGTGCTGATGCCTGCGCCGCAGACCGGATCGCCGATGACGTACATGCTGAACGGCAAGCAATACGTCGTTGTGGCGGTCAGCGGCGGTCCTTATTCGGGCGAATACATCGCCTTCACTCTGCCGTCCACCGATGATCACACTGAGACGCGCTAGCCTGGCTTTCTTGATTTGCCTGACGCTGGCCGGCGCAATGCAATCTGTGTGGGACGGCGTGTACACCGAGGATCAAGCCAAGCGCGGCCAGCCGCTCTACAGCAAATACTGCGCCGCGTGCCACGGCGAGCAATTGACCGGCGGGGAAGATTCGCCGCCGCTCACCGGAGGCGCCTTTCTGGCAAATTGGAACGGCCTCACCGTGGGCGATCTCTTCGAGAGGATCCGCGTTTCCATGCCGCAAAACCGGCCGGGCCGGCTGACGCGCCAACAAAACGCCGACATCCTGGCGTACCTGTTGAGCGCCAATCAATTTCCGGCCGGCCAGACGGAGTTGCCCACTGAAACTGAGCGGCTCAAGCAGATCCGTTTTGAACCCGCCAAGAAATGAAGGTAGTTGCCAGTTTGGTAGTGGGGCAGGATGCCATCCTGCGGCGGGTTGCTAACCCGCCCGAACCGACGCCGATTATCAATCGGCGCGCAGGTTAGCAAAAGCAGGTTGGCAACCTGCCCCACTCGTTAGTGGTCGCGCTATCCTGGGGGCGCACGCATGCGTTTATCTCTTGCACTCATGCTGGCCATGCTGGGTGCCGGCGTAAGCGCTCAACAATCTGCCGGCCTTCACCTTTCCGACTACGTTGGTACCTACGCCGATTCCCCGGGCCGCACTGTTGAAATCGCCGATGGCGACGGACTTTTCGCCGTTCAAGACGAGGCTAAGTACCGGCTGCGCTCTTCCGGTGTGGATCAATTCACCACCATCACCGGCCAAACCATCCCCTTCCGCCGCGATGCGAACGGCAAGGTGACCGGCTACGAACAGAATGGCCAGTTCCATCCGCGTTTATCCACAACCATAACGGCGGAGTCTGCTGCCCTTGCCAGTCCGCGGCCCAAGGGTCAAGACAGTCCGTCTGGTTATCGCTATATTACGCCGGCCGATTTGCATGACGGGATTGCCGTGGGAGACATTACGCAATCGCCTCTCGGGCGAGCGGTTGCTGACGCCATTGTGCGCGGCATTCTGGACGAAACGTATAAAGATGTACACAGCGTTCTGCTCTACCAGCACGGAAAGCTGGTGCTGGAGGAGTACTTCTACGGCTACAGCGTGCAGCGCCGGCATCAACTTCGCTCGGCGACGAAGTCGATTGTGAGCGCACTGGCCGGCATCGCCGTGGACCGTGGTCTTATATCCGGCGCCAACGAACCGGTGTTGCCGCACATGAGCTACTCCAGCTATGCGAATCCCGATCCGCGCAAAGCTGCGATGACCCTGGGCAACTTCCTCTCCATGAGTTCGGGCCTGGACTGCAACGATCACAGCTCCACTTCTCCGGGGCGCGAGATGGTGATTGACGACACGCCCGATTGGGTGAAGGCGACGCTGGATCTTCCTATGCTGGATTTGCCTATGATGGACGCGCCTGGAACCAAGGGCTATTACTGCTCCGGCGGCGTCGCTGTCGTTGGCCGCCTTATCGAGAACGCCGTCCACATGAAGCTTCCGGATTTCGCGCACGAGAATCTATTTGCGCCACTTGGCATTTCCCGCGCCGACTGGACCTGGAACTACGATCTGACCAACGCCGATAAGGAATATTCACAGATCCACCTGCGCCCCCGCGATATGCTCAAGCTCGGAATTCTGTTCTCGAACGGCGGCCGCTGGCACGGGCGCCAGGTGATTTCCAACTCCTGGGTGCGCGCGTCAATCGCCGAACATAGTCACGTAGACAACGTCAGCTACGGCTACTTCTGGTGGCGGCCCTGGTTGAACGTTGAAACCGCCGGCGGATCCGAACACGTGGACGTAGTGGCGGCGCAGGGCAACGGCGGCCAGAAGATTTACCTGGCGCCGCAGTACAACCTGGTTGCCGTCTTTACCGGCGGTGGCTATAACGCGGAATCCACGCCTCCCAACACAATCATGGCCAAGATCATTCTGCCCGCCTTGATGGCAGCTCCGCAGCGTTAGTTGAAGAAGTTGGCAGGCGAAAGCGCCTGCCCCACTAGTTCTTAGCGGTGATGAAATCATCCACATCTTTGTGGAGCTTTTCCCGCGCCTTCTTGTCGATGTACATCATATGGCCGGCCTCGTAATACGCGAACGCGATGTTCTTGCGGATGGGCGGCTCCAGATTCATGTGCGACACGGTCTGCTCAATGCCATTGAATGGCGTGGCCAGGTCGTAGTAACCGCAGGCCACCAGCACTCGCATGCTGCCCTGCTGGGTCATGGCGGAGCGTAACGATTCGGCAACGCGTCCGGGCTGGCCCTGGTCCCAAGGCCTGACGTTGGCGGTGATGGTGTAGAACATGTCGCTGTTCCATTTCAGCTCGCGCCGCAGATAATCCTGGAACATGGCGGAATACGCGCCCTCATAGGAAGCTTCGCTGGAGTCGTATTCGTTGCGGTCGCCGGCCGCGTCCACGTCCATGCCGGTGAAGCGCGAATCCAGCCGGCCGACGGTGAGCCGCTTGTCGCGCAGCAGTTCCTTGAACCAGCGCTGTGAGCTGATGCGAAGGTTGGTTTCCTCAATGTACTTCGGCGAGAGTCCCGTGAAGCGAGCCAGATCGTGCACCACCTTCTGATATTCCGATGGCGACAATTGATCGCCTTTTTCGAGAGCGGCCGCGTATTCGCCGTGAGCGAACTGCCGCGCTGCCTGCGCAACCGACTCCACATTTTCTTTCTGCAGATCCGGCGGCAGCAGGTGATGATACCAGGCGGAGGTTGAGTAGGTGGGCAGGAAAAACTTAAACCGGTCGTCCGATCCCCAATTGGAGAACGCCACTGAAGAAATCAATACGATCCCGTTCAGATAGATCTGATGGCGCTCCTGCAGGATGCTGGCCATCTGCGCGGAGCGGGTGGTCCCGTAACTTTCGCCGATCAGGAATTTCGGCGAAGCCCAGCGCTCATTGCGCGTTAAATACTGATAGACGAAATCGGAAAACCAAGTAGCGTCCTGCACTACGCCGTAGAATTGCGTGGGATTCTCGCCCGGCACGGGCCGGCTGAAACCGGTAGAGATGGCGTCCACGAAGACCATGTCCGTTGCATCTAAAAACGAGCTGTCATTATCGACAATCGAATACGGCGCGGGCATCCCGTGCCCGTCGTCCGAGAGAAGGATTCGTTGCGGGCCCAGGCCCATGTGCGTGAACAATGATGCCGATCCCGGGCCGCCGTTGTAGACGAACGACATGGGACGCTTGGATGGATCCGGCACGCTGTCCTTGGTGTAGGCGACGTAGAAGAAACTGGCTTTCGGTGTCCCGTCGTCGGACTTGATCACATAATTTCCAGCCGTCGCCGTGTAGTTGATCTGCTGTCCTCCCACGTGGGCGCTGTGATGAGTAACCGAGGTTTTCTCTTCGGGCGGCGGACCGTGGTGCGCGGCCGGCGCCTGGCCTTGTTCCGTTTCATGTGGAGGCGGCCCTTGTTCGCGGTTGCGGCGCGGCTGGTCAACTTGCGCGCTGGCCATCCACGCTGTAAACAATATGGTAGTTCCTAAAGCAATCCAGTTCCTTTTCATCAACGCTCCTTATTTTGATACCCGAAGCATCACCACTCCGTGCCCTGAAACTTCGGCTTCGAATAGATCCTTGATTTTCCCGCGATCGGCATGGGCCCAAACATCGCGTACCGAGTGTTTGCCGTTGAGCCCCAGGTCGGTCCACTTCGCGATCATCAAATCGGCATTGTCCCCGCGATTAAAAAGCGCCACGGCCAGGTCGCCGCCCTCCAGCGGTTTCACCCACACTTCAGTCCGGCCGTCCTTCGAAACGCGAAAACCCTGCTTGCCTAATTTGTCCTGGTCGATCGCGATCACTTCGCGATTGATTAGAAGCTGCCTGGTTTCATCGTCCATACTGCGCACATCGTTGCCCGCCAATAGCGGCGCAGCTAGCATGCACCACAGGCTCATGTGCGTCCTGTACTCTACCGCATCCATATTGCCGTTGCCGATTTCGAGCATGTCCGGATCGTTCCAATGCCCCGGTCCCGCGTACTGCTCCAGGCCCGTCTCCTTGTCGAAGCCAATGGTCGCCATGCTCTTCCATACGTCTTCGATATCGCCGGTGGTGCGCCATAGGTTGCCGCCGGAAGCCGCGCCCCACTCCCAAACTTTGTCCAGTCCATATTGACACAAGCTGTATACAATGGGGCGCCCGGTGGCCTTCAGCGCATCGCCCATTTTCTTGTAAACGGCCGGCATCTCTGCATCCTTATAAACCGTCTTGGCGCTGCACCAATCGTACTTAAGATAGTCGATTCCCCACGCCGCCCAGGTACGGGCGTCCAGCTCTTCGTGCTGGTAGCTGCCCTCGTAACCCGCGCAAGTCTTCGGCCCGGGCGAGGAGTAAATGCCGATCTTCAATCCCTTGGAATGGACGTAGTCGGCCAGGCCCTTCATGTCCGGGAATTTTTCGTTGGGCTGCAAAACTCCCTGCGCATCGCGCTTTCCCTGCCAGGTGTCGTCGATATTGACGTAGATATAACCGGCATCCTTCATGCCGCTGGACACCATGGCGTCGGCGATTTCCTTGACCGTCTTGGCGTCTACTTTTTCCGCGAACTTGTTCCAGCTATTCCAGCCCATGGGCGGTGTCAAAGCCAATTGCTGCGCCCAACAAATGGACGCGAGGACCAAGCCGGCAAGGATTCTTAAGGCCATAGTTTCTATGAAACCACTTTTTGGACCATGTGGGGCAGGCGCTTCCGCCTGCCAACCACTCGCTATACTAAATACGTATGGCAACCCTAGTGAGCTTGGGCGCCTCCAAACTCGACACCGCGTCACTCAACCAGAAACAAGAGAAACTATTCTCCATTCTGGCTGATATGGGACGCGTGATGGTGGCGTACTCCGGCGGGACCGATTCCGCGTACCTGGCCTGGGCCGCACACCGCGTGCTCTCTGAGAATGCCATCGCCATTACCGCCGACTCCGCGTCCATCCCCGAATCGCACAAGCGCGACGCTGAGGCTTTTGCCCGCGAGTGCGGATTCCGGCATGAGTACATCGAGACTCACGAATTCGATAATCCCGATTACGTGAAGAACGATCCGAACCGCTGCTTCCATTGCAAGGATGAGCTGTTCACCGGATTAACTGCCCTGGGCCGCGAGCGAGGAATTCAGCACATCGTTTACGGCGTGAATGTGGACGATCTGGGCGATTACCGGCCCGGCCAGCGCGCCGCGAAACTCCATGAGGTGGAAGCTCCGCTGGTGGATGCGGGACTGACCAAATCCGAGATCCGCGAATTATCGCGATTGGCCAATCTCTCCACGTGGGACCGTCCGGCCTCGGCTTGCCTAAGCTCGCGCATCCCCTACGGAACGGCCGTGACGGTGGAGAACGTGAAAACGGTAGAAGTTGGAGAAGAGTCCATCCGGGCCTTGGGCTTCCGCCAATTCCGCGTACGATTTCACGGCGAGCTGGTCCGGCTGGAGATCGCCAAGGACGAACTCGCCCGCGCCCTGACGCCTGAAATGGCCGAGGCATTCGTCGAAATCTTCAAGCCGCTAGGATTTCACTACGTCACTATCGATCTGGAAGGCTATCGGCAAGGGTCGCTGAATTCAGTCTTGAAGTGAACGGTGTGGCTGGCCTTTCTACCGGCCAGCGCCGATGTCCGACCTAAGTTTCATAAAAATCCCGCCGTGTACAAGAAAGTTCAAACCGCGCGCCAAGCCGTCCCCTTGCTTACGCGCGGGGTATCACGAGCCGGGTTGTAGCCCCGCGCGTGAGCAAGGGGAAATCAAGCAGCCAGAGACTTTAATCATGAATTTCCAAAAAATTAATTCCGCGTCCCGATAGTTTCCGTGCGACCAGCCAAGGGTTTTACCGCGGACCCTCCACACACTCCCACGCCCGTATTCAAAAGGGCGTTCAGTAAGTTGTGGAGCACAGCGTACACCATCTGTTCGTTCACCGGCTGCTTGCCTGGCAGGCGAAATGATGCGGGAAGCTCCTTGGCGATTTGCAGCCGGATGGAATGCGGCAGCGTGCGGCCGGAGCGATCTTTCTGGTTGGCAACTGAAATGGGCGTTTGCAGCACCGAGCCGGATTGGCCGTCCACATAAAACTGGCAGCGTGAAAACCAGCCGAGATTGCCTGGGTCTGCGGCATCGAAGAGCAGCAGCGGAGCTTGCCGGTCCGCGGCGAGAAGATCCAGGCAGAGCGAGCGCTTGTTGTCCTCAATCTTGTATTCGAAGCCGGCCTGCTTGGCGATGTTGGCGACGAAGTCCGGATCCAGCTCGAGCAGCAGGAATTTGTGATCGCCGGCCAGCAAAACTTGCATAAATTGTTATTTTATCCAATTCGAGAGTGCATGCGCTGCGGCATGCTGGTAAAGCTGATAAAAACCCGAGTCGAACAACACCAGGAAAACCTCACGCACATGCGCTTCCGGCTTATCCAGATGCGCGGCCACGGTTTCGAGCGCAATGGTAGCCGCTTCCTGAGCGGGGTAGCCGTAGGCGCCGGTGCTGATGGCCGGGAAGCTGATGGTGCGTACACTGCGTTCCTCAGCCAGCTCCAGGCACTTTCGATAGCAACCGGCCAATTGAGATGGTTCACCATGGCGGCCGTCCCGATAGATAGGCCCCACGGCGTGGAAAACGTACTGCGCCGGCAATGCTCCGGCAGTGGTAACTACCGCGCTGCCGGTTTCGCATCCACGCATTTCATCCAGCTCGCGCATGATGGACGAACCGCCGGCGCGATGGATTGCGCCATCCACGCCTCCGCCGCCGCGCAGCCCGGAATTCGCGGCGTTGACGATAGCGTCCACGCGGATCTTGGTAATGTCGCCGATCACCAAACGAAGTTTCTTGCCGTTTGGGAAATCGATCTCCATGGTTGATTGTATCCTGTGGGGCAGGTTGCTAACCTGCGCGCCGATTGCCAATGGGCGCCGGGGCCGGGGAGCGCGGTTGACAACCGCGCGCAGGATCGCATCCTGCCCCACGATGTCCCGTTATAGTAGAAGATTGGACGCCTTAGTTCTCTTCGACATCGACGGCACGCTGATCCGGCGCGCCGGCGCACATCATCGCGAAGCCCTGGTGGAGGCCATTCGGCGAACCGTGGGTGTGGACACCACTACCGAGGGCGTACCGGTGGCCGGCATGTTGGATCGCGACATTCTGACCATCATGATGACGCGTTCTGGAATGAAGCCGGCAGCCATCCGCAAAGCCATGCCGCAAGTGGTGCAGCAAGCCCAGTCCATTTACATCCGCACCGTGCCTGGTCTCGAGCGTAAAGTGTGCCCCGGAGTGCGGCGCGTGCTCGCGCTTCTGAAGCGAAAAGGCGTGGTGATCGGTCTGGTCACTGGAAACCTCTCGCGCATCGGCTGGCGCAAGATGGAACGCGCGGGACTGAAGCCCTATTTCCGTTTCGGCGCTTTCGCGGAGCTGGCCAAGGATCGCGCCGGATTGGTCCGGCTGGCCATCCGCCGCGCACGCAAGGAGAAATGGATCAGCCGCGCGGCCAACATTGCACTGATCGGCGATCATCCCAACGACGTGCGCGCCGCAAAAGCGAATGGCATTCGCGCGGTCGCCGTCGCCACCGGCCTGGTACCGATGGAAGAGCTGCGCACCCATTCGCCGGATGTGCTGCTGCCCGATCTCCGCTCGCTGGCCTTGGAGATGCTGTTTTGATGGAAGCCCAATCGCTGGCGGTGAAGCGCGCGGAGGTGGAGTTTCACAATTTCGCTTCTTTGGGACAGCCCGAACGCGCCATCGCGCATTACGCCGAGCAGAATATGCGCCGCGGCGCTGGTGATCCGGAATCACTTGAAATTCATCGGCGAAATGACGCCGTTTCTCGAGATTGGTTCGAACGTCGGCCACACCAGCTACATGCTGGCGAACGAATTCGGGGCGAGCGGTTTTGCGCTGGATATTTCCGCCGATTCCTTGCGCTACGGCGTCGCGCTGCAGGATCGCTGGGGCCTTTCGCGCGCACCCATCCGCGTGGCCGGCGACGCTGTGAATTTGCCATTCGCCGATGGATCGCTGCGCTTCGTGATGGCGTTTCAGATGCTCAGCCAGTTCATGAACATGCAGAGCGTCTTTGTGGAAGTAAAGCGTGTCTTGGCGCCCGGCGGTACATTTCTCTTTGCCGAAGAGCCGCTGAAACGGAAGTTGACCCTCAGCTTGTACCGCTGCCCTTACTACGACACCATGAAGCCATGGGAGCGCCGCTTGTCTGATTGGGGCCTGCTGGGATACCTGGTTCGCGATGTCATCGGCGCGCACCAGGAGGAAAGCTACGGAATCCGGCAGAACCACACCATGGGGATCAAGCAGTGGCATGACTTGATCAACGAACATTTTGAAGACGCCGAGTACGAAATGTTCGTGCCGGAGCGTGGCTGGGGAGAACGGGTCATGAAGAGCGCCGCGATGTCGCAATGGCGCGCGGCGCGATTGCTGGGGGGCACCCTGGCCGCCGTTTGCCGCAAGGCCGGCGGCCAAGAGCGCAGGCCCTTTGACGAATCCGAATTTCAGATGCTGCTGCGCTGCCCGGATTGCCATTCAGCACTGAATCGCGATTCGAGCGACACTTTGCAATGCTCCCAATGCGGCTTTCGCGCGCCGAATGAAGGGACTGTGTATAACCTGCTGCCTTCTTCCGAGCGCGCTGAATTATATCCGGGCGATCGCGCAGGATGTCATCGACTTCTGCCTGCCCAGCCATGCCGAGCGATTGCTGGAGGGCTGGTACGATCTGGAAGGCGTGTTTGGAAACAAGTATCGCTGGATCGGCGAGCACGCGGCGGCCCGCCTGGTACGCGTGAAGCCGGGGCCGCAGCGGCTGCGGATTCGCGGGCACGCCAGCGCAGGACATCCTGTAGAATTGGCCGCCAGCGCCAATGGGCGTGAGGTGGGCCGCTGGAAGCTCGACCGGCCGGGATTATTCATCGTCGAAGCCGACGTGGCGGAGAGCCCGGAATATCACATCGAAATTAATGCCGGTCCAACCTGGAGCGTGCCCACCGACGACCGCGTCTTTACCGTCACACTGAGCATGCTTCGCCTGGTGCCTCGCGAATAAACGCATGCCACGCTATCGGACCAGCGAGCTATTGCTGGTAGTTCTTTTTACAGCGTGCGTCTCGTTCCAGCTCTTCGTTCCGCCGGCCATCGGACTTGCCAACAACGGCGACTTCGCCAAAATGGTTGGCCGATTCTCGCTGGCTCCCGCGAGCCTGGATACATCCGAGGAGTACGCGTATTTTACGGCGGGCTGGGTCTACAACCGGGCCTTTTATTGGTTGTCTGACGACCGCTCTTCCGAGCTGATTCCCATTTCCGCCGCGGTGCTGACCGATTGGTGGTTCAGCAGCCGCGTTTTCGATATCCGCACCCTGGGTGCGATTCACGCGTTATTGTGGATCGCTTGTTTCGCGGCGTTTCTTTCCCTGCTGCGGCCCGTGGCCGCGAAGTTCCGCTACGTTATTGGAATTGCGGCCGCGTTCATTTTTACTGACGTCAGCTACGTGGCTTGCCTCAATTCGTTCTATACCGATGTCGCGGCATTCCTCTTTCTGGCGTGGGCGCTGGTTTTGTGGCTTCACTTCTTAAACCGAGGGAAGCCATCGGCCGCCCTTTTCGCGATGTTTGTAACCGCCTCCATTCTCTGCGTCTCCAGTAAGGCGCAACATGCTGTCCTCGGATTGTTCTTGTGCGTGCCGGCCGCGATAGCCGCTCTGCGGTTCAAAGGCTGGTGGCGAAAGACCTGGGCCTTCGTGGCATGTGGATTAATCTTGGCTGCCGCGGCAGTCTCCTTTCGCCTGATGCCGCACGAAGAAAAATCCGACGATGCGTACGCCGGAATTTTCATGATCCTGCTCCACAACTCGCCCACCACTTTGGACGACTTGCGCGAATTGGGCCTGGGACCTGAGTATCTACGCTACGTCGATCATTGGCCCATCCCGACGTTCGCCGACGAAGCTACCAAGCAGGCTTGGTGGGGCGAGTTTAACCGTCGAACCGGCCACGGACAGATCGCCTGGTTCATTTTGAGGCATCCATGGCGATCGGCCGCAATCATATACCGCTCGCTGCATGTGGAAGCCGCCAAGCGCCGGCCCGATCTCGGCAACTATGAGCGGCAGTATGGTTTTCCTCCCCGCGCCAAAACAAATTCATTTGGATGGTGGAGCGCTCTTCGATCCTTCCCATTCCGTTTTGCTCCCTGGCACATCCTGCTGTGGTACTTGGGGCTCCTCGCGGCTGGAATTTGGTTCGCGATCCGCGGCCGCGCAGGCATGGCATCGCACCTCGGAGCGCTGGGCGCGCTACTCGGCGGCATGGGCCTGGTGGAACTTGCCATCGGGTCAATGGCGGATGCGGGCGAAATCCCGCGTCACCTTTTGCTGTTCCACATCATTACGGATTTCACTATCGTGCTGGCACTGGTCTGCGCAGCCTTGTTTTTTCAAGGGAGAGCCAGTTTTCGCGCTAACTCCTGAAATCTCGGCTCGCCGTGAAGCGGCGCGAAGGCCGGCTCAGTTTTCAATAGCGGCATCATGATGCTGCGCTGAGCGTAGGCCTTATCCAGCGCGTCCAGCGCCTTGCCGTTTTGGCCTAAAAACGTATATTGGGTGGCCATGGAAAATAAATCGCTGGATCCGGCGCGCTCTTCGTCCTGCAGCTTCTGTTCGTACAAGCGCTTCAACACCTCTTCAGGATTTCCTGGCGCAAGATGCAAAGTCTCGGCGATATCGCGGTACTTCTTCTGATAAAAGAGGCTGCGCAGGATGCACGAATTGGCTTCCGCAAGACCAGGTTCCAGTTCGCGCGCCCGCCGTGCCTGCTGGATTGCGTCGTCGAAGCGATGCGCTTGCAAATAGAGCCACCCGGCATCGATGTTCACGCGCGCCGAAAGCGGATCTAACGCGATCGCGCGCCGCAAAGACCCCAAGCCTTGCTCGGTCCGTCCCATGGCCACCAGAAAAAATGCATAGTCGTGATGCGCTACGGGAAGGCTCGAGTTGATGGCGATCGCGTGCGTGAAATGCTGCTCGGCCAGCGGCCAATTCCATTCGCGCCAAAATAATACATTGGCCAGCGCGTTGTGCGCTTCGGCATTTTGCTCATTTGTGTTCAGCGCTTTCTGCGCCGCTTCCCGCGCGCGCGACCAGGTTTCTCCCGGCGCGGAACCGGAGCGTCCAATCGCCACCTCAGTTTCTGCCAGGGCCGCATAAGCCGCGTCGAATTGAGGATCCAGCCTGGCCGATTCCTCAAAATAATCTGCGCTGCGCTCCAGGTCGGCCCGCGTTTCCTTATGTTCCAGGTAAAGTCCATTTAAATAAGCCTGGTACGCTTCCTGATTGTGAGCATGCGACGCCACACGCGTGGCAGCCCCTCCCAAAAGCTTTCCGGATACGGCGCCAGCAATCTGCGCGGCGGACTCCTCCTCAATGCGGAACATTTCAGTCTGGTCGCGTTCTGAAGTGTTGGTCCAAACCTGCGCCTGGTCCCCCACCTTGATTAGCCGCGAGGAGATTCGAATCCGCCCATCGCTGCGGCGCACCGTTCCTTCCAGAATGTAATCCACGCGCAGGTCGCGGCCAACCTGATCTATGCCGTGAGACCCGCTTTTGTAGCGCATCACCGAAGTTCGGCCAATCACCCCCAACCGATCCGGATTCAGACTGCCAAGCTGGCTGATCAATTCTTCCGTAAGCCCGTCGGTGAACAGGTCTTCTTTAGGATCGCCCGTGAGATTTTCGAATGGCAGTGCCGCAATCATGGTGCGTTCCGGCCGAACGGGACGATGCCACTTTACATACACCACCACAATCAGCAGACACGCGGCCAGCGCCGCTTCGAACCACAGCAGATATGGGCGCGGTACAGACCAAAACGGCCGTGCGGGCGCGTCTCCCAATGCCACCCGCTCCACCGGAGCAATGAATTTATAGCCGCGCTTGGGAACGGTCTGGATGAATCGCGGCGCGTCGGAATCGTCATTCAGCGTGGCGCGAACCTGGGCCACGCACACGTTGAGATTACGGTCGAAATCGACAAAGGTATCCGTTCCCCACACTTCGCGCTGGATGTCCTCGCGGCTCTGCAGTTGTCCGGCGCTTTCCGCCAGCAGGCGCAGCACCTGAAACTGTTGCGGCGATAACTTCAGCAGCACGCCCGCGCGGCGCAGTTCATTGTTCTGCAAATCAAGCTCGAATGCTCCAAATCGAAGGAGGGAGCCGGCTGCCTGCACGGTTTCAGTATACGGCTAGCTTGCGCAGCGAGCCTGTTTCTCAACCGCTGCTTCAGAGCTGGGCTATTAATAGCCCGCCATAAGACATTGCGTGGCTTCGACTTCTTCACAAACATAAAAATAATACCCGATGTCTTGCCGGTCTGATCGGAATGGCTGAAAGTCGGTGCATGACCAACCGACGTGAGATCCTTATGGCCGCCGGCGCCGCCGGTATGCTTCGAACGGGCGAAGCGGGCGAAGCCAAACCAGCGCCCCTCGATTCCGAAAAATTCCGCCAGGCAGTGGTCGCCGGCGATCTGCCAACCGTCGTATCCATGCTGGATCGCGACCCGGCATTGCGCTACGCCAGGGACGGCAGTGGCGTTTCCGTTTATACCTTGGCGTGTCTTCAAGGCCACGCGAATATTGCCGAAGCGATCGCCGCCCGCGGCCTCATACTGGATATTTTTGAGGCGGCCGCGAGCGGGGACAGCAAACACGCGAATGACCTCTCCAAAGACGATCCCGGCCTGGCGCACCACCGCTTGCCCGATGGCCGGACCCCGATTCATCTCGCCGTCGAGGCAGGGAAGGCCGGCATGGTGACTTTCTTCGCCATGAAGGGCGCGGATTTGAGCGCCGGCCCGGAGAGTCCGCTATTAGTCGCCGTCGATTATCCAGACCACGCGATGGCCAGCGAAATGTCCATGTTCCTTTTGATGAATGCTTCAGATCCGAATGCGCGCCGGCGCGACGGCAAGACCGCTTTGGAACTTGCCGAGGTGCGCGGCTACGACGATTTGGTCCAGATGTTGATTCACCGCGGAGCCGAGGCTAACGCGCCCTCCGTGGAGCGCGCCTACTACGGCCGCCGCTATACGCAGGATCTGCACGGCAATCCGGTCGCGCGAGAAGATACATATGGAATCCCGCAAGCTTGGATCAATCAAATCGTCTTCTTTGCCCACTTTGATTTCGAAAAGGTAAAGCAGCTTCAGAAACTGTGCCCCACGCTAATCATGACGCGCGCCACTTGGGATGAATTGACCATCGAAGCGGCGGCTCACATGGGGCTGACACCGATGGCCCAATTCCTGGCCGACTTGGGAGCGCCGGTGTCAACTTGCACCGCGACGCTGGTGGGCGAGCAAGCGCTGGTGAAGCGGTTGGTGAGCGAAGATCCGGCAGCCTTAAGAGAACGCGGCGCGCACGACATCGCGCTGCTGGCGTATACAGCGCTGGGCGCGGAGCATGTGGACATCGCGGAATTTCTGTTGGGCGCGGGCGCTGACGTTCATGCCCGATCGCTAGGACAAACCTCGCTGCACATCGCCGCCGGCAAGGGATATTTGGAACTGGCGCAGCTACTCCTGGATCACGGCGCGGACATCAACGCTCTGGCCACTGTGCGCGGCGCATCGGTGACCCCGCTCGCGTTGGCCGAGCAATCCAAGCAGGAAAAAATGGCAGCTTTGCTAAAGCAGCGCGGCGGGCGTTGGCAGGCGGAAGCGTCTGCCCCACGTTGACCGAGAAGTGGGGCAGGCGCTTTCGCCTGCCAACTCAGTCTCAATCAAACTCCCGCGCCGGCGCCTTCTGCTCAGCTCCCACCCGTCCCGCCGCGATATCCGCCTTGAAATAATTTTCCCCTCGAATCGGAGCGCCGGCCAGTCTGCGCAGCATGGTCAGCTGCCCCACGTGCGTGAGCGCGTCCGCGATCGGACCCTGGAACAGCTTCTCGGCGGAAACGTGCAGCGGCTGGCCGGAAGCCAGGTAGGCGTCGAAAGCTTCGAGCGAAGCGTGAAAACGCTGAACTCCCGCGTCCCAATTCAGGTGGGATGCATTGTGCCACTGCTCCTTTCCTTGCGCCATCGAAAGCGCCCAATCCAGCAGGTCGCCCAGATGCGCCACTAGTTGATCAGGCGTGCGCGTTTTTTCCGATGCGAGGAACTCGGCGAAGTGAGCGGGGGCGCCGCGCATGGCTTTGGCGCCTCGATACGCTAACGTCGCCACTGTGTGGCGCAGCATCTGACGCTGGGTGTCGTGGAGGGCAGGTTGGGTCGCCATGAAAATAGAGTACCGCTAAAGACGAATCCACCGACTCCGCTAAAGGCGCCGGTTGGCAGGCGGAAGTGGGGCAGGCGCTTCCGCCTGCCAACCGCGTTACCAACTTTCACTCGTAGCGCAAAGCCTGGATCGGATCCACTCGCGACGCCCGGCGCGCCGGAACCACGCTGGCCAAAAATGCGATCGCGCCGAACAGCAGCACCACGGCGCCGAATGTCACGGGATCGGTTCCGCTCACTCCCGCCAGCAGCTTCGGCCGTGATTCGTCCCGCTGCCAGAGCGATGCCCACGCCCACGTTGCCATTCCCACCGCAACCCACAGTAGCGATCGCTGCAACACCAGCCGCATCACTTGCGGACGCGGCGCGCCCAGCGCCATGCGGATTCCGATCTCGCGCGTCCTCCGCGCCACCGTGAAATGCAGCACGCCGTAGATCCCTACCGCGGCCAGCGTGAGCGCCATGATGGCGAAAGTTCCAATCAGCGATGCGCCCATGTCGTAGACCGAAGTCACCCGGTTCAGGAATTGCGGCATGTTCCGGACGCCGAACGCCGGCACCGTTGGATCCAGCGCGCTCAGTTGTGCGCGCAGCGCGGGCATCAGGGTTTCCATGCTCTGCTTGGAACGAACCAGCACGGTCACGCGCCCCTGGTAATTCTGGCTCAGCGGCGTGAAATAGTAAGAGCTGGCCGGCTCGCCGAAAGTCGAGTACGTGCCATTCTTGGCCACCCCGGCCACCTCCACCAGCGGCTTGCCAGGCCCCGGCGCGAACTTACGTCCAACGGCCCGGTCAGGAGTTTGCCAGTAGCGCCGCGCCATGGTCTCGTTAATCACCGCCACTCGCGGCGAAGATTCCGTATCGCGTTCGTCGATGCCGCGGCCGGCCACAATCCGCGTGCCCATGGTTTCAAAATAGTCCGGCCCCACCACGCTCAACCTGGCCAGGTTCTCTTCGCGATCCGAGCGCGGAACGTAGCCCTGGGGCAGCACCGCGGACGAATAATTATAAGCGTCCAACGGCAAGGGGAAGGCCATGCTGACGGCATCCACGCCTGGAACGGCGCGCAAACGGTCCAGCAGATTGCGTTGGAACGCCTGACCATGCGCTTCGTCATAATGCCGCAAGTCCAGATTTACGGAAAACAATGTGATGCCGGTGCGATAAAATCCCGGATCGGTGTTGTTGGCGAACTGCATGCTCCGCAGAAACAGCCCGCCCGAAATCAGCAGCACGCAGGACAGCGCCACCTGGAACATCACCAATAGATTCCCGCGGCCAATACGAAAACGCCCCACGCGCACTTCCGTGGATTCGCCCTTCATGGCCGAAATCTGATCTACCTTGCTGGCGCGCAGGGCGGGGAAGAGTCCGAAAAAGGCGGCCGCGGCGAGCGAGATCAGAAAAGTGAACGGCAGCAGCCGCAAATCGAATTTCGTATCGTAATTCAGATCGGATGTCTGAAAATCCAGCGTGGGATAAAAGCGCCGGGATTGATCGTTAAACCACAGCGCGAAAAGCAAACCCAGCGCGCCGGCGGCCAGCGCCAGCAGCACGCTCTCGGTTAGCAACTGCCGCACCAGTCGAAAGCGGCTGGCGCCTACGGCCACTCGAATGGCCATCTCGCGTTTCCGGCTGGCGGCGCGTGCCAGCATCAGGTTCGCGACGTTCGCGCAGGCTACCAACAATACCAGCAACACCACCACAGCCATGATCCCGGTGGTGGCTGAGATCATTCCATTTGCCACCAGAAACGGCTGCGTTCGTGTCCCGCCCGGGATCAAATGCGCTTTCAAATCTTTGTCTTCTTTTGGATATTGGCGCGCCAGTTGTCCCGCCACGACATTCAGAGCTGCCTGCGCCTGCTTCAAAGTGACACCAGGCTTAAGCCGCGCGCGGACATTGATCCATCGATTACCCCTGCCCTCCAGGAAATTCCCCTCGGACGGAGCAATGCTCTGCTGCATCATGGCCGGCACCCAAACATCCGGTACGAAGTTAAATAGCTGGGTGCCGATGAATCCGTGCGGAGCCACTCCCACCACCGTCAGCGGATGATCGTTGATCTTGATCGTTTTTCCCACAATCTTCGGATCGCCCTGAAAGCGACTTTTCCAAAAATTATAATTGAGAACGCACACCGGCTTCTCGCCCGGAGCGCGATCCTCTTCCGGCAAAAATCCGCGGCCCACCACCGGATGCACGCCCAGGCCGGAGAAATAATTCCCGGTCACAATCTCGCCCCAGATCAATTCGGACTCCGCGCCGTCCGTCATGCTGAGCGGGATTCCCGTGGAACCCATTATGTCCGCCAGACCCGTATTTTGCTTCCGGTAATCCAACAGGTCGGGATAAGACAAACCCTCCAGTTCTCTTCCGAGCTGCGGCGCGGTGAAGTAGACAGCCACTAGCTCATCAGGATGGTCCACCGGCATCGGCCGCAGCACGTAAGCGTTCACAATGGAAAAAACTGCGGTGTTCGCTCCAATTCCTAGCGCGAGCGAAAGCACCACCACAACCGTGAACCCGGGGGATTTGCGGAGCACGCGGAAAGCGTAGCGGAGATCCTGCCAAATGGTGGACATCATAAACTTGTGTGCAAATCGCCTTCCGACTTAAGTTCTAGTATCGGCAGAGATAGCGGCCGGCCCGGTGTCCACTTCTGGAAAGCCGTGTCTCGATTCCGGTGCGTTATACTGTGGGGAGCCCATCATAAATGAAACCCCTCTTGTATCTCTTTACTCTCGCGGCGCTGCTGGGGTCCACCCTGGCTTTGGCGAGCAACTGCATCAGGTGCATATTGACGACACTGGAAAAGTGCTGAAGAAGCACCAGACCATCCATGTGAAAG
>CAWFEK010000006.1:0-300467 GCA_963814795.1 Bryobacterales bacterium | reverse complement strand
GGAATGGAGGCAAGAGCACGATGAGGCGGTGAAGCGATACGCGAGCGCCAACGAGGAATTTGAATTACGGCGCGCGGCTTGGAAAGAACAGTTCAAGGCGAACAAAAGGGCCGGGCGGCACCGGACAGGCCGGAGGATGAGCCAGAAGAACCGAAGCTCCGACGGCTGATCGTGAACGATGCCACCTTCGAGGCGCTCCATCAGACCATGAGCGAGAATCCGGCGGGCATTCTAGTCATCCGAGACGAACTCACGGGTTGGTTGAGCCAATTGGACCGCGCGGCCGGGAAGGTGAACGCGCCTCTGTCTGCAGGCGTGGAACGGCGACACGGGGCATACGATTGACCGGATTGCGCGCGGAACCATCCACGTAGAGGCCTGCTGTATGTCAATGTTAGGTGGCATCCAACCGGGACGACTTCGTTCATACCTTGCGGACGCGCTCCATGACGGGCCGAGCAATGACGGATTGATCCAGAGATTTCAACTGCTGGTGTGGCCGGACAGCCCAGCCGACTGGAGCTACGTGTATAGAACCGGACGCGGCTTAGAGGAACAGGCCGCGCGCATCTTTGCAAATTAGTGGAAATGGACGCTGAAAATCCTGTGCGGTTCCGCTTTTCCGCAAGCGCCCAGGAACTCTTCATGGAGTTTATTACGGAGCTTGAAGCGAAGGTACGGGGGGACCAACTCCACGCGGCTCTCATTTCGCACCTCAGCAAATACCGAAAACTGATGCCGGCTCTCGCTGTTCTTTTCGAGTTGGCGGACTGCGCGGCGGGCAATGGAAATTCCGATACTATTTCCCTTGAGCACACGCGGCAGGCGGCGGCGTGGTGCGATTACTTAGAATCTAACGCTCGGCGCGTTTACTCCTGTGTCGTGACTCCACAACTACGGGCCGCCCGGGAACTGGCCGACAAGATGAAACGGCGGAACGTGGGCGCGGATGGCTTCTTTTCTTGTCGGGACGTGTACCTGAAGGGTTGGAGCGGCCTGGACACACCTGAAATGGTGAAACTGGCTCTGGAAGTCCTTCAGGATGCTGAGTGGGTCCGGAATCTATCCGGCGAACCAGGATCATCTGGCGGCCGACCATCCAACCGTTACCAGATAAATCCTAGGGTGTGGGAATGAGTACTTCGGCCCCCAATCCGGCGAAGCGAAGCCCATGGATGGATTGGAAGCCGCCAGCGCGCATCTTGGCAGATTCGGCGGAGGGCGAACCTACAAAACCATCAAAACCCGGTTCTGTAGGTTTTGTAGGCGTCTCTTCCGGCGAATCTCCCAAGATTGAAGTAGAGCCGAACCCGGCAGAGTCGGCGCGCGCGGTCGTCGTGCGGAACCGCATGCCGACATCCGACGGAAATTCTGAATTGCACCGAAGCCAACCGATCGTTGCAGACGCCCTACTTGAGGTTGCTGGCCTCCTGGCGAACGCGTATCGGCGCTACGCCGCGATTGAGCGGGTCGGGCAGGATCGCTCCCCGAACTCAGGCAACCCCGAACTTGCAAACTCCCTCGGTTCGAGCGTTCATGGAGGCGTCCCATGACCGCCAAACTACGTATCGTGAGCCGCCAGCCGCGCGAGGAGGTTGATTTCAATCGGCTCGTCCGTATGGATCCGCGCGAGCTGCAACAACTCCATCGAAAGATCTTCGGGTGCGATGTCCCATCTGGAAATTCCGAACAGGCCCGCCGGCGGATTGCATGGCATGTCCAGTGTGAGAAGGAAGGCGGCCTGCCGGAGTCGGCCCGATCACATGCGCTTGCAATTGCCCGCGAGGCTGGATTGCGCATCCGTGCTCGTGCTGTAGCAAAGCGGCGAAAAGACCTTCCCCATGCCACCGTTACCGGTATTGTGTCCGATCATGATCCGCGGTTGCCCATGGCGGGTAGCGTAATTGTGAAGGAGTATCGAGGCAGCATGCGTAATGGTGCAGGTCCTTGACGCTGGATTCGAGTTCGAGGGTCGGCGCTTTAGCTCGCTCAGCGCAATCGCAAAGGCAGTTACCGGGACGAAATGGAACGGGCTTGTGTTCTTCGGCTTGGCGAAGGGAAGAAGGCGTGGCCGCTAAAGCGAAGCTGCGGGTCATACCGGGAACATCGCCAGGCTCTGTCAAATGCGCCATCTACACGCGCAAATCTACGGAAGAAGGCCTTGATCAGGATTTCAATAGCCTGGATGCCCAGCGCGAGTCTGCGGAGGCATACGTCCTCAGTCAAAAAAATGAAGGCTGGGTGACCCACCAGGAACGGTACGACGACGGCGGCTTCACGGGCGCGAACATGGAGCGCCCGGCGCTCAAGCGGCTGCTGGGGGATGCGGAGGCTGGAAAGATTAACTGCATTGTCGTTTACAAGTACGATCGCTTGTCACGGTCCATGTCGGACTTCATGAAGATCCTGGAAATTCTGGATAACCACCACGTGACTTTCGTAGCGGTAACACAGCCATTTGATACCAGAACGTCGGCTGGCAGATTCACTGTCAACATGCTCCTAAACTTTGCTCAGTTTGAGCGCGAAATGATTTCGGAACGCACCCGCGACAAGATGCGCGCAAACCGGCGCAAGGGAAAGTTCATTGGCGGAAATCTCATTTTGGGTTACGACGTCGCGCCCAAGGGAGGCGCTCTCGTCGTTAATACCCAAGAAGCAGTGCAGGTTCGCACGATCTTCGGGCTCTATCTCGAATTGGGCTCGCTCATTCCGGTCGTTGAAGAACTGGAACGGCGCGGAATGCGAATGAAGCGGTGGACGACCCGCGAGGGCCGCACGCACGGTGGCGCGGGGTTCAACAAAACGAAGCTGCATAATATGTTGACCAACGTGACCTACACCGGCCGCGTGAAATTCGAAGACAAGATACTGCAAGGCGAACACCAGCGAATCGTCAATGACGAAACCTTCAACCGTGTTCAGGAGCAACTACAGCGCAACAAGCGCAAAGGCGGGCGCAGCGTCCGCAATAAAGGCAGCGGGTTGCTGAAAGGTCTGGTCAGGTGTGGCAGTTGTGGCGGTGCCATGATGCACACGTATTCACAGAAGAAAGAGACACGATATCGCTACTACGTCTGTATCACAGCCCACCAGCACGGCTGGAACGCTTGCGAGACAAAATCGGTGCCCGCCCCGTTGCTTGAGGGCGCGGTGATCGAAAACCTGAGGCGGTTTGCCCAACAGCCCGCAATGCTTTCGGGTGTCCTGCGACGCCTCGAAGAGATGCGTCGCGAAGCGAACGAGACCACGCTGGCGGAGCCCGCCTGCGTACAGGATGCCCTTCAGAGATTTGATCCACTTTGGGAGCAACTCACGACCTGGGAGCAGGAACGGTTCATTCGCGCGCTGGTCACGGAAGTGAGATACGACCGTCGCACGGAGACGGTTACGGTGGGATTCCACAGCGAAGGCATCAAGGAGCTTTGCGAAAAATGAACAACGGTGCGCCACTTGAAATTCAGTTCCAACTTCGAGGGAAGCAACTCGTCACAAGTGACGAGCCGGCTGAACGTCCCATCAAAGGCCGATTACCGCAAATCACCCGAGTCCTTGCCCTCGCAATTCACCTCGAGCAATTGATCCAGCAGGGCGATGCCAAGGACTACGCGGACGTCGGGCGGCTCAGTTGTTTGTGCCGTGAGCGCATCAGTCAGATCATGCGGCTGAATTACCTGGCCCCTGACATCCAGGTCGAATTGCTTTACCTGCCGCCCACTCCCACGGGCCGTTATCCCATCAGCGAAACTGCCGTCCGGAAGATCGCAAACCTCTTGCCCTGGGCGGATCAGCGGCGGGACTGGGCGAAGCTAAAGCAAATGCATCGCCTCGTGTAAACACCGGTGAGTAATCCTAATCGCTCCTGAAATATCTCCCTGTAAAAAATGCATTTATTTCTTGGATAATCCCGAGCCTATCGCTTACATTTGGGAGTAATGAAGCGGTCCCAACTGAACGCGATGTCGATTGAACTCTGGCCCATCGATCGGCCCAAGGATTACCCAAAGAACGCCCGCAAGTGGAGTGGCCAGGCGGTGGAGAAGGTGGCGTCCTCGATCCGCGAGTACGGCTGGCGACAGCCAGTGGTTGTTGACGCAAACGATGTAATCGTCATTGGCCATTTGCGGCGCGCGGCCGGGAAGTTTCTAGGTCTGACAGAGATCCCTGTGCATGTGGCGCGTGACCTGACGCCAGCGCAAATCCGCGGTCTTCGTCTCGCTGACAATCGCACGAACCAAGAGGCTTCGTGGGATGAAACTCTCCTGGCACTAGAGATTTCGGAGCTTGACGGCCTCGATTTCGATTTGAGCTTGACGGGGTTCAACGTTAACGAGCTCGATTCACTACTGCGCGATCCGCTGGACGAGGAAAAAGCCGAGCAGGCGCCCCCCTTGCCGGAAGTTGCGGTAACGCAGCCGGGAGACTTGTGGTTAATTGGTCCGCACCGCGTATTCTGCGGTGACGCCACCAATAAAGACGCTGTCGCGCGGTTGCTCGGTGAGAAGAAGCCGTTGCTGTTGGTGACGGATCCACCATACGGAATCGAGTTGGACTCAGAATGGCGCGACCGAGCGGGGCTGAACAGACATGGTCCGGCGCAAGCAAGTTACATGAAGAAGCGCACCGAAGGTCACCGGAACACAAGCATCTCTTCCGATACTCGCGCCGACTGGGCGGATGCCTTCGCGCTCGTACCGAGCCTTCAGGTCGGCTATGTCTGGCACGCTTCAAAATTCACGCGCGAGGTTCTCGATGGACTGCTGCGAATTGGCTTCGTTCATCATCAGCAGATTATTTGGCACAAGGGCCGAGCTGTGCTCACGCGGACACCATATTGGTTTGCTCACGAACCGGCATGGTTCGTGCGGAAAAAGAACGCGCCCTGGTTCGGAAAAGCGGGAGAGAACTCCACTGTATGGGAAGTCGCATCGCCGAAATTCATTATGGGCGGGTCTGACGAGGCGAAGTTCGATCACCCCACACAGAAGCCGCTGGAGCTGATGCGGCGCCCAATCCTCAATCACATAAAACGCGGAGACATTGTTTTCGATCCGTTCCTCGGGAGCGGCACTACGCTGATGGCGGCCGAACTGACAGAACGAGTCTGCTACGGGATTGAGCTTGATCCGAAATATTGTGATGTGATCGTCCAGCGGTGGCAGCAGTTCGTCGGATTGGAGGCAACTCTCGATGGAACGAATCGCACGTTTGACGACATCGCCGCGGAGCGAGTACCTATTGTCGCTTGAGATTGAGCGTTGCGAACGTGAGATCGCGGCTGCCGAAGGCGCGCTTCGTGGAAACCATGGCGATGTCGCCGGGTTGTGTCTGGCGATTTCGGATTGGTCCGCTGAGCGGAGAATCCTCGCACAACAAACGTCGCGGGGTATTGGACCGGTGAAAGCTTCAATTTAGGAGGGACACATGATGGCAGGGGGAAAACGGAACGGATCGGGCCGCAAAAAGATAACGATCAATTTGGAAGAGGTCGAAAAACTGGCCGCGATCCAATGCACCGAGGCTGAGATAGCATCCTTCTTCGGCGTCAGTCTGCGCACGTTTGAGCGAAGGAAAGGCCAGCCCGCAGTTGCCGAAGCCGTGGAGCGTGGGAAGGCTCGGGGACGTCTCTCGCTTCGCCGCAGCCTGTGGTCGCTCGCTCAAAAGGGCAATCCAGCGGCGAACATCTTCCTGGCCAAAAATCTCCTGGGCTACAAGGATTACTTCAGCAATGAACACAGTGGTCCGGGTGGTGGTCCGATCGTGATCGGTCCTGCGCCCGAACTTGGAGAGCTTACCCATGACGAACTCAAACAACTTAGCCTTTTGGTTGCAAAAACCGAACGCCCGCGCAAAGGTTGAGCGAGAGCTGGCGACAAGATATTTCCGCGAGTTCGTGCGCCAGGCGTGGCCCATCATCGAGCCTCTTACGCCATTCGTCCCTGGCTGGCATATCGATGCGATCATCGATCATCTCGAAGCGGTAACACGCGGCGAGATCCGCAATCTGCTGATCAACGTACCACCCAGACACATGAAGAGCCTACTCGTTTCGGTCTTATGGCCGGCCTGGGAATGGATTCAGCACCCAGAGCGCCGTTGGCTCTTTAGCAGTTATGCCGCTTCGTTGAGCATTCGCGACTCGATAAAGTGCCGGACCCTGATCGAGTCACCTTGGTATCAAAGCTTCTGGGGCGACCGCTTCACGTTATCAAGCGACCAGAACACCAAGACCAGATTCGACAACAACCGTTCGGGTTATCGCATCGCCACCTCGGTGGGCGGCGCCGCGACGGGTGAAGGTGGAGACCGCATCGTTTGCGACGATCCGCATAACGTGCAAGAAGCCGAGTCCGATTCGATTCGCAAAACCACGACGGATTGGTTCGACGTGGTGATGTCCACGCGCGTCAACGATCCCAGGACTGCAGCGAAGGTAGTTGTGATGCAGCGCTGTCACCAACGGGATTTGAGTGGGCACTTGTTGGCCCAAGGCGGCTGGGATCTTCTTTGCTTACCCGCAGAGTATGAAGGACCGACGGCAGCCACTTCGATTGGCTTCCTTGATCCCAGGGTGAATCTGGGAGAACTACTCTGGCCTGAGCGGTTCGGGCCCAAGGAGATTGAAGCGTTGAAGATTAGTCTCGGCAGCTACGGCGCGGCAGGTCAACTTCAGCAGCGTCCATCGCCTGCAGGTGGCGGAATTTTCAAGCGCCACTGGTTCCGATACTGGCAGCCGCGAGGCGCGAACTTGCCGCCCGTGATCGTTCGGATGCCGGATGGCACCCTTCGATCCATCGAAGCGATCGAGGCGCCGCACCGGGTGGATGAACAGATCCAATCGTGGGATTGTTCATTCAAGGATCTTCAAACCTCGGACTATGTGGTGGGACAGGTGTGGGCTCGCTTCGGCGCCATCTTTCTATTAGGCGATCAGGTTCGAGCGCGCATGGACTGTCCAGCTACCTTGCAAGCAATCCGCGGGCTGAGCGACAAATGGCCCGCGACCATCGCGAAGCTGATCGAGGACAAGGCCAACGGTTCGGCCGTGATTCAAATGTTGAATTATGAGATTCCAGGGCTGCTTCCCGTGAATCCGCAGGGAGGCAAAACCGCGCGTGCACAAGCAATCGCCCCGCTGGTAGAAGCCGGCAATGTGTACCTGCCGCACCCCGACTACGCTCCGTGGGTTTCCGATTTCATCGAAGAGTGCGTGCAATTTCCAAACGGCACCTACGACGATCAGGTGGATGCCATGACGCAGGCGCTACTGCGCTGGCAAATGGCTCCCGTAGAGACAACGTACGTCTGCCTGGTCCCCAGGGTGCAGATCAGCCCGATCTGAGAAGACCGTGTCGAACGTTATCGGACAACCATGCGACGGTACACGCGCTGGACGACCGACTCCGGGATTCGCAAAGTCACATTGCTTCGCCGGCCGCGCCGCCGCTCGCGCCCAATTTTAAGTACACCTGGCTCATCACGAAAAATCCGGATCACTGTTGAGCTACTTAGCTTCCAGAGTGCGCCTAGTTCCTTGACGGTGTAATGGCGCTCGATTGCACCGGTAGCCGCGGTAGCTTCAGCTATCCGCAAGTGTTCCTGGCCAAGTCGTAAAGCCAGTCGATCACTTTCGTTACGATGCCGCATCGCGGCGGCGCGCCGCTCGTATTCTTCGGACCACATGACCAAAGGGAACCGTCCCGCCAGGTGAATCGAGAGCGGACAGACTCGTAAAGATATCACGATGGCACTGCGCAATGCGACCCTCAAAAGCTCGCGTCGAAATGCGCTATGCTCGGCTTATTAGGCGGGAACGGTCGGTTGGCCAATGCCACTGAGTCGTCCTACCGGCGATTGCGCCATGCTTCTCGATCTAAGCAGAGCAATTTCCTTTTTCCTTACGATCATTTCCCTGCTAGCGCTGTTCAATACCGCTTTCTTCGTCACCGGTACGAGCTGGGAACAACGTCTTCTTGCCAGCATCCCACGGGTGATCCTGGCCGCGTGCATTTCGCTCGCTAGCGGTCTGGCCTTCCGGTACTCGACCTACCCTAAAGTCCATCTGTCGAAAACCCTTCCTGTGCGTCTCTTTCTCTGGACTCTCTTCGGCGTAATGCTCCTGTTTCCGGTGGCGTGGTATCTGGATGTCTATTACGTGCCGCTGCTATGGCGCAATCAGCCCTGACCCCTTAGCGATTCTCAAACACATTCCTCCGACGAACGCTCCATTCGCTTGCGCAAGTTGCGGTTTCGTCTTCAGGCGAAGCTAACGGACACTCGCCGTAGTGTCGATGGATCGCACGTGGGCTTTCGCTTCCAGCGTCGAATAAAGATCCTGCCCGGCCTGGCGATCAACATCAGTAAGTCCGGCGTCGGCTTTTCGGCCGGCGGCCGTGGCTTTCACGGCGGTATCGACGCCAAGGGCAGGCGATACACGAGTGCGAGCATGCCCGGAACCGGCATTTCTTGGCGGCAATATCAGAAAGCCAAACCTCATCATACGTTGCCTCCGCATGTAGCGCCCCGCGTCGCCATATCCGAGGGAGACCATCAACTCAGTCCGCGCCGCGAGTCTTCCCGCGTTGCCAAGAACGTGGTGCTCGCGATCACGATTACAATTCTGGTGGTGATCATCGTGGCGATCGTCAGCCACCTCCACTGAGACCGGCTGGGGGCCAACGCCAACTCCGCCACCCGCCAGTTCTTTCTTGAAAGTCTCCCTAGTCTCCCTTCGGTTTGTTAGTGCTGCCGGGTGGGCGTCCGCGACGCTTGGTCATCCACTTTGGTGGTCTACCGCGACGTTTGCCCTGCCCTCTGGCAAGGCGCTCCAGCACCAGGATCGATTCTTCGATCTGTTCCCGCTCCGAGCGGAGTTCGGCGATCATTTTGTTGATGTCCACGTCTGAGGCTAGCATGAACTCTCGTGCGACCACACACGGCAACTGAGACCCGACAACGGCGGCTCTAACACAGATTTACTCCAACTGCGAGCTCTTGATTTTGCGCGCTGTCCTGGGTACGGGCGTGATCTAAGGCTGTACTAGCGAGAGGCCCTAAATCAAACCAAATCAGGCGAAAACGGGCGTATCGCGATACACTTGCCGCGTTTTTCAAGCGTTTTTCAACCGTTAATCAAAAAGAATCAAAACCTGGCCGATCAGCGTTGACTTTCCGGTAAGACAAGAGCGTTCATGGAGTTACGATGAAAACGATTGGGTACGTTCGCGTTTCTACTGACAAGCAGGCCGATCGAGGGGTTTCGCTCGAGGCGCAGGCCGAAAAGATTAGGGCCATGGCCGTGGTCCACAACGCCGAGTTGCTCGACGTCATCGTCGATGGCGGGGAGTCTGCCAAAAGCCTGAACCGTCCTGGGATGGCGCGTTTGCTGGCGCTAGTTGACGCCGGCGAGGTACAGACGGTCATCATCGCGAAGCTGGACCGGCTTACTAGGAGCGTCAAGGATTTGTGCACTCTGCTGGAGCGGTTCACGCGGCGCGGTGTGGCGCTGGTATCCGTAGCGGAATCGCTTGACACTGGCTCGGCCGCCGGGCGCCTGGTGCTGAACATCATGACCGCTGTGAGCCAATGGGAACGCGAGGCAATCGGCGAACGCACACGGGATGCCATGAGCCACAAGCGTTCGAACGGGGAGCGCGTAGGGAATATCCAATTCGGCTATCGCTTGTGCGGGGATGCTAAGCACGTTGAACCGGACCCCGCCGAGCAGGCCGTGCTGGAGGAGATCCACCGTTTACGTAAGAGCGGCCACACCTTGCGTGGGATAGCGGCCGTGTTGAACCAGAGGGCGTTCCGAACGCGCCGTGGTTCGGGCTGGCGGCTGGAACACGTGGCGCGAATCCTAAACCAGGGCAAGACAGCCCGCTAACCTTGCCCGTTTCCTTCGCTATTTCTTCCCCGTGGCGGGGCGTTCGCGTCGCAAAGGGACTACATGGCTACCCCCTCGCCGAAAACGCCACCAAGGGCGCTTTCTGCCCTAACAAACGGCTTCCTAGCCCACCATCCTCCCGAAACATTCCTGCCCGGAATGGTTTGGTAGCCAATCCGCGCCCTCGGCAGTGACGTGACCGGTCCGTGACGTCACTTACTCGCCGAACAGACGCAGAAACGCCGCCCCTGGCGCGTGACCGAGGCGGCGTTTGGACGACGAGCTGCCTGAAGCTATTTCCCGATCTTGTACGTCCGCTCGCCCGCAGCGTTCTTGGACGACTCGATCTTCTCCCCGCCCTTGCTACCCAGGATGCTGATGAAGCCCCGGACTGTATGGGCTTGCCACTCCGTGGCGGCAATGATCTCCGCCAACGTTGCGCCTTTGGCGCGTTTCATCATCGCAATAACCTCGGCCTTCTTGTTGGGGCGGTCGGCTTTGGGTTTGCTCGCTGGCTTCCCTGCACGCGCCGATTTCTTCGAGGGCTTGGCTTTCTTGGTGCCCGTGCGCTTCGTCTTCGGCTGCGGTCCTTCAGGCACCGATGCGGTTTGCGATTCAGTTGCGCTGTTCATTTCGATTCTCCTGACCGGGCTGCGGTCGTGACCATTCATCACTCCGGTCCGGAGAAACAGCAAGTTAATTCTCAACCATTTAGGCTGAGGCGACATCAGGCCGCATCGGATCAGGGGCAATTGGCGGGATGGGTCCCTTTTTTATGTACTGACAACCGGGGCCTTGGGACCCGCGAGTAAAGATTAGGCGGGAACTACTGGCGGAGTGTTCACCGTCGTCTTGGGATTCGGCGGATTCGTTAGCGAACTTCCAAAATACTACCGTCGTGGATTTTTCACCCTTCCGAACCTGCCCGCCACGTTCCTGCCATTGTTTGTAGGTGCCCCACTCACCGCTCTCGTAACCCTTGGACTCTGCCGATGCCCACAAACAAAGCGTGTTGACGCCCCGGTACGGTTTCTTGCTGGTTACGTTGATCGGAGAGAATGCATAGCGTCCGCTGGTATGCCACGGCATCTTCCAGCTGGAGACACCCTGCTCTATTGCGTTGACGATTGCGTCCGTCACCTTCTGGTATACGTCCGCTTTGATAGTTGAGGTATTGTCGATGTTAGACATCGTGAAAGCTGATCCTTTCGCGTTGTTTAGAGGCCGTGCCAGGTTCCAGCCTGTCGCGGTCTCGTTTCGATCTAATGCGCGATTCCGTTTAAGAATCGAACACCAGAACTCACCCAGATTACACCTAAGCGCTTAGCGAGTCAATAGACCATCGCGTATTTATTTTCGACCCACACCTAAGCGCTGAGCTATGATGATTGCATGGCCAAGTTATCCCGCGATCTACTCCGGCAAGCAATGGCTGCAATGGGTTCAAAAGGCGGTAAGCGTAGCCTTGAGACCATGACTCCGGCAGAACGCACTGCACGGGCTAAGATTGCTGCTGCCGCTGCTGCGAAGAAACGCACAGCAGAACGATTAGAGCGAGAGCGTACGGCAAAGGGTTCGAAGCAAGAATAAATCACCGATGGGTCCGCCGGGGGTCCCCAGGCGACCGGGGACGGGTGCGATTCAGTGCAGGAATGGAGCCGTGTGGGTAACGGTGCTAGTGTGGAGAGTCAGCGGCAGAAAAAAAATTTTAGAAAAGTAAAATCCGAGATTGGAGGTACCCGATGTCCGAAGCAAACAAAGTCTCGCAAAACGATGGTTCGAGGAAGTCTGGAACAAAGGTCGCAGAGAGACCGTCCGCGAACTCATGGCTCCCGACGCTGTGATCCAGGAGGGCAATGAAGCGTCGGTGTATTGGAGCTGACGGCATAGTGATACTTACCTGCAAAGGTACAAGACAGGTTGCCAATCTAACTTGCACGGCAACGGTCTCACAGCAGGTTCAGGACCTAGTGGGCCGTTTGTTGAACACCGGGCGGGACGAGCTCGCACTTGCCATAAGCACGCACGTCTCCCTTGAATGTTCCGTCCGGCTCCAAGAGCTCCACGGAATGCTTAAAGCGCAGCGTTTTCCAAGAAATGCTGAATCGGACCCGCAGCGAAGTATTCTTATCTGCCGGTACGGTGTCGCTCACCCACGAATCGCCATCGGCGAGCATATAGTCTTCATTGGCCGACGGGACGCCCTTATCGTAGTCACGGAACATCAGGATGTCCTTTTTCATTTCCGCTTGTTGCTCTTTCGAAAGCTTCTCGAACGTTCCGTTTTCGATCATGTGCTCTCTAAGAAGTTTATTCTCACCGAAGAGAAAGAAGTTTTTAAGCTCCGGTTTCTCAAAGAAACAAACGTATTCGTCAACCATTCTGTCGAGTCCACCGGCAGCGTAGAGTTCGTTATAGTACTCCCGAGCTGTCTGCGCAAAACCGGGGCTTATGACAAGGACAGCGGCGAACAGGGCACGTCCTTTCATCCGTCCGCGATCTAATGGCTTCTTGGCTTTGCCGTCTGACATGATTTCCTCCTGTCCTTCACTGCGGGTGTTCCATCAAGTACAGCGTTCGGATTACCAACCCTATTACCGTTGCTATCGCAACGCACAACAGGGCGGGTGATCCCACTCGGACCCATAGCGTCCTCAAAATCGTTTGGTGTCCCATCGGTTCGTTGTTCCGTCTCCACGCTATGTAGATCCACCGGGCAAGAAACCAAACCACGAGGAGACCTACGGTGATTGCTCCGACGCCAATTACAAACGCTTTGCCTTGTTCGGCCAATGAACTTCTCACCCCCACTCCGTTTAGCAGATCCACCGGCCCGGAGGCATCGTACACGGATGCTAGTGTCTTAGGTTCGCCCGGATGCACGAGCATCCCGCGAACGTATTTGATCGGTACCGCGAAGTTTAAATTCTGTCCATTGAATGCAAACGCGGAGGTTATGCCGATGACTTCTCCTCGAACATTCAGAAGCGGTCCACCGGAACTCCCCTGGCTTATCGGAGCAGTGAACTGGTACATATCGAATCCGTTACGATCCCGAACGCCGCTGATGAGACCTTCAGAAAGAGTATTTAAGTATCCTTTCGGATTTCCCACACTGTAGACCTCTGTACCGACTTCGATGTCCGGGACATTAGCCAAACGTAGGAACGACAGGTGATCGACTTTGATTCTTATGACGGCGATATCTTTGCTCTTGTCCACGTCCAGCACTTGCACATCCTGATACGTACTCCCGTCCGCAAGCCGAACCGTCGCGGTCTTCGTACGCGAGATCACGTGGAAGTTGGTAACGATCCTGCCATCCGCACTTACAAGGAACCCGGTGCCGTAGCCGCTCTCCACCGTGATCGAAACGACGGACGGTGCGGCGGTTCGGTAGATTGTTGTGGCGCTTGGTCGCCTCGAAGCGCCGAGGAGAGATACTGAACCGATCAGACCTACCGCCGTGAGACCTACGCGGATACAAAGCATTGCTGGACACCGATTCTGCGAATCATTTGGATGTCACACGCTCAAACGGAATCACGAACGAATCGTTTCCCACGACCACCGTGAGCGTAGCCTTTTGGATATGTTTTTCGTGTTCAAAGAATACCGCTCCGATTATCTGATGTCCGGGAATGATCGTGTTTGCTCGCAGCGCGGTGGATTGGAGGTTGCTCGCGGCGTTATTCGCTTCGGCGCGAATTCGGTCCGCCTTTTCCGCAGCACGTTGACGAGCTTCATAGTCGGGTTGTGAGGATGTCGTCATCGTAGTGCCGTTGTAGGTCCCCGAGGCTGCTCCGCCGGGACCAGACACTGTCGCGGTTCCCTCCGTGGTGGATGTTGATGTGGTCTGTTTCTGCGCCATACCTCCAAGTCCCGAAGTTAGACCAGCCTTCCATCCGGCGCTACGCCGAATGGATTTCGCCATTTGGTCCGGATCTTGGTATGCCAACATGCGGTACTTCGGAGCCGCTACGACCAATTGGAACGTTTCCGGTCGAACGTCCACGTTAGCAATGGTGCTGTTCTTGATACCGATGTAAGCCTGTGTCTTCGAACCGTTGTCCCAAATCGCGGCGAGTACCGCAAGGCCATTGGCTCGGATCATTCGAACTGTCCGTCCATCACTCAGTGCAGCGGTGCAGTTTGGGTCGGTGGCGGACCAGGTATGCACACCACCAACGGACGCGGGGACGAGAGGTGGGCTTGATGGAGCCTTCACTCCCTGAGTACTTTCGGTAGTGGCGCTGACGACCGATGGGGACAAACGTAGCTGGACGAGAATATTGTTCGCCTCGGTTTGACTGAAGGTGTAGTGAGCGGCGTCGTTCAGGTGCAGCACCCAGGTGTTTGGACCCGTTGGCTGGAGAATCTTCCCGGCCATCCCGAGGCTGTTGAACACGTCCGTGAACGATACGATTGATGCTTCGTCTGTGCCGGTCGAAAACGCCCAGTAGTCTCGACCATCCCACACGGTGTGAATTCCGAACGGGACGGTTTGCCCTCCGGTCACGGCTCCAATCGATACCTCCGCTGTGGGGCACGACCCTGGCAGCGAATTTAGATAGGGAACGAAGTTTGCGATGGACGTTCCAGTGCCGAATTGGCTCACGGCTCCGGCACTCCCACCGACGCAGGATATGTACAGCGTCCCACTGACCGTTGGAACGAAATTCTCGGCGTGTGCCCCGAATGAACCTAGCAACGCAATCGCAAACAAAAGGCGGATGCGCCGATTGTGTTCTCTCGAAATCTCCATAATTCCCTCCCGTCCGGTCCGAACTACTTCTTTTTTATCGGCTGAATCCAGGAGGTTTCGTATAGTACTCTAGCGGATGGATGCTGGCTACTTCCGGCGCTGCGGGCGATGTGGCTCCTGGGTTCCGAACTCAAACAACGCCACCACCGGCACCTTCAGCCGCTTGGCCATGTGCTCGATGGTTTCAAACGACGGAGCGTTGATCCCGCGCTCGATAAGGCTTAGGAAATCCACGGAGATCCCAACGAACTCCGCGAACCGTTCCTGGCTGAGCTTTCGCTCAAGCCGGATGGTACGGAGCCGGTTTCCAAAGTCCTTTCGGAGGGAAGGCATTCAGGGGGACGCTAAAGTTCCATCCCAAACATGCCGTAATACGATTACGGGCACCACCGAATGAGATTACGGGTCGCTGTTCAAACGGGGTCACTGCTACGGAGATGTCTCTAGTGGCATCGGTTGACATTCCAGAGGATCTTTGGAAGTTTTTCCAAAACCACGCCCGCCGGAAGCACACAAGGGCACCGGATCTTCTCGCCAAAGTTCTGGATGACTACAGGAATCGCGAGACCGCAGACCGCACGAAAACGCTTGCGCTGAAGGGCTACGGTCTACGGCCAGAAGAAAGGAAATCACGGACATGAAAAAACGAATGTACACACCGATCAATCGCTGGCTACTTCTGTCGTTGGTCGTGATCCTTGTTGGTGTGAACGTCACGGGGGAGGACTCGTCGGACAGCAGCAGTGCGGGAGTATTCCTGAACGGACGGTTTTGGAACAAAACGTCAGTAGATGCACAAATAACGTTTCTCCTCGGGTTCGAGCACGGAGTAGAGTCGGCTGCTACGAACGGCAACTATAAAGAGACTGTAAACGCATTCTACCCGAGTGGGTTTACGAACATGGACTATCTAAAAGAATACATGGAAGGACTTAATAAATTGTACTCGGACAGAGAGAACATTCTGATTCCGATCCCTCTTGCGATTCACTACTGTTCTCTCAAGCTCGGTGGTACGCTCACCAACGCCCAACTTGAACAGAAACTGATCGAGATGCGAAAGTCTGCATCCGATCTCCAAGAGAAGAAGCCCTGATGTGCCACCCGGAACCCTTCGATTCGGAGGCTGGTCAAGATTGCAGTGTCACCCAGGAACCCAATTACCCTAGAATGGAAATGACGATTGGCGCGGATTCAGTGCGAACTCGCTCAGCAGTCGGCATGCGTCCTATATCAAGCCCGAGGGGAATCCATCCAGGGGATTCGTAAACCATCGTTGCTAGAAGCGTCGAGACGCAAAGAATGAAATCGGCCTTCTTCTCTTCCAGCGCTTTGGCGAGATCGGGCCTGTCCTGATTGAAAACGAAGGTGGTAACAATCGCCACTGAGTTCTTCGTTGCGAGGTATGTCGGATGAGAAACCGAGGACATCATGCCCCAGCGCTTTGCCAGTTGCAAATCCTTCCCGCCGATACCGTTCAAAAATTCTTCGCACTTTTTGTGGTCGGGCTTCCATGTTTCGCCGCCTCCGGTCTTGAACCAACGCGCCACTGTTTTTCTGGTATCTTCGTCGTCGAAGCGAAACGTCGTCAGGAGATCGCGTGATTCAAGAAAGGCACGGGCCAAAATGTCCCAACTGTCGAATGTGCCGGGCTTCAGTAATTGTGCCGTCGCATTCAGTATTGAAACCGAACGAAGCGCGAGGAAGTAGCAGGCGTTGTGCTGCGATTCTTTCCCATGGTCATCAACATGACGAATGCACTCATGCGTCAGCTCCATCAGAGCGTCTGGAGCAAGTCTCATGAGGTCGTCGATAGTCATATCCCACCATGCTATGCAATCCTGTTAAGCATTGCTCCGACATTCAAGCTGCTTACCTTCGGGACCTTCACGGTATTATCCAACCACGTCGCTGGCTCCAGGCCGAGGGAGTAGAAGTCCCCGTCCCCGCGTTCAGCCGTGCTTCGTGTCCGAGCCGGTGCAGTTCGGCGGTGATGGCGTTTTGGGTGAGGGGCATGGCGCTAGCGTACGAAGCCGGACTGGTATGCTCAAAGAACAATCCAATCCGCGAGATTAAGGCTGGCTGCTAAATCAGCCGATCTGTCGCGTCGCTCGAATGGGTTTAATTCGCTGCGAAACAGCGCGAGCTGCGCAAGAAGCGCTCTCGTCTCAACCTCGGTGGTCACCCAAAACCGGCCAGTGATGGTCACCTGAAAACCGGCCAGTTGTAAAACCTCAGCCAGGACATTGAAAGGGACGGAAGGACGCTATCCTCCGTTCTCGTGAGCAATGTCTTGAGCGAAGAAAAGAAGCAGCAGGTCATAGCATTAGGGCGGCTGGGATGGACGCTGCGGCGGATTGAACGGGAAACCGGGATTCGCCGGGAGACCGTCTCGGTATATCTGAAAGAGGCCGGGGTCGCGTTGCGGCCGCCGCGTGGCCGCCGATTATCGGCAAAACCGGCCAGTCCGGTGGCTGAGGTGACCACCGACTCCGGGCCGCCAAAACCGGCCATAGAGGTGACCACCGACTCCGATGTTGCGGATGGCCAACCGGCGATCAAAACCAAACCACCCTCCCGGGGTCCCTCCATCAGCGTCTGTGAACCATTCCACGAACTGATTGAAGCCGGGCTCGCGCGTGGTCGCAATGCCATGGGCATCTGGCAGGACCTGGTGGATCAGAGCGCCTTCACCGGCGCCTATCAGAGCGTCAAGCGCTACGTCCACAAGCTGCGCGGCTCGCCGGCGCTAGAGCCACGCGCCGTCATCATCACCGCGCCCGGCGAAGAAGCGCAGGTGGACTACGGCGACGGCCCGATGGTGCGCGATCCGCATTCGGGCAAATACCGCCGGACTCGGCTGTTTGTGATGACACTCGGCTACAGCCGCAAGTCGGTCCGGCTGTTGACGTTTCAATCCAGCTCGCGTATTTGGTGCGAACTGCACGAACTGGCCTTCCGGCGACTGGGTGGCTCGGTGCGTGTCGTTGTGCTCGACAACTTGCGCGAAGGCGTGCTGGCGCCCGACATTTATGATCCTACGTTGAACCCTCTGTACCGCGATGTGCTGGCCCACTATGGCGCGGTCGCGCTGGCCTGCCGTGTCGGCGATCCGGACCGGAAGGGCAAGGTCGAAGCCGGCGTCGGCCATGCCAAAAAGACCCCGTTGAAAGGACAACGTTTCGAAAGTCTGGAGCAGTCCCAGGCCTACCTGGACCACTGGGAAGAGCGCTGGGCCGACACGCGCATTCACGGCACCACCAAGCGTCAGGTATCCGCCATGTTCGCCGAAGAAAAGCCCGCGCTGCAGCCACTCCCGCTGGAGCCGTTTCGCTATTACCAATATGGCGAGCGCGTGGTGCACCTGGATGGCTGTGTCGAAGTCGAGGCCGCTTACTACAGCGCGCCCCCGAGCTGGATCGGACGAAGTGTGCGGGTCCAATGGAACGCTCAGCAGGTCCGCTTGCTCGACCCCAACACGGGCCAGTTGCTCAGAGAGCATCATCGTCAGGACCGTGGCCGGCATCGCATCCACGATGCGGATCGCCCCAAGCGAACTCCCCTCGGCACCCTGCAACTGCTGGCGCGGACCGAAAGGGCCGGCCAGCACATCGGGGCTTTCTGCCGCGAGATGCATCGCCAACAAGGACTGCCCGCCGTGCGCCGCATGCAGGGCGTGTTGTCGTTTCTCAAGAAGTATGGCGCAGCGCGGGTCGAGGAAGTCTGCGCTATCGCGCTGGAGATGGAAGTTTACGACTACCGTTTCGTGCGCCGCTACCTGGAGCGGAATGCACAACCGCCGCTGAGCTTGCGGCAAGTCGATCCGCTCATCCGTCAGCTCACGCTGTACCGTGACCTGATCCAGGAAAGAACTCAAGAAACCAACCAGGAGCCTAATCCATGAACATCCCTGAACTCCAACGTGCCTTGCGGCAACTCCGGCTGGGCGGTATGGCCGCCGTGCTCGAAACCCGCTTACGCCAGGCCCAGGCCGAACCCATGGCGCCCATCGATCTGATCTCGTGCCTGATCTCGGACGAGCTCACGCGCCGCGGCGATCGATTGCTGGAACGCCGGCGCAAGCAGGCCGGCTTTCGCGATTCGCATAAGACGCTCGACAACTTCGACTTCACCTTCAATTCGAAAATGAACCGCAGCCTGGTCTTCGATCTGGCCACCTGCGGTTTCATCGGCAAGCGTGACGACGCATTGTTTCTTGGACCCGGCGGCACCGGCAAAAGTCATCTGGCGCAGGCCATCGGTCAAGCTGCCATTTTGCAGGGCTACCGGGTGCTGTACCGTGAGGCTCACCTGCTGCTGGAGGAACTCGCCGAGGCCGTCTTAGACGGTACGCGCAAGCAGTACCTGGAGTCGCTGGCCAGCGTGCCGCTGCTCATCATCGACGATTTTGGAATGCGCAAGCTGCCGCTCACCGCCGCCGAGGATCTGCTGGAAATCATCATGCGGCGCTACGAGCGCGCCAGCACTTTGTTGACTTCCAATCGTCCCGTGGAGGATTGGGGGAAACTGTTGGGCGATACCGCCGCGGTCAGCTCCATGCTCGACCGGCTGCTCCACCATGGTCATGTGTTGAAGTGCGGCCCGCGCAGTTGGCGCACCAAAACAGCCGCGACCAATGTCACAGGAGGCGCGCTCTCCGCATGATTGCGAACCAATCGGAAGGAGGCTGTGCTGAATTTGGGGGACCAGTCCCCCAAACCCCCTGGGATTTAACGCGATCCTGCCATCCCATGTCTCATCCAAGAACAAAACCGGGGACAAGCGACGCCCATCCCCGGCATGGTCTGGCCCCGGTAGTCGGCGCTCGGGTCGCATCCCTGCGTGGCCCTATCCTCCGCTCCGGTCCTGATCAGTGTAAACGAAAAAAGAAATATAGAACCCGCAATGTTGATCCAATCGAAAATGCTTGCCGGATTACTGGTTGGCAGGGTATAACTTATCTTGTCCTGGAATGAGTCTCAACTGGCCGGTTTTGGAGTGACCACAACTGGCCGGTTTTGAGGTGACCACCGAGGTCAGCGCATCGTTTTCTTCCGCTTGCTGGTAGGCTGAGTTGTATACTGCCAACTGGTTGAGCTGCGTCTGAAGATCCAACAGTCCCACTTGGATCGCGTGCGAATCCGCGCTCAACTGGGAAAAATCGCTACTGAGATTCGCGAGAATAGTGTTGAGCGTTGAATCCACCCGGATAAACTGGGCATTTACATCATTTTGCAACGCAACAATTTGGGTACTTAGTTTTTGGATCTGCTCCAGCACGGCAGCGTTAGGACTGGAACTGCTACCGGCGAGCAGGTCCGAAAAGATGTCCACCGCCGCACCTACAAGTGAGCCCGTCGGGCCAATCACGCCAAGGGTAGGAGCGAGATCATCGATGATCGAACTTGTGTCGCCAGTCGCATTGAATTAGGCAGTTATCGAACGCGATAAAATATTTGACCATGCGGTGTCGATTAATACCGTCAAAGCTGGTGGACGCATCTTTCAGGCTCATCTTTGCCGCGATCCTCTGCTCCGGATCCGCCGTTGGCCAACCTCTGATCCAAACCGTCGCGGGAAGCGGCGCCTCGGCATCCACCACATTACCGTCCCCCCTTTTGTACCCCTATGAGGCCGTTGAAGATTCCACCGGTGCGATCTACGTTGCCGATGCCGGCAACAATCGAATCGTAAAAGGCCCCGCTTCCGACTCCTGCGTGTACAGTATTGCTTACGGGGTCCAATGTACTCAAAGTGAAATGGTTTTCGCAGGGAACGGAAACGCTGGCTTTGCAGGCGACAACGGGCCAGCGGCGTCAGCGACTCTCAACCGGCCGCAGGGAGTGGTCTTCGATTCACAAGGCAACCTCTACATCGCCGATTCTAACAATTATCGGATTCGGGAGGTTACCGGCGCCGGCATTATCACTACGGTGGCCGGAACGGGAGCCAAAGGATACGGCGGCGACGGAGGACCTGCGGTGAACGCGACCCTGAATTTCCCTGCGGGTATGGCCGTCGATGCCGCCGGGAATCTGTTCTTCGCGGACATACTGAACCAACGGATTCGAAAGATTTCTCCGCAGGGTGTGATCAGCACGGTTGCGGGAAATGGAATGGCGGGATACGGCGGCGACGGCGGCTTGGCCATCTACGCGGAGTTACAGAATCCAGAAGGAGTGTCGGTGGATCAGGCCGGTAACCTCTATATCGCCGACAATTACAATTGCCGAATTCGGAAGGTCTCGGCGAGCACTGGCATCATCACGACGGTTGTGGGGACGGGGGTGGGGGGGTACAATGGCGACGGAATTCCGGCAACTGTCGCGACCATTTACGGCCCCACGCGCGTCGCGGTGGAGACAAACGGAGACCTGTATATCGCCGATACCGGCAACCAGCGCATTCGCCGAGTGGATGCACAAACGCAGCTCATCTCCACCGTTGCCGGGAACGGGACAGCGGGCTACTCAGGCAACGGGGGACCTGCGACGCAGGCAGAGTTGAATATTCCGCATAGCGTTTACCTGGACTCGGGAGGGCAACTTCTGTTTGCCGAGTACGGCAATAACATTTTGCGCGCCGTTGCTCCGGATGGAACTATTTCCACCGTGATAGGACCGGTCACGGGGGTGTTTGGCGCTGGCGGGTTTAGAGGCGATGGAGGGCCGGCTACTTCGGCCGAGTTAAACGGGCCTGGTGGAGCGGCAATCGACGCCGATGGAAACCTTTACATCACTGACAATGACCTTTACATCACTGACAATAGCCGGATTCGCCGCATAGATAGCGCTACGGGTATTATTGCCACGATTGCCGGGGGAGGAACGGGCGAATGCAGCGATGGAAGCATCGCCACTTCGTGCAGTCTTAGCTGCCTCGGGAGCGTCGGCGTGGACCGGGCGGGAGATGTTTTCTTCGGAGAGCACTGCGGGTCGAACGGCCTTGGCTTCGTCGGTAACTCTATTCAGTTACGGCGGGTGGACGCCAACACGGATGTGATTACGACGCTTGCAGCCCTCCCGCAGCCCAGCCTGGGGATCAACTTCATCCAGGGGATCGGAGTCGGGGATGGAGGCGATGTTTTCTTGGGAGCGAGCCTTCAGAACGGAGACTACGTTTACAAGGTGGATGCGGAGACTTCCGCTCTTTCCGTCTTTGCGTCTCTGCCCTTGCCCCAAGGTGAAATTACTTTCTACCCAGATGCTCTCGCGGTAGACGGAGCGGGGAACATTTATTTGACGGCGATTGAGGCTGCCTGTGGTCCCTGCCCCTTTGAAAATTGGCGGGGCGTCATGCGGATCGACGGCGCGACCAAGAGCATTTCGACGACGGCTGGCAACGGACAAACGGGATTTTCTGGCGACGGCGGCCCCGCGATCGGTGCTGCCTTGGACGAGCCTTACTCGGTGGCCACCGACTCTGCCGGGAACCTCTACTTTTGCGACAACAATCGCATTCGGCGCGTTGACGCCGCCTCGCAAATAATTAGTACCGTAGCGGGCAACGGCTCGTCGTTTTTAAGCGGCGACGGAGGGCCGGCGACCCTCGCCACAGGGGCGTTCTGCTCGGGTCTGGCCTCTAACGAGGCGGGGGCGCTATTCGCAACAGACTTCCTTAACAACCGCGTGCGGGAAATCGATCTGCCTCCGCCGCCGGAAGGCGGGAGGCCGGCGTTCACAGCGGCCGGGGTGGTGAACGCCGCATCGCCCCAAGCCGTATCCGCGTTCGCTTCTGGGGCCTTCTTCACGATTTACGGAACCAACCTGGCTCCCAACAGCCCGGCCAGCGGCACAAGCTGGTCCGGTCTGTTCCAAGGCTCCAGCGCTCCGACATCCATCGACGGAGTGCGAGTGTTGGTGAACGGGCTGCCTGCGTTCCTGAACTTCGTCAACGACAGTCAAATCAACGCCATCGCGCCGGACGACAGCCGCACGGGGGATGCGGTGGTTCGAGTGGTCAACTCGGGTGGCATCAGCGATCCGGTAATTGTACAGCGGACCGCAGTTTCACCTGCATTGTTCACCGTAACGAGCAACGGGGTCACCTATGCCGCGACATCCGGCGCTTCTTATCGTCCCGGCGACATCGTCACGCTCTGGGGGAACGGGTTTGGACCAACGAATCCAGCGGTGCCGGCGGGCCAACTCCCGTCCGCGCCGGCGGTGCTTCCGAATGCCACGGTCACCATTGGAGGTAAAGCTGCGACGATACAGTTTGCGGGCCTCACCGAGGTTGGTTTATATCAATTCAATGTCGTGGTTCCGGAAGTATCTTCGGGGAATCAGGCTATAGCGATTCAAGTTCAAGGAGTCTCCACGCCTCCTGGAGTCTTCTTGAGCGTCCAGTAAGGGAGGTGTCAAAGCTGACGAGCGCGTCTCATCCTAGCGAGGTCCCAGTCTCCCGACCATGCTTGCCGGACGCACCAAAGCTGGCGCTTGGCTCCGCCCCGGAATGGGCGATGCGATCCCACAACTCGTCCGAAATCGAGGCGATTGCTGTAAAATTTCTGGCAGCAGGAAATCTAAGACGGAAATCCGTGTTCAGGTAGAATTCCAAATGAAATTTTCACGCTTGTACGGCGGCGTCAGTTTGTTCCTGATGGCAGGCTCGTTTGCCTGGGGCCAGTCCTACACGATTTCAACCTATGCGGGTGGTGCGCCGCCTCCGACTCCGGCGCCCGGGGCGAGCGATTCGATCGGTCAGCCGCTGGGCGTGGCGATGGATGCCGCAGGCAACGTGTATTTTGCTAGTGACAACTGCGTTTTCAAGCTGAACCAGAGCGGCGTGCTCACGCGCGCTGCGGGAAACTCGCGGCCCGGGTACTCGGGCGATGGCGGCCCGGCCAGCAGCGCTCAGCTTTTCGAACCTTCTATCGACGCCGTACCATTTGGCGTGGCTGTCGACAGCGCGGGCAATCTGTTCATCGCAGACGCCTACAACAACCGCATTCGCAAGGTGACACCAGCAGGTATCATCTCCACGATTGCGGGTAATGGAGGCTATGGATTTTCCGGGGACGGCGGCCCGGCAGCCAGCGCAGAGCTCAACCTCCCTTACGGCGTGGCCCTGGACGGCGCTGGCAACCTGTTCATCGTGGATAGCTCCAACAACCGCATTCGCAAGGTGACACCAGCAGGGATCATCACTACAATTGCGGGGAATGGCAATCATGGATATTCTGGCGATGGCGGCCCGGCGATTAGCGCAGAGATCAACCTCCCTTACGGCGTGGCGGTGGACGTTGCCGGCAATTTATTCATCGCGGACACCGGCAACCAGCGCATTCGTAAGGTGACGCCGGCGGGAATCATCACTACCATCGCGGGGAACGGCAATGAGGGCTATTCCGGCGATGGCGGCCCGGCGGCGAGCGCAGAGCTCTACCTCCCTTACGGCGTGGCGGTGGACGGCGCGGGCAATCTGTTCATCGCGGACGCCTACAACAACCGCATTCGCAAGGTGACACCAGCAGGTATCATCTCCACGATTGCGGGGAACGGCGCCGGGGGCGACTCCGGCGATGGCGGCCCGGCAACCAGCGCGGAGCTCGGCAATCCTTTTGGCGTGGCGGTGGATGACGCGGGCAATCTCTACATCGCGGACAAATTGAACAGCCGAATTCGCAAGGTCACGGCGGCCGGTACCATCTCCACCGTCGTGGGTAATGGATCCAACTATTCCGGAGACGGCGGTGTGGCAACCAGCGCGCAGCTTGGTTATCCAGTAGGAGTGGCATCAGATAGCGGAGGTCATCTGTACATCTCGGACAACAGCAACCAGCGCATTCGCAAAGTGACGGCGGCGGGAATCATCACTACCATCGCGGGGACCGGCAATCCGGGCTATTCCGGCGATGGTGGTCCGGCGACGAGCGCACAGCTCAACTTCGTTCTAGGCGTGGCGGTGGACGCCGCCGGCAATCTGTACATCGCGGATGGCGGCAACAGCCGCATTCGCAAGGTGACGCCGGCGGGTGTCATCTCCACGATTGCGGGCAATGGAGCCCGCGGCTATTCCGGGGACGGCGGTCCGGCGACTAACGCAGAGCTCAACACCCCTTACGGCGTGGCGGTGGACGGCGCGGGCAATCTGTTCATCGTGGACACCTACAACAACCGCATTCGCAAGGTGACACCAGCAGGTATCATTTCCACGGTCGCGGGTAATGGAGCCTATGGGTTTTCCGGGAACGGCGGCCCGGCAGCCAGCGCGGAACTCAACACCCCGCTCGGTGCGGCTGTCGACAGCGCGGGCAATCTCTACATCGCCGACACCGGCAACAGCCGCATTCAAAAGGTGACGCCGGCGGGCGTCATCTCCACGATTGCGGGCAATGGAGGCCTGGTATTTTCAGGCGATGGCGGCCCGGCAACCAACGCGGGGATCGCCCGTCCGGAAGGCGTGGCGGTGGACGGCGCGGGCAATTTGTACATCGCGGACTACGCCGACATGCGCATTCGCAAAGTGACGCCGGCGGGGATCATCACTACCATCGCGGGGAATGGCAATGAGGGCTATTCCGGCGATGGCGGCCCGGCGACGAGTGCAGAACTCTACTTTCCTGAAGCCGTGGCGGTGAACGCTGCTGGCTATGTGTACATCGCGGACGCCGCCAACAACGCGATCCGCCTGCTTAAACCCGCCACGTCAGCCACCGCGCCTGCGGTGACTCCCGGAGGAATCGTTCCCGCTTGCAGCTCGGTCAACACCATTCAGCCCGGCGAATGGATTTCCATTTACGGAACCAATCTCGCCGGCTCCTTCGTGTCCTGGAACGGGACCTTCATCACCTCGCTCGGAAGCACCAGCGTCACCATTGACGGTAAACCAGCCTACCTATCCTACGTCAGCCCCGTTCAAATCAACGCGCAGGCGCCAGACGACACGAGGACCGGCTCCGTCGCGGTGGTGGTGACCACGGCGAACGGAACCGCTTCCGGGACGGTGACTCTGGGCGCTTATGCGCCCTCGTTTCTGTTGGCGGCCGACGGCAAACACGTGGCGGGCGTCATCATTAGGAACGATGGCTCCGGGGCCTATGGTGGAGGGACCTACGATATTCTCGGGCCGACCGGAAATTCGCTTGGTTATGCCACAGTCGCGGCGAAGGCGGGCGACGTAATCGAGCTTTTCGCATTGGGGCTCGGTCCGACGAACCCCTTTGTGCCCGCCGGACAGCCGTTTTCCGGAGCGGCGCCGGTGGTGAACCCGGTTACAGTTCTCATCAACAACGTCGGAGTGACCACAAGTTTCGTTGGCCTGAGCAGCGCCGGGCTGTATCAGATCAATATGACAGTTCTCCAGGGGCTCGGGACAGGCGACGTCCCGCTTCAGGCGCTCGCTGGGGGAGTGCATACTCAGTCCGGCGTCGTAATCCCTTTGCAATAGCCGCTACAGGGAACAACTGAATTAGTCTTGTGAAAGCGATCGAATTTTGCCTCTTACAGTCCGCAAATTCCCTGATCGGCTAGGATGAAGTGTGAAAGGGACAACGTACCATGCGGCATTTTGCAAGTATGAAAGCACTTTTGTGCGCCCCGCTCCTCTTCGCCCCGTACGCCTTCGCCGATGAAGCGGCTGAGCGCATTGCTATTGGCCGTGCCATCGCAACTCTGAATGAACCGTCGCAGCACAGCGCACTCTTCACGGAGGATGGACGTGCCTACTCCGAGTTTGAGCGGCTCAGGACAGCCAACCCGCTGGCGTTCAGAATTATTGGACCAGCAGCCGATCCGGTGTCCATGGCTCGAACGAATCATCCCACCGTGACGATTTCGCATGAGCCCTGGGGTGAGGCCACGATCAATCTTTACCGGTAGAGAGTCTCGCCCTTCCATAGCATTTATCACGCCGGATGTAGCCCTTGCCGAGGGGGCGTGCACATATGAAGACGATCATGCCACGAAGCAAACTAGTCCGCTCTTGTTCGTGATGAAGAAGGAGGGAGATGACTGGAAGATCGCGTCCATCCGGGTGCTGGCGCGTTGAGCGCAACCATGTCGAGCGCGGCCACGTTGCCGCAAGAGGGGCCGCAGCCCCGCTCGATCCTTCGCAGCTTCGAAAAACCACTGTTACGGCCAAACTCTGACGTTCTCATCCACTTCCTCGGATGATCCGGTGGTTAGCAAGCGACTTTTTCAACAACATCTGCCCTTTGTGAGACAGGCGCTGGGTGCGCCCGAATTCCACACCTTGGCGAGCTGCGCCAGGGCACGTTCATTCGAGCCAAAAAAGGGACCGGGTTCCGCCAATTACCCCTGATCAAATGTATGCCTGATGTAGCGTCAGCCTAATGGTTGAGAATTAACTTGCTGTTTCTTCCGGCCGGAGTGATGAATGGTCACGACCGCAGCCCGGTCAGGAGAAACGAAATGAACAGCAATGAATCGGCCAACGCATCGGATGCCGGTTGCTCCGCTGCCGAAGACAAAGTGCGGCCCCGCCAAGAAAACGAAGCCAGTGTCGATAGCGGATCGGCTGCGCGAGTCACCCGCGTCGCTCAGTCGAGTCCATAATGGGTCCCCCATAAACATTAAGGAATCTTGAGAGAGAAAGTTTGAAAACCGTGTTTTTGGGGAGCCAAATTTGGTTTCGGGTAGTTCCGTCACCTATCGCGCTATCTTTCCTTCGGCTTAGCTGGTTCGAACGCTTCAAATTCTCAAACGGCTCTTCGAACTGGGTTTGCAACTCGCCATGCCGCCAGGCTGCCGATTTGAGAACTAATCTGAGGAATGCCTGTTTCTCGTGCGGTGGTTGAATCAAGAACAGCTCGGCTGTACGGCTGGTTAGCGCCATCATGTCGATAGCGTCCTGGGCTGGTGCCGGTGTGCCTGCGCGGATCTCGTCAATCTTGCGTCCAAGAGGGGTGGCTTGGTTTTGACATTCCTTCGCCTTTCGGTCATACATCTCGGGGGAGATGCGACCTTCCAATCGGTCGTCGTAGAGGACATCCAGTTTCGACGTGAGCCTTCGGTGTTGTTCCTCCAACCGTTTCAACTCTCTGTCTCGGGCGGCCTGTTCGTTGAGATCGGATTCGGAGACGGACTCCTGGAGCCAGTTCAGAATCCCCGGCGGGATTACCAGTTCCTTGAGTGCGGCCGCGAACTGGTCTTCGACCGCTTCCTCCCGCGTGTAGGGCTCCTCACATTTGCCGCGATGCCCGGTGCAATGGTAGTAGACGTATTTCTGTTTCTTCAGTTCGCCCACCAAACCGCACCCGCAGTGCCCGCATCGAATGAACCCGGTGAAGGCAAAGTCGTGCTTGATCCGATGCTGTTTTGTTTCGGCACGTCGATCGAATAGGGCTTGAACCGCGTCCCACGTCTGCTTGCTTACTAGAGCTTCATGCTTGCCTTGGTAGGTCACGCCGTCCCAGTCGAAATCGCCGGAGTAGATGCGCTTGTGAAGGATCAAGTGCAGAGTGCTTCGATGCAGCCGACGACCTCCCACTGTCCAGTCTTCCACTCTCGCCCTGGGCTGCCAGAGTCTTCAGGGAATACCGGCCCGTGGCGAACTCCTCAAACAAACGCGTGATCGTTGGAGCATCTTCGTTCGGCACAATGATGCGCCTGCCGTCCGGGCCCTCCACGTTGCGATAGCCAGCCGGCGCATTGCTCGGATACAATCCGCTCTTGGCCTTCTGAAGCATTCCCTTCAGCGTTTCCTCTCCCAAGTTCTGCGAGTAGTTCCGGGCCATCAGGACCTTGATGCCGTGAATGAACTGCTCTGACGACTTGGAGTCCGGCGAGAGGATCGTACCGTCCTTGACGAAATGAATCGTAACGCCGAGCTCATCGACGGTGGCGTAGTCCGGCACGTTCCTGTAGAGGCGGTCCGTTTTCTCCACCAAGATCGTTTGGCACTTGCTGCGGTTCTTCTTCAAAAACGCTAGCATCTGTCCGAACCCCGTCCGTCCGCTGGTACTGGCCGATTCGACATCAACGAACTCTTGGACCGCCTTCATGCCCTGCCTGCTTGCGTAGTCACGCAGCAGCTCTAACTGGGCCGGTATCGAGAAGCCTTCGACCTCTTGTTCCTTGCTGCTCACCCGTGCATAGATGACCACAAACCGTGGCTTAGGTACCGAACCGTTCTGAAGCATATCATTGGCTCCCTCAGGCTACTCTTTCCCGGTCTGCCTTGGATTCCATCTTCGCGCACTTTGTAACGGCACGCTGTTCGGCATCCCAACGGGATAGGAGCTTAACGAATTCAGTGAGCCGCTTGGATTGACGATTCCATTCGTGATCGCTCAGAGGATAGCTGCGGAGCGCTTCCACACTTTCACGGGCGGCTCGTTCAGTGGTGGACGGGGCCGTTTGGCCGATGGCCTTCTGAGGTTCCTCCGCGACTCTTCGCTTCGCCATCAACTCACTCGCTCGTCAGCTCTGATTCCATCGACGTTGCTCGCATTTGTTCCCTTATCTTGTAGGCAATGGCGAGCGGGTGCCAGGACATGAAATTTTGTACTTATTAGCACCATTCACTTCGCTATAGGTTTCGATGTCAGTCGGTCTGTGTTTTAGCGCTTTCACTACTAAGGCAATGGCAAAGCTTTTCCGGAACAAAGTATTTTCAGTTGCCCTACCGCGCCGGGCCGCTCGCCTCCCGATACCCTCGAAACCGCGAAAAGACCCTCTACTAATAAAGGAAATGGCGAGGGGCTGTCGGGACGGTAAAATTCTACTTTTTTTCCCACAGTCTCTCCAGCGTCAGATCACGGCGCTTTGCGACAGAATGCGACAAGTTGCGACATTGCGAAGATTTACGGCGAATCACGACGGATCACGGCGTTCCGCGGCAAGGCGAGCGTTTGCCGACCCCACCAAAGAGACAGTTCAGACGGGTAGTGGAACATAAAGGAAATGTGCGACATTTGATTTGTTTTTCTGGCGCAATCGGCGTGCGGTTATGGAGTTGAGTCGTCGAACGAAATTCAGGCTTTGTCGAACAAATGTTCGACGCGCTAGTTTCTACTCGAGAAGCCGAGCACGAACTGCTCACCGCGCTCCAGCGAGGCATGGGAAGAGCTATGATCGAAGCGATGGCGCAAATTCACATCAGTGAAGCGGAACTGGCTCGCAATGTCGCCTCCGCTCTTGACCGCGTGCGGTCTGGAACCGAAATCGTGATTGAGCGCAACGCGCAGCCGGTCGCGGTGCTGCGTTCTCCTGAACCGAAGCGACGGAAGCTTTCAGAGATCGCGGCCGCGCTCTCCGGACAATCCACAGCGACCGTCGACGCGGAGTTCGCAGCGGACGTGCAGGACTTCATCGATCGCCACCGCGAGCCGCTCAACGCACCGCACTGGGACTAATCGGCGGTGGGAATCGTTCTGGACTCATCCGTCCTGATTGGCGCCGAACGCGCGGGTCAAAATCCTCGCGCCGTGATCGAAGATTTGGTGGTCAAACTAGGGGACACCGAGGCAACGCTCTCGATAATCACGTTGGTTGAGTTGGCGCATGGGATCGAACGCGCGGAGTCCGCCGCGCGCCAAACCGAGCGGGAACGGTTCATTGAGGAGTTGTTGAAAGAGATCCCCGTCGAACCCATCACCGTGCCCATTGCATTCCGCGCGGGTAAGATCGACGGCAGCATGCAGGCGAAAGGGCTTACGATCCCGCTGGGCGATCTGCTGATCGGCGTGACTGCTTTGGAACTCGGCTACGCGGTGGTAACGCACAACATCCGGCACTTTCAGATGATTCCTAACCTCGAAGTGAAACAACTCTGAGGAACAGCTTCAAGGCGCGCAGCAACGACCGCGCGGCCGAATCCGGCGGCCAGGGTGGTATCAGGTAAAGTGCCTCAGGCCCCGCACCAACAAGGGACAAAGGCAGTCTCGGTTTCGAAGCTCCATTTTTAGCCCGCCGAGACGCTCATTCGTTGGCATATTTCACCCGGGCGCCCTATTTCCCTTAATTCTTCGCCTCATCCGCGACGATAGATGAGGGGCGAAGCGTCTCGCGGCGTCTAATCAGACTATGGGTGGATCTGCAGGCAAACAGCAATTAGCGGCCGATTTGTTTGTTTTCGTCTAAATATGAAAAGCCAACCGGGTTTCTCGAAGGTAGTCTGGCTTTGTCGTTTGCTCTTTGGGAGACGCGCCCGTTGGGTCTATTTGGCATTCATCCTCGCGCTTGTTGTGTTCTCGATCGGTCTGCGCGTTCGCTCTTATCTCCTGACGCGCAAAATCTACGCCGTCCTCTTCGGTCTGGAACAGGTACGTATGGACGTTACCACGGAGGAGCAGCTCAAAAAGGTGGTTCCACAGTTGTCGTTGGTCCATACAAGCCGCGGCGAGCAGCGCTCTTACCGTGTGGAAATCTTGAACGGTTACAGGGACCTGGGCTGGACGCGATGGGTGCCCTCCTTTCTGTTCACTCTGTGGCCCGGGGGCTCGGAGTCTCAAGCAACAGACAAATGGACACCCCTGCCATTGCCATTCAAGGTAGCTTATTTACTCGGCTGGCGTAATATTGCATTCGCGGCCGATGCGGTTGTGTTGAACGGAAGGGTGTCGAGCGTAGGATATAGCCTGGAGCCAGATGTTCTTGTGTCGATGCCGGTGAGCTATTTCATCGTCGCGCGTGGCACGCACGGGTTTTGGGTTGATCGCGCTCGAAGGCCTGTACCCGTCAGCAGTGCCGGCGACGAGAGTCCCGACTACCGGTTCGGTCTCACAGCCGGTGAATTCTCGTTCCTCCCAGCGCCAGACAGCAAAATCGGTGTCGCGTATACTCCCGAAGCGCCGCACGACTTAGCCTCTCATGTGTTTCGGCTAGATTTAAGCTGCTTCTGGGGTCTTCGGGGATGTGATTCGGTCCGGCAAGTGTCGCCACTACTCTGGAAGGACAGACATGCGATCGCCGAGGCAACCTATGAGCGCCTTACCTCGGCAGATCCGTGTCCAGACCGGATTCTCGCCGGGCGGGTGCGGACTCTGGCCGATTTGAACGTTGCTCTTTTGGAGGTTGTGGATTCCAGGTCCGAGGAGATCAACCGCGAGGGTGACCGATTCAAGGAACTCGTCACGGATTTTCGGCTGATAGAAGCGATCCACGGCAATCCACAAGGGCCTTGGACTAATATTCGATGGAGGGAAGCGATCCCGTCGCCTCTTTCAGCAACAGGCACCATGGGAAACCCTCTCCAGAATTTAGGGCAGCAGCCCGGCGGCCGATTTCTCTACTTCAGCGGGGCCAATTTTGATTCCTGTCGGATCGTCCCGGCCACTCCTTCGGCCGAATCGGCTGTGCGTGCTGCAACACCGCCGCTCAGGCGGCGCGAGGACGATATCGCCGGATTTTTTGGCCGACTCTAGGATCTCCAGACATACAAGGCGGAGTCGCTTGAGGGGATCGCCCATCTCGCCACGTTCGCCACCGGACTAGTTGTGTGAGTCCCGGTTCTCCGGATCGATGAGCCGGAGCGGTTCGTCGGGATTAAAGTTGAAGCTGTCGCACGACGGGGTTTCGGCTGGCTTCCGAGCCTTCAGCGCGGCGGTTCTATGCCGAAGCCGTCGTCATCCTGTGCCTGGCTGAATCGCTGCGTTCTCGGTGTGGAGATGATCGCGCTCGTCGTCGCCACGGAACGCAAACTCTGACGGGTTGTATCCTTCCGTCTTCTTGCTCGCGCCCGCACAAACCTGTTGACCGCACTTTTCGAGGTTTCGAATTGGCACTTCTCCGCGAGGAGCGTGGCGATATCCCAGCACGTGAAACCCTGACGTCTCAACGCCTCCACGAATTCGCCATACGGCTCCAAGCGCGAACGGCTCTGTTTCGCGGTTACACTGCTCAGGACGTCGTGAAGCTTATCTTCCACGGGATCTCCAGGACGTGAACTAAGGTGCACTAAAGTGGGACAGATGCGGGACAAAGATGGGACAGCGAACGCGCGGAGCAGACTGTCCGAAACCTAAGCCGCCAGGCTTAGGGATGGTGTCTATTTTCAAATGAAGTTCTCGAACACGGGAGAATCCGACTCCGACGTTCATTCGCCACCTCGATATTCTCGTTGCGCGCATCGGCCCCATCCTCCACCTTTCAATCCTTGGGACGATAAACTTCGCGGATGAACCGCCCCGCTTGGGCGAGAAAAAGGTGGGATTGTCGAAATTGTGCCCGTGCTCATGCGCTCGCTCCGATCCGCATGCCTGGAATCGTTGAAAGAACGCCTGGACTTATCGGGTACTCAGCCGCAAAAGTTCGAAATGCGTCCAGTGTGGGGAGCCAGTTCGCAAAGTTGTTGTCTCCATTGAGTAGCCTCTGCCTGCAAAATCGATAAGCCTTTGCAATCAGGTTCCAGTCCAGGCTGGGGTACATGAAAAACGCAAGTCTAGCGTTCGCAAATTCCCAGAGGCCGGACTTCCGGCTCGTACCCGCTTTCTCGATGGCGCGTTAAGTGGGTTTGCCCCGATTCTCCAAATTGAAGCCGGCGAGGTTGCCTAAAAAGAACGCAAATCCGCGCTGAGCTCCGCTAGTTGCGGCGGCGGGAATTCCGTACCCTCATATCCCGGGAATCCCCCAAATTTAAACACAAGGCGCAGATAGTCTACGAAGTACAGGTCGTGGTCCTCAAACAGGAGGATTCCATCTGCCGCGGGGTTGGGCACTTCGATCTGATAGGGGTCGCCGCCGCTGGTGTCTGCCTTATGCAACGCATCCGGGGCGATCAGGATCGACTCCCCGTTTTCGCTGGCGAGCTCTAGCGCCTTTTCAATCGGTATTACGACCAACGGATCGGTGCACAGCGGACTCCTGGCGGCCGAGAGATCCGGGTGGCTACCAATCCAATCGACGGCCCCTACGACTTCATAAAACGCGCGAAGCGAGATGGGCAACGTGCCCGCTGCTTTTTCAAGCTGACGAATCTGCTTCTCCACGTCGCGGGCTGGTGTTGTGTGCAAAGGGCCGTCGCTCTTGGTAAAGCCGAATCGGAGGAGGCGCTCGCTGACGGTGCGGACGTTGGCCTCGACTCGGCGCATCGTCTCGTAAGCAACCCCCAAGGCATCGGCGGCATGAGGATCCTCGCGAACGGCGGCTCCCAGGGCGACCAGACCCCGCCAGACCGCTTCGTGCTCTCCGGCAAGGTAGCGATCGAGCAGCGGCAAGCTTCCACCGTTGTGCGCGCGCAGTGCGCCGAGGCGATCCTGAAGCGCGGTGGGCAGGTCCTTTTCGAAGACCCCGGTTCGTTTAGCAAACGCTTTTAGGATTGCCGTAAAGGCTTTACCTACGGGATCCTTACGCGCTTGGCTCGCCGCGTCCGATGGCTCCGCCATTTCCGCGGCTGCTCTGCGCTGGTTTACGCGCCCCACGAATTCCGCAGTGGGGTTGGGGCGAATGTTTTCGGGATTGAGGATCTGATTTTCACTGCTCACCTCTCCGTTCCGGGCCCAGATCTTCGTCCCGTCGCGGAACACCACCGCGGGGCCGTCGTCGCAGTGCAGGAGCATTTCGGAATTGAGGCGCAGCACGGCTGGCCTCTCCAGAAGAACCACTGCGCCCTCAAACGGCCAGCACAAACCCGAGCTGCGAGCCAGATCCCAGGCTGCGGCGATCGCCGAAGGAACTTCGCGGCCGCTCGATAGTGCCGCCTCCTCGTCCTCCGCCATTTTCGCGAAGGCATAGGGCAACTGCTGGTTGTAGGTTAGCGAGAGGTCCCGCCGGCACGGTTGATGGATCACGGCTTGGAACCGATTCTCGATTTGGCGCATTTCGGAGTTCTCGTCGGGGCCGCCAACCAAGGAACGCATCCTGCTCATGTATTCGCTGTGGTGTGGATGATCCTTTCGCCCGGCCTTCCGAAATTTATCGTCGTCGAGCCCGTAAATCGCCATGCGCTCTGCGGTGAAACTGGTCTGCTGCGTCCTGTGCATGCCTGCGATTTTGGTGAGTTGGTCCCATTCGAGACCGGACTTCTCGCAAAGCTCGGCGCGCAGGCTTTCTATCAGCAGACGTCCCTCGCGACGGCAGGACTTCTCTTCGACAAAAGCCTGCCAGAGCCTCTCCTGGGCTGATTCCAGCAACTTCACCGCCCATCCGGCCCGCTCCGGAGAATCGAACCAGAAGAAATATTCAGGAGATGGACGCTTGAGGATCACGGGATACCAGGCACGCAAGGCCGCCTCCGCCCGAGGACGGTCGGACGGCTCCGTGGAGAGCAGATGTTTGACCCAAGCCGATTGGATTTCGGTGAGCATAGAAAGGATTCGATCCTTCTATCGGCACGGCCCGCGGAATTCAGTACCTGCCGTTACCCGGCGGCGTGAATGTCGGATCGCGCAGATCGCAATCGTATGTCTGTCAAGTAGTAAATTACCGGAGTGATGCATTCCGGAAGTCAGCCGGTCCCCCGGGCGAGTTCGAGATGGGTCCAGAGTGGCCACCGAGCCCGGATGCCCATGCACGTGTTGCGCGTACCCATTCGCCCGAAAGGAATTGAACTGGTTCGAGCAGACGGCGATTTATGCAGCAAGAGTTCGAAACGTGTCCAGGATGGGGAGCCAGACCTTTTAGTTGTACGCACTCACCGGCTTTACCGGTACCGCCCGCGTACAATGCGCGTACACCGTTGCGCGGTCCCACGTTGGGTTACTCACCGTAGGAGGGGGGCCTGCGTTGCGCATCAAGTGCCTCCTCCCTCCTTGCTGCTAACGGGAACACGGACTGAAACTGCGCTACGGCCTCCAATGCCAGAAACCCAGCGGCGCGCCGGAGCGCGCCGCTTGGGTCCGCCACTTGCCCGGGAGTGATCCTGTCACCGATCTAGTGGAAGCTCTTCCAGGTGAATAGCATCGCACTGGGCTGGCCGGAGACTGCACTTACGGTCGACAACTCGTCGTTATCCGGTTGGGGACTGTACCACTCGTACATGGTGGTTTGCTCGTTCTGAGCGTAGCTGTAGGGGATCGATGCCGTGGTGAAAACACTCCCTACCATCTGGCAGGTGTTGTAATCGGCGAGTTCGGGGTTGCCACCTAAGGCTGTTATGTACGGCCTTTCCATGATCCACTCCGCGCTGTTGCCGGTGAAGCCGAAGCTTGTTCCCAGATACGTTGAGAAACGCATTCCCTGCGCCCCCGTTGCACTATAGGCGTAGACCTCGAACCAGGCGTAATCACCAGTTGGGTTGACATTCCCTGCCGAATCGCCGACATAGACCGAGACATCCATCCCATCAACCGGGCTGACGCTGAAAACCTCTTTCATGGGCTGGCAGCCACTCGCGATATAGCAAATCTCAGTCCAGGCGTAATAGCTGGTGGCCGTTCCAAATAGTGGTAGGGACTGGGCATTCTGTTCGGTGCCGGCCTGTACCAGATCGAGTGAGTTATTGCCATCGAGCCCAACCCACAGAGCCGAGTAGGTTGGTGGACCGGTAACCACTGTTGGGAAGCGCCCCTCGTCCACTATCTTGACTTCGCCAAGCACCGAGGGGACGGTCCACTCGCCGGAAACCAAGCGATAGCTGCCGTTCGAGCTCTGAGCCACGAAACCGCTCCAGTTGCCGGATGTGTTCGGGCCCGCGATGGCGGTTCGCGGCAGGTGCGAAATGTCGGAATGCTCCACCGCATGCGCGGGCACAATCGTCATGGGGCGGGAAGCCCGGTCGAGCCACTTGGCGTAAGCCTCCGGCGATTCGGCGGCGTTGGGCCGCGGCGGGTATCCCTGGGCGATGACCTCTTCGTCGGATAGCTGCCGTGCGGCCTCATCCGTGAGCGCTGGCCTGACCTTGGAGCCCGCGGGTGCCGGCACAGAAGCCTCCGGCGCCGGCATGTCCGCGGTGGGAGAGGCGTCGATCCGCAAATGCAGCGGGTGGGTGGTTACCGCCTGTTGCGTAGTGCAGTCGAGTTGGAGGTACGCATCCTGGATGTCCTGGTTCGGCGTGAAGTGAAACCTGACGTAGCCCTCCATGTTGGCATACAGTCTCATGGTGTGCGAAGAGTCGTTGACGCCCTTGGCATGCAAATCGCAGGCCGCGTCGGGCTCGGTCTGGAGGACCACCGGGGTTTGTATGCCAGGCGGGATGGTGAAATGTTTCTCCGGCGCTACCCGCGCCCCGGGTTGATTCTGGGCCCAGGCCGGAAGCGCCAGGCTACCCAGAAGAAGCGCGGTCAGCGTGAATAGACCGCAGTGGTTCGACCGCGAACTCGCGGCCGAATGAAAATTAGAAGCTAACGGACGTTTCGACATTGAAGTTTCCTCCCGATTGGGGCGATGAGGTGGCCCGCGGCAGCCATCGGTGATTCACTCGAAAGCGCTGCTCTCCGTGTTAGCCCCTCATTTCCGCCCTCACTTGTTAAAGCGGAAGATTCTAGAGAAGACCCAACCTGTGGATAAGAAATTTTCGGACATCCAGAACGGCGCGGCGCGAGAGGCCAATCCGAAGATGGTACGCTTACTGAAAAAGGCTGGACACGGCGACAATGGCTCCGCTGGGAAATGAGGTCACGCAACTTCTTCGCGCCTGGAGCGATGGCGACCCGGGGGCGCTGGACCGGTTGATGCCCATGGTTTACGACGAGTTGCACCGGTTGGCCCGCCACTACATGGCGGCCGAGAGGCCGGGGCACACGCTGCAAGCCACCGCCCTGGTCAATGAAGCTTATTTACGGCTGGCGAACACGGAGGCCGACTTCAACGGCCGGGCCCATTTTTTCGCAGTGGCCGCCCGCGCGATGCGCCGGATTCTGGTGGACTGGGCGCGCTCCCGCAGCGCCCAGAAACGAGGCGCCGACGTTTCCGTACTGCAGCTAGACCAGAACGGAGAGCTGGATGAAGGTGGCGCCCCGTGGGGTACATCGAGTGACGACTTGATCGCGATTGACGATGCTTTGAATGCCCTGGCGAAGCTGGATGCGCGGAAAAGCGAGATTGTGGAGCTGCGTTTCTTCGGCGGCCTGAACAACAAGGAGGCGGCCCAAGTTCTCCACGTGTCCGAGGAGACGATTCGCAAGGATTGGAATATCACGAAAAGCTGGCTGAAGCGCGAGTTGAGCCGGGGACAGGCGTATGGAGGCTGAGCGCTGGCGGAAGGTCCAGCAGGTGTATCATACGGCGCGCGAGAAGGGGGCGGATTCGCGGGCCATATTTATCGCCACGGCATGCGGCGGCGATGAAGAGCTGCGGCAAGAGGTGGAATCGCTGCTGGCTCAGAGCGAGACCTGCGATGCCTTCCTGGAAAAACCGGCCATGCACATAGCCGCGACGCAGCAAGCGCGGGACCAGGCGAAACGGAAGCTGGCGGCGAAGACCATGTCGCACTACCGGGTGATCCAGGAACTCGGCGCCGGCGGCATGGGGATAGTCTATCTGGCGCGCGACGAGACGCTTGATCGTCAGGTTGCGTTGAAAGTTCTGCCCACCGGCAGCCTGGCCGATGAGACCGCCCGCAAGCGCTTACGCAACGAAGCCCTGGCGCTGGCGAAATTGAGTCACCCCAACATCGAAACCATCTACGAACTGGGCACCGAGGACGGAGTGGACTTTCTGGTAACCGAGTATGTGGCCGGCACGACGCTGGCGGACCGGATCGCGAACGGTCCGCTGCCGGAATCCGAGTTACTGAAAATCGCCTTGCAAATCGGTTCCGCACTAGAAGAAGCCGCCGGCAACGGTTTGGTGCACCTGGATCTGAAGCCGCGCAATATGATGTTGACGCCGAAAGGGCAAGTCAAATTGTTGGACTTCGGCCTGGCCAGGATTATGAAGCCGAATGATGGCGACAGGTCCGTCACCGCGATGACCGTTCCGGTGGGGACGCCGCCGTACATGGCTCCGGAACAGCTAAAGGGCGGACGCCTCGATTCGCGAACCGACATTTATGCCGTGGGCGTGTGCCTGTATGAACTGGCGACGGGGCGCACGCCGTTTCGTGGCAACCTGCCCGAATTGATCGCCGCAATAGTCGATGCTCCGCCGGAACCGCCCTCCGCCATTCGGCCCGGCCTTTCGCCGGGACTGGAAAAAGCGATTCTAAAATGCCTGCAAAAATCGCCGGAACAACGCTATCAGACGGTCGGGGAGTTGCTGGCCGACCTGCACTCCCCGGGTACCGCGCTAGCGCCGCCCCAGCAGCCATTCTTGTCACAGCATCCCAGAGCGTGGTTTCGCAACTGGAGGCTCCCCCTGGCGGTTCTGGGATTGGGCGCCGCCGTCATCGCTTCGTTTTTGTTCTCGCGCCGGCCAGCACCGTCCTTCGCCGCGCGGGACTGGGTGCTGGTGGCGGATTTCGACAACCAGACCAACGACCCCATATTCGACCAGTCCCTGTTGACGGCTTTCAGCGTCAGCCTGGAACAATCCCGTTATGCCAACATTTATCCGCGCTCCAGGATTCGGGAGGTGCTGGCCCGCATGAAGAAGGATGCGGCCAGCAAGATCGATGACGACGTCGCTCAGGAGATAGCCGTCAGGGAGGGGATTCGGGCGTTAATCTTTCCGAGCATCAGTGGCGTGGGCGACGATTACAGACTGGCTGCTCGAATCCGGGACGTGAAGTCCGGGATGGATGTGAAGACCAGAGTGGTTAAGGCGAAGGGAAGGCAGCGTATTCTGGACAGCCTGGATGAACTGGCGGCCAAGGTGCGCGGGGACCTGGGAGAATCCCTGCCGGCGGTATCGCGGAGCAGCCGCCCGCTGGCTGCTGTGACCACGGGCTCGCTGGACGCGTTGAAGCAGTACTCGATCGGCATCGAGAAGCGCACCGAAGGATTGAACCTCGAAGAGGCCAAGCTTTATTTCGAGAATGCGCTGAAGATCGATCCCTCATTCACTGCGGCGCGAACTTTGTTGGGTATTCTCACTTTCGAGCACTTCGATCGCGAAGAAGGAAAACAGCTGCTCTCGGAAGCGGTTCGCAGCGCCGACAACCTCACGGATCGTGAAAAATATGGGCTGCTGGCGTTTCATGCGCGCGCCGTAGAAGGCAATCTGGCCAAGGCCGCCGGTTACGACCGGATGTTGATCGGTCTATACCCGGACCTTGCATTGGGCCACAACAACCTGGGGGTGGAGTACATGGAAATGGGGCGTTACCCGGAAGCCGCGGCCGAGTTCAGGGAGTGTCTTAGGATCAACCCCCGGGAAAGGCTGGCGTTTTTCAATCTCGCTCAAACTTACATCACACGTATGGGCGACTTAGACGGTGGCATTGAGGTTTGCCGGACCGAGATTGCGAAGAACGAAAAAAACTATGCTCCATTTTGTTGGAGCGGCTATGCGAACCTGGCGAAAGGCCGGCTGGGCGAGGCGGTGAGAGACCTGGAGCAATCGGCGGAACTGAATCCAGCAGCCAGCACCTGCCTCTACGATCTTGCGGTGGCCTATTCGCTCTCCGGCCGGCAGGAAAACGCAATCAAGATCCTGCATAAAATCCTGGCGATCGACGGGCGCCATTGCATTGCGCACTACGATCTGGGGATTATCTACGATTCCGCCGGGGACGCAGCCGCCGCGCGCCGGGAATGGCTGCGCTCAGTGAGCTGCCAGGAGGAGGAACTGAAGTCGCGGCCCACTGACGCCTTGGACTACATCGAGATCGCCATTGCGCGGACCCGCTTGCGGGATGCGGCCGGAGCGCAGAACGCCGAGACCAAAGCGCGCTCCCTCGATCCGACGCTTTATTTCGACACTGCCAGGCTGCGTGCGGTGCAGGGGCAAGCCGGAGCGGCCCTGACTTTGTTGGAGCGCGCGGAGGCCGGCGGGATGCACGACTTTGCCTGGGTGAAATTGAACCTCGACCTTCAAAGCCTCTCCACTCAACCCCGATTCATAGCGCTACTTCATCGAAACCTGAAAGGTCTGCCGCCGAATTAATTAAGAGTCCTAGATCTGGCGCGGGCGCGGCTCAACTGAAATGCGGGCGCACGTACAGATCCTTCCTGCTTTCCCCAGGCCTGGCTCGACTAGATGCGAATTCGCTTCACCGCGAGATCCGTCCGCTCTGCCAGAAACTCCACCGCTCCGAACATCCTTGGTCCGGCGGTTAGATGCGATGAGGCTCTGGATGTCGGTTGACATGGCATCCGGGAGCAATTCAATGTCCGTAGACCCACAGGCTCTCGCACAATAATCACTACCTCGCGGAGAGCTGATTACCATTCGCGGGTTAGTAAGGTTGATTTTCAATTAGTAACGATGATCGGCACTTAGTAAGTCGCGTGTAATACTGATAACCTAGGTCTGGAAACTCTCTCGTTTTTGTATTGGAGTAAGCGCAGAACCGCGGAATGAAAGATGAAGTCAGCCGCCTACTCGGGAGAAATGTCATCATCGCCGGTGATTTCCAGCACTGCGATCAATATGACGCCGCAGTTGATCGCATGACTGCGTCAATCCAGAAGTTCGGGTTCAAGATCCCCATGCTTGCGCGCAGCAGCGGTGAGGTTGTAGACCGGTACCTTCGATTGAAGGCCGCACGGAGACTCAGCATAACCGACGTTCCCGATCAGGTGACGTACAACCTGGATATCCAGATCGCAGTGGCGGGCGGCAGCGCAAATCGAGCCGGAGGGTATCGATACAAAAATGCTTCGATAGTGATGATAATCTCACGGCATCAAACAGATGGATCTCCGTGGTTGAAGATCAGCCCTCAGTTAGGCCCGCCGCACTCCTTGGGGAGTAACGAAGGCCCCGCTTGCTTGCGTTCGCGCGCAGAGGTAATGTCGGCAATGCTATGAAAGCTATCGGATACGCACGCGTTTCAACGGACAAGCAAGCCGATCGAGGCGTTTCGCTTGACGCCGGACCGAGAAGATTCGCGCCATGGTGGTGGTGCACGGCGCTGAACTTGCGGACATCATCGTGGAAGCCGGCGAGTCGGCTAAGCGCCCGAATCGTCCCGGCATGCAACGCCTGCTCGCGCTGGTTGATGCAGGCGACGTGCAAGCCGTCATTGTTGCGAAGCTCGATCGGCTCACGCGCGGCGTGAAGGATCTTTTGCGAACTGCTGAAGCGCTTCGAGCGTCGCGGTGTGGCGCTGATATCGGTCGCTGAGTCGTTGGACACCGGTTCTGCGGCGGGCAGGCTCGCACACGCGACGCGCTCAGCCACAAGCGTTCGAACGGCGAGCGCGTGGGGAACATCCAGTTCGGCTATCGGCTCTGCGCGGACGGCAAGCACGTCGAGCCAGATCCCAGCGAGCAGGCCGTGCTCCATGAGATCCGCGCGTTACGCAAGAGCGGAACCACCCTGTGAGGAATTGCGGCGACGCTAAATCACCGCGCGCTACGAACCCGTCGCGGTTCCGCGTGGCGGTTGGAACATGTGGCGAGGATTATCAAGCAGGGGCCGGATCTAAAGCCTCGATCAAATTGTTCCCAGTCAGCCAAGCGTGAGCATGGCTCCAGCGGTTCTCACCGTGGCGTCTATCAATCGATTCCAATCCGACTTACCCAGCGCCTTGCGCAGACTGTTCTGAGCCGCCTCCCAATACGGAAGTACACGGTTATATTCCCGTTTTCCGGCCGCCGTGAGAGAGAGGCGCAACTCACGTCTGTCGGTTCCCGCCGCCGAATGCAACCAGCCTTTCGAGTGCAGCGGAGCCAGCGTTCTGGTAAGAGTCGTGCTGTCGATCTCCAGCAATTCGCCCAGTTGTTTCTGAGAGATCTCGCCGGAAAAAGTCAGAGCTTGTAACAGGGTGAACTGTGTCACGCGCAGACCGGTCGGGCGGAGCACGTCATCGTAAAACATCGTGACCGCCCGGTCGGCCCTGCGAAGATTAGCGCAAGCGCACGGGAGGCGAATGGCAGTCCTTTTAGGCTTCCTAGCATTCCGGGATGCGGCCTTCGCAGATGCCTGCATATACATCTATCTCAGCACGAGCAATGGCGGCAACGCAAGTTTCCTGCGACTCCTATGGATGTACATACATCTATCCTGGTAGACAGTCAGTCTGGTAAAAGGAGATGGAACATGAACAATATCGCGCCAGCCTATCTAGCCCCAATTGAATTAGCCGGAACTGTGGCGACCGTTGCGGCCCTGCTGTTTGGTCTGTACAGTGCGCTCAAGCGCGCCCGCTTGCCGGTCCGAGACCGCAGACTCGCCGTTTGGAGCGCAGCGGGTTTGCTGGTCGCATGGTTTTTCGCCGCGCTTATACCAACCCTATTGGGAAGCTACCGGGGGGTACCCTCCGGGACTCCAACAATCCAGTATGGCCTGCTGATCCCGATTGTAGTAGGAATCGTACTGTTCTGGAGATGGCCTGCAGTCAAACGCGTCATTCGGTTGGTTCCGCAGGAGTGGATCGTGGGCATCCAGGCGTACCGGGCTCTAGGCTTGATCTTCCTCCTGCTCTATGCGGGAGGATACCTGCCGGGTGCTTTTGCTTTGCCAGCAGGTATCGGTGATGTCATCGTCGGCTTGTTTGCACCGATCGTCGGCATAGCGTTTGCGCGCGGGTCACGCGGTTCAGTAGCGATGGTCAGAGCTTGGAATCTGTTTGGCATTGCCGATTTGATCGTCGCCGTTGGTACTGGCTTGCTAACCGCACCTTCGCGGCTCCAGATGTTGGCGTTCGATAGACCGAATGAGCTGATCAGTGCGTTTCCCTTGGCGCTAATTCCAGTCTTCCTGGTACCGCTGTCGGTGTTGCTGCACCTTGCTTCTTTGATGAAGTTGCGCAGGGCGGACACAGGGTCGGGAGCAGTTTCAAACCCAGCTCTCGCTGGTGTGCGAGGTTGATCGAGCGTTATGGCGTCCGAGCGCGCCCGCCGAATGGAGCGAACGGTGTTCCGTGGGCGCGCTCCCTGAAGAGGCGTCGAGGACGCCGCCAGTGACGTGACCGGTCCGTGACGTCACTTAGTGGCGCCACCGGGAGCTAGCCGCTGACTTTGGGGCGTTCGGCAGGCGGACGGTCGCCAGCAGCGTTCTTGGACGATTCGATCTTATGGCCTCCTTTGCTACCCAGGGTGCTCACGAACCCTCGCACGGTGTGGCGCTGCCAGTCGGTGGCTTTCATGATTTCGTCGAGGGTCGCGCCCTTGGCCAGCTGCATCAAAGCGATCACCTCTGCCTTTTTGTTAGTGCGGTCGGTCTTCGGTTTGCGTGCCGCGTTCTTGGCTGGCGTGGCTTTCTTCGCCGCCTTGGTCTTCTTCGCTGGCTTTGCGCCCTTGGCTTCCTTCTTGGGTTTGCCGCCCGCCAGTGGCTGGATCGCTTTCCAGATTCGTGCCACCGCCTTCTTCCGGTCCGCGAGTTTGCTCACTTCGGTGTTGCCGGGAATGCTATTCCAGATTTCCACGAACCGGCTTGGCCAACGCGGCCTGAGAATTGCACTGCGCGAGGTCCAGATTGCACTCGGTTGCGTTCGGGTAAGCCGTGATGTTGTTTTCGGCGTCTATTGTGAACGTGGTCGTGTTTTCTCCTTTGCCAGCAATGGTTTGCGGCAGGACCATTCATCGCTCTGTTCCGAGAAACAAGCAAGTCATTTCTTTTCGCCAACATATTGAATTTTAAGGGCTTGGCTGGCGATTGCTGGTTGCGTGTGCAAGTGGCGGCGGTGGCGGTGAGGCTTCAAAATCGCGCCTGGCGGCTGAATCCAAAATGTAGCCCTGCCGGGAGCCATTCTTTACAGATCGATCTTCGATTCCAATCCCGATTTGCCGCCTCGCAAACACAGATACATTTTGGAAGTTGCGATTATGTTTCCGACGTCCGTCGGCCTGAGGACGAAACCGAATTCCGGCGGGGCCAGTATACGCATTTTGAGGAACGGTCCCCTTTTGTACCCCTTGAAGGCGATTCTCGACGAGAGGTCAGCGGCCCCGGCGGGATTGTGTCTTTTTATTTCGACGCAAGTAGCTTGCCAACCAGAAATCGTCCGCTCGAGAGCAAGCACTAACATCTATCGTCTGCTTGAATAGGTCGTGCGCTAAATTGGAAACTACATTTACCGGGGCGCTACCGAAACCAGCAACGCTGATCACTAACGGCACTGGATCTCCGGGAGCAACCCCGGCGGCAAAATATGCCTTGACTTGATATGGCGACACCACCGCCGCGCCGGGTTATAATTCGCTCGATGGCTCACGTCCTTCGGTTGCTCTTGTTCCCGGCTGTCTGCTGGGGTCTTCTGGATGCTCAGTCCTCGTTCAATTTTCAGTCGTCACCCGCCACGGTAGGGATTCCATTCTCATTTCAATTTCAAGCAGCACCGATAAATACGGTAATCGGCATGCCGTTGCCGGACGGCGTCACTTACACATACAGCTTCGAGCTCGTACCGAAGCAGATTTTACCGCCCGGATTAACGCTTTCGTCGAGCGGCCTACTTAGCGGGACGCCCACGCAAGCCGGCGGCTACAATTTTAGTATTAATGTCATTTACACGATTTCCTCCAGCAAGGGTAGCTCCACGTTACCGATAGGCTTCTTGGGGGGCGTGTCCGTATCGGGGAACCCAGCTCCGCCGCTCTCGGTGTCGCCAACATCTTTAAGCTTTTCAGCGGAAGCCGGGACGAAATCAAGCATCTCCAAGTCTATCGTCATCCAAAATTCCTCGGGAACCGATGCATCATTATTCGCCGGCAGCATCACCGCCGATGGAAAGCCTTGGTTATTGGAATCGTTGTCTAGCTTCGTCTTGAAAGCTTTTTCGAGTGAGCCCGTTTCGGCGATTTTCAACCCGAGCGGTTTAGCCGAAGGCACGTATGTCGGAACGATCCATGTCTCCGTCGGCCCCCAAAACGTCGACGTTCCAGTAATCGCTACTGTGAGCAATCCGCAGCCACTGTTACAGCTCTCGCAAAAGGGTCTGTATTTTAAGGCCGTGGCGGGCGGCGCTAATCCTCCAACCCAATCACTTACCGTACTGGCGGGTGGGGAAGCATCGAATTTTTCCGTTACGACATCCACCACCTCGGGCGGATCGCAGTGGCTTTCCGCCTCGCCGTCATCAGGCACGGCCACTTCTTCGGAAGCCGCGTCAATCCAAGTGAGCATCAACCCCGCCAGCCTGGCTCAAGGCGTGTACTACGGCGAGGTGCAAGTTGCCGCGCAGCCGGCAGGCAACGTGCAGATCGCCACGATTGTCGTATCCGTCGGAGCGAAAGGAACGGACTTTGTGGAATCCGTGTCTCCGACAGGCTTGATCTTTGTCGGCAATGCGGGGGCCACGGTCCCTTCCGCTCAAACCCTGTTGGTCAACAATCCCTCACCCTCGTCGCTGACGTTTAACGCCGTGTTCTTCCCCGATTCAAACAACAACTGGCTGACTGTACAGCCGTCGAGCGGATCTGTGAACCAGACCTCTTCGCCGGTTCAAGTCAGCGTGCAGCCTTCTGTTGCCGGGCTCCCAGCCGGAGTTTATACCGGTGAAGTCGTCCTCCAATTTGAGGAAAACAATACGACGCAACATATCGCCGCGGTATTGATACTGCTGCCAGGGACCTCCAGTCTCGCCGGACAGCGGGCTATATCCAGCTGCGTGCCCACCAAGTTACTGCCCGTATTTACCCAGCTCGGCGACGATTTTGCCGCCACGGCAGCTTGGCCGATCGCGCTCGAAGTCACAGTGGTCGACGATTGCGGGAATTACGTAACAACCGGTGGCGTCACCGTTTCATTTTCAAATGGCGATCCCTCGCTGCCGCTTACCTCCCTCAATGACGGGCGCTGGACCGAGACATGGCAACCTGGCAACTCCGAGGCACAGGTGGTAATTACCGCCAACGCAATTGAAGGTACCCCCGCGATCCAAGGGACGGCCAGCATCGGTGGTTCCGTGGCAACAAACACCGTGACGCCCACTATCGGCGCTGTTGTGAGCGCGGCAAAATACTCGAGCAATCAACCCTTGGCGCCCGGCGGTTTCATGTCCATTTATGGGTCGAACTTGAGCGCCGGGCCGAATCTGGCGGGATCGTTGCCGCTGACCACCGAACTAGGTGGAACCGAAGCCGTCATTGGAGGTACACCATTGCCTCTGCAATATGCAGGTGCCGGCCAAATAAACGCGGTCATCCCTTTTGATCTAGCGGCGAACTCCACTCAAGAGCTGGTCGTTTTAAATGGTCCGGCGATTTCCGTGCCTCAAACGATCGTGATCGGGCCGGCACAGCCGGCCATTTTTGCGCAGAGCGACGGTTTCGGTGTTGTTTTCGATGTCAAACCCGGAAGTACGGAGCAGGTCTTGATGGACGGAGATCATCCGTTGAGCGCAGGGGACGCCATCGTGATTTATTGCACGGGACTTGGTCCGGTGAATGCAGCGATTGCCCCGGGAGCAGCGGCGCCATTGTCGCCGGCAGCGACCACGATTAATCCCGTAACCGTCACCGTCGGAGGGCAAGCTGCGAAAGTATTTTTCTCGGGATTGGTCGGCGGCTTCACCGGCCTCTATCAAGTCAACGCATATTTTCCGGCCGGAGTTTCTCCGGGAGATGCTGTACCCTTGTTTATCAGTGCCGCCGGCTTCGACAGCGCAGCAGTGAACGTGGCTGTAGCGAAGTAGATTGAGTAACTCTGCCGACGATGCGCCATATCAGGCGCTCGCGACAGATTGGTTTCGAGCGTGCGCTTCTTCTCTTCTATAGAACCCATTCTCTTGTCAATGTCGCTACCATGGGCCTGATGCTGAACAAATCGTTCTCCGCCAAGCTGGAAAAAAGCTCGAGTAAGGGTGGCTGGACGTATGTCGTCTGGCCCGGCTCCGTCAAATTCTTCGAAACCCGCGGCCTGGTCAAGGTCAGCGGAAAAATCGATGGGCATCCGTTTCGAAGCTCCTTCATGGCGATGGGCGATGGTCGCCACATGCTTCCAGTAAAGACGGAGATCAGGAAGGCAATCGGAAAGGACGTGGGCCAAACCGTGAAGGTTTTGCTCGAAGAGCGGCTCTGATTGGGCGGGATTCTTCCTTGTACAGCGTTGTGTGAGATCGGTCCGCTCCTTATGAGGTGACACCCGGGATTCTGGTTGCGGTCCGCCGCCGGCTTAACTCTCGGAAATACCCGCCTTCTTGAAAGCCGCGCGTCCGTACTCCAGGCACAACCTGGCGCTCTCGGCCGGCGGCATCTCCTTGAGCCCGCGGCCGAACACTTCCACGCTTAGCGAATCCGAATAGCCGATCTTTTCGAGGGCCTGGAGAAATCCGGAAAGATTGATCACGCCCTCGCCCGGCAGCAGCCGCTGGTCGTCGCGAATTTTTTCGGGGGCAATGTCTGGCGCATCGTTGAAATGCACCACGACGATTCGATCCTTGCCCGCCGCGAGGATGTCCGCGGTGGTAGCGCCGGCGAGATGCCAATGCCAGGAATCGAGCGTCAACCCCACGTTGCTCCCGCACTCTTTGGCGAATTCCAACATCTCCGGCATCTTCCAAATGAACACGTTCGGAAACTCCCGCCGGAAGTGGAGCGGGCCGAGAAATTCCAACCCCAATCTGCAGTGGGAGCGGGCCAGAATATTCGCGCATTCCGTGAAGCGCCTCTTATAGGTCCGGCGCAGTTCGTCCTTGGGAGTGTCGCTCGAAGGCATGATCCAGGTCATCATGCGCGGGCATCCAATGGCCGCCATAAATGGCGCAGCCTCTTCGAGCTTGGGAAGGGTAGCGCGAAAAGTGGCCTCGTCCTTACGGAATTCCGTAGGCAGATCCGCGAATGCCGGCCGAAGTTTTGTTTCTTCCAGGGTGTGGCGGGTGCCATCCAGCCCGAGAGCCAGGCACTCTTCGAGCGCAACATCCACGCCTTTGAAGCCAGTGCGCGACGCGAGGCGAGCAAAGTCCGGCCACGCCAGCTTGCCGCCAATCGGCACACCGTTCAACGAAAGGTACATAGGTACATTGAAGCACCAATGCCTGTTCCTAGTGCGCGGTGGACAAGTTCGCTGCGATCTATCAGTCCGCTTTTCTATGGGTGGATAACAAGTCTCACGAGACTGCATAACACTTCATTCCGAACGAGGGTTCACAGGCCAGGGAATAAGGAAAGTCAGGCGAGGTTGTCAGGTCTCTGCTTGGCCCCTTTTGGGTCCTCATTCGGAACAGTTATTGATCGACGTATACCTGAAAGAATGTGTCTTGTCCCTCCACCGTTAGCAGAATCCCGCCGCTACCGCTCGGAATTTTGAAGTTGACCTGGCTGACTCCGGCAACCATGTAAGGAGCGGGTCCTGCATAGGTGACCTCTAAGGGAATGTTCTGAGGGCCGGCAGGGCTTTGTTCGAGATCGAACACCTGCACCCCAAGAACACTCATCGGAAGTGGGAATTGCACTAAGCTGCCGTCGGCCTGTGCCGGTTGGATGGGACCAAGGCCAGTAGCGAATATCGCGAGAATCGAGCCGGGCGCCGCGGGATGATCCGCCGAATTAACACTCCCGTCCTGATTCAGCGCAGCCGCGTGAACGCCGTCTACAGTAAACACTCCCGCGGCGGCCGCCAGTACTGGAACGGTCTGGCAGTTTGTCTTCGAGCCTTTGTACGAAAGGCAGACCTGCGTAGTGTGACCCGGCGCTAATGACCAGGGCGCTACCGCGTTGACTTGGACGTCCTGCACCCACAGCAAGGGTGCCTCCTTCCCATCGAAGGTCACTTCCACGTCGGCCAACGTGGTGGGGAAGGGGCTCCGAGCGGTAGCCTCACTCTGCATCCCCTGCATAGGCCCGAGGCCATTGCCAAACAACGTAACCAATTCGCCAGGTGCGATCGGTCCAATCCTGTAGCTTGCCGCGCTACCAACACAGGCAAGCGGAAAAATCGGAGACTTGGTGTTGAGTGACAGGCGCAGCAACACCGCCGCTCCGGGCTCTCCCGCGGGAAACGGGCCCGTTTGCGAGACCGTAAAGTTTGCGCCGGGAACAGCGCCAAGGTAGACGGTTGCATGGGGTCCCGTGGCAATAGGAGTGGCAAGAAATGCGCTCTCGCCGGCGGGAATATAAGTGGTCTGCAGGATCGAACCATCGGGCGCATACACGCTCAACCAGTCCGTTCCGCACGTGGCGAGACTGTTCTTCACCGGGTACAGTTGCTCAGAGCTCCCCGGCACATAGGCGTTTCCGGCGGTATCCACGGCAAAGATAGGATGGTTCGTCGGTACTCCGGGAGGGATGGGCTTCGAGAGAGTTACAGCGCCCGTCGAATCGAAGCGTTGTAGTACGGCGGAATAATCGAGAGCCCGCGTGAATAAGACCACAGGCTGCCCGTTGGTTGCCACAGCAACTGTCGCCGAATCGTCCGTCGATGATGCCGCTAGCGTGGTGGAATAAAAACCGGGTGACCCGTCCGGCGAAAGTTGCGCGAGAAACGATCTGGCGCCGCTAGTTCCCTGCGTGTATTCGGCGGTGAACGCGGCACCCAACCCGTCCACAGCGATTGAGCTCGCCGCACCCTGGACCCGGGCCGTGTAATCGGCAGTTCCGGAGGCGTTCAGCCGGACCACGCACGTGACTTGAAGGCTCGGACTACATACGGCGGCGATATACGCACGGTCTTCAAAATCCGCAGTAAGTGTGGAGGGGTATCCCGGCAGAACCGAACCAATGGGGGTCTTCCACGCTAGGCCAATTCCGATTTCACTCACCTTCGCCACAAAAGTGGAAGCATCGCCAGGCTGCCACGTAGGTATTAGAAACACGGCGCCGTTAGGGCTCACGGCCATGGTGTCCACCGAAAACCCGACGTTGTCCTGCCAAAGAATTGTCTTACCATCACCCGATAATTTCGTGATCAAGGTCTGAGGAGCAGCGAAAATGTCCGAAGCGGCGGACAAAATATAGAGCGCGCCGGAACTGTCCGTCGCAATCCCGGTGACGCTGGGCATGAGCCATTCGCTAAAGTCCACGCCCAGGACCAACCCAGTCGTCGCCGAACCGGACGCACAAAGGACCATGAGGCCCGCCACAATTCTGGTCCACACTGATTCATTACAACATGACGAACCAGGCCGCAACCGCGCGGGACGTACTTAGACCGTTCCGGTGGATGTCGTTAGGATCGCAATGACCGTGGAAAAAAGCGGGTGCCGGCGAACCGAACGTCATTCATGCCAGGCATCGAACGATTCGACACAATCGGTGGTCGGAGCAGTTCTCGCCAAGCGGATGCGGTTCCGGGAGAGCGATTCTACCTACCTCGGCAGATTTTCTCGGAGAGCGTCGGGGTGGCATAATATCGCCGTGGGTCGACGAGCGAATCTCATAAAAAGGGGCATTCCGATACTACCTGTATCCTTTCTCATTCACAGGGATTGCCGCCGTGCTGTGCGAAATATTTGTCAGCCTCGGGCAGAGCGTAGCCGTACGGAATTGTTGGAGCCATGCGCTAATTGAGGAAGAGTCCTGATTTAGCGGGGTCCGTGGGCCCAGTGAAAACGCAACACAGCGATTAGCCAGCGGGGAGGGATGGTCCGAGGATCAGACAAATGTAGCCGATCTAGGATGCGTTGGTGCAATGCAGCGTCCTCGGGCGATAAAACAACATCGTCGGGCAGCGCGATCACCATGCCGGAGGCATCCGCCGATTCTGGGTGACACACGAAAGTTCGCCAGCTGACGCAGCGGCCATCCTTGGCAATTCTTGCCCCGAGAATCCGAACACCGGCGCCTGGAAGCAGTTTGTCGCCGACTTCTTCTTCAACCGGCCCGCCTCGATAACTCAGATAGGAGGCGAACTCCGACAACATGTAAGGCCCCGTTAGGGGAAAGGAGACCTTCAGGACAGATCCGGGTTCGCGGCGATACGCTTCGAGTATCACGCGCGCCATGGCCGATTTCTGTTGAATGAAGTACTTTCGCTCCAAGACCCGAAAGGCGGATAGTTCCAGACTCTGCAACACGACGCAGACACTCAGCACAGCCGCAAGGGCCCGAACGCGGAAGGGCCACCCCCGCCACGACGAAGAGATGAGACGGCCGACGTAAGCCACTGCGATCAGATCGACGGGAGCTAAATAATATGAGCTCACCATTCTCAGGCTGACGTAGCTCGCAAAATAGGCCACGCCTCCGCACGCTAGGCCGTCCCACAGCAGGTCAGGCACGATGTCGCGCCGCATGATGCCAAGTGAACGCACAGTAAACACGATCGCGAAGATCCATGCCAGCAGATCCGTTTGAACGTAATAGCGCACGGTTTCGATGAGCGACAGGCGGCGATCGGCGAGATACTGCGCGCCGGTATAGGGAAGCGTCATAAAAGCGAAAAACGCGATGTAGGCCATTGCTAGGGCGGCGAGGCAAAGATCCAGGCGATTCTCGTAGTTCCAAAGGTGCACAACGGACCAAGCCCTATCTGCCCGAATCCGCATGAGAATTCGTGCGCTGGAGAAGCCCAGAAGGAGCAAGAAAACAGGTTCCTTCAAATAGAGCAGGATCTGCGCACACAAGACCATCGCGATCGCCCAGGGCGCAAAGCGAGTCTGTTCAAAACGTTTGATGAAAAAAGCCAGGCAAAGGAGTAAGAGCAGGATATTTCGTTCGGGGTAAATCAGACCTGTAAAACTCACGACAACACTGGGTGTGATCAGAACGGCGGTCGCAAGGAGCACTCGCGTGGCGATGCTCACCTGCTCATCGAGACTGAGAAGAATGAGCGCAAGAATCACAAGTTCCGCAATTGGAAGCGCATGATATCCGTAGATGGTTCTTGTGAAGTGCCCGATCAGATTGAACTCCTGCAGTCCAAGTGGGAAGAACCTCCCCCCTTGAGGCCAGATCTGAACAGGAAAATTGACTCCCCGAAGCGAGAATGACGTAAATTGCGAGTTGTCATACATGGCGAAGTCTTCGCCCACCAGGATCATAGCGGAGTACGCTGCGAGGAACACCCCAAGCATCACAATGCAAATAATGGATGTACGGCCCATCCGGAATTGAGGTCTGTGTGATTCTTCGGGCTTGTATTGTTCGGGCTTATCAGGGCCTTGTACGGGCCACGGGCGGAGCACCCACGCGGTGCAAATCATGACCGCGGCTGTGAGGGTACACCAAATGGGCCAGAATAATTCAAGGCGGTGCCCTCTGATCAGATGGATTAGGTGATGGACAACCGCCATTCAGGCTTTTATTGTATGGCAGTCGACTCCATCGCCAAGTGAGTGGGTGGGGTTCCTCACGTTGCTTCACGCTGCAGAGAGATGGATCCCGACCAAACCGCGCGGGCCGATTGTGGCGGAGAAGAGCAAAACAAATTGGTTCGCGACGCTTGCGGTCCTTTTTTGTGGTCATAGAGTGTTAGCGCCCGCCTCCCGGTTTCGTGTTGAACCAGATGCCATTGGGAGCATCGGAGCGCGCCGCCACGATGTCCGGCCAACCGTCTTTATCGAAGTCGGCGAAGGCCAGACCGTACACCGTGCCCTTCCCGTCGTTCCAAGGGACCTCGTGGAACGTGCGCCCCTGCCCGGTGTTGAAGTACACCGATCCGGGCAGTTCCACGTAGCCCACAATGATGTCCGGCCGCTTGTCGCGATTCAAGTCGGCTATCGCTAAGCAGTATGGCGGACGCTCCGGCCCGGGAAGCCTGATTGGTTCTCCGAACTGGCGTCCGCCGCGATTAAAGAGGATGAAGGTAGCCTTCAGGCGTTCATCGATGATCGCCAGATCCAGCTTGCCGTCGCCGTCCAGGTCGCCGGCCGCGCCCATGCGAATCCAGGCCTTAGCTGCCCCTACTTTGGTCGAAGTCGGAAAGTGCCCCTTGCCGTCGTTCCAAAGCAGGATGCTCTGGCCGCCGTCGCGATGAGGCACGAACAGATCGAGCGCGCCATCGCCGTCGAAATCCGCCGCCACGATCGACGTGGCCGATTCGGTCGGAAGCGGCTGGCAATCCGGGAAATGCCCTTTGCCATCGTTGAGGCAGACGTAACTTGGAGCCACCGAGGCCGGATAGTCGCCACGGTTGGCAACCACGATGTCCGGATAGCCGTCACCGTTGAGATCCGCCAGGGTCACATATCGTGTGGTCCACTTAGGATCGCCGAACGTGCCGAATTCAGTGAAGTGGCCCTTGCCGTCATTCCGGTAGACAAGTTTGCGATCGGGCGCATCGTTGCTGACCACGATGTCCAGGTGGCCGTCGCCCTCGACATCGGCCAGCGCCGCCGAATAGGTGCGGCCGGGCGACATCCCCAGGTTACTGGCGATGAAGCCGCCATGGCCATCGTTCAAGAGCACGCGGCTGAAGAGTGGCCAATGCCGCCCTTTGCCGAGAACGATGTCCGGTAGGCCATCTCCGTTAAGGTCGCCAACGCTCACACCCGCCGAGGTTTCGGCTTTTTCTTCAAGCAGCAGAACGCGACCGAATGAACGCAAGACCGGGGCCGGTGGGGGTTGTGTCTGAGCCAACAGAAGAGCTGCAGGCAGCGCCCATGCTAGCGCGACTGCCTTCCTATCTTTGAACCGCAGGGCAACAGCAGCCTTGGCCATGATCGCCTCCAAAGAGCGATTATAATTCCTGCGCCTACCGAAGCGACCTGTCGTCGGAGAGAAGCGATGTTGGTAGGCTATCTCGAAGTTGCTTCCACTTAGTCAGACCGGAATTGCCTCCAATCCGAACGACGCCGCAGAATTGACTGCTGGAACAGTGCTGGGTGCCGGGCCGTCCAGAGGAGAGTACTATCGGTGGTCCCGGTGGAACATGCGCCCGCCAAGTCGTGTTGTGCGAATTGCTTCCTGGAATCTTGAGAGAGAAAGCTGGAAAACCGTGTTTTTGGGGAGCCAATGCTAAGCAGTGCTCTGGGTTGCTCCCGGCCCCCACTGAGTGATATCCATTGCTAACGCCAAGCGCGGAACAGGGCTACTTTCTGAGGCCTATGTATTGCTAAGATAATGCTGTGGGCAATATGGAGTTTGCCTGGGACCGGCGTAAGGCTCGAACCAACCTTGCCAAGCATGGCGTCTCATTCGAGGAAGCGGAGTCCGTTTTTCTGGACGAGAGCGCCCGCTTGATCGACGATCCTGATCATTCTGGGGATGAAGATCGGTTCCTGTTGCTGGGGTACAGCTTTCAGTAGGGTTGTCTTATCGTCAGCCATTGCTACCGGGAATCCGATTCTGTCATCCGGTTGATCTCCGCCAGACGTGCGACAGCGCGAGAAGAGGAAGTGTATTGGAGTCTCAAATGAGAAAAGAATACGATTTTTCAAAATCCCGTAAGAACCCCTACGCCAAGCAGCTCAAGAGTCAGATCACCATTCGTCTCGATACGGCGGCGGTGGCCTATTTCAAGCAAATGGCGGCAGAACTGGGGATGCCTTATCAGAACCTCATAAACCTGTTTTTGAGGGACTGCGCGCAGCAGAAACGTCGGCCCATTATTCAATGGCCGGCGCACGCCTCGACGCAACCCGTTCGGCGATAAACGAGACGATCGAATCAACCGGCGGCGCTTACCGTGTTTGGAGGTTGACATGGCCCGAGATTGACCATTGCAGGTTGATTTTGGCAACACTCGCTCTGCGCCAGCCCCGTAAATTAATGAATTTGGGTGGAGAAGTAGTTGGAAATCACGTTTTCCGGGGAGCCACAATTCCACTCACGAACTGGCGCTACTGCTTTATTGACAGCATCGATCCACCAAGCTGGCCGCCGTTATTCTCGCACGGGCGGCGGCGTTCCTGCGCAATCCCCTCGGTCCAAAAATGTTGCCTAAGGCGCGCCGCAACGGACAGTGGCACCGGTCCGGAGGGCTACGATGGACAATCAAGAGAACGGATCGATCGCTTGAGCGCGGATGCGCCAGATAAACTCCGGCATCAGGTCGATGCGTGGGTATTGCTGCGGGTATAGCGCCCGTAAAGTGTAATTCAGATAGAAGATCAGGTACACGGGTGAGCCCCCCTGATTGCTGTAGTGACCATTTCCTTTGGCCGGACTCACGCGCCCGTCCAGAAGCCCCTGTGCTTCGACCACGATCTTAGAACGCTGCAGGGCTTTGATTGAAGCAATGGTCATATCTCCTTCCCGCCCCGTGCACTCGCCGCTTACGGGAGTTCGCGCCAACTCCGCCCGTAGGTCGACGGGGATTCGCTCCCACTTTGCCATTTTGTAAAGGCACCACTGAACGAACATGACGTCATCGAATTTATTGACTCCGTTTAGACCAACCGCTCCGTGCAGGTTCCAAAAAAACAGGCGTCCACGATGGTCCATCGCGATATCGGCAAACATATTATATTTTCCCTCCTCTTGTTTTTTTACTTGTTCCCTGGCTGCGATGCCTGCTGATGGATCCGTTTCAAAGCTTCTTCCACGGCGGTTTGTGTCCGCGCATCGCTCGGAACCACGCCGTAATTCTCATCGAAGGTTTCAAATCTTGCGTCCTTAAAGCGTAGAAACAGGATCAGCTCCGCTGCTGGATGAAACAGCGTCTCGAGGAGCTTCGGCTCATTAGGATCCGCAGTCAATGACTTGGCGACAACCGGGTGAAAAACAGTCAGCGCGCCTTGCTGGATCTTCGGCGCCGGCTCCTTGAGCCATCGCACCACCTGATACTGAACCGGTTGGTGTGCCGCGAAAACGCCGCTCCAGGCCGGCGGAGCCTTGCCAACCGATTTGACAGCGGCAACCGCGACAGCTTCCGACTGTTGGCACATGCGTTCGATCAACTTAGGGTCCATCTTGGGTGCTTTCTTCGGCGCGCCGTAGCTAAGGAGGAGTGACCCCAGAAACATGGTTATCAGGGGTAAGCTGTAAATCCTGATGGCTTCCGTCCGCATAATTCGTTCTTCCAACGTTATTACCGGCAGCGTCCGTGGCGTAGTTTTGACCCGTGATGGCAGGTTGTCCCCGCTCGGTACGCATTTGGTTTTGGGCGTTGATACCCGCTTGGTGCGCGGTGTTGAAATTACTGCCGTTCGCGGCAGCATCGTGGCGTTCTACAAGAAAATGCGTGATCATTTCGTCGCGCGCGGTTGCCTTGGGATGACCGGCCGGAGGCGTGGCGGGAACCTGCTCCAAGTCCGACACGTTCACCTGATTGGTGCCAAAGCTATCGACCAAAACTCCATTCTGACCTCGACCGACGAGTAGGGTAATCGGATGCGCGGTGTCGCCGGCTACGGTAGCAAACTGTAGTCGCGCGGTGTTCGTAGCGGCGGCGGTTTCGGCCATCATGGCGAGGAAAATATTCACGTCTTCGGTGGCGCCGGAAACGTTGAGACCGCCGAAGCTGACGAACGTCATGGCGCCCACGGTCACCATGACTGCCACGGGGCCGCCGATCTCGACGGTTGGACAACCCATCATGATCGGATCGGCTGGACCCATGGCAGCACCCGGCACCTCGATCACAATATCCATCTGGCGGCAGGCCATCTGGTTGTTAATCCAAACCGTAGGGCTACCCATCAACACCGATCCAACTCCATCGGGGCCGCTAATGCTGACGGCAGGGCACGCGTGCTGATCGATAAGCGTTCGCCATGCGTTCAGGCTGGCGGTCTGCACGTTCAGGCTTCCGGGACCAGGAGATAGCGGCGCGCCGTGCATCGTAGGATCAGTTATGCGAGCTGCTAGGGGCATCGAGTTCTCTCTTTCGTCGAACTAGCCTCTATCGGGATCATCGGGCTTATTGGGGTCAACTATAAGGGGATCGACCAGCGGAGGTGCGCCCATTGGATTGAGGTTGATCATGGGCAGGCCAACCAGCGTGATGCCACTCATGCTGATCTGGATGTAGTTGCCTCCCACCTTCAAGCTGATCGTTTGGTCTGCTTCCAAGAGAATGCTATTTGCTTTCACCACCTCGTCGGTGGTGACTGTCGCGTAGCGCCCCATTGCATAGCTCGAAGACGACGCCCCGCCCACAATCAGGCTTTGATCGCCTTCTACTTTCGTCCGAGCTTGGCTGAGTACATGGAGGTTGTGATCACCGAACGTTTTCTCGCGCAAATCGCCTTCGGGGTTGCCGTCCTTATCCATTCCACCGGTGGTGATATGCCGATTGGCTCCGACGGTGATGTACTGGTTAACCTCCACGCTGTTGTGCATGGTCCGCTCCGCGTGAATCAGAACATCTTCGCTGCCTTTTTTGTCTTCCAGGCGGATCATGTTGTAGTTCGCCGAGCCACCCTTGGGACTGCTGTGCGTCAGAACGCCACTTTGGGTCTTATGGTCGGGTAGCTTGAAGGGCGGCATATTGTCGGCGTTATACACAGAGCCCACGATGAGCGGACAGTCCGGGTCGCCTTCGAGGAAGGTCACCACCACCTCGTCGCCGACGCGGGGAATCCACTGATGTCCCCACATCTTTCCAGCCCAGGGCTGTGCAACCCGAATCCAACAGGCGTATTTAGCTTTGCGATCCCAGGGGAAGCGAACTCGTACGCGGCCATATTTATCCGGCCAGATCTCCTCCTTCGGCTCCGGATTCTCATCGATCACTCTGGCGGTTTGCGGCCCATGCACAATGGGCTTCTCGGTGGACTCTTCAGGACGAAATGGAGTTGAGGCGGGAATGCAGGTGAAGGCGTTGTGGTAAAACGATCGAACTGCCTCGTTGGTCAGATAGGTGGGATGCTGCACCAGGTGATGGTTAACGCTGGTCAGCAAATAAGGCCCAGCCGGGACCTGCGTTCCTCCGGTAACGTCGATTCGAAAGCCGGAAGTCATCGCGCGAGAGTAGGAGGTACCGTCATAAATGACGTGGCCGGTCTCTTCCTGCTCCATGTGGAGCCGGACCAGCTTGTCGCCTTCCGGCCGCACCTGGCCCAGCCGGGATTCCGGTTTGTTGAATTTCTTGGCGTAGGCGCCGGGATAGTCGAACACCTCCAGGTTTTTGTTTTCGTCGGTGGCGTGGACGGAAGGCTCGGTCACCTCCAGCATATTTCTGGGCATTTCAAAGTGATAATCACGCAGCACCCAATTGCCGCTCGATAGTTCCTGCCGGACCTCCCAGCTGCGGATGATATCTTCATATTCCCCGACACCGACTTCGGGGTCAAAGCGGAAAGCCGATTCTTGCGGGCAGTCTTTAAAGCCGTCGGTGGAATCGGTCAGGACCATGATGTGCGTGTGATCGTCCTTGTGCTCGAAATGATAGGCGATGCCTTCTTCCTCCATGAGCCGGCTCAGGAAGTCGAAATCAGTTTCGCGATACTGCACGCAGTAATCCCACTTGGTGTAATCCTTGGTAAGGTCGCGCCGGAAATAGCGGGTAAGTCCCAACTCGTCGATGACGGCTTGAATTACTTCGGGAACAGTCTGGTCTTGAAAAATACGGCAATCCGCCTTCAGGTCCAGCAACGCAAACCATGGAACCAGCTCGGCGCGGTAATAGGCAAAATGGATGTCCTGTCCTTCTTTGGTGAAGCTCCGGCAGATTCCATTGAAGAAGCGCGACTTTCCGCCGTTGAGCTCCAACTCCACCGCCATCGGTTCGCCCACCAGCTTATCGGCGCTAACTTTCTGCTGCATTCCAGTTTGGACATCGGCCAAAAGCTGGGCGGTAAAACTGAATGGCTGGGAAACACCTTCCAAACCGGAAAAGCCGTCAATCAACAGCACGTCGAAATCGAGCGGCGTGTAGATTTTGACGGCCCGATTTAGCTGAGTCTTCTGCTCCGCCATGATTGCTCCTGTTGTCGCGAAATTGCTGCCAGCGCGTGTAACTCAGGACAACTTCTTAAGAGTACACGAAGGATCCGTCCTCTCCGACGCCGACACGAATAGAATTGAGTTGGCGGCCTTCGGCCATGCTTGTCAGCAGCTCGCGAGACATATCCGGAAGCAAGGTATTGGTGAGAATGTTGTCAATGTTTCGAGCGCCGCTCTCCACTTCGGTACACCGGCTGGCCACCGTGTCGACCAGCGAATCATCATAATGCAGCTCGAGTTTATGGTTTTCCCGGACGCGCCGGCGGATCTTTTCGAGCTTAAGGCGGATGATCTGTTTCAGCGCTTGATCGCGGACCGGGTAATAAGGAATCAGAACCATCCGGCCGAGGAACGCCGGCTTAAATATTTTGTTCAACTCCGGTTTGAGGGCATCCACCAATCCGTGCGGACTCGGCATGGTCTCGGCGTCGGCGCACAATTTCATGAGTTGATCGGTGCAGGCGTTGCTGGTGAGCAGAATGATGGTATTTTTGAAATCGATCTCGCGGCCCTCGCCGTCTTCCATGTTTCCCTTGTCGAACACCTGATAAAAAAGTTCCAACACATCGGGGTGCGCCTTCTCCACTTCGTCCAGCAGCACCACCGAATAGGGCTTGCGCCGTACCGCTTCCGTGAGCACGCCGCCTTCGCCAAATCCGACGTAGCCGGGCGGCGAACCCTTGAGCGTGGAAACCGTGTGCGCTTCCTGGAATTCGGACATGTTGACGGTGATCAGGTTGTGTTCGCCGCCGTAAAACAAGTCAGCAAGCGCCAGCGCCGTTTCCGTCTTGCCCACGCCGCTGGGACCTACCAGCATAAAGACACCAACGGGCTTTCCCGGGTCATCCAGATTGGCGCGAGCAGTGGCGATGCGCTGGCTGATCAGGTGCAGAGCGTGCGGTTGGCCGATCACTCGCTGGCCTAAATGCGACTCGAGATTCAGAACCATCGAAATTTGGTCCAGAGCCATCTTGCCCGCGGGAATGCCGGTCCATGCGGAAATGACTTCGCCAATTATGTGCGTGTCGACACAAACCCGCGTCAATGGCTTTTCCCCTTGCACTGCGTTCAACTCGGCAGTCAGCGTTTCGAGCTCCGCACGCAATGCTTTGGGATCCTTGGCCGGGGCCGCCGCCGCTCCATCGCCAGCGGCTTGCGCGGGAGCGCCGACGGTGGCCGATTCCAGTTCGCGCCGGACTTCCCGGATTTTCTCCACCAAGCCCCGAGTCTTATCCCACTGCGCGTGCAGGTTGGTCAACCGGCTTTCGGTATCCGCCTTGTCGCTAGCGATCTGTTCAAGCCGCTCCCGGTGGTCGGCGCCAGTGGCGGCTTCCCGCGTCAGGATCCGCTCTTGTACCACCAAGTCGTCAAGGCGCCGCGTCGCATCCTCAATTTGGGCCGGCGTGGTGTTCTGGCTCAGAGCCAGGCGGGCACAGGCGGTATCAAGCACGCTGACCGCCTTATCCGGCAATTGCCGTCCGGCCATATAGCGATGCGACAGGCGCACTGCCGCCAATACGGCTTCGTCGAATATCCGGACATTGTGATGCTTTTCAAGCGACGGCACGATGCCGCGCAGCATCACGGTGCACTGCTGTTCGTTGGGCTCGTCCACCTTGACAACCTGGAAGCGGCGCGCCAGCGCGGCGTCTTTTTCGAAGTACTTTTTGTATTCCGACCAGGTTGTTGCGGCGATGGTTCGCAGTTCGCCCCGCGCCAGCGCTGGTTTCAGCAAATTGGCGGCATCATTCTGCCCGGCCTGTCCGCCCGCGCCGATCATGGTGTGCGCTTCGTCGATAAAAAGAATGATCGGCGCAGGCGATGCCTTCACCTCTTCGATCAGACCCTTCAGCCGGTTCTCAAATTCACCTTTCACGCCGGCCCCGGCCTGTAACAGAGCCAGGTCGAGCGATCGCAGCGTGACGTTACGCAGCGGAGGCGGCACATCTCCGGCGGCCAAGCGCAAAGCGAATCCTTCCACCACCGCGGTTTTTCCCACGCCCGCTTCGCCAGTAAGAATAGGATTGTTTTGACGCCGCCGCATCAGGATGTCCACCACCTGCCGGATCTCGAAGTCGCGCCCCAATACCGGATCGATTTTTCCCAATTTTGCATTTTCGGTCAGGTTCACGGTGTACTGGTCCAGGTTCGGGGTTTTTCCGCCGGCAGGCTTGGGGGTTCCGTCCGGCGCGCCTTCGGTGGCGCGCGCGGTGCTGGTCTCTTCCTGAGAGACCTGGACAATGGACAAGAAGTCCTTGCGTAGCGCTTCGCCGTGGATCTTCTGAAATTCCTTGCTGATTTCTCTCATCAGCCGGACCAGCTCGTCGCTCGAAGTCAGGGCCAGCAGCATGAATCCCGTGCGAATCTGCGCCGCGCCAAAATCGAGAGAGCCAATGGTCCATGCTTCGGTGAGCATCTTGAGCAACGACGGGCTGAGCGCGGGAGTCCGGGCGTTGCCGCTCTTGAGTTTGTCCAGGCTGCGCGTCAGCTCCGCCGTCAGGCGCGATTTGTCCACTTCAAACTGGCGCAGGATGGCCGCCACGTCGCCATCGGCGGAGTCTAGAGTTTTTAAAAGGAAGTGCTCCACTTCGATGTCGTAGTGCGTCCGCGCCAGGCACAAGCCGGCCGCGGCCTCCAACGCTTTACGCGAGGTTTCGTTCAACTTGCCGATCAACGATCTGAGATTTATAGGCATGTCTTTCCCCTTGTTACGAAAGCTGCAGAATGGTCTCCGCCGGATCGCGGTCCATGGGCCTCGATTTGGCCCAACTCAAAAATCCAAGCCTGGGAGCGCGATCGCCTTCTTCTCCGAGCTGGCACCCGGGCGTCTCCTCGCGTTTCAGAATCAGTTGCAGCTCGAAGTCGACTTCGTCGCCGCAAAATAATCTGGCGATGGCCCGGAGCGGAGCGAAGGCGGTCCCGGTCGGCAGAAAATCCAGATAGCGCGCGATCGCGAGCGGGCCGATCACAATACGGACCTTGGCCTGAGGCTCCCAAACCTCGTCGCCGACTACGCTCGCAATTCCCAACTGCTGTGACTCGGCCGGCGCTTCATCGAAGCGGCACTGCGCGTCTTCGTCCAACCGGTACCAAGCCCCGACAAACTGTTCGATCTCGACCGGCGCCTGAAAATAATCGGCAAGCAGCAGACGCAGTGAAGTTGCCGAGCGCGGCTGCTGCGCCAGCAGCCCTGAATAGTAGAGCAGGCCCTCGTCCGGCACGGTCTGACGGTTCTGCAACCCCGCCGTCCCCAAACCGATGAGGTCCATCAGGTAATGCGAAAAAACGCCGAATTCACCGCGCTCCAGCCGGAACTGAAAACGATACTTGAGCCACGCCTGATAGAACAGCGAGATAAGGCGGTGATGAAAGATGTCGAGAAAATCCTGCAGAGTGTGATCGCGAGCCAGCAGGCGGGCAAGCACCAGCTCGGTGTAATGCAAAGGCAGCGTGCCGATTGGGCCGATCAAGCCCATAAAGTTTACGGTCATCGCAGCCGGAGCATCCGGCTGCTCCGCGAGCGCCTGAATTTCGCTGGCCGGGAACGACAGCGATGGATTGGCCCGAAAGTGAACAACCTCATCGGCCGGGCGTGCAAAACGTCCTACCTGGGTTCGCGCCGGCATCAGGCGCTCCAGCAAACGCACCGCCTGGAAAAACTCGAAACTCCAAGGCTCATCATGCAACCGGCCGGCGACGTCGGCGGCAACGGTGTTTACAACAGGATCCGATGTCCGGCTCGTGCTGGCCATTCCTTGAGCACATCCTTTCTCTGGCGCGTTCGAACGGAAAGCTTGCTGAAGCTGTTCATGGTGACGTACAGACCCAGAAAGTACTCCAACACGGCGGCGAAAAGAAAAGCTCCTCCGCCCACGAACTGCTCCTCATCCAATTCCATGGCTACATGGGTCCCGCGCGCAAAGCTGATGCCTTGCTGCGACAGGACCGGTGCAAAGGTACGGCGGCTGACCAGTGAACTTATGCCGTTGATCTGTCTTTCAAGGAAAGTTGACTCCGAAAAATTATAGAGGCGCAAGATTTCCTGCAGCGCATCCTTTCCTTCTTCCACCAGCGAAAGGTAGTTCAAAGACAAATGAGAGATTAAACGCCACAGCCTGCCGCGGCCGGTTGCCGGACGCAGGGTGGCGGAGGGCTTGCGAAGCGCGATGATGCGTTTCACCACCGACACACCCTCGATTTCGAAATCGCCTGCCTCATTGCCGAACGGAAGACGAGACGGCAGATCGCGATTGCTGCAGGTGCAGTGCACCGTCAACGCTTCCACCCCGGGGCGCGCAGATCTTCCCGAAAGATCCACCAGCGAGATAAAGACTTCCGTTCCGTCGTCGTTCTTTCTGATGGAGGGCCGGCGCGCAGCTTTCCAAAACGATTTGCCGGCCTCCTCACGAAGCGAATGACGATAGGAATAGAGCGGATCGAAACGCACAACTTCCTGGGAATGCGGATTGGAACTGCTGGCGCCATCCACGGAGATTACTTCCATGGCGTTTCTTCTTCGAATATCCGGGATGACCGGGTACTCGTAGCGAGACTGATCCAAATGAATGGGCTCAGCGGTGTGCGGGAAAAGATTGATGATCGGAGCGCAATTCAGCGCAAGCGTTTTCGCCGAGACGCCCAGCTCGAGCATCTGCTGCCGGTCGCTTCGCTCATAGGGGGAAATCAGGAAAATCACTTCGGCGCGCGATCCGAATCCCGCGGCAGCGACTTGCTCGAATCCGCTCAACTCGATGAAGAAGAACTTTTCCGGGAACGCGAAGTATTCCTGCAGAATTCGATAGCCGGTGAAGGAGCGGCGCGGATACTCGAGCAGCGCTTCTTCGTCAGGGAAACCCATGGGGCGCAGCGCGCGCCGGTCGAGCTGTAAAGCGGGCTTAGATGGCTGGTCCGGATCGCGAACCAAAATCCGGATACAGTTGTTGAACAAAAGCTCATACAGCGTGTGGATCAGATTGCTTTCGCCGTTGAGATAAAAACAGAGCGAGCGCAGGTCGAGCTTTGAAAATTCGACGTCCGCGTCGCACGCCAGCTGGAGCCGCAGAGCGGCGATGGCATCCAGCGCTTTGACCGGCGGATCGAGACGTTCCGGCGATCGCCACTGCGCTTCGCTGACCGTGACCGGCCACATTGTCGTGGCGGAACCGGTACGAAATTTGCACGGTACGCCATCCACTGGTTTGGAATACAAGATGGTCGAGCGCGGAACGGTGAACCCGCTCGACAGTTTGCCCTGCTGTGGATCGAGGTGAAACTGCACCACCGACATGGACGGAATGGGCCGCACATAATGCGGAAACAGTACATCGAGTAACGACTCTGTAATCTCGGGAAAATCGTCATCGATTTTCAGATGGACCCGCGCCGCCAGGAACGCGAAAGCCTCGAGCAAACGTTCCACGTGCGGGTCTTCACAACGGTCCGGCTCCAGAACCAGGCGCGACGCAATCTTGGGATACTTCTCCGCAAAATCCGTGCCCATACTGCGGAGAAAGGTCAGTTCGCGCTCGTAATAGTCGAGAAGCTCATCCCGCACTGTGTTCACCTTTTATGAGATATTCGCCTCCCGTAACATCCAGCAGGGTATCGAAGCTGACGTGTTCCGGCATGGGATCGATCGCCAGCAGACCCTCAATCATGAAGCCCAGCTTGGGCGAAGGACCCGGCGCTTTTTCAATCACCGGAGAAACCTTGGCGTTCAGCAGCCGGGGCTCGAAAGCCGCAATCATTTTTTCCATAAGACGCGCCAGCTCGGTGCGATTGCGGGTGCTCGCCATGTTCATCGAATGAAGGTCCGGCAAGCCGCTGGAGTACAGCGAGTGTTCCAGCTGTGTAGCGCCTTCGGGCGCGGGCTGCACGGGCAGGCGCATGTTCAAAAGCCATTCCAGGTCGCGCCGCACCGATGTTTTCATGCGCCGCAACGATTCCGAACGGGTCATCGGAGCCTCGAACGGGTTCTTCGGTTCATCGTCGATCAAGCGGTCCAGAACCGACAGCGTAACGGGGCCTTCTCCTTTGCTAACGGGCATGGTTCCTCAGGCTTGGGGGACGAAGCCTTCCTTCTTCAACCATGCCAGCGTCTCGGGATTTGCGGCGCCCGTGTCGTCTTGCAGGATGAGGGTAGGCAATTGCGGAACGTCGGTGAGCAGCGTTTTCAGTTCTGAGCGGAGCGCCTTGGCTGCGTTGGCATACCCCAACTCCTCGCAAGCATGGATGGCGTAACGTTGGATGTCCAGCCAGCCTCGGCCGAATCCTTGGCTCATCGCGGTTTCCGCGGTTTCCAGAACCAGCGCCCAATTGTTGGCTTGCGAATGCCTGCGCAGCGCCGCGCGAAGCTCGCCCGGAGGGGACTCCAGAATTTGACCCATCTGGCTTTCGGAAGCGTCTCGCAATTCGCCCCACCGGAAGGCGCGGAGCAGGAGATAAGGAACGGGACTGGCAGGCTCCCGCTGGCGCAAAAATCGCGCCACGGCGGCCACGTGCAATACCGCATCATTGCGAGAATGCAGCTCGGCCCCGATCAGCGCATCGAGTTTCTCCGGGTCTATCTGCAGCGATCCGAACCGTTCCAGCCCAACCTCGGCCGGTACCCCGGTTCCGGTCCCGTCGGCAGCAAGCCCGGGTAAAGCCTCAGGCGGAGGAGGAGGGTCGGGATCCTGCTCCAGTTTCTTAAGCAGGAAAACGTGAACCACCCCTTGGACATCATCCAAGGCTCGCTTCAATTTAGTAAAGCTCGGCGCTACGTTTCCAAATTTGCCCTGGCACAACGTGTCTAGCGCCTGCAGTGTCTCCAGCGCGCTTTTGAGGTCGTTGTCCAAAGTACGAACGAACTCCTTGGGAGTTTCCTTGAGCGCCGTGTCGAAGGTCTCCGGCGGGACCTTTCCTTCTTTGATGGCTGCCTCTCGCGCCTTCTTTCTCTGCTCATTGGCCTTGACGGACTCTTCGTAGCCGACAGCTTGGGAATCTTTGTATTGGATGTAGTGCAATCCCTGTTTATTCAAAGCCACGAATTGGATTGCCAACGCCGGCGACATGCCCTTCTCCGGCTCCAGGTAATTTCCCAGCCACTCGATGGGTGCGGCGCGAAGTTCAGCGTCGCCCTCTTCGATCGCCGGGTGAAGCGTTTCCCAAAAGGTCTCAAGAAGCGTTGAGACCAATTGCAAACCATCCCGTAAACCGGCGAACTTGTCGCGCCAGATTAGCGCCTCAGTCAACCAAACGGCCAGCCACAGATCCTTGGTTTGGGTAGCGAGTGCGTCCTCGCATTGCTTGATCACTAACGGGTAGTCGGCTGTTTTGACTTCGCGTTCCCATGCACCCATGGGGCCGCCGAGATCCTGCCGCCGCGCCTCTTTGATCTTGTCGAAAAGCGGCGAGTAGTACAGATTCTGGCCCGAAGGAGTGTCTCCGGGAATAGGTTGTAGGATTTCCTCTCGAACAGACATGGGAGATCACGTCGCGCTGGCGGCGGCGAGAATCTCCAGTTTCCGGATGTCCAGGACAGGGACTTCCTCTCCGTCTACCAGAAGCATTTTCGATCCGAAAGGAGCTTGATCGCCGGCCTCGTCGGCACACCACTCCGAGACCCGCCCCAGACGGACACTGTCGTCGGGATGTTGCCACGAAAGAGGCGCGACCGCCGGTATCAGCACTTGGCCCAGATCTTTGTTCTTGAAATCCGGACCGGTTTGAAGTCGAACCGGCGCCCAGAGCAGATCGCGCAAACGCTTCGGAGGTTCCATTTCAATTACCGCGACGTCTCCGAGCGGGAGCCACATGTAATCACCCGCCGCAAAGATTTCAAGACGCGGACCGATTCTCGGGTCCGCGTCTTCGAGGGATTGAAACGGCTTTCCGTTCAACGTTCCACGGATAGCTTCCCGTGAAATCGAAGACTGAGGAAACGTTTTGCGCTCGAACATGTCGCTGCGCGTACGTTCGCCGTTCAAAGCGCCCCGGTATACCAGGGCGCCCATCGCCGCTTCACCGCTTTGCTGCTGCAGCAGTTCCAGGTGCTTCTCGGCGCGATCGTATTCGCCTGCAAAACAGAGCAACTCGAACAAGAACGTGCGGCTCTTGTTGTCCGCCGGCTTATCCCGCAGGTTCACACTGAGCGCGTCAATTGCCTCCTGGAGCTTGCCAGCTTGAAATAACTGCTGTGCGTCCATGGAGCGCGACTTCGTTAGCCGGCCGCTGCCGCGTTCTTGCCAACGTTCCAACCAGCCTGCTGCTTGTCACCCTTGGTGCCATCCGCATTTTGGGGATAGTAGGTAACCACCACCTGGTTGAACGAAAAGCCTACAGACTCGCTGGGCTTGCCGGAAGCGCCGGAACCACCCCACTGCACGCTGTCGACGAATATCTCGGTGAATTCGTAAAGCAGGTATTCCACCTTATTGTTGTCTCCGCCCGCTTCCCAACAGTGCAGTTTACCGCTAGCGATATGAGTGCCATCGCAGCATTTCTGGAACAACTTGGCGGAAGCCGTATCCAGATCTTTCATTATGTTCATGCTTGAAATGGATACCTTACCTGTTCCCGATCCGGTACCGAAGCCGACACTGGAAGTATTGTTGGCGCCCCAGGCCCAGCTGTGTATCTCGATCTGGTTTTCGCTCCCCGTTTTTTGGGACTCGCCCTGGATTCCATCGAGTTCCAAGTAGTATTCAACAGCCATGGTAAATGTTCCTCCTTATTTTTTATAACGCTACATGATCGCCGATCTAAACTGCTTTACTCTAGCGTACCGGTTGCGGAAGATCGGCCACTAGCCGCAACGACACCGATAGCTCATCCAACTGATAATGCGGCCTGAGGAAGGCGATAGCACGGTATGCTCCGGGCTTGCCGGGCACGTCGACAACATCCACCCGCGCTTCCCGTAATGGATTCTTCGCCTTGATCACAGCCGGAGCATCATCATCTCCGATGGTGTAATTCTTGATCCAATTGTTCAGAAACACCTGGCATTGGCTGCGCGACATGAAGCTGCCAATTTTGTCGCGCATCATGGCTTTCAAATAATGGGCGAATCGCGAGACGGCCAGAATGTAAGGCAGCTGAGTGGACAACCGGGCATTGGCATTCGCCGCGTCTTTGTCATACAGCTTGGCTTTCTGCGGCGACTGAATGCTGAAGAACGCGGCGTAATCGCTTCCCTTGCAGTGCACCAGCGGGATGAAGCCGCAATCGGCCAATTCCTTTTCGCGCCGGTCCGTAATGGCGATCTCGGTGGGGCACTTCAAAGCTACATCGCCTTCGTCGGTACGGAAAGTATGGCAGGGCAATCCCTCCACCAAGCCGCCGCCTTCCACGCCGCGAATTGCAGCGCACCAGCCATAGGTCGCAAACGCACTGGTGAGCCGCGCACCAAGAGCATAGGCCGCGTTCCCCCACAAGTACTTGGAGTGATCCGTGCCGTCTACTCCCTCCTCGTAATTAAATCCATCAATCGGCTTGGTGTCTTTGCCGTACGGTAACCGCATCAAGACGCGCGGCATACACAGACCGACGTAGCGCGAGTCCTCGCTCTCACGGAAACCCTTCCATTTCGCATATTCCGTGGTATCGAAGATCTTGGCAAGGTCCCGCGGCTGCCCGAGATTGGTGTAACTATCCAGGCTCATCAGATCCGGCGCGGCAGCGGTCAGGAAAGGTGCGTGAGCCGCGGCCGCAACATGCGACACCTTATCCAACAATTCCAAGTCCTCCGGGTGTTTGCCGAATTCGTAATCGCCGATCAGGGCGCCAAAGGGCTCACCGCCGAAGAGACCGTACTCTTCCTCATAAACTTTCTTGAACATCGCACTCTGATCGAAATCAGGAGCGCGTTGCAGATCCCTCAGCAGCTCTTTCTTAGAGGCGTTGAGGATGCGGATCTTCAACATCGGGGTCAACTCGCTGTTGTCTACCACGTATTTCAAACCGCGCCAGGTGCCCTCCAGCTTCTGGAGCTGAGGGTGATGCATGATCTCGTTCAATTGCAGCGAGATCAGGTGATCGATTTGCGCAATTCGCGCATTGATCATCGCTTCACTATCTTTAGAAACAGTAACTTCGCCTTGCAGAATTTGCCCGACGAACTGTTTGATGATGTCCTTGCCGCGTTCCTTCGCAGCCTGCTCCTTGCCAAACCGTCCTTCTTGGACAATTCGGTCAAGTAAACTGACCTCGGCAGTTTGTGGCGCGGCGCTGGCGGTCTGGGAAGCGGCGCTCGCTGGTGCATTCGCGTCAGCCATTTGACTCCTCCTTCCCACCTTCCGGCAGGCCTAATTCGTTGCGCAGTTTTCCGAGCTTTTCGGTATTCGAGACCGCATCGAGCAGCAATTCATCCAGCTTCTCGTTGGTCTGCAGGTTGCCTCGAAGATCGTTAAGCTTGGTGCGAAGCTCCAACAGCTCGCGCAGCGGTTTCACCTGCCGCGCCACCTGCTCCGGCTCAAAATCCTCCAGGGTCTTGAATTGAAGATCCACCTTGAGCTGCGGAGCGTCCGATTCTTCGCTCAGCTTGTTTTCCACGGCAAAAGCTACGTGCGGCTTCATGCTCTCGAGAACGCTGTCGAAGTTATCGCCGGTCACTTCCACAAACCGTCGATCTTTCAGACGGGGCAACTGCTCGGAGGGCATCCCAGTGAAGTCGCCGAGAACGCCCAGGACGAAGGGAAGCTCCTTAAGTTGAATGGCATCGCCCACTTCCACGTCGTAGGTCACTTGCACCCGTGGCGGGCGAACCCGCTGCAGCTTTTTCTGAACGCTTTCTCTCGCCAAATTGCCTCCTCCGGCGGTTAGGCCTCAATCGTTGCATGGCCCAATGCCGCCTTTCAATGACTTTCGGACTCGAAGACTTAAAGAGTCTATCAGAAATTTAATCTAGATAACAGCCTCTCGGAACAGGGTACCGGTACTAGTGGATGGTCCTATTGGTAGCCTCAGCCTGATGGTGGCACCCTTATATACATGCGTGGCGAGCGCGACTATTTGGCGATTCCGCCGGCATTAAGTAGTGGTCCTACCGCAAGTTGGCCAAGGAGTTGGGCTTCAGGCCGAGCCGGGGGCCCTGGCAATTCACACCAACACTGTTCTCTGCCGCCGAAGCAGGGGGAACGCTGGTCAGGCCCCCGCGAGGTCTATCTTTCACTTAACGCGTGTCTCCTGTAATATATATAGCGGCGCAGTTGTGGGCAATCCATTCCAAATAAAGGGCCGCTACGAACTGGGCGACACGCTCGGGCGAACCGACCTAAGTATCGTATGTAAGGCTTACGACACAATCACTCAGAGCGATGTTGCGGTCAAAATAATCCGCGCCACTGCGAGTGCGGCTGCGCTTCAATCCGTCTATCACGGCTACGAATTATTAAGGAAACTCAATCATCCCGACATCGTTCCTATTCTCGATTTGGGCGAGGTGGAGCATGAGGGTCATCTGAAGACTTTTTTCGTAATGCCTCTGCTTCCTCAGGTCACGCTCGACCAACTCATCAAGAAGCGCGGCCAGCTCACGATTCAGCGTTCCATTGAAATCCTGACAGAGGTCAGCAAAGCACTTGGCGCGGCGCATGACGTTGGTTTAGTCCATCGCGACCTAAAACCCCGCAATGTTTTTATCTTGCCGGACGACTCGGTCAAAGTGAGTGATTTCCTCACCGCGCATCTAACTGCCGTCAACGCCGCCGAGGCAAACAAAGCCGCTTTGCAATTGATGCCGCCGGAGCTACTCCGAAACGAACCCCCGACGCCGCTTTCCGACATATTTTCGCTCGGAGTTTTGGCCTACCAGGTATTCACGCGGCATCACCCGTTTGAGCGTCCCAACGAGCGGGAGGTCGCCGAGGCCATCCTGCGTGAAAGCCCGCCCCCGATCTCGGATCTGGACCCGAACGTGAACCAGTCCATTAGCCGCGTGGTGAACAAGGCCATGGCGAAGCAGCCCGCGTACCGCTTCCCTACCGCGAACGATTTCGCCGAATGCCTGCAGAAAGCCTATCGCGATGAGCCCATCGAGTGTTTCGATCCTTCCCGAATCCGTCCCCGGGTGGAGCGCGCCAAGCAAGCGTTCGACCAAGCCGAGTATCCTGCGGCTTCCGAGATTTTGATGGAGCTTGAGGCGGAAGGGCATCTTGATCCTGAGATCACCCAACTGCGCCGGCAACTCAATGCGGTGTTGCGTCAAACACCGGAGCTACTCGAAGCCGAGCCCGCCGCGTTTGGCGGGTGGGACACTTCTAGCACGGATCCCGGAACTCATTCTGGAGCTCAACGTGCAGGACCTCAACTGGATGCAAACGGATGGCCGTCAAGCACCGAGGGCGGTACGCCCGCAACGCCATGGCCGTCTCAAACTCCAGTGTCCCGGGCTGGCACAACCAATCCTGCAAGCCCTGTGCCCGAGTTCGATGCCACTGCGGTGTTTCTGCTCCCACAAAAGGACGCACCGCAGGGTTCGCAAAGTTCCGCTTTCGCGAACAAGAACACTTCTCCCGGATCCTCGGCGCCAGTATCATCGCCGCCCTTGTCATCGCCGCCTCTGAATGATGGCACGATCGTTTTTATGCGTCCTCAGGACGCTAAACCAGCTTCTGTTCCGCCGCCGACGCGTCCACCGGAAGTAAAGCGCCAGCCGGAATCGAAACCGCCGCCGGCCCCTCCCCCAATCGCGGCTGTACCCGCGGTCGCGGCGGCGCCTCCAGTGGATGCACCGCGGCAAGCCGTACCACCGGCTTCCCGTCAAGGCGTTCCGGCGCGAATCCTGCTGACCGTACTGGCGGTGCTTTTGATCATTTCCGCCGCCATTGCCTGGCGAATGTTGGGAGTCCCCAAAAAAGCGCCGGTACACGTTCCGGCCAATGTTGTCTTTCAAGTGCACACTTCACCGCCCGGTGCATCGATATCGCAGGGCGACAAATTGCTGGGAACATCGGATTCGGCGTTGCAACTTTTGGAAGGTCAATATCGGCTCACCGCCCAGAAGGAAGGATACGAGCCGCACTCCTTCGACATCGATCTGCGGTCCGGCCCGCCCACTCCGTACAGCGTGACATTGAAACCGCGGCCGTCAGAGTTTCACCTATTCTCAGCGCTCAAGCAAGGGACCGTATCCTGGGACGATAAGCCCTCCGAGACATTGCCTGAAGATGGTCAACTCATGGTCGATACGCTGGAGCCTGGAAAGCATACGCTGCTGGTTCAAAGCGGCGCGATTAAATCAACGGTCGCCTTTGAAGACCAAGCTTTGACTCTCCCCTCGCTGGAACGGCCGCAGGCCACCGGCACGGATGCAATTGCCGTAGCTTCTTACCACGATCAAGCAGTGGTGACGGCATCTTCAACCGCCGATACTCCGGTGCTTTTGGATAACCGTCCGGCAGGAAGACTTTCGTCCGGGCAGATCGCACTCAAAGATTTGACACCCGGGCCGCACACGTTAACTCTCGGGGAGTGGACCGGGAATTTCTCCGTGGGGCCGGTACCCTCGCTCAACCTGTTCCTGGCGACGCTGGACAGCCAGGGTACACTCAGTATTGATGTGCGCGGCGTCCAGGATGCGCAGGTGCTGGTCAATAACAAGCTGAATGGCGTGGCAAAAAACGGCAAATACAAACTGTCGCTCGCGCCTGGAAGTTACGAAATTCTGGTATACCATTCTGGCTTCATGCCTGCCAAACCGCAAAAAATTACGGTGCGGGAGAGTACCACTTCCAGAGTAAATTTCTCACTGGTGCCGTTACCTGTTCCCAAGCCCGCTCCTGCGCCAATTGTCGCTCCTTCAAAACTCACTGGCACTGTGACCGTCCGCGTGACTCCCGGCGATGCCCAAGTTACCTACACGCGCCGCGGCCAGTCAAACCCGCAAGTTTTGTCTTCGTCTTCGCTCGACCTGGAGCCAGGCAGTTACTCTTTCAGCGCCCACGCGCCAGGATACACGGACGGAAGCGTCACAGTGGAAGTGAATGCAGGCGGAACGGCCACCGTGACATTGGGCCTGGTTGCTATCAAGAAAGCGCCGGCTCCTGTTGCTCGCGCGATGCGCGCAGAGGACTGGAATCAGCCTTGGACCAAGGATGAAGAGTGGTACACGCGCCAAGGCGGCGATTTCGTTCTTTACAAGATAACCCCCACCGCCGGCGTTTTCCGTTTCGCCATCAGTCCCAAGTCGTCGAAGAAGTTCCTGGGCATGGGCGGGAATCCTAAAATGCGCTGGGTTCTTGCTTATCAGGACTCCCGCAACTACATTGACTTCCAAATCGACAAACAATCCTATGTTTCGGAGATCATTCGGAACGGCAAGAAGACCAAGCGCGTGGATCTGAAACACAATGCGCAGGGACCCACCTATCAATTGCAGGTGCGTGTGGCCCCTACCAAGCTCTCGGTCGAAATTCGCAATGCCGACGGAAAGTATCTACTATTGGATGAATGGACAGACCCGCCGATGGACCTCACCGCAGGCCAGTTCGGTTTCCGTCTTCCCAATCAGGATCAAATCTTCTTGACAGACTTTAGCTTCGAACAAGCGCCCGGGGCCCGGTAGCCAGCATGCGGCAACTGCAGCCAGTGGTTTGGACCAAAGGAACGTTTCTAACACAGAACCACCTGCAGCACCAGGATTTGTTTTTCGAAAGCCTGCTGGAGTTCCGCTGGGACGCGCTCAACTTTCAGCCGTGGGGACTGCTCTCGCTCGAAATCGACCGCGAGGCTTTGGCGGCGGGAAATTTCAAAATAGAGTCGGCGGCTGGGATTTTTCCCGACGGTTTGGTATTCGATGTTCCGGCAGCCGATCCGGCGCCGCCGCCAAAGCCGCTTGCGCAGTATTTGAAAACCGAGCAAGAGAGCCTGGACATTCATCTCGCAATTCCGGCTTACCGGTACGGCGGCCTGAATGTTGCTGCACCAATTCAGAACGCCGACACGCGCTATCTGGCCGAAGTCATTTCCACCCGCGACGAAAACAGCGGGACCAAGGAGCGCCAGGTTCAGGTGGCCCGCAAGAACATGCGCTTGCTGGTGAACGCCGAAGCTCGCGCCGGCACGCCCTCTTTACAGGTGGCGCGCGTGCGCAAGACAGCCGCCGGACTGCTGGAACTGGATCCGCAGTTCGTTCCGCCTCTACTCGACATTTCCGCCAGCGATTTTCTGATGTCCATCTCGCGCCAGATGCTCGAAATCCTGATCGCCAAAAGCAGCGCGCTGGCGGGCATGCGCCGCCAGAAGAATCAAAGCCTGGCGGATTTCACCGCTGCCGATATCGCGAACTTCTGGTTGCTCTACACAGTCAACACGTATCTACCCCAGTTGCGGCATATTTTTGAAACACGCCGCGGCCATCCCGAAATGCTGTTTTCGGCCATGAGTTCACTGGCGGGAGCACTAACAACATTCTCTTTAAGGCTGCAGCCGCGGGACCTGCCGGCTTACTCCCATACCGATTTACAATCCTGCTTTACCGACTTGAACGAGAAGCTGCGCACACTGCTCGAAACCGTGGTGCCCAGTAACTTCGTGTCCATCGCCTTAAAACAGACGCAGCCCTCCGTCTATGCCGCCGCAATCGCCGATGAGCGGCACTTGTCCAATGCGACAAAGTGGTATTTGGCAATCAACGCGGAAATGCCGGAAGCTGAGCTGATCACCAAAACTCCTCAGCTCATTAAGTCCTGCTCGGCGACACACCTGGAACATCTTATCCGCCACGCGCTCCCGGGCGTGCCGATGCGCCACGTGGCCATTCCTCCGGCGTCCATTCCACTCAAATTGAACTATCAGTATTTCAGCTTGAGCCAGGGCGGACCAGCGTGGGAGGCCATCGCTCGCGCGCACAACTTTGGCGTATACGTGCCCAACGATTTCCCGAACCCGAAGCTCGAGCTGATTATCCTGTTGCCGGAAGCCGAATAAGCACTCGCGCGGCGCTCAGTTTTCGATGATCCGGCTGCCTTTTAGCGACAACACGCCGCCAGCCTTGATGCTGGCCTTCCCCATTGCGGCAAAATCCGCTTCATGGCCTGTGACGGCGATATGACCGTCTTTTTTTAAGACAATCGTCGCGTCTCCGCACGAGATTATCATCTGGTTCTCCGCCTCCAGATGTTCGGCCAGCACCTGAGAGCCGTCGAGCACTACACGCCCGGAGGCCGCGACGAAAGTGTCGCCCTGCGCCTCGAAAGTCGCCTTCCCTCCGGCTTTTATATGTATATTCGCACTGGCAGTCACCGAATATTGGCGGGCCCGGATCTCGAAATCCATGGGCGTCAAGCGAATACTATTGTCGCCGCAGGTCATACGTATTTCATTCGGGCCGATGGAAAACTGTTGTTGCAGCTGATCCAATCGCTGTTGCAGAGCCGCTACCTGAGACTGCAGTTCGCGGACTGTATCTTCGAGAGCCATGACACCTCCGTCAATCAGGAATCATCTTAACTTTAACGCCGCAGCACAACCAGGATCACTAAAGCGAGCGCGACCAGCAGCAAAACTCCGAACAATATAATGATCGCCTTCGTCGACGGGCCTCCGCCAGGCGATCGCTGCTCCCCCGGACTGCTCATCGGCATCTGGAGTGGTTGCGGGGCCGGGATTGCGGGCGCAGGAGCGGCCGGAGCCTGCGGGACGCTTGGCGCCGCTGGTATTGTTGGCAGAGGAGCGGCCGGAATGGTAAAGGCTGCGGGCATTGGAGCAGCCCCGGTGGACGACGGCATCGATGGCGCCGGGGCCGGCGGCATCGCTGGGTTTCGAGCCGTGGCAGGACGGTTCATCATGCGCGTGAACTCTCCCGGTCCGGACGCCGCAGGCGCCGCAGTCATCGGTGAAAGCGGCGGCCTTTCTCCCGGCTCCACGCTTTCGGTCAGCGTGGGCGGAGCTGGTTCCGTCGTATTCGCCGGCGCTCGCGAACCGCCCAGCGCTCCCACGCCAAACATCTGCGTAAATTGACCTGGCGTGTGTTGCGGCGGAGGCGACGCCGGCAGGTTAGGCACTCCGACGGAAGAGGGGGCCGCGAGTGGGCTTCGGAATAGTCTAGTGAATTCTCCCGGTTGCTTCTGTTCCGCCAGCGGCGCGGGTGGAACCGGCGGAGGCGATGCTTCGCGCACTCGACCGCTGGAGATGTCCAAACCGGCGCGCTCAAACATCTTGGTGAATTCTCCGGGTTGCGATCCACTCTGTTGCGATCCACTTTGTGGCGATGCGTTTTGCTGCGCGCTGGGATTCGGAGCCGCGGGGGCTTGAAACATTCGCGTGAATTCGCCCGGCGTATGGGCAGCCGGCGCGGCAGCGGAAGGCGCGCTGGACACCGACGGCGCGGGCCGTTCCAGTTCCCAGTCCAGCCATTCGCGAAGCGCCAGGCACTCCGGTTCGTCCAACGTGACCAGGTATTGCGCACCGTCGATCTCCGTCAGATCCAGAATGCGTCCGCCGGCGGTGCTGGGATTCCTGAGTAAATAGCGAACCGCCCGGGTCAAAACCTCGGTATGATCGTTAGCGTCCGTGAGTTGATGCAGAAGAGCCGGCCGGCCGCTCGCGTCTTTCCCGCGGAAAACAACAATCTTTATGCCGGCGATCCTCTGTAGTATTTCGTACTGCGCTGAACCGTTCAATCCCTATATGATGACATCGTGGCGGCCGGGCTTCAAGCTATAATCGTTAAGTTGTGGCGAACTCCCGCTGGATCAGCCCAGCCCGACAATTGTCTCGCGTGGTTTGGTCGGAGGGCATGTACTTGGGGCCGCACCATTTCCAGGCACAAAGCGCTTACGTTGAAAGCGCCGTTCACTTCGCCAGCACCGCGCTTTGGTTTGAGCCCTTTGGCTTTATAGCCTTCGAGCTGGATGCCGAAGCGCTGAGAAACGGCACCGCGTCCGTGGTGCACGCTCGCGGCATTTTCCCGGATGGCATGCCGTTCCAGATGCCGGAATACGACCCGCTTCCTCCATCGCGGGCCATTGCTGAGTTGATTCCACCCGCGCGTGACAGCGTTACGCTTTCATTGGCCGTCCCGGCTTACCGTCCCACCGCCGCCAATGTCACGCTAGACGACGCCGCGCTCAACGGAGCAGATGTGCCCAAGGGAACCCGGTTCAACGGCGAAGAACGGAAAGTGTACGACGAAAACACCGGACAGGACGAGAAACAAGTTCTTTTCGGCCGCAAGAACATCAGGCTGCTGCTGGATACGGAGTCTTCCGAAGGCCTGGTCACCCTGCCCATCGCGCGCGTTATGAGGGATGGCCTGGGTCATTATGTTGCTGATGAGCGCTTCATTGCGCCGTGCCTGCAGATCAGCGCGAGCGAGCGTCTGATGACCATTACCCGCCGCCTGGTGGAAATCATGTCCGAGAAGGGCATGGCGCTCACCGAGGGCGGCGGACGCAAATTCGCCAGCGGCATGTCGGCGCAGCAGGTTGCCACCTTCTGGTTTTTGCACGCGCTGAATTCTTCTCTGGCGTCACTGCGTCACATCTGTTTCTCGCGCCACGGGCACCCCGAGCACCTTTATAGCGTGCTGCTGCGCCTGGGGGGAGCGCTTTGTACTTTCGGCTTGGATTCTCAGCCGGCCGCGCTGCCGCTCTATAACCATTTGGACCTCGAAACATGTTTCGGCGCGTTGGATCAGCACATTCGCGAGCACTTGGAATTGCTGGCGCCGTCGAATTGCGTCTCCATTCCTCTGAAACCAGTCGCCCAATATTTCCACCACGGCCCGGTCAGCGATCAGCGCTGTCTGGGTGTTTCGCGCTGGATCCTGGGCATCCGGTCTCCTCTGGGCGAGGCGCACCTCATTCAGGCCGCTTCCCAACTCATCAAAGTCTGTTCGGCGAAATTTGTGGGCGATCTTGTAAAACGGGCGCTGCCCGGCCTTCCGCTGACGCATTTGTCCGTCCCTCCAGCGGCCATTTCTCCAAAAGTGACAACCCAGTATTTCGCCATCACCAAGAGCGGCCCATGTTGGGATCACATCATGCAGACCAAAGAAGTGGCCGTCTATGTTCCCGGCGAAATACCGCATGCTGAGCTGGAACTTCTGGTAATCTTGGATACTTAATGGGTGGGGGTGCGTTTACTCAATCTGCCGGCGCCACTGTAACGCGGCGCGCCGACAATCTGGCGATGCAGTTTCAAGAGACGCTTACCGTGGTGGTGCGTCTTCGATCGAATCGCCAAGTCGTGGGCGATACCCATTCGTTTCGTTCGCAGATGCAGTCCGCGCTGCAATCAGCCGCCGATGACGCAACGCGGCTCGGCTACCCGGCCGAAGACGTCCGCGTGGCGACATTCGCCATCGTGGCGTTTCTCGACGAATCCGTATTGAATTCGCACAATCCGGCATTTAGTGACTGGGTACGCCAGCCGTTGCAGCAAGAGCTGTTCGGCGTGGATATGGCCGGCGAAATCTTCTTTCGCAACGCCGACCATCTTTTGGCGCGCCCCGATTCGCAGGAGCTCGCCGATGTTCTGGAGATCTATCAGCTCGCTATTCTTTTAGGATTCCGAGGCCGTTACAGCGTGGGCTCCAATGCCGAACTGCGCCATGTGGCCGCGAATATCGGCGAACGGATTCAGAGAATTCGCGGGTCTGTATTGCCGCTCTCGTACTGGAGCGCGCTTCCCGGGGAAGCCTCGCGCCCGCCGGCCGATCCTTGGAACGCCCGATTGCTATGGGCCGCGGCCGGATGCTGGGCGCTGGCGCTGATCCTGTTTGTGATCTTCAGCTTTTCATTAAACTCCGGGGCATCCCAGCTACACGCGATCATTTCTTCCGCTCATCTCTAGCCAGCGTTTATGAAGAGCTCCTCAATCCTCGCTCGTGCCCTGGCGGCGCTAATTCTGTGGCTCACGCTATCGTGGTACTGCGGAACGTGGCTGCATCTGCACGGGTCAAACCTGTGGATGCTTCGCGGCGGCCTGGCGCTTCTGGGATTGGTTGGGTTCGCCGGATACTTATGGCTCGCGGCTCGCTCTGGCCAGCTATTGGCTGGGGCGCACAGCGAGGTGGATCTCTCCATTCAGGAAGCCGACGCACGCCTGCGGTCATCCGTTCAAGGCCGTAGCGTCAGCATCTCAAGTTTGCCCGCGATATTTTTGCTCGGCGATGCGGGCACTGCCAAAACCAGCACCGTAATTCATTGCGGCCTGGAGCCTGAATTGCTGGCCGGCCAGGTTTACCAAGGCGACGCGGTTACGCCAACACGGTCATTGAATGTTTGGTTCGCGCGCCAATGGCTGTTGGTCGATCCGGCCGGCAACCTGTTCTCCGATATTGCCTCACGCCAGAGTTTGCTGAGCAAGCTGGCGCCGTTCAAGATCAGTTCCATATTCGGCGGTTCCGATATTGCGCCTCATGCTGCCGTGGTCTGCGTCGATTGCGAAAGCCTGGTGGCGCCGGGGGCCGCTGAATCAATGACCGCCCGGGCACGATCTTTGCGTGAGGCGCTGGGAGACATCTCGCATCATCTGGGGGTTCGTCTCCCGGTCTACGTGATCTTCACTAAACTCGATCGTCTCTCTTACTTTTTCGAATACACCGCGAATCTTACCGAAGAGGAAGCCGCACAAGCGTTTGGGGTCACACTACCCCGCACCGCCGATTCGTCCGGGGTCTATGCCGAAAACGAATCCCGGCGTTTAAACGCAGCATTCGGTAATCTGGTCTTCTCGCTCTCCGACCACCGGGCCAACTTCCTCGGACGCGAACACGATCCGGCGAAGCTCCCCGCAATTTACGAATTCCCGCGCGAGTTCCGGAAGCTGCGCGCGGTGATGGTTCAGTTCCTGGTTGATCTGTGCCGTCCCAGCCAGCTTCGCACCAATCCCTTCTTGAGAGGCTTTTACTTCTCGGGCGTTCGTCCCATCACTCTGAGCGATGCCGCTCCGGCCGCGCCCGCTTCTCAACCGCAACAACGAGGGTTCGATGCCGATGCCACCAGAGTTTTTTCCGGCGGAATACAGCAGCCATCGCCCGCGGTAGGCCCGCAGGCGCCAAACGTCCGCCGGGTACCTCAATGGGTTTTTCTCGGCCATCTTTTTTCGGACATCATATTGCGCGACCAATCCGCGCTCAGCTCCAGCACAGCCAGCGTTCAACTCGGTTTTTGGCGGCGCACTCTGCTGATCACGGCCGGCGCGCTTGGGCTTCTCTTAGCCGCCGCCTGGATTATTTCGTTCTCCGGAAACAGTGCCTTGAAGAAGACCGCCCTAGACTCCGTACGTGCCGCCGCGATACAGGATGCGGATGCCGAGCATCTTGTCAGTCTCGATGGGCTCAATAAATTGGAAGACGTACGGCAATCGCTGGCGACCATTTTGGATTATCACCGGAATGGGTGGCCGCTGCGCCTTAACTGGGGACTCTATACCGGTGATGATCTTCGGGAGCCGTTGTACCACGCTTACTTTGGCTTATTCCGGCGCCTTCTCTTGCGCCAAACACAAGACAATCTGATAGAACTTCTCTCCCGTCCGGCGCCCAGCCAGGATCGAGTCTATGTCTACAATGCCTTAAAGGCGTACCTGATCACGACGTCAAATCCCGACAAGAGCACGGTCGCGTTTCTTCCGCCGGTTCTCGAGACGCACTGGCGCAACGGCCGTGTCGTTGATGCCACGCGCTCCGCTCTGGCGATTCAGCAGTTCAGGTTCTACGCCGACGAACTACGATTCAAGAATCCATTCCCAAACTTCGCTACGCCGGACGAAACCGCCAAGCAAGTATCGCGCGCCTTCCTGAAAAAGACCGCCACCATCGAGCCTCTCTATCAGGCGATGTTACTCAAAGCGAATAGCCTGACGCCGGAATTGATCTTCAACCGGCAATATCCGGGCAGCGCGGAGGTGGTTGTAAATGCGTATCCTGTCCCGGGCGCCTTTACCAAGCCGGGGTGGGCCTACATGCAGAAGGCGATTCAAAATCCCAAGGAGTATTTCAATGGCGAGGCATGGGTGCTCGGTCCGGACATTTATGCCAACCTCGATCCGGCCAAGCTGCAGCAGGATCTCGAGGAGCGCTATCTAAGAGATTTCGCGAAGATCTGGCGCGAGTTCCTGCGAGCTTCCCGCGTGGTTGGCTACGTCAGCATTACGGATGCGGCGAATAAGCTCGGCAAGCTTTCCGGAAACCAATCGCCCTTGCTGTCGTTAATGTGCGTCGTCTCGGAGAACACGGCGTTAGAATCGAAGCCGCTTTCGGATTTATTTCAACCCCCGCAACAGGTGACGCCATCGGGATGCCGCGACCGGCTGGCCAGCCAGAACAACGCTGCCTATATGGACGGCCTGAACCGCCTGCTAAACTCGCTGCAGACATTGATCACCAGCCCTGCCAACGACGCGTTTCGCAACGACGCGCTGACCAGCGCGGTGGCCGCGGACGGACAAGTGCGGCAGCTCGCGCGCAATTTTCCGGTGGACAAAGAAGGCGTTGTGGATTCCACCACGCAGGGTCTGCTGGAAGAGCCCATCCGATATGTGAAGGCCTTGATCGCCGGTGCGCCGGCCCAGGATGCGAATGGCGCGGCCAGGTCATTCTGCGGACAGTTTCGCGCCATGATGACGAAATATCCTTTCAAGTCGAACTCCACTACGCAGGCGACGGTCCAGGATGTCTCCGACATGTTCAAGCCCAACGACGGAGCTTTGTGGAGGTTCTATAACGAGACAATGCAGAAGTACCTGGTGCGGCAAGGCAGCGAGTATGTGGCAAAACCAGGAAGTCCCGTGGCGACTTCTACCTTCGTCAGCTTCTTCAATCGTGCAGCGGCAGTCTCCGCGGCTTTCTTCCCCGCGAACGCGCAGCAGCCGCAGCTCTCGTTTGCCGTGAGAGTAAATCCCACCGAGGACGTACAGGCCGTGACGTTAGCGATGGGGGCCCAAAGTCTTCACTACAATGCCGGAGCGGCGGCCACGCAGCAGTTCACATGGTCCGGTGCACCCGAGGAAGTGAATCTGAACGTGAGATTTGCGGGCGGCACCGATTTCAGTTACCCAGCCTCCTCCGGTCCCTGGGCCGTTTTCGATTTCTTCTCCAACTTCGAGCATTGGCAGGCTACCGCATCAGGCACCACAATGGACTGGACCGCGCGCGCGGGCAATAAACCGCTGACTGTGGCGAAGAGCGGCCATCCCGCGACTGTCAGCCTGGTTCTCGATACCGGCAATACGCCAAACATTTTCCGGCCGGGATATTTTTCGGGAATGGTTTGTCCCGCTCCGGCGGTGCGGTGACAATCACCGGTTGAGATCCACTATGCAGTGTGGGAGATGCTCGAAGAAATATTGAAGTCGCCGAGTCGATATCTGGGCGGCAGCCTGACGAACCCCCGGAGCGACGCTTGGCTTCGCAGGCGTCTTTCGACCAGGTATCCCTGGTTACCGCCCATGCCTCGCGTGGTGTTGCCCTCTACAGAAAAGAAATGTTTCCCTAATCCCGATTGCGTGACGATACCGGTGTGACCGCCGTGACTGAAAGTAAAGACGACGATATCGCCTCGCTCCGGTGCGTGCAAACTTCCTTCAAGAACGGTACAACCGGCGTGTCTTCCCCACTGCAATAACCCGAACGCCGAAGCTGTTCTTGGCCTGCGTGACATGGCGAGTAAAGTGGTGTGTGATGCTCTCAAAAGAAGCTGCAATACGCACCAATCGACGAATGCGGCACACCAGCTGTGTATTCGTAGTATCGCCAGCAACTCCGTGGACGCCTCTTGATCAGGCAATCGCAAGCGGGGGGCGTCCGGACTGTCGGGTCTCTGGTTCAATAAACTGTAACGAGAGCTAGCTTCTGTCCCAAAACCTTGGCGCGCCCACTTTGGGTCAAAGGCGCTCAACTTTGCATCTGTCGCCAAGAGGTATCCGTATAAAGCCGCGCGCCCCGTCTCCAAGTCGCCCCGCGTCCCGATTTGCGTTTCCGCGATTCGCGCAAGCTCATTCCCTGGATTGATATGTGCGAGAGCGTCACTCATCTGGGTTCGACAATTATACATCGATCCAGTTTGTTGTGGGGCAGGATGTCATACTGCGCGCGGGTTGGTAACCCGCGCTCTTTGCGCCGATTGGCAATCGGCGCGAAGGTTGGCAACCTGCCCCACTGACTAATAACCCGGCTTGGCTGGCTAATAGCTTAGCGACCGTAATATCTTAGAGTTAGCTCCCGCAATGGTCAAACGCCTCGGCAGGTACGAAGTCCTTAGCGAACTCGGCCGAGGCGGGTTTGGACACGTTTATCGCGGCCTTGACCCATCCGTCGGACGCCAAATCGCCATCAAAGTCCTGAATGCCGACGGCGACGAAGGCATGTTGACGCGCTTCCAGGGTGAAGCCATGGCCTCGGCGAGGCTGCGTCATCCCAACATTGTCACCGTCTTTGATTTTGGCGAACAGGATGGGACGCCCTTCATCGTCATGGAACTGCTGGAAGGGCAGGACCTGCAGCATGTGATCTCGGGCGGAACGCAACTTTCCATCCTGGAGAGATTGAAGATCATGGCGCAAATAGCCGCCGGTCTTCGATGCGCGCACTCCAGCGGAATCATCCACCGGGATGTAAAGCCCGCCAACGTGATGGTCCTGCCTGACCTGACGGTCAAGATCATGGACTTCGGCATCGCGCTGGTCACCCAGTCCACTCAATCCCGGCAAACTCCACGCGGCGCCATGATCGGCACGCTGCGCTACATGGCGCCGGAACAGTTCCGCGGCGTTGAACCCGACGTGCGCAGCGACATCTTCGCTTATGGCCTTATCTTCTATGAGCTGCTCACAGGAGTTCATCCGTTCCACGCAGCGGAGGCCGCGGCGCAGATGTACAACGTCCTGAGTGTCGATCCGGTGCGGGTTACCGAGCTCTGCCCGGAGTGCCCGACGGACCTTGTTCCGGTGATCGATCGGCTTTTGTACAAGGACCCCGAACTGCGCTACCAGACTCTGGATGATGTGTTGCTCGACATCGAGCCTGTTCTGCAAACCTTGCGTCAGAGCAAAGCCGATGAATTGGTGCAGCAGGCGCTGGGGGAACGGCAACGAAACCAACTGGATGCGGCGCTGGCATTGGTCCGTCAGGCAATGGAGCTCGATCCGGCGAATCGCCAGGCGCGCGAGATCCGTGAGAAGCTTCAAAGCGAGTTTCGGCGGGAGGCCGTTCGTCCCAAAGTGGACGATCTTCTGCGCCGCGGCCGCGAAGCGCTGGCCAGGGGAAATCCGGCGGAGGCTGTGCAAAAGTTCGAATCGGCCATCCGCCTCGACTCCACAGCCCACGAAATCAAAGCGCTGCTCCAGCAAGCGCAGGAGGCGGTTGAAAAAGCGCGCGAAGCGGGACGTCTGGCTTCCGACGCCACACGCGCACTGCGGTCCGGAGATCCCGCCGCCGCGCGTCTGTTAGCGCTTCAGGCGCTCGAACTTCACCCTGCCGATACGGCGCGCCAAGTGCTGGCGGAAGCGGATCAAGCATTGGCGGAGACCCAGCGCCGAGCCCGGCTTGCCGACGGCCTGACCCGGGTGCGCCGCTTAATCAGCATACGGTCCTGGGAGGAAGCGTCCGCGGTCCTCAATCAACTGCATCAGGAGTTCCCTAACTTTCCAGAATTCCCGGCGCTTTCCCGGGAACTTCGTGGGGGGCAAGACCGGGACCAGCGCGAAAAGCGGCTGGCAGCGGGTTTGGATGAAGCTCGCGGTGAGATTAAGGCTGGCAATCTGGACGAGGCCCTAGCAAAACTGGTTGACCTTGCTGTTCAGCATCCCACCTCGTCCGACGTGACCGACATGCTCCGTTTCGTGCGCGACGAACTGGAGACCAGCAACCGCAAGTCGTTTGTGCAGCAAAAAATGGAGGAAGCGGCGGCCGCCGGCCAGCATAACCAGTTCGATCGCGCGATAGAAATCCTGAATGGCGCCCTCAAGCGGTATCCTGCCGAACTCGAATTGCAAAGAGAGCGGCAACGAATGGAAGCCGGCCGGCAAGAAGCGGCCAGGCGGACGGCCTGCGACAAGGCGATTCGGGAGGCTCAAGAACTGCGTTCCGAACGACGGTTTCCAGAGGCGTTGCAGCCCTTGGATGCGTTTCTCGCCTCGTACAGCCCGGACAGCAAGATCATCGATCTAAGGGAGACCATTCAAAAGGAGCAACAAATCGCCCGCCGCGAAGCGGAGTTGCGCGCATTCGTTCAGCGAGCGCAGCAACTTCTGGCCAGCGGCCGCTACCAGGAAGCCACAGAGCTACTGCAGGCGCCTCCATCAGACATCAAGAACGATCCCACTGTTACGATGCTGCGCGACGAAGCCAAGCAGAAGCTAAAGCAGCAGGAAGAGCGCAACGCGGCCCGCGGCCGCTCCTTCGCTGAGGCGGGCCGGTTTCGGGAACAGCACTCCTACGCCGAAGCACTGCGCGCGCTCGAGCAATTCGAACAACAGTACGGATCAGATCCCGAGCTGGAGAAGATCCGCACCGAGGTAAAGACAGCCGAGCAAGAAGAGGCACGAAAGCGCGAACAGCAACGGCGGCACGAGGAAGCCGAGCGCAAAGCCGCGCTCGATGCCGAACGCCAGCGTCAGGAAGCCGAGCGCCAAGCCGCTCTCGAAACCGAACGCCAGCGTGAGGAAGCCGAGCGCCAAGCCGCTCTCAAAGCCGAACGCCAGCGTCAGGAAGCCGAGCGCAAAGCCGCTCTTGAAGCCGAACGCCAGCGCCAGGAAGCCGAGCGCCAAGCCGCTCTCGAAACCGAACGCCAGCGCCAGGAAGCCGAGCGCAAAGCCGCTCTCGAAGCCGAACGCCAGCGCCAGGAAGCCGAGCGCAAAGCCGCTCTCGAAACCGAACGCCAGCGCCAGGAAGCCGAGCGCCAAGCCGCTCTCGAAACCGAACGCCAGCGCCAGGAAGCCGAGCGCCAAGCCGCTCTCGAAACCGAACGCCAGCGTCAGGAAGCCGAGCGCCAAGCCGCGCTCGAAGCCCAACGCCAGCGCCAGGAAGCCGAGCAGCACCATATCGCTGCCGCGATTGAGGCTTCGTTGAGGGAGGTGAAGCGCCTTCGTGCCAAGCAGAATTTCGATCAGGCATTCGCGGCTCTCGATCAAGGGCTTAAGCAATTTCCAGAACATCCCAGCCTTGTCGCCGCGCGGCAAGAATTAACCGCAGCCCGCGAACAACTCCAGCGAGAACAGGCCGAAAAGCTCGAAAAAGAACGTCTACTGCAAGAAGACGCCGCGAGAAAAGAAGCCGAACGCAAACAGGCGCTCGAAGCAGCACTGCAAAAGAGCCGGCGACATTTGGAGCAGCAGTTATTTCCAGACGCGCTGGCCGCGCTCGATGACTTCCGGGCGCGATACGGGGAGGATCCGGAGGCCAACCGTCTTCGCAAGCAAATAAAGAACTCCGCTCAACAGGAACAACGCGAGGCGAGCGACCTGGTTGCCGGCGCAACGGATCTCATTGCCAGAGATCCTGAGCAGGCGGTCGCAAAGCTGGCCGGCGCGCCCGCACACCTTCGCCAGCGGCCAGAGATCAAGGCGCTGGAACAATCCGCTGTTCGCGCCGCCGAGGGTCAACGGCTCGACGCCACGGTAGAAGCTATCCTCGAAGAAGCCCGGCAGCTTGAAGGATCGCAAGAATTCGTCAAAGCGCTTGCCCGTTTAGACCGCGGGCTGGCTCAATTTCCTAACCAACCGAAACTGGTTGCGGCCCGCAAACAAATTCGCGATGCCCGTGAAACGCACGGACGTGAGCAGTCGCGCAGGCGTGAAGCTGAGCGCTTGCGGCGCGATTCGCTTTCCAGAATCCAAACCTGCCTGGGCCAACGCCAATATAAAGATGCGCTTTCCATCGTTTCCGAAGCGCTTGCGCGTGACCCCAGCGATTCAGAACTCCTGAATTCGCGCCAACGGATCGAAGACGAACAGAGCCACTGGATTGCCAAACAGGCCGAGCTTCAACTCGAAGAGCGTTTTGTACAGGCGCGTGATCTTATCGCACACCGTCCCGCCGATGCGGTAACCGCGCTCGAGAACCTCAGCCGCGAACATCCCGGACGTAGTGAATTCGCTGCAGCGCTGGCCGAAGCCAGGAAGGCAGAAGCGCAACAGCAGCGGCAGGAGCTTCTGGCTGAGGTGGAGCGGATGTGCGCCAGCCAGGAATTCGATGCTGCGCTAGCTAGATTGAATCAGGCTTGGCCCGGCGCAGGCGGAGAAATCGCTGCAGTGCGCGAAGACGTGGAAGCGCGCCGGGAGCGTTATCACCAGGCGCGGGCAGCCGAAGCTGTTGAGGCATTGCCGCGGCTGCGCGAACAGGAGCCTCAAGAGGCGCTGCGAAATCTTCTTGCGCTGCCACCTGCGATCCGCGAGCGAAAGGAAGTCGCCGATGCCATCCAGCAGAGTGAGGCTGCGGTGGTTACAGCGGATCGCCTCCGTGCGCTCGAAGAAGTTGAGCAGCTCTTCTCCGAACGCAAACTCGCGAAAGCTCGCAAGGCTTACCAGGAAGCGGTGAACCGGTTCGGGGGCAACCAGCAATTCGAGGAACTCCTCGGCCGAATTAACGCAGCCTCCCAAGAAAGCCGGCCAACCGTGCGCCGATCGCTGCTGGCAGGGGCTGCGTTGCTCGGGTTGATTGCGGCGTTTGGCAGTTGGAAACTGCTGCACCGCAAGGAACCGGCGGTTACCTCCATTCCAGTCGAGATCCGCACCGATCCAAAAGGTGCTTCCGTCCACGTCGCCGGCCAGAGTTGTGTAACGCCGAACTGCAGGCTCAGTCTTGCGCCAGGGCGTTACGAGGTTCAAGCAGAGTTGAACGGCTATCGGCCCGCGCAGGGAACTTTTCAGGTCGCTGGGGGCGCTGTTTCGGACGTCACGGATTTGACCCTGCAACCGATACCGCCGCCGGCGCCGGTGGGACGCGCTCAAGCCATCGGCACGATCGTGGTGGATGCGGGTTTGCCGGACGCATTGGTGGTCGTTGACAATGCTCCCGCCGGCCGAACCGATGCCAGTGGCAAATTCACGTCCCCACTTCCGCCTGCGGCTCATTTAATTCGAGTGGAAAAAAACGGATACGAACCGGCTCTCGAGCGGAGGGTCGCCGTCGCCGCTAACAAGTCTCAGACGGTGGTGTTTAAACTTGCGCCGCAAATTGAAAAAGAGGCGCGAACTCCGCCCACCGTGGTAAGCGTTCCGAAGCAGTCTTCGTCCCCGGTGGGTAAACCGCCGGAGGCTCCCAAGAGGCCGCCCCCTCCCGCGGCTCAAGCGCCCGCTGCCGTCAATATGGAGGAGCAGGCTTGGAACGCAGCTCGAGTTGGCAATAATCCATCTGAGGTGCAGGGCTTTTTGGACAAATATCCCAATAGCCAGCACGTTGCCGAGGCACAGGCGCGATTGGATGCTCTGTACTGGTCAGCTACGAATCCGAACGACCCTGCTTCATTGCGGTCCTATATGAACCGCTTTCCCAATGGTTCACACCGGAGGGATGTCCAATCGCGATTAGCCGAGTTCGCCTGGAACGCGGTAGATAAACAGGACCCGCAGGCATTGCGTTCGTTTTTGCAGCAGAATTCCGATAACCCGCATCGAGCCGACGCGCAAGCCATCATCGATCAACTGGAAAAGCGCGCCGAAGCAGACCGTCTGGCGCAGGAGCAAGCCAAAAAGGCGGCCATTGCGAAGCCGGCCACGGTGCCGGAAATCAATGCCGCGCTGAACGAATTCAACCTCGCATGGGAAAAAAGAGATTCCCGCGACTTAAGAGCAGTCTGGCCCGGTGTCCCTAAGCGATACCTGGATGCCATGAACCAACCGAGCGCCACGCTGGTGATGACTTTACGGCCTACTGGCGCTCCCGTGATCAACGGAGACACGGGCACCATTGCCTGTAGCCTTTCGACCAAAACAACGGACCGAAGCAAGGTTGTGGGCGAAAGCCAGAGAGCGGTGAACGTCACCCTCAGAAAAAACGGCGGTCGCTGGCTGATCGTCGATCCATTTGCCGCCGCGCAGTAGAAGCATATGGGCATTCAGAATGCAATGGAGAAGATCATTGGGTTGACTCATGACGGCCATCAAACGTTCTTTGATGCTGCCGGTTTCGCTTGGGTTAGGAACCTGGAATCCAACTGGATGGCGATTCGCGGGGAACTGGATGAGCTGCTCAAAGAGCGCGAGTCGATACCAAGCTTTCAGGACCTCTCGCGGGACCAGATGTTTCTGACGGACGGCAATGATTGGAAAACGTTCTTCTTTTATACCTATGGCCACCGCGCCGAACGCAATTGCGAGCGCTGCCCCCGAACAGCGGAACTGCTGCGATGCATCCCCGGGATGACTACGGCGATGTTTTCAATTCTTGCACCCGGTAAACGTATTCCGGAGCATCGCGGAGTGTATAAAGGAGTGCTTCGCTATCACCTGGGACTAGCCATTCCAGACCCAGAACTGTGCCGCATTCGAGTTGGCAGCGAGACGCGGCACTGGCAGGAAGGGCGAAGCCTTATATTTGACGACACCCATCCCCATGAAGTATGGAACGACTCGAGTAACCACCGCACCGTACTCTTTGTTGACTTCTTGCGTCCTCTTCCCTTCCCGCTTTCGGTGATGAATCGAATGATCATGCGGAAGATTTCCAAATCGGATTTTATAACCCGCTGGAGGGACGAGGTTCGCAGAATCCCGCGCGATATTTAACAAGCGTTCAACCTGCGCGAGTCAAAGCTGCGCGCGTCCAAGCTGCGGTGCCGCAACTCTTCTTTCTGTGCTAGCATGAATTGCTTTTCGTAAGCGGGCGGGCCTGGGTCGTAAGAAACGCTGCGCCCCCTATCGGAAGTCAGCGCATAAAACATTTCTTCGTTTGGAGGAGGACAAATGCAACTACCACCTAATTTCGTTACCCCGGGTAATTTCGGTGGGGTCGGGGTCAGCTTACAAGACCAAGTGGACCATCTCACCAAAGTGGTGCACGTCTTGTGGAAGGAAGTCGAACGGCTTGAGCAGACAGTACATCTTATTCCGGAAGGTCTTCAGATCAAAAGCGGAGCATCCGAAGTGCTCGTGCTCAAGAACGGGGGAATCCTGCTGAACGGTCTGAGAATTAACATCAAGACGCCGGGCCGGGGTGACTTCTACTTCTAATCGCGATTTCGTGCCAGATGTAAGCCGTGCTCGAACCTGAATTACACGCCCGCTCTCCCATTGAGCGGGTTATCTTTACCGCGCCGCCAACGGAAATTGCGCAGCTCAGGATTCAGAGCGGCATCTTGTATCTTGCCGGATACTCCGCTTTGCACAAATTTTTCCCGGTCGCGATGTTGGAAGAGCGCTTCCGGCCGGCGTTGCTGCTTTCCCAGTTTGTGTACTACACGGATGCTTTCGGCGTCCCGGCCGCTTTCTGCACCTGGGCCTGGCTGTCTCCCGCGGTCTTGCAGGATGTCCTTGAAACCAGCCGGGAGCTGCGCGCCGATGAATACAACTGCGGCGACCTGCCATTCATCTCGGAGCTGATCGCTCCGTTCGGCCATTGCCAGACAGTGATAGGCGATCTCGCTGTTATGCCGTGCTTTGAAGGCCGGCGAATCCCATTTATTCGCACCAAACTGTCCGGCGAACGCCTGCGCGTGCGGGTGGGCCACTTTCGATTCTGACAGTGGAGCGAAAGCATCCCGCCAGGCCGGGATTGGCTGCGTGATCCTTAGAAGCTATACCCCAATCCGAATAACGGAACGAAGCGAGCCGTCAGACCGTTATTGTCGAATCGGAGTAGAGCGTTGAATGTGAATACGAGATTTCCAATCAGCCGCGCCTTATAACCAAAAGCTCCACTGTATTGGGAGTAAGAAATGGTTTTGCCGTTGCTGATCAGCCCGGTGGCATTGACTGAAGAAAACGGCGCAGTGGGCAAAAAGCCGGCAGCCGATTCGGTAACCAGATCCGGCGCGCCGTGAATCCAACCGATCTGGTTTCCTATGACATCGAGAACCAGCGTGTTATGGCGCCCGAAGGCAACCTCGGAACCAACGGCCCACGAAAACACGTCCGGCAAATATCCTTTTGTGGCGCTGAGAGGAGCGCCTTGATAATTCACCGTGCCGCTGCCATCGTTCATGGTGGCGGTCAACTGGGTTGGAGTCAATTCGCCGCCCAGGATACTCTTACCACTGAACTGCCATGACAGATTGAAGTGCGGCGCGAAGACAATGCCGTGTGGGAGCAGACCGCTGGGCAGCGAGACAGCCACGAAGGGCCGCACCGACGTAGTGCCCGTGCCAGTGTAATTTACCGCGTCACCAGTATCAAACCGGACGTCGCCTCCGACGGCCACCGCGAGATGCTCGCTATTCACCACCGTGCCCTTCAATCGCAGCAGCAGGTCGCCGAATCCGGTTTTCGCCAAGCTGGATTGTCCGATGACTGGTTCGGTGAAGTTGGGGCCCGGACTGGTAGTCACGTAGGCGCCCGGGTTGAAAGTGCCCGCGCACCAGCAATTCGGGTTCGCGGTGGTTGGGCCGACTTGACCCGCCGCGCCGTTGCCGTCATAGATGATGCCGTTATAGGTTCGGGCCGCAACGGCCGCGTGTACGATTGGCAGCCCGACCGAGATATCAAATCGATCGGTAACGCCGTAGGTAACGAACGCGACATCCTGCGAAAGCCGGACATCCATGCCGATATCAAACGTCGCGGGATACGACAGCAACCGTGATCCGGACGATTGCAGGTTGGTAATGCCCGATGGCGTGCCGCCCTGGTACAACACCTGAAGACCGTTGAGCGACTGGCCGTTCAGCGACGTGAAATGAAAATCCTCGTGAGTGAATCCGAGATACCAGCGCCTTTTTCCGATCGTCTCCGCGCGTTCGGTGAACACCGGACCTAGAGTACTGGTCACTGGAAGCGCTGCGCCAGTGGCAGGATCCGTCTGAAAGATCACGCCGGCTGCCGGCGACGCCAGGGGGATCAATCCGAGCGCGGTGGCTACGTTGCTGTTGATAGCACTATTGAGTTGGATCAAAGTGGTGTCCACTTGAAACCCGGAAATCGGCAAACTCGCGCCGACCTTGCCCAAACTCAGATTGTTTCCAAAAGCGTATACGTTGGGAACTGTCCCATTCAAAGTCCCGATCTGTGTACCGTTACTATTGAGAACTGGTTGATTGAAAACAGACGACCAGGACAAGACGTTATATAAGTTCGGTGCCTGCGACTGAGCCCCGACACAAGTGATGAGCAGCAATCCACATGCTGCGGCAATGGATTTTTCCACGTTTTCGGCCCTCCTCCGAAGAACTGCTAGAAATGGTGAGTATAATCTAAATCGGCGTGGTGCGCAATGCTCTCAAGCAAATGGCGGGAGAACTGGGGATGCGTTATCAGAACCTCATAAACCTGCTTTCGAGGGACTGCGCCCGGCAGAAACACCGGCCCGGTATTCTATAGCCGGCGGATTCACGCGCGGCGCGCTTCGGCCGTTGGTCGTCAATAGCAAAGTTGGTTTCGACGTGACAGTAAGTGCAGGTAACGCCGAGACCCCGGCTGTCTCCCACATACTTCGCATGCACGTCCGGCTGGATCGAGGTTCTTCGCGAGTTTAGCGCAACCTGCCAGAATCGGGTAAGGAGAAAATACCGGAATGCTAGTGCGGAGTTCCCGCCGCGAGTTTCTTACGACTGCGGCTACAGTAGCGGCGTCGACCGCGATGGCCGTCGAGCCCGCGCGGGTACTGGCCTACGCCGGCACGTACAGTGCTGCGGTGGGAGCCGAAGGCGCTCCTGGCCGGGGTCAAGGCATATACCTGTTTGAGATGAACCCCGCCACTGGTGCACTAGTGGAGCGCGCGGTGTTCCCCAATCCGGATAACCCGTCGTGCCTGGCCTTGAACACCTCCGGGACGCGGCTCTACTCGGCTAACGAGACCGCGATATACAAAGGCGCCCCCAGTGGCTCAGTAAGCGCGTACGAGATGGAGCGTCCCGGCGGACGGTTAAAGCTGATCAACACGGTGGCGTCGGAAGGCGCGGGCCCATGCCACCTGAGCCTGCACCAATCCGGCAAGTGGTTGTTCGTAGCGAACTACCACGGCGGGACTTCGGCAGTATTGCCGATCGGCGCGAACGGTGAACTCCACGCGGCGAGCGACGTGCAGCGCCACGAAGGAGTGCTTGGCCCTGGTCGCGCCGCCAGCGCGCCGCCGGGCAGCTTTGCCTGGAGCGGTCATGACCGCTCGCACTCGCACATGATCCTACCCGATCCCTCCGGCCGCTTCGTGCTGGCCGCCGATCTGGGGCTTGACCGGATCCTGATCTGGAAGTTCGATGCCAGCGCCGGGAAGCTCATCCCCAACGATCCTCCTTCCATGGCCGTGCCGCCGGGCGATGGTCCGCGGCACTTCGCCTTTCATCCGAACGGTCGAGTGCTCTACTCACTTCAGGAGGAAGGTTCTACGTTGGTCACGTTCGATTTCGACGCGCCTACCGGACATCTGCACGCGAAGCAGACGATTTCTTCGCTTCCGCAGGGATTTGCCGGCACCAGCTACGCCTCCGAAGTGGCGATCTCTCCGGATGCGCGCTTCGTCTATGCCGCAAACAGATTGCACGATACCATTGCCTGGTTTTCCATCGCAGCGGACGGAACGCTGCGATTCGTAGGGGAAGAACCCACGGGGGGCGACTATCCACGCTTTTTCACCTTTGATCCTTCCGGGCGTTTCGTGTACTCGTGTAACCAGCGCGCGGATGCGATTGTGTCGTTCCGGGTAAACCGCAAGACTGGCGCGCTCATCCAAACGGGCCAATACACACCGGTGGGATCGCCGTCCTTCTTGGCGTTTCTGGTGGAGCGGTAGAACAGGTTGGCGTTGCCGCGCGCCCGTGCGGTAGACTTGAGAACCGATGGACTCCCAGGGGCACACGCGAACATTTGGCCCCCCCGGTCCAGCCGGCGTCCGGTCCATCCCGGAGCGTATTGGCCATTACCGGATCATTCGCCTGCTGGGCGAAGGCGGCATGGGGGCGGTGTATGAAGCGGAACAGGACCAACCCAGACGAACCGTCGCGCTGAAGGTGATCAAGAGTTCCTGGGCCAGTCCCAGCCTCTTGCGGCGTTTTGAGCAGGAATCGCAGGCGCTGGCGCGGCTGCACCATGCCGGGATCGCGCAGGTTTACGAAGCAGGCACGGCCGATTCGGGAACGGGCTTGCAGCCATTTTTCGCGATGGAGTACATCGCCGATGCGCTGCCGCTGACGCAATATGCCGAGAAGCGCCGGCTGAACACGGAGCAGCGGCTGCTTTTGATGGCGCAGGTTTGCGACGCGGTACAACATGCGCACTTGCGCGGCATCATCCATCGCGATTTGAAACCCGCCAACATTTTGGTGGATGAGCACGGGCATCCCAAGATCCTGGATTTTGGAGTGGCGCGGGTTACCGACAGCGACACGGAAGTCACGCGCCAGACGGACGTAGGACAGATTATCGGGACGCTGGCTTACATGAGTCCCGAGCAGGCTCTGGCGGATCCACTGGAACTGGATACCCGCAGCGACGTTTATACGCTGGGCGTGATCCTGTACGAACTGCTGGCGAGCAAACTGCCATACAACTTAAGCAGTAAGCTGCACGAAGCCATCGCGACGATCCGGGAGCAGGACCCGGCCACGCTCAGCTCAGTGAACCGTATCTATCGCGGCGATATCGAGACCGTGGTAGTGAAGGCGATGGAGAAGGACAAGGCGCGGCGCTACGCTTCGGCCGCGGACCTGGCGGCGGACATACGCCGGCACTTGAAGGACGAGCCGATTGTGGCCCGTCCCGCGAGCGTCAGCTACCAGGTGTACAAGTTTGGGAGACGGCACCGCGCCCTGGTGGCGGCGGTGGCCGCGGTAATGATTGTGCTCACCGCGGGCATCATCGTGAGCGCCTCAGAAGCCGTGCGGGCCCAACGTGCGCGGGGATTGGCGGTGCAAAGAGCGGCGGAAGCGGAGGCGGCGCGGGAAGTGGCCGAACATCAGCGCGCAGAAGCGGATGCGCAACGGCGCGCCGCCGAACAAGCCCGCGCCGACGAAGCACTGCAGCGCGGCCTGGCTCAAAAAAGCGCCACCTTGGCGCAACGCGAACAGGCGCGGGCCGAACAGAACTTCAGTATGGCGCGCGACGCGGTGGACAAGTATCTCACCCAGGTGAGTGAAGATCCGCAACTGAAGGCGCAAAACCTGGAAAGCTTGCGCCAGCGGCTGCTGCTTACGGCGAAGCAATTCTACGAGCAGTTCGCGGCGGAAAAATCCGCTAGCCCGCAGCTCCAACATGCCCTGGGAGGCGCGCTGCTGCGGTTGGGATCGATTGATCTGCAGATGGGACAGAACGATCAGGCGGAGCAATATTTTCAGCGCGCCATGGCATCGGCAAGCATGCTGCTCGAAGCGCATCCCAAGGAGTTGAGTTATGCGCGCGATCTGTTTTCCGCGTATAACAATCTGGGCCTGACCTATGCCAGCGCCACGAAGTTCGACAAATCAGAAGCCACTTATCGCGAGGGGATTGCGCGGCTGGATACGTGGCTAGGAAGGCGGCCGGCGACGGCGGAAGATTTGGTTGACCGGGCGAATTTGTACGACAATCTCGGATCGTTGTATTCCTTGCGGCGCCAGGACGACCCGGCGGTTGCGGCTCATTTGAAAGCGCTTGAAATTCGAGAGCGTCTGGCGCGGGAGAATCCCACCGATGATGAGTACCAGAGCGCCCTGCTGAAGAGCAATTCCAATCTTGGCGAGCACTTCGGACGAACCGGCCGCTTCCAAAAGGCGGAGCCCTATGCGCTGGCGGCGGTCTCAATCGGCGAGAAACTGCTGCGCGAACATCCGAATGACGCCGGCTCCGAATACGTTTTGGGAACCGGCTATAACAATCTGGCCGGCGTTTACGAATTGGAAGGGCGGCTGGATCTCACAGAGGAATATTACAAGAAATCCCTCGATTTGCGCGAGAAACTGGCGCGTGAACATCCCGCGCTGGTCGATTACGCCCTCACGTTGGCTGGAAGCTACATCAACCTGGGCGAATTGGCGGAACGTACCGGAAAATCAGCGCGGGCTCTGGAAATGCTGGATAAGGGAGTGGAGACGCTAAAGGGCAGTTTTGGACAGGAACCGCATCAGGCTGCGGCGCGTTACTACGTAAGCTACGCGGAGTCCTGGCGCGCGCAGGCGCTGGAAAGTCTCAACCGGAAGACTGAAGCGGTGGCCGCATGGGACCTGGCCATCCAATTCGACGATCACAAGACCGTGGATCTTCGCGTGGGCCGCGCGTCCGCCCTGGCGCGAGCGGGCGATTGCCGCAGCGCCGAAGCTCAAGCCGAAGCTCTGCTGGTGGCTCCCCCGAAGCCGGCGAATCTGATGTACAGCGTTACGAAAGCCTACGGGATCTGTGCCGGGGATGCGCATTCGAGCGGAGAGCAGCGGGAAGCCGCGGCAGCGCGGGCGCTAAAACTGCTTCAGGAGATGGCGGCCACGGGATACTTCAAAGATGCGGCTAAGATCGCGCAGGTCCGGAACGACGCCGCCCTCGGATCGCTGGCGCAGCGGAGCGATTTCCAGGAGTTTTTTGCGGACCTCGGAGGACCGAAAAAATGACGCGAGATTGGCGTCCGGCCGCATCACGCCGGCCGGCTTGATGGAATCGTCAGCACGTCAATAGAGTTTCAGATAGTTCTCAGTTTCCCAAGCGCCCACGGACTGGTGATAGGCGCGCCACTCTTCGGACTTCACGCGCTGGTAGTATTGTGCGTATTCGATGCCGATGGCTTCCTGCACCACTTTGTCCTCCGCGAATTTGTCCAGCGCTTCCCGCAGCGTAGTAGGCAAGAAGCGAATTTTTCGCTTCTTCAACTCGTCCTCGGACACCTCATGGAGATTATCGTGGTTCATGGGCCCCGGATCGATTTTGTTCTCGATTCCATCCAGACCCGCGGCCAGCAGCGCAGCGCACGCCAAATAAGGATTGGCCGCGCCATCCACAGTACGATTTTCGAGCCTGCCAGGGCCGGGAATACGGATCATCTGCGTGCGATTGGCGCGGCCGTAGGTCACATAGACGGGCGCCCAGGTGGCGCCGGACCGCGGCGCTCCCCGGATCAACCGTTTGTAGCTATTGACCAGAGGAGCTGTAATGGCCGCCAACGCTTCCCCGTGATGCAGCACGCCGCCCATGAACCAACGGGCAATTTGCGAAAGCCCCAAGGGGTCCGAAGAATCGAGAAATAAATTTGCGTTCGTTTCCGCATCGGCGAGGCTCATGTGAAAATGCGCGCCATTGCCGGTCAGATGAGAAAAAGGTTTGGGCATAAACGTGGCCCACAAGCCATGGGCTTCGGCCACGGTTCGGACCATCCATTTGAAGAACGTATGGCGATCGGCGGTGCGCAGCGCGTCCGAGTATGCCCAATTGATCTCGAACTGGCAGTTGGCGTCCTCGTGATCGTTGGCATACGGGCCCCAACCCAGGTCCTGCATATAAGAAAGCAGCGTGGTCATCAGGTCCAGGTTGCGATAGAGCGCGCGCATGTCGTAGCAGGGCTTCCCCAGAGTGTCCAGCGTATCCCAGGGCTGGTATTCTCCCGTAGGGCTTTTTTTCAGCAACATGAACTCCGGCTCAACGCCGACATTGAATATGTAACCCTTTTGGCGCGCCTTCTCAATCTGGCGCGTCAGGATGGTGCGTGGACAATGGCCCCAGGACTTGCCGTCCACATGGAGATTGCCAGGGACCCAGGCGACATTTTTTCTCCAGGGAAGAATTGCCAGCGATTCGAAGTCGGGAATGCTTACGATATCCGGATCGTGCGGTCCTTGCCCCAGATCGCCGGCTGCGAATCCTGCGAATCCAGCGCCCTCCGACGCCATTTCATCCAAGTTGGTTGCGGGAACCAGCTTGGCCTTGGGCGCACCGCTCATTTCCACGAACGAGCAGAAAAAATATTCGATGCTTTTGTCTCGAACCAGCTTCCTTACGTTATCAATGGTCATGAAGGTCCTCTTTTCGCGTTACGAAGAAACTGCCGCGGCTGCCTTTTCTCCCACCAGCCGGCCGGCGCGGAAACGTCCCGGCGAGAAGGACTGAATCAGCGCCGGAGCCTTTCCCGTGGCGATCAGTTCCGCCGTGCACTGGCCGGCGATGGGACCTGCCTTGAATCCGTACGTGCCCCAGCCAACGTCCATGTAGAAATTTTCCACCTCCTCCGCCCGTCCTATGATGGGTGCGTAATCCGGAGTCATATCGCAGACTCCCGCCCACTGCCGCAGAATGCGGAGGCCGTGCAATTGAGGAAATAGATCCAGCGTATGGCCGGCGATCTGTTCCAGCGTGGGAAGCGTAGAACGCATGCTGTAGGACTGATAAGGATCAATTTCAGCGCCCAGCACGAGCTCCCCCTTATCCGTCTGGTTGACATAGACATGTAAAGTTGCCGAGACGATGACTTTATCAAGAAACGGCTTAAGCGGTTCGGTGACGCAAGCCTGCAACTGGTGGGACACGATGGGCAACGGTACTTGGGCCATCTTAGAGATGGTGGAAGCCCAACCGGCCGTGGCGTTAAGCACTGCGCCCGCGGCAATATTCCCGCGCGTGGTGGAGACGCGGAGCACGCGGGACTTTTCCACCAGGATACCGGTCACTGCCGTAAAGGGATGGATCTCAATCTCCATGCGATCGCAAGCGCGGGCATAGCCCCACACCACCGCGTCATGACGGATCACTCCGCCCGGCGGATGATAGAGCGCAGCCATAATCGGGAACCGCGCACGGCTGCTGACGTCCATGGCGGGCACCAGCCTCTTGATCTCATCCGGGTAAATGATTTTGCTGTCCACGCCCAGCACCTGATTGTTTTCGGCGCGCACGCGCAGGCCGATGAGAGAGGAATCGGTGTGCGCCAGAGTCAGATGCCCGCACTGGCTGAATAAGACGTTCCAATCCAGCTCCTGCGACATTTGTTGGTAGAGCTTCACCGATGCGTCATAAAAAGGAATGCCCTCCTGAGTGCGATAGTTGGAGCGCAGGATGGCGGTGTTGCGGCCGCTGTTGCCGCCGCCGAGATAGCCCTTGTCGAGCAGGGCGACCTTTTTCACACCGTGAGTTTTGCCCAGATAATAGGCGGTAGCAAGACCGTGAATTCCGGCGCCAATGATGACGACATCATAGCTGGACTGAAGCTCCCGCGGCTTCCACATTCTCATGGTCAAGCTTCCAGCCTCCGGTGCGCTTCCAAGCCGAACGGCGCTATGTGGAACTCCTCGCCCGCGTGCAGTAGAGCCTCCCAAACCGATTCAGCATAATCGCGCGGGATCATTAGCAGGAATCCAAGACTGTCGCGGGTAACCAGGCTGCGCACATGTGCCACGGAGCCGAAGGCCGTGCTCTTGTCTAGGTTCAGTGAAGTGAGCTTGCTCAACACAGTCCGGGCGTTGGGTCCGGCAATCAGGAAGCGTGCGTAGGGAGAAAGTGGGTCGTGGATGTGGCTCAGGTCGCAGATGCCGACGTTCCCGCTGACGGCTTGAGCTTCCTGCTCGGCATTCGAATAACGCAAAGGAACGTACCAGCCGTTGTCCTCGGCGAGGGTCGCGCCCGCTTTCTCATGCCATCGATGCAATGCGGAGCGCTTCATCACATCTTCAACCGGGCGCCGTCCGGATCATAAAAAACTTGCCGGGTGACGATGGCCTTGGCGGGTGTTCCCGCGACGCGTACCTCAATCGCCGCTCCTTCAGCGGACGCGCTGGCTGGAACCCATCCGAGACCGATGACTTTCTGCTGGGCGGGAGAAAAGCGCGCGCTGGTGACCCGTCCAGCAAGCGCGCCATCTACCAGGATCGCTGCGCCATCGTCGGGAAGTTCATTCGCGCTCATCATGAATCCGACTAAGCTCTGCTGCCGTGGCGCGCCGGCCAGTTTGCCAAGTTCAAATTTTCCGATGAAGTCCTCTTTGTCGTGTTTAACTACCCAGGCCATGCCGGCTTCATACGGATTGGTGAGGGCGTCGGTGTCCACCCCAACGATGACATGCCGCTTTTCCAACCTAAGCAGGCGCTGCGCTTCCACGCCAAACGGGCGAATTCCGAACGGCCGGCCGGCATCCATCAAGGCGCTCCAGAGATGTTCGCCGCACTCCGCGGGATAGTGAATTTCCCAACCTGTTTCGCCGACGAATCCAATTCTCATCAAAAGCGCGGAAATGCCCGCCACTTCCGCGCTGCGGCTGGCCATGTAGGGAAAAGCCTGATTGGAGAGATCGCAACTGGTAAGCGTGCTCAATACATCGCGCGCTTTGGGACCCGCGAGATTCACCGCTGCTAAAGCGGAGGTCAAGTTATTTACCTGAGCGTCCCAACCGGCGCCTGCCAGCCACCATTCCAGCCACTGCTCCATGAATTCCAGATTGCCGGTGGTGGTGGTAATGAAAAACTCATTTTCCCCCTGACGGGAAATGGTGCCGTCGTCCAACATAATTCCGGCTTCATCGCACAGCACGGCGTAGCGTACACGCCCCGGCTTCAGTTCGGAAAAGCGGTTGGTGTAAACCTTGTCCAGAAGCCTCGCGCTGTCGCGGCCCTTGAGTGACAATTTCCCCAGCGTGCTGACGTCGATGATTCCTACCACCTGCCGCACGGCTTGATATTCCTGCTGGACGGCTTCGCGCTCCGTCTGGACGCCAGGGTGCTTGTAATATCGCGGCCTCTTCCAATCTCCCATGTCCATCCAAACCGCCCCAAGTTCCTCATGCTGGTAGTGCATGGGCGTGCGCCGGATGGGATGATGGCGTGGCCCTCCGAGCGCGCCAAGCGTAACGCCGGGATTCGGAGGACGCGAGGTGGTTACGCCGGTCTCGGGAATAGTGCGGCCGGTCTCCCGCGCGCAAATGCCGATGGCCTGCAGCTGGCACATCCGCCCCTGACAAGGCCCCATTGTAGTGGTGGTGTAGCGCTTCAGCAGCTCGATATGATCGAAGCCTTCCCGGACGCTGTCGCAGAGATCCTGGGTGGTGACATCGTTGCAGAGGCAGACGAAGGTTCGCTTATTGGTGGTGTCCGGCGGCGCGGGAATGATGGCAGCGGCTGTTAAATCCGCACCGAGAACATCGCCAACCGCCGTGACATTCGGCGGAAACTCAACGGGAACGAAGGCGCCCGCCCGCGCGCTCCACTCCAATCTCGCGCCGGCTTGGGAGAGCAGGCCCGCATCCGGAATGCGGTGTCCGCACATAACTACTAAATCGCACGCGAAATTTCCCTGCCTGGTGCGTAATCCGGTGACATGCTTGCTTCCGGTCGCTTCCAGCACGTCGCTCAGCGGAACATTGGCCACCACCGCAATTCCAACATTGCGGAGTCCGGCGGCGATGTTCGAATCCCCTGGGTCATTCGAAATAATAACGGCGCTGGTTCCGGGCTGAATGCCGTGCCGGTGAATCAGCCGCCAGGCCGCGCTGGACAACATGATTCCCGGCAGATCGTTATTCCGGAACGTCAGTGGCGCCTCATACGCGCCGGTTGCGACGATGATCCGCTTCGCGCGTATGTGTATCAGGCGCTCGCGGGCATTCGCATGCGGTTCCGGCTGAAGTACGCCCAACAAATTTCCCTCGTAGAGCCCGAAACAGTAGGAGCGCGCCAGCAGGGTAATGTTCGGCTCCGATGGCGCAGCACGAGGTTGATCGTCCACCACGATCACGCTTTCGCCTCGGGAAGCAGCCTCGCGAGCTGCCTGGAATCCTGCTTCTCCGCCCCCGATGACGGCGACGGCAGTTTGCAGATGGGAGTGTTCGTATACGCCTGAGGGAGCGTCCGGCGCAGGAGCATCTCCCAATCCAGCTACTTTCCGGATTTGCGTCTCAGCCAGATGCCACATGCGCGGATTCTTGAAGGTCTTGTAGTACCAGCCGACGGGCATCATCCAATCAAATCGCTGCGCGATGGACAAGTAATCGAAATCGAGAGAGGGCCGGGCGTTCTGATGCTTGACGGCCATGCCCGCACGCGCCGGAGTGATGCAGGTGCGGACATTGGGAATTCCATCCACGTTCATCAGGCAATTGGGACAATGGCCGGAACAGCACAGCAAGCCGCGCGGCCGGTGATACTTAAAGCTACGAGTAAAAATGCGCTGGCCTGCGCGATACAGCGCGGACGCCACCGTATCGCCATCCTGGATTTGAATCTGTTTTCCGTTAAAGCGGATTTCCACTCTGCATTACTCCGGACGCCAGAGTGGCGAGAACAACGTTCGTTCGCGTGTCTCGCAGGGCTTGGAACCACTGGCGGCAGCCGTTGCGATGGAACCACCATTCTTTCTGTTCGCCCGCCTCATTCGCTTTCGTATAGATGTATTGGAACCAGGCGTCTGCGCCGGCGCCGGCTCCCGGCCGTGATTTGACCTCGCCGCCGAAACGAAATTCGTAAGCGCTACGTTCTCCGCATTCGGGACAAGCGAGCAGAAATGACATTCAGGCGCCGAAAACCTTTCGAGTGCCCGCCAGCGGAATGCCGCAGATCATGGACGCTTCAGCGGTGAGCGCAGCCATGTCCTCCGGCTCCAGGTGATGCACGTCGCTTTTCCCGCAGGCGCGCGCCAGCATTTGAATCTCCAGGGTCATAGCTTGCAGCAAATTGACTTACACGCTCAGCGGCCTGGTCAATGTCCAGGCGTTTCATCAGCTCCGGATCCTGAGTGGTGATTCCCACTGGACAACGGCCGGTGTGGCAATGGTGGCAGTGGTGCGGCGCCGCTCCGATGGCGTGATAGTCCTCCTCATGAATGGCGCGATTGCAATTCAGTGCGATTAACGCAGCGGTTCCGATATAGATGGCGTCCGCGCCCAGGGCGATGGCTTTCGCCGCATCTACCCCATCGCGAATTCCGCCGGCGATGATGAGCTGCACTTCGCCATAAACGCCGATGTCTTCGAGCGCGCGGCGCGCTTCGCAGACCGCAGCCAGCGTGGGCAAGCCAGTGTGCTCCTGCATGATTCCCGGTGAAGCCGCGGTGCCGCCTTCCATGCCGTCCACCACGATAACGTCCGCGCCTGCTTTTGCCGCGAGCTTCACATCGTCGAACACACGGCTCGCACCCATTTTGATGAATATGGGCACCTGGCCATCGGTGGCTTCCCGCAGCTCTTCCACTTTGATCACCATGTCATCGGGCCCAAGAAAATCCGGGTGACGGGCGGGACTGCGTTGGTCCACGCCGATGGGAAGATCGCGCTGCCGGGCGATGACGTCGGAAATTTTCGAGCCCAGCAGCAGCCCCCCCGTTCCCGGCTTCGCGCCTTGACCAATGGTCAATTCGATACCGTCCGCTTCGAGCATGTCGTGAATGTTAATGCCGTAGCGCGATGGCAGAACTTCATAGATCAGGCACCTGCTCGTCGTCGCGCTCGGCCCGAAGCATGCCGCCATCGCCGGTGGTGTTGGAGGAACCGGCCAGGGCCGCGCCTTTCGCCAGAGCCGTTTTGGCGTTCAACGATAGCGCGCCCCAGCTCATGCCGGTGATCATGATGGGGATGTCGAGTTCGATTGGCTTGCGAGCGTACCGCGTGCCGAGCACGGTCCTGGTGGAGCATTTTTCGCGATAGCCTTCGAGTGGAATCCGGGTGAGGGAGCAGGGCAAGAAAGTCAGGTCGTCGAATGTAGCCCAACGGCGTTCGCGCAGTGTGCCGAAGCCGCGAATTTCATAGATGCCCGTAGCAGCTTTGCGTTGGATTTCGTCGATGACCGCGGGTTGAAACGTTCGGCTGGTTTCTAGCACTGTGTTTCGAGCACTCTAAAGCGCCTCCTGCCAGATTTTCCTGTCGTGCTGATCGAAGTTCCACAGCCTTCGGCCGGCCACGATCTTCTTGAAGTCTTTCCCCGCGGGCTTGGTTTTGCGTATTTCAGGAGGAAAATGGCGTTCCAGAGTTGCGTCCAGAAATTCGCGGTCCGGCGGGCTCAAGTCTTCAATGACGGCATCGGTTCCCAGGCTCGCTATTTTTCCGCCAACGTAGCAAACCGTAGCGTACATGGAGTCGGCAAAAGCATCGCCGGTATCGCCGCAAACGATCAGCGATCCTTTTTGGCCCATGAATGCGGCCATATAGCCGCAGTTTCCGCCGATGAGCACCAGGCCGCCTTTCATCGATACGCCGGCGCGAGCCGCCGCATCGCCATGGATAATTACAGCGCCTCCGCGAATCGCCGCGCCCGCGCCATTTCCAGCGCTTCCATGCACGATGGCTGTTCCATTTAACATGGATTCGCCCAAACCCCATCCCGCGCTGCCCTGGACTTCTACCGTGGAACCGTCCGCCAGGCCGCCGCAGTAATAACCGGCGCTGCCTTCGATGCGAATGTGCACTGGGTCGAGAATGGCTACGCCCAGGTTGTGGCGTCCGCCGGGATTTTTAACACTAATCTGTTTTTCCCCGGCACGGATAAACGCTTTGATAGCGGAGTTGATTTCGCGGATACTCCGCCCTTCACACGCTACTTCCGCCATGTGCGCGACTCCTTTGCCTGGGCTTCCCGCACGGCGTAATCGCCAGCGAGCGCGCTGCGTAAAGCGATTTCCTCGGTGGCGATGGCGACGAAATCCGGCGTTTCCGCGTAGAGTAGCGGCTTCAGAGCAAATTGATCTTTCACAAAGCCAAGCTGGGATGCCGTGGCTACAACGCAGCTAAACGAGCCATCCAGATCGCGCTGCATGCACTCGAAGGCTTGCTCCAGAGTGTTTCCAGCGCTTAATTGGCCCGCCAGATAAATGGCTATGATCTCGGAATCATTCTCGGTATAAAAGCGGATGCCGCGCTGCTCATAGCGCCGGCGAAGTTGATGATAGTTGGTGATGTGGCCATTGTGAGCCACTGCCAGGTCGGGATAACCGTGACCCCAGAAAGGTTGTGAATGGCTCAAATCCACGCGCGATTCCGTGGAGAGCCGGGTGTGCCCAATCCCGTGCGTACCTTGGAATCCGGAAACATGATAGGTTGCTTCCAGATTCGCCGGCGATCCCACTTGCTTAACGATTTCCAAATGGCGCCCCAGACTCACTACTTCAGTCCCTGGCGCGGCGGACTCCACAGCCTCAATCAATGATTGAACGCACGCTTGTCCGCCGATTTGGAAACGCAGGTAACAATCGGTAATGCTGGAATCGCTGACTGCGGCGAACCTCCCGGCCGCAGCCAGGATCTTGGCGGAAGAATCATCGAAATTGGTCCGCTCCGGGAGAGCTACGCGCGCTACCAATGTCGCATCCTTTGTATCGCTGTACAGCGCAACTCCGGCGGAGTCCGGGCCGCGGCAGCCCAGCGCGCTCAGCATGCCCAACACATTGCACCCCAGCGCGCCGCCGTTCGATCCGGTTTTGTCTAGATAGCCAACGATGCCGCACATGGGATTATCTCCGTCGGGATGTCTCCGTCTGGATTCTTGCAGTATACAGGCTGTATACTGGCTATGCAAGTCGACAAGCGGCAGCATGCCCCCCACAACATTGAAAAGGAAGAAAGCGGAGCGGGAAGGCGAACTGGAACGCGTCTATCGCACTCTGCGCGAATGGTTGGTTGCGGCGCGCCTGAGGCCGGGAGAATTCCTCTCCGAGGTGGATTTGGCGGCGCAGTGCCGGACCAGCCGGACGCCGGTACGGGAAGCTTGCGGGCGCCTGGCTCAAGACAAATGGCTATTGCGAATACCGCGCAAAGGGTATCTCGTCGCGCCCATCTCCGTCCGCGACATCGTGGAATTGTACGAATTCAGGCGGCTCCTGGAATGCTTTTCCGCGGAGAAAGTGGCGCGTTCCGCCAGCCGCGAACAGACGCAAGAGCTGCGGGATCTGGTGCGGGTGGAGAACCATCCAGGCGCGGAACTTCGAGAAATCCTCTCGGCCAACCAAGCCTTTCATCTGCGCTTGGCCGAGATCGCGGGTAACCAGCGGGTGGTGGACGAACTGCGTTTATCGCTCGGATATGTGCAGCGACTGGATACATTGTGCACGCAGACAGTTCCCGGCTGGATTCCGCATACCGATATTCTGTTGGCCATCGAATCTCATCGCCCATCGAAGGCGCATCAAGCCATGGCCATACACATTGATGCTTCCCGCGATAAGATGATCAAGCTGTTTGGGAGCTAAGCTGCCGGGATTTCGACGATGCCCAGTGTGGAAGTTTACGTTTCCGGATTGGCGTTACACGTTCTTAATCCGCTCAGTCGCTGCTGTCGAAAAGCGCCGCCGGTACGCCGCCGGCGAAATCCCCAAGGCGCGCGCGAAGTGAACCCGCAGCGTGGCCGCCGATTCCAGACCCACTGCCGCGGCCACCTGGTCGATACTCTCCGCCGTTCTTTCCAGGCGGCGCTGCGCCGCGAGCACCCGCTGATGCATCAGCCACTGGTGCGGCGTGGTGCCGTTCTGCCGCACGAACTGGCGCGCGAAATTCCGCGGCGACATCGCCGCCCGCCGCGCCAGATCGTCCACCCGCAGCGTCCGCGCCAGATTCGCCTGCGCCCATGCCAGCACCCGCGCCAGGCCCTCCTCGCCCCGGTCTCCGAGCGGCTCAGCCACGAATTGAGCCTGCCCGCCATCCCGATGCGGCGGCATCACCAGGCGCCGCGCCACGGAGTTCGCAACTTCCGCCCCATAGTCCCGCCGCACAATGTGCAGACACAGGTCGATGCCCGCCGCACTGCCCGCTGAAGTGAGAATGCTGCCCTCATCCACATAGAGCCGGTCTGCTTCCACCTGGATGCGTGGATAACGCGCGGCCAGCCGTTCGGCATAGCGCCAATGCGTGGTGGCCCGCCGGCCATCGAGCAGCCCCGTAGCCGCGAGTACGAAGACGCCGGAGCAGATCGAAACCAGCCGCGCCCCCGCGGCGTGCGCCGCCCGCAGTCTGCGGAGCAATGCCTCGGCCGGAGCTTGGTCCACGTGCCAGCCCGGAACGATGATGGTCCCAGCGCTTCCGAGCACACCCATCCCATGCGGCGCCTGGACGCGAATCCCGCCGGTAGCCCGCAGCGGCGCCCGGTCCAGGGAGAACACGCGGAACTCATACCAGGGGACCTTCAGCTCCGGCCGGGCGAGGCCGAACACCTCCGAAACAATTCCCAGCTCGAAGGTGCCCATGCCGTCATACGCCATGGCGGCAAGCTTGCGCGGGTCGCGGAGTGCCATGGCAGGATTTTAGCGCATATTGGCATTTCTGCCTCTAGACCCCGGCCGCCCAGGCGCGCGAAAGTAATCTCATGACCGCCCTCGAACACTTCGAAAAACTGCTCGAATTCGAAACCGACTGCTGGGATGTCCACCGGGACCTGAAATCCGGCCAGCCCGATTACGTCATCCTGGATGTCCGCAGCCCGGAAGATTATGCCGCCGGCCACATCCCCGGAGCCATCAACCTGCCGCACGGCCGAATTGTCGAGCGCAACCTCGCCACATTCCCCGCCGGCGCCGCCTTCGTGGTCTACTGCAGCGGCCCCCACTGCAACGGAGCGGATAAAGCGGCAGTGCGCCTGGCGCGCCTCAATCGAAAAGTGAAGAAGATGCTGGGAGGCATAGCGGGGTGGAAGTGGGACGGGTACGAATTGGAATAAGCGCATGCAGGAGACGCCACAACAGTACACTCAGCGCATTCTGGGCCATATCGAGGGCAAAGACCCTTTGAAAGTGCAACGCGAGATCCCAAGAAACTTCGAGGTCTGATTCTCGGGTTAAGCCGGAACGAGCTCACACGAAAGCCGGCTCCGGGTAAATGGTCCATCGGCGAAATTCTGGCCCACCTGGCGGATACCGAGATCGTGGTTGCCTGGCGGCTGCGTCACATTTTGGGCAACAATGGCGCCGCTATCCAGGCATACGACCAGAATGTCTGGGCGGAAACTTTCGACTACGCCCGCCGCGATGCCAAAGAGTCCCTGGAATTCTTTCAGGTACTGCGTGCCCGCAACTTGGCCATGCTGAAGGCGGTGCCTAAGGAGCTGTGGGAGAACTATGGCCTGCATCAGGAGCGGGGCCAGGAATCAATTGCCGATATTGTCAGGATGTCCCTTCGGCGAATTCAATCTTGGGCACTTGAACTTACCCGCACTACCGGTGTTCGCAAGAGTGCGAACACGGCACGCATGGATGCGTGCGCCACGGCCTCAAACTGACCCGCTACCGTTTTTTCAGACTCACGCCGCTATGGTCAACATCAGGTTCGGTTGGACCGGGATTCCGCCCACCGTCAGGACTACGGGCTGGTCTCCACCGCTGAGGCCGCTGGGAACCTGAACGTTCACCTGGTACAAGCCAGCCCCCACTAGTCCCGCGAAACTCACCGTGGCCGCCTTGCCGCCGATGGTCATTTGAAATGCGGACAGGTTCGTGGCGGGATATGACTTACTGAAAACCACGCCGTCCGGCGCCGCGGGTTTGGTGGGTCCCATGCCAGTTCCGAACAACTCGATGATATCGCCGGCGCTCGCGGGGCGGCTGGGCGAACTCAAGGCGCCGGCTGCGGCCACGATGACGGACCCTCCGGCAAAAAGCGCCACTGGATAAGATTTGCCATTGAGCTTATACGCGAACAATCCGGGAGCAATCGGATTGATCTGTATCGATGTTGTCATGCCGCCGCCAGGCATGGTCAATTCCAGGTTCTGGATGCCCGCCGGGACGCTGGACGGCAGCAGGAAATTGACTTGCGTGGGACCGGCGTAGGCTACGTAAGCATACTGGGAGCCTACCTTCACCTTCACTTCGTTCAACTCTGCCGGCAGCGTAGTGGTGGGCGCCCAGTTCACCGCGGGACCCTGGAACCCGGCGCCGATAATCGAAGCGTATCCGCCGGGGGCGCAATTGGGTTGGAAACTCGCTCCCTGCACCACGCTAATGATTGACGGGGCGTTGGAGGGCTCCAACGCTAAAGGCACGCCTCGGGATTCAAATGCGTTTACCACTTGAGTCACGACGTCGATCGGGCCTTCCGAGTTGGCGATCAGCGCCACATCGTAACCTTCGCCCAGCCGCACCACGCACGTATTCAACTGCTGCGGCGGGTTCGTCGTGTTGGTGAGTTTCCCGTTTTTGTAATAATACGTGCCAAAGTTCCCCACCACTTGTCCATCCCAGCCGATTAAGTCGTTGAACATCTCGGTTACAGTGCCGGCCGGCAAAATCTTGGTGCCCCGCATCGCGATCAGTATCTTGATCAATTCCCGAACGCTCGAAATCCATCCGCCGGCAGCGACGAAAGCTAACGGGGTCCAATAGTTTCCCGGGGTGGTATCCTGCGGGCCGGAATATTGCAAGGTAGCGGTATCTTGGGGATCGGGCGTGGCGTTAAAGATGGCCGGATCGATTCCCGCCGGCACCAGCACATTCTGGGTGACGTAGTCGACATAATCCATCCCGGACACCTCTTCGATAACGCCCTGCAATATGGTGGTGTTCGCATTGTCGTAATAGTACGTAACCCCGGGAGTTCCGGTCAGTGGCTGGGATAGATAGTTGGTGAGATAGCTCCAGATATCGGTATAGGGCGGCGGCGGATTCAGCGGCCCTTCATTGGCTTGCTGCACCATGCCGCTTTTCATTTCGGCGAGGTTGCGGAGCGTCACCGTCTTGACAGACGGGTCGGGAGTGGGCACCTGGCTCTGGATGAGGGGCCAGAAGGGAGTGTCCAGCGTGTACATCGGATTTTGCACCAGCAGAACTTCCAGCGCGATTCCGGTGATGGCTTTCGATACGCTGGCGAGATTCATTCGGCTGTCCGGCGTGTACGGGACGCCCGGATTACTTGATTCATTTTTGCTGCGAGCGAATCCCCCGCTGTTGGCGATTACTGTGCCGTTCAGGGCCACGGCGTATGCGTAACCTTCGACAAACGGCGCCTCGTTGGCTTCGAAGTAGTCATCGAACGATGGGGCATTGGGATAAGCCGCCATCGCGGTCAAAACCATGCCAGAGGCCTTCTGCGCGGTTGCGGTGAGCGTATCCCAGTTCTGGTTGGAGACAAACTCGGACGGCGTGACTTTGTTCAGCCAGCAACCGATCATATTGCCGCTGGTCGGGTCGAACGCAATACCGGCCAGCGAGTTGCCGCTGTATTTCCCGGTGACATCCGCAAAGAAAGTATCCGCGGCTTCCGCTTGCAGCAGATACCCGTTCTTGCTGGGAGCGAAGAGCGCCGAGTACATGGTAGCGGCATTCTGCGGAAACGCCTGGATGCGGGTCATCAGCTGGCCTTGTGCGCCTAGGGTCTTCCACTGGGAGACAAGGTCGCTGAAACTGAGATCCCAAATCAAGGTCTGCCCGGCCGGTTTGGCGCTGGCGGCATTCGCCAGCCAGTAACCGGAGTAAGAAAGGTTTCCCTGTTCCCAGGCAATATTGAAATCCACTAACTTGTGCGTATTTTGCAGCTGGGTGAACATCTGCTGAAAAGCACTCGGGCTGGAGGTCTGAAAGAGCTGATAACTGCCGGTGCCTTTCTGGTAAGCCCCATAGAACCAGGTGCGATTGAGATTCTGAATGGAGGTCATGGCGCTGAGCACATAACCGTTGTTGCTTTGAGCCTGTGTCTGGGCCGTGAAATCCGCCCAGGTTTCTGAGCGGACCAGCTGCACAGGTCCAGCGCCCGGAGTGAACATGGCGGCGAAGGTCGGCGTCAAGGTTGGAAATCCGGCCTGCGGTGTTGAGAGCAGGTTCTTCAACAGCCACATTTTGTTACGGATATCCTGCTGAGGATGGTTGAGTTCGGCGCCGCGCATAACCCGGGCAAGCTGCCCCGGCGTCATGCCAGCGAATGCGCTAACGGCTATAAAATTTCTGCGGTTCATATAAAGTGTTAAATTTACCACAATACTGGATCGTGGTGATTCGCAACACGCGAAGGGAGAGGATTTGCCTGGCGAAACGTGGAATTGCCGTGTCCGAAGAGGCCGGTCTAGCCGAACGGCTGATCGATGGCCGGGCTCTGCTTGCTAAAAAACCGTGGGCCGTCCCCGGTCATATAGAAGCAGTCCTCCAAACGCACGCCGAACTCCCCGTAGATGGTGAGCATGGGCTCGTCACTGAAGCACATACCCGGCGCCAGCGGGGTCTTGTTGCCACGCACCAGGTAGGTCCATTCGTGCCCGTCCAGTCCAATGCCGTGCCCGGTGCGGTGCGGCAGACCGGGAACCTTGTAGCCGGGACCGAAGCCGGCATCCGTGATCACTTTGCGGGCAGCGGCATCCACAGACTCACAGCTGGCGCCAACTTTGGCCGCCGCGAACGCCGCATCCTGCGCCTTGCGCTCGATGTTCCAAATCTGCCGCTGCCGCGCGCTCGATTTTCCAAAAACCGTGGTGCGGGTGATATCGGCCTGGTAGCCTTCTACATTGGCGCCGTCGTCGATCTGAACTACGTCGCCCTCACGCAGCTGCTGCGGCTGAATGCTGCCGTGCGGGAAGGCGGTGTACTTTCCGAAGCTAACCAGCGCAGAGCCCCGGAAGCCCAGCGCCCGATATGCGTCAATGATATTTTGATTCAACTCGAACTGCGTCATCCCTTCGCGCAGCGTGGCCAGGGCCGCCTTATAAGCTGCGATGGTCACATCGTTGGCGCGCTGCAGCAAGGCGATCTCAGCCGAGGATTTGATCATCCGGCAACCGGCAGTAACTGCATCGGCGCTCACGAAATCGAGCTGCGGCGCTTCTTTGCGAATGCCGTTGAACACGAAGAAGCGCACCTGCTCTTCAATCCCCACGCGCCCGGTTGAAATCCCGCGATCCTTCAAAATTCCCACAATCTTCCGGTAAGGGCTCTCATCCTCTTCCCAGGTGCGGATATCCGTGCCGAAGCGGATCAGCTCGCGGGCGCGCGCCTCTTCGAAGTGTGGAACCACCCAACCCAGTTCGCCCCGCGCGGGAAACACCAGGCCGAACGTACGCTCGCTCGAGCCCCAGCGAGTGCCGGTGAAGTAATACGCGCTGGTATTGCCTTCCAAGAAAACGGCGTCGATCTGGTTCTCGCGCATCAACCGCCGCGCCTTCTCCATGCGGGAGTTGCGCTCCTGGTCCGTGATCGGTTGAATGCCGTCTTTCATCGGATGAAGCTGCCGGATCACCTCGGGCACCGCCGCCGACTGGGCCCTCGCAAATACCGGCGCAGCCAGGGCTGCCGCCGCCAAGCCGAATTCTCTTCGGTTCACTCTTGCCTCCTGCCCCATTTCGACCAATGCTCCGGGGTCCAGAACATTATTACAACAAAGCGTCCGGGGGAGTTTCCGGTCTACTTGAGGCGGTCTTGGATGTGGTCCTTGATCCAGTGCGCGTCCCACCACTCCACTGGATTCACTTCCACGCCGCCCACCTGCATGGAGAAGTGCAGGTGATCGCCGCCGGCCAAACCGGTTGAGCCGCTCTTGCCCATCGCCTGGCCGCGCGTCACCGTGTCGCCTTCCTTGACGCTGATCTCGCTCAAGTGCCCATAGATGGATTGAAGTCCGCAGCCGTGATCCACGACAATGCAGTTACCGTAAATGCCCAGCGGCGCGGCCCAGATCACCTTGCCATCATTGGCAGCCACAACCGGTGAATGCGCCGACACCGCAAGGTCGAAACCCAGATGCACCTGTTGATCGACTTTCTTGCCCTTGTAAATGTAGCTGCGCACATCGGCGAATTCCGATTCCACTTTCGAGTTGGCCAACTGCAGGAATTCCTTGGTCCACAGAAAGTTGTCCGCCGTTTTCAAGCGCAGATCCGCCAGTGTCTGGTTGTTTTGGCGCCGCATCTCGCCGTTGATTTTAAGGAACCGCGCCAACAGGTCCCCGCTGCCGTTGGGATCGATCTGATTCACGACCTTGGTTAGAAACTGATCATCGATGACCAGATCGCGCTGGCGGAATTTCTTAGGGAACACCTTGAACCAGAACCCGGCTTTGGCCTCGGTTCCGGCTTCGTTTTTCGCGAAAACCAACGGAACTGTGCCGATGGGCAGATCCCAGGGATAGGCAAATAACGCAAGCCGTTCGTTGGGCTTGCCCGGAACCGGGAAGCTGGCACAACTGTTATTTCCGACGCGGACGCCGGCTTCGCTCCAGGTTCCTGATGGCGTGATCAGAACCATCTCCGATCCGCCTTGATTAATGTAATGCTGGAAGCCGTCGGCGGCCACTGCAGGCGGACGCAAGATGACGTTGACATCCGCCGAGATGGCATCCGTCGAAGCACGCAAATCGTTCGATTGGACTTCCACGATCAGCCGCGCTTTGCCTTCCTTTAGATTGGGCGCCGGCTGCTTGCCCGCCGTGAATTGGAAGCTCTCATCCGGCTTTTGAGCGCGCCAGAAACTCAGGCGCGCCGGAACGTTGCCGGCCACCTTCAATGTTGTCTGAGCGCCGTCTTGTTCGATAATTGCGGTGATTCGCCGCGCACCGTGGGGATTCGAGATTCGCACTACAACGGGGGTGGCGATGCCGATCACCTTGGGCGGAGGGGTGAACGCCAGAACCGAATGGGACGAGAGCAGCTGCAGGATTGCGAATGGAATCCCCACCAAAATCAGCAGCAGAACCAAAAGTACAACTGAGAATTTGGTCATCGCTGTTCGGATGGTATCAGATAGCGGAAAGTCCGGCGGAAGGGTTAATACGGCGGACGGAAACGGGCAGCCGCCGAACGGTGTTGCTCGCCCAAAAAGTCATTTCCGCTGGTGTCTTACGGCCGCCCAGGTGCAAATCACCAACGCAGTTACGATGCGCGAAACCTCGAAGCAGGCTAACCAGTAGCGAGGCATCGCCGGAACCAAAAAGCACCGACTCCCATCTCAGAAGCCGTGAAAAAATCGAGAAGCACGCGGGGTTGGCAGACGGAAGCGTCTGCCCCACATTGACGCACAAGGATTTACGATTAAGTGGCACAGGCGCTTTCGCCTGCGAACCGATTTTTTCACAGCTTCTCACACTCACGGTCGCGGTTCGGTAACACTTCTCTCGACCAGTGCGATACATTGTGGGAAATGAACGTTCGCGTATTATCTTTGGTCATTCTTGCTTCACTGGCATCGCTTCCCGCGCTTTCACAAACACGGGAAAATCTGCCTTGGACGCGCTTTCATCCCGCGGCGCCACCCTACCGGCCGACCGATCTTGAGAAGCAACAAATTCAGGCGAAGATCGACCAATTGGACCAGATGATTCGCGAACTTCGATCCACGCACGCGGATGACGGACTGCTGGCGGACGTGGAGATCTATGCCGAGGCCGCGCGCTGGAAGATGACCTATCCCGAAGAGTTTTTCCGGCAAGCGTCGGTTGCCGACACGCTCAGCGTCCTCGACAATGGCATGGAACGAGCGGCGCTACTGAAAGACGGCAAATCGCCTTGGACCAGCCAAAAGGGCCGCGTCGTCCGCGGCTTCCGCTCCGCGATTGATGGTTCGGTGCAACCGGTGCGCGTCACCGTTCCCGAAGAGTATGACGGTGTACGAGCGTTTCCCTTGGATGTCGCCCAGCATGGGCGTTTCACGCGCCTCTACGAAGTGGAGACGCTCAGCTCATGGGAAGGAGCTGAGATTGATTATCTTCCCGGCACGGTACAGATTGATTTATTCGGACGCGGCAAAAATACCTATCAGTGGCCTGGCGAAGCGGATGTTTTCGAAGCGATTGCATTCGCGAAGAAAGCGTACAAGATCGATTCGGAACGCGTGACTCTGCGCGGTTTTTCGATGGGAGGCGCGGGCGTGTGGCACACCTCTCTGCATTCGCCGGATCTCTGGGCCGCGGTAGAGGTGGGCGCCGGCGACAACACCTCGCATAGAATCCCGATCCTCAATACGCTGCCGGCCTATCAGCAGGCCATGTGCAAGATCTTCGACAACATGTATGAGTGGGCGCTCAATGCATACGATATTCCGTTTGCCTCTTATGTCGGCGAGAATGACCGGAACCTGGTGAAGCATAACAGCGCCAAGGAAGAATTGATCAAGGCCGGCATCCACTTCGAGGGAGATCCTTTCTCTCTGAGGGCCACGGATGCACCATCGATTTTGTTTCTGATCGGTCCGAAAACCGGCCACGCCATGAATCCGGAAAGCCGCAAAGTTCTGAACGCCTATCTGTACAACCGCATCAAGATGGGCCGGCAAGTCCCCGACCGCATCCGATTTGTGACTTACACCACGCGCTACAACCGTGATTATTGGGTGACGGTGGATGGCCTGGAGAAGCACTACGAGCGGGCTGAAGTGGATGCCACGCGATCCGACAACCGCAGCCGATACGAAATTACTACTCGCAATCTCACGCGGCTTGTTCTGCAGGAAACAGACCGCGCTAGCGCCATCACCATCGATGGCCAGAAGCTGCGCGTAAAATCCGCGCCGGAAATGACCTTCGAGAAATCGGGCGGACATTGGAAGTTGGCCAGCGGCCGCGAGAAAGGAATCCGCAAGAAACACGGGCTGCAGGGACCGATTGATGATGCGTTCCTGGAGCCGTTTTTGGTGGTGCGTCCCACCGGTTCGCCGTGGAACGCGGCGGCGAATCAGCAAGCTCTGCGGATGCTCGAACGGTTCGGCCGGCAGTATGCGATCGCATATCGGGGCCATATTCGCATCAAGGACGACAAAGACGTTACGGCCGCCGATTTCGCCAAGTATCACGTGGTCCTTTTCGGCGATCCCGGCAGCAATCGTTGGATTGCAAAACTTCAGGGCAAGCTGCCGCCGCTGCGCTGGACGAAAAAGACGGTAGCGCTGGGCAACAAAAGCTTCCCGGCCGCGGAATCGGTACCGGCCCTGATCTATCCAAGCCCGCTGAGCCCGAACCATTATGTTGTGATCAACAGCGGCCTGACTGCCGCATGGGCAGACTGGGCCGGAGATTTCCCCACGCCGCGCTATGGAGACTTCGCGATCTTCAAAGTCCAGCCGGGTTCTGACGATCCGGAGGCCGTGTATGCGGGACTGTTCGATGAATCCTGGAAGTTGCCATAACGGCGTGATACATTCTTGACGAAGGACATTCTTGGCGTGGGATATTGAGGATTTATGGATAACGAGCAATTTGAAGTATCCGCGAAGAAAGAGTCAGACGGGGCCACGCGCCGCGAGCTTTTCCAGATTGGAAATGCACTGTTATGGCCAGTGCTGTTGGGCGGTTCTGCGGCCAAAGGGGCCACCGGCGGCCCGCTCACACCGGGTCCGGAGATTTACCAGTCCATCGGTGTGGAACCGGTCATCAATTGCCGCGGGACGTTCACTATCATCGGCGCGTCTGTGGAAACCCCGGAGACCCGCGCGGCAATGGAATACGCCACCCGGTATTTCGTGCAGTACGACGAACTGGCCGAAGGCGTGGGACGGCGCCTGGCTCGAGTTGACCGGCGCCGAGTGGGGGATGGTCTCGGCCGGCTGCGCGGCGGGGCTGAAACACGTCACCTCGGCGTGCGTGGCCGGCGGGAATCCGGAGAAGCTGATCCGCATTCCGGATCTCACCGGCTTCGATAAAACCGAAGTAGTGATTCCGCGCAGTTCGCGCAGTGTTTACGATCACGCCGTGCGCAATATCGGCGTCAAGATCATTGTGGTGGATACCGTGGAAGAACTCGCTGATGCGCTCAGCCCTCGCACCGCGATGATCTATCTGACTGCCGGCGGACCCTCAGTTTCGGGGCCGCTTTCGCTGGAGAATGTCGCCGCCCTGGCCAAGCCGAGAGGCATTCCCGTTCTGGTGGACGCCGCGGCCGAAAATCTAACCATTCCGAACGTGCACCTCGAGCGCGGCGCAACGGTTGTGGCTTATAGCGGAGGGAAGGCGATCCGCGGTCCGCAATGCTCCGGACTCCTGCTGGGACGCAAAGATCTGCTGATGTCGGCCTGGCAGGCCAGCTCACCCCATCATGGGCCGGGGCGCGACAACAAGGTGGGTCGCGAGGAAATGCTGGGTCTTCTGGCGGCTGTGGAAGCGTGGGTAAAGCGCGATCACGACGCCGAGTGGAAGAAGTGGCTTTCCTATCTGGACACCATCTCGAAGCGCGTATCGGCTATTGACGGCATCGAGACGACGGTTCGCGAACCAACGGGACTTTCGAATCATAGTCCGACGCTGGTAGTCAGTTGGGACCCGGCTAAGCTGCATGTCATCGGTGAGGAAGTGGCCGAGGAACTGGCCCGCACCAAGCCCAGGATCGCGCTCGGAGGAGGAAGCTTCGGCCGGAACAGGGGCGAGCCCGATAACGGGAAGACCTCGCTTGCGGTAACCGCCTGGATGATGCAGCCGGGCGACGATCAGGTGGTGGCTGAGCGCATCCACGAGGTGCTATCGAGAAAACGCAGCCCACGGCCGGAGCCGGCCGCGCCGGGAATGAATCTCAGCGGACGCTGGGATGTCAATATAGAATTCTTCAGCAGCAAGAGCCAGCACTTGCTGTTCTTGCAGCAGGACGGAGGCCGCGTCAGCGGCTCGCACAAGAGCGACTTTTCCATGCGCGAGGTGCAAGGCACCATGGAAGGCGGCGAGATAAAACTTCGCAGCAACGGACCTGAGCGCGGAACGGGAGATTCGGTACCGTTCATCTTCGCCGGTACAGGTTCGGGCGACGGCTTCTCCGGTACGCTCTACATGGGCGAATACCTCACCGCAAAGTTCACCGCGACGCGGCGGCCCTATCCGGCGGGATCGAGCACCATCGTGCTGCCGGGCGGCCCTCCGCTGGCGAATTGAGGAGAGGTGTGATGGACAGCCGTACCTATGCTGTATAAAATCAGGTATGCGCTCCGTGGCCGGCAGCCTTATCCTATTGGCTGCCGCCGCTTCGGCTGTAGTTGCTCAACCGGCGCCAGGCGCGGTTGACGCCGATTTCTTCGAGACAAAAATCCGTCCTCTGTTTGCGGCCAATTGCTACGCCTGTCACACCGGTGCGCGCATGGGCGGGCTGCAACTGGACTCCCGCGAGCACTTCCTCCAAGGCGGGAAGTCCGGCCCCATCGTCGTTCCTGGCGATCCCGGCGCGAGTCTGCTAGTCAAAGCTCTGCGCTATGACGCAAATCCCAAGATGCCCCCCACCGGCAAACTGGGCGCCGGGCAGATCGCGGCGGTGGAAGCCTGGGTCAAAGCCGGAGCCGTGTGGCCGCAAAATGAAAAAGACGTCCTGAAATCGCCGCCTTATAAGATAACCGCGGAGCAACGTGCGTTCTGGTCCTTTCAGCCAGTTAAGCCGGTGACACCGCCCGAAGTGAAGGATGCCAAATGGGCCGGCACGGAGATCGACCGTTTCATCGCTCAAAAGCTGGCGTCGCGCGGGCTGCGCGCGGTCCGAAGCGCCGATCGGCGCACCCTCATCCGGCGTGCCACCTACGATCTCACCGGCCTGCCGCCAACGCCTGAAGACGTGGATGCATTTGAAAACGACCGCTCGCCCGATGCGTTCGGTAAAGTGATCGATCGCCTGCTGGCCTCGCCGCGGTACGGCGAGCGCTGGGGACGTCTCTGGCTGGATGTCGCCCGCTACTCTGACGACCGGCTGGATTCGGAGCGCGACAACCCCTATCCGGCATCGTTCCGCTATCGCGATTGGGTGATCCAGGCGATTCAGAACGACATGCCCTACGACCTTTTCGTGAAAGCCCAATTGGCCGGCGATCAACTTCCCGATCACGAAAAATATGAGGCGGGCCTCGGCTTCTATGCTCTGAGCCCGGAGATGCAGGACGATCGCGTGGATGCCACCGCGCGCGGCTTCCTGGGTCTCACGGTGGCCTGTGCGCAGTGCCACGATCACAAGTACGATCCCATTTCCGCTCTCGATTTTTATTCCCTGATGGGCATTTTCCGCAACACGGACCTGCACGAGGTTCCACTCGCTCCCAAAGAGACCGTCGATGCGTATAAGGCGCAGGCTGCCCGCATTGAGAAAAAAGAAAAAGAACTCGAGGAGTATGTCGATGATCAATCGGCGCAGCTGGGGCTCATTCTTGCTTCCGAGACCGCGCGCTATCTGCTCAAGGAGACAACCCCAGGCGCCGCGCTCGATCCGGAAACGCTCGGCCGCTGGACGAAGTATCTGGCCGATCCGGAAAAGCAGCATCCGTTTCTCAAGAGTTGGTACGCCGCTACAACGGAGGAGCAGCGGGCAAAGGCGGCCACGGACTTTCAGGCGCAGGTCCTCGCCGTCATCGCCGAAAAGAAGCACGTCGACGATGAAAACCATGTCCGCCTGGGCCTCAATCCAAGCCGCGAAGATCTGTCCAATGCGAACCTCGTTTCACTGGACCGAGCGAAGTTCGGCCTCTGGGAAGACATGCTTGGCGATCACGGCGTCCTACATTATGGAGAGTCCAAAAAGAAAGAGGCCCAAATCGACCGGTTCCTGTCGGGTGTTTGGCTGGATCACCTCACCCTGCTCCGCGCGCAATTGGCCGCATTGCGGAAAGATCTGCCGCCGGCGTATCCCGTGCTCCAAACCATAGCCGACAAGGAGAAGCCCGAGCAACAGCATGTCTGGATTCGGGGCAATGAGAGCAATCCCGGCCAGCTTGCTCCGGCGCGCTTTCTGGCCATCCTGTCTCCAGCTGAGCCGGAACTTTTTCAACGCGGCAAAGAGCGCATGCAACTGGCCCAGGCCATTGCCAGCCCCACGAATCCTCTGACCGCCCGCGTCATTGTGAATCGCGTATGGCAGCAGCACTTCGGGTACGGCCTGGTACGCACACCCAGCAACTTCGGTTCACAGGGAGACCGTCCCTCGCATCCCGAACTGCTGGATTATCTGGCCGCGCGCTTTGTGCGCGAAGGCTGGTCACTCAAGAAACTGCATCGCACGATCATGCTAACGGCCGTCTATGGGTTGAGCGATGAATTTTCCGGGCGCAACTATGCCGAAGATCCCGACAACCGCCTGCTTTGGCGATACAACCGCAGGCGGCTGGACGCCGAATCGATCCGCGATTCCCTGCTGTACGTCTCCGGCAAGCTGGATTTGGAGGCAGGCGGCCCAGCGGTGCGCCTCGACCAGCCGAACAACCGCCGCACGGTTTACGCTTACATTTCCCGTAGGCAATTGGATCCGATGCTGGCGCTATTCGATTTTCCGAACCCGAACAGCACCAGTGAGCAGCGTTTGCAAACCACCGTCCCGCTGCAGAAACTCTTTTTCATGAACAGTCCGTTTGTCATCGATCAATCCATCGCGCTCAGTGCCCGGGCCGCCGCCAATGCAGCGAATGACGATGAGCGCCTAACGGCCACATACCGTTTAGTGTTGCAGCGCGGCCCCACACCGGAAGAACGCAGGCTCGCTCTAAAATTCATCAACGGAAAGGCCAGCGCGTGGGCCGAATACGCCCAGGTGCTGCTGAGTTCCAATGAGTTCATATATCTCAACTAACAACATGTTATTTCCGCCCACACGACGGCAACTACTCCGCACCGTGGGCACTGGCTTCGGCATGGCCGGACTGGCCGGTGTTCTGAATGCATCGCCCGCTGCCGCGGCCTCGCCGATGGCCCCCAAAGCCCCGCACTTCAAGGCTTCGGCCAAACACGTCATCTTCCTGTTTCTCAATGGCGGCCCCTCCCAGGTGGACACCTTCGATCCCAAACCGATGCTGCAGAAGTACAGCGGCCAGCCCATCCCCAGCGGCAATCTGAAGACGGAGCGCAAGACCGGCAATCTGCTGGGCTCGCCCTTCAACTTCCGCCGCTGCGGCAAGAGCGGCATCGAAATCAGTGAAATCTTCCCCAAGCTGGGAGACGCGATTGACGATGTCTGCGTGATTCGCTCCATGTACACGGAGATCCCGAATCATGAACCATCGCTTTTCCTGATGAATTGCGGCCATCGCGTTCCTGGCCGTCCGTCTATGGGTTCGTGGCTGACCTACGGCCTGGGTTCCGAGAACCAGAACCTTCCCGGCTATGTGGTCTTATGTCCCGGTTATCCCATTGTGGGGGCGCAACTGTGGAGTTCCACGTTTCTTCCGGCCATCTATCAAGGCACTTATATTCCGAACAGCGAGAAGACTCCTGACAAACTGATCCACTACATCCGCAATCCGTCCACGCCCATGCCGGAGCAGCGGCGCGCGCTGGATCTGCTGCGCCAGTTGAACCTGATCGAGGAAAAACGCGAGGGAGAAGACGGCCAACTCGAAAGCAGCATACAGGCCGCTGAAATCGCCTATCGGATGCAAAGCGAAGCGCCGGAAGTTTTCGATATCGCGAAAGAGCCGGAAGCGGTGCGCGCCCGTTATGGCGACCATGATTTTGGACGCGGCTGCCTGATGGCCCGCCGTCTGGTGGAGCGCGGCGTGCGCATGGTGCAGGTCTACTACGGCAACGGCCAGCCGTGGGACAACCACGACGATATTCTGATTCATCGCAAGCTGGCCCATGATGTCGATGGCCCCATCGCCGCCCTGCTGGCTGACCTGAAGGCCAGCGGCCTGCTGCAGGAAACCCTGATCATCATCAGCGGAGAGTTTGGCCGTACGCCGGTGCTTGAAGTCAGCGGGCTGGTGAAGGTGCAAAATGGCCGCGATCACAACAGTCACGGCTTCTCGACGCTGCTCGCCGGCGGCGGCGTCAAGGGTGGAACCACCTACGGCAACACTGACGAATTCGGCTTTAAGGCAGTGGAGAATCCCGTGCACATACATGATCTGCACGCAACTGTTCTTCACGCGCTAGGCATGGATCACACCAAATTGACTTATCGATACAGCGGCCGCGACTTCCGCCTGACGGACGTCGCCGGAAATGTGGTGCATGACATTTTGGTGTAATCCATGCCTCTCCGTCTGCGGGCTGGGCTTCTGCCCTTGGTTCTATTTCTTCCACCGCTCAGTCAAAATATCCTAAGGGCACAAGTCGATCGCACAGCCATTACCGGAACAGTAACGGATCAACAAGGGAATCGCGTACCCGAGTGTGAAGTGCGCGCCACTGAGAGGGCGACGGGCTTTCACCGCGAAACTTTGACAACATCTCAAGGCAATTATCAATTGCCCGGCCTCCCGCCCGGCATCTATTCTGTCCGCTTTTTCAGAAGCGGCTTCTCCACCTTCACCGCGGAGAGTGTAGAACAAGTGGTGGGACAGACCAGAACTTTGAACGCACGGCTGGAATTGGCTCGCGGCCGCGAGCAAACCACCGTAACGGAGCCGCTGGTGCAACTCGACAAAGTGGACGCGACTATCGGCGCCGCGATTGAGCGCGCCCAGATCGACAACCTGCCGATCAACGGGAGAAATTGGGCAACCTTAACGTCGCTTGCCCCCGGTGCGATCGATAACGGCGCCGGCGATCAGCGAACGATCCGCTTTGCGGGTCACGGGCTGGACGACAATAACCTGACGCTGGATGGAATCGATGCGACGGCGGTCTACAATCAGGAACAAAGAGAATACATGCGCCTGAACATTCCGCTCGATTCGATCGAGGAATTTCAGGTGCAGTCGCAGAACTTTGGCGCCGATACGCAAAACGGAACCGCCGGCGGGCAGGTGTCCGTAGTTTCGCCTTCCGGCACCAACAGTTTTCATGGCGAGGCGTTCGAGTTTTACCGCGACAACGTGCTGGATGCCCGCTCGCCGTTCGACGGAGCTTCTCCGGATCCGTTTCTGCTGAATCAGTTCGGCGCGGGCGGCGGAGGACCGATCGTGCACGGCAAGACGTTTTTCCATGTGAACTACGAAGGTCTCCGGCAGAGACTGGATGGCACGCAGATCGGGCTGGTACCCAGCCCCACCTTTGCAATGCAGGCGGCTTTGACTTCTCCTGCGATTATTCCGATTCTCCAAGCCTATCCCTCCGGCTCTTCGCCGACGGCCAACCCCAGTGTCTGGCGGTACGACGCAGCCGGCCGGCAAGTGGACAACGAGGATTCCGGGATGGTCCGCGTGGATCATTATTTCACCGGCCGCACCACCGCTTTCGTTCGTTTCAGCGCGGATCAGGCCGTCGAATCCATTCCCACCGGCCAGCTCACCGCGAGAACTCTTTTTGACACCAAGTTCAATAACGGCGTGGCCGCGATTTCGCATGTCTTCACGCCATCGTTGATCAGCGAAGTGAAATTCGGCGTGAACCAGACTATTTATCACACAGCGAATTTGTCGCCAGTCCCATTTGGCGTCGCGGTCTCCGGCTTCAGCTCGCTGACCGGGGCTTCCACTACCGACTATCCCTCAAAGACCTTCGATCTAATCGATGATGTCTCCTGGGCCAAAGGAAAACATGTGGTCAAGTTCGGTTTCGAGACCCGCTGGATTCTGCTCAATCAAGGAACATCGGAGAGCGGCACGTTGACGTACACGTCAACAGCGGCCTTCCTGGACAACAACATGGGTTCGGCGTCGTACACCGCAATCCTGGCGCTGGCGCGGCAACGGAAGACGCAATACTTCAGCTACGTTCAGGACGAATGGAAAGCCACTCCAAACCTGACCATCACCGCCGGAATACGCTACGACTTTTTCAATGCGCTCCACGCCATCGGTAATGACGACGTCCCGTTCGATTTCGGCACGTGCGGGGGATACTGCCCGCGCACCGATTCCTTCTTTCATCCGCGCCACGCCGATTTCGACCCTCGCCTGGGCATCGCCTGGGCGCACGGCGACACCGTTCTGCGCGCGGGTGCGGGCATCTACCATACCGATGGCCAGGAAGACGATCAGAACCTTCCCATCTCGAATACCGTTGACCGTTACTCCTTTAGCAATAAAACATTCCCCACCCTTTCTTTTCCCTTGACTCCTTTCCTTCAGTACGCCGAAGCGGGCGGCCTCGGCGTGGTCTCCCCGCGCGATCTCGACCGCAACCGGAAAGACGATTACGTCTCTGCGTGGACCGCGTCGGCCCAGCGCAAACTGCCGTGGAACATCATCGGAACCGCGGCCTATCTCGGAAACAAAGGAACGCATGTTCTTACCACTACCTACGTGAATCTGCTAAATCCGCAAACCGGCGCGGCTCCGCATCCGGCATTCGGCCCTGTTTCCTGGCGTGGAGACCAGGGTAACAGCACTTTCCATGCTTTCGAAATGAGCGCGCGCCGCGCCTTTCAAAACGGGCTCCAATTTTCGGCGAACTACATGTGGTCTCACTCCATCAACGACGGCAGCATTGGCGGCGGAGAATCCGATACCCCGCAAGATTCCTTCTGCCGATCGTGCGATAAGGCAAGTAGTGACGACGATGTTCGACAGGTATTCAATCTCTCCGGAGTTTACGATCTGCCTTGGGGCGCCGGAAAGCGTTACCTGAGCAGCCCCGGCGCGGCGCACACCGTATTCGGAGGCTGGAGGGTAAGCGCCATCGGCACCGCGCAAACGGGACTTCCGGTCAACATCACCATCGACCGATCCAATGCATCGGTCCCCGGCGGATTCACGATAAGCGGCGCCGAGCGACCGAACTACGTTTATGGCGTTCCGCTTACTCCGCCGGACGGATCAACTCCGCAAGAATGGGTCAACCCCGCTGCGTTCTCGACGCCCGCTGCGGGGACATTCGGCAACCTGGGCCGCAACGCCTTTCGCGCGCGCGGCATTTCACAACTGGACCTGGCGCTGGTGAAAGATTTCTCAATCACGGAGCGGCTTAGGCTAAGCTTTCGAGCCGACGCCTTCAACGTTTTCAACCGCGCCCAGTATGACCCTCCCAATGCCGATGTGTCGCAGGTCAACTTCGGCGTGATCACCACCACAATCAGCAGCTACGCCACCGGACGGGGCACGCCGCGAGAGTTCCAGCTTTCCGCGAAGATGTCGTTCTAGCAATTGACAGACTTAGCCGGAAACAAAACGGCACCGGCAAGCACGCGGGGTTGGCAGACGGAAGCGTCTGCCCCACATTGACGCAGAAGGATTTACGATTAAGTGGCGCAGGCGCTTTCGCCTGCGAACCGATTTTTTCACAGCTTCTCTAGCCGCCCGAGCAGGGTCTAGGCCAGGATGTCTTCGATCACACGGCCGCCTTCCGGGCCTGTGAGGCGCACATCCAATCCTTGATATTTCACCGCCAGCTTAGCGGCATCCACGCCGAGCAAATGCAACATCGTGGCGTGGAAATCGTGGACGCTCACGGGATTCTCCACTGCCGCGTAGCCCAGGTCATCTGTTGCGCCGTAGGCAAGTCCCTTTTTTATGCCGCCGCCGGCCAGCAGGAAAGAGAAACCCTTGATATGGTGATCGCGCCCGCTGCCGCCTTGTGACATCGGCGTTCGGCCGAACTCGCCGCCCCAGATCACCAAAGTGTCGTCCAGCATGCCGCGCTGGCTTAAATCCTTGATGAGCGCGGCCGTGGGTCTGTCCACTTCTTCCGCCTTGTACACGATATTATTCTTGACGTCGTTGTGGTGATCCCAATCGCGATGATAGAGCTGGATGAAACGAACGCCGCGCTCGGCCAGCCGGCGCGCCAACAGGCAATTGGATGCGAAGGAGCCATCGCCGGGCGTGGCGCCGTACATTTCCAGCATGTGCGCCGGCTCATTGCTCATGTCCAGCAAGCCGGGGACGCTGCCTTGCATCTTAAACGCCATCTCATATTGCGCGATACGCGTCTGGATCTCCGGGTCGCGCAGAACGGAAGCTTCAATTTTATTCAGCGCGTTGATGGACTGCAGGGAGTCTAGCTGCGTGTCCTTCACGATGCCGGGAGGGCTCTGGATATAGAGGACAGGATCGCCGACCGAGTTGAACTTCACACCCTGAAATTTACTCGGCAGGATGCCGGCCGACCATTGCCGCGCCGCGATGGGCTGCATCTGGCCGCCTCGCCCCTGCGACATCAGCACCACGAATCCCGGCAGGTTGTCGGCTTCCGCGCCGAGCCCGTACAGAATCCACGAGCCCATGCTGGGGCGGCCGGTGATGATGGAGCCGGTATTCATGAACGTGTGCGCGGGGTCATGGTTGATTTGCTCAGTCCACATGGAGCGGACGATGCAGGTCTCATCGATAATGGCGCCCATGTTTGGAAACAGGTCGCACAGGGTTTGCTTGGATTGCCCGAAGGTCTTGAACTTATGCGTGGGGCCGAAGCAAACCAGCTTCTGGCCCTGTAGCTGCGCGATCTGCTGGCCCTTGGTAAACGAATCGGGCATCGGCTTGCCGTCCATTTCAGCAAGCTTGGGCTTGTAGTCGAATGTTTCGAGATGCGATGGGCCGCCGGCCTGGTAGAGAAAAATGACACGCTTGGCCTTGGGTGGAAAATCGAACGGGTTGACCACGCCCTTAGACTGCGCCCCGACGGCCTGCGCGGCCGCCAACAATCGCGGGTTGATGAGCGAATTCAAAGCCACCAGGCCCAACCCCGCGGCGCCACGGCCAAGGAAAGCCCGGCGGTTTATATCCCGTACAAAGTCATTGTTCATGGCGTTTCAGTTCCTGGTAATTATTTCGTGAAGATTCAGCACGGCACGCGTTACAGTTGCCAGCGCGGCAAGTTGTTCCGGGTTTTCGGCTTCCTCGAGAGGCGTTTCGCCGACGCCCAGAAAATCGCGGGCGGAATTGGGTTGAGCTTGAAAGCGTTTCCGGTCGCGTTCATATAACCCCCGCAGAATGGAGCGCTCCTCCGCGCTAGGGGGCCGATCCAACGCACGGTCGAAGATCCAATTCAATTGGGAATCGAATCCATGGCCAGCGTCGGCTGCGGCATTTTGCGCGAACACGCGCGCCGCTTCGACATAGATGGGATCATTCAGCAGATCGAGCGCCTGCAGGGGGGTGTTCGAAATCGCGCGATTGATATTGCACTCTTCGCGCGTTGGCGCATCGAAATTCAGCAGGCTCGGGTGCAAATACGTTCGCTGCCAGGTCATGTAGAGGCCACGCCGGTATTGGTCCGCTCCACGGCTGGCGGAATATTCGCGCTTAGGAAAATTGAGAGCAGCCAGATAACCGGCCGGCTCTACCGGATTCACGCTGGGGCCGCCGAACTTCTCCTGAAGCAGGCCGGCTATCGCGAGCAGCGTGTCGCGCACGTTTTCAGCATCCACGCGGAAACGATTCTGGTGGGCAAGCAGGCGGTTTTCCGGATCCTTATCCTGACTCGCGGCATCCGGCAGCGACGATTCGCGGTAGGTGTGGCTGGTCACAATCAATCGAATGATGTGGCGTACGTCCCAGTCGTGATCGCCCGCGGGCCCAGACTGCGGGTGCATGAATTCGCTGGCCAGCCAATCCAGCAGCTCCGGATGCGTGGGCCACTCTCCCTGAGAGCCGAGGTCATCCAACGATTTGGATATGCCGATGCCGAAGAACTCGCGCCAGGTGCGGTTTACGAACGCGCGCGCGGTGAGCGGATTGCCGCGGGAGATGAGCCAGTTGGCCAAATCCAGCCGCGTGGCGCGCTCGCCCTTCTTGTCCAGCGTTCCGAGAAATCGCGGGATGGCCGGCTCCACGATGGGCGCCGAATCGTCCATCCAGTTTGAGCGTGGAAGAATATGGGTCACGGCGGGATCGGTGGAAACGGTGGCTAAAACTTTTGGAATGGCGGCGTCCAGAAGGCCGAGCTGCGTTTCCAGGCGCTGCACCGAGGCGTATTCGTTGGCGAGTTCCGGGCTCGACCATTGCATATACTCACGGAGAGCGTTCCGTTCATCTTCGTCGCGGTCCTCACTGGGACGGCGCAAAGCCTTCATCACATCTTGCGGCAGACCGCTTGACCACGCGCCCGGATCGCTGCGCTCTCGCCTTCCCTCATCCGCAATGGGTGGCCAGGCGTAAGGGTCGGCCGCGAGAGCCAGGCGGAAACGGCCGATCACGGCTTTCCGCAATTCCGATTCGTGCCGCAGTGTGACCACCATCCGCGATGCCGCGGAGGTCTTCACGGGTTCGCTGAAGCGCACCGCAAGAAACGGATCGCGCGCCTCTCCGAAACGAATTCCCCACGCCGTCCGGGGATCGCCATCGATAGCGGCCAGCGGCGGCATGCTGGGATCGGTGGTGGTATATTCCGCGCTGGGCGGGCGATCGTTCACCGTGGCCATGATGAGGCTGAGCTTGCGCGCGGGTGCATTCTCTTCCACAATTTGAACTTCGATCTCGCTCAACAGGAAGCGGTCCGCGCCGCGCGCGTAACGCGCTCCAGGCAGGCTGTCATCCTGCACCACGTCGATGCCCAGCTCATTCCAGGAGCCCTGGCCCGGTTGCAGCGTGACCATGTATGTCTCATTGTCCGGATTGGGGCCGCTCGCCACCACCAGGCCGTTGCCGGCTTTCCGCTTGGACTTCATGCTGCCGTCAACGTAGTAAGTGCTATCAATTGGCTGGTCGCCATAGATGGTCAAGCGGGCGCCATGCAGGGCGCTGGCGGCGATGGGCCGTTGCCAGGTCCACGCGAGTTTGCCGGCCTCCCAGCGCTGTTTGAGATCGCGCTCCCACTCTTCCCGATGAGCCTCCAGCGTCGCGGTCTTTTCTTCCAGGGTGGCGCGCGCCGCGGTAAGTTTCGCGTCTAAATCCGCGCGCTGATGCTTCTGTTCCTCGCTGGGCAGGCTGAGCTGCTCACCCCACGCCTCGGGCCCACGGTCCGGCATGAGACCGGTTTCCTTCACGTCCGCGAAGAACGCTTTCATGGCGTAGAAATCCTTGGTGAGGAAGGGGTCGAACTTATGATCGTGGCATTCCGCGCAGCCCATGGTGCTGCCCAGCCACACCGCGCTGAGAGTGCGGACGCGATCCGCGCCGTACTTCGCGAGATACTCCTTGGGTTGCAGGCCGCCCTCCGCGGAGGTCCGATTCAGACGGTTATAAGCCGCGGCAACTCGCTGCTCGAGGGTCGCGTTCGGCAGCAGATCACCGGCGATCTGCTCCCGCGTGAACTGGTCGAACGGCTTATTGCTCAGGAACGCGCGCAGGACGTAATCGCGATACGGCCATATGGGAATGGGATTGTCGCCGTGGAAACCGCAGGTATCCGCATAACGCACCGCATCCAGCCAGTGCATGGTTTGCTGCTCGGCGAAACGCTGGGATTGGAGCAGCGAGTCTACCAGTTTTTCGTACGCATCGGGACTTTTGTCCTCAAGGTATTCGTGGACCTGAGCGGAACTCGGCGGAAGGCCGGTAAGATCGAGCGTCACCCGGCGGAGCAGCGTGCGTTTATCGGCTTCCTGCGCCGGCGAAAGGCCCTCGCGATTCAGCCGTTCCTGGATAAAGTTGTCGATGGGGTTGCGGATGAGAGCGGCATCCGCCGCCGCTGGGACGGTGGGGCGTTGGATGGGTTGATACGCCCAGTGCCCTTCGTAGACAGCGCCCTGCGCGACCCAGCGGCGGATGGTGCCTTTTTGTTCCGCCGTCAGCACGCGTTGTGCGAACTTCGGCGGCATGATTTTCGCGTCGGCCGCAAAGATGCGCTCTATGATTTCACTCTTCCCGGGATCGCCTGGAACGATGGGAATTTTTCCGGAGCGGGTGGGTTTGAGAGCTTCATCCCGAAGATCCAACCGCAGGCCCGCCATGCGCGAACCCTTATCGGGTCCGTGGCAACGGAAGCAGGTGTCGGACATAATGGGCCGTATGTCCCGGTTGAAGCTAACTTTGTTGATATCGGCGCCGGTGAGAATTTGCACACCGAAAATCGCCACGGCGAGCGATAGCAGATTCCGCATTGCTTGAGTGTATCGAATACTCAAGCTGGAAACGGGTTGGCAGGCGGAAGCGCCTGCCCCACTGGGACCAACGTGGGGCAGGCGCTTTCGCCTGCCAACCGGAATCTTCAACATCTAGGATGCGCCATGTGGCGTGTTACTCGCCGCTGTAGCGAAAATCGGCAGACGGGTCAAATCATAACCCAGCCGATCGCGGTACCTCGGCAAAAGGTCGCTATTAAAGTAGTAATCGTTTCATGTGAACGTGACGCACTGGCGGTGATGCACATAGCGGCGCCACCAGCGGTCACGTTAACTTTTTCGTAACGGATCGCGTCAGGCTGATCGGCGCGCCGCCGGCCGTTCAGCGCGCGCGCGCATTGCCCGCATCATCATCTGCCGCAACGCCACCGCTCTTTCACGTTGGGCGGGCGTCAAGGTGTTATATACCTTCGCGAAAGCTAAGCTTTGGATTGCCGTGAGCTGCCCAATTTCCTGACCCTCGGCAGTGGAGAGCCGCTGGATTTGAGCAGTATCATCGGACCGGATGGCAGCCTGGAGATCTGTCCTGGTCTGCCTCAGTTGCTGCCGAACCGGCTGCACCGATTGTCGCGCCTCATGAAAGGCGGATTCTGCCTGGGTCCTTTGGGCCGGCGTCATGACTAATACCGTCTCCAGTTCGCTGAGCAAGCCGTGGTGCGGGGTCACTGATTTCGGGGTGTTCGTCACGGCCGCGAACAGGCCGACGGCACTCAACGCCGCTATGCCTGTACATGCTACTAGCTGTTTGGGAATTGTCTTCATAAGATGTTCTCCTATTTCTATAGACGAACGCCGGCCCAAGGGCGGTGCATCCCCTCGATAGGCTATGCCGGACTCGGCGATGTCGAACCGGCGACGTGGGACGCTGAACCGGTCGGGTATATTGGATGAAATGAGTTCGCGCCTTATTGCCGTTCTTTTCTGCTTGATCGTTTTCGGATCGCTTGCGTATGGAGCCGAGCCGGCGCGGCCCAACGGGCCGCCGAACGGTTATCGCGATTGGACCGTCTATGGGGGCGGGCCTGAAAGCATTCGCTATTCGAATCTTGATCAGATCAATCGCACCAACGTCGGGAAGCTCCAAGTTGCCTGGACCTTCGATACCGGTGATGCGTTTGAAGGATCGGAGATGCAGTGCAATCCGATTATTGTGGACGGCGTGCTTTTCGCGACCACCCCGAAACTGCGGGTCATCGCTCTCGACGCGGCCACCGGCACGCTGCGCTGGAGTTTCGATCCAAACGAAGGCGCACCGGTTACGCATGCGATTCGAAACCGGGGCGTCACTTATTGGACGGACGGACACGATCAGCGGATTCTTTTCGTCTCGCGGCACTGGCTGTATGCGCTCAATGCCCGCACCGGATTGCCGATCCCAGCTTTCGGCAGCGGAGGCCGCGTGGATTTGCGGGAAGGTTTGGGCCGCGACCGGCGCGAAATCTCCATCTCCGCCACAACCCCTGGAATTATCTACCGCGACCTTTTCATCATCAGCGGATTGATGGCGGAGGACCTTCCCGCCCCGCCCGGCGACATCCGCGCTTTTGACGTCCACACCGGGACAATTCGCTGGAGCTTTCACACCATCCCGCATCCGGGCGAGCTGGGCTATGACACCTGGCCGAAAGATGCGTGGAAGCAGAGCGGAGCGGCGAATAACTGGTCCGGTATGAGCCTGGACGAAAAGCGCGGGCTCTTATTTATTCCCACCGGCTCAGCGGCCTTCGACTTTTTTGGTTCGAACCGCATCGGCGATGATCTGTTCGCCAACTCGCTGCTGGCAGTCAAGGCTGATACCGGCGAGCGCGTGTGGCATTTCCAAGCTGTTAAACACGATCTGTGGGATCGCGATTTCCCCGCGCCGCCGAACCTGGTAACGGTCAAGCGCGGCAATCAACTGGTGGACGCGGTGGCGCAAATTACGAAAGCCGGTGTGGTGTTTGTTTTCGACCGCGCGACCGGCAAGCCGCTGTTCCCCATTGAATATCGCCCGGCGCCCGCGTCCGACGTGGAAGGTGAATTGGCCGCGAAGACGCAGCCGTTTCCGCTGAAGCCGCCGCCGTTTGCACGGCAAATCCTAACCGAAGACATGTTGACACATCGGACGCCGGAAGCGCATCAGGCCGTGCTTGACGTGTTTCGGAAGGTTCGCAGCGCCGGCCAGTTCGTACCTCCCAGCCGTGAAGGCACTATTGTCTTTCCCGGTTTTGATGGTGGCGGCGAATGGGGCGGCGCGGCATTCGATCCGGATTCGGGATTACTGTACGTCAACTCCAACGAGATGCCCTGGATTTTACGGCTGATCGAGCGCCCCAAAGTGGAGGGACGCACCACCGGACGCAACTTGTATCTGGCCCACTGCGCCACCTGCCATCACGCCGACCTGCGCGGCAGTCCGCCCGATTTTCCAGCACTCACCAACATCAGCGCCAAGTTCTCCGAGGAAGAACTTCGCGACCTCATTTATGAAGGCCGTGGCCGAATGCCGGCATTTACGAAGTTGACCCGGGATGAGATAACCGCGCTCAACCACTTCCTGCTGACCGGCGAAGATGTGGCGGTTGATGCGCCGGCCGCGGAGAGTCCGTGGCCTTTCGGCTTGAAATACACAATCGACGGATATAACCGGTTCCTGGATCCGGACGGTTATCCGGCCGTGGAACCGCCCTGGGGCACACTGAACGCAATCAACCTCAACACGGGCGAGATCCAGTGGAAAATCCCATTCGGCGAAATCCCCGAACTGGCGGCAAAAGGTTTACGCAATACCGGGAGCGAAAACTACGGCGGACCCATCGTCACAGCCGGCGGCCTGCTGCTGATCGGAGCGACAGACTACGATCGAAAATTTCACGCGTACGATAAATCAAACGGGCGGCTTTTGTGGGAGACGACGCTGCCCGCCGGAGGCAATGCCACGCCGGCCACGTACCAGGTAAACGGCCGTCAATATGTGGTGATTGCGGCCGGCGGCGGCAAGTCAAAACAGCCGTCGGGAGGCAGCTACGTAGCGTTCGCGCTGCCGCGATGAGGGTCTCACTCAGCGTAGACGCTCTTGACGAAACCCGACACGCTGTTAATGGGCCAGTCTGAATACTTTGCCTTGAACTCCACCGTGAGCCGCTTGCCGGCCTCATCGGCATCCACACCCTGTCGCTTGAGTTCCAACGCCCGTGTCCGCAAGCTGGTGATGAAGGCTTTCTCCTGCGCCACCAAAGAGCCGTCTCCGACAGCGCTGTGATCGGGCAATACATGCAGCGCCCCTAGCTTGGCCACCTGGTCCAGCACTTGAATCCAACTGGCTGGCGTGCCTCCATCGCCGAAGATATTGGGCACCACTTTATTCTGGACCACGTCTCCTGAGATCAAGGTTTTATCGGGCTCTACGAATATGAGCTCGTCGCCCTTGGTGTGCGCGCCACCAAACCACAGCAGGCGTGCCTTCACGCCTCCGCCGAGATCGAGGACGCGCTCTTTGTCGAAGGTCTCATCCGGCGGCGGAAGTTTTGCGCCGGCGAGCAACTCCTTCCACTGAGCATTGCGGCTGGAAAACATTTCGATCATTTCCGCGCCGTGCTTTTCCATCTCCTCCTGCTGCACTTTGTCCCGTATCAGGATGGTACCTGCTGGAAATCCGGATGCGCCCGCGGCGTGTTCAGGATGAAAGTGGGTTGTGGTCAAATACAGCTTGTTCCGAGGCGCAAAGCGTTTGGCCACTTTAGCGGCGGTGGCGCCGTTGCGAGGCCCAAGGCCGGTATCAACCACCAGCGTCGCGTCTCGACCCACAACAATGCCGATATTGGGAAAACCCATGATGGCCCAAACATGATCAGATACCCGGACTGTCGCCTCACCGAGAATGGCCTGATTCTGGGCGCTTGCACTGATCGCGAAAAAGGCCAGCAGCAGGAGGGGCGGGATGCTCTTCATGATGTCAGTTGTACTACTTTGGCGACACCAGACTCAAGGCACTGACTCCCTCAGCCTCAGACTCAGAAGCTGTGAAAAAATCGGTTCGCAGGCGAAAGCGCCTGCGCCACCCAATCGTAAATCCTTGTGCTTCAACGTGGGGCAGACGCTTGCTTCCGTCTGCCAACCCCGCGTGCTTCTCGATTTTTTCACGGCTTCTCACGCTCACGGCTGCGGTTCGGTAACACTCTTTGTGAGCCGCGGGCGTAAAAGACCGGTAGGTCTCAAAAATGCGCGAGCGGGCCGAGCTTTATTGCTTGGCGTACTTGGCCCACATGGCCGAATCGGACAGCATCTTGATGAACAAGCCGCCGACTACGGAGCGTGCTTGAAACCCCACTTGCTTGGCTGTTACGGTATCGTACCAATCGGTCAGAGGCACGCGGCTTTCTGAATCGTTCGCGAACTGGTACGCCGGCGCGACCAGAGTTTCAAAGTCAGCCTGATTGTCGGCGAGCGTCGCCGTCCACAGCACCCAATCCAGTTTGGTGTAATCTTTGCGATTGTCGAGCGGCAAGCCATACTTGTTTTGCCTGGTTTTGTAATAGGCGATTTCGGTGCGAGCCACCTCCGCGGGAAACAGATTCAGGCCGAGCAGCCGATCCCAGACCAGGTTGTACTTCTGGCTCCAGGTTCCGGGTTTGTCAAAGGCCAAGCGGTAATGGCCGTCATCCTTCGCCAGGCCGATCCATTTCGTCGCGAATCCCTGGGCCGTGGCGCGATATTCGGCCGCGGCCTGTTTTCGGCCGGTCATTTCCGCCAGCAAGCCGTAGGATCCCAGCGCCAGGATTGCTTTGATGGAGAGATTTGCGTTGTGGGCCAGGTGCCCGGCGAAATCGTCTGTTGAAAGCTGATTCTCCGGGTCCAGGCCTTTGCTTCGGAGATATTCAGCCCACTTGGTAAGCTCGGGCCAGTAGCGCTCGGCAAACGCCGCATTGCCTTGCACCTTGGCCAACGCGGCAGTCAGGATCAGCATATTGCCGCTTTCCTCCACCGGCATTTGATTCTCTTCAGTAAGCTCGCCGCCGCCATATACCTGCCCGTTCGCCAGCGGGTACGTTCCGAGATCGTGCGGCGCGAACGGCCAGCGCCACCGCTCCAAACGCGCGTATTCCATCACTGGATAAAGCTGCGCTTCGAGTAAACGCGGATTGAACAGCAGCGTGAACGGAGCGCTGGGATAAATGACGTCGACGGTGGCGATGCAACCGTTGCTGAAATTTTCCTTGGGAAAGAACATGGGAGTTCCGTCGGCGTCCGAAACCAGCTTGTGGGCGGCCAGCGTCTGGCGATAAGCCAAGGTAGCCAGGCGCGCATATTTCTCGCCGCCGGCAGTTCGCAAGTCCGCCATCAGCCGTGCGTCGAAAGCTTTACTTTTTTCAAGCAGCGTGTCGTGATCGCGCCGGGCCATGCCAAGCAACGTGGCTGCGTTCGCGCCGTTGCGCCTCCACCACGCGCGTTCCCGCCGCTCCAGATATGCGACGGAAAAGATGTCGTCGTAACCGATCATCAAGTAGCGTGTGGCAGGCCGGGAATCGATCTTACCCAAGCCGATGGCAAACGCCAGCACCGCGCCGTAGTCTGTTAAATCATCTGAATCCGGCAAACGGCCGTCCTTCGAGAATGCATTGGTCTCCAGCCTTCTCAATCCAATGGACGCCGTAACGCCGTCCGGATGGTCCGGTTCGAGATACAAATATCCCCAATCGATCCGCAGGTCGTCACCGCGCTTGGCGAGAATCGGCTGTTCGCGCGAGCCCATCCGCAGGGCAGTTTGGCCATCCAACAAAACGCGCGTTGCCGAAACCGGTTGATCGCGGGTATTGACAACCAATTCGGAGGATGCGTCAAAATACAGCGCGACCTCGTGTTGTTGGCCGTCGGTGGACTGGACTTCCCATTCAACGTAGCTGAGCGGCCGCGATAAAACGTCCAGATCGTCCGGCAGCGCGGGTGTGAAGAATGTGAGTTGCAGCCGCACTCCGCCATCCAGGAAGCGGTAGATGGTGCGCGTGGGCAGGACCTCCAGCCCGGTCTGAACCATAGCGGGAAATTTTGTGCCGCCGGTCAGCGCGTAGGTCTTCGAATCAATTCGAGCCAGCGCAGCCAGGCTGTTGGGCTTGCCGGTCCAGTGCGTGGTGACGGAATCAGTCAGCCGATCGGCAGCCGACCAGATGCTGAAGTAAGGATCGTGCGCAATCAGCGGAACGGCGGGAGGCCGCATCGGCGCCAAAGAAGGAGTTTGCGCGGGTACCAAGAACGCAACGCCCATGAATAATACGCAGAATTTCATTGGAATCGGGAGAATGAGATGCCTACTGAATCAGATACTGCTCCAACTTCCCACCCGGCATTGTCAGCGTGCTCAGGTGCAGCGACTTGTCCTTGAACCTAATCTGGAAATGGCGGTAGGTCATGCCGCCGCGCAGTTCGACGGACGTCTGCCTGAAGGATTCCGGAGCTCCCAGCGCCTGCAGGCTGCCAGAGGCGTCCGCAAGAACCTGATGCGTAAAATAAGCTTCGGCATTCGAGGTCAGCAGGCCGCGGTCAATGTTGCCTTGCACCAACCCGTCGAAGATCTGGCGCGCTTGCTGCAATGCCGCGCCGGCATCCGGATCTTCCACCTCCGCCAACAAGAGTGGCGCGATCTGATTGGTGATGGAACCGGTGGCGCTGGATCCGTCGGCATTGACCAACACTACGATGGCCGCGCCTTGATCCGGCCAGACGGTGTTCAAGCTCACGAATCCTGCCACCGCGCCCCCATGCGAGAGCCGGGGATGTCCATTCGCGTTCGACACTCCCACTCCGAGCGCGTAGGCCGTGGGCGAACCGTTGCGCAGACGCACCGGAGTGGTCATAACTTCGAGCGACGCGGGACTCAGCAATTTATGATCGATCAGAGAAATATCCCACAGCGCCAAGTCATGCGCGGTCATAGCCAGTTCCCCGGCGCCATACAGCCAGCCGCGTCCTTCCGCGTGGGCCAAGCGCGGTGGGCCCAGCGCGAAACGAGTGTATCCCGAAGCGTCCGACGGGCCCGATCCTTGTTCGTCCAGGTCGATGGCGCTGGTGATCCCCAGCGGCTTCAGGATTCGCTTTGACAGGAAGGAAAAGAATGGGCCGCCGGTGACCAGCTCCACAATGCGCGCCGCCACTACGTAGTTCGTATTGCTGTACTGCCAGCGCGTGCCAGGATCGAAATCCAGAGGCTTTCTCGCCCACTGGCCAATGATGCTATCCGCGGTCACCGGCTTCTGCATAAAGGGCGCGACGTAGTCTTGCGGATAATAATCCTGGTAGCCGGATGTGTGCGAGAGCAGCTGGCGGATGGTGATCTCCCGCGACCGAGTGAGATTCGGAAGATAGCGGCTTACTGGATCGTCGAGCGATAGTTTTCCGTCCTGGACCAGCAATAGAATGGCGCCCGCCAAGAACTGTTTGCTGACGGAGCCGATGCCGTAACGCGTTCCGGTGGTGGCATCCAAGGCGGGATCGAGACGCGCCTTGCCATAAGCTTTCTCGAAAGCAATTTTGCCACCCTGCACAACGGCTACCGAAACACCGGGCGCGCCGCTGTCGTTAAGCGCCTGGGCGGCGATCTCATCAATCTTCGCCGCCGTTGCGGATGGCAGGTTTGCGGCGAACCCACCGGCGGAAGCGAGCAGGAAAACCGCGGAAAGGACTAAGCGCGCCATGGATTTTTTACAGCCTGGCCGCGACGGATTTGGTCTCGGTGTAGTGTTCCATAACTTCCTTGCCCATCTCGCGGCCCCATCCGGATTGCTTGTATCCGCCAAATGGCCACGCGGGATCGCCGTAATTATGCGCGTTGATACAGATTGTGCCGGCCTTGATCTTGCGGGCCATCATGTGGGCAATTCTCAAATTCTGAGTCCAGACGCTGGCCTGCAGGCCGTATTCGGTATCATTGGCGAACCTGGCGATTGCATCGAGATCATCATCGTCGAAGGACTGAACGCAGACCACCGGACCGAAAATCTCCTCGCGCACCACACGCATATCGCGATTGGTTTTCGCCAGCACGGTTGGTTCAACGAAATAACCCGGACCAGCGGAGACGTTTCCGCCGGTAACCACCTCAGCGCCGTCGTGCCGTCCGGACTGGATGAAGCCGGTGACGCGATCATGCTGTTCCTTGGACACCAGCGGCCCCAGGTTGACGGTGGGATCGAGGCCGTGGCCGACCTTCATTTTGCCGGCTTCAGCCACCACGCCGGCCACGATGCGATCGTACACGCGCTTGTGAGCGAAAAGCCTGGAGCCGGCCGTGCAGCACTGACCCTGGTTGTAAAAAATGGCGGCTGCCGTTCCCGCAATGGCCAGATCGAGATCGGCGTCTGGAAATACGATGGCCGGCGATTTGCCGCCAAGTTCCAGCGAGACACGCTTCAAGTTTCCGGCGGAAGCCTTGACGATGAGCTTGCCAACCTCGGTGGATCCGGTAAAAGCAACTTTGTCGACATCGGGATGTTCAGCCAAGGCCGCGCCGGCGGTCTCACCGTACCCGGTGACGATGTTGACCACACCGTCCGGTACTCCCGCTTCCTGGATGAGTTCGCCGAACCGCAGAGCGGAGAGCGGAGTCTGCTCGGCGGGTTTGAGCACGATGGTGCATCCGGCGGCCAGCGCCGGCGCCAGTTTCCAGGCCGCCATCATCAGCGGAAAATTCCAAGGGATGATCTGGCCGACCACACCAATCGGTTCCCGCAAAGTGTAGGCATGCCAGTTTCCGGGGCTGGATACGGAGATGGTTTCGCCATTCAATCGCGTGGCCCAACCGGCCATGTAGCGGAACATCTCAATGGATCCCTGCACGTCTCCATTACGGGCATTGGTTACTGGCTTGCCGTTGTCGAGCGCCTCCAGCTCGGCAAATTCGTCGCGATGCCGCTCCAGCAGATCGCCGAGGCGCCAGACAATCCGCGATCTCTGCGCCGGCGTGAAAGACGCCCACGGGCCGGATTCAAAAGCCCGGCGCGCCGCGCGAACCGCCAGGTCGATGTCATCCTTGTCGCCGGCGGGGACGCGGGCGATGGTCTCCTGCGTTGCCGGATCTTCAACCGCGAAGCTCTGGCCGCTTTTCGCGGCCACCCATTTCCCGTCTATAAAGAGCTTGCGCTCTTTCTTTAAGTACGCTTCAGCGGCCGAACCAAGGGCCGGTCGTTCCGTTGTTATGGTCATGGTCATCCTCTGGTTTTGGATAGCACCGACATTTTATCGAATCGCGAGCAGGGTATGCTGCCTAACCCGGCACCGGCTCCCTTAAGAAGCTGTGAAAAAATCGGTTCGCAGGCGAAAGCGCCTGCGCCACTTAATCGTAAATCCTGGTGCGTCAATGGGGCAGACGCTTCCGTCTGCCAGCCCCGCGTGCTTCCCATTTTTTCACAGCTTCTTACGCTTACGGTCGCGGTTCGGTAACGCACTCTGTCCGAGCCTCACGGTTTCAGCGGATGCCGATCACCATGGAGTCAGGACCTACCAGGTGCTGGACGCGCGTTTCGCGGAAGCCGGCGTCCTTCATCCAAGCCTGGCAGTCGGCGCCGGTATAGTCGAAGCCCGCCTCCGATTCAATCAGCATATTGAGGCTCATCATCAGGCCGAAGGCGTTCTTCGAGCGGTCATCATCAATGATGCTTTCATAGACGATCAACGCCCCGCCCTGCGGCACGGCCTGGTAAGCCTTGCGAATCAGCATTCGCTTGTCTTCCATCCCCCAATCGTGCAGGATGTGGCCCATGAGAATCACGTCAGCCTGGGGCAGAGGCTGATTGAAAAAACTTCCTGCCACAAAGCGCAACCTGCCGGACACTCCGTTCTTCTCGACATACTCTTCGAAGATCGGCCCCACCTCGGCCAAGTCGAAGCCGATCCCCGACAAGTCCGGGTTGGCCAGAGCGATCTGCACCGCCAGATCGCCCTGCGCGGTTCCGACGTCGGCGAAAGTTTTGTAGTTGGACCAGGGAAATTTCGAGGCAATGGCCGCGTTTGCGCCGTGGCTGACCCCGGTCATCGCCGCCAGAAACGATTTCAAGCGCGCGGGATCGGCATACAGAGCCTCAAACAAAGGCGCCCCACCGCCGCGTGCTTCGTTCTGAGGTAATCCGGTCCGAAGGGCTTCCGTGAGGTGGCTCCAGTAGCCATAGAGCCGCTGGTTCGCCATTTCCAAAATGCCGCCGATGTAGGACGGCTTATGTTTATCGAGGAAAGTATCAGTGGCCGGAGTATTGGAATATTGCCCGCCCGAGCGCAGCAGAAATCCCAGCGCGACCAAGGTGTCCAGAAAATCGCGCGCCGAGCGGGGATGAAGGCCGAGCCGCCCCTGGATGCTTTCGAGCGATTGCGGCCCCTTTGCCAGATCGGTGAACAATTCCATCTCCACCGCGCTCAGTAAAACCTTCGAGGGCCAAAATCCCAAGCCCACCTGCAAAATGAATTCCGGCGTGGAATGCTCATTCATGAAGTTGTCCCTTATCTTGTTCCACGAGTGTACCTCACTATTCTGGTGCCCAACCTCCGGGATGCCGCGACCGTCTAATATGAAGCGAGGTTCGGAAATAGAATGCTGCATCTATGGGAAGCCCTGGCACAGGATGTGCGGTACGCCTTCCGAGGGATGGCGGGAAGCAAGTTGTTCACGGGCATGGCCGTCCTTTCGCTGGCGTTGGGCATCGGCGCGAATACGGCGATCTACAGTTTCATGGACAGCGTGATGTTTCGGGCGCTGCCGGTGAAGCATGCTGAACAATTAGTGATTCTGAACTGGCGCGCTAAATCGGAAGCTCCGGTGATCCACAGCCACTGGGGATCGAATTACGATGAACCAGGCGGCGGCACCACCAGCCCGAACTTTCCTTACGCTGCGTTCGAGCTTCTTCGCGATCACAACAACGCGCTGAGTTCACTTTTTGGCCACATGGACGTGGGGCAACTGGATCTGGTGATCGATGGCCACGCGGAGCTGGCCAGCGGACAATACGTCACGGGCGGCTTTTTTCAGGGCCTCGGCGTACCGCCCGCCGCCGGACGCCTGATCAGCCAGGATGACGATCGAACCGGAGCCCCGGCCATCGCGGTTATTACCGACGATTATTGGCACTCCAGATTTGGCGCCAGCCCGTCCGTGGCCGGAAAGCACATTCTGATCAACCAGCAGCCATTCACCATCGTGGGCGTGGCCGCTCCCGATTTCTACGGAGTGTCTCCAAACAACAAGCCCAGCGTGTTCCTGCCGATGGCAAATATCGCCATCACGCGGCCGGACTCCGGTGGAGAAGACATGTTCCACGAGGGCACGTATTACTGGATTGAGCTGATGGGACGTTTGCGGAACGGCGTCACGCTTACGCAGGCGCAGGCGCAGCTTGCCGGACCATTCCACGGTTTTGTGGAAAGCACCGCGAAAAAGGAGAGAGAGCGGGCGGACCTTCCTGCGCTGTGGCTACAGGAAGGAGGATCGGGCGTTGATTCCCTGCGCCGCCAATATTCGAAGCCGCTGTGGATTCTCATGGCCATGGTGGGGTTGATCCTGGCAGTGGCTTGTTTCAACATCGCCAACCTGCTGCTGGCCCGGGCCGCGAACCGGCGCCGCGAGATCGCCCTTCGTCTTAGTCTGGGCGCGGGCCGTTTCCGTATTGTCCGTCAATTGCTCACCGAGAGCGTCCTGCTGGCGCTTTTGAGCGGCATAGCAGGAATCGGCGTGGCGGCGCTGTGCATTCGATTCCTGTTGCTCTTACTGAACAATGGAAACGACGATTTCACGGTGAACGTGGGCCTGGATTGGCGGGTGCTTTCATTCACGCTGCTGGTTGCGTTCGCGAGCGGTATCTTCTTCGGACTGGCGCCCGCCCTGCAGGCCACCCGCGTCGACCTCACGCCCGCGCTGAAGGAAACGCGCGCCAGCGAAGCACATGGAAAAACACGACACCTTGGCGTGCGATTCGGATTGAGCCAAATCCTGGTGGCGGCGCAGATCGGCATTTCTCTATTGTTGGTTGTGGTGGCCGGATTATTCGTCCGCACGGTGACGAATCTTCACTCGGTGAGTCTCGGTTTCAATGCCGAAAATATTCTGATTTTCGATCTCGACGCCACGCAGGCCGGCTATAAGGACGCGGCGCTCAAGCGGTTCTACGCCGAGCTGGAACAGCGGTTCCAGTCGATTCCAGGCGTGCGCGGCGCTACTACGAGCGACATACCGCTGGTGGGAGGCTGGAGTAGCAGCACCAGCATCAAAGTGCCCGGAATCCCGCAACCGCCCGAAGGCCAGCGAGGGCCGAACACCTCGATCGCGCAGGTGGGTACGACATTTTTTGAAACGATGGAGCTCCCCATGGTTGCCGGGCGTCCGATCGGCAAGGGCGACGTGGAGGGCGCGCCCGCGGTGGGCGTGGTGAACCAGATTTTTGCGGAGAAGTATTTCCACGGTGAGAATCCAATTGGGCGCCATTTCCGGCTGGGAGGGACCAATGGGAACGATATTGAAATTGTAGGCGTGGCGCGAACGGCGCGTTATAACTCGCTCAAGCGCGCCATTCCGCCAGTTACGTACACCAGCTGGGTTCAGACGCCGAAAGACCGCCGGCTCCAGACATTGTTTTTCGAACTGCGCACCACCGGCAATCCGCTGGCGCTGGCCAACACGGTCCGCCAGATTGTGCACCAGGTTGGACCGGAAGTTCCGGTGGCAAACATGACCACACAGTCCCGCCGCATCGATCAGACCATACTTCAGGAACGTACATTCGCCCAACTGTGCGCTTGTTTCGGCGGTTTGGCTTTGCTGATGGCCTGCGTGGGGCTGTATGGAACCATGGCCTACGCGGTGGCGCGGCGAACCGGAGAAATCGGGATTCGCATGGCTTTGGGCGCCACGCGGCGACATGTGGTCTGGATGGTCCTGCGGGAAGTGCTGGCGCTATGCGCCTTCGGACTGCTCATCGGGCTTGGCAGCGCCTACAAAACCACGGCATTCGTGAAATCATTCCTGTTCGGCGTGGCGCCGAACGATCCGTTCGCGATCGCCGTCTCGGCCGCGATCCTGGCCGCCTGCGCACTCCTGGCCGGATACCTGCCTGCGTTTCGCGCTTCCCGCATTGATCCGATGGTGGCGCTGCGGAATGAATAGCGCCTTTTGACGCTCGCTTCAATACCTCCCGGAGATATCCGCGTCTAATCTGATGCGGCTGCGCTTCGAGCGTTATCCGTGCTAGGAGTGGTCCATGGAAACAATTGTCGCCGACGTCAAACAGGCCTTGCGGATGCTTCGCAAAAGTCCGGGATTCACCGCCACGGCGGTTACCGCATTGGCTCTGGGGATCGGCGCCAACACCGCTATTTTCTCGGTAATCAATGCGGTCTTGCTCAAGCCGCTGGCCTTCCCTGATCCGGACCGCATTGTGGTGCTGATGAACAGCTCCCCGCAGGGGAACTATCCGGCCGCGTCCGTCACCAAGTACAACATCTGGAGAAAGCAAACGCAGGTGCTGGACGATGTCAGCGCCTATGACACTGGCGGGCCTGGTCTCAATCTCAGCGCGACAGATCACCCTGAACAATTGAAAGGCATCCACGTCTCGTACGAATTTTTCCATCTTTTCGGCGCTCCGCCGGTTCTCGGCCGAACCTTCAATGTCGCCGAGGACCGTCCCGGCGGGGGAAATGTCGTGGTGCTCTCAAACGGTCTGTGGCAGCGGCGCTTCGCATCCGATCCCGCCATCGTTGGCAAGACCATCACGCTGGGGGGCGAGCTTTACACGGTGATCGGCGTCCTGGCGCCTACCTTCACCTTCGATCCACCGGCGGATGTCTTTCTACCGTTCCAGGCGGACCCGAACAGCACCAACCAAGGCCACTACTTCCAGGCCGCTGCGCGCCTTAAACGCGGTGTTTCGCTGAGCATGGCCCAAGCCGCTCTGAATCTGGCTGGTGGGGAATTCAGGCGCAGGTATCCCGAGGCGGCGGACCCGAAGGCCAGCTTTACGGTGGAACCCATGCAGCAACTGATCGTTCGTAACGTGCGCCCGGCTCTCTATGTGTTGCTGGGCGCCGTGGCCTGTGTGCTGCTGATTGCTTGCGCCAATGTGGCGAATCTATTACTGGCGCGGGCTACATCGCGCTCACGCGAAATCGCCATCCGCTCTGCTCTGGGCGCGGGCCGCGGCCGCATTGTGCGCCAGCTGCTGACCGAAAGCTTGCTGCTGGCAATCATCGGCGGGTTGGTTGGCATGGCCATCGGCGTGGTTGGCGTGCGGGCGCTGTTGGCTGTGAATCCTGGAAATATCCCGCGCATAGGTCCGGACGGATCCGCCGTCCGGCTGGACTGGGCGGTGCTGGGTTTCACATTTCTTTTGTCCGTTCTAAGCGGAGTGCTTTTCGGCCTGGTTCCGGCGCTGCACGCCTCGCGCGCCGATCTCAATTCCACGTTGAAGGAAACCGGAACGCGCTCCGGCTCATCTCTGCGCCAAAATAAAGCGCGCGGCGCCCTGGTGGTGGCCGAACTGGCACTGGCCATGGTGCTGCTGGTAGGCGCCGGATTGTTGATTCGCACTTTCGATGAATTGCACCGGGTGGTTCCAGGGTTTGACACGCACAATGTGCTCACCATGGAGACCTCGCTCACGGGAAGTCATTACGACAAGACCGCGGCCATTTTCCAGTTGACCCGCCAAGTGCTGGAGCGGCTGCAGGCCATCCCTGGCGTCGAGAGCGCGGCGGCCAGTTCTTATCTGCCGCTGGAAGGCGGTCTGGGCCTCGGCTTTCGTATTGAAGGACGCCCGCTGACCAATGGATCCGACCATGGGGGCGCCTCCTGGAATTACGTCACCTGGCGCTTCTTCGATGTTTTCAAAATTCCAATCGTTCGCGGCCGCGGACTGACCGAAGGTGACGACGTGGGTCCTCCCGTGGTGCTCATCAATGAGGCGCTGGCGAAGCGCTTCTTCAAGGATGAAAACCCGATTGGCCACCGCCTTATCATTGGGGCCGGTATGGGTCCCGACTTCGCGCAGGCCCCGCGGGAGATCGTCGGCGTGGTTGGAGACACGCGCGATGGCGGACTCAATAACGATCCGTTTCCAGCCACTTTCGTGCCGCTTTCTCAAGTCCGCGATTCCTACATGGCGCTCAATAACCGGTTCATGCCGCTAACCTGGCTGGTCCGTACCAAGGTCGCGCCCTTTTCCCTATCCACTCCCATCCAACAGGCGTTCCAGGATGCGGCGGGTCTAGCGGTGGCGCACATTCGCTCCATGGACCAGATTGTGGTGCAATCCACGGCGCGCAATCAATTCAATACGCTGCTGCTGGGCACGTTCGCTTTCTTCGCGATTCTGCTGGCCTCGGTGGGACTCTACGGTTTGATGGCGTATTCGGTGGAACAGCGCACACTGGAATTTGGAATCCGTCTCGCGCTGGGCGCCGATTCGCCGGCGTTGCGAAACATGATTGTTCGGCAAGCTATGACGCTGGCTGCGATCGGAATCGGGATTGGCCTCGCTGCCGCATTTGGCCTGACGCGGCTTCTAACCACGCTGCTCTTCAACGTCAAGCCAACGGACCCGGTGATCTTCGCCTCCGTCGCCATTGTCCTGGGCGCGGTGGCCTTGCTGGCCAGCTATTTGCCCGCACGCCGCGCCCTGGGCATCGATCCGGCGCTCGCGCTGCGGCACGAGTAGACGCGATCTGGATAAGTGATAATTGCGTAGATGAGTACGCGCAGAAACTTTCTCCGGCACGCGGCCGCTCTCGCCGGCGGGGCTCGAGTGGTTGGCGGCATCCTTCTGGGATCGATTGAGCGGGCATCGGCCATCGATCCGCCGGAGGGCAGCTCGTTTCTGGATGCGGAGCACGTTGTCATTCTGATGCAGGAGAATCGCTCTTTCGATCACGCCTTCGGAAGCCTGCGCGGCGTTCGCGGATTCAACGATCCACGCGCCGTTACTTTGCCGGATCAGAAACCGGTGTGGCTGCAGACCAATGCCGCGGGCGAAACTTATGCCCCCTTCTGGCTGGATTTCAAAGGCACGAAGGCTACCTGGCTGGGATCGTTGCCGCATTCGTGGACGGACCAGACCGACGCCCGCAACCATGGCAATCATGACGGTTGGTTGGATAACAAGCGATCGAGCCATAAGGAATGTGCGGGCATGCCGCTGACCATGGGTTATTATGATCGCGACGATCTTCCCTTTTACTACGCCTTCGCCGACGCCTTTACAATTTGCGATCAACATTTCTGTTCAACCCTCACCGGAACAACCCCCAACCGGCTGCATCTCTGGACGGGAACCATCCGAGAGAAGCAGGACGCCGCGGCGGCCGCCAATGTGCGAAATTCCGATGTGGATTTTGGTTCCACGGTGAGTTGGAAAACCTTTCCGGAACGGCTGGAGGCGGCCGGTATTTCCTGGCGCATCTACCAAAACGAATTGAGCGTGGCGTCGGGCTTGGAGGGCGAGGAAGACGCGTGGCTGGCGAACTTCGGCGATAACCCGCTGGAGTGGTTCGATCAATATCACGTCGGATTCCGAAAGACGCATGTGGAATATGTGGAGCGGATGGCGGCCACACTTCCCAAGGAGATTGAGACGCTACGGGCCGAGGGTGGTCACGCGAAGCAGCTGGCCGCTAAGGAAAAGCTACTAAAGTATGTGCTGTCCGAAAAAGACCAATGGACACCGCAGGCTCTTCGAGAATTATCCGAACGCGAACGAAATCTACATGCCAAGGCCTTTACGACCAATCAGGACGATCCAGACTATCGGCGGTTGGCGACGCTCAGTTATCGTGATGCCGGCGTGGAGCGGGAAATGGAAACTCCCAAGGGCGATCCTCTCTACCAGTTCCGCAAAGACGTGGACAACGGCGCCCTTCCGGCGGTTTCCTGGCTGGTACCATCGGAGCGATTCTCAGACCATCCCTCATCGCCGTGGTATGGCGCGTGGTATATCGCTGAGACCTTGAATATCCTCACCCGGAATCCGGAGGTCTGGAGCAAGACGATCTTTATTCTCACTTACGACGAAAACGACGGATACTTCGATCACGTTCCGCCATTTGTGGCGCCGGAGCCGGGGAATCCGGAGTCGGGCAAGACCTCGCCAGGCATAGACACGGGCGTGGAGTATCTTCGTCTGGAACAGGATTTGAAACGCCATCCCGCGAAGGAAGCGCGTGGTGGTCCGGTGGGTCTGGGCTATCGCGTGCCGCTGATCATCGCATCGCCGTGGAGCCGCGGCGGATATGTGTGTTCCCAGGTTTTCGATCATACGTCGGTTCTTCAATTGCTCGAAGTGGTGTTGACCAAACGATCCGGAAAGGAGATCCGGGAGGCCAACATCAGTGCCTGGCGGCGGACGGTCTGCGGCGATCTGGCGTCTGCATTCCGGCCGTTCCAAGGTGGCGATGCCGGCGTGAAATTTCCAGCAAGAGATGCGTTCCTGGAGCAGGTAAACGGGGCGCAGTTCAAACGCATGCCGTCGGGTTTCCGTAAGGTCGTGGGGCAAGACGTTACGGCCTGGATGCCGCGGCAAGAACCCGGCGTACGGGCATCCACGGCGGTGCCGTATGAGCTGGCGGCCGGCGGCGCGCTGAGCGCTGACGGGAAGCATTTTGAGATCGCGCTCGAGGCCAGAACCGGACGCTTTGGTAAATCCGCGGCGGGCGCGCCGTTCCACGTATACACACCGGGGAAATTCCGGAATCAGCTTACGCTGCGCACACGCGCTTATGCGGTAGCCGCTGGGGATCGCGTGACGGATTCCTGGGAAATAGCTGGGTTTGAGCGCGGCATTTACCACCTGCGGGTTTGCGGGCCAAACGGCTTTCTGCGGGAGTTCGCCGGCGATGCCGGAGATCCGCCGGTGGAAATTGAATGCCAGTATGTCCGGGGCGATGTCGAGCTTCGCATCGCCAACCGCGGCGGGCGGGCTCTGACCATGGACATGCGGGACCACGGCTACAAAACCGGCGACCATACGATCGCCGTTCCGCCAGGGGATCATCACTCGCTTGTTGTTGCGTTGGGCGCGAGCCATCGCTGGTACGATTTCAGCGTAACGATGGAAGGCGCGGATCGGTTTTTGCGGCGTTTCGCGGGGCGCGTGGAGACGGGCGAGAGCGGCTTCAGCGATCCGGTGATGGGAGGAGCGGTCTTGTAACGATCGGCGCCGGCTACTTCACCAAGGGGCATCGGCGGGCGGCTTGAAGTCATCGGTGTGGAAGACGCGGAGCTGAGTTTGATCGGGGCCGGCCACGCGAAGGACCAGGGCAACCCAAAGTCGGGGACCTTGGAAATATGAGACGCGGATGGCATGCGCGCCGGTCTTGAGCTTCACCCGGGCCGCCTTCTCAACCGGCGGATGGATCCCGTCGTTTTGGATGACTTTTCTGCCGTCAATGTACAAAATAGATCCGTCGTCGGAGGCCAGCGCAAAGTGGTATTCTCCGGGCTCGGAAATCCAGAAACGGCCGGTGTAATCAATGGCGAACCACTCAAATCGCGCAGTGACTCCAGGGAAACCGGTGTTGAATTTGCGCGGCGGCACGCAGAGGTACGGCGTGTAGATTTCGCCGATTGGTTTCAGCTTTGAAAAATTGGGGAGTTTCCGGCTGCCAGGCGGGATAAAGTAGATCTGGCCCCGGAAGCCGCTATTAGCTACGACGGTAGTACCGAACGTGTAAAGCGGCTCTCCGACAACCGTAGTGCTGAATTTGTAAGGCGTCTCTTGGCCGGCAAGCCTGAGGGCGATCCCGAGCATCGCAACCAGTCCTGTAGTTTTCACCACCACTAAATAAGGTACGCACCAGCGGTTGGTCCGGATACAGTAATATTTTGGCGTCAGCAGGAGGATCGGAAAACACTTGGTCCTGGATAGACAAGGGCAGAGTGGGGCGGACCCCCTGGTCCGCGGCCGACGCCCACGTCGGCGTGTTGGTACGCGCGGACCAGGAGAGGTACTTGCAAGGTTCGTCAAAACTGCTTGCTTACGCGCGCGGATCAGAAAGAAGTCAGAGGCACCAGTCGCTTACGCTCCCCGCTCAGAAAGAGAGCGTTACCGAGCCGCGACCGTGAGGGAGTTCCCATGGTCCTGCTGGCCCACCAAAGGTGATGAAGACGATGCGGGAAAATCGGTTGGCAGGCGGAAGCGCCTGCCCCACGTTGGCCCCAGTGGGGCAGGCGCTTCCGCCTGCCAACCGGCCGATTTTTTTCAAAGCTTCTGAGCCGATTTAACGCGTCACGCGTCCCGTTAACGCTGGGCCGGAAGCACCTGGCCGAACGCCCACCGCCGCATTACCTGCTGCCGAATTCCGTCGGGGATGGTCACGTCGGCGGGGCCTCTCTGAGTGTCCGAGAAAAATCCTCCGATGGCCGGGATGGCCAGGAACGCCGGCGTGTCGGCGCCGAATGGGCAGCCGCCGTCGGCGAGGACGCAGGCCTGTCCGGTAATTTCTCCGTTGTTGTTGATGCCGCTGGCGGTGATGAGAACCAACGGGGAATCGGATGGGATGAACGAGTTCAGATCCTGCATCTTGCCGTTCTGCCAGAGGAAGGCGTGAGCGGAGGGAAAGGACACGCCCACTACCTGGTCCTCATCGTTGATGTCCAGAGCTTCGCTCACATTGTCGCCGGAGAGCGTTCCGATATCGATCATGCGGCCGGTCTCTTTGGTCCAGATGAAGGCGTGAAAATTCGCGACCAGCTGGCCCGTGGACGTATCACCAGAAAGATCGGAAAACCCCGCAACATCGCCGCGACTATTTATGGCCATAGGCGTATTCCATCCCACGCCGCCCAGGCTTCCCAGGTTAATGACTCTGCCGTTCTGCCACAGCAGCGCGTGTTTGGCGCTCAGCGCCCCGACGGCGACGTCGCAAAGGCCCGATATCCCCACCACTTCTCCCTGAATGTTGATGGCCGTTGCGGCGCCATCCGGATCGCCGGGAAAAGTGGGCAGTTCCTGAATGCGGCTGGGCTCCGGGCCATAGACCACGGGCTTGAACTGCAGCACCTGCGTGCCGGAACAGGTGTTGTCGTGAACGGAATTTTCCGCCCATCCGGCAATTTGCCCCTGCTCATTGACGCCCGTGGCAAACCCGTTATATCCGCCCAGCGTGGGCAGCGCGGTCATGACGCCGCGTTGCCACACGAAGCCGGTGCAGACGTGGCCGTCGGGAGAACCGGTGGGATTGAACGCGGTACAGCTCCACGACTCATTGAGCGGATTCAGAGCCGCCTTCTCAGCCCATCCCGCCACAATACCGAAATCGTTTTTCACCGGCCAACTGACGTCGCTGTTGGGACCGCCCAGGGTTCCCAGGTCGATTTGCAACCCTCCGGCCCAAACCACCGCGTGTTCCGTAGTGTTGCCGGCGAGATTCGCCGAACCCATTGCCCAGCCGGCATTGTTGAGAGAGTTCCCGCTGCTCGACGCGCCGCCCAGCGTACCGAGCTGGATCACGCGATAGCGGCCCTGCCATGTTTCCTGGGCGCTCAACGGGGTTGTGGCGGCGAGCGAAAAAAGGAAGCTTGCCGAAGAAATGAATTTTGCTGTTGCTAGTCGCATGCTGAAAACATAAACCCATCTTGGGAAGAGTGCTGGACATTCCCGGACGCCACATGAATCGCTGGTCCGAAAACGTCCAGTCCAGCGCGGCTGGGTGCAATATGATGGATCTGCCGGCAATGAATCTGGATCGGGAGATGTGTTCGCGGGCCAGACTCGCGCGCGATGCGCGCTTCGACGGCAGGTTTTATATCGCGGTTCTCAGCACTCGAATTTACTGCCGCCCGATCTGCCCGTCGCGCACCTCGAAGGAAGAAAATGTTCGCTACTACCTTACTGCCGCGGCGGCCGCCGAAGCCGGTTTCCGCCCGTGTCTGCGTTGCCGGCCGGAATGTTCGCCGGGAACCCCGGCTTCCGCCGGAACTTCCAATACGGTTTCCCGCGCTCTGCGGCTGATCGGCGAAACGGGCCTGGAAGAGGGTGGGGTGGAACTTCTGGCCGAGCGGCTGGGAATCGGCTCGCGTCACCTGCGGCGTCTGTTCCTGCGATATTTGGGAGCCACGCCGAGCGCGGTAGCGCAGACACGCCGTCTTCAGTTCGCCAAGAAATTGATTGATGAGACTATGCTGCCGATGACGGAGATCGCTTTTGCGGCAGGTTTTGGCTGCATTCGCCGATTCAATGACACCATCAGGCGGACCTACCGCCGGACACCAACGCAGATTCGCCGTCTGGCGCGGCAATCCGCCCTGCGGGGGGACAGGAACGAGCAATCGGCCATAGAGAGAGCGAATCAATATCTGTTTCGTCTTCATTTCCGGCCTCCATTTGCCTGGAGCAGTATGCTGGAGTTCCTTGCCTGCCGCACTACGCCCGGAGTGGAAGTGGTGGAAGACGGGACGTATCGCCGTTCGATCTCGGTAAACGGCGTCGACGGATATTTCGACGTCTCTCTTGATGAAGCGCATCATTCGCTGCTGGTGCGGCTGGATTTTGGCGATCCGCGCTCGCTGTTCGGGATCATCGAACGGATCCGCGCCATGTTCGATCTGAATGCGGACTGGGCGGCCATCATCCAAACACTGCGAGCCGACCCGGCCTTAGCGCGGCATGTCGATCGCGATCCAGGATTGCGCGTGCCCGGATGCTGGAACGCCTTTGAATTGGCGATCGAGGCAATTCTGAGCCAACGGACGCGCCGTCAACTTGCCGTCTCGAGGGCCAGCCTGATTGCCACCACGTGGGGAAAGCCATTCTCCGGCGCACGCGGGATTACACACGTGTTTCCCACGCCCCAAGTTCTTGCCGACGCCGACCTGCTGCGCATCGGGGTGACAAGCGATCAGGCGCAGACAATTCGATCTCTTTCACGCGCTGTTTGTGATGGCCGGATTCAATTCCAAGGGAATGCGGACGGTGATGCGCTGCTCGAAAGCCTGAGCAAAGTTCCCGGAATCCGGAGCGGCACCGCGCAATATATCGCCATGCGGGCCTTACGCGAGCCCGATTCATTCCCATCCGCCGACCCGGCACTTATTCGCGCTTTGAATCTGACGAACGCCCGGGAGCTGGAGAAACGATCGGAAGCGTGGCGGCCATGGCGGTCCTACGCGGCCATGTATCTCTGGAATGTCGTGGGACGCTAGTAGGGTTACTCGCGAACTTTCGTGGCCACCGGCTCAACGCTTCCCGCCAACTCGGCCAGGGCCGCGCGAAGTTCCCGCAGCTTGGGTGGTTTGTTCAACACGCGGTCTACATGCGGAGGAATGTCTCCCTCCGCGACCAAACGCTGTCCCCAGCCGGTTAGCAGAATAACCGGAGTGGTCGGCGAATCGTTCTTGATCGCGCTGGCCACTTTGCGCCCATCGACGTAGGGCATTCCAAGATCGGTGATCACCACGGCGAAGCGTTCGTCGCTTTCTTCGGCTGCCCGGAAGGCATCGATACCCTCCTGTCCGCCATTCGCTGTTACCACGGCGTGTCCATCGGCTTCCAAGGCATCGCGCAGCGATTTTATCAACAGCGGATCGTCATCGACACTCAGAATGCGCAGGCGCGGAGGCATCGCTTTGGGCTCCGCCGGCAGGCCCTCGGCGACGTTGACGGCCACCGGGAAGCGGATGCGAACGGTAGTTCCCTCACCCGTGGCGCTCTCCATTTCGATGTCCGCATTGTGCCGCCGCGTCACGCCATAGACCATGGCCAGCCCAAGACCAGTGCCGCGCTCGCCCTTGGTAGTGAAAAACGGCTCCAGGCAGCGGCGCCGGGTTTCCTCGTCCATGCCGATGCCGCTATCGGTGACTTCCACATCGACGTGAGTGGTGTTCGCCGCTGTCACCGTCTTCTTAGTGCGGATGGTCAGCTTGCCGCCCTCCGGCATAGCGTCCACGGCGTTGAACACAAGATTGATCAAGGCTTCGCGGACTTCGCTTTCGATTCCGGCGACGGGTGGAAGATTGGGCTCAAACTGCGGACTCAGTTCAATGACGATGCCGCGTTGCTGCGGCATATCGAACCAGCGGGCGCGCGTCAAATCGATCACCTGTTGCGCCAGAACGCTTAGGTCCACAGGCGCCAGGACTAACTCCGGCTCCTGCTGGCGATAGAACTCGCGCATGCGCGACACGGTGTGCGCCACATCGCCGATAGCGCGCTGCGTGGTCTCCAGGTACTCGCGCGCCCGCTTGCTGAGATTGGTCTCCTGCTCCAGCAATATTTCGGTGTAGATGGTAATGGGTGAAATGGCGTTGTTGATGTCGTGCGCAATTCCGCTGGCCATCTGGCCCAGCGCGCGAAGCCGCTCCTGCTGCATCACGGTCTGCTGGGACTGGCGCAGATCGTCGTAAGCCTGAACCAACGCTCCGTGAGTTTCCGCCTGGTGAGAGGCCAGCGCGACATGCTCGCTGAGCTGCTGCAGGAACTCGCACTCGGCGCTGCTGAAACTGTGGGGCTCACGGCGGGCGCCGATGAGCACCCCGAAAACCTGGCTTTCAAATAAGAGCGGAGCCGCCACAAATGCCCGGAGCCCGCTGCGCGCCAGGCGCTGGGGGAACGGGAACGGTACCTGGCTGACGTCCGGTTCGTAAACCAGGCGGCCGCGCACGCATTGGGACAGGCCGTTCTGGTCGATACTGATGTGCGCCTCCTGGGTCATAGCCAGTTCCATGGCCAAGGTCTCGCTGCGCACGCCTACGCAAGTGACGATAACTTCCGCGGCTTGCGCATCGTACAAGCAGACGCATCCGAAATCAATGGGCAGGCTGTCTTCCAGGCTGCGAATCACCACCTGGAAGATGCTGCGCAGGTCCTGACGCTCGCCGATAGCGCGAGTGATATGGCCGAGCAGATTCAGCCGTTCGAGCTGAGTTTCGATCTTTCGCTCGGCAATTTTGCGGTCGGTAATATCTCGCGAGCTGCCCAGGAAACTGACGGCGCGTCCGGCGGCGTCCTTCAGAACCCGGCCGCAACACCAAACCCATCGAATGTCGCCGTCGGGCTGTTTCACCCGGCCCTCAAATTCGCACACGCCGCCGGAGGCCACTGCTTTCTGAAACTGCTCCGCCGCGGCCGGACGATCTTCCGGAATCAGATATTCAAAGAGGTTGTCCCGCGCCGATGTGTCCATGCTGGAAAGCACGCTGGCAGCAGCCAGGATCTGGCCGTGGCGCGCGGAATGGTCCACCTTGCCGGTGCTAAGATCCACATCCCATCGCCCAATTCCCGCAGCGTCCAGCGCCAGGTCTACGCGTTTTTCGCTTTCCCGAAGCGCCTGCTCGGTGCGCTTATGCTGCACGATTTCAGATTCCAGCGCCTCCACGGCCTTGGCCAGCTCCTGGGTTCTGGCCTGAACCCGCCGATCCAGCTCGTCCGCAAGACTTTGGACCTCCCGCTTCCGGCGCCGGGTCTGGGCCACCAGGCTGATCACCAATGAGAGGATCAAAACCAGTGTCAGTTGGCTGGAGACGTTACTGGTCCACCGGAAACCCGGCGTCATCGCAAACGGTAGGCCTACCAGCGTAAGGAAACAAGCCATGGCCCCGGGAATGTAGCCGCCAAACCACGCCGCCACAAACATAGCTGCCAGGTAAAGCGGGACAAACGGAACATTGACTCCCTTGGGCAGTATCCATGACGCCGCGAGTTGAATGCCTAACGCCGCGCCGACAGAAAGGAAAGGAAGGAGGTAGCGGGCCAAAGGTCCCCGAGGGAAGCGCTTCAGGATTCGGTTCGACGTTGCCATCCAGATGGACCGTTAACGCACTGGTACTGAGACACTTTCACTATCGACGGGAGTCCCGCTGCGCATTAGGCGCTTAGGCCGCCCAATGTTGACAGGCGGTTCGATAGCGGAGCCGAACCAAAGGCACCGGTCGCCTACGCTCGCGGTTCGGAAAGAATGTGTGACCGAACCGCGACCGTAAGGGAGTTTCCATGGGCCTGCGGCCCACCAAGGGCGATGAAGACGCTGTGTGAAAAATCAGTTGGCAGGCGAAAGCGCCTGCCCCACCTTGGCGCACAAGGATTTACGTTTTGAGTGGGGCAGGCGCTTCCGCCTGCCAACCCGCGTCTTCAACGGAGTCGGTGCATTTTTTGGGTTCCGTTGCAACAGGCTGCTTGTTCTCTATAAAAAATCGGAAAAGCAGTCGATTAACTAACGAATGCAGTAAACCACGGGACCGGAATGGTTTTTTCCGGCTCCCCAACGCGGCTGGAGGCAACGTGCTATTTCGAATATTTCGCCTGAAGTCTTCTCATGCAATTTTCCTCAGTTTGCTGGCGAGTACGGCATTCTCACAGGACACTACGGGAACCATCGCCGGCACTGTCACCGACGCACAGGATGCTCTGGTGCCCGGCGCTGTTTTGACGTTGGCCAACCTGGAGCAGGGCGTCGCGAGGAAAGCCGCAAGCAACCCGCAAGGTCTCTACGAATTCAAGTTTCTGGAGCCCGGGCGTTATGAGATAACAGCGTCGCAGCCGGGCTTCCAACAGCTGGTGAAGACCGGCCTGGTTCTCGCGGTGGGCCAGAAGATGCGCGTGGACTTCCGTCTCGAACTGGGAGACGTGACCGAATCCATATCCGTTAGCGACACCCGATCGCAAATGCTCAAGGCCGAAACTTCGGAAGTAAGCCAGGTGATCAACTCCGCCCAGGTTGCGGATCTTCCGCTGAACGGCCGCAACTTCGACGATCTTATTCCGCTGATGGCCGGCGCGACCGTCGGGATGCAGGGGCAATCCAACGGCGGTTACAACCTGAACGGATCGCGCAGCGATTCCAACTCCTTCGTTATTGAAGGACAAAGTAACAGCGATTTCAATCACAATCTTTTGATCCGGCCGGAAATTGACGCCATACAGGAATTCCAGATCCTGACCGCGACTTTCTCCGCCGAATACGGAAGCACCGGCGGCGGCATCGTGAGCGTACAACTGAAGTCCGGCGGCAATCAGGTGCATGCGTCATTGTTTGAGTTCCTGCGAAATGACAAACTGGACGCCAACAACTTTTTCGCGAACGACGTTCCGCTGGCTGCAGGCCTGACTTCGGCGCCCCGCGAGGAACTGCGGCGCAATCAATTCGGCGGGACGCTGGGCGGTCCCATCGTTCGCGACAAAACGTTCTTCTTTGTGGATTATCAGGGATCCAGGCAGGTTGCCGGAGCCACTACCATCCAGAGCGTGCCTACACTGCCGGAGCGGGCTGGAAATTTCAGCCAGGATCTAGGGCCAGGGAAAATGTTGTACAACGATTCATTTCTCGGTACCGTCTTTCCCAACCAGACCATTCCCCAATCGGCGCTGGACCCGGCTGCGGTGAAGTTGACCAATCTCTATCCTCTTCCTAATGTTCCGGGAACATTTATTCCCGGCCAGGGCGCCGTCGATAACTATTCGACATCCGGCGTTGGAACGAACAACAGCAATCAGTTCGACGTGAAGCTGGACCACTACCTCACGTCGAAGGATACGTTTTCCGGACACTACGCATTTTCGCAGGGCAATCAGTTGATTCCCGCCGCTTTTGGCAACGGGACCGTGGGCCCCTGCATCGGCTGCGGCACGGTTCTGGATCTGCTGGCGGGATCTCCGGAAAACCGGTCCCAGCAAGCAGGAATAACTGAAACTCATATCTTTACAGCGGCCACCGTGAACGAGTTCCGGTTCGGCGTCACGCGATACTGGTCGTTCTATCAGACATCGGATGGGGGCAAAAATCTGGCGGACGAGTTGGGCATTCCCAACGTGAATATCAGCCCTTATACTACGGGCCTTCCCTGGTTTGATTTTTCACCCTCGCCGAGTTGGATGGGCACATCGCCGTTTACGCCCTCGCTGACCGGATACACGGATTGGGAGGGAAGCGATAACCTCTCGCTGCTCAAAGGACGCCACTCCATCAAGATGGGGTTCGATATGCATCGGAAGGCGAACAATAACGCCAGCAACTATTTCGGGAAGGGCGCCTATATATACACGCCATTCTTTACCGGCAACGCCTTCGCCGACTTCCTGACCGGGCGCGCCACGGAGATCCAGCAGACTCTGACACCCGGAACAACGGGCCTGCGCGCGGAGGAATACGGCGCTTACATCCAGGACGATTTCAAGGTCACCACTCGCCTGACGCTGAACCTGGGCCTGCGGTACGATCTTTTCCCGGGCGCTTACGAAGACTATAACCGGCTCTCGAATCTTGACCCGCTCACCGGCGTTGTGGAACTGGCCGGAAAAAACGGAGCGCCGCGGAATTTCATCCCCACCGATTACCTGGACTTCGCTCCCCGCTTCGGTTTCGCTTATGCCGTGACACCGGACACGGTGCTGCGGGGCGGCTATGGAATCTCCTACGTGAACGCCAACAACTTTGTCAGCTACATCGGAGCGAATCCGCCGTTTACGCAGTCCTTCACGCTGGTGAATCTCAGTTTTAAGAATTACCAGGCCATCAACCTTCTCAGCCAGGGTTTGCCGACCGGTTTGGCGCCGACGCTCGCGAATTTCAATCCGGACCAGCCCGCCGGAAATTATGATGAGGCCGGGGTGAACAACCGCACCCCTTACACCCAGTCTTTCAGCTTCAATGTGCAGCGCGCCCTTCCCGGCAACGTCGTGTTGGAGGTGGGTTACGTGGGAACAAAGGGATCGCGCTTGCCCGGCGAAGTGGATGGCGATCCCGCGCCGCCCGGCGATCCCGCGACGGAACAGCAACGGCGGATTTATGCCGCCACGCTTCCCAATGTCACCGGAATAACATATTACATAAATGCGTTTTCCTCCACCTACAATTCGTTGCAGGTCAAAGTGGAAAAGCGGCTTTCGCACGGCCTGCAGTTCCTTTCCACCTACACGTTCTCGAAATCCATCGACAATAAAAGCGGCAGCCCGGTTACCGGCGGCGGCGATTCCAACTCCAGCGACTTCGTGCAGGACCCTTTTTCCTGGAACGCCGACCGCGCCCTTTCCTCCTTCAACGTGGGCAACAAGTTTGTAACCGCATTCAACTACGATCTGCCTTTCGGCCGGGCCCATGCGATCGGGGCGGAATGGAACCGCGCCGGAGATTTGATTCTGGGCGGTTGGCAGGTGAATGGAATTTTTTCCCTACAGAGCGGGCTTCCGTTCTCGGTGCTGGCGACATCGAGCGCTAATTGTGGCTGCTCCTCAGGCCAACTGCGTGCGGACCTGATCGGCAATCCGTTCCCGGCTGGGTTTCAACAGAGCATCAATCAATGGTTCGATCCAGCGGCGTTCGCCGATCCGGCGCCGCAGCAGTACGGAAATTCCGGCCGCAACATAATTCCGGGCCCCGGTCTTGCGGATCTGGATTTTTCACTATTCAAGAAATTCAGGATGGATGAGAAACACACCATCCAGCTCCGCGGCGAATACTTCAACATCCTGAACCACCCGAATTTCTTGTACCCGACATCGAATACGGACGCCACCTGGAACACGGGAGGGATTCTTACTCAGGCCATGCCGGCGCGGGTGGGGCAGGTGGCGGTGAAGTTTATTTTCTAGGAATGGGTTGAGTGAGGAATTTCACTTTTCGCTCAAACACCGGCCAGGCTTTCTTCGGCCGGCCTTGGTCGTCGAACATTCCCAGAGTTTTGAGGAACGAGCTGAAGCGCTCCGCGCTCGGCATGCGGTAGTAGGCCGAGAAGCTTTTGACCAGGGAGTCCGAAAAATCGGACATGAAAGTAAAGTTCACACCGATGAAGCGGCTGGGGTTGTCTGCGACACGGTCCAGCACTTTCGAGAAGATTTCGGCCTGCTTCTGTTCGGAACTGCCGTTCATGGCCGACGTTGGACAGCCCACTTCCTGCAAAAAAATCTGCTTCCGTCCGGCTGCTTCCCCTCCGGCTGCTTGGATGATGCGCGGGAAATCAATGTCCACCGTGGAAGGGTCCCGCACCAGGAAATCAGCACTCGTTGGATAGTAGGTCAGGGCGAAGAAAGTGGTCTGCTCAAGAATCGGGCGTAGAAGTGCCGCGTCGTCGATGCCGGAAAATGTCGTGGAGACACTGATCTGCGCATCGGGAACGCTCCTGCGGATATGGGCGGCGGCGCGCGCCACTAACCTGGCATAAGCCTGCACTTCATCGGGATGCTGCCTGAAATAGGGCTCGATTTCATTGCCTACCAGGAAGTATTTCACGCGCCCTTCGAGCCGCGGTAGCACGGCGTCTAGCAAATGGTCCAGCCGGACGCCGGTTTCGCCGCTGTCCCACGCCTGAGCCATCAGATCCGCCGGTACAGCGCGCTGGTTGGTATCGATGACCCGAACATGCAGGATCGCTGGAAGATTCTCCTGCACTGCCTCGCCGATCTGGTAATCGATATCGTTGAGCTTATACTTTTCGCGGCTGGTTTCGATTTCGTTCCACTTGGGGCTGAGGTAGATGAGGTTGACCCCGGCGGCGAGGGCCTGGCGGAAGCGCGCCTGGACGGCACGGGAATCGTAGCCCTCATTCGCGAACGGATTGGCAGCCAGGCCAACGCGAATGGCGGCCGCGGGCGGCGTGGATGGCCGGCATCCTGACAGCGTCAGGCCCAAAACAATTGTAGAGATAAGCCGCATTCGGGAACTTTCTTATTCCATCGTCCGTCAACGTGCCGTTCTGTAACCGAGCCGCGACCGCAGGGGGAGCGTGGCTCACCAAAGGTCATGAAGACGCAGTGTGAGAAGTTGGGTTGGCAGGCGAAAGCGCCTGCCCCACGTCAGCTCGCAGTGGGGCAGGCGCTTTCGCCTGCCAACCGCTCGTGGTAGCGCCTCCTGGCGGTCGCGGCGCAGTTTGCGTGTTCCTAAAGGCGGGGGGACAAAATGTCGATTCGATGATAGTCGTGAACCTCACCGATTCCCGGATTCTCATCGTTGACGATCAAACCGACAACCTTCGGGCACTGGAGGCGGTGCTTGGCCTGGCAGGTTATAGCAACGTTCATTGCCTGAACGATTCACGCCAGATTCTACAGGTATTCCGGGATTTTCAACCTGACGCGATTCTGCTGGACCTGCACATGCCTCATGTGGACGGTCTGGCCGCCCTGGATCAACTGGCTACGGTGATCCCCGAAGACGACTACTTGCCGGTGCTGGTGCTCACCGGCGACGGTACATCGGGAGCCAAGGAGAAGGCGCTCTCGCACGGAGCGCACGACTTTCTCTCGAAGCCCCTCAATCGGACTGAGGTCCAACTGCGCGTCAAGAATTTGTTGCAGACGCGCCATCTCCATCTGCAGTTAAAGGCGCAGAATGCATCGTTGGAGCAACAGGTTCAGGAGCGAACCGAACTGGCCGACGAGCTGGGGCGAACCAACCACAAGCTGAGGGAGACGCAGGCGCACCTGATCCATTCGGAAAAAATGGCCGGATTGGGCCAGCTTGTGGCCGGCATCGCGCACGAGATCAACAATCCGCTGGCCTTTGTGATCAACAACATTTTCGTGGTGCAAAGAACTCTGGAAAAGCTGGCGGAAGAGGGTGCAAACTTGCCGCCCGCGGTGTCCGACAGAGTAGGCAAAATGCGGACGCGGATGGACGAGATGCAAGAAGGCGCCACTCGCGTGCAGGACCTGGTGACCAAACTACGAACTTTCTCCCGGCTGGATGAGGGCACCTACAAAACAGTCAATATCCATGAAAGTATCGAATCGGTTTTGTTGTTCCTGCGGCACAAGATGGAGGGCAGAATCGAAGTGGAACGTCGCTTCGGCTCAACTGACAATCTTTCCTGCTTTGCGGGAGAACTCAATCAGGTGCTCATGAACGTGATTGCCAACGCCATCGATTCCATGAAGGGCAACGGCAAGATCACCATAACGACCGGCTGCGAGAATGGAAACTTCACCATTTCCGTTCGGGACACAGGTCAGGGCATTCCCGAAAGTATTCGCAACAAAATATTCGACCCCTTCTTCACCACCAAGCCGGTAGGAGACGGAACCGGATTGGGCCTGGCGATTTCCTATGGGATCGTCAAGGCGCACAACGGATCAATCGAGTTCTTGAGCAACGAAGGCCAGGGGACGGAATTCATTGTGAAGATTCCCACCGCGCTTGCCTCCCAGACGGCGTAGGATTCCCAACTTTTGGGTTGGCAGGCGGAAGCGCCTGCCCCACGGTGGCGCAGGCGCTTCCGCCTGCCAACCGTCGTCTTGTTTGGTCCTAAAGAACAGCCTCGCAGGAATGTGCCAGCGTCAGAACGGCTGCCTCCGGATTTGTCTCCGTATCGCTGGTCAGCTGCTCAAAAACCTGCGGGGTGATGGTACTTAGAAACGCGTCCACCACCTGAGGGTCAAACTGCAGGCGGGATTGCGAGCGGATCTCTTTCTTGGCGTCCTGAAGCGATACCGGCTTTTTATAGGGTCTTCCGTGAGTGAGGGCGTCGCAGGCGTCCACCACGGCGACAATGCGCGCCGATAGCGGAATATGTTCGCCTTTCAGGCGCTGCGGATAGCCGGTTCCATCCCAACGCTCGTGATGATAGAGGGCGATTTCCCGGGCCAGCTGCAGGATGGGAAACTTGCTCTTGGCAAAAATTTCCCCGCCCACCGTGGTGTGCGACCGCATGATCTCGAACTCGCTGGGCATGAGATTGTCGGCCCTTACCAAGATGTGATTCGGGACGCCCACTTTGCCAATGTCGTGGAGCGGCGCGGCCAGCTTCATCAACTCCGCCTGTTCCTCCGATTGCCCCATGGCGCGAGCCACGGCCGCAGCCAGCGCGCCCACCCGCCGCGTGTGCTGGCTGGTGTCGTCGTCCTGGTATTCGGAGACCACCGCCAGGTGATTCAGGATTTCAACCTGGGCTTCGGCCAGTTGGCGGGTGCGTTCCTTGACGCGCTGTTCGAGGGTCTCTCCATGGCGCTTCAATTCTTTATAAAGGGCGCCGGTTTCCAAAAGATTTCTAACGCGCAGCACTACCTCCGAGGTGTCAAAGGGTTTCGCCAGAAAATCCTTGGCGCCGCTGCTGAGAGTCTGCTGTTTCGCTTCGCGCGTGAGATCTGAGGTCAGCATCAGAACCGGCATATATTCGCGCGAGCCCGGAACGATGATCTGTTTCAGAACTTCCACGCCGCTCAGGTGGGGCATGTGCAGATCCAGGAGGATCAGGTCCGGGCGCCGCTCCTGGCACAGCCCCTGAACCGTGCGGGGATCGCTGGTAGTAACCAGGTTCTGATACCCCTCTGCTTCCAGGATGTCCCGCAGCAAAGCCAAGATCGACTCTTGATCATCGACCATTAAAATGCAGGATGACTGAATGTCCGCAGGAGTCATAAATGTGGAATCAATTACTGTAATCGGTGGAGTACGGCGGGCGCATTATGGTTATCCGGGCACTGCCTGGACTGCCTTCTAACCGTTACATGTCTACACAATTGGCCCCAAAGTGAGCCTCGGAGAAAGCCTAATGATTTTTCTAAGAATTACCGATTTACATTAAGTTACCCAGGGATTGGCGAAAGGAAGTTGTGCAGCATGGTCCAGATTGAGAGACGACCTTCCGTGCTCGTCGTTGACGATGAGCCCCGAATATTGAGCTCCATGACGGCGTTGTTGGAGGACGAATACTCCGTCCTCACGTCGACCAATGCGGAAAGCGCCCTGACTCTTCTAGAAGATGAGCAGGTTTTGGTCATCATTTCCGATCAGAGGATGCCTGGTCTTAACGGCGATGAGTTTCTGGCCAAGGCCCGGAACATTTCGAGAGCCACCCGGATTTTGGTCACTGGATATCTGGACATCAGCGCTCTAGTCAGCGCCGTGAACCACGGCCAGATTTATACCTATGTAGCGAAGCCCTGGGACCCTATAGAGCTTCGCGTGGCCGTCACCAAGGCAGCGGAGCATTGCCTGCTGATGAAGGAACTGGACCGTGAACGCAATCTCCTGCATGCGCTGATGAACAACATGCCGGACGCTATCTGGTTCAAAGACAATTCTTCCCGGCTCACGCGGGTTAATAAAGCGGCGGCAGCGCTTTTGGGCGCAAACGATCCCACGGACGCGGTGGGAAAGACGGTTTTCGAGTTTCTTCCCGCCGAGCAAGCCAGAGTGATCCATGCACAGGAGCGGGAGATCATCCGCAAAGGCCGCGCGGAAGCCAACGTGGTCCAGGAGCTCCACTTCAAGAGCTCAGGGTCGCGCTGGATCGCCACCACGCGAGCTCCGGTTTTAGAGCGAAGCGGCGGTGTGGCGGCCATTGTCGGAATTTCCCGGGACGTCACCGAGCAGAAGCACGCGGAACTGGCTCTGCAGCATAGCGAAGAAAAGTACCGACAGATGGTGGAAACGGCGGCGGAGGGAGTCTGGATTTGCGACAGCCTGCTCCAAACCGTGTTCGTCAATACCAAAATGGCCGCAATGCTGGGATGCACGCCCGAATTTATGCGCGGCAAATCCGTAACGGACTTCATGCCGGCCGAAGGGATTGAGGCGCAGTTGGCGCACTTCCAGGGCAAAGCGGGCGGAAGCGCCACCGATCTCCAATTGAAGAAAGTGGACGGAACCCCGGTATGGGCCATACTGTCCGTCAGTCCGATGAAGGATGCTTCCGGGCGCGAGAATGGCACGCTGGCCATGCTTACGGATGTGACTGAACGGAAGGCTCTGGAAGAACAGTTCCGGCAGGCGCAGAAGCTGGAAGCCGTAGGCCGCCTGGCCGGCGGCGTGGCGCACGATTTCAACAATATTTTGACGGTGATCAGCGGGCACAGCCAATTGCTGCTGCGGCGCATAGAACAAGGGAATCCGCTGTACCCGCAAATCGCAAAAATTCAAGCGGCGGCCGATCAGGCCACCAACCTGACGCGCCAATTACTGTCTTTCAGCCGGCAGCGCGCCGCAGGGTCGCAGGTGTTGGATCTGAATACCGCGATTGTGAATTTCGAGAAATTGTGTCAACCGATCCTCGGAGACGCCATCGAATTAGTGGCCAGGCTGGATACCGAGGCGGGACGGACGCGCGCTGACGCCGGCCAGATTGACCAGGTGCTGATGAACCTGGTGGTGAATGCGCGGGACGCCATGCCGCAGGGAGGCCGGGTCACCATCGAGACTGGAAATGCGGAGATAGCTCCGGCGGCTGGTCAACCGGTGGGGGCGTTTGTATGCCTGAGTGTCAGCGACACTGGATGCGGCATGGACGCGGAAACCAGAACCCATATTTTCGAACCGTTTTTCACCACCAAGGAAGAGGGCAAAGGAACCGGATTGGGGCTCTCCACCGTGCACGGAATCGTGACCCAGCACGGCGGCTGGATCGATGTACGCAGTGAGCCCGGCCACGGAACGCAATTTCGCGTGTATCTGCCGCGAGTAACCGATGAGGTGCAGGTTGTCCCCTTGCCGCAAGTATTGGAAGAGTGGCCGCGAGGCACCGAAACCATTCTGGTGGTGGATGACCGCGCGGCGGTCCGTGAACTGGTGCGCGAAACGCTGGAGCCGTGCGGCTACAGAATCATGGAAGCCGAAGACGGCGAAGAGGGGCTGGAGGTTTTTGACCTCTGCGCAAAAGAGATTGACTTGGTGATCACGGACCTGATCATGCCTCGTTTGGGAGGCGCCGAACTCGGCCGGTTGATCAAGAAACAGCATCCCGAAACCAAGGTCATTTACATGTCGGGGTACAGCGGCGAATCCGCGGTGCTGGAGGCTCCATTCGCCTTGCTCGAAAAACCATTCACTCCAGAAGCTCTGGCCAGGCGGGTTCGGAAAGAGCTGGGGGCGAAGAGCGTTCCGAAATCTATCCTGGTGGCAGACGACGATCGCAACATCCGGAATCTGCTGCGGTCGGTTCTCGAGAACGAGGGCTATGAAGTCCACACCGCCAGCAACGGCAAGGAAGCATTCGCTCTTCTTGGCGAGAAACAGGTTGGCGTGGTGCTTACCGACTTGGCCATGCCGGAACGGGACGGCATTGAGATGATGGGCGAAATCCGCAAGGAGTATCCGGATATGAAAATTATCGCCATGTCCGGGAAGTTTGCGGGCCCAGTGCTGGATTCCGCCAAGCGTCTAGGCGCCCATGCGATACTTACCAAGCCGCTGCAGGTGGAGGAACTGTTGAAAACGCTGCAACACCTGCGCTAGCCGCGGAACGAATTAAGGCACGGGCGGCTCCCAGAGAATATTGTGCGGGTGTAACGCGGTCACTCGAAGATAGCGGATTCCCAGGGTTGCATCCTGACGATGGAACGCAATCCGGTTTGAGTTTCGGCCACATTTGATATCAGCCTTCTTTTTAATTCGATATCCGCGGGCAACTGAAAATTCACAGCTTCATTTGAGAAGTTCAGAATCACGATGGTGCGGCCAGAGGCATCGGCCCGCACGTAGGCGTAGATGCCAGGAAATTTCCCCGAGATGTCGCGGTAGGACCCGAATACCAGAGAGCTGTTCGAATTTCGCAGCCGGATCATCTCGCGATAGAACGACAGTACGGAATCCGGCCGGCCGCTTTCAGCTTGCACATTGATTTTCTGAAAGTTCGGGTTCACTGCCAGCCATGGCTTCTGCGCCTTGGTAAAACCGGCGTTCCCGGACGCATCCCATTGCATGGGCGTCCGGCTGTTGTCCCGGCTGGTGAGCGCGTTATTGGAGAGATAGTCCTCAGCGGAAACTTTTCCAGTCACCACCAGATCTTTCCACAAGTTCCTTACGCCGATATCGTCATACTGCGAAACATCCCGGAAAGGAAAATTGGTCATGCCGATTTCCTCGCCCTGATAGATGAGCGGCGTGCCCCGCAACGAGAGCAGCATGGTGGCCAGAAGTTTCGCCGACCGGCTCTGGAACTCCGGACGATCCGAGCCGAATCTCGAGACCGACCGCGCGAAGTCGTGATCCTCCAGAAAGACAATCGGCCAGACGTGATGGTTATCCTCGAAAGCGTTGTCGCGATTGAATTCTCTGAGATTTGCCAAACTCCAGGGCACTCTTCTCCATCCGTCGGTAATATCTTGCAGTTGGAAATCGAAGCGAAAAGCTGAATCCAGCTCTTTATTGCGGCCGTCTGTGGCTCGAACGATTTCCTGGCGCGACATGCCCCAGCCTTCGCCGACGAAGTACAGGTCCGGATGGCTGCTGGTCGCGGCCCGCATCTCTTTCAGGTATTCATCCAGGCGCGGGCCGGAACAGCGCAGGGCCATACCGTCGTCTTTCAGCTCGGCCGGCGTCATATCGCGAAACGGCAGCGGCTTGGAGATTTCGCCGATGCAATCGAAGCGGAATCCACTCACGCCCTTCCCGGCCCAGAAATTCAAAACGGCGTAAAGCTCCTTACGGACTCGCGGGTTTTCCCAGTTGAGATCGGGTTGCTTAGCCGCGTAATGATGCAGATAATATTGGCCGGTTGTCTGGTCGAACTGCCACCCTGAGCCGCCGAAGAAAGAAGGCCAGTTGGTGGGAGGTTTTCCGTCTACGCCATCGCGCCAGAAATAGAAGTCCCGATACGGATTGGTCCGTGAGGAACGGCTTTGCTTGAACCACTCATGCTCATCGCTGGAGTGATTGAACACCATGTCCAGGATGATTCGAATCTTCCGCCTCTCGGCCTCGGCCATGAACTTCTCAAAGTCCTGCATGGTTCCGAAGTCGGGATGAATGCGGCGGTAATCCCGCACGTCGTAGCCATTGTCGGCGTTCGGCGAGTCGAAACACGCGGTGATCCAGACGGCGTCTACGCCCAGGTCCTGCAGATGTCCCAGGCGCGAAGTCATTCCAGGAAAGTCGCCCATGCCGTCGCCATTGGAGTCCTGGAACGATCGCGGATAGATCTGATAAAGGATGGCGGTTTTCCACCAAGGCGGGGCGCCGGATTGCTCCGGAGACGCATCGCAATTTACTCCTGGAAGCAGGGCGGCGAATGGAGAGGCGCAAAGATATTTAGAAAAGGCACGGCGAGTGGCAGTCATTGCTGAGCGATCCTGTCCTCAATCAAACCACACCAGCTACGGCTGCGGGATCCTTTTCAGCTCTTGCATGCCCTCTGTAGCGATCAGTTTGTGATTCACCGGGAGCGCACTCCACTTCTGCACCAATCCGCTGGGCCAGTGGATCTCCAGTTGATCGACAGTGGCGGCGCTTCCCAGCCCAAAATGCTGCACCAGGCTGTTGCTTGAGAAGTAGCTGCTTCCGCTCATTACTTCCTTCACTCTCTTGCGGCCGCCGGCGGTAACGATGATCCTGGCTCCGATGCCGCTGCGATTGGATTTTGTGCCGGAAACAGCGACGTTCAGGAAGTTCCCGCCGCGGCTGCGGTTGTGCAGCAGCGAGGGCGTGCGATTCATATTGACGATCACAATTTCAGGACGCCCGTCGCCATCGAGGTCCCCCACGGCGAGCCCACGGGCCGGGCGCGGAACTTCAAAAGCCGGCCCCGCGGCCGCACCCAGCTCCACAAAATGTCCGTTTCCCTGATTTCGGAACAACAAAGTCGGTTGGAGGTACTTGTCGCCGATCGGCTTGTTTTCCACCTCCGGATAAACATGACCGTTGGCGATCACCAGATCGTCCCAGCCGTCGTCATCCACATCCACAAAGGCGATGCCCCAACCCAGAAACTGGCGCGAACCCAGCCCCGCGCTACGGGAGACATCGGTGAAGAACTTGCCGTCTTCGTTCCGAAAGAGCGAGGTCAAATCGCCGGAGAAGTTGGTCTTGGCGATGTCCAGCAATCCGTCGCCGTCGAAATCGGCCACCGCGACGCCCATACCGGCTTGCAGATTCCCATCGAAATTGTAGGCGACACCCGCGGCCACGCCGCGTTCCTCGAAAGTGCCATCGTGCTTGTTTCGAAACAGCAGACTGGGAGTCATATCGCAGGCGACGTAAATATCGGGCCAGCCGTCGTTCGAAAAGTCGGCGGCGGCCACTCCCAGCGAATAGCGGCCGCCCGGCCGAAGGATGCCGGCTTTTTCAGAAACGTCGGTGAAGGTGCCGTCGCCATTGTTGTGGTAGAGGATATTGTGGGCAAGCGGCAGCCCCCTTGGCCCACACATCACCGGGATTTCCTTCCACAGACAGAACTCGCCGGCGCCCGGCTTCGGAGTGTTGTCCAGATTCAGATCTACATAATTGGCGATGAACAGGTCCAGCAAACCATCGCGGTCATAGTCCAGGAACGTACAGCCGGAACCGAAACGCACACCCTCCACCGGTAGCTTGGCTTGGGCGGTGACATCGCGAAAGGTGCCATCACCCTGATTGCGGTAGAGCCGGTTGTGCCCATAGTAAGTGACCAGCAGATCCGGCCAGCCGTCGTTGTCGTAATCTCCCACGCACACGCCTTGGCCCCAGCCTTCCGTGGTGAAGCCGGCGTGGGCAGCTACGTCCGTGAAATGGCCGTGGCCATCGTTGTGATAGAGCTGAGGAAGGTGGCGGCCGGGCGTGATTTCCCCTGTGGTCGCACCTAGTGTGGTGCCGTTGGCGATGAAGATGTCTTCAGCTCCGTCGCGATCGTAATCGAAAATGGCAACTCCGTTGCCGGTGGTCTCGAGAATATAGTCCTTGTGCGTCTTTCCTCCAAATGTATTGGCGATGGTCAGTCCGGACGATGGAGCGAGATCGACGAAGGAAACCGCCGGGCCAACGGCGATGGCGGAACAACACAAGGCCAGGAGCGCGAGAGAAGTGGCGCCGGGTAACACTCGCGCCATCTTACTCGGTGGGCCGGCGCTTGCGGGGAACGGCGGTTGATTGCCGCACCACCAACGCGGGCGTGATGCTGTACTCGGCGCCGTGCGCGGCTTTTTTCCGCCGCAAAGGATCGACGTGCTGCAACAGGGCGTGAATCGCCTTCTCGGCCAGCTCGCGCCTGGACAGAGCGATGGTGGTAAGCGGAGGCTCGACGAATTCGGCGAAGTGAATATCGTCGAATCCGATCACGGAAACGTCTCTCGGGACTATCCAGCCCTTGCGCCGGACGGCGCGCATGGCGCCGATCGCCGTAAGATCATTCGAAGCCATTACCGCCGTGGGTGGGTTCTTCGATTCCAGCAGGCGCGTCATGGCTTCCAGGCCTCCGTCGATGGTATGGTCGCCCTCGGCCACTAACTCCTCGTCTTCTAAAATGCCGGTTCGAGTGAGACATTCGAGGAAAGCCGCGCGCCGGATATTGGCGGATTTCAGCACCAGAGGGCCACTGATGAAACCAATTCGCGTGTGGCCGAGATTGAGCAGATGCTCTACCGCCTGATTGATGCCCGTGGCGTAATCCACCTGGATGTTATTGATGAACTGGTGGACGCTTCCGACGTCCAGGAAGACGGTTGGGATTTTGCGCGTGACCATTAAATCGATCAAGTGCTGATCCATCTCCGAGGTCATGATGGCGACGCCTTCCACTTTGCGCTCCACCAGGCGGCGTACGCACACCGCCATGCGTTCCGAACGATAGCCGGTAGAGCCGACCATGATCTCATAGCCGCGCTCAATGGCGATGTCTTCAAATCCCTTGACCAACTCCGGAAAGAACGGATTTGTTATATCCGAAACAACCAGCCCCAGGATGCGGCTCCGGCCGGAAACCAAGGACCGCGCCTGACTGTTGGGAAAGTACCTGAGCTCTTCTACCGCCTTCCTAACTCGTTCAGCCGTATGGGAATCCACGGTGGAAGGGTTATTCAGGGTGCGGGAAACGGTGGCGATGGACACTTTGGCGCGCCGGGCAACTTCACGAATGCTCATAGGCCCATTATTCGTCCCCGCCATGAAATTCACGCCTTTCGGTGGGGTTGCCAAGATCATACACCTCAAGGCGGCATTTTTCCAAGCTGAATAAAATCTCTTGACTCCGATATACATTCTCCAGTATTCTTTTGGAAACGTTTACATAGTAGACGTTTCCAAGTTTGGGGGAGGGGTTACAATGCGCCAAGTTGCCGTGTTGCGTGCATTCGTTGTGTTTATTCTGGCCGCTTTTTGCGCTTTCGGGCAACGCGACCTGGGAACGATCACCGGTACCATCACCGATCCACAAGGCGCCGGCGTACCAAACGCCCGAGTCACCATCACCGAGGACGCTACCGGCCTTTCTTATACCGTCCAAACCAGCGAAGTCGGGGAGTTCGTGCGCCCACTTTTGAAAGCGGGTACATACACCATCACGGTGGCAGTGCAGGGATTCCGCAAGGCGGAACAAAAGGGTGTCATCGTCACGCCCGGTGACCGCATTGGTGTGAATATAGCGCTGCAGGTCGGCCAAATTGATCAAACCGTCGAGGTGCAGGCCTCAGCCCCGTTGCTGCAAACCGAAAGCGCGGTGCAGGGCGCCAATATCAATACCGCGGAAGTTTCCGAACTTCCCCTCGGTGGACAGCGCGTGTTCACATACCTGGCGCGGATTTCGCCCGGCGTACTGCCGGCGGAAAGCGGAGCACGAGACGCGCTGGGTGGCGGGTTTTCCGCTAACGGCGTGCGTTCCACTGGGGAAAACAACTTCCTGCTGAATGGCGTGGACAATAACGTTAACGTCATCGACTTCATCAATCAGACTTCCTTCGTTATCGGACCATCGGTGGAGGCCATCGGCGAAATGCAGGTTCTCACCAGTGGATATAACGCCGAATACGGGCGCGCAGCCGGCGGAGTGGTCAATGTGAATTTGAAGTCCGGTACGAACCAGCTGCACGGTGTACTCTTCGAATTCCTTCAAAATACCGATTTGGATGCCAACCGTTGGGAGAATAACTTCGCCGGCGTGGAGCGTCCGCCGGTAAAGCAGAATCAGTTCGGCGGCGCAGCGGGCGGCCCGATCATCAAGAACAAGTTGTTCATCTTTGGGGATTACCAGGGGACGCGAATCATCACCAGTGGCGGTGTTGTCCAGAACCTTGGCTATGGCCAATTTGAAACCATCCCCACCCAGGCCATGATTCAGGGCAACTTTGCAGGCTTGCTGGGAAAGTCGATTGGGTCGGCTCCGGGTGGCACGAATATCCTGCAGAACGAGATTTTTGATCCCAACTCCACCAGTTGCGTTAGCGGCGTATGCACACGCACCCCGTTTCCGAACAACGTTATCCCGGCCAGCATGATGGATCCGGCAGCGATGAAAATCGCCGCTCTGTACCCCAATACGAATCAGCCTTACGCCAACGGTAATTTCCCCCAGAACGATTATTACGCTCTGACCGCCGGCACTCTGAACACGGACCAAGGTGACGGCCGCGTGGATTATAGAATTGACGATAAGAACAGCCTATTCGGCAGCATCAGTTGGTCGAATACGGCCAAAGGCAGCGTGCCGCCGTTCCAGGGCGCCTTGGACGGCGCCAATTTCTACGGAACCAGTGAGCAGGATCTGGGAAGAAATGCCCAGTTGGGTTACACCCGCATCTGGACTCCCAACATTCTTTCGGAGACACGCATCGGCTTTAGCCGCCTGGTGACGGCGCGCACACAGGCCAATGCGGATACCGACGAGTTCAAAGCGATCGGCATCGGCGGCTACGATCCCACCACGGCGTTGAATGGCGGTCTGCCTCAAATCGGCCTGGGACGATACAGCCAGGTAGGCGCCAATGATTGGCTGCCGACCAAAGAGTACAGCAACGTTTGGGACTTTATCCAAAACGTCTCCATCAACAAGGGCGCTCACGCTATGAAGTTCGGCGCTGAGTTTCGCCCCATCCAGTTCCCCTTCTTCCAGGTGCCCTTCCCGCACGGGGAGATGAACTTCGCGCGCACCGAGACCGCCTATCCATCCAACGCGACAAGTACGGGACAGAATGGAACGTTCGCCACCGATACCGGTGACGAGATGGCTTCGTTCCTGCTGGGAGCCATCGATAACGGGCAGATCTCCACCACCAACTTCATTTCTTCCACGCGGAAAGCTTACGCGTTCTACGGTCAGGACGATTGGAAAGTGACGCCCAAGCTCACCATACAGCTGGGCGTCCGGTACGAGTTGTGGTCGCCGATCGGCGAGCAGTTCGCCAGGCAATCCAACTTCGATTACAATACACTGACACTGCAGATTCCCAGCGGACCGAATCAAAACGCTGCATTGCCGCCGAACTTCAATCAACCCTACACCTTCGACGGCGTCACTTACCCAGCGCTTTTCCCGAATGTCGCGGTCTCGCGCGGCCAGGTTTCGCAATATCTCATTCCCTGGGACAAGATGGATATCGGGCCCCGGATCGGATTTGCCTGGAACCTAATGGATAAGACTGTGATCCGCGCCGCGTATGGCATCTTCTACGGTGGCGAGGAACAACAAGGAGGCAACCCGAATCGCGGCGAGTCCGCGCCATTCAACGAGTCTCCGCAACTGGACCGCCCGCCAGGAGTGAGCAGCTTCGAGCCGGATCCATTCTTCGCCAACGGAGCCGCGACAGGCGGGATCAGTGTCGGCTATCCGCTGACGGTCTTCACCACCACGCCGGCCTCATCGCTGCAGTTCCGCGAAGTTGCCAACGACTTCCGGAATCCGATGGTCCAAAAGTGGAACTTTGCGATTCAGCGGGAATTGCCGGGACAAATGGCCTTGGAAGTTGGTTATCAAGGCAACCACTCCTCGCATCAGTTGCTGCAGCCGGATTTCAATACGTGTCCGAACTATGCAACTACGGATCCCAATATCAACTGCAACACTCTGCGCCCCTATCCTGACATTGGCAGCATATCGGGCACGGCCAGCTTCGGCTACGGGAACTATGAAGCGCTCACGGCGAAACTCGAAAAGCGGCTGTCGCGCGGGCTGCAGTTCATTACGGCCTATACGTATGGCCACGCGTTGGCGGATAGCGGAACCACGCTGAGCGGGTCCAACGGCCTGTACACCAAAGATCCGGCCAACTTCGCCACCTCCTATTCCAGCGCCTCCTGGGATATTCGTCACAACTTCACGACGGGATTCACTTATCAGATCCCGGTCGGCAAGGGATTGACGTACGGCAGCAACATGAACCGGGTGGCCGACATCCTGGTGGGTGGTTGGCAGACCAACGGTATCCTGACACTGCACACCGGTCAGCCTTACACGCTCCGCGCCAACGGTTGTCAGGGAATCTTCGGAGGGTGCTCCCCCGATACCGTTTCCGGGATGAATCCCGACGCCGCGCCCGCTGGTGGACGCAATCCCGGGGAATGGTTCAACACCGCGAACATAATTGCTCCCGGACCGTTATCGGAGGGGACACTCGGCCTGCAGACCAATTATGCGCCGCCCTCGCGCAATCTCGATTTCTCCCTCTTCAAAGACTTCCGCTTCACCGAGCGCTTTGTTCTGCAGTTCCGGGCTGAAAGTTTCAATCTGGCCAATACGCCGCAGTTCAGCGTTCCCGACAATACGTTGGGAGACGCGAATTTCGGCAAGGTAACCAGTACCAACGCTGGAAGTGAACGGCACATACAATTCGCTCTGCGCCTGCAGTTCTAATATGTGAACTCGTTTCCGGATGCCCATTCCGAGCCGCGACCGCAAGGAAGCGCTACCACAAGTCCAGAACCTAGCGACGCTCGTGGTAGCGCCCCCTTCCGGTCGCGGCTCAGTCTCCGAAAAATCGTAACATTTAGTTGGATGTTGACCGCGCTTCTTTTCTTGTTGGCCCCGGCGGCGCAGACCGCCAGCTTCCACGAGCGCGCCGGGCAGGATTACGAAGCCAGCGGGAAGCTGGAGCAAGCCGCCGCCGAGTATGAGCGCGCCATTGAACTGAACCCGCGCGAGGACAGCTACTATTTTGAAGCGGCGCACGCCTACCTGCTGCTGCAGCACTTCGATCCAGCGGTGAGGATTCTGCAGCGCGGAACGAAAACATTCCCCAAAAACGCGCAACTGGAATTGGCTTTGGGCGTCGGCTATTATGGCCAGCGGCGCTTCACCGAAGCGACTGGCGCATTTTTGCGCACCATCGATCTCGCGCCCGAAGTGCAGCAGCCTTACGTCTTCCTGGGAAAGATGCTGGATCAGGCAGGCGATCGAATGCCGGAGGTGCTGCGCCGATTTGAGAAGTGGGCCAATGCGAATCCAAACGATGCGCGCGCGCAGTTTGTATACGCGAAGGGTCTGATTGAAAGCGGGGGCGATCAAGCGCAAGCCGAACGGTTGTTGCGGACGTCAATCGCGCTGAAGGGCGATCAGTGGGAGAGCCACTACGAATTGGGGGTCCTGCTGGAACAGCAGCGAAAATATTCCGAAGCAGCAGTGGAACTGGAGCGCAGCGCCGCCATTAACCCGAACGTCGCGGATGTGCGTTATCACCTGTCGCGCGTCTACGATCGCCTGGGTGAGGCCGATAAGGCGGCAGAGCAGCGCGAGTTGCACGAGCGGCTGACGGCCTCCGGGGGAGTAAAATAGCGTGAGGGGGTTGGCGATGAATCGGCGTTTATTCCTCGCGTCCGCGGCCGCCGCAGCATTGCGCGGCGATACGAAATTGCTGCTCCCAAGCGACCAGGCCGATGAATACCATTTCCGCCTGATGTGGTACAACCCAGTCGCGCCAATCGATCCGGCGACATACCGATTGGAAGTCAAGGGGTTGGTGGAGAAGCCTCTCAGCTTCTCCATCGAGGACCTGCGCCGCCTGCCGCACGATTCGCAGAATTCCCGGCTGAGATGCGTACAGGGTTGGTCCGCCCGCACGGATTGGGGCGGTTTCCGTTTCGGCCATCTGCAGGAAGCGGCGAAGCCGCGAAAATCCGCGAAAGCGGTGCGTATCGAGTGCGCCGACAAATGGTATGAATATTTCAATATCGAAGATTTGCTTCGGCCGCGGGTTCTTTTCGCCATGGATATGCACGGCCAACCGCTGGCCGGCCGTCACGGCGCGCCTTTGCGCATCATCGATCCGGCGCGTTATGGCTATAAGTCGGCAAAGTTGGTGACGTCTGTCGAGTTCGTCGAAAGCGGCAAAGGCAGCATGGCCTGCGATATCGCTTCGTATTATTCACCGACCGGCGAGATACAGGCAGGTTACGACACGCCACTGGATCTGGGAGGCAAGACCAAGCGCAAGATCTCCGGCGGAGAGATCACGGAGTACTAATGCCGCTGGGGCTCACGAAACGGGCGTTTCTACGGTTGGCGGGCCTTTCCATCGCGCCGAAGGTGCTTCCTACTTGGCTCTCCCCGGCGCTCTTGCGCGCGGATGCAATTGGCAAGCCTGAGGGCGCCCGCGTCATTATTGTTACTTTCGGAGGCGGGGTCCGGTATTCGGAGACGTTCGCTCCTGACGGCTTGCGGAATATCCCGCGCCTGGCCGCCATGCGCCCGCAAGGATATTTCTTTAGCTCTTGCAGCAATCAAGGCGTGCTCTCGCATTTCAATTCCACGGCAAGCATCCTCACTGGTAATTGGCAGCGCGTCGACGATTTTGGATTTCAGCCTCCCTCCGGTCCCACGCTGTTCGAATACTACCGGAAGAGCGCCAAGGCCAGCGCCATGGATGCCTGGATCGTCGCCACGAATAAGAGCTTCGCGACCATGGGATCGAGCAGCGATCGCATGTGGGGCGCGAAGTACGGCGCCAATGTCGCGCTGCCCAAACAACTGCTGATCGACGCGGTGAAGGAAGTGGTGCGGAAGAGGCCCGGCGACGGCGTCGCGAATCGGGCCAACGTTCTGCAGCAACTGCAGGGCATTCTCAGTGAAGGCTACGAGGGTGTCGGTTGGACCATATTCAAGGGTGGGCGCGAACTGGATCAGCACGTCCGCGAGACATTGACGCACGCCCTCATCGATTACATCAACGGACCGGACACTCCGGCATCGGGCGATGAGTTGACGTTCTTCATCGCGCGCGAAGTGATGCGTGAATTTGCCCCCCGCTTGATGCTGGTGAATTTCTGGGACATGGATGTGGCGCATTGGGGTTCGTACTCGCTCTATCTGCAGGCCGTCACCCGGACTGACCGGTTGACCGGAATGCTGTGGGATGAGGTGCAATCGAACCCGCACTACAAAGACAACACCACGGTGCTGGTTCTTCCGGAGCTGGGCCGGGACGGCGACATGAATGCCGCCAATGGATTCCTGAACCATCGCTCCGGCGATGCCTCATGCCGCAACATGTGGATGCTGGCCATGGGCCACGGGATCCGCGCCGGCGAGACAGACAGGCCTGTACATCATATCGATGTCGCCGCCACCGCGGCCGAATTGCTGGGCGTGAAAACGGAGGGCTTGGCCGGCCAGCCTGCGCGAGAGATTTTGTAATGGCTTCCACCGCGCCAAAATTGTCTCCGGCTCTCGATGCCATGGTGGAACGAGGGCTCTTCAACAGGCTCCCGGTCACGTTTTCGACATTCTTTTACGATCAAATCCAGGAATGGGCGCTGTTGTTCCCGGCGGAAAGAAACTATTATGAGCGCCTTTTCGGGTTTTTAGACGAATCCGATCCAGGCGCGGTGGATCGCCTGTTTGCCGGCGTTCGCGAATGCCGAGCAGAAACTCGGCGTCACCGAGGAGAATTGGCCCAGGCGCACCTTCACGCTGCAGCAGGTTGATTTTTTGAATCGTTCCCCGCATTATCCGGAATGGCGCAAGGCGATTGCGGAGGTGTTCTCGCAAATTGATCCCGTGCTGGATGCCGAAGTGTCGCGGCATGGGCGGCCGCGCCTGGCGATGGTAATTTCCCCCAAAGATATGCCGGTGGGGCCGGACCGTCTGTGGACGCGTATTTCCAAGCACGGCCGGCGCGTGGCCATCGATACGCCGCGGATGATGCCGACTACTTGCCGCTGCTATTGACCGGCCAACCATCGGCCGCGCATGCGCCTCCGCTGACCGATCTTTTCGCTGCGCACTCAGCCAGCCCGCGTTACGGCGCATGGTGCGTAGAGACGGGCGGCCGCTTGGCGGCGATGTCCGATCATGCAGATGTCGTCCGCATGAGCTATGAACGCCTGGCGAATTATCGGGCGCGCCTGATGCGGGAAGTACAGCAGGTGGTGGATTCCGGCCAGATTCGCGGCCCGCGGGAACTTGGCGCGCGACTCAAGCAATTGAAGATCGGAGTGGATGAAAGCGAACTGGTGCAGGATGCCATCCTGGCGGAATTTGCGCGCGCCACCCTGTTGAGTGGGAACGGCACGCTGCTCATCAACAATACGTTTGTGGAGTGGGCTTCCATCCAATCGATTCGCCGGGCGCGCCCCGTGCTTGCCGTAATCGCCTACGGCATCCGCAATAAGGTGAAGCCGTTCTCGAGTCTGCTTATTTATGCCGATCAGGACACAACCACCCCCATTCCTACTCAGGGCGACATGTTGGGCTCGTATGTGGACCTCGAGATTTTCCACCAGTACATCTGGCAGGAATTCTCCAAATATGCCGAATACCGCGGAAATACAGCCTTCCTGTTCGTAGCGGAGGGAACCGATGAAATGCTGGCTATCGGTCCGCCCGATTTCCCGCTGTTGAGCGCCAGCGCGCCACAACGCTTGAATGGTGTTTTCGCGACGTTGAAAGATTGGCTCGCTTTGTGAGTCTGAATCGCCGCCAATTTCTGGCTGCTTGTTCCTGCGCCGCTCTTGCCCGCCATGCCCGCGGCGCATCGCGTATGCCGTATGAGACGCTGCGTGAATTCCTGGAACCGGGCAAAGATGCTTTTCCAGAAGAGAAAATCGCCATGGATGTGGCCAACCGCCTGCGCGCGGCGCGTCCCGGCCGCTATTATCCTCTGCCCGGGAACCAGGTGCGATTTGAAATTGCGTCGAAGACAAAAGATGGCGGCCTGGAATATCGAACTGGCTATTACAAGATGAACTGGCCGGCGGGCGACACAACGGTCGCGGGCGTCTTCGACGAACGCGTGGTCACGCGCAAAGAACCGCTGTTTCGCGACATCACCGCGAATGTGTTCGGCGGCGTGGCGTCTTTTGAGAATCAGCTCACCCGTGGCATTCCCTACTGGCGCGCCCGTCTGGACCCGGCCAGCGGGATCGATGTTTATGGAATCACGGGCATCGCGGTTGGCGATATCGATAACGATGGCGTGGACGAGATCTATGTCTGCCAGCCCGGCGGCTTGCCTAACCGGCTTTACAAATTTCGCGACGGCAAGATGCTGGACATCACTCTCGAAGCGGGCGTCGGATGTTTGGATGATACGCCTTCAGCGCTCTTTGTGGATCTTCGCAACATCGGACGGCAGGATCTGGTGCTGATGTTTCCCAATGGCCCGGTGCTGATGCTGAACGACGGCCAGGGACGTTTTGCCGCGCGCACCGATGCATTTCAATTTGCGCGGCCGCCGCAAGGCACGTTCACCGGCATGGCCGCCGCCGACTACGATCGCGATGGCAAGGTGGATCTTTATCTATGCACGTACATCTACTTCCAAAGCGAAGCGCAATACCGGTATCCGGCGCCCTATCACGACGCGCAAAATGGCCCTCCGAACTTTCTCTTTCGCAATCGCCTGCAGCCGGATGGCTCCGGCACGTTCGAGGATGTGACCGAATCGAGCGGGATCGACCAAAATAACAATCGCTTTAGCTTTGCGGCAGCCTGGTGTGACTACGATCAGAGCGGCTGGCCCAGTCTTTACGTGGCGAACGATTTCGGGCGGAAGAATCTTTACCAAAATCGAGGCGGCAAATTTCGCGATGTTGCCGCGGAGGCTGGAGTGGAAGATCTAGGACCAGGCATGAGCGCGTCGTGGTTCGATTACGACGGCGACGGCCGCTTCGATCTTTACGTATCCAATATGTGGAGCGATGTGGGGCGGCGCGTTGTTTCATCGAAGGCCTTCCGGCCCGCGCAGCACAGCGCCGCCCTCGCTGAGGCCTATCGCCGGCATACCAAAGGCAATTCGCTCTATCGCAACCTGGGCGGCGGACGTTTCGAGGATGCCGGCGCGCGCGAAGCGGTGGAAATGGGCCGCTGGGCGTGGGCTTCAGGTGGCCACGATTTCGACAATGACGGATGGCCCGAGATTTTCATCACCTGCGGCATGCTGGCCAACAAAGGGCCCGAGGACGCCATGGGATTTTTCTGGCGCGAAGTGGTGGCCAATGCGCCGGTGGACGCCCGCCCGGCGGAAACGTACGAGAATGGCTGGAACGCCATCAATCAGTACATTCGTGAAGATTGCTGCTGGAGCGCGCCGGAGCCGAATGTCTTCTACGTTCGCCGCGATGGAAAATATGTCGACCATTCCGGAGTGAGCGGTCTCGATCTGGCCGAAGACAGCCGCGCCTACGCGGTGACAGATTTGGATGGCGACGGGAATCTCGATATGGTGCTGAAGAGCCGGCTGGGCCCACAGGTCCGTGTCGTCCAGAATCAGTGCGCCGGGAACCGCAACGCAATCGCATTCTCGCTGCGCGGGCACAAATCGAATCGCGATGCGATCGGAGCCATTGTTGAGGTGGATGGCCAGGTGAAATTCGTTGAGGCAGGCTCCGGATTTCTCTCGCAACACTCGAAGAAATTGCATTTCGGGTTGGGCGAAGGAACGTCCGCTAAACGCGTTCGAATTCGCTGGCCTGCGGGGTCGGAGCAGGTTTTCGAATCCTTGGCTGCCGGGCATGTGTATTCGATCGAGGAAGAGTCTGACCACATAGTATCGAACCCTTTCGAGGCCCGGCGTACTTTCCGGCAAGTGGCGCCAATCCCAGTGGACAATGAACCGCGCTTGCACACTACCTGGTTCCTGGAGCCTGTTCCCTTGCCGACCGGCAGGAAGGCGCCGGGGTTGCTGGTGGTGAAACCCAACGATCCAGACGCCGGAATTTGGGCCATCTTCCGGCGCTACTTGTTCGACTACCGGACCGTTTTCACCGCGCCGATGCTGCTGCTTATCGATCGGGACGGCAAGGCTCGAAAGATTTACGCCGGCATGCCGGACGCGACGCAACTGCAGGCGGATGGGGTGGCCGCAAGTTCACCAGCGCTTCCGTTTCCCGGCGATTATCTGGCGTCCACTCCACGGCGCGATTATTTCAAACTGGGCGCCGCGTTCTTTGCGGCCGGCTATCCGGACTGCGCGCTTCCATATTTAGAGGAGGTGATGCGGAGCTCCCCCAGCGAACGGGCGATCACTGCCATCGCACAGATCCATCTGGACGCCGGCCGTTTGGACGACGCCCGATCCACGGCTCATCGAATGTTGGCCCTACCGCCCGAATCGTCTTCCGCCGCCGACAGCCTGGGCGTCCGATTCGCCGACAAAGGGCTGTATCCCGAGGCCCGCGATTTGTTCCAGCGCGCCATAACTATCCAACGCGACAATACTTCGGCGATCAACAATCTGGGAGTGCTGTACGTCAAGATGGGTCAGATCGCGGATGCGGTTTCCGCCTTCCGTTACGGCATCCGCACGGCGCCCGATGACGACATGCTGTATCTCAACCTGGGCCGCATCTACGTTCAGAACGGCGAGCGCGATAAAGCCCGCGCGCTGATGAGTGAATGGCTGGACCACAGCCCCAACAATCAGGCTGCGCTTCGCGCCATGAAAGAGTTGGATTCGCGGTAGCGCGTTGATCTACGGCTTGACGCTTTCCGAGATCAATCGAGAGCGCTCCTGCTGCGTCCAGGCGAAGATGGCATCGATGTCAACCGGCGACAGCACCGCACGGCGATGGATCCAGGTATAAGCCGCGAGCGGCATCCCGCCGTCTTCCACCTGATTGGCAATCTCGGAAAGGCATCGTTCGCGGCGGATCAGCGAGTACTGGTTCCAGCGCGATAAATTCAAATGCTCTCTACCTTGCTTGACGTCGCTGACGATGATCCAGGAGAACGGGGCCACGTAACTGTACCAGGGAAACCGGGTGGCTTCCGAATGGCAATCGCGGCACGAGCGTTCGATGGCTGCGAGCACCGGAGCCGGGACCTGAGCGCCCGCGAGCAGCTGCGCACCCGCGTTCCCGGAAGCCCGGGGAGCGGTAAGGAAGGACACGATTCCTACCAGCGCGATCAGCACCAGCACGATTACGCGAATGAACGGCCAAAAGGTTCTCAACTCAAACCGTCCACGTGATAACCCATTTTCTCAATCCGCTTCTTTGTTTCCGCATCAAGCTGATTGATAAATTCTCTGAAGCGGGACACCGTCTCTTGAACCGCCAAATGGCCAGATGGCGTGGTTCTCGGAGGAACGATCGCCATGCTGGTCAAACCAAGATCGATGGACATGATGTTGGCAACCTTGGAAAACTCCTTGACCGGATCACTCATGAAATCCTCCAGGCGCAAGACCAGCGGGGCAGATTGTAGATGCAGCTCGGTTTCCTCAACAAATTGGGGGAACGAAAGAAATCGCTGGCCCGGCAGTCTTCGGAAAAACTCAGGATCGCCCGCAGCGAAGGCCTTGAATTCATCAAAGTTTTGCTCCAACGCGGCGCATAACTCATCGTCGCTTCGATGGATCTGCGAGGTGCCTTTAATCATCCTGCCGTCCCGAAGGTAGGTCCGCCACCAAACCCAATTCGTAAGCAATGAGTCGAGGGGATGACGATGAATAAAAATTAAATCCGCGGATCGCGATCGCACTGCGTCCAAAATAAGCCTGGTTACTTCCGGCTGATGTTGGAGAACAGAAACATGCTTCATGGTGGCATGGCCGCTATAAATCATGGATGTGGGACCGGGATGGAAGCAAATCTCGTCCCTAAAATACTTCGCCCTTTCTCCAATGTTGTGCACTAACAGTTCATTGATATACGAGCGTCCCGTGCCGAACAGCCCAATAATATAAAGTGTCCGGTCGTTACCGGCATGCGGGATTTTCGGAAGCCGGGCGAAAAAGCGGTAGCGCAACTTCGCCCGCACCACCTGGAGCTGCGCGCGAGGGGACCGGCGCGCGAATTTGATGAGCCTCTCTCGTATCGCCATGGGCGGGCGGTTCTACGGCCGAGCATTGTATAAGAAATAATCGTAGACGGCGCGGGAGATCTGCGCGATGGCCCGCTCGCTGGCGTCCGATTTCGTTCCCTGCTTCACAAACAGCGCCAGCACGATGTGGCCGCCATTGTCGGGCAGAGTGACGATGCCGACGTCGTTAACCGTTCCACCGATGGACCCGGTCTTGTGTGCGACCTCAGTTCCGGGCGGAAGCATGCCCTTGATGCGGGCGTCACCGGTTTGACAACGGTCCATAATGTCGAGCAGCAGGTCCGCCGTCTCCGGCCGGTGGAGTTGCCGGTGGTAAATTTTCTCGAGCAGCGCGGCCATGGCATTGGGCTGCGAGGTGTCACGCGGGTCCTGATTGAAGCGGTCATGGGCTTGTTGCCGGTGTTCCGGCGTCACGGCGTCAAAGGCCTTGCTGAAGCGTTCCGGCGTCCACTCGTTCTCCGGGGGAAGCGTCGCCCCAATCCAGTCCGCTATCAGATTCGCGGTAGGGCGGCTGACATCGATGCCGGAAATGTTGAGCTCCCGCATTTTGGCGGTAACGGCCTGGCGACCGCCAGCCAGGCGCAGGACGATGTCGGTGGCGCTATTGTCGCTGATGAGCAGCATCAGTTCCAGCAGGTTGCGCAGGCTGAGCGCGACGCCCGGCTTATTCAACAGGGAGCTGATCATGCCGCTGCCCGGATGCAAATCGTGCGGTTCAATGGTTATCATCTGATCCAGCCGCAGTTCGCCGCGGTCCACGCGGGCCAGCAATTGCACTGCGATCGGAATCTTATACGAGCTGGCCATCGGAAAGCGATCTTCGCCATGGAATGCGAATCGCCGGTTCGATTCCACATGCAACGCGGACATTCCCACCACGCCATCCGAAATCTTGGCTAGCCGGGCGACCTCGGCCTGCAGGCGATCCGAATCCAGGTCCGCCGCCGGGATGCGAACCGCGACTACGAAAAAAAGAATGACGGCCGCTTTGCTGGTCATATGGAATCGACTATACCTCCGGCGGTCACCAGCCCGCTATCGCCGTTGGAACGCATTAGGCCCAACTACCAGCCGCCTGACCCGGCGTAGCCGGGACCAAAAGGCACCGGCTCCCTTAGCTTAGAAGCTGTGAAAAAATCGGGAAGCACGCGGGGTTGGCAGACGGAAGCGTCTGCCCCACATTGACGCACAAGGATTTACGATTAGGTGGCGCAGGCGCTTTCGCCTGCGAACCGATTTTTTAACAGCTTCTTACGGTTGCGGCTCAGAAAGAGCGTGTTACCGAGCCGCGACCGTAACGGAGCCGGTGCCTTTCCCGCGACGCCGCCTAGGGCCGCGGTGGCACGGACCCGGCTTTTTCCGAAGCCTCCTTCGGTTTGCCGGTGATGGCCAGAGTTTGAACGTCGAATTTCTTGTAATCGGAATAGCGCGTCACGTGGCTGATCTTGAAACCTTTCACTAACAGCACGCGCGCGCCCACCTGCGCCTCCTCATAGGTGGGCAGCCACACTTCGTTATTGATGAAACCCTGTTCAAGAACCAGACTGGTGCCTTTTTGCACATTGGCCAGCAGGCCGCCGGCCATTTTCATGTCGCCAACGAAGTACGCCTCCAGCCGAGCGACGTCCAGCGCTTTCTCATCGATCCACACCACGCCGGCCAGCTTCTGCACAACTTTCTCTTCGAGCTTATGCGGCTTGAATTCCGGATTCGGCGCGAAATCGAAAACCAGCACGTCCTGGCCGCGGAAGCGCTCACGGCGCGGATTCGTGAACCGGCAGGCTCGCAAGAAAACTTCGATCCCCGGATCGCCGTTGTTCTTGCCCTCTTCGGTGTCCTTCTTTTCCTTGGCCTCTTTTTTCGCCTCGTTCTTCTGCAAGTCCTCGATCCGCTTTCTGGTCTTCTCGTCTTCCTTCTTCTGCTCTTGCTCGCTCAGCGGCTTGCCGTCCTTCTCCACCAGCGTGGAGACCTCTTCGCCGTCCAGGTAAAAGAATGTGTACCGGTTCTTTTCCACTCTCTTCGCTTTTCCGCTGCCGTCGTATTCGGTCTCTTCCTCCGTGCGTGAGCCGGCATAGTTCTCGGTGATTTTGCGGAGGGCCTTCTGGTTGTCGTCAATTTTCCTGAAAAGCGCTTCCAGATCCGGCAATTGCACTTGCGACTTTTTCGGAAAATCGAAAACCCGGTCTTCGATCACTCCATTGACCTGCGCGCGCGTCACCGCAATCTGGTACGTGTCGCCGCCGCGCCGCAGCTCGATCTGATAGGGCAGCCGAACGCCGTCAACGGTGCGGTAGTCCCCGTAGAGCTTCGCTTCTTCCACCCCGCCGACAGCCGCTTTCTCTTCCACGATCAAATGCGTGCCCGCATCGAAATAAACTTGCCGCTTCAATCCATTCGCGGCCGTCACTTCGATTTCGATGGCATCTTTGCCTTGCACCTGCGCGTGCCCCACCAGGGCGAGGGCCAGCTTGCTCTTTTTGGAATTGACTAACCGCGCGTTGTAATACTGCCCGGCGGCTTCCAATTGGGAGCTTTCCTGGCCGAGGGATGTCGCCACTTCGCCCATGCCGTTTTGGTGCCAGGCCGATTTGCCGTTGTAAGCTTCGATCCAGCTCTGGTCGCCGGCGACCAGCTCCGCATAGTAGCGATTTGGCAGTTTGGTGTCGAAGGTGAACGTTCCGGCTTTTCCATTGGAAGCACGGGTGAGCGTCCCTTCCATTTCGAGCGTCTGAATTTTAGAGACAGCCTTCGCGCCTCCGGCAGCCTTTATGTATTGGTCGACAATCCTGGAGGCGTCGTCGGCCCTTGCCAGGACTGTGAAAAGAGCGAGGGCCGGAAGAAGCGTCCGCATCCCGACTATTCCTGCCGCAGCGCCTTCACCGGATCGATTTTCATGGACCTCCGCGCCGGTATGTAGCAAGCCAGCAGCGCTAGCGCGGCCAACAGCAACGGCGCGCCGACCAGCAAGCGCGGATCGTTGGTAGAGAGGTTGAATGCATCGGAAACTACGCTGGTCAGGGCCGAGAGCATCTTCACCAGCGCCATCGCTCCCAGAAATCCGAGAATCGTTCCCACCGTTACCAGCGCCACCCCTTCGCGCAGCACCAGCGCCAGCACCTGCGCCTTGCTGGCACCCAGCGCCATGCGGATTCCGATCTCCTTGCGCCTGCGCGCAACTGCATACGCCGTGACGCCGGCCAGCCCAATGGCGGACAACACCAGCCCAAACAATCCGATTCCGCCGTCCATGTCGACCGAGAGACGGAAGGCGGCACGGCTGAGGTCCAGATATTCGGCGAGCGTTCTAACGTCGAACACAGCCAGATTCGGATCGATGGAAGCGATCTCGCGCCGGATACCACCGAGCGCGTCCACTCCGGCATCCGAGCGCACCATAATAGTCATGCCACCGGCTGGCGGGCTGGCAAAATCGCGCCGCGTCAGCGGGACATACATCACGGAAGCTGGTTGGTCGTCGTCCGGAATTCCGTTTTTCAAATCGCCAACCACGCCGACTACGTCATAAGGCTGCTGGTCTTCCGTAAGCCGCTGCCCGATCGCGTTCGAATTTCCGAAAAGCCCGCGAGCGGCGCTCTCGTTCAGCACTAACGGCAACACGTCCCCTTGCTCACGCGCGGGGCTGCGTTGATCGCTTTCCGAGAACTCGTGGCCGGACAGCATCGGCTCGCTCAAGTTGGCGAAATAGCCCGCACCGACAGTCTCTTTGGCAACCAGCCTAATGGTCTTATTCGCGGTAGTCAATTGCGCTACTCTTCCGGTGATGGAAAAGGGCGCATCGGCCGCCAGCGTGACGCTGCGCACGGCACCCACGGTTTTGAGCCGCGCGGGGAGCTTCTCGAACAGAGCTTCCGCTTTTTCCGGCGAGTATCCATCGCGAACCGGATCGATGGACAGCAGGTACATATTGCTCGCGTCGAATTTGGTTTGAACGTTGCTCATCTTGGTGATTCCCATTACCAGAAACCCGGTGATCAGCAGCAGCATGAGCGATCCGGCAACCTGGCTCACCACCAGCAGGTTGCGCATGCCGAAGCGCCGATAGCCACGCAACTGGATCGCTGCTTCCTCTTTGAGGGTTGGCGCGAGCTCGCCTCTGGTTGCTTGCAGAGCTGGCGCCAGGCTGAATCCGATGCCGCACACAATCGCGAGAGCGAACGTAAACAGCAGTACGTGCCAATCCATACCAGAGTCAACTTCTTCCGGCACGGCCTGTGGCAGTTTGATGTGCGAGGACAGCATCGAGAGCCAGTAGGCGAAGCCTAATCCCGCCACTCCGCCCAGCATCGCCAGCAAAATCCCTTCGCTCAACATCTGCCGGATAAGCCGGAAACGGCTGGCGCCAACCGCCAGGCGAATGGCCAGTTCCTTGCGGCGAGCCGCGCCGCGCGCCAGCAACATGTTCGCAAGATTCATGCACGCAATGGTGAGCACCAGGCCGGTGAGCACCGCAACGAATCCCACCACCACGGGCTTCAAGGCGCGCGGAATCGGCAGCGCTTTGCCGCCGTCCATCAAAGTTACGCGCCTGCTTTTGTCGGCACGGATGGGGTTCGATGAATCCTCTTGCTCCAGCCGCTTGGTGACGGTGTCAAGGCCGGCTTCGGCGGAATCGATGGTCATGCCGGGCGCCATGCGCATGATCGCCTGGAACACTTTGGCGCCGCGTTTATTCAGCACATCGTTGGCCAGCTCCGGCGCCAGTGCGGCCGGCACCGTGGTGGGCACAAATAGCTCCGTGGGCGCGGAAGGCAGCACGCCTTTGAAATCCTTGGGAGTGATTCCTACGATGGTAGCGGGCTGACCGTTGAGCCGCAGCGTTTGTCCCAGCGCATCCGGCGAGGAACCCAGCCGATTGCGCCAGAAGCGATCGGTAATCACCACCGCGGGCGCATCGCCGGTTTTATCCAGCTCCGGGTTTAGCAATCGTCCACGTTGCGCTTTGACGCCCAGCACGGAAAAATATTCAGGCGAGACCAGCTGTCCAAAGACGCGCTCCGGTTTCACATTCCCACTGCGTTCAATCGCCACGTTGAATGGGACCCCATTCTGAAACGCGGCCACGCCGGCGAACAGGCCTTTTTGAGCGCGATACTGCTGGATGTAGTAATTGGACACAGGGTTCTGCGGCATCACCAGCTCTTCGGAATGCGCCACGGCCGGGAGACTGCGGAACATCTGCGCCCGCGTCTTACTGAATACCGACGTCGTCACGCCCATGCCCAGGCCCAGCGAAATTATGCCGACCAGCGCAAATCCGGGCGATTTGATCAGCGCCCGCACCGCGTACAGCAGGTCGCGGCGCATCTCGCTCAGATATTCCAGCGGTACCCGAATCGCGATGTCCGCTATCAGCCGCAGCAGCCCCGCCACTCCCTGCTGCCTGGCGATCTCTTCCACCACATCCTCGCCGAGCTGCATGACGTCCGTCCCATATACCAGCTTGAATTCGTGCGGGAACGCTTGCGCCAACCGCCGGTAGATTCGTAGCGCGAAATTCATTGCGACACCAAAGCTTGCTTGACTCGAATGGCATGCACCAATTCCTGCAGCCGGTCAGATTCTGCGTTCAGCACGCGCCGGCCGAGGGCGGTAAGACGGTAGTAACGGCGCCGCGCATCATCCAACTCCGGCGCGGGCCGTTCGTCGGACTCCTCAATCAGTTCCGCTTCGATCAGCCGCTTGATCGATCCATACAGCGTCGCCGGCCACAGCCGCACTTTGCCGGAACTGCGTTCCAGCACCTCCTGCATGATCCCGTAACCATGCTGCTCGCCACCCGCCAGGCAGAGCATGATGTGAAACCACTGCGTCTTGAGCGGAAGAAATTTTTGAGGATCAGTCTTAGGCATCGCCAGTATGTATATCAGATTATATATATACGAGTCAATAGCGCTTTTACTCGGTTCGCAGCGTCTGCATCACATCCACGCGGGCCGCCCGCGCCGCGGGTAGCACGGACGCAATGACGGCGGCCAACAGCAGCACCAAAGCTGACCCGGCCACCGGCGCGAGGCCCGGCATCTTCAGATCACCCAGAAAACTGCCGGCCAGCCGCGCCAGGCCAAATCCGCAAGCCGCGCCGACGGCCAGTCCGCCCATGGCCATGGCCGCGCCGTCCGCCATCACGCGAATCAGCAGATGCCGCGGCTGGGATCCCACTGCCAGACGGATGCCGAACTCCCGGGTGCGCCCGCTCACTGAGAATGCCAGGACACCGGCAACGCCAACTACGGCAATCAGCAGCGCGACCCCAGCGAACACGCCGAACACTACGACATTGAGCCGATCCGGCGACAGCACGTCCGCACGGATGTCCTCCAGCGTGGCGGCATGTTCCACCGGCTGATCCGCGGACATATTACGCATGATGCGCGTGATGGGCATTACCAGAGCGTAAGGATTGGAGCTGGTGTGAACAAACAGACGCCCGCCCGCCAGGAGCTGTTCCTGATCGAAAGCCTGGTACACGGTCATGGTGGGTTTGGGCAAAACATTCTGATCGTCCAGGTCCGCCACTACGCCGATGACGCGCCGGGGCGCGGGTGTAAATATGGGGACGACTTTCAGAATCGGATCGGTCCACACTATGTGGTGATTCAGCGCCTCGCCTTTGGGGAACATCCGCTGCGCGACGCTCTGGCTGATAATGGCAACCGGTTCGCTGCCGTTGCGGTCGGCGTCATTGAAATCGCGTCCTTCAATCAGCGGCAAGCCCAGCGTCGCGAAAAAACCGGGCGTGATAACGCGAACCGTGGCGCGCCGGCGCTCCTCGCCCGGCGATGGGATATGCCCGTCGGCCGCGAGTTCGAGCGCGAAGTTTCCGGTATCGCGCCAGGGAACGGCACTGCCGAGGGCAACATTCTGAACGCCGGGGAGTTCGCGGATGCGCCGTTCCGCCTCGCGGTAGAAATCCACCACCTGCTGCGGCGTTCTTCCGTCGCGCATCACGGGAACGTTCACCGCCAGCACATGGCGCGTATCGAAACCGGTCTGGGCCGCCTGGAGCGAAAGCAGCGTTTTCACCGTGGCTCCGGCCGACGCCACCAGCACGAATGAGGCAGCGATCTGAACCACCGCGAAGAGCCTCAATTTCCGATTCGCGATTCCGGTTACACGAGCGCCACCGCTGGCCAGAGCGAATCCCTGAGCCCCTCCCGAAGACGGCAGCCGTGGAACGAAGGCCAGCAGGGCCGCGGCAACCACAGCCAATCCCGCTCCCACCCAAAGCATGCTCCAGTCCACGGTGAGGTCCAGCGCGCGTATGGAAAATCGGGAGGCATAGCGTGAGAGCATGGTCACCATGGGACCGGCGATGAGCAGGCCGATGGCCGCGCCGGCCACGCACAACAGCAGGCTTTCAGCCAACAGGGTACGGCGCAAGGCCACGGTGCCGGCCCCCAGCGCTGCGCGGATACCCAGTTCTTTTTCGCGGCGCACGGTGCGGGCCAGAATCAGGTTCGCGATATTGGAACAAGCGATGATAAAAACCAGCACCGATGCAGCCATCAGTACCAGCAATATCGTCCGCGCTTTGGACGTTAGCTCGTCGCGCAGGCGCACGGCGCTGATGCGGTAGTCGTCCTTGGCCGGATAGGCTTCCGGATGCGCCGTCTTCATGGCTCCATATATGGTAAGCAACTCGGCACGGGCCGTTTCCAGGTCAGCGCCTGGCTTTAGCCGCGCGAACAATTCGGTCATCCGGTGTATGCGGCTGGTTACCATGGTGGCCGAAAGATGATGGGAACTGGTAACGATGTTGCCGATGATTTCCGTGTCCGCGGGGTAAGGCACGCAGGGCTCCAGAACACCCACCACGGTAGCGCTGCGCGTATCGAATATTGAACCCAGCCGGACGGTTTTACCGAGCACCGAGGGGTCACTCTTGAGCGTGGTGGACCAGAAACGATAGGTCAATACCACGGCGCCCGCGGCGTTCGGATTGTCATCCTTCTGATCCAGCAGCCGGCCCAGCACCGGCCGAAGCCCCATCACCTGAAAGAAAGATCCGCCAGCCACGCCGGCCTGAACCGTGCGGGGCTCTCCCAGCCCAACCAGCGTAAAATCCATGGTGGAAAAATCGCCGAACGAGCTCAGAGACTTCACCCCCGACCGCAAATCCGCGATCTCCGGCATGGAGAACCAGGCGTTGCGGAGGCCCATGCCCCGGGCGCTCTGGCGGATGTAGATCAGCCGGTCCTCATCCCGATTGACCAGCGGCCGCAGCAGAACGCCGCGAACCAGGCTGAACATCGCGGCATTGGCGCCGATTCCCAGGGCAAGAGTCAGAATGACGGTAACGGTCAGCCCGGTCGCGCGGCTGAGGGATCGGGCTCCGGTTTTCAGGTCGTGCAAAAACGTCACGATGTTCTCCTTAAATATGGCAGTCTCTTGGCAAGCCGATTGCCCTCTTATCACATGCCAAACAAAGGCCGTTGGCTTACTCGATTGTCCGCTTGGTGTTCGTTTCCGGAATTCTCGCGTTCGGAAGCAGACGAGTTGCGCTATCTTGTCACTATGTACCGTCGAAATTTTCTGCAGCTCGCTGCCATGGCCAGCGCCAGCGCGGCTACCACTGCCACCGACATCCCCAAGTACCGCGTGGTAACTCGCTTTGCGCCCACTGCGAAACCCGGAATGCCCGGACCGTTCCCCGGAAAAGCAGTGCGCGTACATTCGGAAAAGTCCATCGACACCGCTACTGCGAAGGTGGACGCCCCTACTGTCAGCGAGATGCTGTCGCGCGGCATGCGCTCGCTCACCGGCGCGAAGACCGAGCGGGATGCCTGGGCAAGTTTCTTCGAGGCCGCCGATGTGGTCGGCATTAAAGTGAACTGCTCCGGCGCGCCGGAGATCTGTTCCTCCCGGGAAGTGGTTGGCAGAATCGTGGGGAATCTGGTGGCGCTGGGCATCCCCCCACGCAATATCTACCTCTACGAGCGTTTCCAAGACCAACTCTCGAGCGTCCATTACGAGCGGGTGGTTCCAGCTGGAACAAATATCTTCGCGGCCGAAACCGGCCGTGGTTCAATAGCCAACTATGACCCGAACACTTACGTGGAGACTGACTTCTTCGGCGAGGACGACACCCGCTCGAACATGATTCGGCTAGTGACGGAGCGGTTCACCAAGATCATCAACGTGCCGAACATGAAGGATCACGGCGCGGCGGGGGTCACCGGCTGCCTGAAGAACATCGCCTACGGCGATTTCTCGAACGTGGCTCGCTCGCACAACCGCGAGAAAACCAACACGCTGAGCTTCATCGGTACGCTGGCGATGGTGGAACCGCTTCGTTCGCGCACCGTGCTGCAGATTATGGATGGCCTGCGCGGCGTCTGGCATGGCGGCCCATTTTCAGAAAATCCCAAGTACCGGTTTTATCCCAAGACCATTGTGTTCGGCACCGATCCTGTAGCCATCGATCGCCTGCTGCTGGATGTCATCGAGAACAAACGCAAGGCCGAGGGCGCGGTTTCCATTTGGGATCGTTCCATGGAACACGTGAAGGAGGGCCGCAACCTGGGGCCGCGGTTTAACAACTTCATCCGCGAGCCGGGACACATCGAATACGCGAGCAAACTGGGACTGGGTGTATACGATCTGCAGAAAATCGCCGTAACGAACATCGAAGTATGATGCTACTTCTGGCCGCGCTTCTTCCGGCGCTCTCCACGGGACCGGCCGATGCCGGCGCCGTGAAGCTTCCGGTTCCCAAAGTGGAGTACCGCATCAATGACGCAACTGCTTCCAGAAGCCCGTGGATCGATGCCAACGGCTGGCAACTGCTGCGCGCGCCTGCCCGCCGTTACTATTACGACGTGCCCGCTGCGAGCGCGGCCCTGGCGGCCGCGGAAGCTTTCATGTACGGAGCCAAAGCGGACATTCACACCGAGACCGGCGGGGTGGAATTATTCAATCGCATGCTGCAATTTCTGCGCGGGATACCGGAGCGCGACTTGCCGGCGATGGCCAACATTGGCGTGGTGGACGATGGGTCGCCCGAAACCGGCGAACTGATGAACCTGCTGAGCCGGCGCAATCTGTTGTACCGCATTGTGACCACGCCCGATCCGCACCTCGATCTGAACATCCGGCTGGGTTCGAAGGAGTATCCAAAATCCGAAGCCGCGAACCCGAGCGAGTTAGCCCAGAAAATCCGCGCCGAACTAACCGACGAAAAACGGCTGCTGCGCGTCTATGGCAGCGAAGTGGTGATCGCGCGCCTGACCGGCGCCGCTGGCCGGGTTCGAATTCATCTCCTCAACTATGCGAACCGTCCAGTAATCGGACTCCGGGTACGCGTGCTCGGAGATTATCCAGACTGGCAGGCGGCTGCCTATGACCATCCGGATTTGAAACTTGAAGATTTCACGACCGCGGACGGAGCAACGGAATTTACCGTGCCCAAGATGAGCACATATGCCGTGATTGATCTTTCCAAGCGCAGGTAACCGTTACGGGTGCCTTCTTGGTTTCAGCTCAGCCAGCGGATGGGTTCGACTGCCATCCGCTCCAGGCTCAGTTGTAGACGAATGAGAGGTACGGATATTGTAGGGCCGCCGGGTCGATCTAGCAGCGACGTGGCGCGCGCACTCGTGCGTGCGCCACGGCCTCAAACTGACCAACTAACGACCGGTGAGGCTTGCGATAATTGACGTCACCATGCGGATTACTTATGGTTGGCCGTTGCTTCTATGTCTAACGTCGTCGCTCTCCAGGGCGCAACAGAAGAAACCACTCCCGGCTATTCCAGAGGGGTTCCAAGTCGTCGGAACATGGGACTGCGAGGGAACGTTTCGCAACGCCAAAGTGCACAAAGCCGTCTTCCATGGAACCCTTATCCTCGGCGACAAATGGCTGGAGCTGACCGAGCAGGATGTTGAACCCGCCACCGGCTATCTGGCCAAATACCTGATTGGCTACGATCCCCGGCAGAAACGCCTGGTGGAGTTCGACGCGAATAACTTTGGAGCAGCCACCTACGCCAGTGAGGAGGGCTGGCAGGATCACGTTCTAACCATGACCTCGCCGATCTCCGGCGATCCCCAGGCGCCCTACGCCGCCGACCGCTTTCGGTATTCCATCACCGGGCAGAACACTTTCACCGTGGACTGGCAGATCAGCAAAACAGCGACGCTGAATTGGACGCAGGCGGATCATCTCGCCTGCAGACCTAGAGCATGAACGTTCACGCTTCCCGCTACCAGTTTCGCGTGGGCCTTTTCAGCATTGGCCTGGAAGCGTATTGGCCGCAGTTTGACGGCCTGAAAGAGAAGCTGACGAGTTACAACCAACGCATTGCCGAGAAGTTGGAATCCGCCGGCGCACCAGTGGTGAATCTGGGGTTGATCGACACTCCCGAAAAAGCAGTAACCGCGGGACATCGTTTTCGAGAAGCCGATGTCGATCTGATTTTTCTGCATGTATCCACCTACGCCGTTTCCTCTACGGTGTTGCCGGTGGTGCGGCGCGCCAAGGTTCCCGTGATTATTCTGAACCTGGCGCCTGGCGCGGCCATCGATTACTCTTCGTTCAATGAAATGCGCGATCGCCGGCGCATGACGGGCGAATGGCTGAGCTGGTGCCAGGCCTGCGCGGTTCCCGAGATTGCGAATGTTTTCCGCCGCTGCCAGGTTCCTTTTTTTCAAGTCACCGGGATACTGGAAGAAGACCCCGCGGCGTGGAACGAGATTTCGGAATGGCTGCAGGCGGCCCGTGTAGGTAGCGTGATGGAGCACAACCGGCTGGGGCTGATGGGCCACTACTACAACGGCATGTTGGATATCTATTCCGACCTTACACGCCAATGCGCCGTATTCGGAGGCCATATGGAGATGCTGGAAGTGGATGAACTCGCAGCCCTGCGCAGACACGTGTCGGATTCAGAAATCGAAGCTCGCGTGCGGCGATTTGAGGTACTGTTCAACGTTCAGCCGGATTGTTCCCCGGACGAGCTGGGCCGGGCCGCGCGCACTTCCGTGGCGCTGGATCGCCTGGTGGAAAAACACGCGCTCGGCTCGCTGGCGTATTACTACGAAGGCTCGGGCGTTCCTGAGAATGAGGACGCCACCAGCTCCATGATTCTCGGCAGCAGCCTGCTCACCGCTCGCGGAATTCCAGTGGCTGGTGAGTATGAAGTCAAGAATGCGCAGGCCATGAAGATCATGGATTCATTTGGAGCGGGCGGATCGTTTACAGAATTCTACGCAACAGACTACCAAGACGATATCGTTCTTATGGGTCACGACGGTCCGGGACACATCGCAATTGCGGAGGGGAAAACCAAGGTTCGTCCGTTGAGCGTATTGCACGGAAAGGTGGGCCGTGGGCTGGCCGTGGAAATGTCGGTGAAGCACGGGCCTGTGACGCTGCTATCGGTGGTGGAGACGGAAGCGGGGACCATCAAATTGCTTGTCGCGGAAGGGGAATCGGTGCCGGGGCCGATCCTTGAAATCGGCAACACCAACAGCCGCTACCGTTTCCCGATGGGCGCCCGGAAATTCGTGCAGCAATGGAGTGAGGAAGGCCCGGCCCATCATTGCGCGGCCGGTATCGGACACATCGCTTCAAAAATCGGAAAGTTCGGATCGCTGCTGGGGATGGAAGTGACTCGCGTCGTCGACCGGACCTAACCACTACCGAAAAGGCACCGACCATGGGCCTGCGGCCCACCAAAAGTGATGAGGACGCGTTGTGGCAAATTCGGTTGGCAGGCGGAAGCGCCTGCCCCACGTTGGCCCCAGTGGGGCAGGCGCTTCCGCCTGCCAACCGGCGTCTTTTTTGGTGGTCGGGTCAAAAGGTACTACCGGTCACCGAACAGCAATAATTTGATGGGCTGATATAGCAGGTAGAGCGCCCCCGCCGCTAACCAGATCATCGAACTGACGGAGAACATACGCGCGGTTACTCGCACTTCCGGAGTGCGATCCAGCTGCAGCAAGGGGCCACTTTCATTGGCTGCGGTGCGGTCATAGAGAAACAGCGGAGCTCCCGCAAAGAGCGCAAATATCGGAAACCAGACCGCGGTCACTTCCATATTCGTTTGCTTGATGGCCCCGCTGCGGAAAAGGTAGCCGAGAGACTCAACCGCTTCCGCTAACGCGCATGCGGCCAGCGCAAGATGGCGAATCGCCAGAGCGCGCCCGGCGGACCGCAGGCCGGTCATCAGCTGGCGCGAGCGCTCAATGGCGGCTTTTCCCGAAAGTTTCTCCACCACTACAAGCACCGGCCACAAACAATCGCCAACCACCCAGCCGGGTCCAAAGAAGAACATCGATTGCGCCTGCGTGACGGCCAGAACCGGTATCATCCGCACCAGCTTCCAAAAAACTCGGAACGATAAGAACCGCCTGACCCGGACTTGTTCATCCACGGCCATTAAGGCTGCCGCGGCGCGTAGCAGGTTATCGGAAAAGACGAAAAGAATCGCCGTCGCCAGCGGCACCAGGACCATTCGCGCCGCGACCATCGGCAGGATTCTCCGGCTGAATGCGATAAGCAATCCGGTCACCGATAAGACGATGGTGTAGATGGGAACCACCAGCAGAGCGTACGCCGTGAGATGCTGCAACAAAAACGCTTTGGACCGTCGCAGGGCGAGAAATTCGGCGTCCACCGCGTTGTGGAACCTCCGCGCGAATGCCGCCGCGGAAGCGGGACGATCCGCCGGATTGCGGGCGAGTCCGGCGAGAATTGCGTCGGCTACGTCGCGGGGAATTTTGCGGCCGCCGGTGGGTATGGCAGGAGTGTCGCTCTGGTGATATTCCAAAAATTCGCTCGCGCTTCGCTTGAATGGCAGTTCGCCGTAAACCAGCAAGTACGCCACCACGGCCATCGCATAGATGTCGGAGCGGAAATCGATTTCCTTCCCGAGCGCTTGTTCCGGCGACATGTATGCGGGGGTTCCGAGCAAACTGCCGGGCATGGTTTGCGCGCTCACGCCGCTATCGAACGATCCTGAAGAATGGCTGGATGGCGTGGCCTCGATCGCCGCTGTTTCCATCTCTTCGGAGGGGGCTCGGACGCTGGATGCACCCGCTTCCGCCGGCGCCAGGATTGCGACCGTTTCCAATTCGCCGAGCGGGGTAACCATCGCCGGGCTGCTCAAAGGCGTGGCCTCTTGCGGAGAAGGAGTCCAATCCCCCAGCAAGTTCACCTTGGCCACACCAAAGTCCAGCACTTTCGCGGTGTAGCCGCCGCGGCCGTTCGGCTCCAGCCAGATGTTGTCGGGCTTCAAATCCCGATGGACGATTCCAAACCGGTGTGCTTCGGTGAGGGCCAGCCCAATCTGATCCAGAAGATCAGCGATCATCGGCAGCGGGAGTTGCGGATTGACTTCCTGGAAGTCGGAGAGCGTCTGACCGTCCAGAAATTCCATCACCAGGTAGGGCATGTCGCCGCCAGGAGTTTTCGCGATGCCAAAATCGGTAACGTTGACGATGTTGGGATGGCGCAAACGGCCGCAGGCCTGCGCTTCGCGCTGGAAACGTGCCAAAAACTGCGGCTCGCGCGACCACCTGGGAGCGATCACTTTGACCGCGACGACGCGGGTGGTACCGAGGTGCGTGGCTAAGTAGACGTTCCCCATGCCGCCGGCGCCGAGGTGCTTGTCGATCCGGTATTTGCCGTCCAGAATTTCGCCGATCATCGATTGGTCAGTGACCCAAAGAGCCCAGCCGCCATCATAACAATCGCCGCATCGCCCGTTCGATGCGAATCATCCACTAACGGTTTCGATGTTCTTATGAACCACCGCGAATGTACTTAGACCTCACTTCTATCGTGGGCAACACACCGCTCGTCGAGCCCGGCCGGTTGGCGAAAAATATGCCCGGACGGATATCCGGGAAATTGGAAATGCGAAACCCGTGCCGAAGCGCGCGGCGTACTCAAGCCCGGAATGACCATCGTCGAAGCCACGTGCTGCAGCATCAAGCGAACTAGTTTGGGATTGTCCTCGAGCGCAACCGCCCCGAGTGCGATGGTGTACTGCATTCGGTCCAGATCGCGGGCCACCAGCAGGTCGATGCATTTGGTGCAATCGGCTCCTGCAGCGAGCACTATCGCAAATCCGGCAATGTCCTTAAACCTGGCCCCGCGGTCCAACAGCGCTTGCATGCTTTCCGCATCGCCCGCCAGGGCTGCTTCGAGCAACGGCGACGATTCCGCGCCGGGATTCGAAGTGGGATTGGGATTGGCGCCGTGGGCCAGCAGCAGTTTCACCATGGCCGCTCCGCCGGGCCGCCCGGCTGCAATCATGAGCGGCGTCCGAAAATCCTGCGACTGCGCATTGACGTCCGCGCCATGAGCTATGAGGACCCGGGTCTTTTCCAGATCGAGCGCGGCCCACATCAGCGCGGTGGCTCCCGCGTCATTGCGCAGGTTCGGATCGGCGCCCTGCTGGATCAGCCTCTCCATTGTTTTCGCATCGCTGTAGAGCACGGCATACATGAACGGCGTGGATCCCTCCGGCCCTCGATCTTCTCGAAGGCCGGCCGGTCTGCGGCGCGCAGCGTCTCCACCATCAGCAAAACCCTCGGAGGGTACCCCGCAGGGCCCGGTTGACCGAGGGCTTGCCGCCGTTTACTTCGGAGCCAACTCCGTCGCATCGGCTTTGAATCCTCCCCGGGAGCGCGACCTCCCGAAGAATCATCCACACTTTAAACCCTATCTCTCCACTCCGACCTCAAAATAGGACATTTCTACTTTGCGTTGACAGGGACTGGGGGAGCTAGACAGAATCAAAACGCCTGCCTACGGCATTAGCCGCGCTATATATATAAGGATAGCGCCAAGGTCCCTCCCTTTATTTCAAAGAATGGGATTTATCATCGCAATCTGGTGGATATTGAGCTGACTTTAGCCCGGATTGGCGCCTCGCGAGCCAGGCCGTAGCCCTAGCGGCAGCATGGCCCATGGGTCTGGTTGCAAACCTGCGGCAGGCAGGGTATAGTTCATTTTCATGATTCGAACACTCTCGCTCATTCTGATTCTCGCGGGCGCTACCGCCTGGATGCTCTTTTCTCAGCCGCAAAACCGGCTGGAAGAACTGCACGGCAAGACCATTCTGATCTTCACGCCGCATCCCGACGACGACACGTTCTGCTGCGCAGGCACGCTGGCGCTCCTGGCCAAAGGCGGCAACCACATCCACATCGTGATTTACACCAACGACGACAAGGGCTCCTACGATCCGGAAATGACCAGCGAACACCTGGCGACCATCCGGATGCACGAGGAAGAGGACGCCTGCCGCGTCCTCGGAATTCCCAAGGAGAGCATCTCCTGGCTCGAATACCACGACGGCATGCTGGAATATGCCAATACGCGCGATCTGGTGGAGGAAGTCACGCGGATCATTCGGAAAGTGCGCCCCGATGTGGTGCTCTCCATCGATCCGGGAACGACATATGTCCGGTGGCACAAAACCGACCATCGCATGGCCGCGAATAATACCCTCGACGCGATTCGCGCCGCCGAATGGCACCTCTATTTCCCGAATCAGTTGATTCATGAGGGCCTGCAGCCTTGGCTGGTGCCGCAAGAGTTTTACTACTACGTGACCGACAAAGACGCCAACTACTGGGTGAACATCGATAGCGTTGTGGAAAAGAAACTGGACGCGGCCATGGCGCATGTCAGCCAGTGGGAGCCGTCCATCCACCATTACCGGCCGGATTGGGACAAGGCGGACCTGGAGAAGACAAAAGCGGAATTCCGCGCCCAGATTCTGAAGAAAGACGGGCATTACGTGGAAGCGTTCCGAACCACCACCGGCTTCAACCAGGAATAACGCCAACATGTATTTGCTGCGAAGTGTCTATTGCTGCGGCGTCTTTCTGCTGGTTTGTTCAGGCCGAGCAGCTGAATTCCCCCACCCGCTCGACGCGCTGAGCGCTGACGAGTACACCGCGATTCTAGAAACCGTGAAGGCCTCCGGACATCTCGACAGCGCCAGCCGCTTTGCCGGGGTCGATCTGCACGAGCCGCCCAAGCAGGAAGTGCTGCGATGGAAGCAGGGCGATCCGTTCCGGCGTGAAGCGCTGGCCGTCATCAAACAGGGCCGAAAAACGTTTGAAGCCGTGGTAGACGTGGCCAATCGCAAACTGATTTCATGGAAGGAGATCCCCGGCGTCGAGCCCATGCTTACGGCCGACGAATCCGATGGAGTGGGGGAACTGGTAAAGGCGAATCCCGAGGTGCAGGCCGCTCTGCGCAGGCGCGGCATTACGAAGTTCGATACGGTTAGTTGCGACGGCAGCTCGCCGGGGTACTTCGGAACGGCGGAAGAGCAAGGGCGCCGGTTACAGCGCGTGACCTGCGTTGATGGGCAAGGTCATTCCAATGGCGGCGCATATCCCATCGAAGGACTCGTCATAGTTTTCGATTCCGAGGAACAGAAAATCATGCGGGTGATCGATACCGGCGCGGTGCCGATACCGCCCGGCAACGCCGACTACATGGGCACTGCCATTCCTCCACGCGAGGTTCCCGGGCCCATCAGCATCCAGCAGCCGGTCCATGGTTTTCATCTGGAAGGCAACCAGGTTAGCTGGCAGAACTGGCATTTTCACTTTCGCATCGATCCCAGAGTCGGCGTGGTAGTGAGCAACGTTGCCTACGATGACGGCGGGAAATTGCGCTCCGTTCTCTACGAAGGCTCGCTTTCGGAAATCTTCGTGCCCTACCAGGACCCCGCGGAGGGATGGTATCACTGGACTTTTATAGACATGGGCGAGGGCAATACATGGGGCAGCGCAGCCGGCCGATTGGACAATTCCGATTGTCCGGACAATGCCGTATTTTTTGATTCCGTCGTCGCTGATTCACGTGGAATTCCGCGGAATTGGCCGCATACGGCGTGCCTTTTCGAGCGCGAAGCGGGAGATTTTGCCTGGCGCCACAAGGCGGCCGGCGTGCTTGGGGAGGGCCGCCGCCGCCGCGATCTGGTGCTACGCATGATCACTACATATGGAAACTACGATTACGCGCTGGATTGGACGTTCCAGCAGGACGGGAGCATTAAGATCGCCGTCGGCGCCACCGGCAGCGTCGAGGTGAAGGCGGTGCGCAGCAAGACCGCGGCCGAAGACACCGATGGCAGGGACCGGCGCTACGGTCACTTTGTCGCGGACAACACGGTAGCGGTGAACCACGACCATTTCTTTTGCTTCCGGCTGGATCTGGACGTGGATGGGCCGCAAAACAGCTTCCTGAAAGAAGCTCTGAAGACTCAAAAACTGAACGGCGATTCACCGCGCAAGAGTATATGGGTAACGGAGCCCAAAATCGCCAAAGTGGAGCAAGACGCCCAGCTGACCATGATGATGGAGCATCCCGCGCTGTGGCGGGTGATCAACCCCAACGTCAAAAGCCCGCTCGGATATCCCACCGGCTACGAAATCGCGCCGATGCACAATGCCGTCTCGTTGATGACCGATGACGATTATCCGCAACGCCGCGCTGGCTTTATCCTGCACAACTTGTGGGTGACGCCATACCGCGAAGACGAGCGCTATGCGGCCGGCGATTACCCGACGCAAAGCCATGGCGGCGATGGACTGCCGGCGTGGACCAAGAACAACAGGTCCATTGAAAATACCGACATTGTGGTGTGGTACACGCTGGGCTTCCACCATGTCCCGCGCCCGGAGGATTTTCCAATCATGCCGACAGCCTGGCATGAATTCGAGCTGCGGCCGTTTGATTTCTTTTCGCGAAATCCAGCTGTGGACTTGCCGCGAACGAAATAAATAAGCACCGAGCGATCGCTTGGCAGGCGGAAGCGCCTGCCCCACGTTTCCGCAAATCTCTCAGAGCAAGCAAGGTGGGGCAGGCGTTTCCGCCTGCCAACCAGTGTTCCCTAGAAAATGAACTTCAGTGCGAACTGAATCTGCCGCCCCGGCTGCGCCGCTGTGTACGACCCGGCGCCCGGAGAATCGAAATTGTTTATCAGGCTGTTGTTGCGGAAATTCGCATGGTTGGTCATGTTGAAGACTTCCGCCCGGAATTGCACCCTCGCGCGCTCGCGGATCGCGAAGTCCTTGAACAGTGAAGTATCCAGCTGCAATTGAGGCGCAGTGAAAATGATGTTGCGGCCCGAGTTGCCGTACGTGCCGAACGGCTGAAGAACGAACGCCGCCGGGTTGTACGCACTGCTCACCGCCGGACCCGACGGATACAACGGCGCACCCACCACTCTATCCGGGTGTTCTTCTGTATCGCCGAGATTGTTGTTACCATCAACCGCCTCGGTGATGGTATACGGCAACCCACTCGACCAGGATTGAATGCCCTGCACTTCCCAGCCGCCAATCAGCGCGTTGCCCACCCCGTTCAAATTGCCCAAAAGTGCTCTGCCCCGTCCGATGGGCAGCGAGTATGAGAGGCTGTTGACGAACCGGTACTTCTGGTCGTAATCCGACGGCCCTTTTTCCCACTCTGGATTATTGTTGTCGCGGAACCCTCCGCCACTGTGGAAACCGAGCGAAGCCTGGGACTGCTCGTCGATCGATTTGCCGTACGTAAACGCTGTCAGGAAACTCAGGCCGTTTGAGAGGCGCTTTTCCAGCTTAGTTTGCAGGGCGCTGTAGGTTGAACTGTCGCACGAGCACCAGAATGTAAGGTCGTTGTCCAGATAAGGACGCGCGCGCTCGTCGTTGTAATTCGCACTCGGGTTGGTGGACGCCGGGATCTCGTTGAGGTTGCGGAACTCGTATAGGTGCGTTCCTTTTGACCCGGCGTAAGCCACCTCCAGTATCGTGTTCCATCCCAAATCCTGCTGGATGCTGACTTGCCAGTGCTGCACGTTCGGATTGGTAAAGTGTGGATCGAGAGCAAACAGCGCCGGCGCCGATGGATTCTGCAGAGCGTCGAGCGGAAATCCCTGCGAAAGATTGCTGACGATCGGATTCGGAACCAGGGGGCCCAGCACGTTGTAGTTCGATTGGTTAAAGAATGGCGGGTTATTCCCCGGGTTTGGAATGCTCAGCGGTCCCGCCTCATAGGAGGAGTAGAAAACCCCGTACCCCGCGCGCAGCACTGTCTTCGCGAACAAGTTGTAGGCCACGCCGATTCGGGGCGCAAAGTCATCTTTCTCGTTCGGTACCAGGCTGGCGGGCGCACCCCGAGTGACCGCAATCTCCGGGAAGAAACTCGGTGGCAGAGGGTCCTGCCGGTTCCCCGCGATCTGCAGCGTATTGGTATCGACGTTGAAATTCGCCTCGGCGCTGTAGCGTTCTTTAGCGTGCTCGACGAACTCGTAACGCAGCCCAAGATTCAAGGTCAGCTTGCGGTTTACCTTGATGTCATCCTGGACGTAGTAGAACTGGCCCGGCTGTTGAAATTGATCGTTGATGAACGAGGAGATCTGGGCGCCTCCCGACACCGTGCCGAGCAGGAAGTCGGCCGTACCCAGACCGGTGGTGGACTCGTTCTCTATGTTTTGCGCCGTGGCCGTCCCGCCAAACCCGAAAGCTCCGCGGGGCACCGGCGGCTGCAAGATTGAAAAGTCCACCCGTGGCTTCAACTCGGCGCCGAACTTTATGGTGTGCCGGCCATGAATCAGCGTCAGACTGTCGATGAACTGTTCGATCACCTGTTTTTCCACCGTGGGCTGATATTCCGAACTGCCAAATGCTGCTGAGCCCGCCAACGTCGAACTGCGGGAACCCGCCGTTGTTGGAAGCGAAGGGGATACCGGGAATGCCAAGCTGTGCGGACTCATTGACCGTGGAGTTGAACTGCAGCCGGTCCGACTCGGCTTGCGTGTATCCCGCGCGAAACTCGTTGATCAGGTACGGAGTGAAAATATGCGTCTCGCTAAACACAACGTTGCGTGGCTTTTGCAGGAACACGCCTGAGGAAAACGACGCCGCGTCCAACGGAGGAGGAATGTCGCCCGGCGGAACGTCCCTGGTGTCTGACCAGCTGAACCGCCCGAACATGGAATCGGAATCGGAAATCCTATGGTCGACGCGCAGATCGAGTTGATTGGTATTGTTCGGCTCCACGGGATTGCTCAGATAATTGTTCGCCGGTCCAAAATTGTTCACCTGCCCGGCCGTGTCCGGCTCGGGGAACATGCTCAAAAGCTTCGCCGCAATGGGATTCCAGAGCGATTGCGGAATCACATTTCCAGGGAACGGCGTGCGTCCCACGGCATCGCCGGAGCTGTTGATGGAACCTGTATTTGGGTTGTAAATCGTATTGAACGCTACCCCATTTTCGGCCGAAAAATTACCCTGCCGCATGGCGTCCGTCGGCACAGTGGCCAGCTACGTTTGCCCCGTGCGGATACGCGTTCCCTGGTAATCGAAGAAGAAAAACGTCCGGTTCTTTCCGTTGTAGATTTTTGGAATGTAGATGGGCGCGCCGACGCTGAACCCGAACTGATTCTGCTTGAACGGGGCAATCGGAGCCCCATTCGCGTTATTGAAGAAATTATTGGCGTCCAGATCGCTGTTGCGTAGAAACTCATACGCGGTTCCGTGCGGAGCGTTGGTGCCGGACTTGATGGTCACGTTCAGCACCGCGCCGCCCGATCGGCCGAATTCCGCGCTCATGGAGTTCGTCTGTACTTTGAACTCCTGAATGGCGTCCGGCGGCGGTCCGACTACGAAACTGGTCTGGCTGCTCAGATCTTCCGAGAGGCTGTTGTTATCCACGCCGTCCAGAATGTAATTGTTCTGATAAGGCCGCACTCCGTTCGCGCTGAATCCGCCGGTGTTTTCGTCGCGCGCGCCCGCTGGTGACGGCGCGGTTCCGGCGGTCAGCACCGCCAAGCGCGTAAAGAACCGCCCGTTGAGCGGCAGATCCACGATGCGCTGGCTGTCGACCACTTCGCCGAGGTAGGAGGTGTCCGTTTCGAGGATCGGCGCGGCATCGCGGACCTCCACTGTCTCCGTCGCTTTGCCGACTTCCAGCTTCGCGTCGACGCGCACGCGGTCCTGCACGTTCACTTGAATATCGGGCCGTACCGAACGCTTAAATCCCGTAGCCTCCACCGCTACCGAATACTTGCCCACCTCGAGCGGCGTGACGACATACTCGCCTGACGAGTCCGTTGTGGTCTTGACCGCGATATTAGTACCCATGTTGGTGATGGTGACGATGGCGCCCGGGACAATCGCGCCGCTAGGATCCGTCACCGCCCCAACAATTGAACCCGCAGTGGTCTGGGCCCCCAGTGGCGCCAAACACAATACCAACGAAACAAAAACCACCCAAACGATGCACTTCGACATGCTTCGGTCTTGCCTCCTGTTTGGGTGATTATAGCCCAACCTTGTCGAATCTGTTAGAAAAAAATTTCGATCGACCCCAGTTACTCCGTACCGGACTACTGCTCCAGCTCTCGAAGTCCCTTGAGGGCCGCCGCGTTGGAAGGGCGCCGCGCCAGCAGCTCCTGCAAGGTATCCCGCGCTTTGATTCGATCGCCTTGGCGAGCGTAAACGCGCGCCAGATTGAGATAAGAAATCTCTTCGTCGGGAGCAACTTCGATCCCGTAGCGGAAAGCGGCCGCGGCATCCTGCACCTGATGCATCTGCATGTAAAGCACGCCCAGGTTGTTGATGGCCGAAACATGGTCACGCTGCATGGTAATGGCTTTTTGAAACGCCTCCCGCGCTTCCTCCAGCCGGTTGTGCCGAACCAGCAGAAGACCCAGTTGGGTGGCCGCGTCGGCTGCGCTGCCGTGATTGGCAATCGCGCGGCGGAACAGCGATTCCGCGGCCCTGTCATCACCCAGCGCGGCCTGCGCCTGGCCCTCGCTGAGCATGGCAAAAGACGATTTTGGATCCAGTGCCAACGCGTGTTCGAAATCTTTCAACGCCGCCGCATATTGCTTGACTCGAGTCTCCAGACGGCCCAGATAAATCCAGGCGTCAGGGTCGCTCGGAAGCAACAGCGCTGCGCGCTCCAGATGCTCACGCGCGGCGTCAGATCTTCCGGCTTCCAGATGAATATATCCAACCGAAAGGTGCGCTTTCCCATTGTCAGGCTGCTCGCGAATCACCGCATCCAGATACACTAACGCCTGCTCCGGATAGCCGGCCCAAAAGAACGCGGCGCCCAGACGAAAATCATTACGCTGTGGCTCGTTGTAGTATTCACCCGGAAACGGAACAGCCAAACGTTGCCGGTCTTTCGCTTTCAAAAGCCGCAAGTCTTCCATCAATCGGCTTTCGCTGGGGACGGCCGGATAGACCTTGTGCGCTAAACCGAATTCGTCAATGAGTATCAGCATGGGCAACAGCAGCGGCGCACGATAATCGAACAAGTAACGGCGGAACAGCGCATAACTTGCGGCGACGTCCGGCGATTCGCGGCTCAAATCCAGCACTTGGCCGGGAATGCCGGCGGGAAGCGCGGTTTTGCCGTCGGCTGACAACAAAACGAACCCAGGGCCGCGGCGCTGCTCAGGAATCGGCACGGGAAGCAGGAGCCAGGTCTCTTCAAACGGCGGCCGATTGTCGGCAACCACGGCCGGACCGTGCTGCAGTTCGCGGCGAGGCGAAAACGGCTCGCGGCGCGGTTGCGCGTCTCCTTCCGTGATGTGATATCGAAAGCCGGCATCCAGATTCGCGAATTCCTGGCGAAGGCCGGAAGGCCACTGGATCGCGATATTTTCCGCGCGCTCGGAGTGTCCCAAACCGAAATGCAATGTCTTGGTATGTTGCGAAAGGTAGCCGCAGCCGGCGCGCACGAAGGCGACGGTACGGCGGCCCGAGTACTCAACGGTCACCGACGCGCCGATCGCATCCCGATTGGAACGCGTACCAGTTAGCCGGATGGCGATGGCGCCGCGACCGGTTCCCCACTCGTTGCGCAGGGCGCGGACCTGCGGACCCAGGCGGCTTTTCAGGAACAGGTCAATATTGCCGTCGCCGTCAAAATCGGTGACAGCGAAAGCCCGGCTGTCGTCGGCAAAGTCGATGCCCGACACGCCGGAATAATCGTAGTAGCGTCCACCGCGGCGCGCGAAAAGAACGTTCGGCTCACGCCCGTTCCAGCTCGAATCTTCGCGGATGAATTGATTGATGGCGTTCCATCCATTTTCGTAGGCCGGCGCCGGGGACCGCGACGGCGGCGAGTTCGCCACTACCTGACGCCAAAAGAAACTCGCCGCGTCTTGCTGGGATTCATTGGTGAGCATTCCACAGGCGACGTAAATTTCGGGCGTGCCATCGTTATCGAAATCAAAGCCGTCGGCGGACCAGGCCCAACGGCCCATTTCCACTTTCTCCTGAGCGCCTGTTTCCTCAAACGTCCCATCTCCACGATTGCGATAAAGCGAGTTTCCTTTGGTGTGCCGGCGATAAGCTTCGGCGAGCCCGTCCTTAGCCACTGGCGAAAAGTTCTTGTCCCCAATCAGCCGCTGGCCTGCGGCAGTCCACATGTTGGACACGTAAAGGTCTGAACGCCCGTCGCCATCATAATCAAACCAGGCCGCGCTCATTCCCGGCCCCATGTCCTCAACGCCCGAAGCTTGCGCGACGTCGTGGAAATGTCCGCCCTCGTTCTTGTACAGATTCTTGCGCCCGAAATCATTGGCGACGTAGAGATCGGGCCAGCCGTCGGCATTGTAATCGCACCAGGCCGGAGCAAAGCTGTAGTGATTATTGTTTTCGTTCAAGCCCGTTGACGCCGTGACATCTTCGAAGTAGCCTTCGCCCGCTGCTGTCAGCCGATTGTGGAAAAGATAATTGGGCGGGCCGTTCTGCGCATCGTGATACGGCGCCGGATAGCGATACTGATCCTCGCTCTGAAAATAAACGTAGGTGCACAGATAAAGATCCAGCCGGCCATCCCGATCGTAATCGGCCGCAGCCATGCCGGTGAATGTTCCCTGAGCTGGAGTCTCAAATCGGAATGCGTCCGGCTTGTGCTTAAAAGTAGCGCCGTCATTGATGAACAGCAAAGGTCCGCCGGTGGTAAGCACCACCAGATCCTGGCGGCCCGAATTACGCAAGTCGAGAATGAGCGCAGCCGTGGAATCGTCCAGAACGCCCACTCCCCAACGTTCGGTGATGTCTCGCATCCGGCCTTTTTCATCCAGCTTGAACAGGCGATTTGGAAGCCCACCAGGTTGGCAGACGTAGACTTCGTCCCTGCCATCGCCGTCAATGTCCCCAACCGCGATGCCGTTGTTGCCATAAACGTCTATCCCGGATGCGGAATCGAGCCGACCGCGCCAATACGGGACGCCTCTCAGCAGTTGGTCCCGGAATGATTGCTCGGTGCCGAACATTTCTGCCGTGACATCGCGAAAGAGCGGCCGCGGCGATGTTACCAGCGTCTCTTCCAGCGGCTCGAATTCCCCAAGTTGCTCGCCGCGCCACACCTGCCTCCACATCCCCACGCGGTAATTCAAGAGTCCGCCGGCAGTGCTCGCAATTTCGAAACGAAGGCGATCGCCGGGTAGCACGATGAAACGCGCACTACGGATGGTGCCCAATTTTGCGATCCAAGCCTTCAGGCCGCTGACGAAACCAGGATCCTTTTTGTCAAACTCGGCGACGGCGGCGCCCTGGCCGAATTCTTTGTAGTTCTTGGGCAACGGGGAGGATCCGCGAAATCCATCCGCCATGGGCACAGAGCCGGCGGCGATGGAATGGTTCCAGCGCTCCGCAATCGCGGCCGCTTCCGCTTCCACTACGAAGGCGTCGTGGCCGGGCTGAATCAGCGGGCGGAGCTTTTCGTACGGATTCGACTTGCGATAATGGACCGGAAACGGCACGGGCGCGCTACTCACGCTAGCCGGCGCCCCGTAAACAAAACCGGCCGCTGCCGTGCTCGCTATAAAATCGCGCCGCGTCATCTCTTCAGTTGTAGCGCACTGGTGTGGAGAAGCGGGGTCGTGCTTTATGGCAGGTAATGGGTCAATTTGCAAGACCTGCCAGGCAACGACGTGGCGCGCGCACTCATGCGTGCAGCGTTCACACTTGTGTGAACGCCTTGAACTTATCTGGTGTTCCGAAGAGTGCGAGCTAGTCATTGTTTCATTGGCGATAGTGGTCAAGATCTACCAAAAGCTAGCCAACTAACCCGCAATGGTGTAAGATCCAATACGTGAGGCTCCCCATTCGAAAATTCATCTTACTAGGGGTGGCTCTCGCGACCACGTTCGCCGCGGATCAGCCGACTCCCGACAAAGAAGCAAAGTTCATTGGCGCGCGCGGAAGGTACTGGGCGTTTCAGAAAGTCGTCCGGCCCCCGGTACCGGAAGTTTCCGCACCCTGGGTCAGAACGCCCATCGACGCCTTTATCCTGAGCGTGCTCCAAGCCAACAAACTGTCCCAATCCGAGCCGGCGGATCGCATTCACCTCATTCGCCGCGTAACATTCGACCTTATCGGATTGCCGCCCACTCCGGCGGAGGTGGAAGCTTTTGTTCGAGACAAATCTCCGGATGCCTACGAAAAAGTAGTGGACCGCCTGCTCGCCTCGCCGCACTACGGCGAACGCTGGGCGCTGAAATGGCTGGATGTGGTGCGCTACGCCGAAACCAATGGATTCGAGTTGGATGCTGACCGTCCCCATGCCTGGCGCTATCGCGATTATGTGATTAACGCCTTCAATCACGACAAGCCTTACGACCAGTTCATCAAGGAACAGATCGCCGGCGACGAAATGTTTCCCGGCAACAAAGAAGCGCTGATCGCCACCGGGTATCTTCGCGCGGGGCAGGAGCACCTGGTGGCTGGAAATATCGATCCGGAAATGAGCCGGGAAGAAGTTCTCACCGAGATCGCTACCTCGGTGGGCCAGACCTTCCTCGGATTAACCGTGAACTGCGCGCGTTGCCACAATCACAAGTTCGATCCAATTCTGCAAGCCGATTATTACCGCATGCAAGCCATTTTCGGCGGCGCTTCCGGCCAGGAAGTGGACATCGCGACAGATGCGGAAAGGACGGCCTGGGAAGCAGCGGATAAGGCTTATAAAGAGCGGCTCAAGCCTGTCACGGATGCGTTAGAGCAACTGGCCAAGCCTTATGAGGATCAAGTCATCGCGGAGCGTCTTTCGAAGCTCGATCCCAAGTTCCAGGAAGCCTGGAAGATCCCCAAAGACAAGCGCACTCCGGAGCAGGAAGTGCTGGCGGACAATGCCAAATCGCAGGTTGAGCCCACCTGGGACATCGTAGTGGCGGCCATGACGCCGGAAGATCGTGAAAAGCGGGCGGCGCTTCGCGTCCAATTGCACAAGATCGAAGCCACCGAGCCGGATCCGCTGCCCAAGGCCTACGCGTACGTGAATAACAAAGATCCGGCGCCGCAAGCCTATGTGCTGCGCATGGGCGATCCGAAAAACCGTCTCGATCCGGTGGAGCCATCGGTGCCGCGCGTACTCAAAGCCTCCTTCGAAATTCCGCAAGAGAGCATTGGCAGGCGTTCGGCGCTGGCCAACTGGCTGGCCTCGGCCGAGAATCCATTAACCGCGCGAGTGATGGTGAACCGCATCTGGCAATTCCGCATGGACACGGGAATCATCCGGACGCCCAATGATTTTGGGGTGATGGGAGGCCGCCCGTCAAATCAAGCGCTGCTGGATTGGCTGGCTTCCGAGTTTGTCGCCAAGGGCTGGAGCGTAAAAACTCTGGACCGCATGCTGGTGACTTCCAGCGTGTATCGGCAGAGCGCGCAACCGGACAAAAACCGTGAGCCCAGCGATCCGGACAATCGCTGGTACTGGCGGATGAACCGCAAGCGCATGGAAGGCGAAACGCATGCGCGACGCCATTCTCGCCGCAACCGGGAGCTTGAATCCAGCGCTGGGCGGACGGCCTGTTCGCATTCCCATTGAGCCGGAAGTCTACGACCTTATTTTCACCGAGCATGAACGCGACGGATTGTGGCCCGTAAATCCGGACAAAAGCGTGCAGTATCGCCGCAGCATTTATCTGTACAACAAGCGCAGTGTGCGCCTGCCCTTGCTCACCTCGTTCGATCAGCCGGATGCCATTACATCCTGCCCGGTGCGCCCGGTGAGTACGCATCCGCTGCAGGCGCTCTCACTGATGAATAGCGATTTCATGCAGGATCAATCGCAAGCGTTCGCGGATCGTCTGACCAAAGAGTGCAAGAAAAATAATGCCTGCGCCGTGAAGACCGCATGGAAGCTGACCCTGGCGCGCCCCCCCTCGCCCGCGGAACAGAAGCTGGCGAAAACGTTTTTCTCGGCGGCGGAAGCCTGGCCGATATGTGTTTGGCGTTACTGAATAGGAACGAGTTTGTCTATGTCCAATAACGAGTTAATCCGCATTTGAGAAACGCGGTGACGCGGCGCGATGTATTGGTGCGTTCCGCCCACGGATTTGGAGCCATCGCGCTGGCGTCGATGTTGCCGGCGCCCGTCTCGGCGGTCCAGCGGGTGAATGCACTGGCCGCTAAGCCGCCGCATTTCAAGCCGAAAGCGAAGTCGGTAATTTTCCTGTTCATGGTGGGCGCGCCCAGCCACATCGATACCTTCGATCCCAAGCCGGCGCTCGAAAAATACGACGGGCAGTTGTTGCCGCCCAGCTACGGAACGGTAGTGAGCGAATTCACCAAGGGCGACACGCCGCTGCTCAAGAGTCCCTGGAAGTTCAGCAAGTATGGCCAATGCGGAAGAGACGTCTCGACGCTTTTCCCGCACATGTCGCAACATGTGGATGACATGTGTTTCGTGCGATCGTTCTACACCGAGAGCACGGTCCACGCGCCCGCGATGTATCAGGTGAACACGGGCCGCATCCTGATGGGATATCCGAGCATGGGCTCCTGGATCACATACGGATTAGGCAGCGAGAGCGAGAATCTTCCCGCGTATGTAGTGATGCCGCAGCCGGAAGGAACGCCCGAGGGCGGCACGCCGTGCTGGGGCGCGGGCTTTTTGCCCGCCGTGTATCAGGGCACGGTGTTCCGCCCTGGTCCGAATCCGATCATCAATCTTCGTCCGCCGGCCGGAGTCACGCCGGAGCGGCAGCGCCGCACGCTCGATTTTCTGCAGAGCATGAACGAGATGGATACGCTCGATTCAGACACCGAGATGGCGGCGCGAATCAGTTCCTATGAGCTGGCATTCCGGATGCAGAGCCACGCCCCCGAGGCGGTGGACCTCTCGAAAGAGACACGCCGCCACGCGCAAGCTCTACGGGCTGGATGAGAAGCACACGTCGGAATTCGGGACGCGCTGTTTGCTGGCGCGGCGCTTGGTGGAGCGCGGCGTCCGGTTCGTGCAGATTTATTCGGGCGGCGGGCCGGTCTCCGTGCAATGGGATGCTCACAGCAACCTGGTGCAAAATCACGAGAAGATGTGCGGCATGACGGATCTGCCGATCGCGGGCCTGCTGCAGGATCTGAAACAGCGGGGATTGCTGGAGGACACGCTGGTAATCTGGGGCGCGGAATTCGGACGCCTGCCCATGTCCCAAGGCGGAAACGGGCGCGATCACAATCCGCACGGCTTCACCATGTGGTTCGCGGGCGGCGGCGTGAAAGCCGGCAGCGTTGTCGGCCAGACCGACGAATTGGGGCTGCGCGCGTTGGATAAGCGGCTGCACATGCGCGATTTCCACGCCACCATCCTGCAACTGCTGGGGCTGGATCAAAATCGCTTGTGGTTCCTGCACAACGGCAGAAACGAAAAGCTCACCGATTTCGGCGGCAATGTGATTCAAGAGATGCTCGCCTAGATTTGTTCCATCCATCTCCGGAAAAACAGACGCCTCGCTTGTTCTACTGTTAGAAAGCGCGATGGCAATTGTTTCATGAGTGGCGATTCGGTTCCTTTTACCCTATCGGCATCGGCGTTTTCCACGGGTTCCACGGAGGCGACGAAACTGTTTGAGGAACTGCGCAAGCCCTTGCTGCGATACCTGGCTTGTCTGGGATTGTCGCCGGACGAAGCACAAGACGTTGTGCAGGACTCTTTTCTGACTTTGCATCGCCACCTTGAATCCGGAAACGCCCAGGAGAATATTCGGAGCTGGCTGTTCCGCGTGGCGCACAATCAGGCCAGAAACCGGCAAACCAGCTACCAGCGGCGCTTCGCCACGCCTTTAGATGGTTCCTGCGATGACCTGCTGGACCATCGAACGCCCGAGCGGGAGCTGCTGGCCAAAGAGAAATTCAGACAATTGCGCGCGGCCATTCCGTCCTTGACTGACGCCGAGCGCGAATGTCTGCTGCTGCGCGCGGAAGGCCTGCGCTATCGGGAAATCGGAGAAGTTTTGGGGATTGCCACGTCCACAGTGGCAGATATCGTGGACCGGGCCATTCGAAAGTTGGCGGAGAAATGCAATGTGTAAATTCTCATCTAGATTGATCGCCTGGCTGGATAAGGAACTGCCGGAAGCCGAGGCGGCCGCAATGGACCAGCACGTCACTGCTTGCCGTGAGTGCCGCGGGCAGGCCGATACATTCCGCCAGGTGAGCCATTCCTTCGCGGTCTACGCGAGAGCCGCGGCGCCGCTCAATACCAGCTCGCGCCGGCGCTGGTGGCTGGTACCGGCGGCTGTCGCAGCTGCAGTGTTGGCCGCTTTCCTGCTATGGCCGCGCGGGCGCGCGAACACGCCATTGGAAGTACGGCGCGCAGAAATCGTGGCGCCACCGGCAGTGGTTGCCGAGCGCCATACAGCCATCGCCATACATCACTCACGCGTCCGGCGGCGGGTACAGAAGCAGCCCGCTGTTTGGCAGCCCGTCGAACCGACTATTCAGATTGTTATTCCCGCCGACGCGCTCTTTCCGCCGGGGGCGTTCCCAGAGGGCGTTGGTTTTGTCGCGGATCTCCGGCTCGCCGCCGATGGTTCCGCGGGCGCCCTTGTTGTACGACCTTGAATTAAATCGATATAAGGAGTGAATTAACCATGCAACGTACTATGTTTTTCTTGACCCTGTCCTCCAGCCTGCTTTTCGCGCAGTCGGACCTGAAGCAGCAAGCGGAGGCGAAGCAGCAGGCGGAGGTGAGATTTCAGGCCGGCGGCGGCTTCAACGTCGTATCCGACGTACACACGGTGTCGGGCGCGCCTTATTCGGCGACGGTGGTCAATGAGTCCGTCCAGACACTCGCCGACGGAAACCGGATCGTACAAAAAACGACAGGAACCACCGCTCGGGATTCCGAGGGCCGCACGCGCAATGACGCCCCGTTGCCGAGCATTGGAAATATGTCTCCTACTGGCGCGGCACACTTGGTGTTCATCGTAGACCCGGTGGCGCAAGCGTCTTATACTTTGAACCTCGACGAGAAGACCGCGCACGTCATGGGCAGCAAGATGCTTACAACGTCCGGACCGGGCGTACCAGACGTGGCCGCGGCGAAGTTGCTCGCCCGCGCAAACACCCTTCCAACTTCGGTAATCATGCCTCCTCCACCTATGGGCGGCGCGACGCTGAGCGTCATCACCTCGGATAAATTGGATCTCGACAAGATGCAGGCCGAGAGCCGGACGGAGGACCTGGGCACGCAGGTGATTGAGGGCGTCAATGCACAAGGAGTCCGCACTACGCGGACTATTTCCGCCGGCGAAATCGGGAATGAAAAACCAATCGAAATCGTAACCGAGGTCTGGACTTCTCCCGATTTGAAAACCATCGTGATGAGCAAGCGCAGTGACCCGCGCGCCGGTGAACAGACTTTCCGCCTCACCAATATCTCGCGGGCTGAGCCTGATCCATCGCTGTTTACGGTCCCGGCAGATTTTAAAACCATCGAGGCAGGCAAAGAGAAGATCTTCTTCTATCAGCCCAAAGAATGATCGGGGCAGGCACTGGCTCCCTGACGGTCGCGGCTCGGTAACGCATTCTTTCTGAGCCGCGAGCGTAAGCGACCGGTGCCTTTGATTTTTTCAAGGCTTCTCGCGAATGGTGATTACTCGATTGATCTCCAGGTTAGTCTCCACTTGATGCGCGCCGGATGGCCAGTCGATCTCCACACGGCTGATTCGGCGCGCAGTCCCGAGACCGAAATGCAATCGCAAGTCGTTCTGCGAAAGGTAACTGCCTCCACTCCGAACTTCGTCGGATTGCGTTCGGTCGCCGGCCGTCAATCGCACCCTCGCTCCGATCGCGCTGCGATTCGATTTCACACCCACCAGCTTCAACAGAACCCAATTGCCGGCCGGCTTGGTGGACTGCTTCAGCAGCGTGGGCGACTCATTCTGGTTGTTCACTAGCACTTCCACCGCGCCATCGTTATCGTAATCGCCGAACGCCGCACCCCGGGCCGCATGTTTTTCGAGGATTCCGGGGCCGGCGGATTCGGAGATGTCGATGAACTTCCCGTGTCCGGTATTGCGGTAAAGAATCGCCCGATCTTTGTAGTGAACGTCGATTCCCAGCCGATCCACTTCCGGAAAAACATGCCCATTCACCAGCAGCAGATCCTTCCAACCGCGATTGTCCGTATCCAGGAATCCGCATCCCCAACCTACGAAGCGCGTATTCAGCGCCATGCCTGCCGCAAGCGTGACATCGTCGAACTCCCCGGCGCCGCGATTGTGATAGAGGGTCTCGTGTTCGTCCGAAAAATTCGAGCGAAAAATGTCCGTCCAGCCGTCGCCGTCGTAATCCGCCGCGGCCACGCCCATGCCGGAAAGAGCCATCCCGTTATCGTCAAAAGCTACGCCGCGCGGCAGTGCTTCGTCGGTGAACGTTCCATCGCCGTGGTTGATGTAGAGAATGGACGGGGTTCGATCAGAGGCCACGTAAATATCGGTGAAACCGTCATGGTTGAAATCGCCAGTCAGCACGCTGAGCGAGTAGTTGTGCGACGGCTTGGCAATTCCGGACGCCTCTGAAACATCCTTAAACGTGCCGTCGCCGTTGTTGTGATAAAGAATATTGCGATCGAACGGAAGACCGCGCGGACCGCAGGCCACCGGCAGGTCGCGATACCAGCAGTAGGAGTTCTCGCCCGGCTTGGGCGTGCTCGCAAAATCAAACTTGAGGTAATTGGCGACGAACAGATCCAGGTGTCCGTCGTTATCGTAGTCCAGGAACGCGCAGCCGGTGTTGTAGCGCACGCGATCCTGTTTCAGGCCGGCCTTGGCGGTGACATCCTCGAAACCGTGCCCGCCTCGATTTCGATACAGTACATTCCCGCCCCAATATGTTACGAACAGATCGGTGTAGCCGTCATTGTCGAAGTCCCCGGCGCAGACGCCCTGTCCCCAGCCGCTATGTTCCAGGCCCATCGCTTTGGTGACATCCGCGAATTTTCCGTTGCCCAGATTGTGATACAGGCGATTGGACCCGCCTGGCCCAGAGACCAGGAAAATATCCAGCAAACCGTCGTTGTCATAGTCGAGAAATGCGGCTCCGCTGCCGGTAGTCTCGATAATGTATTTCTTCGCTTGAGCGCCGCCGTTGGGAATTGAATCGGTGAGACCGGCTTCACGCGCGACGTTGTGGAAGTCTACTGCCGCTGCCCCGGCGCAGAACAGAGCCGCGACCACAAGAAGCCGGGAACAAATGGGTTGGCAGGCGAACGTGGGGCAGGCGTTTCCGCCTGCCAACTCAGTGCTTCTCGGGATCACTGCTTGGGCGCCTTTTCTCCCAGCCGTTTGAGAAAATCCGTGAATTCTCCCTGCGGCGACTCACGCAGCTTGTCCACCACCGCTTGTTCCCGAGCGGCATCGGCGGCCCTTCCAGCATTGCGGTAGGCCAACATGAGGCTGTAATGCGCGGACTCGTTCACCGGCTGCAACCGCACGACATTTTCAAGCAGAACGATCGCTTCCGGATACTGTTTGGCATCCAGGCGCAGCTTTCCTAAAGCCTGTAGCGCCTCAGCAAAATCGGGTGTGATGGCGACGGCGCGCTCGAAATGCTTCGCCGCTTCATCCGGCGCCTGGCTGACCAGCAGCACCTGTCCCGTTTCATATTCGGCTGCCGCGTCGGCCGGATTCAACTTGAGTTCCGCTTCGAACTCGCGCCGCGCCAGCGTAAGATTTTCGGCTGAATGGGACTCCAGCAGCAGCGCACGCCCCAACCGGAAGTGCAGGTTCAAAGCCGCGGGATTTTTTTCAATCGCCTTACGATATTCAGAAATCGCTTCCGGGTAGCGATTCTGAATTTCGAAAATCTCCGCCGAAATCTGGTTCACTCGATACGAGTTCGGGGTCTTGCGGAACATCTCATAAAGCGTATCGTTCCAGGCTCTCATGTGCAGGCGCGCGCTCTGGTAAAGCACATCGGCGTCGGCCGGATGAAGGGAGCGCAGCCGCGCAAGCACTGGAACGGCTTCATCGTACTTTGCGTCGGCCAAAAGGCATTGGGTCAGCGCCAGCCCAGCCAGACGTCCCAGCTCCGAAGCTGCGTCCTTGGCGAACTCGCCGGCCAGTTCCTGGCGCGCCGTATCGCAATGCCCAGTGGCGGCGTGAGTCAGCGCCAGAAACGTTCTACGTTCGGGTGTGTCGGGCGCTTTTTCGAGCCACGACTGCGCGGCCGAATATTGCCCCCGGTTGAATTCTGCGATCCCTTTTTGGAGCGCGTCACCCTGCAGCAGATCAGTTTGCCCGCGCGCGATTAGCGCCGACAGAAGAACAATGGCGCTAATGACCCGCATCGTCGATCACCAGATCCAGTTCTCCGAAACGATGGCGGTCCTTGCCTTCGAAGAACCGGAAGCTGAGCAATGGAGGTGCGCCGGGAGCAATCTGCGGCACGGACGAAAGCCGCTCGGAAGGCGTGGTGGCCAGTTCCAGCACGCGGCCCGATGCCGCTATTTGTTTAATCAGCAGGTCACTTTGGTTGGCCAACAGAAAGAGCAGTCCGGCTGCAAACATGACGTGCCCATTTTACCTAAGATTACAACTATGAGCTGTGATGAGATTACGCGCCGGAGCTGGCTTACGGGCGCAGCCGCGATTGCGGCACAAATGGGAACAGCGGCGGGCGCCGAAACAGCATCGGATCCGCTCGGGTGGACACTCAATCAGGCCGCGGCGGCTCTCACGCGCCGGACCATTTCGTCTGAGGAACTGACCAAACTGTGCCTCGCGCGCATCGGCCGGCTGGATGGAGTGCTCAACTCGTTCATCACCCTGGATGCGGATGCCGCGTTGCACCAGGCTCGCGAGTGCGACCGCCTTCGAAAATCCGGGCGCTTTTCGAGCCCCATCTACGGCATCCCTCTCGCGCTCAAAGACAACATCGACACCGCCGGCCTGCGGACCACCGCGGCGGCGCAGGTCTTCAAGGACCGCGTGCCTGCCGAAGATGCGGAAGTAACCAGGAGGCTGCGGACTGCCGGAATGGTCTTGCTGGGCAAACTGAACCTGGATGAAATGGCTTTCGCCGGAACGGGAACAACCGGCTGTTTCGGGCCCGTTCACAATCCCTGGAACCTGGAGAGAATCACCGGCGGTTCCTCGGCCGGATCTGCCGCTGCTGTTTCCGCCGGACTATGCTTCGCGTCGGTGGGCTCGGACGACGGCGGATCAGTTCGTATTCCCGGCGCTCACTGTGGAATCGTGGGTTTCAAGACCTCGTATGGACGCGTGAGCACGCGGGGCGTAGTGCCCTCCGCGTATTCCATGGACACCATCGGCCCAATAACCCGGACCGTGGAGGACGCTGCCGCTCTGCTTCAAGTGCTGGCCGGCTACGATCCGCTGGATGCTATCACTCCGTCTGAGCCCGTTCCGGACTATTCGAGCGCGCTCGGGACTTCCATCGCGCATTTGCGACTGGGGATCCCGCGCGACTATTTCTTTGAGCAACTCCATCCGGATGTCTCTCGGGCGGTGGAAGAAGCTATTCGGCATCTCGGCACCCAGGTGCGGAAATCGCGCGATGTCACGCTGCCCCGTTTAAAAATTCCCGAACACGGCGACTACGACGTCGAGCTGTACCACTATCAAAAACCCTTCTTCGACAAATCGCCCGAACTATATCATCCGCGTTCCCAACGGCTATTGAACGAAGTCAAGAATGTGGAAACCGTCGCTTACATCGAGACGCTCAAGCGCATCCGCGAGTGCCGCCGGGATATCCAACGCATTTTCGAGCAGGTGGACGTATTGGTTCTACCCACCATGAGAGAACCGGCTCCCTTGATTTCAGAAACAGTGAACGAGACGCATCATCGGCCGCCCAGCAATACGTCCGCCTTCAACCATTTCGGAACCCCCGCCATAACGCTGCCCTGCGGATTCTCGAGCGATGGATTACCAATCGGCCTCGAGATTGTTGGCCCTCGCTGGCATGAGCCGTTGGTCCTCGCGGTAGCCTATGCGTACCAGCAATCGACGGATTGGCATCAGCGAACGCCGCCGATTCTGAAGTGAATCAACGGTAAAATTAAGCCAATGCGACGCAGGGATCTTCTAGGAGCTTTGGCGGCAACTGCTTTTCCACACGCTATTCTGCAGGCGCAGGCAAAACAGCCTGCCGACTTCACGCTTGAGATTTCGCCGGTCACCGTCGAGCTTGCGCCAGGAACCACCGTGAAAACGCTCGGATACAACGGATCCGCCCCAGGGCCGCTGCTTCGGATACCCGAAGGAAAAACTGTCACCATCGAAGTCCATAACAACACCTCCGATGAAGAAGTGGTCCATTGGCACGGGCTGCACATCCCTTCCGATGTGGATGGTTCGCTCGAAGAAGGAACACCCGGGGTTCCCGCTCAAGGCCGGCGCCGTTATAGCTTCACCGCCACGCCGGGCGGAACGCGCTGGTATCACTCCCACACCATGGCCGGCCGCAACCTGAAGCGCGCCACTTATACGGGGCAGTTTGGTTTTCTTTATGTGGAACCGAAAAACGATCCCGGCGCCTACGATCAGGAAATCTTTCTGGCGCTAAAGGAATGGGACCCCTACATGTCCACCGGTGGGGATGACGAAGGCACCATGGATGCGGCCTACAAACATTTTTCGATTAACGATCGCGCCCTGGGGCACGGCGCGCCCATCCGCGTGCGCGAGAGGCAGCGCGTTCTGTTCCGTATTCTCAATGCCAGCGCTACGGTGCACCGCAGAGTGGCGCTGGCCGGCCATATGTTTCAGGTGATCGCCATGGACGGCAATCCGCTTCCGGCTCCCAAAGAAATCCAGGCGCTCGAACTCGGGCCTGCGGAAAGAATCGACGCCATTGTCGAGATGAACCGGCCGGGAGTGTGGATTTTAGGAACCACGGACGATCACGATCGCGAGCACGGTATGGGCATCGTCATCGAGTACGGGGGCGAACGCGGCGAAGCCCGTTGGACGCCTCCCGGAGACCAGCGTTGGGAATATCCTTTTTTTGGAAGAAATCGGGCCGCTGTGGACGATGCAGCGGAGCGAATCCCACTGGTCTTCGAGAAGAAGTTTGCCGGCCACCGTTGGGTGGACAAATGGACCATCAACGGAAAGTCGTTTCCCAAAACGGACCCGATACGCGTGAAGGCCAACGGCCGGTATCGCCTGGTGCTGGATAACCGCAGCGATGAGGCCCACCCCCTCCATCTTCATCGCCATACTTTCGAGTTGACCAAAGTGGCAGGCGTCGCAACATCGGGAGTGCGCAAAGATGTGGTGATGGTGCGGCCCAAAACTCAGGTGGAAGTGGATCTGGTGGCCAACAATCCCGGGTTGACGCTATTCCATTGTCATCAGCAGATGCACATGGATTACGGCTTCATGGCGCTGATGGAATACGTTTAGGGACGGTCGCCTCCGGAACCTGGATGCAGAAATTTTCCATGACTGGCCGCACGCGCGCGAAGCTGGCCTCCAGTTCCGGCAATTGCGATGCTGCGTTCGACAGGTCACCGGCGCCGGCGGTCTGTTCCAATGTCCTGGCAATCTTTTCCATCTCGAGGCCGCCCACGTTGGCGGCCGCGCCTTTGATGGAGTGCGCCGCCAATCGCAGAGCGCCCGCGTCAAGATCGTTCACCGCTTGGGCCAAGAGGGCAATCTGGCGAGGAATGTCGTCTACGAATCCTCGGACAATTCTCTGCGCCATATTTTCGTTTCCCAAGAGCCGTTGGACCAAATCCTCGGCGTCGAACGCAGTGGCTGCTTGGGCCGGGGCGGGAACGGGGCGTTGGACCGGCGCTTTTTCCACGCGGGCGGGTACGCCGGCTGCCCATTGTTCGATGGCCTGCTTGACAGCGGCCGGCCGGATTGGTTTCGTAATGTAATCGTTCATGCCGGCGGCCAGACACTTCTCGCGGTCGCCGGCCATGGCGTGGGCGGTAGTGGCGACAATCGGAATCAGGTGATTGCGGACGGCGCTATCGGGCCGGCGTATTTGGCGCGTGGCTTCGTAGCCATCCATCTCAGGCATCTGGCAGTCCATCAATACCAGGTCGTAATCTCTTTCGGCCAGTATGCGCAGGGCGCTGCGGCCATCGGCGGCCACATCGGCGCGATATCCCAGGTTCTCCAGAACTCCCAACGCCACCTGCTGATTGATCTGGTTGTCTTCCACCACCAGCAGACGGAGCTGTTGCCGCTCAACCCGGCCGTTTGCCGGCGAACTGGGGATGGCGCGCGTTGACCCCTGCGCCGGTCCATAGCCCAGAATTGAAGCCAGGCACGCGCCCAACTCGCCCTGCTTCACCGGCTTGCTGACGTTGGCGGTAAATCCCAGCCGGCGCCAGCGCTCCGCATCCGCCGCCAGTCTTTGGGGTGTCAACAGCACACACGCAGTGCCGGCCCAGCGGGGATTCTCACGGAGGAGCGTCCCCAGCTGTTCGCCGCCGATGCCCGGCATTTCCAGATCCACCAGCACCGCATCGAACGGTTCGGCATCTCGTAGCAGGTGGAGTGCGGCTTGGGCATCGGCAGCTTCCGCGGCGCTGGCTTGCCACAGCGCCAGCAGCTCCATAATCAGGCTGCGGCTGGCTGAGTTGTCATCCACCACCAGGATCCGCCACCCGGCCAGCGAAAGAGACCGCGGCCGTTTCACGCCGGATTGCTGCTCCAATGCCGCGGTGAACCAGAAGCAGGATCCTTGGCCCTCCACGCTATCTACGCCCAGCGTCCCGCCCAGCATGTCTACCAGCATGCGCACGATCGACAGCCCCAAACCGGTGCCTCCATAACGCCGGCTGGTGGAAGCATCCACCTGGGAAAAAGGATGAAACAGCACGTCGCGCTTATTCTCAGGGATTCCAATGCCGGTGTCGCGCACCTCGAAGCGAACGCCTTCCCGTGGACCGCCAATATCCCGCTTCACCCGAATCGAAACCTCGCCCGACGCGGTGAACTTCACCGCATTTCCAGCCAGGTTCACCAGAATCTGGCGGAGGCGGCTGGGATCGCCCAGCAGATGCGTAGGCACATCCGGTTCAATGAAAACCAGAAGCTCCACCCCTTTTTCCTGGCTCTTGACGGCCATCAGATCCGCTACTCCCTCCACCAAAGCGCGCAGATCGAAGGCGTTCTCCTCCAGCTCTAATTTGTGGGCCTCCAGGCGGGAGAAATCCAGGATCTCGTTCAGAATATCCAGCAGCGCCTCGGCGCTATCGCGCAGCGTCTCGGCGCGCTTGCGCTGGCGCGCATCCAAATCACCACCCAACATCAGCCCGGCCATACCGATGATGCCGTTCATCGGAGTGCGGATCTCGTGACTCATATTGGCCAGGAATGAACTCTTCGCTTCGTTTGCGGCATCGGCTTCTTCCCGGGCGCGAATCAGCTCCTGCTCGTAGCGTTTGCGATCGGTAATGTCCTCCGCAATCCCGACCACGCGAATGAGCTGGCCATTTGGCGCGTGAATTGGAAAGGCCCGGCCGCGAATCCATTTCTCCTGTCCCTGCGGCGTGCGTATTCTGTATTCCGTCTCCACCGCTTCCCCGCGCATTTGCCTCGCAAACAACAGGCGGGATTGCTCCAGATCGTCGGGATGAATCGCCTCCAGCCGGGAGTCCGGGTTCTGGTAGATGCTCTCAAGCGGCCGGCCCCAGATCTGCTCGTAGGCCGGACTGACATAGGAGAACCGCTCCGACCCCGCGTTCATCATCCAAAACACTTCGCGAATGTTCTCCGCCAACTCCCGGAATTTTTCCTCACTGTTCTCGAACGCCTGCTGGGACACCCGACGCTCGGTAACGTCCCGCTTGATCGCCACATAGCTGACTATTTCCCCGGCCCCATCCAACACCGGAGTGATTTGCATCTCTTCGTGATAAAAGGTTCCATCTTTGCGGCGATTGATCATCTCACCGCGCCAGACTTGGCCGCGCCGGATGGTCCGCCATAGCTGCTCATAAAACGCCGGGGCCAGCAATCCCGATTTCAGGATGCGCGGGTATTGGCCCACCGCTTCCTCATGGGTGTAGCCGGTCATCTCCGTGAAGGCCGGATTCACATATTGGATTTTTCCGTCGGCGCCGGTGATGACGAATCCATCCGCGGCCTGCTCCACGGCCGCGGCCAGACCGGACTGCATGATGGCGTTATCTTTGTGCGGCACAAGTTTAGTCAGGGAGGCGGAGCCTCTTTGCACTTATCGGCGCAGTTTTGGATTTTTCACAAATCATAAATGCAAAAGCATGGCCGATATGCCTAGCAGGTCCAACGTTGTAGGTAAGGACCGGGAAACGCCGCTGGCATGGATACGCCAAACGATGGATACCCCAAACGATGGATACTACCAAACGATGGATACGCCAAACGATGGATACGCCAACGATTTTAGTTGTGGACGACACGCCCACGAATCTGGATGTGGTCAAAAGCATTTTGGAGGCCGAGGGCTTCCGCACTCTGAGCGCCTCCGACGGGGCCGCGGCGCGAGGTATGTGCCAAACCGGTCAGCCGGACCTCATTTTGCTGGATGTCCTGATGCCCGGCGAAACCGGCTTTGAGACCTGCGCCCGCTTGAAGTCGGACTCGGCCACCGCCGACATTCCCATCATCTTTTTGTCTTCGCTCGATGACGTGAAAAGTAAAGTTGCGGGATTGAAGATTGGCGGCGTGGACTATATCGCGAAACCAGTGCATGGCGAGGAAGTGCTGGCGCGGGTGCGTGTTCATTTGCGAATCCGCGAGAACAACCGGGCCCTGGTGGCCCAGCATCGGGCGCATCTGGAGCAGTTGCGCGACGCCCAGGAGGCCATTCTGGTCTCTCCCGAAGATTGCCCGGAGGCGAGATTCGCGGTGTTTTACAGGCCGCTCGAAGAGACCGGCGGCGATTTCTACGACGTGGTTCCTCTCGCGGCCGGCATTTTCGGGTACTTTGTCGCCGATATCAGCGGCCACGGGGTGAGCGCCGCATTTCTTACTTCGGCCATAAAAGCCCTGCTGCGCCAGTACGCCGGGCCGGTGTTTTCGCCCGAGGACACCATGCACGGCGTGGATTCGGTAATGGGCCAGCTTCTCGGCGAGGAGCAATACCTGACCGCCTGCTACGCGCGGTTGAACCGGCCTACCCGGCGGCTCACCGTGGTTGGCGCCGGGCACCCTCCGCTGATTCTGGTGAGCGGCAACGGAACTCCGCACACGGTGGAGATGGAGAGCGACCCATTGGGGATGTTCGGCGCCGCGACACTCCATCGCCGGGACTTGCGCGTATCGCCAGGAGACCGCTTTTTCCTCTATAGCGACGGCTTGATTGAATCCTCGCCCGGCGGCGGCCGGCGGGAGGGGCTGGAACGGCTGGTGGAGGCCTGCGTCCGCCATCGGGCCGCGCCGCTCAAAGAATCCACGGCTTTGATTGTGCACGATATTTGCCCGCCGGAGTACCAGGTGAAAGATGATTTGCTGCTGCTGGCAGCCGAGGTGGGGGAATGATACTTTCCGCCTCAGCCGATTTGGAAATGCGGCAGGATATGCCGGCCACGGTGGAATCCGCCGAGCAGTTCGTCGCGGATTTCCGCGAGCGGTGCCAGGCTATGCTCGACGCTAAAAACCTGTTCGGCGCCGAGTTGCTGTTGCGCGAGGCGCTGGCCAACGCCGTCCGGCATGGCGCTCACGCGGATCCGGCCAAACGGGTCCGCTGCCGGTTGCGGATCAAGGGCGGCCGCCTGCTGATCGCGGTGGAAGATTACGGCTGCGGCTTCGATTGGCGCGCCGCGTGGGATAACCAGGCGGCATCACCGGATTGCTCCGGACGCGGGATCGAGATCCTGCGCAAGTATTCCAGCCGCGTCCGGTATAACAACCGGGGCAACGCGGTGATCATAGTCAAACGTTTTGTTGAGGAGAACCAGCCATGATAGCGGTGACAAAAGAAGACAACAAAGTAGTGTTGCGGCCGGCCGGAGATGGCATTGTGGCCGCCACCATTCCCGAGCTGCGGGCCAAGCTGCGCGAGATCGTCGCTTCCGGCGCGCGCGAACTGGTGGTGGATCTGAGCGATGTTCTTATGGTGGATTCCAGCGGCATCGGACTGCTGATTTCGGCCCACAATTCCCTGAAAAAAGTAGGCGGCCAACTGGCCGTGATTCACGCCTCCGCGGACCTCCTGGAGCTGTTCCAGACCATGCGGATGCACCAGCATTTCAGCGTGTCCGGAAACTGAGGCCAACACCATGAGCGAAATTAACATCGATGACGAGTTGATTCAGGATTATCTGGCGGAATGCCGCGAACACCTGGCCACCATTGAGAACGACCTGCTGACCATCGAGCAGGGCGGCGCGGACATCGACGAGCAGTTGGTGAACCGCGTCTTCCGCGCGGCCCACTCCATCAAGGGCGGCGCCGGCTTTTTCGATTTGGCCAAGATCCGCGAATTGGCCCACCGGACCGAGAACGCGCTGGACCTGGTGCGCTCCCGGCAGATGGTTCCGACGCCGGAGGCGGTCAGCATTCTGCTGCTGGCCTTCGACAAGCTGCGCGAACTGATTGGCAATCACCGCCAGAGCAATGACGCCGATATTGGCGAATTTGTGGAGGCCCTGACCGCGCTGGCGGCTGGGAGTTTGCCGGAGAACGAGAAGACATTCTCTTTCCGAACAGGTCACCGTGCAGGTGTCCGAGGCGAACAAAGGGATACAAGTATCGGCATTCGACTTGCACCAGGCGCGCAAGGGCGACAAGCGCGTGTACCTGATTGAATACGATCTGATTCACGACATCGAGCGCCGCAACAAGACACCCTGGGAGGTTTTCAAGCGCCTGATCAAGTGCGGCACCATCCTCGAGACCGTCTTCGACCTGGACTCCGCCGGAACGCTGGAAGACGCCCCCTCCAATCGTTTGATGTTGGAGGTGTTGTATGCCACCGTGCTTGAGCCGGAGCTGCTGGAAGGCTTGGTGGAGGTGCCGCCGGAGCGGGTGCGGCTGATCGAGAAAGACGGCGCCATACGATCGCTGGCCGAGCCGGCGATACCGCCTGCGCCTAAGACGGCGGCCATCGAAGCGGCGCGCGCGTCTGTGCCGGCGCCGGCGCCCGCGCCGCATGCGCTGGAGGAAGCGCCCAAAGCATCCATCGCGGCTCCCGTGGCCGCGAGCGAGACCACCATCCGGCTGAATGTAACGCTGCTCGATTCCCTGATGACGCTGGCCGGCGAGCTGGTGCTCAGCCGCAATCAACTGAACGAGTCACTGGCGCGGCAGGACGACCGGGGCATCCGCTCCGGCGCCCAACGGGTGAGCCTGGTGACCAGCGAGCTGCAGGAAGTGGTGACGCAGACGCGCATGCAGCCGGTGGGCAACCTGTTCAGCAAGTTTCCGCGGCTGGTGCGCGACCTGGTGCGCGATTTGGGCAAAGACGCGCAGCTGAAGCTGGAAGGCGGCGAGGTGGAGATCGACAAAACCATCCTCGAAGGCTTGAGCGACCCGCTCACTCATATGGTGCGGAACTCGGTGGATCACGGCATTGAGCCGCCCGCCGATCGAATCGCGGCCGGAAAACCCGCCATGGGCACGGTGACGCTGAAAGCCTCGCATCAGGCTGGGCAGGTGGTCATCGAGATCTCCGACGACGGCAAAGGACTGGCCGCGGACAAGATTGCGGCGTCCTCGGTGGCCAAAGGGCTGGTCACGCGTGAGCAGGTACAGAGCATGTCCGACCGCGAGAAGATGGCGCTCATTTTCCTGCCGGGCGTCTCTACCGCCGAAAAAGTAAGCGCGGTGTCCGGACGCGGCGTGGGCATGGACGTGGTGAAAACCAATCTGGACCGGCTGGGCGGCAAAATCGAGATCGATTCAGCTCCCGGCCAGGGCTCGCGGTTCCGCATCAAGCTGCCGTTGACGCTGGCTATCATTCCCTCGCTGCTGGTTTCCGACGGAGGCCAGCGGTTTGCCATCCCGCAAGTGAGCGTGGGCGAGCTGATCCGCATTCCCGCCGCGCAACTGGCGGAGCGGACGGACCGGGTGGGCGATGCCCAGATTTTGAACGTTCGGGACCGTCTGGTGCCCATGCTCTATCTGTCGGATGCGCTGGGAGTGGCGCGCCCGGAGGCTACCTTGCGCGCGTTAAATGTCGTGCTGGTGGATACCGGCGCTTTTGAATATGGCCTGGTGGTGGAAGAGCTGCACGACACGGTGGAGATTGTGGTCAAGCCGCTGGGCCGCCATCTGAAAGGACTGCACGATTATGCCGGCGCGACAATTTTGGGCGACGGCCGCGTATCGGTGATTTTGGATGTCGCGGGATTGGCCGCGCGTGCGAACCTCACCGCCGGCACTGCGGAAACGGCTTCCCGGCAGACCGTGGAAGAGAGCGCTTCGAGCGGCGAACTGCACGCGTTGCTGGTGTTCCACAATGCACCGGACGAAACCTGCGCGGTGCCCATCGAGCAGGTATCGCGCATCGAGCGAGTGCGGCCGGCGCAGGTGCAGTACCTGGGTGGACGCCGCACCATGCAATATTGCGGCGCCAGCCTGCCGCTGGTCGCCCTGCACGATACCGCGGCGGTGGGTGAGTTGAGCGAAGACCAGCAATGGGTGGTGATCGTTTTCGAGCGGCTGGGCCGTCCGCTGGGGCTGCTGGCCGCCGAACCCCTGGACATGCTGGAGGCGGAGCTGAACATCGACGCAGTCACGCTGCGGCAGAAAGGCATCGGCGGATCGGCGGTGTTGAAGGACCGCACTATCCTATTGCTGGATATTTTCGAGCTGGCCGACGCCGCGCGGCCGGAAGGCGCGCCATCGGAACTTCAGAACCTGGCATTGGGGGTTGCATCCGGGGGTGAACACCAGGCTCTCACTGTTTTGGTGGCCGATGATTCGGATTTCTTCCGCGGCCAGATCCAGCGTTTAGTAGAAGCGCAGGGCTGCAAGGTACTGACCGCCGAAGACGGGCAAGCGGCCTGGGAGATTCTGGATCAGCACGCCGGGGAAATCGACCTGCTGGCCACCGATATCGAAATGCCGCGGCTGGACGGGCTGTCGCTGACGCAGCGCATCCGCGCCGATGGACGCTTTTCCGGGCTGCGGGTGATCGCATTGTCCTCGCTAGCCGGGGAAGAAGAAATCGCGCGCGGGATGGCCGCGGGCGTGGACGAGTATCAGATCAAGCTCAACAAGGACGAGTTAACAGAGAGCATCCGTAAAGTTTCGCGCGAGCGATCGCTGGTAACGGCGCAATAAGACATCACTAAAAAAAGGAACAGAAAAAAATGACTTCACTATCGAATATCAAAATCGGAAGAAAGATTGCTCTCGTGTTAGGGGGAATTGTTCTTCTTCTGGCAGGCTTGTCGGTCCTGTCGCTGTGGGGTACCAGCAGCAACGAAAAAGCTTCGACGACGGTCGTTCAGCGCCTCACCAAGGCGCGGCTGGCGGAAGTGATAACTGGGGAGAGCGCAGCGGTCGCGCAGGCACTCGGGACATTGGTTCTCGCCGGGAAAACATCCGACGAAGCTCTCGGCCGAATTGCTGAGTCTCGTAAGATCCGTGCTGGGGCGTTGGACCAGTTCAAAGCGATGGCCGACACGCCGACCAGCATAAAACATGGCGCGGACATGAACGAAGGCGCCCAGACCGCTGGGGTGCACGTCGATAGCATCATCGCCATGCTAAAAGCTCACCGGGTAGTGGAGGCGGCTAAGGAGTTTCACGTTTTCACGACTGCGTCGTTCGAGCTTCGCTCGAAGGCGAAAGAAGCTGCGCAGTTTCAGGAGACTAAAGCTGCTGATGCCGAGAAGTCCGGTAAGCAAACAGCCAGCACCATCTGGATCTCGCTGGTGGCAGGCAGTTTGATCGCGATTGCCGCGGCGATTTTCGGTGGCGTCATTCTGGCCCGCAGCATCACCGTACCGCTGGCCAAGACCGTCACGCTTCTGGACAGTGTCGCCACGGGAGATATCCGGCAGGACGTGCTGCCCGATCTTCTGGCGCGCGAAGACGAAATCGGCATGCTCGGCAAGTCCGTGCAGGCCATGTCGGTCAGCCTGCGCGAGGTTGTCAGGAACATGACTGGCGGGATTCAGGTGCTGTCCTCCTCGTCGGCGGAGCTCTCTGCCAATTCCGGCCAGATGACCGATGGTTCGCACGAGGCTTCCGGCAAGGCTCACGCGGTAGCCGCCGCGGCCGAGCAGATGACCGCCAACGTAGTCTCGGTGGCGGCGGGCATGGAGCAAACCAGTACCAATCTGGGCAGCGTGGCCACTGCTACCGAGCAGATGACCGCGACCATCGGTGAGATCGCCGGCAATTCCGAAAAGGCCCGGCGCATCACCGAAGACGCCACCAGGCAAGCCGCCCGCATCAGCGAGCAGATGAACCAGTTGGGCGCGGCGGCACAACAAATCGGAAAAGTCACCGAAACCATCACCGAGATTTCATCGCAGACCAATTTGCTGGCGTTGAACGCGACTATCGAAGCGGCGCGCGCCGGATCGGCCGGCAAGGGCTTTGCCGTGGTGGCCAACGAGATCAAGGAACTGGCGCAGCAGACCGCGCGCGCCACCGAAGACATTAAGGGCCGCATCGCCGGAGTGCAATCGTCCACCGCCGGCGGGATCGCCGAAATCGATAAGGTGTCCGCGATCATTCACGAAGTTTCGGACATCGTGTCGTCGATCGCGGCGGCAATTGAGGAGCAGTCGACCGTAACCAAAGATATCGCGCGCAACATTGCGGAGGCATCTACGGGCGTGCGCGACGCGAACAAACGGGTGTCGGAAGCTTCGCAAGCGACATCGGAAATCGCCCGAGAAATCATTGTCGTCGACCAGGCGGCGGGGCAGATGGCGGAAGGCAGCCAGCAGGTGCAAACCAGCGCTACGGAGTTGTCCAGAGTGGCCGAACAACTGCAGGCTACCGTGCATCGGTTCAAGGTGTAAGCCTTATGTCGCAGACGCTAACCACACCGACCGGACCAACCGGGCAGACCGTGCTGCTGGCAACTTTTTTCGTACGCGATGCGCTGTGCGCCCTCGACGCGGCGGGTATCCAGGAAGTGATCCGGCTGGGTCCGGTGACGCCGGTGAACTATGCTCCTGAGGAAGTGCTGGGCATCGTGAACCTGCGCGGCAAGATTGTCACCATTGTGGATCTGGGCCTCCGCCTGGGATTTCCCAGGGCCGTGGGTGGCCCGGACAGCCGCATATTCATCATTGAAGACGGCGATGAATTCATCGGACTGCTGGTAGACCGCGTGGATGAAGTAGTGGAACTGGAAGCAGGTCAATGGCAGCCGCCGCCGGCCAACGTGAACTGGGGCCAGGCGCGGTTTTTCCAGGGAGTCTGCCGCAACCGCGGCCGCGTGATTACGCTCCTCGACGCCAGCCAGATTTTGAAGCTGAAGAATGAGGAATGACCATGAGCGGATTGGCGGACGTCAGGATCGGAAAGAAGATGGCGCTGGTTATTGCCAGCGGAATCGTAGCCCTGGTAGGCGTTGGGGGCCTCAGCCTATGGTCGATAAGCGCCATTCGCGATGCTGTCGGCCAGGAGCACGTTGAGAGCGGCCAGCTGATGAACGCGCAGCGCGTGGGAATTGATCTGGGAGCCATCAACGCAGTGGTGGGACACATGACCTTGAGCCAGCACTGCGAGACCTGCCATGGAATAGCCTCTGGCGGGGATAGCAGTGATGAGGCCCGGACGACGAAAGAATGCCAGTCACTGCTGGCCGGCCTAGAAACCCATGAGCGGACCGCCGCGGGGAAGAAACTGTTGGGCCCGCTCAAAGCGGCGGCCCGCGCATGGCTGGACGTGAACCTTCGCGTGCGCGATCTGGATCTGGACGGAAAACGTGCGGCGGCCAACGCATTATACCGGGATGAGAGCATCCCAAGCGTTGGTCCGGCGCAACAGGCTCTGGCGGGCTATGTAGATTGGCAGCAGCAACGGCTGCTCGAAAGAAGAGCCGGCGCGGACAAAATTATGCGCCAGTTACCCATTCCAATCGCGACGCTTTCGCTCCTGGCGTTGGCTATCTCCACCCTTTTGGGCGTGTTGGTCACGCGCAGCATATCGGTGCCGCTCGACCAGGCGGTCACCTTCCTGGAGGGTGTCGCGAAAGGAGACGTGACGGAAAATGTGAAGCCTCGGTTTTTGGCGCGCCAGGACGAAATTGGCATGCTGGCCAAGGCGGTCCAGACGGTATCGAACAGCCTGCGCGATGTAATCAGGAACATGAACGGCGGCATTGGAACTCTCTCCTCTTCCTCAGCGGCGCTTTCCGCCGATTCCGGTCGCATGTCGGACGGATCACGGGACGCTTCCGGTAAGGCCCACGCGGTAGCGGCCGCGGCCGAGCAGATGACTGCCAACGTGGTTTCGATAGCGGCGGGCATGGAACAGACCAGCACCAATCTGGGCAGCGTGGCCACCGCTACTGAGCAGATGACCGCGACTATCGGTGAGATCGCCGGCAATTCCGAAAAAGCCCGGCGCATCACCGAGGACGCCACCAGGCAAGCCGCCCGCATCAGCGAGCAGATGAACCAGTTGGGCGCGGCGGCACAACAAATAGGCAAAGTCACCGAAACCATCACCGAGATTTCATCGCAGACCAATTTGCTGGCGTTGAACGCGACTATCGAAGCGGCGCGCGCCGGATCGGCCGGCAAGGGCTTTGCCGTGGTGGCCAACGAGATCAAGGAACTGGCGCAGCAGACCGCGCGCGCTACCGAAGACATCAAGGGCCGCATCGCGGGCGTGCAATCGTCCACCGCCGGCGGGGTCGCCGAGATTGACAAAGTGGCGGCGATCATTCAGGACGTGAGCGACATCGTATCGTCGATTGCGGCCGCCATCGAGGAACAGTCCACGGCAACCAAGGACATAGCCAGGAACATCGCGGAGGCATCCACCGGCGTGCGGGACGCCAACAAGCGGGTGTCGGAAGCCTCACAGGCTACCGCGGAAATCGCCCGGGAGATCGTGGTGGTGGACCATGCGGCAGCGCAGATAGCGGACGGCAGCGAACGGGTGCGGTTGAGCGCCACTGAATTGTCGCAGGTGGCCGAACAGCTGCAAACGGTGGTGTCGCGGTTCCGGGTCTCGGGTGTCGACTTAAACATGCTCAAGATCGCCATCACCGCGCATGCGGCCTGGAGCTCGCAGCTTAGGACCGCCATAGCCACCGGGAGGCTGGATATTCCGGTAGCCACCGTCCGGGTAGATAACCAGTGCCAGTTCGGGAAGTGGCTCTACGGAGAGCAGCTTTCAAGCGCGGAGAAGCAAACCGAGAGCTACCTCGGAGTGAAACAACTCCACGCCCAATTCCACCAGGCGGCATCGAAGGTAGCACAGTTTGCTCTCTCCGGGCAGAAGGAGGCGGCGGAAAACGCGATGAACGCTTCCAGCGACTACGCCAAGGTTTCGGCGGCATTGACGGCTGCTCTCAACAACTGGACCGCGGCGGTTTGAAGCTATGTCCCAGCACGCCAGCACACGCGTTTTGGTGGTAGACGATACCGTAGTCTTCCGGCGGATCGTCTCGGAAGCCCTGACCGGCGTGCCGGGAGTGGAGGTGGTGGGCACAGCTTCGAACGGCAGGTTGGCGCTGGCGCGTATCACGGCTATGCAGCCCGACCTGGTGACGCTGGATATCGAGATGCCGGAGATGAACGGGATTGAAGTGCTGGAGGCGATGGCGGCGGCAGGTCTGAATGCCGGCGTTATCATGCTCAGCTCGCTGACCGTGCGCGGCGGGGAGATGACCGTGCGGGCGCTGGAATTGGGAGCTTTCGATTTCCTGACCAAGCCCGAGGGCGGCAACCAGGAAGCCAACCTGGCGCATCTCCGTGCCAGGCTGCTGCCGATGGTCCGCGCGTTCGAGCGGCGGCGCGAAATCCGCTCCATCCTGAGTGGAGGCGTGGCGCAGACGGCGCCCGAGGCAATCCCGGTGAAGCCGGCCGCGCCGCCAACGCCACTCCATCGGTCAGCGCGGGCAGTGCGACGAAGCGGCCCTCCGCTGGTGCTGATCGGCGTCTCCACCGGCGGTCCGGGAGCTTTGGCCAAGCTGGTTCCGGCACTGCCGGGAGACCTGGGCGCTCCGGTTTTCATCGTCCAGCATATGCCGGCGCTGTTTACTCAGCCCCTGGCGGAAAGCCTGGATAAAAAGAGCGCGCTGCGGGTCAAAGAAGCCGCGCACGGCGAGACCGCCCAAAACAACTGCGTTTACCTGGCTCCCGGCGGCCGGCAAATGAAATTGGCCGCGGGTCCCAAGGGACAAATCATTCTGAACATTACCGACGATCCCCCTGAGAATGGCTGCCGCCCGGCAGTGGATTATCTGTTCCGCTCCGCGGCGCTGCATTTTCCGGGGCGATCCGTCGCGGCCATTCTCACCGGAATGGGCAACGATGGCACCGACGGCCTGCGGATGCTGAAGCGGAGCGGCTGCTTCTCCATCGCGCAGGACGAAGCCAGTTGCGTGGTGTTCGGCATGCCCAAGGAAGCCATTCAAGCCGGCGTGGTGGATACCGTGGCGCCGCTCAATATGATTGGCGCGGCGATAGTCAATTCCGTGCGGGAGGTCCGGGCATGATCCGGCTGCAGCCCGACGAACAGAAGAATCTGGCGCAATATGTTTACTCGCTGTGTTCCATCACGCTCGATGACTCCAAGGGGTACCTGATCGAAAGCCGCCTGGCTAGCCTGGTGGAAGATTCCGGCTGCGCCAGCTACGCCGCGCTGCTGGCCAAATCGAAGGCGGATATCAGCCATGCGCTGGAGCGCAAGATAATCGACGCCATCACCACCAACGAGACTTCTTTTTTTCGCGATATCTCACCCTTCGACCTGCTACGCCACAAGCTTGTTCCGGAGCTGATTGACCGTCGCGCGCGGTCCGGCGCGGCGCGCATCCGCATCTGGAGCGCGGCCTGCTCCACCGGCCAGGAACTCTACAGCATCGCCATCATGCTCAAAGAGCTGCTCGGCGATACCGACCGTTATGGCATCCGGCTGTTTGGTACGGACATATCCAATGACGCCGTGGCCCGCGCCAGCCGCGGGTTGTTCAGCCCGGTTGAGATTTCGCGCGGGCTCAGCGAGGCGCAGCGCGCCAGGTACTTCGCTCAGGTAGGCGGCGGATGGCAGATCCGGGACGAAATTCGCGGCATGGCCTCTTTCCAGAAGTTGAATCTGATGGCGGACTTCTCCGCCCTGGGGCGATTCGACGTGATCTTCTGCCGCAACGTGGCCATCTACTTCAGCGAAAAAGACCGGATTACGCTATTCGGGCGAATGGAACGCGCGCTTGAGCCCGGGGGCTGCCTGGTGATTGGCGCCATGGAATCGCTGAATGGAATCTGCCCGCAGTTTGAATCGAAGAGGCATCTGCGCGCCGTGTTCTACCAGGTGAAATCCCGGACCATCTAGACCACGGCCGGCTTTGGGACAGTCTCCGCTGCGTGCGAACGCTCCAGCGCCACCATAACCGCGAAGCCCGCCAGGCCCACCAGAACGCCCGCGGCGCCGCCATAAAATCGCGCGGGCTGAACATGCAGAGTATCCAGCCAGATGCGAAAGCCGCCGTAGACCACGCCATAGAGTCCGAAGAAGAAACCAACCGGGCGCGGCCGGCGATCCAGGAGCCAAAAAGCGGTGACCATTCCGATCAGGAATAGAAACTCGATCAGCCCCAGATCATAACGCGGTCCTTCGGGAAAAGCCACTGCAACCCAACTGGTGGATGCGAGACCCCGATGGTCATGCGCCAGCGTGCACCCCAGCCGTCCAATCATCCAGCCCAGCGGCATGGCGTAGGCGATGATGTCCAGCCTGCGCATGGTCTCAAGCGCGGAAAGCTTGTGATAACGGCACCAGACCCAGGCCGCCAGGAATCCGCAGCTGATGCCCCCCACCGACCTCACGCCCATGCTGGCCCGGAAGGCGTGCACGGGGTCTAAGAAAAAAGCCGGAAAATCGTCCAAGACAATCTTGGACAAAAAGGCGCCGGCCATGGCGCTAATGTAAACCCAAAAACAGAACCGGAACATCTGTTCCACCGGGATGCCTTGCCGATGCGCGCGCAGCAGGATGCACCGGCCGCCCACCACCACGGCAACCGCGGCCAAAATGCCGAAGGCGTGGATCTCAAAGGGACCCAGATGAAATACCGGCTGCGGGTAATACGGAAGCATACTTCACTTAAGCGCTAATGAACCCAGGAAATGCCGGTGGGCGTGGAATTGCCGCCGAACTGCGTGGTGACCACCGCGTTCTTGACCAGATCGATGAGCGACACCGAACCTTCCCCGTAATTGTTGACCACCAAAAACTGATCGCCGTAGGACATGGAGATATCCACCGGCTGCGAACCGACCGTGTAAATATTCAGGGTCTTGTAGCTGCCGGTGTCGATCTCTGTCACCGTGCCGGATCCACTGCCGCTGCTGGTGATGAAAGCGTGCGTGCCGGTGGAATTAAAGGCGACATCCACGCTCTGGCCGATGTTCAGCCCGGTCACACGGGTGTTGGTGAGCGTATCGAAAATATCCACCGAAGCACCGAGCGGGTAAGTGACCCACAGCTGCGAACCGTCGGGAGTGATCTCTACCCCTTGGGGAAAGGCATTGGTGGGGATGGTTGCGATGATTGCGCGAGAAGCCAGGTCAATCACGGCAATCCCGCCGTTGGTGTTGAAACTAGTGACATAGGCGCGCGTTCCGTCCGGCGAAATGGCGATTCCGTCGGGGTTGATGGAAGGGTCAGTCATCAGAGTGAAGGAAACCGTGTTCGTGGCCAGGTTGACAAAATTCACAGCGCTGTTAAAGCTGGTGACGACCGCCGTTGAACCGCCCGGCGTGACCGCCACCTGAAGCGGCAGCGCGGCCATCGGAATGGTTGTCTTGATGGCGAAAGGGCAGGTGGTAACGCGGGTCAGCAGGTTTTCCAATTGATCGGTCTGCAGCACATCGGGAAACGAAGAATCGCAGGCAGGCGCAGCCGAAGGTGGAACGTATGGCAGAAAAGGTAAGAGGCGCAATTGTTGCGGCAGGTAGGCTGACGCGGCTGGCGTGGCATGCGGCCTCCCTGCGACCGCGCTAGGACCGCTGGACGTGCCCGGTGGAAGATCGGCGGGAGCGCCCGAATGCGCGCGCGGAGGAGAGTTGGAATCTTTCTTGCAATCATAGTTTGCCGGATTAAAATCGTCGAGCGGACCGGTGGAGACTGTCGAAACGCTGCTGCCGCTGGATGCCATCAGGGTCGGTCTGCCGGTGACGCAAGCCACCCAAAAGGCGTCGACATAGGTGCCGGTCGGATCGCAAGCGCAGCTTTCTAAAACGAACCAACCCAGGCTTAGCCCGATACCGGCGGCCATGAATTTGGTGGAAGCGGACAGCCGGATGCTCATTCGAACACCACCGTCTTTCCGAGGATCGAGTAGAAGGACGTCAAGCCCACGTCCAGGCCCTTGGCGGCGATGCTCTTCAAGCTGGAGCCAGAGAGCGCCAGCATGTAGATGACATCCTTGGACTGCAAGGGATTCGCGCGAGTGGCGGGCATGTTCGCCAGCATATCGGTGGGGATGGTAAAGCTCGACGAACCCAGCGGCGCGATGCAAACGAAAGCTACGCTCGAATTCGTGGGAAGGTCCTCGCCCAGGCCCAGCAGCGCAATCACCTGCCCGCTGTCTCCGCCGGTCCAGGAAACCGTCAAAGGCTGCGAGCGGGGAACCGCATTGGTTTGGAGCCGGTTGGTCCAGGTCAGCGGCTGAGGAATAGTAAAAGTCGTCGAGAACGGCCCTACATCCATTCCTCCAAAACCCTGCACCGTATAGGAACCGGGGTTGAGAAAAAGAGTACTGGGCAGAATGTTGTTGGAAATCTGTCCGCCGATATAGCCGGCTCTGGCGCCGGAAAACCCGTAGCTAAGAGTTTTCTCTCCACCGTTTCCTGTTAGAAGAAACGGAGCTCCCAGATCCAGCGGCGCGGATGTTGGCGCCATTCCAGGCAGCGGAGGGCTGCCCTCCAGCATGTCGCCGGTGTTCGCATACACGGTGCAGGTTCCGGAAGGCGGAAACGCGATGGCCGGGTTAAATGGGAACTGCCCCTGATCGGGCTCGAAAGCGAAAGAGACGTGATAATCCGCGGTGATTTCCACGGGCGCAAGAACGCCGACGTCCTGATATGTGTCGGCGCGCGCGAACAGGGCTTCGGCGATTCTCAAGCCGGTCACGAACGAAGACGTGACTTGCGGCAGCACATCGGTGGTGCAGACACCCGCCTTCGTCCCGATGGCCATGGTAACGAAATTGCTGAGGGTGGTGCCCAGCGTTTTCACGTAGACCGGAACCCAGCAGCCGGTGGGCGCGTTGCTCGGCACGGTAAAGACAATCTGATCCACACCCGCGCAGCAACTGCTGCGGCCGCTGTATTGAATGGCGGCTGGCTGCCCGCCTACAAATACCTGCACCTGCACCGGCAGATCGCCGGCCGTTGGGGCTACGTTGTCGGCGCCGCTCGCCAGCGGACCCAGGCCCGTGCCCCACAGCGTGATCACTTGCCCGTTCTTAGCCGTCACCGTCGGCGAATTGATGGGCTGGTTGTTCTGCGCCACGAAGTTGTAGAGCACTCCGGGGCCGATTCCCGATCCTTTGGCGGTAAAGATTCCAAACGAACTGGGGACAACCTGAACCGGCGACAGATTGCTTTTCGCATTGTTCACCACCACCTGCACCGACGCCATCCCCAGCGGCGCCGTCGAAGGCATGACGGCATTGATCTGAGTGGCGCTCACATAGACCGGATAGGCGGTGACGATGGTAGAACCCTGCACGATGTTGACGGAAACCCCGCCGAGCGTGGCGCCGAGCGGAAACGAAGTTGCGGTTACCGCTTTAGTGGGCCCAATCTGGCCACCAAAGATGCTGAATATCGATCCCTGCGCGATGGCGCCGGAGGGAACGCCGGCCGGCATAAAGCTGGCGGCATTGTAAATGGAACGGCTATAAATCAAGGGCGGCTGAGCGAAAGCCGCTCCCGTAAGCAACGCGCACACAGCTCCAAGCCGGAAATGATTGCCCATAACTACTCCAAGCGAAAAATCGGAATCGACCCATCTAGCGCACGATTATATATCAAAAGAACTACTTCACGAGGTGATATTCCGTCTGCCGTTTCAACACCCAGGACATCCTGCCCTGTTCGTCCAGCACGGCGTCTTCCTCGAGCGCGACGGAGAGTTTCTGGCCGTCCCACTCCGGCACCGGCGTCGAGGCCTGCAGCTCGATTGAAAACCAGCTGCCCGCCACCAGCGGAACATCGCCGCGGCCTGGAACACCCTGCTGCAAATCCCACAAACCGATGAGCGGGCCGGCGGCATGGCCATGATCGCCGATGGGGTGCGTGTAGACGCTGCCGTCGATCTTCGCTTCACGCATGGCGTGCAGCACATCGCCCAGAACTTCGTTGCCGGTGCGTCCCGGATGCATGCGTTCCAAAAGCAGGTCCTGCAAGCGATCGGTGTTCCGCATGGCTTCTTGAATTCCAGCCGGCACCGCGGTTTCGCCCGGGCGAAGAACGTAGCCCATGTGCTGCGTATCGGTATTGAGCCGCATCGCGGTGATGCCGAAATCGGTGTGCAGGACATCGCCGCGCTCAATGACATCGCCTTCGCGGGGATTGAGTCGAGTTGTCGCCGTAAGCCCTTTTCGCTGGACAGTCACAGAGGGATGGAACCAGGTGCCCATGCCGGCGTCGTTCACTTTCTGGCGCAGCCACCACACTACATCTTCATTGGTTGTTTTACCCGGCGTGATGACCTCGTTCGAAAACGCGCGCGAGATCAGCGAGTGTACGATTTCCATCATCTGCCGGTAAGTGGGCAGCATTTCCGGAACGCGCAGCTCCTGGTATTCCAGCGCGAGATTTTCAGCCGGAATGATTTTGTCTTTGTAATCGGCGCCGAGAGTGGCCATCAGTTTATCGCGCATCCCCACGGTGAGGCCATCGGAAAAAGCATGGATCGGGGAAATATCGATGGCGATCGTGGACGGGCGGCGTTGATCCACCAGCTTGCGCAGAAGCTGCCACTGCGTCGCGCCGTAGATCTCGCGATTGCCCGAGTCCGGATCGCGATAGACGGTGTACAGCCCGCCGTTCGAATCGCCGCCCAGCGCCAGCCGTTCCAGTGGCTGGTTCGCTCCACGATCATAGAAGACATAAATGGTGGTGCGGCGCGCGGCGAACACGGTGGGCGAAACCAGCGAAAAGAACGCCGGGTCCTCGGCATATTCGCGGCAGGCCACAATCCACATTTGCGCTCCATGCTTCCGCATGAGAGCCGGCAGATTGCGCTCCAGCCGCAGCCGGAGCCACTCCTGCTCAATTCGAGCCTGCTCGCGCAGGGGCGGCAGCGTGGGGACCTCGGCAAAAACCGCAGTCGAGAGACAGATTGCAAGAACAGCACGGCGCATAGCAGCTAGGATACAACGCGTTCGTGGAGCAACAAAACCAGCCAGGCGGGTATAGTATAGTCGCGAGGTTCGCCGAAGAGTCCCCATGCCCATCGCACTGACCTGGTCCGAAGTTGCCATCCGCCTGTTTTGCGCCGCGGCCGCGAGCGCGTTGATCGGAATGAACCGCAGCGAGCGCGGCCGCGCGGCGGGCTTGCGAACGTCGATGCTGGTGTGCCTGGCGGCCTGCCTGGCGATGATTCAGGTGAACCTGCTGCTGCCCCTGGCCGGCAGACCGGCGAATTCGTTTGTGATGAACGATCTGATGCGCCTGCCGCTCGGAATCCTCTCCGGTATCGGATTCATCGGCGGCGGCGCAATTTTACGGCGCGGCAATTTTGTCGTCGGCGTTACCACCGCGGCTACCATCTGGTTCCTCACCGTCATCGGCCTGTGCTTCGGAGGCGGACAAATAGGGCTCGGCCTGGTGGGTGCCGCGCTCGGGATGCTGGTGTTGAGCGGCCTGAAACTGATCGAAGACCGCATGAAGCAGGAACATGAGGCGCAGCTTCTTATCGTGATTGGCCCATCGGGTCCGGACGAGAGCGAGGTCCGCGCCATTCTTGAAAATAGCGGCTTCCGGATTTCGTCCTGTGCGTTTGGAGCCACCCAGACCTCCGATAGCCGGGAGTTGAACTGGCAGCTGCACTGGCGGGCGCGGCCATACGTGACGGCGGTGCCGGAGGTAGTGCATCTCCTGCTGGCGCGCCAGGGCGTGGGTACCGTCGCCTGGACGCCCACGGCGAGATAGGCAGCGTGTTACCGAACCGCGACCGTAAGCTAGTTCCCATGGGCCTGCGCCCCACCAAAGGTGATGAAGACGCTGTTTTTGGCAGGCGAAAGCGCCTCCCCCACGGCGAGCCAACGTGGGGCAGGCGCTTTCGCCTGCCAACCCGCGTCTCAACGGAGCCGGTGCCTTTTTTGGTTACGATAAACTCAGCAGCATTACTATGAATTCGATCACACGTCGGGGCGCGGTTGGCTTGACAGCATTGGCCGCGTCATCTTACAAGCGCATTCTCGGAGCGAACGAACGCATCCAGGTCGGTTTCATCGGCTTCGGGTTGATCGGTGGCCAGCACGTCCACGATTTCAAAAATCAAACTGATGTGGATCTGGCCGCCATGTGCGATGCGTATCAGCCGCGTCTCGAGCAAGGCGTAGCCGCATGCGGCCAAACCGCCAAGCCGTATACCGATTTCCGGAAGATGCTGGAGAACAAAGATCTGCAGGCCATTGTGGTCTGCACTCCCGACCATTGGCACTGTCTGATGACCATGCTGGCCTGCGCCGCGGGCAAAGATGTTTACGTGGAAAAACCGATCTCGCTGTTCGTTCGGGAGGGCCGCTGGATGATTGATGCCGCGCGCCGCTACAATCGCGTGGTCCAGGCCGGCACCCAGCAGCGTTCCGGAAGGCATTATCAGCATGCCAAAGAGTTGATCGAACAAGGCTACATCGGCCCCATCATGAGCGCGCGGTCCGGATCGTTCCGTAATGTAATGCCCGGCTTCGGCTCGCCTGCGGATTCCGCGGCGCCCAGTGACTTTGACTACAACATGTGGCTGGGGCCCGCGCCCGAGCGGCCGTACAACAAAATGCGCGGTCTATATCATTTCCGTTGGTTCTGGGATTATTCCGGCGGCCAGATGACCAATCTGGGCGCGCACGAAATCGATATCATTCAATGGGTGATGCGCCAGAAAGGGCCTCGGGCGGTTTCTTCCAGTGGCGGACGCTTCGCGCTGAAGGAAGCCGGAGAGACTCCCGACACGCAAGACGCTCTGTTCGAATACGACGGTTTCACCGCGGCCTACTCCATCCGCGAAGCCAGTGCCGGGCGACGCGCCGGTGGCGGGGGCCTGGAGTTTTTCGGGCCGAAGGGAAGCCTGGTGATTAACCGGGCGGGCTTTGAAGTGATTCCCGATATGAAGACGAATCCGGCCAACGCCATCCCGGTCTTCCAAGGGCACCCGGCAGGCGGCCCGGTCCGCGAAAATGTGAAGCCCGAGCCTTGGGTGGAAGCGCGGAAAGAGCCCGGATCATCGGACGAACAGTTCAACCTGCACGTACGCAACTTCCTGGATTGCATAAAATCGCGCGAGCGGCCCATCGCGGATATCGAAGGCGGCCATCAATCCACCACGGCGTGCCATCTGGCGAACATTTCGCTGCGAGTGGGACGGAAAATCCATTGGGATCCGGATAAAGAAGAGATTTTGGACGACGACGCCGCCTCCACCATGCTGGTTCGTCCGTATCGGAAACCTTGGGATAGCGTTCTCAAAGGATTGATTTCGTGACGCGCCGGCATTTTCTTGAAGCCGTACCCGCGGCGGTGGCGTTGACCGCGTTGGCCGCGCCGGAAAAGACCGGGATGGGCATCGCCTGGACGTCTTTCATGACCGTGGCGAAGCCTCAGGATAATCTCGAGTTTCTGATGCGCTGTCACGCTCTGGGCGCGGCTGGAATCCAGGCGCCGCTGCACGGAGATCTGCGGCAACTGCGTGCGCGGGCGGAGCAATTGGGAATGTACCTGGAGGGCATGGTGCCGCTTCCCAAGAACGGCGACATATCCGTCTTCGAAAAAAGCATTCAAGATGCCAAGGACGCGGGTGCGCGGTGCGTCCGCGCGGGAGCCTTGAGCGGACGCCGCTATGAATCGTTCGCATCGCTCCAGGACTGGCGCAAATTCGTGAATGACAGCCGGCTGAGCATCGAAGCCGCGCTGCCGATTCTAGAGAAATATAAAATGCCGCTCGCCTTGGAAAATCACAAGGATTGGACCGCGGATCAGATGGTGGATCTCATGCAGAGCCACTCCAGCGAGTATCTCGGCGTGTGCCTGGATTTCGGAAATAACATCGCGCTGCTCGACGATCCGCTGACCGTCGTGGAAATGCTGGCGCCATTCACCATCGCTACGCACGTGAAGGACATGGGCGTGGCACCGTATAGCGATGGGTTCCTTCTTTCCGAAGTGGTGCTCGGACAGGGCTTTCTGGATCTGCCCCGCATGATGGCGTTGATCCGGCAATCGCGCCCAGCCACTCGCTTCTCGCTTGAAATGATCACGCGGGACCCATTGCAGATTCCCTGCCTCACCGAAAAGTATTGGGTAACTTTCCCGGACCGCAACGGAGTATTTTTAGCGAGAACCATGCAGCTAGTGCAGCGGTACAAGAGCGCCAAGCCGTTGCCGCGCATCAGCGGGCTCTCGCCCCAGGCACAACTCCAAGCCGAGCAAGCAAACGTCCAGGCCAGCATGGAATACGCGCGTGCGAAGCTCGGATTGTAGCGCACGCACATTTGCGTGCCGTGTTCGCACTCTTGCGAACACAGGCGGCGTTCACACGAGTGTGAACCCGGCACCGAGGAGTGCGCGCGCCACATCAATCGAAAATAATTGCGAACTCTCGCTGCCTTCGTGCGTAGTACGTACCAGACATGGGAAAACAACTGAAACACGTGTTGCGCAGGTTGCTGCGTTCGCCGATCTTCACCATTGTTACGCTGGCCACCGTGGCCATCGGCATCGGCGCGAATAGCGCTATTTTCAGCGTCGTCAATGGCGTCTTGCTGAAGCCGCTGCCCTATCCGGATGCCGAAAAGCTGGTAGGCGTCTGGCAGTCCGCGCCGGGCATCGGCATCAACCAACTGCAGCTCTCGTTCTCGGATTACTTTACGTTTCTCGACGAGAACCGATCGTTCCAGGAGTTTGGCCTCTGGAACGGCGACAGCGTAAGCATCACCGGACTCGGGGCTCCGGAGCAAATACAGGCACTCGACGTTACCGCTGGCACATTGCCCGCGCTCGGAGTGCAGCCGTCGCTCGGCCGATGGTTCAGCGCAAAAGACGATAGCCCCGGCAGCCCGGCCACGGCCATCTTGACCTACGGTTACTGGACGCGTCGATTCGGTGGTGACGCGTCGGCCATCGGCAAGCGGATTGTGGTGGATGGCAAAGCCATGGAAATCATCGGCGTAATGCCGCAAAGCTTCCGGTTCCTGGATTACGGCGCGGATCTGATTATTCCCTTCCAATTCGATCGCGGCAAAACCACGCTCGGAAACTTCAGCTACCAGGGCATCGCACGGCTCAAGCCAGGTGTCTCGTTGGCCCAGGCGAACGTGGATCTTACGCGGATGATTCCCATCGTCAATACAAAATTCCCGCCGCCGCCCGGCTTCAGCGTCAAACTTTTCGAAGACGTGAAAATCCTGCCCGACGTGCACCCGTTGAAGCAAGATATTATCGGCGACCTGGGACGAGTGCTGTGGGTGTTGATGGGCAGCATCGGGGTGGTGTTGCTGATCGCCTGCGCCAACGTGGCAAACCTGCTGCTGGTGAGAGCTGAAGGACGCCAGCAGGAACTGGCCATCCGCTCATCGCTGGGCGCCAATTGGACCGAGATCGCGCGGGAGCTTCTGCTGGAAAGCGTTTTTCTGGGCGTGGCCGGAGGAATCCTCGGACTGGGTCTCGCCTACGGGGCGTTGAAGGTTCTGGTAAGCATCGCGCCGGCCTCTCTTCCCCGCCTCCAGGATATTTCCATCGACCCCCGGGTGTTGGTGTTCACGCTGATCATTTCATTGTTTGCCGGTGTGTTATTCGGCCTGATCCCCGTCCTGAAATATGGAGCGCCCAGCATGGCTTCCGTCCTTCGCGCCGGCGGACGAACCTTGAGCCAGAGCAAAGAACGACATCGCGTGCGGAACACATTGGTGGTGCTGCAAGTGGCCCTGGCGCTGGTCCTTTTGATCAGCTCGGGCCTGATGATTCGCACTTTTCAGGCGCTGCGCCGCGTTCAACCGGGATTCACCAACCCGAGCCAAGTGCAAACCGTGCGCATTTACATCCCCGAGGCCCAAGTGAAAGAGCCGGAACGCGTGGCGCGAATGCTTCAGGACATGCAGCAAAAAATCGCCGCAATCCCAGGCGTCTCCTCAGCCTCCTTCGCAAACTGGGTGCCCACCGACGGCAATAACAGCAACGATCTGCTCTACGCCGAAGATCGCACTTATCGGGAAGGCGAAATCCCTCCTATCCGCCGCTTCCATTTCGTCGCTCCGGGCTTTTTTCAAACCATCGGAACCCGCCTGATCGCCGGGCGCGATTACACCTGGACCGATCTCCAGGACAAACGAAACGTGGTGTTGATCTCCGAGAACCTGGCACGCGAGCTTTGGCGCGATCCTTCGGCCGCGCTCGGCAAACGAATCCGGGAGGGCATGAAGGACGACTGGCGGGAGGTTATCGGCGTGGTCCAGAATATTTACGACAACGGCGCCGATCAGAAGCCGCCGGCAAGTGTCTTCTGGCCGGCCCTGATGAAGAACATTTATGACAGCCCCATCGTGGTGCAACGGCGTGCCGTGTTCGCCATCCGGACCACTCGGGCCGGTTCCGAAAGCTTTCTCAAAGAAGTCCGGCAGGCGATATGGTCGGTGAACGCTAACCTCCCGCTCACCGGAGTCCGGACCCTGGAAGAGGTCTACCGGGGCTCTATGTCGCGCAGCTCATTCACACTGGTAATGTTGGCCATTGCCGGATCCATGGCGTTGCTGCTCGGCGTGGTCGGCATCTACGGCGTCATCTCTTATTCGGTGTCGCAGCGGACGCGCGAGATCGGCATTCGAATCGCTCTTGGCGCCCAACCGCGAGCGCTTCGCGCCATGGTGGTGCGCCACGGCGTGCTGCTCGGGGCAATCGGCGTGGCCTTCGGCCTGGTGGGAGCCGCGGCATTAACCCGCATCATGGCTTCGTTTCTGTTTGATGTCAACGCGCTGGATCCCATCACCTATTGCGCGGTATCCGCAGGACTGCTTGCGGCCGCGGCTGCCGCCAGCTATATCCCCGCGCACAAAGCATCCACGATAAATCCGGTTGACGCGTTGCGAGCAGAGTAAGGTGAGGCAGGATGCCATCCTGCGGCGGGTTGTCAACCGGCCCGGCCGGGCGATTTCAAGGCATGATGCTTTATCATCAGAGCAGCATGCCGCGTTCGCCGGACGCGCTCACTCTTTGCATGATTGTGAAGAACGAAGAGCGCAACCTTGCCAGGTGTCTCGATTCCGTACAAGGGCTATCGAACGAAATCATTATCGTAGATACAGGTTCTTCCGACGCTACGCCGCGCATCGCGGCCGGTTACGGGGCGCGGGTGATTCCGTTCGATTTCACCGTCGTTGATTTCGCGGCCGCCCGTAATCACGGCATTACGCACGCGCATAGCCGCTGGATTCTGATGCTCGACGCGGATGAGGTTCTGGCTCTCGAAAGCCCGCCCAAAATCGACAAGCTGATCGCTCAAGGAGAAAACTCCGGATATTTCCTGGAGCGCCATAATCACTCCTCGGATTCGGAAAGTCCGGTGAAGGACCATGTGGTCCGGCTGTTTCCGAACCGGCCGGACTATCGCTACCGCGGCCGCGTCCACGAAATCATCGACGCCGCGATTCTTCGCGGAGGTGGGCGCTTGCATAAGACTGACATCCGCATCGATCACAGCTTCTCCTCGGACCGCGAAACGCGGCGCAGCAAGAATCGCTGGTACATCGAGATTCTGAAAGAGGAAATCGCGCACGATCCGAGCGACAACTCACGGCTCGATTTTCTCGCCGCCGAATTCCACCAGTTGGAAATGTTCGACGCCGCCATCGAAACCATGGAGCGCATTGTGCGTGCCCGCCCGCAGGACGCCCAGGCTCATTATTTCCTGGGCGTTTACCATTTGATTTACAAAAAAGATCTGGCGCGGGCGCGGGCCGATTTCAACCAGGCGCTGAAACTCCGCCCCGGCTACGCCGAAGCCGAGGCTTTTCTTAAACAGATCGGCGATCGGGAACCGGTCTCAGAGAATGCTAGCGAGCCGCGACCGTGAGAGAGTCCCCATGGGCCTGCTGGCCCGCCAAAGCTGATGAAGACGCGTTGTGGCAAATTCGGTTGGCAGGCGAAAACGCCTGCACCACGTTGGCCCCAGTGGGGCAGGCGCTTCCGCCTGCCAACCGACGTCTTCAACGGAGTCGGTGCTTGTTCCTCCGAAGTTCAAAAAAGCTTCAACAGCCCCGCTCCCCCCACTCCCTCCACCGCAACTGGCGTCGACGCGTCGTTGGTGTTGCCATTGCCCAACTGGCCGTTGATGTTGAAGCCCCAGCACATCACTCCTCCGTTGCTGAGTACGGCGCAGTTGTGATGGTAGCCTGCCGCAATTTCCATGACACCGCTGGTTAACCCCGAGACCTGCACTGGGATCTCTGTATCCGGGCCATAGTTGTTCCCGAGCTCGCCGTTGAAAGGATCGCCCCAACACAGTACCCCGCCGGCGCTAGTGATCGCGCAGGCATCGTTGTCGCCAGAGACGATCGCCGTTACACCAACCAGTGGCGAGGTTCCAGCAATGTCCAAGACCTGCACCGGGCTGCTCACCGCGGTGTTCGTGGCGTTGCCGTCCTCGCCGGCCTGGTTCGCGCCCCAGCACAGGGCCGTTCCGGCGTTCGTTACGGCACATGCATCCTGGTAACCGCCGGCTATCTGGGCCACGCCGCTGATCGGAGCAGTTCCGGCCAGATTCAGCACCTCCACTGGACTGCCGTTTGGAAGGTTAGGACCAGCGCCGAGCACACCCGTTCCGCTTCCCCCCCAACACCAGGCCACTCCTGTGCTTGTCAGGGCGCAGGCAAAACCGGCGCCTGTGTTAATCGCGACCATGCCAGCCGGAATCCCGGTAACCACGTTCGGCAGACCCGTACGGAACCCGCTGGGTTCGGGCCCGAGTTCCTGTTCCGCGTTGTCTCCCCAGCAGAGAACACTCCCAGCGCTGGTCAGGGCGCATACGAAATATTGGCCGGCGGAAATTGCCACCACCCCGCTAAGCGGCGCGGTCCCAGCCACGTCCAAAACCTCCACCGGAACGTTCGAGTCGTTGGTGGTGCCGTTGCCAAGGTCGCCGGTGGTGTTGCTCCCCCAGCACATAACGGTCCCGGCGTGAGTCAGGGCGCAAGTGAAGTCTTGGCCCGCGGTGACCCCAACCACACCGCTGGAAAGCCCGGTGGCAGGCACAGGCGTTAGCGATTTGGTGTTGGTGCCATTTCCCAGTTGACCGTCTGCGTTTGACCCCCAGCAAAAAACCGCCCCGCTGCTGTTCACCGCGCAAGTGTGCTCCTCGCCGCCGGCGACTATGCTGCCGCTGGGACCGGCCGGGCCGTTCACTGCAATGGTGACTGTGTTGCTCTTGACACCTGCAATGCTCAGCTGCACCGCAACGGCGTTGCCCCCGGACGCGTCCGCTGGTAACTGCGCGTTGACCTGGTAAAGTCCCACATAGCCTGGGGACAATCCGGCGAAGCTCACGGTCGCCTCTTCACCGCCGATAGTGACCTTCGGCGTGGTCAACGTATGGGAAAGCGGATTATTCGATGCCGCGGTCCCAGGAGCAGGTGGGTTGCTCACAGCTCCCAGGCCAGTGCAATAAATAGTGATGAATTCGCCGGGCTTAACCGCCCGCGTCGCCGATCCACTGATGCTGCCGGCTGGCGCCGCATAGGTGGACGTGTTGGCTATTTGGACTGCGCCTTGGCCGTTGCCTTTCTGGTTCGTGCTGAACAATCCCGGCGAAAACGAACCCAGCGGGACTGTTTGCGGCGCGCTCGACTGGCCGCCCACCGTCACCACCACTGTCGCCGAAGTAACTGACCCCAGCCCTGAGGGAATTTCAACATTGAGCTGGCCCGGAAATGCCGAAAACATGGAAGCAGAAATCCCATTGAAAGTGACACTGGCTCCGCCAAGAGTGGTGAGCAATTCTCCGTTAGCACCGAAGGAGGAAAATGCGTTGTTGGTTCCATTGTCCAGTGCGGTTCCGAAAATAGCCGCGATGGTGCCGGGAGCCAGAGGATTCGTCCCCAACGCGAAGCTGGCATTGTTGACCACGCTGTCAGCCGGCACAACCGGGTTAGACGCAGCTTCAACCACCAGAGCCAAAACACAAAACATGCAAATGCGAAAAAAAGCCGTATACACTCAAATCCCCCTATTGCTAAGTGCGCAGCACCGGCCAACATGTGCGAAACTTTCTACAAGGTCGTCGGCCCGTCAACTTTATGAAGGACTTAGCGTCGCCGAAAATACCGTGAGGCGATTCCTGGTCCTCCTACGCGGTGTAAATATCTGGGGGATTCGAGCGATAGGGAGTTTGCCATGCTGCGACAGTTTCAGATTAACGCGCGCTTTTCCCTGATTTTCATTGCTTGCGCGACCCTGCAAGCCGGAGACAAACCTCAGAACAGCGATGGTCTGAAACAGGCTTGGCTTCAGGCGGCTTACGCTATGGAGCCGAACGGCTCCAGAGAGTTTTCGGCTCAGAACGCCGCGCAGAACCTCAAGCTATCCTTTGGATGGTCCGGCACGCGGTTGATTCATGGCGATGCGGTGCTCACTTTGCGTCTCGTGGGATATGGCCGCGGCGCAACGATCCAACAGCCGGACGCGCCATCGATTGCCGCCACGAGAAACCGGGTGGAATATCGGCGCGGCGCGCTGACCGAGTGGTATGTCAACGAAGAACGCGGTTTGGAACAGGGCCTTACCTTATCCACACCGCCCGCAAGCGTGGGGCAGGCGCTTTGGCCTGCCAACCCTCTAGTGCTCGCACTTGAAATGACCGGAGCGCTACATCCCAAGCTCGTTTCCGCGCACGAAGTGGCTTTGCTCAACTCGAGCGGTCAGGCGGTGCTCCGCTATAGCGGCCTGAAAGCCTGGGACGCGCGGGGACAAGAGCTGGCCTCCCGGCTTCGTGTGGAAGGCGGCCAGGTTCACATCGTTATCGAAGATGATCGCGCGGTTTACCCCATCACTATCGATCCCACAGTGAGCCAGATCGTCCTGGTCCCAAGTGATGCCGCCAGCAGCGCTCGACTGGGCCAGTCCGTGGCTATCAGCGGCAACACCGCCGTGATCGGCGCGCCTTCCGAGAGCGGCCTGACTGGCGCGGCCTACGTATTTGTATTCTCCAATGGCGCCTGGAGCCAGCAGACCAAGTTAACCGCATCGGACGGCGCAAGCGGCGATCAATTCGGAACTTCGGTTTCGTTGGACGGTCAAACGGCCGTCATTGGAGCCCCTGGCGGCAACTCCGGGCAAGGAGCAGCGTACGTGTTCGCGCAGTCCGGTTCCACCTGGACGCAGCAAGCCAAGCTCACTGCATCTGATGGATCGAGTGGCGATCAATTCGGCATTTCCGTCGCGGTGAGCGGGTCGACCACGGTGATCGGAGCCAGCGCCAGCGCTTCCGGCCAAGGCTCCGCGTACATATTTACACTCGCGGGCTCGACATGGAACCAGCAGGCCAAGCTCACCGCATCGGACGCAGCCGCGGGCGACGAGTTCGGCGGATCAGTTTCATTGAGCGGAAGCACAGCCGTGGCCGGCGCCGCGGGAAAATCCGCCGGCCAGGGCGCGGTGTATGTATTCGCCAGCTCCGGTACAACTTGGGCCCAACAGGCCAAACTCACCGCCTCCGACGGCGTGAGCGGGGATAAGTTCGGCTACTCGGTTGCCGTAAATGGAACTACGTTGCTTGTGGGCGCCCCCGTCAAAAATTGCCAGTTTAATTGCGGCACGCCATCGGCCGGAGGTCTGGGAGGCGCCTATGTGTTTGCCTTTTCCGATTCCAGTTGGAGCCAGCAGGCCGAGCTTGCATCCTCAGATGGCGGTGGCGCATTCGGCTACTCGGTCGCAGTGAGCGGGACCACGGCGATTGTGGTGGAAAACTACAACAACTCGTTTTTGACGGGAGCGGCCTTCGCGTTCGTCCGTTCAGGCTCGAGTTGGACCCTGCAAGCCAAGCTAGCTGCCTCCGACCTGGTGGTGGGTGACGGGTTGACCTCGGCGGCGGTGAGCGGCAACTTCGCAGTTTTTGGGGCGCCCGGAAAAAATGGAAACCGAGGCGAGGCGTACGTGTTTGCGCAGTCAGGCACGGCCTGGACCCAACAAGCCGAACTCACCGCAACAGACACCACCAGCGCGGACAGTTTCGGCAGCGCAGTTGCCGTGAACGGCAACACGGCTTTGATCTCTTCCCCTACCAAGGCTTCCAATCAAGGCGCGGTCTACGTTTTTGTGCGTTCGGCATCCGATGGAACCTGGAGCCAGCAGGCCGAATTGACGGTAGCAGGCGCAGCCAGCTTCGGCCAGGCGGTTGCGCTCAACGGCGACACCGCGGTCATCGGCGCCACCAACACTGCCTACGTGTTTGCGCGATCGGGAACCAGCTGGACCGAGCAGGCCAAGTTGGCTGGCTCCGATGCAGTAACGGGTGACCGCTTCGGAGGCGCCGTCGCGATAGATGGGGGCACCGCCGTTGTAGGGGCCAGCGCCCACAACAATTTCTTGGGAGCGGCCTACGTGTTTGTGCAATCCGGCGCCACCTGGACCCAGCAAGCCAAACTTACCGCTTCCGACGCAGCAGCCAACGATCAATTCGGGACGAGCGAATCGATAAGCGGGGATACAATCTTGACCGGTGTACCGTCCAGGAATTCGTTTCAAGGAGCGGCTTACGTGTTTGTCCGTTCCGGCACTACCTGGACCCAGCAGGCGGAATTAACCGCTTCCGATGGCGTCTCACCCGACAATTTCGGCCACGGCATTTCGTTGAGCGGCGACACCGCACTGGTCGGAGCTTACCTCAAAAACAAAGGCATAGGAGCGGCGTACATTTTTGTACGCTCGGGCGCCACCTGGACCCAGCAAGCCGAACTGACGGCCATCGACCCCGCGGCCGGGGCCATATTCGGCACCACCGTTTCAATCGATGGGAGCTTGGCCGTGGTTGGGTCGTATAAAGGAAATGGGGGACTTGGAGAGGCCTACGTGTTCGCCCAATCCGGTACCAATTGGACCATATCCATGCAGCTAAAAGCAGCGAACGGCGTGACCGGCGATGAGTTCGGGCAACAGGTTTCCATCAGCGGAGGAACGGTAATGGTTGGCGCGCCGGACCACGCCGGCGGAGCGGGAGCAGTATATGTGTTTCCCTTCCCGACATTACCGAACAGCGGTCTGGTGAACGCCGCTAGTTTCTCGCACACTGTGGCGCCGGGATCTATCGCCAGCATGTTCGGAACAAACTTTGCGAATTCCACTGGCGCGGCCAGCGTCAAGCCCTTGCCCGACACGCTGAACGGAGTCTCAATTCTGGTCAACAACAATTCCGCGCCGTTGATCTTCGTGAACCAACTCCAAGCGAATTTCCAGATCCCGTTTGAAACTCAGCCAGGCATGGCCACTGTAGTGGTCACCGCCAACGGACTGGATAGCCAGCATGCGACGGTGAACGTCACCGCCGAGGCGCCGGGAATCTTCATCTCCGGCACGAACCAGGCCGTGGTGCTGAACCCGGACAATTCGCTGGCGGAAAGCGGAACTCCCGCCAAGGTCGGCAGTGTTGTGGTGATGTACGTCACCGGACTCGGCCCCTTGGATCATCCCCTGCCCACCGGGTCACCAGCTTCCAATGACCCGTTATCAAACGCGACGGTTGTTCCCACCGTTACCATCGGCGGAACAAATGCGGTGGTGCAATTCGCCGGCATGTCCCCAGGCTTTGTGGGCCTGGGGCAAATCAACATGGTGATCCCGAAGCTGGCCAAGGGAACTTATCCGGTGGTGGTTAAACAAGGCAGCCAGACGAGTAATAATCCGGTAATGAGCGTCACGCCGTAACGCTGCGCTACTTCACCGCCACCGTTACCTGCTGCGACGCGTTGTTGTTGCCGATGGTCAGCACTACCGGCTGCGCACCGGAGCCGATGCCGGTCGGCACTGTGGCGTTGACTTGAATCACGCCGGGCACCGCATAGGGCGCGGCACCGGCGTAGATGACGTTGGCGGGTTTGACGCCAATCGTCAGGGAGACAGGCGCGGCTAGCGGCCCCGACGCGCCTAGACTGATGAGCCCGTCCTGGTTTGGCGTAAAGGACTGAGTGAAGACTCCACCGCCGGTTGCGAATATGGAGTTTGCGGAACCTTGTGGCCAGTGCCCCTGCGGGGCAAACAGTGTCGGTTGCAGTAGAAGGGCGTTCTGCGTTGTAGTATTTTCGATAGCCAATCTCAGAACACTACAGGAGAACGCCATGCAACAGTTTATCGAAAAATATGGCGATCGTATCGTGGGCGTGTTGTCCGGATTCGATCGACTGGTACTGCGAGGTTCACCGCGCAGACTGGATATCAGCTACTGGGACCCAGCCCGGCAGGTGATGGTGGCCAAGGGAATGGAAGAATTCCTGTGGCAGAATGGAGTTCTTTTCAAACATTACGGCGACTACTTGAAGAAGACCAGTGAGCGGGTGAAGAAGGCCTCTACCAGGGCCTTTAGCGAAGCTGGACTGCCGGTCATTTACGTGCGAGAGGCAGGCGTGGACAAGGACGAATATGCGCGGCGGGTGGCTGCTGAGCGGGGCATCCGTACCGGGCCGGTATGTGTGCTGAGCGTGCTGGAGCCGTGTCCGACGTTCGAATATGTGCAGTCGAAAATCGTACGGCGGAAGCGGCCCTGCCATGTGCTTTATCACTATGGACGGGACGAGAGGCTGGGGTGGATGTACGCGCGGATTCAGACCTGGTTCCCCTTCCACATCCAGATCGGCATCAACGGGCGGGAATGGCTAGCCCAGCAGATGCGGCAAGCGGGGTTAGCGTTCCAACAGGAGAAAAACTGCTTTACGCGGATCGCCGATTTTCAACGCGCGCAGGAGTTGCTGAACCAGCAACTGCAAACCGATTGGGTGGCCCTGCTCACAGACTTCGCGCAGCGGCTGAACCCCCTCCACGAAGAGATTTTCAAGTATCCAACGCCGTATTACTGGACCTGTTATCAAAGCGAATGGGCCACCGACATCGTATTCAATAGTGGGGAAGCGCTGCAGAGATTGATGCCGGCCTTCATCGCCCATGGCCTGCTAAGCTACCACAGCAACGACGTTCTGCGGTTCTTTGGGAAGCGAACCACGAAAGCCGGCCAGATCCCGCGCAACTTTCATGGCGAACTGCAGACCAGTTGCAGGCAATATCAGGAAGGCGAGCGTATCAAGTTCTGGATGGACGGCAACTCCACCAAGACCTACAGCAAGGTGATCCTGGCCGAGGCGGGGGTGTTGAGGGCGGCGGAAACGACCATTAACAATGTCGACGTCTTTCGCACCTATCGGCCCAAGGAGGGCGGCCCCGACGATGAGCTCGAGTGGCGCAAGATGCGGAAAGGGGTGGCCGACTTGCACCGCCGAGCAGAGGTATCGCAGCAGACCAACAATCGGCTCATCGACGCTTTGGCCAGCGTCGATGACAGCCGCAGATTGGAGGAACTGATCGCCGGCATCCAAAAGCCGGTGAAGTGGCAAGGGCGGCGCGTACGGGCCTTGCGGCCATTCGCTGACGACCGGCCTTTGCTGGAGGCGATCAACGACGGCGACTTCTTGCTGAATGGATTCCGCAACCGCGACCTGCAGGCCATTCTGTACGACACTCCCGCGTATTTGGCCGACGAGAAACGTCGTCGTTCCGCCGCCATCAGCCGACGGCTTCGGATGCTGCGAGCGCATGGCGTAATCCGGAAAATCCCGCATACCCATCGCTACCACGTCAGTCCCCATGCCCGTACCTTGCTGGTAGCCATCCTCACGGCGGCGCGAACCACACTCAACCAAGTCAACCAGTTGAGGAGTGCGGCTTGAAAAATCGTCGCCACACGCGAAGATTCTTATCGTTAGCAATGCAGGATTTTCCGGGCCGTTGGGAGCACCGGGGGAGAGGGCCCCAGGACCCGCATTTATGATCGCGCCCTCCCCTTTGCCGGTCTGCGTGTCCGTGAACATCGCGGGCGACGTAGCCGTGATCGGCAGAGAGAGCGCCGCGGAGGGCTGCGAATCGTGGGTGACGACGACATTCACTGTTTTCTGGCCGGCGACTTCGAACGGAACTACCGCGTTTATCTGTACCGTGCTTACGTAGAGCAGTGGAGCTGGGGTTCCATTGAAAGTGACGGTCGTGTTGCCGAGCGTCGTCGGGTACAGGCCCGCATCGCTGTATTGCGCGGTCAGAGGCGGCGTTCCCAGATTTGCGCCGAAGATGGATACCACCTCGCCGGGAGAGATGGCCGGCTGGAGGCTAGCCGTGCTCACGAGCGAGGCGACGACCGGCGGCGGTGGAGGCATGACTGACAACAGTACTTGCGCGCCGCCCTGGGGCGATGTTTGGCCCACCGGAGCGAACTGCACGTATTCGCTGTAACCTCCAGGAGGCAGGTACGCAACGACATTAGGATTCAGGCCGATTCCGACAAACGCTGGCGCAGTTCCAGTGGCAGGGACCACGACCACGAAGTCCGGAGCCCCCTCAATCGCCGATATACCAATGTACTTGTAGGGAATCTGGAGTGGCGTGGTGCCGGTCACGCCGATGCCGATGCCGACCGCCTGGCCGACAGCCAACGAGTCGGCCGGCACACTAAATTGATAGGGGCCAGTGTTGATCTCTAGGCGCTGGGCCGAGCACGGGACTGACAGTGATATCAGCGCTGCAAGAGAGGCGAAAGCGTGGGCAACGCGAGTCCGCAGGGTCATGGCTGACCTCCGCCTGTTACGACCAGACTCACGACGGTCGGCTGGGCCCCCGCCTGTACGGTAATTGGAACCGAGGCCGAGGTCGCCCGCAGTGCTACGCCGGCATTGCTCAGCTGGAAGAAGGAGCTGCACACGATGAGATTGACGGCGACACCGAACGGCATTAGGACCTGACAGCTCCTCCCGCCTGCGTCCGCCGACACTACCGGCGCCCTCCGGAAGAACAGGGCGTCGTTGCTAACCCCGATCAATACCTGCGCCCCGGGAACAGTTCCCTCATACTGAGCTAGCAGCCCGCTTGGGTCGCTGAGGCGTATTGGCACCAATGCACCTTTCTTCACTACAACGGTAACAGCCGTCGTCGGCTGGCCGCGACCGAGAAGGACCAACGGAGGCTGCAAGCCCCACTCGCACGGATTAAGCGACGGGCTGCCCGGAGCCTGTATGCAGATTCGGTAGCTGCCGTTAGCCAACTGGCTAAACTGGAACGAGCCATCGGCCGCGGAAATAACCGCCGGGTCAGGCTGCCGCAAACGACCCGCGGGGAAGGGCGGGAGCAGCGCCAGTGCGACGAGAGCGCCTCCGATCAGGGTGCCATCGTCGCCCGTGAGCGTGCCGGCGACTGTTCCAGGAGACTGCAGCGGGACGGGCTGCGGCTGCTGCGCCAAGCACGGAAGCAGAATGGTAAGAAACACGAATCTTTTCATACTTAGTTACTCCCAGGCTGTGACCACCAGCCGTAATATGTCTAAGCACCTTTTGTGGGATCGGTGGGGCTGCCCCCGCTAGCGTATTGTAGACTGCGGTTTGTGACTACCTCGTAGATGTACAAGGTGCTGGCCTTGTTCACGCCGTCGACGATATTTTGGAAAGAGATGTCCAACGTCACGTTCAGAATGTAGGGGTCCTTGGTGAAGGAATAGGACGACGTGGCCCCGTGAATGGTGCAATAGCCGTTCGAGAGGTTCCTACTTGAACGCAGGCCCTCCAATGGCCGTACATACCGACGGCACGATCTTCGCCATACAAGGCGTCAATACTGCTGGGGTGTCGGTGATTGGGATTGATCCGATCACAGGCACGCAGAAGTTCAGCGTACCGCTGGCGGTCCAACCGTACAACAATCTTTCCGAGGACCTTCCTTGTTCGATCGGAACCGTTTTCGGTCCTGTGGGTGTGTCCGCCTTCATCGTTGCTGGCGACGGCAATGCCTACCTTGGCTACGACTATCCCGAAGTGAAAGCTTGCTCGGCGGACCCTTGGACAACTCACGTGCGGTTGCTACGAATCAGCAGTTCGGGCGCTTATGACAAAATCACTCTCGCGGACGTTTCAGCGGGCAATTATGGGGCACAAACGGAAATCGTCGGCGTCCAGACAATCACCAACGGGGATACCGGCGTGCTTGCCACGTGGAGCATCTTTTGGCCGGGTGATGTCGCTCATGGAGGCCCGCCTGGCATGGCGATAGTAGCAGGCACCAGCGTCAGCCCGGTGAACCCACCGCAAGTTCCCGCTCAATGCGGGGCAAGTGTCGTTAGCCCGGGTCTGCAGGCGCAGGACGGGTCGTTTGTAGGCACAGTAGCCACTTGCACCGAAACCAGCTCAAGCCCTGTTATGGTCGCCTTCGACGCCACCGGCAACGTGCGCTGGACCGTTCCCAACGACCAGCCTCTGTTTGCCACTGACGATGGTGGCGTCGTTGGTCAGTCGGGAGTAAAGTATGATCAGAACGGCAACGCTACGGGCTGACAACTTGACTGCTAACGTGTCGCCAGGGTGGCTCGGCAACGTGCTTGGGTCAGCTTATGTGGTGGACCCCGGAACGCTTTTCCAGATTACTGCTCCAAACACAAATTACGCTACAACATTTGGTGCTTTTCTGGGCGGGAACGCATCCTGGAGCGGTTCGGCCATCAGCTGGGTCATGAGCAAGTGGTCGCCGTCGGACTTGCTCAAGCAACTTCCGGATCTTAGCTACCCTGTGTGCTATCCTCTTTCCCTTGTTCCCATTGTCCTACCCTTTGGGTACCTTCCGACTTGCGGCAACATCAACGCGATCGAGCTGCTAACAGACAAATCTCCCGATTTCATCTTCCAGAACTTCATTCAGACATTTGCTCCCGTTTCGGGGAATAACAGCTCCATAATGAACTTCGCCGGAGGATTAAGCTTTAGCAACTCGGTAAACGTAACCGCTCCCGGCCAGATTCTGACGATCAAACTGAAAGTATTCCCGTATTAGGCTTTTGCGATTATGACTGAACGCGTTGATCCGGTAGCTCATGTCGTCTCGGCGGTCACTTTACTGGGCCACCCGCTGGCCGGCTGGCGATACTGGCGTGTGTACTCTATCGGAACAAATGACGTCGTGATCGAAACAGGCGCTTATGACCAGCCCGGCCCAGGAGCCTTTTTCTACGCGGGTTACTATATAACGGAGGGGCTAGTAAAGAAGAGCTGGATGGAATATCTGCAGTTCATAAAGTCCAGGCTGGGCGCGTCGCAAGGGCCGCACCTGAGCAACTCTCTGGGCGGGATAGTCTTAAGAAGCTCTCCGTCGGGGAACGGACCACTGTTGAACGGATACTGGGACTATTGGGGTGATTTCACGACTTACATTTTGAACAATGTCTGCCAATCCACAGCCTGCAATTAAAGGTGGCCCAATGCGAGCCAGAACGAAAGCAGCGATTGCGATCTTTATTCTTATTGCTGTGACGACAGCGGCAATGGTTGGGGTCTACGTGATCCTCGATATTGGCGACGGTACGTGCTCTGGAATGCCAAGGAAGCATACTTATTTCTTGGTGTCCGTCACGTTGGCCATAACATGAACTACCTACGGTTTCCATGGTTCCTTGCCAAGAACTATCTGGGTGCCGTGGAAGATACTGCTGACGACCGTGGGTCTTTCGTTGTGATCAGAGCGACTTCGTCGGGTATCGAACGACACGCCCTAAAGCGCGACTATCTCAGGCCCGGCAGCGGCACCGACATGTACACGCCCTTGGAAGGGCAGATCTATGCAAATGACCCAGAGCTCGGCGGTCTCTGCCGATGGGCTGGGGATCATTTCGAGCCGGCAACGCCTGAGGAACGACACAAGTTTGATGGCATCAATCATCTAACTAACAAGGACGTTGACCACACTGAGGACGGTTGGTCCAAGCATTCATTCGCAGTTGGACCCGGCGACATCAACGACACGTTTAGAATCGACGTGGGCCAACGCTTTACAATTTCTCTGAGTGATCAGGCGGCCAAGGATGGAGATCGCGCTTTCTCGATCGACTTACTGCGCCCCGGCCATGCTCCGGAAAGGATCTGGAACAGAGACCTGCACTGGGGAAGGGTTAGCAAGGAAGAATATCAGCGCGTCTTCGCGGATCGCGAATGACAGGCTAGACTACTTTTCTATTTGCCGCTCGTTTTGTCGGGCATATAAAAAAGGGACCCAACCCGCCAATTCCCTTCATCCCCCACGGCGAGAGCCGGCCTCCTGCCTAATCGCCGAAGATTCCGCTTGATGTTTCTCCCAACCGGAGTGATCAATGTGACGACCGCAACCCGGTCCAGGAGAAGCACGATGAACACAAACGCAATCGATGCGGAGAAAACCACGACCCCGGAATCTGGCGCAAGGCCCGCGAAGGCCAATCGCACGGCCACCAAGAGAGCCAAACCGCCTAAGAAAGGGCGCCACTCCAAGAAACCGGCCACCAAACCCAAAGCAGACCGCGCCAACAAGAAAGCCGAAGTGATCACTTTGATGAGGCGCGCCAAAGGCGCGACGCTGGCCGAGATTATGGCGGTCACCAAATGGCAAGCGCACACGGTGCGCGGCTTCGTCAGCATCCTCGGCAGCAAGGGCCGGGAGAAGATCGCATCGTCCAAGAACGCCGCGGGCGAACGGACGTACAAGATCGGCAAATAGCTTCAGGCAACTCGTCGTCCAAACGCCGCCTCGGCCATGCGCCAGGGGCGGCGTTTTTGCTTTTCAGGCCCGAGTTAAGTGATGTCACGGACCCGTGACGTCACTGATTTGGGGTATTGGGCGATAAAACCATTCGTACCCCGGAATGTTCGAGGGCGGCGCGGCCCAAAATGCCGTTTCTTGGGCGGAAAGCGCCCTCAGTGGCGTTGCTGGCGAGGGAGTGGCCTGGTTTCTCCCCTGGGCCAGCTTACGGCCCCAACTCGGGGAACGAAAACAGCCCGGCGCGGCCAACCGGCTTCGGAACCGCGGTACGCATCACATAAACCCCACTATCCCAGCCCACTGAATGCGATGCATAGTGAAAAGCGTGAGCACCAAACAAGAGCAACGGCGCGAACTATGGCGCCAGCGAATCGCGGAACAGGAAACGGGCGGCCAGTCGATCCGCGCATACTGCCGTGAGCGCGAGTTGAAGGAGTCCGCATTCTACGGGTGGCGTGTTAGGCTGCGGAAACAGAACACACCTGTCCGCTTCGCGTTGGTGGAGACAAAGCCGACAGTGAAAACGCCACCGTCCCTGGAGTTATTGCTGGCCAGCGGTGACCGGTTTCGGATTCCGGCCGGGATCGCCCGACTTTCCGTTGAAAGTAGCGGCTCTCGTGTAACTCACTTTACGACGCCTTTCTCCTTTTGACAACCTCCGACTTGGAAGGGACAAGTGATTCCAGTTCTCTGAGAAGGTTTGGAATCTGTTTGTGTCCCTGGACCCGGCGAAATTGTTTCTCTGCGACTAGCAGGCCGGAACCTACCCAGCGCTCACGCTGATCGCCTGGATGCCAGCGTTTCACGTTCGAGCAAACTCGTTCGACAATGGAGAACGCCGACTCGATGACGTTGGTGCTGGCTAGGGTCTTGCGCAGTTGCGGCGGAACGTGAAGCCGATGCACGGTTAGCGTTTCCTCCATACCTTCGCCTAAACTCCGCGCCGCACTGGGATTGATATCCATCAGTTCGCGATGCAGTTGGTCCAGCGCCAGCTTGTCGGCCGCATGATCCTCCAGGGCGTACGCGACGTTCAGTTTTTTGGCCACCAGCGGCTTCTTTCATCGGTTAAATGATCCAAGACGTTGCGCCGCTTATGGACTTGGCAGCGCTGGATCGGTGCTGACTCACCGGCGTACTTCTTTACCGCCGCGTGCAGCGCTTTGCCACCATCCAGCACATACAATCGTGGCTCGCTGAAATCCAGTCCGCGATTCGCCAGCTCACCCAACAACTCGCCCACCACGGTGGCGTTTTCGGTGGCGCCTTGCCGGATGCCTAAGATCGTTTTGCGCCCGTCCTGGCTGATTCCCAAGGCGGCCACCATCTGCTGGCCGGCGAACGCCGTCGCGTCAATCAGCAACGCGCACAGCTTCAGCTTGTCCAGCCGCCGTTCCATCATTTCTTTCAACTTCGTTCGGCTGGCTTCAATGAAGTGTTCGCTGATGGCGCTCTTCTCCAAGCCATACGCCTCGCTGAACTGGCGCACCGCCTGACCGTATTTCCGCGTGCTTAAGCCCAGCATCAGTTTTTCCCAGACCGTCTCGGTCAACGGCTCGCCACGGTGAAACATCTCGTAGCTGCCCAACCGCACTTCCTGGTCGTCGATCGTACGCACGCGTGGCCGGTGGACTCGAACCTTCTGCCCCATCACTACGCAGTAGCCGCGCTCCTTGCCCCACCGGCTGGCCGTCCGGTCCGGCTGCGGCTGGCTGCGCTCCCCCACCAGTTCCCGAACTTCCTCTTCCATCAGCAGTTCCATCAACTGCAGGCCAGCCTGGCGGATCAACTCGCCCACGCCTTGGCGCAGCCAGCTCACCATCTCGGCCAGAGGCAGCACCATCTGCACCGCCGGATTTCCATCCGCGGCCATCTCTTCGAGCTGTCTCACAGCTCGCTGCGATTCAATCTGATATGGTTTCTTCATAGCGGCTCTCCTTTTCTCGCGAAAGAAAATTTGCTCTCAGCCTAGTCAGGCTTCGAGCGGAGAGTCGCTACTTTCTACGATCTAGAGGGCGTTCCCCCGAGTTTTACGATGGACCCAAGTCAAACGTTAAGCTCACTGATGCGGTTTGCGGCGGCAATCCCGGCTGGACTGTTGCTCATTTTTTTGCAACGACCAACAACGCGAATACGTGTGAGACAGCCGTGGTAACATGCCGCGAGGATCCGACGAAACCGCTGAGGAGTTTCTTCGAGCCGAGGGCAATCAGTTTTGATAGCCAGGGCGCGACCGATTCGAACATTGCAATGCTATTTCACGAAGCGTTGCATGGCTTTAAGGTCGTGGACGACCCAGCATTGCAGAGTTTCCTTGGGTGTACGTCAGGCGATGACACGCGTGATATCACACTTTATCTTCAGCAGTTCATAGGTGCACGGCCGCTACAGGGCGCTCCAAAGACATGCGTGTACATAGAACAGAACGAGATACCAGCGAACACAAATGTCTGTGTGAGGTGAGGCTTCTAATGAAACGTGTCCGTTGGAAATGGTTCTTGCCGATTGCGCAACTGGCGTTGGCATTGGCGTGTCACGTATACGAACCGCACGAGTATCGCCTTAAGGCCCAGCGAGACCGCGCGGTAAACAACAAGGAGTACACTTTTCAGAATAGCCCCGCTCTGGCTGGGCGAATATCGCAGGTGGTCAACTTTCCAGCGTTGGTCCTCGACTATCCGCTCAGGAACGAGGACAACGCCATCTACCAACGCGATAGTCAATACACGCTAATCTGGATTGCTCCTAGAGATATAGGATTCTTCGTTGGGATCGTTCTCTTCTGGTATTTGGTGGGGAGAACGTTGGACGAGCGCCAGGAACGCCAATCGAGAACCACTTGGCCTCGCTACATGAGAATGGCAGGGCCCGTTTGCGGAGTTGCTTTCGGGATCTTGACCGGAGCTTATGCTTACCACATGATCGCCAGCCAATATCGTCCCGAGAGGCAAATAGGCGCATCAGGTATCGCGTGGTCACTCGGGTTGATAGTCTATTTCACCTGGCGTTTGCTGCGGGAGTTCGGCATAGGGATAGCGAGCAAAGGAGTCTGAGTGCCTCTGCTACCGTAAGCGCTGGGAGCGCGTCCGCTGACGTCACTGTCTTTCCCGGCACCCTATCATTAGGCACAGTGCTTTGGTCGGCTCCTGAAGATTTAGAGAGTCGATTTCCATTTTGCCGTGTACATAAAAAAGGGACCCAACCCGACAATTAGCCTGATCCGATGTCCGCCTCATGTTGCCAAAGCCAAATCGTTGGAGAATTAACTTGCTGTTTCCCGAGACCAGAGCGATGAATGGTCACGACCGCAGCCCGGTCAAGGAGAAACATGATGAGCACGAACGCAATCGATACTGAAAAGGCCACCACTTCGGAACCTGGCGCTCCGCAGCCGAAGGCCAACCGCGCCGCCGCGAAGAAGGCCAAAGCCGCGAAGAAGGCCGGTTGAATTTTCGATGCGGATGTCCCGGGGCACGTAGACGCTGGGGAGGTTGGGCCAACACGTCATCGGGTTGACCGAACAAGAGGGAGGTGCGTCGCACACCTTTCTATCGGAGTAGTTGCCGATCGCGCCGATCAGGACGCCAGTAACGGCTGAGGAGTTGACGGTGCTGTGGGTGATGTAGATGTCGTCGGCGGTTGCCTCGGTATTGGCGTTAGCGTATAGCGAAATCAAGAGGAATATTGCCCAAGACCCGAGCGATGACACACGGCTCGATTTTCTCTCCGCGGAGTACCACCAGCTGGAAATGTTCGATGCCGCCATCGAAACCATGGAGCAGATTATGCGTGCGCGTCCGCTCGACGCACGGGCTCATTACTTCCTGGGCGTGTATCTGGCATACAAGGAATTCAACTTGGCGGTGAAACTCCGCCCTGACTATCCCGAACCAGCGTCTTTTCTGAAACAGATTGATTGGGACGTTTGAAAGAAAAGGCGCGAAGTGCTAAGCGCCAACGTTCGGAGCCAACTCTGCGACATTATCCTTGCCTACTTCACCGCGACCGTCACTTGTTGCGACGCATTGTTGTTGCTCCCGATGGTCAGCACCACCGGCTGCGCGCCGGAGCCGATGCCGGTCGGCACCACGGCGTTGATTTGCAGCATCCCCGAAACTTCGTAGGGCGGTGGTGCGGCGTATTGGATTTGAGCCGGTTGGCCACCGATGGTCAGCGACACGGGAGCCATGGGAGCAGTAAGGCCCCCTAGGAGGGTGACGCTGCCGTCTTCGACGGCTGGGCTCAGCAACCCGCCTCCGGTGGCGTAGATCGCGACGATGGACCCTACCGGCGTCGGGTTGCTCGCGCTGTTGGGTGTTGCGGCGACTGGGCTGCCGCTGTTCTGGATGATGGCTCCTTGTCCCTTGCCGGTTCCGGTGGCGGTGAAGCTCACCGCCAGGTTCAGGGTAAGGTTGTCGCCGCTAACCGAAAAGGAAGAGGCGCCAGCGTTAATCGAGCATTGGCTGTTCTCGAGCGTTCCAGCGACGCCGACGGTCAGCCCAGAACCCCACGAGGTGCCGGCGTCGTTATAGAGGAAGACCTCGTTTGCCAACGGCGAGTAATCGATATAGCAAGCCGCGCCTACCACCAGGGCAGCGCTGATGTCGATCTGTGTCCAAACGATCTTGCTCTCGCCGCCGGGATCGGTGAAAACAAATGCGAAGGTCTGTGCCGAACCGGTTCCCGAACTCGGCGTTACCGACACAGGCGACGGCGTCGCAAACGCATGCGCATCACAACAACGGCGAGGCAGCAGAGTGCTTTCTTCATTCGGACAGGCTCCGACAAGGCCCTCTCGTGGAGGGTCGCTTAGCTAGACTGACGCGGGAGTGCGGACTCAGCCGCACAAAATAAAGCGAATAACGGCCGAAGGACCAAGCTGTGACTGGAAAGGAGCGTAACTGCGCTGATTTGGAAGTCGAGGATCAGGATCAATCTGTCCTAAGCCGCACTGATCGTAGCACCTGGTCCGCACAATGTCAACGTTATTCGTAGAAATACGCGCCGATCCTGAAAATGGCTCGGATTAATAAATTCAACGGACGCAATATTCGTCGCGCCCCAAGCCAGCGGAGCGAACACAGGGATGCTCCTGCTATCTTGATCTCTTGCGCCGGGAACTCCTCATCGTGGCTCTATTCGTCCTGGTCCTGAGAGTGCCTTTTCTCAATCAGGCCATCCAAGGCGACGACGTTTATTATCTCTATGGCGCCGAACACGCCCAGATTGATCCGCTGCATCCCCTGCATGCCCGCTATGTTTTCCTGGGCCAGATGGTGGATATGCGCGGCCATCCCCATCCGCCGCTGAACAGCTGGTATCTCGGACTGCTGCTCGCGATCTTCAAAGACGTGCATGAAATCCCGTTCCACGCCGCCTACATTCTTTTCTCACTGATTGCCGCATTCAGTGCGCTCTCGCTGGCGCACCGATTTAGCCCGTATCCACTGTCGGCCACGCTGCTGTTTCTGGCGACGCCGGCGTTCGTAATCAATGGCAATTCGCTCGAAGCGGATGTGCCTTTCCTGGCCTTCTGGCTGCTCTCCATCGCCTTATTCGTCGGCGCGGTGCAACGCCACTCCCTTGAGCGGCTGATTGGCTCTTCCATCGCCATGGCATTCGCGGCGCTAGCGGCGTACCAGGCCATAATACTGACCCCTATCCTATTGCTCTATGCCTGGAAATGGGGACGCAAATGGCGCGCCGCATGGATTGCCGCGTGTACCGCGCCCGCCGTTTTCGTTGCCTGGCAGATCTATGAACGCGTCTCGAGCGGAGCGATGCCCGCGCAGGTGCTGGCCGGGTACATGCAAACGTACGGGCTGCAACAGCTCGATCAAAAGATCCGCAACGCAGTGGCACTCACCGGACATCTGGCCTGGATGGTCTTCCCCGGCCTCTGGCTTCCGCCATTACTCACCATCCCCGCGGCCATCGGCGCGGCATTTTACGATTGGAATCCGTTGTTTTGGGCATCCATCGCGGTGGGCTTGGGAATCCTGCTGTGGTGCGCGCGTAATTGGCGCGATTTTCTGGCGCAATGGGTACTTATTTTCTTCGCCGGCGCTTTGATTCTTTTTTTTGCCGGCTCGGCGCGATATTTATTGCCCATCGCGCTGCCCATCGCCATCCTGGCAACGCAGCGCGTCAGCCGGCGCTGGCAAAAGATTGGATTCGCGGCATCGCTCACGCTTGGCGCAGGGCTTGCCGTGGTCAATTATCAACATTGGGATGGTTACCGCCAGTTCGCCCGCTCGCTCAGGAACGATGTAGATTCGAAACGCGTCTGGATCAACGGCGAATGGGGATTGCGCTATTACCTGGAGTCCGAGGGCGCGCTTCCGCTTCAACAGGGACAAGCCGTGCATCCGGGTGAAATGGTGGTCTCGAGCGCGCTCGGTTACCCCATTCCGTTCACAACGGGCGGAGGCGTGTTGGCGACCATCGCGGAAAAAACCATCCGCCCGTGGATTCCGCTGCGAATCGTGTCGCTGCACGGGAGATCGGCGTACTCCACCACGACTTTTGGACTACGGCCATTTGATGTTTCGCTCGCACCCATCGATCAACTGCGCGCGGAACTGGTAACCGAGCACCAGCCAGCACTCTCCAACCTTCCCATGAACGCGCCCGAAGCCGAACAGCAGATCGTGAGCGGCGTCTATCAGCTCGAAAATGGGCAATGGCGCTGGATGAGCCAGACCGCCGTGATTGTGCTGAAGCCTCCCGCGCAACCTTCCCCGCTGGTAGTTCGCTTCACTATCCCGGAACACGCCGCGGCGCGCCAGGTCACCGTGGAGCTGAATAGCCAGCGCGTCGCATCCGAAACGTACCCGGGCCCTGGAAGCTACACGCTGTCCACTCCCCGGTTGAAACCAGACGGTGCCAGCGCCACCGTCACCATCGCGGTAGACCGCACTTTCTCCGTCCCGGGCGATAGCCGCCAACTAGGCGTGATCCTGACTGAAGTGGGGTTTGTGGGGCAGGTTGCCAACCGGCAGCGGGTTGCCAACCCGCGGCTTTTGCGCCGATTACCAATCGGCGCGCAGGTTGCCAACCTGTTGCCAACCTGCCCCACACGGCCTTGGTATACTAATGATTTAATCGCTCCCTGTACGAGGCGAGGCTTCCGTGTTCTTCAGCGTTAAGGAGTTGGAATTAAAGAAGGTCCGTTTCGACGTGGCCTTCTCTCCTGGTGATATCCAATACGATCAGGGACTGAGCCAGGCAGCGCCCCTTGAGGCGGAAGGCGTGGCGGAGCTGCTCCCTCACACTCTGGGAGAAATCCGGATTCGGGGACACCTGAAGGTCCGGATGCAGGCGGACTGTGACCGGTGCCTGGAGCCGGCCGAATTTCCGATCGATTCGGATTTCGATCTCTTCTATCGCCCGGCCAAGCGCGCCGGATACGACGAGGACGTCGAGATCGACGAAGGAGAAAGCGAAGTCGCCTTCTATGAAGGAGGCGGCGTGGAGTTGAAAGATATTTTGCGGGAGTTTGTTTTGCTCTCGCTGCCGATGCAGCGAATTTGCCGGGAAGATTGTCAGGGGATCTGCCCCGTTTGCGGCCAAAACCGCAATCTGGCGGCTTGCTCCTGTGAACCCAAACCGGCCGATGAGCGCTGGTCGGCGCTGAAGAAACTTCAAGTCAAAGGAATATAAATGCCCAATCCGAAAAGAAGACATTCCAAGGAGCGCACGTCAACCCGAAGGGCGCACGATTCACTGAAGACGCCCGGCATTGCGGAGTGCCCGAACTGTCATGAGCCTAAGCTGCCGCACCGCGCTTGCCCCCACTGCGGCCGATACAAGGGCCGCGAAGTAATTGAAGTGGCGGAAGAATAAGGGTCCTGCGCACGTCTTATCATTTCATCCCATGCTAACCATCGCGGTGGACGCAATGGGCGGCGACCACGCCCCGAAGGCCGAAGTCGACGGCTCCATCCGCGCCGCCAAAGCTCTCGGCGTGAAAATCATCCTGGTTGGTAAACAGGATGAGTTGCGCGCCGAGCTGGCGCAGCATGGAGACTGGCAGGGATTGCCCATCGAAATCCTGCACGCCAGCGAACGCGTCACCATGGAGGACAGCGCGGCCAAGGCCGTTCGGAGCAAGCGCGACAGCTCCATCAGGGTGGCATCCAGATTGGTCCGGGATGGCCTGGCCCACGGCGTTGTTTCCGCAGGCAATACCGGCGCCGTCATGGCCACCGCGAAGATGGTGCAGGGCATGGTGCCGGGCGTGGACCGTCCCGCGCTGGCCTCGGCTTTCCCCACCCTCAAAGGCACGCCGGTGGTGGTGGTAGACGTCGGCGCCAACGTGGATTGCTCCCCGCGCATGCTGGCCCAGTTCGCGGTGATGGGCGATATTTATTCCCGCGTGGCATTTCGTAAACCCAAGCCCCGCGTGGGCCTGCTTTCCATCGGCGAAGAGGAACATAAGGGTAACGAACTGACCCGCGCCGCCACGCCACTGCTGAAAGCGCTTCCTCTCCACTTTGTCGGCAACGTGGAAGGCGGCGACATCTTCACCGGGGATCTCGACGTGATTGTTTGCGACGGATTTGTGGGCAACGTCGCGTTGAAGGTGGGGGAGGGTTTGGTAGACATGATCTACCAGATGTTGCGGGAGTCGCTCGAAGCCACCATCACGCGCAAAATCGGCTACGTGCTCTCCCGCACCGCATTTCAGGATTTCAAGAAGCGCCTGGACTATTCCGAGCACGGCGGCGCGCCGCTGCTGGGCGTCAAGGGCGTGTGCATCATCACTCACGGCCGCTCCAACGCCAACGCCATCAAAAACGCCATCCGGGTGGCCAAGGAATTGGCGGGCGGAAAGATCAATGAACGCATTGAGGCGGAATTAGCGAACGGCCATCCGCCCAGCGCCTCGGCCGCCAACGCGGATTGACATGCCATTCCTTGGGTCGCTTTGGCTGTGGGGCAGGATGTCATCCTGCGCGCGGGTTGCTAACCCGCGCCGTTTGCGCCGATTACCAATCGGCGCGCAGGTTCGAAACCTGCCCCACATGCTCCTAGCGTTCTTCATCCTGCTGGTTCCAGCGTTGGCCGCGCCGCAGGATCCGGTGCAGTGGAAGCTGACGTTCGATTCGCAGTCGGCGCCTCCCGGCTCAAAGATTCTCGCCCACCTGACCGCCGAAATAGAACCCGGTTGGCACCTCTACTCGCTCACTACGCCGCGTCCACCCATCGCTACAACAGCTGGTTTAGCTGACAATCCCTCGGTCGCGGGCTTCAAAGTTTATCAGCCGAAGGCCGTGGTCAAGATGGACCCGTCCTTCAATGTCAACACGGAGACCTTCGGCGAAGAAGTTACCTTCCTCTACCAGATCGAGCTGAAAAAAGACGCCCCCACCGGCCCGCTGGAGCTGACCGCGCAGGTGCGCTACCAATGCTGCAACGACACCATGTGCCTGCCGCCCAAGCGCAAGACCGCGGTGGGGTCAATTAACATAGATCCGGCGGCCAAGGCGGCGACGATTGCGATACCGGCCGGCTATACCGAGTTCCGGAAAACTTCCGCTCCGAGTGCGGCTGCCTCTCCCGTCACGCCTGTTCAGAATCCGCAATCCTCCAGCTTCGGCCTCTTCCTGCTGACGACATTCGCGGCTGGCCTCGCCGCTATCTTTACGCCGTGCGTGTTTCCGATGATCCCGTTCACGGTGTCCTATTTCATCAACCGCAACTCCGCGTCGAAGCGCGACGGCGTGGTTCAAGCCATCGTTTTTTGTGTAGGCGTCATCGTATTCTTCACCGGCCTCGGGCTGATCACCAAAGCCATCGCCGGCCCCATCGGAGTGGTGAAGCTGGGCAACAGCCCCTGGGTCAACTGCTTTATCGGACTGGTGTTCATCGTATTCGGATTGAGTTTGCTGGGCGCATTTGAACTGACTCTGCCCTCGGGACTTCTTACCAAATTGAATCAGGCCTCGGAAGGCGGCGGATATTTTGGCACGCTGATCATGGGCTTGACGTTCACGCTGACTTCCTTCGCCTGCATCGGACCGATCGTGGGTCCACTGCTGGTGGCTTCGGTGCAAACCGGCGGGATCCAACCGGTGCTGGGCATGGCCTCGTTCGCCACTGGATTGGCTCTTCCATTTTTCGTGCTGGCGCTATTTCCGTCCTTCTTGAAGAAACTGCCCAAGAGCGGCGGCTGGCTGATGCGCGTGAAAGTGGTGCTCGGATTTATCGTGCTGGCGGTTTCCATCAAGTATCTCAGCACGGCCGATCAGATTCTACAAACCAATCTCATCTCGCGCGAGCTGTTTATCGCCGCCTGGGTGGTGCTGTTCGCGCTGCCCGGCCTTTATCTGCTCGGTTTCCTGCGCCTGGAAGGCATCCAGCCCGACGAACGTCTGGGCGTGGGACGCATGCTGCTGGGGTCGTTGTTCCTGATTTTTTCCATCAGCCTGCTTCCCGGATTGTTTGGCGCCACGCTGGGCGAGTTGGAGGCGGCAATTCCAGTGCAAGCGAAAGCCGTCTCGTTTGGCGCCGCAGGCCAGGAAAGTGGGGGGCCGGTGTGGATGAAGAATCAGTATAAGGAAGCGCTGGCCAAGGCCCGCGCGGAAAACAAGTTGGTGTTTGTCAACTTTACGGGCAATGCCTGCACCAACTGCCATTGGATGAAAGCCAACATGTTTCCGCGCCCGGAAATTGCCCCGCTCCTGAAAGACTTCGTCCTGGTGGATCTGTACACCGACGGCACCGACGCAGCTTCTGAGGAAAACGCCAAGATGGAAGAAGAGCGCTTCAAGACCGTTTCCCTACCCTTCTATGTGATCCTCGACCCCGACGAACACGTCATCGCGACATTTCCAGGATCTACGCGCGATGTGCAGCAGTTCGCAAATTTTCTCAAGACCAGAGCGCCGGTGGCTGTGAAGCTGTGAAAAAATCGGTTCGCAGGCGAAAGCGCCTGCGCCACTTAATCGTAAATCCTTGTGCGTCAACGTGGGGCAGACGCTTCCGTCTGCCAACCCCGCGTGCTTCCCAATTTTTTCACAGCTTCCAAGACTAAGGGAGCCGGTGACGTTAGCCGTTCCGCGTCGATCTTGAAAGAAACAGCTCGCCCGCGAGCGTCTCTTGTTCCTTCTCGCCCGCCGCACGCCATTTAACGAGCGCTTTTTCGCGGAGCCCGTCTAGTAATTCGAACTGGCGGCGGGCCTCCAGCACCCTCCCCCGCTGTTCGGAAACTTTCGCATCCCACTGCTGCTCACGATTCTCAAAATCCCGGACTCGCCCGTGCACATGGATGCCGTAGGAATCCAGGTTTTCGAGATCCTGTCCGCACAGGAGGTGTAGCTCCAGTATTTGCCGCCGGGATGTAGACAACTGGTCGCGAACCTGCTGTTTGGCGTCGGCCAGCGCCTGCCGCTCCGCCCGCACCTGCTGCAGCTTGAGTTCTTCCAGGCTTAGTTGTTCGAGGCGCCAGCGCCGGACTCTTTCCAGCTGGAATTGGAATCGCTTCATCCCGCCTGCTTGGCCAGTTCCCGCATCTCGGCCATGGTCTGCTCAAACGGCGCCAATGACGCATTGTCCTGTTTCAAGAATTCCAGTAGCTGCGGCCGGATGCGGATGGCCGCGTCCAATTTTGGATTCGCGCCGCTGGCGTAGGCGCCCAGGTTGATGAGGTCTTCGGCGCGCTGATGGGTGGCCAGGGCATCGCGGATCTTCAGTGCGGCATCGCGCTGCTCGGGCGTATACAGCCGCGGCGCCAGCCGGCTCACCGATTGCAAAACATCGATGGCCGGATAATGCCCCGCCGCGCCCAGTTCGCGGGAAAGAATAATGTGGCCGTCCAGGATGGCGCGAACCGCGTCGCAAATCGGCTCGTTGAAATCGTCCCCTTCCACCAGCACCGTGAAGAATCCCGTAATAGAGCCTTTTCGGAAACGTCCGGCACGCTCGAAAATTTTCGGAAGCAGGTTGAAAACCGATGGCGTGTAGCCCTTCTGGCTGGGCGGCTCGCCGGCGGCCAATCCGATCTCGCGCTGCGCCATGGCCAATCGCGTAACCGAATCCATCACCAGCAGAACGTCGGCCCCCTGGTCGCGGAAGTATTCCGCGGCTGCCAGCGCCACGAACGCGGCGCGGATTCTGAGCGGCGCGGGACGGTCGGAAGTTGCGACAACCAGTACCGAGCGTTTCAGTCCATCCGGACCAAGCTCGTGCTCAATAAAATCGCGCACTTCGCGGTTTCGTTCCCCGATGAGGGCAATCACGCTCACATCCGCCGAGCTGTGCCGTGACATGGCGCCCAATAGGGTGCTCTTGCCCACGCCCGAGCCGCCGAAAATCCCGATCCTCTGGCCTTTTCCGCAGGTAAGCAAACTATCGATGGCGCGGATCCCGGTGGACAATGGTTGGCCGATGGGTTCGCGGTCCAGAGGTCCTGGCGCCGCGGCATACAGGTCGTAAGGTGTCTTGGCCTCGATCGGGCCCAGCCCATCCAGCGGCTTTCCGAAACCATCGATCACCCGGCCTAACAGCCTCGGGCCGCATTCCATGCGGGCGTCCTCTTTGCGCGCCGTAATAGGGTCGCCCAGGTGCAGGCCGTCGGTCTCTTCGAGCGGCATGGAGAGCACCCGGCCGTCGCGAAATCCAATTACTTGGGTTCGAATCACCCGCCCAGCTTTGGTGCTTATTTCGCAGAAATCGCCGACCGCGGCCGCGGGGCCATTCGATTCCACCAGCAGACCCACCAGCTCCGTAACACTGCCCGTCCAGCGGCAGGTCTCGATTTTGGCCAGCCTTTCATGATACGGCGCGAGTTTTATCATACCCTTCGAACCACATCCGCCAACCCGCGCTCAATCTCCTGAAGTTGCGTTTCCACCGAAGCGTCCAATGCGCCGCGGCTCGAGTCGAAAATCGCCGCGCCGCGCTCCAGGCCTGGATCCGCCACCACCTCCAACCGCTGGGGCAGTCCCATCTTTCCCAGGAATTGTTTGACCATGGGGGCATCCTCCGGCCGGATGCGCACGGTATGGACTTCGCGCGCTTCAATTTTTTCGAGCGCCGCCTTCACCAGCCCCAACAGCGCATCCGGCGCCACGGTCAACTCCCGGTGCAGAACCCGGCGGGCGACCGCCAGCGCCAGCTTTACGACGTCTTCTTCCGCTTCCTGCCGGAAACGTTGCCGCATCCCCGACATTTCTTCGATGGCGCGCGCCATCCTCGCGTTCATGGCCTCCAACTGCCCGCCCAGCTCCTTCCGCGCCGAAGCTTGGCCTTCCTGAAGGCCCTGCTGATAAGCGGCCCGCATCTTCTGCTCCGGATCGTTGCCGAAGCGTGAACCTCTGCCGCCGCCGGAACCAGGGGGCGGTGGAGAATACTCCTGCGCCGGCTGTCGCTCGCCAGTCACCGGAAACTCCTCGGCCGAGCCCACACTGCGCCAGGCGATCGGCGACATCGCCACTCCGCCGCGGTGCAGTTTAGACGACATACTGCTCTCCCACCGTGCCCTTCAGGCTGATCACTCCTTCCGCCTCCAGTTGCCGCACCACGGCAATAATCTGTTGCTGGGCCGCCTCCACTTCTTTGATCTTCACCGGGCCCAGAGCGTCCATGTCTTCCTTCAACATTTCTGAGCCGCGTTGCGACATGCCCTCCAGAAAGTGAGCCCGCAACTGCTCGCTGGTCCCCTTCAATGCCACCGTCAGTATCTTGCGGTCGATCTTGCCCAGCACTTCCTTGATGGACTCCTGGCCCAGCAGCAGCAGGTCTTCGAATACGAACATCAGATGGCGGATGGTCTCCACCAGATTGGGATCGTTTTGCTCAATCCCTTCCAGAATTTCCTTGCTGGTTCCGGAGTCCAAACGATTGAACATTTCCGACACCGCGCGCACGCCGCCGTACGATTCCCGGCTGAGCTCTCCCAGATCTTTCAGCTTCTTCCCGATGATGGCGGCGATCTTGGAGATAATGTCCGGCGAGATCTGGTCCAGATTGGCCATGCGCAAGGCCACGTCGGAGCGCAGCTCGGCCGGCAACGAGACCAACAGCCCGGCGGCCTGCGAAGCATTCAAATGCGAAAGAATCAGCGCGATGGTCTGGGGATGCTCATTATGAATGAACTTGGCGAGCTGTTGCGGATCGGCTTTTTGCAATGTGTCGAAGCTGGCCGTTTCCGATCCCAACGTCTTCATCAACCGGTCCATCATTTTTCTGGCATGTTCCGGCCCGAAAGCGGTAATGAGCATTTTTTTAGCGAAATCAACACCGCCCTTCAGCACGAAGTCGCGCGCCACCGACATCTGGTAGAACTCTTCCAGAGTGGCTTCAGCCTGCTCGTTGGTAATGTTGGTGATACGCGCAACTTCGTGCCCGAGGAGCTGTACCTCTTCTTCGTCCAACTGCCGCAGAATTTCGGCGCTGATCTGATCCCCAAGGATGACCATCAGAATGGCGGCCTTGCGGATGCCGGGAACTTGCTGGACTGCTTCTACGTTTTGAATCACGCGTTCAGTTCTTCGCTTCGGACATTGTTAGTTCTTCGCTTCGGACATCGCCAGATCTTCGCTTCGCTGATGGGTCAGTGCTTCACTTCGCTCATCCAGGATCTTAAAACATGAGCCATGGAGCTGGAATCCTTCTTGGCTTGTTCCCCGATATGCTTGGTCAAAACCTCGGCCTTCTTGGTTACCGGCGGGGCCTTCAGCGCATTCAGCGCATCCGTTTCCTGTTTCTGGCGCGTGGCCGCCTGTTCGGCCAACTGGTTCTCGATCCGTTTGTTCAGCGTCTCACCGGTCGCGGCGGCCAGTTGGGGCGCCATCTCCGCCGGTTCCATGGGACTGCGCCGCAAAAGCTTGAACACCGCCACCAGCAGCGTTAGCAGGATCGCCACTGCAACTCCGGCTCCCACCAGCACGAACTTGTTCTTGAGGGCCTGTTCGTACCACGGCTGCGGAGCCGGCGGCGCGGGCTTGGACGAGGGGGGTAATGGCTCCGGGTTCAAAGTAGCCTCAAAAGGCATGGTCTCCACGATTAATTGATCGCCCCGCTCGGCCGAGAAACCGATCACGCCCGCCACCAAATCGTGAATCACTTTCAGCTTATCGGCCGAGGGAGCCTCAATAATACGTTTGGCCTTTGGCCCGGCGCCCTCCGTCCGGACGTCGGAATCCACCAGCAAAGCAACCGACATCTTCTTTACAGTGCCTTGCGGCAGACGCATGTGCCGCACGGAGTGGCTGGACTGATAGGTGATGTTCTCCGTTCGCCGGGTGACGCCGTTCGAACCATTCCCTGGGCGCGAGGTCGGCCGGGGCAGATTCGAAGCAGTCCCCGGCACGCCGGTAGCCGTCGTTCCGCCGCTGATATCCTCGGTCTTCTGCGAAGTCACCATCACCGACTTGCTGGGATCATAAGATTCGTCGCTCTGCTCGGCGCTGGTAAAGTCGCATTCGACCGACGCGGTAGCGCGAAATTTGTCGGAGCCCAGCAGCGGCTCTAAGGTCGTGTTGATTTTCGCCAGCAGGTCTCGTTCAATCTTCTGGCGATAGTCGATGGCTGCTTCCGATGGTTCGGGATCATCGGGAGACAACGCTTGGCGCGCTTTGTTCAGAAGATTGCCCCGCATATCCACCACCGAAACCGCTTCCGGAGCCAGGCCTTCCACCGCGCTCGAAATCAACTGGCATATGGACGCGACATTTTGGGCCGATAGCTGCGTCCCGCCCCGCAGCCTGACCAGAACACTGGCCTTGGCCGGCTGGTGGGATTCCAGGAATATTGATTCCTTGGGGAAAGTAATATGGACCCGGGCCTGTTCCACTTCCGCCAGCGACATCACCGAACGTTCCAGCTCGCCTTCGAGCGCCCGATGATAGTTCACCTGCTCGGCGAAGTCGCTGGCGCCGAAATTCGTTTTGTCGAACAGTTCAAAGCCGATCCGCCCGCTTTTCGGGATACCCGCCGCCGCCAGCTGCAGCCGCAGCTCGGCCACCTTGGCGGAAGGAACCAGCACCACCGTTCCACTGTCCGACAAACGGAATTCGGACCCGCTCTCCCGCACCTTGGCGATAATGGCGCCCGCGTCTTCAGGCGATAGCGCGCTGTACAGGGGCCGGAAATCCCGTTCCAGGTTCCAGCGCGAGAAGGCTACCAGCGCGGCCACCACTGCCCCGGCGGCAATCAGAATGGAGAGGCTTTGCTTCCACGTTAGAGTGTTCAGCAGGCGTTTCATGGGCTCATTTGGCTAGCCGCTCACATCTGCATGCGCATGACTTCCTGGTAGGCCGAGATCACTTTGTTCCTTACCTGCAGGAACAGGTCGAAAGCGGTTTCCGCGTCCTGGGTAGCGAGCGCCACTTTGTGGACCTCTACGTCTTCGCCTGAAAGATATTTACCGATGGCATTTTCGGAGTTCTGCTGGAACTGCTCAACCCGTCCAATGGCATCGGAGAGAACCGACTGGAAGCTGGAACCGGTGGCCTGCGGCGCCGCGCCGACGGGCTGGGCCAGTGCTATGGCCGGGGTGTGGATGGCGGTGATGGGAAGAGGCATCGCGGTTATTTCATCAGGCTGATGGATTGCACAATCATGTCTTTCACGGCGGTCATGGCGGCGACGTTCGCCTGAAAGTTGCGGGCGGCGCTCATAAGGTTCACCATGTCTTCGGCCGGGTTTGCGCGTGGATACGCGACATAACCGTCTTTGTCCGCGTCAGGATGGCCAGGCATGTATCGTTTCTCCGGCTCCCGCATGTCTTCCACGACATCGGAGACTTCCACGCCGTTGACTCCGGAACCCATTTCGGTTTGGAAAACGGCCGAAAACGGAGAGCTTTCCGGCGCGCTGGTAAAGACCGCTTCCTTGGGCCGGTACGGCCCCCCTTCCGGAGTGCGCGTGGTATCCGAGTTCGCCAGGTTTTCCACCAGCAGTTCGGCCCGGGTGCGCTCGGCCGACATGCCGGAAGCGCTCACCGACAGCGCCGATAATAGGCTCATCCTGTCTTGCCCTCCTCGATGGCGTCAGTCATCAGCTTCATCTGGGTCTTCATCAACGCCGAAGCCAGGTTGAAGCGCAGTGCGTTTTCCGAGAGCATGCGCGCTTCCCGATCCATGCTGACGTTATTGCCGTCGTTCTTCACCAGCAGACCCGGTGTCTCAATCACGTTGGGGGTGGCATTTTTCATCGAGCTCATGAACTCGAACTGGAAATCGATATCTTTGGCCTTATACCCCGGAGTATCCGCGTTGGCGATATTGGAGGCGACGAGCTTCTGCCGGGCACTCAACAGGTCCAGGTAGTGCTCCAGCTGGTCCGTAATGCTTTCCACCACGCGGCCATCAGTGCAACCGTACCGCCAAACCTCAGTGACCTCAGTCACCTTACCTTTCAGTCAATTCGTGCCGTGGAGCAGACAATAATCTGTCCCCAGGCAACAGAATGCCGTTCCAAAGTGAAAAGCGGAGGGACTGAATGGCCCGGTCAGGTACTTCCCGATCGCGCTACGACACGCGGGGGGAGGCTCCTAAGAACAGCCCCCTGGTTTGGTCTAGGTACTTTCCCCCCCTAGTTTAAGCATTACCTGAAATTGATCCCGTACCAGTACCCCTGTAGAATCGAAGTTCGGGCGGTCGATAGGCTAGACATGAGCGAAAGTTTTGCGACAATCGAGAATAAGGAACTACGTCCAAATCTCTTGGAGGCCAGAAAGGGAGTGATCCGCGTTTTGATCGCCGATGATCACCCCATCGTACGGGATGGCCTCAATAAGCTCCTCAGCCTGGAAGAGGACGTGCAAGTGGTGGGAGAAGCCTCCGATGGCTGCGAGGTTCTGGACAAGGTGCAGGAGTTGGACCCGGATGTCCTGCTGCTCGACCTGCGCATGCCCAACCTGGACGGGCTCAGCGCATTGCAGGCGCTGCAACAAACCAACAAGCGGACTCGCGTAATCGTTCTGACGGCATCGGAAGACAAAAACGAATTCGTGCAGGCCATGAAGCTGGGCTGTTCCGGCATCGTGCTGAAGCAGACCGCTCCGGAGTTGATCGTAAAAAGCATTCGCAAAGTGCACGGGGGTGAAATCTGGCTGGATTCGAACACCACCGCGGCGGTGATGCGGCAGTTCGCCGTGCCCGGCGAAATCGGCGGTTCGGGAACCGGAAAGTCGCGCGAGCGCTCGCCCTTGAGCCAGCGCGAACGGGAGATCGTACAGCTGGTCGCCCAGGGTTACAAGAACAAGGAAATGGCCGAGAAGATGTTCATTAGCGAGCAGACCGTTAAGAACCACCTGCACAATATCTTCGACAAGCTCGGCGTCTCGGACCGGCTGGAGCTGGCTCTGTATGCTATCCACAAGGGCTTACACCTCAACGCGGAGCGCTAACGACAGCATTTGCGCTTACGAATGGCAAGAAAATCCCTGGTGTCCGGTCTACGCAGTTTTCCCTACCCGATTTGAGTCTTCTCTCCCATTGCGATTGATTCGCTCTCAGCGTAGATTCCTAGATACGGAGCGTAATCAACATGCGACTATGGATTGTTGTTTCGCTACTTCTTATGGGGCTGGTTGCATCCTTGCCGGCGCAGGTGCCCCAGATGAACAGCGTCAACCCCGACAGCGGGAAGGTAGGCGCCGTTCTGCGGGCGCACGGCGTGTTCCTCGGCCGCGACAAAGTGGAAGGAGTCTATCTCTCCGACCATACTTTGGACATGATGGTGAAAGTGCTGAACCAGTCCGACAGCGTGATTGAATTTCGCATCCCACCCTCGGTCAAACCCGGCAAACTCCAACTTGTTATAAAGACGGCCGGTAAAGAAGTCTACCTGCTGGAACAGCCTTTCTACGTCACGGTGCAAGAGCCGAAAGAGACCGGCGAAGTGGCCGCGTCCTCGAAGTAACCCCGCGCGTGCGCAAGGGGCAGCCGCCGTAGGTTTATCCTACTAGCGAGGTGTTCTCTCTTTTCTTCCAGCCATCCCCTGACAGCGAGGAAGCTCTTGTCACCGAACTCTGGGAGCGCGGCACCTTGGGAATTGTCGAAGAGGATGGCGGGATTCGAGCCTTCTTCGAGGACCTCAGCACAATCCGTCAATTCGACGCTTATGCCCCCGAGCTGCGCGAAGAAAAAACGGTCGATTGGGAGCAGGCCACTCGTGACGCGTGGCCCGGCGCCGCGGTCGGGCAGCGGTTCTTCCTGGCCCCACCCTGGTGCCTGGAACCTACTCCAGCGGGCCGCCTGCGCCTCGCCATCCATCCTGGCATGGCCTGTGGCACCGGCCGTCACCCGGCCACCCAACTGGCGCTCGAGGCCATTGAACAATATGTGCGCCCCGGTGACTCGGTGGTGGACGTCGGCACCGGATCGGGCATCCTCGCGGCCGCAGCGGCGCTGGTTGGAGCGGCGTGTGTCGCCGGCTGCGATGTGGATCCGGAAGCCATCCGAATCGCCCGCGAGCGCGTGAGCATTCCGATGTTTATCGGTTCCGCCGGCGCAATTCGATCCCGTTGCGCGGACGTAGTAATCGCCAATATTGACGCAGCCACTATTGAAGAACTTGCGCCGGAATTCGCTCGGATCCGAAAGCCGGAATCAACGCTGATCCTAACGGGCTTCCCTGAATGGGACGTTCCCGAAGGCTTCGAAGTCAAGAGAGTGCTGCAGCGTGAGGAATGGCTGTGCCTGGTGGTCTGAATTGAAGAAGATCAGGTTCCGGAATTCTTTAGTTCGACGGTCTCTTCTTCAACGTCGGCCGTTCATCTTCATCCGCTTTCGGCGTGTCGCTGCCGTCGATAGAATCGGTGGTGGAACCGGCGGTTCTGCGCAGCGACGGCTTGTTGGGATCCACCGGATCCATTTTGCGCCTATTGTGCATGGCCAGCAGCCGGTTCTTTACCTCGGTGAACTCTGACGTGGTAATCACGTACTCGGGCTTCGCCACCAGAAGTTCCTGGATGTTCTTTTGCGCGGCCTTGATGCGGTCATCAGTCGGAGGATGAGTGGAGAAGACCTTGGACATGGTCCCCGGCTTGCGTTTCTCGAGCGTCTCAATCTTTTCGAAAAAATCCACAAACGCGGTTGGATCGTAGCCCGTCTTGTACATGTATTCCAGGCCCAGCATATCGGCTTCCGATTCAAATCCCCGCGAGAACTTCAGGAAACCGATGGGAACCAGAATGCTGGCTGCCTCATAAATTCCGTAGCCGGTCCAGGTGCCGTAAGTCAAAATGATGAGGGGGATTGTCGCCAGTTGGGCAATCTCGCCTCGGGTGGCTTGCCGGGTTCCGTGGCGGGCGGCGACATGCGCGATCTCGTGCGCCATCACACCGGCCAGTTCCGCCTCGCTGTCAGCTTTCAGGATCAAGCCGGAATTCACGAAAAAGAATCCGCCCGGAAGCGCAAACGCATTCACCTCTTCGCTATCGATCACCTTAATAGTGAAAGGGACCTTGGCGTCCGAATTTCGCACCAGGTTCTGGCCCACCCGATTCACATATTCGGAAATAATCGGATCGTTGATGATCTTAGCCTGTTTCTCTACCTGCTGCGCCAACCCCTTGCCGATGGCGATCTCCTTTTCGAGCGAATAGAAGTTTACGTTGCCGGAGACGTTCCGGTTGCCAATCTGATCGGGGTCTTTTTTGGCGTCTTCGGCGAAGGCGGGGTTTGGTGCGAGAACAGCAAAGGAAACCACCAAGCTAAGGCCGGCGGAAAAGAGGCGTTTCATGCGGCACTCCTAGAGACAGTATAGACCTTCATTCCGTAAACGCATAGGGGGAATTAAGCGTTTCAAACGAATTTCGGTCCCCTTGCGGACGCGCGGGGCTACCTCCCGGTACCATAGCCGGGCATTCTGGCCCCGCACGTAAGTAAGGGGACAAAATCCTCTAATTATTATTGGTCGACGACGATCCTGGGCTGCGCTTCAGCGTGGGCCGCTCGTCACTGTCGGATTTGGGCGTATTGCCGTTTTCGTCGGGATCAATCGGACCGGTGGTCGATCCGGGCGCCCGGCGCAGCCGCGGCTTGTTCGGATCCTCGTTGAGGTCCACCTTGCGGCGGTTGTGCATGGCCAGCAAATGGGCCTTCACGTCGTTGAACTCAGAAGTTGTCACCACGTACTCGGGCTTCGCTTTCAACAGTTCCTGGATGTTCTTCTGCGCGGCCCGAATGCGGTCGTCCGTGGGGGGGTGGGTCGAGAAGACTTTGGACATGGTGCCCGGCTTGTGCTTCTCCAGGGTCTCGATCTTTTCGAAAAAGTCCACAAAAGCTGTCGGATCGTACCCGGTCTTATACATGTACTCCAACCCCAGCATGTCCGCTTCCGATTCGAAACCACGCGAGAATTTCAGAAACCCGATAGGAATCAGAACGTTGGCCGCTTGATAAATGCCGTATCCGGCCCAGCCGCCGCTCATAATCATCACCGGGATCATGCTGAGCTGCGCGATTTCTCCGCGAGTGGCTTGCCGCGTGCCATGCCTGGCCGCCACATGCGCAATCTCGTGCGCCATCACTCCAGCGAGTTCCGCCTCATTGTCCGCCTTCAGAATCAGCCCGGAATATACGAAGAAGTAGCCGCCTGGAAGCGCGAACGCGTTCACTTCTTCGCCATCGATCACCTTGATCGTAAACGGCACCTTGGCATCGGAATTCCGCACCAGGTTCTGCCCCAACCGGTTCACATACTCCGAAATCATCGGATCGGTGATGATCTTCGATTGCTTCTCTACTTCGTTGGCCAATTGTTTTCCAATGGCCATCTCTTTTTGAAGCGAATAGAAGTTGACCTTTCCGCTGACATTCCGGTTACCGATCTGATCCGGATCTTTCTCCGGATCATCGGCGCAAAACGCGTTGGGAACAACGATGGCCAGAAGCACCAGGAGACTGAAACTCGCGGACAGCAGGCGTTTCATCGGGGCACACTCCTAGGAACCAGTATAGAACTCCATCCATTAAACGTATAGTGGTTCTAATGGGTTTCGAACAAAAATATCCGGAAGGCACCGTCTCCGCTCAGCCGCTCTGGCGGCACTACCGCGATCAATTCCCGGTCACCGAGCGGTTGATCTACATGAACCATGCGGCAGTTGCCCCGCTGCCACGCGTGACGGCCCAGGCCATGCAGGGGCTGGCCCAGGATGCGCTCGACTTCGGGTCCCTCCACTATGACCAATGGCTGGATACATATGAGAAGCTTCGAGTTGCCGCTGCAAGCTTAATTGGCGCCGATCGCGGCGAGATCGCCCTGGTGAAGAACACCTCGGAGGGAATCGCCACCGTGGCCATGGGCCTTAATTGGCATCCCGGAGATCGCGTAGTGGCTTTTCGCGAGGAGTTCCCTTCGAACTACTATCCCTGGCTACGCCTGGAGGAACACCGCGTCTCTGTAGACTGGCTTTCGGTGGCCGACCCGCTCGAAGCTATCGATCGCGCCTGCCAGGGCGCCAAGCTGCTGGCCATCAGCTTTGTTCAATACCTGAGCGGCTTTCGTGCCGATATCAACGCCATAGGCGAAATATGCCGCCGGCATGGCTGTTTCTTCCTGGTGGACGCTATCCAGGGCCTGGGCGCGTTCCCGCTTAATGTTCAGACCGCCCATATCGATGCCCTGGCTGCTGATGGCCACAAATGGCTGCTTGGTCCGGAGGGATGCGGAATCCTTTACATCCGCAAAACCCGCCAGGATTCCGTTTTTCCGACGGAGTTCGGCTGGACCAACGTCGCCGCATACCACGATTATTCTTCCCGCGATCTGACCCTGCGCCCCGACGCCGGGCGCTATGAATGTGGAACGCTGAACACTATTGGCTGCTATGGCCTAAGAGCATCCATCGAGTTCTTGCTGGAAGTGGGGGTTGAACGCATCGCCCCAGCCGTTCAGGCCTTGGCCACGCAGCTGGCCGAGGGTGCTGTCCGAAAAGGTTACATTCTGTTAGGTGACCGGACGCCCGACAACGGTGCGGGCATCGTAGCGCTTCACAAACCGGGCGTGGACAGCCGCCAGATTGTGCATGAGTTGAAGGAACGCGGGATCATCGCCGCGCCCCGCCAGGGTTGGGTTCGTTTTTCCCCGCACTTCTACATCTCTCCAGATGACATCGACCGAGTAGTGGCAGCACTGCCCTAGTGGTTGACAGGTGGGGCAGGCGTTTCCGCCTGCCGACTGATTTTCCGCACAGCATCTTCATGAACTTTGGTGGGCCAGGAGGGTGAAGCCGGAGCCAAAAAGGCACCGGCTCCCTCAGTCTCAGTGTGAGAAGCTGTGAAAAAATCGATTCGCAGGCGAAAGCGCCTGTGCCACTTAATCGTAAATCCTGGTGCGTCAACGTGGGGCAGACGCTTCCGTCTGCCAACCCCGCGTGCTTCCCGATTTTTTCACAGCTTCTCACGGTCGCGGTTCGGTAACACTCTCTTTCCGAGCCGCGAGCCGTAGCGGCCGGTGGTTGGGACAGAAAAGCGTTCTAAATGTCCAGCCCGAGTGGTCTCTTTGGAACTTCATCGCGCGGCCGGCGCGACTTCTGGAGAGCGCCGGTAATATCGGCGATAACCACCAAAATCAAAATCACGGATAATGTGCCTGCTCCCGCCAGCCACGATCCGGATCTGCTGTGCCACTCCCGGCCCGCCCGTATCCAGACCACGGCCACAATCAGCAAGCTCAGAACAATACGCAGAAGCCGGCGTGCGGACATGCTTTGCCAACTATCCTAGCGCACGCATTTCTCGCCGGTGGATTCCCATCTGGTCACATCCAAGGGGATGCCCTGCTTACATGTGGTGGGCCCTTGGTGCGGCTTGCCGTCGATGATAATGACAATCCCGGTGCCAGGCTTGGGATCGTCAGTAAAAATGTTGTAGGTGGCTTTTCCATCCAGGGTTTTCATTAAAAGACAACCGGCATTCGCACCCTCAATCGTGCAGCCGGTGGCCTTCACTTCTTCAATTTCCGCCTTGGGCTTCGGGGCAGGTTTGTTCGACTGGGCGAAAGCGCCCAGAATAGTTGCCAGCACGGCCAGCGCCCGAAGCGAGCTCAGTTTCATAGCGATGCTCCCTCCCTCAGTGTCGCATCACTTAACCACTACACTCACGGACGCGGACACACATCCCAGTCCTGATTCCGTCTGCAGCCCGCAACTCAGAACGTAGGTGGCGTTTGTTTTCGGCGATACGGTCACGGATCCGTTAGCGGCGAAATCGCCCAGCGAGTGTAAGGAGCGGTCCGCGATGACGCTGTCCGGTTCCAGCGCTTCTTCCAGCAAAACGTGCGACACATTTCGAACATTCCAGGTGAGCACGGCAGTTTCGCCGCGGTGGATTACTTGAGGACGCGCATTGAACCGCAGCACTTGCGCAGTGGTCCAACTTTGATCGATGGGGGCTTCCATCGGCAATCGTTTTACACACGCTGTCGAGCCCATTAGCAGCAGCGCTGTCCAGAGCAGTCGCATACCGGCCTCCTGCTTGCTCAGAGGCACGCGAACGACCAGGATTCAAGTTATTGGCTAGTCCAGTGGGTGAAATGAGGCACCTTCCCTGGGTGACATGGCGCATTCACAGAGACTTACCTTGAGTTTTCATGCCGACAAATTGGTATCGAAAATGCGCCACTGATCGCGTATGCCGATGCTCGAAGTAAGTGGAGAACTTAAATACCTCGTTCCGCAGTGTCAAGAGAGACACGATGGCGTTGGATCGGTCATCGAGCTGGGCGACCTTCGCGGCCAGCTGCTGGTGGTAACGCTCGGAATCAATAATGTGGTGGAACACGAAGGACTGGAAATCTCGATCTGGGGCTCGGCGGACGGTTCCGCTTGGGGAACCAAACCGCTGGTGACGTTTCCGCAAAAATCTTATTGCGGCGTGTACGCCACTATCCTCAACCTCGCAAAAAAGCCGGCCATACAATTCCTGCGCGTGAAGTGGACCATGAACCGGCGGGACGGGCAACGCTCGGATCTCCTGTTCGGATTCTACGTTTCGTTGGAAGAAGTGCATTCTGATTTCAGCGCCGCGGTTCAAGCCTCAGAGTAGTTCCAACCATCCCTGCAAGGTCGGGTATTCTGAGAATTCATGAAAACCGCCATTGTTACTGGAGCCGCCAAGGGAATTGGCAACGCCATCGCCCGCCGGCTTACCCACGACGGATTTACCGTAATCGTAGCTGATGCCGATGAGCCTGCAGCCAAATCCGCAGCCGAGGAGTTATCCGGGTTGGGCATCGGCGTGGATGTGAGCGATAGCGCCGCTGTCGAACACATGGCGGCCACGGTACTGGCACGCTACGGACGGATCGACGTGCTGGTGAATAACGCCGGTGTCACCGGAAAAGCGGCTCCCGTGCACGAATATCCGGTGGAGGAGTGGCGCCGCGTGATGGCCATCGATCTGGACGGCGTGTTTTATTGCGCGAAAGCTGTGCTTCCTTCCATGCTGGCCAGAGGGTCCGGGCGAATCATAAACATCGCGTCGATTTCGGGGAAAGAGGGCAATCCCAATATGCCGGCGTATTCCACCGCCAAGGCGGGCGTGATCGGCTTCACGAAAGCTCTGGGAAAAGAAGTGGCCACCAAGGGCGTCTACGTGAATTGCATCACTCCCGCGGTAATCGAAACCGAAATTCTAAAGCAGCTGACTACCGAGACCGTAAACTATATGGTCTCGAAGATCCCCATGGGCCGCGTGGGGCAGCCACGGGAAGTGGCGGCGCTGGTGTCGTGGCTGGCGTCCGAGGAGTGCAGCTTTACCACGGGCGCGGTTTTCGATCTCAGCGGCGGCCGGGCGACCTACTAAGCGGAAAGTTGACACTTCTTAACGCTCACGGCGCGAGTCCGTCCGGTATCGTGGTGATATGCCGTGGCATCATTCGCGCAGGAATTTTCTCATTGGTGGCGCAGCCGCCTTGGCCTGGGGCCAGAAGCAGACGCCGGGTTGCGCACTTACGGCGGAGCAGGAAGAAGGGCCTTATTACATTGATGAGCGCGCTGTCCGGCCGGACATCACGGAAGGGAAGGCCGGCGTTCCACTACAGCTTCGAGTGGTGCTTTTGGACGCAAAAACCTGCCGGCCTCTCGAAAACGCCGCCGTCGACATTTGGCACTGCGATGCCCTGGGCGTCTATTCCGGATTTACGAAAATGAATCCCGACGGACCGCCCGGTGGCCCGCCCGGCGGCGGTTATCGAGGAGCCATGTTCGACGCGAACGATCCCCATCCGCCTATGCCGCCGCGGCCCGAACATCGCCGCTTGGATGCCAGCCGCTTCTTGCGGGGCATACAAGGCACGGACAAGCTGGGACGAGTGGAGTTCCGGACGCTCTACCCAGGCTGGTATTCCGGCCGCGCCATCCACATTCATCTTAAGGTTTACCCCGATTTCCAGGCAGGCCAAACCGCGAGTGTGGGCAGCCATGTCTGCCACACCGGTCAACTTTTCTTTCCCGAGGAAATTACCGCAATCGTCGCAAAGCTTGCGCCCTATGCCACTCGCCTCGGCGTGCATCGAACGTTGCAGAATCAAGACGGGATCTTCGGCAGACAGCACGGCGATGCGTCCGTTCTCGATCTTGAACGGCTCCAGAAAGGGTCAGACGCCAGTGGTTTTCTAGCCACCGTGACGCTGGCAGTCGACCCGGAAGCGACACCCGCGCCGGTAGAGCGCTTCGGGCCCGGTGGTCCGCCTCCGCACGGCGAGCGTTTTCCAAAACGATAAGAATAAGAAGATGATGGGTCGGAAATATTTCCTCGTTCAATCAATCTGTCGCCCACGGTGCCGTCGCGTCGTGGGGATTGGATCACTTGGTGAAATGACCTTAGCCGAGAGTTTCTTCTGAGGAAAGTCTTTCCTGTTAAGAGTCGCGATGAAGGCTGCACGACCCTGCTCAGCGCAAGCGCAAAATACATTATCGTCCGGGTCTGGCGACAGGTCGGCAGTGATCCGAAGGTCCACCAGCTCGGCCTCCTCTCTTAACAGGTTGATGATTTCGCCAATCAGATTGCGCCGCACGCCTAGGCGCCTGAGCACCTCTTTGTATTCGGCAAGGATGTCTTCCGTGATCAGCCAGGTGAAAGTCGCGTTCTCAAGCCAATCGCGTAGAAGTTCGGCACTCGGGTTCCTTGGAGCACGTCCGGATTTGAATCCTGAGATGCCAGCGACAACGACGGAAGTATCGATAACTCCTCTACGCGGATTTTCTCGACCTGGCAACAGTGATCTCCGGCAAGCGCTTTTTGTCGGCGCGATAGGCGCCGATCGTCTCTACGATCTGAGACTCCGTTACGCCCAATAAATCACCTGCGGCTGCCGCTAGCCTGCGTGCGAACTCACGCTTCCATCCCGGTCGCTTGCGGCCCCGTGGAAGATCCTGGTGCACGTCGGCCCGAGGAAGTTGCTCCTCAATCTCGTTTGCCAGCTCTCTCACTGGAATACGTACCTCGATCGCCTCACGGCCTCTCGCCGGGAGAGACCGCAGCCACAGATAACGAAGTCTGTTCCCTTGCGCTTTCCTTAGATTGGCCGACAGAACTTGCGTGAAGCGGGCGAGCACTTCGGTAGACGTCCCGAGCGACTCCTTCAGGTAAAAGGCCACCTTGGCTTCGAGTAGGAGCTGATTGTCAAACCAATAGAAGCCGCCCCGACGGGGTGGCCGCAACACCTTGAACTGCACCAGATTCTGGAGGTCCTTCGGCTCAACACCTAGGACAGCGCTGGCCTGCTTCAGTTTCAATTCGACAGCCTGCATCTTGGTATACCATCTATATATTAGATGGAATGTCAAGATAGAGTCAAGGTTCCCTGCAGCGTTGGCTCGAAACCAATAAAAGCTGAGAAATACCGTGGTGCTGGACGGAGGGTCGCCCCTTCTCTGAAGCAACCCTGTCTGTAAGTTACAGATTCGCGCTCGCGGTGGCAACCATAAATGCCGGTGTTCCCAGGGCTCCCTCCCCGATATCACCCGACGGCCTTTGCTGGAATCATCCGGTGGTCGCCGTAAAATATCGGGCTTACGAAGCGCCGTCCGACAATCTCCATGAAAAGAGACTGTGCTCCAGGTGTGCCGATCTTCCCTCCAGTCACTTTTGCATCGGCTGCCGGCAGACCTTGCGTTACGACGACCGGCGGTTGAAATTTTTGTCGAGCGTGCCGGCCACGTATGATGCAGGCGCAACGCTTCCAACCCCGGCGCCCTTCCTCAAATTGTCCGATTCGAACATCTTCGGGGTGGCCCCCTTCGCATTCTTTTCGGTGCCTACGGTAGAGCTTGAGAGCCATATAACCTCAAGCCATTGTAGAGCAGCGTTGCACGCTGCCTTCTTAGAATACGAGTAAGTGATTTAGAATCTTATGGCGGAGAGGGAGGGATTCGAACCCTCGGTAGAGCTTTATGGCCCTACGACGGTTTAGCAAACCGCTGCTTTCGACCACTCAGCCACCTCTCCGTTCTTAATTGGCGCTTCTGGTCGATGTCCCTACATTATACTGCGATCTTCGCCCTCGGCGCCTCTAACTTCCCGTTATCGCGATGGTCACCGTATCGGTGCTGCCGTCCGGCATGGTAACCGTCAGCGTCACATTGTCGCCCGGTGTTACTCCACTCGGAACCTGTACGTTGATCTGATACTGCCCGGCGTTGCCAGGCGCAATCCCCGAGAAACTGACCGCCGCATCCACGCCTCCGATCTTCACCTTCGGCGGCTCGACAGTCTTGTAGAGCACGCTGCCATTGGTGGGCGCCAGTGACCCCGTCGGCAACACCTTCCCGTTTGGATCGCCATTCGGCGTGGCCTTCCCCAAGCCCGTGAGATAGATCTCGACCTGATCTCCCGCCTTGGCCGGTTGGCCGCACACCGACGCCGTGGTTACCGTCGAGCAGCTGGGCAACCCCAGCGCCTGGGCCATCGACAGCGGCATCACCTTCCAAGCCGTATTGGTGAACAGCACCGCGCCGTTGTGCCGGCTGGCATCGGAAGGATCCGCGATGCGAAAGATTCCCACTGAATCGGCCGTCAGGGCCAACTGAAATGGCTGGCTGGTTCCAGACGCCGTCATCACTTCCACGCTGGCATTGCCGGACGTACCCAGTTCCGACGGCAACACCACGTTGATCTGTCCGCCGGTGCCAGCCACCACGTACAAAGGAATCGCCGTGCCGTTCACCAGCACCGACAGCCCATTGAACGTCATGGCCGGGAAAATATTGCCGTTGGTGTTTTCAGATCCGAAGTTGGCTCCGAACAAGCTCACAAACGAATTCGCCGCCTGAGGCGCTGGACCGGGCGCGAATGTGGCCCCGTTCACGATCGCGTTGATCACCGGTACTGGCGGCGCAACCGCCAAAGTCTGTGCGTTGCTGGTCAACCCGCCCTCCACCAGCGTCACGGACTGATTCCCGGTAGGCGCATCGGCGGGAACCGTGAACAACACCTGATAATATCCAGGCGTTCCTCCAGGATCGAGGCCGGCATATGTGGGCTGCACTATCTCGGTACCCACCATCACCTGCACCTGCTGTGTGGTCAGCGCCGGCAGCGTGGCCACTGTGTCTGTCACCTGTGCCGGACTTGTGGTTCCCAGCCCGATCGCCAGGCAATACACTTGGGAGGCCGGTTGGGCCGGATGTGCGCTGGTGATGGGATTCCCCGATGCGTCGTAGAACGCACTGCCGTTGGCCGATGCGGCCGGCTGGATTTCCGGAGCCAATGCCACCAGCTTGATGTTGAACGCTGTGGAAGGCTGGCCTTTATAATTAACCGTGAGTGTAGCCGGGCCGAGCGATGCATCCACCGGTACCTGCACAATCAGGTTGGTCGGGCTGGCGAAGCTCAACACCGGTGCGGCCTCAGTACCGATCATCACCGTAGCAGCATCGGTAGAGCTTGTGCCGAACCCGGTTCCGGTCACGCTGATGGGCATGCCGGGCGTAAGGTTGGTGGTACCGGCCGCCTGATCGACAACGCTGGTCAAGGTGGGCGCGGGTCCGGACGGCGTGGTCGACGTGATTTGCATCTGATAAGCGTCTCCGTTGCTCCGATAAACCTTCGCGTTGTAGTAAAGGTATTCCATTGCAACTCCCACACCGCTCGTATCGTTCGTGTATGCGAATGCAGCGACACTGGCGCTGCTTGTCGACAAACCGATCCAATACATGGTGTTCGGACTCAAAGTAAACGGCTGGCTCAGCGGAAAGTCGAAATTCTGGTACTGCTGGCTGGTGGGCAGCGACGTATCCGCCACCGTTCCAATCGGCACCAGCATCGGGCCCGGCCTGACGCCGGCGTCGCTATAAAGTGCTACGGCAATTGACCCGCCGCTGCTCCGCAGGTTCGTCACGCCGAGCTTCACCATGACGTCGCTGAGCGCGGCAGGCGAGGCGCCCGTGGAAAACGACTGGTAAAGCGGCCCGTACTGCGCGATAGAATCGGCGCCCTCGGTGGCGCCATTCAGCGCATTGAATAAAATTGTTGTGCCCCCCGATGCCCCGGTCGTTCCGAAGTTTAAGGTGAGCGTCGGTTCGGGCCTTTGCGGAAACACTCCGCTGCCGGTGGGATCGGTCGATGCAAAAAAGAACCGGCAAGTTCCCGTGCAGCTGCTTGCCACCGGACCTGACGTGGGAGCCGAAGGGTCCTGGCCGCTCAAGACTACCGTCTGTCCTTCGTTGCTGTTTAGAAACGCCAGACCTGCCGCGTTGAGCGCTATATGAACGGTGGTTCCTTGCGTAGCGGCACTTACCGTCGTCGAAGCAAACACCGTTGCCGTTCCGAGCGTGTTGAAGATCGTCATCCCGTCCGCGCTTCCTGGCGAGAAAACCCCGGTAATCTCGCTCGCGCCCGTACTGCTGCTGGTGACCTGATAGGGTTCGCTCGGCTCAAAGGACAGATATCCTTGGGATGCCGGCATGTACAGGTCCAGACTTGCCGAAGTAATCGTGCCGGAAACATTCGAGAGATTGAAAACGAAGAAGTTCCGAAAAAGCAGAGCGATACTCTCGAGTGGACTGAACGGCACCGGGTCCCAGCCGGCGGAATAATTACCGAAGTGCGTATTGCCAGGATATGCCGAGGATTGGCCATTGTTGGCGAAAGATCCCGTGTACGTGGCCGTGACCACGGTCGGCGAACTGCTCGCTTGCCCGAAAAGAAGCGAGCCGCCTAAAAGAAAGAAAATCCCGAGCTGTTTCCGTTCCCGCATCGTGCCCCCCGCTGGGGCGATTTTCATCCAACCGCGGCCGGAAACAGAAGTATCAGTAGGAAACAACCCGCGATGTTACGTTACAAGCGTTTACTTTCAATGTGGTGGACCAACTACTTCTTCACAAAAACCACCAGGTATTGCGATTTCGGAACCAGCTCTTTCTTTGACGACACCCGAAATCCATTGGCTTCCACCTCGCTGATCACGTCGTCTTCATCCAGCCGGATGTGCTGCATGGCGCGGCCGCCGGGCATCGCGTCCGGACGCTTGTAGTAATCCACAATCACCAGGCGGCCGCTCGAGAGCAGGCTGTCGTGGATGTGCTCCAGCATCGCTTCGGGATAGTTGAAGTGATGATAAGTATCCAGCACCAGCACGGCATTCACCGTATCCGCCGGCAGTTTCGGATCCTTTTCGGTCCCCAGCACGAACTTGATGTTGGTAAGGATCAGCACCTGCGCCCTGGACCTGGCTTTGTCGAGAAAGTCCTGGGCAATGTCTTCCGCGATCACTTGCCCTTTGTCACCCACCGCGTGGCTCAGGAACGGCAGCATGAATCCCACTCCGGTGCCCACGTCCGCGGCCACATCTCCCGGCTTGAGCACCATGGCGTCCACGATATCGCGGGGTTTCTGCTTCTCGTCGCGGCTGGGGTCCGCCAGGGCTCGGCCCACGGCATCGCGACCTTCCTTGGTCTTATAGCCTTCGTTGGCTTTCTCCGCAACTTGCGGTAAAGCCGCGACGCAAAATAGCGCAAAGGCCACGGCGCAAAACAACAGAAGATAAGCCAGATGTTTCATTAGCTTCACAATGATTTCTCCATGGGCATGGCGAGCGGAGGCTCTACCAGAAATTCGTGCGCGGACATTTCCGCCAGAGCCTGGCGAATAGATTGTTCCGACGTCGGTTCGACAGTGATGACAAACGGCAGGTCGCGCCAGTTCTCCGCCGGGATCTGCAGCACCGCGTCCAGGCTGATGCCTTTGTCCGCCAGCACGCCCGCCAGCTTGGCGATGATGCCCGGCCGGTCCTCCACGCGGAATCGCAGATAGTAAGCCGAATGTTGCAGCGTCACGGGAATCGGCTTATATTCTCCCAGACGTTCGTGCGCGAAGGGCGAGACCCGCTCCGGACTTCCTGAGCGGATTTCGCGCGCCACGCGCATCAGATCGCTCACCACGGCCACGCCGGTGGGCGAAGGTCCCGCGCCGCGGCCATAGTAAAAAGTATCCTCGCCATATTTTCCGCGCACCCAAACTGCGTTGTAGGCTCCGTGTACGCCGGCCAGAATTGTCGACTGCGGGATAAGCGCCGGCCGCACCGACAGGATCAGCCCATTCGATGTCTGGCGCGCGGAACAAAGCAGCCGTATGGTTTGATGCAATTGGTGCGCGTATTGGAAATCCACCGGCAGAATCCGCCGGATGCCTTCGGTATAAATGTCCGACGGCGTGATCTTCTCGCCGAAAGCCAGCGCCGCCAGGATGGCCAGCTTGGAGCGCGCGTCAAAGCCGTCCACGTCCGCGCTGGGATCGGCTTCCGCGTAGCCCAGCCGCTGCGCTTCCTGAAGGGAATCTTCGAACGAGACACCGCGCTTCTCGATCTCGGTGAGGATATAGTTGCTGGTCCCGTTCAGGATTCCGTATAGCGTGGTTATGCGATCGCCCGAAATCCCCTCCCGCAGTACGCTGTGGATGGGAATGCCGCCGGCCACGCTGGCCTCCATCGCCAGGTTGATGCCCGCCGCGATAGCACGCTCCCAGATTTCCGCGCCGCACAGCGCCATCAATTCCTTGTTGGCCGTTACTACGGACTTGCTGTTCCGGATGGCGGCGTCGATGATCTCGCGCGCCACGCCAGTGCCGCCCACCAGCTCCGCCACAATGTCCACTTGCGGATGCTCCACCACTTCCCGCCAATCCGGAGTTTGAAGAACGGAGTCGAGTCCGGTGGATAGTTTCTTCGAGTGAATGGAAGGGCTGCACAGCGCTTTCACGCGCAGGTGGAAGCCCAGCTTGAGGGCGATTTGTTCGGCATTCTCAGTAAGGATGCCGAGCGTGCCCAGCCCCACGTTGCCCAGCCCGATGATGCCGACATTCACCTCCTGCATATGAAGTTATTATCGGGGATCAGCGGCGCCTTTGTCCCTAGTTAACTTCGAACCCGGGTTTCCGGGCCGCGACCGCAAGGGGCGACCATGGCCCTGCTGGCCCACCAAAGGTCATGAGGACGCAGTGTGAAAAGTTGGGTTGGCAGGCGGAAGCGCTCGCAGTGGGGCAGGCGCTTTCGCCTGCCAACCGATCGGTCTCGCGACCGAACCCTGTGCGGCCGGGAACATGGGTAACACTTTAGACCGGCGACATAGGTAACACTCCACGCGAAAAAGCAGAACCTATCAGGATTGAATGATCGCATAGGGCGAAGCCCGTATGCGATGGAAAAAATATAAGACAACAAGTGGGAAAGTGTAAAACCTGCATTTGGTTTTGCACTTTTCCACGCCCCGCCGGCGCGGTGGGAATGTGGGAATCGCGCGAGCGATTTCCAAGCGCTGTGGGAACGGTGGGAAGCCTGCTTTTGGCTTTCCACCGTTTCCACAGCGCGGCATTTCCACGGCGCTCTTACGCTTTTCATCCCTATCCTTCCACCCGGCCCCTGCGCTTTCGGCCGCGCGCCTTTTTCTGCACCTCAGCTCGGAATATCGAATGGCGACCATCAAACCAGCCCAACATCACCGGTCCGTAATACACCTCGAACAGATCGTCGTCGACCTCCAACAGCCCCACCATCTCCCGCGCTAAGACTTCGCTGAGGAACGTTCGTTGGCATTTCCACTTCAAGCTCCCCTGCTGCGAAATCTTCCGCAGATGCACTCCCGACGGATATTCCAGCTCCGGCACCCGGGCTGGGTAGCGCCGGACTGAGCCCACATACAACTCCGCCGGCCTTTGGTACGACAAGGCTTGGTGCGGCCGTTGCTCGTTGTACTCCCGCTCGAAATCCAGAAATCGCGCCTGCTGGCGTCTCACGTTGGCTTCCGGTGGATTCGCCGTTTCCGCCTTCAGCGTCCGATGCATTCGTTCATGCCGGCCGTTCTGTTCCGGACAGCCCGGGTCAATCCGTTCATGCCGAATCCCCAGCTTCAACCACCACATCGATAGCCGGCTCAGCCCTCCTGGCGCCGCGCTCGCAAACGGGCTTCCGTTGTCTGTCCGCAGGGCTTCTGGCAGCCCGCACTCCCGGAATACCGCCTCGAATATGGCCCGCACATGCACCCCGTCGGTTTTCGCCACCGCCCGGCACCGCAACAAATAGCGGCTGTAGGCGTCGGTAATGGTCAATGGATCACAGCGCGTCCCATCTTGGCAGCGAAACCATCCCTTGAAGTCTGCACACCACACTTGGTTCGGTGCCTGCGCGTGGGCTAATGGCTGCGTGTACGGTGGGGTTCGCCGTCGCTTTCTCCGGGCTACTACCAGTCCCTCCCGCTTCAGCAACTCCCCCATGCTGCTAGCCGCCGGCCAGCTTTGCTCTGGATTCTGATCCTCCAAAAGCCTGCGAAGTTTGCGCGCACCCCAGCTCGGATGCCTCCGCCGCGCAGCCAGGATGGCCTCCTCCCTTTCTGATCCGATTTGCTGCGGATGATGGTGCGGTGCTCGACTCTGATCTTCCAGTCCTGCCCGCCCACCTCCGTCGTAGCGCTCAATCCATTTATAGCCGGTCTTGCGTGAGACCCCGAACCATTCGCATAGTTCCGTTATCGACTCCTCCTCGTTTATCCATCGATCGATGAACTCATTTCGTCGCTCCACGGCATTCCTCTCTTCAAAGGGCATCTGCCCAGTTTCGGAGGTCTGCTCTCGGCTCGAGTGTTACCCATGTCGCCGGTCTGTTTTGTTACCCATGTCCCCGGTCCGTACCTTCTTGCCGCTTCCGCAAGGACATGGACTGTTTCGGCTAACCTTGTTCGATTGGACCGGGACAACTTTTTTGTCGTCTTCGATCTCAGCGACGAAATCAATTTCCCTTCTCGATGGCAGCAGAAAGAGAAGGTTGTATTGCCCTGGTGATGAGTTACTGCAAAGTCCCCTGCTCCTAGGATGTCCATTCCAATGAGTACGTCGATATTTTGGTGAAGGGTCATCTGTGCCACACGCAGCATCGAAAACATTACCCTGTTTGGAAGAGCGATGTTGACCAAGTGACTGGTGGTGGGAAGTTTTCCCCCGCCAACACCCACGGTCGTAGCACCAATTGAGGCAAGTTTCAAATCCGCTACTACTTTAGGAGAGACTGCGCTGTGGGTCGCACCAGTGTCGTAAAGCGCAGTATACTTTATTCCTTGGGGAGTTGCCGGGGGAACGAACGCCGGAAAAATTTCAACTTCGCTAGTGAGATTTGAAGATCGCCCTTTGTACCGACAAGTCAGGGCAATATGGGGAGGCATCCCCACAGGCGTCATATAACGGAACTATAGCCGGGGCTGTACAGAGTTAGTGTGTAACTATCGGCATCGGGGGAACACGGCTGCAACGTAAAGGTGCCGAGTGTGTAGGATTTAAGCGCTGTGGTGTAAGCATCCTGCATCGAATCGAAAGCCCCAATGAGTTTTTCATCTACTATCAGCAAAATCTTACCGTTATACTTCGCCGCCAGTTCCGGCTGGTGAGCGATGTACCAGTCAAGGTTTTTCTGAAGCGGATCGGGAACACTCACGGTCGCGTTCTCCTGAATCGTCGTCTCCATCAGCACAAATCCAGGGTATCATAAAGCATTCCAGGAACCAGAGTCAAGTACTGTATTTTCAGTACTGTAACGTTTGTGACTGTTCAAAAGTGACGACAAAATGGCGTATTTAGGACAATTTTTCGCCGCTACGCTGCCCCACAACGGGGCAGGTGTCGGTTGACGGGGGTCGTGGCCAGGCTGGAAAGCAACCAAGTCCGATCACGAAACACTTATAATCCACGGGTATGAAACATATTGCTGCTGGAGAAATTGTGGTGGTTCAATGCTTTGGTGGTTCTACTGCGAAACGGCGGGTCGTGGCAGATAGGGGGAAGGTGGTGGTGGTCTGTAATGAGCAGGAGTACGCCAGCGCGATGTCGCAGAGACGGCAACCGGTAGGGATCGGCTTCCCACGGGAAGCAGTCTTGGGGCCGCTAGAAAAAAACTAACGCAGCCGATCTTGGCCGTACAATGTGTCAGGAGGTCCCTGAAGATGACAGCACGAACGACGATCCAGATCTTATTAGGCGTGATACTGACACTACTTGGTTGGACGCTCGGGAGAGCACAGACGTCCGCTCCCGCCTTTGAGATAGCTGTTAACGCGCCTGGTGGAAAAACGACCATTGAATGCGTCAAGGGCTGCGAATTGGCTTGGGTGGAGCGGGGACTCAATCCTAATTCGACGCCGAACAAATCCTTCTGGTATGAGTGCAGTTCATCTCGTTGTTCGTCGGGCCGGATCGGTGGCTGGCTCAAGCAAGAGTGACGACATTCGATCAACCAACAATTAGCGCACTACCGCATGCCCCACCCCTCATCCCCAGCGCCTATAATGGAGTTACGTCATAAAGGGTTACGTCAATGAAACCTGCAGTTGTTTCCGCAGCAGCGCTGTGCATATTCACATTTACGCTGATCGGCCAAAAGAGCGACAAATCCGCCCCTCAAGAAGCACCGGAGAAAACGAATATCGTCCTGGACGTTTCGCGCGTCAACATGCTTTTCACGGTGTCGGACAAGAAGGGCCGCTTCGTGACCGACCTGGCGAAGAACGATTTCGAGGTATTGGAAGCGAAGAAGCCGCAACCGATCATGGAATTCGCGGCCGAGAGCGATCTGCCGTTACGGCTGGCCATCCTGATCGACACCAGCAACAGCATTCGCGACCGGTTCCGGTTCCAGCAGGAGGCGGCCATCGCCTTCATCGACAGCACCGTTCGCCCCGGTCAAGACAAAGCGCTAGTGGTGAGCTTCGATACCGCGGCGGAACTGGTGACGGATCTTACCGACAACATTCCTACGCTCGAGAAAGCGGTGCAAAGCCTGCGGCCGGGCGGCGGCACTTCACTCTATGACGCCATCTTCTTTGCCTGCCGCGACAAGCTGATGCAGGATCAGCCGCTCTACAAATTCCGGCGCGCCATGGTGATTCTGAGCGACGGGGAAGACAACCAGAGCCGGTACACGCGCGACCAGGCGCTCGAAATGGCGCAGAAGGCGGACGTAACGGTTTACACCATTTCCACGAACATCTCGCGCATCCCCACCGACGGCGATAAAGTGATGCGCTACTTCGCATCGGAAACGGGCGGGCAGGCATTTTTCCCGTTCCAGGCGTCGGATTTGAATCAGTCATTCGAAAACATTTCGAACGAGCTGCGGCATCAATACAACATCTTCTATCGTCCCGAGCCGCTCAAAACCGACGGGCTGTACCACACTGTGGAGATCCGGGTGAAGGGGCGCAAAGATCTTTACGTACGGTGCCGCAAAGGGTACTACGCGCCGAAGATGTAGGATTCTATTTACCGGCCTTGATTTTGTAGTCAGGCTGGCCAGCCGCAATTCCGTCGACGGTGACGGCTTTGACGGTTTCGTCCACGTCGGAGGCACGCAGGAAGCCGACCGCGCCTGCAAGGGTGGCCACTGCTTGGCGCACCGCCGGGCCGGTGGCCAGGGATTTCGGAGGCGTGGCGGTGGTGCCGTTGAAGCTGGCACGCATCCAGGCTTGGTTGAAGTCGTCCTCGCTCATTCCGCATACGGAGCGCAAGACACCATCGCGTTCCGGCTGGCCGGCGGCACGGAGAATTACACTTACTTTTTTCCCGCCGGGCCAGGACGATTGCTCGCCCAGTATCATTTTCTTCAGTTGCGCCTTGGTGACGTTGTCCACGGTGTTGCCTTTGTTGACCACTACGACGAGGTCATCGTCTGCTGCCAGGGCTGGAGCAGCGGCGGCGAACGCGAGAAATAAAGAAATTGGGATTAGTTTATTCATTTTGATCCCCTAAAACGCGTAAGCCAGTTGAACACTCAAGTCGTTCGCCGACGACTTATTGCGTTCGCCTAACAAGCCATATTGCAACTTGAAGACCACGTAGTTGGAAAGGTGCCGGTACACGCCGAAGGAGGGTCCACTCTCGCGCCCCAGTGTTCCGAAAATTGGATCGGTCGCCGGTATGTTCTGGTAGTCGTAGCGGAAGTAGGGACGGAGCTTGCCGAACGCATAGGACAATTGCGTGTAAGAGGTGACGCTATGAGAGACGTGATCTTGAAGGTCGTGACGGAGGAACGACGCCTCATTCAACCATTCCAGCTTGGAGTTGACATACACAATGTGCCCGGTGTAAATGGTCTGCCCAACGCCCGGCAGATTCAGGGGATGTAGTGTATCGCGGTACACCGATATCCCAGTCTGGAAGCCATCCAGCCAGCTGGGACGGGCGTACAGGGCCAGATTCACCGCCTTGCCGTTGTTCTCATCCACAAAATTCTGAACGGGCTCGTCTTTGTCGACGGCGTAACCGTTGGCCACCTCAGCAACCCAATGCAGCCCGAGCGATCCAGACGGGATCTTGCCGGTAGCGGTGATACCGATGTTATGAACCGGAAGAATGCCGCCGGCGTCTTCATCGGAATACATGATGGGGCGGGAGTCCGCCGTCATGAAATATTTTGCGCGATGAAAAGCGTTGGGATAATAACCCAGCGCCGTATTGAATTTCCCGAACGAGATCTGGAAGTAATCGTTGGCCTTGTAGGTGAGCAGCAGCCGGTCGATTTCAGCCGAGAACTCGTTGGTAAAATCGGAGGTGATCAGCAGCTCGCCCAACATGCTCCAGTGTTCCGAGATGCGGGTATTGGTGAACAGGTCGAAATCACCGAGGCCAAAAGAATTGGGGCTGCCGGCCAGGCCACCGGGGGGAAGGTTTTCCCACCAGGCACGGCCATAATCGAAATCGCTGAAGCCTTGAAATTCTACCGGTCCCAAACGATGGGTGGGAGCATCCGGTTCTTCCGCCACAACAGGGACCACCGGTTCCGGTTGCGCGACTGCCGGCTGCGCTACCGGAGCTGGAGCGACAGTAGCCGCTGCAGCTTGCGCGCCGATGAGCTGATCTATCTTCGCCTGCATTTGCCGCTGCGAAGCTTCCATTTCATCGATCCGTTTCAACAAACGGTCGATCACCGCGGATTGATCGTTCGCCGGCGGCGGATTGGATTGCGCGAAGACCGGTACGGCCGCCAGCAACACTAATAGCGAACGTGCGAATAGCAAAAGTGCGCCACACTTCAAGACTTCGATTCTGCGATACACCGTAGTTTCTTCCTTTCGCGCGGCCTGCGGGCTGCGCCTAAGACCCTGCATTACTGTTCGGCAAGAGGGGGAAGAATATGAGAAGACTTATGAGAAAACAATGCTGGCGGCCAAGACCTTCCGCCTAGTACAATGGGGTTGTCTCCCCCAAGACGTTTCTCCCAAGGATTGTTTACATGGATGAAAAAGAACGCGCACGCACTCTAGGGCTCACGCTCGGACAGATCGAAAAACAATTCGGGAAAGGGTCGATCGTGCGGCTGGGATCGAAGGAAGCCGTGGTACAAGTTGCGGCCATTTCGTCCGGTTCCATCTCGCTCGATCATGCCCTTGGGGTGGGCGGTTTTCCGCGCGGCAGGATCATTGAGATTTTTGGTCCGGAATCGTCCGGGAAGACCACCATCGCTCTGCAAGTGATCGCCGAAGCGCAGAAAGTGGGCGGGATGGCGGCGTTCATTGATGTGGAGCATGCGCTCGACCCGGCCTACGCGCGCAAGCTTGGCGTGGATGTGGACAACCTGCTGGTCTCGCAGCCCGATTATGCGGAGCAGGCGCTCGAAATTACCAGCGCCCTGATCGTGTCCGGCTCCATTGATGTGCTGGTGGTGGATTCGGTTGCGGCGCTGGTTCCCAAGTCCGAGCTGGACGGTGAAATGGGCGACAGCCACATGGGTTTGCAGGCACGGCTGATGTCGCAGGCCATGCGTAAACTCACCGGTCACGTTTCGAAGTCGAATACCTGCCTGGTGTTCATCAATCAGATCCGCGAAAAGATCGGCGTGATGTTCGGTAATCCGGAAACGACAACGGGCGGCCGCGCCTTGAAGTTTTATTCGTCCGTGCGCGCCGACATCCGCCGCATCGCCGCCATAAAGGAAGGCGAAGTGGTGGTGGGCAATCGCACCAAGGTGAAGATCGTCAAAAACAAAGTGGCGGCGCCGTTCCGGGAAGCGGAGTTCGACATTATTTACGGCGAAGGGATTTCGCGCGAGGGCGACCTGATTGATCTGGGCGTGGCGCAGAATCTGGTCGAGAAAAGCGGTTCCTGGTATAGCTACAAGGGCGATCGCATTGGCCAAGGACGCGAGAACGCGCGGCAGTTTCTAAAGGACAATCCGGATATCCGGCAGCAGCTGGATACCGATTTGCGCAAGGCGCTGGGGATGACCAAGAAGGAGCCGGCGGTTGTCGCGGCTGCAGCGGTGGAGGCTCCGCCTAAGCCGGCTACTGCTTCGGCTGCGCGGTCGCGGTAAGAGCTTGGCAGGCGGAAGCGCCTGCCCCACTTGCTTCTACACATTAATTCGAGCTAGCGCCTGAGCTACGGCGCGATGGGCTTCCAGGATGGATGTGCGGTGATCCATGATGCCGGCCAAGTCGGAATTGGCGAAGCTGATGCGGTCGAAGGGCGTGGTGCGCAAGACCTCTCCCGGGGCTGGCTTGCCGTCCTGGCCGAAGAAAAAGCCGGGTTGGGCGCTCAGATAGGCATGGCCCCAGCGGTTCAAAATTATGCCGGCGATATCGCGCTGGGCATCGAATCCGATCCGCCGAACATCATGTTGAACTGTTCGCGGATTCGTTTTTCGTAGCCACGAAAGGGTGTTGCGATCAGTTCCATGCGGCCTCTTGTCACTTGCTCGCCGATGGGCAGCTGCGGGTTTGAGAACAGAATTTTGAGGGTGAGCACCACCGGGGAATCGGGCGATAGCGTGGGCGACACCGCGCCGAATGTGGCCAGCTTGCGCACCGCGGTGTAGTTGCCGATGCCTTCGAACCACTGGCATTCGCTGATTCCCAGCTTGTATAGAAACCGCCAGTTCCGGACAGCGACGTTCGCCATCAGGCATGGCGCGCGATAAAATTGCGCGTAGGCGTCGCGATGGGGCGCCGGCAGATCCTTCACGATATGCTTCGCGGTCCAGCTTCCGCCAGCCACGATGACGCTATGCGCGCGGACGCTGGTCAATTTTCCATCGTGAGTGTAGACCACGCGCACTGAACCCGCTTGGTGACGAACTGAAATCACCGTGGTGCGCAGGCGGATGCGCGAGGGTCCGGGACGATCCAAAGCCGCGAAATCCACCGGCGTCCGCGACACGGATTCGAGCGTCGCGGGGCCGGGAATGGCGTCAGGGATCAGCGATTTCACAATATGGCGGGCCACGCCGGCATTACCGCCGGGAAACATTTGCACACCTTTCTCGTGATCCCACGGCAGCAGCACATCCGCCGCATAATCCGCATAAGCGGAGAGCGCATCAGCTCCTAGTCCTGAGCCTCCGCCGCTTACTGGAGAAAGAAAAGTACGAACCGTCTCGCGGCTGATCCCGAATTTTTCCATGAGATGCTGCTCGAAGCTGATGTTGTCCAGCCGGCGCGAAATTTCGTCGCCATGCGTCTTGGGCGGCTGAAAATGGTGGCGCCGGATTGCATCTTCAGCAGTTCGCGGCGCGCTTGCGCGGATATGGGAGCGCCCTCCAGATTTTTTCCCCACTGATCGGTCAGCAACAGGCCGGTTGTTTTTCCAAAGCGCGGACCAAAAAAGAATGCGGAGTTGCGGCCGCTTTCCGGATAGGGCGTCTTCGAAACAGGGAGCGCGGGATCTTTCCCGGTCCAGGTTTGATAGGGAAATGGGTCCGGACCAATTCCGATGGATTTGTAAAAGTCGGAAAGAAACGTGCCCTCGAACGGCGGGAAGTACATGGCGGAGCCTTGGTGGGCAATCACTCGCTGGGAATCCACCAGGAATTCGTTTCCCTTGGCCTTGCCGCCGAAGATGGAATGGTTTTCGAGGACCAAGCAGGTTTTCTTGCCGCCGCTTTCACGCGCGAGATAGATTATCCCCGTGTGCAATTCCGCGCACCCGCCGCCCACCACTACGCAGTCATATTGTTCTCCCGTGTCCGGACCATCGGCCGGGAGGTCGGAAGACGTGGTCGCGAATCTTGTGCGCCGCGGTCATAACTTCGTAGGTGTTTCCGTTGGAGTTGCTGTACTCGCCCACGCCGCCATATCCGGTCCAATCGGCCTGTGCGAGAAGTTCCATGGGACAGGCGCC
>CAWFEK010000005.1:0-985187 GCA_963814795.1 Bryobacterales bacterium | reverse complement strand
GCCAGCGGCTTTCTTCAAGGCATCGAGGATCAGCTGTTCGACCGTATTGGATTCAGTGAAACTCATTGGACGCTCTCAAAAAAGGTGTCGATAAGGGCCATTTTCGCTGCTTTAGATGACACTTGAGAGGCATAAGTTGACGTAACGATCTTGCGTAGCACCTGAAGTTTAACGAGGAGCCTTTCTTGAACCTTCCGGGATGGAGTCGGGATCAAACATGTGCTCAACGTTCGGCGGTTGATCTTTTTCCAGGCTCCCGCTCGTGCCAGCCGCGGAGCGCATCATATGACGTCGGCCCCTCATGAGAAGAACAGCCTCCAGGAAATCTTTTGCAATTCGATCGTCCTTCACGGTAAGACGCATCATCGTGTCAGGGAACGACACATCGTTCCTTTCTTCGTTTGAGAATCGCAAACGCAAGTTCTTGTGTGTTCGATCGAGAAATTAGAAAATCTCCTTTGGAGAGTCTACATTCCAACATCGCTTTTGTTGCCGGTATCGCCTTCAGGTTTCCAGGGACGTACCCGCGTTTCGACAACGCAGATAGCGACAGGACATAGTGGCCGGTGTCAGTGGGGCTTGGAGGCGCCGAACTCCCGCTTTCGGGACTTCCTGTTAAGACGTTGACCAGAGGTTCAATGGTCCGTTGTAGAGTCGGTCAAACTCTTCTTCAAGTTCCGCCGTCAGCAGTTCTTGAGTGCTTTTTGATAGGCCGGCCCTCGCTTGTTCATCGTCATCCATCGCCCACACGAGTTCCGCGATGCGCCGTTGTTGTTCGGGCGAAGGGAGGTCAAACTCGAATTTCGCGATGTCTGGAAAGTTGATGTATGGATTTGTCGAGCCTTTTGATTCTCGAACCGAGTGTTCAGTGTACCTCCGCGACAACATAAGCCACGGCAACAGTGGCTGATGGAGTCTTCCGTTGACTGCTTCGAGTACGAACGTCGTGTTCGCAGTAATGCCATCGAAATCGGCATAGGCCACTTTCTTAAGATAAGTGCGGCGAGACCCATAGAGAACTTGGCCTTTGCGAAAGCGACGGATGAAAGCTGGGCCAAGATATCCAGCTCCGACCTGTCCCCACTGGCGAAGATGTACATTATCAGTTTCCATGTGATCACCCGCGATGTATCGATCAACCCCCCCGGATTTTGGGTCAACGCTCTCTTTGAAACACTTCACCATATCGCCAAAGCGCTGGCGGGTCCATTCGGATCGGTCGAATCGCCGAAGAAAATGCTTCGCATCCACGAGCTTGAGCCGTTCATGTTGCTGAGAAGATGTTTTGAAGTCAGGAAAAAAGGACGTCAACGTACTGCAAACGTCTATCCGAGATTCCTCCCATGCCCGCATTGCGCCGCGTAGGTCGCGAGGTCCGTCCCGTGCCCGCCCCATTGCCGTTATTGGCGGATGGCGTCGAAACGTAAAGGTCAATTTTCAAACTGTAGTCGTTCCTTCGGACGTCCTCCAATGACGCAACCTTGGCGAAGACGGATTTGTCACTGAATGAGTTGTACTAGTTAATGATGCGATCAATGTGCTCGTCGGTGAGAAAACTCTGGGTGCGTTCGCGGGTGACTTCGTTGACGGCGTTAATAAAGCAGAATTCTATTTTTCCGAGCTTGGCCTTGGTGGTGCGGCAGATGACGATGCACGCCTCTCATCGGCGAGTTGTAAAACAGATTTGGGCCGAGTCCGATAGACGCACTTCCATCACATCGGCCTCGATCGATCTTGCGCCGCATGTCCGCCTCTTCATGCCGGAAAGCACGCCATGCGGGACCAGAGGATCGCGCAACGACCGGTCTTGGGACGCAAGACTCTCGAGATGTGCTGCCAGAAAGCGTAGTCGGCTCGACCCTGCGGCGGCGTGCCGTAGAGATTGCGTCCCCAGGGATCGGAGGCGAACGCGTCACGATCCCACTGCTTGATGGAGTACGGCGGGTTAGCTAGACACGACATCGAACTGCTTCAATCGGTCGCCCTGCACCAGCTTTGGTTCCGAGAGGGTATCACCGCGTACGATTTGAAAGTCCTCTATGCCGTGTAGAAAGCAATTCATCCGGGCGATGGAGGAGGTCATCAGATTGCGCTCCTGGCCGTATAGGCGTACGTTGCGCCATTCCTGCTGCTTTTGGCGGAGATGCGTGATGCAGGAGAGAAGCATTCCACCGGTCCCACAGGTCGGATCATAGATGGATTCGGCGGGATGCGGTTCCAGTATCTCCGTCATCAGGTGTACCACTGTTCGGTTTGTGTAGAACTCGGCTGCGGTATGACCGGAGTCATCGGCAAACTTCTTGATGAGGTATTCGTAACCCTGACCAAGCTCATCCTCGGAAATTGCTCGAGGGTGAGTTTGAGTGTGCCGAAATGTTCGACGAGGTTGCGGAGCATTACGTCGGAGAGACGGTCTTTATTGGTCCACTGGGCATCGCCAAAGATACCGTATAGTTTTTCCGGATTGGCAGTCTCGATGACCGCATTGCGGTTTGGAGTGCCTGACCTGCGTTCTTAGAAACCTGACGCACTCTTTCCCAGTGGGAATCGGGCGGTATCTGGAAACGGTGGTTTTCTCGATAAGCGGCAAATTTCGCGTCCCCGCCGGATTCGGCCAATGCGTTTTGTGTCTCCTCATCGAAAACATCACAGAGGCGTTTATAGAACAAAAGAGGGAAAATGAATTGTTTGTAATCTCCTGCGTCAATGGTCCCGCGTAGAAGCACAGCTGCGCCCCATAGGTAGGATTCAAGTTGCTGTTGGGAGATACGAATGCTCATGATAGTAGTCCTTCGCGCTGAAGAATGGAGAGGACCTTCTTTTCCGCCGTAGCCATCCTTTACGTTTTTCCTCGCAACCTTTCATCGCCTCGTCCACCGTCAACACCTCCTGGTCATTCTTCGGTTCGACGTATCGCGGGATGTTCAAGTTGTGGTCGTTGGCGGCGATGTCTTCGAGCGTCACCACGCGGGCAACGAGTCCACGTCGTTATAATCGCGATACCAGCCGTAAATGCGCTCGACGTGCTCCGGCAGCAATTCATTCTGCGCCCGGCCAGTTTTGAACTCCTTCGACGCGTCCAGGATGAGCACTTTTTTCTTCCGGTCCTTTTTCTTGCGCTGACGGAAAACGAGGATGCACGCCGCCAATCCTGTGCCGTAAAATAAATTGGGGCCAAGGCCGATGACCGCCTCCAGCAAGTCCATGCCGAGAATTTTTTCGCGAATCTCGCCTTCCTTGCCCATGCGAAACAATGCGCCATGTGGCAGCACCACCGCCATGCGCCCCGTGCCGGCGGCCATGCTCTTGATCATGTGCTGCACCCAGGCGTAATCGCCGCTCTTGCCCGGCGGCATCCCGGCGAAATTTCGCCCAAACGGGTCGCTGGCCCAAACTTCCTCGCCCCAGTTTTCCAGCGAGAACGGCGGATTGGCGATAACGCAGTCGAACGTGGCGAGGCTGTCGCCGAGAAAAAATGCCGGATTGCGGAGCGTATCGCCGCGCACAATCTGGAAATCCGACGCGCCGTGGAGGAACAAATTCATCCGGGCGATGGCCGACGTGGTCAGATTTTTTTCCTGCCCGAACAGTTTGCCCCAAAGCGTGCGGTCGTCACCGTGGTTGGCTCTTAACATGATGGGTGGCTTCGAGCAACATGCCGCCGGTGCCGCACGCCGGGTCGTAAATGGATTCGCCCTCTTTGGGGTCGAGGATGTTGACCATCAACCGCACCACCGGGCGTGGGGTGTAAAATTCACCCGCCTTTTTGTTCGTGGCGTCGGCGAATTTTTTGATCAGGTATTCGTAGGACTGGCCGAGAATGTCCCCCGCCGCCGCCTGATTGCCAAGATTGATGCGCGGAGAAATGCTCAATGAGGTCGCGAAGCAGCGAATCCGGCAGCCGATCCTTGTTGGTCCACTGCGCGTCGCCGAAAATACCGTAGAGGGTTTCCGGGTTGGCTTTTTCAATTCCGCGCATGGCCTTTTGCAATGCCTGGCCGACATTGGCCGCCACTTTGCGCACGTCGTCCCAATGGCAATCGTCGGGAATTTGAAACCGATAATTCTGCGGAAACTGGGCGTATTCTTCGTCGCCACCAGCCTCGGCCAACGCGGCCTGATATTCTTCGTCGTGAACGTCAGAGATGCGCTTGAAAAACAGCAGCGGGAAAACGTAGGTCTTGAAATCCGCAGCATCCACCGGACCGCGCAAAATGTTGGCTGACTCCCAGAGATGAGATTCGAGCTGGCTAATGAAGTCATGGTTGCTTGTGCTATCACCAGTTTGCGGCTTGTCCCTTGAGAATACTTTGGCGATGCTAACGGCTCACGCGAACGAGTCAAGGCTGATCTGCGCTGATCACGACGAAAGCGGACCTGAAATCAAGAGCTTAGCGCAATCGACGGGTTTATTTGTAATAAGGCGCTTACCGTCAGAAGAATGGACCATTTGGCTTCTGGTCAGGTTCTCCGGGCTCGCTGATGACCTCTCCCGGAAGCCATGGAAGAGCATTCGGCAGAAAAGGGAACCGCGTAAAAGGGACGAGTTGGGAACAAAATCGGGTGCGTTTTCAGCGGAAGTCCGAGCGAGGCTCGAAGCGAAGTGGGCCGCTCTTTCACCGGATGAACAGGCGAGGATCGAAGAATCTCTCGCCGCCTTCCAGGCCGACATCGCAATAATTTCGGAAGCGTCGTGGAGATACCAGAAGGACTTACTTCGCCGTCTCGGCGTTCGTACGAACATTGAAGACAGCGAGGAGCTTTGGGTGCAAACCCTGGCGGCCGCGGAATATGTAGGGATCTCGCCCGAAAGGTTTTGGAAGATGACTCCGCGCGAGCTCGCTGCTGTACTCGAACACAGAGCCACGGAGCTTGATTTGTTAAGACGAGCGGGCCCGCGCCGCGCGGCTATCGCTCCCACAGCTCTTGATCTTACAGCCACGGCCGAGCGTGCAGCCAGGAGGCAAGCAGTGGTGAATCCAATTCTTCAGCGAAAGCGCTGGAAGCCTGGACGCCTCGCCACGGAAGCCGGTGTAGGGAAAAACTCCGTCTACCAATATCTGGATGGAACGAGGGACAAGATTACAGAGCAGAACCGAAAGGCCATCGCAGAAGCTCTTGGTCTGGAAATCGATCAACTCCCCGACTGATCGGCGAGAAAAGTTCTGCGAGACTCGCGGAACGCTCCGCGAGACGACAAAATCCGCAAAAGGCATTATAAATTGATTTCTGGGTGGTTCGGGATTATTTGGACCGTTCAGCGCTTTTGCGGAGTTTTCATGAGCCTGCCACAAACGAATCAATCCACCTCGGTTCAAAGCGCCTATACCGAAATGCACTTCCCTGTACGCTACTGGGCTGAGTTGTGGGGATTCAGCCTTAAGACGATCCGCGAGTGGTTCCGCGATGAATATGGCCCTGGCATCCTTCGTCAGCCCAACATCGGCCGACGGTCGAAGCGCGACTACACCACCATCATGATTTCTCCGAGCGCTGCGGCTCGAGTTTACTGCAAGCGCACAGCCAAGGAGTTGATCCATTGATTTGGTTTAGCAAGAGGTAATGTCACCAACATGAAGGCAGACAATGAATTGTACGGCTACCGTCGGCACCTCGAGCGATGTCCATTCTTTGGGCGCGGTGGACGAGATGCTCGCGCCGACAAATGCAAGTGCCCATTCCACGTTGACGGCAAGCACCATGGAGAACGGGTTCGCCGGTCTCTCAAAACACGGAGTAGGCAAACCGCAGATCGGAACCTTTCCGAGTTGGTGCGGAGGCTCGATGTGGAGCGCGATAAACGGGGAGACGCGGATTCCGGAACTGCTCGGTCGGTACCGACGGAAAAGACGCTCAAAGAAGCGGTCGAGCGCTTCCTCTCCGGCAAGGGAACGATACAACCGGATGGTAGTTACCATGGCGACGTTGAACGAAACACTTTTCGAAAATACTCCACCAGCCTGACGCTTCTATCTTGTTTCTGCGATGAGCGAGGGATCTCCGTGCTCGCGGATGTTGGCGTGGACGCCCTGGAGGATTTCCGACAGACACGTAAGATCGGTCTTGTGACCTGGAAGGTTGAACGGCAAACGCTGGTGACATTCTTCGGCTACTGTGTTAGGCGCAAGTGGATCACAACGAATCCCGCAAGAGAGCTGGAGTCGCCTCGCAATCTAAAGCCAAACGAAGTAGTCCCATACACACTACAGGAAGAAGCCCTAATCCTAGCAGCTTGTGATCAGATCGGTGGAGGCAAGTACAACCGCAGTGGGGCGAAGTACGAGCAACGCCGGGCGCGAGCGATGGTGCTGCTGCTTCGCAACACAGCCCTTCGAATCTCGGACGTCGCCACCTTTCCAAAGGACGCGGTCTCGTGTGATGCGAACGGAAACACTTGGCGGGTTCGTTTGCGGACCCAGAAAAGCGGAGAGCCAGTCTTTCTACCGATCCCCGAAGCTCTGAAACTGGCACTTGATGCCGTACCACTACCTCGGAATGCCGCCCAGGACTGCGCATTCTACTTTTGGAACGGCCACACTTCGCGGCGAGCCGTGGTGGGAATCGCAGAGCGGACACTTTCAGCAGTCTTCAAGAAATCGGCCGTGAAGGATGCCCACGCCCACCGCTATCGACACACGCTGGCGACGCGGCTGCTGGCACAAGGCGCCACCTTCGAACAGGTCGCCGACATACTGGGTAACAGTCCTGCGGTGGTTCGGAAGCACTACGGCAAGTGGGCGAAGGGCCGTCAGGATAACATCGACCGGCTCATGTTCGAGCATTTCCGGACTGCGTCGGCTACATTTCCAGTCACAGAAAAGTCACACGAAAATTTGGGGCCCGTAAACTAATGAAACTACTAACGAAAATTTGGTGCGGAGAGGGGGACTTGAACCCCCACGAGATTACTCCCGCTAGCACCTCAAGCTAGTGCGTCTGCCAATTCCGCCACCTCCGCGTGGCTCGAAACCTTTATTTCTTCGCCGGCGCCGGGGCCTGCTTGGACGGCGTTTGCTGACCGGCGGCCGGCTTCGATCCGGGAATCTGCAACGGCATGGTCTTCGGCGTGCCACCTTCGGGCGTCACTGTGACGGATGGGGTTCCAGTAGGCGCGCCGGCCTTCGCCGGACCGGACTTCGGCGGCATGGCTTTCTGCCGCTCCAGAACGCTGCCCGAAGAAGTGGCGTTTCGCGTGGCCATGATGGCCAGCGTCAGGGAAGTCACCATGAACACCGCCGCCGCAATCGTAGTGGCCTTCGAGAGAACCGTCGCCGAGCCGCGCGGGCCGAAGGCGGTCTGCGATCCCATGCCGCCGAACGCGCCAGCCAAATCCGCGGCCTTGCCGCTTTGCAGCAGCACTACCACCACCAGAAAGAAACAAACAATTACGTGAATGATTGTCAGTACAATAGTCATCCGAACTCCCGGGAAACTCGCCGGTCTTCCTCCCGGCAATGTTAGGGATGGGAACGGGCGGTAACTCCCCTCCAGTATAAAACAAAGCCAGGAGCCTTTGCCTTCGGGTTTGCGTTCTATATCCGAGTTTGAAAAACTGGTGGCAGAGCTTTCGATGTTGCGCCACAGTCCGACTCTCCTGGCCCTGACATTCCTGGCGGGGGCAGCCGATTCCCCGTCCCTCAACCCGCTGGAAGTTATCCATGCGGGAAATTATTCTACAACCGTTCCGGGCAGCTCGAACCTCAGAATCCTCAACTGGAACATCGATCGCGGCCAGCACTTTCAAGGTATTGTGAGGGCCATTCGCGAAACCCGGCCGGACCTCTGTATCTTCCAGGAAGTGGACCTGGGCGCGCGCCGCACGCACGGTGAAGATGTGGCCGAGGAGCTGGCCAAAACTTTCGGTATGAATTACACTTTCGCGGCTGAGTTTCGGGAACTGGGCCAAAGCACCGCGGCGGGGCCCGCTTACCATGGACAAGCGATTCTCAGCCGCTTCCCGATCCGCGCCTCGCGCATTTTACGCTTCACGCATCAATCCGGATTCTGGAAGCCGCGCCCCTTGCTGATCTCATCGGTGCCGATGCTGCAACGGCGTTTGGGCGGGCGGATTGCCTTGGTGAACGAACTGGACCGCAACGGAAAACCGCTGGTAGTTTATAACCTGCACCTGGAGAGCCGCACCACCGAGCACGGGCGGCTGCTGCAGCTGGAGGAAGTGCTGGCGGATACCGAACGCTATCCGGCCGATACACCGATCATCGTGGCCGGCGATTTGAACACGCTGAGCCGGAGTTCGCCGGTGATCCCGAGGCTGCGCGAGGCCGGATACAGCAGCTGCTTTGGCGATCGGCACGTTCGAACGCACGTTATCATCGGTGCGCTGGATTGGATTTTCGTGCGGGGACCGATTAGTTGTGAAGGGGCGGAAGTGCGCCGGGATTTTCATGCTTCGGACCATTTTCCGATTTCGGCGGAACTGCGGTTTTAGGATTTGGCAGGCGTAGCGAGGGCTAAGAAGGCGCCGACTCCGTCGAAGACGCGGGTTGGCAGGCGGAAGCGCCTGCCCCACTAGGCCAACGTGGGGCAGGCGCTTCCGCCTGCCAACCGATTTTTCACACAGCGCCTTCATCACCTTTGGTGGGCCGCAGGCCCATGGAAACTCCGTTGAAGACGCCTCGTGGCGCACGCACTCGTGTGAACGCTTGGGATTCCATCGGTCGGGTGTTCGCAAGAGTGCGAACACGGCACGCACGAGTGCGTGCGCCACGAGGCGTCTTCATCACCGCGGTTCAGCTGCGTTCTACGGGGGCGCCTACCAGGTTGCCCCACTCGGTCCAGGAGCCGTCGTAATTCGCGACGTTGGGGATGCCTAGCAGGTACTTCAACACAAACCAGGTATGGCTGGAGCGTTCGCCGATGCGGCAGTAGGTGATCACCGGCGTGGATTGGTTGACGCCTTCGGCGCCGTACAGTTTCTGCAGTTCCTCCGCGGGCTTGAAAGTGCCGTCGTCATTGCAGGCTTTGCTCCAGCAGACACTGTGCGCACCGGGAATGTGGCCGCCTCGCTGGCAGGTTTCCGCCAGGCCTGGAGGCGCCAGAAGCTGGCCGGTGAATTCCTGCGGACTTCGCACGTCGATCATTACGGCGCTGCCCGATTTTTGCACCTGCTGCATTTGCGCCAGGAAAACACGCAGCGACAAATCGGGACCGCTGGCCTGGTAGGGACGCTCAGCAGGTGCGACGGCCTGGTGCTGCTCATCCAAATCGCGGCCTTCCGCCAGCCATTTCTTGCGCCCGCCATCCATGATGCGGACATCGGAGTGTCCAAAAACCTTCATCTCCCAGAAGGCCCAGGCGGCGAACCAGTTGTTGTTGTCGCCATACAGCACGACGGTGGTTTCGTTCTCGATGCCGGAGCGGTTCATCAACCACTCGAACTGCGTTTTTTCCAAAATATCGCGGATCAACGTATTGCACAGCTCGGTGTTCCAGGCCCAGGCGATGGCGCCGGGCACGTGGCCTTCGTCATACGACTTGGTGTCGACATCCACTTCGACGATGCGGACGTTGGGGTCACTCAAATGTTTGGACACCCAATCCGTACTCACCAAAACTTCTGGATGCGCGTAGGATGCCATTACGTAAGATCGAATTTTTCGTGATGCAGCAGCGGATCGGCCCGTACCAACACCGGGCGGCGCAGGATTTCTTCCAGCTCTTCCAGATATTTATTGTGGTTCGACTTGAGGAGTTTGGCGACATCGGGATGCACGCGCAGCAGGACGTCTTTCCCTTCCACGGTGGAAGCGATCTTGTGCGCCTCCTGCAGAATTTCTCCGACGATGGTCTGCACGCTCTTCACGTAGCCGGCGCCCTCGCAGTGCGGGCAGGGCATGCACAGCGAACGCTCCAGGCTTTGCTTTACGCGCTTGCGGGTGATGGCCACCAGTCCAAAATCGTTGAACTGCAGAATTTTGTAAGGAGCGCGGTCGGCGCGCATGGCGTCTTCGAGCGCCTGCATCACCTTTTGACGATTCTTGCGCTCGTCCATATCGATGAAGTCCACCACGATGATGCCGCCGAGGTCACGCAGGCGTACCTGGCGGACAATTTCCTTCACCGCTTCGGTATTGGTCTTCACGATGGTGTCTTCCAGGCGATTCGACCGGCCCACGTATTTGCCGGTGTTCACGTCGATGGCCACCAGCGCTTCGGTCTGGTTGATGACGATGTATCCGCCGGATTTCAGCCACACTTTGGGGCGCAGGGCTTTTTCCAGTTCAGCGGTGATATTGAACGCGTCGAAGATGGGCGTGGGGCGGGTGTAGAGTTTGACGCGCGGGACCAAGCTGGGATGGAAGCGCTGGACGAAGCCTAAGATCCGTTCGTAAAGATCTTCGTTGTCCACCCAAACGTCTTTGAACTCTTCGGTGAACTGATCGCGCAGGGTGCGCTGCACGATATCCAGATCGTGATGCAGCAGCAGCGGCGCGGGGCGTTTTTCGGCCTTTTGGCGGATGTCCATCCACAGGTTGGCGAGAAAATTCATGTCGGCGGCGATATCTTCTTCGCTCTTGCCTTCGCCCGCGGTGCGGACGATGAATCCGCCGGGGACTCCGGCGTGATGGATCTGCAGAATGCGCTTCAGGCGCTGGCGTTCCTCGTCACTGGCGATTTTGCGGGAGACGCCAGTGTGCTCCACGGTGGGCATATAGACGACATATCTACCGGGAAGCGCGATGTGCGAAGTGATACGGGCGCCTTTTTGGCCGAGCGGCTCCTTGGCGATCTGGACGATGATTTCCTGGCCTTCCTTCAGCAGCTCGCTGATGGAGGGTGTTGGCGCGCGCTCGGGCCTTCCCGCGCCGCGGGACGGTTCGGGCCTGGAAACACGGGTCTCCGGCGGCGTGGCGCCTGGAACCGCGGATTCACCGCGCTGCTCAAATCTCGGATCGACGCCCGCGCCTCCGCTGCCGCGCATCTTACGGCGCATGCGCCGCGGCATGCGATGCCCATAGCGGCCGCCTTGCTCGCGGACTTGCGCGGTCAGCTCCACGGGAGCCTGGGTTTGCGGAGTTTCCGCAGTTTCCGATGTTTCCGATGTTTCGGCAGCCTGCGCCTCGGCGGTTTCCTGGGCCGCTTCGGTCTCTATCTCGCCGCTGGACGGCGGTTCCTCATCCGCGGCTGCTTCCTCAAAGGCAATCTCCGCGGGCGAGGGTTCCTCTGCGATGGGAAGCTCGACGATGAGTTCCTGCTCTTCGACGGCCAGCTCCACGGGCGCGTCCGCTGGGGGCGGTTCTTCGGCTTCCGCCTCGGCCTGGGCTTGGTCGGCCGCACTTTGCAAACTACGAACTTCTTCTTCCTCGGCGTCATCGAGAGGCGCGATATTCGAGCGGGTGTACTTGGCCAGCGATTCGCCGGGAAGCACGGAAAAATCCGAAGTGCCGGAAGAGGATGGCGCGTCGTCACGGGACTCCGGGGATGGCGCGGCTTCCACTGGACGCGGCCCACGCGTCCCTTCGTATCGGGATTCGCTGGGCCTGCTTTCATTGGATCTGCTGTCATTGGGCCGGGATTCGCCGGACCTGGATTCACTGGACGCGTATTTCGATTCGGGGAAGCCGCGGCCCCGGTTGCGGCGGCGGCGGGACCGGCCGCGCCGGTCACGGCCATCTTCTTCGGAGCGCTTCGGCGGCGCGACGGGCGCTGCTTCCACGGGTTCGGCGCCGGCCGCGGCATCGGGTTCGGACCGCGCGGCAGGTTCTTCGTCCGCACGCGGAACCTCGCGCAAACTGGCCGGAGGCCGGTTCTCGCGCTCGCGCCGGGGTTCCGGCAGGCGGTCGAAATCCTCTTCCGCTTCTTCAAAAAAATCCGACACGTACAGGAACGTGTCCCTTTCCAGGCCGAGGTCGACGAAGGCCGACTGCATGCCCGGCAGGACTCGCGTTACGCGGCCCTTGTGAATGCTGCCCGCGAGCGAATACTCATTGGCCCGCTGGAAAAACACTTCCACCAGTTGGTCGTCTTCCAGAATGGCCACTTTTGTTTCGTGGCGATTCGCTGAGATCACCAGTTCCTTGCTCATGAAAACTCCTTGCAGTTCATGGGCGAGAACGGTTCGATCAAGAAACGGAGGGACTATGCCAGAACTCCGCCGGGTGATCCAGTGGACCGTTGTCCCGGCGTGGCTGACCTCAAAATCTTTGGGCCTCTCGGAGCGGAGATGCGATTCTCAACACCCTTTAAGGCGCTCGACCAAAATACCGGAGAATCCAAGGACGCGGGACTCGCGGCAAAACGATCGAACTTGCTTACCCTCAATCCTCTTGAAAGCCGGCCGTGTCTCGACCCGCTTTAGGGCAGTGAGTCAGTTCGGGCCTGTGGGGCAGGATGCCATCCTGCGCGCGGGTTGCTAACCCGCGCAGTCTTGCGCCGATTGTCAATCGGCGCGCAGGTTGCCAACCTGCCCCACAGGCTCCAACTGACCCACTACCCGCTCAGTTAACAAATCGCCGGAGCCGCACGTTATTCACCAGCCCCAGCATCAAAAATGCCGCTAAAATATTCGAGCCGCCGTAACTCATCAACGGCAGCGGAATGCCGGTTACCGGCATTCTTCCTACTACCATGCCTACGTTCACCAACACGTGAAACAACAACACTGTCGCGATTCCCATGCAAATATACATGCCGGCCCGATCGGGAGCCGTTTGAGCGTTCTGAACAATCTGCATGAGCAACAGGAAATACAAACCTAACACTACAATCACGCCAACAAAACCGTGCTCTTCCGCAAACGCTGAAAAAATAAAATCCTTGTGCGGCACCGGCAGGAAACGACCCTGCGTCTGCGTACCTTTGGTAACGCCGCGCCCCCACAGGGCTCCCGAGCCTACGGCGATCTTGGACTGTATCACCTGGTAGCCCGATCCTTTGGGGTCCTGATTCGCATCCAGAAAACTTACCAGCCTGGCTCTCTGATAATCCTTCAACACAAAAAAATATCCGACGGGCATCACCAGCGCGACGATTATCAAAATCGAGAGCGCGTACTGCCATCTCAGACCGGCCACGAAAACACCCGCGGCCAGAATCGGAAGATAGGTGAGCGCGGTGCCGAGATCGGGCTGCAGCATCACCAGCGCCATGGGCACGCCCACCAAGCCTCCCAACTTCAGGAGATCGGGCAATTCCAGTTGTTCGGTCTTCAGCTCGGTCATATACCGAGCCACCAATAACACTATCACCAGTTTAACGAATTCCGACACCTGAAGATGTAACGTTGTTGTACCGATCCAGCGGCGGGAGTGGAAAGCGGTCATCCCGAAGGCGAAAGTGCCGATCAGAGTGGCCACCGATAGGCTGTACAGAATGGGAATCTGGCCCAGCAGGGTGTGGTAATCGATCAGTGTCGCGAACCACATGGCGATGAAACCGGCCAGAATCCAGATCACCTGTTTCCACCATGCGCCGGCCCAGGTGGTATCGTGGGTGGCGCTGAAAATCTGCAGGACGCCGAGCGCGCAAATGGCCGAGGCCAGAATCAGCATGGGCCAATCGAAATCGCGGAGTGAGCGGTAGCCTGGCATATTCAATCGTGCCCAGTCGGCGCGGGCGGGTTGGCAACCCGCCGCAGGATGGCATCCTGCCCCACAATGAAACTGATCTGCTCTCGCATATTAGGGAATCGATGGTGGGGTGAGAAGGCGCTGCGGAAGAGCGGCGATTTGCGGGCGGGCTTCACCCAGCCGGATTTTTTTATCGAAGTAGGCCTTCAGCACGTCGCGCACGATGGGCGCCACCCAGGGACCCTCTTCGCCGTTTTCCCACAACGCCGCTACCACGATCTCCGGATTGTCGCGCGGAGCGAAGCCGACGAACCAGGCGTTGGCTTTCATATTTTCGCCGGCGGCCTTGGCGCTCTTCAGCACTTCGCGCGATGCCAACTGGGCGGTGCCGGTTTTGCCGCATACCTCAATGCCGGGGATGCGCGCTCTGCCGCCGGTTCCGCCTTCGTTCACCACACCGTACATGCCGTCAATCACTTTTCGGATGTTATCTTGATCGAACTGGACGCGGCGGGCGGGAGGTATCGGTGCGTCCTTGGTGAGATGCGGCTGATACCATACGCCGCCTTGGGAGATTCCGCCGATGTAATAGGCCAGTTGAATGGGCGTCACCGTTGTGGCGCCTTGTCCAATGGCTACGGAGATAGTTTCGCCGGCGTACCATTTCTCGCGGAAGTTCCGGATTTTCCATTTCGTGGAAGGGACGATCCCTTCGGCTTCGTGCGGCAGATCGATGCCGGTTTTGTGCCCCAGGCCGACTTTTTCGGCATACTCGGCAATGCGGTCGATACCCAATCTGTTGCCGACGTTGTAAAAGAAAACATCGCAAGACTGCACGATGCCTTTATGGAGATCCACGGTACCGTGGCCGCCCTTCAGATGGCAGGCGTATTGATGGTCGTAGAACGTGGCGTAGCCGGGGCAGTGGATGATGAAGTTGTCGTTGATGACGCCGGTTTCCAGGCCCGCCAGCGCCATCATGGGTTTGAAAGTGGACCCGGGGGCTTGCTGAGCTTGGATGGCGCGATTCAACAGAGGGTGGTCTTTGTTATCGATCAGGTCCTTCCAGTCCTTCGATCGAATGCGGCTGGCGAAGAGATTGGGATCGAAGGCCGGCCGGCTGACCATCGCGAGAACTTCGCCATTGCGCGGGTCGAGCGCCACCACGGCGCCACGGCGATTTTCCATGGCGAGCTCGGCCACGGCCTGCAGATCCAGATCGATGGTGAGCTGCAGGTTTTTGCCGGGGATCGCTTCTTTATCTTTGTCTTCATCTTCGGGCAAGCGGCGCTGGTTCCCGAAGCTATCCACTTCCACGCGGCGCTGGCCGTCCACGCCCATGAGCGTGTCGTTGTATTGGCGTTCAATGCCGTCCTTGCCGATGACATCGCCCTGGTGGAAGCGCGCGAACTCAGGGGTGTTGAGCTCCGCTTCGCTCACTTCGCCTACGTAGCCGATGGCGTGGGCCGCCAATCCGTCGCGCGGGTAAAGGCGCCGCTGCACGTGGATGACTTCGAGCTCCGGAAACGTGTCGGGATCTTTGTGCGATTCGACGAAAGCCAGCTCGGCGGGAGACAGCTCATCCTTGATCATGATGGGCTCGTATTGCGGCGCGCCCCGGGTCTGGAAGCGGTGGACGCGAGCCACCAGAGCGTCGTAATCCAGATTCAGGCCCTCGGCGATGGGCTTCAGATGTTCCATCTTCAAGTCTTCGCGCGAGAGGAACAGGCTGAACGAGGAATGATTGTCGACAATCACGCGGCCATCGCGGTCCAGGATCTTGCCGCGCGGCGCAAGCACGGGAATAGATTTGATGCTGTTGCGCTCGGCGCGCTCCTGATACACTTCCGGGTACCGGATCTGCAGGTCCCAGAAACCGGTCACCAGGAACAGGAAGATCCCGACCATCACGTATTGGAAGAACGCGATTTTGCCGGAGGCGAATTTGGTGTCGTCGCGCAGCAAGCGGTTCGCTGATAGTTGCCGTTCTTCTTCGCGATCCGCCGGATGTAGAGTCACTTAAAAACCGTTTCCCGTTTCTCGTTTCTCGTTTCTCGTTCACGTTACCCGGCACTTCGGGTTTTAACGAGGAACGAGGAACGAGAAACGAGAAACGTCTTTATGCTGCAACCTTCAGTTTATCCAAAATGTGGAACAAGGGCAGCGCCACCGCTGCATTCAGGAGCCCGAACAGGAGCGTTTGCTGGGGGTCGAAGATCATGGCTTCCCCTAGCAGCGCGCGCGCCAGCACCCAGTAAAAGAACTGGTGGAAAAAATAGAAGAAAAAGCTCAGGATGAATGTGACAATCGGGTTGTCGACGTCGAATCGCTGGCTGACGGAAGCGGCGAAGTAGCCTACCAGGGTCTTCACGATGCCGAACATGCCGATGGGCTGGTGGGACAGCGAATCCTGCGCCAGGCCAATGGACATGCCATAGAAAACAGAGGCGATGGGTCCACGGCGGCCCAGGGCGAAGTGGACCGTGATCAATAGCGGCAATTCCAGGTAAGAGAGAAAGCTGAGGAATCGGGGAACGTAGACCTGGAACAGGATGGCGATCAGGGGGATGATGATCAGCCAGACAATCCGCAAGCGGTCGGATTTCTCCTTGCGGGAGGGGCTGGATAGCAGCCGTTCGGTGTACTCGGTCATTGGTTGCCGGAAGGGGGACGGCTGGGCTGCGCGGCGTTGCCCGTGGGTTTCGCGGGCTTGTCGGTTTTGGGGGCCGTGGCGGGAGCGGCGTCCGGATCGGCGTCGGCCGGGTCGGTTACGAGAATTGGGGCGGTGGGGTGGGGTTTCGGTTTGGGTGGTGCGCTGGCAGCGGCTGGCGTGGTAATTCCGGGCTTAGGTGGTGGCGCTCCCTCGCGCTCGCGGCTCGGTTGTGTCGCGGTCGTTGATTCCGGCGCGCGAGAGGGAGCGGGCGTGGAGGCGCGGATGCCCTGCATCTTGGTGAAATCGGGAGCCACAAAGCCTTCGCCGAAGGCCTTGTGCTGGGCTTCTCCGGTTTCTTTGTATTGCTCGCGCAAGCGGTCGGCGTCGGTTGTCAAGACCGTTGGCTGTCCTGTGGGCTGCGGGATTTGGCCGGCGGCTTCGGTGGGGGCCGGCAGAATCTTGTATCCTGGCGTAGCTGTTTCGCTGTCCGGAATTTGAAGATGCTCGCCTTGGATCATGATGAGCACTTCTTCCACGCCGCCTTGCATGCCGCTGGGCGTCAGGTAGATTTCCTTGAAGGTCTTGCCGTTGTGGACGCTGGTGACTTGCCCCACCGGAAAGCCGCGCGGAAAGATGCGATCGTCGCCCGAGGTATAGAACCACTCGCCCTCATCCACTTTTTCTTCGTTTTGCGCGTAATCCACCAGGCACTTGGTTTGGCCCAGGCCTTTGAGCGTTCCGCGCACCCGATTTTTCTGTGAAATTACGCCGGCGGCGAAGGTGGGATCGGTCACCAGCATGACCAGGGACGCCATGGGATAAGCGTCCACCACTTTGCCGACGATGCCGTCGGGAGTGACCACCGCCATTCCGCTCTCGATGCCGCTGGTGGAACCGCGATCTACGAAAACCACTTTCGAATTGGCGCCGGTTCCGTTTCCGATGACGCGGGCGGCCACGGTTTTTGAAGGCGAATGCGCCTGGAAGACGCTCAGAGCTTGAGCGCGGTCCGCGGTGGAGAGTTCCGCTTTCAAGTAATGATTCTCTATTTTGAGCTGCCCGTTTTCATGCTGCAGCTTGTCGTTTTGACTGCGCACGTGCAGCAGGACGAAGTAGTCTTCGACGAATCCCCAGGTATAATGCCGCACCAGCTCCAGGCCCTGCTCCACCGGCGTCACGGCGGAGACGGCCCAGACGCGGATGAGCGGGACATCCTTGTTGCTTTTTACCTGATAAGCGATCAGCAGCAACTGCGCCACAATCACGATCAGCAGGACCGTGAGATTGCGGTATCGGCTGAGGAAGAAGTCCATAACATCTAAAACCCTGGCGTTCACACGAGTGTGAACGCGGCACGCATTCGTGCGTGCGCCACGTTATTCGATGGCTACTCTGCGGAGCAGCTTAAAATCTGTTAGCATTTTGCCGGTTCCTAGCACTACGCTTGCTAGGGGGTCTTCCGCGATGGATACAGGCAAACCCGTCTCTTCGCGAATCCGCCTATCCAAATTCTTCAACATTGCACCACCTCCGGTCAAAACGATGCCCCGGTCGCTGATGTCGGCGCTGAGTTCGGGAGGGGTCCGCTCCAGCGCTACGCGGATGGCGTTCATGATGGTGGCCACGCACTCTCCCAGGGCTTCGCGGATCTCGCTGTCGTCGATGGTCAGCGTCTTGGGCACGCCTTCAATCAAGTTGCGGCCCTTTATCTCCATGGTCAGCGGCTTGTCCAAAGGAAAGGCGGATCCTACTTGAATTTTGATGGCTTCGGCGGTGCGTTCCCCGATCAACAGATTGTACTTGCGTTTCAGGTATTGCATGATGGCGTTGTCCATCTCATTGCCGGCCACGCGGACGGAGCGCGAATACACGATTCCGGATAGCGAAATCACGGCAACGTCTGTGGTGCCTCCGCCGATATCCACTACCATATTGCCGGAGGGTTCGGTAACGGGAAGACCAGCGCCGATAGCCGCCACCATGGCTTGTTCCACCAGGTGCACTTCGCTGGCTTTGGCGCGGTACGCCGAATCGATGACCGCGCGTTTTTCAACCTGCGTAATTTCGCTGGGAACGCCGATGACAATTCGCGGATGCACCAGAACTTTGCGGCCATGCGCCTTCTGAATGAAATAATTCAGCATGCGCTCGGTGACTTTGAAATCCGCGATGACGCCGTCTTTCATAGGACGGATGGCCACGATATTGCCGGGCGTGCGGCCCAGCATGTCCTTGGCTTCTTTGCCCACCGCTTCCACTTCTCCATTGGTCTTGTTGATGGCCACGATGGAGGGCTCATTCACCACGATGCCTTTGCCTTTCGCATATACCAGCGTGTTGGCGGTACCAAGGTCGATCGCAAGATCGGAAGAGAACAAACTAAAGAGCGAGCGAATGTTCATTTTGAGGCATCGAGGGGCTGTATTACACCCACATTCCGGTTATCAGAGGTGTTGGAGGAGGCGCTCGGACAGTCCTATGGAAGAGTAACATACTGAAGCATCTGGCAGCAATTTTTGGTGGTGGGTGGCTTGAGGATGTAGCGCAGGCGTTCACACGAGTGTGAACGCGGCACGCACGAGTGCGCGCGCCACATCGTAGCGCCGCGCGTCAGCGAGGGGACGTTCGTCGCCGGTAAACTGCTAGCGCGGCCAGGCCGATCCCTGCGATCCAGGCATAGGACGGCTCCGGGACGCTGGTCTGGCCGGCTGAAAAATCGAGCTCCGTTAGGCTGATCTCCGCGTTCAGAACCACTGCCCGCGTGGAACCTGGGTCGCCCGGCGTTAGTTCTTGAATAGTGGTGTTCGTGAAAGGATAGGTTCCTTCCGGTGTTGATGATATTGAGAAAGCGCCCAGCGATTCCGCCACTGCCAGGATTTGGGCTGGATCGGTCAAATCGGCTGGATTGATCCAGCCCTGGCCTCCGTTGGCTCCGGCGCCGGCAAAGACAACAGCGGAAGTCAGGAAAATGGCGATCAGGCTGGAAGAGACGGATTGGGGAGTCATGGCATCCTCTGCGGCAATTGTGGGGATTGCCGGGCCGAACGTAAAGTATCTTGCGGATACAGTGCGATTTGTTACGTTACGGTCGAGTGTTATCAGTACTAAAATGACCCTACGGCCCCTTCCAAGCCGATAAAAGGACCGCTAAAATGGAGCTATCGTGACTGGCGTGGCAGGTACACCGAGCGATGCCCGGCTGGATTCAGCCGCAGTGTGGGCGGAGTTGAACCGCATTCTGGGCAGCCGGGAGTTCCAGGGCTTCGAACGGCGCAGCCGCCTATTGAAATACCTGGTGGACAAAGCCCTTGCGGGCGAGCCGGTCAAGGAATACATGATCGGCGTGGATGTTTTCGAAAAGCCGCCGGACTACGACCCGCGCATCGATCCAGCCGTTCGCGTGGAAATCGGACGGATGCGGACCAAGCTGGCGGATTATTACGCCGGCGCAGGCCAAGCGAATCCCAGCCGGCTGGAGTTTCCAAAACGAAGTTACATGCCCACGCTGCGGGATGCCACTCCGCCGGCGACGCTTGCACCCGCGCGCAGGCGAATGTTAGAGCGCCTGTGGCCGGCCGCTGTGGTGGTGGCCGTGTTATGCGCCGGCGGAGTGACGGCATGGCGAGTGCTGGCTGCGGCGGGACGACCAGCGCCTGTAAATCCCCAGGCGCGGGAGCTGTGCGTGAAGGCGCGTTTCTTCTGGAATAAGCGGACGACGGAGGCGCTTCGCACCAGCCTGGAACTCTACCAGCAAGCCATACGGCTGGAGCCGCGTTACGCACCGGCCTACGCCGGAGAGTCGCTGTGCTATGCGGTAATGGCCACCAACAGCCAGCTCCCCGCCGATCAAACCAGCCGACAGGCGAAAGAAGCGGCGGGTGAAGCGCTTACTCTTGATCCCGCGGTGGCCGAAGCTCACGCCGCACTGGGCTTGATTGCCTACGGCGTGGATAGCGACTGGAACAAGGCGGAAACGGAGCTGCAGCGGGCCATTACGCTGGATCCTCATTTCGCGACCGCCTATCAATGGCTGGCGCTGAGCCATCTCTTCACCGGCAAGTCCGCGCAGGCGCCACTCGAGATCCGCAAGGCTCTGGCGCTGGACCCGCTATCGATGCCGTTGTATGCGGCCGACGGCATGATCAGCTATTTTTCACGCCGCTATGACGAGACCGTTCAGAAGGCGCGCAAAATGCTGGAGATGGATCCGTCGTTTCGGGAGGCACACCTGATGCTAGGAGAGACGTTAGAAGCGCTGCACGATTGGAACGGCGCGGAACGGGAGTTTCATACGGTGGAGCTGGCTTCCACCGGAGACAGCGAGGGCGTGGCACGCCTGGCTCACCTCTATGCGCTCACTGGCCGCAAAGGCGCGGCGGAGAAAATTCTTCGCACGCTGCTTGATCCCGCGCCCGATCAGTACGTGGATCCGTATCAGATCGCCTTCATCTACACAGCGGCGGGCGACAGGCAGAACGCGTTCGAATGGTTGGAGAAGGCCGTGCGGCAACATACGGCGGGGGTTATGAAGGTGGATCCGTATTTAGATTCCCTGCGCGATGAGCCGCGGTTCAAGGCGTTGCTCAGGGAAGCGCATTTGAATTAATCCGGGACGCGGGCCGGCAAAAGCGCCGGCTCCGTTGAAGACGCCGGTTGGCAGGCGGAAGCGCCTGCCCCACATTTACGATTAAGTGGCGCGGGCGCCTTCGCCTGCGAACCGATTTTTTTACTGCTTCTCACGATCGCGGCTCGGTAACGCTTAGCGGCCGGTCAGGTTGTAAATCAATCCGTGCGGATCCCGGACGTAGCATCTCGGAACATTGGGCTCATCTTTGACGATGACGCAGCCATGGTTCACTAGCCGGATTTTGGCTTCCTCGACATTCCGCACGGTGACTTCGAGGACCGGCCCGAGCGGCGGCCCTTGCGCAATGAACAGATTAATATGTTCGCCATGCAGGCTGAGCATGGGCCTTTCACCGGTGATGGTGAAACCGAGCTGGTTTACATAGAAAGCTGCAGCCTGCTTAGGATCCTGCGCTTGAATAAGAATATCCGTACCGAAGGTGTTGGCCATGCAGGCTCTATATTAGAACGCATAACGGAGCGAAAGCTGCAGAGTGCGGACCAGCGTGGTTTTCGAGGTCACTTCTCCGAACTGGGACGACGTCGGGTTTAAGTTCGGCGTGCTCCAGTTGGGATGGTTGGGAAAGTCATAGGCCTCGCAGCGGAATTCGAATCCATTATGTTCATTGATGGCAAACCGCTTGAACAATGACAGATTCCAATCTTGAAACCCCGGTTGATAGACGGAGTCCCGCACCCCTGGTTGAAGGTTGAACGTGCCGGCCGCGGGCGGGGCGACGTTGGCCGTGAAATATTTCACTGAGCTGGCGTTGCCGGTTGGTCCGGCGAAACCTCCCACGATGGTGGGTGTTCCACTAAGATCCCAGAACTGTCCTTCGGATCCGCATCCAAAACTTCCGAGATCGGTTGAGCTGACACCAGCGAAATCGTTGTTGGTTCCGATGCCGCAGGGGCTCCCGGTCTGGAACTGCATGGCCCCGCTGAGCTCCCAGCCGCCGAGCAGTTTTCCAGCCAAGGTGGTCTGACCCTTGAAGAACGGCAGGTCGTACAAGTAGTTGATCACCACTACATGCCGCGCATCATATTCAGAAGGGCCCCAGAGATTGCTGGTATCGTAAGTATCCGGAACAATGTCCCGGTAATTTGAGCTGTTATCCATGCTTTTCGAGAACGTATACGAAACATTGAACAGTGACCCGGCTGTGAAACGGCGGCTCCAGATAACCTGGAGTCCGTTGTACATGGAGTTCACGCCGCTTTCTTCTTCCTGAATTGCCGCGAATCCTTTATAGGGCCGCAGCGCATTGATACTGACGCCGGGGTTGGCCTGGAGGGTGCCGGCCGGGGCTTGATTAATGTCATAGACATCCCAGCCGTGATAGCCGCGGTGGCCGACGTAGGCGATGGAAACAACGGAGTGCCAGGGAAGCTCGCGTTGAAAGGTAGCGTTCCAGTTCCAGGCCACCGGCTGCTTCAGGTGCGGATTGAGAGTGGTCATGGTGATGGCCGCGGCGGTTCCCGAAACTAACGAAGCGCCAGGGTCGTCCACCCGCACATTGTTCACCGTGACGAAGGGCTGAAACGGCGAGTTTCCTCCGGGGAAGATATTGTCGATCAGCGGCATGCGGGTTACGAACTCGCCGGCGCCCGCGCGCAGCACGGTTTTTGAGTCCAACTGGTACGCAATGCCAAGACGCGGCTGAACGGGATTGTCATTGTCGATGTACGATTTCGACAAACTGGCATTGAAGAGGCTGTTGCAGGATGCTCCGTCGCACAGCGGAGAACTGGCGGCCAGAACGCGGCCCACCGCCGAGCTTGGGAAGCCGCTGAATCCGGGAATAACCACGCCGTTGTACGGATTGCCGGTGCCGAGAACGACATTGCCCTGCGCGTTAATCTGCACCGCTTGAGACGGGTTGTACAGCGCTCCATCGAAATAGTCGGCGTTCCCCCACAGCGGATGAAAGCCAGTGATGGTGCTCACGCGCACGCCATAATCGATATGTAATTTGGTGGTAACTTTCCAGGAATCCTGCGCAAATTCTTCCACCATGAATCCGCGCCAGATGGTTAACGCGCGAGGTCCAATTTCGGTATAGCTGTCGGCATATCCCATGGCGAGATTGGCGATGCTCACGCCGGAAGTGTGGCCGGTGCCGCCGTCGGTGAAGGTGAAGTTGCCGTTCTGATTGTTGCTGCCGCCAGGTACGGTGGCGACGTTGATCTGATCGCCGTCATTCTCGCCGGAGTACTCGAAATAGACGCCGAACTTGAAGGTGTGATTGCGCCAGACCTTGGTAAGGCTATCGGAAGCGGTGTAGATGGGTCCGGAGGAGTGGGAGGGATAGGGTCCGCCGGCCAGGCTGTAGAAATTGTCGTTCAGGTTAATGGAGGGAATCTTATTTGGGAGATCCTTGCCGGCGAACAGGTAGGGATAGGTGATGGGCGGGTTCAGGTTCTCGCGGTTGAAGCCGATTTCCGATGTATTGACAGGAATGTAGACATCGTCGAGACTCACGCTGGCGCGGGCTTCGTTGATCCAGGTCGGGCTGATGGTCCAGGTCCAGGTTACCGTGTTGGTTTGATTTGGCCGGTTAAAGTACTTCGCCGTAATTCCCAAATTTTGGTCGAAAGGATCGTATTCGTTGTAGGCCAGATTCGATCGCCGGAATTCGATGCGGTTGGTTTCGTTCGGCAGAATATCGGCGCTGAGAACGTCCTTCCGCTGATTGATCGGCTGCGCCGCCTGAGCTTGCCAGTTATTGGTGCCTTCCAGAAAACCGGGCGTCGGCTCCGGGTAGGCATTCAGAATGGCGATGCCGTTGGGACTTAACATGCTGGCTGGAATGATATTGCCGGGAATTGGGGTGCATCCGGCGCTGCCCAGCTTGGTACAGGTGCCGGGGAAATAGAGCTGATGGATGCCGCTGTACCAGGGATTGGGCGCGAGCAATTGGCTAAAATTGCCCTCCCGCATTAGCGCGGTCGGCACGGCTTCGTCCTGGGTTTGGGTGTTTCGCGATCGAATCCAGTCCTCGGCGACGAACCAGAAGAATTTCTGACGCCATTTGTCGAAGACCTTGGGAATCAAAACCGGGCCGCCCACGGTGAAGCCGAAGTTGTTATAGCGGAACGGCGACGCGAAGTTGGTGGTGCTGCTCAGATTTCGCGACCAGGTATTGGAGTTCAGATCGGAGTTCCTCAAGTATTCATACAGGCTGCCATGGAAATCGGTAGACCCGGTTTTGGTGATCATGCGGATCTGGCCGCCGGCGGCGCGCCCGTATTCTGCCGCGTAATCGGCGGTCAACACCTGAACTTCCTGCGTCGCGTCCACGTCTCCGACGCCGATGACTGCTCCATTGGCGCGCGTGCGCATGGCCGGTGCGCCGTCCACTGTAACCAGCGTGTCCCAGGTTCGCGCTCCATTGATACTGAATGGATTGCCGCTGAGGCCCAGCCCATTGAAATCGCCCAGCGTTCCGCTGCTGCGGACTCCGGGAAGGAATTGCGCGGTATAGATGGGACTGCGCCCGTTCAACTCCAGCTTGTCAATCTGTTGGCCGGAAACTACGGCCTGGACCGAGCCGGATTCGGTTTGGAGAACCTCAGCCGTGCCGGTGACTTCAACTGTTTCGGTGAGCTGGCCGACGGCGAGATCGGCGTTGAGCGCGATGGTGGAGTTTGCGTCCAGCTTATTATGCGTGCTTGAGAACTTCTTGAATCCCGGGGCTTCCGCACTGATGGTGTAGAGGCCGGGAAGAAGATTCGGTACGGTGTAGTGGCCATTTGAGTCCGCAGTTACCCGATGTTCTTCGTTGATGGCTTCATTCTTGATGACCACCGCGGCGTTGGGTACGCCGGCGCCGGAAGGATCCAGAACGAAGCCGGTTATGGTGCCGACATCGGACTGGGCCAACGCGGCGATTGAAATCAAAAGAAAGGCCGCCACCAGAGTGGCGGAAAAACAGACACCCTTTACGACAACATTTTTTTCCATTTCCCAACCTCGACTTTGAGTTGTTACGAACTGTCTGGCAACTCGGCCAGCCCTGCTAACCCCTTGCCGTTAAGCGTAACGCCAACCGCTAATTAACGCTACTTGGGAAGAATCCGAGGTTACATGGGCTGTCACAAAAAAAACCGAAGCGCGGGTGCTTCGGAGCGATGGTAGCAATGCAGGGTTACGGAATTATGAAGTGATTGTGAAGTGATTATGACTCAGCGTGATGGTTGGCTTGCACGATTTCCCGGCAATCGACGTCTCACTTCTCAAGGAAACAAACCTGCGTTAGAGCACGCTGAAGCGGGAGGCGGGATGAATCACGGCGGTAATGGCGCGCGGATTCTTTTGATTTGCGCATGTGCCGGCCTCCGCATGGAAGCCCAGGCGCCTGCGCCGCCGAAGCAGTTTGAGGTAGCCAGTATAAGGCCGGCCGCACCGGGAGCTCCCGGCGGAGGAGCATACCTGCTGATGCCGGGAGGGACATTCGTCGGCAGGAATCTTCCGGTCAAGAGACTCGTCATGGAGGCGTACGGCATCTCTGATTTTCAGATTACCGGAGGACCAGCGTGGATCGACTCGGAACGCTACGACATTGATGCAAAGGCTAATGGGCTGTCGAAGACTGATCAACTTAGTCTTCTGATGGAGGCGCTGCTGGCTGATCGTTTTAGGCTGAAGGCTCACCGCGGCACGAAGAAGCTTCCCATTTTTTGGCTTGTCGCCGGCAAGAACGGGCCTAAGATTCACCTCAGCGAGCATCCCGACCCGGGCAAGATGCGTGTTGTATCGCGCGCACGGATTAGCGGCGATTTCACAATCGCGGAGTTCGCCAAGAGGCTGCAGCCGATGCTGGGCCGCCCGGTGGTTGATAGAACGGAGCTCAGCGGTGAGTACGCCTTGAACCTGGAATGGACGCCGGACCCCGGACAAGGCCAACCGGTTCCGGGTGTGGACGCTCGGCCGCCCACCGGCGCGGATGGGCCTTCGATCTTCACGGCGATCCAGGAACAACTCGGTCTGCGGCTGGAATCACGGAAGGGGCCGGTGGAGATCCTGCTGATCGACCGCGTTCAAAGGCCCAGTGAAAATTAATAGTTCCGATTACCGCCAAATGTCGGACAACTGCAGGCTGATGCGGGAATCCGCGGTGCGGAAAGCTTCATGAACTTCGCAGACAGCTTCGCCCTCGTAGCGATAGGCCTTTGATCGCACGGGGTCGAGAATCCAGATGTTGGGACAGCCCATCGCAAAATAATCTTCCAGCTTCCGCGTCAGGCGCGACCAGCGGTCCTCCGGTGAAAGGATCTCGATGACCAGGAACGGGGGCGTGATAAACACCTGTTCCGTTGGCTCGGTGAGATACACAGCCACGTCCGGTGCTCTAAATCGGGTAGGCGCCACGCGGATTCGGACTTCAGGTCCTCAATCTCACCGTCTACGTAATCGCACTCCGGCTCATAGACGCTTGAGAGATATTCTTCTACGGAAACGAGCGTGGTTGCGTCCATAAACCTATTTTAGCCTCGCGGCACGGGCGGGTCAGTTTCAACGTGTGGGGCAGGTTGATAACCTGCGCGCCGATTGGCAATCGGCGCTCGGGCGGGTTGACAACCCGCCGCAGGATGGCATCCTGCCCCACAGGCTTGCAGGTTTTGCAATCGCGAAATTGACCCGCTACCCATGGGCGCTATGGGAAAATTGAAGTTGCTCACGCGGCGATCACTTTTGTCCGGCGGCCTCGGCGCGCTGGGGGCCTTTACCGCCTGCTCGCGGCCCAAGGCCAGGGGATTTTCGGGCTACGCTTTCATTGCCAACCAGGAGGGCGGCGCGGTGGCCGCGGTGGACCTGGAAGTGTTCGCCGTGGCGCGGCATATTCGCGTGGACGGCGCCCCTACCGACGTGGTGGCGCGGCGCGAGCATGGCCGGGTGTACGCGCTTACGCCGGCGAATGGATCGGTCCACGAGATTCGCGCTTCGAACTTGACCTTCGCCCGCAAGCTAGCCGTAGCGTCCAGCGCCATCAGCATGCGGCTCTCGCGCGACCAGAGCACGTTGTACGTTTTGTGCCGCAACCCGCGCCGGCTGGCGGCGCTGGCGTTAGATCCGCTGCGGGTGGCGTGGGAACTGGCGCTGGACGAAGATCCGTATGACTTCGACCTGTCCGCTGAGGGAACGCTCGCGGCGGTCAGCCATCGGGAGGCGCATGCCATTACGTTTGTGGATCTGACGCGCCGCTCGGCTTATCCGCTGGTTCGCGCCAACGGCGAGATTGGCCTGGTGCGGTTTCAATATTCGCGGCAGTTGATCGCAGCCAACTTGAGCGAGCGAACGTTGTCCATCTACCACGCCCCCAGCCGCGGGCTGATTGTAAATCTACCGCTGGCGGTGCGGCCAGATCAGTTGTGTTTCAACGCCGATGGCGGTCAATTGTTTGTTACCGGAGAAGGGATGGACGCGGTAGTGGTGGTCTATCCTTCCTTCACGCCCGAGATCGGAGAAACGGTGCTGGCCGGGCATAATCCGGGTGCGATGGCGGCGTCCGTCACGCCGGGGTATTTGTTCGTGGCGAATCCGAAATCGGGCGACGTCAGCATTCTGGATATCGAGACACGCCGCGTGGTGGCGGTAACGCCGGTGGGCACGGAGCCGGCCTACATCACCATTACGCCCGACGATCAATACGCGCTGGTGCTGAATCAGGCTTCCGGCGACATGGCGGTGATCCGGATTCCGAACGTCACGCGCGCGGTAAACGAGCAGCGCCGCTGGAGGAAGGGTCCGCTCTTCATGCTGATTCCGGTGGGTTCCAAACCAGTGAGTGCAGCCATCATGCGCATTTGAGCAGATGCTTATCGCATAAAGCTGTGAAAAAATCGGGAAGCACGTGGGGTTGGCAGGCGGAAGCGCCTGCCCCACATTGACGCACCAGGATTTACGATTAAGTGGCGCAGGCGCTTTCGCCTGCGAACCGTTTTTTCACAGCTTCTGACGCTGACTCTTTCCGACGTTACCATGAGAATATGCCGCGCTACGCTGCCGTCGATATTGGTAGCAACTCAGTCCGGATGCTGACCGCCGAGACCAGTCCCGGAGCGCCGGCGAAAATTCTGGCAGCGGAACGCCAGGTGACGCGGTTGGGCGCGGGGGTGTTTCGAGACGGCCGGATCCCCGCGGAAACCATGCAGTTCGTCTCGGAGAATCTCGCGCGGATGGCGCAGGTCTATCGCAAGCTGGACGTGATTGGCGTGCGCGCGGTAGCCACCAGCGCGGTGCGCGACGCCAGCAATCAACATGAGTTTGTGGAGAAAGCCTCTAGCGCCTTAGGCGCGCCGGTGGAGATTATTTCGGGCGCGGAAGAAGCGCGGCTGATCCACCTGGGAGTGCAGGCGCGTTGGCCGCAGCCGGGTAAACGGGTGCTGATGGTGGATGTGGGCGGCGGAAGCGCCGAGCTGATTTTGAGCCAGGATGGCGCGCTGGCCGAGGCATTTTCAAAGCCGCTTGGAGCGGTGCGGCTGACGGAAGTTTTCCTGAAGAGCGATCCGCCGGCGCCGCTGGAACTGCACCGCATGAACGAATCCATTGAAGAAAAGCTGGCGGCGCCGGTGCGGCGCATCGGCAAGGTGCCGTGCGACCGTGTGATCGCCACGTCGGCCACCGCCGCGGCTATTGTTTGCGCCATCAACCGCGTGGGGCGCTCGCGCCGCGAGGAAGCCGACCGGCTGAAGGCTTCGGTAGCTGAAATCCGCAGATTCTACCGGCGGGTGTCGCAGCTCGATTTGGCCGGACGCCGCAAGATCCAAGGCATCGGCCCGCGCCGGGCGGAATTGATTATCTCGGGAGCGGCGGTGTTTCTCAAAGTATTGGAGCTGTTTCAACAGCCCGCGCTGCACTATTCCGCGGCGGGCGTGCGGGATGGCATTATCGCCGACCTCACGGCGCGCGGCGTGGGCCGCGAGCTGAGCATGCTCAACAAAGACCAGCGGCGGGTGGTGGAACAGATGGCGCGCCGCTACGGAGTGGATCTGCAGCATGCCCGCAAGGTTGCCGAATTGGCGCACCGGCTTTTCGAGGCGCTGCAGCAGGTGCATCGCCTGCCGCCCGAGTACGGCAAGCTGCTGGAAGCGTCCGCCTATCTGCACGACATTGGACATTACGTCAGCGACACCGCGCATCACAAGCATTCCTATTATCTGGTGGCGCACTCCGACCTGCCGGAATTTACGGACAAAGAGCGGCAGATGATCGCGCTGCTGTGCCGCTATCATAGAAAATCGATGCCCGCGGCCCGCCATACGCCGTTCCAGACCTTCGACGCCGATTCGCGCCGCGCCATCACGCTGCTGACGCCGCTGCTTAGAATCGCCGACAGTCTGGACCGCAGCCATGAGCAGCGCGTCGCGGGAATGGAAGTACAGCTGCGCAATGGGTCGATGCTGGTGGCGCTGCAATCGGCGATGGATCTGGACCTGGAGCTTTGGGCCGTGGAACGGATCGCCGATGCGTTTCGGGAGACCTATCAGATGTCGATCAATGTGAACAAGGTGAAAGCATGAGTACAGCGCCGGGCATACGCGATTACGCACTGGACCAGATGAATCATCTGCTCACCAGGCTGGCGTTCCAGATCCACCGCGCGGCGAAGGTTCCGGGGCCGGAGGAAATCCATGACGTCCGGGTGAGCATACGGCGCTTCTCGCAGGGGCTGCTGCTGTTCCACGATTTCTTTCCGCCCTGGGAAGTGAAAAAGATCAGGCGGCGATTGAAGCGCATGATGAGACTGACTTCGGAAATACGCGACCGCGATGTCACGCTGGAGTTTCTGGCCGGAATGAAACAAACCCGGCACCGGCCGGCCCTGGTGAAGAAGCGCCTGGGTTTGCAAAAAGAGTTTGCCCAAATGGTGCAGCGCTGGAATGCGCGGGACTTTTCAGCCAAATGGCGTAGCGGCCTGTCGCTTAAAAATACATGAAATTGAAGACCACACGGAACGCGGCCGAGAACGCCAGGGCTTTGCTGCCCAAGCTGGCGGAGAAGTATTTCAAGGCCGGCCGCAAAGCGGCGGAGGGGGATCCACATCCGAAAAAGCTGCACGGATTCCGGCTGGCGACGAAACAGTTCCGCTATTCGCTGGAGCTGTTCGGACCGCTGTATGGAGAGACGCTGGACCGGAAACTTGGCGCCTTGAGCGAATTGCAACGGGTGCTGGGCAAATTGAGCGACTATCACAGCGTGCGGACGGTGCTCAAAGGCGACGAGACTCTGGAGGCGAAACTGGATCGTGCGTCGAAGAAAAAGCTGAAAGAGTTTCACGAGCAGTGGGCGGCGTTCGATACCGAGGGACAACTCAAGCGCTGGAAGGCGTACCTGGCGCGGGGTAAGTAGGCGGGCAAGGCTCCGGCTTGCCCAATTGGACAAGCCGGAAGCTTGTCCTACGAGATCTGCGCTAATGCAGTCCCGATAGCCACAATCACGCCGGGGAGCCGCATGATGATCGATGACGGATCGGTCTTAGGGAAGGCCTGCTGCAAAATAGTCTGCAGCCCGCCCGACGGGTTGTTGCTCTGCGCCGCGGCCCGGACGGAGGACCGGAGCTGCGCCACGTTTAGCTGTGCGGATCCGACACCGGCCAGCGTGCCCCACAGATTCACGGGAGCGGCGGGGAGGGGATTGCGCCGCAGCTCCGCTTCGCTGACAATCTCGCCGCTGGCGGTCTTGACGAAGCGGTCCGCAAACTGGACGGCGATAGCCGACGCGAGCTGATTCTTGAACTGATCGGCATCGGCTAAGGTGATGTTCTGGGTCGGATCGGAAGAGGCCCAATCATTTGCCACTGGATTCATTTGGTTTACTCCTTGCTTGATCCTAACCAGCACGGTGGGACGTAATTAGGGGATGGTTTTGTTAAGACGGCGGAGAATAAGGAGATGGAGTTGGGCTGGGGTGGTGACTGTGCCGATTAAGCACCGGCTTCCTTAAGTTTTTAAGAAGCTGTGAAAAAATCGGTTCGCAGGCGAAAGCGCCTGCGCCACTTAATCGTAAACCCTTGTGCGTCAACGTGGGCCAACCCCGCGTGCTTCCCGATTTTTTCACAGCTTCTTGGTTACACGTCTTTCCTTGGATTACAAAATCTGCCAAGCAATGACGTGGCCTGGAGCTTACCGCATCACTGGTGTTCGCAGGAGTGCGAACACGGCACGCATGGATGCGTGCGCCACGGGTTACCATGGAAGTAAAGTATGCTCATTGGCAAATCCACGGTTTTCCGCTATTCTCAGGTGACCCCGCGGACAATTTACCTGAACCGGCGGCGGTTTCTTGCGGCCGGGTCGGCGGCGATCGGGGCGCTGTCCCTGCGGGCCGCCAGCAACGGCTCCAAGCTCACCGCCAGCAAAAGTCCGTTCAGCACCACCGAGACACCCACTCCCTTCGATGCGATCACGCATTACAACAACTTCTACGAGTTCGGTACCGACAAAGAAGATCCGTCCAAGAACGCTCAAAAATTGCAGACCTCTCCCTGGAGCGTAAAGATTGAGGGCGAGGTTGGGAAGCCCAAAGTTCTGCAATTGGACGATCTTTACAAGGTGGCCCCGCTCGAGGAGCGAATCTACCGGCACCGTTGCGTTGAGGCTTGGTCCATTGTTGTTCCCTGGATTGGGTTCCCGCTGGGTGCTCTGCTGAAGCAGGTGGAGCCGACGTCGAAGGCCAAATATGTTGCTTTTGAAAGCTACTACAACGGGAAAATCATGCTGGGTTCATTTGCGGCCGGCATCGAATTCCCCTACGTGGAGGGATTGAGGTTGGATGAGGCCATGCACCCTCTCACGCTGCTGGCGGTGGGTCTCTACGGCGAGACGATGCCAAAGCAGGACGGCGCGCCCATCCGCCTGGTGGTGCCTTGGAAATATGGCTTCAAGAGTATCAAGTCGATCGTCAAAATTCGTCTGGTGGAGAAGCAGCCACTGCCTACCTGGGTTCGTCAGAATTCATCCTGGTATGGGTTCTATTCCAACGTAAATCCGGAAGTGAATCCCGTTCGCTGGGACCAAAGCAGGGAGCGGCGGCTGGGCGAGTTCCGGATGCGCAACACCACCAAGTTCAACGGATACGGCGATCAGGTGGCGAACTTATACGCCGGGATGGACCTTCGCAAGTATTACTAGCGGCATGAACAAGGTCCTCTCCAGCCGCTGGACCAAGCCGTTCTTGTTCCTGCTGTGCCTGGCCCCCTTGCTTCTGCTCGGTTGGCGTGGCTACCGCAACGAGCTCGGAGCCAACCCGATCGAATACATCACGCATAGGACCGGTACCTGGACGCTGCGCTTTTTGCTCATTACGTTGTGCGTTACTCCCCTCCGGAAAATGCTGGACCTTCCCAAGCTGGCGCGTTTCCGGCGGATGCTGGGGCTCTTCGCATTTTTTTACGGCTGCCTGCACGTGACCACTTGGGTGTGGCTGGATAAATTTTTCGATGTCCACGAAATGTGGAAGGATGTGGTGAAGCGCCGTTTTATTACCGCGGGCATGACCGGGTTCGTTTTGATGATTCCGCTGGCCCTGACATCCACCGACAAATGGGTGCGGCGGCTGGGATTCGTGCGCTGGCAGCGGCTGCACCGGCTGGTTTATTTCAGCGCATTGGCCGGAGTGATTCATTATTACTGGCTGGTGAAATCGGATGTGCGGATGCCGCTGCTCTATGCGGGGATTCTGGCGTTGCTGCTGGGGTATCGATTGCGCACATGGCTGATCCGGGCACCACGACATTCGGGGTAGCGCTTCCTGGCGGCCGCGGCCCGGAATGGGCGTTCGGAGAATTGCAGGTTCATGCGCTAAAATAGGAAAGTCTTGGGAGGTCGTCTAATGGTAAGACTGCAGACTCTGGATCTGCGTATCGGGGTTCGAGTCCCTGCCTCCCAGCCAAAAACGCTATGAAGTTTCTAACACTTAGCCTGCTTCCGTTTTGGTGTATCGTGGCTTTTGGCCAGGATAACGTCCCGCCGGAAGTGGATCAGGCCCTGCGGGCTCGAGTGACTCAATTTTACTCGGCGAACATCAGCGGAAAATGGCGCGACGCGTTTCAGGTGGTTGCCGATGACATGCAGAACGAGTATCTGGCGGCTTCGAAAGATCCCTACGACCGTTGCGAAACCGTAAAAATCACCTACTCGGAGAATTTCACCAAGGCCACCGTGCGGGAGAACTGCCACGGCGAGTACCGCTGGCACAATACCCATATCCCGGCAACGATTCCTTTGACCAGCACCTGGAAGGTGGTGGATGGTCAGTGGTTTTGGTATTACCTGAAACCGACCGAATTGAATACGCCCTTTGGCCTGTCGACAATTTCTACGAACGATCCAAAAGCTCCCGGAGCGGCGGCGGTCGATACAAAGATCGAGACGGTATTGAAGGATCCGGCATTGATGGCCAAGGATATTTTGGGCCAGATCAAAGTCGACAAAAAGGAAATCCACCTGCTGGGTTACGAGACCTCCCGGGATGAATTGCACATTTCCAACACCATGCCGGGGACGATTTCGGTCCAGATCAACTGTCCCCCCGTGCCTGGATTTCGAATCAAGCAAGCCAGCCCCGACATAGGTCCGAAAGAGACCTCCACCATAGTCTTCGAGTACGATGCCGATGAAGCCAAGAAGCAATGCGGCGATTGCTACAAGCTGCCGAAACCAAAGCTCACCGCGAACATCCGGATCGATCCGACGGCGCAACTTTTTCAAGTGAGAATCATTTTTGCAATTCCGCCGGAACTTGAAAAGCAATTGCCGAAGGAACTGAAACCCCCGGGCTCAAAGCAATAGCATTCCGATTGGCATTTCGTGTGCCTAGCTCAAGTCGAGAGGCTATTACGGAATGATCAATATTGATTTGACTCTGGGCGGAACAAATGGGACGGGCGCAACGGTAAGCCCGACGAGTCCGCTGTCATCGCTTTCAGCTCAATCGTTTACAGCGCTGCTTTCGGAGGCTTTCTCGGAAACGCTGTCGAAGCTGGGAATCAATCCTAGCAGCATTCAGCTCACAATAGACGACCAGGCGAGCCCAACTCCTGCCACGAGCCAGAATTCCGCCGCAAGCCAAACTGCCGCTGTAGTCAGTCCGGCACCGGCCGCGAGTCAGACTGCGGCAGCTCCCTCGGCCTCGGCCGTGACCGCGGCGGCCACTGCTGCGGCCACTGCGGCGGCGGCGAGCTCCACCACCAGTACGAATTCCGGCACTTCCGCGGATGATGCTTACTGGGCGGCGCAGCCGGCGCCAGTGCAACAACTTCGTGGAATCCAGGACCTGGGTGAGCGGCAAGCGCTGGGAGAACAACTTGCGAACGAGGGCTATTCGATCGATGTCCCGATCATGGTTTGGGGATGGGATGCGGGAAAAGTGACCGCAGCCAGAGAATCGTACGGCTACACCTGGGTTCCCTCAGCGCTGCAGCAACCCCTGAGCGCGGCCCCAGGCGTAACCGGCCCCGGAATTACTCCTTACGATCCCAACAATCCGCCTAGCGGATCCATTCAGGTGTCGTAGTTCTACGAAGGGGAAAAGGGCAAGTCAGAGACTTGCCCTTCGCTACTTTTATTGCGGCGGATTGCCAATCGGAATCGATGCCGACGCGGCGAAGTACTTATTGCCGGAAGGATCGATCAAGATCAGACCGAACGGTTGGCTGGGACCGGTGGTAGTAGTTGCGGGCACCTGAACACCCACAATATAAACTCCGACCAGTCCTGGCGCATAAGTGACCGTGGTATGCGGCACACCCTTGTTGTTCAGCCCGGTCACAACGGTTCCCGTTACGGCTTGGCCGGCCCCGGGTTCGTTGGTCACCGCTGCCGGTGAAGTGACGCCCAAGCCGGTAACAAACACGTAAATGATTTCACCGGTTTGAGCAGGATTCGTCGGGCTGACGTAGCTGCCATCGGACCGCACCGCAACTAGGATGGTCTGATTGCCGATAGTGCTGGTAAAGACACCCGGCGCGTAAGGTTGAACGGGAACGGTGTAGGTAGCTGAACCACCGCCCGCGGCGTTGAGCACCACGGTGGTGTTACCGAGAGGCGTCTCAAAAGGCACCTGAATGGTCATCGATTGGACGCCATTCACGTTGGCGACATAGAAAATGGGCGCCGACACTCCGTTGAATGTTATGCTGACGCCGGCTAGCGTCACCGGAAGCGGCCCGAGAATACTGAGGCCGCTTAGCACTCCCTGCACGCCGTTGGCGAAACCGGAGCCCTGGATGGTGACGATCTCGCCCGGAGCTACACAACCGGGAGATAGGCAGCCAGGCTGGAGTTTAAAGAAGGTCCCGTTCAAGAACACGATGTTCTGCGGGCCCGGAAATCCCGCGGTCAATGTGAAGGTGGTCGAGAAAGCGCCGGATGTGGCAACAATAGAGATATTCCCTGCCGTTGAGCCGGCGGTGACCACGGTAGAGGCGGCACCGGTAGCGTCAGTGGTGGTGGTAGGAGTAGCAACGACAGCGCTGCCGCTGGACACGGCAAATGTCACTGGAGCGCCGGGTACGCCGTTCCCCAAGGCATCCACTACTTTGACGATCAGCGGCGAGGTGAAAGGGGTGCCAACGAAGGTGTTCTGATTGTTGCCCGAGACAGGCTGAATGCTGGCGGCGGTGCTGGCGACGGTGACCGAGAAGGAGGCGGACGCGCTGCCGGCCGTCACCTGAATGATGGCCACACCCACGGTGCTGCCCAGGGTGACCAAAGTGGACGCGGTGCCGGATGAATTGGTGGCGCTGCTGGCTTGCTGCAGCGTGGCCGGCACTCCGCTAGACAGCACGGACCAGGTAACGGGCGTGTCCGGCAAAACATTGCCGAATGAATCCGTGATTTGTATGACCAGAGCCTCCGACAATTGTGCGCCCGGTTTGCCGGTTTGGTTATTACCCTGAGTCAGTGTGATTTTTCCAGGAGGGCCGGGGGTAATGGTGAGCGGGAAATCGATGGTGTCGAAGTGATAGCCGTACTGGGCGCCAATGGGGCCCTTTCCAACCAGGCCATCCAATAGCAGATTGCAAGTTATCTTGCCGTGTGCATCGGAGAGCGGGATGGTGGGTGCTCCATTTGCATCCACGCATGTTCCGAACGGCGTGGTGTTGGCCGTAGGTACCGTGCAAGTTCCGGGTTGCCCTGGCCCGGTGGGGGCCGTGGGAACGCAGGCGAACATGCTTACGTTGGAGATGGCAAACCCGGTGGCATCCACGACGATGGCCTGGAAAGCTCCTGGGATGATCGTGCCCGCCTGGCCGGTCAGCTCCGGCCCGGTGACCGTATCTCCGGGCTGCGGGGTAATGAATTGGACTGTTGGAGTGAACGATGTATTGGTGGGATAGGTGGTCTCGTAAAAAGTCAGGATGTTCGTCCCGGAGGCTTGGGCAGTAATTTGGGTCTGCGTGGAGCCGAGACCGTTTTGCACTACGCTGCTCAGGAACGCCGCCGAGGCAATGCCGTTCGAGTTGCTGTTGATAACGGCCCCAGTGGGAATGACCGTGCCGCCAAACAGACTGCCTGTTCCGGCGATAATCTTGAAGGTGACCGGGACGCCGCTCAGCGGCTTTCCGTTGAGGTCCGTGACCAACACTTCGAGCGGAGAACCAAAGCCCGGGATGGAGGTGTTGACATTCTCCGTCAGCAGTTGTCCCTGGCCGGCGATAATAGAAATGCTTCCGGTAGGCTGAACCGTGGCGGAACCTACGGTGATGGTGAAGGTGGTTTGCAACTTGCCGTTGGTCGCGGTAACAGTAACCGTACCGTTCGAAGCGGGCGCAGTCAAAACGGTGGTGGCATATCCGTTGGCGCCGGTAGTGACGGAGGTGTTCGAAAGAGTCCCCAAATTGGAGGAGAAGGTAATGGTGGCTCCGCTTAATGGTTTGCCATTTGTATCCAGCGCCAAGACCACCAACGGCTCACTTTTTGCGTTGGGAGAGATGATCTGGTTGCCTCCGTATATCAGCAAGCTCACAGGGCTGCCATTGGTGGATTCGGGAGCCACATACTGCAAGGCGGTGAACTGCTGATTCGGAAGCGGCGTTTGCGCGGTGAGTTGGCCAACGGTTAGATCGACGCGGTAGAGAATGCCGGAGGACGCTATAAAAAGATAATGTGCGGTGGTGATGGCCGGATCGGGAATTTCATTGGATACGGCTATGCCCTCCACGAAAGTGGTTGGCGCGCCCGCGGTGGACGCATTCGAAAGGCTGATGGAACCGCCCGTGCCGCTAATGTTTACCTGATACAAACTTTGAGTTTCGCTGGAATATGCATAAACCGTGGAGCTATTGGCCGGCACCAGAGTATCGAATAAGACGCTGGGCGCGACGGTGTTCTGAGTGGATATGAAGTTGGCCAGAGTATGCTGGGGAAGGTTGAAGAGCAGTATTTCATAGCCCGTTACCGGGGTCTGATTCACGGCCAAAGCATAGTTGCCATCGGGAGTGAATACCAGTTTACCCGGCTGCGCGTTCACACCGATAATGCCGCCCGCGGTGGGCTGCAGAGTGGTGGGGTCCAGCTCCAGGATCTGATTCTGGTTGCTGACGTAGACGCGGCCATTCGGGCCCACGGCAATTCCGGTGGCGGTACCGAGAAGTCCATACTCCGCGGTGCCCTTGGTATTGTTCAGCAGATCGATGGCGTTCACCTGGCTGCCGCCGGAAGTGCTGGTGCCGAGCACGTACGCCGTGGTCCCGTCCAGACTTACGGCGACGTCGAAAATATTGACACCGGTGCTAATACCTCCCGGCACCAGTTCCTGGTTTTTGACGGTCTCAAAGAGATGCAGATTGCCCGCGGCCACCAGCAGCGTCCCGCCGCTGGGAGTGATGGCCGCCGCACTGGGGGCGGTCTCAAAACTGGCCACTGACGAGGGATTCAAAAAATTGGTATCGACGACCGTAATCGAATTACTGCTTGATTTGGCGATCACGTAATACTTCGACCCGTCCGGCTTGGGCAGAATTTTAAATGTGCTGGCGCCGGCGGTGATGGTACCAGTGGATGTTAAGGGATTAATACCGAACACCGTAGAAATCGAGCCGGTTGAATTATAGCCAGGCAATGCCGCGACGTCATCGGCCTGGAGACTCGAAACGAACAACCCGGTGCAGGCTGCAAGCAACAGAGCAAGCCTTCTAGACATAATTTTTACAAGAACCTTTCCGTAGGATGTAGCTGGGACGCGGGGAACTAACTTTACAAGAGTACCACAAAGTACTAAAAGTCAAGTTATCGCGGACGAAAAAAAAGGGGAGGCCGAAGCCTCCCCTTTCTTGTTACGCGACAACGGTTAGGTTAGTGACCTTCGTTCTCGCCAAGGACGCCCGTTCTGCTGTTGGCGGGCGAACCACCGGTCCCGATCAAGTTGAAGGGGAAGTCCAGTTGGATGGCGAGATAACCTTCCGCCAGTTTCTGCGCACCGACGTCGCTGATGAAGGCGAAGCCGTGACAGTACTGGAAGTTGGCCACCGAGATGATGTAGCCCTCGAAGCCCGGCACCGCCGGTACTCCAAAGTTGCCACCACCCGATAGGTTGAAGATCGCTTCCTGGCCAGCCGGCACCGTCTGAGTTACAAACGGCGGAGGCGCCACGCCTCCTCCGGCGGTGCTGCCGAAGTAGTAGAGTTTCACCGTGCCCTCTTGAGGACCGGTGCCAAATGGGTCAAGCGAAGTGTTGGCGATCGCCACGCCTGTGTCGAACCCGGACTGGTTGGTCACGAATGGGAACAACAGATCGCAGGTACACAGATTGATGGTGAACGCGGCATTCGGCACTGAGGTGTCGCCGAAGCGCGGAATCGGATCGGTGGCCGAAGCAGTCCCGACGTTGCTGAGCGGGGCGAAGCTTACGTTAACCGTGCTGGCGCCGGGCGCCGGCAGATTGTTCGCAGTAGCGGATACGAAGGCTACGAATACGTTGATGTACGCCGATTCCGGCACGTTCGGATCGGAGTTCACAACTTCGTACGTGGCATAGCCAGTGGTGCCGCTGTAGCTGACTTCAGCGATACCGCCGCTTCCGGATACGGCCGAGAAGCCCGGTCCGCCCGCGCCAGTTACGTCAGAAGTGACCAAGGTCAACTGACCATTGGTAATTCCGGCGGTGACCGGAGCTGGAGGCTGAGGGGGCGTGCTGCAAGTGCTGCTGCCGCAGCCGCTGATGGAAGTGGACGACTCACCGGGCGAGTCAAGAGGCACGGTGGTTTGAACGAAGACGCGCACGCCAGCTCCCAGATTGTTGAACCTGAGCAGGATGCGAGTTCCGGTATCGGCCAGGCCGACGATGGGGGTCGCGGTGAATAGTTCAGGCGCGTAGAATCCGGATTCCGTGTTATACGGATAACCCGGCACGTTCTGATCTACCGGTGCGGGCTGTGTCACGCCATCCCCTGTCAAGGCAATATTACGCCTCTTGAAGGATGACGCGAACCCTTCCTTCACTTGTATATAGAAGTCTGGCCCAACCGATCCACTATCGCCTATCAATCCAGTATTGTTGCTGTTGCACTGGAGGAACGAGGCTGTCTGGCCGCCCACCACGAGGCCGATCTGAATGAAGGCCACGGTCTGGGTCGGATTGTTGATGGTAACCTGTTGCGAACCGTTCACCGCGATGTACATGGTGATCTGCGTCGGGATCAGCGTGGAAGAAACGCCGAGCTGGAACGCATTGGCGCGCACGTTGGTAATACGAATCACGCGCTGGCCGGCGGTTCCGGGCGCGTCAATCGGTACGCCCAAGAAGACCACCGAACTGGCGCTGTTCTGCTGCCCTGAAAACACGTTAAAGGCAGAGCCTGCGCGGCCTTCGACGCCAGGATCGTACGGACTTGGTGACGGCACGCCAACGAACGTACCAGTCATGGGACAAGAATTACCCTGACCGTTTTCGGTACAGAGTTCCTGCTGAGGCGATCCGGCCGGAGGCAGCACTACCGAGTTATTCGGTACTGCAGCTCCAGCAGCCGGGTGCGGCTCATCAATCATCAGCGTCGCCTCGGAGAGATTTCCCGAGCCGAGTAGACGGCTGGTGATGTTGGTGTTCAAAAAGACCGTCACGTTGGACAACGGAATCGCCGCGCCCGCTAGGGTGGGTGTTCCGCCATTGCAGTTCAGGAGCATGTCACCTACCAGCTCCGTCAAGCCTTCTGCACGGACGATCGTCGGGTTGCCCGCATTCGCTGTGCAGTTAAACGCAGGCGTCTGCAAGCCAATTTGCGCGTTCGCCGTACTGCCCATACCGAGCAGAAGGGCTACTACAGCAAACGCTAAGAACCATTTGCGAAAATCTGCCATTTCCTTCTCCTTGTGAAAATTGAAATTGAATTGATGGAAGTTCTCTTTTTCAACCTGAGCCTCGAGTCAACAACCGTCATGAAGATTTCGAATTTCACCCGACCAGACCTGGCGCAAAGTGGCTCTGCACTGCCTTTCCTGCCTTGCCTACTCGAATTCGTCTCATCACCTTCATTGGGCTCAACTTGTCTTTAAACTTCTCGTAATATCTGTGCTCGCGGGATTCATGCGTCAAAGATGAATGCCGCCAAACCGTCCGGATGCAGTCAAATCATTCATAACACTACTACGCAAGTCAAGTCAAGCGTAAAGTACTATCGAACTTTTCAATCGACCCCGAACCTGAAAACGGCCTAGCACATGATTAAACCATGTCCAGACGTACTAAGTCAATAGTTTACAGCCAACGGTAAAAGCGGGCGTTTGAATGGCGCTAAGAAGGGCCTTACCGGTACGTACTGCTACACCCATAAAAGAGGTGGGAATAGTAGCGCAACTGTGGGTGTAATATATCGAACCGGGCCTTGACTTACTCCCGGACGTCCTTTTTCAGATCCCTGAGCCGGCTTTTCAGCTCATCGGTGGCATCGGACATCTGGTTACTGTCGTATATGACACGGGGAGTCATGAATATAATCAGCTCGGAACGGGATTTGGAGTAAGAACGGGACCCGAAGAGAGCGCCGAGAATGGGGATACGGTAGAGAACCGGGATCCCGGAGCTATTTACTGTGGTTGTTTCGGAAATGATACCGCCGATGGCAATGGTATCGCCGTCTTGGACCGTAATTTGAGTCTGGATCGACTTCTTGTCGAACGACGGAGATTGAATCCCGCTGGTGGTGGTTTGTGTCGGGTCACTTACTTCCTGGTCGATGACCATGGTAACTACGCCGGTAGGAGTCACGCGCGCCAGTATGTTCAAAGTCACACCAGTATTTACGTTGGAGATGGAGTTAGCAAACAACGAACTGCCGCCGGACTGGACTCCGGTCACCGCCTGGGCGGAAAGCGTGGGAACTTCCGTGCCGACGTTGATGCTGGCAGGAATGCTGTCGGTGGCAATCACTGAGGGGGCGGAAAGCACCTTGGCGCGGCTCTCGGATTCCTGCAACTGCACCGCGGCCAGGAGTTCGCGGCTTTTTCCGACCAGCGCCGCTCCCGAGAGATTGGTCACGCCCGATCCGAAGTTCGCCAGGAAACTGCTGGCGGTGCTGCCCGACACCTGCTGCAGCATGGCGGCCACGTCGCTCGAGAACGCGTGGGTCAAATCCACCGAGTAGATTTTCGCTTCGATCAACACCTGGCGCGGCGGAATGTCCAAATCCTTCAGCAGCGTCAGGATGTTCTCGTGTTCGGAGGGAGTGGCCTGGATAAGCAGGGTATTGTTGAATGGATTCGCGACCACGCGCGGCACGCGGGCGGCCAGCCCTCCGGGAATGGGTGCGTTTCCGAGATAGTTGCCGGTAAGGTCGGTTCCGGCTATGCCGCCGGGTGTGTTGGAGGGTGGAGCGGCAGCCGCGCCAGCCAACATGGCGCCTCCCGCAGTTTGCCCGGTGGCATTCCCATATTGGCCATAACCGGCGCCATAGTTTGCCCCGTTGCCGTAGCCTCCACCGCCGCCGTACATCCCGCCACCGCCGTACATTCCACCGCCGCCGTACATTCCACCGCCGCCACCATACATTCCGCCGCCACCGTACATTCCACCGCCGCCCATTCCACCACCGCCGCCCATTCCACCGCCATACATTCCGCCGACTCCGCTCTGGGCCATGCAGGCGGCCATTCCTCCGCCATATCCGGGGCTGTTGAATTGGACGTAAAGGGCATTGATAGAACAGCCAATGGACTGTGCGTCACCATAGCGGACGCGATAGACATAGCTCTGAACAGCGCCCGCGCGAGTTTTCACGGGCACATCCAACTTCTGCAGCCACTTCTCAACCTCAGTGAAGGCTCCGGGATTGGGCGCTACCGCCAGGATCAAATTGACGCGGTCGATCGGAAGGAATTTGATGGGAGATTTGTCGGACAGTGAGATGGATTTAGCGATCCCCTCCAGCTCCTTGGACAGATCCGAAGGCCGCCCGTTCTTTACTTCGAATACATGGACGCGCTGATTGGCCAGTTGATCGCTGTCGAACATGGCCACCAATTCCATCAGGCGATGCATATTCCTGCGGCTATCCAGTATCAGCAGGAGATTGGCGGGAGCGTACTCGTAGATAGAGGCGTTCTCGCCGACAAAGGGCTGAAGCACCGCCATCAACTCCTTAGAAGTAACGTACTTCAGAAAAACCAGATTCAGCATGATCTGGTCGTCGTCGGGGATGGCGCTGGAATCGGTGACCTTTTCAGGCGGTAGAGCGTGATGTGAAATGTCGGCCAGGGGCAGGATGCGGTAGAGGTCGCCTTCCTTGACCATGCCGGCGCCGTTGATGCGCAGAATAGCTTCCAGCAGCGATTTAGGATCGATGTTCTTGGTTTCGCCGTAGGTGTTGAGAATCACGCCGCCCTTGACGCGCGGATCGAGAATGTAATTTATCTTCAGCTGGCGGGCCAGCATGTCGATGACTTCGGTCAGCGATACGTTATCGATATTCACTCCGCCGTAAGTGGTAGGCGGGCCGGTGGGCGCGGCGGGAGTTGCCTGCCTGAGGACGGAAGGCGGAGGCCCTTGCTGGGCGGGCGCCTGCAGCCGTTGGTTGTTGGAATTTCCGGGAGGCCGCGAGGGAGCCGGCGGAAGCTGCGCGAGGGCAATGGACCCCAACGCGAGCGCCAGTAAACCGCTTCGGGACCAGTGGGTGATGCGCACTTACTGTTGCTCCGGTGGTTTCGCGGCATCCGCCGGCTTGGTGCCCAAGGCGGCCTGCCGGGCATGTTCCTGGGTGGCGAAGGCAGCTTTTTCGTCCTCGGTCATTTCCGATTTCTTGCGGGTCCATTTTTGGAGACCGAAGGGCGTGACGCGCTGAAACTGGACGCTGTCGCCGAGATCCGTCATGGTGGTACCGGCGGAGGATGGCAGCTCGGCTTGAGGAGTCTGCTCACCGGGTTTTTCTTCCCATTTGCTGACGCCGAAGGGCGTCTTGCGGTACATCCAGACTTTGCCCTGCGGGTCGGTATAGCGATAGAGATTGGAGCCCACTTCCTGAGCGCCCGGGGGGACGGTGGGCAAAGCAGCCGCGGCTTGCTGTTGAGGCGTCAACTTGCCCTCAGCCGGCGCGACGGCGGGTTGATGCACTTTTCGCTGGGCCGGCGTGCTGGGCGCATCGATGGCGGCTTGTCTGGCTTTCATTGGCCCGGTGGCCGTACTGGGAGCCTTGGAGGTTCCTGTATCCGGCGCCTTTGTGCCGGTGGCCTTGGTCTCACCGGTGGCCTTGGTGTCAGATGATTTCTTGCCGTCCTGATCGGAGGCGAGCGCGAGCGCCGCGCCGATAGCAAGTAATGCAATGATTTTCATAAGTTCTGTTGTCCTCTCATTTCACCTGCTCCCAGCGGCAAGCGTTGCCGAAGGGTGTCGAGCTGACTACTTTTTTGAATCCTTCCACCACCGTGCCGGGCGCGCTATCGTCGCCAGTCTTGCAGCCACGCATGTCGTCGGCGCCCACGTCCACGAAATGATCCGATTTCTTGGTGTCCGACAAACTTTGCGACTTGGGGGAGGAGGCGACGTTGGAAGCGGCGGCGGGCGCCTGGGCGGTTTCCGCCGCGAGGCCTGACCGGTCCATCAGTTCGTCGATCCGTTTCTTGAATTGTTTGCCGTCCCATTCAAAGACGACGTATTGGTTATCCACCGAGACGATCTTCCAATCGCCGATCTGCTCACCGGGGTGATAGCCCTTTTGCCGGCCGCCCGCCCGGAGGCTCAACACCACCACGGGAGGCGTGCCATCCCACAGCAGAACGCCGCGGGCCACGGGAAACGCCGGAATGGGCTTCGCTTTGGGAGGCTCCACGGGGTCGAGAATCACCTGCGGATTACGGTCCTTCGAAAACAGATTCAGTTGCGCCACTTCGGCGTAGGCCACCGCCGCCAGCGGCGAAACTCTGGGCAGCGCGGCCAGGGGCTTGGCCGGAACCTGCTTGACCTGAGCCGACAAAAACGCCTGGGCGCGGGCGTGGGCTTCCACCCACTCGCGGCGCATCTGCCACACCAGCAACGAAACCACCAGGGCCAGCGCCAGATCCAGCAACACTAGCTTGCGGGTCATAGCGTGGGCACTCCCTTCTTTTCCGGAACCAGCCGGCGCGGCACCAGGCCGGAGACGGTCAACCGTACCGGCATGGATTTCGATTTCGGATTGGCGGCGGTGCAACGGATTTCGTCAGTGGCGATAATCTCCGGTTGGGCGCTTAACGCCGCCAGCAGATTCAGCAGATCGTCGATGCGGCAATCCAGGCTGACCGAAACGGTGACCTTGGCGTAAGATTCCCCATAGGATCGCGGCTGCCCCAGCTCGAATTGGCGGATATCGAGCGGAGGGACCTGGGCTTTGGCCAGGCGGCGCATGATCTGCAGCAATTGCGCCTGGGCCTGTTCGGCGGTGTCGCCGGGGATCAAACCTTTCTCGCGCTGGGCCAATTCGGTGGAGACTTGTTTCAGAACGGCCTGCTTGCCGTCCACAGTGGCCAGAGCTGTTCGCAGCACGGCGATCCGTTTTTCGTCGCGTTCCACGGTCTCGGAAGGCGCCACAACTTTCGAGCTGCCCGATGATGAGGTCCCCGATGCCCAATAAATCAGCCCTCCCAGCGGCAGCGCCACGGCCAGAATCAACAATGCTCTTTTATCGCGATCCTGCAGGGTCACGGCGCCACTCCTTGCCGGGTGGCGCGGATGCTGAACAGGTCGCCATCTTTGCTGCGGGCGATGGGGACGACAAACGCGGAGCCGTGAAACTGGCGCGAGCTGTCCATTACCTTGAGCAGGGCCGCCGCTTGTTCGGCTTCGCCTGAAACGGTGAGGGACTCGCGCGTCAGCTGCAGCGAATTCAGCCAGGTGGGCGGCGTCAGCAGTTTGGTGACTTCGGTCAAGGCGTCCAGATCTTCGCGGGTGCGGGCGCGAAAGGTATCCAGGGTCTGCGCGCGATTGCGCGCAACGGCAATCTGCCGGTCCAGATCCACGGCGCGGCGGGCGTCCGGTTCCAGCCGGTGAATCTCGTTCCGCAGCAATCCGAGGTACTGTCCGTTGGCGTATTTGGGATACGCCACCACCGCTCCGAACAGCAGCAATGCGATGCTGGCCAGAGCGATGGCCGGCACGAAGCGCAAGCGCGAAGTAGATTGGCGTTGCTCGCGCGGCAGCAGATTCACGGCCAGGGGACGCAGCAGGCACGCACCAGCGAGCGCCGTGGAATACGCGAGCGAAGCGCGTGGAAGATCGTAGTCCGGGGGAGCGGCCAGAGGTTGAGGAAGCTTGTCGTGCAGAGCGGCCGGTTCGGTTTCAGGCGAAAGGCGCAGCTCGGCAATAGCCAGCGTAGCGGCGCTGGCGGCGGAGCTTTCTACACGGGCCGAGAACATCGGGCGCGCGGGACTTTCGCCATAGACCTCCAGCTGGTTGCTGCCTTCGACGCAGGTTTCTTCCAACACCAGAAAGCCTTCCGGTGGGGGTGTGGCGAACACGCGCAGCGCCGAATAAATGGACGGCGCCGAAAACGTGAAGGAAGCCACTTTCACGCCCGCTTCGGCGAATCGCGTAGAGTAGCGTTCCAACACCGCGCGGCGGGTGATGCCCACCAGGATGGAGGAGCTTTTGCCGATGCGCGACCAGTCAAAAACAGCTTCTTCTTCCGAATATGGATTGAGAGAATCGATCTCGAAGCGAATCGCGGAAGCCAGATCTTTATCGGAGACGCCGGGCAGCATTACCTGCCGCACAATCACTTCATCGCGCGGCAACAAAACTCCGGCGGACAGATGCCCCACACCGAGTTTTTTCAGGAAAGCGGCATAGGTGTAGCCCCATTCGCTGGCCGGCTGTTCGTGGAAACGCGGAATGGTCAACTCGCCCAGCACCCGGACTCCGGAAGGCCGGACGCGAACCACGATGACGGTCAGGCTCTCGCGGCCGATCTCGATTCCGATGCCGGTCCCGATGGCCAGCCATTTCTTGAAGTCGGCGGGGGTCACTGTAATGTCACCGCCTGGTCATACCAGCGCATGATGTGGAATGGCGGAGTCCATTCGGGTCCGAGAAATCTCACCAGCGCTTCCACCGAACGATGCAGATCGGAGAATTGGCCGTTGGCCAGGCGCACCTGGGCGGTGGCGCGGAGCGTGGCCATGGAGGTCTGGGTTCGCTGCAGCCGCGAGAATCCCTGGGAGCCATCCGAAAAGGCGGAGATCTGGCCGGCCGATACAATGGGCGCGTTCTGGCGCAGGGTTACGATGGCGGCAACCGCTCCGGGGCTCACTCCAATGGCTTGCATCACCGCAGGCTCGGCCGTATTCACGTCGATCAATGACACCGATCCGTATACCGACAGGCAATCCCGTAACCCGGCGCGGCGGATCAGCCGCCCTTGTTCATCATGTATGTAGCTTCCGTAAAACAAGTCCCGCGTTACCCCGCGTACCAGCAGTAATTCCTCAATCTCATGAAAAGACGCGTGCCGGGCACGAAAAGACGGCGTGAGGGAAAGATAATACTGGTCGAACTCGGTGAAGGACCCGCCGGGCGAGGGCGCCCGCCAGTCCACGATGCCCTGCGTGATGGCCTGCGCCTGCTCCGGTGTGGTGCCCAGCGCCAGCATGAGGTTCATCAATTGCAGCGGCGGCGCCTGGTTCACGTTCAGCTTGGAAGACTCAGGAATCAGCTTCACCACGGCGGATCCCGAAGGAAAGTCGAACTGCATGAATGTGAGCGGGGCTTGGCCTTGGGCGCCGAACATGGATGTACCATCCGGATTCCGGTATCCTGGGCCCCACTCGATGTGAAGTATGGCGCGGTTGATGGCGCCGGTGGCCAGATAATAGGCCCGGAGCGAATCCAATTCCGTGGAAGTGCGTTCGGTTTCCGCGCGAACTGTGGTGGCCACTGAGAATGCGATGGCCGAGAGTGCGACGGTGAGCCAGAGCACGGCCAGCAGGGCGCTGCCGCGCTGGTGGGGCAGGTTGGTAACCTGCGCGCCGATTGGCAATCGGCGCAAGTTTGGGCGGGTTGACAACCCGCAGCAGGATGGCATCCTGCCCCACTTAATACGCATAATCCTCCAGGGGCAGGCGCGTGACGTGGACCGGCATGGTGAGCGTCACTGGTTCCAGGCGCGCCGCGGAGGGATCGATGGGCGCCATTTCGATGCGAATAGCGTTCGGTAGCAGCCGCTGCTCGGTCCAGATGGGCACCCATCGCGCGGATTCGGGCGGCGGCAGCAGTTGGCGAAAACTGAAGCGGCAATAAGCCAGCTTGTCGGCCAACACGAACGAAGCGGGGCCGGTCTGAATGGGAAGGAAGGACGGCATGGGACGGGCCGCGGCGCAGAACTGGCCGGCGCTACGCGGGCCGGTATACAAATGCTCATTCACCACCAGCCGCACGCCCACATCATTTTCGCCGGGGATGACCAGATATTCGAGAATCATCGGCAGGCCGCGCGAGCCTTCCTGCAGGGAGTAGCTGGAGGCCAGGCGCATGGCCGCCGGCTCGCCTTGAAAGAATGCGATCCGCGCCGGAGGCCCATCGCCCGCACTCTGGCAATCCGCGGTAACCGGCATAATTCCGGCAATTTCCTGCTCTATGACGCGCTCGACGCCGGTGACGCGCCGGTTGTTCATCAGCTTGGAATCCACCTTGCCCAGCGCGCTCAGCCCGACCCGTAACGAGAAAACGATGGCGACGGAGAGGAGGCTGAATAGAGTAATGGCGATCAGTAATTCGAGTAGGGTAAAACCCGTTTCTCGTTTCTCGTTTCTCGTTGGGAACGATCGATGGCACCTAACGAGAAACGAGAAACGAGAAACGATTTTCATCGTCCGATCCCCGCCGCGCGGTCTTCGGGCGTTATTACGGATCTTCGAAAGCCTTCAAGCGAGAGCGTTCGCCGCTTTTCGCCGTTCATCCACCAGATTTCCAGCTCCACTCGCTCGAGATAGGGCGTGCCTGGGCCGGCGGTGGGAGGCATCTCAAACGGCGAAAGGCGCGCGCGCCAGCCGGCCCGCAGGTCGCCCGCCACATCGGGGGCCCAGATTCCTTCGAACGGGGTCAACTTCGGCAATTTATTGGCGATCAGCAGTTCGTCCATTTTCTGACGGCCCAGCAGCGCGGCACGGTCGTAATCGGTAAGGCGGGCGGCGCTTCCTATGGAAGTGGAAAGTGCGGAGAGAAGCCCGGTCACGGCAATGGCCATGATCATGGTCGCCACCAGAACTTCAAGCAGTGTGAAACCACGTTGGTTAATGGCGGGCTGTTTCATTGGGGACGCTCCACGCGCGGTACTCCAGTGATGGGATCCACGCGTACAATCCGCTCCACGCTTTTGCGGTTCATGAGCTCTACTCCGAAGCGGGGCGGGGCGCCGCCGGGATAGAGCAAGAAGACGCGGGGCGCGTCGGGATTCTCGAGCAGCTCCGGCAGTACGTGGGTAATGGTAATGCCGCCGGGCATTTCCAGTTTGCGGAAGAATCCCGGCTCGGTGGAACGCATCCACAGCGCGTTATCGTTCTTTGAAATTGTTATCTCTACGCCTTGCTGGCGCCGCTCCGCGCGATCGAGCCCGGAGTTGACGAAGCTGACCACGCTAGTGGTGGCCGCGTTGAGGCGCAGCGTATCGATGCCGGAAGTAACTGCCGGCAAACTGACGCCGACGATCAAGGAAATGATCCCTACCACCACCACCATTTCGATGAGCGTGATTCCGGAACACGTTTCTCGTTCCTCGTTCCTCGTTTCTCGTTCTGGAACACGGCACTGCGGCGCAACGAGAAACGAGAAACGAGAAACGAGAAACGTTTTAGTTTTTCCAACTGACAATGTCGGCATTCTCTCCATCCCCGCCGGGTTGGCCGTCGGCGCCGTAACAGATGAGGTCGGGGCCGTCACCGTGCTCGCCCGGGTAATGGTAGATGTATGGATTTTTCCAGGGGTCGAGTCCGATTTCTTTTTCGGTATACGGCCCCTCCCAGTTGTTGATTCCCTCAGGTTTGGCGCGCAGCGCCTGCAAGCCTTGCTCGGTGGTTGGATACGCGCCGGTGTCCAGCTTGTAGTTGGCCAGCGCGGTCATATAAGCGTTGATCTGCGCCTGCGCCGCGGCCTTCTTGCCTTTTCCGACCGTACCCATCATTCTGGGCAGCACCAGCGCGGCGAAGAGGGCGATGATCACCACCACCACCATCATTTCGATCAGCGTCACGCCGGCTTGTCTTCTATTCACTTTTCTCATTTGCCACCTCCCGGAGACTTCTTACATCGCAATATCGTTAATACTTACGATCGCCACCAGAATACTCAAAATCAGCGAGCCTACGATCAATCCCATGGTCAGGATGATCAACGGTTCGAACAGCGACGTGAAACGCCGGATGGCGGTGCGCGTGTCGGCGTCGTAAATGTCGGCCATGCGAACGAACATGGCGTCCAATCGCCCGGTTTCTTCGCCCACGCTCAACAGATGGCCGGCCAGCGGCGGAAATTGGCCGGCGCGCTTCAAGGGGCCGGCCATGCCTTCCCCACGCTTCACGCCCGTGGCCACGATCTCGAGCGACTTAGCGATTTTGTGGTTGTTCAAAGTGGCGCCGGCGATTCCGATGGATTGCACCAGCGGAACGGCGTTCGACACCAGCGTGCCCATGGCTCGCGCGAAACGCGCCGTTTCCGCTTTGCGCAGCGCATCCCCCAGCACCGGAATTTTCAGCCGCAGCGTGTCCCACCACAATCTTCCGCGCGCGGTGCGAACGAAGCCGTACAATCCGATGGCGGTGAGGGCCAGCGCGGTCAGGCCGATCCACCCGTAGCTGCGCAAAAAGTAACTGACGTCGATCAGAACCTTGGTGGGACCGGGAATCGGGATGCGCGATTGCTCAAATACCATGGCGAAGCGCGGGACCACGAAATTCATGAGCACCAGGATGGAGGAGATGCCCACCACTACCAGCAGACCCGGATAAGCCAGGGACGAGAGGATGTAACTGCGCAGATCGTCGCGGGTACGCTCGAACTCCGACAGGCGCTCAAAGACCACGGCCAGGGAGCCGCTGGCTTCGCCGGCGCGCACCATATTGATGAACAGTTCGGAAAAATATTCGGGATGCGTGGCCACGCTGTCGGCCAACGATTTGCCGCCCTTTACCACTCGCAGAATGTCCAGCACCAGCAGCCGGAAGCTGGCGCGCTCGGTAAGCTCGCTGGTGATGGTGAGTGCGCGGTCCAGCGGGACGCCGGCGTTGAGCAGCGTCGACAGCTCCTGGGTGAAGAACAGAACATCCTTGCGTTTGCCGCCCTTGAAGCCGGGCAGCTTCAGCTCGAATCCCTTTTGCGGCTGGCTGCCTACATAGACCGGGGTGAGCCCCTGCCGGCGCAATTCCTGCGCCACCCAGCGTTCGGTCTCGGCATGAATGGTCCCGATGCGCAGCTGCCCATCGGAAGCGACGGCTCTGAAGTAGAAATTATTCATGACGGGTTGTGGCGCACGCACTTTTGCGTGCAGCGTTCACACTCGTGTGAACGCCTGCTGCTGTTCGCAGGAGTGCGAACACGGCACGCACGAGTGCGTGCGCTACGGAGATTTTTTCTTGGGAAAACGCACTGGGGATTGTGTGGATTCTCAACGGCGGCTTCCGCATATCTATCCCGAAGGGCGCTGGCTTTTCGTTACTTGGCACCTGCATGGCAGCTAGCCTAGCGCTCGCTTCGCGCCGCCTGGTAAAGTCACGGCGGGCGAGGCGTTCGTTTGGATGGATCGGTATCTGGATGCAGCTCGCTCCGGGCCAGTGTTTCTCAAGCAGGAAGCGATCGCGCAACGGATCGTTGATTCGCTCTTTAAGGGCGCGGAGCTTGGTCACTACCAGCTTGGTCCGTTCGCGATCATGGCTAACCATGTTCACGTGCTGTTGCTTCCGCTGATCTCGCCCAGCAGATTGCTCAAGTCGCTCAAAGGATTCACGGCGCGGGAAGCCAATAAGGTGTTGGGGCGCACTGGAGAGCAATTCTGGAGGCGCGAGTCCTATGATCACTGGGTGCGGGATGAGAGTGAATGGAACAGGATCGCTCGGCATATTGAGCGGAATCCGGTCAAGGCCGGGTTGGTGGCGCGGATGGAGGATTATTCCTGGTCGAGTGCGAATCCAAGATGGAGTGAGCGGTTGAATCTCCCGCTCTGCGTTCACACGAGTGTGAACGCGGCACGCACGAGTGCGTGCGCCACAGAAGACACTAAAATTCTTGCGTGACACGCATTACCTCATCGGGCGTGGTGAGCCCGTGCGAGATCTTCAACCAGCCATCTTCCCGCAGGCTGCGCATTCCGTTGCGGCGCGCGACAGCCGTGATGGAGAGCGCGTCGTCGCCGCGCATGATCTGCTTGCGAATCTCGTCGTTCAACTCCATCAGCTCAAAGATTCCTATTCGTCCGGTATAGCCGGATCCAAAACAAGTTTCGCAGCCGCGCCCGCGGAAGCAGGGCACCGTTTCACCATCGGGGGCGATGCGCGTCCCGTCCGGCGCCTTGCAGCGATCGCAGATCAGCCGGACCAATCTTTGCGCCAGCACCGCCACTAGCGATGAGCTGATGAGATAATTTTCCACGCCCATGTCGGTGAGGCGCGAGATGGCGCTGGGGGCGTCGTTGGTGTGCAGCGTGGAATAAACAAAGTGGCCGGTGAGCGATGAGCGGATGGCGATATCGGCCGTCTCCCGGTCGCGAATTTCGCCCACCATGATGACATCGGGATCCTGACGCACGATGTGCCGCAATCCGGATGCAAACGTCAGCCCGATCTGCGTGTTCACATGAATCTGATTGATGCCGTCCATCTGGTATTCCACCGGATCTTCGATGGTGATGATCTTCTTGTCGCTCAGGTTGATCCGCTTCAGCGCGGAATAGAGCGTGGTGGATTTTCCGCTGCCGGTGGGTCCGGTGACCAGAAAAATTCCATGCGGCATGGAGGTGAAGTGCTCCATGCGGCTGAACATGTGCTTGTCGAAGCCCAGCCGGTTCAGATCGTAGAAATCGCCGGCGGATCGGTCTAACAAACGCATTACGACGCTCTCGCCATAGAGCGTGGGCAGCGTCGAAACGCGCAGATCCACTTCGCGGCCCAGGGTTTTGATTTTGATTCGACCGTCCTGCGGAAGGCGGCGCTCGGCGATGTTGAGCTTGGCCATCAGCTTCACGCGCGAGATCATGGCCGCTTTCATTTCGCGCGGCGGCGGATCCTGGTTGTACAGAATGCCGTCTATGCGGTAGCGGATTCGAAATTCTTTCTCAAACGGTTCCAGGTGGATGTCGCTGGCGCGCTTTTCCACCGCCTGGGCGATGATGGCGTTCACCTGGCGGATGACCGGCGCTTCGCTGGCCATATCGCGCAAGTGCTCCAGATCTTCAGACGCTTCCGATCCGTCGGCCAGCAGATCCGTTTCGCCGCGCGCCGACTGGCCATAATATTTGTCGATGGCGTCCAGAATTTCCTGTTCCGGCGCCAGCACGGTGCTGATCTTGAGGCCGGTGCAGTTGCGGACCGCGGCGATGGTTTCCACATCCAGCGGATCGGCCATGGCGAGGGTGACCGTATGGTCGTCACGGCCCACCGGAAGGCAGCGGGACTGGCGCAGGAATCGCGGCGAGAGCGCTTCGGTCTCGGTGGAAACCGAGGGCGGCCCTTCGATGGCCACCAGCGGCACGCCTAACTGATCGGCCAGCGCCGCCAGCACGTCGCGCATGGCCACAAAGCCCATGTCGACCAGCGTCTTGCCGATCTTATCGCCGCGTTCTTTCTGCAGCTCGAGCGCGCGCTCCAGATCCTCTTCCGAGATCAGCTTGCGCTCAATCAGGATTTCGCCGAGGCGCATGGATCAGAACTCTTCGACGGTGAGGGCGCTCGCCAGCGTGGACTTATCGGCCCGTCCCGTTCTTATATCCAAGAGCGCCCGCTTCGATCCGTGCATGACAATTTGGGAGGGCAGGCCTTCGGTATTTTCGCCGCTCCAGTAGAACAGAGTGATTCCCAGCGCGATCTGTTCCGCGGGCGGAATCGGATCCAGGGCGCCCGCTGAATTGAGCAGCCACTCCTGCATGGCGGTTTTCAACTTCGGCAGGCGGGATATTTTCTTATCATGGATACGCTTCAGCTCGTCGGCGGTTCTGGTGGGGTGAAAAGGGCTGATCCCGGCCGAGGGCGCCAGATTCAATTCGCTCACAAAGACCACACCCGATCCGCTGATATACGCGCCCTGCGTGACGCCGATCATTTCCACCGGATCGTCCGGCCAGATTCTCTGCAGGTGACTATCCACGCTCTCCTGCATGGTTTTGATCATGGCCAGGCTGACCTTCGGTTTATCCGCCATCGATCCGAACGGAAGGGCGCACAGCAGAAGAATGATGGCCGCCGGTCTCATTGTCCGGGTCTTTCCTGGTCGTTCACGGCCACCATCAGGCGGGCGGTCTGTTTCTGGTAGTACTGGGCGACCTGTTGCAAGTCGGCCTGGCGTTTTGTTTCGATGCGTTTCTCGGCGGCATCCAGCATTTCCGCCGTCTCGCGGCGTTGTTTGGCCACCACGGCATCCAGGCGGCTGTTCACCTCACGCTCAATTCGCTGCTCGATCTGTGCGGTGTTCACCGTGGGCGTGGTGGCCGGCTGCGCGGGCCCGTTCACAGAAAACCCATGCGCCACAATCGCCGCAGCCAGCAGCGCTGCCGACGCGAAGCCCATAGCAGGACCGGAGCGCCAAAGGGTTTGGTACCAGCGCGGCTCGAAAACTTTGTCGGAAACGAAGGCGATCCGTTGCGGAGGGTCTTCGTCCGGGAGCGAGCGCAGCGCGGCATCGGTCAACTTCAAACGGTCCAGCTCTTCGCGGCAGCTCTCGCATGCGCGGACGTGATCTTCCACTGAATTTTTTTCAGCGCGGGCTGTCTCGCCCAGAAAATAGGCTTTCAAATCCACAGACGAACAGTTCATTCCGTCCCTCCCATGTTTACAGGAGCTAGAGTTTGTTTCAGCAGGTCGAGCGCGGTATAGAGGCGGGATTTCACTGTTGAGACCGGGCAGGACAGGATCTCCGCCATTTCCTCAAACTTGAATCCCTGATAGACCTTCAGCAGCACCGCTTCGCGTTGATCGTCCGACAGCCGGCCCAGAGCGCTCTGGACAGCCAGATTCAGCTCTATGGGGAACATGCGGCTCGAGGATTCCCCGCTTCTGAGCTCGCCCGCGATTTCGCCCTCCGGCCGGTTCTTCCGCAGCAGCGAGTACGCTTCGTTATGAGCGATGCGAAACAGCCAGCCCGGAAATTTGGCCGGATCTTCCAGCTTTTTCAGGTTTTGATACGCTTTCAAAAATACGTCCTGACTGAGATCCATGGCGTCCTCGCGATTCGAGACCAACCGTAGCAGGTAATTGAAGACGCGCTTCTCCCAACGAGACACCAGTACGTTGTAGGCGTCCACGTGCCCCCGTCGCGCTTTGGCGATCAGGTCGCGGTCCTCAACCTCCCGAAATATCAAACTTCGGCTCCATTCACAAAGACGGGCCCCGGGGCGAAAAAGTCGGAGGGGCGGTTACCTTGATTCTGGCAAAATTGGAGGGCGCGTGTATCCGACCCGAGTCATGACCGAACCTCGGGCAGCGACCTGGGATTATGGCCCCTTAGTGCAAAGCTTCAACATAGCGGAGGCCTTCGTCGAATCGGCCAAAGAACTTGCACCCGAATTCATCCAGGACATACCTAACGTTCGGATCGTCGAAGTCTTTTGTGTTGCGATTCAGATGACAGCTCTCAGCCGGCTTCGTTTCTGCGAGATGGGAGACAATGGAGGCGAGCACGATCGAGTCTTGAGCCGACATGTCAAGACCGGTCTGCATGCCGCTAGCTTGATAGAAAATCTCGGAGGTGAGCGGAATTACGTAGGCGGTTTCGAGCAACTGTTCGACAGCGCGTTCCAACCCAGCGCGCTCGCGTTCCGCGCTTCTAACCAACACGCCTGCAAGATCGCTCATATTACCCGGTGATTCGCGGTAGGGCCTTGATCTTCCGAGTTCGGAGAGGTGGCGTTGCAATTCGCCAATCAACTTATTTCTTTCCTGTTTTTTGCGCAGGATTGCCATATGCGCCTCCGCGAGCGAAAATGCCGGGATAACTAAACGAATGGATCTGGCGGAGGCGAGCCTGATCAGCTGCTCGCAGCTTTCGCATTGCTCCTGTTCAAGCGCGTGCTCCAATACGAAATTAGATTCGATATAGACATTCATTGCACCCGGCCCAACTCGATGCGGGTTCTCTCCAGCGATTCGAGTAGGCCCGACTCCGAGAGCCATTTGAGCGAACCGTCCTCTGCGACTCTTGATTGACCGGAGTCGGCTATATCGTTTAACCAGGAAAGGACAATTAGCACCAAAGATTGACTACTAGTTTTCTCTGCCGTTTGTCCGAACCTTTCAAAGTACGGTTTTAGCTCCTTCGTGGCGTCGATGGTGAACTGCGGCGGCTCTTCCGTCGGATTGACCCCCTCTTGGCGCCAGAAATACATGCGTTCTGGCGTTGCAATCATAAAAAAGCGCGCTGCGGGAAGCGTACCATGCGCCAACATATTTCCTCGGAATCGAGCGGCCCAGAGCTCCGACGTTTTCTGACCGTGACTGCTTTTCACCTCAACGAGGAGCACCGCCTGCCCGCGGTCGTCATAGGCGACGAAATCAACTTCTCTAGTCGGTAGAATCATCGGTCTCGACCTTTACCCTCCTACAGTGTGACACGTTCGCTACCGAATAAGCGGATCTTCGGGTAGTTGGACCGTCGCACAAAACTGAACGATTCAGATAACGATTCTGTGAGCTTCGGGATCGGCTCCCAATCTCACTCATCACCTCGGAAATGCGCAACCAGCGCGTCCTGTGAATTCCTGCGCACCTCTTCTGCAGTGTCTCCAACTGCCGCACATCCTGGAACATCCGGCGAGAAGGCTGAGTAGCCAGTGGCGGTTGGTTCGCTCACAAGCGCGTACTGTTTTGGGACTATGCTTCAGTCTAACGTCACCCCAAAACCCGCCTCGCCCGGACCTTACGCACAATCCCACGCATGATTCGCTCGGTCGCAGTGCCGAACGGCTGGTCGGTGGTTAGGTATGTCCAGGTTGCGCCGCGCTCGGTGGGATCTATCCCAGCCGCTTCGCGCTTGGGGATTTCTTCGTCTATTTGGAGCTCCAGCTGGTGGAACATGGAATCCACGGCGGTCAGATACTCGTGCAGCGGATCGCGGCCGCCCCAGGATAGCCATTGGACACCCTCGCGCATGTCCGTTATCGCGGCTAGATAATCGGACCACAAGTCGTCGATGGCCGCTAGCGCCGCCGCGCACGGTGTGGCGCCTGTAAGAATGTCATGCCTACGGCGTTGGATGGCCTGGCGCTGGCCCTCCACCACGCCCTCATACTTGCGAAGGAACATGCGGATGTCCAAGTTTTGTCCCTCTACGGTGCGCTGCATGCTCTCCGGATCGCGTTGCAGGTGATCTGTTTCGGCGCTGTATTTTGTAAACAGGTCGTCTTCGAGCGACACGAAGAAGCGCGAACTGCCGGGATCGCCCTGCCGTCCGGCGCGCCCGCGAAGCTGGTTATCGATACGCCGGCTTTCGTGGCGATTCGTTCCGATGATGTGCAGGCCGCCCAGCTCGGCCACTCCTTCGCCCAGCTTGATATCGGTGCCGCGGCCGGCCATGTTAGTGGAAATGGTCACCGCGCCCCGCTCGCCTGCGCGGGCAATCATTTGAGCCTCGTGTTCTTCGTGCCGCGCATTCAGCACCTGGTGCGCGATGTCCCGGATCTGCGGGCTGATTCTTTCGGATTCTTCCACGCTACGCGTTCCCACTACTATCGGACGGCCAGTCAGGTGCACGCGCCGGATTTCCTCGATCACGGCGCGCTCTTTATCGCGCTTCGTGGGAAAAACCACATCTGGTTGGTCGATACGAATCACAGGCCGGTTGGGGGGAATCACTTGGACGTCCATTCCGTAGACCGCGCGAAATTCTTCGGCCTGCGTAGCCGCGGTGCCGGTCATCCCGCATGCTTCCGGATACAGCGTGATCAGGTTCTGCAGGGTAATGGAACCCAGAATCCGGCCTTGCGTCTTCAGCGCCACGCCTTCCTTGGCTTCAATGGCGGTGTGCAATCCCGCCGGCCAGCGGCGATTCTGCGCGATCCGCCCCTTGAATTCGTCCACGGATTCGATGGCGCCGTCTTTCACCAGGTAATCCACGTCGCGCCGCAGCAGGGCGTGCGCGTGGATGGAATCCTGCACGGCGGTGAGCAGCGAGAGGTTTTCCTCATTGAACAGGTTCCCGCAGCGGAAGGATATCTCCACGGCATGGATGCCGGCGTCAGTCAGCGCGATGTTCCGGCCGTACTCGTCCAATGTGTAGTGTTGGCCGCGCCGGAAAGACCGCGCCAGCCGGTCCACGCGAACGGCCAGCGGTTCCTGATCCACGCTGCCGCCGGCGATCACCAGCGGAATGCGCGCTTCATCGATCAGGATGGAATCCACTTCGTCGATTACCGCCGCGGCGAACGGCCGGTGAACTTGCTCCTCGGGATGAAGCGCCAGCCCATCGCGCAGCAGATCGAATCCAATTTCATTGGGCGTGGCATAGGTGATGTCGCAGGCGTAAGCCCGGCGCCGCTCTTCGCTCGACATACCCTGCTGGACGCAGGCCACCGAGAATCCCAGGAATTCATAGATCGCGCCCATCCATTGGGAATCGCGGCGGGCGAGATAATCGTTGACGGTCATCACATGGACACCGCGGCCGGCTCTCGCGTACCAGATAACAGCAGGAACCGCGGCCAGCGTCTTGCCTTCGCCGGTCTGCATTTCCGCGATCCTGCCGTTGGCCATGGCCAGCGCGCCCTGGAGTTGTACGTCGAACATTTCCAGGCCCAGCATCCGCCCCGCCACCACGGCCGTCACGGCGACAACTTCGAGCAGCGTGGTGGCGCGCCGTCCAGCCGCTTTCAATTCTTCGTCGCTCAGCCGGCGAAGCTCCGCACGCCTGAGGTTAATTGATTGAATCTCTGACTCAGTTCGGGCCGAATCAGGAAATAAATATTGAAATAAACGCTGCCATAAACGGCGCATAGTAACGCCCTCCTTTCTCTCTTCCAGCAGAATTAAGAAAGAAGAGCGGGCGGAGGACGTTGATAGAGGGATTTCGAAAAAAGAGAACCGCTGGTTCGGGGATCGTCAGCCAGCGCGACCAGCAGCGCCGCGCGGGAACACCGCGTACGATTGCGAAGGACGGGTGGTTGCTCCGAGCGCGCGCGCGCCACCCAGATGATGGGGCAGTTCGATGCGGTTTGCTGGACCCTCGGGATCGGGACTGCTTGCGCCGCGCACAAAGCCATCAGCGCGGCAATTAGCCAGGATGTTGCTCGCTGGGATGTCGCCCGCCGGTTCACTAATCGCCAGTATTACACAATGGAACCAGCCAATCCCAGTTTCGGACAATCCACTGTGATTGCACCCGGACAAACTGAATCCTTGCGCCGTATGCGGAGTGGCTATTCAGTTGCGCTAGCTGTCGAGAAAGAGAGATTGCCGATGCTGCTGGGCGACATACAGTACGCGCTGCGAATATTGCGGAAGACACCGGGCTTCACCACTGTCGCCGTGCTTTCGCTTGCGCTGGGCATTGGCGCGAACTCGGCCATGTTCAGTTTGGCGGACGCTCTGATTTTTCGTCCGTTACCGGTGCCGAAGCCAAACCAAGTTGTCACGGTCAGCGACTCCGCGCCCGATCTCGCTTTGGCGCCCCAGGGGTACATATCGTATCCGGATTACGTTGATCTGCGCGACAAGAATAAATCCTTCGCGGGATTGGCCGCGGCCGCCTACACATTTGTCGGAATGGCGGAGCAGCCGGCGGCGTTGCCGCACTTGCGGCTGGCCCTGACGGTGAGCGGAAACTTTTTCGAGACGCTGGAAGTAGTTCCCGCTCTCGGCCGCACGTTCACGGCGGACGAAGATCGAGTGCCGGGGCGCGACGCCGTCGCGGTTCTTTCTTACGACACCTGGCAGCAGCGTTTTGGAGCGGACCCCAACGTGATCGGACGGGCCATCCGTTTGAACGATGTCCAGTTCACCATCATTGGCGTGGTGTCCAAGCAGTTCAACGGCATTCAACCGGTGGTGCATCCGGATCTTTATCTTCCGGCGATGATGCTGCCGCGCATTTCGCCCGACGTCACTTTAAACCCGCTGACGCGCCGCGACAATCGCATCTTCACCGTGAAGGGCCGCTTGAAACCGGGCGTCGGCCTGGCGCAGGCGCAGGCCGAGATGGCTACCATCGCCAAGAATCTGGCGGCGGCGTATCCGAAAACCAATCGCGGCCACGGCGCACTGGTCCGCACGGAAATTCAGGCACGCGTGGCTCAAAATCCATTGAACGCTCAGTTCGCCACAATGCTGCTGTGCGTGGCCGGCCTGGTGTTGATCATCGCCTGCGCCAATGTGGCGAACCTGCTGCTGAGCCGGGCGCAATCGCGCTCCCGCGAGATGGCGGTCCGGCTGGCCATTGGAGCATCGCGCAGCAGGCTGCTGCGCCAGTTGCTCACCGAAAGCTTGATCCTGTCGCTCGCGGGCGCCGCGGTGGGTTTGTTCCTGGCGCAATATGGCGCCGACTACTTCAACAGGCTGCCGCTGGGCGGTGACCTACCGGTCGCGATGGTGGTGCAGCTGGACCGGCGGGTATTGATCTTCAGCTTGATTGCGGCTGTGTTGGGCGCGATATTCTTCGGACTCGCGCCGGCCCTCCGCAGCGTGAGGACCGATCTGGTGCCCGCCCTTAAGACCGGCGCGAGTGCTGGTTTTGCCCGCAGGACCTGGGGCAGAAATGCACTGGTCATCGCGCAGGTGGCATTGTCCCTGGTGTTGCTCTCGGCCGCTACTCTTTTCGTGAGAACGCTGCGCGCCGTCATTGGCTCGAATCCGGGTTTCCGCACCGACCACCTGATGATGATGTCGTTCGATCCCTCGCTGGTGCATTATTCTCCGGAAAAAACGCGCGATTTCTATCGGACTCTGACGGAACGCGCACGCCAGTTGCCGGGTGCGGAAAACGCGGCGCTCACATTAGGCGCCCCCTTCGACGGCTCGGCCACGACGACAAACAATATCGCGCCGGAGGGATATCAATTCCCCAAGGGTCAGGAAAGCGAGACGGTACTTTGCAACCTGGTTGACGAACGCTATTTCGATACCATCGGCACGCCCATCGTTCGCGGCCGCGGCATTCAAGCCACCGATACCGCAGCTTCGCAGCATGTCGCGGTGATTAATGAGTTTATGGCCGAGCATTATTGGCCGCGGCAGGATCCCATTGGAAAACGCTTTCGCAGCCTGGGCAGCGACGCGTCCTGGATCCAGGTAGTAGGTGTTGCGAAGAACGCCACGTACCTGGCGTTCGGCGAGCCGCGCATGTCGTATTTCTACCTGGCCGCCGCGCAACAGCCGCCGGCCCGGATGACATTGCTGGTGGAAACCGCCGGGGACGCATCCTCGCTAGCCGCGCCGCTGCGCGATTTGGTGCGTTCTCTCGACCCGCATCAGCCCATCTACAACGTGCGCACCATGCGCGAGTATTTTCGTACCCAGGGTCTCCAATCCATGCACCTCATTGTGAACCTGGTGGGCAGTATGGGGCTGCTGGGACTCGGCATGGCGTTGGTGGGGTTGTACGGCCTGGTTTCCTATTCGGTGAGCCGGCGCACGCGGGAAATCGGCATTCGTATCGCCATTGGGGCTCAGCAAGTGGATGTTCTCCGGGTGGTGCTGCGGCAAGGCATGACGCTGGCGTTGATTGGCGTGGGAATTGGCCTGGCAGGCGGCTTTGGCGTGCTGCGCTTAATTCGCGCGACTTTCACGCGCCTGCAGGAACACACGCTGCTCGACCCTTGGACGTTTCTGGCGCTTCCAATCGCGCTGCTCGCGGTGACGCTGCTGGCCAGCTACATTCCGGCGCGGCGCGCCGCCGCAATTGATCCGAATCAGGCGCTGCGTTATGAATAGCCGCTTCGGCTCTTCATAGCGCAGCGCGGTTGTTCGGTTATTCAGTTGTTCGGTTCATCGGTTCTGCGATCTCAGAAACTTAACGCCGTCAAAGGCGATGGATTCTGGCGTCGGGGCCAAGTCCCGCCAGATGGATGCTGCGGCTGAAAGTTCACCTAGCGCGAAACCGAAGCTTTCTATGGTTAGCCAGCCGTCATATTTCATTTCGCGCAGGGCGCCGAAAACGCCTGGCCAATCCACGTGACCGGTGCCGGGAGTTCCACGGTCGTTCTCGCAAGTGTGCACGTGTTTCAAGTGCCGGCCCAGGCTGCGATAGGCGCTCGGAACATTTTTCTCCTCAATGTTCGCGTGAAACGTATCGAACAACACGCCCACATGGGGATGGCCCACCGCTTCGCACAGGGCCGCGGCATCTTCCGCGGTATTCAGGAAATATGTCTCGAAACGGTTCAACGGCTCGATTGCGAGCGTGACATTGTTCCGAACCAGCGCTTCGCCCAGCGACTGATAACATTCGATGGCCCGATTCCATTCGTCCGCATTCCGCCGCCTTCCGGGCAAGTACCCCACCGGCGAATAAATGGGACCAGCGATTAGTTTTCCTCCGGCATCAGCCGCCGTCCGGATGCAGGTCTCCAAATGAGCGCGCGTTTTGCCGCGCACCGCGGAATCATCTGAGATCACGCTCAGACCGGACGGAATCACCGAACAGAAGGTGCATTCCAACTGATTCTCTTCGAGCGCCCGGCGGATGGCGCCGGCATCCACTTGATCCGGGTTGATCAACGGCAGCTCCACTCCATCGAACCCGGCCTTTTTGATTCCCGGCAGCAGCGGGAAGTGAGAACGATCGAAGCTGGCGGTCCAGATAAATGTGTTGACTCCGAATTTCATTTCGCCCCCGGCCGGTTTTCAAAAAGGAACAAACCGTTCTTTCCCGCCACGGCAAAATCCAGGCCGCCGTCGCCGAAGACATCGGCCACTGGGATGTGCATTCCGGCGCCGGTGCGGGAGCTGTAGTCGATCACGTGCTTCACCCAAGCGATTTTACCGCCGTCATTGAGAAACTCATACCAATAAATTCCCAGCGGCTCGCGGGCGCCGGGATCGTGATCGTGCGCCATGTAGCGTTTCCCGGTAAGAAAATCGGGTCGGCCGTCGCGATTCAAATCCACCATGGTCAGCGCGTGGCTTTGTGACCAGGTGTCGTCAATCATGTGCTTGGTCCAGTGCGAATCCGGACCTTGTTCCATCCAGAAAATCCCGTAGTCATGCGCCGCGGAGGCGACCAGATCCTTGCGTCCGTCGCCATTGATATCCACGGCGTAAATAAATCCGGTCTCGCCCAAATCGAAGTCGGGATGAAAGATCCATTGGCCGGTTCGTGGATCCGGCGGCGCTTCAAACCAACCTTTGGGCGTGATGATGTCGGTGCGCCCGTCGCCATTGACATCGCCCGCGCCGATGCCGTGGCCATATGATTTGGCGCTCACCACATGTTTCACGAACTCGCCGTTCTTCGCCTCATACCAGGCCGTGGACGATGTATCGCCCAGATAATCCGGCAGCAGTTCCTCGGCTTTCCCGTCGTTGTCCATATCCACCAGAAACGCGAACTCGACGAATTGGCCCTGATCGACGGGGTGTTCCCGCCAGGGGCCGCCTTTCGCGCCGGGATTTTCCATCCACACGATACGATGCTCAAAGCCGAGGCAGCTGATGATATCCGGATAGCCGTCTTTATTGACGTCTAGCGCAAGGTCGCAGAAGTTGGCGATGTAGCCATCCTGGAATTTCAAATCCCGGAAATGGTGCGGCGTCCAATTGGGCGCCTCATACCAGTATTCTCCGGAAACGATATCCAGCTTGCCGTCTTTGTTGACGTCGGCAAAAGCAACGGTCTCGGCCGCCCCGCCGTCGATCAGCTCCTTCTTAAATGGAATTTCCTTGGGCCGCGTGACGCTCCACAGCGTGATAGCCAAGAGGCCGGCAACCAGTAAACGTAACGTGTGTTTCATGATCAGGAATCGTCGCGGCCAAAGGCGATGACAAAGTATTCTGTGGGAGTATGGCCGGGGTTCTTCCAGCCGTGCTCGTGGTTGGAGGCTACATAAGCCACCGAACCAGGCGTCAGGCGAGTGGTGTGACCGTCGATGGTTACGTCTAAAGTCCCTCGCTCGAGTAAAACCATCTCCTCATGAATATGTTTATGCGGAGGGTGCGGCTGCTGGCCAGGGCCCAGTTCGGTGAGATGTACTTCGATGGGAAACGCCGAGTGAGTTTCGCCATTCAACACAGTGCGTCCCTTATTCAGTCCGTTGACGCGCACCGGGAGATCTTCATAGCGGAAGACGCCGGCCGGCAGGATTTTCGGCTGCTGCGCGAGAACCTTGGCGGAGGCGAGAGCTGGAAGCAGGAGACGCAGGTCGCGCCGGGAATATTTCATTATTGGTTACCTCCTCGATCAAGTCTATCGTGATAACTGATAACACGTCGCGAGCCGGCGGCCGTAAGAGAATCTTCATTGCCGCCGGGTTGGCAGGCGGAAGCGCCTGCCCCACGTTGGCTCGGAAAAGGCGTCAGCTCTCGGATAGTTGCTGGAGTTCCCAGAGATCGCGCCGGGTTTGGCCGGTCAGCGGCGAAAGAGCCAGCTTTCCGGCGCGGCCGATGCGGGATTCGAGCCACGATAGCTCGCGAAGCTGGGCGTGCAACTCCGGGTCGGGCACAACGGGGAAACCCATCTCGCGGCGCAGCAGGTCGCCTTTGGCCCGGGCGCTCAGCTCGAGTGAGAGTTGCACGTAACAGAGCATGTCTCCCAGCACTTCCGGCGCGAAGGTGTTCTCAAGCGAGCGCAGATACGATCCGGCGCGCGAAGAGCTGAACGTTCCGCTGGTGATCATCTGCAGAAGGTCAATATCTTTATCCAGTTTTGAGCCCAGCCATTTTTCGAGCGCTGCTTCGCTGCGCCAGAAGATAAACGCCATGACCGCCGGCAGAGTGACCAGGATCACCACCGCGGACGTGACGGGGCGCAACAGCGGCTGGTTGTAAAGGACGTGGATGGTCACGGCAATGGCCAGTCCGGGCAGGTACACTAACGGCGATCGCGAACTACGAATCTCGGCCACATTGGCGGATACGGTGCCGAAGATCGCGGTGGTGCCGCCATGCATCATGGCCGTCCCCAAACCGCGGATGGCGCTGGCGACCAGGCCGGTGGAGTGGAGATCGGGAATATAGGTCAGGTTCTCCAGCACCGCGAAGCCGGCGCCCACGGCGAATCCGGAAATGGCTGTGTCCACCATGAATCCCACGCGGTTGGAGCGCAGCAGCCAGGCGACAAAGAGCGCCTTACCGATTTCTTCGATCATCGGCGCTCCCGAGCGCGCCCACAGCGCCGGCGGCGCAATACCCAGCTTGTAAATCGCCGTGTTGAGGCCGTAGCAAATTATCGCCACCGAGCAGCCCACCGCGACACAGCGCAGCACGCGGCGAAGAGCCAGCAATTTGTAAGTGTCGATGAGTTCCAGAGCGAACAGGAAAAGAATTACCGGAAGTATGCTCAGACCGGCTTGGGTCAGGGCCAATCGAAGCCAGGCGGGGAACATCAGAGAACCCGCAGAGAGACCATATATTCGGTGGAAACGTGGCCGGTTTTATCGGTTGCGGCCGCATAGCCTCCCGAGAGCGTGGTGTTCAGATAGCTAAAAAGGACCATGCGGATATCCAGCTGCGTTCCCACATTCCCATAGTAATCGCGGGTACCCAGGCTGGTGAAGTTGGTGAACAGGCCGGAGGAGAACAGAGTGAGGCGGGCCCAATTCAAGTAGCACCAGGTGGCGCCGAAGTCGCGGAATCTCTTAGGCGGCAGGTTATACTCCGCCAGGAACTTGCCGAAACTGCGCGCGGCGATCGCGTCGATTCCGACACCGGGGAAGCTGTAGTAATCGCGATAGCGGTCCACTTCCTGGTGATCGATGTAGTTGTTGCCGAAAGCTCCGAAGTAGAAACTGGAAAACGGGCTGTTGAAATCGCCGAAGGACTTGCCGGCCGAGCTGCGCAGCCATAACGCGCTGTTTTTCGGCAGAAGAAATCCGCGGTCGTAGTTGGCCCACAGACGTGGAAACGCGCTATCGGCATAATAGAAGCGGGAATAAATGCCCCACTTGGTTCCCCGTTCATCATCCACGGCGCCTTGCGCGCGGCTGAGGTTCGCGTATTTGAGCAGCGCGTTCGCTTCAAAAAAGTTGTGCGTGACTGTAGATACGTTTTGATATTCGGGCAACTGATCGAGGCCCACGTAGCCGGCCACGTTCCAATCGAGAGACAAGGTGCGCGGAGTGTCGTAGATCAAAAATTTCGAATGAGCCAGCTTCAACGATTCGCCCTTTCGGCTCACTTTGGTTGGACCGAAAAGATCATAGAAATCGGCGTAGTTGTAGTAGCCGGTGAGCTTCCAGTCCCACAAGTGGGCGTCAAAAGAGACGTGCGGGCGGGCACCGGCGGCCAGATTCGGATCGGGCGAATAGCTGGCGTCCACATTGATGCCGGCCAGGCGCAAACGATCGGAAAATTCGGCGCGCATGCCCGCCGCTACGGTATTCTCGAAGCCTTGGATGATGGGATAGGCCGAAATCAACTGCACGTTCTGCAATGGCTTGTATTCGCCCGCGCGGGTAATGAGATTGGTGGAGCTGATGGTGGACGGCGGCGGCAGTTTCCAGGTTTTCAGCACCGGATATTTCTTTAGCGTAGCCATCCCAAAATACTCTACCGCGCTGACGTCTTCGAGCGGCTTGGTGGGAACACGCCCCGGCACGAATCCTTTGCTGGTGTATTCGAAGGCAATCAAAGATCCGTCCGGAAGGGGCAGAGGCCGGAACAGGCCGGTCTCCGCATTGCTGATCGGATCCATCTTCTTGGTCTCAAAATCGTAGCGGAACAGGTTGGCGGCGCCGGTGTAGTAGGAGGAGCCGTACATAGAGCGGCCATCAGCGGAAAAAACGAAATTCCCCGGCGTGTTGTATTCGAAGTCATAGAGGACTTCGAAGGTCGCTTCGCCCTTGCGCAATTGGTCGACCTTGAAGCGGACCAATTTCTGGCGCCCGCTCAAGTCGGTGATGGCACCGGTGAGATATTGGCCGTCGGGGGAAACGTCAATATCGAAGATGTCGATGCCGTAGTCGAATGCATGCCGGGTTTTGAATTCGCTATAAGGCGAGGGGATCTCAACCAGCGTGGACAATCCGTTCTCGTGACGGACGCCCCACAGCGAGTTGTCCTGGGAATCGAAAGCCAAATCTCCGGTGCGACAATCTTTCAGCAGACGCTGGGAGTGGTGCGTATCGACGTCATAGACTATTAAATCGCGCCAGTCGTTGTTGTCGGTGGTGTAAAACAGCTTTCTGCCATGAGGATCCCAGGCCAGGGATGTTACATAGTAAAGAGCCGGCCCCTTGATATCTTTCAGCTCCTCGATGTTTCCCGTATCCAAATGGACCGCGGCGATGCTGGCTATGTGCGCGGGGTATCGAATGCCGGCGTAGATCACGTTCAACTTGGAATCATAATAAGCGCGCGAAACAGACCCGAGTGATTTCGCGGATATCCGCTGAGGCTGGGTGACCGGATACTTGCGAATCTCTTTGAGATTGGCCTCCTGCCAGGTTCGTTCCCCCGCAATCCACTTTTTCCAGGCCTCGGCCATGCCCATTCCGTAGACCTGACGGAAGCGCGATCCGAAATAGCGTTTGGTGTTCTCGCCGCGCGTCACCCATTCCAGAAGTTTGCCGGGACCATAGGTGTAGCACAGCCAGGTCATGAAGCGAGTTCCGTAGAGGTAGGAATTCGCACCGGTCTGAAAATCGGCGGCCGTTCCTTCCGATTCCAGGCCAACGACGTCGTAGATGTGAGCGTCGTCGCGAACCATGGCGCGGAACACCATTTCGTCGTATCCGCCCATGGCGCGCCCCAGGCCGCCCGACATCCAGGTTTCCATGAATGCGGCGATGCCTTCATGAAACCAGCGCGTGGAATAATGCCGCGGGCTGGTTAGCGAGCTGTACAGGACGGAGATGGGCTCTTCGTCGGTGGGCGCTACTTTTCCGAAGAAGAGCGACCGGAAACGGCGGTCGATGCCGTTGGCATTGTCGCCCATGACGATATGGATGGACTCATGATTCATGATCCAGGTCATGCGCTCGTTGGCGGGCAACGTTTCGTAGGTGTAGCTGAAGGGAGCGATACCCACGCTGATGAAGTTGGAGGGTACGGTTCCGGCGGCGCCATGGCCATAGTCGCCAAAATCCTCGATGAGGACGGTGACTTTGCGCGATGGCGTGAAGTGGAAGAGATTGCGCTCGAAGTTCAGCGCGTTTTCGTAGGAGCGGATGAGATGGTTGACCAGATATTCATGGGAGGGGCTGTAATACAGGACCTCGATGTGTTGGGAGGATTGGATGTAGATGCGTGGGTGGGCGGCGAAGCAGGGCGCCAATAAAAGAAGGAGTCCCGCGATCGAACGCGGGACTCCGGGAATTCTAAAGCGTTTTGTAGCCGCGCTCAACGGTTGCCGGCGCCGCCGGATCCGCTTCGCAATATCAGGTTCGCGGAGCTGCCACTCAGGAGCGCGTTCTGGAACTCGGACCGCAATATCAGGCCTTGAAAAGCATCGGTCCTCAGCACGGCTTGGAATGCGGATCCCGACAGCAGGTTCACGAAGGCCTCATTCCGCGCCATGGACCTGAAGTACATGTTTTGCGTCAGATTGATGAACGCCTGGTTGCGCTCCAGCGCCTGGAAGTTGGCGTCCTGTCTAATGGACGCGAAGCTCATGTCGAACCTGGCTAGATCCTGTTTATTGGTTTCCTGATGCGATTGGGCATTCAGGTCCCTCACGTTCGACTGAGCCAACGCTTGGCGGAACTCCGAACGCAGCATCAATTGCGAGAACGCGGAACTCTGGGCCATCTGGCGAAAATCCGAGCTGGAGAGCAGATTCACGAAGGCCTGATCTCTGGCCACTGCCTGGAATTCATGGCTGGCCATCAAGCTCTGGAACGCCTGGTTCTTCGCCAACGATTTGAATTCTTTGCTATCCAGGATGGCTTGCATGGCTACCGGAGCGGTCCCGGGGGTTGCGCCCACGCTGGCAGCATCTACCTGGCCGTCTCGGTAAACATCGCGTTTGCCTATGGCACCTTGGGTCTTATCGGAACTGATGCGACCGCTCGCAAAGTAAATCAGGCCGGCTGCCGCAAGGATGCCGCTCCCAATCAGGATGGGAAATCTCCACTTTCGCAACGTTGTCATTCTGCCTTTTCTCCTTTTCCGCCCGCATGATTTCACAAACGGGTCGGTTGTTATAGAGTGACGCAACCAGGGTCGATGTTGCAAGTCTCAAAAAAAAGCTTTTTTCAGGTACTAATAGGTCCAGAGGCTGGAAATCGGAAGGACAGGGTGTTCTGGCCGTCCTGGCGGCGATAACTAAGCGATCCCACGATTTGCCTGACTAAAAGGACGCCCAGGCCGCCAATGGGCCGGTCGGCCAAGCCCAGGGCCAGGTCGGGCGGAGTTGAATCCAAAGGGTTAAAGCTGCGGCCAGAGTCGCTAACCTCGACCAGCAGCGAACCGGCCTCCGTGGAATAAGCCACCTGGACATCTCCTGCGCCGCCCTCATAAGCGTAGCGGGCTATGTTTACGAGGATCTCCTCCAACACCAGGTCCAGCTTGTCCATGTCAGCCGAATCCAGGCCAACGGCTTCGGCGCCACCGCGGACAAACTGATGAAACAGGCGCACGGATTCCACCCTGGCTGGAAGCGTGAGCCGTTCGAACGCGGAGCCCATCAGAGCGCGGCGAGTGCCTGTTGGGCCGTTTCGTAAATGGGAAACAGGCTGTCAAGTTTAGTCATTTCAAAGACTTGCCGCGGCAAACCCTTCAAACCGCAGAGCATCAGGGAACCGGACACGGACTTTAGTCTCTGGGCCGCCGCCAGGAATGAACGCAGACCCATACTGCTGACATACTGCAAATCGGCCAGGTCGGCAATCACATGTTTGGCGCCGTGCGAAATCCATAAGTCGCAGGCCTTGTCGAATTCGCCGGCGTTCTCGGCGTCCATACGGCCGCTGACTTTGAGTAGGATCGCTTTTTCAAATTGGGTTGCTTCGATGTTCATGATGTTGGCAGCCGTGGATATGGCACCTCATATTACAGAAGGCAGTTACAGAAGACAAGCTGCGAGTGCCCGCAACGCCAGTGAAATGCATGTTACAATCTGGCTCCTGGCTGGCATGCAGTTTTCTGACGAGGACATAGAACAGCTTCGGCCCAGAGTACGCTTTAAGGTTTGCTATGAGGTGGGGTTTCTGTGCCCGGACGTCGACGACATCGTCCAGGAGACTTTAACCCGCTTTTTCGTCGCGTCGAAAGACGATAAGGTTCGGAATACGGCGGCACCGGGTGCATTCCTGAACGGTATTTGCCGTAACGTAATTTCCGAATACCGCCGCAGGGCGCAGCGCGACGAACCGATGCCTGAGACCGTCCCGGAGCCGCCCGCGAAGGGCTTGCGGGACGCGGATCTATTCGAGATGCGCGATGCGATCGCAAGCGGCATGGAGCAGCTCTCCCCACGGGACCGCCGTATCCTGCGTGCCTACTATCTCGAAGAAAAATCAAAGGAAGAGATCCTGAGAGCAACGGGAATGACAGACGAGAATTTTCGTGTGGTACTGTGCCGGGCTAAGGAAAGATTTCGCAATATTTATTTGGAGCAGACGAAACATCGGGGCCTCTGATGTCACTTAGTGGTATGGGGCTGGACTTCCATCGCGACGTGGTTTATCGGGAACAGCTGGTCACCAAGTATCTTTACCGCCGGCTGAGCGCGGACTTGGTGCGCGACCTGGAGAACCATTATCTCGAATGCAATGATTGCTATGAAGAGATGCGCGCGACCGAGTTGCTGATTCGAGGGCTGGCCGAACCGGTCATCGAACGCAACCAGGTAAATGATGTTACGGTGATCCGATTCACGGAATCGAGCCAGTTGCTGGCGTCATCGCTCGAATTGACCGAGCTTACCAAAGCCATTCGCGTGGAGAAAGATACTAAGGTGCTGATCGATCTGAGCAAAGTCAGCCGTATCGACAGCACCGGTTTGGGCGTGCTTATGAACTGTTATTGTCACGCCATCAAGAACTCCGGCGCTTTGAAGCTGCTGCATCCCGACGCAGCGGTAAGGCAAGTGCTGAACGTGACCAAGATCGACTCCGTGCTGCAGACATTCGAAGACGAGACGACGGCAATCCGGAGTTTTGACCGGTTGCAGACGTCGAGTTAGGGCGCGGGCTCATTCTTTCTGGGAAGCACGCGGGGTTGGCAGACGGAAGCTAGGAACTTGCAGAAATCCGATTCTGGAGCCCCGGCCGGGATGATAAAACAAAAGAGGATGAAAATGTAGCGAACCGGGCGGCGAGGCAATAGAATATTTGTAATGAGCAAAACTTCGATTGCACTCACCGCCCAGCATGACTAGCATAACTGCTTTCCTGGGCACTTATTCGCAACTTCTTCAAGGTCGACTCTTTCCTGTCCTAGCCGACGAACTCGGCCCTATGAGCGATCTTCACCAAGCATTTGTGCGGGCGTTGTCTTTGCTGCAACTGGACGGATTCGTGACCCCCAACCGAGGTCGCGGTCGACCGGCGCATAGTCGCGCAAGTGTGGCGCGTGCCTTTCTCGCTAAGGCGGTCTTCAACCTCCCGCACACCCGGGCACTCCTCGACCGTCTGGCGCACGACGCGACGTTGCGTCGTCTGTGTGGCTGGGAGAGAGCCTCGGAAGTCCCCGACGAATCGGTGTTCTCGCGTGCCTTTCGCGAGTTGGCAGACGGTCAGTTCGCGCAACGGGTACATGCCGCGCTCATCCAACGGACCCAATCGGAACGGTTGGTGGGGCACATTCTGCGCGACGGTACCGCCATTGAAGCTCGTGAAAAGGTTGCGCCCAAGGCAGAGCAGGTGCAGGAACCGCGTCCGCGGCGGCTCCATCGCAAAGCCGGGACAGCCAAGCGTCCACAGCAGCTGACGAGAATCGAACGGCAAGCTGCAGGAACCATGACGCTAGAGGAAATGATGGCCGAGTTGCCGCGAGCCTGCAACGTTGGCTGTAAGCCCAACAGCAAGGGCATTCGCTCCTACTGGACCGGATACAAACTGCATATGGACGTAGCCGACGGGCAAATCCCGATTAGTTGCGTGTTGACCTCGGCTTCGCTCAACGACAACCAGGTGGCCATCCCGCTGGCGGAGTTGACGGCGCAACGAGTGACCAGTTGCTACGACTTGATGGACGCCGGCTACGACAGCGAAGCCATCCGCAGTCACAGTCGGGGGCTCGGACATGTACCGATCATTCCTTACCAAAAACACGGCACGGTGGAACAGGAACTGGCCCCGCATGAGAAGCAACGGTACCGGGAACGTACAACCATTGAACGCGTGTACTCGAGGTTGAAAGATGAGTTCGGAGGTCGGTGGGTGCGTGTAAGGGGTTGGGCGAAGGTAATGACGCATCTGATGTTCGGCGTGCTGGCACTGGCAGCGGATCAGATTCAACGCTGGCTAGCGAGCAAACCACCACCAGATACCCCAGCACTGGCCTGAGACGGAGCCAGCACCAGCAGAAATGGATGTGAAACACCGACGCTCAGCGGAGCCGTGCCTGCGATCAACCCAGATACGACCGGCCGAGCCTTCGGCACCAATCAAGGGACATCTCCGCGACCAAAATCAAGGCCCGAGCATCTCCTCACGCCTGGACGGGCCTAGTAATCGTTTATTTTGCAAGTTCCTAGGAAGCGTCTGCCCCACATTGACGCACAAGGATTTACGATTGAGTGGCGCAGGCGCTTTCGCCTGCGAACCGATTTTTTCACAGCTTCTGAGCGACCGGTGCCTTTCAACCCGGCGTTGCCCGAACCAAAAAAGCACCGGCTCCGTTGAAGACGCTTTGGTGAGCTGCAGGCCCATGCCAACTCTCTCACGGTCGCGGAAAACCGGCTAAGGCACCGACTCCTCCGGGTTACGTCCAGGCGCCGCCGCGGGCCTGGCGTTTCAGATATTGGCCGCGGCCGGTTTTTCCTAAAAACTGGCCGTTGTCTACGATCACCTCGCCGCGCGACATTACCGTCCGCACGTTGCCCTTCACGCGAAAGCCTTCGAACATGGAATAGTCGACGCGCATGTGATGCGTTTTGGCGCTGATGGTGTAGTCGGCCGCGGGGTCCCAGAACACGATATCCGCGTCGCTCCCTGGCGCCAGCACGCCTTTGCGCGGGTACATTCCGAAAATGCGCGCGGGCGTGGTGGAAACCAGTTCCACGAAGCGATTCATGGTCAGCTTGCCTTGATTCACGCCGTGATGATGGATCAATTGCAAGCGATTCTCGATGCCCGGGCCGCCGTTGGGGATCTTGGTGAAGTCGCCCTTGCCGAGTACCTTTTGATCCTCGAAGCAAAAGGGACAATGGTCGGTTGAAACCACCTGCAGATGGTCCTGCTTCAGACCGTCCCAGAGCTTGCCCTGGTGCTTCTTCTCGCGCAGCGGCGGGGTAAACACGTATTTCGCGCCCTCGAAATTTGGCCGCTCGAGTTCCTCAATGGAAAGCAGCAGATACTGCGGGCAGGTTTCGGCGAAGGCCGGCAATCCGCGATCGCGCGCTTCGCGCACTTCGTTGAGCGCATCTTCGGACGACAGATGCACGATGTACACCGGTGCGCCGGCGATCTCCGCCAGTGCGATGGCCCGGTGCACGGCTTCGGCTTCGGCTGTGGTGGGACGCGTCAGAGCGTGATAGATAGGCGCGGTTTTTCCGTCGGCCAGCGCGCGCTGTACAATGACGTCGATCACGCCGCCATTTTCGGCATGCATGCAGATGAGCGCGCCGTTTTTCGCGGTCTGCGACAGGGCGCGGAAAATGGTGGCGTCATCCACCATCAAGACGTTCGGATAAGCCATGAACAGCTTGAAGCTGGCCACGCCCTCACGCACCATGTCGTCCATGTCTTCCAGGCCCGCGCCGCCCAGGTCCGTGACGATCATGTGCAGCCCGTAATCAATGCAGGCTTTGCGCTCCGCTTTCTTCCACCAGGTGTCCAACGCGTCGCGCATGCGGGTGCCGCGGCCTTGGATAGCAAAGTCGACGATGGTTGTTGTTCCGCCGTATGCCGCGGCACGCGTACCGGTTTCGAAATCGTCGCTCGAAGTTGTGCCGCCGAAGGGCATGTCGAGATGGGTGTGGGCGTCGATACCGCCGGGAAGCAGCAGCAGGCCCGCAGCGTCCAGTACGCGATCGCCCGAGTTCGGTGGAATGCCCGGGCGGACTTCTTTTATCTTTTCGCCATCGACGAGAATGTCGGCGGCAAATGTAGACTCCGCCGTAACAACGGTGCCGTTTCGGATCAATATGCTCATAATTTCGCGGTGCGCCGCTCCCAGGATTCAAATGGGCGGCCGGTGTCGACGCGGTCCATGGTGATGCAACCGTCCACCGGGCAAACCAGCGCGCAGAGGTTGCAGCCGACGCATTCGTCTTCATCCACGCGAGGAATCCGCGCCAATGGCGTGGACGCGGCGCTGAAGGCGGCTCCGTCGAGTTTGGCGATGGGCGTAGTTGCGATGCGCCGGCTGCTCTCAACTTCTATCTCGGCCGGCGTGCGATGTCCTTGGCCATTCGCGCCCGCTACGCGATCCAGATGAATGCACTGGTGCGCGCCGTCCCAGCAGGCCGTATAACAAAGGTCGCAGCCGATGCATGTCTCCGCGTGAATGCGGGCGATGATTTTGTAATTCAGATCGAGATTCTTCCACTCCACGACTTTTGGAAGGCTCAACCCGCGGAAATCGTCGATGGTGCGATAACCCTTGGAACCCATCCAATTGCTCAAACCGTCGATCATATCTTCGACGATGCGAAAGCCGTAGTGCATGGCGGCAGTGCAAACCTGCACGGTACCCGCGCCCATCAGGATAAACTCCGCGGCCTCCTGCCAGCCGGAGATGCCGCCGATGCCGGAGATGGGCAGCCGCGATGCTTCATCCGAAGCGATTTGCTGCACCAGGTGGAGCGCGATGGGTTTCACGGCGGGCCCGCAATAGCCGCCGTGCGAGGATTGGCCGCCGACATCCGGCCGGGGGATGAGCGTGTCCAGATCGACGCCGGTGATGGAGTTGATGGTATTGATGGCCGAAAGGCCGTCGGCCCCGCCATGTTTAGCCGCGCGGGCAACCATGCGGATGTCGGAGATGTTGGGCGTGAGCTTGACCAGCACGGGAGTTCGCGCAACTTCCTTCACCCAGCTGGTTATCAGTTCGGTGTACTCGGGAACTTGGCCAACCGCGCTGCCCATGCCGCGCTCGCTCATCCCGTGCGGGCATCCGAAATTCAGCTCCAGGCCGTCGGCGCCGGCGTCTTCCGCCTGTTTCACGATGGTGCGCCAGGCTTCCGGCTTTGACTCCACCATTAGCGAAGCGATTACCGCGTGAGCCGGATAGCGCTTCTTCACTTCGCTGATCTCGCGCAGGTTGACCTGGAGCGGGCGATCCGTAATCAGTTCAATGTTGTTGAGGCCCATCATGCGCTGGCGGTTCCAATCCACCGAGGAGTAGCGCGAAGAAACATTGACAATGGGTTCGCCCAGTGTTTTCCAGACTGCGCCACCCCATCCGGCGTCGAACGCCCGCATCACCTGCTCGCCGCAATTGGCGGGCGGTCCGGAGGCCAGCCAAAACGGATTGGGGCAGCGAATGCCGCCGGCGAATATGGTGGTCAGGTCAGCCATGCACTGCCTCCAGGCTCAACGTGGCGCACGCACTCATGCGTGCAGCGTTCACACTCGTGTGAACGTGTTCCGGGCGTCGGCATGAGTGCCGACGCGGCACGCAGGAGTGCGCGCGCTACAACTGCCTCAAGTTGCATGCGACGTCTCCAGCCAATTTGCTATTGCTGCTCCGGCGCGTTTTCCTTCCGCCACCGCGTCCACCACTTCGCGGCCGCCGTTTACGCAATCGCCGCCCGCGTAGTAGCGGGGATTCGAGGTCCGGCCGGTCTCGGCATCCACCACAACATTGCCGTTCCGCAGCTCAACTCCGCGGCAGGCGGAGAGGAAATCGATCAAGTGCGACTGCCCGACGGCCAGAATCACCATGTCGCACTCGATGAGAAAATTCGATCCCGGGACGGGCTCCGGTTTCGGGCGTCCGGATGGATCGGGCGCGCCCAATTCCATGCGCACGCACTCCAGTCCATCGGCCCGGATGGCCACCGGCTGCGATTGAAAACGAAAGCGGACGCCTTCCAGCTTGGCATTTTCGTATTCGAACTGAAAGGCCGGCATCTCACGCCCGCTGCGCCGGTAAACCAGGTACACCTCCTCGGCGCCCAGCCGCAGAGCCGCGTTTGCGGCGTCAATGGCGGTGTTGCCACCGCCGATCACTGCAACTTTGCGGCCTACGGAAACTGTCTGCGCCGTTTTGTAATCGGCGATGAAGGTGAGCGCGTCCACAACATGGTTCAGTTCCTCACCGGGAAGGCCGAGCGATTCGGAAGGTCCTAAGCCGATGGCCAGAAAAACGGCGGCGAAGGTTTGCTCCAGTTGCTCCACCGTGATCTCGCCGCCCACGCTAACTCCGAAGCGGAATTCCACTCCGAGCGATTTGATCAGTTCCACTTCGCGCAGGCTGTCGGAAGGCCGCAGTTTGTATTCCGCCACGCCATAAGTATTCAGCCCGCCGGGCAGGGCGCGGCTTTCGAAGATGGTCACGCCATGGCCGCGCTTTCGCAACTCGGAGGCGCAGGCGAGCGAAGCCGGCCCCGCGCCGATACACGCAACATTGCACGCAACATTCGCTTTCCGATCCAAGACAGGCCAAGGCAAGTTAGCGCCGTGGCTGTAGAAATGATCCATGGCATGCCGCTGCAGACGCCCGATTTCGATGGGACGCTGCTGGTAACGGTGCAAAACACAGGCGCCCTCGCACAAAACATCCACCGGGCACACACGGGAACAGCTTGCGCCCAAAATGTTCGCGTCAAGAATTCCGAGCGCCGAGCCGCGCAGATTTCCAGTGGCTATTTTCTTGATGAAACGCGGAACGTCAATATGGGTTGGGCAGGCCGCGGAGCAGGGCGCGTCGAAACAGTAGAGGCAACGGTTCGCTTCCACGAGCGCGGACTGGGGATCGAGCGGCGGATGGATTTCGGCGAAGCGCTGCACGATGTCCTGGCGGGGATGATACGCCATCTGAATGCATCGTAACATTCGAACCCGCCCAAACCGACGGACGCGCTAACCGACCGACGCGCTAACCGACCGACGCGCTAACCGACCGACGCGCTAACCGACGGACGCGCTAACCGAACCGACCGACGCGCTAACCGACGGACGCGCTAACCGACGGACGCGCTAACCGACGGACGCGCTAACCGACGGACGCGCTAACCGACCGACGCGCTAACCGACGGACGCGCTAACCGACGGACGCGCTAACCGACGGACGCGCTAACCGACGGACGCGCTAACCGACGGACGCGCTAACCGAGCCGCGACCGCAAGGGAGCGTAACGAGATGGGCGAAGGGGCCGCTGTCGTGGTAGCGCTTCCTTGCGGTCGCGGCTCGGTTTGGGAGTTCGAATGTTCGTGGGTGGGAGTTCGAATGTTGGTGGGTGGGAGTTCGAATGTTGGTGGGTGGGAGTTCGAATGTTGGTGGGTGGGAGTTCGAATGTTGGTGGGTGGGAGTTCGAATGTTGGTGGGTGGGAGTTCGAATGTTGGTGGGTGGGAGTTCGAATGTTGGTGGGGTGGGAGTTCGAATGTTAGTGGGTGGGAGTTCGAATGTTGGTGGGTGGGAGTTCGAATGTTGGTGGGTGGGAGTTCGAATGTTGGTGGGGTGGGAGTTCGAATGTTAGTGGGTGGGAGTTCGAATGTTCGTGGGTGGGAGTTCGAATGTTGGTGGGTGAGAGTGCGATTGTTGGCGGCTGGGAGTTCGAATGTTGGCGGGTAGGAGTTCGAATGTTGTGCGGTTGGAAGTTCGATGTTGTTACACGGCCGCGTGAGACACTTGAGGTTGCTCCCGAAAAATCTTCGCTACGCGGCCCGCATGATCGCGAAAAGTCCCGGATTTACCGCCGTGGCGGTGCTGGCTCTGGGGCTCGGGATCGGGGCCAACACAGCGATCTTCAGCCTGGCCGACGTTTTGTTATATCGTCCGCTGGAGCTGCCGGATCTGGACCGCGTGGTGACTGTGATCAGCACCGCAAAAGGCAACCGTAAATCCTTCGACCCTTTGCCGCCCGCCGATTTCCTGGATTTCGAGCGGCAGACCCGCACCATCGAGAATCTGGGCGCCGGGATGCCGGCCAACCTGAACCTAACCGGCGATGGCGAGCCGGAACGGGTGGAGAGTGCGCGCGCCTCCGTCAGCTTTTTCAAGGCGCTTGGCGCGCGGCCATTACAAGGACGGATTTTTCTGGATGGCGAGGACACTCCCGGGCGCGATCGCGTGGTGATGCTGGGCTACACGCTCTGGACCGGCCGCTTCGCATCCGATCCCCACATTCTCAACCGCACCATTCAACTGGAGGGCCAAGGCTACCGGGTAGTGGGCGTCATGCCCAAGGATTTTCGATATCCGCCTGGCGTGGATCTGTGGGTGCCGCTGGCCATGGATGCCACGGAACGCGGGCAGCGATCGGTAAAGTCGCTGGCCGTTGTGGGCCGGCTGCGCGACGGCGTTTCGGTGGAGCAGGCGGATGCGGAGTTGGCGGCGCTGGCCGAGAGAATCGCGGAGGTGGATCCGGAATCGCATTTTCATCGCAGCGTACGGGTGGAATTGTTACGGGAATATGTTTCCGGAAACCTGGTGAAGGATTTTCTTGTCATGCTGATGGGCTCCGTTGCTTTCGTGTTATTGATCGCTTGCTCGAACGTCGCCAATCTGCAATTCGCGCGCGTCTCGCTGCGGTCTAAAGAGATGGCCATCCGCTCCGCACTGGGCGCCAGCCGATTCCGATTGCTGCGGCAATTCCTGGCCGAAAGCGCCTTGCTGGGCCTGCTAGGAGCGCTGTTCGGATTACTGTTGGCATTTTGGGGCCTCTATATCATGCGTTCGTCGCTTCCAACAGAAGTGCAACGCTATCTGCCTGGTTGGCAGCGGCTGGGCATCAATGAACGTGTGTTGTGGTTTACGCTGGTTGCCGCGCTCGCGGCGGGCGTGGTGTCGGGAATTGTTCCGGCGTGGTTCGGATCGCGCGCGGACCTGAACGAAATGCTAAAGGAGAGCAGCCGGGGAACGTCCAGCGGAGTGCGGCGTCATCGCATCCGCGGCATTTTGGTTATAGCCCAGATTGTTCTGGCGTTGGTGCTGACGGTGGGAGCGGGTCTTATCGCGAAGGGCAGCGCGCTGGTCACCGATCCAGCGCCGGGCATGGATCCGGCGCATGCTCTGAGCATGCGTATTTCCCTGCCGGAATCCAAATATCCAGGCCAGGCGGAGATCGCCGCGTTCCAGGAGCGGCTGCTCAGGTCAGTCCAGGCAATTTCCGGAATAGAGGCCGCGGCCGTGACCACCAATCTTCCGTATTCGGGAAACAGCACGGCGGCGAACTTCACCATTGAGGGCCGCGATACGCGAGAAAACGGCAGCCCGCCCGCGGCCATCAACACCTGCGTCAGCGCGGATTATTTTCGGGCGCTGCATATTCCGGTGCGGCAGGGACGTGTGTTCACCGAAGGCGATGGCAAAGACGCGCCGCTGGTGGTAGTTGTAAGCCGGACGCTGGCCAATCAATATTTTCCCGGCGAAAATCCGCTGGGGAAGCACATCAAGATTGGACTGCCCTCCATGGATTCGCCGTGGCTCACTATCGTGGGAATTGTCGCCGACGTGAGGCGCGATCCGTTCGACAAATTCTACCGGCCAACTATGTATCGGCCCTACCAGCAGCACGCCATCCGCAGCTTTGATGTCCTGATGCGCACCTCGGGCGATCCGAAGGCTCTATCCGCCGCTGCCCGCGCCCAAGTTTCCGCCATTGACGGCGATCAGCCGGTCTATGAGTTCAAGACGTTGGAAGAGCTTTTTGACGACCAACTGTCCGGCTTCCGGTTCCTGGCCGTTCTTATGGGAGTGTTCGGCCTGGTGGCATTATTTCTATCGAGCATCGGCGTGTACGCGGTAATGGCTTATTCGGTAAATGAACGGACGCACGAAATCGGGGTGCGGATGGCGCTGGGCGCCCGTTCCACCGATGTAGTGTGGATGATCGTGCGGCGCGGCTTAGCCCTGGCCGGAACCGGCCTGTTGATTGGCCTACCGGTTACCCTGGGTATCGCGCGCTTGTTGGCCAATATTATTTTCGGCGTGAAGGAATACGATCCGGCGATGTTCGCAATGGGACTGGCGGTGCTGGCGGGAGCAGCTCTTCTGGCTTGCTACATTCCGGCGCGGAGGGCGACACGGGTGGATCCGATGGCGACGCTGAGAACCGAATAAACCGATTGGGTTACTGGGCAACGGCCGGCGTGGCCTTCTTGCGGGTCGAGCGGCGCTTCTCAACAGGCGGCTGCCGATCGCTCTTTTTCAAGGCCGGCAGAGCGATGGAGAGCACAAACTTCTTTTCGCCATGGTCATCAAACTTGATAACAATGTATTCTTCCGTGCAGGACATTACGGAGCCCAGGCCGTACTTGCCGTGTTCAATTTGCGCACCTTGTGCGAAAGCTGGTTTGATAGCCATAAAGGGGGGGTTCTAAGGGCCTCTACCTTCAATGCTAACATTTGGGGGTGGTTTTGTCGAATTCCGCTAAAGTACGTCTCAGCCCCTATAATCTAGACAGATGCAAGACCTGAAGAAAAAGCTGGAGGAGGAGATCGCCGCGCTGGATATGGAGCTGCGGGTTGATCTGCCGCGCGAGATTTCCAAAGCGCGCGCCCATGGCGACCTCAGCGAGAACGCCGAATACCACGCCGCCAAAGAGCGCCAGGGCATGGTAAACGCCCGGTTGGGCCAGCTGCGGGCGCGCTTGCGTGAGTTGTCCATGATCGATTTCTCCCGGATTCCGCGCGACCGGGTGGGACTTGGCTCGTCGGTTACAGTGCTCGATCTGAACAAGAACGAAGAGATGATTTACAAGTTGGTTACCAGCGAGGAAGCCGACGTGGCCAACGGCTGTATTTCCACTACCTCGCCCATTGGCCGCGCGCTGCTGGGCAAGAAGGTGGGCGAAGCCGTTAAGTTCCAGATTCCCGGCGGCGCCAGGGAATTTGAGATCGTTGGATTGGCGACCATTCACGAGATCGTTGAGGAAACCACCAAGGCCCCCAAATCGGACACCCCAGGCTGACGTGGATTCGGGTAGAATCGGAGGGAACTGTGAAGATGACGTTCACTCGCGCGATCGGCGTTGCTTGCGACAAAATAATCCGTTTGATCGTGCATGGGCTGGCCCTTTCCAAGATCCATCCCAATGTTCTGACGTTTCTGGGATTGCTGATCAACATTGCTGCCGCGGTGCTGCTTGCGGCTGGACGCTTTCGCGCCGCCGGTTTCGTAATCATCGGCGCTGGCCTGTTCGATATGGTGGATGGCCGGGTGGCGCGCGAAACCAATCGCGTAACCAGGTTCGGAGGGTTTTTCGACTCGGTATTGGACCGCTACTCCGATTTGGCCCTGCTCATGGGTTTGCTGGTCTATTACGGAATTATTAATCGACCCTTTTATGTGGTTTTGACGGCGATTGTAATGACCGGTTCGGTGATGGTGAGTTATACTCGCGCGCGCGCCGAAAATACAATTCCCAGTTGCAAGGTGGGATTCATGGAGCGCCCGGAGCGCGTGGTGCTATTCATCATCGGCGCGCTTTTCGACCGCATGGCGCCCGTTTTGTGGGTGATCGCCGTGCTGGCCAACATCACCGTAATCCATCGGATGGTTTTCACGTACCAGGAAGCCAAGCGGCTGGAAGACGCGCAATTGCGGCCTGCCGCGGTGCGGGAACGATCACCTCTGGCCTGAAACTCACTCTCCGGGTCAACTTGACCGCGGCACCTGAAACATAGTATCTCTACAGAGGCGTTACTCAACCTAATACTAACTGGTCATCATTTCGCGTTTCCGCGGATGAAAGAAGGAGAGAGTATGAAACTTATTAGAAGTATGGTTGGAGTATTTGCACTGGCTCTGGTTTTGGTGCTGACTTACGCGGCACCGGCGACTGCCCAAACGTTGCAGGCGTTTAACATTGAGCGAACCATCGCGCTCAACGACATTCTCACGACGATCACCCCGAACCTTCCCGCCAGTGTTTTGGCGGCGCTGGCCGGCGGCGCACTCGAGATTCACGAAACCATCGTCTATAACCCTACCGCGAACACGCTGACGTCAACCATTTTCGCGCTTCCAACCGGCTCGCCGCTTCCCACGCCCCCCGCGGAACTGGCCAATCTGGGAACCGCGCTGGTAGCCATGGTCACTATGACGGTGGACAAGGTTTACGTTACTACGACACCTTTCATGTCGGTCATGTTTACAGGAACCGACACCCAGAGCACCGTTACTCCCTACGGCACTTATCAGGGAGCGGTGTCCAACGTGTCCGTGGGCTTCACCAGCGCCACTCCACCGGCCGTCAATACAGTGATTGAAACGGTGGCAGGGGCCCTGGTGATCTATTCGCCCACCGCCACTGTGAACACACTCACCGTAACCACGCCCCCGACCCCGCCCGGAGGCGGCGGAACTACAACCGCCCCCACCGTGGTGATTACTCCTCCTAACCAAACCGTCACCGTCCGGGAAGTTAATCTGGATGCTTCTCAATCCACCGATCCGAATGGATTGGCTCTCACCTTCCAGTGGAGCGCGTCAGCAAATGAGAACGTATCTCTTCTGCACGGCAATGCGGCCGTCGCGACGGCGCAACTGGGTAACAATGGCCCGGGCACTTACACTTTCATGGTGGTGGTTACCGACAGCGCCGGTAACAGCGCCATGGGAATGACCACTATCAGTTACGTCGGGCATTGATAACTCTAGAGAGGGCAGCTGACAAGACAAGTGCTGCCCTCTCTACTTACTGGCGCGAGCGTCACTAACGGTGCGCGCCTGCGCGGAACTAAATTCAGCCACTCCGCTAAAGACGCCTCGTGGCGCATGCAATTTGCGCGCCGCGTTCACAGGTGTTCCGAAGAGTGCGAACACTGGTGGGCGGCAGGCCCATGGGAACTTCCTGACCCGGCATGGCCGGAACCCAAAAAAGCAGCGACTTCGTTGAAGACGCCGGTTGGCAGGCGGAAGCGCCTGCCCCACTGGGGCCAACGTGGGGCAGGCGCTTCCGCTTGCCAACCGATTTTCCCGCATCGTCTTCATGACCTTTGGTGGGCCGCAGGCCCATGGAAACTCCCTCACGGTCGCGGTCCGGTAACACTCGTTCTGAGAAATGCGCCCCAAGGGCCCGTCAATACTGATTCAGATGCCAGCCGCTGATTTGCTCTTACGCCATCGCTTTGAGCCGCGCGGTAATCCGGCTCTTATATCTTGCCGCGGTGTTCTTCTTGATGATGCCCCATTTCGCGGAGCGGTCAATGAGAGAAAAAGTGGCAGGGAGGGCGGCTTTGGCGGCGCCCGCGTCCTTCTGTTCAATCAGACGGCGGACGGAGCGGATCTGGTGGCGCAGCCGGGTTTTGCGAAGACGGTTGACTTCGGTCTTTCGCTTGGTTTGGCGCACCCGTTTTAGGGAAGAAAAAGTGTTTGCCATGCTCTAGCTGGATTCCTTACAGGAGTTTTCATCATAGCGTAGCGCGGGCAAAAACTCAACGCCGGCGCACCAGCTCCCGGCCGCCCTTCACCAGCCACTCACTCATAAAGCGAAGGGGTTTCCCTCGGTTGTACCATAAGCCGACGGGAAGACTGGCCAGATATTTCCAGGCGTTATAGCGCAGCGGTTCAAAGAACTGGTCGCGGTGATCCAGGCGATAGGCCGTGTAGCCAAAAATCCAAGGAAGCGGAATGTAGCCGTAATGGCGCTTCAGCAATCCCATGGAGGCGTCAAATACGTTCTCACGTTCTCGCAGGGTCTTGGCTCCGGCGTGCATTCGAGAATTGGCCAGATAATCGGGGATGGCGGCGAATCGAATTCCAGCCTTGGCCATGCGTATCCACAGATCGTAGTCAAAGGCTTGCGTGATGGCCGGGTCCAATCCGCAGCGCCGGTACGCTTCCGCCCGAATAAATGCCGCGGGCTGGCAAATGAAACATTCCCGCTCCAGGATCTTGGGGTCAAAGGGCACGGTGGGATAGCGGCCGATCTTCGCGCCGCTCTCATCGATCCACCAGCCTTCGCCATAGACGACATCTGTTTCCGGATGTGCTTCGAGATACTGTACTCCTTGAAGAACGGCCCCGGGAAGATAAGTATCGTCCGCGTTCAGCCAGGCGAAAATTTCGCCGCGAGCTTGCCGAAAGCCCTTGGCTGCCGCATCGGCCGGCCCACGATCGGGCTCGGAAAAATAGCGCAAGCGGCCCTGGTAGCGCTCCAGAATTTCCAGGCTTCCATCGGTGGACGCGCCATCCACCACGATGTATTCGATATTCGGATAGTCCTGAGCCAGCACGCTCTCGATAGTCTCGGTCAGGTATTTCGCCATGTTGTAGGTCGGCGTAACGATACTGACCAGAGGCAGAGCGGAAGGAGTCACGATTCAATCTAACTATAACGCCAGAGGCTGGTTGTCTATGGCACGGTCCAGGTTCCATGCAGCGACCAGCCGCTGTCGTGCGAGGCGTTTTCCACTTCCATGTACACATTCTTCGCTCCCGCAAACCCAGCCTTGAACGTCAGCGCCAGGTTCAGCGTCAAGGTGTCTCCCGACGCCGATGCCGACGATGTCCCGGCGTTCACCGCGCACTGGCTATTTGCCAGAGTCCCGCTGCTCCCCAGCGGCAGCGGCCCCTGCCACACGCCCGTGTCGCTGGCCAGATAAATCTCATTCAAGCCGCGCGGATAATACAGGTAGCATGCTCCCGACACCGCCAGCATCGAGGCGATATCCATCTGCGCCGAGGTAATATCGGTTGCCCCGTTTGGGTCTGTATAAGTAAACGTGAAGGTCTGCGACGATCCGCTGCCCGTGTTCGGCGTCACAGAGACAGCCGCTGGTGGCGATGCTGACTGCACGCTGCTGGCCACCGTCCAGGTCCCAAACTGCGTCCAGCCGCTGTCGTGCGCCGCATTTTCCACTTCCATGTACACGTTCTTCGTCCCCGCAAACGCCGCCGTGAAGCTCAACGCCAGGTTCAACGTCAAAGTGTTCCCCGACATCGTTGCCGACGATGCGCCCGCGTTCACCGCGCACTGGCTGTTCTCAAGCGTGCCGGTGCTTCCCAGCGCCAGCGGCCCTTGCCACACTCCCGCGTTGCTGGCCAGATAAATCTCGTTCAATCCGCGCGGATAATACAGGTAACACGCTCCCGAAACCGACAGCGTGGAAGCGATGTCGATCTGCGTTGAGGTAATGTCGGCCGCCCCGTTGGGATCTGAATACGTGAACGTGAATGTCCCGGACGCCCCGCTGCCTGAACTTGGACTCTCCGACACTGCCGCTGGATTTCCACCACTGCTCGCCCCGGTGATGGTCAGCGAGGCACTGGTGTTGTGATTCAACGATCCGCTGGCGCCGGTTACAGTAACGGTAATCCCTCCTGACGAGGCGCTGCCGGTGGTCGTAACGGTCAGCGTCGTGGAACCGGAACCGGTCACCGTCGTGGGATTGAAACTTCCCGTAACTCCGGAAGGCAATCCTGATGTTCCGAAGCTCACCGTCCCATTGAATCCGTTGTTCCCGGTGACAGTGATCGTGTACTCGGCACTGCCACCCGCAGCCACGCTACCCGGACCCGCCGACATACCGATTGAAAAATCAGGCGCCGGCGCCCCGCTGCCCGCCGTCCAGGTTCCATACCGTGACCAGCCGCTATCGTGCGAGGCATTTTCCACTTCCATGTATACATTCTTCGCCCCCGCAAACCCAGCCGTGAAGGTCAACGCCAGGTTCAGCGTCAGTGTAGTTCCCGACGCCGATGCCGACGATGCGCCGGCGTTCACCGCGCACTGGCTGTTCTCGAGCGTCCCGGTGCTTCCGAGCGGCAGCGGCCCTTGCCACACGCCGGTGTCGCTGGCCAGATAAATCTCGTTCAAGCCGCGAGGATAATACAGGTAACATGCTCCCGACACCGACAGTGTGGGAGCGATGTCGATCTGCGCTGAGGTAATATCGGCAACTCCATTGGGATCGGAATAAGTGAACGTGAAGGTCTGGGACGATCCGCTGCCTGAGTTGGGAACCACTGAAACCGCCGTGGGAACGGCCGAGGCCAGACCTGTGACCATTACTGACGCGCTCCCCACCGCTGTAGCAACTGCCTGGCTGGTGGCATGCACCGTCACTGTGGCAGGCAACGGGAGAATGTTGGGCGCTGTATAAAGGCCGCTGGTGGAGTTGATTAGGCCAACCGAACTGTTGCCGCCAACCACCCCGTTTACATCCCAGGTAACCACTTGGTTGCTATTGCCAGTGACGGTGGCATTAAATTGTTGCTGGCCGTTGATCTGTACATTCGCCGTGGGGGGCGTCACACTCACGGACACCGAGTTCTGCAGCGCCTGGCCGCTGTTGGGATTCACCATCAGGGGCGAAACATCCACGGCTTCGAAGTTCGATCCGTCGATGTTATTCAGTACGTGCAGGTCGTCATTGTTCCAGCCCGGATCCGGCGCGCCTGAAATGTACCACGATGACCCGTTATCGGCCAGCACCATGCCGTAGAGTTTGAGCGCCGTCAAAATAATCTGATTGGTGGCCGAAAAACCGGAAATGTCGAAACTCGCTTTCAGCCGGAAGCGTGCGCCCATGGGAGGATAAGCCGCGCTGGTGAGAGAGGAAGCCTCATGCCGCGCCGGCCAAACGTAGGTGTCCTGCGTTTGGGGAGCGGTGAACCGGATGGCATGGTTGATCTGGCCGGCGACGATCTCCGAATATTTGACCAACCCGGGGAATATCGGCAACCCGGCTGCGTCGGCTGAAGTCCAGGACGCGGGGCGCAGAGCGTCCGACGATAAATTAAAGATGGCGCCGGAACCGCCCTGCCAGCTCGACGTTTGCGGATAGGCGCCGTAGATCTCATAAAGGATGCAGTTGTTGATATCCACCGAGATCACGTGGCGATCTCCCGTACTGGAACTACCGCCTTCGATCGGAGCGTTGAGCGGGATGGCGTAGGGACCAGTATCGCTTTCACTTTGATATGTAAAAGTGGCCGGATATTTTGTTTGCGTTCCCGGGACCGTTACATAAGGGATACCGATGGGCCCGCCATTGTAGAGCCCAGAACCGAAATCGGGATGCAGGTGCGTTGTAGTACCGATGGTATTCACCCAGGTATTCGAATTCGGGCTCACCGGCAACTGATCGATCCGCGTGTTCCAAATATTGTCGGATGGAAAAACAGGACAATTGCCAACGATGGGCGATTGAGCGGCGGCCAGGCCCGCCAGCGTCCCCAAGATAGCGAAACGAACAAGATTGCGCACCGCTGCCATCATTCTCCCGCACTCAGGATAGGTCCGCCAGGCCTGCCGGACAATTGGGTAATACCCTGAGGGCTAAGCCTACTTGGCGCTAGAAACCGGAATCGCCGGACCGGACACGGGCCGGGTAGACAACAGTCTCCGGAAGCTCTTCGCCGGCCAGCCCCCAGCCGCTCATGGTGAAAATTGCGGGCGCATTGAATCGGCGCATACGATCTATCCAGCTCATCAGGTCCTGGTACTGGAGCACGCTCACACCTTTGGATTTGATACGAGAGACGCGTTCTTGCTCCCCTTCGGGAGTCCAGCCGGCGCCTGAAAAGTGCTCGATGTGGAATATGCGCATCGGCTCGGCCAGCACCATCTCGCGCATACCCGCGTGATGCGCGGCATAACAAAACAACGAATCGATATGTACCGGCCAGATAGGAAGTTCGGCGTAGCCGCGCAGAGACCACCAATCCTCGCGCGATAGCAGCGTGAAATCACCGCATCCATTGGTATGCAGATAGGCTGCGTTCGGCATTTGATCCGCGGCCGGGCTGGTTGCCTGGTTGGTGAGGGCCCAGTTGGTAGCGGGACGAGTGGCAATTACTTCCAGGCGCCAGGCGGGATCGTGCGTTGCCGCGCGAATGAGCCCCTCAGCATCGCGCTGGCCCACATACTGAAAGCCCAGATCCACGGCTAACAGGTATTCGCCGCTTTGCGCCGGCGGCAAATGATCGGAAGCAACCCGGAACAGGACGTTCCCCTGTGCATCGCTCAGGCTGACCTCGAGCTTGTCCAGGTTGGCCCCTGCACCGGGAAGAAGGCCGAGCTGCAGTTGCCGGGCAGCCAGGGAGCGAACTCGAATGCCCGCACCAGTCCGCCGTTCCGCGAGCGTGGCGGGGGAGTGTGACGCCGACCATGGAGAACCTTCCCAGCCGATTTTAAAAACCCGGAGCATCAAGAAGCGCACATCGTGCAGCAGCGCCACCCAGTCCCCTCGGAGACGTAGCCGAACCGATCCGGAGGAGATTCCGTCGGGCATATGCAAACGCAGTTTCTCTCGACCCTGTATAGTAGCGGCGGCCAGCACCGCTCCCTCCCGATCCACCACTTCCACCGAAAGAGCCCCGCCCCGCGCACTGGGGCCGGCTTCAACGTCCAGTAGGAGAGTGGATTCAGCGTCACGCGGCTTTTCAAAAACAATCTCCGCCTCATCCGCCAGCCAACGGAACGGCTCCTCCGCGTAGCGCTCAACTCCATACCAACCCGCGCCGAAACGAATGCCTTCGCCGGGATCTACCACGTCCTCTGCTTCAAGCTTGCGCAAGCCATTGGGCGCCAGCTCGAAATCCCCTTCCGCGGTGAACACCCGCCGCATGTTCTGATGGCAAAAATCCAACAACTCATCCAAGGTTGCTTTTTCTGGGATCTCGCTCGATACGTCGTGACGATCGATGCGATAAATGGCATGCTCTTCCAGGCGGCGCTCAGCCAGGAACCGCATCAATTCCGCCGAAAAAACGATATCGATATTCGTCGCCAGGACAAACTTACCGCGAGCGCGCCGGATTCCGGCGTTCTTCGCCAACATCTGGTGCAGCGGGATGGCGTCTGGATTTGGCGATTTTCGATGCACTTCCCGGGGTACTTCCACAAAACGGAGTTCGCACGGCCCGGGATTTGCTGGAAGGTCCAAGCACTCCATCAGTTTGGGACGGTCCGCGGGCGGATTCCATTCCACCACGATAATTTCGGACGGCAAGTCGTACCGCGAGGCCTGCCAGAACCAGGCGTTCAGAAACGCCTGCATACGCCGCAGCATGTTACCGCCGTGATTATCGTTGCGTGCGGCAACTACCACACTGATGTACGGCTCGCGGTCGGTCATCGGCGATAGATCCTTTTTAGTTCCCCATCTTCGACGCAAATTCCGCCGTGGCAGGCCGGGTTTCGGACAAATCCAACGCGGCCAGGCCCCAATCGTCCAGGTTGAAAATTATAGGGACATGCCGGCTCCGCATCTGCGCGATGAACCATAATGCGTCCTGATAAGTTACCGATGGAATGCCTTTCTCGGCGATGCGAGCGTTCAGCCGCGCCTCTCCTTCCGGTGTCCATCCCGAACCGACGCCATGTTCGATATGAAAGATAAGCAACGGTGCGCGGAGCACTTCTTCCGTTGCGCCGGCGTGATGCGCGGTGTAACAGAGTAGAGAATCCAGGTGCATGGAAAACTGATCCAATTCAGCATAGCCGCGCAGTTCAAACCAACGCTCCCGGCTCATCAGCGTAAAATCGCCGCATGCGTAAGTGTGGAGAAAGGCCGGTCTACCCATTTCGGCGATTTCTCTTGATGGATCGGCTATGTCTTCCTTCCGGGGCTCCGATGCAAGCACGAGAGTGGACCAGGGTTCGTTGCTCGAGGTCTCGACGGCCGCGGTTGGGGCTGAATTTCGGACCCGGCTCCCGGCGGCGCACGCGATCACCCGAAAATGAAGATCCCGGCCATCCCGACCCGTCGGTTGGCCACCCCCCTCCGCGCTGGAGAACAAAGTTACGAGCGTTCCGCGCGGAACAGGAACCGGAAATTCGAAGTACGTCAGTCCCTGAATGGGCGCACGCGCGAGCACTTTACCGCCGGCGGTGCGAACCACCAAGACAAATGGCTGGTAGCCCACCGTGGGGCCAGGCTCGACCAGCAGCGCCAAGTTGCGCTTCTCATCGATGGTGCGAATGGTTAGCTGTGCATCGCCACCCACCCAGCGAAATCGCTCCGAGCCAGAGTGTTCCAGGTAGGACCAACCGCGGCCGGTCCAGAATTCCATACCGGCTTCAAAGACATCCTCACCGCGTGCCCCTAAGAGACGAAGCGCCCGGAGGCAAAGGCCGGGGCCCCGCAGCAGCATGGTCCAAAGACCATCGCCCGCGCGGCAGGCCGACAGCATGCGGGCGAGCGTAGGGCGGGCCTGGCGGAGGCTCAATGGAAGCCGCCTGGATGACTCACTGGGCGAACAGGCCCAATCACAGCGAAACACGCGAAAATTCAGAATGCGGTGATCGCTCATTACCGGAAGGCCGCCATCGGGAACCATCAGCCGGAACAACTGCCGGGCATGGTCCGGACGGGCGGGGAGCACCAGCCCCACCTTGGTTCGTCCATGGATACGAAGTTCGCCGGCGCGTGCGCCGTTCTCATTGAGGAGTTCGAGGATGGCCGGGGTTCGAGCGATTCCCGGCCCGGCTTCGAAGTCGATTTCGAGTACCGCGCCACCGCTGGGTACGCGGGCCAGCACTTCTGCTTCATTCCCAATCCAGCGAAATGGCTCAGTGGGCTGGTACCTTTCCACGGGAAACCAACCATCGCCGAAATGGATATCCGATTCCGGACTGACAATATCCTCAGCCTCGTTCTGCCGAAGGCCTTCCGCGGTCGAAGGGAAAGAGCCCTCCCGCGCAAATACCCTGATGACGTTGCTATGGCAATAAGCGAGTTGTTCATCTAGTGTTCCATTCACCGGAACATCACTCCTGACGTCGGTCCGGTCGATGCGGTACATGCGGCTCTTCTCCAGCCGCCGCGCGGCGAGGAACATCATCAGCTCGTCGGAGAAAACGATATCGATGTTGGTGGCCAGGATGAACTCGCCGCGGGCCCTGCGGATACCTACATTCTTGGCGATCATCTGGTACAGCGGCAGGGCGGCCGCGTGCCGGTACCTGGCATGTACTTCCGGCGGCACTTCTATAATCCGCACCTGGCACGGCCCGGTATCCTGGGGCCAACGCAGCGCGGCCGCAAGCGGCTGACGCTCCCGGGGAGGATTCCATTCCACCAGGATCAGCTCCGATGGCAGCCGGTGGCGCCTGGCCTGATTAATCCACGCATCCACAAAAACCTGCATGCGGCCCAACAGATTCCCGCCGTGGTCGTCGTTCCTGGCTGTGGCCACTACGGAGATATAAGGCGGCTCGGGATCGCGCGAATACACGGGTGCTGTGGCGTTATTGGCGGACGGCTGCATCGGACTAAAATATAGAATAGCTCTGTATTAATTCCCGACGGGCGGCAATATTCGATCTTGGGCCGTGGGCCAAGGCAGATAGACCGCCTCCGGCAAGGACAGCCCGGCGGGCGCCGCGATCATGTTGTCGCTATAGGCTCCGGCGGCCGCTGGCACCGGCATTCCAGAATACGGATCGAACAGGTATAGCTGGTAGTTTTGCCCTCGCAGATAGTCGAGCAACTCTTCCCGGCTGGACCCTTGGCGCTGTAGCGCGCGATCCGAAGCTTCAAAAAGGATCAGAGGACGAAATCGCTGAAGAGTAGCAGCCGCGCCCCGGAGTAACTTCAATTCAGCGCCTTCGACATCGATCTTGATGACATCCAGCCGCGACAGAGGATTTTCGCTTACTACGTCATCCAGCCGGGCAACGTTGATTGCTTCCCTTCGGCTCTCTTCAATCTCGTTGAAGAACGTCCCCAGAGTGTTCAGTCCTTCGTGTCCGTAGCCGGCTACGCTGATTTCCGCCTGGCCGGCATTTTCGGCCAGCGCGATCGGAAATACGCGCGGGCTCAATTTGTTCAAGTCCAAATTGCGCCGCAGCCGGGCGATCTCCCTCTGGCTGGGCTCGAATGCCCACACGGTTCCCTGGCGGCCCAGGCGTGCAGCGGCAAAAACGGTATACACGCCTTCATTGGCGCCCGCGTCGAGAAAGGTCATGCCTGGTTGAAGAACGCGATCGAGAAAAGCGAATTCGTTTGGATCGATGCAGCCGGCAACATAGATCTGGCGGCTTAAATCGTTTCCCAGATAAAGGTAAAGCCGGGTTCCGTAATGCCACGGTGTAAGAATGGCCGCCTCACTTGGGCGATCGCTGAAATATTGCCACATCCGCTGACGCAGCTGGAAAGCCGGATCCGGGCTGGCCCAGTCGGCATCAAATTGCCACCTGGGATACCGCACCAGGGGCCGCAAAGTGGTTAACGATTCCGCCAGGGCCATTACGTCCTTTTGCGTCTTGGTTTCGAGGCTGCCCGAGTCAATGGGACACTGATGCAAGGGCTGCCGCGTTGCGGTTTCCACCGCGGCGGCGATGGTCTCGATTCTCCCGGCCACGTCCTTGGTCAGGAGAGACATCCGTGCGTCCAGCTGGTTCAGGCTCCCGCCCAGGTCATCCAAACTCAGGTTCAGATCCGTTTGTCGCAGGTCTGATTCGCTCAACCGCGCTAGTGTCTGTTCTCGAGTGCGCGCGACCTGTTGCTCCAGGCGGCCGATGTGTTGTTCCAAGGACGCCGTGGTTGACTGCGCCCGATCGAAGTCCTCTTTGTGTTGCTCCGCTTGTTGCGCGCGAATATCGATGAGGTGCCGTTCCAGGGCGCGGGATACAAGCCAGGCCCTTCGGGAATATATAACGCTGGTTGCGGCAATGGCCAAAAGCGCGAGAACTAGGGCGATCAAACCAGGATTCATCCGGATACCAACTGTACATTGTCGCAGCCCGCGATCACGGTTCGCAGCCAGACCGGTTGAAGCAGTTCGGCGCGCGGCAGACCAACTTCGGTAAAATAGGCGTTTATCATGAAAAACGAACTCGCCGTGATAACCGGGGCCGGGGGCTTCATCGGCGGAAGCCTGGTGGCGGATTTTCGCAAACAGGGCTACAAGAAGATCCGCGCCGTGGACATCAAGCCGCTGGGTGAATGGTACCAGCGCTTTGACGATGTCGAGAATCTTTCGCTCGACCTGAATCTCAAGGAGCACTGCGAGATAGCCGCGCGCGGCGCCTGGCAGATTTATAACTTCGCCGCAAACATGGGCGGCATGGGATTCATTGAACGCAACAAGGCGCTGTGCATGCTGTCGGTGCTGATCAACACACAAATGCTGGAAGCCGCCCGGCAGTCCGGAACGCAGAAGTTTTTCTATTCTTCCTCGGCCTGCGTTTACAATGGCGACAAGCAGCGCGACACGGCTTGCCCCGGGCTTAAGGAAGAGGACGCTTATCCCGCCCTCGCCGAAGACGGTTACGGTTGGGAGAAGCTGTTCAGCGAGCGCATGTGCCGCCATTTCCGGGAGGATTACGGACTCCATACCCGCGTGGCGCGTTTTCACAACGTCTACGGCCCGCACGGAACATGGTACGGCGGCCGCGAAAAGGCGCCGGCCGCAATCTGCCGCAAGGTGATCGAGGCCAAAGCTTCAGGCTCGAACCAGATCGAGATCTGGGGGTCCGGTCATCAAACCCGCAGCTTCATGTACATCGACGATTGCCTGCACGGTGTTGACATGATCATGAACTCCCAGATCCTGGAGCCGATTAACCTGGGTTCAGCCGAGATGGTTTCCATTAATCAACTGGTAGACATGGTGGAGGAAATCGCGGGCGTGAAGCTCAAACGAAATTACGACCTGACGGCGCCCAAAGGAGTGAACGGGCGCAGCAGCGACAACACGCTGATAAAGCAGTACCTCAAATGGGAGCCCAGCACCCCGCTACGCTTGGGACTGGAGAAAACTTACGCCTGGATCTTCGATCAATTCCGGGCGCGAGAGAGCGGCAGAGGAAGCTTTATTAAAGAAGCTGCCCTGGCGTGAAAGTCCCGATCCACCTTGTACAATTGGAGGTCGGCCGCAATGTGGAACGGTGACTATTGGTTTGTGATCCGAAGCCTGGTAGGCAAAGACTTCAAAGTCCGCTACCGGAACATGTCGCTGGGCGTGCTATGGTCGCTGCTGAATCCGCTCATCATGATGAGCGTGATGACCTTCATTACCAGCCAGATTTTTTCCAACGCCAACGTCAAGAACTATCCGCTGGCGGTATTATGCGGCCTGGTGCCATTCAATTTCTTCTCCTTGGCATGGTTAACCGGCACCGTGTCTCTGCTCGAAAATGCTTCGCTCATCAAGCGCGTGCCGGTACCGCGCCAGATTTTTCCCGTGGCCAGCGTGCTCTCAAACTGCATGCATCTGCTTATCCAGATCAGCCTGTTGCTGGCGGGCGTTCTGATATTCGGACGAGGCGTGAATGTGTATTGGCTGTGGCTGCCGGTGATCTGGGTGCTGGAAATCATTTTCGTTCTGGGCCTGGCGCTGACTTTTTCGGCGGTCAACGTTTATGTGCGCGACACCCGCTACGTGATCGAGTCGGCGAACACCATCCTATTCTGGCTGGTTCCCATCTTCTATTCCTTCTCGGCGATTCCCCCGCGCTTCCGGCCCGTATATGAGTTCAATCCGGTGGCTGCGTTGGTCATGATGATGCGCACCATTTTGCTGGACGGCAAGGCGCCGGTCACCTCCACGCTGCGGAACCTGGTTTGTGTTTCGCTCTTTACCTTTTTCTTCGGCTGGTTTGTATTTCGAAAACTGAAGCGGGGATTCTACGAGTATCTGTAACGGAAAATGGCGCTGATCGAATTCCAGAATGTATCGAAATGGTTCCCGCACAACACCGGGCGCGCCTTGCTGCGCACGCACATCGCGCACTGGTTTGGAGGTGAACACCGGGAAAACTTCGTCGCTTTGAAAAACGTTTCCTTCCGGCTGGAGCGGGGCGAGAGCCTGGCCATCGTCGGCAGCAACGGCGCTGGAAAAAGCACCCTGTTGAGCCTGGCTGCCGGGCTGGCCACGCCCAACGAAGGGCGCGTCATCGTCAACGGGCACTTGGCCGCGCTGCTGGAACTCGGCTCCGGCTTCCACCCCGACCTCACCGGAGCTGAAAACCTGCTCTTGAATTCCGCGTTGCTGGGACGCAGCCGCAAACAAACGCTCCAGCTAGCTGAAAAGATCATTGATTTCTCGGGTATTCGAGACTTCATCGACGATCCGCTGCGTACCTACTCCTCCGGCATGGTGATGCGCCTGGCCTTTTCCGTCGCCATCCACACCCAACCCGATATCTTGCTGCTGGATGAAGTGCTGGCGGTCGGCGATGCTGGTTTCCAGGCCAAGTGCCGCGAAACTTTGCTGGAGTTTCAAGCCGCCGGCAAATCCATTTTGTTCGTTTCCCATTCCGCCACCAACGTACTGGAGATGTGCCAGCGTGCGATTTGGCTGGATCACGGCGAGCTGGTGATGGAAGGCGATGCCGCAGGTGTTATGGATGCTTACAGCGGTGGACTGGCTGTCAAGCAACAGGCCGGCGATCAGGCATCGTAGGATTTCATTGCTTATGCGCTGGGCTCACGCCCTGGGCTTACGCGCGGAGTTACATCATTTGATTTTGACAAAAATCGCGGTAGGAACCACCCGGCAATCCCTGCGAGACCGCCGGGCGGCAGCGCGCATACGCCCTCTTCTTGGGTAGCGCTACTAGATAGATTCCAAATTGCGGTTTAAAGTTTCCACTTTAACGTCCGTCAGCGCGCCGACACTTCTCGAAATTCCTCGGCGTACTGATGGCTTGATCTCGGAACGCGCTCGCGCAGGTTTTCCTTCCCCACATAAAACCGCCGGCCGGCTAACTCCGCGCGATGGCGCGCCAGCATATCATTCAATCGCGCAACCCGCTCTTCGGACGGCGGATGCGTACGGAAATAGGACCCAATCGCTTCGCCAGCAGCCTCGGTAATCTCTCCGGCAGGCGTGTCCGCCGGCACCCTGGATGGCTCTTGGAACCTGGCTTTCATGCGCGTGAACAGCTCCGCCTCAGCGTCCGGATCATAGCCTGCCTGGACGCTCAACCGTTCCCCTTGCGCATCCGCCTCAAGTTCCTGCTGCGGCGAAAATCCAAGCATGACCAGCCGGTGGGCCATTTCCACTAATTGTCCGACCTCCGGCGCGCCCACTTTCGTTAATTTTGCTTCATATTGATAGTGCTCGATCGCGGGCGTAGATCGACGTGCGATATCTCATGGCCGAGCACTGCCGCCAGTTCCGCCTCCGATTCCACAAATTCCAGCAGCCCGCGCATCACGAAGATCTGCCCGCCGGGCAAGGCGAACGCATTGATCCGCGGCGAATCGATCACGTGAAACTGGTAGTGAATGGCTGGACGCCGCAAATGCGCCAAGAGCGGCTGCGCCACGGCTGTGACGTAGCGAGCGTCATCCGCATCTTCGGGTCCCATATCGGCGACGCCTCTCGAAAGATCGGCGCCGATCTTCATTTCCCCGGCGTCTGAGACGCGCGTCAGCTTCATCCCAATCTGATCGGTATCGCGCAACGTGTCTGACCATAACTCCACCAGCGAATCCAAATTCACCGGCGGATCTGAAGCCCCGCGCGTGGCCAGCACGGCGCCAACCACCAGCAGCGTAAGAACTGACCCGAACTTTGTCCAATTCATTTCCCGGCTCCTTTACAAGTACCGCTGTATGCGGTCACGGAAGCGCGTATAGATCCACGACACGCCCACCAGCATCAACCCCAGCACGATAAACGACAGAATCCGATACATGGTCTCCAGATGCCGCAGGTCATACACAAAAAGCTTGAGGATACACACCAGGAACAGGAACATCCCGGTTAAGCGCTGCACGCGGTCGTTGAGCGGGAAGCCGGCCACCAGCAACGCCACTCCTTCTACACCCCAGGCGACCGTCAACACGCTGCCGGACACCTCATAGAACAGCATCACGGCCAGCAGAGTGGCCGCCAGCAGCAAGTAGAACGTTCGCGCGTGACGCTCCATCCCAGCCTCCTCGCTCTTTTGTGGAATCAGAAGTTGCGCGGCGTAGAAACAGGCGATCACAAACGCGCCAGTCAACACCCGTCCGGAGACGCCGGCGAAACTTTCAGGCGCGTAGAAGTTGGTGGTCCAACTTCGCCAAAAGGCCAGCGCGGCCAGGATATAACTCTGCACGCGCAGATCGACATTGTTCCAGCGTCTGCCGAATAACAGCAGCCCCAGCGCGAATGCAGCCCAGCCGGTGACGGTCAGAACACGCCCGAGTTCAAAACGCATCAGCACCACAGCCAGCACCGCTGCGGCGTATAAATACACGCGGCCAAGCGGCAGCTCCCACTCGCGGAGACGCGCGCGCTCCATGCGTTGCCGGGACCACTGGTAGTAATAGGAGACCAGCACTGGAACTACGGTCAAGACGCGGTGCGATAGGATGCCCACTCGTCCCAGGCCCGTGAAGTTGGCGAAAAACAAACGGCCAAATGCAGCGGCTCCTGCCAGGTGCGCCTGCAATCGCAAGCTGGGAAGATCAAGCGCGAAGCCGGCTTCCATCAATAGCAGGGCCACCACGGCCCAGGCCGGCGCAATCGCCACTGCGGGAAGAAGCGCCCACAGTCCAGCCAATAGGAAAAGCGTGCCCACGGAAGAACTGAAATTGAAAACGTTGCGAAACTCAATTTCGCGGGCCAATCCCTTGCGCTCAAAGTGCATTCGCACTGCCATCCAATACGCGATCGCCGCCGCGCCGGCAACGATCCAACGTTTGCTGAGGGCATCGCTATTGGTGATGGGCAAGAAGTTTATGAAAAACACGCGAACAGCGCCCAGGCCGGCCACCACGTAGGCTTGCGTTCGCAGTTCGTCGGGGAGCCCGCGCAGTCCGAGCTCCAGAATGGGCAGAGAAAGCGCCATCCAGCCCAGGCCCAGATAATCTCCAGGGAGCACTCGCCACACCAGCGCAACCAGCGCGGATGTCGCGGCCCACGATCCGATTCCGCGCAAACCGTTCCGCTCCCATTCATCCAAGCGATCCGCCGCGGAGCGCAGCCCGCATAAGGCGCCCAGGTAACTGAGCATAGCCGCGCAGGAAAGGGCGATCCAGGGATGCCGCGACGCCGGAGTGTAGCCGAACTCAACATCCGCCTGATGAATCGCGATGGCGCCCAGTCCGAGCGCTCCTGCGAGATAACCCTGCACACGAAAATCGCTTAACCGGCGCCACCATCCAAACGCGAAAACCAGCGCAGCCAGAAGAAACCAGCTCAGCCCTACGTAACGCTCCGGCATTTCGAAACCGATTACCAGCGCGAGCACGGCCGATCCGGCATAGCCGTACAATTTGTCCGCGCTACGCAGCGCGCGATTGATATAGAACAACAGCGCGCTTGACGCCGCCACCGGCGTCCACGGGTTGAAAGTCCAGTACGCAATTTTCGTGGTCCCGCCGGCCGGGATATCGACGATCAGCATTTTGCCAAGGCCGCCCGCAAACAGAGCCGCGGCGAGTTGGCGAGGATATGCTTGCTTGAAAAACAGTCCCGCCAGGAACAACGCTTCGGCTTCCGCCAGCAGCCCGAACAACGCTGGCGCGCCGTGAAATTTGAGGAAGATGGCGGCCACGGTCAACGCCGCCGTCAACGAAATTGGTCCTTCGTAGCCGCCCGACAGCGCGCGTTCCAGCGTTTTCGTCTCCGGAGCGAAACTCGATGGCGGCCGCAACAGTGCGCGCAGTATGGTGCTAACCAGGTACGCCGATCCGATGCCGGCGGCCAGAAGATGCAGATGCTGCGGCGCCGCGGCGGACCATTTCATATAAGAAAGGCCGATAAAGCCTAGCGCATTGAATGGAAGAATGGCGCTCTCCCACCGGGAATACGCGGAACGCCGCGCCGCGCGCAGAAGATCGAAGCCCTCGAACAATAACCAATAAATGCAGAACAGAAGCTGGACGGACCAAAGCGGAGCGCCCGAATCGCCGCGCGACGCGCACGCGCCGTACGTGGCGATGAGCCCGAGCAGCGCCATTTGAGACCACTGGAATCGATAGGCGACAAAGAGCAGCGAAGCCGCGAGCGGCGCCAGGGCAATCACGGAGAATCCCGTCACTGACGCAGGAGTGACCGCTGGACTCAGCGTGGCGAAGGCCACAAAATAAGCCATGCCAGTGACGGTTTGGGACCCGTATCGCAACGAGTGCACAATCATTCCAGTGGCTACCGCCAGCAGCAGGACGCCTCCCAGCCAAGGATTGTCGATCACTTTCGCCGCATCCACGGCCTGCATCGCATAGGTTGTGAAATAGAGCGCGGCCCATCCTCCGCCCAGCAGGCCGCGCGCGAAGATCTTGTAGCGCGGCTTTTTCTCGAGCAGGAATCCACCTGCCAGCATCGCCAAACTTACGGCGAGACCAATGGCGGCCCGTCCCGCTCGACCTACCTGCGTGAACGAATAGCCGAGGAACAGCGCGATTCCGATTACCAGAACCAGCACGCCCAGCTTGTTGAGCCAACTTCCGCCCACCACCGCTTCCCACTCCTCGCCCTGCATGGATTCGCGGACGCGTTGGGAAAGAGTGGGCCCGGCGGGTTGCGCCGCAACCGGCTCAGGTTCCAATTTCACCGGCTCCCAAACGCGCGGGGGTTCGGGTTCAACAACGACAGACGCCGGGACAACCGGTTTGGCAGGCGGAGGCGCCACGGGAACATCGGCCGGACGCACGGCGCGCAATTCCTTCACCGCCTGCTCCAGCGCATACACTCTCGCGATGAGCATCGGCTGAGTCGCGTCGGCAGTTAGCAGCTCGATCTTTTGTTGCATCGAGTTCAGCTTCCCGGACAAGACCAGCCAGCGCACGAAGAGAGTAATCAAAACCCCAACCAGCAGTACCGATTCCATGATGTGTACTCCTTATGAGTTGACTGAGCAGGCCGCGGCTAACTGTTGCGCTTTCGCCTTCACGGCAACGAGATCCAGTTTGCCCGTGCCTAGCGTCGGCAGCGCATCCACCGGATATACGTTCTCGCGCTTTGGCACCCAGAGTTTAGGAAGGCTTGTTTCCGACATCCGCTGCCATAGCTCGGCGGGCGTCATGTCGGGACGCGTGTAGAGCGCTACTAAACGCTCGCCGCGTTGGTCGTCGGGAATTCCGGTCACGGCGCAGCCATACTCGCCGATGATGGCGTAGATGGCTTCTTCCACTTTCAAATGCGGCACCATCTCGCCCGCGATCTTGCTGAACCGCGCCAGGCGATCCGTGATGCGCAGGAAACCTTCGTCATCCAGCGCGCCGATGTCGCCGGTGACGTACCAGCCTTGATGCACCGCTTCCGCCGTTCGCTCCGCCTGGTTCAAATAACCGATCATGCGGTTGGGACCTTTCACCAGCACCAGCCCTTCGGCGTCCGGCGGCAGCGGTTCCATAGTGGCCGGATTCACGATCTTCACGGCAATTCCCGGAAGCGGCTGGCCTACCGTACCCGGCTTGTTGCCCAACTGGGTGTCGCGTCCAGCTTCGAAATTGGGACCATTCACCGCCACCACCGGTGACATCTCCGTGCAGCCGTATCCTTCCAGCAGCTCCAGCCCAAACTTCTCGTGAAACGCGCTGGCTATGGATTCGCGCAGCTTCTCAGCGCCCACCAGTACGAAGCGGAGACTCGCGAACTGCTCCACGCTGCACTTGCGGGTGTAGCTGGAATAAAACGTGGGCGTCGAAACCAGCAGGGTTCCCTGATGTTTCGCCACGATTTCCCCGATCTTCGCAGCTTCCGTGGGATTGGTGTGATACGCGGCGCCGCATCCCGATACCAACGGCAGCCAGATGGTTACCGTGAATCCGAATGAATGGAAGAAGGGGAGCACACCCACGACTACATCGTGATCATTGATCCAGAACACCTGCGCCATGGCCTGAATGTTCGAGAGAACGTTGTGGTGTGAGAGCATCACGCCTTTAGGAACGCCGGAGCTGCCGCTCGAAAAGATGACGGTGGCCAATGAATCGCTGCTGCGTTTCCTGCCGGCCGCGAGCAACCGCGCCGGTAACAGCCTGGCGGCCGCGAGCGCCCGTAGTTTTTCGAACCCGGTCATCCGGCCCAGAATATCTTCCAGGAAAACCATGCCTTCCATGGCGTCAAGCTTTGCTTTCGCGAGGAAAATCTTCGACGTAAGAATAGTGCGGATGCCGCACTGCTCCACCGCCGAAGCCGTGGATTCGCGGCCAGCGGTGAAATTCAGATTCACCGGAACCTTGCCCGCAATCATCACGCCGGTATTTGCCAGCGCGCCGCCTACTGAGGATGGCAGCAGCAGACCGATCATTTTTTCCGACTGCCGATTCTTCCGCACCCAAGCCGACACCAGGAGGCTTCCCGTGAGCGCGCGCCCATAGGTCAGTTCGCGGCCGCTGGAATCCGCCATCGCGAATTTGCGCCAGTTTTTCTTGGCGGTGCGAATGAAGCGCAGGTCCAGCAGGTCGCCCGAGCTCTTGGAATAGTCAGCCGCATCGCTGGCCAATTCCTGAATAGCCTGCCGCACTTCATGCGCCGAAGAGGATGCCGGCATTGGCGCGCCGAAAGAAACGGTAACGGGATAGGGAATGTGTTTGGGCCACTTCCACAGGAATCTCCCGCGCTCGAAGCTGAAAATGCTGCCCCACAGCCGGTCCAGGTGCACCGGGATCACGGGAACGTCCAGGCCATCCACTATTTTTTCCAGGCCTCTGCGGAAGGGCAGCAGATTTCCCGTGCGGCTGATAGCGCCTTCGGCAAAAATGCAAACCATGTGGCCCGCTTCGAGTTCTTTGCGCGCTGCCCGAATAGATGCGACCACATCGCGCGGGCCGCCGGTGCCCACCGGGATGGCTTTCGCCAGCTTGAAAAACCAGTTCAGAACTTTCAGCTCGTAATAAGGCTTCCACACCATGAAGCGGATGAAGCGCTGGATGCAGGCGTTGATCAGAAACCCGTCGATGTGCGACATGTGGTTGGCAACCAGCAACGCCGGTCCGCGAAACGGTACATTTTCCTGACCTACGATGCGGATCTTGAATAGCGTGTGCGTAGTCAACCATAAAACGAAGCGCACCAGAAATTCAGGAACCACGCTTACGATGTAAATGGATGAAATCAGTGTCACGATGCCGAAGATCAGGATCAATTTGTCCGCGGAGAAGTGCAGCTTGTCGTGCAAGCCTGTAAGAGCGCCGGACGCCAGCAACAGACCTACCGTGTTGTAGAAATTATTCGTGGCTATGATGCGTCCTTTCTCATGGCTTTCGCTGCGCTGCTGCAGGTAGGCGTTCAGCGGCACGATAAAAAGGCCGCTGGCCACGCCCAACATGGAAAGCGAAATTACCGAGAACGCATAGGACCCTCGTGACGCAAAAAGAAGGATGCAGAAAATGCCCATGAAGACCGCACCCAGCGGGACCAATCCCAGTTCCACCTTGTTTCCGGAAAGCCGCCCGGCCAGCATGCTGCCCGCCCCAATCCCCATGGCGAGCGAGGTCACCAGCAATCCAACATTTAAATCGCTCTGCTTCAATACCTCCGTTCCAAACAGAAACAGATCCATTTGAAAGAGCGCCCCCAGGAACCAGAAGTAGGAAATCCCCAGCACGGTGAGCGTCAGAGGACGGTCCTTCAGCAGGTGCTTGGTTCCTATCCATATCTCGCCGAACGGATTCTTTTGGAAGGGCGCGTGGGCGCCTGACGGCGGTACGCGAGTGATTTTCAGGCTGGTCAGGAAGCCGGCAACGGCAACCGCGAGCGTCACCACGCCCATTTTCCACGGCTCGTTTTTCCACACGGCGAACAGGAACGAGCCAATCGATGTGCCCAGCACGATCGCTACAAACGTGCTCATTTCCAGCAGTCCGTTGGCGCGCGACAGATCCTTGTCGGGAAGCATCTCAGGGACGATGCCGTATTTCGCCGGGCTGAAGATGGTGGAATGGAGGGCCATCAAAAACAAGACCAACAGCATCAGTTCAATGCGCGTGGAAAAAAATGCCGCCAGCCCCAGCGTCATGACAAAGATCTCGAACACTTTTACCGAGATCAAAACTTTGCGCTTGGAGACCACGTCGGCCAAATGGCCGGAGTAGCCGGAGAACAATAAGAATGGAACTACAAAAACCACTCCGGCGAGCGATAAATACTGGCTGCCGTTACCGGTGTTCGCGGCGACATGCACCGCGCGCATGGAAACCAGAATTTTATAAACGTTATCGTTGAATGCTCCGAGAAATTGCGTCCAAAGGAAGGAATGGAAGCCGGCGTTCTTTAGCAGGTCTTTGAAACTGTTCTGTGCCATGGGGTGCTCCTTCCGATCGTCCTGGTTGCTGGCCATCATAAGGGCACGTCCCTTGCCGGATCTGACATCGTTTCTATTCAATTACTTACAGGGATAGCCAGAGGACGCGATGCCAGGCTTTGTACATTTCATGCCAATCGAAGTACAATTCATGTACGGCAATGGCGTTCCTCTCTTCTTCCGAACGGAGCTTCTTATCGGCGGTATCTCAGCTAGCATACTCGAATCCTTTCCAGCCTGAGCGGGCCGAATGCGAGCGCGCGGCGTTGGGGCGCGAGTACGACCAGGCTGAACCGGTGTGGAGCCTTCCGGTGGAAGATCCGGGACGGCCGCGCGCCAACGTGTGGCGCATCAACGAACGTCTCGGTCCGCTGGCCGAGCAGCTTCGAACGCGGCTCGTGGCTGCGAACCCGCCGCGCCAGCCGGATCTGGTTTTATACGAAGACGCGGTCATCCATCTTTTATACAATCGCTACTATCCAAAATTCGTGGCCGCGAAAGAGCAGGCCAACCGTTGGAGCTTCTACCGTGATTTTCTGGCGGACTGGAAGCATTTCTATGTGGAACAGATCGCTTTTCCCAGCCATCACGATCCGGTGCACACTTTCGCATGTTACCGGCAGATCCAACGCGCCTTCGAACAGATCTTCCACGCCATTATCGGCGGTTCCCTGCCCGCCGCGCGGCTGCGCGCCGCCATCTGGCAATCCATCTTCACGCATGACATGCGCCGCTATCGCCGGACATTATTTGCGCGCATGGGCGATTTCACCACGCTGATTACCGGCCCATCCGGAAGCGGCAAGGAACTGGCCGCGCAGGCCGTTGCAAAATCGCGTTACGTGCATTTCGACGATCGCAAGTTGATCTTCGACGAGGAAGCTGTTTCGTTTTTCCCGATCAATATCTCGGCGCTCTCGCCCACGCTGGTGGAATCCGAACTGTTCGGCCATCGCCGCGGCTCATTCACCGGGGCCATTGGTGACCGCAAAGGCTGGCTTGAAACCTGCCCGCAGCTGGGATCTGTCTTCCTGGACGAACTGGGCGATCTGGATCCAGCCATTCAAGTGAAACTGCTGCGGGTGATCGAGACGCGCACTTTTCATCCGGTGGGCGATACCGCCGGGCAGCGGTTCCAGGGCAAACTGATCGCGGCCACGAATCGCGATCTAGCGGCCGACATCCGCAGCGGACGTTTCCGCGAGGATCTTTATTACCGGCTGTGCTCGGATCAAATTGCCACTCCCTCGCTGGCCGAACAGCTGGCCGATTCGCCCGAAGTGCTGCAGGAGCTAGCGGCCCATATCGCCCGCCGCATCGCCGGCCCGGAAGGCGAGGAGTTGGCCGGCGAAGTGACCGGCTGGATAGAACAGCATCTGGAACGCGGATATTTGTGGCCGGGCAATTACCGCGAGCTGGAACAATGTGTGAGAAATGTCCTGATCCGCCGCGACTACCGGCCTTCGCGCCCGGCTGAGGAAAACCCCATCGATCAATTTTCAGCGGACTTGCGGGCCGGCCGCCTTACCGCCGATCAGGCGCTCTCGCGCTACGCGACTATTGTTTACAGGCAAACCGGAAGTTATGAGGAAACCGCGCGGCGTCTGGAAATTGACCGGCGAACGGTGAAGAGCAAGATCGACCCGGAATTCCTGGCGCGCTGCCCAGCGGTACACTGACTGCGTGCGCACTATCATCGAACCTTTTCGCATCAAAAGCGTCGAGCCGCTCCGCCGCACCACGCCCGAACAACGGGAGGAGATCCTGCGCCAGGCCGGCTACAACTTGTTCCAGGTTCGCTCCACCGATATTTTGATTGATTTACTCACGGATTCCGGCACCAGCGCCATGTCCACCGAACAGTGGGCGGCCATGATGCGCGGCGACGAATCCTATGCGGGCAGCGTGAGCTTCTACCGGTTCGAAGACGAGGTTCGCGAGCTCACCGGATTCCGGCACGTCATTCCCACTCACCAGGGCCGCGCGGCCGAGCGCATTCTGTTCTCCATCCTGTGCAAGCCCGGTCAGGCTGTTCCCAACAATACGCACTTCGACACAACACGGGCCAATATCGAATCCAACGGCGCGCGCGCTTTGGACCTGCCTTTTCCGGCCGCATCCGACACGCAGGCCCGCCTTCCGTTCAAGGGCAATCTGGACGTGGAGGCGCTGGAAAAGCTGTTCGAGACCGAAGGGCCGTCGAAGATTCCGCTGGTGATGATCACGGTCACCAACAACTCCGGCGGCGGCCAGCCGGTATCCATGGCCAATCTCGAAGCTGTCCGCAAAGTGACCACGCGCTATGGCGTGCCTTTATATCTGGACGCGTGCCGGTTTGCCGAAAATGCGTGGTTCATAAAACGCGATGAGCCCGGCTATGCGGACCTGACTCCGCGGGAGATCGCGCAAAAGATGTTTTCGCTCGCCGACGGCTGTACTTTTTCCGCCAAGAAGGACGCCTTCGCAAACATCGGCGGATTCCTGTGCACCAACGACGGCAAGCTGGCCGAGCAGCAGAAAAATATTCTCATCCTGACCGAAGGCTTTCCCACCTATGGCGGTTTGGCGGGGCGCGATCTGGAAGCAATCGCGGTGGGCCTCAAAGAGGTGCTGCAGCCGGAGTACCTGGAATATCGCATCGCGTCGACCGCTTATCTTGGACGGCACATTGCCGATGAGGGCGTGCCCATTGTGGAACCGCCCGGCGGACACGCCATCTATATTGATGCGGGACGCATGCTGCCGCACATCCCGCGCGCGCAATTTCCCGGTCAGGCTTTGGCCGTGGAGTTGTACCGGCACGCGGGCGTGCGGTCGGTCGAGATCGGCTCAGTAATGTTCGGCGCCGACGCGCGGCATGAACTGCTGCGTCTGGCGATCCCGCGCCGGGTGTACACGCAAAGCCACGTGGATTACCTGGTGGAAGCGATCCTCGAGGTCAATCAGAAGAAAGAAAACATTCGGGGTTTCGAGATCGTATCGCAGCCGGAGTTTCTGCGGCACTTCACGGCGCGGTTCCGGCCGGTGTGACGCCTGAAGGCGCCGGTTGGCAGGCGGAAGCGCCTGCCCCACTGGGGCCAACGTGGGGCAGACGCTTCGGTCTGCCAACCCCGCGTGCTTCCCGATTTTTTCACAGCTTCTGAAGGAGCCGGTGCTGTAACCTGTGGAGAGATGAATGACCTTTCCTACGTTCAGCCGCCGGTAGCGCTGGAGCAAATCTTGAAGCGAACCTCAGACCTTGGATTCGAGCTGGCCTCCGAAGACCGCACGGGCGGTCTGCTGCGCACGCTGGCCGCTTCGAAGCCCGGCGGCCGATTCCTCGAATTAGGCACCGGCACGGGAGTGGCAACGGCCTGGGTTCTGGACGGAATGGACTCCGCGTCCAAACTGCTCAGCATCGACGTCAATCCGGATTTCCAGGCGGCTGCCCGCGAGGCGCTTGGCCACGACGGACGATTGACGCTCATTTCCGAGGATGCCGCCGCCTTTCTAAAGCGCCAGCCGGCGGCGAGTTTCGATTTTGTCTTCGCCGATGCCATGCGGGGGAAATATGAGGGTCTGGACGAAGCCCTTCGCGTGGTTCGCCCCGGCGGGTTCTACGTTATTGACGACATGCTGCCGCAATCGAATTGGCCGGAAGGTCACGGCACTAGAGTCCTGGCGCTGCTTGAAACCTTGAGCGCCCGTCGCGATTTCGAGATCACGCCCATGGCCTGGGCCAGCGGACTGGTGGTTGCGGTCCGGAAACCGTCGTAGACTGAAAGGCGGCGCTATGATCCCGTTCATACTGGTTCTGGCAACTTTGCTTGCACAGGAGTCTTCGCCGCCGGCGTCATCTTTGGATTACACTTTCTTCCGCGATCGAGTGCAGCCCATTTTCCTGGCCAAGCGCCCGGGACACGCCCGCTGCGTGGTTTGTCACGATCACACCACGCCGCGCCTACAGGAACTTTCGCCTGGCGCCAGTACCTGGAATGAGGAACAATCCCGCAAAAACTTCGATGCCTGGCGGCGATTCGTAGCGCCAGGCGATCCGATGGCTAGCCGCATGCTGATGCATCCTCTGGCTGTGGCGGCGGGCGGCGATCCGTTCCACGCCGGTGGAAAGCATTGGACCTCGCAGAGTGATCCGGAATGGCAGACGCTGGCCGCCTGGGTTCGAACCGGCGCGCCCGCGGCCGCATCCAACGCGGGTCAATCGCTGGACTTCGAGATTTATCGCGCCAAGGTTGAGCCGATTTTTGTGAAGCATGGGTGCTACACATGCCACACCAAAGTGGCCAGCCGCCTGCGTTTGACGCCTCTTTCGCCGGGCGCATCTTCTTGGACCGAGGAGCAATCCCGAAAGAATTTTGAGATTGTCGCGCGCCTGGTGGTTCCCGGCCAGCCACTCAAAAGCCCGCTGCTGCTGCATCCGCTTGCCTCCGACGCGGGCGGCGATCCCACGCATACCGGCGGGAAATTCTGGGCCTCGCAAACAAATCCCGAGTGGCAGATGTTGGCCGCATGGGTAAAAGGTGGAAAATGATTACTCAAAGAACTGCTCCCCTGGTGTTGGCCTTGGCCGTACCATTGGTCATTCTCGCGGCCAGCAACGCCCGCGTAATCCAGACCAACTCGGCCGGGGACAACGTACACGTGATTGATCCGGCCAACAATCAAGTGACCGGAGTGATCCAGGGCATTGAGGTTCCTCATGGCGTGGTGCTCGCGCCCGATGGGAACCGCATTTATGTCACCGAAGAATCCACGGGCACTTTGGATGTAGTGGATGCGAAGAGTCTCAAGGTCACCAAGAAAATTCCACTGAGCGGCCGGCCCAACAATCTGGCAGTGTCGAACGACGGCCGCCATGTCTACGTGGGCATCGCGCAAGCGCCAGGCGCGGTGGATGTGATCGATACTGTCGCGCTCGCGAAGGTAAAGAGCATTCCCGTGGATGGCGCTATACATAATGTCTACGTCACCCCAGACGGGCGCTATGCGGTAGCCGGTTCCATCCCCACCAGCGTCATCAGTGTTATCGATACCGGAACCAATGCGCTGGCATGGTCCGTGAAACTCTCGGGCGGCATCCGTCCCATGGTGTTTACGAAAAATCCGGATGGGTCCACCAAAGAAATCATCGCGCAGCTGTCCGACTTCCACGGATTCGTGCTGATTGATTTTCGGACTCATCAAGAGGTCAAGCGCGTGACGCTTCCGAATGTACCTGGCCAGGAGAAGGCCACTGACGGCGTGCAGGGAGCGCCCTCGCACGGATTGGCCATCACGCCCGATGGCAAGATGCTATGGGCCACCAGTAAATGGTTCGGCTATGTGGCCGCTTATTCACTGCCAGATTTGAAATTGCTGAAGGTGGTCCCGGTGGGGCTGATTCCTGAGTGGCTCACCATTCCGCCCGATGGCAAAAATCTATATGTAGCCGTTGCCGGCATGGACCAAACGGTGGTGGTTGACAACAAGACCATGCAGGTGGTGGCTCGCATTCCGGTCGGGTGCGTTCCGAAGCGCAATACCAGCGGAATGCTGCAGACCGAGTGACGGAGAAATCCTCATGAACACAGGACGCGAGATACGTTGCTTCGATTATGTCAATCAGCCCTATGAACGGGTCCGTGATGCGTTAATAAAGGATGCACCCGCCGTTTTCCAGTCCGCCACCAAGGCGGCTGCTTCCCGCGCGCAATCGGTGGCATCGGAACTGCGCGTCAATTTCGGCGGGGTTGGAGTGGCCACTGATATCGCCATTTCCGTCAAAAACATCGAAGAGAAACTCTCCGAATCCATGGGGACCCCGGGCACCAGGTTGGAGCTTGAATGGGAAGCGGCCAACTTGCCGAGCTTGTTTCCTTTCATGCGCGCCCAACTCGACATCTATCCTTTAACAGCCACGGAAACACAGTTGGATTTCTTCGGCCTGTATGAAGCGCCGCTCGGCGCCGTGGGCAAAGCGCTGAACGCCATGGTGGGCCATCGCATAGCAGAGGTTGCGGTGCACCGCTTCGTGAACGATGTGGCGGGATATCTGCGTGAGACGTTGAACAGATAAGCCAACGGGGCATTTATGAAATACTTGCGACGCGCGGTAATCGGCGCCATCGCCGGCCTGGCCGCGGCGTTTCCTCTGGCTCTCACGCAGGAAAAAGTGCTTACCGGAATCCTGCTGGCGGTTCTGGTGGGGATGGTCTATGCCATCGCGTTCCGTCCCACTCCGCGCGCCTATGCCGACAGCGCCATGACCGCGGCGGCGCTGGGCGTTCCCGCGTGGGTGATCTTCGGCGTCATCCTGTTCCCCTTGTTTGCGGGCGAGGCGCCCGAATGGTCGAACCAGGGCATGCGCGACCTGTTCCCGGAACTGATCGGCTGGGTGCTGTATGGTGGGGCGTTAGGGTTGATCGCACAAGCTCTGAACGATCTTGCCCTGGCGAAGCTCGGTCCGGAACCGGAGCGCGCCAAGCCGGCCACCCCTGAACCCAAGCACATCGTGATACTGGGCGGCGGCTTTGCAGGGATGACCACGGCGCAAAATCTGGAGCAGGTTTTCGGCGCGGACCGATCCGTCGCGTTAACCCTGGTGAGCGAAACCAACGCGCTGCTGTTCACGCCGATGCTGGCTGAAGTGGCCGGCAGCAGCCTGGAGCCCAGCCATATCAGCACTCCCCTGCGCACCAGCCTGCGCCGCACTCAGGTGGTGCGCGGGCGAGTGAGCGAGGTGGATCTTGCCGCTCGCCGCGTCCGCATTGCGCTAGAGGACAGCGCCGGGCGCGATCTAAATTACGATCACATAGTTTTCGCGCTGGGAGCGGTATCGAACTATCTGGGCATGCAGAATGTCCAGCAGCTGGCGTTCGATTTCAAGTCTTTGCTGGACGCCATTCGAATCCGAAATCATGTGATCGATATGTTTGAGCGCGCCGACCGTGAGACCGATGCCGAATCGCGGCGTGAGCTGCTGACGTTCGTGATTGCCGGAGGCGGCTTTGCGGGCGTGGAGCTGGCTGGATCGTTGAACGATTTCTCGCGCGGCATTCTGGCCGATTATCCGAACCTCAGTCCCGCCGACGTACAGATTATTGTGGTTCACTCGCGCGACCGCATTTTGCCTGAGTTGAGCGAATCGTTGGGCCGTTACGCGCAAGAGAGCATGGCTCTGCGCGGCGTAACATTCCGCTTGAATTGCCGGCTCAGCGATTGCCGCCCGGGATGCGTGGTGCTGAGCGACGGCGAAGTGCGGGCGCGCACGCTGGTCTGGACGGCCGGCACAGCGCCGAATCCGCTGTTGAAGACCCTGGGCATCGAGACCGATCGCCGGGGTGCGGTAGTGGTGGACAGCAATATGTCTGTGCCGGGACATCCCGACGTGTGGGCCCTGGGGGATTGCGCGGCGCTGAAGGACGGCAAGACAGGTACCGCCTGCCCTCCCACGGCTCAATTCGCGCTGCGCGAAGCGCGAACGCTGGCGCGAAATATCCGCGCTTCGGTGAAGGGCCAAGACTTGAAACCGTTTCACTTCGATTCGCTGGGAGCTTTGTGCGTGGTGGGGCATCACACCGCCTGTGCCGAGCTGACCGTTCCATTTGCGCGCCAGAAATCGATGCGGTTCCGTGGTCTCGCCGCGTGGCTGCTGTGGCGCGGTATCTATCTCGGCAAATTGCCGGGCTTGGAACGCAAAGTTCGGGTGCTGGTGGACTGGGTGATCGAACTGTTCTTCCCTCGGGACATCGTGCAGACCATCGATTTGCGGTGAACTCATGAGCCCAAACCGTGCAGTTCCCTTGATCGCGTGCGCGATAACTGGCGTAGCGGGAGGAGTGGTTTTGATGTTCGCCGTACACGCGAATGTCCTCTTTGGGCCGGCGCTGGGCGCGGTTTACGGCGTGCTGTTCGCTATCGTGTTCCGGAATCGCGCGCTGGATCCGGGCTCGGGACTCCTTTGGGGATTGGCCTATGCCTTTCTGCTCTGGCTGGCAGTGGTTCCCGGAGCACAGGTGATCGCCGCTAATCTATCCAGCACGTTCACCACGCAGCGCGACAATTTCCCGGAACTGGTGGGATATCTTCTCTGCTTCGGATTGCCGCTCGGCATGGTGCTGGGGATTCTTGGCGGACGGCGGAGTGGCGTCACGCTGGCGCGGTTGAGTTTTCCGCGCGCGATCATCGGCGGAGCACTGGCCGGAATCGCCGGCGGTTGGGTTTTCGGAAGATGGATGGAACAAGCCAATTTCTATTCAGTGATCGCGAGCATGGTAGGTTCCACTTCGAACATGGTGGGCGATGCGCTGCACTATCTGTTCGCGGCGGTCATCGGCGCCAGCTTCGGCGTATTGTTCCAGCGCGACCTGCGCGGTTACGGCTCCAGCATGGCGTGGGGCATGGCTTACGGCATCTTCTGGTGGTTCCTGGGGCCGCTCACGCTTCTGCCATTGGGTCTGGGCAAACGGCTGGATTGGTCCTACGTTCACGCTAGCGTGGAGTTCGCGCCGCTTATCGGGAACATTATTACTGGGTTGATCATTGGCCTGGTCTACTCAGTCATAGACCGCTTATGCGTGCGATTCCTCACCGAATCCGATCCCATTCATCGCGAGCCGGAGGGGCCGGGCCTGCGTCTCATCCGCACCGTGCAGTGGGGCGCGGCGGCCGGCCTGGCGGGAGGGCTGCTCTACCTGCTGGTGCTCCAGGCCACGGGATCGCTGGGCGAAATTGCCGCGATTGTTGGCGGAACGTCCTCCACGTTGGGCTTCGCGGTGCATCTTTGCATCAGTGTTCTGCTGGGCGTGAGCTACGGATTATTGTTCCAGCGTGAAGCGCCGAATCTGGCATCGGGCATCGCATGGGGATTGGTTTTCGGGCTGATGGGATGGTACATCGGACCACTGACGCTGCTACCGGTCGCTTTGGGAAACTCCGGTATGTGGGTCCCGGCCGTGGCAGAAGCTCAGTTTCCAGCGATGGCGGGTCATTTGATCTATGGAGCCGTCGCGGCCGCCGCATTCTGGCTGCTGGAGCGCCGTCATAATCAATGGCTCTTGCTGGATCCACGAATCGCGGCGCGCGAAGAACGCTTGCGGCGCCCGGTGGGTACCGCCGCACCGGCGCTGTGGTTGTTCGTTCTGGGCATGGGAGTTTTGCTGCCCATTTTGCTGGCATAATGTAGCGCACGCACTCCTTGCGTGCCGCGTTCACACTCGTGTGAACGCCTTGAATGTGTTCGCAGGAGTGCGAACACGGCGCGCACGAGTGCGTGCATTGCTAACGATAAGAATCTTCGCGTGTGGCGACGATTTTTCAAGCCGCACTCCTCAACTGGTTGACTTGGTTGAGTGTGGTTCGCGCCGCCGTGAGGATGGCTACCAGCAAGGTACGGGCATGGGGACTGACGTGGTAGCGATGGGTATGCGGGACTTTCCGGATTACGCCATGCGCTCGCAGCATCCGAAGCCGTCGGCTGATGGCGGCGGAACGACGACGTTTCTCGTCGGCCAAATACGCGGGAGTGTCGTACAGAATGGCCTGCAGGTCGCGGTTGCGGAATCCATTCAGCAAGAAGTCGCCGTCGTTGATCGCCTCCAGCAAAGGCCGGTCGTCAGCGAATGGCCGCAAGGCCCGTACGCGCCGCCCTTGCCACTTCACCGGCTTTTGGATGCCGGCGATCAGTTCCTCCAATCTGCGGCTGTCATCGACGCTGGCCAAAGCGTCGATGAGCCGATTGTTGGTCTGCTGCGATACCTCTGCTCGGCGGTGCAAGTCGGCCACCCCTTTCCGCATCTTGCGCCACTCGAGCTCATCGTCGGGGCCGCCCTCCTTGGGCCGATAGGTGCGAAAGACGTCGACATTGTTAATGGTCGTTTCCGCCGCCCTCAACACCCCCGCCTCGGCCAGGATCACCTTGCTGTAGGTCTTGGTGGAGTTGCCGTCCATCCAGAACTTGATACGCTCGCCTTCCTGATATTGCCTGCAACTGGTCTGCAGTTCGCCATGAAAGTTGCGCGGGATCTGGCCGGCTTTCGTGGTTCGCTTCCCAAAGAACCGCAGAACGTCGTTGCTGTGGTAGCTTAGCAGGCCATGGGCGATGAAGGCCGGCATCAATCTCTGCAGCGCTTCCCCACTATTGAATACGATGTCGGTGGCCCATTCGCTTTGATAACAGGTCCAGTAATACGGCGTTGGATACTTTGCGAAAATCTCTTCGTGGAGGGGGTTCAGCCGCTGCGCGAAGTCTGTGAGCAGGGCCACCCAATCGGTTTGCAGTTGCTGGTTCAGCAACTCCTGCGCGCGTTGAAAATCGGCGATCCGCGTAAAGCAGTTTTTCTCCTGTTGGAACGCTAACCCCGCTTGCCGCATCTGCTGGGCTAGCCATTCCCGCCCGTTGATGCCGATCTGGATGTGGAAGGGGAACCAGGTCTGAATCCGCGCGTACATCCACCCCAGCCTCTCGTCCCGTCCATAGTGATAAAGCACATGGCAGGGCCGCTCCGCCGTACGATTTTCGACTGCACATATTCGAACGTCGGACACGGCTCCAGCACGCTCAGCACACATACCGGCCCGGTACGGATGCCCCGCTCAGCAGCCACCCGCCGCGCATATTCGTCCTTGTCCACGCCTGCCTCTCGCACGTAAATGACCGGCAGTCCAGCTTCGCTAAAGGCCCTGGTAGAGGCCTTCTTCACCCGCTCACTGGTCTTCTTCAAGTAGTCGCCGTAATGTTTGAAAAGAACTCCATTCTGCCACAGGAATTCTTCCATTCCCTTGGCCACCATCACCTGCCGGGCTGGGTCCCAGTAGCTGATATCCAGTCTGCGCGGTGAACCTCGCAGTACCAGTCGATCGAATCCGGACAACACGCCCACGATACGATCGCCATATTTTTCGATAAACTGTTGCATGGCGTTCTCCTGTAGTGTTCTGAGATTGGCTATCGAAAATACTACAACGCAGAACGCCCTTCTACTGCAACCGACACTGTTTGCCCCGCAGGGGCACTGTGCCACAGTGAAGCAGAAGTCAGGGCACCATCAGAGGAGCACATTACCGGCACTCCCTATGCACTGCCTGAATGGCACGCTCCAGCCCATCGCGGTGGACCACTACGCTGATGGTCAGCTCGCTCGATCCCTGCGCGATGGCGATGATGTTCACGTCTTTTTGCGAGATGGCGCTGAAGATGCGGCCGGCCAACCCCGGCGTCCCGCGCATGCCTTCGCCAACAATCGCCAGCAGACCGACGTTCTCGTCCACTTCGATCGGCTTCAAATAGCCGTGCGTCAATTCCAGCGCCAAGTCGGACTCGAGCGACTTCATGGCCATCCCCAGCTCTTCCTTTCGCACCAGGAAACAGAAACTCTGGCGATAGCTGGAACTGGTGAACGCCAATACTTCGGCATTGGCGTCCGCCAAGGCTTCCAAAGCGCGGGACATTAATCGGCTGCTGCTCACCGCCGAGCTGGCCGGCTCCATCGAAATCAGGGCGACGTTGCTCATGGACGTTACGGCGCGCGGTCCCGGCGGCGCTTCCATGGTGGAAACGATGCGCGTGCCGGGATGCTCCAGATGGAAACTGTTCTTGCTCCAAACCGGAATCTGCCGCTCGATGAGCGGCGCCAGCGTACGCGGGTGCAGCACTTTCGCGCCATTGTAGGCCAACTCCGCTGCTTCGCTATATGTCACGGTGTCCAACACGCGGGCGTCCGGAACCAGCCGGGGATCCGCGCTCATGATGCCGTCCACATCGGTCCAGATCCAAAGTTCGGAAGCATTGAGCGCCGCGGCGAGAATGGACGCGGAATAATCGGACCCGCCGCGGCCCAGCGTAGTCGCGCGGCCGTCGATGGTTGCGCCATTGAATCCAGTAACCATCGGAAGGATCCCGCGTTCGATTAGCGGCCGCACGGTTTGTTCGGCTTTCTTGCGCGTCTCATCCATCATCGGCGTGGCGTTGCCGAATACAGCATCCGTAACGATGACGCTCGCTGCGTTGACATCCTGGGCGGGAACGCCGGTACTTTGAAGATATTCGGAAATGAGCAGAGCCGAGAGGCGCTCGCCGATGGCCACAGCTTCATCCACGGACCGGGGCGGGCGCTCACCCAGCATCAGCATGCCGTGCGCGATGCGGCGGAAATCGGCCACCAGCGCGCGGATGCCTTGAGCGGTAGTATCGCGCAGATCGCCTGATAGCAGCTGTTCGCAGGCTTCCAGGTGCCGTTGGGCCAGACGCTCCAGATTGGCCTCGATTCCGGCTTCGTCGCCGGCCTCCGCGTGGCGCAGCGTGTTGAGCAGCAGGTCAGTCACCTGCGACATGGCCGACACCACAGCAACAACTGGACGGCGTTCTTTCTGCTCCCGGCAGATTTGAGCGGCCACTTTGATTCGTTCCGCGGAGCCCATGCTGGTGCCGCCGAATTTCATCACCAGGAGGTTGGTCACTGGGTTCGTTCCTTCCCGTTGGAAGTGCGGTCGCGAATGATTTTCAACAAAGCCGCTTCCACGTCGTCAACACTCAAGCCCGTGGTATCCACATAGACGGCGTCGGGAGCCTGCACCAGGGGAGATTCGGGACGCGTGCGGTCGCGCTGATCGCGCTCGCTGATTTGACGCGCGATCACCTCCGCTGGCTGCGCGGATTCTCCCGCGCGCCGCCCCACGCGCACTTCCGGGTGGGCATCCAGGAAGATTTTCACCGTGGCGTCGGGAAACACTACAGAACCGATGTCGCGGCCCTCCATAACAACGGATGCGCTCGCGCCGATCTGGCGCTGCTTCGCCACCATGGCCCGGCGCACCGCTGGAACCAGCGAAACCTTCGACGCCGCTTCAGATATCTCAGGAGCGCGGATGGCTTCCGTGACGTCCTCACCATTTAGCAGCACGCTGCCCGTTCCGGATACGAATTCAATGTTCGCTTCGTTGGCCAGTTGTTCCAAACGATGCATGTCCGAAAGGGCAACATTCGCCCGCAAGGCCCACAGCCCCACCGCGCGATACATGGCGCCCGTATCGATGTAAAGATAGCCGAGTTTGTCCGCGATGCGCCGCGCGATGGTGCTTTTGCCGGCGCCCGCTGGTCCGTCGATGGCGACAGTGATCCTCTTGCTCAAATATTATGAAAGCACATGCACGAGGGTTCGTTCCGCGCCATCGAGTCAGGCGCCACTGTGATCACCGCCAGCCGGCGGCTGGCCAGGGTGTTGACGGCGGAGTTTCACGCTCATCAGAGAGAGCAAGGGCGTTCCGTATGGAACACGCCGGATATCCTGCCGTTGGATGCTTTTTTGAAACGGTGCTGGAGCAACTACGTGTGGGCGGGGCGGCCCAGCAGCACGCTGCTAGGCCCGTTGCAGGAGCAAGTAGTGTGGGAGCAGGTGATTCGAGATTCGCCCGCCGGAGACTCGTTGTTGCGGCTTCCGGAAACTGCCCGGCAAGCCATGGAAACCTGGCAGTTGATACAAGCGTACCGGCTGCCGGTGGATGGACGGTTCGAGGCCACGGACGATTGGTCCGCATTCGCGGCCTGGTCGCGTGCCTTTCGCAAACGCTGCGCGGAAAACAACTGGCTGGCGCCGGCGCGCCTGGCGGATGTGGTGGCCGATTTGACAAAACGCGGCGAGCTGGCAAAACCCGCGCTATTGTTCGTGGCAGGCTTTGATGAGCTGACGCCTCAACAATCCGATCTGTTCAACGCGCTAGGCGCCAGTGTGGAGAGGGACACGCACAGCTTCCAATCCGAGCCGGAGCGCTGGGTACTGCGCGACAGCGCCGAAGAAATGCGGGCCGCTGCAGCCTGGGCCCGGCGTAATCTGGAACAAAGACCCGCGGCGCAAATCGGCGTCATTGTTCCGAACCTGGGCAGCGGGCGGGCGAAGGTGGAACGGATCTTTCGCGAGGAGCTGGATCCTGGTGCTGCATTCGACGATCACGAGCGATCGTTCCACGTATCGCTGGGTCCGGCGCTCGATCGCTATCCGGTTGTAAGCGCGGCGCTGCTGATTCTGGAATTCGCCTCCGGACAATTGGCCTTGCCCGAAGCGGGAATGTTGTTGCGCTCTCCTTTCCTGGGCGGCGCGCAGACGGAACGGACCAGGCGCGCGCAATTCGATGCGAAGCTGCGCCGGGATGGAGTGTGGGGCGTCTCACCCGCGCTGTTGCGCGGCCGCGCTGAAAAGTGTCCACTGCTGGATCGCTTGCTGCGGAAGTTTGAAAAGCAGCTCCGCCAATTGGCGCCGATGCAACCGGCCAGCCGATGGAGCCGCGATTTTTCCGAGGTACTGGGAGCGTTGGGCTGGCCGGGCGAGCGGACGTTGAGCAGCCGTGAGTATCAAGCTGTGGACAAATGGCACGGTTTGCTTTCGAATCTTGCCGCGCTGGACACTGCCCTGCCTTCTATCAGCTTCGCGCAGGCGCTATCGCGTCTGGAGGAACTGGCCGCGGCCTCGCCGTTCCAGGTGGAAAACGACGGCGCGCCAATCCAAATTATGGGCCTGCTGGAGGCGACCGGACTGCGCTTCGATCACCTGTGGATTATGGGCCTGCACGATGAAGCGTTGCCGGCGGCCGTGAACCCGAATCCGTTCCTGCCGATTTCCATGCAGCGGGAACAGCAACTGCCGCATTCCTCCGCGGAGCGTGAGCTCGAATTCGCTCGAAAGCTGACGGCCAGGCTGCTGGCGAGCGCTCGGAACATCGTGCTGAGTTATCCGGCCACCGAGGGTGATCGCGCGTTAGGACCAAGCCCGTTGGTGGCTGGTGGACGGTGGCTGGTTGCTGGTGCGCGCGAACGAGAGCCGGAGTGGGTGCGGAAAATGCGGGCCTCGGTTGCGATGGAGGAATTGCATGATGAGACCGCGCCGCCGGTTGTCGCCGAATCCATGCAGCCCGGCGGCGCATCGCTATTCAAGGATATGGCCGCCTGCCCGTTCCGGGCGTTTGCGAAGCATCGCCTGGGCGCGAAGCCGCTGCAGAAAGCCGATCCGGGCGTGAGCAAGAAAGATCAGGGCAACGCGGTTCACAAAACCATGGCTCTGATCTGGAGCGAGCTCGGATCGCTGGCCAGGCTCCTGGAGCTGGCGCCGGAGGAAATTCGCGAGCTGATTTCGCGTAGCGCCGCGAGCGCGATCCAGCAGATGGGCAGCGGAATCGGCCGGAAGTTGGAACGGCAGCGCCTGGAGAGGCTGCTGCCGCAGTGGCTCGAAATCGAGAAAGTACGCGACGCGTTCACGGTGAAGGCTACCGAGCAGGACCGATTGGTTTCGCTCGGCGGGTTCGAAGTGCGCACCCGCGCGGACCGCATCGACCAACTGCCTAGCGGCTGCGAAATCATTCTCGATTACAAGACCGGCATGTTGAAATATACCGGTTGGGAAGGCGACCGTCCAGACGAGCCGCAGCTCCCGCTCTACTGCGCCACCAGCGATGAGCCCATTGCCGGCGCCGCGTTCGCCGTCATCCGCATCGGCGAGCTGGCATTCCGCGGCGCGACGGAGAACGGCGTGTCACTGCCGGCGTTGAAAGAAATGCGCGCGGAGGCGCCCCGCTCATTCGGCGAGCAGGTTGAAGAATGGAAGCGCGTGCTGGAGCAGCTGGCTACACATTTCCGAGCCGGCTTAGCCGAGGTGGATCCCAAGCACGGCGCGTGCGATCTGTGTGGCCTGCGCGCTCTGTGCCGCATCCGGGAGTTTGAAAATGATCGCGGATAGTCCGGCTCGCGAGAGGGCGCTCGATACTTCGGCCTCGTTCATCGTGCAGGCTCCCGCGGGATCGGGCAAAACGGAGCTTCTGATCCAACGCTATTTGAAGTTGCTCGAAACTGTAGAATCGCCCGATAGCGTTGTCGCGATCACGTTTACGCGCAAGGCCGCCGGCGAAATGCGCGCCCGCGTGATCCAGGCTTTGCGCAGCGCGGAATCCGGCAATCCGCCGGAAGCCGGCCATCAGCACGTGACTTACGAAATTGCGCGTCGCGTGCTGGATCACGAGCGGCGTCTCCAGTGGAACCTTCTTGAAAATCCGGCGCAGATGCGCATTGAAACCATTGATGCGCTGTGCGCTGGCATTACCCGCCGCATGCCTTGGCTGTCGCGCTTTGGCGCCATGCCCGACATTTCGGAAAAAGCCACCGATCTCTATCGCGATGCCGCCCGAAAAACGCTCGGCCGCGTGGATGAGGAAGATCCGGCTTTGTCCTATTTGCTGCTGCACCTGGACAACGATTTCGCGGCGGCCGAGCGCCTCATCATGAACATGCTCGAAAGGCGCGATCAATGGCTGCGGCATACCGGCGCAAATCCGGATTTCGATACGGTGCGCGCGGTGCTGGAAGAATCGCTCGAAGCGCTGATTCTCAGCGAATTGCGGCGTCTGCGTGCCGGCTTTGATGCGGCTGTTGCCGCGGAAATCGCCATGCTGCGAGAGCTGGATCGATTTCCGGAAGCGCGCATCGAAGATATCGATCGCTGGAAAATTGTTGCCGACCTGCTGCTGACTTCCGGTGGAGGCTGGCGTAAACGCGTGGACAAAAATCTCGGTTTCCCGCCCGGCCATCGGCTGAAGCCGCGCGTGGAGCAGTTGCTCGGGCGTTTGCAAGGAGAAGACCAACTGCTCGAAGCGCTGCTGCGGTTTCGCGAACTGCCCGGGCCGCGTTTTTCGGGTTCGCAATGGCAGGCCATGCAGGCCGCGGTTTCGGTGTTGACCTTGGCCGTGGCCGAGCTTCAAATGGTGTTCCGCGAGCGCGGCCGCGTGGATTTCTCCGAGCTGGCCATCCGCGCCTCGGAAGCTCTCGGCGAGATCGAATCGCCCACCGATCTGGCGCTGGCGCTGGGCACTACCGTCCAGCACATCCTGGTGGATGAGTTTCAAGATACTTCGTACACGCAGTTTGAGCTGATCGAGAAATTGACCGCCGGCTGGGAACCAGGCGATGGCCATACGCTGTTCCTGGTAGGGGATCCCATGCAGTCCATCTACCGTTTCCGGCAGGCCGACGTGAGCTTATTCCTCAAGGCCCGCCTGGAAGGAATTGGCTCAATCCAACTCGATCCTCTGGCATTGAGCGTCAATTTTCGATCGCGCCCCGGCATTGTGGATTGGGTGAATGAAACTTTCGTGGGGATTCTTCCGGCCGAGGATGATCCGGCATCGGGCGCCGTGGCGTTTTGTAAGAGTACAGCGGGGGAAGAATCCGAGCAGGGCGAGGAATGCGTCAAGGTGCATGGATTCCTGAATACCGGGGATGAGGCGAATCGCGTAGTGGAGTTAGTAAAGACGGCCGGCGATGGGAACGTTGCGGTATTGGTGCGGGCGCGATCGCATCTGGCGGAGATTGTCGGCGTGCTGAAGCGGAATGGAATTCCGTTTCAGGCTATCGAGATCGATCAACTTGGCGAACGCGCCGTGATTGAGGACCTGGTGGCCTTAACGCTGGCGCTGCTGCACCCGGCTGATCGTGTTTCGTGGCTGGCCATCCTGCGCGCACCCTGGTGTGGATTGGAGCTGCGCGATCTCCACGCGCTGGCGGGAGCCGATCACCGCGCGGCGATTTGGGATTTGCTGCATGGTGCGGAGTTGGCGCTCAGTACCGACGGAACAGCCAGAATCCGGAATATTCTGCCGCTGTTGGATAAGGCGATCGAAGAGCGCGGGCGCCGGCCGTTGCGGGATTGGGTGGAAGGCGTGTGGTACCGGCTGGGCGGCCCGGCCTGCGTCGAAAATGAGACCGCGCTCGAAGATGCCGCCGCATATTTCGATTTGTTGGACGAGGTTTCCCAAGGCGCCGATCTCGCCGATTTCGCCTGGTTCCGCGAACAGGTGGACGCGCTGTTCGCGCAGCCGGATGCCAGCGCCGGGAACCGGCTGCAACTCATGACCATCCACAAGGCCAAAGGCTTGGAGTTCGATACGGTAATCCTGCCGGGTCTGGGAGCCATTCCTCGCCAGGAAGAGCAACGCCTGGTGTTGTGGCTGGAACAGGGCGGAACACTATTGTTGGCGCCTATTTCGGAAGCCGGTCAAAAGCCTGACCCGATTTACGCGTACCTCACCAGCGTGGAGGAGCGAAAAACCCGCGCGGAAACCGGCCGGCTGCTTTACGTGGCGGCCACTCGGGCCCGCCGCCGGCTGCATCTGCTGGGCACGGTGAAAGCGAAGGACGATGGATCCATCGCGGAGCCTCCCGGTCAATCATTTTTGAAACTGCTGTGGACTCGGGTGTCGCAGTGGTTCGTGAATCTCTCGGCCGCTGAAGTTGCGGGAAAGGAGCGGGCCATTCGAAACATCCGCCGCGTGCCGGTTGATTGGAAGGCGCCGGCGCCGCCCGCAGCGGTGGAATGGACGCGGCAGGAGATCGAGACGATACAACAGATGGGACAACCTTCTTCGTTATCGTTCGAATGGGTGAGCCAAAGTTCGCGCTATGCAGGAACGACGCTGCACGGGCTAATGCAAAAAATCGCGCGCGAAGGTTTGGATGCATGGAGCGATGACGCGGTGCGATCCAGGCGCAGCCTGTATCAATCCGTGCTGGCGAATCTGGGAGTCCCGCCGGGCGAATTGACGAAGGCTGTTGAGCGGGTGGAGACCGCGCTGCTGCGCATGCTGCACGACTCCAAGGGCCGCTGGGTGCTGGGCCGGCATGCCGAAGAAGAATGCGAGTTGCCGATCACCGGGGTGGTGGGAGGAAAGCTCTCCGAGACGGTGATCGACAGAACCTTCGTCGACGAGAACGGAGTGCGCTGGATCATCGATTACAAAACCGGTTCGCATGAAGGAGGGAGTCTCGAGACCTTCCTGGACAATGAGCAGAAGCGCTACCGCGAGCAGCTGGAACGCTACGCCCGCTTGATGATCCAGCGCGATTCGCGGCCCATCCGGCTGGCCTTGTACTTCCCGCTGCTAGGCGGCTGGCGGGAGTGGCCAGCGCCGTTGGCCGTCCGCAAACAGGCATCGCTGTTCGAGTAGTGGAGCAGGCTGGTTTTGCAATACAAGCTGTTCGAGCTATAGCGTTATGTTAAGATGACATTGCCGACGTAATTCACACCTCAAAGGGGACGTAGTTCAGCTGGTTAGAACGCCGGCCTGTCACGTCGGAGGTCGCGGGTTCGAGCCCCGTCGTCCCCGCCAATTTTTTCAATCACTTCGACATGTTGCTCTAACCCGTCAGAATGGGGTGTGTCAGTAGCTGTGTCACCAGCGTCAGTAGCTGTGTCAGCGGCACTTTTCAGCTCGCTCGCGATCAACTCCACCGTCTGCTGCTTGATAAGCGGCGAGAGGTGCTCATACCGCTCCAACTCGCGACTGCGGTGACCAGTGAGCTTGCGGATAACGGCCTCCGGGATTCCGCGCAAGAAGAGGATCGTCGTGGCCATGTGGCGGAGGTCATGAACGGCGGAAGATGTCGGCGGCGTTCACGGTTACCAGGAGTTTTTGGATGTAATTCTCGACCCGAGGCATGAACAATACTAACGGCTCGTCCGATGGGCCGGAGGGCACTTCCACGATGAGTTCCACTTGAAAACTGTGAACGCAAAGCTCTCACGGATGCGCTGGCCAGTTCGACATAGGTACTAAGAACGGAAGGTTCGGCCAGCTTCGTCAACTCCTAGGCGCTCCGCATACACTTTACAATCATCTTTGCGAACAAAGAAGAATCTCCACTCCTATGGCTTCGCTGTGAGGCCTCGATCATTTCCTCGGCGGTCGTCGCCCTCCAGTCGATGTAATGTCCGGCCTTCAGTCCCAATTCGCGAACAAATTCGCGTTGCGTCCTGCCATTTCCCTCGCGAAACGGATGCGCAGCGTTCAGTTCGCCGAGAAAGTAGGCGGCGCGGCCGGCAAAGATGTCGGCATCGAGATTGACCAGATGTTTTTCAGCCGCCAGGCTTCGTGAGTACCTGCTGGAGTGCTGGTTCCAGGAAATTAGCGAGCCCGAAAAGATGACCGCCCTTCGAGATGTTCACTGTCCGAAATTGTCCCGCCCATTCGTATACCTCCTGGAAGATGTAGCGATGAATCGCCTTCAGGTGGGCGAGATCGAACTCACCCGAGAGCGGATTGTCGATCAACTCCGCGAGACGTTGGTGGGTCCGGCGTGCCTCGAAGCGTTCCAGTTGTTCCGGATCAGTGAGACCGCGCAGGTTCTTGAGGACGCTTGTGCCGGGATAAAGATACGGGTCCGAATTCTCGGGCGTCGAGCTCATCGATTGCGCTCCCCACTTCGGTTAGAGTCAATTCCCCGCTGATGTACCGCCCGTAAAGCGCTTTCACTTGTTCGTCGAGCTCAAACCCTTCGAGACGGACAGAAGCAAGCGCTTCTTCGTAAACCCGCGTTCGGCGGGCGCGTTCCGATGCCGTTACTAGGTCCGTTGCAAGCGCCATAACTCCTATTTTACTCCGACATGCACTCTTGCTGTCTTTATCCAGTATCTGGCAGTTAGACATCACCTGGCCCAAGTTCACCTAAACAAGACTGCCGCGCCATAACGAGTGACTTCTGAAACGCTCGGCCCGATCAACACTGATTCACTCAGATCAAAGTGCATCACGTTTGTCTTTTGTCTTGTTTGGCGCTTCGATCGCGATCAATCGCGACGTGTGTGCAACATGTGTGCAACATGTGTGCACCAGCACTTCCTGGGACAGATCGATCTTGGCGCACAACCGTTAGACTGGCCGAATAAGGTTCGAATCGGAGGGTCATGCGGGCGCGTTAATCGTTCCTGATCAGTTGTCAGGTGGATCGTTCACTTCTACGGTTAGCGCGTCCAAGTGACGAGAAGCCGACTCTTCGGGCGGAATCCGCCCAACGTGTCTCAGACTACTCAGAAACCTTCGACCATCCAGACGTTGCTGTTGGTTACGGCTCCCCGTAAGGCAAGGTACCGACCGTCTGGTGAGGGTATGCCCCAAATTGAACCGCCCCCTCCCTTGTAACGCCATAATACCCGTGCATTTCCCTTCAGATCGACGTAGAGAAGCGTGCTGCCTTCGGAAAGATCATCACTTGCCCGCCCAGCGCGAGGAAGCCGCGAGACAGAACCGCAGTAAAACCCCTTTCCGTCAGCCGACCAGTCAATACCTGTGATGCTCGGCCAACCCTTCACGGTGATTTGGCGGTCGGAGCCGCCTGAGAGCGAAAGCAGGCTAATGTGAATCTCTGCCTCGCCAACTCGCGAAACCGCAAACGTTGATCCATCCGGAGAGAGCGCCGACGGTGGGTCACTGTGCGAGGGAGTTATTTCGATGGTCCGAAGCACCTTCCCTCTGCCCTTCAGAGGATCGAAAGCTGTGATCACAAGCTGTTTTCGATCTTGGCTCGTTTCGAGGATGACGCAGAGCCTGGCTGGGGCGCGGGCACACTCGGTGTTGTTCCAATTCCGCGTCTCCAGCACAAACTGGGGCACTCCACCGCTCGCAGGGATGCGCATCAGGCGATCGATGCGTGTAAGGCGATCCGAATGGGCGGGATTGGCCGTTGCTCCCGGACTCTCTTCCACGATGAGTATCCAGGCACCGTCGGCGCTGAGGCGCGAAATGCCGACTGCTTGCGGGACGGTAACCACAAGCTCAGCGGTGTCCTGGCTGATTCCTTGCTTGAAAATACCAGATGAACTGTCGAACAATACAGCTGTGCTGTCCGACGTCCATGCCGTGGGCGAATCGGAGGCTTCGTCATTAGTCAGCCGCCGAGGGGGCTTCATGCGCGTACCCCCCGCCGCGAGCTCCCCCAAGTAAACCTGCACCTGATGTGTTGACTTCTGGAACACCAGCCGCTTCCCATCCGCATTGGCGCTCAATCCCCAAAGGTGATATCCAGCCCACGGGGTAATGCGTTTCGGTTTACCGGTTGGCGTGCCCGCACGGTTGTCAATGCCGATTTGCCAAAGATTGCCGTCAGTTGAGTAAGGCGATTCCAGCCGCGCGTAGACGATCCGCCCTTCCGGAAGCCAGTAAAAATCTTCCAGCCACAGGCCCCGGTCGGCGGACACAACCACCGTCCGACTTGCCCCCTTCAGGTCGCAGGTTTCGATCGACAGCCGAGACCTGTCGCCAAACTGCAGGTCGATTGGTTCCGCCTCTCGGTCACCTACGTCGAGGTCTCTAATGTAGGCCAAGCGCTGTCCATCCGGCGACCAGTGCACGCCCCCAATCCATTCATTCTCTCCGAACGATAGGGCCTTTTGGGGGTTGGTCGCCCTGGCTGCCCATCACCCAGATTTCGTGAACCTTGGCACCGCTTGGGCGGAAAGCGATGTGTGTCCCGTCCGCCGAAACCCCAAACCCCGACGCATCTTCGCGAAGCTGTCGTGGAGATTGCCCGAGCACAGAGACAGTCCACATGCTCTTGTGTCCGCCCGGTTCGTCCAAGTCGGCGAGCAATTGCGTACTGTTGGGAAACCACGAATCGATATCCCAGTGGGAGCTGGCTGGCACTTTGGCAGGCCTTGGGATGAGCCGCTCTTCGCCTGTCAAAAGCAGCTTCACGTGTATCCCGGCCGGGTCTGAGTAAGCCAGGTAATTGCCATCAGGAGAAATGGCAGCGCTCTGGACATGATTCTCGCTGGAGTTGAAAGTCAGCCGTTTCTGCGTCAGCTCGGCTGAAGGCTTGGGACGCGGATGCAGCAGGAACCAGGTCATTGCAACCAGAGCCGCCATCACGGAAACGCTTCCTATGGCAGCTTTCTTGTGTCGCTTGAAGACGCCGGCGATGATGGTGGAATCCGACGCTGATTCTTCAGCGAGTTCTGCCTTAATCTCGATCCTTGCTTCGCCGATGGCTTGCAGTCTTTGCTGGCGATCGCGTTCCAAGCACCGCCCCAGCAGCTTGCGTATCCTCAGCGGCGTCGACGCCGGCAGCGCGCTCCAGTTCGGCTCCCCTCGCAGGACCCCAGCCAAAATCTCCGTGACCGATTCGCCCGGGAACGCGCGCCATCCTGTCAGCATCTCGTACACCACCACACCGAAAGCCCAGATGTCCGTGCGCCGGTCCGCAATTTTCCCACTGGCCTGCTCGGGACTCATATACGCAGCCGTTCCGAGGATGACCCCGGAACGCGTTGGCGAAAGCGTTGCCGCTGGCGATTCCGCCGGATCACCTGCGGCGACAAGCTCTTCGGCCTTCGCCAGCCCGAAATCCAGCACCTTCACGAGTCCACCCGGCGTCACCATAATGTTGGCCGGCTTCAAGTCGCGATGCACGATTCCTTTTTCGTGCGCCGCTTCCAGCGCTTCCGCAATCTGCCCGGCGTAGTTCAGGGCCGTTTCAATCGGCAGCGGGCATGGTCTTATAAGGGAGCCGAGCGTTTCGCCCTCTACCAACTCCATCACTAGCGCTTGCGATTCCACTCCGTAGATGTGCCCGATGTTCGGATGATTCAGCGATGCCAGAAGCTTCGCTTCACGATTGAAGCGGGCGAGCCTGTCGGGGTCCTGCGCGAGAGAGTCCGGCAGGACTTTGATCGCAACCTCGCGCCCGAGCTTGGTGTCCTTGGCGCGGTACACTACGCCCATTCCGCCCCGGCCGAGCATCGCCAGGATCTGGTAGTGGCCCATCCACGTCCCGGCTGGCAATTGGATTACGCTGGATTCGCCCAGCAGATCCTCAGCAGCTTGATCGAGCAAGGCCCCGCCGCTGGGCTGCGCAAGCAAAATTTCCACTTCTGCACGGATATCCGGATCGGCCTGGGCCAGCAGCGCGGCGCGTTCCACCGGCGAACATTCCACCACCGAGTTGTATAGCTCCTCGATATGGCGCCAGCGCTCGGGGTCCATTGTGTCCAGCCGACTGTCTCACCAATCTTACTGCACGTGATTGCTGGCCAGCAGCGCTGTGCCTCTGAGGCGCGCCTCACGGGCGTCTATACCGCGTTGAATTAGATCCACGTCGACATCGGTGAAGGGCAGCGGTTTCCAGGTCATCTGTGCGAAGTCCTCAGAATTCCAATGGGCTTTCATTACGCCGCTTTCGGAGTGCCGAGGGAATCCTTGCAGTATGTGAGTCACCTCGTGGATCATCACGTGCGCCAGCACTGCAGACACCTGGTTGGGCGCCATAGTGCGCACCCGGTCATAGAAGATCACGATATGCCTGCCTTCATAGGGCAAAGCATAGGCCAGTTCGTCGGGCCTCCGGCCTTCGGGAGTGCGAGTGGCTAGGCTAATTACGATAGTTCCTTGCGGACTGGACTTTGAGCACCGCCAGTCGAGCTTCACTGATATGGCGGCGTACATCTGGGAAGCTTGCATCTGGGCGCGGACCACTTCTGAGGTCGGCGTAGTGTCCATGCAAGCCGTGACCTTCCGTTGCACCTCGCCCGCTATGCAGGTTGCCACCGCCAGAATCGCCTGCACCGCGATCTTCGTTTCTCTGTTCATCGTTTCCTCCGGTCGCTCCTGAGGCGCGAACGGGATAGAAAACCTTGAACGGGGCATCAATCTTTTTTGCTGGGGTATAATTCCGGAGAGCTTAGATCACATGCCTGAGTCCCAAGTCTCTGAGACCACTCAACTTCTGAGGGCTTGGGCGAATGGCGATCGGGCCGCGCTAGAGCTGCTCACGCCTCGGGTCTACCAAGAGTTGCGCCGCATCGCAGGGCATTTCATGCAAAACGAGCGCCCAGGCCGAACGCTGCAGACCACGGCTTTGGTGCACGAAGCGTACTTGCGGCTGATTGACGTTACCAATGTGGACTGGCAGCATCGGGCTCACTTCTTCGCTGTGTCAGCCACGATGATGCGGCGGATTCTGCTGGATCGCGCGCGGAAGCGTGGGGCGGGCAAGCGAGGCGGCAAGTCACCGCACCTTAATCTGGACGATGTCCCGGACCTCGGCTCGGGACGAGCCCGCGAACTGATTTCGCTCGACGATGCCCTGAATGCTCTTGCAGAGGTGGACGCGCGCAAGGCTCGTGTGATCGAACTCCGTTTCTTTGGTGGCTTGAGCGTGGAAGAGACCGCTGAGGTTTTGAAAGTTTCCCCGGATACCATCATGCGTGACTGGCGACTTGCCAGAGTGTGGCTCTTAGCCGAGATAAGCCGCGGAGGTTGAACCACCACGAAGATTGGGACTGAAAAACGGCGATTGCGGATTGTGGCCGAATGTCTCCACGGGTCGGCTTGCAACCGCAGATCTGTACACCGGACATTGAAGCGGGCTTCGCCCTGTGAAACGCCGCTGTCATTTTCCCTTGACTGCCGATCCGGTCATTCCGAACGGGCCCTCAAAACAACCCGACAGCGATAGACGGACGAGTTCGGAAGTGAAACTGATCGGACCTCCGACGTGAATCGCTCACGGTCAGGGAATTTTGGCCAAACTTCGGCGAACAAACTGTGTCAGTAGCTGTGTCATTCCTACTGTCGAAACAGGTCGTTTCGTGGCGTTCCTTGTCCGAGCGTGTCGCGGCAAACAGTCTACGAATCAGGTAAGTACATTCGCATCAAGAGTTGTTCTTTTGCCTGTCACGTCGGAGGTCGCGGGTTCGAGCCCCGTCGTCCCCGCCAAATTTTTTCAACCCGTCCGTATTATCGGACCCCTCCACCGTCCTGGCCAAAAATTTGTTTCCGCGCTTGCGGGTTTTCACTCTCCGTTTTCCGCTTAACAGTTGAGGGCAGCCTCGCACTCAAGGATTTGGAGAGCAACGAAATGTTTACGACTGGGTTTTCTCGAGCGAGGCGTGTCAACCGCGGTGCTTTGAGGCCGTTTCGGATTCTTTTGCCGGCGGCGACCTTCCTTGCTTCCATCGCCTTATTTCCCAGTCCCCTCAACGCAGCCGTTTTCCAGCCGGTGCCGGCGCTGTCGTTTACCAAGTCGTTCGGGGGGGCGAATCCGCTCGCCCAAAATCCCACCATTGCTGCCGTGGGGACAGGCTTCTCTTTCAGCATCACATCCGCCACCACCACCTCAGGGGGAAGTTGGCTGTCTGCTTCCGCAATAACGGGATGTGGCGTTTGCGCAACACCGCTCACGATTTCTGTGAGCGTCAACCCCAGTGCATCGCTCGGGGCGGGCACCTACACCGGGCAAGTTGTTGTTACTTCACAGGTCGGCGGTGTTGTGCTCACGATCCCGGTCACGTTAACCATCGTGACCGCGGGCGCCACCATCGTCGACAACTTGCCCGGGCAACTGAGCTTTTCGCAGGTAACCAACAGCGAGAATCCTCCTGCCAGCCAGACCATACAGATTCGAAATGGCGGATCTGGGACGTTGACTTGGACGGCTAGCACGAGCACCTCAGATGGTGGCAGCTGGCTGACAATCTCCTCCTCCGGCGATACAGCACCGACGTTTGTCACCGTCGGGGTCGTGCCTGCGAACCTTCCGAGCGGCGGCCTGCTAGCAGGAACCTTCGTTGGCCAGATCCTAGTTCAGGCTGCGAGCGGAAACGTTACTATTCCCGTAAGTGTCGTTCTCGGGAACAAGATTTTCAGCCAGGTGAACCCGATCAGCTTCACGAAGGTTTTCGCGGGGGCGGATCCGCTGCCCCAGACTTTGACCATTGGGAGCACGGGCGCAACCTTCAACTACGGCGTTGCCGCTGCCACAGCGACGGGGGGCAGTTGGTTATCCGTTTCCACGATCACTGGCTGTAGCTCCTGTGCTACACCCAGTACCATCCAGGCGATGATAACCACAAGTCCAACTTTGCCAGCGGGAACCTATACCGGACAGATTGTCCTAACCGCCCAAACCGGTTTGTCGATGACGATTCCGGTCACGTTGACGGTTGCCGCGGCGGGAACGGCCTTCTTCGACAACGTCCCCGGACAAATGAGTTTTTCGATGCAGCCAGGGGGGACCATCCAGGGTCAGAGTTTGCAGATACGCAACGCTGGAACCGGAACCCTGGATTGGACGCTCGAGCAAAGCACCGCCGACGGAGGAAACTGGCTGACAGTTTCCGGTACCGGCGGCGTAGCGCCTTCCTATGTCACCGTCGGGGTAAACCCCGCCGATCTGCCCAACGGAGGATTGATCGCCGGAACTTTCGTGGGCAACCTGCTGTTCCAAACAGCCGGGAGTAGCGTTACCGTTCCCGTGAGCGTTGTGCTTGGCGCCAATGTCTTCAGTCAAGTGAATCCCATCAGCTTCACCATGCCAGTGGGAGGCGCCAACCCGCTTCCACAGACCATCGAAATGTCGAGCACTGGCGCCAACTTTAACTTCTCCGTTGCCGCCAACAACGGAAACGGCGGCAGTTGGCTGACCGTTTCGACGGCAGGCGGTTGTGAATTCTGTTCGACGCCGAATTCGATCATAGCGACGATAAACGCGAGTCCCACTCTCGCGGCTGGAACCTATACCGGTCAAATCGCCGCCACCGCGCAGACCGGTTTCATGTCGGTCACCATCCCCGTCACGCTAACCGTGACTATGGCGAATACCACCACGGCCGTCACCTCCTCGGTGAATCCTTCCGTTTTTGGACAGCCGGTGACCTTCACGGCCACAGTCTCTCCAGTGGCTCCCGGCACGGGGACTCCAACGGGAACCGTATCGTTTTTCGACGGCGCCAACCCTATCAGCTGCATCGCGGCCGGCACGCTCGCGAGCGGGGTGGCCACGTGCACCACCTCGTCTCTACCGGTAGCCAGTCATACCATCACCACCAGCTACCCAGGCGACGCGAATTTCATCGGCAGCGTGGGCTCACTCACCGGCAACAATCCAGAGGTGGTGATTCGAGCCAGCACGTCGACGACTGTGACTTCATCGCAGAATCCGCAAACGGCCGGCCAAGCGGTCACGTTCACGGCCACCGTTTCAGCCGTGGCGCCGGGAACGGGAACGCCGACCGGAACTGTGACGTTCCTGGATGGGGGAAACCCCATCACCTGTACCGCGCCCGGCACACTCAGCGGCGGCGTGGCCACCTGCACAACATCGGCGCTCGCTCCGGGAAGCCAGACCATCACCACCAGCTATGGAGGCGATGGCAACTTCACTGGGAGCGCGGGATCGCTGATCGGTAATCCCGAGGTGATCACCCAGGCCAACGCGAATGTGGGCAGTTCGGTTTCGGTGACATCCACTGGCTTGAGCTACAACAAGATCAAGCAGCAGGGAACCGAGACAGTGACGGTGAAGAATACCAGCGCTCAGACAATTTCCGGACCGTTGGAGCTGGTGCTAGGCTTATCAGCCGGAGCGACGGCAGTTAACAACACCGGCACCTTTAACGCGAATCCATATTGGACCGTCACCGCCGGATCGCTCGCTCCGGGAGCATCGGCGCAGGTTACGGTGACGCTGGGCTATGCCAGCGGCACCACCGTCAGCACCAGCAGCAGCGTATACTCGGGGAGCCTTCCATAATATGCGACTAAACAAACGTTTTCTTTCGATCAGCTTTTTGGCGGTATGCGCAGTGGCAATGCCCGCATTCGCGGATGTGATCTATGGGGTCACTGTCGACACCAGCAGCCAGCTCGGCAATTCAGGATATGTTGACTTGCAATTCAATCCCAGCTCATTCACCACGCAAACGGCGAATGCGGCCGTGACCAATTTTTCCACCGATGGCACTCTGGACGTATTCGGAGACGATCCCTTCGACGGCACGAGTGGGGACGTCACGGGCACGCTGCCTGGGACCGTGAGTTTTGACAATGGCACAGCCACGAACGAATATACGCAAGGGATGACATTCGGAAACACGATCAGCTTTAATGTGGATCTGTCGGGTCCGGCGATTGATTTAGCGAATGGCGATGGCGGAGGCTCTTTCTTTTTGACATTCTACGATCCCTCCGGCAACACGCTATTAACGAACAATTCGAATGGGCCGGCCTTTGAGGTAGACATCAACCCCGACGGATCGACCACTGCGACGGCTTATCCGGACCCGGATGGCGGGCCGTCGGTGGTCACATATGCGGGGCCTACGGACGTCACGCCGACTCCGGAGCCGTCGCTGGCGCTGCTGCTGGCCGGTGGTCTTGCGGCGATGGCAGCGTTTCGTCCATCGAGATCCCAGTAAATTTTCCGGATTCCAAAGCGGCCCGGTCTGATAGCCTTTAGCAATGAAGACTTTCGCAGTGTTGATCTTCAGCACGTCTGCAATCTGGGCTCAAAGCTACGAGGTCGTTGCGGCAAAGGACATCATGATCCCGATGCGGGATGGCGTGCGGCTTTCGACCGATATTTACCACCCGGCGCGCAACGGTGCTCCCGTCCCTGAGAAGTTTCCGATTATCCTGGAGCGCACGCCGTACGGGAAAGGTTTCCTGGCCTCCTCCGCCGACTACTTCGTACGGCGCGGATACGTCGTGGTATACCAGGATGTTCGCGGACGCTACAAGTCGGAGGGCAAATGGGTGCCCATTCGTGACGATCCCAATGATGGCTTCGATACAGCGAAGTGGCTCGGCGAACAGCCGTGGTCGAACGGCAGTATCGGCACAACCGGATCATCCTACGACGGCGCCACGCAACATGCCATGGCCATCGCCAACGCTCCATACCTGAAGGCTATGGTTCCCCGCAATGCCATGTCGGATTTCGGACGGTACGGCGTTCGCCATAACGGCGCTTTCGAACTTCGCTTTTTCAACTGGGTCTTCACTCTTGGGTATGCGACGGGAACGAATTCGATACAACAAGCCGCCGCGCGAGCGGCCTCCGATCCGGCGGCGGCGCCCGCGCTTGTCGACTTGGCGACCAAGGTACGCGAATACGTCCGCAATCTGCCTCTGCGTCCGGGCACCACGCCCCTGAAGTTCGCCCCCGACTACGAAGCGTGGCTGGTGGAAGCTATGGGGCATGGCGATTACGATGACTTCTGGAAAGACTCCGGCTCCAGTGTTATTGACCACCTGGCGGAGTATAAGGACGTTCCCGAATACCAGACCACCGGCTGGTACGACTCCTGGGGCGCGCAAGTGGCCAACCTCAACTTCCCCCTATTACGCAAATCGAAGAAGAGCTTGCAGCGGCTGATCGTGGGACCGTGGATTCACAGCAGCGAAAACCTGAGCTATGCCGGAGAGGCGCAGTTCACCCCCGACGCGGCACTGGACCTGAATGCCTTTCACCTACGCTGGTTCGATCACTGGCTGAAGGGAGTGGATAACGGAGTGGACCGCGAGCCGCCAGTGCGCATCTATGTGATGGGCGGCGGCGATGGGCACAAGACCCCGGCGGGGCGCATTTTTGTGGGCGGTCACTGGCGCAACGAGAACGAGTGGCCGCTGGCGCGCACCGTCGCGACACCGTTTTATCTACACGCCGACGGTATTCTGTCGCCGGAAAAGCCGGTGGAGACCCCACCCGTTACCTTTCTGTTCGATCCCAAGAATCCTGTTCCCACACTCGGCGGTAACATCTCGTCGCAGGGAACACTGATGTTTCAAGGCGCGGCAGATCAAAGGTGCCGGGCTGATTTTTGGCTGTGCTCCGATACCCGGCCTTTGTCGGCGCGCAACGATGTCCTGGTGTTCCAGACCGCTCCTCTGGCAAACGATACGGAGGTCACCGGGCGGCTCATCGTGAAACTGTGGGCGAGTTCAAACAAGCTGGATACGGATTTCACCGCGAAGTTGATCGACGTCTATCCGCCGAGCGCCGATTTCCCGGCCGGTGTGGACCTTAATATCGGTGACAGCATTGTCAGGGGCCGGTACCGCAACGGCGGCAAGGCGGAACTGCTGGAACCAGGCCGCGCGTACGAATTCACCATCGAAATGTATCCCACCTCTTTACTGTTCGAGAAGGGGCACCGGATCCGATTAGATATCTCCAGCAGCAACTTTCCGCGATTCGATGTAAATCCGAATACCGGCGAGCCGCTGAATCAGAACCGCCGGGTTGAAACTGCCGAGAATACCATCTATCTCGACGAGAAGCACCCATCGCGCATCATTTTGCCGGTAATACCAGCGCCTTAACGCGTGACGTTGCTATGAGTGTGTCCGCAGCGCGAGATCGGGGTTCGGCAGAATAATGTCTCGCACTCGAACCGACAGTTCATGGCACGCCTCAATGAACTGGCGCAGAGTGCGGGCCGTTGGGCCGAAGGTATCGAACTCGTCCGGAGTGAGCCCGTCCGCTTGATAGGCGCGCTCAAAATCGGGAAATTTACTGAGCAGTTCGCGAACGATGCGGGGGTCCACCGGCTCGTCGATCCGAGATTTAACCGGAACATCGCTCGAATTGAATCGAAGTTGCCAGCGGTAGGGCGGCGAGATAACTACGTCGCCACCTATCAGTTCACTCCAGTGCAGATGATTGCGGAATGCCGCCGAGAGTAGGCGAATCCGATAGCCGCGCTCGCGAAAAATGCGGTAGGTGTGTTTGAAGACGGCCACGCCCGGCCATTCCAGATTTGCCGGATCAGTGACGATGTCAAGTTTGTCAGCGTTCACTTTCAGCCAATCATCCAACCGTCCCACCATGATGGTGCACACCGGCCCCATGAAGGAAATGTCTTTTCCCGCGCTCTCGCGCCGGCTGAGCCCGCGCTCCACGGCTTCGGCCACGGCGATGCACTGGGGCGTGGTGAAGCAAACAGTAGCATTGATCGAGACACCGCGCCAGGTGGCTTCTTCAATGGCTTCGATTCCGCTGTGCGTGGCCGGGATTTTTACGATCATATTCCGCGCCAGGCTGTTAAAGTGCTCCGCTTGCTCCACCAGAGCCGCCGTGTTGCGGTAGTAGTGCGGATCGGTCTGGATGGACAGGCGTCCATTCCTGCCGCCATGCTGCTCGAAAACATGCCCAAGCAACTGCGCGCGCGTGGCGGAGATCTCTTCCACCAGCCGCCAGCCGATCTGTTCCTCAGTTGCTGTAGGCATCTCCGCGGCGAGAGCACGGATGCGGTGGTTCCACAGCTCAGGTTCCTGCTTAAGAGTGTCCAGCACAATCACCGGATTGCAGGTCGCACCCACGGCGCCGTGCGAAAGCGAGTAAGTGAGTTCAGACAATGTTGCGGAGTCGTTCCATAGCACCGTCGGCGACGTGCAGGTCATTTCATGGAGCGGACTCTTGTATGTTGTGTCTTGGGGCACGTCTGCTAACCTTCGGGATACATCAGAACTTTGAGGGCCTTCTTGCCCATGCACAGGTCGAAAGCCGACTGCCAGTGGGAGATCGGCAGCTTGGTGGTAACCAGATCGTTCAGCCGGATCCTCCCCTGTTCGTAGATTTTCATCATGCGGTCCCAAGTTTTGGCGGTGTAGCAGACCGAGCCGGTTACGGTCAGTTGCTTGTAAAAGATCTGATCAATCGGAAACTGGATCTCCTTGCCACAGATGCCCACCTGGGTGTATCTGCCCATGGGACGCAACGCTTCCAGACACCCACGGACCGATGCAGGATGCCCAGCACACTCCAGAGCTACATCAACGCCTGCGCCGCGCGTCTCTTCGCGAACCTCGCCCGCCAGGTCTTGTTCGCTGACATTGATCACTCGCGCTGCTCCGGCGCGGAGCGCGGCTTCCAGTCTGGCCTCATCTCCGGCCGCCCCGGCGACAATGGTTTTTACGCCTTCGGCAACCAGCAATTTCAGGCAGAGTAACCCGATCGGACCGGGGCCGGAAACCAGAGCGGTGTCGCCAATGCGAACCTGCGAGACCTCCGTGACCGCCTGAACCGCCGCGGCAAAAGGCTCACTCAGCGCCGCTTCGTCCAGTCCGAAATGGTCGGGGATTTTGTAGAGCTGATCTGGCCGCATGACCACGTAGCGCGTGAAGGCGCCGTTGACGCCGTGGCCCATGCCCCGGCGGTTCGAGCAGAAAATGAAGTAGCCCGACCGGCAATACTGGCACGCGCCACAGGTCACCGCTGTCGCGCCCAGCCCGGCCACTCGGGCGCCTATTTTCACACCTTCAACATTGCGCCCCACCTCAACTACGGTGCCTGCGAATTCGTGCCCCAGGATGACGGGCGGATAATTGCGGAACGTGTCATGCAGCACGTGAATATCCGTGCCGCAAACACCGCAGTAAGCGATTTCAAGCTTCACCTGCGCTTCCTGACACGTGGGTTCGTCCACATCAAGAACATCCACATTGCCGTCACCGCTAGCGTATTTAACCAGAGCCTTCAATCAATTCCTCCGTCAGCCCGCCCCAATGAAACCGGGGTATAGCGTCATGCCGCCATCCAAATAAATGGTGACGCCCTGCACATAGTCCGACTCGTCTGACGCCAGCCACACGGCCGCTCGCGCCACGTCTTCCGGCTCACCGATCCGTTTCGACGGAATCAGTTTCAGCAACACCCTTTCGAAAACCTCCGGCGACGTGAGCTTATCCACGTTCATTGGCGTGCGGATGGCCCCGGGCGAGATGGCATTCACGCGAATGCGCAGATGCGCCACCTCCTGCGCCAGGCTCTTCATGAACAGCATGAGCCCGCCCTTCGCCGCCGCATAGTTGGCGTGCCCTTCCCAGGGAATTATGTCGTGCACCGAACTCATAAAGATCAATTTCCCGCACGCATACGAGATGGATCGATCGATACCCTGCCGTTTAAAAGCGCGAATGGCCTCCCGGGCGCACAGGAACATCCCCGTCAGGTTGACATCGATGACGCCCTGCCACTGATCGAGAGTCATTTCGTCCACCGGCGCGTTCAGCTGAATGGCCGAATTCGGTACACAGATATCCAGCCGGCCAAAGGATTCCCGCATGCGCTGGAACATGGCTGTGACCTCATGTTCTTTGGCCACATTGGCCCGGAAGATAACCGCCCGCCCGCCTTCGCGCTCGATAATTTCCGCAGTCTCGCGGGCACCTTCTTCGTCGGTATGATAATTGACCAGGACGTCGGCGCCGGCGCGTGCGAAGCCGATGGCCATGGCCTGGCCCAGGCCTTTGCTCGCACCCGTAACCAGTGCCTTCTGTCCGGCCAGCACCCGATGAATCGGGGCCGGGGGCATCTCATTGGGAGGAGTGTACGCGGGCACCGGTTACTCCAGCCTGCGCCAACGCGTCACTTGCGAAACCGCAACCGGATCCGGCCCCGCTTCCCGGTACTGCTTCCACTTCCGGAAGTGTGCTGAGCTGACGTGCGCGTCCAGTGCGGCTTGGTCTGCGAACTTTTCATAGAACATGAACTTGCCCGGCGCTTCCGGATCGAAGTGCAGTTCATAAGCCAGGCATCCGGGTTCCTGGCGGGTGGGCGCAACCAACGCACGCACCTCCCGCGCCAGATCTTCTTCGCGGCCAGCGGCCGCTTGCATGTGAACGTTCAATACAATGTGTCCGTCGCTCATTTTTGTCTCACTTTAGGTTGGCTGAAGCCAGGCCCGGCGAATCACCGGATTGCCCGCAGTGTCCAGCCGCTCCATCTGTTCCTCGCTTACGATGATTTCGAGTGCGGCGATATTCTCGGCCACCTGCTCAATCCGGCTGCCGGCAATGATCGGCAGAATGGCGGGCCGGCTCTGGCGCATCCACGCGATGATCACTTGATTCGGAGTACGGCCGATTTCAGACGCCACCAAGTGGAGCGCCTGCAGCCGTTCGTCGCTCTCGGGACCCACAAACTGCGCCGGCACTTCACGATCCGCGCGCGTATAAGCGCCCTGCAGCAGCACCGCATAACCAATCAACGCAATTCCGTGATGACCGGCGTAATCCTTCAAATCCTCACCGATGCAGATCTGCGGGCCGAAATCGGCGCCGTGGCGCGGGCGGAGATAGGTGTAGCGCTGCTGCACCACCGTGTACCCGCCCCAACCGTTGTGGGCCTCGCTGATCGCGTTTGCTTCAGCAATCCGCCAGACTGCCAGGTTGCTGGCTCCCGCGGCGCGTATCTTGCCCGCGCGCTGAAGACGCTCGAATGCTTCCATCGTTTCCGCCAGCGGCGTCTGACGGTCGTCCCGGTGGGCGTAATAAAGATCCAGATAATCGGTTCCCAGCCGCTGCAGACTCTTCTCGCACTCGCGCTCTATTTCCGCGGCGGACAATCCGCCGGCGCAACCGGGATAATCGAACGCCACCTTGGAGCTGATCTGCATTTGCCGCCGGTTGCCGCGCGCCTTCAGCCAAGCCCCGATAGTTGTTTCGCTTTCGCCTCCCCGGCATCCGGGATACCAGCTGGAGTAGAAATTCGCGGTGTCGATTAGCGTGCCGCCATGCTCGCTGAAATAGTCGAATAATGCGAACGACGTTTCCCGGTCGATTCTGCTGCCGATGAGATCGGAGCCCATGGCCAGCGCACTCACCTCGAGATTCGATTTTCCCAGCTTGACTTTTTCCAAGATCCACTCCAAAAACGTCCCGCTCCCTAGCTAGCGCGACCAGGTGGCCATTGCGACGCCGGCGATCATCACTACGCAGCCCAAAACATTCACCGGAGAGATGCGCTGAATGGGCGAGCCCAAGAGTCCGTAGTGAGACAGGATCAAACCTCCGAACACCTGCCCGGCGATGAGCGTGATGAACATGGCCCGCGCTCCCACTTGCGGAATCATCCAGGCGATGGCAAACACCAGGCATGCGCCCATCAGGCCGGCGGTCAGGAGAATCGGATGTATGTCCTTCAGACCGGACAATGCCCCGCCGCTCCATCCGGTGAGCCCGATAATGACCGCGCCCACTGCGCCGATACACCAGAAAACGGCGTTCGCGACACGCGGATTGTTTAGCGCGGCGCCCACCCGTCCGTTCATGGCCAAATGCAGCGCCAAAATAATTCCGAGGAAAATCGTGAGCAGATAAAACGGTAGCTTCATGATTCTGTTCCCCCGCTTCCAAGTTCCGTAATGAACTTATTTCACTTCTGACAGCAAGTTCACTATACTGTGTCTTCGAGCGGTGTCAAGACTTCCCACAGAACGCCAGTCCGGAAACGGGGATGCCGAAGTAACCCGGGAGTCCGATAAATACTGGGTTCCTATCGTCGCAAAGACAATTGACCTGTTGGATTGCTTCGCCTCCGAGCTGGAGGCGCTGACGCTGGAGGAAGTGGTTCAGCGTACCCGCCTCGCCCATACCACGGCTTACCGCATCCTGCACACGCTGACCTGCCGCGGCTACCTGCAGCAGTCCGGCCGCAGGTATCGTCTGAACCGCGCCCGGCACCGGCTGAAACTCGGATTCGCCAACCTCTGCCGGCAAGTGTCTCTTGCTGTCGAGATTCAGAACAGTCTCGAAAAAGCCGCTGCAGCGGCCGCGGTTGACCTGCTGGTTTGGGATAACAACCGGGACGCGGACACGGCGATCCGCAACGCCGAGGCCATGGCGCGAGAGAAGGTGGACATCGCCATCGAATTCCAATTATTCGAGCACGTGGCGCCGGTTATTGCGGACGTGTTCTCGCGGGCACGGATTCCCCTGGTCTCGCTGGTCAATCCACACCACGGAAGCGCGTACTTCGGCGTGGACAACTACCGCGCGGGGTTTTCGGCAGGGCGGGCGTTGGGGGAATATGCCGCCAGGCATTGGCGCGGCCTTCCGGATATCGTTATTCTGCTGGAGTCGCCGAGCGCCGGCAGAACCGTCCAGAGCCGCCTGGTCGGTGTACTCCGTGGAATTGAAGAACGCCTGGGCCCGTTGACCCAAGTCCGCATCGAACATCTGGATGGCGGCGGCGCAAGGTCTGTTTCCCGGGACGCCGTCGATGCACTGATCGGCCGTGCGCGGCGGCCTCGGAAGGTGCTGATCGCCGGGATTAACGACGAAAGCGCCATTGGGGCTAGCGAAGCGGCGCAGCAGAACCGTGCGTGTGATAGTGCCATTATCGGACACGGCGGCAGCGCGGAAATCCGCGAGGTCATACTGGATCCCGAGAGTCCATGTATTGGCACCATATCGTTCCACGCCGAGCTGTATGGGCCGGAACTGCTGAAGTTTGCTCTACCCATCGCTCAGGGCCGGAGCGCGTCGCCGGTTCACTACGTGGCGCATGAGTTTATTGGCAAGAACGTTTTCGCAAAGGTGGCGGCAACAAGATGATATCCAGAAGAGATTTCTTTCACCGGACTGGGATGGGGATTACCGGCGCTGCTCTGGCCTGCGCCGCCGTGGAGGTCCAGGCGAATCCTCTCGGCATGCCGATCGGCTTTCAATGCTACGATGCGCGGCGCGTTCTGCGGGACGACTATGCCGCAGGTTGGAAGCAGCTGGCAAGCTACGGGTTTCGCACCGTCGATCTGGTGTCCTTCGCCGGCTACGGCTACGAAGGCTCCCCCTTGGCGAATATGTCGGCCAAAGAGATTCTCGGCCCCATGAACGACGCGGGCATTACCGCCGAAAACTGCCAGTACGAGTATTCGGAATTGCACTCGAGCTACGCCGAAAAGGTGAAGCTCTCGCACCAGTTGGGCCTGAAGAACATTGTCTGCGCGCCCGAGTCTCAACACATGAAGACGGCCGATGACTGGAAGTGGCAGGCCGGGCAGTTGAACCAGCTGGGGAAAAAGCTCCAGAGCGACGGCTTCCTGCTGGGGTATCACAACCACGAAATCGAGTTTGTGGCCGTCGACGGCGGCCATATTCCCTATGACATCCTCATGGCCGAAACGGATCCGAAGCTGGTCTGGTTCCAGATTGACGTCGGCAACCTGACCTTCGGCGGCGGGAACGCGTTGGATTACCTCACTCGCTACCGCAGCCGCTACTTCTCCATGCACGCCAAGGATTTCAAGCCGGGCAAGATGAGCGTGCCGGTGGGCCAGGGGATTCTCGATTGGCCCAAGATTTTCGAAGCGGCGAAGGCCGCCCGCATCCGGAACTATTTCGCCGAGTGCTCCAGCTACGGTGCGCGAACGCTGCAAGGCGCGCCGGCCTCGGCTTTCCCGGCCGACATCATGGAGCAGCTCCGGCTAAGCTATATTTATCTGCACCAGTTGAAGGTCTGAGATACTTCCGAAACGTATTGACATTTGCGAACGGGCCGGTATATTAACAATCGCCACGAGGCGTGAAATGATTTCATTACGGAACTTCTGGCGCCCTGTAAGCGCCCACGTTGCCGCAGCCATACTGATTGCCGCATGCGTGAACGCCGGCTTGAGCGCCGCGGACCGCGATCATTTGACCTGGTCCGATTACCTGGGCGCATCCGATTCAGCCCAATATTCCGGTCTCACGGAGATCACCAAGTCGAACGTCAAGAGCCTGCAGCAAGCGTGGTTCTTTCCGGCTGGGAATAACAATCCCGAGTTCGGGTTCAATCCCATCGTGGTAGACAACCTGATGTTCGTTCTCGGCAAGAATGACGCCGTCACCGCCATCGATGTAACTACCGGGCGCGAGGTCTGGACGCATCCAGTGAAAACGGACCTCATGATAGGCCGGGGCGTCACTTACTGGGAGAGTAAGAACCGCGCCGACCGCCGGATCATCTACAACGCCGATAACTGCATTCAGGAAGTGAACGCCCGCACCGGCAAACAGATCCTCACCTTCGGCGAAAACGGTTGTGCCGATCTGCGCCAGGGATTGGGCCGCGATCCGAAGAGCGTCAACCTGATCCAATCCTTCTCGCCCGGCCGCGTTTTCGAGAACCTGATTATCGTGGGCTCCGCTACCGGCGAGGAATATGGATCGCCGCCCGGAGACCTGCGCGCCTACGACGTGCGCAGCGGGAAGCGCGTGTGGATTTTTCACACCGTTCCGCACCCCGGTGAGCCCGGCTACGAAACCTGGCCGAAGGATGCCTGGACTTACGTGGGCGGAACGAACACCTGGGCGGACATCACCGTTGACGAGAAGCGCGGCATCGCTTATTTCCCACTGGGAGCGCCCACCTACGATTTTTACGGCGCGGACCGCAAGGGCGCCAACCTGTTCTCGGACTGCCTGCTGGCCCTTGATGCCCGCACCGGAAAGTATTTGTGGCATTTCCAATTCGTTCACCACGATTTGTGGGACTACGATGCCGCCACCGGTCCGAAGCTTCTCACCATCCATCATGACGGCCGGGTGATCGATGCCGTGGCACAGGCCACCAAGCAGGGCTTTGTATTTGTATTTGATCGCGTGACGGGGAAGCCGGTCTGGCCCATCGAAGAGCGTCCGGTTCCGAAAAGCGATGTGCCGGGTGAGGAGTCCTGGCCCACGCAGCCGTTTCCGACGGCGCCCCCTCCGTTCGCGCGTCAGAAGTTTACCGCGGACGATATCAATCCCTACATCGCCGATCCCGAGGAACGCGCCAAGCTCCGCGACACCATTCTGAGCGCGCGCAATGAAGGCCTGTTCACGCCGCCGGGATTGCGGGACACGGTCGAAATGCCGGGAAACAGCGGTGGCGCGAACTGGGGCGGAGCCGCGGTCGACTCCGATACCGGGACGCTCTATGTGGAATCAAAGGACGCGCCCACGCTGCTGCGTCTGGAGCGCAAGCCGCCGCCCCTTGAATTGGACGTGCTGGGTTCGCCTCCCGAGCAAGGCCTGGTAGTCTACGCCCTGAATTGCCGGAGCTGCCACGGCGAGAAGCTCGAAGGGCATCCGCCCGCCGTTCCGTCTCTGGTGGACGCCATATCGCGGTTCGGAGCGGAGCATATCCGGCGTGTCTTGAAGCGGGGCGCGCCGCCCATGCCATCGTTCGCCAGCCTTCCGAACGCTGAAGTCAACGCCCTGATGATCTTCCTGGCCAATCCGGCAGCGGCGCAGACCTCCAAGCAGGGTCTGGCCTGGATGACTTCGGGCGATGGTCTCACATCCAAGTCGGGCCCGGAACGATATTGGTCGGGGTACGGCTACCTGACCTCCAGCGACGGTCTGCCGGACATCAAACCGCCGTTCTCCACCCTGACCGCGTATGACCTCAACCAGGGAACTATCAAATGGCAGATCCCAATAGGTGAGATGTCGGCTCTGGTGGCGAAGGGCGTGCGCAACACGGGGAGCAATATTCGAGGAGGCATGGCGGTGACTGCCGGCGGGCTGATTTTCGCCGGCACTCAAGGCGACCGGAAACTGCGCGCTTACGACAAGGACACTGGCGCCGTATTGTGGGAAAAGCAATTGCCTGCACGCCCCGACGGAGTACCCGCCGTCTTTGAAGTTGCCGGCAGGGAGTACGTTGCCATCTGTGCAAAAGATCCGGAATCCCCGCGCAAGACGGACGCCGCAAACTCCGTTGCCGCGCAGGGGTATTACGTGTTTGCGTTGCCAGTCGGGAGCCATTGAGTTATGAAGCTACGCTGGATGGTCCTCGCGTTAGCGATCGCGCTGCTGTTCATTTGTTCATCCCTGGTGCGCCAGAGCCGCGCCGGCACAACTTCGCCGGCATTCAATGGCGCCAGTTTGGATGGCTGGCAAGTCCGAGGCGGAAAGTGGCGCGTGGACGGCGGCGAGATTGTGGGCTCAGGCAAAGGCTCTCTAATGCTCGGCCGTCAATATGAGGACTTCATCCTCAGGCTTTCGTTCAAGCCAGGGAAGGGCGAAACCGGGGTGCTGTTTCACCTTGCGCCTTTGAACTGGTCGCGCAATTCTCATCCCGCCGCATCGGAAGGGCCAAGGAGCGGCGTGTATCTTGCTCTCAACGGAGCCGATGCCGGAAAACTGTACGCGGTGCAACTCGGTGGCGATGGTGAGGAGGTGCGCCGGAGCGCCCTTCCGACGCCGACCGGCGAGGATGCGCCCGCGGAGATTACTCCCTTAGCGGATGGATGGTTCGAAGCTCAAATCACAGTTCGCGGCGATGTTCTCAATCCCGAAGGCCGCCGTCGCGGCACGCCGCCGGACAATGGGAATCGCTTTGGGGCAGTGGCACTCCACATTTCCGGCGCGTCGGGCGCAGAAGTGCGCGTTCGCAACGTGACCATACAGGATCTCACGGATAGGGTGGCCGCGATGGCTGCGCCCTTCACCGATCCGGGCTTCCGGAAACAGCGCCTCACGGATTTGTTCTATTCAGAAGGAATCGCGGCAGGCGATCTGAATCGCGACGGGATCACCGATATCGTCGTCGGCCCGTTTTATTACCTCGGTCCCGATTTTCGTCTGGCGCGCGAGATTTACGCGCCGGCCACAGTCAATCCGGCCGGCCCCGGCGAGCGCGGCAACTATACCGATTCGTTCCTGACCTACGTTTACGATTTCAACGGCGACGGCTGGCCGGATGTGTTGAAAATCAATTTCGAAGGCGCCTGGCTGTACCTCAATCCGCATGGCGAGAACCGCCATTGGGACGAACATCACGTGGTGAAAGGGATGATGTCGGAAACCACCCAACTGGCGGATCTGGACGGCGATGGCCGGCCTGAATTGCTGATGTCTCAGGGTAAGGACGGGGCGAACACAATCGAGTATGCCAAGCCCGATGCCGCGGATCCAACCAAAGTGTGGACCATCCACGCCATCTCCACGGTGGGCGACTGGGCGCCGCACGGCTTCGGCGTGGGCGACGTGAACGGCGACGGGCGCGTGGACATCCTGCAGGGCGGCGGTTGGTGGGAACAGCCGCGGGCAGGCGCGGCACACGGCCCTTGGATCTTTCATAAGTTCCCATTCGGCCACGGTACGGTACCTTATCTCAACGGCGGCGCTGACATGTTCCTCTATGATGTGAATGGCGACGGCTTGCCGGATGTGATTACCAGTCTGAACGCTCATGGGCCGGGCCTGGCCTGGTACGAACAGAAGCGGAATTCGAGCGGCGAAATTTCCTGGACGCAGCACCTGATCATGGGGGATCCGGAGGAACCGCTCGATAAGCGGCAGGGCTGGGCGGAGACCGATAAATCGGTGGCGTTCACCGAACTCCACGCGCTGGCGCTGGCGGACATGGATGGTGACGGGCTGAAAGATATCGTCACCGGAAAACGCTGGTGGTCGCACGGCTATCGGCCGGACGAGAATGATTTCGACGCTCCTCCGGTTCTCTACTGGTTTCAGTTAAAGCGAAGCAACGGCGGTGTCGAGTTTATTCCACACCTGGTGGACAACGATTCCGGCGTTGGAACGCAGATCGCCGTGGTGGACGTTGACGGCGATGGCGCACCCGACATTCTCACTGTTGCGAGAAAAGGCGCATTCGTCTTTTTCAATCGATTACGCAAGTAGTCTAACGGCCTTCCTTCCGCCCATAATAAATCTCACGGTAGCAAGCGATACACGGCCGCGCCCGGCGGCACAGCGGGTCTTTATGAGCACAACGATGGCGGCGAAGGACAGCATAGAAAACAATGCCGGCGAGCACCACACACAGGAGAACCAGGACGATGTATTGCTGAGGCACGGCGTACTGCTTCTTCCAGCATACGCTTCCGGTGCATGTGTGGCGAATTGCCGGTGCAGAACGGAGCAGCGACCCTGTTCGAGAAAACGCCGCCGTGTTGCCGCCAACAGCATTACTGGAAGAACAGGCCGCTTATCACGGCATTCTGGTTCCCGCTGAGGGTGACGGTCACCAGCACGTTGCCGGTGAGGTTCCAGACCAGCCACTCTCCGTTGGAGAATGCGGAAATGCTGCGGGTGTCGAGTACCGCACCACTCTTCGCATCCGTCAGGGTGATAGTCTCAGCGCGGCCCAGATCGTCCCAATCCAACGCGTACATTTCCACCTGATGGGTGTTGCCATCGGTGAGGTTGACGTTGATGGTGAAACTGGAATAAGAGTACCAGGTGGAAGCGATGCGGCCGCTGGTCACGCCTGACTCCAGTGCCCGCACATCGGTGGTGGGAGAATCCCAGGTGTAATTACTCTCCTCGTTGAGAGCTACCGTGGCGTAGGCCGGATAGTTAGTGGAGTCATCCGCGATGGCCCAGCCGTTCGAACCATACACGCCTTTCCAGGTCCCCTGAGTGGTTGAGTCGTAGCGCACAAAAACCGCTGCCGCCGGTACCACCACCTGCACGGCTAGCGTCACGTTCGCGCTTTCCGTCAAGCTTCCACTCACTCCGGTCACGGTGATTGGATAGCTTCCCGCCGCAACCGCATTGTTGGTCGTCACCGTCAGCGTGGCAGTGCCTGAGCCGCTGATGGACGTGGGATTAAAGCTGGCCGTCGCGCCGCTGGGCAACCCGCTGGCGCTCAACGCCACCGATCCCGCGAAGCCGCCCGCCGCCGACACCGTCACCGTGTAGTTCACACTGGCGGACCGCCCGATATTCTGCGAGGCGGGTGTTGTCAAGATCTCAAAGGATGGCGTTAAAGTCCCTGGCGGATCGAAGAAGATGCCGCTGATCACGCCGTTCTGGCCCCCAGTCCCTGTAACGGTCACCAGTACGTTGCCGGTGAGATTCCAGACCAGCCACTCCCCGTTCGAGAAGTTGGAAATGCTGCGAGTATCCAGCAACGCCCCACTCGCGGCATCGGTCAGCGTGATGGTCTCCGCGAGACCTTGGTCATCCCAATCCACGGCGTACATCGCTACCTGATGGGTATTGCCGTCCGTCAAGTTGACGTTGATGGTGAAGCTGGACCCCGAGTACCAGGTGGAGGCGATGCGGCCGCTGGTCACTCCTGATTCCAATGCCCGCACGTCGGTGGTGGAAGAGGCCCACACGTAATCGCCCTCTGCGTTGAGCGCGACCGTCGCATAGCCCGGGTAATTCGTGGAGTCGTCCGCGATGGCCGAGCCGTTCGACCCATACACGCCTTTCCATGTCCCCTCAGTGGTGGTGTCGTATTTCGCAAACGCGGCTGAGGCCGGGATCACCACCTGCACGTCCAGCGTCACGGTGGCGGTGCTGTTTAAGCTTCCACTGGTGCCGGTCACGGTGATCGGATAGCTTCCGCCTGCAATGGTGTTGTTGGTTGTCACCGTCAGCGTTGAAGTTCCTGAGCTGGTGATGGACGTGGGATTAAAGCTGGCTGTCGCGCCGCTGGGTAGCCCGCTGGTGCTCAACGCCACGGTCCCAGCAAAACCACCGGACGGCGAAACCGTTACCGTATAGTTCACGCTGCCGGAACGTCCGGTGCTCTGCGAGGGAGGTGCAGCCAAAACCTCGAAGCCCGGTGTCAACGTCGCCGCCGGATCGAAGAAGATGCCGCTGATCACGGCATTCTGGTTCCCGGTGAGCGTTACCGTCACCAGCACGTTGCCGCTGAGGTTCCAGACCAGCCACTCCCCGTTCGAGAAATTGGAAATGCTGCGGGTATCGAGCAACGCCCCGCTATTCGCATCGGTCAGGGTGATGGTCTCCGCACGGCCCAGATCGCCCCAGTCCACTGCGTACATCGCTACCTGATGGGTGTTGCCGTCCGTCAAGTTGACGTTGATGGTAAAGCTGGACCCCGAGTACCAGGTGGTTGCAACTCGGCCGCTGGTCGCGCCCGACTCTAAAGCCTGCACGGCGGTGGTAGAAGAGGCCCAGACATAATTACTCTCGCCGTTGAAAGCCACCGTTGCGTAGCCCGGATAGCTGGTGGAATCGTCCGCGATGGCCCAGCCGTTTGACCCATACACGCCTTTCCACGTCCCCTCGGTGGTGAGGTCGTATTTCGCAAACACCGCTGCGGCCGGTATCACCACCTGCACCGCGAGTGTCACGGCGGCGGTGTTCGTTAAGCTTCCACTCGTACCGGTCACGGTGATCGGATAGCTTCCGCCTGCGATCGTGTTGTTGGTGGTCACCGTCAGCGTTGCAGTGCCGGAGCCGGTGATGGAGGTGGGATTAAAGCTGGCTGTCGCGCCGCTGGGTAACCCGCTCGCGCTCAACGCCACGGTCCCTGCAAAACCACCCGACGGCGAAACCGTTACTGTATAGTTCACGCTGCCGGAACGGCCGGTGCTTTGCGTGGAAGGTGTAGCCAAAACCTCGAAGCCCGGTGTCAAAGGCGTTGCCGGGTCGAAGAAGATGCCGCTAATCACGGCATTCTGGTTCCCGGTAAGTGTAACGGTCATCAGCACGTTGCCGGTGAGATTCCAGACCAGCCACTCCCCGTTCGAGAATCCGGAAATGCTGCGGGTATCGAGTACCGCGCCACTAATCGCATCCGTCAGAGTAATGGTCTCCGCGCGGCCCAGATCGTCCCAGTCCACGGCGTACATCGCCACCTGATGGGCGTTGCCGTCGGTCAGATTGATGTTGATGGTAAAGCTGGAAGAGTACCAGGTGGAAGCGATGCGGCCGCTCGAGACTCCCGACTCCAAAGCCCGCACGTCGGTGGTGGAAGAGGCCCAGACGTAATTGCTCTCGTCGTTGAGAGCCACCGTCGCGTAGGCCGGATAGTTCGTAGAGTCGCTCGCGATAGCCGAGCCGTTCGACCCATACACGCCTTTCCATGTCCCCTGGGTGGTGGTGTCGATTTTCGCAAATACCGCTGAGGCTGGAGTGAAGACGGTGACCGAAACATCTATCGACTGTTTGATGGTTCCACTGGTTCCGGCGATGGTGAGTATGAAGGCGCCCCCTGCTATTCCCGCCGGCACGCTTACGGTCAAGGTTGTGGAACCGGATCCAACCACCGAGGCCGGGTTCAACGTCGCCGTAATGCCCGCCGGCTGCCCGCTCACACTTAAGCTGACCGTGCCCGTGAAGCCGTTGGTGGGGTTCACGGTGACCGTATAATTCCCGCTGGAACCGGTAGCTATCCGCTGCAAGCTGGGCTTGACCGTGAGATAAAAGCTCGGCGTGGTGGAGACTCCCGCCAGTGCGTTGATCAGCCCAGCCCCATCCGGACTGCCCCAGCCGGTGGCCAAATCGTAGCCGGTGGCTGCCGAATAACCGTTGCTGCCGCTAGTGATGTCGTGGAAATCGGTGTGGTAGCTCGAGCCCGCGCCAATGGTATACAGCGTGGGATTGATGAAGCCCACGGGTTTGCCGCTGTTCGAGACCGCCTGTTCATTGACCAGCGCCAGGTAGCCGGCCCACATGGGCGCCGCAAAGCTGGTGCCGCCATACTCGTTGGCCGTGCAGGTAGTCTGGTCGGCGCATACGTAGAAGCTAAAATTCGCGTTGGCTGAAACGTCCGGACCGTTGCGATAGGTTTTGGAGCAACTGCTGCAATGGCTGGCCGCGGTGGTTTGCCAGGATGGAATCGCATACTTATCCGGCGAAATACCCCCGCCGCCGTCCACCCAAGCGGTTTCTGAACTCCAGGAACCGGCCGCGCCGCTGGTATTCAAGTCCGTTCCGCCCACCGCCGTGATGTACACATCGTCCGACGGGAAAATCTTCGAAGTCGACTTCCACGCGCCACTATCGCCGGTCGCTTGAAACAAATTCTGACCCTGCGCCGCGAACTCTTCGAAGTATGGGTTGTCGGTGTTGGGATCGGCCGGGCTCCAGGCCCACGAAGAACTCAATTGCGCGTTAAGCGGAACCGCCGTAGCCATGGCGTTAAAAATGGCGGAATCGGTAGATCCCACGTATACGACGAGGCTCGAAAGACCCGGGGCCATGCCCAGCGCCTGAGTCATGTCCAGAGTCTGCTCGGTGTCGTCACAAGCAGGATAGACACAGCTGGTGCTGGTCCCGTCCGTGGACAGCAGCGTTATGGGCACAAAGTTCGCTTGACCGACGGTCGCGTAGTATGTGTTGAGATCGGTTAAATCGGTGCCGTAATATTCCAGCAATCCGAGCGATTGGCCGGTGCCGGTGAGAGCGGCCCCGCCGTAATAAGCCGCCCGCATGTCGCTCGCGAGGAACGATGCCGAGGGACCGGAGCCGGTGGTGGCGCTGGATGCCACGCCTGGACCTTTGCGCGTGTAGGTGGGCTGGGGAATCGAAAAGTTGTCCAGGCCTGCAATGTGCCAGAGCTGGACCCGCAGATCCGGTGTGGGCTCCCGATCCGGGGCGTAGAAAGTTCGGTTTTCGGTGGGGTGATTGTAGACGCCCATCGTGAGATGGAAAGCTTGTTCCACGGTCCCCACCGGCCCCGTGATATCCAGATTCACACGATTGTGCGAAGTGCCCACCACGGTAAAGCCGTTTGCTTTGGCGAATTGAATAACGGCGTCATAATCCTGCTGGCTTGGGCCAAACCGCGCAGTGAATTCTCCCACCGTGAGGAACTGGCGGTACCAGGGGCTGGAAGGATCGTAGAGTCCGGTCAGGAAATTATCCAATTCCGTCTGATTGCGGAGCGGCAGAACCAGCGTTAGGCGCATGGTCTCCTCCGCCGGGAGACGTCCCACCAGTTGCGCTTCTCCATTGAGCGTTGCTTCGCGGGTGTGACGCGTCAACGGGGGCAGTGATTGCGCCTGACATACCATATTCATAACCGGCACAAGCGCGGAAATTGTTAGCCAAGATGTAATCAATCTTCGAAGCACGGTTTCCCCTTTCGCCGGGCCAGCCTGGCGTCCCCTTCCAACCCTTTTACCTGGAGGTGCAGTTTCTACTATATGCGAGGATAAAACCGGCGAGGAGTTACTTTGCGCCCATTTTGGCGTCCCCTAAAGCCTAATTCGCCTAAGCGGAACCGCTTACGCTACCAAGCGCTTCGTCCGCGAGCCCGAATTACGACGGGACGGCGCCACCGGATTGATCTTTTTTTCCCTGCGGCAACCGGGTGCTTAGGTAATGCGTTCCGTTCTTCGGCGAAAATCCCTCATTGCAACGGCAGCGATACGGAATTGCTGGAAACTCCGGCCATTTCGACGGTCACGGGTTGATTACCTGAGGCAAGTCCGGCCGGAATCTCGGCGTTGACCTGATAGAGACCCACGAAACCGGGCGCAAGACCGCTGAAACTCACCATCGCATTTTTTCCGCCGATCATAACCGTCGGTGCGCTCATGGTTGTTTCTCCGTTGCCGGGCGCGCCATCCGCGGGCGGCGACGATACTGCTCCAAGGCCGGTGCAATAAATGAGCACCGTCTCTCCCGGCTTGGCCGGTTCCGCGGTATTGGCCAGTTGAAAATTGGAATGAAGGATGGCGCCGAAGGTGTCGCCTCCCGCGCTGTAATTGAAAATACCGGGCTGCGCCACCAGGACCGGTACGGAAATGGACGCGCCGGCATTGCCGCTATTGGTCACCGCGAACGTGGCGCTCGATCCACTCGATACTTCCCAGGGAACCTGGAAGTTAATCTGTTGCTGGCCATTGACATTGTCCACGGCGAACAGCGCCACGGGCTGGCCGTTGGCCATCACGGAGTCTTGCAGGAATGCTTTCGGAAGCGGGAGCCCGGAGGTAACGTTGATGCCGCTGCTCGAAGTTAGATTTGTGCCAAAAACCGTTGCCAGTTCACCGGGTACCACGCCGCCTCCCGCGAAACTCGCCCCGTTCACCACCGCCGTGACGGCGGGGGCGGGCGGAGGGCCGCCGTTCCATGCCCAAGTATCGCTGTAGACGACGGCGCTTGCGCCTTCCCCGCTGAAGAGGACCATCTCATCTTGGGTGGAATCGTAGGTCATCGGGAATGCGAACCGCGGCTGCGGACTGGTTTGCGGAGATGCTTGGGTCCAATTGGTCCCGTCCCACAACCACGTGTCGTTTTCGAGTTTCGGCAAAAGTGTACCGGCGTCTCCTCCGAACAAGACCACCTGGCTGTGGACGGAATCATAAGCCATCCCAAACAAGCTTCGCGCCGATGGACTGGTCACTGGAGTTTGCTTGGTCCAGGTGGCGCCGTCCCACGTCCAGGTGTCAGAGTAATTGGCGAGGAGGGGAAAAGTTCCTCCAAACAGGACCACTTTGCCGTGCGCCGCATCGTACGCCATGCCCGCCGTCGTTCGCGGAGACGGGGCGCTGGCCGTGGTTTCCTCGGTCCAGTTCGTGCCATCCCAGACCCAGGTATCGTTCAGGATTTCGTTGGAGGTGTCGTATCCGCCGAATAAAACTACCTTACCGTGGGCGGAATCATAGGCCATGCTGCAGCCGACTCGGCCCGGTGGACTCATCGCCGGTGTTGCCTGAGTCCAGCTACTCCCGTCCCACAACCACGTCTCGTTCAGTCCCCCTAAATAGGTGCCGGTGGTCGACCCGCCAAATAAAACAACTTTGCCGTGGGCGGAATCGTAGGCCATGCTGGAGCCCTCCCGGGCACTGGGACTGGTCGCGAGCGTTTCCTCGGTCCAGCTTGTGCCGTCCCACAACCAAGTGTCACCGAAGAAGGTCTGTGGAGGGGCGGTATAACCTCCGAACAAGACCACTTGCCCGTGAGCGGAATCGTACGCCGCGGCGGCGTTCACCCTCCCCGGCGGCCACAACTGCGGAATCTGGCGGGACCAGTTGGCCGCAGATTGGGCTGATACGGCCGTTACAAAAAAGGCCAGCAGCAGTATGGCGCGGCCGAAAGTCGTCGTGATGCGAGTTGAGGATGTGTTCATGGCTTTGGCACTCGACTAGGGAGCGAAAAACGAAGCCAAACACCCTCACCTCCATTCTCAATCGCAGCCACGCGTTGTGCATAAGCTTGCCAGGGGCTAAAATTGGTGAACGTGGCGGTAGATGGCCTGGCGCATGACATGATCAGCCTGCCCGCAAGGAGCCGGGAGGCATCCGTATCTGTCGTGATCGCAACGCGAAATCGCGGAGCCGCCGTCGTGGATACCATCGAATCCATTGTTCGCCACCAGGACCCGGAGACCGCGCCGGGGTTCGAAGTGATCGTGGTTGACCAGAGTGACAACGACATTTCGGAACGGGCCGTCGCGCCCTACTTGCGCCCGGATCGAGTGCAGTATCTGAGAACACAGTCCAGAGGTTTGGGCGCGGCCAGAAACGCGGGTGTCGCTGCCGCCCGCGGCGAATGGGTTGCGTTCACCGACGACGATTGCGCCGCCAGGCCGAATTGGCTGCCGGAGCTGCGGCGCGCGCTGGATTTCGATGCACGGATCGGAGTGGTCTTCGGATGCGTGACCGCTGCGCCGCACGATCCGGACGCGGGCTTCATTCCTTCCTACGCGCCGGAAGGATCTTTCGTGGCGCGGTCCCTGGCCGAGAAGCATCGCGTGGAAGGAATTGGCGCCTGCATGGCGCTTCGAAAAAGCGTCTGGACGGCGCTGGGAGGTTTCGATTCCGAGCTTGGAGCCGGCAGCCGCTTCCACTCCGCCGAAGAGCTGGATTTTGTGATCCGCGCGCTGGAGAGCGGCTACTGGATTCACGAGACCGGCGAAGCTGAAGTGATCCACATGGGCTTCCGGCCGAACGCGCGCAAATCGTCACTCGCCTACGAATACTGTTTTGGCATTGGCGCGGTGTACGCGAAGCAATTGAAATGCGGGCGATGGCAGGTGCTTCGGCCGCTTCTTCAACTGGCCCGGCGCTGGGCTTTCAGAAACCCCGTAGTAAGTTACGGCAGGCCACCAGGCAAAACGCCGCGTCTGCGCGGTTTTCTTGACGGAGCCCTGGCGGGCTGGCGCACGCCGGTGGATCGCCATTCCGCGCTCTATCGGCCGGATAATCGGGAAATGGTTCGATGAAGGTCTGCTTCATCTGCACCGAACTGTTCGGGCGGGGTGTTTACGGCGGATTTGGCCGTTCCACGCGCAAGCTCGGCAGTGAGCTGGCCAAGCGCAACGTAGAGGTGACCGCCGTGGTGCCGCAGCGTGAGGGCAGCCGCGACACCGAGTACATGCTGGATGGCATCCGCGTGTTGGAGTTTCCGCAGCGCGCTTTCTGGACCTCCACCGAACTATTCCGGCAGACCGACGCGGATATTCTGCACTCGCAGGATCCATCGCTCAGCACCTGGCTGGCGATGCGGGCCCTGCCCCAGCGGATACATTTGGTCACGTTTCGCGACCCGATGGAAAGCCGGGACTGGCGCATTGAGTTCCGGCACGCCGGTCCCGCGCGGCTGGGGACCATCGAATATGCGCTGTACGCGGATAATTTTCTGGTTACCCGGGCGCTTCACCGGGCGCAGGGCCTGTTTTGCGCCGCGCGGTTTCTGATTCCAAAAGCCGCCAGGAAATACGGACTGCGGCGGCAGCCTCTCTTCCTTCCCACGCCGGTAGACGTTCCTGAGCGGGTCACGAAGTCCGCCCGGCCCACCGTCTGCTTCGTCGGACGCCTGCACCGCAGAAAACGTCCGGAGCTGTTTCTCGATCTGGCGAAAAAATTTCCGGAGGTCCAGTTCATCTGCGTAGGCGGCACCAATGAACACGAGTACGAGCAGCATCTGCGCAGCACCTACTCCGGGCTTCCGAATCTGGAGATGACCGGGACCATCGATCAGTTCCAGACAGACCGGCTGCACCGCATTTTCGGCGAGAGCTGGGTACTGGTGAATACCGCCGCGCGGGAGGGCCTGCCCAACACGTTTCTGGAAGCAGCGGCGCATAAGTGCGCTATCTTAAGCGGCGTCGATCCCGACGGGTTCGCCTCCGGATTCGGCTATCACGCCCAGGGCGACGGAGACCTGGCCAATGGGTTGACATTTCTGCTCACCGGCGATCGCTGGAAGCAGCGGGGCGAGCTTGGCGGCGAGTATGTAAAATCGGTGTTCGGAAATGAAGCGGCGGTTGATTTGCACCTGGAAACATATAAGGAAGCACTGCGCCGCGCCTGAACAATGAGCGCTATGAGACCAACGCCGGGAGTTGTATTCATCGGACTGGATTCCGCTGATCCCGCTCTGCTGCGCCAGTGGGGCCAGGAAGGCCTGCTGCCTTCCATTCATTCGCTCAGCAAGAGGAGTCTCGAAGGAGCGATGATTCTTCCACCCGGCCTGGGTACCGGCGCAATGTGGGTTTCACTCTTCAGCGGAGTTTCACCCGCGCGTCATGGACGATACTTCGGGCGCCAGATGGAGAATGATTCGTACCAGGTAACGGCATTCCCGCCGAACGCGGTGAAACAGGAACCGGTATGGATGGCCGCCAGCCGGGCCAACAAACGCGTGGCTGTAATCGATGTTCCCATAGCGCCGCTCGCGGAGAAACTAACCGGCATTCAGATCAAGGATTGGGGCGCTCATGACCCCGTGTTTCCCGGTGTTCGAACGTGTCCCGCATCTCTGGCCAGCGAAGTTACCGCACGCCATGGGTCCGATCCGGTAGGCTCCTGCGACCGGCCGCGAAAAGGGGCTGCGGCTTTCAAGGAATTTCGCGACCGGCTGGTGGAAAGAGTGGGACGAAAAGCAGAACTGGCGCACCAATATCTAAGTGAAGGCGGCTGGGATCTTTTTATGGTGGGCTTCGGCGATTCGCATTGCATCGCCCATCAATGCTGGCACCTGCATGACCCGGAACACCCCCTGCACGATCCGGAATATAGGTTTAAACATGGTGACCCGGTGAAAGACGTGTACATCGCGCTGGATGCTGCTGTCGGTCGGATGCTCGATTGCGTCTCTGGCGATACCACGGTCATTCTGTTCGCCGGCAGCGGAATGGGGCCGAACTATACCGGCAATCATCTGTTGGATGAAGCGCTGCGGCGCATCGAAGGCGCATCGCCCACCGCCGGCCGCAGAGCCATCCAGGGAATAAAGCAGGTCTACCGGAGAACAGTGCCGGAGAAAGTTCGATCCTGGCTGGGGCCGCTGGGAGACCGGGTAGACGAGGGGTCGCTCGCCCAGGATCGCGCCAGGCGAAAATTCTATTCCATCCCGCACAACGATTTGAGCGGCGCCATCCGCTTCAACGTGGTTGGCCGGGACCCGAACGGAATGGTGCAGCGGGGCGCGGAATATGACGCCTGGTGCGAAACGCTGCGGCGGGATCTGATGACGTTGACGGATCCCGACACCGGCCGGTCCGTGGTGAGCGAGGTCTTGAAGACGTCCGATGTTTATACCGGCGAATACCTGGACTGGTTGCCGGATCTGCTGGTGGTATGGAATCGCGAACGGCCGATCTCCGCCATTGCGTCAGCGAAGACCGGCGAGATCCGGGGCGTCCGCATGAGCAAGCGAACGGGGGACCACACGCGCTCGGCGGCCTTCTTCGCGTCAGGACCCGGCGTTCGGCCGGGGAAACTCGGAGAGCCCGTGCAGGTAGAGAGCCTGGCGCCGACTATTGCGGCGTTGCTGGGCGTAGCTCTGCCGGATGTGGATGGAATACCGGTTCCCGCGATTTGCGGCTAAACCAGTGTGGGGCGGACCCCCTGGTCCGCGCGGGTCCCCCTGGACCCGCTCTTCTATCAACATCGGAAGGCCGACGTGGGCGTCGGCCGCGGACCAGGGGGTCCGCCCCACTAGAAGTGGAACTTCAAAGCCAACTGGCACTGCCTGGGCCCGACGGCCGTATAGTTGATCGCGCCGAAGTTGGGATCGCCGACATAAGTATCCGGCGTACCGAATACCGGATGGTTGAAGGCATTCTGCGCCTCCAGGCGTAATTCCAGCTTCATCTCTTCGTGCTTGGGAACCACTGCGAATTCCTTCAGGATGGACAGGTTGGTGTTGAAGAAGAAAGGCGTGCGCACGCTGCCCACCGTCCGCGGTGCATTGCCCAATGTATATGGGGCCGGCGTCTGGAAGACGTTCGGATTCGCGAAATAATTGTTGATCCAGTTCGATTCAGGACCGCCGGCGAACTCCGGCGTGCCCACCAGATTGGGCCTCTGGGCGCCGTAAGTCCATATGGGAGTGCCCCCGTTGGTGATGGTAAACTGCAGCGGGAAGCCGTCGTGAACGGTCCACGCGCCGGCGGTTTTCCAGCCACCCACAATGAAATCCAACGCCCGCGGCATCTTGTTCAAGAATGTTCTTCCCCGCCCTATCGGCAAATCGTAGGTGTACTCAAATTTCAATTGCTCCGGCATGTCGAAGGTAGAGAGGCTCCGTTCTAGGTAAGCTCGGTTCGGGTCCTGGACATTCGACCCGGAGTTGGGGCCATTCGCCAGCCAGGACAGGTTGCCGTCGTAGATGGAGGAATTGTCGATGGATTTCGACCAGGTGTAGTTGGCCGAAAGTTGTAGTCCATTGGAGTAGCGCTTCTCCACCACGATTTGCAGTCCGTTGTAGATGGATGTCGCGCTGGGTGGCTCATCGGTGGTCACGCTGGTGAACTGCGGGAACGGCAGCATCAGCTGGAAGGCCTGGACAGTGGGGCTGGTCAGAGGGCTGTTGGAATAGTAAGAGCCCGTCAGGACCGGCGCGAACGGATTGTTCACGTAGTTGCCCAGGTTGCCGATCTGGGTTGGGGTTAGCTTCTCGACGGACAGCGGCAAAACGTCCAGGTTATTTTCGCCCGCAAAATACAGATGAGTTCCCTTCTTACCGATGTACGTCACGCTGACCAACAGATTGGGAGTTATTTCGCGCTCGAACCCGAAGCTCCAGCTTTGCTCATAGGGAGTCTGGGCTGCCGCCGCGGTGCGCAGGGGCCCAATGGCGCCATAGCCCACGTCGTTCAACAAACCGAGGGAGCTTCCCGGCGGAGGGATCAGCCCATTGGGAAAGGGATTGTTCAAGTGTATGTAAGGAGTGGCGCCGTCGTTCTGATAAGTGGTCACCGCACTGGTGTACTGGTTGAAGCCCTGAGAGCCGTAGCTCAGTAAGCCATTGGCCCCGCCGCGGCTTTGGTCGTAATAGATTCCGTACCCGCCGCGCACCACTGTCTTGTCGCCCAGCCGGTAGGCGAAACCGAAACGCGGCTGGAAGTCTTTCCAGTCCGTTAGCCAGTCGCTGCGGATGCTGGGGCTGTTGAACTCTTCTCCGCCATAAAGCGTACCCAGGCCGGGTACCGAGAGCGGAGAGACCACACCTGGATCGAACCAGTTCATCCGGTTGTGGCGCTCCGTTCTGGGCAGTCCCACGTCGTAGCGAAGTCCGATATTCAGCGTGAGTTTCGGCGTGACCTTCCAGTTGTCCTGGGCGAATGCGGCATATTGGTAGTTTTCCGAGGCCACTTCAAACTGGTTTTCGTAAAAAGCTCCTCCGCCGATCAACTGGCCCATCATCAAACTGGCCATGGCATCGCCGCCGCACACTGTAATATCCGGATTCGGGCACTGCGAACTGCCGCCTTCCCCAAAATTGAAGTAGCCGAGCGGAGCGTTGGTCTGAATGTAGTTCTGCTGATGCAAACGTCCCTCGCCGCCGAATTTCAACTCATGTTTGCCATGGATCTTGGTGAGCACGCCGGTTAGCTGGCCGCTGTCCTGGCCTTGGTGGTAGTTGCCGTAAGGATCCTGCCCGATGGTGGTGAAAGAGGCGGAATAGTAATCGCTGAGGAAAATGGCGGGAACACCGTTAAAACCGTTGGTTTGGAGATAGTTTGGAAAACCAAGTGTGCCGAGAGGATCCTTGTTCAAGCTGCTGTTATAGGCATCGATTTCCGTCGAACCCCGCGTGAAGCCCAGCGTCATGTTCAATATCAGGGTTGGACTGAAAGTGTAGGTATCGTTGATGGCGAACAGGTGCGCCGCGCCCTGGTTCGGCCCGCTGCCGCAGGGGTCCGCGAAATCTTTGAAGCAGTTGAAGGGGTTGTTGCTATTCTTATCCCGTGAGTATTTGGCGCTTAACGAATTCTTTTCACTGAAGCGGTGGTCGATCTTTATGTCGAACTGGTCGTTGGCGCTGGGCGTCGCTCCCGATCCGATCCAGTTGTCGTAAATGCTGCCGCCCGCGATGTTCGGCATGGGGAACAGGTTCAACAATTTCTGTCCAACCGGATCGATCAGGTTCCCAGGATGGATGGACAACTGGTACGGAGTGCCGTTCAGGTTGGGATTTCCGGGGCTGGTATAGGCGGCCAGGTTATCGAATGGAATATAGGCGCTGCGGTAGGCGCCGGCAGGCCCATTGGCTGGGGTCTGAAAGGTGCCGGAGTAAGGATCGTAGATCTGGCCGGCAATTACGCTGCAGAGTCCAGCCGAATCGAACGAGCCGCCATTCGCGGCGCATATTTCGCCGAAGTTGCCCTGGCGTTCGGCAGCGCTCGGGACACCAGCCTGATAAGTACCCAAATTGGAAGAACGCGTGCCATCCCAGTCAAAGAAGAAGAAGGTTTTGTTTTTCCAGATTGGCCCGCCAATGGTGCCGCCGTAATTATTGCGGTGTACGGGAGAGATGGGAACGCCGAACTCATTATTGAACCAGTTGTTCGCGTCGGTGATCTGGTTGCGAATGAAATCGTACCCGCTGCCATGGAATTTATTGGTGCCGGAACGCGTGATCATGTTGACGATCACTGAGCCCGAGAATCCATATTCCGCGCTAAAGTTGGACTGCTGTACCGCAAACTCTTCCACAGCCTCAGCAGATGGAGTGTAAGTCACGTTGGTAACGCCGCCATTGGGCTCAAAGTTGGTAATGGTGGCGCCATCCATAAGAATGTCCGCCATGGCCCCGCGGCTGCCATTGGAGATAAAGTTGGTTCCCGTGTCACCGACACCGTTCGAGTCACTCTGGTTGTTGACACCAGGAGCGAGCGAGACAAAATCAAGTACGTAACGGTCCACCAGGGGCAAATCATTTATGAACCGGCGATTGACCACTTGCCCGGTCACCGCATCCTCGGTGTGCAGGGTTTCCCCCTGGGATTGCACGTCAATGCTTTGCTTCGAAGTGGCGATCTTTAAAGCCAGGTTTGCCGTCACGTTCTCGTTCACGTTCAACGTGATATTGTTGCGCACCGTTTTCTCGAAACCGTTCATCTCAACCGTTACGGAATACAATCCCGGTGGAATCGCCGTGAACAGGTACCTGCCATGGGAGTCCGACGTGGCGTTAAACTGGTAGCCCTTCTGCTGATCGAGAAGCGTAACCTTGGCCCCCGGCACTACCGCGCCGCTTGCGTCCGTGATGTCGCCGCTCACAGTCCCGAAGTAGGCTTGGCCGAAGAGCATTAGCGGTATCGCAAATAAAATGACAAAGAGGAGTCCGCTGAGAATTCTTCGCGGATTCTGACCTGAAGCAGTTACACCCATGGCATCTCCTTCGCACCTTGCGCGGAGCTTAAGCGGCAATTGGCGCAGAGATGCGCAAAGATTGCCCACAGTTTCGCCGGCCCCTGCAAATTACTTACAAGTATATTCTCTTGTTCGCTGGTGTCAAGGCTGTAACATTACAGGCGCGTAATCCGAAATGCACCGGCTCCCCTTAACGTGGTCTGTGAAAAAATAGGTTGGCAGGCGGAAGCGCCTGCCCCAGTCAAAACACAAACCTTTGAGTGCCAGCGTGGGGCAGGCGCTTCCCGAGGTACTTGCAAAATTCGCCACAATTGCTTTGTGTTGTGAAAAAGTCAAAGGCACCGGTCGCTTACGCTCGCGGCTCAGAAAGAATGAGTTACCGAGATGGGATGAGAAGGCCGGTCCCCAGCGGGATGCGTTAAGCTCCCAATGGATACGCACTCGAGGTGCAAAAAGGAGAACCGGCCATGAAGAAGAATAACACTAGTCTGAAAAGTCCGAAGGGGAACAAAACCCGCAAGCGATCGATAACGATCGGCATGGACCTGGGAGACAAAAGCAGCCACTACTATGTGACCGACAGCGAGGGTCAGATGGTGCGGGAAGGGACGGTGGCAACCACTAAGAAAGGGATGAAGCAGAGATTTGGCAGCCTGGCAAAGTGCCGGATGGCGATCGAAGTAGGAACGCATTCGCCATGGGTGAGCCGGCTGCTGAGCAGCTTTGGGCACGAGGTGATCGTGGCCAACGCGCGGCAGGTGAAGTTGATCAGCAGCAGCAGCCGGAAGGACGATCGGCTGGATGCGCAAACCCTGGCTCGGCTGGCGCGAGTGGATCCGCAGTTGCTGCGGCCGATCCGGCATCGGAGCGAGAAAGCGCAAGCGGACCTGATGCAAGTGCGGGTGCGGGGGGCGTTAGTGGATACACGCACCAGTTTGGTGAACAGGGCGCGGGGCCTGGCCAAGGCGACGGGGGAACGATTACCCAGCTGCGATGCGGACCAAATGGGAGTAGGGAAGATGGAGGGGCTGCCGGCAGTGCTGGTGGAGGCCTTGAGACCGCTATTGGAAACAGTGGAATCGTTGACCAAGCAGATTAAAGAGTGTGATCAGAAGCTGGAGCAGCTGGCCGGACGCGAATATCCGGAAACCGAATTGCTGCGCCAGGTGAGTGGAGTAGGAAGTTTGATCTCGCTGACATTCGTGTTGACGGTGGAAGACGCGAACCGATTCCGAAGAAGCCGGGATGTGGGGTGCTACGTGGGGCTCCGACCGCGGCGGAGTGAATCGGGCCAGAGCCGGCCACAGTTGGGAATCAGCAAGGAAGGGGACGTATATTTGCGGAAGCTGTTGGTGCAGGGAGCGCACTGCATTCTGAGTCACAAGAGTCCAGACACGGATCTGAAACGGTGGGGGCTGAAGCTGGCAGGCAAAGGCAACAAGAATGCGAAGAAGCGAGCGCTGGTGGCGGTGGCGCGGAAGTTGGCCATCTTGCTGCACCATTTATGGGTGACCGGAGAAGTATACGAACCGTTGCGGAATAATAGGCCGCTGGAGCAGCAAACAGCGGCCTAAGAGTCAGTGGCTTTGGTAAGCCAACGCCGAGTTCGGGTGACTGCGCGGTCGCGGCGGAACGAGGGTAGCCGGAAACGGAGACCAATCAGTTCGGCACTGAGATGGCAGCACCCGTTTTAAGATTGAGGACCCCAACTGGCACCGGGAGCGAACGCTCCCAATAAGAGTGCGAATGGAAGCGGGGCGAATCGGCGGAGGGAATCAAGGCAGCAGGGAGCAAGTATGGGAACGAGCGGGGCTCCCGATGGTCGCGATCACCAGAGTGGTGACAGGACCAAAAGGCAAAAGCGAAACCGCTCCTCAGAGAGAAAAAAGCTGGCTTAGCGTGGGCCTCCCGTTGGTCGGGGGTTACCGTTCGTGGTGATCCGGCCGGGTGTAGCGCCTCCCGTTGGTCGGCGATGGGCGTTCGTGGTTTAACGACCCAAAATCATTTTCGACTTGACAGAGACCGGCCTTCTCATGGAAGCCGCGACCGTGAGTGTGAGAAGCTGTGAAAAAATCGGTTCGCAGGCGAAAGCGCCTGCGCCACTTAATCGTAAATCCTTGTGCGTCAACGTGGGGCAGACGCTTCCGTCTGCCAACCCGGCGCGCCTGCCGATTTTTTCACAGCTTCTGAGACTGAGGGAGCCGGTGCTTTTGGGTTCCAGTTATGCCGAGTCAGCGGTTGGTTATTCGAATTTTGCAAGTACCTAGCTTCCCTTCCGCCTGCCAACCGATTTTTATCCCGGCGGGGCGCCAGAGACCTGCAGATTGTCATTGACGCTGACCACCTTCGGAACAGCTTGGGCGATGGAGAGGGCTTTGGATTTTTCGGCAGCAGTATGTGCGGTGCCCGCCAGCGTCACTACTCCGTTGGTGACATTCACGGAAATATTGGTGACCGATGTCGCCCCTAGTCCTTCAGCCAGTTTCGCCTTGACCGAGGCCAAAATCTCCGCATCCTTCACTTGCGATTCCGGCGTTTCGTTGGTGCGGCATGCCACGCTGCACGCCAGCAGCAGAAATAAGAGCGTCATGTGGACACGGCTGAACATAGTTCCGAAGGTTTGACAGCGAAGACTCAAAATTGGTTTCAGAGCTTGGTCAATTCACCGATTCTCTCTTCGAGAACACCCGCAAACTCCTCAGTTTCCTCCGCCGAATAACCCGCTGCCCGAAACGCGTCACGAATCTGCTGCGGCGAAAGTTTGGCCAGCAGCTCGCCCATCCATTTCGCGTCGGCGCGAGGGATGTTTCGGCCAATCCATTCCAGGTTGAGCCGCCGGGCGTACTCTTTTGGATCGGCCATGTCCATCAGCGCGGCACGGCCTGGAGTTTCAAAGTCGACGGTGGTGGCATCCAGGCGCTTAATAAATTTGGAATGGCTGTACGATTTGATATTGCCTTTGGAGATCTCATGGGTCCGGCTAATTCCCGCAGTTCCGAAACTCGCTCCCAGATCGCTGATGGTATAAACCTGCATTGTTCCGGAGCCGTCAGTGGACTTCTCCTCGTAAATTGCGTTGTTGACGTCCTTGAGATCCCAGTTGTTGATTACCGCCATCAACGTTCTTAGCCCATTCAGTTCCCGCGTGCCTGCGAAAGGTCCGCTTTCCCAATCCCAGTCTCCAATCTTCTTTTCGCCCTTCAGATATCTCTTCATACGCACGCCCTGCACCGTGCCGCCGGGGCTGACGTATTTTTCCCCTCGATGCAGATGCGCGGGCATATTCACAACGTGGATTGAAGGCAAGTAGTAGTCTTCGTTCGCATAGTAGCCGGCCGCCCACAACAGCCTCGACGCTACGGTCTCCGGCTGCGCCTCGGTACCCAGCTTCACTTTCCACTTCACTCCATCTTGATCCCGCACTGTGAACTTCGGATTGGTCCCGTCCAGATCTTCTTTATCAAAGGTGAACGTGCCGTGGGGCTGGTGGTCTTTACCGCCCTGGCCGTAGAACAGATTGCGCGTGGCGATATCGGTAGGGTCGCGCCAGAAAATAACCTGGCTGCTCTCCCTGATCTCTGCGTTCAACCTCGCAGCGTCATCTACCTTCTTCGCAGAATCAGCCCCAAGAATACCCAGCGAAGCGGCCGCGAGAGGAAGCACAAGAATTTTTCTCATTTTACACACTGATCGCCTCGTAAGAGGGCAGCGCACCTTTGCTTCCAAATGCTGCATGTAGATCCTGAATCAATGACTTAGCTCTCCACACCGCTGAAAATATAGGGAAGTTTTTACCGGACTAAGCGGTGGGGTAGGCGCTTCCGCCCGCCTGCCAACCTGCCTCCGCCCATTTTTTTCGCGGCTTCTAAGCGGACCAGTGGAAATGTACTGCGGTTTTAACGTTTTAGCCTGAACCGTCCGATGAATTACGTAGGTGCGGTCCAGTCTCCTTCTCTTATCTATCTGGTGCGTTGGAATCGGTAAAGCGCAGCAGGCACAGCATTCTCTGCCGACGCTCACGCACGTGATCCAAGCCCGTAAACTGACCGAGGCGCAAGCCAAGCAAAGGTATCCGCTGCACTTTCGCGTGGTGGTGACCTACTCGACCAGCACGGATCTCTTTGTGCAGGACTCGACAGGCGCCATTTGGGTAGGCCGCCCTTCCAGCATGCCGCCGCCTAAAACCGGGCAGTTGTTGGATTTAGAAGGAGTGACCATCCAGAATGACTTTGCGCCGGACATCGCGGATCCCCATTGGAAGGTCCTCGGTGAAGCGCCCATGCCGGCTCCCGAGCACCCCACCTACGATGAGATGGCTTCTACTTCGGAGGACTCCAAATGGGTGGAGTTTGAAGGCACGGTGCGGTCCGCTGTCGAGCTTCCAGCCGATGCGAACAACACCCGCCGGCTTCGTCTCAACGTAGTTGTCGACGGGAACAGGCTGGTGGTTGAGATACAGGATTATGTCAGCCAACCGGAACAATGGGTGGGCGCGGTGGTTCGGGTTCAGGGCGTTTGCGCAGCGCTCTTCAACGACAACAACCAACTCATTGGTCTTATCATTCACACTCCGAATCCCCGCTATGTAAAAGTAGTGCGGCCGGCTCTGGCGGAGGATTTTTCCCTCCCGGTGAGCCCGATCTCGGGTATCCAGAGATTCACTTTCAGTGGAACACCCAGCCGCCGGGTGCGCGTGCAGGGAGTGGTTACAGCTTATATCGCCAACAAGGCGTTCTATCTGACGGACGAATCCGGCAGCGTGTATGTGGAGGCGAATCAGGCTACCCCGTTACGGCCGGGAGATCGCGTAGAAGTGGTCGGGTTCCGGGGGATCGTCGATACGCGGCCGGCGCTGCAAGACGTGGTGTTCCGCAAAATTGGCGTAGCGCCGGCGCCCTTGCCGGTACGGACCATGCCGCAGGAAGCGCTCCAGAAAATGCAGGATCGGCTGGTGAGTCTGGAAGGGCGGCTGACCGCCGTCTCGCTGCTTCCTCGCGAACGAGTGCTGGTATTGCGGAACGGCGATACGTTGTTTACCGCGGTGCTGGATGATGACATCGCCAAGTTGCGGCCGTCCTCACTGCGGGAAGGCAGCTTGCTGCGCGTCACCGGCATTTGTCTGGTGGAAAGAGATAGCTCCGGTGGCCAAGCGCCCAGCGGCGGCATGGAGCAGATGACGTTTAAGATTCAACTTCGCTCGCCCCAGGATGTGGAAGTGCTGGCGTACCCTCCCTGGCTGACGGGCAACCGGGCGCTGTCAATTCTGGGAATCCTGGCGGCGGCCATTGCCGGAGCGCTTAGCTGGGTCTCTATTCTACGGCGCAGGGTGCGGCGCCAGACGGAGATCATCCGGACTACGCTCGAATCCACCGCGGACGGCATCCTTGTCGTGAATTCCCAGGGCAAGGTAGTTACCTACAATCAGAAATTCGTCGAGATGTGGCGGGTGCCCGAGGAAGTGCTGGCCGAACGCGATGAACGCGCCATCCTCAGCCACGCGCTGGCCCAGCTTAAGGATCCCGGCCAACATCTGGAAAGTGTCCGGCAGCTGTACGCCAATCCCGAAGCACAGTCGGACGACTTGATTGAGTTCAAAGACGGCCGCGTATTCGAGCGGCACTCCGAACCGCAGCGGATCGGCGGCAAGAGCGTGGGGCGCGTTTGGGGATTTCGCGACACCACGGAGCGCCAGCGCATTCAAGCTGAGCTCGAAGGGGCCCGAGAAGCGGCCGAAGCGGCCAGCTTGGCCAAGAGCGAATTCCTGGCCAACATGAGTCACGAGATCCGGACGCCGATGAACGGCATCATCGGAATGACCGAGCTGGCGCTCGGGACCGAGCTGGACCTGGAGCAACGCGAATATCTGGACGCGGTGAAACACTCGGCCGACTCCTTGCTCACCGTCATCAACGAGATTCTGGACTTTTCCAAGATCGAGGTGGGCAAGCTGAGCCTGGAACCGATCGCCTTCGATCTGCGGGACCACTTGGGGCAGGCCATGAAGACGCTGGCGGTCAGGGCTTACCAGAAGAATCTGGAATTGGTCTGTTATGTTCCGCCCGAATTGCCGGAAGCCATCGTGGGCGACCCGACGCGGCTTCGCCAAATCATCCTGAACCTGGTTGGAAACGCCATCAAGTTTACCGAGCAGGGCGAAGTAGTGGTGCGTGTAGAGCCGGAGGTGCGCGATGCAGATAGCATCTCGCTGCACTTTACGATTGCCGACACCGGGATTGGAATTCCGGCCGAGAAACAGAAGTTGATTTTCGAACCTTTTACTCAAGCCGATGCGTCCACCACGCGCCGCTACGGCGGATCCGGCTTGGGTCTATCCATTTCGGCGCGTCTGATCGACATGATGCGCGGGCGAATCTGGTTGGAGAGCGAGGTAGGCAAGGGAACCACGTTCCACTTTACGGCGCCTTTCGGCGTGGCCGCCGCGGAAAGCCAGCGAGCGCCAAGCGCGGACGCAAGGATCTTCGAGAACATGCGCGTGTTGGTGGTGGATGACAATGCCACCAACCGCCAAATCCTGGAGAAGATCCTGACCCACTGGCGAATGCGGCCCGCTGCTGTGGACGGCGCCAAGCCGGCGCTGGCTCTGCTGAAGCAGGCCAAGCAAGCCAAGGACCCGTTTGTCCTGATGATTACGGACCGGCATATGCCGGAAACGGACGGGTTCATGCTGGCGGAGCAGATTCAAAAGACGGCTGAGCTGGCCGGGCTGGTTATGGTGATGTTGACATCGGGAGGGCATCGCGGCGACGGCGCGCGATGCGCTGAGCTGGGAATAGCAGCCTACCTGATGAAACCGGTGCTGCAGTCGGATTTGTTAGAGATGCTCTCGAAAGTTCTGGGGGCGCGCCGCGAGGTTCCTCAGGATCTAAAGCTTATTACGGGCGAGACTCTTCGGGAAGGTCACGTGCCGCTGCATGTTCTGCTGGCGGAAGACAATCGCGTCAACCAACGGCTGGCGGCGCGTTTGCTGGAGAAACGGGGACATGTGGTGGTGCTGGCCGAAAACGGCGCACGGGCTCTGGAAGTGCTTGCACAGCAGAGCTTCGACATTATCCTCATGGATGTGCAAATGCCGGTATTGGATGGCGTGCAAGCCACCGCGGCCATTCGGGAGAAGGAGCGAACCACGGGCATCCACATTCCCATCATTGCCATGACTGCGCACGCGATGGAGGGAGACCGCCAGCGCTTCCTGGCAAGCGGCATGGATGGTTATATTTCCAAACCTGTCCATTCCCGGGAACTGTTCCAGATGATAGACAGCCTGTTGGGCCTGAGTACGGCACTCACTGCCGCCGCGGACTCGCTCGAGGTCGGGTTCCCTATGGGAAAAATCAAAGGCATCGGTCGCTGAGAAGCTGTTGGCAGACGGAAACGTCTGCCCCACGTGCTTCCCGATTTTTTCACAGCTCCTAAGACTAAGCTAAGGGAGCCGGCGCCTTTTATGCTACTGCTCGCCAGTTACCGTGACGCTCGCTAAAAGCCGTCCGCGATCGCCCCTGGTGAAATCGAACAATTGAAAAGTGTATTTGGTGTGGTGGCTGATCCAAGGCGCGCGGCATTCATGGCCTTCACAATTCCGGCTGGCGCTGAACTCTTTCTCCTTGAACTCCCTTCTGCCCCGAGCAACGACGAATACCTTGGCTTTCTCAATACCTCGGGTGTGCCAGGTGAGGTGGGTGGTGCACTCCTCACGGCCGGGCTCGATTCGACAGGGATTCGGCTCGGCTCTGATTTCTCCCCAAGGTTCGTCCGCCGTTATGACCGCGGGAAGCAGGAACAAGCTTAAGCCGCCTAACAGGATCAAGAGTCGTTTTTGCAATCGCATCTCCTTTCACGCATCTCATCTCTACGATGAGTTCTCATTGTATCTCGACCGACGCTGGCGATTCTCTACCCCCATTGGTGTATATTGCGGTCTGGAAGGAACACTGCACATGACATCGTTGTCCCGCCGGGATCTGCTTCGGATGGCCGTCGCGCTGCCTGCGGCCGGGCTGTTCGCCGGCTACCGGGCCATGGCTGCGCCGAATGTGAATCGGGTGAAGATCACCAACATTCGCGTCTTGGCTATCCGCAATATAGCCGGAAATTGTCTCATCCGCATTGATACCGACAGCGGACTCTCGGGTTTTGGCGAAGCCGGCGCTACCGGGCCCATGGCGCGGGCGCGCATTGAAACCATGAAAGCTTTGCTGATCGGCAAAGACCCGCTGCAGATCGAGGTGCATTTCCAAAATATGACCACGCTGATGCATACCTACATGGCGCACATTCCCACTATCAGCGGTATCGACATGGCTTTGTGGGACCTGGCTGGAAAGCTGCTGGGCGTGCCGGTCTCAACGCTTCTAGGCGGCCCGTTCCGCGAGGCCATTCCGATGTACTCGCACGGCATCAACCTGGACATGCTGGACAAATCCTCCTGCCGTGACTGGGCGCAGCGCATCAAGGAAATGCCGGAGGGTTTCACCGCATTCAAAAACAACATCGACCCGCTGCTGGGCGTGCCTGCGGCCCGATTCGCACCCACGCTCACCACCCAGCAACTCCGCAATGTGGCGCGCGGTTATGCCAACTGCCGCGAGGCCGTGGGTGACGACATCGACATCGCCGTCCATTGCCACAACGAGCTGGACACCCCCAGCGCCATCGCGGTTGCCAAAGCCGTGGAGCCCATGAACCCGCTATTCATCGAAGACGCACTCAATCCGCCATTTTCAGAAGCTTGGCTGGCATTGCGCCGATCTACGCGCGTGCCGATGTTGACCGGAGAAAAACTGGAACTGGTGCGCGGATTCAAGCCGTTTCTAGATAACCAGGCGGTGGATTTCATCCATCCCGATCTGGCGTTCGCGGGCGGAATCACGGGGACGCGCAAAATCGCCGATTACGCGGCCCAGTTCCGCACTCCAGTGGCGTTGCACAATGTCGGTTCACTGGTGCTGACCTACGCCAACGCACATTTCGGAGCGTCCATTCAAAATTTCTATCGCTCGGAGAGCCAGCTCGGGCGTCCCAACCACTACATCGAAGGTATGGCCGCGGGCAGCGCACCTGAGGTGCGCAAGGGACTGCTCAAGGTCCCCACCGGGCCAGGCTTAGGCCTCGAAATCAATTCCGAATTCCTGAAACAGAATCTGCTGGACGGCGAAGTCTACTGGGGATAAGAAGCGTACGCTACCGAACCGCGACCGTAAGTGTGAGAAGCCGTGAAAAAATCGGTTCGCAGGCGAAAGCGCCTGCGCCACTTAATCGTCAATGTGGGGCAGACGCTTCCGTCTGCCAACCCCGCGCGCGTGCCGATTTTTTCACAGCTTCTTAAGGGAGCCGGTGCCTCTGGTTATGCTACTGATACGCTTTCAGCAGCGGCGGGATATCGGCCTCCGGAACACTCAAGGCTCTTAACTGCTCCTGGCCATAAGCGCCTCCGTCGTGCGCCACAATCTTCCAGGCGGAGCGGACCCGATGCAGCACCACAGAAACATTGTCCAAGCCTGAGTATGCCGTGCATAGCGCCCAATCGTGAGAGACGGAGGCATGCGCGGCGTGATGGAATTTCGCCGCCACAATGCTACGCACTTGCTTCACGTCCTTGGGATCGCCAAAGTCCTCAGCGTTCAGCAGCGCCAAGGCCGCGACCAACAATGTGTACCGGCGCAGATTTCTCATTCACTCGCCGACGGATTCTTTATTTCCGTCGATTTTTACAAGGATACGCTCGCGCACCTTTTGAATCAAGTCCGAAGACAACGTTTCGTAGCCGGGCGCGTGCGCGCGCCGGAACTGTTCCACCTGGTCCAGAACATCCAGCGCCGCGCGGCGATCGCCCAGATCCCCGTACATCCTGGCCAGTTCCAGTCGCAACAGGTAGTTGCGCGGCAGCCGGGGGATCAGCCCATTCAGCACGCCGATAGCGTCCGCGGAACGATGCTCGCGCCGGTAAATCGCCACCAGGAACACGGATGCGTCGATGCGGTTAATGTTTCCCTGGCTCGAGACGCGCTCCAGCGTGGCGATGCCGCGCGCCCGATTGCCCTGAAAGCCGCCCAGGAATCCCAGCATTCTCCAACCCAGCGGCAGACTTCCGACAATGTAGTCGTAAAGCCCTTGCATCAATTGCGCATCCACCAGCGCCGGGGCGATTCGCGTGACGCGATTGTGAATTTTTCGCCCCGAACTGATATCCCGGAGCGCATCCAGATACGCTTTCCGAACGGTCAAGTTATAATTTCCGCGCAAGCTGTAGCTGACTCCCAAAGCGTATAACGCCGCGGGATCGTTCGGATCGCGGTCGAGGCGGGCCTTGGCGCGTTCCATGGCCTGGCGAATGGCATCCGAGAACTCCTGCCGGTCCGCTGCGCTCATCTCCATTTTGGTTTTCACGAACGAGCTGGAATTGGTCAGCATGTCGCTCTCGAGCATCCCGGCGCGAAACATTCCGCGATAAAGAATGGTCTGCGCAATGTGGTCGTAAACATCGGGAGACTCCGGGTATTTGGCGGCAGCCGTTCGAAATCCGTCGAGCGCTTGATCGTATTCGAGGTTATAGAAGTGATCGAAGGACGGATCGTCCAGCACGTTCCGCGCGAGCAGAGGCGCCATGAGCCAGCACACCAGCATTAACCATTTGTAGATCCTGCTCATCGATCAGCCTTGGCGCAACGCCCTGCACGGTTAGATTCTCGTTTCTGGCATTTGGGTGCAAGAAGCGCGGCGGCCCTGGGGAATTCACTAGGCTATGAGATGAGGGCGGGTAGCGAGAGATTACCCTGCTTATTTGGCAATCAAATATATGGCAATCAAAATGAGACCTGCACTAATCCTCAATGCTTGCCAATCTCTTGTACGCGCGAATCGCCGCGTTTTGAAACTCCCACGCTTGCTGGCCAGGTGGCGGCGCACCTTTCCACACTAGTTGCCACGCGAAACCTTTGAAAAGCGGGCGCGCAATAACGTGGGATGCTTGATCGGCGAAATCGGGATAGAGTTTGGCGGCTTCCGCGAGAGCCAGGCGATTCAGTTCCGGGTCGATCTCAATCGACTGCATTCGACCATCATAACGTCCCCAATTGAGGCGCCGTCGTCAGTTGATCACGCAAGCTCCCGGCCGGCCGAAAACGACATATCGAACATCGGTAGTTATTCCGCCGTTCATCGAAGTGTTCAGACCGTAGCCGAACGCGTCGAAATAGGCGCCATGCAAATTGGGATTGACGTTTTGCCGGATGCTCACGTAGTCTCCGAAACGGCTGCCGCCTGCATTGCTGTCGGTGGTGGTGTAGACGACGAAATCCCCCCAGAAACCTACCGCATGATTTTCATAGTTTCCATTGCCGCCGGTCTCAAGCGAAAGGCCGATTTCGCCAGTACAGGCATTGGTAGCGAGCGCCGGGTAGGCATACGTGGCCCCATCGCTCCAGATCTGCACCTGCTGGATTAAATTGTAGTTGTTGTTTAGGTCCAGAGTGACCATTTCGATGTGAGGATTCGGGAAGTTGTTGTCGGTCCCGGCGCTCCACGCAAACCAGAGCTGGTTGCCTGAGCGTGTGGACCCCAGCACTCCGAACAAGGGAAACCCTCCGCCTGGATTCTGTGAAGTAGGGTCGAACAGGAAGTCCACCCAGTTTTGGCTATCCGGCGAAGGCGTCTGGGAAACGAGCGGAGTATTGTTTGCCCATGACCCGATACCGATATCCCTCCAGAAGTAAGTATTGGAATCTTCCGCCCAGGAGAAAACCCGGAGCGTGCTATTGCCGTTGTTGCCGGCCCAATAAATGGTGTTGCCGGGTTCCTCGGTGAGATGGCTTCCCCAGGCAACGCCGCTGTCCCCTGGCGTTGTGTAGCCAATATTGATGGTGCCCCCAGCCTCAATTTCCTTAAGCGAAATCCGCGCAATCTGGCGTCCCCCATTGCAGTTCGGTGAACAACCGGTGTCCCAGCTTATATAGAGATCATTGCTGCCCACTGACATATCCGGATAATCGAAGCCGGACCCGGTGGGCCCGAACACGGAGGGCGTCAGGTTCCAATATGTCCATGCCTTTCCGTTGCTACTCGCAATCTGCGCCGGACTGGCCGATGCCAGCCGGTATCCATTGCCCTGCAGCAGCCAGATCACCCGATCGATTCCCGGCACATACTGGACAATCTGGTCGCAGCAGAAGCCGACCGCGTCATTCGGGAAAATGGTGGTGGGATCCAACTGCGGGTTGAAACTGGAACCAAAATTCGAGGAATACGCCGCAGTCCAGTTGGCCGTGACAAATACAAAGCCGTCCGCACTGGCTCCCCCGCTCGGCTCGGCTGTCTGGCTGGCGGTGCCGTTGCTGCCGCCGGAGACCAGTCCCAAAGGCATGTCCAGGTTGAACCCGACAGACGCCCGAGGTTTCATCTTCAACTCTCTCGTCTGCGGATTTTCGAAAGTCGAATTGAAGAAATTGTTGCCGCCGAGCGAGGTTCCTCCACTCGGCGTGACCGGAGAAAATGGACCCGTTGGAATGGGCGGAGCGGAAGAGTTCGCATCGTCGGGAAAATCGAGCGGCTGATGCGGGAAGCCTCCGCTGGTAACGGTCAGCGGAAGCACGCTCGCGAAATTCACCGTGCCCGAGCCGGGTCCGGCAGGTTGCCGCACGATGAAGCGGTTGATGGTGAAGCCGGCCGTCACCGCGCCCACCATGTATGTGCCGTTCACGGTTAGCAGGTAAGAAGTGTTCAACGCCAGCGAGCTGGCGTTAAAGTCAGCCTGGAAAACCACGCTTTGGCCGGCATCGATAGCCCCCAGCGTCACCGGGAATGCCGGGCTTTCGAGCGTTGCGGAGCGCAGCGTCGCGCTGGTCACCTTCACATTCGTTGCGTTCACGGTGCCGTTGTTGGTGATTGGCAGCGCGATCATCAATGTTGAGCTGATTTGGGCCAAGCCGGGCTTGCCGGTTCCGAATTGCACTCCAGAGACCTGGGCTTCGGACGGGCGCTCCGCAACAAGCGCGATAGCGACAATCGGCAACACCAGCTTGATTCGCTTCCGGAATGCCAAGAAGAAGAGCAACAGCGCGGCCAGCAGTATAAAAGGCAGAAAGCGCGGCTCGGGCACGGTGCTGACGCTCGCGGTGTAGACCGGGGAGATATCGCCATTGATGTCTTCCAGCTGCACCTGAGCGCTATAGGTGGCTGGGACTGCGGCGGTGCTGGCCAAAGCGAGGGTGAAAAGTTCAGTTGGGGCGGACGTAGTGCCACTCGGTATGTCGAAGCTGGTGTCGCCAAGAATCTGGGTGAGAGTGACGTTGGTGAAATCAAAATCGCCGAAGTTGAAAAAGAGATCTGTGGACGCCAGCGTCTCCCCGGTATTGTTGGTGATGGTGCCGTCAAATGTATTGGTCGCACCAGGAGCGCCGATCTGGTTCGGATCTGAAATTGAAAAATCGATGACCGATGCCTGCGCAACCAAAGCTGCAAATGACAGCCCGATAGTGAGAAGCACAGTGCTTTTAGCGAAACGAAATAGTTTCATTTTGGAAACCTCGTTTTCTGCCGGGCGAAATCCCGCGCCGGATCAGTATAACTCCCGACTAGTCGTATTAAAAGGAGAAAGTACACCTAAAATGGCGTCACCCATGGGCACTACTATCGGGGCTAGTTGTAGGACATCCTACTAAGCGGGCAGCCATCGCAGCCAGCTGGTCCGCCGCGCGGGAAACAGGCATTGGTGCTTCAATGTACCTATGTACCTTTCGTTGAACGGTGTGCCGATTGGCGGCAAGCTGGCGTGGCCGGACTTTGCTCGCCTCGCGTCGCGCACTGGCTTCAAAGGCGTGGATGTTGCGCTCGAAGAGTGCCTGGCTCTCGGGCTGGATGGCACCCGCCACACCCTGGAAGAAACAAAACTTCGGCCGGCATTCGCGGATCTGCCTACGGAATTCCGTAAGGACGAGGCCACTTTTCGCGCTACCCTTCCCAAGCTCGAAGAGGCAGCGCCATTTATGGCGGCCATTGGATGCCCGCGCATGATGACCTGGATCATGCCTTCGAGCGACACTCCCAAGGACGAACTGCGCCGGACCTATAAGAGGCGCTTCACGGAATGCGCGAATATTCTGGCCCGCTCCCACTGCAGATTGGGGTTGGAATTTCTCGGCCCGCTCCACTTCCGGCGGGAGTTTCCGAACGTGTTCATTTGGAAGATGCCGGAGATGTTGGAATTCGCCAAAGAGTGCGGGAGCAACGTGGGGTTGACGCTCGATTCCTGGCATTGGCATCTCGCCGGCGCTACCACCGCGGACATCCTCGCGGCGGGCAAGGATCGAATCGTCGTGGTGCATTTCAACGATGCGCCAGACATTGCCCCCGAAAAAATTCGCGACGACCAGCGGCTGCTGCCGGGCGAGGGCGTGATCAATCTTTCCGGATTTCTCCAGGCCCTCGAAAAGATCGGCTATTCGGATTCGCTAAGCGTGGAAGTGTTCGGCCGCGGGCTCAAGGAGATGCCGCCGGCCGAGAGCGCCAGGTTGTGCCTGGAGTACGGACGCGCGGCTTTCAAGAAGGCGGGTATTTCCGAGAGTTAAGCCGGCGGCAGACCGCAACCAGAATCCCGGGTGTGGCAGAAACGCGCGGCCGTCAAGAAGAGATCTTCGGGTACTTCGATGCTGCGGACCGACCCGGTAGACAATCCTCTCGTTTGAAGACTTAGGGCGTGCACGAAACGGTCAAGGTTGCCGTCGACGCACTTCCGAGGTTAGCAGCGCTAGAGCAGCTCGGAAAAGTACCGTTAACGCTGCCTATTGCCCCTATTGAGTTACACGTTGGAGTGTTCACAGTTGACTGGCAAGAGGACCAGCTGCCGGACGGCCACGAGAAATCGCCCCAGCCAACCGGGGAATTTGTGCCATCGATCTGACCGCTCGGATTGGTGAGTACGGTTACGCTGCAAACGCCAGTGCCGAAGGACTCAGACCCCCCCGGCCAACTCTGGAAGTTGCCGCTGGTGACCGATGTGACGCTTGCGGTGACTGTTATCGATTGGCATTGGCAAACGGGAGCGCCGTTGCCGTTAAAGCCGTTGACGGCGCCGTATTTTCCGCAAGTGAAATTTGCGAGACCAGCGGTGCCGGGAGGGCCTTGGGGACCCAGCGGGCCAGTCGCGCCGGTGGAACCCGTCGGCCCTTGTGGTCCCTGCGGACCTTGCGGACCTTGTTGCCCTTGCGCGCCGGGCGTACCATCCGAGCCTGCCTGCGCCAGTAGCTGCCAGGCTGTTGGGCTGAGATCTGGCTCGGATCCAATATTGCCGGCGACCAGCGAGATATAACTGGATACATCTCCCTCTCTCTGCGACTGTCCGCCATTGGCGATGCCTTCGGTCACCACGTCATTGAGATTATAGGTCACTCCGGGATTCCATATGCCACGCCAAGTTAGGCCCGCCGGACCCGTTGGTCCCGCCGGTCCACCTGCTCCCGCCGGTCCGGCTGGTCCTGGCAGACCCTGTGCGCCTGGAGAACCAGTTGCTCCGTTGGATCCTTGCGGGCCTTGCGGGCCTGCCGGTCCAGCGGGTCCAATCGCTCCGGTTGCCGTGACGAAATAGGCGGTGAGCTGGATGATGTCGCTGGTATTGGTCAGGCTCAACAAATACGTGCCGGGCGAGGAATCGAATGATAGAGGGACCTGAACGACGACGGTAGTCTGCGTGTAATTCAGGACCAAGAGCGAGGTGCCGTCCAGATCCACCAACGGCTTGTTACTGCCAAACCCGGTACCCTTAATAGTGAGTTGCGAAGGCCGTGTCGCCATGCTCTCTTCCGCGGCAACAATGACCGGCAGCGATTCGGCCGCAAAAACTCGAGATTCAAACGATCCAAAAAGGACCAGGACCGCGAGTACCGCGAGTGCTTGCTTGACGTATCCGATGAGAACGATATTTCTGTTCAGAACCATGTTGAGAACCATATCCTCGTACCTCCCTCTCAGAGCTCCACTGGAGCCTCTCAGAGATCCACTGGAGCCTCTCAGAGATCCACTGGAGAAAGATGCGTGAAATGTGGCGTCGGGCGATCATGAAGCTGCGTGAAACATTCCTGAAAACAACGACAGGTAACGAAGCCTGTCCCGCTGGCACTGTCCGGTCCCGAAACATGCCATCCCGGTAGTGGACATCCACCCGAGTCCATCAACAAGCCTCGCTCCTCTAAATCAATCGATTAGCCGCAAGTCAAGAAGGAACCCAACTTGCCACCCATTCGACAGCCCTGGGAGGCCCCATGGATCTTTGGCAAGACGTCCGCTTCGCGTTGAGAACCATGTGGAAGTCGCCGCGCATCACCGCGACGGTGTTGCTCACCTTGGCGCTCGGGATCGGCGCCAATACCGCGATCTTCAGTGTAGTGAACGCGACCCTTTTCCGGCCGCTCCCGTTTCCTGATCCGGAGCAATTGGTCGTATTGCACGCCGATCTGCGGGGGCTGGGCGCACGGAGCGTCGGCTTTTCCGTTCCGGAGTTCGACGACCTGCGGGATCGCTCCGGCGTTTTCTCGGCGGTCTCGGTGGTATATCAAGGGCCGGGCAACCTGACCGGCGGTGAGCATCCCGAGCGCCTGGAGAGCGGGGTGGTCAGTCCGAATTATTTCGGTATTCTCGGGACGCGCCCGCAGCTCGGCCGGCTGTTCGACCCGGGCGATACCGCGCCAGGATTCGCCGATGCCGTGGTGATCAGCGATGGCCTGTGGCGCCGCGAGTTCGGAGGAGAACGCTCCGTCCTCGGCCATCAAATGCGGCTCGATACCGATCTGTACACCATTGTGGGCGTGCTTCCGCCGGACTTTCGGAATCCCTCATCGGCCGGCGCTGTTCCGGTGGAAGTATACGTCACCGCGGGCTTTCGCGGCGATCCGTTTCCTCCGCCACAACGCAGCGCGCGACAGTTGCCGGGCATCATCGGCCGGTTGAAACCGGGGATGACGCTCGCCCAGGCCCTGGCCAAGCTGGCCGCCTTCAGTGATTCGCTGCGCCGCGACTATGGCAGCGACTATCCGGCCGGCGCCGGCTGGACTTTGTCCGTGAGTCCGTTGAAGGAAGTGGTGGTCGGCAACACGCGGACGCTGCTGATTTCGCTCTTGCTGGCGGTGGCGTTCATTCTGTTGATCGCCTGCGTGAATGTAGCGAATCTTCTGTTAGCCAGCGCGTCCGCGCGGCAACGGGAGATCGCCGTGCGCCTGGCGTTGGGCGCGAGCCGCGCGAGAATTGTCCGGCAGCTGCTCACCGAATCGGCGGTGTTGAGCATCATGGCGGCGGCCGCTGGCGTCGGCGCCACGACGCTCGGTTTGCAGGCGCTGATCGCCATGTTGCCGTCGCAACTTCCGCGCCTCAACGGCATTCATGTCGATGCGCGCGTGCTGGCGTTTTCTCTCACGCTCTCCCTGCTCACCACCGTGCTTTTCGGACTGGTGCTGACCTTCCAAGCCGGAAAGGTGGAACCATCGCTTTCCGGATTGCGCGAGCGCGCGAGTTCCGGATCGCGGCACGACAGCAAAGTCCGCCAGGTGCTCATTGGCGCGGAAGTCGCGTTGTCGTTGATGCTCTTGGTCGGCGCGGGGGTGTTGCTGCGGACGTTCTGGAATCTGCTGCAAGTGAATCCGGGGTTCAACGCGCACCATTTGGTGGTGGGAAGCGTTTCGTTGCCGGTGCCCAATGATCCCAAGGCCGACATTTACGACAAGCTGGAAACGCGCACCGCGCTTGTTCGTGAGACGGTGCGGCGCCTTCGCGCCGTGCCGGGCGTGGAGAACGCGGCGTTGTCCAGCGTGGTACCTCTGCAGGGCGCACTCAAGCAAAACGGATACCGCGTGGAAGGCGCATCCGAGAGCGGCGACGCACCCACGGCGGTATCCGCCTCCGTGACGCCCGAATTCTTTCGGACCATTGGCGCGCCGCTGGTTCGGGGACGGGTGATTGAGGATACCGATGACCAGCAATCGCCCTTCGTCATGCTGGTGGATGAGGCCGCGGCGCGCCATTTCTGGGGCGCGCAGGATCCCCTTGGAAAGCGGATTCGTTCCGCGCGCACCGTCCGCCATGGCATGGTGCAGCCGACGCCTTGGTTTACAGTGGTGGGCGTGGTAGGCAACGTGAAGTTGGCCAGCTTGGATGAAAAGGATGTTCCGCACGTTTACACCAGCTTGTACCAGACGTCTGGGTACCAGTCGCCGGGAAGGGCGCTGGGCGTGCTGGTTCGCGGCACGGGAGACCGCGCCATGCTCAGCCGTGCCGTCCCGCGCGAAATTCAGTCGGTGGATCCCAACTTGCCGGTATCGCCGATCGTGGAAATGACTGAGCTGATGCGCGTCGGCGTTGGCGATCGCCGCTTCGCGGCGTCGTTGCTGGCATGCTTCGCCGTGGTGGCGTTATTGCTGACCAGTATAGGAGTGTACGGCGTAGCGTCGTATGCGATTGTGCGCCGCGAAAAGGAAATCGGCATTCGCTCAGCGCTGGGAGCCACGCCCGGCCAATTGGCGCAAATGGTTTTGCGCGAGGGCATGGTTCCGATTCTGGCGGGGCTGGCGGTCGGAGCGGTCGGCGCCGCGCTTTCCGGCCATCTGCTGGCCGCGCTGCTGTTCGAAGTGCGCTCCACCGACGCCAGCGTCTTCACGGCGGCGGGAGTCACGCTGGCAGCGATCGGCATTCTGGCCAACTACCTGCCGGCCCGTCGCGCGGGACGCGTGGACCCCATTACGGCCTTGCGAACCGAATAACGATCAATCCAGCGGACCAGAGTCCATAGCGATCTCCTTTCAAACTTCGTACCAATTCCGGGTCCGAGGAGACAAGAGTCATGCACGGCCAACTCATTGAAACGGCTATAATGATCTGTCCATGCAATCGGCTCAGCCTTCTGCCGTTGAGCTAACTCGCATGCTCCGAGCGTGGAGCGACGGCGACGCCACCGCACTGGAGCGGCTGACGCCGATCGTGTACGCGGAGCTGCATCGCCTCGCCCGCCGCAACTTGGCCGGCGAGCGCGAAGGGCACCTGCTACAGCCATCGGCGCTGGTCAACGAGGCTTTTCTCCGTTTGATCGGCGGAGCGCCGGTGGAGTGGACCAGCCGCGCGCAGTTCTATGCATTTTCCGCCCGTCTCATGCGGCAGATTCTGATTGACTTTGCCAGAGCCCAGGATACGGGCAAGCGCGGCCATCGCAGCCCGCACGTTGATCTGGCCGACGTCAAGGACCTCGCGCGGGCCGAAGCCAGCCCGGTCGACTTCATCGATCTGGATGCAGCCTTGAACGATCTCGCCGCTCTCGACCCGCGCCAGTCGCAGGTGGTAGAGCTGCGCTACTTTGGTGGACTGGAAAATGCCGAGATCGCCGCTGTGCTCGGGACGTCGGAACCTACCGTGGTCCGGGACTGGCGCGTGGCGCGTGCCTGGCTCTACGCGAGACTTCGAGTTCCGAACTCGCGACTCGAGCCGACGGCGGAATCCCATCGCGACAAATGACTCCCGCGGACCACCAGCGGGCTAGCGCTCTGTTCGAGCGACTTCGCGGACTCGACGACAGCGAATGGGGTGCTGCGGTTGATGCCGCATGCCCGGGGAATGTCGAGCTTCGCGACCAGGTGCTGCGCATATTGGAAGCGGACCGCGCAATTTCGGACCGGTCGTTCCTGAAGGCACGGGCCATCGACGATGCCGCCCGGCTGCTGGTGGCCGGCCGTCCGAAATTGCCCCACCCCGGAACCGTGATTGGAACCTATCGCCTGGGCCCACGCATTGGAGCCGGGGGAATGGGAGTTGTGTATGAGGCGCAGGACCTGCGTCTGCATCGCCGGGTAGCCGTCAAGATACTGCCTCCACCTTATGCCGAAGAAGCCGCGGAACTGGTGAGCCGCTTCCAGCGGGAGGCTCGGGCCGCTTCTTTGCTGAATCACCCCAACATCGTTACCATCTTCGACGCTGGTTTCGATGGGGATCATTATTACATCGCCACCGAGTTCGTCGACGGTGGAACGTTAAAGAGTCTGACCGCGCATGGACCGCTGGCATGGAAGGCGCTGGCGGACATTGCCCTGCAAGTTTCTTCCGCGCTGGCGGCGGCTCACGATGCAGGCATCGTGCATCGCGACATCAAGCCGGAGAATGTCATGATCCGGCCGGATGGGATCGTGAAGGTGCTGGATTTCGGCCTGGCGAAGTTCAACGACGCCGGCGAACAGGATGTCGCGCTGTCGCGCACAGGAACCATCCTTGGGACCGCGGCTTACATGAGTCCGGAGCAGGCGCGCGGCGAAGAACCGGATGCCCGCGGCGATGTCTTCAGTCTGGGCGCGGTTCTTTACGAGATGGCTACCGGAACGCAGGCGTTTCCGGGCGCGACGGCAGCCGTGGTGCACGACGCCATTCTCAACCGGGATCCAGTAGCGCCTTCGAACTTGAATTCGGCGCTTCCGCCGAGGATCGACGAGATTGTCTTGAAGGCCGTGGAGAAGGACCGTGAGCTGCGCTACCAGAGCGCCGCGGAGTTAAGCGCCGATCTGAAACGGTTGAAGCGGGACACGGAATCGGGCCGCGCGATGGCCAGTTCCGGCTCTGGAAATGCCGTTTCCGCCGCGCAGCCGGCCGCAAAGCAATCCGGGGGCCGACGTTGGATCTGGGCTGTTGCGGCTGCTGCTGTGACTGCCGCGGCGCTGGCGCTTGGCTGGTACGCGTGGCCGGGCCGTGTGCGTCCTCCGGAATTTAGGGAGCGGCGCCTGACGCCGAGTTTTGGGCCGCCCGTTTTAGAAGCCGCGATTTCCCCCGATGGCGGCTCGTTCGCTTATGCGGACAACACCGGACTTTACCTGAAGATAATCGACTCAGGTGAAGTTCACCCGCTGCCGTCCCCGCCGGCCGCGCGCATCTATGCGCTTCGGTGGATGCCGAACAATCGCGATCTGCTGGTCACGGCGATGCCCGGCGCCAGTTCCCGGCCCGCGCTCTGGACGGTATCGGTTTACGGCGGGGAACCGCGCTTGATTCGCGACGACGTGCGGGATGTGGCCGCTTCGCCGGACGGCTCAGAAATCGTTTTCACCACCGCATCCGCCGATGCGCTGTGGGTGATGGAAGCGAATGGCGAACGAGTCCGGAAGGTGGTATCCGCTCCGCCGGGCCGCAAACTTCTAGAACCGGCCTGGTATCTGAAAGGACATCGGGTTTTGTGCCTCTCAAGCACGCCTCAGTTCGAGCGGCGTGCGCTCGAATTGGTCGAACTGCAGACCGGGGGCTCGGCAACCATCAGTTCGTCGCCTGAGGCCGGGGAATTCGTCGTGCGCAACGATGGGCAAGTGCTGTCGATCGGCAACGTCGACACGCTGTCGGAAATCAGAATCGGACCAAATCCTGGAAGCTCTCCCGTGACCATACGACACGTGCGGCAATGGCCGGGCGTCAATCTATTCCGGCCGAGTATATCGGCCGACGGAAAGCGGTTGCTGGTCCTAAAACGAGTATCGGAAAGCGGTGTTTTCGTAGCGGATTTGAGAGATAGCGGAAAGCGCCTCGAAAATGTCCGGCCTTTGGCGCACTTCGGCGGCGAGAATAACCCGCATGATTGGACCCCGGACAGCCAGGCTGTGGTTTTCGAATCGAACCGCGATATGTTCTTCAACATTTTCAAGCAGCGACTTGATCGCGAAACGCCGGAGGGTCTGGTAACCGGACATCTGAGCGCCGTTGCGGGCCGCTTCAGTCCCGACGGGAAATGGTTGTTCTACGAGATGATTGAGCAGCCTGGGCAACATCATAAGCTGATGCGCATATCCGTTTCCGGCGGGCCGGCGCAAGTTGTTCTGGCGGGCCCAAGCATTGCCAGTTATTACTGCACGCGGCTTCCCGCGAACTTTTGCGTAGTGGGAACGAGTGAGGCGAAGCAAGTGGTTTTCCGCCGGCTCGATCCGGCGTTGGCCCCGCCGGCGGGCGGCTTTCAATTGAGCCAGCTCCCCGAACTTGCGCACACCGATTACGGACCAAGCGATTGGGGGATCTCGCCGGATGGGTCCAGGATTGCGATGGTGAGGATGGATGAGCATGAGGGGCGCATCCATATCCTGCCGTTAGGAGCATCCTCGCCGCCTGTTTCGGATGTCATCGTGCCCGGGTGGGCAAACCTGTTTACGCTGAATTGGGCGGCCGATGGCAAGGGCTGGTACGTTTCCAACAAGACTGTTGGCGCCGGGACGTTTCTGTATATCGATCTGAGGGGCAGGGCGACGGTTTTGAACACGCCAGAGTCCTATATACCGAGTTGGGGCGTGCCGTCGCCGGACGGCCGTCATCTGGCATTCGCGAGCAGTCCGGGGACGACAACCGCCTGGCTGGTTGAGAATTTTTGATTTTGGACGCGCGCTGTTCGCGGCGCTATCAAAGCCGGGAGCATGGCCGATTTATCCAAGACTTAGGCTGCCGGTCCGGACTATCATCGGACCGATGACCCGCAGACAGCTTCTGGTGGCAGCCGCGGCAGCGGCCCCATGTTTGAACGCGGAAGGATATCGATCCATGGAACAACGCATCAGTATCGTGACGCTGGGAGTGCGCGATCTCAAAGTATCCCGGCGATTCTATGTCGACGGACTCGGCTGGAAGCCGGCGTTTGAAAATGAGGAGATCATCTTCTTTCAAGCCGGCGGAATGGTCTTCGCTCTTTTCTTGCGTGACAAGCTGGCCCAGGACTTTCAGGCCGACCCCGCGACGTTCGGACCAGCGGCCGTGGCCTTGGCGTACAACGTCCGTGAGCAGAGCGAGGTGGATCCGCTGATGCGCCGCGCGGCGAACGCCGGCGCGAAAACCCTGAAGCCCGCTCGTAAAGCGTCCTGGGGCGGCTACTCTGGTTATTTTTCCGATCCGGATGGGTTCGCTTGGGAAGTGGCATGGAATCCACAGTGGCGTTTTGCGCCGGATGGTAGCATCTATGTTCGCTGAGATTAAGATCGCGTTGAAGGCCTACCTACTCTTCAAATCTCACTCGTATCGCAGCGCCTCCAATGGGTCAACTTTAACCGCCCGCCGCGTAGGCGCCCAGCAAGCCAGCAGCGCGACACCGGAAAATAATAATCCCACGCCGATCAAGGTTACGGGATCAGCCGGCTCAACCTCAAACAGAAACGATCTCAATACCCGCGACAAAACGATCGCCGCGATAATGCCCGACGCCACTCCACCGGCAATCAGGCGGAAGCCTTCTCCGAAAATCAGGTTCCGAATGTCTCGCTGTCTGGCGCCCACCGCGGTGCGTATAGCGATCTCGCGGCGGCGCGCGGCTACCGAGAGCGAAAGCACTCCATAAATCCCCACCAGCGTCAGTACGGTACCCACCAGCGCAAACCCCACCAGCAACTGCATGGCGAACCTGCGCGAAGCGAGCGAATCGCCGCGAATCTGCTCCAGCGTCCGAACGTTTTCCACCGCGACCGTCGGATCAATCAAGCGCATCTCGCGCTCGACAGCGGCCGTCACGGAGCGCGGATCTCCCACCGTCCGGACAATCAGGTGCTTCGAGAATGCCGAAGCCTGCCATAGCGAGAGATAAACCTCCGGCTCGGCCGCCTGAGTCAGATCGCTGGTGCGGCCATTGGTTACCACGCCGACAATCTCAATGGGGGGCTGCTTCCGGTCGAACCACATCTTCTTCCCGATGGGATTTGCTTGCGGAAAGTATCGAGCCACCAAAGCCTGGTTAACCACGGCTACCATGGGAGCTTTGCCGGAGTCCGTCGATCGAAAATCCCGCCCATCGGAAATGGTTTGGCCCAGAAGCTTGAAGTAGCCGGGAGTGGCGGCGCGCAGCGGCAGTGCGATTTTGTCGCTAGCCTTCGAAGCCGCGGGTTGCCCTTCAATCTCCAATGTCGCAGGCCAACTGTTGCCGGTAAGCGGCACCCCCCACGCAAATGCGACATCCTGCACGCCCGGGATGGTGGCTACTCGTTCCAAAGCTCGATGATGAAAATCTTCCCATTTCCCCCGCTGCACCTCGGTGACGCTCATGGTCAAGATGTGGCCAGTGTCGTAACCCGACTGCACTTTGGACAAGTTCACCATGGTTCGGATCAGCAGCCCCGCGCCCACCAGCAGCGCCAGCGTAAGCGCGGTCTGCACCATGGTTACCGATCGCAGCAGACGCCGTTCTCCGCGTCCTGCGCTGCTCTTGGGGCCCGCGTTCTTGAGCACGCGAATAGGATCCAGACGGGAAGCCCGGAGTGCTGGAAAAAGACCAGCCGCGAGCGATGCCAATACCGCCGACCCCAGCCCCCAGGCCAGCACCGGCCAGCCAGTGGTCACGGCATCCAGCCGTGGGATGGCGTGTCCCGCGATTACCTTGAATATCTTTACCACCGCGAATGCCAGCCCAACGCCAAGCACCCCGCCCGCGAGGGCCAGCAGCAAACTCTCGGTAGCCACTAACCGGAACAACGCCGATCTGGCGATGCCCAGCGCGCTGCGCACTGCGTACTCCTGTTGCCGCTGCAGTCCGCGCACCAGCAGCAGGGCCGCCGCGTTGCCGCACGCGATGAAAAGCACCAGCGCGGCCGCGCCTAACAGCGGCAGCAGAATGCGCCGCCCGTCGCGATTCAGTTCGGATGTCAGCGAGTGCACTTGAGGAACGATGCCCGCGAAATCGCGTTCATTCTGCGACTCGCGGTTACAAAGGACGGTGAGTTCCGTGCGCGCCTCATCCAGGGTAGCGCCCTTGCCCAACCGCCCCACCACATTCCATCCGGGATTTTTCAACCCGGCGGGATCGGGTGCGGCGGGAATCCAAAAATCCACCAGCGCGTTTACGTTGTAATTGGGTTCCTGCGAGGTGGTGGGCGAGGGAAGGAAACGGACGCCCGGCGGCATCACGCCGATCACTGTGGGAGGTGCATCCTGCCGGCTCATCCGGACGGTTTTGCCGATAATGTTTCGATCACCGTTGAAATTGCGCTGCCAGAACTCATAGCCGAGAATAATGACCGGTGCTGCCTGGGGTCGCGTTTCCGCCTCAATGAAGGTCCGGCCCAGCGCGGGCTGGAGCCCCACTACGCTGAAATAGTCTCGCGTGACATACATCCCCTCCATGGACTGGCTGCCTTCAGGAAGGACCAGAAAGTTGAATGACCAATCATAAGCCGCGATCGACTCCAGCGTCTTCGACTCTTTTTGCCAATCCAACCATTGCGCCGCGGGCCAACCCTGGGCGCTGGTCATGGGCTGCCCGTCCGCGCGGGCCGTCGGGATCAGCACCAGCCGCTCGGGTTGCCGATAGGGCGGTGGAGTCAACAGCACGCCTTGAATCAAACTGAAAACAGCCGAAGTTGACCCAATACCCAACGCCAGCGTAAGGATGGCGATCAAGCTGAAGGCAGGCTGCTTAAGCAGCATCCGCATGCCGAAACGCAGCTCACGTATCATTCGATACCTCTTAGCTTTGACGAACGCAATCCAGGACGGTTAGCGCAGCTTTAGATACTCGCTCGAACGACGAGCCACGATGATTGTTGGAGGCGCGGTCCGGAGTCGAACCGGTGAATAAATGTTTTGCAGACCTGTATCCCACCTCGACTGAGCGTCCTGGATTCAGACAATCAACTTATCAAACCCTGTAGAGGCCAGTTGTTCCAGCGCGGGGACGACCGGCCGGATTCGATCACCGTCCGATTGCACTGCGTTGCTTTGGACCTGGATGCGGGCAAATTGACACCGGAGATGATTGAAGCACCCAGGGAGCCGTGGCAATGAGCACCCTGATCGTAACTGGGTCGATGCCTTCCTCCGCAAGGCGACCCTCTGATATTCCGAGCCGACCACAGTCCGCGAGGTAGCTAGTGTCGCCGCAGTCAGTTCGAGTTTCTCTCTCAGCCTTCTATCCGCTGTTCTTCGCGGTTCCAGTTCACGCGGCGGCCCATCTTCAGGGAGAGATTACCGAGATGCGAAGCTCGCGCGGCCTCGTGCGCCACGCGGATGTTGGCGTTGGGTGTCTTGCGGTTACGCACGCAATCCAGGAAGTTTTGTAAGTGAGCGACGGTTCCGTCCTCTTGGGAGCGTACGATGATTTCGGGTTCCGGTATGAGCGTCCCCGGCAAATCTCTCGATGCTTCCGAATAGACGGCCAAATGCGAGCGATCAATTTTAAGAGTTGCTTTCGAACCCCGGAACTCGATCCCGCCGTCGTCGATGCGGTTCGTCATGTTTCCGTGATAGGTTACAGTGAAGTTCTTCGGATAGTCGAGGACGCAGGTGATGGTGTCCGGGCACTCCCAATGATACGTGTACAGTTTTCCACTTGCCAGCGCGGACACCGGCGTCGAATCATCCACATACCAATGAACTACATCGATCCAGTGAGTCATCAAATCAGTGAGCGCTCCACCGCCAAAATCCCAATACCAACGCCAGTACCGGAACTTCTCGTTCGTCAGCGTCTGCGCCGGAGCCGGACCAAGCCACTGTTTCCAGTCCAACTGGGCCGGATCCACCTGATTTTGTGACAGCTCACCGTAGTTCTGATACCAGTATGTGTAGACACAATGTACCGGCCCGAGCATGCCGGAATCGATAATCTGCTTGCCGATCCGATAGTGCTCCCAACTTCGCTGCTGAGTGCCGGTTTGCACCACGCGTCCCGAGGCTTCGATAACGCGGACCATTTCCGCGCCCTCATCGATGGTGTGCGAGACAGGCTTCTCAACATACACATCCTTGCCGGCACTCACCGCATCGAGCGTAATCTGTTTATGCCAATGATTCGGAGCGCCGACAACCACGCCATCGATATCCTTGCTGTCTAGCATCGCGCGATAGTCCGAATACGTTGTCGCTCCGGGGGCGGCAATTTGGGCCGCTGCGTCGAGATGCGGTTTATAAACGTCGCAGACGGCGTCTAGCGTGGTGTTGGGCAGCCTGCTCAGCAGTCTCATCAGGTAGGTTGCGCGGCCACCGGTTCCGATGACACCCAAACGGATCCGATCATTCGCGCCGAGGGCCCGCGTTGCGGTCAAGGCGGCGGCACTCGATAAAAACACACGTCGGGTCAGGTCTGACATAGCGCCCTTCAGTGTAGAACAATCTGACCGTCATGATGGATCGCCGCGAGTGGCGGGTGCGATCTGAAAGGCTACTTCTTTAATAGCTTTTGGAGCATCCTCAGCAGAGCCTTGACCTCATCGCTCTCCCGGGAAACACGTGGTCTTGTGCTATCTGTATTCACATGGCATCCGAAGAAGATTTGAAAGCGGAAATCGAGCGGCTTCCCGCCGAGAACGCAGCGTTGAAGAAACCTGCAAGAGGGCAGATGTCGCTCCAGGTTAGCCGGAAGTGCTAGCGCCAGTCGTCCAGTACCACGGCGTCCGGCCTATTGTAGGCAGGTGAGTCCGGCTTGTGCATCGCGACCCCCTGAATATCAGTTCGAAAACCGCGCCGAAGCATCTGACGATGAGCTAGTCTGCGGTTGAGGTTTACGCCAGCCTCCATTCGTCCCAAACCGCGCTCTGCTGCGAGCGCTTCGCAGCCGTTCAATAGATGTTGGAACTCATTCTCAGTGTGCTGCCCCGGTCGGACGGCTGCGAACTTGATATAACAAGTCTTTCGTCCGGCTTCGCTTCCCTCGCCGCAATGGCAAACCGCGAACGCATCAAGCGAATCGCCGCCCCAGAGCAGGACTGTCTCGCCCAAATTCTGGTCCGCAACCGATCGGATTTCGGAGGTCACGTCCAGCCCATCGTAGATAGACCCCGTCAGCTTACAACAGGCCTTCAGAGCTTGGTCTCGTTCCCCCTCATTAAGCGCCGAGTACCTGATTGACGACGTCTCGCCGCCAGTGACGCTTTTGGACATAATCGCCGTGAGGAATCGCGGCCAGAATCCGAACTTCTGATAGAGTCCCACGTGTTTGGGGCTGTGGGCAAATGTGAAAAGACCGGCTTCTCGCACGCCCCATTCCTCGAAGAGATTCATGGTGGGGCCCAGCAATTTCTGTGCAATATGCTGATTCCATAATTCAGGAGCGATTGTCAGGGGACCGAAAAAGCCAAAACTGCCCCATCTCGTCACAAAATTCGAACCTGCCACTTTGCCGTTCACGTCCGCAACCAGAGCGGCCTGCGGATCGGCGCGCCAGCGCGTGAAGATGTACTCTCGATCCTCCCAGAATGCATCGGGATCTGGCACACCAATGAATGTGCCGAAAGCGACACGGAAGATCCGGCGCGCTTCCACCAGATCAGCCTCTTTCATGGGACGAATGGAGACGTTTAGTTCCGTGCTCGGCGTGGGCATAGACATGTCAGAACTCCTTGCGCGTAATTCTAATTCAGGCAAGGCTCGACAGCAAGTATGCTTTTCGCGTTCGAATCGTGACTAGCTTCGTGCTACGATCACCCCTTATGCCAACTGATCACATCATCGCCTTGCTCATCGCCGAGGCGACAAGCTCAACCGGGCAATTGAAGCTCTCCAGGGGCCCATCAAGAGGCGTGGCCGTCAGCTGAAGAATTCCTCTGCTGCCGCCATTAGGTCCGGTTGCGACGCTGCCGCCGCGCGCAAGGCACAATCCCAGCGCATGAAGGCGTATTGGGCGGCCAAGCGGAAGAAGCGAGGAGGAAAGTAATCGCCGCCTTCAGACGGTGCTTAGCGATGATTACCGAATCAAATCGAGGTCGATACTTGGCTTCCATTCTCACCGCCGTCATGGCGCTCGCTACCGGCGCTGCACATGCGGATGACCTCAGCGGCACTCACCGTTACGTTCTTCGCGAAGCTGTTGTCAAAGAAGGCCGTTCCCCCGATCAGCTGGGGTATGGGCACAGTCCTGATGGCCCATGGTCTCTCTCCTACCAGATGATGGCGGATGACGCGGCGGCCATCGTCGAGCAGCTCGGCCTCGGCCCCGTTGACGTCGTGGAACACAGTGACGGCGCCAATCTTGCCCTGATCCTCGCGCGAGATCACCAGCAGATGCTTCATCGTTTGGTTATTTCGGGCCAATAGGCTGCCGCCCTGGTTTTTGTCTGATTACTCGAAGGTCAGTCCCGACGGTCCCCAACAACGGATTCGCATCATTTGCCTTTGACCGGCACCTTCGGGCCACGCAACTTCGTTCCAGAGGTTCACGGCAAGATCATGTGGCTCTGCGATTCTGATGCCGCTTTTCGTAACGGTCAGCGCAGTGCCGGGCGCTTCATCCCTGTCTTCTCGATCACGGGAGTTGCCCTATCCGACGCGAGGAAGGCAATGAGCCGCTTGGACGCCTGGGGTTCCTTCGTGCCTTTTACCAAAGCGGCGGCGAACGCCTGGACGAACTGAATCTCGTCAGGAATCGTGCCGACGAAATCGACACCTGAAAGGGGAAGGATTTCACTTACGGGCGCAACTGCCATCTCCACTTCTCCACTGGCTACGTTGGCCGGTCCCGCGTTCGAGAGCTTTCCCGCCATCGCGCTGGCGATGCCGAGCTGCGGAAATAATCTGGTCGTCATGAAGATAGTAGTGCTGCTTTGACTGCCAATGGATTTCGCGCGAAGGAGGGTCTGTTTGAAGGCAGCAATTGTGCCTATTTCCGGCCGGGGCGTTCCAGCACGCACACAAACTCCCAACGGGACTCGGGCGAGATCGACGTCTGAACCGATGGCGATTCTGCCTTCCGCCATCAATTCGGCGAGGCCGCCCCTGGACATGATCACCACGTCGGCGGGTACACTTCTGCGAAGCTGAGCGCCGATGGTGTTGGGCCCATCTCCCTGCGACGCGCCCCGTGCCGTGGTGACAGTAATGCTGGTGGTGTTCTGGAACTGAGGAAGCAGTTCCTGATAAGCGGCTGAGAAGCCACCAGACATGAGGACCCTGACCTGGGCAGGCGATACGGTCGGCAAGGCGAGCATCGCGGTCGCGAAGATAAGTACTTGCTGCGACTGGCGTGACCTATTCATGTGGGCGTCTCCTTTCGAAAGTGGTTAATGCCAGCAGGGGCCGAGCTTATCGCGGCCCGCAAATCGTCCGGGTCCAGATCTCCTCGAACACCGTTCTGGACCACGAGTCAAAGAATTTCGGATCAATTCCTTGACGCCTATGACGCCGGAACCGGAGACGGAGTCGTGTCCTGTCCTGGACTGGCTCCGCAGCTGCGAACTGCATGGCGGGAGCTTCATCGACCCCTGCGGATTGGAAGCCCTAATGCATGAAGAAGAGACTGAAAGTCCGGAGGAGATTCGCAGTCCACGCAGACGCTCTCTCCCGAACGTGGATGAATGAACTGAAGACGCGCCGCGTGGAGAGCGACGCGAGTAATTCTCCGTTCCAGCTTTTCTGATGGATTGTACTTTCTGTCGCCGATGACCGGGTGGCCGATCGCTGAAAGCTGAACACGGATTTGATTTTGTAATCCGGTCACCAGCGAGACTCGGACCAGCGATGCGCCCCTAAGGCGATGTTCCACGGAATAGCGAAGTTCAGCGCGAGCCGATTTTGGATCGCGTTCTGTGGTCACCTTTTGAAACATTCCTGCTTGCCGAAAGTAGTGAACGAGAGTCCCTTCTTTAAAGCGGAGATGACCACGAACTGCGGCGAGATATTCCCGCACCGGGGTATGTCGGATAAACTGTTGCACCAGTGCTTCTCGATCCGGCCAGGTTTTTGCGAAGAGCAGAATCCCAGAGGTGTGACGATCGATGCGATGTACAACAAAGGCCCGTTGCCTCTTTGATTTCAGTTCTGCCGAAAGAATAGAAAGCGCAGATGGGGTATCGGAGTCATCCGCGGGCACCGCGAGCAGTTTGGCCCGCTTATTGAGGACTACAACGGCATCGTCTTCGTAAAGCACGTGAAGCTGCCGCCGATCCTGCTTTCCTAAACGGCGATCGCCCCTGGGTTGAAATCTCTTCATTGCTGCATGGCAGATTGTTCCTTTCCCGGGCTGCCAGTGAACGAGTGGTGAAGCAACGCTCAATGATCCATCGCTATGCTACCAAGATCCCGGTCGGTTGACGGGTAAGCTTGAAAATGCTCACTGCCCCAGAGGTCGCGAACGCCACTTCCGGCCCGCAAGGCTAGCTGGAAGTATTTGTACGGATAGCCGCGGCCCGGAATCACCGCGGTTAGTTCAACAACCGACCAGCCTGTTCATTTTGACGAAGGCGCCACGTATCAGGTCGTTAGCGGAAAAATAAATCCTGCGCTGTTACTCACGGGTAATCCACTTTCCATAAACTTGCGGCCAATCTCTTTTAAGTGGGCTTTGTCCGAGTGGCGCGTGATTCGCCCGCAGCGCCAAAAAACCGCTGGGTATATCTAACGTCACGCGCTAAGGTGGCGGTATTACTGGCAAAATGATGCGAGACGGGTGCTTCTCAATGTCGCTTGCGGTCTCGGTGGCCCTTCGGCACGGGAATCCGTTGATCGTCGCTGCCATCTGGGAATCCTGCCGAATCCAGGTGAGGTCGTACGGCACGTCTGTTCATGGCAAGCCTGCGCCAATTCCGATGATGAACCGAATCTGATCCATTTAGTTCGCTGCGAAAGAACCGAAATCTAGCGCTCCCGCGACGCGATCGCCGTCTTCGACTGGCCAGCCTGCGCCAACGCAATCGTCGCCCAGTTTGTCGCCGCAGTTGAAATAAACTGATCGAAGCCATGAGGGAATCCGGCGTCAAAGAAAGGCTGTAGCGCCAGAGCGCGCGACCTCACGTACCACGAGCCATCCTCCAGTTGTGTCTTCAGCAGGTATTGGACAGCGCGCTCATAACCTGCATCGGATGCCGGCAAATTCGCAATCTGCAGCGCATAGAGGGATCTTCCGGTGGCATACGCGCCGCTTTCCATCGAATCGAGATCGGACCAGCCGCCATCGGGGCGCTGCTTGGCCAGCAGCTCCCGCGTGGCCTTCCGGATTGCCTCCTCGTCCAGATTGGCCCACACCAGGCCCATCAGCCGAGTGGTCCGGTCCTCATTGTTAATGGGTTGCACCCTGGCTAGCCAACCCGCAGCCAGCTGGGCCGCGCGGTCGTACGCCGCCCGATCCGCCTTGGGCGCATAGAGCTGCAGCGCGCGCATGGCGACCGCCGTCTGGGCAATATAGTCCGAACAGATAGGGGCCCGCGGATCGGCGATAGTGTAGATCCACTCGCCATCGGGAGATTGCCGTGACTTCAGGAACATGGCGGCGGCGTCGGTGTTGACATCGGGCTTATAGTGCTCGGCATCGAGTCCGATCAGGATGTAGCCAACTATAGACGGGGCGAAAAAGTCTCCCAAGCCTACCATGCTGCCCTGGTGCAGGATGTCCCGCAGTTTCATCAGGCCAAAAATGTTCGCTTTCACTTGTTGCGCCGCGATCGCCTCATTCACCTGGAAGCCGCTCTTGCGCGCCGCGCCAAGCGCCATTGCCGCAAAGCTGTCGTTGTGGCACGATGCGCACGCCGCCTTGGGAATGAAATTTGCATCCGCCTGTTGAATTAAAGGCAGGCTTCGCTCGACGGCGGCCTGGATCGTGTTTTCGCGCCGCGCCGGAAGCACGAGTGCACTGGAATCAGAAGCCTTGGCGCCCAGCTTGGTCAGGTATTTGACCACCGGTGTATCACCGCGCCGCTTCGCGATATCGAGCACCGTCAGCCCATCATCGACGCTCTTCTTGTGCCCATCGCGGGCATTGATATCCGCGCCGTGCTCCACCAGCAATTTGACCACATCCAAGGGGAGAAGATCGGACGCGGCTGCGTACATAAGCGCGGTGCGGCCAAACGAGTCCCGGGCGTTGACGTCGGCGCCGTGGTCCAGCGCGTTGCGCACAGCGTTGGCATCGCCCAAAACCGTGATATTCGGGAGCGCGGCGGTATAGTCTTCCTTGCTCAGACCCCTGGAAATCAGGAGGGCGGCGCATTTCAAGCACCGCATGTTGTAACTCATTTCGAGCGCCGGGTCGCCGTATTCCTTCACCTCCGCTCCTTTGGCGAGCAGCGCCTCCATACTGTCCGCATCGCCGGCGCTCGCGGCTTCGATCAGTGGCGACGATTCCCCAACACGACCGTTGGGATTCGGATTCGCGCCATGTTCCAGAAGGAATTTGACCGTAGCGCTGTTGCCGGGACGGCGCGCCGCGATCATCAGCGGTGTGCGCATATCGCTCGAGCGCGCGTTGACGTCTGCGCCGTGCGCGGCCAGCAGACGAGTTCTCTGCAGATCGCTGGCCGCCCACATCAGGGCCGTGGCATTGGCGTCGTTCCGTTTGTTGACGTCCGCGCCTAGCTTCAGCAGACGCTCCAGCGTAGGCACATCGGTGTAAAGAACTGCGTACATGAAGGGCGTGGAGCCTTCCGGTCCGCGGGCATCCAGCAGTTTCGGATTCTCGGCGGCGGATTTCAGGAACCCTTGCGCGTCCCCTGCCGAGAGCGCGTTCACCATCGCCACCGCATTCGGATCCAACGGCGCTATTTCGGCTTCGTTCGAAAGCGCGTCGGGCCATTCGGCGCCCTGATCGATCCACTGTTTGATGATCGCGATTTGCTCTGGCCGCAGCGCACCCGTGGGCGGCATTTGCGTGCCGTATTCGCCTGAGATCCGGTGAAACAGAAAACTGTTCTCGCTGCTTCCAGGCACCACGCCTCGGCGTCCCATCACCACGCTCTTGCGGTCCAGCCGCATCCCGCTGCTCTGCTGCACGGGCCCATGACACGGCACGCAGTTCTGCCGGAAAATGGGTTGCACGTCTTTGGCGAAATCAATTTTTGAAGTCTGTGCGGTGAGTGTACCACCCAGTGCGAGGCACCAGAGCGGCAGCCCCGCGATTGTCAATTGCCTCATTCATCCCTCCCCGTGTGCGTTTTCGCTCAACCACGCTCTGTTGATCCGATGGTGGAAATTCCGGGCGCCTGCCGCCAAATCGAACCGCCGGTAACCAACCAAAGGTGACCGCGAGCAGTGCTGCTCCACCTCTGGAATTCCTGCCTTTGGGTTTTAACCACATTAGCACGGGAGGCGATCCCGAGTGGATGGCCCGCCACTCGGACAAAGCGGGCCTGGCCCATAGCGAGGAGGCAGTGGTTTATATTCGACGTTTTGAAAAACAACTCCGATGTAGTCGTCAAGGGTAGATCTTTCTTCGGACCGCCACTTTGCCAAGTAACGCGCAAACCACCTTCAAATTCCGAGGTTGGCCCTAAGTCGGAATGGCTAAGTTTGGAAATCAGAGACCTCCGGAGCGGATTAGTCTTGTGAGACGCCGTTCACACGAAGTATCTGGCTGGTTTGTCGTTTCTCATAGATGTGATGAGGCTATGGATGTCGGTTGACAGTGGCATCTCCGCCGGCCGAAAGACTCTCGCACGATACCACGGCATCCGAGAACTGATTGTGGCTGGGCGATTAGTAAGCGTGATATTCACTTGAGCTCCACTTAGTAAGTCGAACCTAATAGCCATGAATTAAGTCTGGAAACCATCGTGTTTTTGTATTAGAGTAAGCGCAGAGTTAAAGGATGCGTTCTAGCGCTCACTCGCGATCACGGCCATACCGGTGGTGAAGGCCGAGACCGAAGGTCGTGTGGGCAAAGTGGAGGGCCAACCGGCGCACACCCGCGAGGTCAAACTAGGGTGCGCGTTCACACAGACCACCACGGACCAGGACGACCGCCCCGTGCGGGACGAGGAGTCCACTTCCTACGTTGCCGCCATCGAGCCTGCCGAACAGTTCGGCCTCCGGATATACGACGAAGCTTGGAGGCGTGGTTGGAGTCGGGCCCAGAAAAAAGTGGTGATCGGCGACGGCGCGGTGTGGATCTGGAATCTGCAAGGTGACGGACTGGCCGGGCTTAAAGGAATCAGGCGTGGCAGTGAACTTCTCGATATATAGCCGCGGCGAGTACAACGCCCGAAGCGAGGATTCCGATTCGCATGCTGTCGAATATATCAGCGGCCGCCCGCGGTTTCCATCACTCGCTCGGCTTTGGCGCGTTGCAGCGGCCACATGGTGAAGAAGTCGGCATAGGCCACCAGGAAGGGGAACGTCACGGAGAGCAGCGCCGAAGCCAGCCAGATTTCCGATTGATATCCGGGAGGGCCTGGGTTGATTTCCCCACGGGTGACCACGTGTGTGAGTTCCCGATACATGAGAGCGAACAGGCTGCCCAACACCACCGCCGCCACCGTATTCAACACGCCCTTCAAAGGCTGGGTCAGCTTCGCAAAAAGCGAACCTTGCAGCATGTTCAGCACGAAAATGGTCCCGAAGATAAATGGAACGGGAACGGTGACCATGAACGCCACCACGTCCATCTTCAGCACGCTCACGCCGATGTACATGGCGCCGCCGCCGATAACCAGAGCCAAGATGGTCCACACGATGCCGAGCACCGGCTGCTTCATCAGGCTGCGAGATTTTGTAAAGGGCCACAGGTCAAAGCACAGCGACAGGAACATCACGCCAGTGGCCGTTACATAGAACACTACGCAGTACCAGGCGTTGAACATGCCTTGGGGGTCTTGCGCGGCCACATACACAGGCGCGCCTTTCATAAAGTCGTAGTTAAAGAAGACGCGGAAGAAGATGTAGTTGATGACGTAGCACGTGGCCAGCAGCGCCAATCCCGCGCCGATGGGATTTTTGATCAGCGCCGTAAAGGGCCAGCCGCCCCACATAATGGCCATACAAAAGGCGATGACCACCGAAGCGATCAGGCACTGCGTCAACATGGGCGTAGGAGGGCTCATGCTGCCGCCGACTCCGGTCCAGTGCGCGAGCGCCACCACGACACCAGCAATGAGCGCGACCAGGCTGAACAGAATGCCGCGTACCGGCTGCGAGCGCTGCGCGGCGAAAAGGGGCTGCTTCATGCCCCAGGTGACGCCCATGACAATTTCCATTGGAATGATGCAGAGCAGAAACGTGGCGATCCATCCAGAAAACCTGGGGAAGTCGAAAAGCGATATGAAGCCCAAGGAGAAGACCATAATAAGCGCGGTGGCCAGGATGCCGAGAACAGGTTGTTTGAGGCCGGACAAGGGACTCTCCTTTCATGCCACCCGCGAACTACAGCGGCGCCTGCGATGTTCCATCGCGGCTAGTCATACTATCACAAGTGCCAGATCCAGTAAGATTGTGGAGTCGCATGTGTGCACAAGGTCTGTTTGTAGGCTCCGGTGTCGTCGAAGCCCCTTGCAAGATCGTCATCGGCGCGCGCCTGAAATGCTCCGGCATGTTCTGGACCGTTCGAGGCGCTAATGCCATAATCGCCTTGCGCTGTTGCCGGCTAAGCCGCAGGTTCGAGCACTACTGGTTTAATCGCGGACGGGCGGCGTAATCATCCATTTTTATGTCGCGCACCCGGAGGGTTGCCCCAGCATGGCCTCCCACCTCCTGGCGGACGCCGGCGCTGGCCTGGGCGAGCAAGGTTGCGCGGTCGCGCGGATCGAGGGCCAGGGCGCGCAAATAACGGAGTTTGCCCCACCCGGAACGTTACGGTGCTGTGCGTGGCCTCCTCGACAGGGGACGAATCTGCGATATAGGCGATAGGCGATGGTGACAACGATGACGCCTTTGTGGGCGAGCCGGTCACCCCAGTACAACGGCATCGAGGCCGACCCGTTGATGTATCCGCCACCATAGATCCAGACGATCACCGGCAGATGCTCCTCTGGCCTATCGGCCGGCGTCCAGATGTTGAGGTAGAGGCAATCCTCACTCACTGCTGGCGGCGTCTCGCCCGGCATGGACGCGCCCACTTGCATACACGCCGGAGCGAACGTATCGGCCTTGCGCGTGCCAGTCCAGGGCGCGGCAGGCGTCGGGGGACGCCAACGCAGGTCGCCGACCGGCGGGGCCGCAAACGGGAATCCTTTATAGACGCTCAAGCCATTTGCGCTCACGCCGGACATTGTGCCGGACTCCGTCAATACCTCCCGCGTTGACGGCAGCGGACAGATTTGCCGCCGCTGCTAGCACGCACACGAGTTTCCATCGATTCCGCAATTGACCCTTCCCTCCAGTCTCCGGCTTCTGGCGTATTCGCGCTGAGCAATAATGCGCACGTCCCGACAAATCGGTCGTCGAGTCTGGCCTCGTTGGACAACGCCGGGTTAAATTCTAGGAGCAGTCGGCATCAGGAAATGGCGTCGCTCGCTGAATAGTAACGCGTCGGCATCTCGTCTCGTGGGCGCCTCTCACTGGATTCACTGCTCATTCGGACTGAAGGCCGTTTCCCAGGACTTGGCTCCCAAAGGCATTCTGTGACACGGCGAGCAGGGGTAGATTGTTCAACAGCCCCTGGACCTCTCTGTCGGCACTCGTCTGGGACATACGAAATTCTTGCGCCGATTCTTGCGCCGATTTAAGGTAGCTGTATCCGATAAATGCTGGCGCCGGAGCCTACGGCAGCATACAAGTATCCATTCGCCACGCTGAGCCCTCCCAGACCGGAGATGGTTCCATAGGTGTACGCCGCCGGATGCTGGGGGTCGCGGGCATCCACAATCACAAGCGAGCCGTTGCCGCCCCCACCGGTAGCGTGTGGGTCCGGTCCGCTCGCAGTTACTGCGTAAAAACCGTCTCCTATCGGAACGGTGCCCAGAGAAATGGGCCCGCCGATGTTGCCGGGACTCATGGAAGTTACCACTACATTCCCTTGCATCTTTGGACTGCGCGGGTCGCTGATATCGAACATGGTGAGAGTGACATTCCCGGTGAATGGAAAATCGAGAGGCGACTGGTTGCCGGGACTGAAGCCGGTGGTGTCGCCGACCGCAAGAAGTTCGGTTCCCGTCATCGCCAGCGTGAGAAGAATCTTCACGCCCGGCACGAGAATCTGCCCGATTCCCTGAATGTTGTTCGGACTGCTTACGTCGTACATGTCCAGCGCCGCCGTTCCGGGATCGAAAGTCTCACTGGCCGTGGTGCTGGCTGCATAGAGCACTCCTGGCGCCGGGACGATCATATAGGGCCGCAAGTTTGTAGTGTTGGTTTCCGGGTGCGTGCCATTGGATTGCATCATCGGTCCTAAAACCGGAGCGTTCAGATTCGACAGGTTCACCGAGACGACATCACCTTTGGTCTTGACCACTAGGTTGCCGGAGGGCGTAAAAAGGTCTTCACCGAAAAAGGCTGCGTTGCCGTCATAAGCGACGCTGCGAGGCACCACGCCTAAGGAGTACTGCGTGGTTTTAACCGGCGCGGCAGGAATGGCGAGGTCATAGATGGCGATGCTCAGCGATTCCTTGACAAGATCCAGCAGGAAGGGCTTGGTTACTGATGAATTCACCGTGCAGTTGTGCGCTGACTTAAAGAATTGTGCATCCTTGATCTGTTCCACGAAAATGGGCGCCGCGGCGTTCTCGACGTTCACAATTTTAATGTCGGAGGGGCTGCAAACGTACAAGGTGTTGTCGAACCAGGCTACGGAATTATCCACTACACCACTGATCCCGGGCACTTCGGTGGGACCAACTCCCGCCAGGGAAAAATTACTGATCAGCTTCAGAATGCTGGTCACCGAAAAGACGCTAGCCGTGGATCCCTTCACGGACACCAGGGCGGACACACTCTGAATCCCGTTCAACGATATCCACATGGGATATGTACCGGTGGGAAGATCCGGGATCATGATGTTCGCCTGGCCCAGGCCGACCGACCCGGGCGTTAATCCGACAAACTCGACGGGCGCGGCCACATCGCCGATGATCGCCGTAGCTGTTCCGGCGAACTTTGCGGGTGGTGAGCCCGGGGAAGGCTCGCCGTCGGAGACGGATGTGTCCGTGGCCCCAATGCCTGTGATGTAGACCAAGACAACATCTCCGACCACGACGGGATTTGTGGGCGAATTCGCCGAGCGATCCGGATTTTGTATGACACCGAAGCCGGCGCCCGCCTCAAAAATACCGAGCGAGAAAGGCCCAACCACGCAATTGAGGGGATTGCTCGGATGACCGGCACTCATGACGCTCAGCGATCCTTGTCCCGCGGCGGTTTCGTACGGTACCTGAAAATTGATCTGCGTTGGGCCGACATAGAATAAGGGCGCCGCCTTGCCGTTGACCATAACCTGGACGGTGTTCAAGAGGGTCGGCAGAGGAAGGCCACTTGGGTACTGCTGCGTAGGGGCGAGATTGGTCCCGAAGACGGACGCTATGGCGCCTGGGGCAAGCGTAGGGGTGTAATCGGCCGCGTTGGTCACTGCGGTAATTAACGGCTGTGCCCATAGGCTTGAGGCGGCAAAAGGAAGAAGCAATAATTTCAACGGCTGGGCAAGGTTAATCATAGGTCGCTCATTCAGCATTGCGTAAGAACGCGGCCAATACCGTCAAATGGTATATCATTCAGGCTCACATCGCGTATGCCGGGCGAGCGGCAAGTAGTCTTCACAGATCGGGACTGAAGAGTCGGCTTCTCGTCGTGGGGCCAATCGCTTATCAGATCGTGCGGAAGCGCGAGAACAGACGCGAGCACAAAGTGCGCGATGTGACAATCCGACACGATCTACACGCACTCTCGAAGTTATTCCAGTATGCCTGAAAGCACAACTGGCGCCGTGACAACCCCGTGCGAAAGGCGGAAGTGCCGAGCGATGCCGAATCCATCCGGATCCGCGTGCTCACGGGCGCAGAGAAGTTTAAATACTTCGAGAAGTCGCGGCGGTATCTTAACCTGCATGATCTGGGGCGCCTCATGCTTAACCAAGGCTGCCGGCCGGAAGAACTGATCTCCCTCCCACAAGCGGATGTCGATTTAGCAAAGGGTCTCGCGCACATCCGCCGCGGAAAGACGAAGGCAGCTAAGCGCACGCTGAAACTCGCAACCGAGAGTAAAACTATTCTGGCAGCTCGGCTGGACGGAGGTAACTGGATCTTGAATGGTAAGAAGGCTGGTACGCGTCTGACTAAGCTGCGCCAGTGATCAAATCCCTACCGCTAACCCCAAATAGGTTCTATCGGATGTGGCGTGTTTTGTTGGAGGCGCGGACCGGAGTCGAACCGGTGAATAAAGGTTTTGCAGACCTCTGCCTTACCACTTGGCTACCGCGCCGATTAACGTGGGAACCCTTTTGGTAACATACCGCGACCGAGTTGTTCAAGTCAATTCTAGCGCGCCTGAAAAGTCAGGCCCTTGCCCGGGCTTATGGAGACTTTTTTTCCACCCTCCCGCGAAGCGGTGGAGGAATTAATTTCCGGCACCAGCGGTAACAACACATGCGACGGATAAATCCGGCTGTGATAAATAGTCTGCTGCGCCTTCTTCAACACCGTTTCGTCGGCGAGAGAACGGCCGGTATTCGGATTGCGATCGAACCGCGGGAAGTTGCTGCTGGAAATCTCTACCCGGATGCGGTGTCCCGCCAGGAACACGTTGCTGGTAACTCCAGCGTCGATGGTCAGCGGATAAATCTCGCCCGGCTTACCCAGCTCCGCCTTCTCCAGCCCGTTGCGATAGCGCACGCGTAGCAGGCCGTCGGTGAGGTTGCGCGCCTCGCCCGTCGGCAGCACGTCAATCAACTTGGCCGTGAAATCCGTATCCGGCGCCGATGTGGAAGCGTACAGCACCACGCGAACCATTCCAGTCACCTCCAGATTCTGCTTTAATGGGTCGCTGGTGTAAACCAGAACATCTTTGCGCTTCTCCACCGGGCGCTGGTCCATGGGGCCCCAGGCAAAAATCTTCGGATCGCAGCAAACCGCTCCGCCCATGGTGGGCACCGGGTCGCGCGGATCGTAGGTATACTGGTCCGGCTTGGCTTTCTTATCCAGGTTCCAAACCAGCGCTCCGTCGCCTTTCCAGGTGTTGGCGTGACCATGGCTCGAAAGATAAAAAGGCGTGTAGCGGGTGCGCGCCAGCGGCCATTCCTGCTCATCGCGCCAGCGGTTCGCTCCCATTACGAAAATGTGCATGGGGGCCTCATCCACTTCGGCCCGAACGCTGTGCCAGGCCCAGGGCGTGTAATGCGCCTCCTCATCGGGCATTCCTTTTAGCCAATGATCGAACCAGGCAATCTGGTATGCGCGTATGGGCGCCGCGGAATCGTCTCCGTACGCCACACCCGAAAATACGCTGGACATGTTATGCGGCCAGGGACCAATCATAATGCGGTGTCTGGTATCGTGTCTGCCCGGCTTGTGCAATGCCGCAAAGGCGTCCAGATCGCTCTCGACATAATTGTCGTACCAGCCGCCCACGGCGAATACCGGAATGCGGACGCGATCGATATTTTCGCGAACGCTGATCTGCTTCCAGAACGAATCGTAGGTTGGATGTTCCAGGATAGTCTGATAAATAGGAAGCTTCACGCCGCTGGCGGCGGCATCGGAAGTCCGCAGCGGCAGGTGGCCAATGTAACTTCCAAACTTCGGCTTGGGGCGCCCGGCGGGAGTCAGGTTCTGCGATAACCATAGCAGCCGATGTCCCAATTTCATGGCGCCGCCGGGCGAATAAAAACGGTCCAGGTAATCATCGCTGCCCGAGACCACCGGGAAGATGGCCTTGAGGTGCGGGTTGTTCAACAGCGCCACACGCCACTGCGCGATTCCCAAATACGACCCGCCGATCATTCCCACTTTGCCGTCCGACCAGGGCTGCGCCGCAATCCAGTTGAGCGTGTCGTATCCATCCGGACCCTCCTGGTTCAACGCGTCGAATACGCCCTCGGAGCCGTAGCGGCCGCGCACATCCTGCATAACAACCGCATAACCGTGCGCGATAAATGAAGAATACGCGGGCGGAAAATCCGCACCTTTTCCGTACGGTGTTCGGATCAGAATGGCCGGATATCGCGCGCCGCCGGGCGGGTGAAAAACGTTGGCATCCAAGTGGACGCCATCGCGCATGGGAACGCGCACATGCAGCAACTTCTCCACCGCCACGGGCGAAGCCGTGAGCAGCGCCGCTCCAACCAGGAATGATGCGGTGAGTTTCACCCTCAGAAAATAGCGCCGTTACGAGGGCGCGCTCCTAATTAAACCGATTGACTCAATGATAACAGGAGCTAATGACCTGCCAGTAAAATGACCTGCCAGTACATATCGGCCACCCGTTGCGGATTGTGAAACTCCCGAATGTGCGCGGCGGCGCTTTCACCAATGGCATGCGCGTCCCGCGGGGATCCGGCCAGCCAGGTCATGAATTCCACCAGCATGTCTTCCTCGGCCGGCCCGGCATCCACGCGCAGGCAACTCGACTCCGGAAAGCCCGCGTTCTCCAGGCACGCACTCATCAGCACTGGCTTGGCGATACCCATCAGCCGGATGCTGATGCCGGAGGTTTCCCCCGCCGTGGGATATCGCAGATTGATGCAAGCGTCGACAGCCGCGGCGTGCAGCCAGAAGTCGCGCTCCGGCGTATATCCGACTCTCGAAATTCGTTCGGCGCGGAGCAGCGGATCGAGCGTCCGTTCTAGGTCTCTCGATACGAAATCGCCGGCCACCAATAGCGCGATGTCCGCCGCCGCGCGCGCCCGGTGGAAGGAACGCAGCACGGCCGCCAGCCGTTTCGATTCCCGTAAATGTCCAAACACACCGAAGAGAAATGTTCCTTCGCGGATGCCCAGCTGTTGGCGTAGATTGTCGATGTTCGAGCGCTCGGGAAGCTCAGGCGGCTCCAGCAAATGAGGAATTTCATGGATCATGGCGCCAGGTACGTGCGCTTTCACCACACCCCGAGCCGCGGAATTGTGAACAATCACCGCCAACGACCGTTCGGCGACGCGCGTGAGCATCGGATACCGGAAATATTGCGGATCGCTGGCCGAGCGCGCCCTCCCTCGCCACAATTCGCGCGCCAGATCTTCGCTCCAGGCGCCGTAGTTGTAAATGAACTCCGCTACGTACTCCTGCTCCGGCAAACTTCCCAGGAAAAAGTGCTGCAGAACCGCATCGTGCAGCACGGCAACGCCAGGCTTTTCGAGCGCGCGCTGGTAGATCTCACGGTGCAGCTGGTTGTTGCCCAAGTGATAAAGATTGATATCTCCATCGCCCAGCGTCACCGCGCCCCGTGACTGAAGTGCGCGCAACAAAGCCGCGGAATAGTCCGCCACGCCGGTCCGCGCGGGCGGAAGCGGCGAGAAGAATCCAACCTTCACGTCTTTTTCCGTGGCCCGAATAGCGCGGTGCCGATGCGTACCAAGGTCGCGCCCTCTTCGATGGCTACTTCCAGGTCGTGCGACATGCCCATGGACAGTTGCTTCAGACCGTTGGCGTCGGCCAGTGCGCGCAGTTTCCGGAAATAGGGGCGCGACAATTCGGCGTCGTCGGACCAGGGAGGCATGGTCATCAGGCCCAGAAGACGCAGGCGCGGGCAGGTCCGGATTGCCTCTGCCAACGCCGGCACGTCTTCGGGCGCCGCCCCTGCCTTAGCCTCTTCAGCCGACAACTTCACCTCAATCATCACGTCCAGCGGTTTATTTTCCGCATCCAACCGGCCAGCCAACTTTTGGCTGTCCACGGTCTGGATCACGTCGAATATTTCGGCGGCAATCTTCGACTTGTTGGATTGCAGATGCCCAATCAGGTGAAAGCGCGCACCGGCGCAATCGGTGAGCTCGGCGCGCTTGGCCTCGAACTCCTGCACGTAGTTCTCGCCGAATTCGCGCAGCCCCAGTTGGTAGGCTTCGCGGATTTGCGCGGCGGCGAATTTCTTGGTTACCGCCAATAAAGTAATGTCGGCGCGCTGGCGTCCCGCACGTGCGGCCGCGTTCGCGATCCTGGTTTCTACTTGCTCTAGGTTTTCTTTAAGCACATTTTCTTTAAGCACCGGGAATGATACCGGAATAAGATAATAGGTTAGCGCAGGCCTTGTTCCAGGCTTGCTTCTCCCGCCTCCGCCGGGTTGCGACGCATTGTCCCCGCGCGTCAGCAAGGGGACCCGGAAGGAGCCAACCCCCTGACCGATATCCGCCAGACCATAGAAAAATTTCTCGCAAACAGCGCCGAGACCGTTCTGTGCGAGCCCGGCGAGGAATCACTCGCCATCAACTCCGGCAACTTGGTGCTCGAAACGCGCAATGGCCGGCTGAATCTGCAGGCCTGGAACGATCGCCGCAATCTGGTGCGCCGGGTTACCGGCATTGAAAGCCAGACTCGCGGAAAATTGGTTTTGCGCATTCAGCGTTTCGGCCAGCGGACCGGCACGCTGTCGCTGGTGGACTTGCGGCGCAGCGCCGGTGAGAATGTCACTCTCGAGAGCAGCCGGCTGGAGTTCCGCGAGCAGTTCCGCAGTTTTCTGCGCCATCAATTTCCAACCTATAAGATCGCCGAACTCACCACCGGCGCCGATCTGGAGCACAGCCTTTCGCCCGCTTATCCCCGTGCTTACCTGCGCCAGGGCGCGTCCGCCTGGGCTGCCATCGGCGCATCGCCGGATGCATTTCACGCGGAAGGCGTACTCACGTTCGGACTCCTCTGGCTGGATTACCTGCGTCTTCGAGAGCCCGCCGCGGTGATTCATGGCCTGGTGCTGTACCTTCCCGCTGAGCGCGAAAAAACTACGTGTCTTCGGCTGGCGTTCCTGAATCCCGAGGTCGCGCAGTACGCCGCGTTCGTGTATACCGAAGAGAAGCTCGAAGAACCCGTCGATCTGCGCGACTATGGCAATCTCAACACGCGCCTGGAACCGTATCGCCGCCGCCTGCCTTCGGAGTTAGATCGGATTCTCGCGCCGATTCTTGAAATCGGCGATGTGGAAGCCATTGAGCGCTCCGATGGCGAAATGAGCCTGCGAGTGCGCGGCATGGAATTCTTGAGAACGTCGGCGGATGAATTGCGCTTCGGACTGGAACGGAAGCGCGCCGGCGGCCCCGCCCAAGCGGCGGAGATCCGGCGCCTGGCGGAGGAATTGAGCCGCTTCCGGTCTCCCTACGCCACCGATCGGCAAAACCCTTTGTACCTGCGAAATCCGGAAGCGTGGTTGGAGTCTCAGGTTCGCAACGAGATTGAAGCCATCGACGCGCGCTTGCTGCCTGCTCCCATTTATGGACAGGTGCCCGCTTTCGCCGCGGCGGATCGCGGCATTCTCGACCTGCTGGCGGTGGACCGCGACGGGTGCCTGGCGGTGCTGGAACTCAAGGCATCCGAAGACATCCATCTGCCCTTGCAAGCGCTGGATTATTGGATGCGGGTGAAGTGGCATTTGGATCGTCATGAGTTCAGCGCGCGCGGTTACTTCCCGGGAATCGAACTGCGCGCTGAGCCTCCGCGTCTGCTGCTGGTATCGCCGGCACTCGATTTTCATCCCTCCAACGAGCGCGTGCTGCGCTATATTTCTCCAGGTGTCCAAGTGGAGCGGGTCGGCGTCAGTTTAGAATGGCATAAGGAGCTGAAAGTGGTTTTCCGCTCCTGATGCACCATGCCTCTCCAACTTTCCCCAAACGCTTTTTTTCGAAATATCAAGGACGCCATCAGTAACCTGGACCCGGAGGAGGCGCGCCGTCATGCCGAACGTCCGCTGCGGCTGTTCCTCTACGCCGATAGCGACCGGGCCTACCGCCAGATGGAGGAATTTTTCGCGCCGCCCGAACTTTCCGAAGCCCGCCGTACCCAACTCCAGCACCGCATTTATCGGGCTACCGAAGGATTCCTTCCGGCCGAAGGTCACGATCTGGAGATCTACTACGAGGACTCGCCGCATGAAGTTCTTACCCCCACCAGCCAGGTTTTTGCGTTTAGTCCCGATCGTCCGATGCGAACTATTCACCAGGTGCTGCACCATCGCCGCGATCTGGCCATTCCGCTGGCGGTACACATCCAGCCGTTCCGCGAAGAGGTTTCGCACAGGATCATAAAAAAGGTCGCCAAAGAAAACGCGCTGTTCGCTCTGGCAACAGCGCTGCCGGACATCGTTCCGTTCCTGTCTCTGCCTTGGGCCATCGGGGAGTTCGCGTCGGACACCGCGCTTCTGACGGCCAACCAATTTCGCATGGCGTTTCTACTGGCCGCCGCCAACGACCGCGATATCGGCTATCGCGAGCAGAAGGCCGAAGTAGTCTCCATCATGATGGGGGCGTTCGGATGGCGGGCGCTGGCTCGCGAACTGGCCGGCAAAATCCCACTCGGGGGCGGCTTGATTCCCAAAGCCGCCATCGCCTACGCCGGCACGCGCGTAGTGGGGCTGTCGCTCGAGCGCCTGTACCGCATCGGACGCGCCTACACGCGCGAAGAACGCCGCTTGGCTTATGAGGACGCGCTCCAACGCGGCAAGACCTTGGCTACCTCTCTGCTGGATGGTATCCGAGCTAAGAATTAATTCACCGAAACCGGGAGAAATCGGCCAGAGCACCGACTCCCTCACGGTCGCGGTTCGGTAACACTTTTTTCTGAGCCGCGAGCGTAAGCGACCGGTGCGCTTGTGATTTTGCGTAGCCTGATTGACTCCACATGCGTCCAATATTTGAACTTCTTGTAAACTATCCAAAGGAGGCCCAATGTTCCTTCGCGTTTCAACTGTTTTAGTAGCCATCGCGACCCTTGGCGTAGCCGACACGCTCACGCTTCGCAGCGGCCAGGTTGTTCGCGGTGAATATGTGGGAGGCGACGCCCGTCACATCAAAATGGCGGCCGGCGATCGCGTGGAAACATATTCAATTGACGATGTTTCCACCCTGTCTTTTGGAGATAGCGAACGCACGTCTTCCGATAACAGCGGGGGTTTTAGAGACAACGGAGTCCGCGAGGCTCCTGCCATGGTCCAACCTGATCCTCCGGGCCAGCCCGCGCCGGCGCCCGCGGTGAACGGAATAGTGATCCCGATTGGCACGTCTATTACCGTTCGCATGATCGATGCGGTGAACTCGCATCAAAGCCGTTTAGGCGAAACTTTCCGCGCCAGCGTGGATGAGCCGGTGCTGGTGGATGGCCAAGTAGTAGTTCCGCGCGGCGCCGACGCCATCACCAAACTGGTGGAAGACCAGCAGTCCGGCAAAATTGAGGGGAAGACGGTTCTCACGCTGGTGCTGCAGCAGGTGCTGGTAAACGGGCGCATGGTAGACCTCACCTCCGGCGATGTGTCGCAAGCCAGCGGTTCACGAGGCGCGCGGTCCGCGAAAGTCATCGGAGGCGCCACCGCGCTGGGCGCTATTATCGGCGCGCTCGCGGGGGGCGGAAGGGGCGCGGCCATTGGCGCCGGTTCAGGCGCTGCCGTTGGTACCGGCGCCGAAGTGCTGACCAAGGGCCAGACGGTCAAGATTCCGTCCGAAACCCGCTTGACGTTCGTCCTGCAACAGCCGGCCCAGCTATGAGGCGGCTGCTCTGTGCCACACTTATGGCGGCAATGTCTGCATACCCGGCGGCTCAACATTTGATCGAAGGATCGGCTCAAAGCCCGGTCCGGGTGGTGATCTATGAGGATCTCCAGTGCCCGGATTGCGCGGATTTCCGCGTGATGCTGGATGAGAAACTGCTTCCGCGCTACGCCTCCACGGTCCGGTTCGAGCATCACGATTTTCCGCTCTCGAAACACGCCTGGGCGCGCAAAGCGGCTATTGCGGCTCATTTTTTTGAGGAGAATCAGCCGGGCCTCGGCCTCGCCTATCGAAAATATTCCCTGATGAACTTGCGCAATATCACCGCGGACAATTTCAACGATCGTCTCTCTGAATTCGCCAAGGCTCACGGCGTGGATCCGGTCAAGGCCGTGGCCTCTCTCAGCGACGCGCGCCTGGCCGCCGTGGTGGAGGAAGATTACCAGGAAGGCGTGGCGCGCGGCATCGCCCACACACCCACCGTGCTGGTCAACGGGCGGCCATTCGTCGAGACCATTGTCGCGGAAGACGTTGCCAAAGCCATTGACGCCGAACTTGCCGCCGCCAAATAAACCTGTCGCTCTGGTAACCGGCGCCGGACGCGGAATTGGCCGCGCTATCGCCATGGAACTTTCGAAATCCCACTCCGTGGTCGCCACCTACCGTGAGAATCAGAAAGCTGCTGAGCTGTTGCGCCAGGAGACCGGCGCCGAGATTCTCAAAAGCGACATCAGTTCCGATGCGGATCGCGGCCAACTGGTGGCTTTTCTTAGAACGAACTACGGCCGACTGGATCTGTTGGTAAACAACGCCGGCATGGCGCCTCGCGAACGCCGCGATATGCTGGAGGCTTCCGAGGCCAGCTACGACGAGCTGCTTCGAACCAACTTGAAGGGTCCGCATTTTCTGACCCAGCAGATCGCCCGATGGATGCTCGAACAGCGCCACGGCCGGATTGTTTTTATAACGTCGATCTCCAGCTACACCGCGTCTACGAATCGCGCCGAGTATTGCATTTCGAAGGCGGGCCTCAGCATGAGCGCCGCGTTATTCGCGCTGCGCCTGGCCGCGGAGAACGTGCAGGTTTTCGAGATCCGCCCCGGCGTCATTCGCACCGATATGATCGCCGCGGTGGAAAAGAGTTACGAAGATAAGATCGCGGGCGGCCTGCTACCTCAGCGCCGCATGGGAGAACCGGAAGATGTGGCGCGCGTAATCCGCGCCATCGCTGACGGAATGCTGGATTATTCCACCGGCCAGGTAATCGATGTGGATGGCGGGTTCCACCTAAGAAGCCTGTAGCTCGTGCCACAATGTACCCAATGCCCCGCAAGTTTTTCGGCCCCTGGATCGCCGCCGCCACTTTCATAACATTCGGACTGTCGGTCGGCATTCCGTACTACAACATCGGGTTCTTCTACGATTACTTCCAGCGCGAGTTCCACTGGTCGCGCGCCGACATCACGCTCGGCTTTCCCCTCGCCGCGGCGCTGACCATCTGGTTCGGCCCCATCGTCATCCATCGTTTTAGCCCGCGAAAGCTGATTCTGGTAGGGACAGTTCTCACCGTCATCGCCTTGACCGGCTTCTCCAACATGGGCGGCGCGCTGTTCGTTTATTACGGATTCTGGGTAGTCTACACCATTGGCTACATCCTCTCCGGGCCCATTCCGCATCAGCTGATTGTTTCGCACTGGTTCCGGCTCAGTCGAGGAAAAGCCATGGGCATCGTGTATGTCGGCGTGGGGCTGATGGGATCGCTCGGTTCGTTTCTGGTGAAGCCGCTCACCGAAAAGTTCGGTTATCACGCCGCCCTGATGGTTCTGGCCGGCATGATTCTCCTGGCTTGGCCCATTGTGCTGTTCGTGCTGAAAGACAAACCTTCGGACATCGGCCAGAATCCCGACGGCGCCGCTGAGCCGCCCGCTGAAACCAAAATCCAATCCCAAACTTTCGCGCAGTTGCTGGGGAGCTGGCCTTTCTGGCTGCTGCTCATCGGCAGCTTCTGCTCCATCGGTTCCATCGGCGCCATCAATTTTCATATGAAGTTTGTATTTCTGGACGCCGGCTTCGAGAAGGGCCCCATCGTAGATAGTGCCTGGCGCACCGCATCAGTGCTGGTGCTATGGTCCAGCATTGGCGGGCGTTTGCTGATTGGCGGCATGGCGGATCGATTTTCGAAGAAGTGGGTCATGACAGGAACATATTTTCTGGTGGCAGGAACAATTCCGATTCTGCTGATGGTCCAACCTTCCCACCAGACATTTCTGTACACTTTCGCGATTCTTTTTGGGTTTGGAATGGGCGCGGATTATATGCTGATCCCGCTGATGGCCGCCGAACAGTTCGGAGTAAACTCGCTGGCACGTGCCATGGCCGTGATTTTGCCGGTCAATACCATTGGGCAGACCTGGTTCCCGTACTTCGTTTCCGTCCTGCGTGACCGGACCGGAAACTATACCATCGCCATGGGCACCGTGCTGGCGGTGGCCCTGATCGGAGGGTTAGCAATCGCCATACTGCCGCGGCATGTGGGCACCGGCTCCCTCACAGCCGCGGCGCGATAGCGCTTTTTCCGAGCCGCGAGCCTAAGAAGCCATGAAAACTCGGCATACGGTCTCGGTTGAGTGGCGCAGGCGCTTTCGCCTGCGAACCGATTTTTTCACAGCTTCTAGGCTCTCACAGCCGCGGCGCGGTAACGCGCTTCGGCAGCTGAAACGCGAGTGTAACCTCGCTCGATGCCGGCAGCGGACCATCCTTCGAATATTTCCACTGCTTCACCGCATCCAGCGCCGCATCGCGCAGCTCCTTGGGGCCACTGATCATCCACGGATCATGCACCCCACCTTCTTCATTGATTTCGATATGCAGCACCACATCGCCTTCGATCTTTTTGTCCCTGGCTTCCTGCGGGTATTTAGGCGCCACGGCATGGACCAGTTTCAGAGTTTGTTGGGCCCATCCCGAGAACGCCAACAGCCCGGCCAGTACTAATAAGCGTCTCTGCATGGAAGCTCCTATTGACTGAGTGTGAAGTTCACGTCCACTAGAGTCGCAACTTCCACCGGATCGCCATTCAGCAACGTCGGCTTGTAGACCCATTTCTGAACTGCGTCCTTAGCAGCCTGGGCCAGCACCGGGTCTCCGGACACCAGGGTCAGACTCTTGACCGTTCCGTCTTTGCCGATGATCACGGTGAAACGGACCACGCCCTGCACGCGGTTCGCCTTCGCCTCGGCTGGATAAACCGGCGTTACCTTTTGAATGAGGTTGGCCGCCTGCACGTTTCCGCCGACGCGGATCCTCTTGGGAGACTCACCCGACCCGGTATCGAGCGCGATCCTGATCACTGATCCGGTTTTATCCTGGTTCGGCTCAAGACTCGCCCTCAGATGTTCGTCCACGTCGTTGAGCGTTGCGGAAAGATCATTCAACGCGGACTGCGTAATCCGGTCTCCTTCGCGCAAGTTCAGGCGCCCTTCCAGCTTCTGCTTGATCGGAACCGGAACTGCTAAATAAAGATGATCCAGCCTGGCTTGTTCGTCCGGAGGAGCCATCAAGGTTCCCGGCACCGCCTCCGCGGCAGGCAGTTTGAAATCAATGCTGACCGGGGTGTTGGGGGGAAGCGGCGTATCGTGCGCGAAATGGAAATCCAGCGCCGTTCGAAGCGCCGCCCCGCGCAGTTCGTCCGGTCCGCTCACTACATGAGCATCGGTAACGGTTCCGGTTTCGCTTAGGGAAAGCTCCAGAACCACCGTTCCTTCGATGTGTTTGGCACGCGCCTCTTTCGGATACGGCACCGAGTCGAGATGAAGAATAGACAACGCCCCGGAATGGACCATGATGTTGGATGAGCCGTTCTCCTGTGGCGCGGCCTGCAATGGGAACGATCGCACGCCCAACCATGCGGTGAGTGTGAGCACGGCCGCGAAAGCGGCCAGCGATGAAGTCAATCGAAATTTAGACATGGAAACCTCTTTCAGCAATGAAGCTACTCGTTTTTGTAAGTGCCGCTTTCTTAAAAAATGAGACGCCGGCGCCAGATCAAATCCGGCGCGGGACGCGGCCAGTGCCAGCAATGACTCCAGGTATTGTTCGCGCGAATTCAAAAAGGCCACCACTTCGCGATCCACCGCTTCCTCGCGCGCCAATTGGATCTCCGCGATCATCCACCACATCGCTGGGTGGAACCAGAAAACCGAAAGGATGCACTCTTCGATAATGGTAAACAGCCAATCGTGCCGCCGCACATGTACCAGCTCGTGACAGGCAATGGAGGCGTCGCGAAGACACTCCGCCGGAAGAAGAATCACCGGACGCAGAAAGCCGAACGTCACCGGACCCGAAACTTCCGAAGACACCTGTACGTCGGCGAAAACTCCCAGCCGCCGCTGCAGATCGTCGAAGGCGCCAGGAACGAAAGTGGAGTTGCGCCGGTATCGCCGGAGCCTGAAAAGTCCCAGCCCCAGAATCCCGAATCGAACCGCCGCGCCTGCTGCAACCAGCAGAAGAACACTTCCTATGACCGGAAAAGCCAGGCTTCGTGAAGCCCCACTCGAACCGGCGGCCACTGCCGGTCCCATCGTGATTCGAATGCTGGAATTGGCTTTCGCCGTGAGCCACGGTTGAATCGCGGGAAGTATCAGGCACGCCGCCATCAGCGCCTGCCAGCAGATCAAACGGACGCTTGGAATCCGTATTTGGAGCAGGCGCAGAAGCAGTGCGCCCGCCACGGCCACGCCGGCAATCTGCAAACTATAAAAAGACAGGTTCTCGAACCACAAGCCGGACATCTTAGGCCTCCTTTCGGCGGATCATCTGCGCGATCTCTTCCAGATCCTTTTTCGAGAGCCGCTGGTCTTCGATCAAATGCACCAACAGGGGCTCGGCTGAGCCGTTGAATACGCGGTTCACAAACTCCCGAACCATTCCTTTGATCACCTGGTTCTTGGGCTTGGCCGGCCGGTAGATATAGGCCCGATCCTCCTGGGTCTTGAGCAGATACTTTTTCTGCTCCAGGATTTTCATCATAGTCATAACAGTGGTGTAGGCAATCTTGCGGCGCTCGAGCAGCGCCTCATAAACATCGCGCACCGTGGCGGAATCGCGGGCCCAGACAATCTTCATGATTTCCAGTTCCTGCTCGGTCAAGGTCGGGCTTTTAGGACGCATACTAATTATTTAGTACTAACCGGGCAAAATGTCAAGGGAAAAATTGCCGCCCCTTGTAATCTTAGGTGCCGTGTGCCAGACTGCTGCCATGCTGCGCGACTTGAAATACGCCATGAGAGTGCTGGGGAAAGGGAAGGCGTCCACTGCCACCGTGGTTACGATACTCGCGCTGACCATTGGCGCCACGACATCTGTATTTACGTTTCTGGATCGCCTGCTATTCCAGCCGCTGCCCGTTCCAAAGCCGTCGGAGTTGGTGCTGGTCACAGAATGGGGGCATGCGGTGGGACGCGGCGATGAACTCCGAAACGAGAAGACGTTTTCATACGAGGAATATTCCTACTTTCGCGATCGCAACCAGACCTCGGAAATGGCGGCCGAATCAGAGCTGGCCATCCGCGAGCGGCGCGTGCATCAGAGGATTGAGCGTCCCGCCCAGGCAACCGCCGTTTCCGGAAATTTCTTTAGCGTGCTGGGCGTGCGGCCACATTTGGGCCGCATCTTGAGCCCTACCGACGATGTCCGCGGAGGCGCTTCGCACGTAGCCGTGGCCAGCCCGAGTTTTTGGCGCAGGCGCTACAATCACGCGCTGGCAGCGCTCGGGAGCGTCGTCTACCTCAACAAAATCCCCTTCACCATCGTAGGCGTGTTGCCCGACGGCTTTTACGGCGCTCATAAAGGGGAGGATCCTGATCTCTACGTCCCTCTCGGAAGCCTGCCGGAGCTATTCGGCTTCGACCCGCTCGCCAATGGAGGCTCCATGGAAGTGTTCGGCAGATTGAAACCAGGCGTCTCCACAACTCAGGCCCAAAGCAATCTTCAAGTCCTGCTGGAGCAAAAAATCACCGCGCAGATCGCGGAACGCAAGAGCGCGGATTTCGCAAAAGAAGTTGCCGGCTCGCGCATCGAGTTACAGCCGGGCGCCGCTGGATATGCCGGCACGGAAGGAGAGAAACGGCGTTCTCTGTTCCTGCTCTCGGCGATTGTGGCGCTGCTGCTTCTCGTGGGCTGCTTGAACGTCGCATGTCTCATGATCGCCCGCGGCGTGGCCCGAAGACGCGAGATCTCCATCCGTTTTTCGCTCGGCGCAAGCAAGTCGCACATTCTCCGGCAATCCCTGACGGAGAGCTGCTTGCTATCGCTGCTCGGTGGAACTGCCGGACTGGCGGTCGCATTTTGGGCGGACCGTTTGCTGCTGATCGCTTTCCAGTGGAAAGCGCGCCCCATCGATCTTTCTCCCGATTGGCGGGTCCTGACATTCGGTCTCGGAGTATCGCTAGCCAACGGCATCCTGGTGGGCCAGTTGCCGGCTCTGCAACTGCTCCGAGGCGCGCGCGTCGCACTCAATCAGGAAAGCACTGCGCCGCGTTTGCTCTCTGGAAAAGCGCTGGTGGTGGTGGAAATCGCGCTCTCGTTGATCATGGTTGCAGGCGCGGCTGAATTCACGCGCAGCTTCCAGAATCTGCGCTCCGTCCCGACAGGATTTTCTTCAGAACATGTTTCTGTCATCCAACTAGTTTCGCGGCAGGATCCGGACCAGGAACGGGCCACTCCAGTTCGTGAGGCGCTGGGCCTGGCGGACTGGCTACGCCGCGCGCTACAAATAGATTCGGTGGGATTATCGGATTTCATCGCGTTCAACGACGGCTCGGCCGGAATCTCGTTGACCAGACCCGGCGTCCCCGTTGACCGCAGGCTATTTTCGAATGCCTTGCACGTAGACCAGGATTATTTCAATACGCTTCGGATGCATCTGCTCGCCGGCCGGCCCTTTGATGGACGCGATACCGAGCGTGCTCCCAAGGTGGCCATTCTGAACCAGCGGGCGGCGCGGCGCTTGTTCCCGAATCAGAATCCGGTCGGCCAGAATGTCCTGCTGGGCTTTCCCGGGATTCAAACGCAAGTTGTCGGCATGGTGGATGACACCAAGTTCCAAAGCCTCGCCGAGCAAGCTCCGGAAATCGTCTATATCCCGCTGCTACAGGCCAATGAAATCGACTCCGGCACTGTTGTTCTCGAGATCCGCAGTTCGCGAGGCCCCGAAGCTTTGGCCTCGATGCTGCAATCCCGAATTCGCAGCGTGACTCTGCCCGTGGCTATTGATTCCGTGAGCACGCTCCAGGACGAAATCGACGCGACTCTGCGCACCGATCGGTTACGCATGCAAGCCTCCAGCTTGTTCGGAGCGCTGGCTCTGTTGCTCATCATCGCCGGCTTGTATGGATTGATGGCGTATTCCGTAGTCCGTCGCACGCGCGAAATCGGAATTCGCATGGCCGTCGGATCCCAACCGGCCGGCATCATGCGGCTGGTGCTGAATGAGAGCCTGCGATTGGTGTTGCTCGGCGTGATCATCGGCATCCCTGGCGCGCTGGCGCTGATGAAAGCCACTTCCAGCATGCTATTCGGGCTATCTCCGGTAGATCCCACCGGCCTCGCGTGGGCTGCTTTGGTTCTAGCGATCACCGGCATCGCCGCCAGCGCCGCTCCAGCGTGGCGTGCCGCCCATCTGGATCCGGTGAGCGCACTGCGCGTAGAGTAACTCCCAAACCGCACGGCCGCCGGCGGCCTACCAAAGATCATGAAGACGCGTTGTGGCGCACGCACTCTTGCGTGCCGTGTTCGCACTCTTGCGAACACCTACCGACCGAACCCCAAACGTTCACACGAGTGTGAACGCGGCACGCGAGTGCGTGCATTGCTAACGATAAGAATCTTCGCGTGTGGCGACGATTTTTCAAGCCGCACTCCTCAACTGGTTGACTTGGTTGAGTGTGGTTCGCGCCGCCGTGAGGATGGCTACCAGCAAGGTACGGGCATGGGGACTGACGTGGTAGCGATGGGTATGCGGGACTTTCCGGATTACGCCATGCGCTCGCAGCATCCGAAGCCGTCGGCTGATGGCGGCGGAACGACGACGTTTCTCGTCGGCCAAATACGCGGGAGTGTCGTACAGAATGGCCTGCAGGTCGCGGTTGCGGAATCCATTCAGCAAGAAGTCGCCGTCGTTGATCGCCTCCAGCAAAGGCCGGTCGTCAGCGAATGGCCGCAAGGCCCGTACGCGCCGCCCTTGCCACTTCACCGGCTTTTGGATGCCGGCGATCAGTTCCTCCAATCTGCGGCTGTCATCGACGCTGGCCAAAGCGTCGATGAGCCGATTGTTGGTCTGCTGCGATACCTCTGCTCGGCGGTGCAAGTCGGCCACCCCTTTCCGCATCTTGCGCCACTCGAGCTCATCGTCGGGGCCGCCCTCCTTGGGCCGATAGGTGCGAAAGACGTCGACATTGTTAATGGTCGTTTCCGCCGCCCTCAACACCCCCGCCTCGGCCAGGATCACCTTGCTGTAGGTCTTGGTGGAGTTGCCGTCCATCCAGAACTTGATACGCTCGCCTTCCTGATATTGCCTGCAACTGGTCTGCAGTTCGCCATGAAAGTTGCGCGGGATCTGGCCGGCTTTCGTGGTTCGCTTCCCAAAGAACCGCAGAACGTCGTTGCTGTGGTAGCTTAGCAGGCCATGGGCGATGAAGGCCGGCATCAATCTCTGCAGCGCTTCCCCACTATTGAATACGATGTCGGTGGCCCATTCGCTTTGATAACAGGTCCAGTAATACGGCGTTGGATACTTTGCGAAAATCTCTTCGTGGAGGGGGTTCAGCCGCTGCGCGAAGTCTGTGAGCAGGGCCACCCAATCGGTTTGCAGTTGCTGGTTCAGCAACTCCTGCGCGCGTTGAAAATCGGCGATCCGCGTAAAGCAGTTTTTCTCCTGTTGGAACGCTAACCCCGCTTGCCGCATCTGCTGGGCTAGCCATTCCCGCCCGTTGATGCCGATCTGGATGTGGAAGGGGAACCAGGTCTGAATCCGCGCGTACATCCACCCCAGCCTCTCGTCCCGTCCATAGTGATAAAGCACATGGCAGGGCCGCTTCCGCCGTACGATTTTCGACTGCACATATTCGAACGTCGGACACGGCTCCAGCACGCTCAGCACACATACCGGCCCGGTACGGATGCCCCGCTCAGCAGCCACCCGCCGCGCATATTCGTCCTTGTCCACGCCTGCCTCTCGCACGTAAATGACCGGCAGTCCAGCTTCGCTAAAGGCCCTGGTAGAGGCCTTCTTCACCCGCTCACTGGTCTTCTTCAAGTAGTCGCCGTAATGTTTGAAAAGAACTCCATTCTGCCACAGGAATTCTTCCATTCCCTTGGCCACCATCACCTGCCGGGCTGGGTCCCAGTAGCTGATATCCAGTCTGCGCGGTGAACCTCGCAGTACCAGTCGATCGAATCCGGACAACACGCCCACGATACGATCGCCATATTTTTCGATAAACTGTTGCATGGCGTTCTCCTGTAGTGTTCTGAGATTGGCTATCGAAAATACTACAACGCAGAACGCCCTTCTACTGCAACCGACACTGTTTGCCCCGCAGGGGCACTGTGCCACCACGCATCCTCAACGAAGCCGGTGATTTTTCGCTAGTTCAATGTTCATACGCTCCCTCGCGGTCGCGGCTCGGTTATTCTGAATTCAATGAAAGCCGTCGCCGTCTTCCCCGGCAAACATGAAGTCCGGGTGATCGATCATCCCGAGCCCCAACTGGCTTCACCCACCCAAGCCAAAATACGAATGCTGGATGTCGGCGTATGCGGCACGGACCGCGAGATCATATCTTTCGAATACGGCACGCCGCCCGATGGATTCGATTACCTGATCCTGGGCCACGAATCGCTGGGCGAAGTGGTTGAGGCCGGATCCGCAAGTCTCCAAAGTGAAGCCGGGCGACCTGGTGGTGATCACCGTCCGGCGTCCCTGCCCGCATCCCGAGTGCGTGGCCTGCCGCGCCGGCCGCCAGGATTTCTGTTATACCGGCGATTTCACTGAGCGCGGCATCAAGCAGCAGCACGGCTTCATGACCGAATTTGTTGTTGAGGAAGAGAGCTACCTCAACGCGGTCCCGCGCGAATTGCGGGATGTGGGTGTCCTGGTGGAACCTTTGACCATCGCGGAAAAATCGCTCGAACAGCTCTGGCTGATCCAGCAGCGATTGCCCTGGGCCTGTCCTGTCGAACCAGGCAAGCTGCGCGAGTATTGTCATCGCGCCGTTGTGCTGGGCGCAGGTCCGGTGGGGCTGCTCGGTGCGATGGCCTTGCGTATTGCCGGCTTCGACGTCACGGTTTATTCGCGATCGCACGCGCACGATAAGAACAACCCCATTGTCAGCGCCATCGGTGCGCGATACATAGCCGCCGAAACACACTCGGTGGAGGATCTGGTTAAGGCCGTCGGCGCTATCGACGTGGTCTATGAAGCGGTGGGCGCATCCGGCGTGGCTTTCGACGTCATCCAGCAACTCGGCCCTAACGGAATTTTTATTTTCACCGGCGTGCCGGGCCGGAAAGGCCCCATGGAAGTGGATACCGATTACATCATGAAGGATGTCGTTTTGAAGAACCAGGTGATCCTGGGCAGCGTGAACGCGCCGCCCCATTGTTTCCAGGCGGCCATCCGCGATTTAGGCACGTTTGTCCAAAAGTGGCCGGACGCGGTCCGGTCACTCATCACCGCCCGCTATCCCATCGAACATGCGCTACAGCCGCTATCGAACGACGCCGGCGGCATCAAAAACGTAGTGACGGTGGCTTCGTGACCAGCGAGTTTATCGACGTCTCCATTCCTTTGCGCGACGACATGGTGCACTGGCCCGGAGACGCTCCGTTCCACCGCTGGGAGACGCTGCACATCGCGAACGGCGACGTCTGTAACCTCTCGCAAATCTCCACTAGCGCCCACATCGGCACGCACATGGATGCGCCGCGCCATTTTCTGGCCGAAGGGAAAGGCATGGAGACCATGCCGATCGACGCCACCATCGGCCCGGCGCGAGTGATCGCCATTCAACATCCCGAGATCATTGAAGTGCGGGAGCTCAAACCCCATTACCTGAAAAAAGGCGAGCGCGTGCTTTTCAAGACGAAAAATTCCCAGCATCACTGGAGAACCAACTCGTTCCAGGAAAAGTTCGTGTACATTCCGGAAGCAACTGCCCACTATCTGGCGAAGTGCGCCATTCAGACCGTTGGCGTGGATTATCTTTCCGTAGGCGGCTTCAAAATCGACAGCGCTGAAACCCATCGCGCATTGCTCAGGGCCGGCATCTGGATTATCGAAGGCTTAAACCTGGAACACGCAGCGCCTGGCGACTACGAATTAATCTGCCTGCCTCTAAAGATGGTAGGTAGCGACGGCGCCCCAGCTCGAGCCGTTTTGCGAAAGCTCCCAGCGAGAAACTAGAAACGAGAAACGGCGAGCATCTTCATCCCATACTTCGTACGAAGCGTGATGAGAGGCAACGGCTCCACGCGTTGACCCTCCGCCAGCCTCAGCTTCCACTTCTGCGCCAGCGTGGTTAGCAAAAGCACGCCTTCCATCCACGCGAACCGTTCTCCGATGCAAACGCGCGCGCCGCCGCCGAACGGAAAATACGAAAACTTCGGGCGGGCATCGCGTGCTTCCGGTGTCCAGCGCTCGGGATCGAAGCGATCCGGCGCCGGAAACCAGCGCGGGTCGCGTTGTAAGACATACGGGCTTAAAATGCAGATGGACTTGGCGCCGATGTGCACTCCGCCCATTTCGAATGGCTCCTTGGACATGCGCCCGATGGCCCACGCCGGCGGATACAGCCGCATGGCTTCCGCAAACACCATCTCGGCGTAGCGGAGCTGCGGCAGGTCGGCGAACTGCGGAGTACGGCCGGCCAACACCGAATCGATTTCCTGATGCAGCCGCGCTTCGCATTCCGGATTCTGCGACAGCAGATACCAGGTCCAGGTAAGCGCATTCGCCGTGGTCTCGTGACCGGCCAGAAACAACGTCAGGGCTTCATCCCGCACCTGAGTATCGGTCATGCCCGCGCCATCGGCTTCTTCGTCCTGCGCCAGCAAAAGCATGGAGAGCAGGTCGCCCGCATCCTCGCCGCTCTTGCGCCGCTCGCGGATCAGGCCGTAGATGGTCTGGTCCAAACGGTCCCGCGCCTTTTCGAAGCGGCGGATGGAGGGCAGCGGCAGCTTTTCCAAATATTCCGAAAACGGCATCATGAGCATGCGGAACATCTTGAGCACGGTGGTCAGCGCCTCGCCAATTTCAGGGGCTTCGGATTCCACATCGGCGCTGAACAGCGTCTTACCCACTACCGCCAATGTCAGCCGCATCATTTCGTCCGACATTTCGAGCGTACTTCCGGGCTGCCACCGATCGCGCACCCGGACGGCGCAATCGCTCATTACCGCCGCATACCCAGCCAACCGGTCGCGATGAAAAGCGGGCTGCACCAGGCGCCGCTGGCGCAAGTGGAACTGCCCCTCGCTGGTCAGCAAGCCCTGTCCGAACAGTATGCGGGCGCGTTGCAGCGCGCGGCTCTTGGTGAAATTAGCCTGATTGGTCACCAATATGTCGCGCACGAAATCCGGATGGTTCACCAGATAGGCGTGGTACGAGCCCAGCCGGAAATACGGGAGGTCGCCGTATTTTTGCGCAATCTCGCATAAGAATCCGATCGGCCTGGCGCGGAACGCGGGCAGGCTGCCGAATATGGGCAGGTTCTTGGGCCCGCGAGGTTTCTGGGTGACTTGCAATCTACAGTCTAACAGCCGTCCTCAACCAGAAAGAGTGTTACCGAACCGCGACCGTGAGGGAGCCGGTGCTTCTCAGGAAGTCATCGAAATCGGTTGGCAGGCGGAAGCGCCTGCCCCACCTTGGCCCCAGTGGGGCAGGCGCTTCCGCCTGCCAACCGGCGTCTTCCACGGAGTCGGTTTTGCAGCGGACTGCTAGACTAGCTCACATAGACCATGGACGCGACCTCCATGCGCCGGATTGCGTTGGTTTTCCTGCTGCTGGCCGGGTGGACCATAGCGGATCAGAACCCCGTCCGTTTTCTGCGCGCGACTGATGTTCAAGCTCTAACGGCCACCTTCGCTGCGGGGCCGGAGAAGGTGCCGGAATTTAAAGATGCCGCGGAATGGGATGCTTGGATTCGCGAGCGGGACGGCATAATCCGCGGCCGCATCGATCACGGCATCGAGGATTCTCTGAGCGAGCTTATCCTCTTCGGGACATCCTTTCCCGCACCGGCTAAACTGGCTTCCGCGGCCGATGCCGTGAATGCGGCCGGCGATTTGACGGCCAATGCCCGCGCGCGCCTGGACGCGTTTGTCCAGGCCATCGATCAACTGGACAGCGAGCGGTTTCGTATCGTGCTGGAATTCCTGCGCCGCCAGCGTGTCACTCAGGAAGAACTTACTCCTTTCCTTTCCGGTATCGTTCGCCGCTTTGCTTTGGAAGAAGCCGGTCTGAAGAAAAAGCAGGCCCGCGCTGACGTTGGCGTGTCCCCGGAAACGTCCCTACTCATCAACTATGCCGTCGAAGAAACGCTGCGTGCTTTGAAGACCAGTCATGCGCTGCCAACTCACATTCAACGCATCGCGGTGATCGGTCCCGGCCTCGATCTGGCCGGCGACCCCGACGTCAATGATTTTTTCCCTCCGCAATCCATTCAACCTTTTGCCGTGCTGGAAGCGGTTCTGCGCCTGGGCGCCGCCAGCCCGTCCGAAGTGCTGCTGACCGTTGTCGATTTCAATCCGCTGGTTGTCTCACACCTCCGCTCTTCGGTGGTGAAGGCTCGCGCGGGGCAACACTATGTGCTCCAACTTCCACGTCCCGGGGCGGCCGGCTGGAATGCCGCCGCAGTCTCCTATTGGCAGCATTTCGGAGAAACCATCGGTACACCAGCCGCGCCTCTTACCGCTCCCGCGGGTATTGAGCTGCGTGCGGTGGCAGTGAAACCTCAACTCGGCGCCCGGATGATCGTGGACGACGTGAATATCGTCACGCAAACGCTCGAAACAATTCCAGGCCAGGGATTCGATCTGGTTGTCGCCACCAATCTGTTCGCATATTACACCCGCGTGGAGCAGACTCTCGCGCTCACCAGCGTAGCCCGGCTGCTCGGCAGCGGCGGCATTCTGGTTGCCAATGGCATTTCCTCAAGTGTTAAAGTTCAGGAATTTGACGACCTGGGCGTTCATCACGTCACCTATTCGGATTCCGAAAGCGGAGACGACTTAACGGCGTACAAGCGGCGCTGATTACGCCGGGTGGCACTCAAGCAGCGAATGCGATTTCGTGGGGATGACGCGATCGAGCGCAAAGCCCGTGGCGGCCAGCAGCGAGCGAAACTCCGCCTCGGAGCGTTCGCACCCGCCCACCACCAGCATTAATAGCTCCATAAGGCCCGAAGGCCGCGAGGAGGAATCAACTGTGCTCTCGCATAAAAGCAGCGCGCCGCCGGGGCGGATGGCGCGCCGGACGTTGCGCAGGATCTTCGCGGCATCATCGTCCGGCCAATCGTGAATGATGCCTTTCAACAGATATGCGTCGGCGCCTTGGGGTACGGATTCAAAGAAATCGCCGCCCACAATTTGACAACGATCGGCGATGTCGCTGGTAATAATGCTCGAAGCGCCGGCCACCACCGACGGTTGATCGAATAGCACGCCCTGAAGTTGCGGCGTGGCTAAAAGAATTCCGCGCAACAGGGCACCATGGCCGCCGCCCACGTCTACCAGCCGCTCGAAGCGCGAGAAATCATAAACAGCCAGCAGCGCCTGGCTCGACCCGGTGCTGCCCTCGGTCATCACCGAATTAAAGATGGCTGCTTCGGCCGGGTAGGCGGCCATGTACTCAAAGACACGCTGGCCGAAGATCCGATTGAAAGCAGGTTCGCCGGTGCGTACCGATTCGTAAAGCTCTCCCAGCGGCCGCCAAAAGACCGGCGCCGTTAAAAACATCGCGAAGTTTCGCTGCGATTGAGGATGATCCGTGCATAGCGTTTCCGTGACCGGCGTGTTGCGGAAGCGGCCGCCGGACGTGGCTTCGAACATTTCCAGAGTGGCCAGCGCCCGCAATAAACGCTCCAACGACGGGGCGTGCGCGCCGCATTCGGAAGCCAGCTCGGCGGCTGTTTTAGGGCCGGAGGCAAGCAGATCGGGGATACGCAGCTTGGCCGCGGCGTTCATGGCCTGCGCGGCAATAATGCCGGGCCACATGTATTCCATGGGATTCGTGGGCATGTTCCCTACCTCTTGGATTCGATATTCCGCAATGCAGCCACAAATGGATGCTGTGCGAAGAATGGGCCGTAGCTGGATTCGGCGCAGCGCAAGCCTTCCTGCGCCACGCGCGAAGCTTCTGGTTCCCGATGCGAAACAGCAAGCAAGTTGGCCAGCCGCAAATAGATCTCCACCCGGTCCGCCGGTTGGCGAGGCAGCTCTTTCTCACTCACTTCTAAAGCGGCGCGAAGGTGCTGCTCAGCGGAGTCCCTCACGTTGCTATTCGCCTCCACGATCCCCGAAAGGAGATGGAAGCGGACCAATTCGGCAGGGGCTGCCGAGTCCGCCAGCACTTCCGCGCTTACCCTTTTGAGACGAGGCAGAGCCTGCGGCCGGCCGGCGAGTGCTTCGTTCGCGGCGAGTTCGATCTCCAGTTGGCCGCCGCTTCCCATATACGCAGTGGGCCGTCGATTCAGCAGATCGAGCGCTTCCTGAAGGACGCGCATGGCCTGGTCATAGTTGCCGCGGATTCTCGCGCTCACCGCCAGCCCGTCCAGCGTGGGAAGGATTTCGATCGGTGGACCGGGTTCTGAGCGCAGCAGTTGCTCGGATTCCCGCAGCAGCCGTTCGCCCTCCGTTAAATCGCCCTGCCGCACGCGCAATGCTCCGATTCGAGTGTTGTTGATCGCCGGCCACAGCTTCGCTTGAGCCGGCTCAGTGGGGCCGTTTGCCGCCGCCTCCCGGAAAAGCTTCTCGGCCTCGTCCAACGGCGCGCCGCTCTTTGCCGCCATGAACGCCGTGTTGTTGAGGATGGAACCGAGGCTCAGATCCGAACCGTACGCCCGGCCGAGCTTCAGAGCCTCGCGGCAGGCCGCCAGCGCTTCCGTGTAGTGGCCCTGATAGGAGCAGGCATTGCACAGACTCACCTCCAGATCGGCCGCCTTGCGGGAGTTTCCCCCTCCTGCTCGCCTGAGCACTTGCAGCGCCTGCCGTATCAGCGTCTCGCCCTTCACGGGATTTCCTAAAATCGCATAAGTGCTTCCCAGCGTCCCCAGCAAATCCGCCTGTGCGAACGGATCGTTCCCTAATTCCCTTCCCACTCGCTCGACCGCGTTATCCAGAATGTCGCTGAACTGAATGGCGCTGCTTTGCCCGCGCAACGGGCTGGTCCAGGTGGAACTGGCGGAGAGAAATGTATTCTTGGCAAACTGGCTGACACGTTGCGCGCGCGCGGCCTGGTCGCGCGCCTGCGCGGCCTCGTGCAGGGAGAAAATGGTTAGCCCGGTCAGCGCCAGGATAGCCGCGCAGGCAGCCGAGACCGCCAGCCAATGCCGGGTGACGAATTTGCGCGCCGCATACCACGCCGTGTGCGGACGCGCCAGAATGGGGCGCCCCTCGCGATAGCGTTGGATATCGTCCGCCACTTGCCGCACGGAACCATAACGCCGGGCGGGTTCGTTTTCCAGCATTTTCAGCAGAATGGTGGATAGATCCCCGTTCAGCAGCCCGCGTAGATTCTGAAACGACACTGAGCGGCTTTTGGCCGCATCCTCCGTCAACACCGTTGCCGGCGGCGTGGGAGCTACATTTCCAGTGGCGCGGTTCAACTCGCTCAACACTGAATTTGGATCGCCAAACGGCCAGCATCCGCAGAGCAACTCATACAAAACCACCCCCAACGAATAGACGTCGGTTGCAATATTGAGCCGTTCGCCCTTCAGTTGTTCCGGACTGGCGTACCTGGGCGTGAGCATGCGGACGCGCGTCAAAGTGATGTCGCCCGGCTGGGCGATTAAGGAAGCCGTTCCGAAATCCAGCAGCTTTACGGTACCCTCGGCGTTTACCAGAATGTTCGCTGGCTTCAGATCGCGATGTACGATCAGATTGCGGTGCGCATAATCAACCGCTTCCAAGACCTGCAGGAAGAGAACCAGGCGGGCGTCCACGTCCAGCTTGCGCTGGTCCGCATAGCGGTCCAGCGGTTGCCCTTCCACGTATTCGGTGATCAGATACGGATCGCCGCTCGACGATACACCTCCATCAAAAAGGCGCGTAATGTTGTTGTGGCTAAGTGCGGCCATCAACTGCCGCTCCGTTTCAAATCGCCGCAGGAACCGCGGTCCGCCCAGATGCGCGGCCATGATCTTCAGGGCCACCACTTGTTCAAACTGGCCGTCCGCGCGCTCTGCCCGGTAGACCGTGCTCATGCCCCCGCGCCCCAGCAATTCCACGGCCCGATACGCACCGAACGTAGCCATGGGCACGGCCAATTCCGGGGCGGACGGAACCTCCACGGCGCTGCGCATTTCGGTATTCGCTTCCAACAAAGACGCCACTTCTTCCAGCAGTTCGGCGTCACCCCGGCAGCGGGCCTGGAGCCAAACCGCGCGGTCTTCCCCCTCAGGCAACGAGCGCGCCTGGTGAAACACGGCTTCGATTTGATCGATTGTCGCCATCGGAATCTACCAGTGGCTCAGTTTGGTTGTGCCACTACCCGGAATCTTATCAGCTAATTTTATCCGAGGGATGGCCGTTCGGAAAGGCGCCGGTACAGCCAGGTTTTCGCGAATTCCAAATCGCGATCGATGGTCGCTCGGGATACATCCAAAAGCTGGGCCGTTTCCTCATTGGTGCAACCCAGGAAGAAGCGCAGCTCGATCACACGCACTTTCCGTTCCTCGACGGCTTCCAGCTGATCCAGAGCCACATCGAGTGCGAGCATTTCATCACTGGACGCATCGATCCACGCTATCTCTTCGTGCAAGGGCACCCGGGCGCTTGAACCGGAACGTTTGAGCGCCCGCGTCTGCCGCGCGTGATCGATCAGAATCATGCGCATCAACTGCGCGGCGAAAGTATAGAAATGGCGCCGATCAGTTAATTGGACACCCCGCACCTGCGCCAGCCGCAGGTACAGTTCGTTGACCAAGCCGGTGGCTTGCAGCGTATGGCCGGTAACCTCCCGCCGCAGGTAGCCGATGGCGATGGCGTGCAGGTCCTCGTAAGCCAGCGACGCCAGGCTGGCCAGAGCCTCGCGGTCGCCCTCTTTCCATCGGTGCAAGAGCCGAGTAATCTCGCGCTCAATTGGAACGTCGGGTGGCATGAATTGAAATGCTCAGGGATTAATACTATATTACGCGAAGGCAGCAGCACGCAGTCCCCAGCCCCCAGCCCCAGCGCTCTTAGGCTTCTTCCTGCATTTTCCGCGCGATTTTGGTCACCAGGCTGCGCGGGCTGAAGCGCACGGATTGCGCCAGCACCTTGTTCATCAGACCGGGAATTACCACCGGTTTTCCGGCCATTAATCCGCGATATCCGGCTTCCGCCACGGTGCGCGCGTCCATCACCTTCATGCGTTTTAAAATCCGGGTTTTTTCCAGCTTGGTTCGCGCCTGGAATCCAGTGGCCGTGGGTCCGGGACACAGCGCCGTAACCGTTACACCGGTTCCCTCCAGCTCGTTCGCGATGGCTTCGGAAAACGAAAGCACGAAAGCTTTGCTGGCGTAATAAAGCGCCATCAGAGGACCCGGCTGGAACGCAGCGGTGGACGCCACGTTCAGGATCTTGCCGTTTTTCGCCGCCAGCATGGCCGGCAGGTAGAGCTTGGTAAGCACCACCAGCGCCGTCATATTCAGCTGCAACATCCCCAGTTCTTCCTCGAGCGGGGTCTCGGCGAACCTGCCGTAAACGCCGTAGCCCGCGTTATTCACCAGCACGTCCACTCTGGGGACCTCGCGATGGATCCCCTCCGCGGCGCCCACCAATGCCAGGTCTTTCCCCAGCACCTGAACCGGCGTTGGCTTTAGTTCAGCGGCGAGCTCATTCAGGCGCTCGCGGTTGCGCGCCACCAGCACCAGCGCGTAGCCTTGTTCAGCGAAGACTCGGGCCAGTTCCAGTCCGATACCGCCTGAGGCGCCGGTGATTAATGCTGTCGGCATAGCATTACAATCGCTTGCGCCTCGGCGGAACGGCCTTCCCCCACCGGTCCCACTTTTTCCGCCGTTTTGAATTTCACCGAGACCAGGTCAAACCGCAGATTGAGCGTCTCGGCCAGCTTTTCGCGGATGGCCGTCCGGAAATCCTTCAGCTTGGGCTGTTCCAGAATCACGGTAGAATCCACGTTCACGATGCTATAGCCTTGGCCAGCGGCCAGATCCCTGGCGTGGCGCAGAAACTGGAGGCTGTCGGCGCCCTTCCAACGCGGGTCCGAGTCGGGAAAGTGCATCCCGATGTCTCCCAGTGACGCCGCTCCCAGCAGGGCATCGGTAATGGCATGAGCAAGTACATCGGCATCCGAGTGTCCCTCTAAGCCAAACTCGCAAGGAATAACTACGCCGCCTAAAATCAGGGGACGGCCGGCGGCAATGCGATGAACATCCCATCCCTGCCCGATTCGCAAATCGCTCAAGACGATTCCCGGGTGGCCATCTCCTCGGCCAGAAATAGCTTGGCGAGATCCATGTCGGAAAGCTTAGTGATTTTGATATTGCGGTCGCTGCCCGGAACCACGCTGACTTCCACCTGGTCGAGCCGCTCCACTAAGCTCGATTCATCGGTGCCGGCGAACCCGTCCTCGCGGGCTTTTTGGAATGCCTGCTTCAGCAGATCGAAGCGGAAAACCTGCGGCGTCTGAGCCAGCACCAGCCGCTCCCGCGGGATGGTCTGCCGGATTTTGTTCTTATGAACCTGCTTCACGGTGTCCACCGGGACAATGCCCACAATAGCGCCCCCGCATTCCGCCGCCTCGGCGAACACGCTGGCCAGAGTGGAGAGTTCAATGAATGGCCGCACGGCATCGTGCACCGCAACCAGCTCCGTCTGCTCAGGGAGCGTTGCCAGCGCATGCTCCACGGATTCCTGCCGGCTGTCGCCGCCTTCCACTAACCGCACCGGCTTGCCGAAGTTTTCCTTCCCCAGCAGTTCGCCCACCCACTCCATGTCTTCGGCGCGCAATGCCACCACGATTTCCCGCACCGCCGTTGAAGAGGCAAACTTCCGGATGGTATGCAGCAGAATGGGCGAGCCGTCCAGCAGCATAAACTGCTTGCGGCTGGTGCCGGCCTTCTCCGGGACGCTGCGTCCCATTCGCGTACCCAAACCTGCGGCCGGGAGAATTACAGAAACGTTCATTTCACCACTCTTCTAACTTGCTCCCACACCGGACCCGCGAGCTTCCGCGGTGTGCGATCCGGAAGACTGATCCCGCTGGCCGCTGCCGTGACGGTCCGAATGACTCTTGTCGTGAACGGTGTGTACGCGCTCGTCAAACCTTCCAAAAATCATTTTACCGGCCGTGGTCTGCAGCACGCTGGTGACAGCGATGTCGATGGTGCGCGAAATCATCTTCTTGGCATTGTCTACCACCACCATGGTCCCATCATCCAGATAAGCCACGCCCTGGTTGTACTCTTTGCCTTCCTTCAGAATGAAGACGCGCATGATCTCACCCGGCAGTACTACCGGTTTTAGCGCGTTGGCGAGTTCGTTAATGTTCAAGACTTCCACGCCATGCAGCTGCGCCACTTTGTTCAAGTTGAAATCGTTGGTCACGATCTTGCAGTTATAAACCTTGGCCAGCTCGATCAACTTCATGTCCACTTCGGGAACGTTCGGAAAATCGTCTTCCAGGATTTGGATATTGAGCTGGGTCATCTTCTGCACCCGCTGCAGCACATCCAGACCGCGCCGGCCCCGATTGCGCTTAAGCGAATCGGCCGAGTCAGCCACCAGTTGCAGTTCCCTCAGCACGAATTGCGGAATCACCAGCGTCCCATCCAGAAAACCGGTCTCCACGATGTCCGCGATGCGGCCATCGATGATAACGCTGGTATCCAGGATTTTGAAGGACTGGCTGGAAGTCTGCTCGCCGCCAAATAATCCCCCTAGAGCGCCTAAGTTGAGCATCTCGCCCTTGCTGGCGCCCACGGCCAACCCCACATAACCCATCCATAGCAGCAGAAGAATTTGCACAAACGAGATAGTGGATGAGTTCCCGGGGATGGCCCGGCCAAGGATCAAAGAGATCAAGTAAGCGCCAATGATTCCGAGAAGCGATCCAAAGGCAGCGCCGAACAAGCGCTTCAATGTAGTTTTCCGAACCTGGATTTCGAAGATAACGATTGCTATCCCGAAAGCCAGACCGGCCGCTGCTGCAAAATATTCCGGAAGATTGAATGGGCGCAAGTACCAGGCGCACCCTGCCAGCAGCAGAGTAAAGAGGACGCGTATGACCAGGACGCTATTCACCTGCACTACCCCCCATCGAGCGGACTGTCAGTAAGAACGCCGCAAGATGAAATTAGGTTACAAATGTGTGCCATTGAGTATAGCACTGATGGGAAGTAAGTGACAGAAGTAAGGAGAAAAAACGGAACGGCAGCCGGAGTGGCGGAGTAAGGTGGGAGACTTAGAGAGCCTTGGCTAGTTCTTCCGCGAAAGCGCTGGCCGGGCCCTGCGGTCCATTCTGGTTACCGGGCCGCTTATGCTTTCGACCGCCGCGCTCTCGCCGCGGACCCACTGGAGTTCGGTTCACCGGGCCTGCAGGTCCCGCGCCCGGACCTTTCGATTTCGGCGGCTGGGCTTGATTGGCCCGGAGCAGCCTGTCTTCGAGTGGCGCGCGATCGAAGCGGCGAATGATGGAATTCATTTCTTCCGCGTTCGGAGTATCGATGAACGCGAATCCTTTCGATTCCTGCGTCTCGGGATTGCGAATCACTTTTACGTCGTCGTATACAAGGTTTTCTGCGTTCAACCAGGACTTGATATCGTCCTTGGTGACCCAGACAGGCAAATTTCCGAGGAAAACTGTGAAGCTCATTCTGGCGCGTCGTTACTCCGTTTTTGGGGATTTGGCAAGACCGCTTCCCGGATACGATCCAAGAAGCTACTCCATGTTATCACACGCAAAGCTCATAGGTAAACAGAAAGTTTAACGTAACCCGATGTTTACGAAGGAGAATCAGTACTAACGGCCCAGTGACCCTATCTTGCGAGGCGATTTCCGCCTGCAACTCACAACATTCCTTCCGGGCAACGTGGGGCAGGCGCTTCCGCCTGCCAACCTCGGCTGTAAAGCGACCGGTTGGTTGGCAATAATTTGGAGCGGTCCGCGAGCGTGAGAAGCTGTGAAAAAATCAAAGGCACCGGTCGCTTTACGCTCGCGGCTCAGAAAGAATGTCCCATGTTAAGAGATCGTTACCGAGCCGCGACCGTTAGGGAGTTTCCGTCGGCCTGCTGGCCCACCAAAGGTGATGAAGGCTCCGTGGCGCGCGCACTCTTGCGTGCCGCGTTCACACTCGTGTGAACGCTTGCTTCGGGTCAAAAAGGTGTTCGCAGGAGTGCGAACACGGCACGCAAGAGTGCGTGCGCCACGGGCGTCGTCAACGGAGCCGGTGCCTTAGCCGACTCGGGATCTGCGGGATTATAAACCACCCTCGCTCTTCTTCACCGACTCCAGCCGCTGGATCATGTCATCCATCCAATCCGCCGCGCCTCCGAAGCCTATTTGGGTCCAGCGCCATTTACCCGCCGGATCTACCACCCAGTTCTGCGGGATCGCATAACCATCCAGTAAGTTGACAACCAAACTATACGCCGGCAGCACCGGAAACGTGTAGCCTTTTTCCTTCATGAACGGTTCCACCAGACCCAGGTCTTCGTCGATATTGAACGTCAGGATCTGGAAATCCGGACGGTCTTTCACCTTTTCGTAAAGCTTCTGGAAATGCGGGAGTTCCGCGTTGCAGGGCCCGCACCAGGTGGCCCACAGATTGATCAGCAGCGTCTTGCCTTCCAGCGTCTTCAGCTTCCAGGTTTTGCCGGAAAGATCCGCCAGCTCGAATGAGGGAATTTGCAACTTGGGCTTTTCCCAGCGGCCTTCAGCCAGTTCCGCGGGTTTTGCGGCGGGCGGTTTGCTCCAAACGGCCCAGGCGACTTCCGTGCCTCCCATTTCTTTCCAGAGCAAGCGCGCCTCGTCAGTGAGGTTATCCTCCAGCTTGCCGTGCCAGGGCGAAGGCGGTGTCGTCCGGGTCTCAAGCGCCAATTGGTAATAAGTCAACCCGTCCGCCTTGCGATTATCAAGCACCGCCAGGCGCGCGCGGTTCAACCAATAGTCGGATTCGCGCGTCTTCGCTTTGGGCACGGGACCCTCAACGGACGCGCGCAGCGTTTGGGCTTCCGCCGGCTTACCGGCCAGTTTCGCCGCTCGCAGCATCAAACCCGCCAGGTTCTGCTGTTGGTAAATGACGTACTTTTCTGCATCCTCCTGCTTGTCCGCGGCGCGGTTATCGTCCTGCTCTTGCTGCTCGATCTCCTTGGCCACCAGCGGCTGCGCCTTGCGGGTTAATTCCAGCGCCCGCTTGGGTTCCCACTTGTGCACGATGAGATATTCCGCCGCGTTCAGGTAGACGTACGACGGCACTCGCTCATAATCGAGCGCAGCCTTGAGATAGTGGTCGACCATCGCGATTCCTTCCTTTTCTGGAATCGCATCGTCGTTGAATATCTCGTAGAACCAATCCTCCTGGCGCGACAGTTCCGTAACTTCCGTGAAATCGCGGATCCAGCCCCTCACCGCTTCCTTGTGAATCTGATTGTATGCGGTCCATGCTTTAGCATCCTTCTGGTCCTCGGGCTCCTTATGAGCCTTTTTCCAGCGATCGTAGGCAACCGTGTAGGCGGTGTTTGACGAAGGAAAATCCTTCAGGATCCGATCATCCAGCGCGGTGAGCTCAGCCTCCGACGCGCCGCTCTGTTTATAGCCTTTTCTCAAAAACGCCATCCAATCGGCGTCTGGCTTCGGGTTAAGCGCCTCCACGCGCTTCATGTCAGCGGCCACTTGCTGGCGAAGCACGGCATGTTCCTGAGGCGGGCGCGTGCGAAATTCGAGTCCCCACAAAGTTTCGTATTGTTTCAGTTCTTCCAGGTCAGTTTCAGCCGTCAACCGCTTTCGAAGATCGGCGGCCACGCGGGTCTGCAATTCTTTGTCCCCCACCATGGCCAGCAGCCAGTGCGCTCTGCGATCCGTGGAGCCGGGACAATCCGTGAAAAACGTCGCCAGGTATCCGGCGGACTTTTTCTTGTCCACCAGCTTGCCGCTCGAATAGATATCGGCCAGTTGCAGATTCGGCCAGGCGAAATCCGGGGCCTTGGCCTTCGCGGCTTCTTCCATGCGGATGCTTTCCGGCGTATCGGTGTGGAACAGAACTGCGCCGGCCAGATACAGCGCCAGCGGATCGTCGGGGTGCTGCTTGGCTTGCTCCTTGTAACGCGCCTGCAGAGCCGGGTAATCGTCGGTGTCGTAATGCACGAAATTGATCAACTGGCGGTACGGTTCCAGCTCTCGCGGATACTTGGCGATCAGGTCACCAAGCACTTCCTGCTCGCGGGCAGCGTGATCTATCCACTTTAGTTTGTCGAGATCCTCGGAGCGAAGTTTTTCGCGCAGCACCTGCCGGACTTCCGGCCGGGGTTCGCAGCCGGGTAAAGACTGCTGGGCGGAACAGATCCCGGCCAGCGAAAAAAGAGCGACAAGAAACAGCGGAATACGCACTTGCGGCACCTCCTCGGTAACTGACGTTGAACCGACGCCTTCGTTGGTATTTTACTCCCGAATTGTCTAATTTGAGAACTTTACCGACCGCGCCAGTTTCACCGCCGGATTTTTCAACAGCTCCGCCAGCACGTTCTCCGGCACCGGCTGATCGGTCTGGATTACGGAAACCGCTTCGGCGCCGGCGTTCTTGCGTCCCAGGGAAAATGTCGCAATATTGATCCCGTTTTTCCCCAGCACGCCGCCCAGAAATCCAATCACGCCCGGAACGTCCTCGTTTTTCAGGAAGACCAGGTTGCCGTCCAGTGGCGCCTCGCAGTAAATACCGTCCACCTGGATCAAACGCGGCTGGTCCAAAACCACCGCGCCCTCCACCGACGAAATGCCGGTATCGGTCTCCAGTTCCAGACGCACCGAATCGATGTGCGCGGTTCGCTTGTCATGCCGTTCCGCTACAGTCAACCCGCGATCCCCCGCGATTTGCATGGCGTTTATGGAATTCGCTTTCCCCGCGAGCGAGCGCTGCAGAACTCCCGCCAGCCCCGCATTCCGGACCAGGTGCGTGTTCAGCTCGGCGATCTTGCCGAAATACAGCATGCGAACAGTTTTCGGATTCCCGGTTGAAATGTTTGACGCAAATTTGCCCAACCGCTCCGCCAACTGGCTGTAAGGACCGAGCGTCCGGTATTGTTCCGGTGTCAGCGCGGGCATGTTCACTGCGTTCAAGGCCACGCCGTGCTGCAGATATTCGACAATCTGTTCGGCGATCCGCACTCCCACAATGGCCTGCGCTTCTTCCGTGGATCCGCCGATATGCGGCGTGCCAATGAAGTTGTCCATGGCCAGAATCGGGTCGCTGGGGTCCGGAGGCTCCTTCTCGAAGACATCCAGCGCCGCGCCGCCGACTTTTCCGGAAGCCAGCGCTTCTTTGAGCGCCTCTTCGTCAATCAATTCGCCGCGCGCGCAGTTTATGATCCGCACGCCCTTCTTCATCCGCGCGAACGCCTCGCGCGAAAGCATCCGGTTCGATTCGGGAGTGAGTGCGGTGTGCAGCGTAATATAGTCGCTCTCGGAGTAAAGCGTCGGCAGCGCCACCAGGTCCACGCCCACGTCCTTGGCGGTCTGCGAGTGCACATAAGGGTCGCTCGCAATGATCCGCATCTCAAACGCCGCCGCGCGTTTCACCACCTCGCGCCCGATGCTTCCCAGGCCGACAATGCCCAGCGTTTTGTTGCGCAGCTCGGTCCCCATGAATTTTCGCTTTTCCCATTTGCCTGACCTGGTGGACGCGCTGGCCCGTGGAATTGACCGCGCCAGCGATAGCATCAGCGCCAGAGTGTGTTCCGCCACCGAGACCGCATTGCCGCCCGGCGTGTTCATCACCAGAACGCCGGCAGCGGTGGCCGCCTGAAGCTCGATGTTGTCCACGCCCACGCCGGCGCGTCCGATCACCCGCAGTTTCGATGCAGCCGAAAGTGTAGCGCCGTCTACCATCACCGAGCTGCGGACAATCAGCGCGTCGGCCTCCGGCAAGTGATGTGCATACTCTTTCGGATTCGAAACCACCACTTCCCACCCTGGCTGCTGCTGCAAAAGCTTGACGGCGGCGGCATCCAGCGGCTCTGCAATGAGAATTAGCATGACTGGTTAGGCGGTGGCGGTTTCTTTCGCCAGGGCAGCTTCCACGTAAACGTTTTGAACCGCGGCCACCCCCGTTCCGAACTTCACCGGAACTCCGTTGGCCGTCAGAATAATTTCCAGTTCCGCCATCATCGCGAATAGATCCGGAAAATCGAAATAGCCCAGGTGCGCGATGCGGAAAATCTGACCCTGCATGGTTCCCTGGCCGTTGGCGATGACGGACCCGAAGCGCTTGCGGAATTCCTTGACGATCACGCCCGAATCCATTCCCGCCGGCGATTTGATGGCGGTTACCGCCGCGCCCGGCGATTTAGGAGCGAACAGTTCCAAACCGAGCGCCGTTGCGCCCGCTCGCGTGGCCTGCGCCAACATCTGCGCGTTCGCCACCAGCTTGTCCATTCCGATGGATTTGACGTACTTCAGCGCTTCCGCCAGCGCCAGCACAATCGATACCGCAGGCGTCCAGCTGGATTCGCCGTTCGCCGCATTCTTCTTTTCCTTTTTGAGATTGAAGTAATACCGCGGCAGCTTGGCGGTCTCCGCAAACGCCCAAGCCTTGGGACTGATGGACAGAAACGCCATCCCGGGCGGAATCATGAAAGCTTTCTGCGATCCGCCGATCACCACATCCAGGCCCCAACCATCGATATCCAGCGGCATGGTTCCCAGGCCGGTAATCGCATCCACCACGAAAATCGCATCCGTTTTCTTTATCGCCTCACCCATCGCGCGGACGTCGTGCGCCGCGCCGGTGGAGCTTTCCGACGCCTGGACGAAAACTCCTCGCGCATTCGGTTCCTGCTTCAGCGCTTCCACCACGCGTTCGGCGCTCACCGCACCGCCGTAGGGTTCCTCCAGCACCAGCGCGTTCAAGCCGAATGCCTTGGCGATCTCGGCCCAACGCTCTCCGAATTTTCCCGCCGTGCAAACAATCACGCGATCGCCCGGCGAAAAAAGATTGGCCACCGAAGCTTCCATCGCGCCGGTTCCTGAAGACACCAGCGCCAGCACATCGTTCGACGTGCCCATCACTTCCTTCAAGTCGGCTAAGACAGCGCGGTAAACTTTGCGGAAGTCTTCGGTGCGGTGATGAATGTCGGACCCCATCATGGCGTGCAGCGCCTGGGGCAGCAGCGGCGTGGGGCCGGGTGTCAGTAAGCGTTGTTTCTTGATATACATGAGAGGGATTAACCCAAGGATACCAAACACCATGGCTTTACTAGAACGGATTCAAACCGACATGGTGGCGGCCATGCGCGCCAAAGACGAAGCGCGGCTCAACGCCATCCGCCTGATTAAGACAGCGCTCAAAAAGCATGAGGTGGATTCCATGAAGCCTCTGGATGAGACCACCGAGATACAGATCTTGAACACGTTAATTAAACAACGCCGCGAAGCAGCCGAAATGTTCCGCAAAGGCGACCGGCCAGAGCTGGCCGAAAAAGAGGAAGCCGAGCTGAAGCTGGTGGAATCCTACATGCCTGCCGCGCCATCCGATGCCGAGATCGAAGCCGCCATCGCAGCCGCCCTGGCGGAGACCGGCGTCACGTCGGCGAAACAAATGGGCGTGGTAATGAAAGCCACGCAAGCAAAACTGGCCGGCAAGCGCGTAGACGGAAAATCGCTAAGCGAAAAAGTCCGCGCCAAATTAATAGGGTGACAGGATACTCATTCCCCGATTTTCTCGACCGCGGCTCGGCATCTCGAGTGAGTCGACCGCACTGGCACTCCGAGTCCAAAGACGGCCCAATCGCTTCAACCGACCGAGGATCATTGGGAAAGCTGCCGAGCGCACAGGCCACAGCGAAGCGGACAAGCCGATCGGGGTGGTCCAGATATCGCAGAATGACAGGTACAGCTACAGGATTAACGAGGTGACCAAGGCCGACCAGGACGGAATCGCAGCGCTCGTACGGCATCCCACGCGTCTTCGGCCTCGTACTCGCCGGCGATTCGTCCGCGCAAAAAGCGGCTCAATGTCCGACGGGTTCTCTGCTAGCATCACCCTGTATGCCGGATCTGAACCTCTGGAAAAGGCACCTGGGCCACGTCCCCGAATCCGTGTGGGACCAGACCGATCTCGAAACTCTGGTGCTAGCCGACAATGATCTATCCGAAATCCCTGAGCAGATCGGCCGCCTCCGAAAACTTCGCATGCTCGATCTTGGGCATAACCAGTTGACGCGTGTGCCGGATGCCCTGGCCGATCTTGACGGCCTCTCTGATTTCCTCTATCTGCATGACAACCGGCTGACCTCCCTGCCTTCCGCGCTCGCCCACCTGACCACGCTTCGATACCTCAACATCAGCGAGAATGCCTTCGAAGCACTGCCGGAATGCATTTGCGGGATGGCTAGCCTGATTGAACTTCGTGCAACCGACAACCAACTAACGTCGCTCCCGGGTTCAATCGGGCATCTGGACAACTTGCGCGAATTGCATCTCAGAAATAACCGCCTGACCACTTTGCCGGACTCAATCGAGATGCTGCGAGAACTGCGCCAGATCGATCTACGCGGCAACCCGCTGACGCACCTGCCGGCAGCCGTCGCCTCACTTCCGAGGCTCGACAAACTCGACCTGCGATGGGTGACAACGCTTGGACCGATTGAGTGGTTCGCAAAACTCGAGGCGCGTGGCTGCGCGGTCTACCGCTGATCATGATAGACTGACCAATCGCCGTTACAAACAAGGAGACCAACCATGCGCATGCTGATGCACCTTCAATTTCCGCTCGAACCATTCAACGCCGCCGTTCGAGACGGATCCGCCGGACCGAAGATCCAAAAGATTCTCGATGACATCAAACCCGAAGCAGCATATTTCTGCGACAACAACGGCCATCGCGGCGGCACGCTGGTCGTGAACCTCAACCAGGCTTCCGATATTCCGAAGCTGGCCGAACCGTGGTTCCTGACCTTCAACGCTCATGTGGAGCTTCGTGTTGTCATGACGCCCCAAGATCTCGCCAGCGCGAATCTGGACGCGTTGGGAAAGAAGTGGGCGTAGCTCGCCCGGTCGCCTTAACCATCGCGGGTTCCGATCCGAGCGGCGGCGCGGGCATCCAGGCGGATCTCAAAACCTTTCATCAGTTCGGCGTCTATGGCCAGGCCGTCATAACGCTGGTGACCGTTCAGAACTCGGTGGGCGCCACGCGCGTGGAATGCATGGCGCCTGATCTCGTCGCCGAACAGATTCGCGCGGTCATCAGCGATGTCCCGCCCGCCGCCGCCAAAACCGGCGCGCTCGGGAATCGGGAGATCATCGAAGCCGTCGCCTCTTTAGCCGCGGACTTCCGGTTTCCATTGATTGTGGATCCGGTGCTGGTGAGCAAGCACGGCGCCTCGCTGCTCTCAGGCGATGCGATCGAGAATCTCAAAGCCCGCTTGCTGCCCCGCGCATTTCTGGCCACGCCCAACCTGGAGGAAGCGGCCATACTTGCAGGCATCGAGACGCGCGACGTCCATTCCATGCGCGCAGCCGCGCTGAAAATCTTGGGGCTCGGTCCTCAAGCAGTGTTAGTAAAAGGAGGACACCTGGCCGGCGACGCCGTCGACGTGCTTCTCTACCAGGGTGAATGGACCGAGTTTACCGCTCCACGCATTGAAACCCGTCACACTCATGGCACCGGCTGCACGTATTCGGCGGCGATCACCGCGTCGCTCGCGGCCGGTCACGAGCTTCGAGCGGCCATCCGCAGTGCCAAGCGATATATCACGGAGGCCATTCGAACGAATCCGGGATTGGGCCGCGGTTCAGGCCCGGTGAATCATCACGCGCCGGCCCATGCCTGAGCGATCATTTCGGCTGGGGCGCGGCGTCCTGTTTAGGTTGCTGCTCCGGTTTCGCCTGTTCAGTTTTCGGTTGGTCCGGAAGAATGAACGATGTCTCGCCCGGACGCACCAGCTTCAGCTTCTTGCGAATCTCCAGCTCCTGCGCCGACGGGTTCTCCTCCAGCTTCTTAATCCGGTCGCGCCGGTATTGATTCTCGCGCTGCAGATTGGCGTTGTCTTCCTCAAGCGTACGAATCTCGCGCCATTTCTCGCGCAGCGCCGGGATGCCTTGCGGTCCTCGCAACGCCAGGTAACCGTACACTCCAATCACGCCGACCACCAGCAAAAAGACGGTGCGCCGAACAGCGTTTTTCATTTCGTGCGGTATGAGTCCTTACATTTGTTTATAATCCTCTTTTGTCAAAAGATCCAGTGGGAAAGCTGAAAAAATTCAAATGACCGACAAGATTGTTGTCCTCAGCGCCTGCGCCTCTCCGGACGAAGCGGGGCGGATCGCTCGCGGATTAGTTGAGAAACGGCTGGCGGCTTGCGTGAACGTGCTGCCCGGCGTCCGCAGCATCTATCGATGGAAGGGCGCCATCGAAGAGGAAGGCGAGGTCATGTTGGTAATCAAATCCAGCCGCGCGCTGTTCAATCAGTTGCGCATCGAGCTGGAGCGGATGCATTCCTATGAGCTCCCGGAAGCCATCGCGATCCCGGTGGTGGACGGCTCTGAACCTTACCTTGCCTGGTTGGATCGCGAACTGGCTGCTGGGCTGGAATCATGAGGTTGGAATCATGACCCAGACCCAACGTCCCACGCACGCCCGCTACTGGGTGATCTTCTACGCCGTTACACTGGCAATTCTTTCTTACATCAACCGCGTGGCTATCTCACAGGCCGCGCCGGACATCGCGCGTGATCTCAAATTCTCGGACGTCCAGATGGGCAGGATTTTCGGAGCGTTCGCGCTCTCCTACGCGCTGTTCGAGGTCCCCAGCGGTTGGCTGGGCGATTGGATCGGCCCGCGCAAAGTCCTCTTGCGGATCGTGTTGTGGTGGTCGGCGTTCACCGCCATTACCGGCGCCATGTGGGGCTTCGCGTCCATGTGGCTGGCTCGCTTTCTTTTCGGCGCGGGCGAGGCGGGCGGATTCCCGAACCTCACCAAAGCGTTCACCACCTGGCTGCCAAAACTGGAACACGTGCGGGCCCAGGGCATCATGTGGACCTTTGCGCGCTGGGGCGGCGCGTTCACGCCGGTGCTGGTGGTGTGGGTTTTGCGTTTCGTCAACTGGCGCTGGGCATTCGTGCTTTTTGGCGGATTAGGCGTGGTGTGGGCCGGCTTTTTCTATCGCTGGTATCGCGATGATCCGCGTGATCAACCATCCGTGAACGCCGCTGAGCTGGCCCTGCTGCAGGGTTCGGAACGCTTGGCCGCCGGCCACGCCAAAGTTCCCTGGGCGAAGCTGCTGCACACGCGCTCCATCTGGCTGCTGTGGCTGCAGTACTTCGTCTCTTCCTTCCCCTGGTACTTCAACATCACCTGGCTGCCCACTTATTTGCAGCAGCACTGGAAACTGTCGCCGGCCGAAGCGGCGCGATTCGCCATTTTTCCTCTTTTCTTCGGCGGAATGGGCGCATTGTTCTGCGGATCCATCTCGGCGCGATTTGCGAAACGAGTTGGATTGGCGCAAAGCCGCCGCATCCTGGCCACTTCCGGATTTCTGGGCGCTGCGATCTTTCTTGGCCTCTCCATCCAATTTCACGATCCCAAATGGACCATGCTCTCCATGGGCATGGCCAGTTTCTGCAATGACCTGGCAATGCCGCCTTCCTGGGCCGCCTGTATGGACATCGGCGGCAAATACGCCGGGACCGTTTCCGGATCGATGAATATGATGGGCAACCTGGCCGGCTACGTTTCGCCCGTAGTGGGTGGCTATATCCTGGCTGCCACCGGCCGGGACTGGAACGTTTTCCTCTACGTCCTGGCGGCGTTCTATCTTTCCGGCACGTTGATCTGGCCGTTCATCGATCCCGAGACGCCGATTGAATAGTTCCAGCCGCGAATGAACGCAAATAAACGCGAATAAAACATTTGCGTGCATTCGCGTTCATTCGCGGCGAAAATTATCCGCCCGCCTTCGGCAACTGCCCCAGGTATTTACAAATCGCATCCATCTCCACCGGAGTGAATTTGTAGGCTGGCATCATGCTGCCCGGCGAGGTGCTTTTCGGATCTTCGAAGTGTTTCTTCAGCCACGCGCGGTCGCGACGTTTGCCGACACCGTCCAGCGGCGGGCCCAGCTTTTTTCCGGCGCCCATAATCTGATGGCAGGCGTCGCAATGATTGGTTTGATAGATCAGCGCGCCTTGCACCACAAAATCGGGAGTCGAAAGAAGCGCCGGCTCGCTCTGGGGCGTCAGCTTCAACACGAAAGCCGATAACGCGTTCAACCCCGCATCATCCAGGCGCACCGGCGGCATGGAGCTGCCTGGTACAACCTGCGCAGGATTCTTGAAATGCGGAATCATCCAGGCCGCGGTGCGATGCGCCGGGATCATTTGCGTCAGGTCCGGTCCGATGCCGCGCTTGCCCGCACCCGGATGGCAGGCCTTGCAGTTTTCCTTGCGGAAATACGCCAGGCCCTGCAATTCCTCCGGCGTGAGCTGCTGCCAGGCCTGCAGATTTTCCGCTCCCGGAGCGGTCTCATCCGCCTCGGTGGTTTTTGGCGTTGTTACGATAGCCGCCGTGGTGAGGCCGGTCCAGGCTATCAAAGCCAGCGCTGCGAACGTGAATGCAAACGTGCGCTTGCCCAGCCGGACCAGCGGACCGCGGTCAATGAATGGGATCAGGAACAAAGCCAACAACGCTACACCGGGTAAAACCACGCTCCCGACAGCCTCGAGCGACCCCTTAAAGAATTTCAGCGTTTGAAACAGAAACAAAAAATACCACTCCGGGCGAGGAACGAAAGTTGTATCGGTAGGGTCGGCCAACCTTCCCAAGGGAACTCGCGCGAATACCGCCATCATGAACAAAATCAGAAACCCGATGGCCACCCCCACGGTATCCCTGAAAACCTGCTCGGGGAAAAATTTCCGGCGCGGCGCGGTGTCATCCACCGCGGGCGTCACTCCATGTTTGCGCACCAGATAAATGTGAATCCCAATCAGGATCATAGTAAGTGGAGGCAACAGCACCGTGTGCAGCGCATAAAAACGGGAAAACGTCACGTTGCCGACGCTGCCGCCCAGCAGCCGCGTCAGGTAGGGGCCGGCGATGGGCGCCTGTCCGGCAATCTGCGTCGTCACCACCGTTCCCCAATAGGCGCGGTTGTCCCACGGCAGCAAATAGCCGGTCAGCCCGAAAGCCAGCGTGATCAGCAACAGCACCACGCCCATCATCCAGGTGGCTTCGCGCGGCTTCTTGTAAGCGCCATACAGGAACACCTGCAGCATGTGCAGCACTACGATGATCAGCATCATGCTGGCGCCCCAATGATGCAGCCCGCGAATCAGGCTGCCGCCAGTCAGCTCCGTCATGATGTACTTCACGCTGTTATAAGCTTCCCCGGGCGTGGGCGCATAATTGAATGCCAGAAGGCCGCCGGTAAATACCTGGATGATGAAGAAGAACACGGCCATGCTGCCGATCACCTGATGCCAGCCGCTGGAAGCCGGAATGTCCTCGTACAGAAAATCCTTAATAGCGGTCTGAATGCCGGTGCGATGCTCCAGCCACTCGATGAGCTTTTTATGCATGCGGCTCCAGCGGCCCAATCTGCAACCGGTTCCCGTCCACTTTCACTTCATATCGATCCAGCGGCCGCGGCGCCGGGCCGGCCAGAACCTTGCCGTCAATAGAAAACGCCGATGTATGGCAAGGGCAGACGAAGGTGTGGCTGGGATCATCCCAATGGTAGGCGCAACCGAGATGCGTGCACTGCGGCGAGAACGCAATCACCTGATTGTCCGGTTTCTTCACCACCCAGGCTGTCGCTTTTTCGCTGGTGACTTTCCAGCCGTCCACGCGCGTCCGCTGATAGGAGATTTCTTCCGGGGTGCCGGTGGGGAGACTCGACAGGTCAGCCGCGTCTACCCATTGGCCCTCTTTAGGAATTTTGGGCGGAAAGAGCAGATAGATGGCGGCCGGAGCTGCCAGGGCCGCGCCGATTGCAGTCATGATGCCGTAAATAAACTTGATGTAAAACGATCGACGTGTCGGCGATAGGTCGTCGGCCACTTCTTGCGATTGATGTTGGTCTTCCATTTTTTGTTTTTACTGTATCCTCAACGGCTGCTATGGTCAAGGCTTACGTTCTCACAAGGCTAACCTTTTCACAAGTCTGCCGTCTACGAGCGTAGGTTTGGTGGGCACTATGGAACAACTGATTCAGGACCTCAGCTACTCCTGGCGCACTCTATGGAAATCCCCGGGCTTCGCGCTGGTGGCTATACTCACGCTGGCCCTCGGCATTGGAGCGAATTCCAGCATCTTCAGCGTCATTAACGCCGCGCTGCTCAAGGATCTGCCCTATCCGAAACCGGCTCAGCTGGTGCTGCTGTTCGAGCGAGCCGTGGTGAAGGAAGGTGCCTCGAATCCGGTGGCGCTGGCCAATTTCCTGGATTGGCAGGCTCAAAGCCATAGCTTCAGCGCGATGGCCGCGGAGCGCGAGAATCAGTTCAACCTGGGAGGCCTCGAACGCGGCTCCATGCCGGAAAGAATCGAAGGCGCCATCTGTTCGTGGAGCCTGTTTCCGGCTCTCGGGGTACAACCTTTTCTGGGCCGGGCGTTTACTCGCGAAGAGGACAAGCACGGAGCGCGGGCCGTAGCTGTTATCAGTTACGGATTGTGGCAGCGCAGATTCGGAGGATCGCGCGACATCCTGAAACGCCAGATCCGCCTGGATAGCCAGGATTACGACATCGTAGGCGTGATGCCCCAGGGTTTCGCGTACCCGGAGCGCAAGGTGGATGTTTGGGCGCCCGTGCAACATGTCTTGGAAGCTGAGACCATCTCGAGCCGCGGAAGCCACCAGTTTGATGTAGTCGCCCGCGTGCGCGACGGAATCAGCCGCGAGCAGGCGTTGGCCGAACTGGACGCCGTGGCACATCAAGTGTACCTGGCGCATCCCGGCGCGCTGATCGGACGCGGCGCGGCCATGCGGGCATTGGCTGAAGAAGGAAGCCGCCAGAACAAGACCGCGCTGCTGGTGCTGTTCGGCGCCGTCGGCTGCCTGCTTCTGATTGCCTGCGTCAATATCGCCAATCTTCTTTTGGCGCGCGGATCCGAGCGCCGTCGTGAGATGTCCATCCGGGCGGCGCTGGGCGCGGGACGCGCCAGATTGCAAGGCCAATTGCTCACCGAGAGCCTGCTTCTTTCGCTGCTCGGCGCCGGATTGGGTCTGGTATTCGCTTACGGACTGACCACTTTCCTGGCGGCCCGCGCGCCGGCGCTGCTCAATGGCGGCGATATCGACACCGCTGCCGAGATTCACCTCGATTCCCTGGTATTTCTATTCACTGCTGCTGTAGCGTTATTGACCGGCGTGGCCACCGGATTCGTTCCCGCATGGCAGGCCGCGAGAGCGGATTTGACGGCAGGCTTGAAGGAAAGCGGACGTTCCGCCACCAGCAGCAGTTCGCAACTGCGCTTCCGTAACGCGCTGGTAATGGCGGAAGTTGCGCTCTCCGTGATTTTATTGGTCGCGGCTGTGCTGTTGCTCAGAAGTTTCGGCGAGCTGCGCCGGGTGAATCCGGGTGTCAATATCGACGGAGTTCTAACCGCCGGCTTGTCTCTGCCTGAGGCACGCTACGCCAAGCGCGAACAGGTGTCCGTATTCGCCCGCCAACTGGTAGATCGTCTCGCGGCATTACCGGGCGTGCGCGCCGCGGGATTGGTTTCGTGTCTGCCGGTAGACGGCTACTGCGGCGACCGTATATTCAACATCGACGGACGGCCGCAGCCGCCCGGCGAATTCATTTATGCGCTGAACCGCGCCGTCAGCTCAGGATATTTCGCCGCCGCGGGCATTCCTCTGCTAAAGGGCCGAACATTAACGGAGCAGGATAACAACGGCATGGACGAAAAGCATCCACGGGATAGCGCGGTGGTGATCAGTCAATCCATGGCCCGAAAATTCTGGCCCAACCAGGATGCCGTCGGCCAGCGAATTCGCTTCGGCGCGGATCCAACGCCGCACTATCGCGTGGTCGGCATTGTTGGCGATGTTCGTATCAGTCTGGACCAAGATCCCCAACCGTGCATGTACATGCCGCTGTACGAAGGTTACACAACGGATTTCTATGCGCTGATTCACACCGCGGGCGACCCGGCAGCGCTGGCGGGAGTGGTGCGCCAGGCCATCGGCGGGCTCGACCCCGACATTCCTGCCTATGACATCCGCACCATGGCCGGCGTTCTGGACGAATCCGCCGCACGGCGCGAATTCACGACATTTCTTCTCGGGCTTTTTGCAGCTCTGGCATTGGCGCTAGCCGCGGTGGGCCTCTACGGAGTGCTGTCCTACGCAGTGGCGCAGCGCTCTACCGAGATCGGCATCCGCATGGCGCTAGGCGCGGCTCGCTCAAATGTTACCCGGCTGGTATTGCTGGAAGGCCTGCGGCCCGCCCTGGCCGGCGTGATTCTAGGGATCCTGGGCGCGGCTTGGGCTACGCAATTCCTGCGAACCCTGTTGTTTGGCGTTGGCACAAATGACCCTGCAACACTTATCGTTGTGCCAGTATTGCTGCTCTCCGTGGCATTGGCGGCCAGCGCGATTCCAGCCTGGCGCGCCACCCGCGTGGATCCAGCCACAGCTTTGCGCAGCGAATAAAATCAGCGACCATGGGCCCGCGGCCCACCAAAGGTCATGAAGACGCTGTGTGGCAAATTCGGTTGGCAGGCGGAAGCGCCTGCCCCACGCTGGCCCCAGTGAGGCAGGCGCTTCCGCCTGCCAACCCGCGTCTTCAACGGAGTCAGCGCATTACGCGCTACAAATCTCGCAGCGCTTCCATCGGATCTATGCGCATGGCTCGCCGCGCTGGAATCCAGCATGCGCCCAGCATCACCAGCATAAGCAGCAGCGAGATCGCCGCCAGCGCTAGCGTGTTTCCTCCCTCGATTCCTGCCAGATATCTCCGCACCAGGCTATTGAACCCAATCGCCGCGGGAAATCCCACCAGGATTCCGGCTGCCGCCAGCACCATCCCCTGTTTGATCACCAGCGCCGCTACCGACCGGCTGTTCCCGCCCAGCGCCATGCGAATGCCCACTTCGCGCGTCCGCTGCGAAACCGATTGCGCGATTACGGCGTATAGGCCGACAACGGCCGCCAGCAGCGCCAGCAAGCTGAATGCACCAATCCAAGTGGCGGCCGTGCGTTGTTGCCACAACGAATCGGCGGAGTGCTGGGCGCCGGTTTGGGCAGAGTACACAGCCACGCTCTTGTCCGTCGCCGCCACTGCACTTTGGATCATGGCCATTCCCGCCTGGTTTCCAGGTGTGGTGCGAACCACCACGCGCGCGCGTCCATCATATTCCTGCGCGAGCGGAACATACAGCAGCAACGGAGCTGCGCTGGTCAGCGCGAGATGCCGCACGTCTTGAGCAACACCCACCACTTCAAACGGCGGTCGCCGTGGTCCCTCCCAGCGTGGATAAGCAATCCGCTGGCCGATGGGATTTTCGCCTGGCCACATTTTTTCAGCAAGCGCGTGGCTGACAATCACCACGCCTGGCGCGCCCGCCCGGTCGCCATCCGTGAAATCGCGTCCGGCGAGAAGCGGAATCCGCAGCGTCCGGAAATAGTTCGGCGAAATGTGATTGATGTTCACGCGCAGCCCTAGCTCGAATTCGTGACCTTGCAGCACCTCCGGCGCCGGCTCCTGGCCCGGATGGAAAATGGATACCGCACCGGGCCACTCCGTCGGCGGAACGCTACGGGCCAGGCTGGCGGAGACGACGCCCCGCATCGCTCTCAAGCGACCCAACAGTTCCCCGTAGAACAGCAGGCCGCGCTCTTCGGAATACCGTTCCAAATTCAAATCGATGGCGGCCATGGCTATATGATTCGCGTCAAAGCCCGGGTCTGCGGTCACGATCCGATAAAGTCCACCGAACAGCAGCCCAGCGCCGCTCAGCAGCACCACAGAAAGAGCTACCTGGCCGGACACCAGCGCCGATCGCAGCCGCGTACTGCGAACGCCTGAGCCGGGAAGTCCGCTCTTGAGCGACGTAGTGAGATCCACTTTCAGGCACTGCATTGCAGGCGCGAGAGCTACCAGTAGCCCGGTCGCGACAGTAGCCAGCAGCGTAAACCCAAGAACCGTTCGGTTGATTTCCGCGCCGGCGTCGCGTACCAGCGATGGCGCCGTGCCTTGGCTGGCCGCGATGATGGCTTGAGTGGCCCATGCGGCCAGCACCACGCCGAGCGCGCCGGCGATGAGAGCCAGCATCAAGCCTTCGGTGAGAAGCTGGGACAAAATTCGCTGCCTCGTTGCGCCGGTAGCCAGCCGGATTGCCATCTCGCGCGTCCGGCCCATGGCGCGCAACAACAACATTGCCGCGACATTGGCGCAAGCGATCGCGAGCAGCAGCGCCACCGCTCCGGAAAGCAGCGCCAGTAATCCGCTCACTTCCGCCCGGTCATCCGGATATATCCCCACGCCCTCGGCCACCGCGGCGGTTCGTTTGTCATTGCTGAGCGGATAAGCGTGCGCCAGCTGCGCCGCGATGGTCCTGATTTCCGCATCCGCCTGACGGACATCGACGCCAGGCTTCAGACGCCCGAATATCTCCAGCCATCCAGCATTGCGATTCTCGAGAATATCGCTCGATAGCCGCGAGAGCAGGCGCGGCTGCGCCCGAAGCGGCGCCCACAATTCGAAAGGAAGCGAGACATCCGTTCCACGAAATCCTTTCTCCGCGACGCCAACCACGGTAAACGGATAGCCGTTCAGTTCGATCTTGGCGCCCATCGCGCTGGCGCTCCCGCCGAACTTTCGCTGCCACAGGCCATAACTGATCACGGCCGCCGCGTCGTCATCTTCCACAAGCAATCGCCCGGCCGAGGGCCGCGCTCCCAGCACGTCGAAGTAATTGCCGGTAACCAGATCGCCAATGAGTCGCTCGGGCGTCCCGTTGTTGAAGCTGATCGGAACGCCGGAGTGCGCCGCGAGCCCCGCCAGGGATTGGCTGCGGTCCCGATAATCCCGGTAATCCGGATAGCCCATGTTGTCGAACGTTTGGCCGTTCTGCACGCGATACAACGAAACCAACCGGCCGGGTTCGCTGATACCGGGAAGCGCATTGCGCAGGATGGCGCTGACCACGCTGAAAACGGCCGTATTCGCGGCGATGCCCAAGGCCAACGTCCCCACCATTGCTGCCGTGAAGCCGGGACTTCTCGCAAACATCCGGAACGTGTAGCGTAGATCCCGCCAAAGAGTGCCGAGCATGCCAACCTCCCTGCCCTCAAGACGCGTCAAGAGCTCGAGCGTTAACTGTTCGTTACGATAGCAGTGTGAAGAAGCTGGTCCAGATGATGTGGATCCCGGTCTTATTGGCTGCGCTCTACACCGGCTGGGTCCTGTGGCAACGGCACACTTCGCTGACGGAGATGCCGCACAAAGCAGCGACGGAGGATCCGCTAGCCAGGTACGGAGGCCGGGTTGAAATTGTCCAGTTCTACTCAGGCAACGGCGCGATCCTACCGGGCGGAAAAGCTCAGTTGTGCTACGGCGTGGTAAACGCCAAGGAAGTCCGGCTGGATCCGCCGGTGGAAAAAGTCTGGCCGTCCATGAGCCGGTGCTTCGATGTTGCGCCGGATAAAACCACGCATTACACCATCACCGCGGAGGGCGCGGACCAGCAGACGGTCACAGCGTCGCTCGACATCACCGTGCGGCGCTGAACAGTCCCCTCCTCTTGTCAAACTAGGAGAGACGCGCTACACTCCTAGTTAGGCTAGGAGACAGACCAAGTGGGAAAAACAGCCGACCTGCTGCCCGGCACATTAGACATGCTGATCCTCAAGGCCGTCTCCTTGAAGCCGCTGCATGGATATGGCGTGTTGCTTCGTATCCAACAGATCTCGGGCGACGCTCTTGAAATTCCGCAAGGCTCCCTGTACCCGGCGCTCTACCGGCTGGAACATCAGGATCTCATCATGGCCGAATGGCGGCAAACTGAAAATAACCGCCGCGCCAAGTATTACACCCTGACCGCCGCGGGCCGCCGGCGCCTGCGGGAAGAAACGGCCGGCTGGAACAGGCTGTCGGCCGCCATCGCCTCGGCTCTGAACACCACGCCGGAAGAGGTTTGAAAATGTGGAAGCACCTTCGTTCCTGGTTTCGCGTACTCACCGGCCGCCGCAAGTTCGAGGACGGCATGTCCGAAGAATTGCGTTTTCACATGGAGCAATTTGCGGACGACCTGGTAAGCCGCGGCGTGGCGCCTGAAGAAGCCGCCCGCCTGGCCCGCATCGAATTCGGCAGCGTGCAAAATGTCAAGAGCGATTGCCGCCAGGCGCGTGGTTTGCAAATACTGGATGAGCTTTTTAGAGAACTGCGCTATGCCATCCGGATGCTGCGGAAAACACCTGGGTTTACCACCACTGCCCTGTTCACGCTGGCCATCTGCCTGGGCGCCAACCTTACAATTTTCGCGGTGATGGATTCCATCCTGCTGCGCCCGCTTCCGTTTCCCGAGGCCGGCCGGCTGGTCACCATGTTCAACACCTATCCCAAAGCCGGCGTCGACCGCGACGGCTCTTCCATCACCAATTATTACGAACGGCGCGGCCGCATTCCCGCTTTTTCTTCGCTGTCCCTCTACAATTTCGGCACGGCAATTGTTGGCGAAACGGGCTCCACCCAACGCGTGGACATTACCCGGGTGTCGCCGGAATTTTTTTCAACTCTGGGCATCGGACCCCGCTTCGGACGCACTTTTACCGAAGCGGAAACCAGCTACGCGACCAGTAATGTCGCCATTCTGACGGACCTCTACTGGCGGCAGCGCTTCAACGCTGATCCGCACGTCATCGGCAGCCAAATCCGCGTGGATGGCGTTCCTGAAACTGTCATCGGCGTGCTGCCTTCTAACTTCCGTTTCTTATCCTCCGAAGCCAATATATATTTCCCGTTTGCCTCTGGCCCCCAAGATCGCGCGCCCTCCGAGCGGCATTCAGGAGGCAACTCCAAGCAGTTAATCGCCCGTCTCAAACCAGGTGCGACACTGGCGCAAGCTCAATCGCAAATTGACGCACAGAACGTCACCTTGGAAGCGGACGATCCCCAGGCCAAGATGATTGCCGACGCCGGCTTTCGTACCTTGGTAGTCCCCCTGCACGCCGATCATGTCTCGAGCATCCGCCCCACCTTGCTGTTAATGCAGGCAGGCGCGCTGGTTCTGTTGCTGATTGGCGCCATCAACCTGGTGAACTTGCTGCTGATCCGCGCCAATGGAAGGAGCAAGGAAATGGCGGTCCGTCGAGCGCTGGGCGCGAACCGGCGGCACGTCGTCAGCGAGGTGCTGGTTGAAATTACACTGCTCACGCTGGCCGGAGGGTTGCTGGGCCTCGCTCTCGGCGCCGGCGGAATCGATTTGCTGGCCCGGCGGGGTGTGGATCGCTTGCCGTTGGGCGCCACCATCGGTTTCAATGCCCGGCTGGCCGCTGTCGAACTGAGTGCAGCCGTTTTGATGGGCATCATGCTCTCGGCGCCCATCGCCTGGTTCAACCTGCGTGACCATCTCACCGACAGACTGCAAGCGGAAAGCCGCGGTGGAACCAGTGGCCGGGCCGCGCAACGTCTGCGGCATGGTTTCATCGTCGGGCAGATCGCTCTCGCTCTGGCCCTATTGACCGGTGCGGGATTGCTGGGCTTGAGTCTCGAACGGGCCGCTAGCATCTCGCCTGGTTTCCGGCCGGACCATGTGCTCACGGGCCGCATCTCCCTCCCCTACACAAGCTACCCCGACGCGCCTGCGCACCTTCGGTTTATCGAAAGGCTGATCGAGGAAATAGACCAGTTACCGGGAGTCTCCGCGGCCGGCGTGACGAACAATGTTCCCCTCAGCGGCAACAGCGGCAAGAGTGCGGCTGTTGTCAAGGGCCATGTCCTCGCTCCCGGTGAGTCCCAGCGCGGCCACTATTCCTACGGAGTGGGTGGCGACTATTTCCATGCACTCGGCTTCTCTCTTCGCGCCGGGCGATTCCTCACCGAGGAAGATTCTCATCGGGCGGAGCGAGTCTGCGTGGTGGATGAAGACTTCGCCCGTTACTATTGGCCCGATTCCAGCGCTCTTGGCCAGCGGCTGTGGGAGGGCGGGGAGCAAGGAAAAGATGCCGAAGCATTCACCATCGTCGGCGTGGTGGGCGCAGTGAAGCAAGCTGGACTCACCGACGAAGCGGCTCAGGGCGCAATCTACTATCCGTATGTCTTGCGCGCCGGTGACACCCTGTTCCTGGCCGCGCGCAGCAGTCTTTCGCCGGAATCGCTGGAGTCGATGGTGCGGGCAGCAGTGCGGCGAGTCGATCCGGAACTGCCCATAAGCGACCTGCGCTCCATGAAAACTCGCATCGCCGACAGCCTCATGGCCAGGCGCTCACCCGCGTTGCTGGCCGGAATCTTTTCAGCGATCGCCTTGCTCCTGACGGCGGTGGGTACCTATGGCGTGTTGAGCTACGCCGTTACCCAACGCCGCCGCGAGATTGGCATTCGCATGGCCTTAGGCGCGCAGCCGCGACAGATTCGCAGTCAATTTGTTTCTCTCGCTCTGCGCCTGCTGGCCGCGGGTACCATACTGGGAACGCTGGCAGCATGGTTCACCGGCGAAGCCATGCGGACTGTTTTGTTTCATGTGCCCGCTGTTCAGCCCATAATCCTGGCTGGCGCGGTAGGCATCATCGGCCTCGTCTCTATCGCGGCGTGCCTGGTGCCGTCGCATCGCGCCGCGCGGATTTCGCCCACCGAAGTTTTGGCCAGCGAGTAACCGGTTACCGATTTGAAAGTCGCTTACGCTCGCGCCTCGGTCACGAACGAGCGTTACCGAACCGCGACCGTGAGCGTGAGGTGAAGCTGTGAAAAAATCGGTTCGCAGGCGAAAGCGCCTGCGCCACTTAATCGTAAATCCTTGTGCGTCAATGTGGGGCAGGCGCTTCCGCCTGCCAACCGGCGTCTTCAACGGAGTCAGCGCCTTTCTTGGTTCCACCTACACACCTGACAGCGATCCAGTTATTCAGCCACCGTAATCGCCGCCGAGTTTGACGTGACTCCGTTGACCGTAATCACCAGCGGGTGATTGCCCGCGTCCACCTGGGGAATCACGAAATTCGCCTGATATAGCCCCACCAAGCCTCCCGACAGACCGACATACTGCACCTGGGCAGTCTTGCCGTTCACCGTAATCGAGTTGGTTGAGGTAACCGGCGATTTCCCTAACGGCGATGCGTCGCCCGTGGTCCACGCTCCCGATGGCGTCACCGGACCGCCCCCGGTGAAGTAGGCCACCACAACGTCGCCCACATGCGCCGGTATGCCGTCCGCATTGGTGGCGCCGTTCGGATTGATTACCACTGCGTGGTTGCCGGTGCCGTAGGTAAAAATTCCGGGCGCGGCCTGAGGAACGGCCACGGCCGCGGCGTTACTTTTCGTGGTTCCCTCTGTCACCACTACGGTAGCCAGGCCGGGCCGGATATCGACCGGCATCTGCGCGTTGATTTGTCCCGGCCCCGCATAAAAGAGCGGCGCCGTCTCGCCATTCACGGTCACGTGCGCCGATTCCAGGGTGCCAGGCAGCGGCAGAACCCCCGCGTCCGCACCCGGCGCCGCGCCCAGATTTTCTCCGAAGATCGAGAAAATCGAGCCCGGCGGCGTCAGGCCGGCCTTGAAGCTGGCCCCGTTGCTGACCGACTGGCTGGGGTTCAAAAAGGCGTTATGTCCGGTGCCCATGAAGGTCAACTGCGGACCGGCAGCCAGCAGGTCAAAATCCGCGCCCGTCGCATTCGTAATGGCGAACGAAAGCGAATATGCGTTTCCTTTGGCGTCAGCCAACGTGGCCGTTCCCATGCAACTGCTGGGCGTGTTGACGGCGTATGTTCCGGACGCAGCCACCGTGGTGGTGGTGATGCCGGCAGTCATGGACCAGTTGGCGGCACTCACGTTGCCTTGGCCGTCGAACTGGAGCAGCCCGGTCACGGCGGAGACACCCGCTATCGACGTGCCGTTGAAAACGTATCCATTGGCGTTGAACGCGTATCCTCCCGAGAGCGATGCCGTGAGACACGCCGTGGGCAATACGGTACCGGTGCTGGTATAGGTACTTCCGTTGTCCGCCCCCGAACTGAGATAGCCTTTGCCCTGATTGTAAACCGCCAGATTGTAGGGACCGTTCGGAAAGGTGATGGTCCCCGAGCAGTTCGAGGAAATGCTAACCGTGCCGTTGGACTTGCCCGTTTGGCCCACGACGCTGTTGGTGTTGACAACATACGTCGAAGTAAAATTTCCCTGTCCGTCGAAGCTGACCGAGCCAATCGATTGAAAGAGCCCAGTGAAGGTACCGGCGCTCGATACATTCCGGCCCGTGAACGTCGCCGCATAGTTTCCGGTCAAAGAAGCCGTGCTACAACTGCCTCCGCCGATCTGGGGTTGAGCAAAAGCCAGTCCGAAGGAAAAGACCGCAGCAATAAAACACAGTTTCGCCATACTGCGGATTCTAACACCGGCCGAGCGAGGAAGTTCCTGGTTTCTGGTTTCTGGTTCGCACGTTTACAGCGCCCCCTCGCCCCGATCGTCATTCCGGATGCGTATGGCTTCGGCGACGTCGTAAATGAAAACCTTGCCGTCGCCGATCTTCCCGGTGCGCGCGCTGGCCACCACAGTCCGGATCACTTCGTCGGCGCGGGCGGCCGGGACCACCATCTCAATCTTCACCTTGGGCAATAAATCCACCTGGTATTCCATGCCGCGGTAGATCTCTTTGTGGCCCTTTTGGCGACCATGGCCGCGGACCTCGGTAATGGTCATCCCGTCGATGCCGATGGCCTTGAGCGCCTCTTTGACGTCTTCCAGTTTGTGGGGCTGGATGATAGCTTCAATTTTTTTCATGGCTGATCTACGCTTCGAGATTATATCCTTCTTCGCCGTGCATGCTGACGTCCAATCCCTCCAGCTCTTGCTCCGGCGAGACGCGGACACCAAAAAGCACGTCGCAGATCTTGAGAATGATCAGGGTTCCTACAATGGCCAAGCCCCAGGAAATCAACACGCCGATGGCCTGGTTCAGCACCTGTCCGCCGTTGCCATCCACCATTCCTAAAGGCAGGACCTTGCCGGCGGAATCCTTCAACCCGTCGTTGACCAGGTTGGTGGCGAAAACTCCGGTCAGCAGCGCGCCGATCGTTCCACCCGCGCCATGCACTCCGAACGCGTCCAGGGTGTCGTCATACCCGAACTTGCTTTTTACGGCCGTGACCATCAGGAAGCAAAGCACCCCGGCGATCACGCCGATCAGCATGGCCGGAAACGGTTTCACGAATCCGGATGCCGGCGTGATGGCCACCAATCCCGCCACTGCGCCGGAGATGCCGCCCAACATGCTGGGTTTGCCGTTCTTAATCCATTCCGCGGCCATCCACGCCAGCGCCGCCGCGGCTGTCGCGAAATGAGTAGCTACAAATGCACTGGTAGCCAGCGCCGATGCCGCCAGTGCGCTGCCGGCGTTGAAACCGAACCAGCCCACCCACAACAGGCACGCGCCGATCACGCTGATCACCAGGCTGTGCGGTTTCATCGGCTCCGTCATGTAGCCGCGCCGTTTTCCCAGGTACAGCGCGCACACCAGCGCCGAGACTCCGGAGCTTATATGCACAACAGTGCCACCGGCGAAATCGAAACAAGGAATTTTCCCGCCCGAGAACGCATTCAAAAAGCCGCCTTTGCCCCACACCATGTGCGCCAGCGGTAAATAAACAATCAGCAGCCACAGGACAGTAAACAGCAGCATGGCGCTGAATTTCATGCGCTCGGCATAGGCGCCCGAGATCAGCGCCGGCGTAATGATGGCGAACATCAGCTGGTAGATCATGAAGGTCTGCTGCGGAATGGTTCCCGCATAGTCGGCATTCGGAGCGGCGCCCACTCCATTCAGGAACAGGTACCGCAGATCGCCGATAAAGGCGTTCCCTTCGCCGAACGCCAGGCTGTAGCCGACAACGGCCCACACGATGCTGACCACGGCCATCAGCGCGAAGCTGTGCATCATGGTGCTGAGGACATTCTTGCGCCGGACCAGTCCGCCATAGAACAAGGCCAGGCCGGGACCGGTCATCATCAGAACCAGCGCCGCGCTGACCAGCATCCAGGAATTGTCGCCGGCACTCTGCGCCGATTTGACGGCAGCTTCCAGATTAGTGAGACGAGTCTCGGTAGCCGGAGGCAGAGCTTGCGCCACGGCCAGGGCCGGCGCAGCGAGCGCCACCCAGAATCGATAAGGCATAGTCTCTCTATGATCCTCCACCGGCGGGGAAGACAGTATCGGAAAGTTCTATCGGACGGATAGGAGTTTTCTATCGATCACTTTTGCGGGAACCCTGGAGTTCCGAAAAAGAACGTCCAGCAGGTGCCGCAGCCAGGGATTCGCAATACAGGCTATGGCAAACACCCTAGGCTTACCAACATAACGGTACTTCTATTCATCCGGGTTATCGGGCCACCGGCTCAGGCCTCGCCGCTGCCAGCGGAACATCCTGTTTCTTGGCCGCGGGACGCTTCCAGGTCATGCCTCCACTAAACTCCAGGCCCACCATAAACTTGGTGCCCTTCTTGATGCAGCTTCGCACCGATGCCGTTCCCGCCAGCGCAATCCGGTCGGCGCGCAAGCGGACATAGGAACGCTCCGGCAGCGCTTCGGGAACCTGAATCCGTATGCCCGATTCGCAAATATCGATGGAACGCGCCGTGGCGAATCGTTCATGCCCCTGCCGGTCCGTCCACATCACATCCACGGGTACAGCTACCTCGGTTCTGTCTTGACGCCGCATCCTGAACTCACTATCGGCAACATCTTTCGAATCGATTACGCTCTTCTTGTCCCGCAAGGCTATACTCTTGAATAATCAAGGCGAACGTGCAACTGCCGCAGCGCATTGGAAAGTACGATCTGCTGGAATGCCTGGGAGGAACCCTGGCCCAGGTCTATCGCGCTCGCGACCGCAACCTCGGCCGCACCGTCGCCTTCAAAATCCTCTCTGAAACCGGGCTCGCGGATCACGAGACCAAAGCCCGCTTCCTGGCCGAAGCCCGCCTCACCGGAAGCCTCACCAACGAGAACGTCATCGCATTTTACGATTACGGCGAAGAGAACGGGCGCCCGTTTCTGGTTATGGAATACCTGGCTGGAGAAAGCCTGCGCAACCAGATCCGCGAAGGCCGCACCGGCGACCTGCGCGCGAAGCTTGTGGTAGCGCGCCAGATTGCCGCCGCACTCGCCTATGTTCACTCCAAAGGCATCATTCATCGCGATGTGAAACCGGATAACATTCGGGTGGACGCCACCGGCCAGGTGAAGCTGGTGGATTTCGGCATCGCCAAATCGGACCATCTCTCGCTTACCGGCGCCGGCTTCACCGTGGGCACTCCCTATTACATGGCGCCCGAGCAAATCCGCGGCCTGAAACCAACCCATCTGGTGGATGTGTATGCCTTCGGCGTGCTCCTGTTCGAGCTGGTGACCGGCGTGCGTCCGTTTGAAGCGCCAGCCGTGAACGAGATATTCGATCTGATTCTGCATCAGCCCGTGGATCTGGGCCCGCTGCAGCGCGTGGGCCTGCCGCCCAGCCTCTCGGATCTGATTCAGGAGCTGGCGGAGAAAGACCCCGCCAAGCGTCCGCAAAACTTCGCCGCCGTGATTCGCCGCATCGATCTGATCGCCGTGTAGGGTTCCGGCTTGTCCCACGCAGATATATCGTGTTACGATATTATTTATGAAGGATCTGTCGCTGCCCGAATATCAGGCGCTGGCTGAATTCCGGCGCAGCATCCGCGGCTTTCTGCATTTCAGCGAGCAGCAGGTGCGCGCCCAGGGGCTGGAGCCGCAGCAGCACCAGCTCCTGCTGGCCATTAAAGGCCTGCCGGATGGAACCAGCGCCACTATCGGCGAGCTGGCCGAGCGGATGCTGCTCAAGCATCACAGCACGGTGGAACTGGTGAATCGCCTGGAGCGTCATGGTTACGTTCGCCGGAGCCCTAGCCGTGAGGACCATCGGCAGGTTCTGGTCCGGCTGACGCCCGCGGGCGCCACTGTTTTAAGAAAGTTGTCGTTGGCTCATCACCAGGAACTGGAAACCGCGGGTCCAGCATTAGCTAGAGCGCTAGCGCGCCTGATGAGGTCCGCCGCATGAAACGCCCGCGCCCGCACGGCCTGGGTGACTTCACCGCGGACTGGCGGATCATCCCCATTTCGCTTCTGGCTATTGCCATTGGATTCGTCAGCACGCTGGTGGCCTGGGCGCTGCTGCGCTTAATCGGTCTATTTACCAATTTGTTCTACTTCGGCCGATTCGACACCGCGCTGGTCTCCCCCTCCGGCAATCACCTGGGCGCTTGGGCCATTCTGGTGCCGGTGGGCGGCTCGCTGATCATCGGACTGATGGCGCGATACGGCTCGGAACGCATTCGCGGCCACGGCATTCCGGAGGCGATCGAGTCCATTCTCATCAATGGCAGCCGCGTCCCGCCGCGCCTGGCCATTCTGAAGCCCTTGTCGTCGGCCATTTCCATCGGCAGCGGCGGACCGTTCGGCGCCGAAGGGCCCATCATCATGACCGGCGGCGCGGTGGGCTCCATGATCGCGCAGTTCTTCCATCTCACCAGCGCGGAGCGCAAAACCTTGCTGGTGGCCGGCGCGGCGGCGGGCATGTCGGCCACGTTCGCCTCGCCTATCGCGGCCGTGCTGCTCGCAGTGGAATTGCTCTTATTCGAGTGGAAGCCCCGCAGCCTGATTCCGGTTGCTCTGGCCAGCGCCACGGCCGGCGCCGCGCGCCGCTACATCCTCGGATTGGGACCGCTCTTCCCGGTTCCCGCGCATCCCGTATTCATCGGCCCGGAAGCGCTGCTCGGCTGCGTGGTTTGCGGACTGCTTGCCGGCCTGCTCTCGGTATTGCTGACCGGCGCGGTGTATGCCGCCGAGGACGGCTTCCAGAAATTGCCAATTCATTGGATGTGGTGGCCGGCCATCGGTGGAGTAGTGGTTGGATTGGGCGGCCTGATTTTCCCGCAAGCGCTGGGCGTCGGCTACGATACCATCGGCGCTCTGCTCCAAGGCAACGTCGTCGCCACTACCATTCTCGGCATCCTGCTGGTGAAGTCCGTGATCTGGGCGGTAGCGCTCGGCTCTGGAACTTCAGGCGGCGTACTGGCGCCCCTGCTCATGATGGGCGGCGCGCTGGGAGGCGTGGAAGCTATGTTCCTGCCCGCGGTCGGAACCGGTTTTTGGCCCTTGGTCAGCATGGGGGCGATCCTGGGCGGCACCATGCGCTCACCCCTCACCGGCATTATTTTCGCCTTGGAACTCACGCACGATATCAATGTCCTGCTGCCGTTGCTGGTGGCCGCGGTCATCGCACACGGCTTCACCGTGCTGCTTCTCAAACGGTCCATCCTCACTGAAAAGGTGGCGCGCCGGGGCTATCATCTGAGCCGCGAATACGCCGTCGATCCACTGGAAATCCTCTCGGCGCGGGACGCCATGCGCACCAACCTGGTCGCCTTGCCATCGGAAAGCACGCTCCACCAGGCTCGCGGGACCATCAGCACGCCGCATGGTCCACGCGGCCAGTATCTTTATCCGGTAATCGATAACGCGCAGCGTCTGTGCGGCGTTATCACCAGGAAGCAGCTCTCCCAACTGCTGCGCGATCCCGATTCCGCGCGGCGAACCCTGCGGGAGGCGGCTTCAGAAGCCACCGTCGCCCATCCCGATGAGCCCCTGCGCGTGATTGTCAATCGCATGGCCGAAACCGGACTCACGCGATTCCCGGTAGTGGATCGCGGCGGCGATCGAAAGCTGCTGGGCATGATCTCGCTGCGGGATCTGCTCTCCGCCAGGTCCCGGAACCTCGAAGAAGAGCGCACCCGCGAGCGTGTCCTCCGCATTCGCCTGCCCTATAAAGAAGACCCCGTTCCTTCTTCCTCGACTTCTTGAATCCCTGGAATTCCTGAATTCGTGATTTCTTGACTTCGGAGGTTCTTTCCGCGACCCTGAAACAACACGTAACGAAAAGGCGTCGACTCTGAGGGTGAAACAATTACGGCCGGATACTCTGATGCTGGGGATCGCCGCGCTGATCCTTCTGGCCATGGCCGGGATGTTTTCTCGCGATTGGGCCGAGTATCGCCGCGCCGGCGCCGAAGCCGAACGCAGCCGTAGCGTTCTGGAATCCGTCCAGCGCCTGTTTTCCACCGTTCAGGATGCCGAGACCGGCCAACGCGGATACCTGCTCACCGGTGACGAAAAATATCTGACGCCGTATTATCTGGCTATCCAGTTGGCATCGGGCGAGATGGCCCGGTTGAAGAGCCTGCTCGCCCGGCCGGACGACGCCCCGCGGCTGAGTTCGGCCATCGACCAGAAGTTCGCCGAACTTCACAAAACTATCGACCTCCGCAGGGCCAAAGGCCTGCAGGCCGCCCTCGACGTGGTCCTAACCGGCCGGGGCAAGATGTTGATGGACGAAATTCGCGAACTCTGCGCCGGAATTCAAACCCGGGAATACGCCGCTCTGATTGATGGAACTCGCCGGGAAGAAGCCCTCGCACGGCAAACTGAGCTGGTGATGATCTCGGGATCGCTGATCCTCTTCGTGTTTCTTATTGCGGCCAGCGTGGCCACCAATCGCGCGATTCTGGCCCGCGATCAATCGCTTGGTGAGACTCGCGAAGCGCGTGATCTGCTTCGAATCACCCTGACCAGCATTGGAGACGCGGTGGTGGCCACCGACGCCGAAGGCCGCATCGTTTTTTCAAACCCCACGGCCCGGGATTTGCTGCGCGCCGGGGACTCTGAGCTTGCGGGACGGCCTCTGGATCAGGTTTTTCGCATCGTAAACGAAAATACCCGCGAGACTGTGGAAAGCCCCGTCGCAAAAGTCATGCGGGAAGGGACCGTGGTGGGGCTGGCCAACCATACCATCCTCATCGCCCAAGACGGCACGGAAATCCCCATTGACGACAGCGGCGCCCCGGTTCGCGGAGCCGACGGCAAAATTCGCGGCACCGTGCTGGTGTTCCGGGATATCACGGCACGCCGGCACACCGACGAAGCCACCCGGCTGATGGCCAACGTTGTGGAATCTTCCGATGACGCGATCATCAGCAAGGACCTCAATGGCGTGGTCACCAGCTGGAACAAGGGCGCCCAGCGGATCTTCGGCTATTCGGCCGAAGAGATGATCGGCCGGCCCATTTCCATTCTTGCGCCTCCCGATCGCGCCGCTGAAATGCACGTCATTCTGGAACGCATCAAACGCGGCGAGCGGGTGGAGCATTTCGAAAGCATCCGCCGCGGAAAAGACGGCCGTTTGGTGAATGTGTCTTTGACAGTGTCGCCCATGCTGGATGCCTCGGGCAAAATTGTAGGGGCGTCGAAGATAGCGCGAGACATCACCGAGCGCACCCTCGCCGAGCAAGCCATCGTCCAGCATGCCGGCCGGTTGGCGCGCTCCAACGCCAATCTGCAACAGTTCACCTACGCCGCTTCGCACGATTTGCAGGAACCGCTGCGGACCGTGGTTACCTTTACTCAACTGCTGGCGGAGCGCTATCAGGGAAAACTGGACGGCGAAGCGGATGAGTTCATGAGTTACGTGATCTCCGCCGCCACCCGCATGCGCCAGTTGATTGCGGACCTGCTGAACTACTCCAGAATCGTTCACCATGAAGACGTGCCGCTCAAGGAGGTTTCCCTCAATAACGCCGTCGATCTGGCCGCGCACAATCTCCAGCTCGCCATCGAAGAAAGCGGGACGGTGCTCGAAACCGGCTCCCTGCCGGTGGTAAACGCCGATAAGGTCCAAATGATACAGCTCTTTCAAAACCTGATCGGCAACGCCATCAAGTACCACAGCAAAGATTCTCCAGTGATTCGGATTAACGCGGAGCAAAAGGGTGAGGAGTGGGTGGTCAGCGTGTGCGATAATGGGATAGGAATTGCCGCGGAATACCAGGAGTATATCTTCGGAGTGTTCAAGCGCCTGCACGGCAATGCGCAAGCGGGAACCGGGGTGGGTTTGGCAATTTGTAAAAGCATCGTAGAACGACACGGCGGCCGAATCTGGGTTGAATCGGAACTGGGCCAGGGGGCCACTTTCAAATTCTCCATTTCCGCGAAGGGGGCGTCCGGCGCTAGCGCCGGATAGCATGGCTCGGGTTCTGATTGTCGAAGATCATGCACCGGATGTTTACTTGGTGAAGGAAGCGCTGCGCTCGAGCGGCGTCACTTTCGAACTCACTCAGATTAACGATGGAAACGCCGCGCGGGTCTACCTGGTGGATGCCACCAGCGGTGGCGTCCCCGATCTGATTTTTCTGGATATCAATCTGCCCAAGGCGGATGGACTGGAATTGTTGCGGATGATTCGCACCTGGCCCCATCTGGCTCAGGTGCCGGTGGCCGTTCTGACATCATCCAGTTCGCCCGAGGATAAAGAAAAAGCATACCGGTTCGGCGCGAATCTATATATCACCAAACCAACCGGACTCTCGGAGTTTCTGGCAGCGGTGGGCGGCGCCGCTAAGCAACTCCTCGGAACCACGTAGCGCACGCACTCCTGCGTGCCGCGCCGGCACTCCTGCCGGCGCCTGTCGTGCTCATCCCCGCATCCCCCTAAAAATCTCCGCATGCGCGGCCATGATCTTCTTTTCCGCCTCACGATTCGGCTCCAGATCCCAATTCCCCGTCTCGTGCGTCCCTCCCAGCAGCACGCCATCGCGTCGCGGAAACATATAAAGATCGCCTGGACCCAAAGTGGCATACTCCACCTCCGGCTGCGGCAGCAAAAACGTGAGCTGTCCTTTCACCGGCGTCAATTCCGCATCGTTAAACAGGGCCTTGGCGCCCAACCCGGTGCAATTTATGATCACCGCATGCGGCAGATCCAGCACCTCGCGCAGATTGTGCATCTCGCGCACCACCAGCGTTCCCCCCGCAATCCGGAATTCACGCAGCATGGCTTCCAGATATACCGAAGGCGTGACAAACATCGTGTCGAACTGCCGAACATAAGGAACGGGAAAGGGGTGCTCAGGCTTCGAGAGATCGCGCAGCTCCGGCATAAGATCCACGATGGGGCTTTGTTTGCTGTGCAGCCCGCGTTCCGGAAGCGGCTCGTTATCCAGAAGATAATTCGGCATCCAGCGAATGCCGTAATATTCGCCGACCATCAGTTGATAGCGGGTATACGAGAAGCGCGAGGCCTCTACGAATTGAGCGAGAAACGCCGGGGTCGCCGAATCGTGCCCGTACACCATGAACGGGAAAACCTGCCCTCCGGCGATGTTGGATGTAGTGGCGGGCGGAAGATCCTTGGCGTAGATGGTCACTTCCACGCCGTGCTCCTGCAGCAGACGGCCGGTGGCCAGCCCCACCGCACCCGCGCCGATCACGGCCATGCGACGGGCGTTGGTGGGCAGCGCTTGTTGCACCGCCAGGTGCGCCGTGCCCCACGAAAGCGTGATGCCGCCTCCGCCATGCCCGTAATTGTGGACGATGGTTTTTCCTTCCATCGATTCGGTTCGCACCACGAAGCCGGAAGGCCGGTACGGACGCAGACCCGCCACGGTGCGAATCACCCGTTCACTCGAAACATTCACCGGCGCCAGCGGCGGCCGTTGTAGGGCGCGGCCGGCAGCTGAATTGCGGTTCGCCGCACCGAGCATCCGGAAGCCAACGCGACAGTGCTGAGGAAGTAGCGGCGATTCATGGACTCGGAGAATTACCAGTTTAGCCGTTCGTTATCCTGAGTGTATGAAAATCGGATTCATTGGATTGGGACAAATGGGTTCCGGCATCGCCCATAACCTGCTGCGCGCCGGGCACGAGCTAACGGTCTACAACCGCAGCCGCGAAAAAGCGGAAGCATTGTCGAAGGATGGCGCGCGAGTGGCCGATTCGCTGGCCGATGCCAGCCGCGGCGCGGAGGCCGTTTTCACCATGCTGGCCGACGATGCGGCGGTAGAACAAGTGACGTTTGGCGAAAACGGTGTAGCGTCGGCAGTCGCGAAAAATGCGGTGCACATTTCAAATAGCACCATCAGCACCGCGCTGGCCCGCCGTCTGGATGCGGAGCACGCTAAGCGAGGCCAAAATTATCTGAGCGTCCCCGTCTTCGGCCGGCCGGAAGCGGCGGAAGGCAAGAAACTGCTGGTGGTGGTTGCCGGCAAGCAGGAGTTGGTGGAACGTTTCGGTCCGCTGTTCGACGCCATCGGCCGCCAGACCTTCGTCATCGGCACTGAACCATGGCAAGCCAACGCCCTGAAGTTATGCGGGAATTTCATGATCGCCAGCATGCTGGAATCATTTTCGGAAGCGTTCGCCACGTTGCGAAAAGCAGAAGTTCCGCCGCAGGCATTTCTCGAAGTCATGAGCGCCCTGTTTGGCTCGCCCGTATATTCCAACTATGGGCGCTTGATAGTGGACGGGAAGTTCGAACCTGCGGGATTCGCGCTGCGCCTGGGGTTAAAGGACGTCCGCCTGGTGCTGCAGACAGCGGAAGAATGCGCGGCGCCAATGCCGCTGGCCAGCGTGATTCGGGATCAATGCCTCTCCGCCATGGCGCACGGCCAAGCCGAGCTGGATTGGTCCAGCCTGGCAAAAGTTGCCGCCCGCAACGCCGGCCTTACCGGGGTTACCGAACCTGGACGATAGCCCCGCGCGTAAGCGAGGGGACCGGGTGGATCGGCCTCTGCTGGCCCACCAAAGGTCATGAAGACGCCGGCCCCAGTGGGGCAGGCGCTACCGCCTGCCAACCGGCATCTTCAACCATCCGGCACGGGTTGACAGATTACCCAAACAGGCGCATACTCCTGTTAGATGCTGACCCGAGAAGAGAAGAACCGCGTGGCCCTGCTGCAAGGCACGCTCGATCTGCTGATTCTACGGATCCTTTTGTTCGGCTCCGAACACGGCCAGGGAATCGCGCGCGCCATCCAAGAACAATCCGAAGACGTTCTGCTGGTGGATCACGGCGCGTTATACCCGGCCCTGCAGCGCCTGGAGGAAAAAGGCTGGATTTCAGCCAAATGGGGCAATTCTGAAAACAATCGCAAAGCGCGGTTCTACACCTTGACCAAGACCGGGCGCAAGCAACTGGTGCAAGAAACCAGCCAGTGGCGGAAACTCGCGCGAGCGATGGGGCGCGTACTGGGGCCCGAGGAAGGTTGAAAGCATGTTTGGACGCCCGAAGCGCAATCCGGAGGATTTCTCCCGGGAGCTTCGATCACACCTGGAGCTCGAAGCGCAGCAACTCAAGAAAGAAGGCCTCGCGAGCGAGGAAGCCGAGATGGCGGCGCGGCGCAGGCTCGGAAACATGGTCCGGAGCGAAGAGCGTTTCTATGAATCCAGCCGTTGGATCTGGCTCGATCAACTCCGGAGAGATATCCGTCTGGCATTCCGCCAGCTAGCCCACAGCAAAGGATTCGCCGCCGTGGCGCTGCTGACGCTGGCGCTCGGAATCGGCGCGAATACGGCTGTTTTCACGCTGGTGCACGCGGTGATGCTGCAATCGCTGCCGGTCGCGAATCCCAGCCAGCTTTACCGCCTGGGCGACACCAATGACTGCTGCGTGATCAGTGGCTACCAGGGGAGTTTTTCCTTCTATTCTTATCCGCTCTACCAATACCTGCGCGATCATACTCCCGAGTTCGAAGAGCTGGCCGCGTTCGGCGCTCAGCCTGGGCCGTTCAGTGTGCGGCGCAGCGGCATACCGGGTCTCCCCACACCGTTGCTGGGCGAATTCGTATCCGGCAACTACTTCACAATGTTCGGCGTTCACGCCGCGGCTGGCCGCGCCCTCCTCGCCACGGACGACTCGGTCGGCGCTCCCCCTGTGGCCGTGCTGAGCTACCGGGCCTGGCGCGAGCGTTACGCGCTCGATCCCAACATCGTTGGCTCCACGTTTGTGATTAGCGGAACCGGCTACACAATTGCTGGAATCGCTCCGGCTGGATTTTTCGGCGACACGCTCCGCACCGATCCGCCGGATTTCTGGATCCCGCTCTCGGCCGAGCCGCTCGCGCGAGGCCGGAACTCGATCTTGCATCACCCCGGCGACCATTGGCTGTACGCCATCGGCCGTCTAAAGCCGGACTCGAGTCCAGCGAAAGTGGAAGCCGAGGCGAACCTCGAATTGAAACAGTGGCTATCGGATCAGGCCGGATCGAAGGTCAGCGCCAAGGAAAGCGGCGAGATTCAAAAACAGCAAATTCGCTTGACGCCGGCAGGCGGCGGTATTGGAAGCCTGAAAGACAGTTATAAAGAAGGCTTGCGGCTGCTGATGGTCGTGGCCGCCCTGGTATTGCTCATCGCTTGCGCCAACATCGCCAATTTGCTGCTCGCCCGTGGGACGGCCGGCCGTACGCAGGCTTCCATCCGGCTGGCGCTCGGTGCGCCGCGCCATCGCCTGATCCGCCAGACGCTCATCGAAAGCACGCTGCTCGCTTTGCTCGGCGGCGCCGCGGGACTGGCCGTGGCCTTCATCGGGACCCGCGCCATTCTGCTGTTGGCTTTCCGAGGCGCGAACTTTGTTCCCATCCAGGCCGCGCCGTCGCTTCCGGTGCTGGGCTTCGCCTTCGGACTATCGCTAGTAACCGGCCTCATCTTCGGTGTTGCGCCCGCGTGGATCTCCACCCGCATTGAGCCGGCCGAAGTGCTGCGAGGCGCCAACCGTTCCACCGGGAACAGCGCTACGCTTCCGCAAAAGTCGCTGGTTGTTTTTCAGGCAGCCTTGTCGCTGGTGCTGCTGGCCTACGCCGGCATTCTCACCAAAAGCCTCGGCAATCTGGAACATCAGCAGTTCGGCTTCGAAACCAGCGGACGCGTGATGGTCTCCGTGAGTCCGGCCTTCACCGGCTACACTCCGGATCGGGTTCATGCTGTATATCAACAGCTCGAACAGCGCTTACCGCAGATCGCCGGGGTAGAGAGCGCCAGCCTCTCGCAATATAGCCCGATGGAAGGAACCAACTGGAGCTCCGGCATTCACTTCGAAGGCCGTCCCGAGGGACAGATCGCATCATGGCTGCGCGTCAGCCCGCACTACTTCGAGACCATCGGCACGCACCTGCTGCGCGGCCGTGTGATCGACCAACGGGACGCTCCCAATGCGCGAATGGTCACGGTTGTGAGCCAGGCCTTCGTGAATAAATTCTTCCCGAATGAAGATCCCATCGGAAAACGCTTTGGGATGCAAAACCCGAGCGATTACGAGATCGTCGGCATTGTCGAAGACGCCAAATACATCGATGCCCGCGACTCAGCGTGGCCCACATTCTTCCTGCCGCTTCTGCAGATGAAGAAGTCCCACTGGGCCGAATCCGGCCTGGCGCGCTCGAATAACATTCACGACATCGAACTGCGCGTGGCCGGCGAAACCAAGGATCTTGCGCCCGCGCTCCGGCGGACGATAGCCGAAATTGACCCGAATCTCACGGTGCTCAAGGTGCGTAGCTTCGCGGAGCAGCTGGGCGTCAACTTCAACCGGGAGCGGCTGCTGGCCCGATTGACCGGCCTGTTCGGATTGTTGGCATTGTTGGTTGCGACGGTTGGTCTCTACGGCGTCACAGCTTATTCGGTAGTACGCCGCACCAGCGAAATCGGCGTCCGGATTGCCCTCGGCGCCTCACGCTCCGACGTGGTACGTATGGTGCTCGGAAGCGCCGCCCTGCAAATCGGGCTCGGCCTGGCCATTGGCATTCCCGTGGCCCTGTGGGGCGCCAGCATCATGGCTAGCCAACTCTACGGAGTGAAAGCTTACGATCCTCTGATGCTGGCCGCCGCGACAGCTATTCTAGGCGCCTGCGGATTGCTGGCCGGATTGGTTCCAGCACTTCGCGCCGCCGGCATCGACCCCATCCAAGCACTGCGCACCGAGTGACCGAGTGGGGCAGGCGCTTTCGCCTGCCAACTATTCATACCGCAACGCCACCATCGGATCCACGCGCGTGGCCCGCCGCGCCGGAATATAGCTAGCCAGCGCCGCAACAGCGCCCAACAAAACCGCGAGGGCAACAAAAACGACAGGGTCGGTGGGCCGCACTCCCCACAAAAACTTTTCGAGCACTCGCGTCATCGCCAGAGCGCCCGCCAGCCCCAAGCCCACGCCGATCGCCGCCAGAACCATCCCTTGGCCAACAACGAGTGTCAATACATCGGAGGCGTGCGCGCCCAGCGCCATCCGCAAACCCAACTCGTGCGTCCGCTGCGTCACCGAATAAGCCATCACGCCGTAAATTCCCACTGTCGCCAGGATCAACGCCAGCCCGGCAAATACGCTGAGCAGCAGCGCGGTAAGACGCGGTTGCGCGATGGAGCGTGAGCGAATCCGCTCCATGGTAGCGACACTCGTAATCGGCAGATCTTCTTCAACCGACCACACCGCGCTTTGAATGTTCCCCGCCAGCTTCACCGGATCGGACGACGTGTGCACCAGCATGGTCAGATACGGCCACGCAAACGGGTCCTGCAAGTAGGATAAGTAAACTTCGGGAACCGGCTCATCGCGCAAGCCGCCTTGCCGGACATCGCCCACCACGCCCTGAATCGTCGCCCAGGTGTTGCCGTCGCTCGAGATCCGCGCGCCAATGGGATCCTGGCCTGGCCAATATTGGCGCGCCAAGGATTGGTTAATAAGCGCGGCCAGCGGCGTGGCCTCAGAATCGCGCTCCGTGAAATCCCGGCCCTGCACCAAAGGGATTCCGAGCGTACGCAGATAGCCGGGACCCACCACGTTCACTCTCCAGCTGGGCTTGTGATCGGGCCCCGGGTCGGGACGTCCTTCGATAGTGAATCCCATGGAGTCGATGTTGTCGCTCAGTGGTATGTCCGTCACCACCGCGGCGGACTGCACGCCCGGCAGTTGCTCCACGCGCTGCAGCACCGCGGATACGAACGGCGCACGCGCCTGAGTCTCAGCGTATTTCTTACCGCCAATCGCCAGGTCCAGCGTGAGGACGTTCGCCTCATGAATCCCCGCGTCCACGCTGTTGAGCAGCACAAAGGTCTTAACCATCAGGCCCGCGCCGATCAGCAGCACCAGCGCTAGAGCGATTTCGCTCACCACCAGCGCGCTGCGGATCCGCTGGCGCCGGCGGTTTCCGGTCAGGCCGCGGCTTCCTTCCTTCAATGTGTCGTTCACATCTAACCGCGATGCTCCAAAAGCCGGCGCCAGTCCGGCTATCATTCCCACCGCGAGCGAGAGAACCAGCGTGAACCCCAGCACGGTTCCATCGATGGACACTGTATCCAAAGCTTTCGTATCGAAGGTGGAGCGGACCAGCGTCACCAATCCCTTTTCTCCCCAGTACGCCATCAACAGGCCCACGGCGCCGCCGCACACGCCCAGGAGAGCGCTCTCCGTGACAAGCTGCCGGATCAGCCGCAGCCTTCCCGCGCCCAGCGCTGCGCGGACCACCAGCTCTTTGTGCCGTCCCGCCGTACGCGCCAGGAACAGGTTCGCGACATTGGCGCAGGCAATCAGCAGAACGAAGCCTACCGCGCTCGAGAAAATCAGTAGTGCCGGACGAAAACTGTTGGAGTAGGAATCGCGCAGCGAGAGTACGCGCACTCCGGTGTCCTTGTTTGCTTTCGGATACTGCTGCTCTTGCCGGCGGGCCAGCGTGTCCGTCTCCACCTGCGCTTCCTTAAGCGTGGAACCCGCCTTAAGACGCGCTACCACATTCAGAAAACCATGCCCCCGGTCAGGATCAGGCGCCAGCGGCAGCATAATATTCGCGGGATGGTCGGGAGGAAATTGGAACGTCGACGGCAAGATGCCGATCACCGTAAATACCTCGTCGTTGAGCTTCACCGTCTTGCCCAGAACACCGGGATCGCGGGCAAAGCGACTCTGCCACAGGCCTTCAGACAATAACAGCACATGGTTCAACCCCGGCTGAATTTCACCTTGTACAAAAGTTCGCCCGTGAATGGGGTTCACCCCCAGAAGCTGCAACAGGCCGGCCGATGCCCGCAGCCCTTCGACGTGCTGGGGTAGATCGCCGCCGGTAATGTTGAAGGAGCGCGTATTGTAAGCCTCCACCCGTTCAAAACTGCGGCTCTGAGTTTTCCAATCCGCGAAATTCGGATACGAAGTAGTGGGGTAAGGCGCCAAGCCGCGCTTGGCGTAGGTGGGCCACAGCCGCATCAACCTGCTGGAATCGGCGAACGGCAGCGGCCGCAGCAGAAAAGCATTCACCACGCTGAAAATCGCCGTGTTGGCGCCGATGCCGAGCGCTAGCGTTACGATGGCAACTGCGCTGAAACCGGGACTGCGCAGCAACAATCGCGCCCCATACCGCAGATCTTGTGATAACCGTTCCAGGGACGTCCATCCGCTCATTTCGCGAATCGCCTCCTTCAGCAAAGTCGTGTTTCCGAGCGTGCGCTGCGCAGCCTGCATAGCCTCGCGTGGGGACGATCCGGCCGCTCGCAGCTCCTCGGCTTCCAGATCCAGATGCGCGCGCAGTTCCCGGTCGAGATCGTCGTCCATGGTAGACATCCTACCATGACAATCAACCGCTATACATCCCCGGGTACGCCTCCCGCATCTCCTCCGCCTGCCCGCGCGCGCTTTCGATCTGGATCAACGGCCCCTTCCCGATTCCCGGACAGTACTTGGCCGTCTTCCGCCACTCGCGCTTGGAATCCATCAGCTCCGGCCAGAACGGAAAGATCCGGCACTGCGTGGGCTTGGCGGGATGGATGGAACAGCCCTCGTCGCGAAGAAAATGGCACTGCGTGTGGCGCGGCATCCGCAGCCGCAGCAGGTGCCGGGTGCGATATACGTAGCGCCGCTCGAAGTCCAGCGGCCGCATCCCCAGGTACTTCGCCATCCGCGTCAAATCGGCTTCCGTGATGTAGACAAAGCCCTTTTGGCGGCAACAATTGGTGCAGCCGGGCTGGCACTCGAACCTTAGGCCGGTCATTCCAGGGGGTTTGGTAACACCATGGTACCGCTCCCCTAACCGTTACGAAAATAAGTAGTCTAAAGGCTGAATGGAAGTGGAAGCAGGCAGCGCAGTCGAGCGAGCGCGGGCCGGCGACAGCGACGCCTTCAGGCTGCTCGTCGAGCAGCATAGCCGTTCCATCTTCCGGCTGGCTTTCCGTATGACTGGAAATGAACAAGACGCCGAGGACGTGGTGCAGGAAACTTTCTTGCGGGCCTACAAACAGCTCGATCGGTATGAGGCGCGGTCCAGCTTTTCCACCTGGCTGTTTCGCATCGCCTCAAATTACTCATTGGACTTAATTCGTATGCGCAAACGGCACGAAGACAAACGCGAACGCGGCACGGATGAAGAACGCGACATCCTGCAGAACATTGCCATGGATACGCCAGGGCCGGATCGCGTAGTGTATGGCACTCAGGTCCGGGATCGCGTAAACGCGGCCTTGGATGAACTGAGCCCGCAGGAAAGAACGGCGTTCGTCCTGCGCCATTTTGAAGGGCTCTCCATTGAAGAGATCGGCGCGTCGCTCGGCACCGGCGCGAACGCCACCAAGCATAGTATTTTTCGGGCGGTGCAGAAACTCCGCAAAAATTTGGAACCGATAGTAGGGCATGCAAGATGAATCACATTAGCGAAGAACAACTGGTGCTCCTTTATTACGGCGAGTCGGCTGAAGCGCCGGCCATCGACCAGCATTTGGGTGAGTGCGAAGAGTGCCGCAAGGAATTCCGCGCGTTGCAGCTGGTACTGAATACCGTGGATTCGGCGCCTGTGCCCGAACGCGGCGCTGAATACGGCAACGCCGTCTGGCAAAAGATTGAGAAGCGAATCGGCGCCCGCAAACGGCGCAGCTTTGGGCAATGGTGGATCTGGGCGCCGGCCATGGCGGCATTGCTGGTGACGGCCTTCCTGGCCGGCCGGCTGACGCACCAGCCGGCGGCGCCGGAAATAGCCAAGAACCAGCAGATCCGCGAACGCATTCTGATGGTCGCCGTGGGCGATCACCTGGAACGCTCGCAAATGGTGCTGGCGGAGTTGAGCAACGCGCCGGACCACAAAGGCAAGCTCGATATTACCGACGAGCGCGACATGGCGTCGGAGCTGCTGGATGACAATCGCCTATACCGCCAGACCGCCCGCAGCACGGGCGATACCGCGGTAGCCAATGTTTTGGACGATCTGGAACGCGTTCTGCTGGAGATCGCCCACAGTCCGAATGAAGTTTCGAGCGGCCAGCTTGACGATCTGCGGCAGCAGATTGAAAGCCGCGGCCTGCTGTTCAAAGTACGTGTGATGGGATCGCGGGCGCGCGAGCAGGAAGTAGCGCCCGCGGCCAAGAAGGATGGAAAAAAGCTGTAAGGAAGAACTGAGATGACTCCAATGTTGAAATCTATCGTGATTACAGGAATGTTCGTAATGCCAGCTATCCTGGCGCTTTCGCAGGACCTCCCGGCGCCCCCGCCGCGAGCAGTACCTCCTGCCGCACCAAGAGCATGGATCGTAGACGTGCCCATGCCTCCTGAGCCGCCGGATTGGCCGGCGCCGGCCATCGCGCCCATGGCTGCGATAGCGGCGGTCGATGCGTGGCGATCCGTGCCGGCCATCGCGCCGGTCGCGCCGATGTCGCTCTATGCCCCTCGGGCCCAGGCCGCGCTGGCGCTGCTCGATGAAGCAGGAGAGCCGCAGGATCAGGATGACCAGAGGCGCGCCCAAGATGATGCCCGGCGTGCGCAGGATGAAGCCCGGCGCGCGCAAGATGAGGTCAGGCGTGCGCAGGACGAGATCCGCCGATCGCAGGACCGCGAAGATAGCTACTACCGGCGCGGCAAGTCGAATCTGGATAAAAAGAATTACGATGAGGCCGTCGATTCGTTCAATCGCGTGATCGAAATGAAGGGCAGCCGCGCCGATGGCGCGCTCTACTGGCGCGCGTATGCGCAGAATCGGGCGGGAAAGCGCGACGATGCGCTGGCCAGCCTTTCCGAATTGCAGAAGACTTATCCCAAGAGCCGCTGGCTGGATGACGCCAAGGCGCTCGAAGCGGAGATTCGCCAGAAAAGCGGCCAGCCGCTCTCGCCCGAATCCACTGCCGACGAAGATTTGAAGATGCTGGCGCTGCAGGCTCTCTCCGAGAGTGACCCCGAACGCAGCATCCCCATGATCGAAAAAATTCTGAAGAGCAACAACTCGCCGAAACTCAAGGAGCGCGCGCTGTTCGTGCTGGCCCAAACTCATAGCCAAAAATCCCGCGAAGTTTTGGCGTCCATCGCCAAGGGTGGAACCAATCCCGATCTTCAATCCAAAGCGATTGAGTACCTGGGCGTATACGGCGGCCACGACAATTTGCAGATTCTGGTGGACGTCTATAAGAGCAGCAGCGATCCCCACGTCAAACGCGCCATTCTGAACAGCTTCATGGTATCCGGCAGCCGCGAGAATCTATTGGCTGCCGCGAAATCGGAAACCAATCCGGAGCTGAAGGTGCAGGCTATCCAACTGCTGGGCAACGCCGGTGGATCGGCCGACCTGGCGCAGCTTTACGCCAACGAACCGTCGCCTGAAGTCAAACGGGCCATCATCAACGGGCTGTTCGTATCCGGCAACTCCGACAAGTTGTTCGATCTCGCGAAAAACGAAAAAGACGCCGGGCTCCGTCATTTTGCCATCAACCAACTTGGCGTGATGGGACGCAGCAAAACCGGCCAGGCGCTGGCCAGCCTGTATCCGCAGGAAACGGATTTCGAAAACAAAAGGGCCATCATCAATGCGCTCTTCATTCAGAACAACGCCACCGCGATGATTGAAATCGCGCGCAAGGAGACGGACATGAACCTGAAGAAGTTCGTGGTCAATCAGCTCGCGGTGATGCACTCCAAGGAAGCCACCGACTACATGATGGAGATCCTCAGCAAATGAAAACCGCCGCTTGCGTCGCCGTCTCATTGTGCGCCGCGGCTTGGGCGCAGCAACCGCGCGTCGATAACGCACGGATGGAAACCAGGGCCGTTTCGGGAGGCCTGGAATCAACATTCAGAAGTATCGTGGCCGCGCAAACCGCGCCCGCATGGGTCGGCTACTCCGTCCCCATTGTCCGAGGCGACCATCAGATGTGCTGCTGGAATAACAACGTCATGTGCGGCTGCTCGCTTGAGCCGCGCAATAGCGATCAAACGTTCACCATGTCCAATAACCAGACCGTCAAGCTGGAAGGTCCCAGGGAATTGGTGGTGCTGTTCCGCGTGGAAAGCCGGCAGACGGACAAGATTCGCACCTTCACTCCGGATTGCAATCTGGACGCGGGCGGCCTGCCCTTCATCTGGCTGACCGGCGTGACGCCGCCGGAAAGCATCCGGCTGTTGCTCTCTATGGCCAAGGACACTTCCGGCGGATCGCGCGAAGAGCATCGCAAGTCGGATGGCGCGACGGCAGCCATCGCCATGCATGCCGATCCGGCCGCCGATCAGGCCCTCGAAGAACTGGTGGCGCAGAATCAGCCGGAACAAGTCCGGCGTCAGGCCATTTTCTGGCTGGGAAATGCCCGCGGCCAGCGCGGCTTCGAAATCGTCAGCCGCGTAGTTCGGGAAGATCCTAGCGATAAGATTCGCGAGCACGCCATTTTCGCGTTAACGCAGAACAAAGATCCCAGGGCTTTGGAAGTGGTAGCCAGCGTGGCGCATAAAGATCCCAGCCCGCGCGTCCGCGGCCAGGCACTCTTTTGGCTGGCCCAGCGCGCCGGGCAAAAGATCGCCGAATCGGCCATCAACGATGCCATCGCCAACGATCCCGAAACCGAAGTCAAGAAGAAAGCCGTTTTCGCGCTCACCCAGATGCCCTCCGGCGAAGGTGTTCCGCTGCTGATTCAGGTGGTCCGCACCAACCGGAATCCGGAAGTGCGCAAGCAGGCCATGTTCTGGTTAGGACAAAGTAAAGACGACCGCGCGCTGGCTTTTATCGAAGAAGTGCTGAAGTAACCGGCGACCGTAAGGGAGTCGGTGCTTTTAGCCGATCAGCCCGCGGAACTTCGGGTTCTCATATCCGGGGAAAACCGCCTTCAAATTCGAATTCCCCATATGCCTGGAAACCAGCTCGCCCAGCACATCGCGAAAGTCGGTGGTCAGGTTCAAATCGCGGCCCTCATACAGTTGCTCATCGTCGCCTAGGCCCGGCCAGTCGCCATACACTTTGCCGCCTCGAACATCGCCTCCCATGGCGAACATCACGTTGGCGTGGCCATGATCGGTCCCGCGATCGCCGTTTTCGCGTACCGTTCGGCCGAATTCGGACATGGTCACCACCGTCACATCTTCCATGCGATCGCCCAGGTCCTGATAGAGCGCGGCCAGCGAATCGCCGAACTCCCTGAGGTTGTTCGAAAGCTGATTGGCCTCGTTCACGTGCGTGTCCCATCCGCCGATCTCGGCGAAAGCTACTTCCACGCCCACATCCGCCTTGATCAATCGCGCGATCTGCTGCAGGTTCTGCCCGAATTTACCGCCGGGATACTTGGCCCCATTCGCTGGCGTGTACTTCTGCTTCTGGATGGATTGCATTATCTTGACCGCGCTGAACGTCTCCTTGCCGGTTCCGTGCAAAACAGTGTCGCGCGAATGATCGTACATGCTCTCGAAAGTTGCCTGGGTTTTCTGATCCTTCACCTGAAAATCGTTCAGATTATTGACGGCGATCGCGTCGTTTACGCCGCGCAGCGTGCGAGACAATCCGGAGCCTAGGCTGACTGCTCGAATGGGCGATACCGGACCGGACCGCTTCAATAGCGCCCGGTTCATCCAGCCATCCGATGTTGCTTTCAAACCCGGCGTTCCGGATTCCATGTAGTCCTGAGCGTCAAAGTGGGACCGCGTGGGATCGGGCGAGCCCACGGCGTCGACAATCGCCAGATGCCGCGCGTCATACATTGGCTTGAGCGAAGCAAGCGACGGATGCAGGCCGAAGAAGCCGTCCAGATCCACCGCGCAAGTGGGCGTGCCGTCGGGTTTCGGAATGGCGATGGAAGGCCGCAGCTGGTAGTACCGTTCTTCGCCGAAAGGCACCACCATGTTGAGACCATCCACTGCCCCGCGCTGGAAAATGGCCACCAGAATTTTCTTCCGGCGCTTGTTGTACCCATCGCCCGCGTAGACCGATCGGGACAACCAGGAAGGGATGGCTCCCACGCCGAAAATAGCCAGCGCGGAATTCTTTAGAAAAATACGTCTCGAGCTCATTGTCACCTTCTTTGAAAATCCGGTGATCCGATCACCAGGCCGGCCACCAGCGCCGGAGTTTTTTCTTTCTGGTCCTTGAGAGCCTTCTTGATAGCCGAACGCGTTTGCGGCGATGCGTTCCGGTACATCAGCGTCTTAGCCACCGTCTCCGGATTGTTCCCGAATCGCCGGATGTCTACTTTTACGCCGGCCACGCCGTTCTTGGAAAGCTGCAGCGCGAAGTTCATGCGATTCAGCAGCGCCGCCGAGTTTACCCATTCGGAGTTCATATTCGAATAGCCGGTCGGTTCCTGCTTGCGATATAGCGGCTCACCCAGATTGCCCACCTGGTTCGCCAGCGCCCAGGCGTCGGTAACATTTGCGCCCAGCGCGCGAACGGAACTGGCCACCATCTCGAACGGCGTTTTCAACTTGGCGCGATACGCACCCTGCGACCAGAATTCCTTGGAATCCAGCATGGTCTTCATGACTTCGCGGATATCGCCATTCGACGCCAGGAATGTTTGCGCCATCTTTTCCACCAGCGCGTCCGGAGGATTGTCGGCGACAAATCGCTGGGCCAGTTCTTTGGAGATGAAATGTGCCGTGGAGGGATGCGTGGCCAGAATATCCAGCACCTGCTCGCCATCCTCCATGCCGCCGCCGGCCGGAATCACGTGGCCCAGCACCACCTTTTCGCCTTTATCGTGCAGCTTGTCGTTATAGAAGAATCCGCCGCCTTTGCGTGGCTCGAGAATGGTCCAGCCGGTAAAACAGCGCGCCACTTCGGTGACATCCTGCTGGGTATAGCCGCCGTTTACTCCCAGCGTGTGCAGCTCCATCAGCTCGCGCCCGTAGTTTTCGTTCAGACCGCGCTTCACCTTCCGGTTTTTGTTCTTGGCATCCAGATCCGGCCGCACGGACTGGAAATTGTCGAGATAAAAAAGCATGGCCGGACTCTTCGCCGTGGCTTCCAGCAGATCGCGGAATTTGCCCAGCACGTTGGGACGAATGGCGTCGCGTTCGTATTCCGGAATCAGAAACCGGTCCGAGCCCTTCTCATAAAACACGTTGAAATGGTTAAACCAAAAATCGTCCAGCTCTTCGGCCAACTGCCGGTTGCTCTCGATAGCCCGCAGCAGCTTCGATTCCACCAGATCGTAGGCTACAACTTGCTGCGGATTGTTCAGCAGCAGGATCTTGCGCCGGACATCGGTGGGTGCGTTATTGAAAAGCTGCTGCCGCAAAGGACGCGGCATGGCGATCAGCGCGTCCTCCAGCTTGTCTGGCGGCATGGTTTCCAGTAGCTCGCGCTTTTTTTCCGGCGCTCCGGACTTCAATGTCGCCAGTTCCCACGGCTGCAGCACTTCATCGAGCGGGCGCACCGGCTCCAGCTCCGCGCTGTTTCCCCCGGTTTCCAATCCCTTTTTCACTTTGTAGCGGTTGACTAACCGCTCCACCGTGGCGCGAAGGATGGGATCTTCGGGCAGCGGCTGCTTTCCGTCGGCAACAGCTTTGATGAACTGCGGCTGAGGATAATGCTGCACCGTTTCCATGGGAGTCATGCGCAGCGATTCCAGCGGCTGAAGCTGCTCCACGAGCCACGGATTCTCTTTGATCTGCTCCGGATGGAGCTGCTGATCGACCCACTTCTTCAGACCGATTTTCTTCAGGCGCTCCACGTCCCCCGGCCGGGGACCGAAGGTCAGGCGATCCAGCGCATGCAGAATCTGATCGTTGCCGCCAAGCTTTTTCTGGAAGCTCTTGTCGGTTTTCGGCGCCGGTACCATCGGCAGGGCCAGCGCCAATGCCGCGGCCAAAACTCGATTCTTAATCACCACTATTATTTAAACGTCAATTAGCCCCAGAAGTTTACAGCGCCGTTTCTCGTTTCTCGTTTCTCGTTAGGCACCATCGAGCGCACCCAACGAGAAACGAGAAACCAGAAACGATTTGCCCCGCCTGAGCGACAAAAATAACTCTTGACAATGTATTAGTATACTAGTACACTAGCCTTATAGATGACTACGGCAAGCCAATCCGGGCGTGGGTTCGTTTTGAAATTAGACCTGCGCAGCGGCGTGCCTGTGTATCGGCAAATCATGGATCAGGTGTTGGGCGGTATTTCGACCGGAAGTCTCAAAGCCGGAGACCAGCTGCCGACGGTTCGGCAGCTCGCCGTGGACTTGGCGATTAATCCTAACACGGTGGTGCGAGCTTACCGCGAGCTGGAGATCCGTGGAGTGTTGGCCACCCAACAAGGGACGGGCACATTCATTACGGATAAACAGCCGGAGAAGAATGATATGGAACGCCAGCGGCGTGTGACTCAATTAGTGGGCGAGCTGCTGGCTAAAGCCGGAGCCGAAGGAATCACGATGCAGGAACTACTCGATTATTTGACCGAGCTGCAGAACGAACAGAACAGGAGAACTTGAGCCATGGCATTCCCAATGTTGACGATTAGGCCCTCCCTAGGGGGACTCGCGGGCAGGCGTCCGCAGATCAGTTCCATCGGCGTCGCAGTATTCGTTGTTTCGCTCGCCATCGGCGTGGCGCCGGCGATTTATTACGAGAATCCGGCGCCGATCGCGGTGGCGGGTGTCATCGGACTGTATTTCCTGTTCGCGATCAAGGTTGCTGAACAATGGCAGAAAGCCGCGGTGCTGCGGCTGGGCCGCTACATCGGCCTGCGCGGACCGGGCATGTTCTTTATCATTCCGGTGATCGACTCCATCAGCCAGTATGTGGACCAGCGCGTCCGCGTCACCGATGTTAAAGCCGAGTCGGCCTTGACGCGCGACACCGTGCCAGTCAATGTGGACGCGATCATTTTCTGGATGGTGTGGAACGCCGAGAAGTGCATCCTGGAAGTGTCGGATTTCGACCAGGCCATTACCATGAGCGCGCAGACGGCGTTGCGGGAATCCATTGGCCGTCACGATCTGGCGCAGATGATTACCGAGCGCGAGATGCTGGGCAAAGAGCTGCAGCGTATCCTGGACGAAAAAACGAACCCATGGGGGATCACCGTTCAATCGGTTGAGATCCGCGACGTGCACATCCCGCAGGCGCTGGAAGACGCCATGTCGCGGCAGGCGCAGGCCGAGCGGGAACGGCAGGCGCGCATCATCCTGGGCACGGCGGAGACTGAGATCTCGAGCAAGTTCGCCGAAGCATCCCTGATGTACGTGAACAATCCGGTGGCTTTGCATTTGCGGGCCATGAACATGCTGTACGAAGCCATCAAAGAGAAGGGCGCGATGGTGATTGTGCCCTCCAGCGCGGTGGAAACAATGGGCTTAGGCGGTTTGTTGGGTACTGCGTCCTTAGCCGGACCGAAACCGCAGTAACCGATTGACGGAAGCCCTGTAATAAACGACTAGAAGCCTCGTCTTTAGAGATGAGCCAGGCAGGAGAAATTGCGATGACAAGATTACTGGAAGGGATTTTCGTAGTAGGTTGCTGTTTGGTGGGATTCGGGATGGGCGCTCCCGAAGGAAACCCGATCAAGAGCACAATGAATTGCTCCATCCAGCTTATCGCGCTGGCTAACAACAACATCGCGTCCAACACCGCCAACTTCGGCGTGCACCTGGCCGAAGCCAAGTCTCTGCTCGCGAACCTTCACTAGTGGGGCAGGTTGCTAACCTGCCGCCGATTGCTAATCGGCGCTCGGGCGGGTTAGCAACCCGCTGCAGGATGACATCCTGCCCCACCTATAATGAAACATGGCCTCAGGTGTTTTGGGCGTAGCCACGCCGGAAGCGATCGCGAAGTACGAACCGGTGATCGGGCTGGAAGTGCATGTCCAGATCAATACCCGCACCAAGATCTTCTGCGGCTGCCTGACGGGCTTCGGCGCTCCGCCCAACACCAATGTCTGTCCGGTGTGCCTGGGCCTTCCCGGGGCGCTGCCAGTTCTGAACCGCCGCGCAGTGGAGATGGCCATCCAAGCCGCGCTGGCCATGCATTGCAACGTTAACTCTTTTTCGCGGTTCGCCCGCAAGAATTATTTTTATCCGGACCTGCCCAAGGGTTATCAGATCTCCCAATACGATCAGCCGCTGGCGGAGCGCGGCGAGCTGGAAATTACAGTGGATGGTTCCAAAAAGGTTATTGGCGTCACGCGCGTTCACATGGAGGATGACGCCGGCAAGAGCATCCACGACGGCTTTAAGGATTCCGACCGCTACACTTACGTGGATCTCAACCGCAGCGGCACGCCGCTGATCGAAATCGTCAGCGAGCCGGATCTGCGGTCATCCGAAGAAGCCTACCAGTATCTTTCCGAGTTGAAGCTGATTATGCAGTATGTGGGCGTTTCCGAGTGCGATATGGAGAAAGGCCAACTGCGCTGCGATGCCAATGTATCGGTGCGCTTGAAGGGCGCCGAAAAATTCGGGACCAAGGCCGAAGTGAAAAATCTGAACTCGTTCCGCTTCGCCAAGATGGCTCTGGACTACGAAATCGCGCGGCAGGTTTCGGTGCTCGAAGCCGGCGGCCGCGTGGAGCAGGAGACCCGTTTGTATAACGTCGCTACCGGCGAAACAGTGGGCATGCGCAGCAAGGAGCACGCGCACGATTATCGCTATTTTCCTGAGCCCGATCTGGTTCCGTTGCGCGTGAGCGACGAGTGGCTGGCGGGGATTCGGGAGACCATGCCGGAACTTCCGCGAGCGAAACGCGAGAAGCTGGGGAAATTATCGCTGAGCGATTATCAGGTGCAGGTACTGACGGCTACGCAATCGGTGACCGAATATTTTGAAAAGGCGAATGCCGTCTCTGGCGATCCGCAGGGCACGGCCAACTGGATCATCACTGAGCTGTTGGCCCTGCCCGACGCTTTCGAGAAAATAGCGCCCGAAGCCGTTGGCACTCTGGTCCGAAAGATCAACGAGCGCGAGATCAGCGGCAAAATGGCCAAAGATATCTTCGCCAAGATGCTTGCGACCGGAAAATCGCCGCAGGAAATCATCGATAGCGAGGGTCTGCGTCAGATCTCGGACACCGGCGCGCTCGAGAAAATCATCGACGAAGTGATCGCCGCGAATTCAAAGCAGGTGGAGCAATACAAATCCGGAAAAACGACGGTGTTGGGCTACCTGGTAGGGCAAGTCATGAAAGCGAGCAAGGGGCAAGCGAATCCCGCGGCGGTGAATGAATTGCTGAAAGCGAAGTTAGGTTGAGTCTATCAAGCTAGCTTGAGGTCCGCGGCCGACGCCCACGTCGGCATGGGTCCTCGAAGAGCGGGTCCTGGGGGACCCGCGCGGACCAGGGGGTCCGCCCTACTGACCCGCGCTCGATGCCACTAATTGCGGGCTCGCCTTCTGGCCCGTCGTCTCCACTCCAAACTCGATTGGCCCGGAGCCGCGCATGCCTTCCACCGAGATCCGCCACATGCCGACCTCCGGCTTCGGCAAATGAAATTCCTGCGGATTGGTTGTCGATCCTGAGTACCCCGTTGTGTCGCCGTACCAACCATAGTGGCGGCCGCTGGGACTCACCAGGTGCAGATCCAATGAATCAGTCGCGCCGGGCCAGGAGAGGCTGACTTCGAACATTTTCGATCCCTTCGGCACGGTAACAACTTCACTCCACCATTGAGCGACAGAGACTTGTCCTGAAAACTGTGGCTCCAAATGTTTTTGCGCGACAACCGGACCGGCGTGTTTCTCGCGGCAGTTGCATAAAGGGGAAGCATTTTCTGAAACCACCGTTCGATTGACTGCGCGCGAAGCATTGGGAAGATCCTGAAATTCAAAAGGGACGCTCGGAGATGAAATCGCCAGGCCGCGCGTCACGCTGACATGGACGTGATAGCCGCCGCCTTCGCCGAGCGTGTAGCCACTATTACCAACCGTAGCGAGCGCCTGTCCTTGCTCCACGCGCTGGCCGTTCTCCACCACAAAGGAGCCGGTGAGGAGGTGCGCGTAATGGCTGTACTCGCCGTTGCCGTGGTCGATGGTAATGTAATTTCCAAAACTGCGGTGCCGATGATCCTGCCCGAGGCCCAGGTCGTGCGTGTAAGCCACGCCGCCTTTCATGGCCACGATGCAGCGGCCGGATCGCGGCGCGATGTCAAAAGCGTGCAGGGCGTTGCCCCAATGCGAAAATGTCCCGTAGGGCCCCTGTGTGATTATCCACGGTTCGCCCGCGGCGGTGGGCAGTTTATAGCCTTCGGTGGCGATCACAAACGGCATCGGCCGGCTCATGCGCTGATCCTGATTCTGCACGATCACCAGGTATTCGTTGGCCGGCAGGCCCGGGTAATGCACGGTGAGCTGGTTCGGGGTTACCGATCGGGGCTGGAGACTGGCCAGATACGTCCATCCGCCTGACTGCGTGTACTGGGCGATGAAGACCAGCGGATTGGGCTGGAAGTTTTTGCCCGACACCGTGAAATCGATCTCCTGGGCGCGCACGCCAGACCAGGTCACCCCGGTTACTGTAGGACCTCCCGCGTCAGTGTCGGCGGCAATCTGGAATGCGCGAGAAAACAGAGGCTTGCCGTTGGACAACACGCGGACCGTCCAATTGCCAGGCTGTGACGCGGGCGCGAATCCGGCAATGGGAAGCTGCGAAGTGAAGCATAACTCCCCGGCATTTGGGAGATCGCCGTAGTCCGCCGAAGTAGAGACGGCGCCCGAAGGGTCCAGCCATTCCACATGCAATTGGTCGCCGCTGCGGACCTGCCGGGCTTGGAACCAAAGGAAGGCCTGGCGATCGGTCGGCTGAAACACCCCGGCAGCTTTCGGGACACGGCAGGATTCCTCGCTAACTGAAGCAGTTACACGGCTGTCTTTGACCGTGATGGCTCCAGCGGAATGGGCCAAGACAAGGCTCAGGCATGCCAGTGGGATTTGAAGACGCACCTATGAACTTTTCGGCCGGTTCGGGGTGGAACTTGATCCGGAAAAAGTACTTAGAACTTCTTAGGCCGCAGATCAACGCGGATGAACGCGGATAAGACATTCTTATCCGCGTTCATCAGCGTTCATCTGCGGCTAAATTACTCCGGCAATGTCGCTGCGATCCGTTTCGGATCAATCCGCCACACTGTTCCTGCCTCGTAATTCGATAGCCATACGGAGCCCAGGCCCACTCGCAGGGCATCGCCCCCTTTGCCTACGAATTGCTGGACCACTTTATTGCTGGCCGGGTCGATTCTGGAGATTGGGAATCCGAACGATGTCACCCAAACGGAGCCTTCCCCTGCCGCGATGTCGCCGCCCGGGCCGGGGACCCCTACTTCGATGGTCGCGACCACTTTATTTGTCTTGGCGTCGATCCGCGAAACTGAGCCGTCGCTCTGATTGAGTGTCCAAACCGCACCTTCGCCGACGGCCAGAAATCGAGGAGCTTTTCCTACTGGAATTGTTTCAGTTACCAGGTTGGTATTGGGATCCACGCGGCTCACCAGGTTCCCTTCGGTGCTGGTTACCCACACCGCGCCCTCGCCGAACGCCACGGTGTATGAGCCGCGGGCCACATAGATCTCAGCAACAACTTTGTTCGTCGCCGGATCGATGCGCGCCAGGGTTCCGTTCTTATCCGTCATCATCCAGACGCTGTCCGGGCTGTTGGCGAGTCCACCTTCGGAATTCGCGATGCCCATGGGGACGGTGGCTATCACTTTATTGGTTTTCAGATCCACGCGCGAGAGGCTGTGGTCGCCACAATTCGGTACCCAGAGGCTGTCGAAGCCGATGGCGAGCCCGGAGCAGGGGGCCTTGCCGACGGCAATCGTCTCCACCACTTTATTGGTTTTCGGATCGATCCGAACCACGTTATTCTTGGGTTTGTTCGAGATCCAGACGGAATCACCTACCACAATCCAATCCGGGGATCCGGGAACTTCGAACACCGCGTCAGGTTTGAGCGCCGCGATCGGGATCTTGGTATCGGGCGTCCCGACCCCTGGCTTGACAGGCTTTTCCTGCCCGTAAAGTACCAGCACGAAAGCAATTAGTGCCACTCCGCGAAGATTCATAGCGTGAACTCCTTTATACTATGTGAAGATGCCAAGTCGCACTGCAGGCGGGATGATTGCGTGCATGACCGTCGCGTTTGCCGCCACTACCGCACCCGACAGCGCCGACTTTTTCGAGACTCGAATTCGCCCCGTTCTGGCTAACAATTGTTTCACCTGCCATGCCGCGTCCCAACTGGGCGGACTGCGGCTGGACAGCCGGGAAAGCATCCTGAAGGGCGGAAAATCCGGCGCGGCAATCGTTCCGGGCGATCCCGACAAAAGCCTTCTGATTCAGGCCGTCCGCCAGACCAATCCGAAGCTCAAGATGCCCATGGGAGGCAAACTGAAGGATCAGGAAATTGCGGATCTGGCTGCGTGGGTGAAAGCCGGCGCTAATTGGCCGGTGTCGGCGACACCGGTGGTTGCTCCGAAATCCGGCGAATACGTGATCTCACCCGAGCAGCGCGCCTTCTGGTCATTCCAGCCGCTGAAGACCACGCCGCCGCCCGCTCCGCGTGATATGGGCTGGGCCAAGACGGATATCGATCGCTTCGTAATCGCAAAACTGGAGCAGGAGGGACTAAAACCTGTAGCGCCGGCGGACAAACGGACCTTGATCCGGCGCGCGACGCTGGATCTCACCGGCCTGCCGCCGACTTTCGAAGAGATCGAGGCTTTTCAACAGGACCAATCGCCGGACGCGTTCGCCAAGGTAGTGGATCGGCTGCTCGCGTCACCACAATACGGCGAACGCTGGGGCCGATTCTGGCTGGACGTTGCCCGCTACGGCGAAGACGATTATCGAAGCCTGGATCCGATGCGGCGCGGTTACAATCCCTACCCGTTCGCGTATCTCTACCGCGATTGGGTGATCAAAGCGTTCAACGACGACATGCCTTACGACGTTTTCGTGAAGGCGCAGTTGGCGGCGGATCAGATGGATGAAAAATCGCGCGCAAGAATGCTTCCGGCGCTCGGATTCCTGGGGCAAGGGCCGTGGTTTTACGACAACGGATCGGTGGAAGTGACTCGCGCCGATGAACGGCATGATCGCGTGGATGTGGTGTCGCGCGGATTTCTGGGCCTGACGGTGGGCTGCGCGCGCTGCCACAACCATAAGTACGATCCCATCCCGACCAAGGATTATTACGCGCTCTCGGGAGTCTTCCTGAACACCGTATATCACGAATATCCGCTGGTGCCCAAGAGCGTCTATGAGGAATACAAGAAAAACGAGAAGGCCATCGAAGCGCGCGAGGAGCTGCTGGACGATTTTTTGAGCACGGAGAGCAAGCAGCTTGGCGAGACGCTGGCGTTCCAGGCCTCCAAATACATGCAATCGGCCTGGAAGGTGACGGGGCCCGACAAGGCCGAGCTGGCCGTGGTGGTGCAGCAGGACAAGCTGGATTATGAGCTGTTCGAGCGCTGGATCAAGTTCCTGGCCAAGCCGCCCAAGAACTATCCGTACCTGGTGGCGTGGCAGGAGATGATCAAGCGCGGCGGCGCCAAGGACGAGGCCAAAAAGCTGGGCGATGAGTTCCAGAAAACGCTGACCAGCATTATGTTCGAGCGGCACGAGATCAAAGACGAGAACGAGATCATTGAAGCCAAGGCTCTGCCGACGACCAAGAAGAGAAAGCGGGCGAATTTACCAAACGAGTTCGTTACCAACGACGATTTTTGTCCCGGCTGCGGTTTGGAGCTGAAGTCGATGCCCATTGAGCGGACCAATTTGTGGGTGGATGTTTTCGTTCGCGATTTGAGCGAAGGAGACGATCCGCAGCAAGCGCCGGAGCGGGTGAAACCGGGACTCCTGGCGTTCCGGGGCTGGGGCCTGGAGCGGCAATTGAGCGCGGAGCGGCGCGCTTATATCGATGCCTTACGGGCGGACATCGACGCCATGAAGAAAGATATGCCGGCCCATTTTCCTTATGTTCATGGCGTGATGGAGGCGGAGAAAATCCAGGAGCCCAAGGTGAACCTGCGCGGCAGCCCGTTCAACCTGGGCGACGAGGTTCCGCGGCATTTCCTTTCGGTGTTAAACAGCGAGCCCGTGCCGCTGAATCACGGCAGCGGCCGGCTGGATCTGGCGGAACAGATTGTCAAACAGCCGCTGGCCATGCGGGTGATTGTGAATCGCGTCTGGCGCGCGCACTTTGGGACGGGAATTGTGGATACGCCCAGTAATTTCGGCATCATGGGCGAGCGTCCCACCGATCCGGAACTGCTGGAATACTTGACGAAGTGGTTTGTGGATAACGGAATGTCGGTGAAGAAGCTGCATCGGGAGATTTTGTTGAGCGCTGTGTATCAACTGAGCGATGAAGGCATCAAAGAAAACCTGGACAAAGATCCGGCGAACCGGTTTTATTGGCGAGCCAATCGGCATCGCATGGATGCGGAGCAGATTCGCGATTCCATTCTGGCTGCGGCGGGCGATCTGGATACGAAAATCGGCGGGCCGTCCGAGCCTCTGAAGCCGGATTATACGCGGCGCACCGTTTATGGAAGAGTGAGCCGGTACCGGCTGGACGAATATCTGCAGCTATTCGATTTTCCGAGCCCGAATCTCTCGGCCGAGAAGCGTTTCGCCACCACCGTTCCGCTGCAGCGGCTGTTCTTCATGAATAGCGATTTCGTCCAGCAGCAGGCGGAGCACGTGGCGCGGCGCGCGGAGGCGGAGCCGGACAATACGGCACGCATCCGGAAAATTTATGAGCTGGTTTATGGGCGCGTAGCCACTGCGGAAGAGGTGAAGATCGGTCTGGAATATCTGCGCACGGAGCCGCTGAAGGAATACGAAGAGCAGAAGGCCGCGAAAGTTCCGGAGCAGAAGCCGGTTGTCGCTGAGCCGGCGGGCTCCGACGAGGAATCCGCGGATGGGATGATGGCGGGCGTGGTCAGTCCCGGAAAAGGGAAGGCTGAGGAGAAAAAGCCTCCGCTTCCGGTGAGTATCTGGGGGCGGTACGCGAAGGTGTTGTTGAGTTCAAGTGAGTTTTTGTTTGTGAATTAAGGGTTGGCAGGCGAGTGGCGCAGGCGCTTTCGCTTGCGAACCAGTTTTAAAGGAGCAGCTTAGCATGTGGCCGCATAAATCTGGAATGCCATTGAACCGGCGCGACGCGCTGTGCCGCATCGGCAACGGATTCGGCATGATGGCGTTCGCCGGAATGATCTCAGACTCACTGGCCAAGGCGGGCGTCGAGACCGATGCGAATGGCGGCATCGAGCCTCGCAAGCTGGATTTTGCGCCGCACGCCAAGCGCGTAATCTTCCTTTACATGAACGGCGGATTGTCGCAGGTGGACAGTTTCGATCGCAAACCCGCGCTCGAAAAATATCACGGCCAGCCGCTTCCCGGCGGCAGCGTCGCCACGGAGCGCAAGACCGGCACTTTGATGAAGTCGCCGTTTGAGTTCAAGAAGTACGGGAAGTGCGGCATGGAGGTGAGCGAGCTGTTCCCCTATGTGGGGGAATGCGCCGACGACATCTGCTTCGTCCGTTCCGTCTACACCGATATCCCGAATCACGAGCCTTCCATGCTGATGATGAACACCGGCCACAGCCAGGTGGGACGGCCATCCATAGGATCGTGGCTCACTTATGGATTGGGGACGGAAAACAAGAACCTGCCCGGCTACGTGGTGCTGTGTCCGGATGTTCCTACCACTGTGGGTCCGCCGCTGTGGAACAATGCTTTTCTGCCGGCCGTTCACCAGGGAACTTATATTTCGGACAAAGTTTTGGAGAAGCAGACCGAATCGCTGGTAGGCAAAAAGTTCGATCCCAAGAAAGCGATTTCCTACATCTACAACGACAAGTTCACCCTGCCCGAGCAACGCCGCGAGCTGGATTTATTGGAGAAGCTGGATCGCATGCGGATTGAGCGCGAGTCCATCCAGGATCCGCAGTTGGACGCCACCATCAAAAGCATGGAGACGGCGTACCGCATGCAGACGGAAGCACCGGAAGTCTTCGATATCCGAAAAGAGAGCGACGCCACGCTGAAACTCTACGGACCGGGCAGCACGGCTCGCGGCTGTCTTCTTGCCGTGCGGCTGGCGGAAAAGGGCGTCCGGATGGTGCAGGTTTACTATGCCAAGGGCGATCCGTGGGATGCACACACGGACATTCAGGCGCATCGCAAGAATGCCAAGGATTCCGACCAGCCGTTCGCCGCGGTGATCAAGGATCTGAAATCGCGCGGCCTGTTCAAGGACACGCTGGTGATTTGCGGATCGGAATTCGGGCGGACGCCTGTGGTCGAGGTTGGCGCGGGAGGCGGCGTGCAGAACGGCCGCGATCACAATCCCTTCGGATTCACCATGTGGCTGGCGGGCGGCGGCGTGAAAGGCGGCACCACTTACGGCGCCACCGACGAATTTGGATTCAAGGCCGTGGAAAAACCGGTGCACGTGCACGATATGCACGCCACGGTGTTATATCTGCTGGGCATCGATCACACCAAGCTGACGTATCGCTACAGCGGGCGCGATTTCCGGCTGACGGATGTGGCCGGGAACGTGATCCACGATATTATCGCGTAGGGGTTGCAAAGTGGCGCAGGCGCTTTCGCCTGCGAACTACAGTTTGGCAGCCGAAAGCGTCTGCCCCACGCGTTGGGTCAGGAATCCGACGATGGCGCCCACCACAAACCCTGGCAGCATGATTTCCAGATAGTGGGCCTTTTGCATCGCGGCTACCCCGTAGGCGAACAGCAGCCCCAGAGCGGAGCCCACTACAACACCCCACAGCGTGGATTGCACTTTTTGCGCGAACCACCCGGCCAGCACGCCCACCAGCATTCCTTTGATGGATGAGCCCACCATGATGCCTCCCACCAAACCTTTCGTTTCCGGATAAAACCAAGCTGTGGCGCCATCCAGGGCGCCCAGGATCAATCCGAAAAGCAGTCCCGCCACGATCTTGTTCATTGATCACCTCTCACAAACAGAATTCCGCATTACCGGCGATTCCTTTAAACGTTGCGCAGGAAAAATAGCAGAAATTTTATGCCGGCGTAGGCGGCCAGCAGCCAGAGCAAAACGGCGTTGCGCGAACCGAAGCGGCGCAATCGATACCAGAGCGGTTCGCGCCACGCTTCCACGCCTTGCCCGGTTTGGAAACGCTCCAGGTCGGCAAGAAACGCCGGAACATCCGGATAGCGGGAAGCAGGTTCGGTACTCCGGGCCTTTCCCGCGATCGCTTGAAGAGCCGGCGCGGCAGAGGCGGGCAGCAGGAATTCCAGCAATGCGCCGAGCGAGTAGATGTCGGATCGTTGATCGAGATTCGGCTCGGGGGCGCGAAACGCGGGGGTGCCACGAACGGCCGCGACGCCCCAATCCATAAGATAAACTTCGCCGAAGCCGCCGACCATAATGTTCTGCGGTTTGAGATCGCGATGAATTACGCCCCGGCTGTGGGCAAACGCCAGTGCCTCACCCACGCGGCGCAGGATGCGCAGACGCTCGGCCAGCGAGGGAACTGCGGTCAGATAATGATCCAGGCGCGCGCCCGTCACCAGCTTCATCGCGTAGAATGCCCGGCCGTCGGGCAGCATGCCGGCGTCATAAATAGGGACGATAGCCGGATGTTCGAGGCCGGCGATCAGCTGCGCTTCGCCGGCTAGCGCGGAGTCCAGCACCTTGAGAGCCACGCGTCGATCCAACTCGCGGTCGCGCGCCGCGTAGACCACGCCCAATCCGCCGCGGCCGATCTCGGATTCCATTTCGTAGCGTGTCCCGGTGAGATCGGGAAGCGCGGCAACGGTGCGAAGATGGTCCAGGACGGAATCGGTCAGATCCATAAGCGGGACATCTCTCTGCGCAATTCCTCTTCGCCGGACGTCACGCCACGCAACCGCCCGGAGACAAATCCGCGCAGAGTGCGCCGCGCCCAGGCCAGATGATTGGTCACCGCCGTTTCAGCGATACCGTGGCGCGCGGCCAGGACCGCGTAAGAAGGGCGTTCGTCTTCGTCCACAGCCAGATCGTAGGCTTCGAAAATGCGGAACTGCATCTGTTTGCCCGACGCGTCTGAATGCGCGCGCAGGTCGTCCAAGGCCAGGGCGAATAATTGGCGCTGCCATTCCCGCTCGAAAATCTGTTCGGGGGATTCTGTCGGGATAGCCTGATCCTCAACCGGTTCGAACTGGATGTCCCCACCGCGCTTCTGCCGGTTCGATGCGGCATGCTGATTGGCGGCGAATCGTTCCACGGCCATGCGAATGTAGGAACGGAAGGAACCCTTGGCGGGGTCGAATCGCGAGAAAAAATCCCGTTCCAGTGCGGTGGTGAAGAAGCCCTGAGTCAGGTCCTTGGCATCTTCGTTGTCCTTGCGGAATTTGATCCGGATGAATCGATAGACCGGCTTCCAGTACAGCGCCATCACGCGTTCCAACGCGTCGTTCGAAAGGCCCTCGATGACGGCGTCGAGAAGGGATACTTGGGTGGAAGGGAAATGGCCGTGAGGGCCGCCCATCTGAGTATCCGCATCCACGTTTCGAGCTTACGATATTTAGTAAGTTCGGGTGGTAACCTGCGCGGTCTGCGCCGATTGGCAATCGGCGCGCAGGTTAGCAACCTGCCCCACTGCCAAAACTTGGATGTATCAAATTCAGTTCGCCAGGGGTCCAATGGGCAGCCATGACGATTGCCGCCGAAAATTTGTGCCCGCGCGAGGTTCTGACCGGATTTGCCGCGGACGTAAACGCCGGATTGTCGAAACTCCAGAAGGAACTTCCAGCCAGGCACTTATATGACGAGGTGGGCAGTGCGCTGTTTGAAGTGATCACGGTGCTGCCGGAGTACGGGCTGACGCGGGCGGAAGAACGGTTGCTTGGCCAGCATGCCAACGAAATTGCGCGCTGGCTTCCTTGCCGCGTGGCTGTGGCGGAATTGGGAAGCGGAAGCGGCCGGAAAACCAGGCCGGTACTCGAAGCCATCGCAGCGCTGCGGGATTCCGTTTCGTATTGCGCGATCGACGTTTCCCGGGCGGCGCTCGATTCCTGCTGCCGCCAACTGAACGGCTTGAACGGCATGGAGGTGCGAGGCCTGGAATGCCCGTACCTGGAGGGCCTGGCGGAAATTTGCAGCCGCCGCCACGGCGACGAATGCCTGCTGGTGCTTTTCCTAGGCAGCAGCATCGGAAATTTCGAGCGCGAACAAGCGGCCCGATTCCTTGGCGCGGTCCGCAAGCGTTTGCGTCCCGGCGACGCGTTGCTGCTGGGCGCCGATCTGCTGAAACCCGCCGGTGAGTTGCTGGCCGCCTATGACGATCCGGCCGGAGTGACCGCGGCGTTCAACCTGAATCTGCTGGCGCGCATCAATCGGGAATTGAACGCCAACTTTGACCTGCGCAATTTCCAGCATGAAGCGAGATGGGTGGAGCAGGAGCGCCGGATTGAGATGCATTTATGTTCGATGGTCCGGCAGGTGGTGGACATCCCCGGCGCCGGATGCCGGGCGAGGTTTGAGGGGGGCGAGACCATCTGGACCGAATCGTCGCATAAATTCGAAACCGATGAACTGCACCACCTGGCCGGCCAAACGGGCTTCATCAGTATCGCCCGCTGGATGGACGCTGAGTGGCCGTTCGTCGAGAGTTTATGGATCGCGTGACCGCCGCGCGTGCGATGCTGAAGATGCGTGCGATACGAAGCGATTCTTTTCGATTTCGATGGAGTTCTGGTTGACAGCGAGCCGGTTCACTTTGCTTGCTGGCGGGAAATCCTCCAGGGCTTTGACATGCACCTGGATTGGGAGACCTACCGGACCTATGGGATCGGCGTTTCCGATCGCGAGTTGATGTCCCTCATGTGCCAACGGGCGGGCCGGCCCTTGGAAGTTGACCGCCTGCTGGCCGAGTACCCGCGCAAGAGAGTGATGTTTCGCGATCGCATGCTGCAACGCCAGATGTTTCCGGCCGCGGTATTGGACCTGCTTCCGCAATTGCACGGCTATCAATTAGCAGTGGTGACGTCGAGCGGCCAGAGTGAAGTGGAGCCGATCCTGCGCGAGGCCGGCATCCACGATTTCTTTCGTACCTTGGTCTACGGCGGCGACGTGAAAAAGCTGAAGCCCGCGCCGGATCCTTACCTGCTGGCGATGGACAAGCTCGGAGTACGCCGGGCATTGGTGGTGGAGGATTCGGACGCCGGCGAGGCCAGCGCGCGAGCCGCCGGATTGGATGTGCTGCGCGTGGGGTCGCCCGCGGAAATGCCGGAATTGCTGAGGGAGCGGATTGAATGGCCCCCTCGCTAAGATGTGGGGCAGGCGCTTTCGCCTGCCAACCCGGCAACACACGGATCTGCGAGAATACTGTTTCGAATGCATCTCAAAACTGCACTACTCACGCTGGCGCTCGCGGCGCTCAGTTTCTTGCCTGCCCAGACTTTCCCCGCTCACGTGCCGCCCAAGCGCTCTTCTCAAATTCAGAACGGCTTCGGCATCAACTCCGACCTTCCGCGCCAGCCCTACCTGCCGTGGGACCGTTGGTGGTGGACGCGCATGTTCGATGCCGGCGTGAGCTGGATCCGCATTGGTCAATACGAGAACAGCTCCGACCCTACCAGTTGGGATTGGGTGGAACAGAAGCGCGGCGTTTTTGCCGTGGCGCCGGAAGTGGACGACTACGTCGATTCGCTGCTCGAGAACGGCGTGAAGGTGCAGGTGCAATTGATGTACGGCAATCCCATGTACACGTCGCGTTCCGGCGTCAAACCCGATGAGATTACTCCCGCGCCCGGAACTTTCCACAATGACGATCGCAGCATGAATTCCATTTTTTGGCCGCCTAAAACGCCGGACCAGATTGCCGCGTTCCTGCGCTATGTGAAGTGGATGGTGAATCATTTCAAGGGCCGTGTTCATTACTACGCGCTATGGAACGAGCAGGACATCGGATATTGGAATCCGTGGGGCAATCCGGAAGAATATGGCCGTCTTCTCGCCGCGTTTATTCCGGCGGTGCATGAAACCGACCCCGAAGCCAAAGTGATTTACGGCGGACTCGCGGACCCCGTTAGCAGCTGGGCAAAACGGTCACTCGATGAATGCAAGTGCGCGGCGGGGATCGATATTTTTGCGTATCACACCTATCCCGGCTACGGCCAGAATATGAATCCGGAGGCCATGGATTACGGCGCATACGAAGCAGATTCGCCGGCCAAGCTGCGCGACCTGGTGCGCAATTATCCGGGCATCCGGAAAGACATCGAATTCTGGGACGACGAGTTCAACTCCATTGGAACCTGGACCGGGTCCGACGATTCCGTGCAGGCGAAGTATGTCCCGCGCGGGATCATTTACAATCATGCGGCCGGAGTGAAGACTTTTGTATGGCTGCTGGCGGCGGGAGTGGACGGCAACGAATTTGACGATTTCGGTTTTCTGCATGGCCTGCGGAATCTGCCGGACGATTTCGGTCCGCGCCCGGTTTTTTACGCGCTGCAAAATACAAATGCTCTTTTCTCCGACACGCGGCTTGATCCGGGTATAGAGATCGAAGCGCCGGATGTTCCAGCGCTGCGCCGCCAGGAACGGGCGCCGCTGATGCACTATGGTTTCCGCAACAAAAATGGGAAGGCTATCGTGGCATATTGGCTCGCAGCTCACAGCGTGGCCGGCGCGCAATTTCCGCCGCTGGCAGTGGATCTGAAAATTGAAAATTCGGGGATTCGCCAGCCGGTGCTGATTGACATAACTTCGGGCGAGATCACCGCGCTCGCGTGGAAGCCGGGGACCACGGACACGCTTACGGCAGTACCGGTCCGGGATAGCATTCTGGCCGTCGCGGACGCGAGCTATTTCGATTGGCCGGTGCTGCCGGAAGCGCCGAGCAGTCTGGTGGCGCGGCCGGCCGGCACGAGTGTGGAATTGCATTGGGCGCTGCATGGCGGATCACCCTCGAAGGTGGTTATTGAACGCCGCGCAGGAAACACGGGCGCGCGCTGGGAGCGGATCGCGACGGAAGCTGCGGGAGCGCAGTTCAATGACGCGACGGTGCCCTCGGGGCCGGTGGTGTGTTACCGCGTGCGAGCTGTCAATGCGGCGGGCGAGTCGGCTTTTTCGAATATCGCGCGAGTGGAGCCACGCTGAGCCGCGACCGCAAGGAAGCGCCTTCACGAACGGGGATCTAGCGGCACGTGGTAGCGCTCCCTTGCGGTCGCGGCTCGGTTCACGTCAGCGGAGCATTGGGAACAGCTCTCGAATCCGCGCTTCGTCGGGACGCGCGCCGTATTCGCAGATCTCGAAAGCTTCGTAATATTTCACGGCGTTTCCTTTTTCCGGGCCGTACCATTTTATTAGCGCCTCACGAACAGCGGGACTGGGCGGGTGATTTCTGGTGCGCTTCAGCCAGGCTTTGCGCTCGGCTGGATCTTTCGGAACCTCACTCAGCTTTCCGTCTACCCACGGCAGCCATTCATAGAACTGCGAGACATGAGAATCCAGAGCGTCGGTTTTCTTATCGATTACCGAATCGATATCCACGGCAATATCGGGACGGAAGGGATTGGGCCGCTGGAAATTGTCTTCGTAGTAAAGAAACACGGGATTCTTGCGCAGCGCCGGAACGTCAGGCGTGACGGCCGGCACCACCACCATGTACGCGGCGTCCTGCACCAGCACGCCGGTGTAGCGATGATCGGGATGATAATCGTTGGGGCGCGGCGCCAACACCACGTCGGCGTTCCAGCGCCGGATCTGCCGGATAATCTCCTTGCGCACTTCGAGCGTGGGCAGCAGCTCGCCATCGTGATTATTGAGAACTTCATACTCGATGCCCAGCCGCCGCGCGGATTCCTTGGCTTCCGCCTCGCGGCGTTTCGCCAGCGCGGGGCCGCTCATGGACTGATGTCCGGCATCTCCATTGGTGACCGAGACAAACTTCACCGCGTACCCCATCTTCGCGAAGAGCGCGGCGGTGCCTGAGGCGCGCAGATCGCAATCGTCGGGATGCGCGCCGAACGCGATCACGCGGATCTTGCCGTCTTGCGCGGCCAGCGTGCTCAGGCCGGCTATCAGCAGTGCGAGTGTTTTCATTTATGGCTTTCCCTCCGCCGGAATCGCCGAACTTTCGCGCGGTTCCCGCAATCCTTCATATCACACCAGCGACGGGTCCGATTGCGGCTGGTGTCCAGGAACAGCCAACCGCACTCATTCCCAGGGCACTGGCGGAGCTTTTGGAGATCGGCGGAGGTGAGCAGATCGGCGGCCGATATGGACACGCGCCAGAGCGGCGAATCCAGCGCGTTTTCTGCACGGTCCCAGGCCCAGACGAATCCGGCGCCGGCGCGAATCAGGCGCTGATGCGATTTCGCAACCGAGATCTCATCTCTTACGACATCCATATCCGAACGCCGCGGCGCTGCTTTGAAAATCCGGTACAGCGTTTCGCGCAGCCTGATGGCCCGCGCCAGAGTGGCCGCTGCTCGTACCGGGTAACGCTCGGCGTAGCTTTTCAGATTGCGAGCCTCACCAGCAGTCGAAAGCCCCGCGAGCCGGCTCCAGGTAGCGAGATCCGCGTAAGTTTTCAGCTTGTCCCGCAGCACCAGGTCCCGGGCGTCTCGGCCGCCCACTGTATTTACGAAGTCCAGGCAGAGGCGGCCGGCGATGAATTTCATCTCCGCCGTGTGATACGATGTAACCACTATGTCGAAGATAACAGGTTACGCCACCATTTTTCTAGCGCTCGCACTTGCGGCTTTGCAGGCCCAAACCAAGCAGCCCACTACGCCGGCTGAAACCATCGCCGCGTATTTCAAAGGCGGCAACGATCAACTGCTGGTGATGGCCAAGGATTTCCCGGAGGACAAATACCAATTCAAACTCAAGCCGGAGATGCGTTCTTTCGGCGACGTGATTGTTCATGTAGCTTCCGGCAACGTCTTCGCCGCGAAAGCAGGCCGCGGAGAGAAGGTGAAATGGGACGAGCTGGATCCTAAGAATTACAAAACCAAGGCCGAGATTGTCGCGCTGCTGGAAAAATCCATTCAGGATGCCGACGCGACATTAAGAACCTCGCCACTGGGACCCAAGAAGAACCTGGAGCCCTGGCTAGGCGTACTGGAGCACTCCGCCGAGCACTACGGCCTGCTGGTTGCCTACTATCGTGCGAACGGTATTGTGCCGCCGTCGTCGCGCCCGAAAAAATAGCCGCTGTGTATTCGCGTTCATTCGCGGCTGTTAGTAATTGCGGCGTTCTTTGTGGGGCCGCTCGGCGCGGCTCATGGCTTTCACTCCCGCCAGTGACGGATCGGCGCAGGCCAGGTCGTCGAACTTCGCCATTACCTTGGCGACAGCGGCCGCGATATCATCCACATCGCGATCCTCGCCGATCAGCAGGAACTGCGGCAGCCAGACGGATTCTTCGTACGCCGCGCGCTCGGACACCGGGCACTTGACGTGGGAATAATCGGTTTTGAGTTGCGGGCACGTTTCGGGCGTGGCGTAGAACAAATCGCTGCGATAGACCGGCTCGTAGAACCGGCCGTCGCTCGGAATGCCTTCGGCGTCGAGCGCGGCTACGAAAAGATCGCGCGCCACCACTCCGGGACGTTCGGGCCGATATTGAAATACATAGTTGTAAATGGTATCGCGAGTGATGCTGGGCTGAGGCGGTAGCGGGCGAACGCCTGGGATGGCGCTCAGCGCAGTGCTCAACCGCGCGGCATTCCGGGCACGTTTTGCCGCAAGCTCAGGCAGCATGTCCAACTGCCCGATCAGCAGCGCTGCCTGCAACTCCGTCATGCGGTAATTGGCGCCCAGCACGCGCTGTTCATATTCGTCGGTCATGCTGGCGCGCCCGCAGTTCACCTGCGATTGCAGATGCTCGAAATATTTGAGATCGGAGGTGATCACCATTCCGCCTTCGCCGGAGGTCATGAGCTTGCTTTCCTGGAAGCTGAAGCATCCCATATCGCCGATGGAGCCCGCGCCCTTCGCCCGATATTGGCCGCCGTGCGCGTGCGCGCAATCCTCGATAATCTTGAGCCCATGCTCGCGGGCCAGCGCGCTGAGGGCGTCCATATCGGCGAAGCGCATGGCCAGATGTACCGGCAGCAGCGCTTTGGTGCGCGGCGTTATGGCCTTGCGGGCGGATTCCACGTCCAGGCAGTAAGTATCCGGATCGACATCGGCGAACACGGGTACGCCGCCGGCGAACAGCACCGCCGTGGCCGTTCCATCCCAGGTGTAGGCGGGCACAATCACTTCATCGCCGAAGCGAATTCCGGCAGCTTGCAGCGCGGCGACGAGTGCGATGGTCCCGTTCGCCAGACACAATCCATATTTCGCGCCGTGAAGCGTTGCGAAGCGTTCGGCGAACTCACCGCAGTAACGGCTGGGCACCGGATACCCGCCCCAGTGCCGGCTTTCCAGCACCTGCTGCAGCCGCTGCGCATCGGCGGGAAGATATTGGGGCCACACTGGAAACGGCTTGGTGCGCAGAGGGCGCCCACCCAAAATTGCTAATTCACTCATGTAAGAAGATTCTCCTTAGTTTCGAAAAGGCACCGACTCCCTTACGGTCGCGGTTCGGTCACTCCACAAATTTGTGATACAGACCCATGTAGTATGGCAGCAAAAACGAGCTGCCGTCAGCAAGCTCCAGACCATCGCCGCCTTGATCCAGCTCCCACGGATCGTGATTCCATTGATCCACGAACCGTTCATCGATGGGCAGCACTTTGCCGTTATTGCGGAACCCAAGTCCCTTGGCGCCGTCTTCTCGCGCGTAGGCGGGCAGCGGAACAATGTCTGTGCGATGGCTATTGGTCAATCGCCAGTTCACGCGATCCAGCGGATAGCGGCGCAGCGTGTCCATGGATTCTTCCAGCCAATTGCCCGCGGGCGAAAGATCGCGCGCGCCGTAGGCGTCTTCAAATTGTTTCCCGGTATTCGCGGCCGCATACATGAAGTTGAACAGCGGATTCAATTCCGGCCGCTCCATGTTCCAATAATTCGAGAACGCCAGCGCATACTTGTCTTGCAGCTTCGGATCGGTTTCGTAGCGGATCAGGTTGTAGAAATCCATGAAGGCCATTTCGTCGTCCGACTGATTGCCTGAGCCGGGCCCCGCGTTGGTTTTCGGGATCAGCACGTTTTGATCGTAGGCATATTCTTCGATCAACTTGCGCGCGGCTTCGGAATACCTGGCGCTGCCGGTAACATGCGCGGCGATTTTCAAATAAGTAAGGATGGAGAGCGAATTGAGACTGCGCTCCTCCCACCAGTTGGAATCGTGATTCAGGCGCTCCGGATTGTACACGGCCCAGCGCGTGGGCTGGCCGTCGTAATCGATCAGTTGGAAATTATGATCCAACAGGTGATCCACGATCACGCTCACCTGTTCGCGTACGCGATTCTTTTCGTCTTCAGTTGACGCCACCAGGTCGTAGTAGAGCGCGTAGAAGAAGAAATGGCCATCCAGCTCATCCGAACTGGTATCGGTTTTCCAGTACCACTTGCCGTCGGCGCTCACGGGCCAGCGCGGCGACATCACCTTCCACAATCGATCTTCTTTTTGACGTTTCAGTATGTCGTGCTCGCGTGAATCGTTCTTGTTAGGATCGGGTCCGCTGGTGGGAAGAATGCTGCGCGCCACAAAACCGCGCGGCGCGGGATGGCTGCCGCCTTCGGTTACAACTCTGAGGAACCGCAGCGCTTCGAACGCGGCTTTCGCTCGACGCTTTGCCAGTTCGCTTTTCGTTGCCGCATAGGCGAAACACTCGCCCGCTCCGTACATGGAGGTCCACAAGCCGTCGTTATCGCTGTCCTGCTGGATCCACTCGCTCTTGTCTCCGGGCCGTTTCAACCTAACGCCCAGCACGTAACCATATTGAGTCCGGCGGTGGCGCAAATCGATTTCATCTTCGAAGAACTTGGCTTTCGTCAGCCAGCGTGATCTGACGCCGTTCGATCAGGCCGACGCCTTTCCTGGTCGCGAACCAGGCATTGCCATTGGCTTCCACGGCAATGGCGCGCACGTCGTCGTCGGGAAGCCAGCGCAGGCCCTGCCGATATTCCCAATTCGCGCCATCGAAACGAATGGCGCCTTTCGGCGTGGCCAGCCAAATCACGCCGTGCTCGCCCGCGGCGATCGAGGTGATTTTGTCATAGGGTAATCCGTCGGCCGGAGTATAAGGCGCGATCACAACTCCTGCGCGAACGGTCCAGGTTTTACCGCGAGAATCGGACACTTCGATGTTCGAATGCGCAGGAAGTTGCGTGGAATCCGGCGACCATCGGCCTTCAGAAAATCGAGCGGCGCCGAGGCTCGTTTTTGCGACCACACTTCCATTTACAATTGCCACGGAGAGAACGTCATTAGAAGGCAGCCCGTCGCGCGTAGTGAAGGTGTGCGCCACCTCTTGCTGAAAAGCCCCAGCCTGTATCGCTACCAGCAACAGGGCGTAGCGCACGCACTTCAGCGTGCCGCGTTCACACTCGTGTGAACGCACCGTGTGTTCGCAGGAGTGCGAACACGGCACGCACGAGTGCGTGCGCCACGAGTTTCTCCACAGGCTCAACAAATCTATTGTGTCAGAGTGCAGTGGTGTATACTGACGCTTCCAGATGTCTTCAACCCAACCAGCGCATCTCCGGCGCGCGCTCACGCTGTGGGATTTGATCCTGTATGGCATCATCGTGATCCAGCCGGTGGCGCCCATGTCGGTTTTCGGCGTGATCAGCGATCGCGGCCACGGTCATGTGGTCACCACTCTGCTGCTGGCCATGGGCGGCATGCTGCTCACTGCGATCAGCTATGGACGCATGGCGCGGGCCTATCCCAGCGCGGGGTCCGCATTTACCTATGTGGGACAGGAGATCAATCCCGCGCTCGGCTACATCACCGGTTGGAGCATGGTGATGGATTACATGCTCAATCCCATGATCTGCATCCGCTGGTGCAGCGAGCAAGCGGCCAACTTCGCGCCCGAAGTGCGCCCCTGGATGTGGGCCATCGTGATCTTTTGTCTTTTCACCGGCCTGAATCTGCGCGGCGTGAAGACTTCGGCGCGCGTGAACGCCGGCCTGGCAACCGGAATGGGTTTGGTGGTGCTGGCCTTCTTCGTGGCCGCCGCGCGATATATTTTCGGCAATCCGCACGATGGTTTCGCCTTTTTCACGCGGCCGTTTTATGACCCGGCGACATTCGATATACGCGCCGTTATGGGAGGCACTTCCATCGCGGTTCTCACTTACATCGGGTTCGACGGCATCTCCACGCTTTCGGAAGAGGTGGAAAATCCGCGGCGCAATATTCTTCTGGCCACCGTACTGACGTGCCTGGTGATCGGCATACTATCGGCCATGGAATGCTACGCGGCGCAGCTGGTGTGGCCCGCTTCGCAGCCGTTTCCTAATTCAGACACGGCGTTCGTGGACGTTGCCAAGCGTACTTTTGTTCCGCTGGGATGGATCACGGGAGTCACGTTGATTGTGGCGAATTTTGGATCCGGCATGGCCGCGCAATTCGGAGCGGCCCGCCTGCTGTTTGGCATGGGACGCAGCAACGCGCTGCCGGCGAAGTTTTTCGGCGCGGTGGAACCGAAGCGCGGCATCCCTCGCAATAATGTAATTTTTGTGGGCGTGATCGCGCTGGTGGGCGCTTTTCTGATCCCCTACAGCCTCGGCGCGGAGATGCTGAACTTCGGCGCGCTGATCGCCTTCATGGGCGTCAATGCATCGGTGATCATGCACTACTATGTGAGAGCGAAGGAAAAGAAGTTGTCGAACTTCATTCTGCCGCTGCTGGGATTTCTGGTGTGCCTGCTGCTGTGGATCAACCTGAGCCGGCCCGCGCAAATCCTGGGCGGGATCTGGATGCTGCTGGGAATCGCTTTCGGAGCGTGGAAGACGCGCGGATTCCGCGGCAATCTGATCGATTTCGAATTGCCGCCGGAGTAAAGCACCGGCTTGTTGGCAGGCGGAAACGCCTGCCCCACGTTGGCTCCAGTGGGGCAGGCGTTTTCGCCTGCCAATCTTACGCGCGGCGGTTGGCGGACAATTTGAACACCACTACGCCGGCCGCCAGCGTCAACAAACCGAACCCTACATAGATCCATCCGGAAGTCGCAAAGATGTACATCCAGCCGAGAAACGCAATCACGCTCGGAACAGGGTAAAGCCACATGCGGAACGGCCGGGGGATCTCCGGCCGGTGGCGCCGTATGTAATCCAGCGCCATGATCTGCGCGATGAACTGCACCAGTATCCGCGAAGTGAGCAGGGCCGTGATCACCTGATCCAGCGTCCACAAACTGGCGATGATGGAGAGCGCGCCCATCACCAGCAACGAGACATATGGAAATCTTCCGGTGGGGTGCAGCTTGGCAAAGCTCTTAAAAAAGTGCCCGTTGATGGCCGCCGCGTAGGGGATGCGGCTGTAGCCAAGCAGCAGCGCGAAGAGCGAAGCGAAAGCGGTCCAGAGCACCAGCGCCGTCACTAGTCCCGCGGCCTTGGTCCCGTAGAGTTTTTCAATAAAATCCGCCGCAATGAATTTCGAGTGCATCGCTTCACGCCACGGGATTACCGACATGATGCTGAGCGTGGTGAGCAAATAAATTGTGGCGATGCCGACCACGGAATAAATGATGGAGCGCGGGATAACGTGCGCCGGATTGCGCACCTCGCCGCCCACGTAGCAGATGTCGTAATAGCCGAGCAGACAGTACATCGCGATCAACATGGCAGAGCCGAAGCCGGCGAAGAAGCCGGTGGAAAATGTAAACGCGCCGGGTGGAAAATCGAATGCCAGCTTGGCATTGAAGTTCAGAAATCCGCTGACGATAACCCACAGAACGGTCACCAGCATTCCCACGCACAGCACCACCGCCATTTTGCCGATGGCCGTGATGCCGCGGTAAAGCAGCGCGATCACCAGCACTCCCACGCCCACGCTGACCAGGCGGGTGCCGGTTACGCCCATGTTGTGCCAGAAATATCCGACGTACTGCGCGAAGCCGATGTAGCCGGACGCGATTTCGAGCGGCCCGCTAAAGATGAATTGCCAGATGAACAGGAACGGCAGAATCTGGCCCAGCCTGGTTTTCTGAAAGGCCTCGCGTAAATAAAGGTAGGTCCCGCCGGTTCCGGGCATGGCCGCGGCCAGCTCGCTCCAAACCAATCCGTCGCACAGGGCCAGCACCGCTCCCATCACCCAGCCCAGCATGCACTGCGGCCCACCCATGGCCGCGATGATCAGCGGGATGGTAACAAATATGCCGACGCCCACCATGTTGCTCATGTTGAGCGCGGTGGCTTGCCATAAGCCGATGCCCCGGACCAGGCCCTGGCTTTCTGTATTTGGTTCGCTCATTGATTAGAATTGAATCCCAAGCTGGCCAATAGAATCATCCAGCGCGTCGACAAATGCGTCCGCTTCCGCTTCGCCCATCGGCGTGGACAGGCATCCGAAAACGCCGCGCGGTGAAATGATGATGCCCCGTTCCAGCATGGCGTGGCACAGCGCGCCGTAAGCCGGGCTGGTGCGGGAAAAACCACGCAGCGAGCGATAATCCAGCAGCTCTGCGCCGTTGAGATGCGCGACGAACATGGAAGCGCGACCGCACACCTGGCCGGCGAGGCCGCGGTCACGGAACATGCGCGTCAGACGATCGCGGATGTAGTCGCCCAAACCGTTCAAGCGGTGAAATGCTTCCGGGGTCATCTGCCGCATGGTCTCGAGTCCTGCCGTCATGGTGACTGGATTCGCGTTGAACGTACCTCCGTGATGGACTTTCAGGGCGCCGGTGTGATCGAAAACCGACATTACTCGCCGCGATCCTCCTACGGCTCCCACCGGAAATCCGCCGCCGATGATTTTGCCGAAGCTGGCGAGATCGGGCTGCATACCGAAAGCGTGGGCGGCGCCGTGATAAGAAATCCGGAAGTTCAGCACCTCATCGGCCACCAGCAGGATGCCATGGCGCGCGGTCTCCTCGCGCAGAAACTCGAGGAAATCTTTATGCGGCGCAATCATGCCGATGCCGAGCGGCATGGGATCAACCAGAACGGCCGCCAGATCGTTCTTATGCCGCGCGATCAGGTCGCGGCAGGTTTCTAAACCATTCCATGGCAGAATTACGACATCTTGGGCGACGCTGGGCGGCGTGCCTGGTTCTATGACAGACCGCGGCGCATGGGCGTCTCCCCATTCATCGGGCGCGGGACCTTCGCTGACTTCGACGTAATCGTAAATTCCGTGATAGGCGCCCTCGAACTTCGCGATTTTATGCCGGCCGGTGAATGCGCGCGCCGCTTTCACCGCCAACATCACCGCTTCGCTGCCGGAGTTGCAGAAGCGAATGTGGTCCACGTAGGGAACGCGCGCGGCTAACAATTCGGCCAGTTCCACATCTTCTGAAGCGGGCATGGTAAAAGCGGTGCCCAGTGCGACGCGCCGCGTGACGCGAGCAGTCACGCACGGATCCGCGTGGCCCAGGATCAGCGACGTGTAGTTGTTCAGAAAATCGATGCGCTCATCGCCGTCGACATCGGTGACGCGGCAGCCGCTGCCGCTCGAAGCATAAATTGGATACGGCGCCATGGCGATGGAGTGGCGGGTGTTTCCGCCGGGCATCACCGCGGAGGCGCGCTGATACAGCTCTCGCGAGCGGGAATGCGCGGAGCGATAAGACGTGGCCTGGCTCATGGAAGGCTATGGCAAATTGTAGCGCACGCACTCTTTGGAGCACCGACTCCGTTGAAGACGCGGGTTGGCAGGCGGAAGCGCCTGCCCCACTGGGGCCAAGGTGGGGCAGGCGCTTTCGCCTGCCAACTGATTTTCCACACAGCGTCTTCAACGGAGTCCGGTGATTTTTACGCTACCGATTTTCCAGCGTGATCGATGTTCCGCCCACCGCCTTGGTCTGGACGGGCGAAAATCCCAGCTCCCGGAAATGATCCGCCGCCGCGAGAAGCTCCGCGGTGGTGGTGTAGCCGCTCGAGATCAGCGCCGCTCCCGGCTGAACCGGCTTCGCGGCACACACTTTCGTTTCTAAGCCGGGAACAAAGAAACTATAGAGCGCCAGACTGGTTGGTGGCGCCACTTCAATACAACGGCCATTTTGCGCGATTTCGAAGACCGCTTTGGCGGCGGCCGGCCAATTCTCTCTGGCTTGAGTTTGCATGGTCAAGTCCTTCTGCAGAGCCGCTCCCAGCAGGACCGCGCCCACCAGGATGGCCGCGGTCTTGTTTTTTCGATATAGTTCCACACATCCCATCGCCGCCAGGATCACCAGGCCGGGCAGCGCAAACAGAATCTGGCGGGATGCGAAGAAATAATCCATGAAAGCGTCGCCGGCCAGAGCGCCGCAAATCGGAAACAGAATCGCCGAGAGCAGCAGGCCTCGAAAGCCGGGACGCACCAGCAGCGCAAAGGTCACCAGCAAAATGAGGACGGCGGAACATAGGAAGCCGTCGCCGGAGATTCCTTTGGTGACATCCTGCAACAGCGCGAGGGTCCAGTGAAATTTTGGATAACCCTGCTCCACAATGCTGGCTGGCCATTTCCGCGTTCCCAGCAGATACCAGGGCAGGAACGCCGCCAGTGAAATCAGCAGGCAGGCCGGCCCCAGAATCGCTGGTTTCCAGTTCCTCTGCTTCGCGTTCGATATCGCAACCCACGCGATCACTCCGGCGACGTTGAGGATGGCATAAGGCTGGGTGTAGAGCGCGGCCACAATGGCCAGAACGCAAATAGCCGCGGCGCCCCAGCCGGGCCGGGCCGAGAGCTTCAGAAATGCGAGAACGGCCAGCAGACTGAAACAGAGCGCTTCGGAATAGGGACGTCCCTCGACGGCGTAGCGAAACTGCAGCGGCATGGCCATGAAGAGACCCATCGCCACCAGGCTTATTTGCGGCATTTTCAGCTCGCGGCAGATTCTCGCCACGGCCCAGCAAGACAGAATGCTGAAAAGCACTGAGGGAAAACGGGCCCACAACGGGGACGTAGTTCCGGCCGAAACAAAAGGACGCTGGGTCAGATAGCCTAAGGGCGACGCGCCCGGGTTGCGGCCCATGCTGCGCATAAAATCATCCAGGCCATGAGAGCTGTTGGCGATCAACTGCAGCACTTCGTCCAGCCAAAGAGGCCTAAGCCCGGCGCAGGCCAACGCTACCAGCGCGTAGCACGCGAACAAACCATACCACCAGGCTCGCCGGGCGTCCGTCACTGAACTTCACGCGACACTTCGCTCGACATTTCACGCAGGCGGCGCTCGAGAAAAAGGCGCTCGCTGGAATTCGTAACCAGCCCGAGCGCTGTTGTGTAGCTCCTGGCCGCTTCGGCCATCGATCCCGCCCGCCGCAGCAGATCGGCCCGCGCGGAATGCAACAGGTGATAATTCGCCAGATCGCCTTCCTCAGCCAACGCATCGATGAGCTGGAGCGCCGGCCAGGGACCGTGGACCATGGCTACGGCAACGGCGCGGTTCAAGGACACGATGGGCGAGGGTTGCAGCCGCTCCAGAACGTCGTAGAGCTGCAGGATTCGCGGCCAATCGGTATCGCGCGCGCGCAACGCGCGGCAATGCTCGGCCGCTATGGCCGCCTGCACGGCAAAAGGACCCTGCTGGCGCAAGGCCTCCCCTACCAACGGCAGCGCTTCGGCAATCTGTCTGTGATCCCAACGGCCGCGGTCCTGATCTTCCAAAATCACCAGGTCTCCGGCATTGTCCAGGCGTGCATCGCGCCGCGCGTCATGAAGCAGCATCAGTGCCAGCAGGCCGGTCACTTCCGCCGGCGCGGGCGACATCAGCGCCCGCAACAGCCGCCCCAGCCGGATAGCTTCCGCGCAAAGATCCGTCCGCAGCAACGAATGGCCCCGAGTGCTGGCGTAGCCCTCATTGAAGATCAGATAGATGGCCGTCAGCACGGCGCCCAACCGCTCCGGCAAATCGTTGGTGCCGGGTACGCTATAGGGAATTCGCGCATCGCGAATTTTATGCTTGGCCCGAACCAGCCGCTGCGCCATGGTGGTGGGCGGCACCAGAAACGCGCGCGCGATTTCGTCGGTCTCCAGGCCGCCCAATGTTCGTAGCGTCAGCGCGATTTGCGACTCCAGCGCCAGCGCGGGATGGCAGCAGGTGAAGATCAGGCGAAGGCGATCGTCGGGAATTTCGTCGGTGTCGTAATCCGGCTCCGTGGTTGGCTCGCTGCCGGCGGAAAGAAGCTCGATTTTTTCCTGGAATCGCGTCCGCCTGCGGATCAGGTCGATGGCTTTGTGACGCGCGGTCTGAATAATCCAGGCGCGCGGGAACCGCGGGACACCGGCGCTGCGCCATTGATCCACCGCGGCGGCAAATGCTTCCTGGACAGCATCTTCCGCCACTTCGAAGTCCCCAGCCAAGCGAATCAGAGTAGCCACAATACGGCCCCAGTCGGAGCCATAGAGCGCCTCGATCGCCTGATCCGGGTCCAAGGGCATGCTCCGATGGTAGAAAATTGTTAAGCAGGTTGTCGATTCCCTCATTTGCCGTTCGACTAACTCGCAGTGGGTCAGTTGGATTGTGGGGTAGGATGTCATCCTGTTTGCGCCGGTTGGCAGGCGGAAGCGCCTGCCCCACTAACCAACGGAGAACCACATAGAAAACGATCATGCAATACATGCTGCTGATTTACATGGACGAGAACGCACCAAGCCAAGCGGAGCGGGAGCAATGCTATCAGGAATCGTCGGAATATGCGCGCGAGCTTGCCGCGAAGGGAAAGTGCGTGGCCACCGCTCCGCTTTATCCGACCTCCACCGCCACCAGCGTCCGCGTGCGCGATGGCAAGCCCTTGGTCACCGATGGCCCGTTCGCCGAAACTCGGGAACAACTTGGCGGCTACTTCCTGATCAACGCGCAAGACCTGGATGAAGCCATAAGCATCGCCTCCCAGATTCCCGCCGGGCGCTGGGGCACGGTGGAAATCCGGCCGGTGATCGAGCTTCCGGCCTGACGCGCGAATAGGCGATTCACCATGGCGAACCACGACAGCGCCGGCGAAGCACCCGCGTTAAAGCTTGATCCGCCTCGCTTTGAAAATGGCAAGGCGATGCTGGTGGCGGGCTTGCGCGGGCACTTTACCACGGCAACCTGGGCCGGCATTCCAGCGCAGTGGCAGCGCTTCGTAACCTACGGCCATATTCCAGGAAAGGTAGGATTGGCGCACTACGGACTGTGCTTTATCAAGCCGGAGGGTGGTATCGATTATCTGTGTGGCGTGGAAGTGTCCGGCACAGAAGAGCTGCCCAAAGAGTTCCGGCAGGTGAGCGTGGGCGCGCAAACGTATGCGGTTTTCGCTCATCGCGAACACGTATCGAAATTGCGAGACACCATAGAGGCTATCGAGCAAAACTGGTTCCCTGGTTCCGGCTACAAAATCGCGCGGCCGGCCAGCGGCGCACCGGATTTTTTCGAACGGTATGGCCCGGGGTTTGATCCGAGATCCGGAATGGGGGACATTGAAGTATGGATACCGATCAAACCATGAAACAGGGATTCAAGATCTCGCGATGAGCAGTGGAGGATTCTCGGCGGCGCGGCTCGCCCGCCTGCACGATGTCATGGCCGGGTACGTCGAGCGCGGCGAGATACCGGGGATGGTCACCCTGGTCAGCCGGCGCGGCAGCGTGCACGTGGATGCGCTGGGCGCAACCGCGATCGGCGCTGACCCCATGCGGCGCGACACAATTTTTCGAATCGCTTCCATGACCAAAGCGATCACCGCCGCCGCGGCTATGATCCTGGTGGAGGAATGCAAGCTGCGCCTGGACGAACCCGTGGACCGGCTGTTGCCGGAACTCAAGAATCGCAAGGTTCTGAAACATTTAGATGGCCCGCTGGATGATACCGTTCCCGCACTGCGTCCCATCACCGTGCGCGACCTGCTGACCTTCCGCATGGGCTTCGGCATGATCATGGGCGCGCTGGACAAGTATCCGATCCTGCGCGCGATCGACGAACTGCAGCTCGGCTTGGGGCCGCCCAGTCCCGACACCACGCCCGCGCCGGATGAATGGATGCGCCGCCTGGGCACGCTGCCGCTGATGCACCAGCCGGGCGAGCGCTGGATGTACAACACCGGCTCCGAGGTGCTGGGCGTGTTGATCGCACGCGCATCCGGCCAGCCGTTCGATACATTCTTCAGCGAGCGTATATTCGAACCGCTGGGCATGCGCGATACCGGCTTCAGTGTGCCTGCGGCGAAGATTCACCGGCTGGCCACCAGTTATTGGACCAATTTCCACACCGGAAAGCTGGAAGTTTTCGACCAAGGCGCGGGCGGCCAGTGGAGCCGTCCGCCGGCGTTTCCATCGGGAGCGGCCGGATTGGTTTCAACCGTTGACGACTACCACGCTTTCGCCCGGATGCTGCTGGATAAAGGAGAACACGGCAGTCAGCGGATTCTTTCGCGGCCTTCGGTCGAGACCATGACCACCGATCAACTGACACCGGAACAGAAAGCGGTCTCCGGTCTCACGCCTGGCTATTTCGAAAGCCATGGCTGGGGCTTCGGCGTGTCCATCGTGACCAAGCGCGTGGATCTGGCCGGGCCCATCGGAAAATTCGGATGGGACGGCGGCCTGGGAACCTCCTGGTATTCCGATCCGCAAGAAGATATGGTGACAATATTACTTACGCAGCGTGCCTGGACTTCCCCGAGCCCTCCGAATGTTTGTCTCGACTTTTGGACCTTGGCCTACCAGGCGATTGATGACACTGAGAAAGGAAATGCATGAGCAAAGTTCGGGTATTGGTTGGTACGCGGAAGGGCGCATTTATTCTGACGTCGGATGGCAAGCGGGAGAATTGGAGCGTCAGCGGTCCTCATTTCGCCGGCTGGGAGATCTATCATGTAAAAGGTTCGCCGGCGGATCCGAACCGGCTGTACGCGTCGCAATCCAGCGGCTGGTTCGGGCAAGTGATCCAGCGCTCGAACGACGGCGGCGAGACCTGGGCGCCGGTGGGCAACAAGTTCGTCTACGAAGGCATCGCCGGCACGCATCAGTGGTACGATGGCACGCCTCACCCCTGGGAGTTCAAGCGCGTCTGGCATTTGGAACCTGCGCTCAATGATCCCGATACGGTCTACGCGGGCGTGGAAGACGCAGCGTTCTTCAAGACGACGGATGGCGGCCAGAACTGGCAGGAACTCCCTGGACTGCGCGGCCACGGATCGGGACCGCGCTGGCAGCCCGGCGCCGGCGGCATGTGCTTGCACACAATTCTTCCGGATCCGGGCAATCCTGACCGGATCTTTATCGCCATCTCCGCCGCAGGTGCGTTTCGTACCGACGACGCCGGCCAGACCTGGCAGCCGATTAACAAGGGCCTGTTCTCCGAATACATTCCCGAACCTCGTGCTGAGGTCGGCCACTGCGTGCATCGCATTGCGTTCCACCCGTCGCGGCCGAATGTTCTGTTTATGCAGAAGCATTGGGATGTGATGCGCTCCGACAATGCCGGCGATTCGTGGCGCGAGATCAGCGGGAACCTGCCCACCGACTTCGGGTTCGTGATCGACGTGAATACGAACGATCCGGAGACTATCTATGTGGTCCCGATTAAGAGCGATCGCGAACATTATCCGCCGGAAGGAAAGCTGCGCGTCTACCGCAGCCGCGCGGGCGGCGACGAGTGGGAGGCGCTCACCAACGGGCTGCCGCAAAGCAATTGCTACGTTAACGTACTGCGCGACGCCATGGCGGTGGACTCGCTGGATAAATGCGGCGTGTATTTCGGCACCACCGGCGGCCAAGTGTACGCATCGTCCGATTCCGGCGACAACTGGGCGCCGATTGTCCGCGATCTTCCGGCCGTGCTTTCCGTCGAGGTGCAAACGCTGGAATGATCCGCGTTTACCTGCCGGGCCATCTCCGGACGCTGGCGCAGATCTCGGGCGAAGTGCAGCTCGAAGTGGAAGGACAAGTCACGCAGCGATCGGTGCTGGACGCGCTGGAGCAGCGCTACCCGATGCTCGAAGGCACCATCCGCGATCACGTAACCGGACAGCGCCGGGCGTTCCTGCGATTCTTTGCCTGCCAGGAAGATTTGTCGCATGAATCGCCGGACGCTCCGTTGCCCGATGCGGTGGTGTCCGGCGCGGAGCCATTTTTGGTGGTGGGTGCGATTGCCGGTGGATAGGCTGTACCAAACCGAGCCGCGACCGCAAGGAAGCGCTACCACGACAGCGGCTTTTTCGTAGCGCTTCCTTGCGGTCGCGGCTCGGTTTGGTCGTGTTCGTTACACAGTCAGGCGGACGAAGTGCCGCCGCTACCGGACCGCCGTGCAATCGCCAGTCTTATGATCTTCGATCTGGAATCTCAGAAACTGGTGAACCGCGTCCAGCGATTCTTTATTGTCGGCCGTAATCACGATTCGCGCGCCTCGCGGCGTTTCCTGTAGATCCCAGTGGAGTTGATCCTTGAGCCTGGACATCGTTTCGGTTCCCGGAACCACCGGGCCGTGCACCAGCATGGGAACGTTGAAATTGCCGTTCGCGAACATCTGAGCGATGTGCTGGAAGTGAGCACGGATTTGATCGCGGCTCTCGGTGTCCTTGACGTCGTTGGCGCGCACGTCGATCACGCCGCCATCGTAGTGCACCTCAAAATGGTGCGTGGTCTTCTCATGCGAGAATCCCATGACGTGGTCCCCATGCTGGTTGAGCATTGCTTGATGGTCCTGCGCCAGCGCCATAAAGGCTCCTAAAGTCAATATCGCGATTGGTCGAACCATAGATTAGATCTCCTTAGTGAAACAGACGAAGGATACAGCTATTGGTGAGCCACTTGACAGGAACCTCTATGAGATGTGAGAACAGTAACTACATGAAGACTTCCCGGGCGGCGCTGGTCGCGGCCTTGTTGCTGGCCGTTCTTTTGTCTGCCTGCAAACCCAGTTCGGAGTTCAATGAGGACGTCGCTAAGGGCGCTATCGAGGCCGGAAAGATGAACCTGGAAGGCGAGCAGGTGGTTCTGGACGACTCCGCAATCCAGTGCGGCGTGCGATCCGAATTGTGGGATCCCCCCTCCACGGTTTCTGTCGACCATGTCACCGCCCATTTGAGCTCCAAGGCACGCGATCTCAAATTCAACGACGATGTGATCGTTCACGATCCCGGCACTCGCGTGGCCTACGTGCAGGTTCGCGGCGAGTTTCCGTTACAGGCGGATAGCATAGTGAGCATCAAGGACGGCGAGGACAAGTTTTCGAAGCTGGTGGAGGCCAAGGTCAGCATCAAGATCGATGATCCGTGCTTCCCGAACACCTTGCCGCTGATGGGCGTCAGGCACGGCAACTTCAGCGCCGATTCGCCGGTTGCGCTGCACCTGCATTTCGATGAAACCGGCGGCTGGCGCGCGGACAAGCTGGTTCATTAGAGCGGGGTATTGGCAGGCGGAAGCGCCTGCCCCACGTTGGCTCGTGAGTGGGGCAGGCGCTTCCGCCTGCGAACCTTCAATAATGAAACCCCGACGATAGTATCCGGTTGGATTGATCCAACACCGCGTCCGCCGTAAACGGGAACCGCCAATCGCGAACCTCCACCCGCTGCGCGCCCTCGGGTTCCGCCACCGGAATCACCTGCCACAGCGGATACTGCGCAAACTCGAGAAATTTCTGAATGGGGTAAGCCTGGCGCGCAGCGTCCAGCGCCGGACTTGGCGGTGGTTTATAGATGACCCGGGCTGGAGCCGTCGGGTCGAAATCGGTTCGCAGGTTCATCGAGAAGTGCATCACCAGATCGGGCCGTTCTATCCAGCCGGACCATTCAAAAGGATTCACAAAACCGGTCGGAAACGCCGCCACTCGGAGGGGCGGGCCGTCTTGATAAATCCGCGAACTTAACGTTTCAATGGCTCGCTGGTGCGCCAGGTACCGGCCGAAATCGTACAGCACCAGGAACGACAACGCGAAAATAGCCAGCCCTCTGCCCGATCCTGATCTTGCGCCGATTTCGGAACTGACCAGCCGTCCCAAAAGAGGCCCGATGCACGCAATCGCGAGAATCGCCCAAATCCAAAGGTCCACAATGTTGTTGAGATCCAGCCGAAACCAACGCGAAGAAAACGGCAGCAGGAATCGCACTCCGTAGGAGTTGGTCCAATCCAGCAACAGATGGCTGGCCACCCCGATGAGTGAAAGAACGTAGGCTGCTTTCCATCCGCGCATGGTGCGCGAAACGCCGCAGACCACCAGCATGGGAATCAGCGCCATGAAGGGCGCCATCACGATGGAATGCGTGTAGCCGCGATGAGCTATGAAATACGGCAACGCCCCGCGCACCGCCGTCACGATATCGATATCGGGAATGTTCGCAGCCAGCATCAGCAGCAGGACTGGCCGCGCATACCAGCGGTTCAAGCCCACGCGGCTCAACACCACGCCGGTCAGCGTGTGGGTGATGTTGTCCATGCCGGGTCGTCGATGCTGGCGGGTCTGCGGGAACTGAATCCGGCGGGCACCAGCAAGGTCAACGCATTCGGAACAATCTCCACGGTTCCGGGCGCCAGGCCCGCATACTCACCGTCCACCTGCAAATGGATGATGGAACCGGGGGTTGCGCCGAACACGGCCTTGCGCGTTCGCAGGATAGTGACACCGCGCATTTTCTGGTGCTGCTTCACTACCACGCCCATCATATATTTCAGAAAAGTGAAGGAGCTGGCGCCTTCGAACAACACCAGCTCGAACTGATCGTCCAAAAGCGTGATCGTTGGTGCAATTTCCAGATCGCCGCCGTAATTTCGAACGCGGCTGGCCAGCGCGAAACTCACCACAAACTCCCGGCCCTCGGCTTCCACGGTAAACTCTGCCAGACGGCTGCCCACTTTCGAGAAGCCTCCAATCCAGTAGGCTATTTTGCCGAGCGCGTCTTTCAGCTTGAGGTTGATGCCGTGGACAATCTCGGCATCCAATCCCGCGCCGGCCATCAGGAGGAAATGCCGCGCGTTGGCTCCAGGCCTGGAAAGCAGGCCCAACGCAATCCGCTGGGGCACGCATTGATCGAGTGACTTTGCGGCGCCCTCCATGGTGTTGCCGATGGCCAGCTCGTTGGCCAGAACGTTCGCCGTGCCTGCCGGCAGAATACCGAGCGGCACGCTGGAATGGGCCATCCCGCTCACCACTTCGTTGATGGTGCCATCGCCGCCGGCCGCTAGAATCAAATCCGCGCCGCGCTGAATGCATCGCTGGACAATCCCGGCCGCGGATCCCGGCCCCTCGGTGGGAATTGCGTCGACAGTTATGCCGCGTTCGCCTAGGATCTCAAGCGAGTGCCGGAGTGCGTGTGCGCGCCGCCTGAGTCCGCCTGCGAATTGATTGTAGATGAGAAAAGGCTGCCGGTAGCGCTCGATAGTACCCTAATTATAGTAGATGCGCGGACCAACTGTGGAACGGGAAATCGAGGAGCTGCGGGATTCACTGCGCCGCCATGAACACCTGTATTACGTTTTAGACCAGCCTGAAATCACGGACGCCGAATACGACGTGCTGATGCGCCGATTACAGGCTCTGGAGGCGCAGCATCCCGAGCTGATCACGCCCGATTCTCCCACCCAGCGCGTGGGCGGAAAGCCGCGGGAAGGCTTCGTCAAAGTTCCCCACAGCTCGCCCATGCTGAGTCTCGACAACGCGCTCAATGAGGCCGAGCTGCGAGAATTCGATCGCCGCGTGCGCGAATTGCTGGACGGCCAACCTTTCGAATATGTCGCTGAGTTGAAGCTGGACGGATTGTCGATGGCGGCGCATTACGGGGATGGAAGAATGCGTGAAGCAGTAACGCGCGGAGACGGCCTGGTGGGCGAGGATGTAACGGAAAACGCCCGAACCATCCGCTCCTTGCCGCTCAAGGTGAAATCCTCTCTGGCCGCTTTCGAAGCGCGCGGGGAAACCATTATGCCCCGCAAATCGTTCGAGAAGCTGAATGCGGAACGCGAGAAGCAACAACTGGCGCCGTTCGCGAATCCACGCAATGCCGCGGCCGGAGCCTTACGCGCGTTGGAACCAAGCGTCACTGCTTCGCGCCGGCTGGAATACTTCGCCTATTTTCTGTTGGTGGATGGCAAATTCTATTACGACAGCCATTGGGAATCGTTGGACGCGCTGGAGAAGATGGGTTTTAAGGTGAACCCGCGCCGCAAAAAATGTTCGGATCTGGACCAGCTTTTGGAGTACTGCCGCGAATGGGAATCGAAACGCGAATCTCTGCCTTACGAAATCGACGGGGTAGTGGTAAAAGTGGATTCCGTGCGCCAGCAGCAGGCTCTGGGCTGGACCGCTAAAGCCCCTCGCTGGGCCATCGCCTTCAAATTTCCGGCGCAGCAGCGCTCCACCACCATCGAAAATATCGAGGTGCAAGTGGGCCGCACCGGGACTCTAACTCCGGTGGCGCATCTGGCGCCGGTGACGGTGGGCGGAGTCACGGTGACTCGCGCGACGCTGCATAACGAAGATGAAATCGCGCGGCTAGGTGTCGAGATCGGCGATGAGGTGCTGATCGAGCGCTCGGGCGACGTGATTCCAAAAGTGGTACGCGTGGTGCAACAGGGCGCCGGGCGGCGGCCGTTCCGCATGCCCAAACATTGCCCGGTTTGCGGCGGCGAAGTGGTTCGCGAAGAGGGCGAAGCGGCCAGCCGCTGCATCAACACCAACTGTCCGGCGCGTTTGAAGGAATCCATTTCGCACTTCGCCGCGCGCGGAGTAATGGATATCGACGGCATGGGCGACGTGCTGGTGGATCAATTGGTATCGCGCAACCTGGTAAGAAGTGTCGCGGATATTTACCAGCTCACCTTGGAACAGCTGCTGGAGCTGGAGCGCATGGGCCAGAAATCGGCCGAGAAGATTTTGAAAAATATCGACGCGTCGAAAAAGCGGCCGCTGCCGCGCGTTCTGAACGGGCTGGGCATTCCATTCGTAGGTGAGCGGACCGCACAGATTCTGGCCGAGACGTTTGGGAGCCTGGACGCCATCGCCGAGGCGGATGAAGAGGGATTGCAGCAGGCCGAGGAGGTTGGTCCCAAGGTATCCGAGAGCATCCGGCAATTTTTCCATGAGCCTCGCAATCGGGAGCTGGTGGAGCGGCTAAGGAAAGCCGGGCTCACCTTCGATCACGCCCTGCGTAAGAAAATCGGCGGCCCGCTCGAGGGCAAGACATTTGTGATTACCGGCACGCTTCCGAACCTGGCGCGAGAGGAAGCCAAGGCGCGCATCGAATCCGCGGGCGGCAAGGTCTCGGGCTCGGTGAGCAAGAAAACCGATTACGTGGTGGCCGGCGCGGATCCCGGTTCGAAGCTGGATAAAGCCAATCAGCTCGGAATTCCCGTAATTGACGAACCGGATTTGCTCGCCCTACTGAAGTAGAATCAATGTGGCGCACGCACTCATGCGTGCCGCGCCGGCACTCCTGCCGGCGCTCAGCGTAAGAAGGACTGGCCCTGCGAAACTTACTCAACTCGTTACTCTCCTGGGGACCGTGGGGGGTCCTGTTGCTGGCGGTCCTGGATTCGGGCGGAGTCCCGATTGTGGGCGGCGTGGATGCCCTGGTGGTGCTGGTAGCGGCGCTGAATCATTCGCAAGCTTACTGGGCGGCAGCCGCGGCCATCGCAGGATCAGTGATCGGGAGCTTGTTCCTGTTCTTCATCGCGCGCAAAGGCGGTGAAGCCTATCTGCACCATCACACCTTGAGCGCACGCGGCGCGAATCTGCGCGCGTGGTTTTTAGAATATGGCCTGCTGACAGTTTTCGTGCCGGCATTTGTGCCGGTGATTCCCATGCCGGTAAAGATTTTCATCCTGTCGGCCGGAGCGCTAGGCGTAAGGCCTTTAACGTTCACTATCGTGCTGACCACTGCGCGCATTCCACGCTACATATTCCTGGCTTGGCTGGGTACGCGGCTGGGCAGAGATACATTGCCCTATTTGCGCCAGCATCTCTGGGAGTTCATCTTACTGGCAGCGGTATTGTTTGTGATTCTCTATTTCACAGTTCGCTGGCTGCACCACCGGCAAATCGCGCACCGGATCCCGGCGTCGTAAGATCTATAAAGAAATCACCATGACCAGCGAAGAGCAGCTCCGCGAGAAACTTCGTAAGATCTCGGCCTTGTTCGTTGGCGCCACCACTCCCGGCGAGCGCGATGCCGCCGCCGCCGCGGTGGAGAGGGTAAGGGCCGCCCTCCGTAATACGCTCAGCGCCGAGCACCTTATAGAAAACCAGTTCTCCTTCCCGGATCGCTGGCAGAGGCGTTTGTTCTCGGCGCTGTGCCGCCGTTACGGTCTGGAGCCTTATCGCTACAAGGGGCAGCGCTATACAACGGTGATGGTGCGCGCCCCCAGGCTTTTCGTTCTCCAGACGTTGTTGCCGGAATACCGGGAACTCAGCGCGGCCCTGGATGAGTACCTGAACGATGCCACCGAGCGGATTATTCGCGAGGAAGTGTATGGTGATGCCGGCGATGCCTCGGAACGCGTCGGATGAAAATCCGCTAGTGGGGCAGGATGTCATCCTGCGCGCGGTTGTCAACCGCGCTTTGCGCCGATTGGCAATCGGCGCGCAGGTTAGCAACCTGCCCCACACATTGCCGTTAGTGATCCAGCGTGAAAGTAACATCGATAGGACATATTACTTCCACTGGCTCTCCACTTAGTAAGGTTGGTTTGTAAATCCACCGTGAAACGGCATCCAGCGCGGCGCGCGCGAGAAGTGGATGGCCGTCGATCAACTGCAAGTTTCGGATGGTGCCGTCCTTGGCGATAATCCCTATCAGGTGGACCACGCCGGAGATTCTCGCGCTCCTCGCGAGCGGCGGATAGGCTGGAATTACCTGCCTCACCAGCTTGGCCATCTGCACGCCGCCGCTGACGTGAATGGGAGCGGAAGGCTTAACCGGTACCTCCGGCTTAGGCAGTGGGGGCTTAATGTTCATCGGCCTTCCAAATAATACTGGGCCTGGCGTTGCGCCGTCGCCGGCCAGTTGGATTCCCGGCGGTTGATCGATTGTTACCGGGCCGGAGGCTACCGGAGTAAGCGCGGTGGCTTGAATCGGATTCGATATCAGAGGCGGGTGGTGAAAGACCGGTCGCACCGGGCCACTCGCTGCATGCGAGGGAACCGGCTGCGTCTCAATCTGCCGAACCGGCGGCCCAACCGTGACCAGGTGCCAATGAAAGTCAGGTAAGTGATCGCCGTACATAAGTGGAATTATAATCATCACACTTACTACCACTAACTCCGCACTTAGTGATGCCAGTAAGCTCCACGACTTATTCGGCCGGTTGTCAATGAGTATGGATTGCTCGAACACGTTTATGTAGACACCCGGTCCTGGAGAATTGTTCCCAAGCTAAATGGATCGCGCCGAATGAACGGCGGGTGCCGATATTTCGGCGGCGACGCTTCGGCACGGTCGTGCAAGCCCCTGAAACCATGGGTGAAATAGCGGTCGATGGAATGCTCTTCATTGACTGCGGGGACCGGGGGAATGCTCAAGATCACCATTCACGAAAGCACCGAGGCTCTGACCTTCCAGGTGGAAGGAAAACTGGTCGGGGACTGGGCCAAAGAGCTGGAGCTAGCCTGGCAGAGCAGCCGCTCCGTTCAAAACCGTAAGGCGTTGATCGTCGATCTTACTGAAACTTTATTTATTGATGACGAAGGTAAGCGCGTACTTACAAAGTTATTTCGTGATGGAGCGTTTTTCAAGACTTCCGGAACCATGACCAGCGGCATCGTGGACGAGGTGACGGGCAAGCCGCGGAAGTCAAATGCCCGGCGCGGCATGTTGGCCCAGCCGCTGCTGCTGTTGCTGGCAGTAGGCATTGCGCGCGGCGCCGCTGATCCCGCGCCGCTAAAACTTACCCTCCGTGACGCGGTGCAAATGGCTTTGAAGCAGAATCCGCAAGTTCAGATCGCCAACCTCGACATCGCGGAGAGCCGCGAGAATCAAAACGTCGCGCGCGCCGGGTTGTTACCGCAAATCAATTTTGACGGATCGGAATCGGTGCATCGGCTGAACATTTCCGCCGCTTTCGGATCGAAAATACCGGAGTTTCCCGAACACGTGGGGCCCTTCTGGCTGATACAGGGCGGTCCCACGGGCTCCTTGCCTCTTTTCGATTTCACCGCCTTTCGGCGTTGGCAAGCATCCAAAGAAAATGTCACGGGAGCACGGGCGCAGGAGTTGACGGTGCGGGAAGAGAACGTACAACTGGTGGTTTCTCAATATCTGGGCAGCCTCCGGGCGGCGGCGGACGTGAAGGCGGCGCACTCCCGCGCGGATCTTTCGAAAGCCCTGTTCGATCAAGCCGCCGATCTGCAAAAAAACGGCGTTGGCACAGGTATCGATACGTTGCGGGCCAACGTGGAGTATCAGAACGAAAGGCAACGGTTGATTGCCGCCGAGACTGTTTTGAAAACCTCGCTCTACGGCTTGGCGCGGCTGTTGAACATCGATCCGCACCAACCGGTGGCGCTGGCCGACGAGTCCATGTTCTTTCAAACGCCGGAGTATCCGGCCGATGAGAGTATCGAGCGGGCCTGGGTGGAGCGCCCGGAGATGAAAGCGATTGCTTCCCAGGTCCGCGCCGCGGAATTAGATAGAAAACGCATCGAAGCAGAACGGCTGCCGAACCTGAGTTTGTCGGGATCCTGGAATCTGCAGGGCATAACGCCCACGCAGGCCATCCCGGTCTATGAATTCGGAGTGAACCTGGATATTCCGCTGTATACCGGCGGAAGGATCAAGGCTCAAACGGCGGTGGCCGGAATCGAGCTCAAGAAACTCGGGCAGCAACAGGATGATCTTCGGAACCGGATCGCGCTGGAAGTGAAAACCTCGCTGGCGGAGCTGGAGTCGGCTAAGAGCGAAGTGGAAGTAGCCAACCAGGGCGTCGATCTGGCGCAGCAGGAAGTAACCCAGGCGCGCGACCGGTTTCAGGCCGGCGTAGCCAACAACATTGAAGTGATTACCGCGCAGGACGAATTGTCCCGCGCCAACGACAATCAGATCGGGGCGCTGTATCGCTACAACCAGGCCCGCGCCGACCTGGCCCACGCCACCGGTCAGATGGAATCTTTGTATGCCAAGTGAAGGGAAGCAGATGGAACCGAAGACGCTCGATTACGAAACCGATCGTGAACTTCCGGAAGTAGAACGGGAAGCCGCTCGCGAGCCGCAGCGGAGAGTTCGGCGCATGCGGCAGTTCAACCGGAAGCTGGCGATTTTTGGCGGCTTGCTGGTGGTAATCGCGGCGGGCGTGTTTTTGTGGGTGAGCGGCTGGGACCGCGTCTCCACCGACGACGCGCAAGTGGACGGGCATATCGTGCCGGTATCGTCCAAAATCTATAGCAACGTCGTTCAGGTATTGGTGAACGATAATCAACAGGTTAAAAAGGGCCAGGTTCTGGTTCGGCTGGATCCGCGGGATTACCAGGCCAAGGCGGACCAGTCCAGAGCGGCGGTGGCAGTGGCCGAGAGCCAGGCCCAGGGCGCCAACGTGGGCGTTCCGCTGATTCGCGCGACCACCCAAAGCAGCACTTCGAGCGCCGAGGCGGAGTTGGGCGCCTTGCAGGCAGACTATGAGCAAAGCAAGGCCGACTACGAAAAGGCTTCCAATTCCGATGTGGCCTATGCGCGCTCGAACGTGAATACCGCGCAGGCCACTTACGATCGCGCGCAAGCGGACCTGGGCCGTATGCAGCCGCTGGTGGACAAGGCCGAGATTTCGCGCCTGCAATATGATTCCTACGTCGCGGCCGCCCGGGTTGCCGAAAGTGAGCTCCGGGCGGCCAAGGATAAACTGGCCGGAGCGCTGCAGGATGCTCAGACGAAAAAGGCGGCCATGCAGGCCTCCCAGGCCCGCGTGATGCAAGGCCGCGCCGGCGTGCTGGAAGCACAAGCCAATCAAAAGCAGGTGAATGTCCGCGCCGCTGATGCGGCTTCCGCCGACGCCAATGTTACGCTGGCGCGCGCCAACCTCGAAACCGCGGAGTTGAACCTCAGCTATACGACCATCGTGGCTCCGATGGATGGCGTGGTTACCAGAAAGTCCGTGGAGGTGGGCCAGATTGTGCAGCAAGGCCAGAGCCTGATGATGATTGTGCCCTTGAACGACGTTTGGGTGACCGCCAATTTCAAGGAGACGCAGCTTCGCGCCGTGCGGCCGGGACAGAAGGCCGAAGTGAAAGTGGATCTCACTGGCAAGACTTATCCCGCCCATGTGGATTCGGTGGCCGGCGCCACCGGCACTCGCCTCAGCCTGCTGCCTCCGGAAAACGCTACCGGGAATTACGTGAAGGTGGTACAGCGCATCCCGGTGAAGATTGTGCTGGAGCCGATTCCCGGCGGCAACAATATCCTGCGTCCGGGTATGAACGTAGACGCGACAATTTTCACTAAGTAGCCCCGCGCGTAAGCAAGGGGACGTCATTCAATGCAACCGCAAGTCTTGGACATCGCCGTTCCGGGAAAACCAGCCATCAATCCCTGGGTGATCGCCGGCGTGGTGATGCTGGCCACGTTCATGGAAGTGCTGGACACCAGCGTGGCCAACGTCGCCCTGCCGCACATCGCCGGCAGTCTAGCTTCCACACCGGACGAATCCACCTGGGTGCTCACGTCATATCTGGTGGCTAACGCCATTGTGCTTCCGCTCAGCGGTTGGTTCTCCGCCCTGTTCGGACGCAAGCGGTTTTACATGACCTGCGTCTTGCTGTTCACTGTCAGTTCGGCCATGTGCGGGCTGGCTCCCAGCTTGCCAATGCTGATCCTATGCCGGGTACTGCAAGGGTTGGGCGGGGGCGCGCTGCAGCCGGTTTCGCAAGCCATCCTGCGCGAAACATTTCCAAGGGAAAAGCAAGGCATGGCCATGGCCGTGTACGGCATGGGCGTGGTGGTGGCGCCGGTGGTGGGGCCGACGCTGGGCGGCTGGATCACCGACAACTACACCTGGCGCTGGATTTTTCTCATCAATATTCCGGTGGGCATCTGCTCTCTGCTGCTCACCTCGCTCGTGATCTTCGATCCGCCCTACCTGGTGCGCAAGAGCATCAAGGACGGTTTGAAGATCGACTATATCGGGCTGGGGCTGCTGGCCACCGGCCTGGGCGCGCTCGAAATCACGCTCGACGAAGGACAGCGGAATGACTGGTTCTCATCCGGCGGCATCCTGGCCGCAACCGTAATCGCCATAGCAGCGCTGATTTCGGTGGTGGTGTGGGAGCTGCGTCAAAAGGATCCCGTGGTGGATTTCCATCTGCTGAAGGAACGGAACTTCGCCATCTCGACCCTAGCCATGTTCATGTTGGGTTTTGTTTTGTACGGCAGCACCACGGCGCTGCCGCTGTTCCTGCAGACTCTCCTCGGCTATACCGCGATGCAGAGCGGCATGGCGCTTTCTCCGGGAGGCTTGGCGGTTCTGGCCATGATGCCCGTGGCCGGCTTTCTGCTTTCCAAGATTGAAGCGCGCTGGCTGGTAATCTTCGGATTGCTGGTCTCCGCCTACGGCCTGTTCCAGATGACCGACTTCGATTTGAATATCGATTTCCGGCACGCCGTGATCGCGCGCATTGTGCAAAGCCTGGGCCTGCCATTCCTGTTTGTGCCCATCAACACCATGGCGTTTTACTTTATAGCCAAGCAAAACACCAGCTATGCTACGGGCTTGATCAACCTGGCGCGCAACATTGGGGGCAGCACCGGCATTGCCATCTCGACTACTGTGGTGTCGCGCCGCCAGCAGTTCCATCAGCAGCGGCTGATTGAGAATCTGACGCCGCTCAACCCCGCCTACCAATCCACGCTCGAATCCGCCAAGCAGATGTTCATGAGCAGAGGCGCGGATGCCGTGCATGCCACCGCCCAGGCGCAGCAAATGATGTACAACATGGTGCAGCACCAGGCCACGCTGCTCTCGTTTCTGGAGAATTTCCGGCTGCTGGCGTTCACCTTTCTGGCCGTGATTCCGTTGATGTTGCTGATGAAACGGATCAAGCCGAAGAAGGGCGAGATGGTGGTGGATTAAGTCAACCGCTAAAGGATCGCCCGCCGCGTTCGATAACACATAGAGGGACTCACCTTGCGGGAAGCCTCTATTGCCATCATCGCGCCGCTTCAACCAGAAGACTTCTTCGATCTACTGTGGCAGGGCGTCTGGGAGGCCACTTTTGACCTGGCGCCGTTCGGCGTGCAGGTTCGCAATCTTCCAACGGAGCGCTACGACGTCGCCGGACAGCGGGAGATGCTGGCCCAATTGCTGGAAGATAAGGTGGACGGAATTGCCGTAGTCCCGGCGCACGGGGAAGCGCTGAACCAGCTTATTGACGAACACGAAGCGCGCGGGACGCCGGTGGTGACGTTTTATGGCGATGCGCCGGAGAGCCGGCGATCGGCGTTTGTGGGTCCCGACCCGTTCCAGGCGGGCGTGCTGGCAGGCGAGTTACTGGCGAAATTGATGGGCGGAAAAGGACAGGCGCTGTCTTTTCCAGGCTCATCCGAGAAGCATCATCTGGCGCAGCGCGAGCGGGGTTTCCTTAGCGAATTGGCCAGACATCCACAATGCACGGTGGTCGCTTCCTCGCTACGCGACCTCGCGCTCATTGAGACCTTTCCTGAACAATTGCTGGACGAGTTGCAATCCTCGAATGGGGTGTATGTCGGCGAAGAAGATCTGGTCAAAGTTGCGGCTGCTCTGGAACAAGCGGGTGTGCGGGCGCCGTGCGTCGGCTTTGGCAATACCGACCTGCTGCAGCCTTTCCTGGCGCGCCGAACCGTCTCCGCGGTGATCAACGAACATCGCTATCTGCAGGGCTACTTCGCGGTACAGAAGGCCCACGAGGCGTTCCTCAAAAGAGCATCCGGCGCGGCCGTGACCAACATCCGGGTGCCCTCCGATGTGGCTTTGGCAGCAAATGCAACCGATAGCCGGGATTCTCTGCACGCGGCGTTTGAGATGCTGCTGCGGCAACGTACCGAAGTGCTGTGCAGCTATAAGCAGCGGCTGGAAGAGGCCAATGCGGAGCTGGAGAATCTTTCCACTACCGATCCGCTCACCGGCCTGCTCAATCGCCGCAAGTTTGATGAGGTGCTGCGGAATGAGGTGGCGCGGGCGCGCCGCTATGGTCCGCTTTCGCTGCTGATGATCGACCTGAATTTCTTCAAGCTGGTGAACGACCGGCATGGCCACCAGGCCGGAGATGAAATGTTGAAGAGCGTGGCTCAATTGCTGAAGCGCTGCTGCCGGGAAACGGACGCGTGCGCCCGATTGGGCGGTGACGAGTTCGCTGTCATTCTACCGCATTCCGACGCCGCGTCCGCGGAAGTGGTTCGCTGGCGCATCCTGAGAGAAATGGCCGGGACCACCGTGTCCGTGGGCAGCCAGCAACTGAGTTTGAGCTTCAGCATCGGAATCGCAAGCTTGGCGGAGAGCACGGACGCGCTGGAGCTGGTGGCCGCGGCCGACGCCGATATGTACCGGGTGAAACAGGTGTCGCGTGTGGAGCTGGCGTCGAGATAACCCAAAAGCACCGGCTCCCTGACCCGGGAACCAAAAACACGCCGGCTCCGTTGAAGATGCCGGTTGGCAGGCGGAAGCGCCTGCCCCACTGGGACCAACGTGGGGCAGGCGCTTCCGCCTGCCAACTGATTTTTCACACAGCGTCTTCATGACCTTTGGTGAGCCGCTGGCCCTGTGCGGCTCGTTAAAACGCTCTTTCCGGTGGGTTGGCCAAAAGTTGGACTGGTGCGGTTAACGGATCTGTTCGTCTTTTTCTACTTTGCCGTCGCGGATGTGGATGATGCGGTGCGCGCGGGCAGCGATGTCGGCCTCATGGGTGACCAGCACGATGGTGTTGCCCTGCTCCCATAGCTTCTCGAAGAGGCCCATGATTTCGTTTCCTGTAGTGCTGTCGAGCGCGCCGGTGGGCTCATCCGCGAGCAAAATGGACGGACTATTCACCAGGGCCCGAGCCACGGCTACGCGCTGCCGCTGGCCGCCGGAAAGCTCATTGGGCTTATGATGCATGCGCGCTTCCAGATCGACGGCGCGCAAGGCTTGCTTGGCTTTTTCGGCGCGCGCCTGGGACGGCACGCCGGCGTAGATCAGCGGCAGCTCCACGTTGTGGAGCGCGGTGGCGCGCGCCAGCAAATTGAAGGTTTGGAAAACAAATCCGATTTCCTTGTTGCGTATGCGCGCCAGTTCGTCGTCCGGCATGTCGCTGGCCAGTTTGCCGTTCAGGTAATACAGGCCCTTGGAAGGCGTGTCCAGGCAGCCGATCAGATTCATCAGCGTCGATTTTCCGGATCCCGATGGTCCCATGATGGCGACGTATTCGCCCCGGCGGATCTGAATGTCCACTCCGGAAACGGCGTGGATTTCCTGATCGCCCATCACATACGTCTTCCACAAATCGTAGGTACGGATGACGATGCCATCGCGCTTCAGACTCTCGCCGCGGTCGAGCAGTTCCTGTGTCGCTGTCGCCATGCGTGGTGGTTAGCTCTCCGTCCTTATCAGCGGCGCCTTGTTGTCCACCTTCACTTTGGCGGAGTTGCGCAGGGTGCGGATCACCTTATAGGTACCGGTAATAATCTGGTCGCCTTCATTGAGTCCGCTCAGCACTTCGATGTCGGTGGCGCCGGTAATGCCAGTGACAACTGTCTGAAACTCCGCTCGCCCGTTCTTGACCACGAAGACGCCTTGCAGCTCTTCCTTCCTGGCTTTCTCGGCGGCGGGATCGGGCTTGGCGGCTGCCTGAACGCCTTTATTCTTGCCGATCGGCTCCAAGTCGCCGCGCTGGCGGACGGTCAGAGCCTGAATGGGAATGGCCAGCGCGCGCTGTTTCGTCGCGGTGGTAATTTTGCCGGTGCAGGAGAGCCCTGGCCGGATATCATCCGGTGGATTGTCCAAGGCGATTACCACTTTGAAATCCTTGGCTTCCTGATTGGAGACAGCGCTTTGGGACGCCGCCAAACCGGTGGAACGCAGAATGGCCGTATTGCCGATCTCCGTCACGTGGCCTTTGAAGGTTTGGTTCGGAATGGCGTCGATGCTGACGTCGGCCACCTGGCCGAGCTTGACATTGACGATGTCGGTCTCATCCACCTTCACTTCCGCGGTGATTACGGACATATCGGCCACGGTCATGATAAGACTGGACGCTGAATTCTGAACACCGGGAACCACCGTTTCTCCCACCCGGACGGGAAGGTTGGTCACCATGCCGTCGATGGGCGAAACAACGTAGTATTTCTCCAAAACATCGTTGTAGCGCGTCAGATTCGCGCGGAGCTGCGCGATACGCTTCTGCGCGGAATCCACTTGCTGCCGGGACTGGGCTTCCTGCGATTTCGCCTGGGCCAGCTTGGCTACCGCTTCTCCCAGCCCGGCGACGGCGGTATCGTAGTCGGCCTTCTTCTGGTCGTAATCCTGCTTGGCGATCAGTTTGTCCTTATAAAGCTCGTTAGCGCGGTCGATGTTGAGCTTGGTGCGCTCGAGTTCAGTTTTGTTGCGTTCCACCGTGGCCTGCGCGGTTTGCACGGCGTCATGCATGGAGGCCATTCCAGCCTCGGCGGCGGCGGAATCGGCCAGAGCCGTATCGATGGTTGCTTTTTGCGCCACCACGTCCGCGCCGGCCTGCACGGATTCCAACCGGGCTACGGTCTCGCCTTTATGAACATGGTCGCCTTCCTTCACCAGTATTTCGGTGATGGGCGCCGGGCCCAAGGTGTTCGCTCCCAAATTAATGTAATTCTTGGGTTTAATCTCACCTGAGGCGGTGACGGTGGCCACCAGATCCTCGCGCAGCGCCTTGCCGGTCTGCACTTCGACGATGCCCCGTTCGTTATATCGAATGCTGGCGAATACGCCGCCGCTGACCAGAATGATCAGGGCGACAATGAGTAATATCTTCCATTTGCGCTTCACTTCGGATGGCTCTCCCCAGCAGCTATAGACGTAGATCCAGTGCTGTTTGTTCGGTAAATTCTATCCTAGCAGAGCGGCGCCAGGCGGGCGGGAGCCTGGATCCAGCAGGAGGGTGCCGTCCTTGCGGACGGCGACTTTTGCTCCTGATTCCAACTTTCTGAACTGTTCTGTGGATAAAGCCACAATAGGGATGGGGCGGTTGTACATTTCGGCGGCCACGATTGAGGCCAGGGCCAGGAATGAGTCAACGCTCGTCGTCAGAATTGCTGCTGGGGCTGTTCCGGCGCGGACGGCTTCGAGTAACACTGCCGTGGTGGTGCTGGAGCCCACTGTGTTCGGGATGGCCAGGATGCGGCCTCGGGCGATTTGGCCGGAAAGGGGATGACGGCGGTCGATAATCTCGCCGGTCTGGTGATCGTAGCCGCCCCAGAAACTGAGCGGCTGGCTGCTGACCAGCAGTTCGCCCTCGGCTTCGCCTTCGACGATTACGCGGCCTTCCATTACATCCGCCATAGCGAGTCATCCCTTACCACGCGGCCCTCAACCGCGGAGTCCACGCAATCGGCCATGCTGCCGAATACCATTTGCGTGGAGAGCAGTCCTGGAGCGTAGTGGGCGTATTTGCCGGAATTGGTCATGAGAACTTTTATTGATTTCGGCAGCATGGGTGTCGCCAATACGCAGGTATCCACCGTGATGCGGGCGCCGAAGGCTTCGATATTTTCAAGTATTCCCGACTGAGCGGCGAGGTCGCGCATGATGCGAGAAGTTGTTACCAGGAACTGGACATCCGGGTGACGCTGTTTGCCTGCGATGAGCGGCGCGAGCTGCCGGAATTCCGCGAGCGAAAAATGCGGGCTGCCCAGCACCACCATGTCCAGCTTGGTGCCGGCCGCGGTGGTCAGCTCACGGCGTGCGTCGCGGAGCTGCTGCATGGTGATGACGTGCTCTTCAAGCGGCGCGCGGCCTTGAAAGGCCGCTTCGAGCGTGGGAGCTTCGGGCGTAACGCCGACGATGTGAAACAACGCTACCGCGCCTGAGGATGCCGCAGCCGCTCCCAAGGCCTTGAGTTGATCCTCGGCTGGAACTGCTTCGAGACCGTCAATCACGGGAATGCGCTGGCCGGCCAGGCGGCCGAGCAAAAGTCCCAGTACAGAATAGAACGCGTCATCCTGCTGAACGGCTGGCGAAACGTCTTGGAGACGGATCAGCAGCTGGCCGGCGCGATTTTCGGTCAGGTGCAGGCCCAAGGCCGGCACGCGAGCGGTGATGGCCGCGCAGATATCGAGGAGATCGGGATAGCGCTCCGTGCGCGCGCCGATCACCGAGTTTGCGAACACGATGGCGTTCGATTCGCCCCAGGCGATCTGCTGTCCGAATTTCGGCGCCATGGAAGTTTGGTAGGGCGCGCAGGTCCAGGTAGGGACGCAGCCCATGCTGTGATAGGCGATCATCTGTCGCTGCGCTTTCGAGGCCCAATCTTCAGGCACAGACCACTCGCGCCAATGGCATTCATCGAGCCCGCTGACGTTGAGCGAGGACGGCACGGCAACTTTGGCGCCGAGTTTCGCAAGACGCTCGGCGAATTCGAGGCCGGCCTCGCCCATGTAGATGGTGCTGTCGATGTGGGCTTGCGAAATATCGAGCAGCTCCGGCGCGCCCTGGATTTCCCCCATCCGGACGATGATGGACATGGCCATGCGGGCAGCGGGTCCGCGATCGCCGGAGAGCAGAGCGCGGTCGGAGTGGGAGAGATGCATTGATATCCGATGCTAGCGCAACCCAAGCGTCGGCATAGTCAGCTGTAGCGGCGCTGGGCGTCGGCGGTGAAGGCTTCACTGCGGCGGTCGCGGCGGCGGACGTGGGTTTGGATTTGCTCACTTGAAAAAACGAAGCCATCTTCGGCGGGGTTATAAGGAAGGCCGGCGTCCTGATCGAGTTGAAAGAGTTCGGCCGCTCTCTCGATCTGTTTTTCTTCGGCCTCGCGGCGCTCGGATTGGATTTCGCGGAGTTGGTTGAGTGCGCGTTCGAACTGACGAGAGAGGCGATGCTCATGCATGCTGACGGCGGGGCTGGGGACTGAGAGCGGGAGTGGCGGCGACGCGGTTGAGCCTCCAGATGTATCGGCGAGGGATTGCGCGAGCTGCTGTTCGAGCGCACCTTTGGGTTGGAGATCATCGAAGAAACGCTTGGCGGGGGTTTCATATGCGGCGTGCTCTTCGGAAGGAAGGACAATGACGTGTCCGGTTAATCGGTGGCGCAGGGCGTTGAGCGACGAATGCTGTTTGCGGGCGTCGGTGCGGGGGCCGGTGGAGTGTTGGGCATTTGCTTGATTCACTGCGGCTCGATTTGCGGCAGCACGAAGGTCGGGGGCGGAATCGCTTGGCGCGGCGCCGTTGGTGTAGCTAGTTGATTCGGACATTGAATTGGTCTCCTGATGCCTGGGTAGCACGGGCGGTGAGCGTTTGCGTGGTGGAACGTTCGAGATGTTGTTGGTAGGAAAGATGGGAAAAACAGAGCGGGAACGTGACTCGTCAGGCGCGGTCGAAGAGGAGTTGGAGCCCGGAGCGGATGGAGTGGATTGTGACGGAGGGGAGTTGGCCGATTCTTTCGGCTAGTTCTGTTTTGTCGATGGTGAGGATTTGGGATATGTTGACGACGCTTGCTTTTGGGAGGTTGGCGGCGCCTTTTTCGAGAGGGACGTTGCCGGGGGCGCGGGCGCGGGTGAGGTTGGAGGTGATGAGGCAGACGACGGTGGTGGAGATGCGGCTGCGATTGAAGACATCGTTTTGGACAACGACGCAGGGGTGTCGCTCGGCTGCGGCTGAGTTTTCGGAAGGGCCGAAGTCGAGCCAGTAGACTTCGCCTTGATGGATTTCTGTCACCAGCGGTCCTTGACGGTGGGGCGGAATTTGGCTTTTAGGTTGGGGGTTTCGGTTGGGTTGGTGTCGTTGGAGTAAGCCTGGTTGAGTTGATCGAGTAATTGTTCCTGGCGGCGGTTGCGAAGGTAGTTTTCGAGGGCGAGGGAGAAGAGACGGCTGCGGCTGAGGCCCAGGGCGCGGGCGGTTTGGTCGGCTTCTTTGAGGAGTTCGCCGTTGAGGGAGATGGCGGTTTTCATGTGTCTACTGCTAGTTTATACCATCTGGAATACTCATAGCAATACCGATGGTATGTCTAATTTTGTGCATTTCGTAGCATGATACGGCATGGCTTCGAAATCGGCGGTTCTCCGCGTAGCCCCAAGCTTGCGGGCCGAGCTTTCCCGGGCCAACGCGCTTCGGTGGGATCGGACCATTCAGTTAGATGAGAGCGGGAGGGCGAGTCTCGCGAGTGTGCTTCAGGCTCTCTATCCAGGTCACAAGCGTGGCCCAGCGCTGACCGCGTTCCGGCAGTTTCGGCAGGCGGTTGCGCTGGCGGCGAAAGAGGCTCGGGTGCGGCTATCGCTTGAGACGGATGGGCAGAGGCAGAGCGCTCCCGCGGATCGGGTGATCATTCCGGGCTCGGCCTGAAACTGTCCGCTTCATCGCGGAATCGGTGTTCACCTTCATCCCGGAGTCCTGTTCGGGTCACCCCGGAACACTGTTCGGAATCATCCCGGAATCGCGTTCACCTTTGCCCGGATTCCCCAAACTTACAGCCGTCGTGCGAACCTTGCCGGTTTCACGATCCAACAGCCCGAACACAATCGCTCTTCCCTCAGGTCGCCTGACGGGCTGCGGATCGTCTCGTCGTCAACCGACGGGACTTTGCGCACTTGGGATGCTGCAAACGGGGCGGAGCTTGCGCCGAGAATTTATCAGTTCGCGGACCGCGATGGCGAGGCAGCTTGGTGTTCAGTGGATCATCCGGGCAATCGAATCATGGCGTGCGGCGCTGGGGCTTGGCGTTATCTTGGGTGGGTGGTGCCGGAAGAGGGGACTGGGTTGCCTGAGTGGCTGCCGGCGGAGACTTTTGGGGCGCTGCCGGTGGTGGAGGGGTGAGCAATTCGGAAAAATGGTGACAGGCAACGAAATTCCGCATTGAACCTTTCTTGGGATTGCAACGGCTTTCTCTATGCGGAAATTCGAAGCCTGTCACCACATTTCCGAATTGAGCTATTTGTTCCGTTCTTGCATCGCGGAACGGAGCATGGTGATGGCGGCATAGGTTACCGCGATTACCACCAGCCAACGCACCGCGGTGAGATTGAGTTCCTTCACAATGAGCGCGGCTATCAGGACGCCGGGAAGGCCGCCGAGGGCCAGACCCAACGCCGCTTTGGGGCTGTAGCTATCCATGCGGATGAAGCGAGCGCTGGCCACCGGCATCAGGAACGCGCAGGATCCCATCATGATGGGAAACGCCGCTTTGGGATTCATGCCTAAGAGGCTGATCAGGATCATGCACGGACCGTAGAGTCCGATCCCGAGGGTCATCAGGGCGCCGAGAAACATGCTGCCGGCGATGCCGACGCCGAGTTTCCAGTTTTCGAGAATAAGCGACTGGCCGCCTCCGGGCATGAGCTGCAGGTTGGTCATCACGAAAAGGAATGCAGCTGTGAGAAGAGCGATGCCCATTCCGATTTGCACGCTGCGGCGGGACCATCCGGCGACAATGCCGGCTCCGAACCAAGCACCGACGATGGCCGCGCCGATCAAGGAGACCAGCGTCACCATGTCCACCTGCACGATCAGGATGAACAGGAACGCTTCCAGAATTGTTGGCGGCGTGTGGCCGACGTTGAGTGTGCCTGGAATTTTTTCATCGGGAACCAGGCGAAAGAACTTGAACATCGCCGTGGTTGGCGCAAACGATCCGATGCCGAGCGTGTCGAAGAAATTGGTGATGAAGCCGATGGCCAGCTCGGCCAGAGAGGGAATGCCCGGGGTGCGGCCTTTGCCGGCGAACCAGATCCAGCAGTAGCCCAACGTGACCACTCCGAGAGCGATGAAGAGCATCCCGCGCGCAGTTGGCATGGGAGCAAAGATAGCACAGAGTTCGCAGGCGGAAGCGCCTGCGGCACTTCAGGCGCGTTCCTGATAGCTTCCGTCGCTGGTGCTGACCTTGATTTTTTCGCCTTCAATGATAAAGGGCGGGACTTGCACCATGAGGCCGGTCTCGAGTTTGGCAGCTTTGGTGACGTTTGAAACGGAGGCGCCTTTGAGTCCAGGTTCGGTTTCGACGACGGTGAGATCGACGGTGGGGGGCAGTTCCACGCTGATGGCTTTGCCTTCGTAAAATTCCACGTGGACTTTGAGCTGCGGAACCAGGTACTCCACGCCGTCGCCGAGGATGTCGCGCGTGAGATGCATCTGCTCGAAGGTTTCGGTGTTCATGAAATAGTAATACTCGCCGTCGTCGTACAAATATTCCATCTCCTGCTCATCCAGGGCGGCGCGTTCCACGCGGTCTTCGGAAGAGAAGCGATGTTCGGTCATGGAGCCACTGCGCAGGCTGCGCATTTTGACCTGCACGAAGCCGCGCAGGTTGCCGGGAGTGCGGTGCTCCATTTTGAAAATGGAGTAGAGTTCCTTGTTGAACTTGATGACCATGCCCGGACGGAGCTGTGTCGATGTGATCATGAGTGTAACCACCAGTCTATCAGTTGGCGGGGGGGCGCTTTCCAAGAGGAATTCAGGATTCAAGAAAGAGGCGGGGGTTCTTCGTTTATAATAGGCGAAGTGGCGCTATCGTCTAACGGTTAGGACGGAGCCCTCTCAAGGCTTAAATACGGGTTCGATTCCCGTTAGCGCTACCAATTCCTCTATCACTTACAGACATTGCGCTGCCACGCGCTGCCACCAACAACGAACCAGAGAAGTTCATTGCAATTCTCCCTTCTGTTTTTCCGCTGAATCTCGCCCCTGAAATTTGTCCCAAAGCCGCGCGGCTTCATCATCTCGGCCGCTTATCGCATGGGAGTAGATTTCATGAGTCACCCGGGTCGAAGAGTGCCCCAACCTCTCTGACACCGCTGTAATTTCCATGCCCGCCGCCAATAGGTGGGAACCGTGGGTGTGGCGAAGCGTGTGAAGACTCACCCCTTTCGGCAGTTTCAATCGCCGGCATAGGGCTGACACCGCCGCCGAGATCGAATCGGGCTTCACTGGTGTCCCGTTCGGATTCGCAAATATCAAATCCGGTCAGCATGGTAATCGGGACCGAACGGGACCCGAAGCTCGTCCTGCTGCTTCCGATGCCGCTCTAGCGCTCTTAAAGTCGATGTTGGTAGGGTCACGGGGCGCACGCTGTCCTCGGTCTTGGTGCACTTGAAGCTCCAGAACGTGTTTGGTCTGGGTAAGCGATCGAGTAACGATCGCGCGACCGTCTACGATATCGGACCAGCGAAGCGCCAAGACTTCGCCGCGACGCGCGCCGGTCCGCGGCACTGACCTCGAGGAACGTCGATAGATACCAGGGTCTAGTCGCCGCGGCGATGAACATTTCCATCTGCGCCGTAGTGAGGGCAATGCCTCGTCGCTTCTTTGGAACAGGCGGTTCACTGGCGGAAACCGGGTTCGAGGTGACCAGTCCCCATTTGATCGCACGCTTGAACGCGCTGGAGAGGACTCCCGCGATGTTTTGGACGGTCTTTTTGGAAAGAGGGCGTGGGGCCTTGGTTTGGCGATGGTGGCCACCGCTTTCCTCCAGACGCTTCCATTCGCGGCTGAGGTGAAGGGGTGTAATTTCTTTCAGGGACATCTTCAGAAGTTCCGGATGAAGATAGGCAGCCTGCTGGTGGTATCGCTCGGCGGTCTTGGGCGCCAGCTTTCCATCGACGTGCTGGGTGAAGAATTCCTCCAGTAGCATAGCGAGCGTCGTGGGTATCTCCGCGGGTTGGAAGCCACGCTTTGCCAACTCCAATTTTTGTTGCTCTTCGATTCGCCTTCGAGTCTCCGCGTTGGTTGCATCGGACTTCGTTGCGAAACCAGAACCAGAAATCCGCTTACGGTTCTGGCGAGTCGATCCAGAAAGACTGAACATGTAGAACCACATCGTCTTCCCAGCACGGTTCTTGTGTTTGTAGGCGGCCATTAGGTCAACACACTTACCTCTGGTCTGCGGCCCAAGTCCAGTGCCGGCCGCATGCCGCAGGTGCGCTCCCATTGCTCATAGGCGTGACGCGTTACAATCCATCGTCGACCGAGCCGAATCCCGGGTATGATTCGTTGCTCCAGCATCGCGTATACCGCCAGGCGCCCGATGTCCAGGCGTTTTGCGATTTCCGGCACGGAAATCCTCCCGTTGTGAAGACTCTGTGGCCCTTTGATCGACTGGTTCAGTTGCTCAAACACTCGTCGGCTCCTGCATTTGCGTGGGGGAACTGCGCGAGTTCGACGTTGGCCGAGACGATTTCGGAGCCGTTAGGGCTCCGGCGCAGAGCGCCTCACGAATTCGACTTTGCTGGTCCGCTGTCAGCGAGCAGCCGCCGAGTTCGAACGTGCAAATCTTAAACCGGCTGACGCGAGAAAGCCGCGCCAATTTGCTCTGTGAAAGGCCAAGTGCCTGGCGATTTTGTCGCAGATCCATATCGTCCTGCAACAGTTGTAGCCGAAATTTCTTCGGTTTTCGACAACCTAGGACGCGGGCTTTTTTTCCTCGCTTAGGTTGTGTTGGCAGGATGCCAATCTTCGTCAGAATAGGCTCGACAGCGTTGCTGCACGGCTTGCCAACTTATATAGCCCGGCTGCTGGCAAGCGATGGCGGCCCACTTCCAGTCTGAGACACACACGTTCGACCGCCCACTGATAATGCGCCTCCCTGGAGCCGCGGTCGGGCAAGAGGTTGCTACGCAGCCGCTTGACCTCACGGATGTGCGCTTCAAGTGCGGCCGCGAACTTCTTCCTTCATCCGCTTTCGATAAGGGATCTCACTTTCATGGTCGACATGCCAGGACTCAATGTAGAAATCTGGCGCCTGGTATCCCATAATGCCGGTGAAAGCGCCGTCGATCTCCGGGAACGATCGCCAGATTGATAACTGTGTAAATGCTTCTGATAGCACCCAGTCATACGGAAGATTGAGCCCATCTGCCCACTCGTGAAGCAATTTTATCTCTTCGCAATTCCACGATTCTCCAGCTGTTCGTTGGTCGAGAGTCCATTGGGATGCCGGCACATTTGGAACAGGGAGGCCCTTAGCGCGCCACAGCTTGTTGCCGGGTTCTAATACCTTGCAGCGAAGCGAATCACCAAGTCGAATTTGTGGATGTAAAACTGCAGCTTTGAGGAAAAGCCGACGGCATTGTGCAACGGCAGTTGACTCGGGTGTGCCGGCTAGTGATCGAAGCTGCCGGCGGCACTCTGCACAGATCGAGAAATGTTCTTCGACTCGCGCCCTCTCGTTTTGATCAAGGTAGGCAAGCGAGTAACGCTTCAGGATTTTGAATGACGGATGCTCCTGCCCCAAACCTTTAGTATCAGCTTTTGGCGAGGAAAAGCGTGCGGCCAAGAGAACCGGGATTTGAACCCGGAAAGCTGTGAGGCTTGCTCAGTTTGCTCCTTCATTCTTTCTGCTCGATGCCAAACATGTGGCCGGCATCATTTTCAGGCCCGACGATTCGGGCGCTTACGGTGGGGGTAGCTACGACATTCTCGGGCCGACCGGAACATCACTTGGTTATCCTACGGTTGCCGCGAAACCCGGCGACATCGTGGAACTATATGGCAGCGGGCTCGGACCGACCAACCCGGCTGTGCCTGCCGGCCAAGTGTTCTACGGGCCGGCGTATACCACAAATCCGGTAACGCTCCTCATAAACCATGTGAGCGTCTTCCCGACATTTGCGGGCTTGACTGGCGCTGGTCTTTACCAGATCAATCTGACTGTTCCGGCTGGTCTCGGCACGGGGGATGTCCCGCTCGTGGCGACCGTGGGGGGAGCGCAGACGCCTCCGACCGTCGTGATTTCTCTCCAGTGAGTTCCGTGAAAATATCTGGAACGGCTCTTGCTTCGGTGCTCGTAGTCGTGGGTTCCATGTTTGCATTGGAGAATTCACCCAGACTGCGTAGGGCTGACCCACGGTGGACGGCTGTCGTCGCGGAAGCCTACGATGGCCAATGGAAACCTGGAGTCTGCAGATTACAGGCATTTCGGCCGATGAAAGATAGCCGTGAAACGTGTTTACGGAGCGTCCACCGTTCTACTCCTCGGCTTCTGCCTGGAGAGCACGCTCGTCGCACAGTCGATCGCTCCCCGGACATTCCGGGCCGTCGCCGGTGAAACCCGTACCGCAGCACTGAGCGACGGAGTTCCGGTTATGACAACCATCACGGCCTCACGGATGACCCCGCCGCTGGAATTCCCCATCCGCGTCCTGACGATATCTGCGCCAGAACCTCGTTTAAGGCTCGTGATACCGCCTGCGACGCCGCCCGGCGAGTACACCATCGAAGTCACCGGACGCGATACTCGCGGCCGGACCTTGTCGGTGGAGCTTCATGTAACGGTCGATGCCGTGACTGTCAGGCCTGCGGATGTCGCATCGCGACCTCCCGTGGTCCTGCTGAACGGATTTCAGTTGATCTGCACGGATGACGCAAGCACGCTGACGGCTTCGCAGGATACCTTCGGCCAGCTTGCCACGCTGTTGCAAGACGACGGTGCCTCGGTCCTCTACTTCAACAACTGCGCCTACGGCGACATTTCAATCGAGCAACTAGGGGCGCAGCTCGGCATCTATATCGCGGGCCTTCAATACACGGACGGCACGCCGGTCAGCCAGGTCGATCTTGTCGCGCACAGCATGGGTGGCCTGATTGCCCGCGCTTACCTGGCCGGAAAATCACAGACCTCCGGGTGTGTTTTTCCCGCCCGCCAATCCGATGGTGCGGAAACTGATCGCGATCGGGACGCCGCATTTCGGGTCATTCCAGGCTCTTTATATCGGTGTTCAATTAAGCGAGATGGCTCTCGGCAATCAGTTCCTTTGGGACCTGGCAACCTGGAACCAGGGGCAGGACGATCTGCGTGGCGTCGATGCCCTCGCGATCATAGGCAACGCCGGAACTTACGGAACTACAGACAACGCCTCGGACGGCGTTGTTTCCCTGACCAGCGGCTCACTCGGCTTCGCCGAGTCGGACCAGCGCACCCGCATCGTTCCCTATTGCCATATTCCTCCGAGTTCGAACTTGTTTACGGAATTCGGCATAGGCATGAGCTGCTCTGTTCCCGAGGGCATCGCCAATATCGATAGCCCGTCTCATCTCAGCGCGCAGATTATACGGTCCTTCCTCGCCGATACCACAGCCTGGCAATCGATCGGCAATCCCCCGAGCACGGACCCATTCCTTTCGATCTATGGTGGCGGACTGGTTGCGCTGAAGGGCACGAACGACATCTTTTTCACGGACCTGACGTCCGTTCAGTACGACAACGGCGCCGGATTGCTGGTTTCAGGCCCGAGCGCCTCGATCGCCAGCATCTTTTACACGGAGTTCGCGCCCGGCGGGTCGCACAACTTCTCAATGACCCACTCCAACGGCCAGGTGACGACTGGCACCGGCACGATCGTGGACGGGTCGGGCCGCGCCGTGCTGTTCAAATACGGGCCGTCGATCTACAGCGTTCAATCCAGCCTGTCCACAGGGCTTCCTGGCCTTACCGTCGCGTCTGGGTCAACGATCACCGTCAACGGAGTAGGCTTCTCATCCCCGACCGGCACGTCAGTCCTGGCGAACGGCGTCTCCTTGTCCGGTCAGGACGTGTCCGATCAGGAAATCACGGCTTTCCTTCCGTCAAACTATAGCGGGCTGGTCAGCCTGTCCGTCAGCAACAGCGCCGGTCAAGACGCGATCAACATTGTCGTAGCCCCGGCTGCCCAGCCACCAACGATATGGCTTTCTCCCACGCAGCTTCAGTTTTCATATACGGCAGGCGGTGGTCTTCCAGCAGCACAGACCGTCACTGTCGCAAACTCGGGTGGGGGCAGTTTCACTTGGTCCCCTTCCTCAAACGTGTCATGGCTAAATCTGTCGTCCGCGCCTGGTCAGCTCACGGTTTCGGTTAACCCGAGCGGCTTGGCTCCCGGACCTTATGGCGGCATTATCTCTGTGGCCGGGACTGGTGCCTCGAACAGTCCGCAGACAATTGCCGTAATGCTGCTGGTCCATGCGGCGCCGGTTTCTCCCGGTGTCACCGCTGTTGTGAACGGCGCGAGCTTTGTCGGAGGGGGAATCGTTCCCGGCGAAATCGCTACAATCTTCGGCAGCAATCTCACCTCTATCACCGGGACGAACCTTACGCCATCGCTGCCGCTGCCAACCGCATTCTTGAACGTCTCAGTGATTGTCGACGGCTCACCAGTTCCTCTGTTCGCTGTGGATGATGTGGGTGGGCAGCAACAAATCAACTTTCAGATTCCCTGGCGAGTGGCGAGTGAATCGACAGCCACCATTGCGGTAATGAACAATGGATCAACCAGCCCCGCCATTACCGTACCAGTCCTGACTGCGCAGCCCGGCATCTTTGGCTACAGCGTCGGCGGACAGGTTTTTGGTGCTGTTTTGCACGCAAACTTCCAGTTGGCGGACATTGCGCATCCAGTTGAGGCCGACGAGACTGTACTCATCTATTGCACAGGCCTCGGTGCAGTTTCTGCTCCGCCGGGGGATGGTGTTCCTGCCAACGGACAGTCTACGACGGTTACGCCTACTGTCACCATCGGTGGAGCTCCGGCGACGGTTAGCTTCAGCGGACTAGCGCCTGGTTTCGTTGGCCTGAATCAGGTCAACGTGCGAGTTCCATCAGGCCTGAAGTCTGGCAATCAGGCCCTCATTATGACGATCGGTGGCGCTTCGAGTAACTCGGTGCTGCTACCCGTCACATGAGAGTAGAAGGTGGCCGATTGGCCGGCATATTCCCAGCGCTCCTAAGGCGACTCGGTGGGACTCCATTGCTGGAATTGTCTTGAAATCTGTCGCGGTCATGGCCCAACATGTCACTGATGAAAACAATTGGGTACGTTCGCGTTTCTACTGACAAGCAGTCCGATCGAGGGGTTTCGCTCGAGGCGCAGGCAGAAAAGATTCGAGCCATGGCCGTGGTCCACGGTGCCGAATTGATCGACATCATCGTCGATGGCGGGGAGTCCGCCAAGAGCCTAAACCGTCCCGGCATGGCGCGCCTTCTGTCACTCGTTGATGCCGGCGAAGTCCAGACGGTCATCATCGCGAAGCTCGACCGCCTTACCAGGAGCGTCAAGGATTTGTGCACACTGCTGGAGCGGTTCACCAGGCGGGGCGTAGCACTGGTGTCCGTGGCTGAATCCCTGGACACCAGCTCCGCGGCCGGGCGGCTGGTGCTGAACATCATGACCGCTGTAAGCAAATGGGAACGCGAAGCAATCGGGGCGGAGTTATCAAGCGTCCAGTTTGGAATCACACACGAACGGCGGGGCTCCATTCGCTGCTTCGACGGGAGCAGTATTATTGCGCGCCTTCCCACTTCTATCGAAAGCATGACAGCCTGAACCTAGCGACTTAAGAGTCAAGCTCCAACCACAACATTCGTTCATTTGCGCGCCCGATTGTGAGGGCGCGCGAGTGCTTGTTTCCGGTTAATATGACAGAATAAGTCAGTCCAATGCCGCCACTGGCTACGCAGACGCGGATGCTCCGCGTAATTCGAGTCGGAAACACGCTGGTCGAGAATGAATAATCAATTCTTCGAGCGGCCGATCCTAAATTCCCCATACGAGTACCCAGCGCGCTACTGGGAGCTCGACGAACAAGGCCAGCCGACGCAACAGATTATCGAGAGCCGGCGCCAGGCCGAGTTCATCACGCCCATCCCCAAGCCGCGGAAGCGCAAGGAAAAGGCGGAGCAAGCGGCATCTGGTTTTCGACGAAGGCAAGGGCCTCTCTACCGAGAAGCAACAGTATGACCCGACTTCGGCTGTCATCAATGAACTCCGCTATCACGTCGATCAGTGGCGTAGTCTCTCCGAATCCCAACGACTGGAAGGTCACGCCCGACACCCAGCGCCTCCTCCAGCATTGGCGCCATCACAAGTTCAGCGATGTTCGGCCCTTCTTTTGCCAGATCGAAGCTGTGGAAACCGCAATTTGGCTGACCGAGGTCGCCCCGCAATTGGGCAAGACGGGCAAACGGTTTCTGGAGCACCTCGCCGATGCCAACAACGGCGCCAACCCGGAACTGATGCGCCTGGCCCTGAAGCTCGCCACCGGCGCCGGCAAGACCACCGTCATGGCGATGATCATTGCCTGGCAGACCATCAACGCCGTCCGCCAGCCCGGCAGCAGCACGATTCACGCGCGGCTTTCTGGTCGTGACGCCCGGCCTGACCATCCGCGACCGGCTCCGCGTGCTCCAGCCAAACGACCCGGACAGCTATTACAGAGACCGCGAGTTGGTTCCCGGCGACATGCTCGGCGAGCTCGACCGCGCCAAGATCGTCATCACGAACTACCACGCCTTCAAGCTTCGCGAGCGCATCGAGCTTTCCAAAGGCGGCCGCTCCCTGCTTCAGGGTCGCGGCGAAGAACTGAACACGCTGGAAACCGAAGGACAGATGATCCAGCGAGTGATGCCCGGCCTGATGGGCCTGAAGAACATCCTCGTGCTCAATGACGAGGCCCATCACTGTTACCGCGACGAAGCCGGAAGTCGACGAGGTCAGCGACCTGAAGGGCGATGACAAGGAAGAAGCCAAGAAAAACAACGAGGCCGCCCGGCTCTGGATCTCCGGACTTGAAATCGTTAAGCGCAAGCTTGGCATAACCCGCGTGATGGATCTGTCGGCGACGCCGTTCTTCCTCCGCGGTTCGGGCTACGCCGAAGGAACGCTGTTCCCGTGGACCATGAGCGACTTCTCGCTCATGGACGCCATCGAATGCGGCATCGTCAAACTGCCGCGCGTGCCAGTCGCCGACAACATCCCCGGCGGGGACATGCCGAAGTTCCGCAACCTCTGGGAGCACATTCGCACGAAAATGCCCAAGAAAGGGCGCGGCAAGACAGAGGCTCTAGATCCGCTCAAGCTGCCGATGTTGTTGATCACTGCTTTGGAAGCGCTCTACGGGCACTATGAAAAGACGTACGCGGAGTGGGTAAAACACGGAGTCCGCGTGCCGCCCTGCTTCATCATCGTCTGCAACAACACGTCCACGTCCAAACTGGTTTACGACTACATCTCGGGCTTCCATCGGACCGAATGAGGATGGGTCAACCACCCTGGAGAACGGGCGCCTGGCTCTGTTCCGAAATTTCGACGAGCACGGCAACCCGCTCGCCCGGCCGAACACTCTATTGATCGATAGCGAGGAAATCGAGTCTGGCGACGCGCTGGACGACAATTTCCGCACCATGGCGGCCGACGAGATCGAGCGTTTTCGCCGCGAGATCATCGAGCGGACCGGCGACCGCCAGCAGGCCGAAAACATCACCGACCAGGAATTGCTCCGCGAAGTGATGAACACCGTGGGCAAACAAGGCCGGCTTGGCGAAGCGATCCGGTGCGTGGTCTCAGTCTCCATGCTCACGGAAGGTTGGGACGCCAACACCGTCACGCATGTCCTCGGCGTGCGCGCTTTCGGCACTCAGCTCCTCTGCGAACAGGTGATCGGCCGGGCGCTTCGCCGCCAGTCCTACGAGCTCAACGAAGACAACAAATTCAACGTAGAGTACGCGGACGTGCTTGGCATCCCATTCGATTTCACGGCGAAGCCGGTCATCGCCGCCGGTGCAGCCGCCGCGCGAGACCATTCAGGTGAAGGCCATCCGCCCCGACCGCGACGCGCTCGAAATCCGCTTCCCGCGCGTCGCCGGCTACCGGGTGGAACTCCCCGAGGAGCGCCTCACCGCCACGTTCAATGACGATTCCATCCTGGAGTTGACCCCCGACCTAGTCGGCCCGTCCATCACCAAGAACGAAGGCATCATTGGTGAAGGTGTCGAACTGAGCCTGGAACACCTGGATGACATGCGGATATCCACGGTGCTCTTCCACCTGACCAAACGTCTGGTTTACACCAAGTGGCGTGATGCCGGCGAAGAACCCAAGCTGCACCTGTTCGGGCAACTCAAGCGCATCACGAAGCAATGGCTCGATACATGTCTGGTGTGCAAGGGCGGCACCAAGCCGGCGCAGCTCCTGTACCCGGATCTGGGGAACATGGCCTGCGAACGGATTACGGCGGCCATCACCCGCTCTATGTCGGATACGCGGCCGATCAAAGCCGTGCTCGACCCTTACAACCCGATCGGTTCCACCGCGCACGTGAAGTTCAACACGTCGCGTACGGATCGCTGGCAGACCGATGCCCGCCGGTGCCACGTCAACTGGGTCATCCTTGATAGTGACTGGGAGGCCGAGTTCTGCCGCGTGGCCGAATCCCACCCGCGGGTGAAGGCATACGTCAAGAATCATAACCTCGGGCTGGAAGTGCCTTATCGCTATGGCTCCGAAACGCGCAGGTACCTTCCCGACTTCATCGTCCTGGTGGACGACGGACACGGGGACGACGACCTTCTGCACCTGATCGTGGAGATCAAAGGTTACCGGCGCGAAGACGCCAAGGAGAAAAAGGCGACAATGGATACCTACTGGGTGCCCGGAGTGAACAACAACGGCGAGTACGGCCGCTGGGCCTTCGCCGAGTTCACCGACGCCTATCAGATCCAGGCCGACTTCAAAGCCAAGGTCGAATCCGAGTTCAATAAAATGATCGAGTCCTTTAGTGTGCAGCCGGTAGCGTAGGGACAGCATGGCCGACGAAAACACCGAAATCAGAGAAAAAGAAGACAGTCGAAACACTTACCCATGAGGAGGCTTCGCGCAAGAATATTCCTACCGCCGAATTCCAATCCGTGATGCACAAGGAGGAGCAAAGCCCTGTCCGTGTTGCGTACGAGCGGCGCAACCGCGACCTGGACCCGCAACTGGTCTGGCGCGGCAAGGACGAGCAGGACTGGTCCGACCTGGTAACCCATGCGCCGCCCATCTATATCCAGGAAAAGGTTCATCCCAAGGTTCTGATTGATGACCTTCTGCGCCGAAGTGCGGCTGACCAGAAGGCAGCCGAGGATCAATTCGACCTCTTCGCCGACTTCAACGGAGTGCCGGAGGGGAACGCAAAGACCGAGTTTTACCAGCACGATGCAAACTGGACTAATCGCATGATCCTCGGCGACAGCTTGCAAGTGATGGCGTCGCTGGCGGAACGAGAGGGATTGCGGGGCCAGGTCCAGTGCATTTACATCGATCCACCGTATGGCATCAAGTTCAACTCCAATTTCCAGTGGTCCACTACCAGCCGTGATGTGAAGGACGGAAACGTGGATCACATCACGCGCGAGCCGGAGCAGGTGAAGGCGTTTCGCGATACGTGGCGCGATGGAGTACATTCCTACCTCACCTATTTGCGGGATCGGCTCGTGGTGGCACGGGATTTGCTGGCGAATAGCGGGTCGGTGTTCGTGCAGATCGGGGATGAGAATGTGCATCGCGTTCGCGCAGTGATGGATGAGGTTTTTGGTGCTGAGAACTTATGTTCCTCGATCAGCTTTGTCAAGACCACGGGTTACGCAAGCCGCACCCTACCTAATGTGTTGGACTACATCCTCTGGTACTCGAAAGACAGGAGCGCCGTTAAATATCGACAGCCGTACTTTCGAAAAGAGATCGGCGGATTAGGATCCGATGAGTATACGATGATTCGCCTACCGGACGGGCACTCACGAGTGCTCACTTTGAACGAAAAGCGCAATCCGAGTCTGATTCCTGAAGACGGGCACGTCTATCGTTTGGACAATCTACGTTCGCAAGGAGGAAGCAACGACGGGTCGCGTTCCTGTGAGTTTGAAGGCATCACATATCAATGCGGTAATAATATGCATTGGAAAACGCGCGCGGAAGGCTTAGGACGGTTGAGCAAAGCGTCACGACTCAGCGGCCGTGGAGCCGGGAGGACTCTCTGCTACATTCGCGAAATTGAGGATTTCGCCGCCTTTCCTGTCAGCAATGTTTGGGTGGACGCCGCATCTGGCGATAATCAGGTTCTCCAGAAGCTCTATGTTGTTCAGACGCTTCCAAAAGTAATTGAACGCTGCGTGATCATGGCTACCGATCCTGGCGACTTGGTTCTCGATCCAACCTGCGGCTCCGGCACGACGTCCTTTGTAGCCGAGCAGTGGGGTCGCCGATGGATCACCATCGACACCTCCCGTGTCGCCCTTGCGCTCGCGAGGGCGCGCATCATGGGTGCTCGCTACTCTTATTACCTTCTTGCCGATAGCAAGGACGGACAACATAAGGAAGCGGAGGTCACGCACTCGGTTCCGTCCGAGGCTCCGACTCACGGCGACATCCGGCAGGGTTTTGTCTACGAGCGAGTACCGCATATCGGGCTTAAGTCGATCGCCAACAATGTCGAGATCGACGTCCTTTGGGAGAGGTTCCAAGCGAGCCTCGAACCTCTTCGGGTTCAGATCAACTCGGCCCTCAAGCAGAAGTGGGAAGAATGGGAAATCCCGCGCGATGCCGATGCAAAATGGCCAGAACAAACTAAGAAGGTCCATAGCGAGTGGTGGAAGCAGCGCATCACGCGGCAGAAAGAAATCGATGCCTCGATCGCGGCCAAAGCCGAGTTCGAGTATCTCTACGACAAACCTTATGACGATAAGCGGAAAGTCCGGGTCGCCGGGCCCTTCACCGTCGAGAGCCTTTCCCCGCACCGCGTGCTAGCCGTGGATGAAAACGATGAACTTTTCGACGGCGCTTCGAAATCAAAGAATGGTGACGAACAGGGCTTCGTCCAGATGATCCTGGAGAACCTAAAGACCGCGGGTGTGCAGCAGGCGCATAAAGAAGATAAGATCGCTTTTTCGTCGATCACTCCTTGGCCAGGCAAATGGATCTGCGCCGAGGGCCGCTATCTTGAGAGCGCCACCGCATCGGGAACCGAAAAACGCGCCGCCATCCTCATCGGCCCGGAGTTCGGAACCGTCTCTCGTCCCGATCTGGTAGAGGCTGCCCGAGAAGCTGGGGATGCCGCCTTCGACGTCCTTGTCGCCTGTGCGTTCAACTACGACGCTCGTTCGACGGACTTCGACAAACTTGGCCGCATCCCCATTCTCAAGGCGCGCATGAACGCCGATCTGCACATGTCCGACGATCTGAAGAACACCGGCAAGGGAAACCTGTTCGTGATCTTCGGTGAGCCGGACATCGATATTCTGAATGCCGCTAACGGGCAGATCCAGGTCAAGGTAAACGGTGTTGACGTGTTTCACCCCAACACTGGCGAGGTCCGAAGCGACGGGGCCGAAGGGATCGCATGCTGGTTCATCGATACCGATTACAACGAGGAGAGTTTCTTTGTCCGCCACGCCTATTTCCTGGGCGCGAACGATCCGTACAAGTCCCTCAAAACCACGCTCAAGGCCGAGATCAACGAGGAAGCTTGGGCCACGTTGCACAGTGACACCTCCCGCCCCTTCGATAAGCCGAAGTCCGGGCGAATCGCCGTAAAGGTTATCAACCATCTTGGCGATGAAGTGATGAAGGTGTTCAGGGTAGATGGCCGCTAATAAACGAGTTCGCGGTGCGCTTTCCTCCGCGAAGGCCGGAAGGAAGGCAATGAAAGTAATCGTCATTCGCCAACCGTGGGCTTGGCTGATTGTCCATGGCTTCAAAGACATCGAGAATCGTACTTGGGCGACGCGGTATCGTGGCAAACTTCTGATCCAAGCCAGCGCCGGCCATCCTACCAAGCGCAAGCTCGAAGAGGGCCGGGAATTCGCTCGGAAGCGCGGAGTCAAACTTCCTGAAGACTTCGAAAGAGGCGGCATCGTCGGCATGGTGCAATTGGAGGACTGCATCACCAGCAGCCGGAGCAGGTGGTTTCTGGGGCCGGTTGGATGGGTGTTATCCAAACCAAAGAGACTCCGGTTTATGCCGCTCAAGGGTCAGCTCGGCCTGTTTGACCCGCCCCAGAGGATCATCCGGCAACTGGGTCGGCGAAAGTAATGGCTAGGCTCGCTCTCGGATGTGAACGCCAAATGACGTCGAACTAATGGAGTTCCGTATCGCCGACACATTTACGGATAGCCTCGCCAAACTCACTGGCGACGAGCAGAAGGCCGTTAAGACGGCGGCATTCGATCTGCAGTTGAACCCGGCTCATCCGAGCTTGCAATTCCACAGGCTGGACAAACCCAAGGATCGCCGGTTCTGGTCGATTCGCGTGAACAGCGATGTCCGGCTGATCGTGCATCGGACCGAGTCCAGCCTGCTGCTGTGCTACGTGGGGCATCACGATAGTGCGTATCAGTGGGCCGAGCGGCGAAAGCTCGAAACCCATCCCAAGACCGGCGCAGCTCAGTTCGTGGAAGTCCGTGAGACGGTGCAGGAGATCACGATTCCCAAATACGTTGAGGTGGTGCAGCCGGCGATCCCGAAGCCTCCTTTGTTCACCAGCATCCCGGAGGACGAGTTGCTGGGGTACGGTGTACCGGCCGAATGGCTGGCCGATGTGCGGCGCGCCAATGAGGACACGTTGCTGGAACTTGCGGATCATCTGCCGAGCGAGGCTGCCGAGGCATTGCTGGATCTCGCCACCGGAGTCGCGCCGAAGATCGCCAAGCCGGTAGCGGTTGGAGTCGATCCGTTTGCGCATCCCGATGCCCAGCGCCGGTTCCGCGTGATGGCCAACGTGGAGGAACTGGAGCGCGCGCTCGACTATCCATGGGACAAATGGACGGTCTTCCTTCATCCAGCGCAGCGCACTTTGGTTGAGCGCGACTACAGTGGCCCCGCGCGGGTGGCGGGGTCCGCGGGCACGGGGAAAACTATCGTGGCCCTGCATCGGGCAGTCTTCCTGGTTCGAGCAAATCCGGAGGCCAGGGTGCTGCTTACGACTTTTTCCGACACGCTGGCGAATGCGCTAAGGATGAAACTTCGACGGCTCATCAGTAATGAACCGCGACTCGGAGAACGGCTCGAGGTGCATTCAATGAACGCGATCGGCAGGCGGTTATATGAAGTGAACATTGGCCATCCACAGATCGCGTCCCGTGAAGCCGTCCGAGATATTTTGAGCGAAGCCGCCGGGGCGACAAAGGGAAACAAGTTCTCACTGCAGTTCCTGATGACGGAATGGGAACAAGTGGTTGATGCATGGCAGTTCGAATCCTGGGAGTCTTATAGTGACGTGGTGCGTTTGGGGCGCAAGACGCGGTTACAGGAGGCTCAGAGAGTCGTACTTTGGTCGATATTCGAGCGTGTTCGGTCCGCGCTCAAGGCGCGAGGTCTGGTCACCTATTCGGATATGTTCAGCCGAGTGGCGCTGAAACTTAAAGAAATAGTGCATCCGCCGTTTGATTTCGCGGTGGTGGATGAGGCCCAGGATGTCAGTGTCGCGCAGTTACGATTTCTAGCAGCTCTCGGCGCCGGCCGTCCGAACGGTCTCTTCTTTGCGGGGGACTTGGGTCAACGGATTTTTCAGCAGCCGTTTTCCTGGAAAGCGCTTGGCGTCGATATTCGGGGACGCTCTTCCACATTGCGAATCAATTATCGGACGTCGCACCAGATCAGAATCCAGTCCGATCGGCTGCTGGGGCCCGAAGTATCCGACGTGGATGGCAACAAGGAAGACCGCAAGGGCACTATCTCAACGTTCAATGGTCCACCGCCGGGGATTATGGTTCTGAAGACTCCCCAGGAAGAGATCAAAACCGTGAGTCAGTGGCTCGCGGCCAGGACAGCAGAAGGCATCGTGCCGCATGAAATCGGCGTCTTCGTCCGATCCGCTGCCGAACTGGAGCGGGCCCGCGCGGCGGTCGAGGATGCAAAGCTCGCCTATAAAGTGCTGGACGACCATGTTGAAACCATCACCGGCCAGGCTTCGATCAGCACGATGCATCTCGCCAAAGGCCTGGAGTTTCGAACCGTGGTAGTAATGGCTTGCGATGATGAGGTGATTCCGCTGCAGGAACGGATCGAAACGGTCAGTGACGACTCGGACCTCGAGGAAGTGTATAACACCGAACGTCACCTGCTGTACGTGGCGTGCACGCGAGCACGCGATCATCTGTTGGTGACAGGCGTCGAGCCTTCATCTGAGTTCTTGGATGACTTGCGCAAATAAGACTTGGGGTCCCAACCTTACACTCCTTGTCAACCATGCGATCTGCCAAAAGAGAGAAGATGCAAGAAACCCGCTGGCGCCTTTAGCTTGGGCTCTTCTGGTTCGGTGGAACGCGACACGGCAGATTCATCTGAATCGATCTGACCATGAATGCATGGCGGAAAAAACATGTCCCTACTGCGGAAAGGGCTTTCATCCTTCTCGCTATCATCCCGACCAAGAAATCTGTGAGGCCACCCGGTGTCAGCGGAGAAGGCGTACCGACTACCATCGCAAGAAAATGGCCGAAGACCCCTCCTATCGCGAACAATGTCGGGATAGCCAGAAGCATTGGCGCGAACACAATCGCGCGTACATGAAGCACTATCGGCAAGGAAAGCGCCTCCATCACAAGCAGCAACAGGAAAGCATACGGTCTTTGGGTGAATTTGTCCGTCTCCTTGATGTTGTAAAGAACAACGTAGCTCCAAATCTGACCAAACTCAGTATCGACGTGTGGTTGATGCCATCGAACTCGATTTCTTCTGTAAAGAACACTTTTGCTCGCACGCAAGTTATTGTTGTTCCTGCAGATATCAAAGGTGTTCTTTACACTGAAGCGTGAAAAGAACATCCCTTTGAAATAACCCGTTCGTCAAGCGTATAAAGGAGTTGGTCCAAAGAGCCGTCACGCCACGAAGTCGTGATGCCGCGCCCTTGAGTTGGGTTTGCCAATGAACAAGATCGAACAATCACCAGAGCCAGGTAGCCCCCCGCCAATTCGCGCTGCAGAGTACGTTCGCATGTCGACCGAACATCAGCAATATTCAACGGAAAACCAGCGAGACATCATTCGCCAATACGCCAGGAGTCGTGGAATGGTTATTGTGCGCACCTTCGAGGACGCGGGTAAGAGCGGGCTTCGTATCGATGGCCGAGACGCTTTAAAGGGACTCATTCAACAGGTCGAAGGAGGACAAGCTGACTTTGAAGTGATTCTTGTATTTGACGTTAGTCGATGGGGTCGTTTTCAGGACGCCGACGAGAGCGCGTACTACGAATATATCTGCCGCCGGGCACGCATCCAAGTACACTATTGCGCGGAGCAGTTCGAAAACGACGGCAGCCCAGTTTCGACCATTGTTAAAGGAGTCAAGCGCGCGATGGCCGGCGAATACAGCCGGGAACTTTCCGCCAAAGTGTTCATTGGACAGTGTCGATTGATTGAACTTGGTTACCGCCAGGGTGGTGCCCCGGGGTTTGGACTGCGTCGGATGCTGCGAGACCAAGCAGGCGAACCGAAGGGACTACTAAACCGGGGAGAACAGAAGAGCATTCAAACCGACCGCGTCGTTCTGGTTCCCGGTCCATCCGCAGAGGTGGAGGTAGTGCGTTCGATGTACCGAATGTTCGCTGAGGACGGCAAGACAGAATCTGCAATTGCGAACCTCTTGAACGGTCAAGGCGTTCGGACGGATCTTGACCGCCTCTGGACGCGCGGCACCGTCCACCAAGTTTTGACGAACGAGAAATACATAGGGAATAACGTTTACAACCGAATCTCATTCAAGCTCAAGAAAAAACGCGTCATCAATGCTCCAGAGATGTGGATTCGAAGAAACAATGCCTTCGAATCAGTCGTTTCACCGGAACTGTTTTATATTGCTCAGGGAAGGATCCGAGAGCGTACCCGAAAGTTCACCGATGAGGATATGCTTACTCGGCTCCGCAGGCTTGCAGAGCGGGAGGGCCGGCTTTCCGGGCTTCTAATTGACGAATCGGATGATATGCCGCCGAGTTCCGCATATCGCACTCGTTTCAACAGTCTGATCCGCGCGTACCGAATGATCGGCTACAACCCCGAGCGTGACTACCAATTCGTAGAGACAAATCGACACCTTCGCGGCCTTCATCCAAAGATCGTCCAGGACGTCATCGAAGGAATCGCCTGCCACGGCGGATCTGTGGTCGGAGATCACAACTCGGACTTAATCACTGTCAACCGTGAATTCACGGCGTCCATCGTAATCGCTCGCTGCCGACGAACACCTGCGGGAACACATCATTGGCTCATTCGGTTGGACGCAGGGTTGAGTCCTGACCTCACCGTGGCTATCAGAATGGATTCGCTAAACGAAGCGCCCCTGGACTATTATCTGCTGCCAAGAATCGACATTCTCGTCGAGAAACTTCGTCTCAAAGAGGACAATGGGCTCGGGCTGGATGTTTATCGATTCGACGCACTGGACTTTTTCCTTACAATGACCGAGCGAACAAAGATCGTGGAGGCGGCATGAGCGAAGACCAGTCTGCAGATTGAGATGATCCCGATCAACCAGATCCATGTTCTCAACCCTCGAAGCAGAAACAAGACCGTTTTTCAAGGAATCGTCGCGAATATCTCGACGCTGGGGCTGAAGAAACCCATTACCGTAGCCCGACGGCGTGAGCCGATTGATGGGAAGAATTTCGATCTAGTCTGTGGTCAAGGACGGCTCGAAGCATTTATTGCCCTTGAACAACCAGCGATTCCCGCCATCGTGATTGAGGCTTCAAGAGAAGAGTGCTTTCTCATGAGCCTTGTTGAGAACGTGGCTCGGCGCAATCGTTCGCCGGTGGAACTGCTCAGGGAAATCAGCAATTTGAAGTCACGCGGGTATGGGACAAACGAGATCGCGAAAAAGATCGACTTGGCAAAAAGCTATGTGAACGGTGTTGTCCATTTGCTGGAGCACGGCGAGGAGCGGCTACTGGCGGCTGTGGAGAAGGGGCGCATTCCGCTTTCCGTGGCAATGCAAATCGCGAATTCTGATGAGACCGGAATACAGGATGCGCTTTGCGCGGCATATGAAGACAAAACGCTTCGTGGCCGGAAGCTACTTACAGTTCGACGAATCGTTGAGCAGCGCAAGGCCAAAGGCAAACGTCTAGCTCCGGGACTTCATCGTAAGAGTGACCGCGTCCCATCGGCGGAGACCATGGTCCGGGTTTATCGCCAAGAGGCCGACCGGCAAAAGTTGCTCGTCAAGAAGGCTCGCTTAACTGAAACTCGATTAATCTTCGTGATCTCGGCACTGAAAACACTTCTTGCCGATGAGAACTTCTTAACGTTGCTAAGGGCGGAAGATCTGGATACCATGCCCTCGCAATTGGCTGCACGAGTCCTGACGAACAACAAGGTGGAACATGGGCAAACAGGTTCGGATCGGATTTGATCCGAGGGGCGTCCTGCTCCTGGTAACTTGTATCCTGCCAATGAGGCAACTCCGGCCCTCGTTGAAATCGTCAAAGAAATTTCAACAAATATTATCGTCAATTCGTGAAGTTGGAGTGATCGAACCATTAATCGTCTTTGCACAGGACAGTAAGAAGCAGATCTTTCTCCTTCTCGACGGGCACCTCCGACTCGAGGCCGTGAAACAGCTTGGCCAAGCACAAGTTCGATGCCTCATCGCCTCGGACGACGAAGCTTACACGTACAACAGGCGAGTGAGTCGGATCGCCACCATTCAGGAGCACGTGATGATTCTCGGGGCCATCAAGAACGGCGTTTCCGAGGATCGTATCGCACGGGTGTTGAATGTTGACGTAGGGGCAATTCGGCAGCGTCGCGATCTACTCGATGGAATCTGCAAAGAGGCAGCGGAAATTCTGAAAAACAAAGTTCTGGCGGCGAATCTGTTTGGCATTCTCAGGAAGATGAAGCCGATCCGCCAATTGGAAGTCACGGAACTCATGGGCGCTGTAAGCAATTTTTCGGTTCCGTACGCCAAGGCGCTGCTTGCGGCAACTCGAAGTGAGATGCTAGTCGATCCAGAAAAACACAAGCCCGTGGCTGGGTTGAGCGCTGAGCAGGTTGCCAAAATGGAGCGAGAGATGGAGGTTCTTCAGCGGGACCTAAAAGTGATCGAGGATTCACATGGCAATCAGGTGCTCAATCTGGTACTCGCTCGCGGGTACCTCGCAAAGTTGCTTACAAACGCCAGGGTGGTACGCTACCTTGTGCAAAACCACGCCGACATCTTCCGCGAATTACAAACGATTACTGAAAGCGCGACTTTGGAGGCTTAACCCGGCGCGAGGTGATTGATAAACGCGAATTGAAAAGCAGCGTTCAACACCTCGTGCGAATCGTTTTGCTGAGGGAGAAATACGGGTCGCGCTCTAGCGGCTTTTCCGGTGCTAAAATGGGCAAGTAATTGATGTAAAGGGAGAAGTCTGATGCTAGATTTACGGAGCACTCTTGAAGACCATGAGTTCATGTGGTCGGGTGACGGGCCATCTCTTGTCAGAGACATCTGTTTCTACTACCGTAATATCGCCGGCAAGAACCCGGCGAGGATCGCGCCGCGACCACCTGCACTTTGCGCCAATTGACGGCCCTGAGGCTCCGGCTGTAAGTGCGCAGACTGCGGCATGGCGAGGAAACGCAATAAATTCTTCAAGACAGATGCGCCTCGAATTGTCAAACGGACCGGCTTCACGGTAGAATTACACCCCGATGGGTACCTTCACGTTTAAACGCCTCGTGTTCGTCGGCGTTCTCGTAATCGTCTTTTCCGCTGCTGGGGTTTACGTTGGCATGAAGCACCACCAAAACATCGCCGAGGCTCTCGCCCATGCAAGGCAAAACTCCGCGATGTTCGTCCCTTTGGTGGAGATTGCCTTCGCCGTTTCCTTGGTCTACTTAGTCGTCTGGCTTTTCAGGCCGAAGCCGGAAACCTACTTTCGAACGACTGAAGTGCTCGGACTGGTCCTGGCCCTGATCGGTCTGTACTTCGCTGTCAAACAAAACGACGATTCGGAAAGGATCCAGGGCGCGCTGTCGACCCGATACATCGGGATGTTCCCGGCCGACCTCCCTTATGTGGCCGACCTGGTTCATCGCGCTGATACCAGGCTTTGGGTGCTGACGGATCTGCTGGGATACGGAAGTTATTCAGACCCCGCTGGATTCGAAAAATACTTCGAGGAATTGCTTCATAAGGTAGAAGACGAGCCCGCGCTGGAACTCCGGGTGGTCGTCTACACGAACGGTGCGACGCTCATAACAGCACTCCGGAATCAGTTTCATGACTGGTTCCTGGAGGATGATGCCTTCCTCGACCCAAATAAAGACGGGAAGGCCAGCCAGACATTGAAGGAACTAGTTGGCGATGTGAAAAGCGGATCTATGAAGATGAACGGCGCTCGGACGTTCTCGACTTACTTCCGCGAGTGCTACCCAGTTGGGGACGAGAATCTGTCCAACCCAAATAAACTGATCGAAACGATCAGGAGGAATGAGATGGCGTTCCGCGAAGACCTCGCCGCCGCAATCGGTCACGCCCGCGGTCAATCGGGAAACCCGCAGATGAGGGCCACGAAGACCTTCAAGACCACCTCGGTAACAGAGCCCACGTTCTTCTGGTTGATCCCGCAGAAAGACAGTTCGCCCGGGAAGGCGGTGATATCCTTCCCGAGTTTTCGCGGAGATGATGAATTCGCGTTCGAGACCGGAGACAAATTGTTCGAGGATGCGCTGGCGAAAAGGTTCGCTACGCTCGCAAAAGACGCGCCGGATGCCTTCGACGGCTCCAAAGTCAATCGGGAAAAGCAGCGTAAGTACTGCAAGCCCCGCTGAAGTGCCAATCTACTCCTGGCGTCGCTACGCCTTCGTTCTGTGCGCGTCTTTTGGCGTGCTGCTCCTTGCACAAGAGTAGCCGCCAAGCGACGCGATATTCACGCATGAGCGAGTAATTCAACGTATTCGCGGAACTAAAGTACGCTTGCTATCATTGGACCGAACCAGTAACGGGATGCGAAATGGACCTCTACCAGAAATACAGCATAACCCCTTTGTCCCTTAATGCGGTTTCTGAGGGCGAGCTAGGTTTACCTATTTCGCTCGGTGACATCAGTGTCGAGTCGATTGCAGGACTACTGAAACCCGAGCACTTTTCTTTATGGAAGGACTATCTTTCCCGTCAGCTCGTCGACTCTTTCAAAGACGCGAGGGTTGCCTTGGTTCATCGATTCCAGTCTGGATTCACATCAGGCAAGGAGGAAGAGGATTCGAAGGAATTGCTCCATCACGCATTTATGTGCCTGAGACTTGTCAAACCGACACGCAGACGTTTTTCGGCTGTGCACTATCGTAGAACCAAAGATCAAGCGGTGGACGTTTCAGGCATTGTTTACCCAGCAAGCGAATGGCCCATAAACCTCCCCGAATCGGAAATTCTGAACGAAGTAAGTAGGCAGGATCTGATGCAATTTCGGTCGTTATGGCCGATTTTTCGTAACGTCGAACTGTTTAGTTCGCATCTGCGTAGGGCGATTAGGTACTACGAAACGGGCTATGAGGCACTGAGAGATGCGGATATTCAATTTACAACATGGGTAACCGGCATTGAATCGCTCTATGCCGAGGCTGACGAGCCATGTCCGGTGGCCGAGCTTAAACAACGAATATTACGCTCGATCGGTCCCAGAACTGACATCTACCGCGAGTTGCAGGGGGAGGAAAAGCGTTCGTTTTATGCTCCCACGCCAACTCTGTTGGTTAAAGACATCATCGATGAAATGTTTCAGCTCCGAAACAGATTCATTCACGGTGTGTGGGCGCCGCAGCCATGGCTCGAAAAAACGATGCGGAAGTCCCTTTCAAGCAGGCCCCTCACTCTCCCGGACGTTCTTCGCGAAGCTGCAAGCTTCATCCTTAGAACCGGCATTAAGAATACGCTGCTGAGCAACGGTGCCTGACCTCATTTATCAAATTGGTGCGTTTCTGTTCGACAAACTACCTGGCGAACTGGTAAGCCCTGAGCAACTTCAACAGGGGTTAACTGCGCAGGGACTAACTGCGCATGATGCTGCCACTCTCGGCACCGCACTTAATTTAATGATCAGAGAAGGTCTTATCGACGCCTCAATCCAACGAGATTTGGTCCGGTTAAGCCTCGAAGGTAGAGACAGCTGGAACGATGGCTCAATTGTAGAGGTTGCGCTTGGAATGCAGTACGTTGCTCAACGATATGGGCCGGCGACCGTCCACATAGTCGTACGAGGTGAATACGGAGAGGCGGGGGGATCGGGCTTCTTTTCGGCGGATTATCCAGGATGGGTTGTAACAGCAGCGCATGTAGCGAGCCTAGAATTGCTTAGCATTTCAAACGGCAATGACATTATCGCCAGACCACCGTTTGAAAAGAAGGTCGGACCTGATGGACTAGATTTGGCCCTAATCCAATGCCCCTGCCCACAAGGTATTAACCCGATTCGAATTGAATGGGGAAAAAGCCGAATTAAGCCGATGGACGAACTTTTGGTGCTGGGGTATCCGCCGCTTCCAAATTTGGCCCCAAATCTGGATCACGTCCTTGCACAGGTGCGCCAAATTGGCAGCATCATTCGCGACCAGCGCGACTCTATCGTCTTGTCCAGTACGACGCTCCCAGGGTCTAGCGGAGGCCCCGTTCTCTCGCGGCAAGGCCGGGCTGTCGGAGTCGTGGACCAGGAGAATATCGGAGAGCGTTTAGGACACGCGCCTATCCTCGCTTTTACCGCAACGCCGGCCTTCTATCTCACTGACCTTCGTAAGCCTGGATGAGAAAGGGACCACTTCGGTCCATGCTTCGTACCCACCGCCTTTCCCCCGGCGATCTCAACAAGCGCATCCTGGACGCGATACGCGCCCTCAGACGCCGGGACGCTCACGGCCCGCCCGCGCGGCTCTCGAGAGCAGTGTCGCAGTCCCCTTCGGAAATGTTCAGTCCGATGCAGTGTATGTTACCCAGCAGGTTCCTTGAAAGCAGTACTGAACGTTCTGTGCAGGGACTGGAATGGCTGGAGTGAGATTATTGGTCTCAATGGTACCAGCGGCATTAATAGTGGGTCCGCCATTCCAGAAGATACTGGATGGCTGAGGACATTCAGTCGGAGCAAGCGCGTCGGGGATCAACCCCGCTAGTGGCGGAGGAAAAGGATGAAACGGAATTACATTCGGTGACGAGGGAGAGCAAGCAACCGATGAGACGGTGGTAGCCATCGTAACGCCGGGAGGGAACGTAGCCGCCGAACCGCTTCCGTAACCCAGCAACGATCCACTGACCACCCCCCACCCGCAGGACGGGTTCCAGCACAACCCCAGGACATCATTTGCAACAACATTAAAGCATTCCGACGCCCATGGTAGACAGGCTGCCGCCCACAACAGGTGGTTCGACCCGCCGCCCCCACCTAAGACCTCTAGTACGCCTCCAGGACTTGCGCCCCCGCCCACAGTCCAGATGCTCATGTTGTTCCATGGCCACGGAACGCCAACACACTGGTTCTGGTAATTCTGTTGAGTCACGTCGACATTCCATATGCAAAGTGCCGAATTGCTTCCTAGCCCGAACTGTCAGCGCCGGAATAAAATAACCGCATTTCCGCCGGTTTTGTTGTCGAAAGAGACTGCCATCGGCCAGGACGCGGTACCCACTCTACAATAGTTTCTAAAACTCTTCCCAACTGATAGTTCTCGCTCAGGTGCGACAACGCCGGTATGGTCGAACGGCGTTGCCGCTATTGTGAGCAGGTCTTCCAACCCTCGAAATTTCAGCCCGGGCAATCGGTCTGCAGCGGGCCGGACTGCCAGCGGCGACGGCGCGCCGAAAATCGCCAGCGGAAAATCGCCGCAGACCCGGAATACCGCCAGGTATGTCAGGACAGCTCCTCAAAATGGCGGGCCGCAACCCCGATTACTGGCGGCGATGCAGGGATAGCAATCCAGCCAGCGTCGAGCGTAACCGCCAACTGCAACAGTTCGGGATCAGAAACGGCGGCTGCGCGATCTTGCAAACAACAACTCAGCTTTCGACCTAAAGCATTCCGCTGCAGAGGTCTGGCTCATTGGCCCTGGCCTCCGGAGCATCTTGCCAACAACAACTCAGCTCTGGCGCAAATCTGGGTTCTGGAAGCACTTCCGCCTCGCCGCGGCCCACAGATCGAATCTTGCCAACAACAACGCTCTGGCCTGGATGCGGTTTCTGCCGGATAAAGGGAAGCGCACCGTGCTGACGACCGGAGCCCCAAAATCTACCTTGCCACCTTGCTTGCGTGCATGCTGATTGGCGTTACCATGATCGTGGTAATTATGTGCATTAATACACTGAGCCCCCCTACGGGCCAGCCTCGAAGGAAGGAGACGAAGAGATGCGAACTGTAATTTGGCTGAATGTGTGCGCATTGGCGATTTCACCAGTCGCATGCGCCCAGAAATCGATTCCTTTTGATAGCAGGGTCACAACGGTTCTTGACCGTTTGGCTAGCTCAGATCTAGCAACGCGCGAGGCAGCGTTTGATGATATTCTCGATACAATCGCGGAAGGGCAACAGCCTGCTGACCACATTGACTATTCGCACGCTTTAGAGGCCTTTTTCAAACGGCATCCCGATCAAGCCGACCGAGTAAAGCTTGGTTTAATCAATGTGCTCAAAGCTGATAATGACGCGATCATGGGCCAGAATGCCTCGCCGAAAAACTTTACCGAAGAGGACAGCGAGCACTACGCGGAAGCCATCGACGTTGTCTCGTCCTTGGATGATGAGCGAGCGATCCCCGCCCTAGTGGGTGCCATATCCACCGGCATGATGGCAATGAGGGGGATCATGAAGTACGGTCAAAAAGCACTCGATTCCGTGTTAGCTCAGTTCGATAGTCCACGGCAGGAGGACCGATCCAGTGCTATCACTGTGGGCATTGCTATCTTGAGGATGAAGAACGACGAAGCCTCTCGGGCCCGAGTAATCTCAATCATCCGCGCGACAATTACCGACCCCGAGTTCCTGGTCCGAAGCAGCGCACTTGATGCTATCGAGGGCCTCGATGATTTGAAGCAGTTTCTGCCAGCACTTCGAGAGATGGCAGAACACGATCCTTTCATAGTGCCAGGTGAATCGGTTTATCCCTTGCGAGTCAGTGCCCAAGAACTTCTGGATAAGATTGCGAAATAGTCTCGTATAGAAAACAGCGACCTATCTCGCACTTGGTCAGTGCCAACGGCGCAGATGGTCGAAGCGGGCGTGTCGAAAGAGGTTACTTCTCGCGTTTTGCCAGAACCGGGACACGTTGGTGATCGGTGACGGTTGCTTCTAGCAGGTCGCGGGCTGGAGTCAAAGAGTAGATCATTGTGAGGGTCGAACGATTTGTGGTTCTTGCTTTTACCCGTAGTTCCGAGCCAACAAACTTCGCCGAAGTCGTGTACTGCTCCGTGCCACCTAGCCACGGCGAGTCCTGCTGATCTTTTCCGTCCAGTTTGAGCATGTGTTTCTCAGAAGTTATTCTTCCGAGATAATTGCTCTTCCTGACAATGTTGATGCGGTCACACTCGTGCTGTTGGATAGCAATGTTAACCTGTCCGTCTTCCCCCTGAATGATATAATCCCCAGAAAGATTCGGGCATTGAGGGCTAGCTGTGGCGTTGTTTGTTGCAGCCAGCGAGATCGCTGCTACTATTACCAACGCGGTCCATTGTGGTCTATGCAGCACGAATTTACTCCTGACACAAGCTTAGTACCGTGCGGCTGGAAATAGCAACGACTTTCGTCGATTTTTGTCGCAGGGCATGCATTTGACCCACTCGTTTTGTCATCCCACTCGTTTTGTCGGGTCCCTATAAAAAAGGACCCGCCCCGCCAATTTGCCCTGGTCCCGATGTTGGGCTCACGCGGCCCAAGGCCAATCGTTGAAGAAATGACTTGCTGTTTCTCCGGACCGGAGTGATGGATGGTCACGACCGCAGCCCGGTCAGGAGAAACGAAAATGAACACCGCAACCGAATCGGAAAAGAACGCATCGGCGCCTGAAGTTCCGCAGCCGAAGACGAAGCGCGCGCCCACCAAGAAAACCAAGGCCGCGAAGAAGGCGGGTCGGGCCAAGAAGCCGGCCACCAAACCCAAAGCGGAGCGCGCCAACAAGAAGGCTGAAGTAATCGCGATGATGAAACGCGCGAAAGGCGCAACCTTGGCGGAGATCATGGCCGCGACGAAGTGGCAGGCACACACCGTACGCGGCTTCGTCAGCATCCTCGGCAGCAAGGGCGGGGAGAAGATCGAGTCGTCCAAGAACGCCGCGGGCGAACGGACGTACAAGATCGGGAAATAGCTTCAGGCAACTCGTCGTCCAAACGCCGCCTCCGGTCACCGCGCCGGGGACGGCGTTCCTGCTTGTGTAGGCCACATTGCTCATCCAGTGACGTCACGGACCCGTCACGTCACTGGTTCGGGGGAATTGGGGCATAAACCATTCGTACCCCGGAATGTTTCGGGGGCGGCGCGGCCCAAAATGCCGTTTCCTGGGGCAGAAAGCGCCCTCAGTGGCGTTCGCTGGCGAGGGGTGGCCATGTTCTCCCCTGCGCCAGCCTACGGCCCCGACGCGGGGAATGAAAACAGCCCGGCGCGGCCAACCGGCTCCGGAACTGCGATAGGCAAATTACGGAGGGGGTTTTCGTCGAAAAAGGTACCGAAAAGTACACGATTGGTACCGAAGTGGGCCGTAAGTGTGTGATGTTTGAGGAATTAAGCGGATGCCAAATCGCAGTGGTGCTCGGCAAAACCCGCCTTCGCCCGGCACTTGGTCATGGCCCGGTGCGGTTCAACGGGTGGCTTGCTTCAGGATGCGCGCCACGTGCTCCAGCCGCCAGGCCGACCCACGGCGCGTCCGCAGCGCTCGGTGGTTCAGCGCGGCCGCAATTCCCCGCATAGTGTGGCCGCTATGGCGCAGGTGGTGGATCTCCCGCAGGACCGCCTGTTCGGCGGCGTCGGGCTCGACGTGCTTCCCGTCTGCGCCAAGGCGATAGCCGAACTGGATATTCCCCACCCGCTCGCCGTTGGTACGTTTGTGGCTCATGGCGTCCCGAGTCCGCTCGCCGATCGCTTCGCGTTCCCATTGGCTTACAGCGGTCATGATGTTCAGCACCAGCCGTCCGGCCGCGGAGCCGGTGTCCAGCGATTCCGCCACGGACACCAGCGCTACACCCCGCCGTGTGAACCGCTCCAGCAGCGTGCACAAATCCTTCACGCTCCTGGTGAGCCGGTCGAGCTTCGCGATGATGACCGTCTGGACTTCGCCGGCGTCAACCAGTGCGAGCAACCTCGCCATACCGGGACGGTTCAGGCTCTTAGCGGACTCCCCGCCGTCGACGATGATGTCGAGCAACTCGGCGCTGTGGACCACCGCCATGGCCCGGATCTTCTCGGCTTGCGCTTCGAGCGAAACCCCTCGATCCGCCTGCTTGTCAGTAGAAACGCGAACGTACCCAATTGTTTTCATCGTAACTCCATGAACGCTCTTGTCTTAGGCGGAAGTCAACATCAATCGAGGCGTTTTTGATTCTTTTAGTTTGAGCCGGGGTTAGCCCAGGACAGCGAGCAGCCGCCCCGGAAGGGTACTCTCTGGACAGGTCGAATGGACACGTTTCCCGGCCATGTGCGTGGGAGCGAAGTTGACCCGCCGCTCACTGGCCGTATCCCAATTGGGTTCCCAACTGATAACATCGACGCTCCAGCCTGCCTCTTGCAGTAACTTCACGATTCGGACAACTTCGGTTTGTACGTCCGCGCGCAGGTCGGTTGGAAATTCACCTGGCATAAAACAGACTTAGCAGGGAGTGGCCTTTCCGGTTTCAGTGGTGGTGGCTGCCAATCACCCCGAGGATCACCAATAGAAGCACAATCGTGATCGCGAGCGCCACGTTCTTGGCGACGCGGGAAGTCTCAACGAGCGGACTGACTCGATGGTCACCCCCGAGTGGAGCGATGCGGGACGCTTCATGCGGAGGCAACGTATGATGAGGTTTGGCTTTCTGATATTGCCGCCAAGAGATGCCGGTTCCGGGCAGGCTCGCACTCTTATATCGCCTCCCTTTGGAATCGATACCGACGTGAAAGCCACGGCCGCCGGCCGAGAAGCCAACGCCGGATTTGCTGATGTTGAGCGCCAAGCCAGGCAGGATCTTGATGCGTCGCTGGAAGCGAAAGCCCACGTGCGATCCATCGACACTACGGCGAGAGTGCGTTAGCTTTGCTCTGCGTGTTTCCCAGTGGCAAAGAGTTTTGCCCCAACGGATCTGACGGTTCATTCCGCAATCTGCGGAGCAAGCTTTGGTACCCTGGAGCAGGCAAGGGCGACAGCAAACTCCTTTTTATGGCTCATTGGATTTTTCAAAGTACGCCTGATTACTTCGATCTCCCCGGGGCACTTAAAGAAGCGCCGCTGCATGACAACGTCCTTATGTTTCTCGCGAGACAGTGCGCGGAAGACATCGCGCCGGGCGATACTGTCTATATGTGCTTTGGCGGACGAAAAAGTCCCGGAGTCTATGCCACGGCGACGGTTCTGACCTACCCGACCGCTACCACCACCGAAGAATGGCAACGCAAATACGGAATGAAGCAACACCAGGCCGAGGCAGAAGCGGAGTTCCCGCTTCGAGTCCAGCTTAAGATCAAGCAGCTTCTCGACGTACCGATCGCCCGTGGCGACATCTATAGACTGCCCGAATTGGCGGGGCACAAGCTTCGTCAGAGCGCATATCGGCACGAACTTCCCGCTTACCCCCGGGCAGGCGAGTGCAATTGAGCGACTTATCGCGACACCCCCTGCACTCAGGAGTACCTTTGCGCCGCGAGGCGACCGACCGACCAGCACTCTGAACAGCGAACGTAGTCAGAGCCACCGGCTGCAGAACATCCATGAAGCGCACCTGGAAGAGCTAATCGCTTCCAACCTCGATCAGCTTGAACTGGGATTGACGTTGGTTGGCCGCCAGCATGACGCCGGGGCAGCAGGCAGAATTGATCTGCTTTGCCATTCCTCCAGTGGCGATATTGTCGTGGTTGAACTCAAGCGCATCGGTGCGAGGGCGGTGGGAGTTATCGAGCAGACGATGGCCTACGTGGGGTGGGCGCGTAGGCATCTCGCGGAACCCAACCAACAGGTGCGGGGCATCATCGTCGGCGGTAAACCGGACGCGAAGCTGCAATACGCCCTTGACGGCATCCCCAATCTGAAGTACAGGAGCCTGAACATCTCAATCGGAGATGCAGAATGAGGTCAGAGTAAAGTTCACCTCGAAAGTAGACTCAACTGGGCGATTCTGGCGGCAAGCTTGCACTCGTGCTCGGCACGATGGGCACCGTCGGGCCGCCGTCGCGCTAGCTTCGGATGGTTTTGAATTGAACCTGCTGTCTTCCCGACGATCTCTGAGCATAACCAGGGACATCTGAGTTCTCCGGAGGCTCAAGATACTTCGGGAGATATGGTTAGCGCTTCAAGCCCGACCGTTCCAGAAGCCATTGTCGCCAAGGCTTCATCCCAAGATAGATTTGCTGTGTCGCGTCACAAAGTTCCAAGATGCCAAGATGGCCTCGAGCTAGTTTCCCAGCCCACGGAGCGTATTGCCCGCCTGCTTTTTCCCACGCCTGTTCCGGCCGCAGATACGACTCGAATAGCTCTGTTGCGGTGAGGATCAGCACTGGGTTGTACGGCCGATCTTCTTTCCAATACTTGCGGCCGCGGTTTACGAGAGGACGCATAAGTTTTTTCTCTATCTCCGTCAAATTCTTCCGAAGTGTGGCAAAGACCAATATTGCTCCAGGAAATCCTTTCGAGAGCCCGAGCATACGATCTATGTCCTCCCTCTTGAAGTGGTTGTAGGTCTTACATTCTGCAAAGAGCGTCTCGATAGTACTTCGCCCAAAGCGGGCCTCCCTGAGAAAAAGCGCGAGATCCGCCTCGATCGTATCCGTCCCCTTAGTCGCGGTGAAGCTCAGAAGCGGAGTAGTAGGCTGTTGGAGCAAGACGGAAAAGAAGCGATAGGTAAGAAGCACACTATATACACCATCAGCGCGGCCTGGCAAGTTACACGGCCCAACCGTCATGTATGCCCATCCGATCTCCTTCGGGTTATGTACGGGCAAATGGAATCGTTCGTTGCATTTCCGGCAGACAAGTTCGTAGTCGGATTCAGTGACCGAATACCAGGAATGCCGCGTGCATCCCGAGCATTGCACTTCGATGCCTAGTCTCAGAACCTTTTTTTCGACTAGGAGTTCCAGCAACGTGTCAGCACTGGAGCCATGGCCTTGTTCATTTGCGATCCGGGAAAGCTTGCCGCGGAGGGCATCCAGGCCTATTGGTTTCTCGCCCTGGAGATCCCCAAGTAGCCGGATCATGTTGTCATTTGCGAGAAACCCTGCGGCCCAGATCCCTTGCACCTGTCGTAAAAGCTGTTTGGCGATGAGGCCAGGCGGAGAGTGTTCAGCCTTCCACCCTCGGGACCTAAGCCATTCGATAAAAACGGTCTCGGCGTCGGGTGCGGATAGATGCAGCGACGTCCAGATAGCCTGAAAGATATACGGGCCCCTTCGGGGAAATCGCCAGTGCCGGAAGTCGTAGCCTCCAATCGCACAAACGAGAGTATCATCACCCTCCGGGATAACTTCAGCTACGAGATCAGCGGCCCCATACGTTGCACCCCAACCTCGTTAGCGAACATCACCTCGGAGGTTATGTCATCCGCGACCGCGAATTTCAGGATCGAGTGTCCGTACGTTAATCATCGAACCGTTCGAGAAATCTATGGTTCTCGTGCGGGACTGTAGCGCTGCAGGTTCGACTCCATCTTTGCCGCGCGCCCATTCATTCCAGATCCGTGGAAACCAGTCTTGGTAGGTGTACTTGCCCCAACCCGCCGCGTCATGAGTAATATCGAGGCCCTTCCCGAACACCCGAAGCTGCTCCGACACAAAGACCTACTCTTAAGTAGGGTTGTGGAGTTGTACATGTTTGGGTTGCCCCGACAGGGCCAGAAGTTCGCCTCAATGAACTCCTTGGCAGCAGAACGGACCGTGACTGAATCCGATGCCTGAATGGCAACTGGCATTACCTTGCAACCGACTGCCCTCAGATTCCAATAGTCGACAATGTCAAGCGCTTTTGTCGCGTCGAGAAGAAACACATAGTCTTTCCGCAATAGCCCCGAGCTAAGCGGCCGCACAAAGAACGAGCCGAGACGCCTCAGAAACAGAGTCCGGTCTCCAAGATGGTCCACGTAATCTGAGAGCGCGCACGGCACACTTCTTGCGTCCAGAGAACTCGCGAAATGTTCGTCGAACACTCGCTGGGCGATTCCAGGAAGCGCCCCAAATACGCTCGCAAGAAAGAGCGACCCCTGGCCAGAGTATGAAGGCACACGAACATCAACAGGCTCGCGTGGAACGAATCTCAATTCTTTGTCGATGAAATAGGCCAGCAATTCGAAAATCGTAATGCCATTCGTCCCGACCAACTTTCGCCAAATCCCGCCAAATATCTGCCGCACGAATGACAGTCCTGTAACCCGCTGCGATGGTAAGGCTTATGTAGTTGCCGACGAGGACAACGTAATCGGGATCAAACGCTTGGATCAGCCCTTCTGCGACAGCTTTGGCCGAGGCTGGCCCGGAGCGATCGCGAAAAGCCTTGGGCGATCGACGAAACACTGGAATGATTGGATTGAATGTACCTCCCCAAAGCAGAGTACTTAGCTCGATTGCCTGAGATTCCGTGGTGGTCGAAGGGATCCACCAGAAATGCGAACCGCAACGGGCGAAGCGTGAGGTTGACGTGGCCGAATGCCATGACCTTCAATTCTCAATCGATTGTATCCTCACCAGAGCGGATCACGAAGCATTGGCGATTATATGATTAGTGAATGTGAGCAGAAGTGAATGCGAGCTGGCGGCACTGGACACAGGGTCCCAGGTTAGCGTATAAAGAAAGCAAGCAGGACCGGTTCGACAGGCCAGCGCAGAGCGCACCCTCCGAAAGATCCCAAATCCAGTCTGAGCAGGTGTACGGATGAACGATCTGAAGGTGTGCTGGTGGCCAATCGACAAACCGATTCCCTACGCCCGGAACAGCCGCAAGATTCCCGAACGCGCGATCGACAAGGTCGCCGCGTCGATCAAGGAATTTGGCTGGCGGCAAGCAATCGTCGTCGACAAGGACGGCGTCATCATCTGCGGCCACACCCGGTTGCTTGCTGCAAAGAAGCTCGGCCTCAAGCAGGTCCCCGTCCACGTCGCCGACAACCTGACGCCGGCGCAGGTCAAAGCGTACCGGCTGATGGACAATCGCAGCCACGAAGAGACGGATTGGGACATCGAGCTTGCTCGGGCCGGAGCTGGAAGAACTGCAGGCTCTCGACTTCGATCTGGAACTGACCGGCTTCGACCAGCACGAGATCGACGATTTCCTCGCCGACTCCGAACTGGACGACCGCGCCAACGCCGCGCCCCCGGTGCCGGATCACCCGGTCACCAAGCCCGGCGATCTCTGGCTCTGCGGCAAGCACCGGATCCTCTGCGGCGACGCCACCTCGGCCGCGGATCGTGGCGCGGTTGCTGCGGCGACCGCGAAGCCGCTCCTGATGGTCACCGATCCGCCTTATGGAATTGAGCTGGATTCCGAATGGCGCGACCGCGCGGGCCTCAACAAACACGGCCCCGCCGAGGCCAGCTATATGAAGCATCGGACCGAAGGCCACACGGAACACGAGCATTTCCGGCGACACGCGGGCCGACTGGTCGGACGCCTTCGCGCTCGTGCCGAGCCTCCAAGTGGCTTACTGTCTGGCATGCTTCGAAGTTCACCCGCGAAGTGCTGGACGGACTGCTGCGGATCGGCTTCGTGCACCATCAGCAGATCATCTGGGACAAGGGCCGAACGGTACTCACGCGGACCCACTATTGGTTTCAGCATGAGCCCTGCTGGTACGTGCAGGAAGAAGAACGCACCGTGGTTCGGCAAGGCCGGCGAAAACTCCACCGTCTGGGACTCGTTCCATCGCCGAAATTTATCATGGGCGGCTCGAAGGAAGAGAAGTTCGATCATCCCACGCAGAAGCCAGTCGAGTTGATGCGGCGCCCGATCCTGAATCACACCAAGCGCGGCGAGTTGGTTTACGATCCGTTCCTCGGTCGCGGCACCACGCTGATGGCCGCCGAGGTCACCGAGCGCGTCTGCTGTGGCATCGAGCTCGATCCGCAAGTACGTGGACGTTGTCGTTCGACGCTGGCAGGATCTCACCGGCCAGCAGGCGACGCTGGATGGGGACGGGCGAACGTTCGATGAGATCAAAGCCGCGAGAGCTGCGGGGTGCCGCATGAATCGAACGATGCCGCCGCGAGATCGCGGAGATCGAGTCGCTGATTCTTTCCGGACATCCCGATCTGCAGGGATTGCTCTTGGCGCTATCGGACTGGAGCGCCGAACTGCGGCTGATTCCGAAGGAGGAGTGAACAATGCCGCGTCCTAGAACGAAGATCGATCTCGTGGAACTCGAAAAGCTCTACGGCATGCAGTGCACCGACGAAGAGGTCGCGGCTTTCTTCGGCGTCAGCACCCGCACGATCGCAGCGCCGGCGGCAAAATAAGAAGTTCGGCGAGATCGCTGGACAGCGCCAAAGCCAAGGGCCGGGTTTCTGTCCGCCGGCATCTTGTTCCGGCTGGCAGCCGACCGGCAACGTCGCCGCCGCCATCTTCCTTGCCAAGAACCTTCTCGGCTACCGAGACGTCGTGAGCAATGAACTTAGTGGACCCGATGGAACCGCCATCCAGATTGCGAGCAAGCCCGAACTATGAGCAACTATCCGATGAAGAACTCCAACAGCTTCGATCTATTGCTGAGAAGACCCTCGCTGCATCGACGAAATTGACGCGGAACGCGCCCGCGCAGTCTAGCGCGAGTTCGTGCGCCAGGCCTGGCCGATCGTCGAGCCGTCGACGCCGTTCGTCCCGGGCTGGCACATCGACGCCATCATCGAACACCTGGAGGCAGTCACCCGCGGCCAGATCCGAAATCTGCTGATCAACGTCCCGCCGCGCCATATGAAGAGCCTGCTGGTCTCGGTGTTCTGGCCGGCTTGGGAATGGATTCAGCATGGCCCGAGCGTCGCTGGCTGTACAGCAGCTACGCGGCGACGCTGAGCATCCGCGATTCCGTGAAATGCCGGCGGCTGATCGAATCGCCCTGGTACCGGCTCGCTGGGGCGACCTTTCGCGCTCACCGGCGACCAGAACGCCAAGATGCCGCTTCGACAACGATCGCTCCGGCTATCGGCTTGTCGACCTCGGTGGGCGGCGCAGTCACCGGCGAAGGCGGCGACCGCATCGTTTGCGACGATCCGCACAACGTTGACGAAGTCGAATCCGACGCGGTGCGCAAGGCCACGATCGACTGGTGGGACGTGGTGATGTCCACGCGCGTCAACGATCCGAAGACGGCCGCGAAGGTGGTGGTGATGCAGCGCTGCCACCAGCAGGACCTGAGCGGGCACCTGCTGGAGCAGGGCGGCTGGGAGCACCTTTGTTTGCCCGCGGAATACGAGGGCACCGAGTGCGTGACGTCGATCGGCTGGTCCGACCCGCGCGAGCGAACATGGGCGAATTGCTATGGCACGAGCGGTTCGGTCCGACGGAAATTGAAGCGCTGAAGCTCAGTCTGGGCAGCTACGGCGCGGCCGGCCAGCTTCAGCAGCGTCCTTCTCCTGCCGGCGGAGGCATCTTCAAGCGGCACTGGTTCCGGTTCTGGCAGCCGCCGGGGGCGAATCTGCCGCCGGTAATCGGTCCGGCTTCCGATGGCACGGCCAGGCTCGTATCGCGCGAGGAGATCGGCAAAGTCGATGAGCAGGCTCAATCCTGGGACTGCGCCTTCAAGGATCTGGAGACTTCCGATTTCGTCGTCGGGCAAGTCTGGGGGCGCTTGGGCGCGCGATTTCTGCTGCTGTGACCAGGTGCGGGGGCGCATGGATTGCCCGGCCACGGTGAAGGCAGTTCGCAATGTTTCGCGAGCTAGTGGCCGGCATTGCTCGGCGAAGCTGATCGAGGACAAAGCCAACGGATCGGCGGTGATCCAGATGCTCGCGCGCGAGATCCCTGGCATCATCCCGGTGAATCCGGAGGGCGGCAAGATAGCGCGCGCCGCGGCGGTCAGTCCGCTTGATCGAGGCCGGCAACGTGTACCTGCCGCATCCGCAGTTATGCCCGTGGGTGAACGATTTCATCGAAGAATGCGCCGCAGTTCCCGAACGGCGCCCACGACGATCAGGTGGATGCGATGACCCAGATGCTGCTGCGCTGGAACATGGCTCCGGCCGAGAGCAACGATCGTGTACCTGGCCGAGAGGGTGCGGATCAGCCCAATTTAAGGGCTCGGACGGTGGGTTCTCGTAAGCGCCTCGACTCGCTTCATCATTGCTATCACATCGGCCCGCTTGTTGGAAAGCCCTATTATGTCAACTTTTCAAGCTCAGCAAAGTGTAATTGTAGGAAGGATCGCGTCCGACTTTAGTGACTGTCCGCTTATGGAGAAGTGCGCGCCACCGTTTGCCCGCGAACTGCTCGGTGCTGATTCGTTCCAGATAATTGTTACCGAACTTCTCTCCGATTTTTCCCTCAACCACGTCTCCGGTTTCATCGGACTGAAGCTCAAAGCGGCGCCGGATCGGGATTACACCTAGCAACCGTCCTGTTATACGAATGTTGCTTTCAGAAACGTCCTGACGCCGCCGCTCGATTCCACGCTCGCTCGACCGCCAGGTGGTCGAATTGTTGGTCGCGCTCACCTTCAACCAATCGGAACGTCGCCTTACTTCTATACACATGCGCAAAAAACTGTCGGATCGACTGGAAGACACGCGGATTGAGATTATCTATCATTTCCGAGAAGGTGGCTTCGTTCTCGCCGGCAAAACTAGCGATGTAGTTGGCGGCTTCGTCCGCGGCCTGGCTTAGCGGAGTTTGAAACATCGGAACAGTTTCGGTGCCAATCTCCTCCAACAGGAAACCGAAGGAACCATGGACAACGCTTGTTATGTGAAGCTGCGATTCGTCTTTATCCCTTATCGGCCCCATCTGCTGAAGAGGCTCGTCGTCAAGGTTACTCCATACTCTCGAGAGCAGCTCCTGAAATGTTCCGATGACCTTCGCGCCAAATTCAGCTTCCACACCCATGCTGCCGATCACAGGATCACCACCGAAATATAAAGCCACCTGCGCGCGGTGTTCCTCGACGGTGGCCAACTCAAGAAGCTGATCCCGCAACAAATCCCTCCGAGCCTCGAACCCCAGGCGGCCCAAGTAATCGTTAGCGGGCAACGATTGAAGCATTTGCTCCAATGCAGAAAGTTCGGCGGCGAGCTGATCGCGCGTTCGAGTTTAAGCACCGGGCCCCACTATTTGAGATGCGTCGACGTCGTCTTGCGTAACGGCTAAAGGCACCTGCAGGAGACCCTTCCAGAGGCCACCCCGTCGGTGCGAAAACAAGCCAAACCAGTAACGTGCCTGATTCACAATGTTCACTGCTTCCGTGTTCAGGTCCACAAAGAAAGGATCGCACTTGTACACCGGCTTCACAGTTTGCGGCATCAAGAGGTTGGCATTAGCCAAGATGAAAGTCTGCATAGCGACATCATCCGTTGCGGCCAACGGGCGATAACAAAACGTGACTACGTCCACGTCGCGGGGATGACGCTTTTCTAGATTCTCGATGTCTTCCATGAAGCTACCAGACAACCATTGAAAGCCTGACGTAAACCCGAGGTTCGCAAGTTGCTGCCGATATGAAAGGAGCCCACGAAAAATTTCCTTTCTCTCATTCGACCCGCACAGCTTCCGAGCAATGCGCGTCAGCGTCGTCTGGTACGGCGACATGAGTGCCCGCTCCGTCGGCGTCGGCCCCAGATATGGGGGCAAAATACCAGAGATTGTAAAATTCGGAACGTCGAAGATGAGCGCGACCGGCGCTCCCGGATTGCCCATACGGGCGGTTATCCTTTCCAATTAATCCGAAACATCTTATCACGCTCGCCATTTGTTAATCGTCAATCCTCCGCAAAATCAGTATGGTCCATGGCGAATAAACGGCAAAGATTGTGAATTCGTGCACGGCGCCTGCCGGGTGAGCTACGTAAATGGTGAGCGCCGGACGCGCTGTTTCCAGGCCATCAGCGCAGGCGGTGGTGGAGTTCAAGGATGAGTTCCGCATCCTTAGACCTAACGCTCCAACGACCCTCACGGGCCACACGGAAGGCCCGTTCATGATCGCGCATCTGGATAATGCGGCGTCCTGTAGCGAGCGAATTCCATGCGTTTTTTTGGGTACGATCATTTTCTTGGTGGGTACAGATGTCACGGTCGTGCAATCGAAGCGTCATCGGACGCCTTTGGCTCCTCAATCGCCGCCATGATCTCGATTAGAAACGGCAATCCATGTCTGAACTCCAGCCGGATCACTGTGCCATTCCCAAGCCGCGCCAGTTGGTCAAAGAGGTTACGGAACAGCCTTTTCAACTCGAACTCTTCGATAGTGGGAGTGGTTGCTTTTCTGCCCACTTCGTTTAGTCGCGCGATGCGGACCACTCGGACGGCTTGATTCAGAACTGGTTGCCCTTCCTTGATCTTCATATTCTCGATACGGCCGAATTGGTGTTCGCGCATCAACCGTATAAGCCTGCGCTGCCCGGGTGTCAGACCCTGAGTTGTGCTGTCCGGTGATAGTCCCACCAAATGGTTCGGCATTGATTTGTCCATCATGCTGCCACCCTCGAAAAAGGAAGGTAGTAAAGGCTGAGACGCGAAAGATTATGACGCTCGAACATTCGCCGCCCGAAATACTGGCGCTCCAGCGAGGTTATTTGCTCCGGAGTCATTCTCGCGCGGTAGGGCTTGAGCGCGGCGTCTATTTCCCTTCGCATCTCTATCACGTCCACCTCGGTCTGGAGCGAACGCGCCCTGGCCACGATGTTGTCCTCGCAACGGACCAAGCACTCGTCCAAAGATTCCAGATCGAGGAAGTGTGTTTCGGCATTACGTGCTAGGAGAGTCACTTCGGAGGCGATATCATCGAATCCGGGTGCCGCCCGTAATCGTTTTGCGCCCTCCGATAGGTGATCTTTAAGTTCTTCGACCGTGAACGGCGAAGCATCCGTTGGTTGCTGGTTGAAGTAAGTAGGCTTCGATGCCCCCTCGCCGCCCAACGGTGTCGGTCGAGTGGATCCTGGATCGCTGTGATCAGGAGCTGGATGCTGTACACCGGATCGTTCTGCTTCTGTTTCTGCTGAAGCTTGTCCACAACGAAAGCGAATACGCCGTCAAGCGAGAAGCCTTCGGCGACACCGGCCTCGATTAGTGCCCGAGCTTGAGCGGGCTGCGGTTTCAAATGGAACTTGGCCAAAAGCGAAAGCATCTCCTGAAGCCCCTCAACAGTGGCCTCGTCACGAAGCTTGGCAGTAGCAGGCGACGAGCGTGGAGGAGAGATCTCCTCTGAGCGAGAGTCGGTAGGTGGTTTTCTGGGAGCTTTGCCATGGAGGGTTCGACCTGCGTGCCCGCAGCAGCTTTTTTTACTCCTTCACTTTCTAAATTTTCATATAAAGGTGTGGCCATCGAAAAGGTTGCATCAGTGCCACCTTTTTTGGTTGCATGCATGTGACCTTGGCGACTTTTTTGACCGAACGCTTCGCGCAAATCAGGTAGCATGGATGCAACCTTTTCTGTGTCGTCCCAAACACTGTCGTCCCACACTTTGGACCATGGAAATGTAACGATTTTGGCGCTGCCTTTGAACGGATTAGGCCGCAGCTTGGTGAATCGAGCTCGGTCCACTGCTCGTAGTCCCTGGTGATCGTGGTCGGATGCACCTGCCAGTGCTCTGCTACGCGTGCGCTTCCACCAGGTGTACCCCTTCTCGCCAGCTCTTCGAATCATGAATATTAGGCGAATCCCGGACTCCAGCGTGATGCGTCCCTCGGCCGCTGATTTCAGGACGGCATCAATGAGAGCATTCGGACTGGCCGCGGGCGGTTCATTTTCCCGCATAACAAGCCGGTCCGAATGCTAATCTGAAGACGGTGCCGGTTGGATCGAGGTATCTTCAGGGGAAGTTTCGCGAAGGTGCGCTGCCACCGCGCTGCCACGTCGAGGAATTGTAGGGACCTTCCGGCAATCGGTGGCGTATCAGGACAACGTAACCTCAAACACTTAGACAGGGGTGAACTGGACTGAACTGGCAGTTTACACGTTCGATTCCCGTTAGCGCTACCAACCATCCTTCTGATTTTCAAGCGCTTGATCGACGTAACGGGTTTCGCTATGTCCCGTCATGTCCCGCGAGCGCAGCTAAAATCATTGGACGGGTCCGCGAATAACGGCATCCCACGTATCAGCCGCGCGGCGGTCATCATCGGGGATCGCGTGGGAGTAGATCCGCGCCGTGATATTCACGTCCGCGTGTCCTAGGCGTGCGGACACGGCGGGCAATGGAACGCCGCGCGAAAGCGAAATGCTAGCGTGCGAGTGTCGCAGAGTGTGAATGGAGCCGCGTTTGATTCCCGCCTTTCGCATCCGGCGCACGATCGTTTGTGAGACAAGGTCCGGCTGTAGGAAATCGCCGTTCGGTTCGGCGAACACAAGATCATTCTCACGGTAATCCGCGCCGAATTTCATCCGATGCTCGCGTTGCTGATCGCGCTGGAACCGAAGCGCAGCTATCGCCGTCTCCGGCAGATTGCACGGGCGCGATTTCTTGTTCTTTGGACTCTTGACCCTCAGTCCAGCCATTGTCTGCTCTAGCGAGTGTTCGATACGGATGCTCTTGTGAACCCAGTCGATATTAGCCCACGTCAACGCCAGAAGTTCGCCGCGCCGCGCGCCCGTGGCGAGCGCGAGTTCCACTAAAGAAAACGTCCAATCCCCGCGACACGCCGCGCGCAATGCTAAGACCTGTTCGGGGGTGAGCGATTCGGCGCGCGGCGGTTCAACGCACGGGAGCTTCACTTTCAGCATGGGATTCACGGTTATCATGTCGAGTCGGAATGCTTCATTAAGCGCGACCTGGAGGACGCCGGCAACGTGGCGCATTGTTCGTACGGAGATATGTTCGCGCCGCTTGCCCGGTTGCTGTACTAGGGAGAGTAACGCCGATTCTAGTGTCGCGTGCTTCAATGCCGAAATCGGCGTTGCCGCAACCGTGGAGATTTCCTTGCGCTGTGCCTTGATGATGTAATCGGCCAATTGCTTGTAGCGCTCGATGGTTTTCGGTTGGCAGGAATGCACGGCATACGTCGCGATCCATCGTGAGAGCCATTCGCCAAGCGCAACTTCCGCCGGTTTCGGTTCCGGCTGTGTCGCCACTTGAGGTGCGTTGCGTTGCTCGATGATTTCCTTGGTGCGATCGCGCATCGCGTCGAGTGCTTCGCTTTCTTTCGCGAATCCCCCGCGACCCTCGCGGAGTTCTTTTCCGCTTGCATCCTTGCCGAGTCGCAACCGATAGCGCCACTTCGGGCGACTGGAGCCCTTCACCGCGTACTTCGTAACACTGCCCTTCATTTCTGCGCCTTCTTTCTGCCGCGCGCCATGCTGCGCTCAAATTGCGTACCCTTGGCAGCGGCGGCGCGGTCTTCAAGATAATCTGCATATAAGTCGGAACGTTCGAGAATGACGCGGGCGCGCGCCGTATCGATCGGTTCGCCTGTTTTCTTGCTTCGCGCTCGCGCGAGTTCTTCAAGTTTGCTTTCGGCATTCGGAGCGGCGTGATACCGGAGTTCGATTAACGCCTGTTCGACCTTCGCGCGATCCCCTTTCGCGGTTTCAGCCGTGCCCGCCAGTGCTTCAAGTGCTGCCAAAGCGTCCGCCGATATCTGGCGCAACGATGGAACCGTGTCACGATTGCGGAGTAGCAGTAAGATCGCTTGAACCCATGCGGCTTCTTCGGGCGTGGCGGGCGCGGTCTTTCCCTCCGTCTCTCGCGCGAACGCATCATAGAAAACCTTCGCTAGATCGTCGCGCCTGTTGCGGGCGGCGAGCGAACCGAGGCGGCGAAGTATCTCTCCGGTTGGTTCCCGTTCTTTTTCGTAGTAGGCGATAGCTCGAATCGAAAGCCCTAAGCGGTTCGCAAATGCCGGTTGCGTCAGACCGAGCGCGCCGCGAAGCTTGCGAACGGCTGATATCACAGGACTCATGGTTGTTATTGCAGCATACTAAATGAAACGATGCAAGCACAACTTGACATATAAACATGCACAATACTAATATTCGTGCATGGACGTTAATCAACGTAAGGAAACCGCGGAATCAGCCACCTACAGTAATGTAGACGAACTGGCGCGCGAGCTTGGACTCGGACGCCTGACCGTCTACGCCGCACTTAGGAACGGAACCATTCCCAGCATTCGAGTCGGAAAACGCTATGTGTTGCCGCGCGCCGCCATCAAGCGCTGGCTGGAAGACGCTGGACTAACCCCGGTAGCCACAAGACTTCGCTGAAGAAGAGCGGCGCGCCCCGTCATCAGCGGGAACGCGCCTGAAAGGTTTCCTCTGTGGCCGATTATATCCCGAGGCGTGCAAAAGCAGCACCACCACTCGCCGCTCCGTCTCCACCCTCTGCTCTAGAGTCTAGTGCTGCACTGGCTACGGCCAAGGTGAACGGCATGGCGACGGCTCCGGTTCTCGATCTAGTTCCGCTACGACCGATCGAAGTGCAAGTATCCCCGGCAATCCCGGACCTTCTGAAATTCGGCAAGCACGATGTAGGCAACGGCCAACGTCTCGGCGCTCTCTACGGCGGTCAACTCCGCTACTGCCACGACTTCAAGAAGTGGTTGGTATGGGACGGGCGACGTTGGCAGATCGACTCCTCAGAACAGGTGCGGCAGTTCGCGAAGTTCACGATGGTGGAACTTTTGCGCCAAGTGCTCGCCGGGTGTCCGGCCGACGAGACGGAGGGCATAGACTCCCGGACCCAATTCAATAGTTGGAAATCGTTTGCGATTCACTCGCTCAACGCTGGCTCGATCACTAACCTGCTAACTATGGCGCGAAGCGACTTCGTAGTACGCCCAGCGGAACTCGACACCGACCCGTATCTGCTCAATTTCCTTAATGGGACAGTTGACCTTCGTATTGGCGAATTGCGTCCACACTGTCTAGAAGACTTCCTAACCAAACTGGTGCATCACGCCTACAATCCGCGTGCCCGCTGCCCATTGTGGCTCGACTTCCTACACAAGATCATGAGTGGGAACCGGAAGATGATCGGCTACCTTCAGCGCGCCCTTGGATATTCCCTCACCGGATGCACGATCGAGAAAGTAGTCTTCGTGCTGTTCGGCTCCGGCAACAACGGCAAGACTACGATGTTAGCGACCGTCCGCAAGCTCATCGAAGAGTATGCCGTCCTGCTCCAGGTGGACACGCTTATGGTGCGTCAGGAAAGCAACAACACCCATGCAGACCTTGCAGACCTCCGTGGTGCTCGCTTCGTTCAGACCTCCGAAACCGAAGACGGCCAGCGTTTGGCTCAGGGCAAGCTGAAACGCATTACGCAAGGCATGGGCACCATCAAGGCGGTGAGGAAGTATGAGAACTGGATCGAGTTCCCCGAGTCGCACAAGCTGTGGATGGATACTAACCGAAGGCCCGCGATTACGGACGCCGACGACCGCGCCTTATTTAATCGGCTGCACCCGATCCCGTTCACGGTGACGATTCCCAATCAGGAGATCGACAAGGACCTACCGGCCAAACTGCTGGCTGAGGCGGAGGGAATCTTGGCGTGGCTGGTCTCAGGCGCGAAGCTCTGGCACCAGCGCGGACTAGGCAGGCCACCTGCCGTATCTGCCGCAAACGAACGATGGCGAACGGAGTCCGATCCGTTGGAGCGGTTCATAGCGGAGCGATGCAGGCCCGGCGGCGATGCGTCGGGCGCGGAGTTGTACGACGCATATCTGGCGTGGACGGCCAACAAGGGAAACGGGCGTCTACTCAGTGCGAAAGACTTTGGCTCGAAGCTCGCCGAACGGCCCGCCATTCAGAAGAAACGTACCAAGCAAGGGGCGAAATACGTTGGCGTGCAAGTGAGGCGAAACGGGAGAACAGGATCGGCTTAAGGGTGACGGGTGACGGCAGATGACGGAAGAAGTTCAAAACTTATCTTGGTACGCGCATAGGAGAAGACTTTATGAAAACACCCGTCACCACCCGTCACCCGTCACCCGAGTGGGACAATTTGGAATAACCCGGTCGGACACCCGAGTCCGTGCCTTATCGAGGCCCCTGTCGAATTGTCATGGGTATTTTCTTCGTAGCAAGCAATTTGTCGAAGTCCGCCGCTGGCATCGCGTAGAAGGCGGCATCGGGTATCCATCCTGCATACGAGAGCTTGCCCGGCGGGAGCACGGCGTCTCCAACAGCCACTTTAGCGCGCGCGAGGTCAAAAACGATCAGCACCTTACGGAAGTACGCGACGTTGTTCTTATCAACAGCGAAATCTTTTCGGTCCATGGAGAAGCCTCTAAAGATACCAGTCGCCGACGTATCCACACAGCCGTATTTTTCAAGATCGGACAGCCGTTTCCGAAGTTCTACTCCCTCAACCTGAAAAGCACGCACATAATCACGAGCGCATCCTTCATCTGCCAATACCATTGGAGCAACGGCGAAGCCCTCTACTCGATCGGTTTCTCTCTTCGCTTGAGTCTGTGCTTTACGCTCGGATTTCCGTTGATTTTGCGGAGTGGCATGCGGCATGGCGACCATGAACAGCGCGATGACCAACAAACTGGAGGGTATGCCCATAATGACGGAATTGTACTCCGACCCTTCCGCGATAGGGAACCACCGGAGTTCCGGGTCCTTTCGGACCCGGTCATGGCGTCGGCAGGTAAAACCATTGCTCAATGTCCGCCGCTGGAAATAGTCTGAAATAGGGTTTCCCGACTTTACGATGAAGAGATCGAAGCAACTGAAGCACAACTCGATGCAACGGAAGAAAAGCCAAGCGACTGGAGCGCTGTCGCCCGCTGAAGTCGCCCAGCTGACTAGCGGTCGCATCACCGGCGTGGAGATCGCGGCGCTGTGCGGCATCTCCCGGCAGCGCGCCTGCCAACTGCTACGGCAGGGTCACACGCCGATTGAGATCGTGCAAGAGCGGCGTGGCCTACATCGCGATAAACCGCCCGTGAACGGCACGAACGCCAATAGCATCGAAACGCGATCGCTCGCAGAATTGCAACGCGCGAAACTCGCCGCCAGCGTCGAGCACCTCCACCTGGACCTAGCAGAGCGCAAGGGCGAGATGATCGATTACGCGAAGGTCGATTTCATCGTGCAGCATGTGGCAGTGCAGAACGCAGTAGCGGTAAAGGAACTGCTCGCCCTGCCTAGCCTGTTCCGCGAACAGTGCGACGGGCGCGACGGGGCCGAGATAGAAAGCCTGTTGACCGCAGAGCTAACCCGAGTGCTGGAAAAGTTGGCCTACGATAACCGTCACGCGCTTGGTCTGCTCAAGAATGGAGGGGACGACCGATGACTGAAGAAATCAAACAGCAGTTAGAAGACAACGCGCGAGTGCTCATGAAGGACCTGGCGAAGATGTGGCATCCCGATTACGTCGCGCCACTCGACGTGCAAGTGCGCGTGCTGAAGTCCGAAGTTCGAGACCTGTATAAGCGCGTTGCAGACCTGGAACGCGGCAGGGTTCTCGTAGGTGCTCCAGCCGCGAAGAAGAAAAGTCGAAGCCGTTACTTCGATGTCCCTCAGACCGTGGCCGATGAGCATTGGAACTTCTGGGCACCGCTATGGATCGCGGACCCGGAGTACGCCTCTCTCCCTCCGACAGTGGCGCAAGAACTATTCGCGAGCCGGAACGGACTATCGGTCCGCGAGTTTCGCAGATGGTTCACGAAGAGGAACACGCATGCGCCCGGCAGTTCGCAGGATGTCAGGTTCCGACAGAGAATCGCGGATGCGCTCGCCAAACTGAAGCCGCCCGATCCGCTCGTGTCCTGAACCTCCCGTCTCAGTCATCCCCTGGGGAGGTAGTGGCTCACTTTGATTTCGGCCTTAGCTTTTCGAGAGCCTCGGCTATGGCTTTCAGATGAGTACTGCACTCCTCCAAAGCTCTGTAGATCCCACCGAGTACTAAAAGGTAAATCACGAACCGCAGCCATTCGTCGCTAGGCCAATGCATATAAGAACTCCATTCCGAGACAATCTGGCGTCAGACGCGAAGGCGAGGTAGTCGCTCAGTTTGAAGGAGGCTGCCGCAAGTGAGTGGTCGTACCGGGCGAGGGGAACTCAATCGGCTCCTTGCATTTCTTGCAGAGGTATTGCCCAGTCTTAGGATCTTTCGGAGTGCCATGCTCGTAAACCTTAGCACGGCAATTCTTGCAGAAGACGAAAAGATGTGGCATGGCTTCAGATGCTATCACGGTTGCCGACTCGAAAGCAGCGGAGCAGTAGCAGGCTCTTTTGGGTCAAGAAACTTCAAACTGAGCCACTACCCCTGGGGACAAAACATTTTCCCCTTTTTCGTAACGCCATTCCGCCCTACGATTCAAAGCATGAGCGACGATCGACAGACTGAAATTCAGTGTTTGGAGAAGCTACGCGTCCGCGCGCGGAAACTGATGGCGGCGAATCCGCAACTGAGCCGAGATGCCGCTTTCGCCCAAGCGTGCGCCGCGATGCCGAAGACGACTAACAGATATTTGTTCGCTCGCAGCGTGCTCACTCAGCGCGGCGTACCGTGTCAGCCCCGATATAAAACGACCGCGATTTGCCCGGTTTTGTAGTTAGGTTTCCGGCCATCGGCGGGGACGCGGTAAGTACTCTACATCAGTTTCTAAATTCTTCGCCTTTTGACGGATGCGATAACGCCCCATATGGGAGAACGGCGTTGCCGCTATTGTGAGAAGGCTTTTCAGCCCTCGAAGTACCAGCCTCAACAGGCGGTTTGCAGTGAGCAGGATTGTCAGAAGCGGCGGCGGATTGAATACCGACAGCAAAAGCTGAAGGCAGACGAAGAGTACCGCCAGGTGTGCCGGGACAGTTCGCGGAAATGGCGCAGGCGCAACCCGGATTACTGGCGGCAGTACCGCGCAAAACACCCCGCTGCGGTCACTCAAAACCGGGAAAAGCAGAAAGCCCGGGATACAAGACAGCACCTGCGCGATCTTGCAAACAACACCTCAGCTTTGGACTTAAAGCATTCGGCTGCAGCCGTTTGGCTCTTGAACGGCCAGGCCGCCGATCTTGCAAACAACAACTCAATTTCCGCGCAAGTCTGGGTCATAGAAGCACTTCCGAGCCGTAAAGGACCGGGAAGCGACTCTTGCAAACAACAACCTGCTGGCGCCGTTTCCGCTTTTGCTGGATAAAGGAATCCTGCGATGCTGACCAGCGATCAGATCAATGAACTACACCGGCTCTACGTGTCCGAGAAATGGCCCATTCGTAAGATTGAGCGCCATCTCAACATGGGCTGGAGAACCATCAGAAAGTATCTGGATGCGCCAGTGCAAGGAGCCGCTTCACGCCAGCGCCAAAGCAAACTGGACCCGTTCAAGACCGTAATCGCGGAGTGCCTGGAGAAAGATCCTCGTGTCACCGCCGCACTGATTCTTCAGCGGATCAAAGATCTCGGCTACGGCGGCGGCCACGCCATTCTGCAGGAGTACGTGCGCAAGGTTCGTCCGCAGCCGGCATCCAAGCGCGCCTTTGTGCGCATGGAACCCTTCGCCGGAGAGCGCTTTGAAGTGGACTGGGCACACTTCGAAGTTCTGAACTACTCAGGCGACATTCGCAAGCTCTACGCGTTCGCGCTGATTGACGCGCATAGCCGCATGCTCTACGTCGAGTTCACGCACAGCCAGAGCTTCGAAACGTTTGCACGCTGCCATGTTCATGCGTTTCATGCGTTGCAGGGAGTGGCACGCGAAATCGTCTATGACAACCTGGCGACTGCGGTCGCAGAACATGATGGCCGCCTGGTTCGTTTCCTCCCCCGGTTCCTGGGCTTCGCTCGCGACTACAACTTCTTCCCGCGTGCCTGCAATCCAGCCAGCGGCTGGGAGAAAGGTAAGGTGGAACGCTCCATCAGCTATCTCAGGCAAAGCTTCTGGCCCTTGCGGGAGTTCAAAGATCTGCAGGATGTGAACCGGCAAGTGCGGCAATGGCTGGCAGAAGTCGCTAACCAGCGATTGCACCGTGAGACCAGGGAGCGGCCGGCCGAGCGCTTTAAGCCGGCGGCTCTCCGGCCGTTGCCCATCATTCCTTACGACTACCGCGACACGGTCGAAGCACTGGTCCATAAAGATCTGCGCCTCCAGTTCGATGGCAATAAATACTGTGTGCCGCACCGCTACGTGGGACAGCGGCTGACGGTGAAAGCGGATGCCGGCGCCGTCACCATTTACGAGCGTGTCACTGAGGTGGTGAGTTATCCGCGTTCCTGGAGGCGGGGACAAACCTTCGGAGCGGAGCGTTTTGAAAAGCTGCTCGCCGAACAGCGCCCGGCGGCCCGACGCTCACAAGCGCAGCAGCGGTTGATCGACTCACTCGACGGTCTATGTTCGCGCCAACTGTTGGAAGCTTATCTGCGCGACCTGGCTGACATGGACCGCTCCCTGGCCCGTCAGATCTCCGAGTTGCTCGAACTCATTCGCCAATACGGGCCCGACGTCGTGGCGAGTGCGATTGAAAAGGCAGCGGCGGCACGTGCACTGGGTGCCGACTACGTTGCCAATATCGTTCGCCAGCAGCAGTCGCCGCGGCGGCCCCAGCCACCTGTACCGCTGCGAGATCCGCAGTTGCGGGATCTGGTTACCGATCCCCTTTCGCTGCTGGCCTATGACGCTTTCATTCTTGACCCTGGAAAGGAAAACCATGACCCTCGAACAGAAACTGCAGCAGCTGAACCTTGCGGCGATGAGCCATCAGATCGAACAGACGATTGCTGAAGCTGCTGCTAAGAACATGAGTGTGGGTGCCACCCTGGAGTGGCTCGCCGATATGGAGTTGGAAGCCCGGACCGGGCGCGCCATTGATCGCCGCTTTAAGTCCTCGCGCTTGCAATCGCGTCCCACCATTGATGGCTTTCAGTTCCACCATCACAAGAGTCGGGTGCAAGCCAAGAACCGCATCCTGCGCCTTCTCGATCTCAACTTCCTGCGGGAGGGCACCAACCTGGTTCTGATCGGCAATCCTGGTGTTGGCAAAACGTTTCTCGCCAAAGTGATCGGATGGAAAGCTTGCCAGGCCAATCAGCGTGTTTTGTTCACCACCGCCATGGACATGCTCAATCAGCTGTCGGCTTCGCAGGTGGATCACTCGCTGGTACGCAAGCTCAAAGGGTATACCGAACCATCACTTTTGATCTGTGACGAGCTTGGTTACCTGGCCCTCGATCAGCAGACCTCCAATCTCTTTTATCAGGTGATCTCCACCAGACACAGCCAGAAGAAATCTACGGTGATCACGACCAACACACCGTTCTCTGACTGGGGGAACATTCTCTACAACACAACGATTGCTACTGCCATTGCCGACCGACTGGTGGAGAACTCCGAGATCTTCCTGTTCGGAGGCGACAGTCTTCGCAAGGCCAACAAGAACTTCAGTTCGCCGGAAGAGTAAATCATTTCCGGCCACGACCAGGCGCCGCAATGTGGTGATATCCCGAGCCGGAGGAGTCCGTCGGGTAACCCCTCAACGGCGCTGCCGAGGCGGCGGGAGCTTTCCGCTCCCGCTCCTCCTACCTTGTGCCACCTCCATGTTCAACTTCAGCGCCAATCATCTGTTCCTGCTCTCACGGATGGAATATCGCTCCTGTGCGGTGTTCGCCCTGCTGGACCGCGACACTCAGCGCGTGTATCGCCTGTTCGACTTCACTAAACGCCTCCGCCTTGCGCCCAATCGGCCTTATTGTGTGGCAGGCAAGGTCAACAGTGCCGGTACACTCTACCTGGTGATCGAATCGGTCAAGCCGGACACCAAGCACGAGTGGCTTTCCACTACTCCTGTTCCTACTGACGGCGCGGGAGGGTTGCCTCTGCCCTAAGATGCTGCCGTTGGGAGAACCTGCACCAGGCACGCAACGCCTTCGCTCCGCCGCAGGCGTCGCTGCGGACGTGCGCGCCAACAACAAAACCAGCGCACTTTCTGCCTACAAAACCAGCGGAAATGCGGGCATTTTATTCCGGCGCTAACACCGGGCCTGCCGATCTGGGAGTGACCACGATGGGTTTAAGAAGCATCATGCCCACCACTAGCAGCACAACCCAAGCGCCGGCCGAGACCGAACTCGCGACGCTCCGGCGCGCGGTAAGCAAGCTCACTATTCAATTGTCCTGTCTGTCCTTCCGACTAAAGCGTCTGGAGCAGGCGAGCGACCGGGAGAGCGGGAAGGCGACCGCATGACTAGGACTGAATGCATCGCCCGCATCGCACGGCTCGCCGTAACCGCTGGAGTCTCGCCCGCCGAGGTCGCAGCCGATGAGGTCGAGCTTGATTTTATCCGGGCGAATAGCAGCAAGGTGTGGGACCGGATCGCTGAGCTTCGGAGCGCCAAGAAAGATCCTGATGAGGAGGAAGAAGGCGCGGACTCGGACCCGGACGATTACGAGAAGTGCAGCGAGTGCGACGGCACGGGCATGGTGGGCGAAAAAGTTTGCAGCGCTTGCAAAGGAACCGGGCGCGCGGATTATGACGTTGACGATGACGAGGATTCGCCGGAATGCCCGGACCCTAACAACCCGGAATGTCCAGACGATGACGACGACGAAAGCGAAGGAGAAAACAACAACTATGAAACCGATCGGAAGACGCCAACAGATGACGACGACAGCGCCGACTGACGTCCTGCCCGCAGACCTGGCACATGCCCTTAGCGACGCCGAGACCCTGCTCTCGACTCGCGCGACGACGAAGCGGCTTTAGCCGAGACCCACGCCCGTATCCCGCGCCTGCTCGAAAAAAAGATTCGGCTCGAAGGGCAACTCGGCAGACTCGAAATCTCGGGCCACGACGCCGAACCGATGCGCAACGAACTAAAGGGCGTCGAGAACGAATTATCCGCGGTTGGCAGGATGCGCGGCGCCGCCGTCCAACAGCTACTCGCCGAAGAGGACGACTTAACGGCCGCGCGTGATGCCGTGGTGACCGCCCGTTCCGAATATGCGGCACAAGCCGTTAGTGTGTTCCAATCCGACTTAGCGAAAGTAACCGCCGAGTTGCAGCGTATGTGGCTTCTGGGTGATGCGATCGGCGCTGCTCTCGGTACCTCCGTCGAGATGCCGATGCCGTGCAAGGTGACGGGCGGACCGCGTGAGAGCCCGCATCCGTGGCCACCTGAATCTGATCCTGTACGTCTGGTCCGCGCCGATGCACCGAACCTGTCACCCGTAGCGGTTGACCCGTCCGTCCGCCGCATCGGTGAAATCGTGGCGAAGTTGGATTCTGCTCTCGCGCACTGCTCCGGCATCCGATCTACATTGCAACGCGAAAGGCCGGCTCGGGACACTGACGACCGGGCGAGCGTTTGATGCGCAGGGCGTCTACCGAGTCATGAAGCCATTTATCAACCATACGGATGGTTTGCAGCACCAACCCGGTGACCTTGTAGACGCGTCGCTGTTGGGGCCGGTGACGCTACAACGTGCCGTCGCCGTCAAGAACGTGGTGCTGGTGACGGTTGGCGCTACTGGTGCTGCCGCATAACGAGTTTCCGCCCTTTTTACGTGAAGGGTGGGAAGCCAGCGGCTCCGGTTCCGCTGGTGCGCTGCCCGGCGCGGCGAAATTCTCCTTCAGTCGCGCCGGGGGGTTTTGGAAAGTAGGGAGTGTGAACAGTTCAGACGATGAAGATATTCTGATCCGGTACGAACGCCTAGGGCGCGAACGGATGGTAAGACGGCGCGGAGCGGTACGCGGGACTTTTGGCGCGTTCGTCGTCAACCCTGCCGCACTTCCGCACGACACGCGCGAGCCTTCGCTGCAAGAGCAATTGCTTCGACAGCAGGCGGAGCAGACTGCGGTAAGCGTCCCAGTGGCGGTACCTCAGAACCGCATGATGGACTTCCGCGAGCGCGAACAAATGCGCATTGCGGCACAATACCTCCGCCGTCACTCTAGAGTCTAGAGAACTCCATGCGCATGGTGATCGCACGATTGCTAATCAGGGCGGCTTCGCACCTGCTCGCCCGCGCCGCTGATCGCAAGCTCGCTGCCCATATCCGTGATACCGTTGCTGTCGCTGACTGGCCGCCTGAAACTGCCGACGCGCTGATCGAGCACGGCGTAACTCCGCATCAGGCGGATGTACTGTTCAGTGATGCACTACGCCGTCCGCCATGCTGATGCCGCGATTCAACGATAGCCTGAGCACGCGTCTGACGGATGAGCAGCGCCGCGCCCGCTATGGACGCGGCGCGAGGAATGCGAAGATCACGAATCGCGCCAGCCTCAGAGAGCAAGCCGTGCAACCCGCCGCGCCGCCACCTACAACGCGTAGGATCGTCGATCCGCTCGCCCTTACCGACCATCTGTCGGCGCGAAAGGTTTCCGAAGTCGAGAAAGCCGAGCAGGAATGGCGCGCGCGACTATCGCGAGAGGCTATCCAGCGCGACTTAAGAGCGGACATGCAAAAGACGAGCAAGCCACGGCAAGCGGCTCGCGTGCCACCTGCCGTGATCGGCGGCGTTTACGTCCCGCGTCGCGCGGCTGCGCTTGCGCGATTGGCAATGGCAGATAGAAAGGTTCGCAAACTGGTACACTGAAATTGCTGAACCCTTGCTGGCCAATCGCCCCTCTTGGACGCCTCCTGCGCTTTTGCGATATATTTCTTAGTCGGAACAGCGGATGAGATTTCCTACAATCCCGCCAGACGAACAGATGGGTCTGACCCGTCTCGCCACCCTGACAGATGATCAAGTTGTTCAGTTGCGCTCAGTGCTTTCGGCTGCGCCAGTACTGCTGAGCCGAGAGGGTTTTCTCAAGGGAATCCCGTCCGTAGAAGGTGTCGTGAGGGAGGACCAAGAGAAGATCATTTCAGCATTAGCGTACCTCAACGGTTATCTGGCCACTGGCACCTACGATGTTAGTGAGTTCATTTCAGACGTTCGGGAGTCGCTCAGCGATCGCGGTGTGACTGCCGAGATAACAGAAAAGCTCGCGACTCTACTCCCTGGACTGCTTGGGATCGATACTCTTCGCCTGCGCGCGAAAGCCGTTGATCTTGGAGTTGATCATCACCGAGCTTTCCAAAATGCACGGGTCTTGACCGACATTCGCCCCGTATTCGCAGCCGATAACACAGCAGATATCAAGGGTGCATTGGTATATCACACTTTGAAGATCGAGTATTTTCAGGATACCGATACGCGAGAGATTTTTATTGCGCTGGACGAACGCGATCTGGCGACACTTCAGCAAGCTTTGGCACGCGCTGAAGATAAGGCTCGAACTCTTCGAGAGCTCCTCCTGAGCAAACTCGATATCAAGGATTTCAGTGCAGAACGTGACTAGCATTCACAAACTATGCCTCTTCTAGTTGAAACCTCCAAACCAACGTTCCCTGCAAAGGCACGGCACGCATTCAACCGGTATGAAGCACCGACCATACCGAAAGTATTTGTCCGCGAACAGGGTTTCTGGGCTGCCCACGTGACTGCAGGGAGTTTTGTACGTCGCCGGATCCCTGTTCAATTCCGAATCGTCGCAGGCGAGCGACGAGCAGAGAATCAACAGACGGAACGACTCGTCTATCGAACTATTACGCGCGGTGTACGCGTCGCGATTTCAAAAGCTCTTGTCCTCGACAAGGTCGCATTTGAAAGGTCAAACTTCTGGCGCTCCCTGTATGAGAGCGGGAACCGCGAGCCGGTGGCAGGCCACTTTCACATTCATCTGGGCGAGCCGCCGGCTGGGCTTCGCGAAGAAAATGAAAAGCTGAAAGGCGAGTTGTCTCAGCTCCGACGACTACTGGCGACAAAATCAGCGCAAGCAACAACAACTCAAACGCCCTCGCCGCTGCTCGATGATCGGTCGTATTCGGTTGCCGAACTGCTAGCTTTGATCGATGACGATGAAGTTGAACAACTTGCGAATGTACTCGATAGCAAGGGATATGACATCAACAGTGTCGTCAAGAAGCTAGGAGTTGAACGGGCGATTCGATTCTCGAACTTATTGGGTCGCTCTCGTGTCGCAGTCGCAGACGGAGCGAAGTTGGTCGTGACAACCGAAGGGACAGCTCTAGGAAGCGCGCTTAGCGACCTCGCATTGCCGAGAGCGCGGGATAATGGACGCAAAGAAGCGGATCAAAAGCCTTCGTAAGAAGGCTCGCCAGCAGGAACTTGTGGTGTTAGTCTGGGGACCTGGCGATCCTGGGCTCGCAGGTTCTCCCGAAATCCGCAAGTACTGGGAGAAACGAAATCAGATACGAGACGTGCTTGCAAGACGTTATCCAAAAGCGCAGATTTTGTTTTCCGAAAGCGACGCACTACGAGATCACACTCGCGATCTCAGCGATCTTCTGACAGAAGAGTTGGTTCACGCCACAGTTGCTGATTGCATTATCGTCTTAGACGTTTCTAGAGGCGCACACGTGGAAGTGGATCGTTTTACGGCGCTCCCTGCTCTCGCGGCTAAGTTGATGATCTTATTGCCTGACCGCTGGGTCGGTGGCACTGGTTTAGTGAGTCAGATTCACAGGAACGCACGAGTGTTGGGCTTTTCCGATGCGCAACTCGATTCGTGCGAAGTTGCTACAAAAATGAGTGTTAGCATCGTTGACACGTTTGCTCTCCAGAAACTCCTGGCACCGAGTCTGACACCCTACCTATAAGACCATACGGCGTTGCGGCGAGCGTCCGCGTTTGCCGCCATGTCCCGCCCATGTCCCACGGCGCAGATACACGATGGAATCCGACATAACGGCGCGCAACCGATCAACGTAGAATGAGGCATTTAGCATGGCATGACACACCCTGAAACGACCTGCTACGCTTTCGATTCCCGTTAGCGCTACCATCTTTTCAATAAGTTACAGGAAATCGGGTCACACCGGGTCACACTTTTTCGGGTTTCCAAAACTGCAGGGACGAAAACTACCGAAGTGGGCTGGGTTGACTGCGCAGTACTCGATCCCATTCCCCCCTCATTGTCGAATTGCTGTGGCTCTTGGAGGGCGAGGCGTTGACGACCTTCGTTGCGGTCGCATCATCGGTATCAACCTGCGGTATCAACCTGCGCGATTAGCGGCGACTGGATCGTTGCGTTCGCGCAATCCAGATGAGTTGACCCACGGTCTCTCCATAACAGTTTGTTTCGAACCAAATTAGGGCAATTATATAGTTGACAAAATACGGTAACGACGGCTACACTTCAGACTGAAGGCCAGATGGAAACGGCCCCACGCCAATGGGGCCGTCCGGAAACATTCGAGCGCACTTGGATTGTACCGCAGCGGGAGTGTGCTCGATGGCGTTCTATGGGGATCAAGGCGGAGTCGGTATAGCTGTTCCATTCGGGAAACGTATAGCGATACCTATGTCAACGTCAATCGTCAGAATACACTCTGCATTCGGCTTTCTTGTTGCCGCCGATAGAAGAAAGTATGACGAGAGGAATCGGCGCGTCATATCAGACACCGCAACGAAAATATTCCAACTTGAGGCTAAGGATTATTGTCTAGCGTGCTCGTTCGCTGGAACTGTTGGGCTAGGGCCGGACCAGGATGAATCGATCACATTCAGGTTTGATGAAGCCGTCAGTAGCGCCGCTCACATGCTGAAAAAGGCGCGGCCTGGCGGTCTGTGGGGATTTGCAAACAACATAGGAAGATCCTTGTGTGAAAGTCTCAAAGCGTCCAAGCGTGATGGGAAGATCGGAACTCTCGGGGGAGAGCCACTCACGCAGTATCCAGACCAACAGAAAATTGTGGAAATATTTTTCGACGGGTATTTTCAAGAGAAGGAAGAACGGGCGAATCTGATTGTTAGCCATCGGAATGAGCGTTCTTTCAAGCATCACCCGGAATCCGTGGGGCTCAACCAACTTTATCTTTACGGTAGACCCGAGGTAGTTAAACGAATCATCGGCAACGATCCGTGCTTTGCTCAATATTACAGGGAGCCTGATGGATCTCTTGCCAGCGCCATAGAAGTTGCAGAGCAGTGCCTGCTGGCATGTTCTAGTCAGATTGCGCGGGACATTGATCCGGAGTCAATCACGACCGGCCCTCGCATTCATATGGCGACCATAACTCGATCTGGCGGCTTCGATTATGTTGATGGATTCCATCCTGGCACAGAGTCCCCAGTCGATTCCACCGCTTTGATCTAGTGCGTTTTGCGGCGCTTCTTTCGGTCACGGTTTTTCTTGAGTCTCGCTTCTTCTTTCAAATAATCTTCCTTCGAGACCGTGAACATTTTCCTGACCGCGTTGTCCATCCGTTCCGCTTCCGTGTTGCCGGGTACTTCCGGGGCCGGTGCTGGTTTCATGTTGACTCCATGTTAGCGCTGCGCGGCGGCAGAATCAAAGCTGGTCCGACTTCGAGCGCTTACTGTACTGCAACATCGTGAAACGGTACTTTCGCTCGCGGGCTTCGACATAGGTTAGATCCAGCGTGGTTTGCGGCAGCAACCATTTCCAGTCGTGCGTCACACCCAGCGAATCCGGCCTGTCCTGCGTTGAAGTCGGCTCGCCATACTTATCTCGAAGACCGCGCAGTAGAAGGTCCTTCCCCACGTCCGCATACACCGCTGGCATATCGGCTGTATCCTCCGTCTTGAGTGCGACACTGATCAAGCCGCCCGGCTTGCCGTCATTCGTGGCGAACTCGAAGGTGACGCGGTATTTTATTGCTCCGATCTCGTATTGCTGGAGGCCCAGGAGCGGATGGTGATACCCAGCGACCGCGATGTCCTTCGCTTCGGGGAATGCCTCTTCGATTTGCGCACTCGTCATTCCCCACTTGGCTTTGGTCCAGCCGCCAGGATCGACAACCTTGTCCTGGGCGACAGCGACAGCGAACAGAATCAATAGTGCCGCGCAGTATTTCATGGTGGATTAAATTCTACACCCGCGATGCTGTCAAAGGTTGGCCTTGTGATACACTCCGCCTGACGGCAGAGTTTCGAGAATTTTCTAGGACGGCGGCTTGACGCTGGCTATGCTTTGGCGGCTGGTTCAGCGTTAGCGCCCTTTCCGGTGGGCTAGGGGTAGTATATCCAAACGGCCCCGGAAAAGACAACGCGCGTGGAATCACTCATCGAATGTATCGCCAAAATTAACTGGGCCGCTGACTGGAAGAACGGACAATTTGCGATGTTCAGCGTTGGCTTCGATGCGAGCGGCTCTGAGAATCAGCCGGTGATGTGTGTTGCAGGATTTGTATCAGACGGTGAAAGTTGGGTTCATTTTGATCCCGAGTGGAGAGAGCGATTGGCAAAAGACGGACTGGAATATTTTCAGATGCACCAATTCGCGCATTCCACCGGGCAGTTCAAAGATTGGCGGGAAGATGAGGGCCGTCGAAGAAAATTACTTGCTGATTTAATGGCGATCATCCAGACCCACACACACAGGAAGTTCGGCGTGGCTATTATTGCTGACTTCATGAGCGGTCTGGAAGCTGAGAACAAGAAGGCCTTCCTCATGGAGAAACTGTTTCCGATTGCGGCTCGATCCGCTGCCACCCGAGTTTACAAATGGGCACAAATGGAACGGTTCAGCTATAGGCCTCAACTCGTGTTTGAGGATGGCGATTTCGGGAAAGGCGATTTAATGGAAGGCCTAAAACAAGATGGGTGGGGTTCCCCAGATTTCAGGCTGAAAAAAGACAAACACTCTGAAGACGGAATGGTGGAACTAGCATTCACGCCGCTTCAGGCAGCGGACATGCTGGCTTACGAATATCGACTAGCTGCGGAACGATTACATTCCTCTGGTAGATTCGACGAACGGTGGGCCTACTTGCAATTCGAAAAGATGCTTGGACAAGTCGGTTTCTATACGCTCAAGAATATGGAGGATATGAACACGATGATGGGCACGCTTCGCGAGCAAGAGGAGTGGGCCAAGTCCAGGAAATTGCCGTGGAACTAACGCTTCCCGCGCCTTTGTCTCTTAGCTTCCTTGTCAGTTAAGTGTCGGGGGATAATCCGCACTCTTGCCAGTGAGTTGATCGAAGGTGAGCCGCTTTCCGACGATGCCTTTCACGGCCATGTCGAACCGCTCTGCGTCCGTCATGTGGCGATTATTGAAGCGATACGCTTGCTCGTCCAAGTAGCGGAACAGGTGAAATGGTTCGACGCTAATGTAGGTCCCGTGCAGGCCACGCTTCAGCAGCGACCAAAAGTTTTCCATGCCGTTAGTATGGACGTTGCCGTTCGCGTACTCAACCGCGTGGTTGATGACTTGGTGCTGATAGTCGCTTTCCAGCCCGTCGTAGGATTTCAACTCGTCGCTGAAGATGGCCGCGCCAGCTTCGACGTGCTCACGCACTCGGCTCTGAAGTTCCTTCTTGCGCCGGTTGTCTACGACCATAGTCCGCACGTTGCCGCCGCGCTCCATCATGCCCATCACCACTACCTTGTCCTTGCCGCCGGTCCCGGTAATCTTTCGTGCGCGTTTGCTCTTGTGCATGTTCCGAGCTTTGCCACCGATGAAGGATTCGTCTATCTCGACTTCGCCCGAGAGCTTCGCGCCTGGACCCATGCCCAACGCGAACCGAATCCGGTGATCCATGAACCATGCCGACTTCTGTGTAATGCCGATTGCCCGGTGAACTTCGCACGAACTGATTCCGTTCTTGGAGTTCACAATCTGCCACATGACCATCAGCCATTTGTCGAGACCGATTGGAGAATCTTCCATCACAGTTCCGGTCTTCAAAGTGAACTGTGGGCCGTTGTGTTTTTCGCGGCAATGCCAGCGGTTGTAGTTCTCCAGGAACAGAACGTTAGCCGAACCGCAACGCGGACAGGTCACGCCGTCCGGCCAGCGCCGAGCCACCAAGTACTCCCGGCAGTTGGCCGGATCTCCGAAGTACAGGATTGCCTCTTGAAGTGTGCTTGGCTCGTTCTTCATACCTCAATCTTAAGCTAGTTAGCCTATTTTGTCAACTATATAATTGCCCAAATTAGAACATGCTTGTGATCGCCGAACAGGAGCACGTTTTCCCGTACCGATGTCCGCTCAGTCGGCCCCGGAACATTGGCTTTCTCCGAGTGGCGCGTGATACGACCGGAACAGCTGCCGGACCTACAATTCAACGAGATGCTGACTTCCCGCTTACGTGGATGGGCGAAGGCCATCGCTACCTTTCTGCTATTCGGCTCGCGACATTCCAATCATTGCATGCGTCTCATTGTATGGGTGCCGTAACCCCTCTCGCCACCATTCCGCTCTGAATCAGGTCGATGTCGGCGGCAGTGAAAGCCAAGGGCTGCCACGCCATATCAGTGTAGTCCTGAGCGGTCCAGCGCACTTTCATAATGCCGGTTTCAGAGTGGCGGGCGACGCCTTGGAGAATGTGCGTGATCTCATGCACCAGAACATGGGCTAACACTGCATGTGTGGCTCGCGGGTTCCCCATTCGCACTCGATCATAGAAAACACGGATGTGAACACCTTCGTAAGGGACTGCGAACGCCAGCGCGCCAGGATGGTCCGCAACTGGAGTGTTGGTGGCAAAACGGATTACGATCGGACGCTGTTCGGCGAGCTCGGCCTCGGGAGGTGTTCCGACGCGCCACACGACGCTAACTCCCGCAGTCGCGAACATCTGTTCGGCGAGTTTCTGCGACGCGAACTGTTCCTTCGGTGCCAGTGAATTCTCAAAGTAGACGACGATCCTTTTCTGATCTTTGCTTTCAGCCTGCCCGGCCGGCAATGTCATCAACGTTGCCATCGCCATCAGTGCCCTGTTTCTCATTTCCGCCTCGCTTTCACCTGGGCACCCGGAAACGGAGGCAAAAAACTCTAACATCAAGGAGAAAATTTTCAGACCAAGGATTGTCCTAGTGTTTGCAGCGAGATAAACTGCTGCGGATTCGGGTATAATCCTAGAAAATCGATCCTGGATTAGAGAGGGGGACGTCCTGTGGGATCAGCCGCACCGCCGGACGTCACTGCTTTACTGAAAGCATGGTCCGGCGGTAGTCCTAAGGCACTCGAAGAACTTATGCCGCTGGTCTACGACGAGCTGTACAAGGTCGCCAGAGCGTATATGCGCCGCCAGCGGCCCGGCCAAACGCTTCAGACCACCGCTCTCGCGAATGAAGCGTATCTGAAGCTGGTCGGCGCAGAGGGTTTGGGCTGGAAGGACCGTGCGCATTTCTTCGCGGTAGCCGCCCAAATGATGCGACGGATTCTGGTGGATGCGACTCGAGCACGATGCGCGGCGAAGCGCCAGGCTGGTGGATTGCGCGTCACGTTCAGCGACCAGTTGCCAATCCGTGCCGATGAAGACGCGAACTTGTTGGCGCTGGACGACGCTCTGTCCGCGTTGGGTAAGCACGACGTTCGAAAAGCGCGCGTGGTCGAGTTGAGGTACTTCGGTGGGCTGAGCGTGGAGGAAACTGCCGAGGTGCTCAAGATTTCACCGCAGAGCGTGCTGAGGGATTGGAAACTGGCGAAGTCGTGGCTGGCTCGGGAATTGAGCAGGAATGAACCGAATGCAACCTGATCGCTTGGAGCGGCGCAGACAAGTTCTAGCACGCTGCCCTCGGTGCGATCCAGGGAGTCGCATTCCCGGATTCACGCGACCCAAAGCGAATATGCAGGCTCCCGCGCGGGGACTGGGAATTGAATGAGTCCGATGTTAGGTCGGTTGGATTTAGGGTGATTTAAAGCCAATGAGGATCGGCCGAATGATTAACGGCTGCCTGCTGGGTTCGCTCATTGTCTTCGCGGTGTGCCGGGTAAGCCCAGCCCACGCTCAGACCATGACCACCGGCGATGTGTCCGGTGTGGTCAGGGATAGCAGTGGGGCCGTCATCCCTCGCGCAACGATCGCGCTCAAGAGCATGGAAAGTGGAGAAGCACGGACCTTCAAGACCAACGATCAAGGCGCTTACCATTTCACGTTCTTGACTCCAGGCACGTACACGGTCTTCGCAGCCGCACCCGGACTCGAGTCCGACGTCATAAGGACGACGGTAGACATCGGTAAGGCAGTCGGAATCGATCTAGTGGCCAAAGTTATTGCTGTTCGTGAACTCGCCGAAATCAAGACCGAGTTGCCTGTCGTCTCCATCGAGAATGCCAACCAGACCACAACATTCACCGCCCAGCAGGTACGAGATCTTCCTATGCCGGGCGGCGACCTCACGACCATCGCCTTCACCGCTCCGGGTGTTTTAGTAAACACAGGTTATGGTTTCGGCAATTTCAGCTCGCACGGATTGCCGGGTATCTCGAACCTGTTCACGATTAACGGAGACGATTACAACGACCCCACATTTAACCTCAACATCTCGGGCGTCAGCGGCGTGCTTTTGGGTCAGACCGAAGTTCAGGAAGCTTCCGTAGTGCAGAACGGTTACAGCGTGCAGTATGGACGCCAGGCGGGAGCCAATGTCAACTACGTCACTAAGTCCGGCACAAATAGTCTGCATGGAGACCTGCTGTACAATTTCAACAATCATCTGCTGAACGCCAATGATTTCTTCAACAACGCCAATGGCGTTCCTCGTCAATATGCCGTTTCACAACAATGGGGGGCCGACATCGGCGGGCCTGCCATCAAAAACAAATTGTTCTGGTTTGCTGATTCCGAAGGTCTTTATTTCACCCTTCCGGCAAGCGGTGTGGTGGCGGCGCCTTCACAGGAACTACAAACCTACATCTTAGGTAACATCAAGCCGGTGCAACGGCCGCTGTATCAGACCGCATTCAATCTTTGGAATAACGCGCCCGGTGCATCGAAGTCAGTGCCGGTCACTAACGGAAACGGGCCCTTGCAGGACAGCCGGGGTCTGATGGGATGCGGGGAACTGGCAGCCAACAACGTATCTGTTCCAGGTGGAGGAGTCTTCGGGCAGACCGCCTCATGCCTAAATGCATGGGCATCAACCGGAGGGATCGCCCGACTTTCCGTTGAAAGTAGCGGCTCTCGTGTAACTCACTTTACGACGCCTTTCTCCTTTTGACAACCTCCGACTTGGAAGGGACAAGTGATTCCAGTTCTCTGAGAAGGTTTGGAATCTGTTTGTGTCCCTGGACCCGGCGAAATTGTTTCTCTGCGACTAGCAGGCCGGAACCTACCCAGCGCTCACGCTGATCGCCTGGATGCCAGCGTTTCACGTTCGAGCAAACTCGTTCGACAATGGAGAACGCCGACTCGATGACGTTGGTGCTGGCTAGGGTCTTGCGCAGTTGCGGCGGAACGTGAAGCCGATGCACGGTTAGCGTTTCCTCCAAACCTTCGCCTAAACTCCGCGCCGCACTGGGATTGATATCCATCAGTTCGCGATGCAGTTGGTCCAGCGCCAGCTTGGCGGCCGCATGATCCTCCAGGGCGTACGCGACGTTCAGTTTTTTGGCCACCAGCGGCTTCTGTTCATCGGTTAAATGATCCAAGACGTTGCGCCGCTTATGGACTTGGCAGCGCTGGATCGGTGCTGACTCACCGGCGTACTTCTTTACCGCCGCGTGCAGCGCTTTGCCACCATCCAGCACATACAATCGTGGCTCGCTGAAATCCAGTCCGCGATTCGCCAGCTCACCCAACAACTCGCCCACCACGGTGGCGTTTTCGGTGGCGCCTTGCCGGATGCCTAAGATCGTTTTGCGCCCGTCCTGGCTGATTCCCAAGGCGGCCACCATCTGCTGGCCGGCGAACGGCGTCGCGTCAATCAGCAACGCGCACAGCTTCAGCTTGTCCAGCCGCCGTTCCATCATTTCTTTCAACTTCGTTCGGCTGGCTTCAATGAAGTGTTCGCTGATGGCGCTCTTCTCCAAGCCATACGCCTCGCTGAACTGGCGCACCGCCTGACCGTATTTCCGCGTGCTTAAGCCCAGCATCAGTTTTTCCCAGACCGTCTCGGTCAACGGCTCGCCACGGTGAAACATCTCGTAGCTGCCCAACCGCACTTCCTGGTCGTCGGTCGTACGCACGCGTGGCCGGTGGACTGGAACCTTCTGCCCCATCACTACGCAGTAGCCGCGCTCCTTGCCCCACCGGCTGGCCGTCCGGTCCGGCTGCGGCTGGCTGCGCTCCCCCACCAGTTCCCGAACTTCCTCTTCCATCAGCAGTTCCATCAACTGCAGGCCAGCCTGGCGGATCAACTCGCCCACGCCTTGGCGCAGCCAGCTCACCATCTCGGCCAGAGGCAGCACCATCTGCACCGCCGGATTTCCATCCGCGGCCATCTCTTCGAGCTGTCTCACAGCTCGCTGCGATTCAATCTGATATGGTTTCTTCATAGCGGCTCTCCTTTTCTCGCGAAAGAAAATTTGCTCTCAGCCTAGCAAGGCTTCGAGCGGAGAGTCGCTACTTTCTACGATCTAGAGGGCGTTCCCCAACCGGAAGCGTTACAAGCCGCGAATGGCTGAATACCATTCGAACTGACCTGAATGCTGCGGCCAATCAGAAGATTTTCTTCCGCTTTAGGGGTGACCATGGATTCGTGCCATCTGGTGCCAATCTTCTTAGCCCGGCGTTTAATATCAAGGGTTCAAATTCTCAATATGAGGGCCAAATCAATCACACGGCCGTGATTTCTTCAACGATGGTCAACAACCTGATCTTCTCGTTCTTCTGGTTCAAGCAGGTTACTGCACCAATCGATACCGGCCAAGCCGAGGCGGCCTTCCCGACGTACTTCGGCATCCTGGGTGCGGCGAGTGCCAACAACGGCGGAATCTATCCAGTGGGAGTCAACTGGGCTTATGTCCCGAGCGGTCATCGCGTGGGGCAAGGCCAGTTTATCGACGACTTCTCAGTAGTGAAGGGTAGCCACAGCCTCAAGATTGGCGTGAATCTCCGCAAGAATCGAGTCACCACCCTTTTGGATACAGGTAGTATCGGGTCGTACTTTTTCGCGAATATCGTTGACTTCGCTAATGGTGTTACGAACGTTAACAACAACAGCTATTACCATCAGGTTTTTTCGCCCCTCCAAAGCACGCATGAGCGTTTATATAGCCTTGGTGTCTATGCGATGGACGAATGGACCGTAAAGCCGAACCTGAAGCTGACATTGGGTATCCGGCTGGATCGAACCGGAAACCCGACCTGCGTGGATAAATGCTACTCGTATCTCAGAGATCAATTCACTCTCGCCAGTTTTCAAAAAGGAGCAGACATTCCTTACAGCTCTTCGATCGAGACCGACGTGTCGCACGCGTATTACAACGTGGATCCTGTGGTAGCGGACCCGCGCGTCGGCCTGGTCTGGTCTCCGACAAATGGAAAGGGTACGGTTCTTCGTTCAGGGATCGGACTTTTCTCCGATCTCATACCAAACATTCTGACTGGTACGACTAATCCGCCGTATCCTTACACCGCCAATATTTTTCAAGGCCAGGAAGTGGGACTCGCTAGCGATCAAAACAGCGCCGCAACCGCTGCCCTGAGGCAGTTCAACGCATTCAAGTCCGGCTTCTTTAGCGGCCAAACGCTTGCGCAGCTAATGAATTCAGTGCCAGGTGGATTCAGCCCGCCGGGTTATTTCTCGGTACCACGCCTCTTTCGTACTCCTCAGTACGCCGAGTGGAGCATTGAGGTACAGCAGCCCATCGGCGCGAAGAGCGCCTTAGTTGCTACCTACAGCGGTAATTACGGGTACGACCTGATTATCCCCAATGGATTTGCAAATGCGTATGTTGCGAACCGCAAACAGTTCCCGAATGGCTTTGGCAGCCTGCCGCCTGTTGCACCGGATCCCAGGTTCAGCGGAGTCCTCGAGCTGAACAACGGCGGGACTTCAACATATAACGGCGTGTCCATTCAGTTCCGCCGCTCACTGGCCGCAGGCTTCCAAGGCCAGATCTCTTACACGTGGAGTCACGCCTTGGACGACCTCTCGAATGGCGGAGCGATAAATTACACCTACGTATCGCTTACCGGCGTAGCGAGTCCGTCCACTCGCGAACTTCATAGCAATGCCGACTATGACGTCCGGCACAGCTTGCTGGCTGATTTTCTATGGAGCACGCCATGGAAACTTCGGAATCGCATTCTTGATGAAGTCGCGAATAACTGGACTTTGGGCGGCAAATTCTTTCTGCGCTCCGGTTCTCCGTACAGCGTTATTGATAGCGCTCTGGCGGGTACTCTTTCGCCGAACATCGAAGCCATCATGCTGGCAAGCTACGCCGCTCCGAGCCGTCTCAAAACGAATTGCAGTGCGAGCGCGGTCAATACTCCGTGCTACACGTTGTCCGACTTCGTCCCCAGCCTTCATGAGACTGGCTTCGGGAACGTTGCTCGAAATTCTTTTTATGGTCCGGGATATTTCGATGTCGACGCGACCCTATTGAAAACCGTTCCGATCAAGGAACGAGCGAGGCTGGCTGTGGGCGCGCAGGTCTACAATCTCATGAACCGCCCTCATTTCGCTTTCCCTAACGGGGATGTTGCAGGACCAGGATTTGGAAAGATCACCTTCACAGTGGAGCAGCCGACTAGCCCCTATGGACTTTTTCAAGGCGCCTCGGTGTCAGGGCGTGTCGTAGCGATTACGGGGCGGGTGAATTTCTAAAGTCAAATTATGACTTCTGATCGATGGAACGAGGTAGAGCGCCTCTATCACGCCGCGCTGGAGCGTGAACCGCATAAGCGCGCCGCGTTTCTCGCCCAGTGCCAGGATGAGGAAGTCCGGAGAGAGGTCCAATCGCTGCTCAATCATGAGCAGTCCGGCGATCGCCTGCTAGATAATGTCATGCAATTTTTCAATTTGGAGCAGTCTGACAATCAGCCCGTGGCAACCAGCGTCTTCATTGATGTCAAGTGGGCTGTAGTGTAGTGGCATTGTTCAACACTCTGAGGGTATACTCAAATTCCACCGAATAACACCAGATGGACCTGGAAAGAAGTCGCGTAATTTCCCTGATCGATTTCTCCCAGCAATCGGCACGATTGCGGGGCAAGCCCGCCGCCACCGTGTTGGGACATGGCCAGTTCAGCTTCTACGAACACGAGATTCAGGGATTGCCAGGTATCCGGCTCAATCCTGATCCCTCCAGCGTTGATGAGATCTGGCTTGCCGTTGAGCGGCTGCACGAACGGAAACCCCCGGATGTGACCAACCCCACATTGCGGCCATGGGTGAAGATGACCCAGTCACCGACTGAGGACCCGCGACTTCGCGAATCTGTTGATGGCGCAAGCCTGATCGTGGCCGGCACCCACTGCTTGCCGCCGGGCGATGGCAGCAAGCCTATGATCGCCACCGACGACGTGCTGCGTCTTTCCGAATACAGCGAGGCGGAATTGGTGCACGCTTCCTTCGCTACTTATTTGGATACCAAATGGCGGCCATGGGCGGAAGAAGAGAAGCGCCGTCGCCGGACCATCCGTCTTTACGCTCAGCTCTTCACGCTGCAACAGCAGCTGGAAGGCTCGATCGTCGAGTCGCCTCTAGAACTCGTCTGGGGCGTGGGAGTAGGGATTTGGAATTGCGATGGCACGACCGTCAACTACCCGCTCATTGCCCGGCTGGCGGAAGTCTCTTTGAACAAGGTGACGGCGGAAATTGAGATCCGGCCCCGTGACATCGATGCCCGGGTTGAGCTGGACTGGTACGCTTCCGTGGATAATTCCGGCGTTGGCAGTGTGGAGAAATTCGCCCGTGAATTTTTCGCCTCAACGGATGCCACCTTCTCGCCTTTCGATCGAGGGACGTTCGAGCCGCTGCTTCGGACTGCGGCGACGAACCTCGATGTAAACGGCGCTTACTGGCCGGACGAAGTTCCGCCGGAAGACCGATCCCTGCCGAAGGCAGATGGGACTCTGAGAGTCACCGACACATGGGTGTTGTTCGCGCGGCCACGCACTACCAGCGTCTTTATCCAAGATCTGGAGAATCTCCGGAAGCGTGCGGAGGAATGCAAATCCTTCCCGCCCGCGGTACTAGCACTCGTTACTGATCTAGAAACGTCGAATCCCATTGTCGAACTACCTCTGTTTCGTGGTGTCTCGGCTCCCTGTGACACCGGATTAAATAACAGCACCACCGAAAAGGCGAGGGACATCTATTTCCCGAAACCTTTCAACGACGAGCAATTTCGGATTATCCAGCTTCTGGAAGTCTCGGACGGCGTCATTGTCCAGGGGCCTCCTGGCACGGGGAAGACCCACACTATTGCGAATGTGATCTGCCACTATCTTGCGGAGGGTAAACGGGTCCTTGTAACGTCGATGAAAGACCCGGCGCTCCGCGAAGTCCAAGAGAAACTTCCCGTCGAGATAAGGCCGCTTGCCATTTCGCTCCTAAGCAGCGAGCAGGAAGGCATGAAGCAGTTCGAGCATGCGATTCAGCGTATCGCGTCCGAAGTTCAGAGCATCGACCGCGCCACCACAGCGCGAACCATTCGTCACCTCGGAGAGCAGATCGACCAGCTCCACGTCAGACTTGTGAGCGTGGATTTGAAGATTAGAACATGGGCAAAGCGCAATCTCAGCAAGATCACGATCGATAACGAGCAAATCGACCCTCAGGAAGCTGCGCGTGAGATAACCGGCCAATCGGATACATTCGATTGGCTGCCCGATACGCTGGGCATCGGCGAGGAGTTCGATCCTCAGTTCGTCGATGCGGACGTTGTGCGCCTAAGGGATGCGCGGCGCCTGCTGGGCAAAGACATCGACTATCTTGGGGCATCGCTTCCAGCGCTCGCCGATTTCCCGGACTCGAAGGCGCTCCTCTCTGTTCACCGCGACCTCGCCGTGTTTGAGAAGTTGAAGCAAGTCGTGGACCGCAAGGAAGTGCCCGAACTCACGGATTCAAACGAGGGGGCTCTTACCAAGGTTAATGAGGCATTGGCACAACTGGCCTTCTACCGTCAGCTGCGCGAAGAGGTCGTCGCTACAAACAGGAGTTGGACGGCGCCGCTTCGTATCTGGCTTCGCGGTAGCGAGAACGGTCACGTCGTACAAATCTTAGAGGATCTTGGCACGGAAATAGAAAGCGCTTCCGATCGACGGAGGGCCTTTCTCGAAAGACCAGTCGTCACACCGCCGGGAATCGAACTCGACTCGGAGCTCGTCGGCGCCGTCACCAATTTGGCCGATGCCAGAAGCGCATTTGGCTTCATGGGCCTCCTTGGAAAGTCGGCGCAGAAGAAGCAGCTCGACTGCATTCGCGTCCTTGGTCAACCGCCATCAAATGCCGAAGCGTGGAAACACGTCGCGGAGCATCTCGCCCTATCAAAGTGTTTGCGCCAGCTTGCGGTCCGGTGGAACGCCGTCGCGTCAGAGCTTCATCTGGACAGCGTGGAAGAAACTGACCCGTCCGGCGGTGTCGCGGCCGGCGAATCCTACGCGCTGTATCGCAAGGTCAAGCAGTTGGCGAACCTAGAACACCGCATCTGCCAGATGATCAGTTCGATCTTCCCAGGCTGGCAGTTCCACACCTCCTTCGATGAGTCCGTATTCAGCGAATTCGAGAGGGCGCTCAATCATCACGTGATAAAGAGCCGTCTCGCCAATATCTGGATCACGAAGGAGCAGTTGCAGAAGGGGCTCGACGGCCGGTCCGGACGAATCGTGAATGACATCCGTCGCTTCTTCAACGAGACGCTCGGTAATATCGATATCGAGGACGCCGCGATGCGGGCAGAATGGTCGCGTTTGATGACTGAGCTTTCCCGCGTATCGGCACTGCGCATGCATCTGAATGTCATCGATGAGGTGTGCAGTCGGATGGAGGCGTCCGGTGCGCCGAGATATGCCGCAGCGCTGCGCTGCCCGGTTGAAGGCACCATTGATCGGCTTCTGCCGAACAACTGGCGCGTGACTCGGCGGCTAAGGCGCCTGGCAGCACATCTTGAGACTATCGATCCGAGACAGGAGCTGAAGAAACTGGCGGACGACCGCCGGACGCTTGAATGCGACCTCGCGCGGTCATATCAGGACATAGTCGTCAGCAGAACATGGCTCAAACTCGCGGAGAACGCCTCGCCGAGCATTCGCGCCGCATTGCAGGCATATCTCAGCGCGATTCAGAAAATCGGCAAAGGGACGGGCAAGCGCGCGACGCGATACCGGCAGGACGCGCGCGCGGCGGCAGGTCGGGCCAATCCCGCTGTGCCGTGCTGGATTATGCCGCATTATCGAGTTTCCGAGTCGCTCCCGGCAGAGCTGGGGTGCTTTGATCTTGTGATTATCGACGAGGCTTCCCAATCCGATCTGACCGCCCTGCCTTCCCTTCTCCGCGCGAAAAAAGTGCTGATGGTGGGGGATGACAAGCAGGTGTCTCCCGAAGGCGTTGGTATGGAGGAGGAGAAGATCCGAAACCTGATGAATCGTTTCCTGGCAGACCAGGTTGAGACCTTCCGCCCGCAGATGTCTCCAGAGCGGTCGATCTACGATCTATTCAAGGTCGTCTTCGCAAAGAGCGCGGTGATGCTAAAAGAACATTTCCGCTGTGTCGGACCGATCATTGAATACTCCAAACGCGAGTTCTATAACCATGAACTTCACCCTTTGCGGCTTCCGAAGTCTTCCGAGCGCCTCGATCCGCCGCTAATAGATGTGCTGATCGAGGACGGATACCGCAAGGGCGACATCAATCTCCCGGAAGCTCAGTTCATTGTCAATGAGATCAAGGCCATCGTTGAAGACCCACTCATGGCGCGGCTTTCAATCGGCGTCGTCTCCTTACTAGGCGACAAGCAGGCGTTCGAAGTCTGGGAGCGCCTCGCGGAGGCTTTGGGGCCGGAAGCGATCCGACGTCACCAGATCACATGCGGCGACGCGCGGACGTTCCAGGGCAAGGAGAGGAACATCATGTTCCTATCGATGGTGTCCGCCCCGAACAATGTCGGCGTGCCGCTTTCGCGGGACACATTCGAGCAGCGCTTCAACGTGGCGGCTTCCCGCGCCAGGGACAGAATGTATCTTGTTCGTTCGGTCACACCAGAGAACTTGAGCAACGCGGACCGTCTCAGGCGGAGCCTGATCGCCCATTTCGCCCTGCCCCTCGCCAAGGATGAGGTGCGCGTAGAGCAGATGCGGAGCCTGTGCGAATCGCCGTTTGAACGAGAGGTTTATGATGAACTCACGCAACGCGGCTATTGTGTCACGCCCCAGGTAAAGGTAGGTCAGTACCGTATCGACATGGTCGTGGAAGGAGCGAACGACGCGCGAATGGCCGTCGAGTGCGACGGCGATAAATATCACGGGCCGGATAAATGGGAGGACGACATGCAACGGCAACGCGTTCTCGAACGGGCAGGCTGGGTTTTCTGGAGATGCTTCGCGTCAGTGTTCATCCGCCGCCGCGAGGAAGTGATCGCGGAGCTTCTGCACGCGCTTGCTGAGCGCGGCATCGAGCCTTTTGGTTCCGAAGGCGCGCCGAGAAGCGTCCATACGGAATTCCGGGTGGTGAACTGGGCCCATTCACAACAAGCCCCTGATGAGCATGCTGTTTTCTGAAATTCAAATCTTACATACAGTCGTAGCTATATCCCAAGCCCACCAATTGAGATCAGCCTGGTCGGCACCGCAGAGTATAGGGCGTTTCTCGGCCAAGTGCCGGTCTTCTGTGGGCTGGTAGACGATAACATTTATCGTCTAATAAAAGAGGCCGTTTTCTTGGCTTCTAGAACGCGCTCGTGCTTAATCAGTGTCCGGCTACTGAATGGAAATCGGAACAGCTACGCTCGACGAGCCTCCGACCGTTACCACAAGATTCACCGCCGACGAAGCCTGAAGACCCGAAGGCAGAGCTACGTTAATTTGGAAGTATCCGGATTCGAGCGTGGGAGCCGATCCGGCGTAGAGAACCATGGCATTCGTTCCCCCGATCGTAACTGAGACCGGCAGAGTCAGAGTCGGAAGCGATGCAGTGATCGGCCATAATCCCCCCGTTATTCCGAGGGGATTCGTCACGCCGCCGCCGGTTCCGTAGATCGTTATGAAACCGCCCACCTTTGCCGGATTCGAGGGAGAATTCAGCGTCCCGTCGGAATTCGCGACGGCGAAAATCCCCGGCGCTGCCGTCGAGACAACCACCGGTACCGATGCAGACGCCCCGGCCGGCGGACCACCGTTGTAAGTGACGACGACTTCAGTGGACGTTTGGCCGGCGATCTCCCACGGCACCTGCACGGTGACCTGTTGTGACTGCGCGGAAAACACGGGAGCGGCAACTCCGCCGAATGTGACCTGAGTGCCTCCCAACTGGTCCACCGGCGCCTGACTCGATGCCACCGCGGCCGTCGCGGGACCAATCCCGTAACCTTGGAGTGTGACGATCTCTCCTGGCGCGACGGTGCCCGCCTCGCCGCTCGCCGCGTTCTGCACCGTCAGCCACGGGAAGATGCTGATGACCGTCTCGCCAGCCTCTGCCAGCATGATCGCGCCGTTGGGAGCCACCGCGATAAATGGCCCATCGCCGCCAGTCGGCGATACGTTCGCGTACGTAGCGCCGGCAAACTGTCCATTGGAGGTGAATTTCGCCGCGATCACGTTGCCGGTGTTTCCTACTAATCCCGATTGAAACGCTCCCGGAGATGCCGCGAGAACCGCAGTCCCCGACGCGCCGGCAACGAAGGCGCTGCCCGCCGAATCCAAATCTAAACCCAATCCGCGTCGCGGTGGGGATATATGTCGAGTAGACGAGGGCCGATCCGTCAGCGCTTAGGTGCGAAAGATAGCCTCCGGAAGTCAGCTCCGCCCCGCCCTGCGCCACCACATATGCGCCGCCTTGCGCATCCACTTTTATTTCCGAGGCCCCATTCAGCGTGGCGCCGAGAAATGTGGAATAAACCAAGCCCGTTCCCTGCGGATTCAGCTTGGTCACGAACTCCATGTACTCCGCGCTCGGAAAGTAGCCGGTTTGAAATGCTCCCGGCGTGACCGGAAAATCGGCCGCCTGGGTGAACCCGGCGACGAACGCATCGCCCGCCGCGTCGATGGCGATCCCTTGCGGAATACTCAGTCCATTGCCGGACAGGTACGTTGCGTAGAGCAGCGCCGACCCGGACGCATTCAGCTTGGCGACCACACCCGAACCATTCGGATTTCGGGCGGCGCTGGACTGAAACGCGCCGGGCGTCGTTGGAAATGGCAAGGCCCCCGCGGTTGTGGTGGCGATGTAGACCTCGCCCGCAGGGTCGATCGCCATAGCCACGGCCCGCTGCTGTATGGCTAGCGCGGCGGATTCACCGGAAGAAGGGTCGAATAGACAAGCGCAGTTCCCGATGAGTTGAGTTTAGCGACGAACCCGCGCCATCCGCCACGTTGGTGAACGCCGCGCCGGCTGTAACCGGAAACGTATCCGGCTGACTGACAGTATTCGGACCCGTGGTGCCGCCCAGGTAGACATTCCCGCTCGCGTCCACGCAAATCGCGCTCGCGACTGTCTGGCTTCCGTTGCCGCCGAAGTAGGTCGCGAATAAGACGTTCCCCGCCGGGTCCAGCTTGATCACGAACGCATCCGTGCACGGAATCATCAACTGGCCTCCCTGGAAGCCCGCGAGAACCTCGCAAGTACCGCCGCTGAACTGGGTTTGAAGCGCGCCCGCGGTCGCAGGAAAGCTTGAAGAGGTTGTCGAGCCGGTGAGGTATGTGTTTCCCGCCGCGTCCACCGCCATGGCCGCGACTGTGGTGTTGGCAGGGACAGCGTAGGTAAACGTCGGCTGATTTGCAGCGATCGCGCAGGGTGCAAGAAACAACAGAACAGGCGTTGCCCGCATGAGATAAAGTATACAGCCCAGCTTCCGTTAATCCGACTATGTTCACTTGGCTGGTTTGTCGTCATTGCGCGGATTGAGAATGCCTCGTTCCACGAGAGAGCATCCGTCGTTTTCCGTCAAGTGACGTATTAGCACGGTACAGGGGATTCGAGCGGAACTCCGAGTCGGCGACGATCCAATCCACATTCCTACTGCTAAGCATTAAGAGGAAGATTTGCCCAGACATAAATCTGGTTCTGAACGCAAACAGAATCAGCATATTCGCAAAACACTGTAAAATATGAGTCCGGATGTGAACGGGGTCCTGACAATCTCCGAGTCCACCACCGATAGATAATTAGCTCAAAACACAAGCCAACGTGAACGGCAATCATCCTATTCATCGTCGCCTGCTGGCCGAGGACCTTACCCGTCTACGCCGGTCCGATGAGCACCGCCGCTACGCAGCCGCTCAGCGTCGCGGACGTATTGACCCAAACCCGCACCAGATCGACGCGGTCGTGTTCGCACTTCGCCGTATTCCGGAGGGCGGCTGCATCCTGGCAGATGAGGTGGGGCTCGGGAAAACGATCGAGGCGGGGCTGGTCATTGCTCAACTCCTCGCGGAAGGCACTCGGCGAGTCCTGCTGATTGTGCCCAAGTCTCTCCTGGGGCAATGGCAAACGGAACTCTACACTCTTTTTGGGATCGAGGCCCGCGAAGGACAACCCGACCCGGACTCCTTCGAAGGCTCAGGAGTTTTCCTGGTTCACCGCGAACTCGCCGGCGGCTCAAAAGGAGCTTCCATTCTCAAGACCGTCGATCCCTTCGAACTGATTGTGGTCGACGAGGCCCACGAAATCTTTGCTGGGGTCTACAAGCGCTTCGACAAGCAGGGCACATACAACGACGATTCCCGCGAGGCGGTAACCGCGGGCCGAGTCCGGGAACTGGTCCAGCGGGGAGGCACGCCGGTGCTGCTTTTGACGGCCACTCCGATTCAGAATTCTTTAGCCGAATTGTGGGGGCTGGTTCAGTACGTTGAGCCGACCGGCACGCTTCTGGGAAAGCTGCCGACGTTTCGCGAGTTGTTTTGCGATGGATCCGATCGCACCGTACAGCCCGAACAGGTTCAGGAACTCCGAAGACGCCTGACGGTCGTAATGCAACGAACGCTGCGCCGCCAGGCTCAGGAATTTCTGGAGGTTCCGTTTGTCGAGCGGCAGACCCGCCTGATCGAGTATTCGATGAGCCCGGAGGAGAAGTCGTTATATAACGACTTCACCAGTTGGCTGATGAAGCCGGATCTTTGTGCGTTCCGAGGCAGCCAACGGCTCTTACTCATCGGCTTCCACCGCCGTATGGCGTCTTCCCTGGCGGCGCTAGCCGCGAGTCTGGAAAAGGTGGCCCTCAGGCTGGACGCGCAACTGACCAGAGTACAGCGCTCCGAATCGTTTGAGCGTTTGATCGTCGAGGATTTCTTCCAGGACTTCGAAGAGGATGCGGAGGAGCTTGACGACTCCGCAGTCACTCCGACGGAAGCCTTGCCCGAACCGCCGGCGGAATCTTCCCCGGATATCGAGCGGGTCCGTGCAGAACTAGAACAGCTCCGGCAGTTCGCCAAGCGGAGCGCCGATCTGCCGCACGACAGTAAGGCGCGGTGTCTCCTAGATTCCTTACGCGTGGTGAGTGAGCGTGGCGCCCGAGGTCAGGGTACCGGGCGTGCCATCGTCTTTACCGAGTCGCTGACGACTCAGGGCTATCTTCGGAATCTGTTGCTCGATAACGGGTATGGCCCGGCGGATATCACCCTGTTTCGCGGCGACAACGAGACGCCCGAAGCGCAGGCAGCGCTCGAAGTTTGGGAAAAAGAGGTCGCTCCGTCGTTACCTCCGGGGAACCGGCCGAGCCGCGAAGTGGCCCTACGGCTTGCGCTGGTTCACGAATTCCGCGAGCGCTCCAAGGTTTTGATTGCCACTGAGGCAGGCGCGAAGGGACTGAACCTTCAGTTTTGCGACACACTCATCAATTACGACTTGCCCTGGAATCCGCAGCGCATCGAGCAGCGGATCGGCCGCATCCATCGCTACGGCCAGCGTCGGGGCGTGACCGTGATGAGCTTCCTGGCGCGCGAGAACGAAGCCCAGCGTCTGACGTTCGAGATCCTGAGTCAAAAGCTCGATTTGTTCGGTTGGTCCCGCAAGGTCTGGCCACAGAGAACGAGAAAACGAAAAAACGAGCGGAGCGCCGTGCATAGCAGCCGGGTATACTCGCTGGACCGGCCGAGCGTGTGCTCGAGGATGAAGCTTTGAATGATTAATGCGTCGAACGACTCCGGGGATACGCAGCCCGCTTGTGTGGTCTCGGTGGCGAGGAAATCACGGACGAACGGCACGTAAACAAGCACCGAGTTTTCGGTGAGTCCACGGTCCTTGCGCAGATAATCCTTGTAGTTCTGAAGAAAGGTGTCCGCAGCAGAAACGTCAGCTCGTGAGGGCCATTGCAGGCCGACACGGCCGCGGAGGTAACCAAAGAAAAGCCGCATCGCCGCCAGTTCAAACTTCACGTGAGCCTTCCGCCTTCGAGGCGAGCGAGCCACGAACGCGGCGATATGCCCGTCGTTGAGGTCATTTAGCACGATCTGCTTCCGACTTGTCCATCGGGCAAAGGCTCTCACAACAGTTCGTTTCTTGCGTAGTGTGCGTTCGGCGTAACCGGCAGCGCAAAGATGTTTTAGGAATGGCTCGATTTGCTTGTCAAGCCCGTGGTCGGGTATCCCCTCTTCCAACGTGGATGTTGTCAAGTAGTCTCTCCTTGTCTGGCATGCTTGCCAGTCGGGAGAGGTGTTATGATTATGCCGCGTCAGCAGGTATCAGAAAGCAGGCAGGAAGATTCGGGGATCCGCCGACGCGGCATAATCCGGCAGTCGGCATTATGTTTGCGAACGTGCGCTAAAACGTGCGGTGCTGCATCGCAAGAACGCGTTGTTTTATCGCACCCTGCACGGCGCCGAAGCCGGCGATCTGTTCATGAGTCTGATCCACACTTGTGAGCTCGCCGGCGCCAATCCGTTCGACTACCTCAGTGAGCTGCAGAAGCATCCCAGCGAGCTGGCATCCAACCCAGCGGCATGGATGCCGTGGAATTACGCTGAGACACCGGCGCGCATTGGAGTACGATAATTCGGATGGCCGGAAAGGATCGACTGCGGCCGTGGTTGGGTGACATTATGAAATGCCCCTAAAACGGGCCTCTCCGAAAGCCCAATCTGACGACGTTTTTGGCCACGCACGGAAGTCGGCAAAAATGTTTCGTGCGGGGCTGTATACGCGCGTTTCGACGAATGACCAGCAGACACTTTCGATGCAGAGCCACGCCATGCGGAGGCATGCCGCCCGGCGCGGCTGTCGGCCGCCGACGCGATACACCGACGGCTGCTTTGGCCCCGATACCTTGACCTTCGATGTGTCCCTAATGTATACTCAACCCTAGAAGCTTGAGGTATCGATGCCCTCTCCGCGTTTTCCCATCCCACAAGGCACGCTTGACATGCTGATTCTCCAAATCCTATCGCTCGAACCCGCCCACGGGTACGGACTCGCGCAGCGACTGGAGCAGATCTCGCGCTCGGTGGTCCACGTCAACGAGGGCTCGCTTTATCCGGCCCTTCACCGGCTGGAGCAGAAAGGCTGGCTGCGCGCCGAGTGGAAACAGTCGGAGACCGGCCGGGAAGCCAAGTTCTACTCCCTTACGACCGCCGGTCGCCGTCAGCTTGCTGTCGAGAAGGATAGCTGGGCGCGACTCTCTCGCGCCGTCAACCTGATCTTCGAGGAGGGCAATCGATAATGCGGCTCTTCAACTGGTTTCGCCGCGGGTCCCTGGAACGCGGTCTCGATCGCGAGCTGCATTATCACTTCGATCGCCGTGTCGCTGATCTCACTTCCGTCGGCATCCCCGAGCATGAGGCTCGCCGCCGCGTGACCGTCGAGCTCGGCCTCGCTCAAATCTGCGAGGAAGTCCGGGACGTCTGGCTTACTCGCTGGCTACGCGACTTCCTGTATGATCTCCGGTTCTCCGCCCGGTCATTCCTGCGGAGCCCCGGCTTCACCGCGGCGACGCTGCTCTCCCTGGCCCTCGGGATCGGCGCTACCACCGCGATCTATTCGTTAGTCGATCAGGTAATCCTGCACGCACTCCCCGTCCGCGAGCCCGGGCGCTTGGTTCTCATGGATTGGAGCGGCTCCGACTTCGTCACCTACGCGACCGGCTCCATGAACCTGATGCCTTACACCATCTGCCGCGACCTCCAGCAGCAGACCCGCTTTCTCGACGGCGCCCTGTGCCGCGCCGAAATCCAAGTCAACCTAACAGCCGGAGGCGATCCCAAGCCTGTTGCCGCCGAGATCGTCTCCGGCAGCTACTTTTCCGTGCTCGGCGTCGGCCCCGCGCTCGGCCGCGTCATCGAACCCGCGGACGATGCCGGGTACGGCACCGGACCCGTTGTCGTCCTTTCGTATGATTTTTGGCAGGCGCAGTTCGGCGGCGCTGCCGATATCGTCGGCCGTAAGGTGCTGATTGGCAATCACCCCATGACGGTGGTCGGCGTGGCCGCTGCCGGCTTCCGCGGCGTCGACGTCGGCGCTGTGCCGGCTTTCTGGATGCCCACGTCCATGGCCGCTTATGCGAACGTCGACGAAGACGATCTCCTCAACACCCCCGTCCGCTGGGTTCAGATCCTCGCCCGCCTGCGCCCCGGTATCTCGGTCGCGCAGGCGCAGACCGGTTTGCAGCCGTGGTTCAAGGCATGGCTTCAGGACAGCACGCTTCACCACTTCCCGAGGATTTCGGCCGACCACCGCCGCGAATATCTGGCAACCACTCTCGAACTCACCTCCGCGCCCCAGGGCCATTCGGTGCTGCGCTACCAGCTCGCCCAGCCGCTATGGCTCCTGTTCGCGGCCACGGGCGTCTTGCTCGCTCTTGCCTGCCTGAATGTCGCCGGACTCTTCTTAGCTCGTGGCTCTGCACGCGGCCGCGAGATTGGCACTCGCCTCGCTCTCGGCGCTTCGCGAGGCCGTATCGGCCGCCAACTCCTTGCCGATAGCCTGCTGCTTGCGGTGGCAGGCGGTGTCCTTGGTGTGGTTGTGGCTCCGCTTGCGATCCGCGGACTCATCACGTTCCTGCCGCGCGACCTCGGCTCAAATGCCCTGAGCGGGGCCCTCAGCTTGCGCCTCCTCGCCTTCGCGTTCTTCGCCAGCGTAACTGCCGGTCTCTTGAGTGGCCTTGCTCCCGCCATCCACGCCGGAGGCGATAGTGTGGTCGGCTCACTCCGCGAGCGCGGCGGAACCGGCTTCGGCGGCGTCCGCCTGCGCAAATGCATCGTCACTCTACAGGTGGCCTTCTCCCTCATCCTGATCATCGGCGCCGCCCTGTTCCTGCACACGTTCACCGGCCTGTTGGCCAAAGGGCCGGGCTTCAACACCTCCAGCCTGCTCTCCTTCGCCATCGCTCCGACCCAGAATGGCTATTCCGAGGCCGACGCCTCGCGCCTGGTCCGCCGCCTCGATGAACAGATCCGCACCCTGCCCGTGGCAAGTTCCTCCGCCGCTGCCCGATACGCCTTCCTCAACGGCTACGACTGGCGCAATAGCGTCACCATGCAAACCGATCGCCGCACCGTCACCGATGGCATAATTTACTTCAACGCCGTCAGCCCCGGTTTCTTCTCGACCCTCGGCATTCGCATGCTCGCCGGCCGCGATTTCAACCAGAGCGACATCCGTCCCCCCGGCGAGATCGGCCCCCGCGTCGCCATCGTCAACCAGGCCTTCGTCAAGCGCTATCTGGCCGGCGCCGATCCCCTCGGCGTCCTCATCGCCCGGGGCGGCGCCTCAAACGTCAAGCCCGATAGCGTCATCGTCGGCGTCGTCGCCGACATGAGCTATCACGGTCTCCGTGATCACTACGAGCAGGTCTTCTTTCCGCTGTTCGAACACGACGACACCGGCGCGACTTTCTATATCAAGGTTCGCGGCGCTCCCGAGCAGGCGATTCCATCCATCCGCCGCCTAGTCCAACAGGACGACCCGCGATTGCCGATCCTGTGGTTCCGCACGCTTGACGATCAGGTCAACCGCTCCCTCAACACCGAGCGTATGCTCGCCGCGCTGTCGGGAGCGTTTGGCGCCCTCGCGCTCGTTCTTTCGTTGATCGGCCTCTATGGCGTCATGTCCTTCGTCGTCACCCGCCGCACCCGCGAAATCGGAATCCGCCTGGCGCTTGGTGCAACGGGAGCTTCCGCCATCCGCCTCATCCTGCGCGATGCGGTCGTCATGATCGCCCTCGGCATTGCCATTGCGCTCCCGTGTGTCGGCGCCCTCGGCAAGCTCGTCCAATCCCAGTTATTCGGCGTCACTGCTACCGATCCCGCGACCATTGCCGCCGCCGCCCTGGTCCTCGCCGCCGGCGCGCTCACGGCAGCATTCATCCCCGCATGGCGAGCCTCGAACGTGAGCCCCACGGATGCCCTACGGCTGGAATAGGGCCGATTCGCCCCAAGCATCTGGGCGCATAATGCGACGACCCGACGCGGCGGCAGGTATTCCTACGCGGCCGGTTACCTATTCCGGATCTCCACGACGTTCGCCTTGGCTATCTCCACCCGCTTCTGGATTGGACTACTCGTTTCCTCCTGGCGCTCGACGCGATTAGGGTTAGTCGTCCATGATGCGACGGTCGCGTTGCCGGCGCCGACTGGCCACCCGACCGGCTTCATCGAATCCAGGCCACCTGTTTCCGAAAAAAGCCTCGCGCAGGCTTACCGAAAACTCACGATCGACGTGCGCGAGAACCCCGAGGTTCCGGTGCTGCTGCTGCCTTCGCTCGCTCGCCTGGGGCGCGAGTCGGCCGTGACCTTCGCTTCGGTGGAGGAAGGCAAGCGGGGTCTCTTGTATCTCGATGGGCGGTTGATTCGCGAGTTGGGACCTGGCAATTACGGGTTCTGGAACGCGGTGGTATCGCCTCGCATCGAGGTGCTCGAAATGCGCCGTCAGACGGCGGAGGTGACCGGACAGGAAATCCTGACCAGCGACAAGGTCACTCTGCGTGTGAACATCTCGGCCGTGTACGAGATCGTTAACGTAACGAACGCCCGGGCGGGCGTGAAGGACGTTGGCGAATACTTGTATCGCGCGCTGCAGATCGCCGTGCGTCAGTCGCTCGGTAAGCGCACGTTGGAACAGGTGCTCGCGGAGAAGACGGACATCGACGAAGCAGTATCGGCCGATGTACGCCGGGAGATGGAAGCGTATGGCGTTCGCGTGAGCGTGATTGCTCTCAAGGACATCATCCTGCCCGGAGACATTCGCGACATCCTCAACCAGGTGGTCACGGCCGAAAAGCAGGCGCAGGCCAACCTGATTCGCCGCCGTGAAGCGACGGCCGCAACGCGGTCGCTGCTCAACACGGCCAAACTGATGGAAGGTAATCCTCTGTTGGTGCGGCTCAAGGAACTCGAGACGCTGGAGAAGATCGCCGACAAGGTGGAGAAGATCACTGTAGTCGGCGGTTTGAACGCGCTGCTCGAGCGCACGGTTACGCTCCGTGCGGAGTGATGTAGTAGAGGAGAGCCGGTTGCGCACCCCGTCAAGATTCCAGTGGCGTGACCGGCTCCTGAGTTGGAACGGAGAAAATAGCGGGCTTTGTGCAGATCATCGACAATATACCGGTTTGGGGCGCCGTTTCATCTGCTCGCATCCGAAGGGGCAGTCCATGGGGACAAGACCAATCGGTGGCACATGGAGACCCTTCACAAGCTCGCAGCAGCCGATCCCACGTTCATCGTCGCTACGCCATTCGTTGAGGTGGATGTGACCGACGACTCCGCCGTCGAGCGGGCATCTCAATGGTGGGAGGCACTCACGGGCAAAGGTGGCGAGGGAATGGTCGTGAAGCCGCTCGACTTCGTTGTGCGCGGTCCCAAGGGACTCGTTCAGCCTGCTCTCAAGTGCCGTGGCCGCGAGTACCTTCGCATTATTTATGGTCCGGAGTACACGGCCGACGATCAGCTGCCAAAACTCCGTTCGCGAGGACTCTCAGGAAAACGATCGCTAGCCGCTCGCGAGTTCGCGCTAGGTATTGAGGCCCTGGAACGATTCGTCGCTCGCGAGCCTCTCCGTCGCGTCCATGAATGCGTATTCGGGGTATTGGCGCTGGAAAGCGAGCCCGTGGACCCGCGACTATAGCACCCGTACAATGTACGTACGCTATCATAGTGGGGGGAGATCTCGCATGCCTACGCCTTCCACAACTCGCGATGACCGTATCGAATTGCGCGCCTCGCGCGAGCAGAAACGCCTTCTCGCTGCCGCTGCTCGGTATGAGCGCCTGGATCTGACGAGTTTTGTCATGCGCACGGCCTTACCGATCGCCGAGGAGATCGTGGCGCGACACGAACGCATCGTTCTCTCGCCTCGTGATACCGTCAGAGTTCTTGATCTATTGGAACACCCGCCCCGACCAACACCCGCCTTGCGGGCCGCCGCAAAAAGACGGAAGCAACGCGTGTGAAGAGTGCGCTGGCGTGGCGCGAAGAGGCTCTGACGCGCCATCATGAACGAAGCAGTTTCGACTGTGGTGTTCCACCGTTGAACGAGTATCTTAGGCGCTACGCGCGGCAGAACCACGAAAGTGGCGGAGCCAAAACTTTCGTAGCAGTGGCGCCAGAAGCAACCACATTGGTTCTTGGGTACTACACGATCAGCCCCGGTGCGATTGCTTTTCGAAAAACGCCTCCGCTGATCACGAAGAAGTTAGGACGCTATGAAGTCCTGGTGTTTCGTCTGGGACGTCTCGCCGTTTCACTTTCCGTTCAAGGAAGAGGTCTCGGCCGCGATCTTTTATTCGCCGCTGGCGAACGTGCGATTGCGGTGGCTCAAGAAGTGGGTGGCGTCGCCCTCGCTATCGATGCAAAGGACGAAAGAGCTGCCGCGTGGTATGAGAGTTTCGGTGCGCTCCGGCTCCTCGATGATCCGTTGAAGCTCGTACTTCCACTAGATATGATCCGCGCAACTCTGCACCCGTAGCAGCTCGCCAGGCAGAAGCCGAACCTCGCTGCTTCGAACTGCTCCTCGAACGACCTTGCGGGTCACACCAGGGTCACACCTCAGCAATTCGTGGGCGCACAAAAGGCAAAACCACGAACTCGTCTGAACGTAGAATGAATAACTTAGAACGTGCTGGACCCCCTTGAAATGGGGCTTAACTTTTTCGATTCCCGTTAGCGCTTCCGACGCTGCGATCGCTCAAAAGTTTACGGACCACGATTTACCGCGCGCCCCAACGCGCAGTAGACCCGGGCCTGCCCAGTGAATGATCGATCTATCAGGCGGAAATTCCGATGCCGCGAATCACGTTGACTCTCTCAGCGACCCGGCTATCTCGATCGTCGCTGCCCAGGAAGTGATCGTTGGGGCACCGGACAAGCGAGATGATCTGTATGCGAGGCCAGATGGGCTGCGCACGTTCGACTCGCTGATCGCCGCTCCTGCGATCGCGGAGGATTGCGCGCTCGTCAGCAGGAACAGAAAGCATTTTGCGATGATCGAAGGCCTGCGTCTTGAGGCGCCGCCGTACTGAGCGCGGCTCACCGGTAGTTTTTTTGCGGCGAGTGTTGCAGCAGACGAGCATTCCGCCGGCGCCTTGCCTTCCCCACACTTTCGTGGACCATGCGCTTCACAAGGATGTCGCTCGAGAGGGGAACCCCGTGGAATTGCGCGGAGTTGCGCGGAATTGATTGACAAGCCCGATGGGGCCGGATACAGTTGAGGGAGTGCGCTAACAGGGCGTCTCCAACCCGCGGCAAGGGAAGCATCCCACCTGTTTTCGTTTTTAGTGAGCAGTTACCTTCTTTCAGCCTGGTATCAGCGGGAAACCAGCAAACATGAAAGGAGGTCTGGTGACCCCATCCAAGTTTTTACCCTCTCACCCATCCTTTGAATCCATCCGGAAGCAGGCAAAGAAACTGGTGCGTCAAACCGGCGCCGGAGACCCCGATGCTCTGGCCCGTGTCCACACCCAACTGATCGCTCCGACACTTCCTCTCTCGCTGCGAGACGCCCAGCTTGTGGTCGCCCGCGAATATGGGTTCGGAGGCTGGCGGGACCTTCGCGCCGCCACCCTCCGCCTTGAAGGCAAGGGTCTGGAGTGGGCCGCCGCGGAGGCGGAGCGCGCCATCCATGACAACACGGTCGACCGATTAAGGGAGCTGGTTCGGGTGTATCCCGCGCTTCTATCTTGGCGCGATGATTCCGGAGAATCGTTACTTGGGTTTGCCACCGGCTCGTTCGGTGACAGCGGCGATCCTTTCCGGGAAAAGATGTTCACACGGATCGAGTGCGCCGAGTTTCTCCTGGATGCGGGCGCTACCGTAGAGCCGCCGATATGGGAAGGCGCCATGAGAACCCGCGCCAAGGGATTGCTGCAGCTGCTTTTGCGCAAGGGTGTTCTGCCGCGCACGCTGGATGTGCTGGCGGCTTTGGGTGACGAAAATGGATTACGGGAATGTCTTGCCGAAAGTAACGCCGCGGCCGTCACACATGCGTTCCTCACGGCCTGCCGTTTTCAGCATAAGCCCGCCGCCGCTCTGCTTCTCAACCGTTGCCTCGAGTTCGACCCCGCGCTCGGCGAGCGAGTGGAGAAATGGCGTGGGCGAAGCGGCTTCATCGACTACTTGTCCGAACATCAAGCGGTGCACGGAAGTCCCTGGCAGACGGTGGTTATGGACGAACTGGAAGCGGCCATGCGTGCAAATAATCTGGAGGAGTTCAGCCGGTGGCTGCAGCGGGAACCCGGGCTGCTCAGCGAATCCGACGTCGTGGGGTTAATTGAGATGGCGGCGTACACCGATCGGGGACCTTTCATCGCTCCATTGCTGGAGTTCAATCCCGCACTGACGGTGAAGCGTCCGCCGTCGTCCGCGCTGGAGTTCGCGCTGGAGTATGGGAACGCGCATCTCATCCCTCGATTGATTCAGATTTGGCCACTGCCCGACGATCTCGCTCACGCGGCCGGTGTTGGAGACTCTGCGCGAGTCAGGGGTTGGTTTGATGCCGCCGGCCATCCGAAGCTGGGAAGCATCAGCCAGCATCACCCTATCAACAAGCCTTCCTGGCTCCGGAATCTTCATTGGATGCCGCCGAACGTGCAACACATCGTGGATGTCGCTCTCGCATGGGCATGTGTGAACCGGCAGTTTGAGATTGCGGACTTTCTTCTGAAGCACGGAGCCAACATCAATACGGACTGGAGCACGCACGAGCCGGCGAGCATCCTGCACGAGTGCGCCGTCCATGCGAACTACGAAGCAGCGCAGTTCCTGATTGACCGGGGCATCGATATGACGATTCGCGATTATCGCTGGAATGCGACCGCGGAAGGATGGGCGTACCACGCCGCCAAGGACAAGAACATGGCGGAGTTCCTGGCGCGTGCCGAGAGCGCACGGAAAGCCCAGTCTCTTTGAACGACCACCGTAGCTCCGCTCTTAGCGAATAGTAGAATGGGACTCCGCTCCACTTCCCGCCAATGGGCCAGCGGAAATTTGAAAATCATGCAAGGCAAACGGGAACTGCTTTCCAATCTGTGCGCGGCCGCGGGAGCTACCTGGCTGCTGGAGCATGTTCCGGCGCGGCCCGTGCTGATGATCCTGAACTATCACCGAATCGGGGATAAAGACACAACTGATTACGCCCCGGGACTTTTCTCCTGCACCGCCGCCGAATTCGAATGGCAGATGGTCTACGTGAAACGCCGTTTTCGCATCGTCACGCTTGAGGATGTCATGGGACTACTGTCGGGCCAACGCCGCCTCACCGAGGCGCAGGTGCTCGTCACTTTCGACGACGGATACATTGACAATTACCAGGTTGCGTATCCGGCGCTGGCGCGTCACGGCATTCGCGCCGTATTCTTCCTGCCCACTGGATTCGCGGGCTCGAGCCGCCTTCCCTGGTGGGATGAAATCGCCTACATGGTCAAGCGCTGCCGCCGGCTGCGCTTCCGCCTGGAATATCCGCACCCGCAGGATTTCGACCTGGAGAATGACGGAGCCGAACAGTGCCTCATGCAAGTTTTGAGGCTCTACAACCAGCCGGCGATGCGCGACCACGCCCGGTTTCTGGAACAGTTGGAGCACGCGTGCGATTCCTCGCGGCGGGGCAGCGCGGCCGAGCGCCTTTTTCTGGATTGGGACGAGGCGCGCGAGATGCAGCGGGGTGGGATGGCGTTTGGCTCGCACACCCACAGCCATGAGATCCTGAGCAGGCTGCCGGCAAAAACTCAGTTGGAAGAGTTGACGGTGTCGCGTGAAATTCTGGAAAAAGAGCTGGGCGGCCAGATCGACACCTTGGCCTATCCGGTGGGAGCGCGCGACACGTTTTCCCTGGAAACCATGGAGGCGCTGCGGCAGGCCAAATATCGCGCTGCGTTCTCGTTCTACGCCGGGTTCAACGCCGCCGGATCGATGGCGCCGTTCGATATCCGCCGCTGCGGAGTGGACCAGCAGTCCCGCAAACGGCTGCGCCTGCAGACCGCTATCGGCTCGCACGGCGGCGCCATTTGGTTTTGAAATTCGCGCTGCCGGATTCAAGCCCGCAGTTTCCAATGACGGAGAATTCCGCCCGCGAGCGCTCGCGCCGCATGGTACAGCGTGCGCGAGGTGACCTTCCAGTCGCGCCAGTCGAAGTCAAAAAATTCCACGGGCGGAAGGTAGGCGCTCCACCACTTACGCCACGTCGTTAAACCGGCATCCAGGTATTGTCCAAATCCCGGAGCTTCGCGGGACAGCACGAGATGGCGAAAATCGAACCGTGTGGCGGTGCTGGCGGGCACGCGCTCCCCAATCAAATCCAGATAGTGCAGCCAGCCCAAGTGCACGCCGGCATAAGTGGCGCAATCCGCGGTCCCACTCCACCGCGGATTGATCTCGATCAAGCGCACCTGGCCGTCGCGCGCATCGCGTTTGAGTTCGATTTCGCAGATACCCACGTACCCGATGGACCCGAGAAAACGGTCGCACATCGCCGCGATTTCCTCATCCACTACCGGCTGCACCATGCTGGCCGATCCGAATCCCAAGGGGTGCGTGCGAAACTGACGGACCACCAGGTAGCCCAACCGCTCACCGTCCTTTCCGTAAGTGGAAAGGTAACAATACTTCGCGTCGTCCGGTCCGATGACGATCTCCTGCGCCACCGCATGCGGCTGATAGGTCTCCGCATGGCGGTAACGTTCAAGCAGTTGAATGGCCGTATCCGCCGCCGCGATTTTCTTTCCGCGCAACGGATTGCCTTGGGGCAGGGATTCCCACTCGCGCTGGCTTCGCGGCTTGATGAGGCACGGGAATCGCGCATCTCGCGCGAAGGCTTCCAGGTCCGCGCGGCTCCGAATATATTCGGTGCGCGGACATGGAAATCCCGCTTTCGCCGCCAGCGCGTATTGTTGCTCCTTGACCGCGAAGGCCGCCTGGAGCATCACCGCTTCGCCGGAGAAGCAGAAGTCCGATGCGAGCTCGGCGGCGTGCCGGGCGAGCGCCGTCACAAAGATGTCCGCGGCGGGGATGATCACAGGTTTGCCGCCTATCTGGCGCGCCAACTGTTTCATGAATGCCACCCACTCGGCCGGTTGCCGGTCCGGGTCAGGACAGAGAAACGATTTTCCGTACCGCGACCGGAATCCGGCGTGGGCGGCGATGCAATCGACGCCGAATGCGCGGACTCCGCGGCGGCTGAGATCCCGGATCAGGTTGAGACCAGTTTGAAAAACGCTGGCCACCACCACGGGCGGCCGGCTATCTGAGGGACGTTGGGGAAGCGATTCCAAAATCGGCCGGGTAGACAATAATAGCTGGGATGGAACGCGCAGGTCCACCTGTGGAAATCTCAGCTATTCAAACTCATAACAATTCTTAACAGATCCCCAAAGGCAATCCGCGCGTCTTACTCAACATGGTTACCGGCGCCCTATGAGAAAACCACTCTTCGTCATCGCAACAACTTTCTTCTTGGTTCCCTGGCCGGCCCGGGCTCAGCCGGCCGGCGCAACCGCACGCATCGTAAGCGCCGCCGATGCTTTTCTGGCCACGCTCGACGCCAATCAGCGCCAGCAGGTTCTTTACGCCTTCGACGACAACGAGCAGCGAGCGCGGTGGTCAAACTTTCCAACGGGCTTCGTGCCGCGCGGCGGAATCAGTCTCAAGCAAATGAGCGCGCCGCAGCGTGACGCGGCGATGAAGCTGCTGGCTGTAGTTCTCAGCCCCATGGGGCTGGAGAAAGTGAACGAAATCCGGCAGGCCGATGACGATTTCAAAACCAATGGATCGAAGCGCGGCGGCCCAAGAGGAGGACCTGGCGGCCGTCCGCCCGGCCCGCCGCCGGGAGGTGACATGTTCGGAAGCGATCTTTATTACATCTCATTTCTCGGCAAGCCTTCCATTTCCGATCCGTGGATGCTGCAGTTCGGCGGCCATCATCTGGCGCTGAATATCACCCTCGCGGGAAGCAAAGGCGTTCTAACGCCATCGTTGACCGGCGCCCAGCCCGCCTCATTCCAGCTGAATGGCCAATTGAATGGAAAGACCATTCGTCCTATTGGAAGGGAGAGCGACAAAGCGCTCGCGTTACTACAGTCACTGGACGAGAAGCAACGCCAGAAGGCGGTTCTCAATTACGTTGTGCCTGACTTGGTGCTGGGTCCCGGGCAAGACGGAAAAACAATTGCTCCCGAGGGTTTGAAGGCTTCGGCGTTGAGCGCTCAACAGCAGGCCATGCTGCTGGATATTATTGCCGAATGGGCCGGCATTCTGAACGAGAGTTCGGCCGCCGCCCGCATGGCCGAGATGAAGGCGGATCTGAACGAGACCTGGTTCGCCTGGAGCGGACCCACCACCGGCCAGGCGGGAAGCAATATCACGGCGTACTATCGCATACAGGGCCCACACCTGGTGATTGAATATGCGCCGCAGCACGACGAGCCCGCCAATCACGTGCACACCATCTATCGCGATCCCACGAATGACTACGGACGCGCTCGATGATCCGCTGATCTGGTCAATCATCAACAGTGGCGCGCGTGCGTACCAAGGTTTCATCCCGGCGGATTCCTGGCACGACCCTTACATGTCCAGAGATGAGTTGCGCACCGAAATGAATGACGGCGGCGCGTTCTACGCTGATCCGGCATGCTTATATCCTCACGGGCAGCCAGAAGAAAGGCATCGGCGGGCACTGGCGCGTGGTCCGATATTGATCGGGACCTGGGCTGACGCAGCATGGGCGATCCGCTTTTAATGAGCAGCATGGGGTCCACCTGGTCTCTCCGGAACAGAAAGCGCGGCTTCTGGAGCGTTACTGGAAAGTGACCCCGCGGCAGGCGGAATCATCCGTAGTTCTGGCGGATTCAACCTGGCGGGACACGCAAGCTGCGGCCGTAAACCCACAGCGCGATCCAGCCGAGAAGAACCAGATTCGGGAACAGCAGCGGCGCCATGGGAGGAGCGCCGTCAATCACATTTTGAAACAAGCTCTTCGAAGGACCATGGATGTCGGCCAGGACATGGAAAGCGAATCCGGCCAATCCGACGAACATTTCAAGGAACAGAACGAACGCGCAGACGCCCAGATAAGAGCCGTCGACACGGCGGAAAAATGGCAGCGCCAGAAAGGCCACCGCCGCGGCGCTCGCGGCCACTGGAATCCATTCGGTCCAATGGAAAAACCCATTTTCAGCGTGGTCGGTTACGCTGAGGACGAGGTTCCCGAAGAAGCCGCCTAGGGTCATTAACAAAAGCCATTGTCCCCATTCCACGGATTGCGCCGGCACCATGCGATTGAGCAGTAACAAGAACCCCAGCCCCGCGTAAGCCAGCGGCGCCGCGAAGGGCGCGGCATAGGTCAGGCTCAAGACGGTCCGTTCATAAAAAAAACTGCTATCCAAGTGGTAGATTACGCCGGCAAGTCCCACCGCGATGGCCAGCGATCCAACCAGGTAACCCAGAACGGACCACCAGAATGGACGTTTTGAGGCCGCGCGGCACGCCAAGCCGACACCAAGCAGCAGGGGCGCGGATAGGGAGAAGAAAAATGGTATCCATTCCGCACGGGCGCGAAAGTTGTTTTCCGAGTGCGCGAGAAAAATGTCTAGGCTGAGGAACGCGAGGTTAAGCAGGACGAACAGTTCCACCCAAAGAACGTGGTCGCTTCGCCACTCAGTGTCCGCGGCCATGTTCCCTACGCATCCGTGCGGCGAGGTCCTGCAATTCAACCATTTTCGACAGCATGGGATAGTTGCCGTGCCACTGCACGAAATCAGCGCCTCCCATGAAGGCCCCGTGTTTCGAGGTCCGGCCGTCATAGTGCCAAAAATCGAAATAGACAAAATCGATTCTGTTGGTGAACGGCTTTCCGCTGAGGACGCCGTCGCTGCGAAGTCCGTCGACGATTGCCTTGGCTGCGGTGACACGGTCATTGGTAACGGAAACAACCTGGGCACCTTGCGCGTAGACGCGATCCACCACGCCCCTGGTATGGCACTGCACGCAAATCTCCTTCATGTTGGCTTCCGCCGAAACATGGTTGGGACGAGGCTTGGTGATGGGATCCGCCAGGTAGTAGGACAGCCGTTCCGAAGGATCGTGAGTGACCTTATTGCCGTTGATGCCGCTCATATGGCATGTCGCGCAAGTGGGCACCCACATGTCCCGCGTGGTTAGCTTCGCCGGAGATATGTCCAGATTCATGAGACTCTGCTGCGCGTTGAACATAACGCCATGCTTCGATTCTTCGTAAATTTCAATCTGCGAATGATCCGGCCCCATGTGGCACTGGCCGCAGGTCCGCGGTTCGCGAGCAATCGAAACGGAACTGGTATGGCGGGTATGACACGAAGTGCAGGATCCGATGGTCCCATCGGCGTTGGGCCGGCCCACGGCATGGCACTGCTCGCAGCCGCTGGTCATGGCGGACGAACCTTCCAATGTGGTGAAGGGATGAGGCGGGCGATTGGCGTAGCCGGGATGATACTGCTCGGCAAAAGAGACCTGCTCCGCGCTCAAGCTTTTTGCTCCGTAGACCGCGGCCCAAGAAACCGCCGCGTGACGGCTCCGCAAAAACTGCTGGTATATCGATTCGTGGCAGCTTCGGCAATTGCCGGCGGTCAATTTTGCGACGATCACAAAACCGTGATGCTCGTTGCCTTTCTGGTTCGGCGCGGGTTGATGACAATCCAGACAAGTTATATGCTGCGCCGCGTGCGCGCTCATCTCGTACTCATGAACTATGGAATATTGCTGACGGGAGTGACACTCCGCGCATTTGCCGGACGCGCGGACGGCTGTGGCGTTGGCCTGTTGGGTTTCCGCTTTCGGCCGCGCGCGGTTAAAGAGAAAAGCGGCCACTACGAGGGCGAACGCAACTACAATCGCGATAAAAACATTGCGGAACAATATGTGTAAATCATACAGGCTAACGCGCGAAGGGTAAAGCAGTAATTATTCCGCGCGATAATGTGAGAACTTTCGCGCCAGTAGTCCACTTCATCCTGATACTGACTTTTGTGGGGCCCCCTGGACCGCGGCCGACGCCCTCGTCGGCCGGCTTTTTCCGCATAGCTGGAACAAAAAGCACCTCCCTCACCTCAGACTCAGTCTCAGAAGCTGTGAAAAAATCGGTTCGCAGGCGAAAGCGCCTGCGCCACCTAATCGTAAATCCTTGTGCTTCAACGTGGGGCAGACGCTTCCGTCTGCCAACCCCGCGTGCTTCTCGATTTTTTCACGGCTTCTCACGCTCACGGTCGCGGTTCGGCAACACTCCTTCTGAGCGGCGCGCGTAAAGCAAGCGGTCACTTGCCGAGAAAGCTTGCCGGCCTGCGCTCTTGAAAGCTGGCCACGCCTTCGCGAAAATCGCTGCTGGCGAGAATTGCGGGCATGTCGTCACGAACCCGCGCGGCTGCCTGCGTCTCCCCATCCAGGATGCCCGCACGCGCCGAACGGAGCGTTGCCCGCACGCCCAGCGGCGCCTGCGCGGCGATCCGTTCCGCGATGGCCACAGCGCGCTCCAATTGCTTCCCTGGTTCAGTGACATCTTGAATAAGCCCCAGGCGCAGCGCTTCGGCGGCGCCGAATTCGTCGGCCGTCAATAGGTAGCGCATCGCATTTCCCCATCCCGCTTCCCGGACTAATCTAAACGTTGCGCCGCCCAGCGGATACAGCCCGCGAGCGATTTCCAGTTGCGCGAATCGCACGTCATTCGCCGCGATGCGGATATCGGCGGCCAGCAGCATCTCAATGCCGATGGTAAATGTAATGCCCTGCACCGCCATCACCAGGGGCTTCGACAGATGGCTGCGCATACCGAACGGATCAATCTGGCCAGGCTCCTGCGCAAACGGATCGTCCCGTTCGAACAGCGTCGCGAACTGCGCCAGGTCAATGCCGCCGGTGAAGTGCGGTCCGTGAGCGAATACCACAGCGCACCGAAGGCCGTCGTCCGCCTGGTACTCGCCGTAAGCGCGCGCCAAGTCGTGAAACATCGGCGGATCAAACGCATTGCGTTTGGAAACGCGATTCAAACCGATCAGGAACACGTGGCCGGCTTTTTCAGTAGTGATGTTGGACATAGCTATAGGATTGCCACAGCGCGCGTAAAGCCGGCGGACGCACTTTTGATTTTGAACGGAAAACACGAGACCAGGAAACCGGCCGCCGGCAGTTGTTCCAGATTCGCCAGCTTTTCGATATGGCAATACCCAATATCCAAGCTGGCTTTGTGGCCCTCCCAAATGATGGATGGATCGCGCGATTCCAGAAACGTTCGGCGCGTGAACGAAAACGGCGCGTCCCAGCTCCAGCCATCGGTGCCCATCACGCGCACGCCGCGTTCCAGCAGCCAAAGGGTAGCCTCGCGCCCGAATCCGCAGCCCGAATCCACATAGGAAGGGCTGCCGTACGCCGCACCCGCGCGCGTATTCATCAGCATGATGTCGAGCGGCTTCAACTCGTGTCCCGACGCTTCGAGCCTCTCGGCCATTTCCGCGGCCGTGACCACGTGCCCATCCGGAAAGTCACGAAAATCCAACTTCACTCCCGGACGATAAAACCAATCGAGCGGGACTTCGTCGATGGTCCAGGCGCGCTCGCCTTTATTCATGGTAGAAGCAAAATGCCAGGGCGCGTCGACATGGGTGCCGTTGTGCGTGCTGACAGTGAGAAGCTCCACGGCCCACGCTTCGCCTGAAGGCAACTGCGCAGCTTCGAGGCCCGGAAACATGGCCAGCATCCCAGCCAGCGACTGTTTGTGATCGGAGTATTCAATGCGCGGCCCAAGGCCGGGCGGGTCCGCGGGCACAGTGTTTTCAAGCGGGCGGGAGAGATCAACCAGTCTCATGCTTCCACCGCCTGCAGCAACGCGCGAATGTAACCGTAGCAATATGCGAACGATTGCAATCCAGCGGGATCGTCAGCCGCTTCAGGAACGTGGTCCGGCATCAGCAGGTAAGGATAACCCACTTCTTTGTACACGCGAATGGCCTTGACGAAATCGATATCGCCTTCGTCCGGGAACACCTCCTGGAAATCGTCGCGATGCCCGCGGATGTTGCGGAAATGGACGTTGAAGATCTTCCGGCGCGATCCAAAATAACGGATGACGTCGAAAATTTCCGCACCCGGGTTCTGCAGCATTTCCGAAACCGTGCCCTGGCAGAAGTTCAAGCCGTGATACGGATTCTCGTGGATGGCCACAAACCGCTTCAGACCATCCACCGTTCCCAGTACGCGCGTCACACCCTGATAACCCTGGGGAGGAACTCCGGGATCGTGCGGGTGGCAGGCGATCCGGATTTTATATTCGGCGGCCACAGGCGCCACGCGCTCAAGAAAATATGTAATGCGCTCCCACGCCGCGTCCGCATCCACACGGCCGGCACGCGTGAGCGGCGGGTTGGGATGAGCATCCTTCAACTTCCATGTACTGTAAGTGGCATCGCCGCGGCCCGGAGTGCGGGCGATGCGCAGCACGCCCAATATGCTCATGTTGTATTTGATTGCCGGGATGCCGGCGGCCGCGCAATTGCGAATCATGTTCTGAAACGATTCGATGTCGCGGTCGCGCTCCGGGCTTTGAGCCAGCATGATGGCGGGATGCTTCTCACGGTCAATGTGACTGGACGCCAGAAACGGCGGCGCCACGCAATCCACGCTGACGCCGTATTTTTCAGCCAAATCGCGCAGTCGCTTCAGCTCATCCACCGTGGCGTAGATGCGGCCTTCGGAGGTCTCCGGATAGCCGCAAATATTGCGGACGCCGTAGCGGGCGAAATATCGGAAGTGTTGTGGATTGCTGGGAGCGCTCTGGCATCCGAGTTTCATTAGGACCGGCTTGGCGGCGGGCGCCGCCGACATTGGAAGCGCCGCGGCGAGCCCGGTGGAGGAAACAAACTGCCTGCGATTCATAAAGCTGATCGTACGTCATCTTGGTGGGCAGGTTGCTAATCGGCGCTCGGGCGGGTTGGCAACCCGCCGCAGGATGCCATTCTGCCCCACTTGCTTTACCGCGGTAACCTGTCTTAATGGTGAAGCTGAAACGGATCTTGACCGCTGCGATGATTCTGGGCGTGCTTGGCGCGGAGGAAATGCACCCCGGCTTGTTTTCCGCAATGCGTTGGAGGCTGATCGGTCCGTTTCGCGGAGGACGAGTGACGGCCGTGGCGGGGGTTGAATCCCAGCCTGATGTTTACTACTTCGGCACGCCCGGCGGCGGAGTCTGGAAAACGATTGATGGCGGGCGCGTGTGGAAACCGATTTTCGACCAGCAGCCCGTTTCTGGCATCGGTTCTGTCGCGGTGGCGCCGTCCAATCCCCAGACAATTTACGTGGGAACCGGCGAGGGCGGCGCAGGCAACGGAATCTACAAATCCCTGGACGCGGGTGTTACCTGGATTCGCGCCGGCCTGGAGACCACGCGTTACATTCAGAACCTGGTGGTGGATCCAAAAAATCCGAACATTGTTATCGCCGGGGCCAATTCGCTGGGTCACGCGATTATTTGGCGGCCCATCCCGAAATCGGCCTTCCAGATTGATCGCGGCATCTTCAAGACCATGGATGGCGGCAAGATCTGGAAGAAAGTGCTGGCCAAAGATGACACCGCCGGAGTGGTGGATCTTTGCGCGGATCCCAGCGACCCTCGCAGGCTGTATGCCGCGCTTTACCATCCCGCTTCCGGTTCCGGCGACAAAGAAATTAAGGCCACATCGGAGCTTTTCAAATCCACCGATGAGGGTTCCACGTGGCAGCCGCTCGCGACATCCGGATTGCCGGAAAAAGATCGAGGCCGGGTAGGCGTAGCGGTGGTGGGTCGCCGCGTCTACGCGATTCTCAACCAGGGCATGTATCGCTCCGATGACGGCGGGGCCTCCTGGAATCAGTCCACCAAGGACCCCAGAATTCTTGGCAGCGAATATTTCAGCCGTGTCTTCGCCGATCCACTGCATCCGGACACGCTCTACGTCGCCCAGACTTCGCTGTATCGCTCCACCGACGGCGCCCATACCTTTGAGCCTTACGTGGGCGCGCCCAGCGGCGACGATTTTCATGTGCTGTGGATTAATCCGCGCGATTCCCGGCGCATGCTGCTGGGCGTGGATCAAGGCGCGCTGGTGACCGTGAATGGCGGCCAGACATGGAGTTCCTGGTACAACCAACCGACGGGCGAGTTCTATCATGTCTCCACAGACCGCGCGTTTCCCTATCATGTGTATGGCGCGCAGCAGGACAGCGGAACGGCCGCCGTAGCCAGCCGCAGCGACAACGGCGCGATTGGCGATCGCGATTGGATGTCGGTGGGCGGTTTTGAATTTTGCTTTATCGCTCCCGATCCGCTCAACTCGGATCTGGTTTATAGCGGAGGCTGGTATGGAACCGTGGTCCGGTTCGACAAAACCACTGGTCAACTGGCCACCGTCTTTGAGCGCGGTGAAAAATATCGCAGCGCCAATATGGCCCCGCTGGCTTTCTCTCCCCAAGATCCGCACACGCTTTATCTGGGCACGCAGTTCCTCATGAAAACCAGCGACGCCGGCGCCACCTGGCAGACTCTCAGCCCCGATCTGACGAAATACGTCGAGAAGGATCCGAATGCCAAACCGGATCCGGAGCAGCCGCCTCCGCCCGCCCTCACGGCGCTGGCACTCTCGCCGCTCGAAGCCGGCGTCATCTGGGCTGGCGCCAGCAATCGCGTGGTGCAGGTGACGCGCGATGGCGGAGCGTCCTGGAAGGAGGTGACGCCGCCCGGCCTGAGCGAGCCCATGCGAATCTTGACCATCGAAGCCTCGCACTACGCTCCCGGCACGGCATACATCGTAGTGGGCGCAACGCGCGAGAGCACCCCGCCATACATCGCCCGCACCGGTGACTACGGCGCCACATGGCAAACCATGGTGCAAGGCTTGCCGGCAGGCGACATGGCTCGCGTGGTTCGTGAGGACCCAGTACGCAGAGGTTTGCTTTACGCCGGCACCGATACCGGCGTTTTCGTCTCGTTCGATGACGGCGCCCACTGGCAAACGCTGCAGCTGAATCTTCCCAAGGCCATCGTTACGGATCTCGATGTCCACGGCGCCGATCTGGTGGCATCCACTTTCGGCCGCTCTTTGTGGATTCTCGACGATCTGGGGCCGATTCGCGAAATGAACGCGAAAGTGGCGGACGCCGAGGCGTATCTTTTGCCGCCGGTGGAGGCTCTGCGCGTGCGCTGGGACACGTATCAGGACACGCCCTATCCGCCGGAAACGCCGGCCGGAGAAAATCCGCCGGACGGGGCGATCATCGATTATTTTCTGAAATCGCCGCCCGCCGGAGAAATCACCATGACAGTTTATGACCAGCGCGGCATCGAAGTTCGGAAGTTCTCGAGCGACGCAAAAGCTCCCGAACTGCCGTTGCCGAACGTTCCCGGCTACTGGTTCGGTCCGGTAGCGAAGCTGGGGAAAACGGCCGGCCTCAACCGTTTCGTCTGGGATCTGCGCTATCCGGCGCCGCGGACGCTTCCCTATAGTTATTACGGCAAGCTGCTGGAGTACACCGAATACACGCTGGCCGATCACGCCATCCCCGGCAACACTCCGCCGGAGCAGCCCGTGGGGCCATTGGCGGCACCAGGCAGCTATACCGTGGAACTTTCCGCCGGCGGCCAGAAACTGCGCCAGACGCTTACCATCACGCTGGACCCGCGCCTGCACGCATCCAGCGAAGATTTGCATGCGCTGCTCGATCTGGAACAAAAGATCGCGCATGGAATGGCGGCGAGTTTCGACGCGTTTCACCAAGCGGCGTCCTTGCGTGCCGCATTGGCGGATCGCAAGAAGGATTCCGAAATGAAGGAAGCGGCGGCCGCTCTTGAAAAGAAAATAGACGCTATCGATCAAGGTACGCGGACCGCGCCTGGCTTCGGTCCGGTGAATCGCGATTTGGCGCGGCTGGCCACCAGCGTACAAAGCGCCGACGTGCGCCCTGGCGAAACGGCGGTCGCGGCCGTCGAGGAGAAGTGCAAAGCGCTGGACGCGGATCTCGCCCTGTGGCGGAATCTAAACCAGCAGGATCTGGTGGCGTTCAACGCCAAACTACAAGAGCGAAAACTAGCGCCGCTGCCGGTGGTAAGCGTTCCGTAGTTTACCGGCGTTACCGAACCGCGACCGTAAGGGAGTCGGTGCCTTTCATGAAAAAGCCAATCACCCTCGGCCACCTGCGCAGCTTTGCCGTCACACGCAGCCTGTTCCCGCCCACCACTCTAAAACGCGCTCTCCATCGGCTAGGCTTCGTGCAAGCCGATCCCATCCGCGCCCCCGCGCGCGCCCAGGATCTGATCCTGCGCCATCGCGTGAAGGATTATCACGCGGGCGATCTGGAACGCCGTTTCTCAAAGCTCGGCGTGGAGGAAGATTTCTTCATTGTCTACGGCTTCGTGACCAAATCCCTGCAGGCGTTGATGCATCCACGCTCGGATGCCGGTGAACCCTGGTCAGCCGCAACCAGGAAAAAGGCCCAGCTCCTGCTGCAATTCGTAGCCGAACGCGGCGCGGCGCATCCCCGCGAAGTGGATGAACATTTTTCGCATGGGCGCGTCACCAATTATTGGGGCGGCTCCTCGAACGCCACCACGCATTTGCTGGCGGCCATGCATTATCGCGGCATGCTGCGAGTGGCCCGGCGGAAAGCCGGCATCCGGATCTACAGCCCGCATCAGCATGGAACAGAGCCGCTGGATGAGACCGGGCGCCGCGCACGATTAGACGCGCTGGTGGATGCGGCCGTCCATATCTACGCGCCGCTGCCTGGCTCATGCCTGACGTACCTGGTCCGGCGCCTGCGCTATGCCGCGCCGCAGTGGCGCGATGAGTTGAAGAGCGCGTTGCAGCGTGCCAAACAGCGCCTTGCGCAAACGCGCATCGATGCCGTGGACTGGTATTGGCCGGCTGACGAAGATCCCACGCGGTGCGATCCGCCGGAAGCGGTGCGCCTGCTGACGCCGTTCGATCCGGTGGTCTGGGATCGCGACCGCTTCGAACTGTTGTGGGGCTGGGTGTTCCGTTTCGAAGCCTATACGCCAGCGCCCAAGCGCAAGCTCGGATATTACGCGCTGCCGCTGCTCTGGCGCGATCGCGTGATTGGGTGGGCCAATGTGTCGGTGAAAGATGGTGAGCTGAAGCCGGAGTTTGGCTATGTGGCGTCGCATCCGCCGCGCGAGCGGGCATTCGGGCGTGAGTTGGCGGCCGAGTTGGAGCGGATGCGGCTGTTTCTAAAGCTGGTCTAGAAACGATGCTTGTGACACAATAATTTCGTGGCTCAACGTGTCGCGCTCGTGCTGCTGCTGGCCGTGTTCCAGGCAGGCGCCCAAACGGATGGCGCTGATTTTTTCGAAAAGAATGTCCGTCCGCTTTTCATCCAGCGCTGCTTCGGCTGCCATGGCGCCGGCGCGAGCCCCATGGGCGGGCTTCGCCTGGATAACAGGGAGTCGATTTTGCATGGAGGCGGACGCGGTCCGGCCGTAGTCCCGGGAAAGCCGGGCGAGAGCCTGCTCATCAAAGCCATCCGGCAGACCGACGATAGCCTGAAGATGCCGCCGGGCAAGAAACTCGCGGACGCCGAAATCGCCACGCTGGCCCAATGGATCGCCATGGGCGCGCCTTGGCCGGCTAGCACCTCGCCCGCCGCGGAAGCTGCCGCAACAAAGTACTGGGCTTTTGTTCCGCCGAAAGATCCCGCGCCGCCGCAGGTTAAGAATTCCGGCTGGGTAAAATCGCCCATCGATGCGTTTGTGCTGGCGGGCCTGGAAGGGAAAAATTTGCAGCCCGCACCGCCCGCCAGCAAACGCGAGTTGATCCGGCGCGCAACATTCGATCTGACCGGCCTTCCTCCTACGCCTGAAGAAGTGCAAGCATTTCTCAGCGACGATAAACCGGACGCGTTCGCGCGTCTGGTGGACCGCCTGCTGGCCTCGCCGCGCTACGGCGAGCGCTGGGGCCGGCATTGGCTGGACGTGGCCCGCTACGCGGATTCCAACGGCCTGGATGAAAACCTGGTGTATCGCAACGCCTACCGCTATCGCGACTACGTGATCCAGGCCTTCAACAAAGACAAGCCTTACAACCAATTTGTGCAAGAACAATTAGCTGGCGATCTGTTGCCGGAGACTTCGGATCTCGCAACCACCTTTGAACGTTGGACTGCTACTGGATTCCTTTCGCTTGGCGCCAAAATGCTGGCCGAAGACGATCCGGCGAAGATGGAAATGGATATTGTGGACGAGCAGATGGACACGGCCAGCCGCGCGTTCATGGGACTGACCGTAGGCTGCGCGCGCTGTCACAACCACAAGTTCGATCCCATCCCGCAGGCCGATTACTACGCGCTGGGCGGCATCTTCAAAAGCTCCAAAACCATGGAGAACTTCAAGGTTGTCGCCACCTGGCATGAGTACGTGCTGGCTCCGAAAGTTGATCGCGACCGGTTACAGGCCTGTCTGGACAAGATTAAGGCCAAGAACAAAGAAGCGTCCGTAATCACGCAGGCGGAGAACCGGAAACTCTCCGCCGAGGCGCGCCTGAAGCTGGGCCCGTATCTGTTGGCGGCTTCCGATGTCCTGCGCTACGAGCAAGTCACGCTGGCCCCGGTGCTCAGCGGAGGAAAGAGCGCGCCCGCAGGCGCGATCCTACGCGAAGCATCGAATTTCGACCGGGGCAATGCGCCGAAAAAACTGGAAAAAGGCAAGCCGAATATTGTGGATGGCCAGAAGGGTCCTTGGTTTGCGGAATACAACGTGACCGTTCCGGCCGCCGGAGAATACGAACTGGATCTGCTCGAAGAGGAATCCGGTGCGGGCACGGCTGATGTTTTAGTGAACGGCGTTCTGATGAAAGAGGGCGCGCCGCCGGTGCAAAATCGCGCGGCATCGCCGGATGCCGGGGGCTGGTCCGTCACGGGAATTTTTCCGCTCGCGGCCGGCCCCAACACGCTGCGGCTGGAGCACAAGTCGCGCTTTCCCTACTTCGAGAAACTGCTGTTGACGCCGAATCCACTGCCTAAAGGATCGCCCGTGCCGCTTTCCAACATCCAGGTCTCACGGCAATATGGAATCAATCCGGCCTTTCTGGATCAATGGGTGGAGGAACTGCGCCGTTCCAAGGGTGCGCCGCATTCCGCACTGTTCGCCTGGTACGTATTTCAGGCCCAGCACTCTTTGGACGAAAAATCTTTGAGCGGCTGGACCTCGCCGGCCGCGAAGCTGTTTGAAGGTTTTCACCCAAAATCGGCGGAAGAACTGGCCGCGCGATATCAGGAATTGTCCGATGAAGCCAGCCGCCAATTTCTAGCGATCCTGGCGTCCCGGCCAGTTGCGGAGCAGAATAAGTTGGACGACGAAATGGAAGATCTGACGCCGAAGAGCGCTCCGCAGCAAGTGCTTCCGGACCCCGGTCTGGACGCTCTGCGGGATCTACTCTATGAAAAGGCAGGACCCTTCCGTGCCCCGGACGATTCCCGCAAATTTTTCCCAACGGCGGCGCTGGATCAATTGGCCATGATCGAGAAAGAGCGCAAAGAGCTGGAAGCGTCGAAGCCCGATCTTCCGCGCGCGATGGGCGTAATGGATGGGCCCAAGCCCGCGGATCAGGCCATCAATCTGCGAGGCAGCCATTGGACGCTGGGCCCGATTGTACCGCGCGGATTCCTGCACGCCATCACGGTGAAAAATCCACCGGTCATTCCCGAAGGGCAGAGCGGCCGGCTGCAGTTCGCCGAGTGGTTGACGCAGCCGGACCATCCTCTCACCAGCCGCGTCATGGCCAATCGCATCTGGCGCTGGCATTTTGGCCGTGGAATCGTCCCCACCACGGATAACTTCGGGAAGCTGGGCGAGCGGCCCAGCAATCAGCCGTTGCTAGATTGGCTGGCGGTGCAATTCATGCAAAAGGGATGGTCAGTCAAAGAAATGCACCGGCTGATCATGCTATCGAACACCTATCAGATGAGCACGAAGTACAATGCCCGCTCCGCTGAAGTGGATCCTGAGAATGCGTTGCTGTGGCGGGCCAACCGGCAGCGGCTGGACGCCGAACCCATTCGCGACGCCATCATGGCCGTTTCGGGCGATCTGGATTTCAGCATGGGCGGAACGCTGCTTACTTACAAAGATCGCCAATACGTCAGCGATACGGAGAAGCGCGGCAGCGTGGATTACGATCGCAACCGGCGGGCCGTCTACATTCCCGTGGTGCGCAGTTCCATGTACGAAGTGTTTCAGGCTTTTGATATGCCGGACCCGGCGACATCCACGGGCGATCGAGCTGCGACTGTTGTGGCGCCGCAGGCCTTGTTCATGATGAACGGCACGGTGGTGCTGAAACATACCAGGATCATGGCGGAGCAGTTGCTGAAGCGGACCGATCTGGACGACACCGGCCGGATTCGTGATGCCTACGAACGCGCTCTTTCGAGAGAGCCTTCGCCGAAAGAGATCGACGGCGCGTTGAGTTTTATCGCGCAAATAGACCACGCCATGGAAGCCCGGAAGACGGATCCCGCGGAAAGGCGTACCTTTGCCTGGCAGAGTTTTTGCAAAGCTCTGCTATCGTCCAACGAATTTATATACTTGAATTGAGGCACCCCGGATGAATGCTCACTGGAACTCCTATCTGAATCGCGCCCTATCGCGGCGGGAACTGCTGCGCGTAAGCAGCACCGGATTTGGCGGAATGGCGCTGGCGGCAATGCTGGGCGAGCAGGCCCACGCGGCTACATTAGGAACAGCGCCTCAAAGTCCGCTGGCGGAGAAGCCTCCGCAATTCCCCGCCCGCGCCAAGCGCGTGATCTTTCTGTTCATGCATGGCGGGCCTTCGCATGTGGACACGTTCGACTACAAGCCGCTGCTGATTCGCGATCACGGCAAGCCGCTTCCGTTCAAGCGTCCGAAAGTGGTTTCTAGCGAAACCTTCAATCTGCTGAAATCGCCGTGGGCGTTCAAGCAGTACGGCCAGAGCGGGATGTGGGTGAGCGATTTGTTTCCGCAACTGAGCCAGCGGGTGGATGACATCTGCTTCATCAAGTCAATGTGGGGATCGAACTCGCGGCACGGCGGCGCGTTGCTTGAGCTGCACACCGGCAGCGATACTTTCGTGCGGCCCAGCATGGGTTCGTGGATTACATATGGATTGGGCACGGAAAACCAGAGCATGCCCGGATTCATTACCATTTGCCCCACGCAGAGCCACGGCGGCGCGAACAATTACAGCTCCGGATTTCTGCCTGCGCCATACGCTGGAACGCCGATTGGATCGGTAGGAATCGCGGCGCGCGACGCCAAGATCCCGTTCATCGCGAACGCCGAAACCCCGCGCGACGTGCAGCGCATGGAGCTGGATTATTTGCAGGCCATGAATCGCGAGCAATTGACTCGCACCGGCCCGGACCAGGCGCTCGAAGGGCGCATCGAATCGTTCGAGCTGGCGTTCCGGATGCAATCGGAAGCTCCCGGATTGCAGGATATTTCCAGTGAGTCCGCGGCCACGTTGAAGCTGTATGGCATCGACAACCGGGTGTCGGAAGATTTTGGACGGCAATGTTTGATGGCCCGGCGGCTATCGGAAGCCGGCGTAAGATTCGTGCAGGTGAGCCACACCTACAAGTGGGATCAGCACTCTGACTTACTGCGGGATCACGCCCAGAACGCGCGCGAGGTGGATCAGCCCATCGCCGGATTGTTGCAGGACTTAAAGGCGCGCGGGCTGCTGAAAGATACGCTGGTGCTGTGGGGCGGTGAGTTCGGACGCACCCCGACGGCGCAGGGCTCCGACGGGCGCGACCATAATCCGGAAGCGTTCACCATGTGGATGGCCGGAGGCGGCGTGAAACCGGGGATTCAATATGGTTCCACTGACGACTACGGCTATTATTCGGTGGAGAACAAAGTCCATTTTCACGATTTGCACGCCACCATTTTGTATCTGCTGGGGATGGATCACACCAAGCTGACCTATCGCTACGCCGGCCGCGATTTCCGGCTGACGGATGTGCACGGCAATGTCGTGAAGGACATCGTAGCGTAAGGTAACCGAACCGCGACCGTAAGGGCGTTCCCATGGGCCTGTTTGGGCCACAAAAGATGATCAAGACGCGTTGTGGCAAATTCGGTTGGCAGGCGGAAGCGCCTGCCCCACTTCCGCCTGCCAACCGGCGTCTTCAACCAAGGGGGTGCTGATCTCTAGAGCCCGTAAGCTTCCACCGCCGTTCCACCCATAATTCGCTCCTGCTCCGGCTTCGACAGCTTGCTGATTGCGTGGTTCACCGTGCCGAACCAGCGCGCATAGTCCGAGGCTCTGAGCAGCACCGGCCAATCCGATCCGTACATGACACGGCGCGGTCCGAAAGCCGCGAGCACCACATCGATATACGGCTCGAGATCCTGCGGCGTCCAAGCTGCAAGATCCGCTTCGGTGACCATCCCGGAAAGTTTGCAATACACGTTTTGACGCTTGGCCATTTCGCGCATGTTGCGGTCCCACGGTGAAATGATCCGCTCTTTGATGCGCGGCTTGGCCACGTGATCCAGGATAAAAACCTGGTAAGGATGCCGGTCTACGAACTCGATGGCCGCGGGAAGATGTTTCTCGAAGATCAGAATGTCGTAGCGCAGTTTGAATTCGAGCAGCGCCGACACGCCGGCGTTGAAATCGTCGCGAAGAATATAGCGGGGATCGGGCTCGTCGTGGATGACGTGGCGCACGCCGCGCAGCCGATGATTCCCGGCAAAGCGTTCCAGATGGGGTTTCACGCGAGCGCCGTCGGTAAGCGGGACCCACCCGACCACACCGCGGATCAAAGGATGCTCGCCGGCCAGCGAGAGCAGCCAGGCAGTTTCCTCGACGGTCTGACGCGCCTGCACTGCAACAGTTCCTTCGATGCCGAAGTGGTGCATCAGTTCTTCCAATTGAGCAGGCAGAAAATCCCGCCGGAGAACCTGCATCTGGGGAGTGATCCACGGATATTCGGCGGCGCTGTATTTCCAGAGGTGGTGATGGGCGTCGATCATCCTAGATTCATGTTAGCGGAGGCTTGGCGCCACAAATACCTCGGTGTAGAGACCCAACATCCGATAGCAATCCGGATTGCCTAGCAGCATCCACCCCACGAGGGGAATCAGCCGCTTCAGGTAAAACATAGGCCAAGCGCCGCTGCTGCTCACGATCGAAAGTCTTCAAACCGAATGACGAGACCACTACGTCCGCGAGTCCCGCTAGTGGATCCCAGGCCAGCACGTCGGCTACGCGGACCTCCACTGGAAAGCGCCACGTCCGCTGTGTCCGGCGAGCCATTTCAGGAGAGATGTCGATGCCCATCACTCGCGCCGAGGCGGGCAGTTCCCGGGCCAGGGAACGCCATAGCTCTCCCATGCCTGACATTAAATCGACCACGCAATCCGCCGAGGCCGACGGCAGGCCGGCCACGTCAACGCCATGTCGTCGAAGAGGGCGCGGATCGATTCAGGGTCGTACCGGGCTTGGAAATCGGGGAATGAGTATCCTGTCACCGGATTTTACTTTAGAAGCAGCAAGACTGCCAGTCGAGGCATTAGCGCTGCGTCAGCGGTCTTCTCGAATGTGATGTTCGGCGAGCGACCAATCTTCGTCCGGAGAGCCTTCCGGAGAACCGCGCTGTTGCCAGTAGAGATACGCCAGAGCGGCGATTCTTTCGTGTTCCAAGGCGGCTAATAAGGAATTGAGGTCCGAGTGATCCGGGCGTGCGGGTGCCGTGGCGGTGGAGTTGTCCTGTACGATTTCCATGCGGTCTCCTTTAAAGATCAGTGCCGGCGTTCTCAGCAGGGAGAGGCTTCCATGATACCAGCAGCGAGTGCCCGCAAGCGGTAAAGTTTACAGGCACTTCGATGCAGCAGCAGTTGATCAATGCATGTGGCTAAAGAGGAACCACAATAAAATCAGGCCTCCGGGTACTCCGAGCATCCAAGCGAGTATATATCTCATAAAGCCTCCGCGATTGGCGTGGCACTTCTAGTTCCATCTGTAAGTTCCATCCGTAATGTGATGCTGAGTGTGCGTGAATGACACGCGCGGCGTCCATAAAGTGTGAGCATAAAAAACGCCTTGGGCCTGGACGATGGGACGGAAACCGAAGTCCGGCAACCCAATATTCAGGAAACCGTCAGTGCGCTCGAAAGGCGCCAGGGCATGCGGTCGTTCGCGCTGACCGGACTGCTACTGCTGGCTTGCTTTTACACTCTTTACCTGGCGGAAGGCTTCTTTGCCCCGCTAGTACTGGCCATCCTATTCAACTTTTTTCTGAGTCCGTTCGTGCGGGTATTAGGCAGGGCGTGGATTCCGGCTCCGGCGGCGGCCGGTATTGTGATGCTGGCATGTGGATGCATGATGGGGTTCCTGATTTATGAGTTTTCCGGGCCGGTGAGCGACTGGGTGGAGCGGACCCCGCAGATCATGAGCAACATCTCCAGGGAGTTCCAGAAGCTTAAAAAGCCGGTGGAAAAAGTGACGCAGGCCACCGAGCAGGTTAGCAACATGGCTCAGGTGGGCACGGCCACGCCGGGCAAGAAGCCGCCGGAGGTGGAATTGAAGCGACCCGGCATCATTGACGGATGGTTCAGCAAGACTCGCGACGCCGTATTGGAGCTGGTGGTGTTCGTGGTAATGCTGTATTTTCTTTTGTCGTCAGGAGACCTGTTTCTACGCAAGCTGATCCATGTATTGCCCCGCTTTGAAGACAAGAAACGCGCGGTGCTGATCATGCGCGAAATCGAGGATCAAATATCGAAGTACCTGCTCACGGTGGCGATGATCAACGCTTGCCTGGGCGCGGCCGGCGGCCTGGCATTCTGGGCGCTGCGGATGCCCAACCCGGCGCTGTGGGGCGCGCTGGCGTTTCTTTTGAATTTCATCCCCTATCTGGGCGCGCTGGCCGAGATCCTGATCGTTAGCCTGGTTGCAGTGGCGACATTCCCTCATTTGAGCCACGCGCTGCTGATTCCCGCCTGCTACCTCGGCCTGGCGACGATTGAAGCCAATTTTTTCACTCCTTACGTCATGGGACGTCGCATGACGCTGAATCCGGTGGTGATTTTTGCGGCGGTCACATTCGGGGGATTTCTGTGGGGGATCCTCGGGATCTTTCTCGCCGTTCCGGCGCTGGTGATGCTCAAGATCTGTTGTGATCATATCGGGCCGCTAGCGCCCATTGGGGAATTTTTGGGGAGTTGAGTCCCCACGTCAGTGAGGGGGACAATGGCGCTAACTTTTTGGTAACGGATACGCCGGTATCGACACGTCACAGGGGGCGAAGCTGCCCAGTCTAATTTTACGGAGGTCATTATGATTCGACTAAGCCGAACGGCTGCAATTTTGGCAGTCCCAGTTTTTGCTACCGTCCTTTTCGCAGGTTCCGAGACCCAGAAACTTTCCGATGTGACCCTGATGGGTTGCCTCAGCCAAGGGAATCAGCCTAAGGAATTTGTCATGAAGAGCCAGGACAAGACTTACATCCTGAGGAGCAGGTCAGTCAACCTGGCCAAGCACGTTGGCCAGACGGTCTCCGTTTCCGGCAGCCTGAAAGAGACTGAAACAGGCGATACCGGCCAGATTGATCGCTTCAAAGTAAGTTCTTTGTCGAAGGTCAGCAATAGCTGCCAATAGAGTCAACCCGGCCGGGGCTTTACTTGCTCGCAATCAGATAGGATAATCTGAGGCGAGGAAACATATGGAAACTAACCGGCGCAACTTCATCAGCACTGGACTCGCGGCCCCCTTGATCCTGGGCGCCTCGAACAAATCCGGAAGCTCGAAACCGATCCTCGGAGAAGGTGAGCACAAATACGAGTGCACGCATGATTGGGGGCTGCTGCCGGCCAACATTCGCTATGGCAACACGCACGGCGTGTGCGAAGACGCGCAGGGACATATTTATGTCCACCACACCGTGAACGCGTCGAGCGAAAGTAGCGACAGCATGGTGGTGTTCGACCAGCATGGCAAATTCGTCAAATCGTGGGGCAAGGAATTCAAAGGCGGCGCGCACGGTCTGCACATTCTCAAAGAAGGCAAGCAGGAGTTTCTCTATCTTTGCGACACACAGCGCGGACTGGTAGTGAAAACCACGCTGGCCGGCGAAGAAGTATACACGATCGGATATCCCAAGGAGTCCGAACAATACAAACCAGGCGCGGACGGCAAGCCGATCAAATATAGCCCCACCAATCTGGCCGTGTCTCCCGATGGTGATTTGTATGTGGGAGACGGCTATGGCTCAAGCTTCATCAATCAGTACAACAATAAGGGCGAGTACATCCGCACTTTCGGCGGTTTAGGCGCGGAGCCGGGCCAGGTGTCCTGTCCGCACGGAATCATCTGCGACCTGCGTGGTCCCGCGCCGGTGCTGATAGTCGCGGATCGCGCCAATCACCGGCTGCAGCGTTTCACGCTGGAAGGCAAACACGTGGATTTCCTGGGCGGCGTGAATCTGCCGTGCCACTTCAATATCTTTCGCAATGGCGATGTGGTGCTCCCCGATCTGGGGGCGCGCGTGACGCTGCTGGATAAAGATAATCGTGTAATCCTGCATCTTGGAGAAGATGCTTCGAACACCTGGGGTGAACTTCGTAAGCAGCCGCGCGACAAGTTCATACCGGGCAAGTTCGTGTGCCCGCACGGCGCGTGTTTCGATCATGCCGGGAACATATTTGTTGTGGAATGGGTGGAGGTTGGGCGGGTGACTAAGCTGCGGAAGGTTGCGTAGTTCTTCGGTTCTTCGGTTCGTCAAAAGGACCATAGCACGCTGCTATAGGCTGTGGTCGCGTTGTAGGCGTGATCGGGGAGGAAATCTCCGCTCGAGAAGAAGTCTTCGCGGTAGCCGTAATATTGATATCCCACGTTCCAGCGGATCCGGTTGGTGATCTGAACCGACACGCGGGCCAATGGGGAAAGATACTTTACTGGAAACGTCTGCGCGGCTTGAAAGGCCGGAATGGTTGTTCCAAAGCCTGTTCCCAACGGGTTCGCGCGGCCATCGCCGGTATCTTGAATGTGGCTGTAGCCGGCATATAAATCGGCGCGCTTCCCGAGCGCGAAACGCATTCCAATGTTACCGGTGTGCAGATTGCTGATGTAGAGCGAGTATTGGTTCTCAAGCAGCTCGCCGGAATCGAAAAACGATAGGCCGCCCAGCGTGTCCAGATGCAGCTTGACGTAATCGGCGGTGAAAGTGAGCCAGCCGAGCGGCGACCACGCGAAATTCGCGGCGTAGGTTCGCGAGTGGGAACTGTACGCTGTAAGCGATATCGAATCGTTGTTGTAATTGGTTTGGGCGTAGGCGGAGAGCAGCAGGCTCTTCTTTTTGTATTGCACCCGCGCGTTCAACGTCTGATAGTTCTTGTCGCTCTTGGGAGAAAAGGGGCGATTGGCGTGGCCCAATTCGCCCTCCAGCAGGATGGTGAGCGGCGCCAGCGGACGGAGTCTCATGCCTAAAATACCGGCGTTCAAGATGCTGGTTTGCTGATAGGCCGGCATGCCCAGCGTGAGGACGCTGTTAATGGACCGGTCTGAATAATCGTATCCGGCGAAGAAGCCGATCCACTTGCGCATCTGGTAGTTCAGATCGGTTTTATTGGTGATTGTACGGATTCCGAGGTATTGATAGTCCTGCACTACGAACTGCCCGGTTCCATTATTCAATTGAATGAATGCGGAATCCCCGTCGGTCCGAATATTGTAGAGCGCGGAGCTGTTGGTGAGCGTGAGCTTTGGCCCCAGAAGAAAGCTGATGGTCAAATTGCCGGTGGCGGCCGGGCGATCGCCGGTTCCCATGGTCACCACCTGGAAGGGGTTGGGGCCGGCGACAGGTACCGGGCCCTGCATCTGCGATACGTAGGCGCGGCGCGTGCCCGTATAGGTAAAGCGGCCGTTCAGGCTGAACCATTTCCTGTTGGTGAAAAGTCCCGCGCGCCAGTACGGGCTGGTGCCGTGGTAGGGGTTGGTGTATTGCGTCGTAGGTGTACCGTTCACGGCAGGAGGCGTCAGGAAATCTTCCTTGAAATCCTGCCAGCCGTGCATCCAATTGACCGTGATTCCAAAAAGCTGGAACTCATTTCCCAAGCGGTATTCATTGGTGGCATCCAGCAGCGAGGTGAACCCGGCAGTGGAAGAAGGGACGGTGGGAACGGGGAAATTGCCGATGCTGGTGATCTCCGGCCCCTCCTGTACGTTCCGCGAATACCCAATGAAGAATTTGATTTTGGATTGCGGAAAAAGAGTGAGATCGTCATCCAGAGACGTGTATTGCGTGTCCCGAAAGTTGACGCCCTGCTGGCCAGCGCTGGTCAAGCCGGGGTTGTAATAGTCGTTCAGACGCCAAGTCATGTCGAAGCGATAGAGATTGTTTTTGGCGATGCGCAGCGCGGCGGATTCGTAAGGGTCCCCTCCCAGGCCGACGGTGGTGAGCGTGAGTTCGTCAAAATATTTGCCATGGCCGTCGCGCGAGTACATGCCGAAAGAACTTCCCAGCAGGCGCAGGCCGCTGTCGAAATTCACCTGGCTCTTGTACTCGTCGAGATCGCCTCCGATGGACGTCCAGCGGTAGCCGGTTTCAAACGAATTCACGATGTTGTAATCCGAGGTGTTGTCTCCTGATGCGGGACCGACGGGGTCCTGCGTGGGCGTTACAACCTGTTGCGCGCAACATGCGGCGGCCAGTAGAGCTGCTATGAGTAGTGTCTTCATGGGGCGCCTCAATTCAAAAAGAACGGGCTGGAGTTGGAGCCATGAATATGGCTGTGACAATTGGTGCAGTTTTGAAAGAGCGGCGACCGCAAGTTATGAAACTGGAACGGCACCGGATCTCCTTGCGCGGTCCGGCCAAAGCCTGGCGCGCCGTTATGACACTCCAGACACATGGTGAAAACAACGGGACGGCGCAGCAGCCGCGAGTTCGGCGATCCGTGGGGATAATGGCAAATTTCGCAGCCTTCCACACGAACCGGAGGGTGCTCATAGACGAACGGCCCTCGTTTTTCCGCGTGGCATTTTATGCAGGCCTCCTCGCTGCCCTCCACTTGTTTCACCATCGATGTGCGGCTGGCCGTTCCCCATGTTGGCGCGAAGCTGCCGTGCGGATTATGGCAATCGCTACAGGTCATGACGCCTTCGTTGACGCGATGCTTGAAGGGCATGGAGAATTGTGAACGAACATCGGCGTGGCACTGGTAGCACAGCTCCGATTGAACTTTGGCCAGCAGAAATTTCGGCGTGGCGGATGCATGGATGGAGTGGCAACTGGTGCACACCACGTCGTTCGCGGTGTGGGCGGAGCCGCGGATGTTGGCGCGAGCGAGCGCCTGGGAGTGACAGCGCAGGCAGTTGTCCAGGATTTGTTTCGGCTCGAGCTGGGAAAAAGCGATGATGGTGGCTTTTCCGCCGTGGGCCGCGATGTGGGCCGCCCCGGGGCCGTGGCAGCCTTCGCATCCGGTATGCTCCGGCGTCTCTTTGCCCGAAGCCACGCTCTTGAAGTGCGGGTTTTTATAAAATTTCGCCCAGACGTCCGGATGGCAGGTTTTACAGGCTTGGCTGCCGACGAAGCTATTCGGGGGCTGGGCCAGGGCGGGCAATGCGGCGAGCAGGACCGCGAACAGAAACGCTCGAATTGCAGTCATGATCCATTGACGCGCAGGTCTCCTCTTTCCGCAAGCGCCTGGAATGTGATTAAAGTAAACTTTTTGTGAAAGTATTATTACGGACGCGGCTGTGAGAGGCAGCCATGGCATTCACAAACGCGTCCGCCAGGGGTGAGTGTTCGCCGCGCAGCGCCCGCCGCTCATGCTGGAACAGAGTGGCCACGAAGAACGGGTGCGTGGTCAATTCCACGGCACGCAAATCACCGGCCAGATCGCGAGCCGCGGCATGAAACCCATTTTCTAGAAACAGCGCCTCAAATTCCGGATTTACTCCGAAATTGCAGCGGTACCCTTCGGTGATGCGCTCGACGCCATACGCGCGGCGGACGATGCCGCCGGATGCTAGCAAGAGTTCCTCGGTCTGCTCTACGAGTGAGCAAGCCAGTTTGGTAATGATTAGCTGGGCCGCATCGGGCGCGGTCTCCTGGTGGGCGGCGGCGCGGATGCCACTGATATTGCGGGCAAATTCGATGAGCGCATGTTGAAAGCCCGCGCAGGTTCCAAGAAAAGGGACGCCGTGTTCCCGGGCGAATCGGATGGCGGCGAAAGCTCCGTCCTCATTCGCGTAGGGGCTAGCTGGAACACACCAGATTCCATCGAACTCATCGAACTCGCCATCGCGGCCGGTGATGGTGGAGGTGTGGGTCCAAACTGGCTGGACTTCCGAGCCGGCGGCCAATGAAGCCAGCCGCAGCGCTTCGGGAATAGCCTGGTGAGCGATAACCCCGGGATTGTAATCGCCGATGAGGGCGACGCGGAGGGTGGTCATCGTTTCCATAAGGATGCTTTTCAATAAGGATACTTCAAAAGTGTTTCATCTTCCGCCTCGCATCCAGCGGGTTTTGAGTTTAGGTGAGCGCGCAGGCGGGCGAGTTCCGCCCGAGCCGCTTCCAGATCCTTTTGAAACTCTGGCGAGTCGGACTGCATGGCAAAAACCGCCGCACCAGTCATCCATCCGGCTTCAACGGCGCTAGCGTTGTGGACGCCGCAAACAATCCTGCTCTGTCCAAACTCGCGGGCCCTGGCCAGTATATCGAGGGCGGCGTCGGGAACCACTTCAGCCAGGATCAAGCCTGCGTCCCAACTCATGGCGGTGTGGCCCGACGGGTAATCCGGGCTGTGTTCCAGCGCCTGCTTGCCCTGCGGAGAAATGCATACGTTTCCCTCGGCCACTTGAAATGGCCGCTTATGCTGATAGCGGATCTTGATGACGTTCGCGGCAGCGCCGGCATCGGAGTAGGCGCGGGCAAGCAACGCTGTTAACTTCGGCGCCTGCTCAGGCGTCAGCGCCAGGCCCAGCGCGCAGCGGAACGCATGCAGCAGGCCAGGGATGGACAGGTTGTCGTCCGATCGCGCCAAGGTCCATCGCGGGGAGCCTTCGAGCGAGCGGGTTTCGCGGAAAATAGCCATGTCCGCTTGATAGCGGGCATCCCCGGTTGTGGGCGCCGGAAGCACCACGCGAACCACACCGGAGGTCTGTTGCGAAGTCAGATATCCACGGGCTCTTGGGGGCGGCGTGGCCGGTTGGCCCCAGGTCAGGAGGGCGGATGCCACCAGCGCGGCCAGCATTGGATGGATACTCTTCATTCGCGAGCGGCGGGATTGGCGGAGGAAGAGGGATTCGAACCCCCGAGCGAGTTACCCCGCTAACGGTTTTCAAGACCGCCGGTTTCAACCACTCACCCATTCCTCCGATTCCTATGTTACCTGATTTCATCCGTTTGAGAGACGATTCTCTTCGGCCAATCCGGAGGCAGTGCGGATCCGCATGTCGATGATGTTCCAACCAACACCGAGGGGTGGAAGCGCCAAAAACTAGAAGCCGCTCGACATAAAAGACTAGTTATGATACAACATAATAAACGAGCTGGCGCGCAACGCATAAAACTAGTTTTGGGCGAACATGGCTACCCCCTCCGAAAAACTGGCTGAATCCCTCGAAATCCTGAACCGGCTTCAAAACGCCAACGGGGCAGCAGCCATTCGCGCGCGCGACATAACGCGGACCCACCGGGAGCGGTTGCTCAAGCACGGCTTCCTCGAAGAAGTCATGAAGGGCTGGTATGTCCCTAGCCGCCCGGACGAGGTGAAAGGCGAGAGCACCACCTGGTATGCCTCTTTCTGGCCTTTCGCCGCCGTTTACCTCGAGATGCGTTTCGGCAAGAACTGGAGCCTGTCGCCGGAGCAATCGCTGTCCCTTCACGCTGGGAACTGGACGGTCCCCCGGCAACTCGCAGTGCGGTCTCCCAAAGGCCGGAACAATGTTACGAAGCTTCCGCACGGGACATCGTTGTTCGAACTTCAGGCCCCATTGCCCGATCCGACTGACATGGCGGAGAAGAATGGCTTGCGCCTCTTCTCTCTCGAATCGGCTCTGATCGAGGCCTCTCCCCGGTTTTTCTTGCATCATGCCACCGATGCCAGGGCCGCGATGGCGATGATTCGCGATGCATCGGATCTGCTGGCCAGATTGCTGGACGGTGGGCACAGCACGATCGCGGGTCGGCTGGCAGGCGCCTTCCGCAACAGCGGGCGCGGCGCGCTCGCGGACGAAATCGAGCAGACCATGTCGGCTGCGGGCTATACGGCGCGCGAAACGGATCCGTTCACCGACAGGCCCGCCGTGGCGCTTAGGTTCCGCGAAACGTCGCCCTACGTCAACCGGATAAGAATCCTGTGGCAGAAGATGCGCGATCCCGTGATTGAATCTTTCCCCCGGGCGCCGGGGCTGCAGCGCAAACGCGCCGCCTACCTGAAATGCGTTGAAGAAGTCTATGTGACCGATGCCTATCATTCGCTGTCGATCGAGGGGTACCGCGTCACGCCAGAGTTGCTCCGAAAGGTTCGCAGTGGCAGGTGGAACCTTGACGCGAATGAGTTGGATCGTGAGCAGGGCAACGCCGTGGCGGCGTGGGGATACTGGCAGGCGTTCCAGCTCGTTCAGAAAAGCATCGCCAAGGTGCTGAAGGGCGACAATCCGGGCGCCGTCGCGGACCACGGTCACCGCGCGTGGTACCGGGAGATGTTCGCGCCCAGCGTGACGGCGGGCCTGCTGAAACCGTCCGACCTGGCCGGCTATCGAAACGGGCAGGTCTTTATCCGGAAGTCCATGCATGTGCCGTTGAATCGGGATGCGGTCCGCGATGCGATGCCCGCCTTCTTCGATCTTCTGCGCGAGGAAGAGCACCCGGCGGTGCGCGTTGTGCTCGGGCATTTTGTGTTCGTGTACATCCATCCGTACATGGACGGCAATGGACGCGTGGCGCGCTTCCTGATGAACGTCATGCTGGCGGCGGGCGGCTACCCTTGGACGGTTATACCGCTCTCTGCGCGCAACACCTATATGGCCGCTCTGGAGAAGGCCAGTGTTGGCGAGGACATCGCGCCTTTCGCAGAATTTCTCGCCGGGCTGGTCAGGAAAGGACTTCGAGGAGAGCCGCTGCCGCCGGTACCGAGAGCGTAACTCTCCGGATGAAATCCGATGATTCAGGACTGAAGAGTTGAACGTCTTCGAAGTTTCTTGAACGCCAGGCTCCTGGCGGGACTGGCCGCCGGGCAATCAGTCCGGCATCCGATGCAGGTACTCATAAGACAGCCTGGCCGCCTCGAGCGGCGGGTGATCCATCTTGCCTTCATGCTCGACGAAATAATGGCGCACATGGCCCTGTTTGGCGGCGCTGAAAACCTGCTTCCAATCGATGCTGCCGGCCCCCAGCTCGGTGTTGGTTCCCATCACTTCCGTGTCGAGTGATGTGGATGGCTGGAAGCCAGGTTTCAGATCCTTGAGATGCAGAAGTCCAATCCGGGTGGGATACTTCTTCAGATAAGCGATAGGGTCGCGGCCGGCATGAATTACGTGCCCGCAATCCATCTCGAACGTCACTAAGCCAGGGTCCGTGGATTCGATCAAGGTGTCCAGCGCCACCGCATTCCCGAATTGCTTCAAGTCGACGGCGTGGTTATGATAACCCAGCTGAAGCCCGCTCCTTTTCAGCTTTGCTCCCAGCCGATTGAACTGCTCCGCGTTCCACTTATAGTCGTCCAGAGTGATTTTTTCGTAGAGCGGCACCAGATCCTCGAACTTCATTTTGGAAACTTCCCGGCCGCTCAAGGAACGCAGCGTTGGAAATACCACGATCATGTATTCGAGCCCCAGCGCCTTGGCCGCATCAATGGTTCGCTGGTTCTGAAATTCATCCAGATAAAAGTGGCCGCTGACTACGTTCAGGCCGGCATCGGAAAAGCTCTTCTTAACGTACTGCTTGCTCCCGAGGGGCAGTTGGAAAAGCTCCACCTCCCGATATCCAATCTGAGCAACCTGGCGAAGGGTGGCATTGAAGTTTTTCTTAAGCTGGGCCCGGACCGTCCATAGCTGCAGCCCGATGGGAAGCCCCAGCGGGTTCGAGCGCAGCAGTCGGGATGAACCGGCGGAAAGCCACGCGGCGGAGTGGATGAATTGCCTTCGGGAAGGGAGCATCGGGAGTTTAGACTGCCGCGGTGGTTTCCTTTTCTGTCAGATAGTCGGCGTATGGACCCTTGAAGTCTTCTATTTCGCCCTCCTCGAAATGCCAGATGCGGGTGGCCACTTCATCCACCACGTCGTGATCGTGCGTGACCAGGAGAACGGTTCCGGTATACTTCTGCAGCGCAATGTTCAACGCGTTAATTGCTTCCAGATCCAGGTGGTTGGTGGGCTCGTCCAACAATAGGAAATTTGGTTTTTGCAGCATCAGGCGGCAGAAAATCAGACGCGCTGCTTCCCCGCCCGAGAGGTTTTCGGTGCGCTTGGTGGCGTCTTCGCCGCTGAATAGCATCTGGCCCAGCAGGCCGCGCAGTTCCTGCTCGGAAGCCATGGCGTCGAACTCGTGCAGCCAGTCCAGCAATGTGGCGCCTGGTTGAATGGACTCTTTGTGATCCTGCGAGAAATATCCAACGGCCACTTCATGGCCCCAGGTGACCAAGCCTTCATCGACAGGAAATTCCCGGTCCGGCGCATCCACGAATCCCGTAGCATTCCGGAGCAGCGACTTCAACATCGTCGTCTTGCCCGCGCCATTGCGGCCCAGCAGGGCTATTTTTTCGCCGCGTGCGATGGACGCCGTGAAATTCCGAATCACAGCGTGATCGCCGTACGATTTCGAAAGGCCCTTCACTTCCAGGGGATGCCGCCCGGAGGGACGTTCGTTTTGAAACCGGATATAAGGACGCTGGATGTTCGATTTCGCGAGCTCCGAGGTCTGCAGGCGTTCCACCTCTTTCTTGCGCGAGGTGGTTTGCGCCGATCGCGTGCCCGCGGAAAACCTGGCGATGAACTCATTCAACTGCGCGATCTTTTTTTCACGCTGGGCGTTCGAGGCTTCCACGCGCGCGCGAATCTGAGTCTTGGCCAGCACCATGTCGTCATAAGCACCGGTGTAGGTAATGATGCTCTGGTAATCTATGTCGGCGGTATGCGTACAAACTTCGTTCAGGAAATGCCGGTCGTGCGAAATGACGATCAAACATCCGTCGTACGCCAGCAGATATTTCTGCAGCCAGTGGACCGAATCGAGGTCCAGGTTATTGGTGGGTTCGTCTAGCAGCAGCACCGCGCCGTTCGCGAACAGGGCCTGCGCTAACAGCACGCGTACCTTCTGGCCGCCTTGCAGCTCGGACATTTTGCGCCCGTGCAACGCTTCGGGGATGTCCAGGCCTTGGAGCAAAGTGGCCGCGTCCGCTTCGGCTGTATACCCGCCGTGATCGCCCACGATGCCTTCCAGCTCACCCAGCCGCATGCCGTCTTCGTCGGTCCAACTGTCCGGATGGGCGTAGAGCTTTTCGCGCTCCTCGAGCGCTTCCCATAACGGCGCGTTGCCCATGATCACCGTATCCAGAACGCGGTAGGCATCAAAGGCGAATTGGTCCTGGCGCAGGATGCCGATCTTCTTTGGCCGGGTGACGGATCCTTTGGAGGCGTCCATGTCGCCGCTCAGGATTTTCATGAACGTCGATTTTCCCGAACCATTGGGGCCGGTAATGGCGTAACGGCGTCCAGGAAGAAACGTAGTGGTTACGTCCTCAAAGAGAACGCGAGCGCCGAAGCGCATGGAGATGTCGTTAACAGAGATCACAATAGAAGGTAATTGCCAGGAATTCGCGAACGAGCCCGTTTCGAGCTTAACGCGTAACTCAATTATACCGCGTTCGTGTGGGGCAGGTTGTTAAGTATGTTGTTAACCTGCCCCACAAGCTTTGCTAGGATGACATCCAGATGAAGCTCCACCCGGCCAGCTCCCCCGCAGCGTCAGGGAACGTGCGCGCCGTGGCGCAACTGGTGGCCGCGCCGCTCACCCGCGCCGCGATTTTCCTGGTAGTGACGGTAAACCCCGGGCCGGACCATCGAGCAACCGTGCGGTCTCTCACCGGCGACCTGGCCGCGCTCTTGCGCGCAGTGGATTTTCGGGATTTGGAAGCAGGCTTATCCTGCGTCATGGGAATTGGGTCGGACGCGTGGGACCGCCTCTTTGGATCGCCGCGGCCCGCCGAACTCCACCCATTCCGGGAGATTCGCGCCGGAGCGCGCCAGGCGGTTTCCACGCCCGGCGATTTGCTTTTCCACATCCGCGCCAAGCGCATGGACATGTGCTTCGAACTTGAGACGCAGATCATGGCGCGCCTCGGGGATGCCGTTTCGGCGGTAGACGAAGTGCAGGGCTTTCGTTATTTTGACGATCGCGATCTTCTGGGTTTCGTCGACGGGACCGAGAATCCCAGGGGCCAGGCAGCCGTCGACGCGGTGCTGATTGGCGAGGATGACGCCGCGTTTGCCGGGGGCAGCTACGTCATCGTGCAGAAATATCTCCACGATCTGGACCGTTGGAATGCGCTGTCCACGGAGGCGCAGGAGCGGATCATCGGCCGCACCAAACTAGCGGACATCGAATTGGACGATTCCGTCAAGCCAACGTCGGCGCACAACGCCCTCACCACCATCGTCGAGAACGGAAAAGAGATCAAGATCCTGCGCGACAACATGCCCTTCGGACGGCCCGGGCAGGGCGAATTCGGCACTTATTTTATCGGCTACAGCCGTTCGCCCCGTACCATCGAACAGATGCTCAAAAACATGTTCGTTGGCCGGCCGCCGGGCAATTACGACCGGATTCTCGATTTCAGCCGCGCCGTTACCGGAAGCTTGTTTTTTGTTCCGTCGGAAACGTTCTTAGAGTCCTTGGGCGAGGACCCGCCGGCGGCGGCGGAGCCGGCCACTGTGGCGGGGCCTCAATCCACCCCACAGCAGAGCGACGGTTCGCTGAATATTGGTTCCCTCAAAGGAGAAATTCCACATGAATAATCTGCACCGCGAGCTAGCCCCTATTTCCGATGCGGCGTGGGCTGATATCGAAGAAGAAACAACTCGAACGTTTAAACGCTACCTTGCCGGACGGCGTGTGGTGGACGTCCAAGGGCCCGAAGGCGTTGGGCTCTCCGCGGTCGGCACCGGGCATCTGCGTCCGATTGCCGGTTCGAAAGACGGCATTCTCGCCCGGCAGCGCGAGGTGAAGGCGCTGGTGGAGCTGCGTTTTCCTTTTGAACTGGATCGCCAGGCCATCGACGACGTGGAACGCGGCGCGAATGACTCGGATTGGCAACCGGTGAAGGACGCGGCGCGCCAGATCGCTTTTGCCGAGGACAGCGCTATTTTCGAAGGCTATACCGCGGCGGACATCGTGGGGATTCGTCAGGGCACCAGCAATCCGAAAATGACCCTTCCGGCGGACGTTCGCGAGTATCCGGACGCCATCGCTCATGCCTTGAGCCAATTGAGGCTGGTGGGCGTGAATGGACCCTATGTTGTTCTGCTGGGAGCCGAGGCTTACACCGCGCTAGCTGAAACCAGCGATCATGGTTATCCCGTATTGGAGCATGTGAAGCGGCTGGTGGACGATAAAATCATCTGGGCGCCCGCTACCGAGGGAGCTTTTGTAGTGACCACGCGCGGCGGCGATTTCGATCTGCACATCGGACAGGATCTCTCGATCGGCTATTTGAGCCACACCGATAGCGCTGTGCGGCTCTATTTGCAGGAGACATTTACTTTTCTGCTGCTTACTTCAGAGGCATCCGTGGCGCTGAGTGCGCCGGTGAAAGCATAGAGCAAAGAAGACTCCGGGCGTTCGGTTGGCAGGCGGAAGCGCCTGCCCCACTTTGCGCAACGTGGGGCAGGCGCTTCCGCCTGCCAACTGATTTTCTCACACCGTCTTCATCGCCTATGGTGGGCCGGCAGGCCCATGGTGGGTCGATCCCTGATCATCACCGCGGCGGTCAACGAACTGGCGAGGGCCAGGCCAGCCGCTATCCACAACACCGCGCGATAGCCCGAGACGAACGAATCTTCGATCGCCTGCCTGGCACGCGGGTCGCTTGTTTCGGTGTCCGCGAGCTTGGACCGCTGGGCTTCGATTTGCGCGCGTACCGGCGGCGCCAGATCCAGCCGGTCCAAGCGGCGTTCCAGAGCGCTCGCAAAAACTCCGCTGAGCAACGCGCCGAAAACTGCCACGGCGAGCAAACCTGCAATCCGCGAGACGGCGTTATTAATTCCAGAGGCCGCTCCCACGTAGCGTTGCTCCACGGCGTCCATCACGGTAGTGGTGAGCGGAGCGACACTGATGGCCATGCCGAAGCCCAGCACCAACACCGCTGGAAAAAAGGTTGTCCAGTAGGACCCGCCGATGCCCGGCCTGGCAAACAACGCGAATCCGGCGGCCGCGATCAGCGGACCGACTACCAGCGGAGCCTTCGCGCCGTAGCGATCCAAAAGGCCGCCGGACCAGCGGGACAACAAGAACATCAACAGAATGAAAGGCAGCAGAGCGGCGCCCGCTTCCGTCGGCGAGTAGCCTTGCACCTGTATCAAATCCAGAGGGAAAAAGAAAAATATGCCGCTCAACGCGAAGTAGAGAAAAAGCGTGAGCAGGTTCGCTCCGCTAAAATTGCGGGAGCGGAACAGACCGAGGGGAACCATCGGCGACGATGAGCGCGCTTCCCAATACACCAGCGCGACAAGAGCGGCGATGCCTATGGCATCCGCGGCGGGCCTGGATTCAATCAGTCCAAGAACGATTCCGCCAAAGGCAAGGACCGCCAACAGGCCGCCCAACCAGTCGAAGCGCTGGCCGGGACTAGCAGCCCGGCTCTCCGCAACTTTCCATCGAGTGAGGCAGAGAACGGCGACCCCCAGCGGAACGTTGATGAAAAATACCCATCTCCACGAGCCGTGCTGGATGAACCATCCGCCCAATACGGGACCGATGGCCGCGGTGATGGCAGTGAAACCGGACCACGTCCCGATGGCGCGGCCCCGCGTCTGCTCGGGAAAATTGGCGCTGATGAGAGCCAGGCTGCCCGGCACCAGCAGAGCTCCACCGATTCCCTGCAGTCCTCGCGCGATAATAAGGTGCCCGATGCTGGGCGCCAGTCCGCTCCAGGCGGAGGCTGCGGAGAACAACAGCACACCGGCGGCGAAGATCCTGCGGCGGCCGTACAGGTCCCCTAAAGATCCGCCAATGAGCAGCAGCGTGGCCAGGAACAGAGCGTACGATTCAACTACCCATTGAACGTCCGCCAGGGTCGCGCCGAGGGCCGATTGCAATGCAGGAAGCGCGACGTTCACCACGGTGCTGTCTATGAACACCATGCTCGAGGCGAGGATGGTCGCGGCTAGAATCCAGGGGCCGTTCGTGACGGCCGGACGCTGGCAAGAACCGGCCAGAATCACGGCTCTGTCGCAGGGAGGGCTGGCGATGGTGCCCATAGCTTATTGTCTGCCGGACAGAAGCGATGCGTTACCGAGATGGGATGAGAAGGCCGGTCCCCAGCGGGATGCGTTAAGCTCCCAATGGATACGCACTCGAGGTGCAAAAAGGAGAACCGGCCATGAAGAAGAATAACACTAGTCTGAAAAGTCCGAAGGGGAACAAAACCCGCAAGCGATCGATAACGATCGGCATGGACCTGGGAGACAAAAGCAGCCACTACTATGTGACCGACAGCGAGGGTCAGATGGTGCGGGAAGGGACGGTGGCAACCACTAAGAAAGGGATGAAGCAGAGATTTGGCAGCCTGGCAAAGTGCCGGATGGCGATCGAAGTAGGAACGCATTCGCCATGGGTGAGCCGGCTGCTGAGCAGCTTTGGGCACGAGGTGATCGTGGCCAACGCGCGGCAGGTGAAGTTGATCAGCAGCAGCAGCCGGAAGGACGATCGGCTGGATGCGCAAACCCTGGCTCGGCTGGCGCGAGTGGATCCGCAGTTGCTGCGGCCGATCCGGCATCGGAGCGAGAAAGCGCAAGCGGACCTGATGCAAGTGCGGGTGCGGGGGGCGTTAGTGGATACACGCACCAGTTTGGTGAACAGGGCGCGGGGCCTGGCCAAGGCGACGGGGGAACGATTACCCAGCTGCGATGCGGACCAAATGGGAGTAGGGAAGATGGAGGGGCTGCCGGCAGTGCTGGTGGAGGCCTTGAGACCGCTATTGGAAACAGTGGAATCGTTGACCAAGCAGATTAAAGAGTGTGATCAGAAGCTGGAGCAGCTGGCCGGACGCGAATATCCGGAAACCGAATTGCTGCGCCAGGTGAGTGGAGTAGGAAGTTTGATCTCGCTGACATTCGTGTTGACGGTGGAAGACGCGAACCGATTCCGAAGAAGCCGGGATGTGGGGTGCTACGTGGGGCTCCGACCGCGGCGGAGTGAATCGGGCCAGAGCCGGCCACAGTTGGGAATCAGCAAGGAAGGGGACGTATATTTGCGGAAGCTGTTGGTGCAGGGAGCGCACTGCATTCTGAGTCACAAGAGTCCAGACACGGATCTGAAACGGTGGGGGCTGAAGCTGGCAGGCAAAGGCAACAAGAATGCGAAGAAGCGAGCGCTGGTGGCGGTGGCGCGGAAGTTGGCCATCTTGCTGCACCATTTATGGGTGACCGGAGAAGTATACGAACCGTTGCGGAATAATAGGCCGCTGGAGCAGCAAACAGCGGCCTAAGAGTCAGTGGCTTTGGTAAGCCAACGCCGAGTTCGGGTGACTGCGCGGTCGCGGCGGAACGAGGGTAGCCGGAAACGGAGACCAATCAGTTCGGCACTGAGATGGCAGCACCCGTTTTAAGATTGAGGACCCCAACTGGCACCGGGAGCGAACGCTCCCAATAAGAGTGCGAATGGAAGCGGGGCGAATCGGCGGAGGGAATCAAGGCAGCAGGGAGCAAGTATGGGAACGAGCGGGGCTCCCGATGGTCGCGATCACCAGAGTGGTGACAGGACCAAAAGGCAAAAGCGAAACCGCTCCTCAGAGAGAAAAAAGCTGGCTTAGCGTGGGCCTCCCGTTGGTCGGGGGTTACCGTTCGTGGTGATCCGGCCGGGTGTAGCGCCTCCCGTTGGTCGGCGATGGGCGTTCGTGGTTTAACGACCCAAAATCATTTTCGACTTGACAGAGACCGGCCTTCTCATGGAAGCCGCGACCGTATGCTGCCCACCAAAAATAATGAAGACGCTGTTGTTGGCAGGCGAAAGCGCCCGCCCCACATTGGCACGTGAGTGGGGCAGGCGCTTCCGCCTGCCAAACCGGCGTCTTCAACGGAGTTTCCATGGGCCTGCGGCCCACCAAAGGTGATGAAGACGCGTCGTGCCAAACCGGCGTCTTTAACGGGGCCGGTGCAGTCTAGGCTTTCGAGACTTTCTTCAGCGCCACGGCGTTCATGCAATAGCGCAAGCCGCTGGGGGCCGGACCATCCGGAAATACGTGGCCCAGGTGCGCGTCACAGGTGTTGCAGATGGTCTCGACGCGTTCGAAAAACGCAGGCCCGTCGAAGCGGTAGGCAATCACGTTCGGCTTGATAGGCTGCGTAAAGGATGGCCAGCCGGTGTGCGACTCGAATTTCTCCGAGGCATCGAAGAGGACGGTTTCACAACAAAGGCAGGAATAGATTCCCGGCTCAAAGAGGCTGCACATTTCCGAGCTGAAGGCGCGCTCCGTGCCGGCTTGCCGGGTTACGTGGTATTGTTCGGCGCTCAATTGAGCCCGCCACTCGGCATCCGTCTTCACCACTTTGCGATCGGGCGCGGGATTTCCGTTTTTCGCGAGATTGAGAACATCGGGCCACTTGAGCATCACTCTATATTTTACGTTGCCAATCGGCGCTCGGGCGGGTTAACAACCCGCCGCAGGATGCCATCCTGCCCCACGCTACACTGAAGCCATGTGCGGGATCGCTGGATTCGTTACCACTGTGCCCGCTTCCGGTTCCGAAGCCACGCTCGCGCGCATGACGGAGGCCATCCGTCACCGCGGGCCAGATGATTCCGGCTTTTACCACGACGAGTGGGCCCACCTGGGACATCGCCGGCTCAGCATCATCGATGTCGCGGGCGGCCACCAGCCGCTCACCAACGAAGACCGCACGCAATGGATTACTTACAACGGCGAAATCTTCAACCACGCCGATCTGCGGCCCGCGCTGGAACAGGCCGGCCATCAGTACGCCTCGCGATCGGACACCGAAACAATTTTGCACGCCTACGAGCAGCACGGTCCGGATTCCCTGCAGCTTTTCCGGGGCATGTTCGCCTACGCCATCTGGGACAATCAGCGTCGCCGCCTGTTCTGCGCGCGCGACCGGCTGGGCATCAAGCCGTTTTATTACTTCTGGGACGGCCGGGTGTTCGCTTTTGCGTCCGAGATAAAGGCGCTGCTCCAGCATCCCGAAATTTCGACGGCGCTCGAAGCGGACCTGGTTCCAGAGATTCTCGCGTTCGGCTATTCCAGCGGGGAACGGACCCTGTTTCGCCACATCCACAAGCTGATGCCCGGCCATTTTTTGCTGCTGGATCTGGCGGACACGGATCCGCAGGCTAAAATCCAGAGCTACTGGGACGTTCCGGCGGCAACCACCGAGAATCACGACGACGAATATTGGATCGCCGAAACGCGCCGCCGCCTGGAAGAGACCGTCCGCATGCGCTTGATGAGCGATGTTCCGCTCGGCATGTTCCTGAGCGGTGGCGTGGATTCCAGCGCCATCGCCGCGCTCATCAAGCGGTCCACGTCATCGCCGGTCAAGACTTTCGCCGTCGGATATGAGGAGCAGCAGTTCAGCGAGTTGAGCTACGCGGCTGAGGTTGCGCAGGCGATCGGAACCGAACATCACGAGACCACCGTTTCGATGGACGACTTCTTCTCCGCACTGCCGCAGCTGGTGTGGCATGAGGATGAGCCCATCGCCTGGCCCTCCAGCGTGTCGTTGTATTTTGTTTCGAAGCTGGCGGCTCAAGAGGTGAAAGTGGTGCTAACCGGCGAAGGCAGCGACGAAATGTTCGCCGGCTATGAGCGCTACCGCTGGAATCTGCTCAACCAGAAAGGCGCGGCGGCTTACGGAATTTTACCCGCGGCGCTGCGGCGCTGGATTCGTTCGCAAGTGGCCATTTCGCCGCTGTTGAGCGCGTCGCTGCGGCGCAAGCTGGGCCACACTTTTGTAGGACGCGGCGGAAACCTGGAATCGCTCTTTCTGGATAATTTCTACTGCGCTTTTTCGGCGGCTGAGCAGGGCCGCCTGCTCTCCACCGCCGCGCCGCGCGTGTATGAAAACTATCTAAGCTGCTGGAATTCCAGGCGCCGAGCCTCGCCCATTGGGCGCATGCTTTACGCCGACCAGAAAACCTACCTGGTGGAACTGCTCATGAAGCAGGATCAAATGAGCATGGCAGCCTCTATTGAAAGCCGCGTTCCGTTCCTGGATCATACTTTCGTGGAATTTTCCACCCGCATTCCGGACCGGCTCAAGATCCGCGGGGCCACTCAGAAATACGTCCTCAAGAAAGCCGTGGAGGATCTGCTGCCGCACGACATCGTTTACCGCAAGAAGATGGGCTTCCCCACGCCATTGCGCGAATGGCTTCTTGACGCGCGGGCGGAGCGGCTCTACGCCGCCATCCTTTCGCCGGAGGGGCTGCTGGCTACCTTGCTCGATATGGGCGAAGTGAACGCATTGATCGATCGGCATCGCGCTGGTCTCGAGGACTCCACCGATCGCATCTGGCGGCTGCTGAATCTGCAGCTCTGGGGCGACCTGTTCCTGACCGGCCGCAAAGACGGCGTCGACCAGGAGCCAGTCTCCCTGCCGGTATGAAGATCCTGTGGGTGAAGTCCGATTTTCTTCATCCAACCACAAAAGGCGGCCACATCCGTACGCTCGAAACTCTGAAGCGGCTGCACCGGCGGCATGAAATCCACTATGTGGCGCTCGATCTGGCGGAACAGCCCGGCGGCGTGGAACGGAGCCTGGAATACTGCACCAAGGCGTATCCGATCCCGCACTCGGCGCCGGCGCGCGGCTCCATCCGGTTTGGGATGCAACTCGGGGCCAGCCTGTTCTCGCCGCTGCCGCTGGCGGTGAGCCGCTACCGGTCTGAGGGAATGCGGCGGCAGATTGAAACGCTGGCGCGCGCGGAAAAATTCGATAGCATAGTGTGCGACTTTCTGTTTCCCGCGCCGAACCTGCCCGATCCCAGCGCCGCGGTGCTGTTCCAGCACAACGTGGAAGCGCTCATCTGGAAGCGACAACTGGAGAATGCCGGAAGCGCGCCGCGCCGGCTCTATTTTCGCGGCCAGTACGATCGCATGCTGCGCTACGAAGGGCAAATTTGCCGCGCGGCCAAGAGCGTGATCGCCGTTTCCGCCGCCGATGTCCACAGCATCCAGTCGCTGTATGGTGTCTCCCGCGTGGCGGCGGTGCCGACCGGCGTGGATCTGGATTATTTCGCGCCGCCTGCTCGTCCAGCGCCCACCGCCGATCTGGTGTTCGCCGGATCGATGGACTGGATACCGAATATCGATGGCATTCAGTGGTTCGCCGAAGAAGTTCTTCCACTCATCCGCAAGCGGCGTCCCGATTGTTCGCTGTTGATCGCCGGGCGACGTCCCGCGCCCGAGATTCAGAGGCTGGCCGAGCGGGATTCGCACATCCGGATAACGGGCACTGTTCCCGACATTCGCCCTTACCTATGGGAATCCGCGGTGTCCATCGTTCCGCTCAGAATCGGAGGCGGCACGCGCCTGAAAATTTACGAGGCCATGGCCGCGAAGATCCCGGTGGTCTCCACCAGCATCGGCGCCGAGGGTCTCGATATTCGGAACGGCGAAGATATTTACATCGCCGATTCACCGGCCGAGTTCGCCGAGCGTTCCCTCGCCCTGCTGGGCGATCCCGCGGCGCGCAGCCGCATGGCCGACGTCGCCTTCAGCATCGTGGCATCGCGCTATTCTTGGGAAATAGTGTCCAGAAAGTTCGAGGAGCTTCTTACGTGAATTTAGAGCACTGGTCAGGTTGGCCCGGAGTGGGGCAGGCGCTTTCGAGGTACTTGCAAAATTCGCCACAATTGCTTGCTTACGCTCGCGGCTCAGAAAGAATGAGTTACCGAGCCGCGACCGTGAGAAGCTGTGAAAAAATCGGTTCGCAGGCGAAAGCGCCTGCGCCACTTAATCGTAAATCCTTGTGCGTCAATGTGGGGCATACGCTTCCGTCTGCCAACCCCGCGCGCGTACCGATTTTTTCACGGCTTCTGAGGGAGCCGGTGCTTTTTGGTTCCAGTTATTTTGCAAGTACTTCGCTTTCGCCTGCCAACACATTATGATCCCCCTCCTTGATCTTGCCGCTCAATACCGTGAGCTCAAGCCGGAAATCGACGCCGCCATTGCGCGGGTTTTCGAAAGCAGCCAGTTCATTCTCGGCCAGGAAACCGAAGCCTTCGAACAAGAGTTCGCGGCGTATTGCGGCGTGGATCACGCCATCGGCGTCAATTCCGGCACCAGCGCCTTGCACCTGGCGCTGCTCGCGGCGGGTATTGGACCCGGTGACGAAGTGATCACCGTGCCCTTCACATTTTTCGCTACCGTAGCGACGATCCTTTATACCGGAGCGACGCCCGTGTACGTGGACATCGATCCGGCAACGTTCAACATCGACGTCCGCCGGATTGAAGCCGCCATTACCGAGCGCACCCGCGCCATTCTGCCGGTGCACCTTTACGGCCAGCCCGCCGATATGGATCCGATCCTGGACATCGCCCGCCGCCACAAATTGGTGGTGATCGAAGACGTGGCGCAGGCGCACGGCGCCGAATATCACGGCCGCAGAACTGGAAGCATCGGCGACATCGGCTGCTTCAGCTTTTATCCCACCAAGAACCTCGGCGCAGCCGGAGAAGGCGGCCTGGTGACCACCAACAATACCGAATATGCCCGGACCATCCGCAGTCTTCGAAGCTGGGGCGAAGAGCATCGCTATTATCCGGTTCTCAAAGGTTACAACTATCGCTTGGCAGGGATCCAGGCAGCCATCTTACGGGTGAAACTCAGCCGGTTAGAGCAATGGACCGAAGCGCGCCGCAAACTGGCTGCGGAATACGACCGGTTGCTCAAAGATGCCGGCGTTCGCGTCCCCGCCACGATTCCAGATGTCAGGCACGTATATTGCCTGTACACCATCCAGACGCCGGGGCGTGATGAACTGCAGAAGGAATTGGACGGAGTCGGAATCAAGACGGCGGTGCACTACCCGGTGCCGGTTCATCTTATGCCTGCTTATACCGACAAGAGGTACAAGGCTGGTGATTTTCCGATATCGGAAGCTTGCGCCAACGCAGTTTTGAGTTTGCCTCTTTATCCGCATATGAGTAGCGGCCAGGTGCAGCAGGTAGCCCAGGAAGTGCACCGGCTAAGTAGAAAAGCAGGTCAAGAGACGTTGCTCACACGCCGATAGTAAAGGCAGTATGGGAACGATAGCAGCGACGCCCGCAAGTGGATCTGTAGGTACATCGTCAGTCGCGGCGCCGACCGAATCAGCCGCCTCAACGATCGCCACGCAGTCGTTCACAGGCATCAGCAACTATTCGAGCGATTTTCAAGCGATACTGCAGCGCGAGGATGCCATCGCGCAATTGCCTATCACGGCTCTCCAAAACACGGAGTCCGACAATTTAGACATGAAGCAGGCGCTGATTGCGCTAAATCCGATCGTGGCCAATGTCGCCACTTCGGTAGCCGCGTTGGGGCAGTTGGCTTCCGGGCAAGGTCTGACGGCTACCAGTTCAGATTCGAGCACGGTTTCCGTTGCGAATACGGGCGCGACGGCGCCGGCGAATTACACCATCTCGAATATTGTGCTGGGAACGCAGGCATCGGAATTATCGCTCACTGGCTACGCGAACGCCAGCACCACGCCACTCGGCGTGGAGGGCCAGAACAATTTCACTCTTACGCTGGGGTCCGCGACCTACAACCTGAATCTCAGCGGAAACGACAATTTGACTGGGTTGGAGACGGCCATCAACAATTCAGGCGCCCCCGTCACGGCGTCCATTCTGAGCTCAGGAACCAGCAACTATCTCTCGGTCACCGCCAACAACGTGGGCGCGACCACGCTAACCCTAGACACCGCTCCCGAAACCGCGGACTTGATCACCAACAACGGCACCGGGACGGAGACGTCGCTGGCCGGCTACCCGGACACCGGGACGACGGCTGTTTCCGGCAGCGGCATTGTGGATCTTACGGTGGGCAGCGGCGCTCCCATCGCACTCAACATCAGCGCGAACAATAATCTGACAGGTTTGATGAACGCGATTAATAACGCCGCGGCAGGCGTCACCGCTTCCATCACTACCAGCGGCGGCGAAAATTATCTCCAGGTGGTGGCCGCCGGTGGCGCTACTCCGATCACTCTCGACGATACGCCGGCGGCCATGCCGGTGAACTTGATCAGCGGCAGCAATCAAGGCAGTGACTCCAGCTTCACATTGAACAACACTATCCAGGTGGCCAATCAGACTACCAATGTCTTCAGCAGCGTGATTCCCGGCGTCACCTTCTCCTTGTTACAAAGTGGCGCCGGCCCGGTCACTCTTTCGCTGGCCACCAACGCCGCCGATTTAGGCAATGCCCTGCAGACATTCGTGAGCGCTTACAATTCTCTGGCCGATCAGGTTTCTCAGGAAACCGGTACGGGCGCGGGACCACTGGGCGGAGATCCCACCATCAACGATATTAGCGACGATTTGAACCAGCTCTCCGGCTACTTCGCTTCCAGCACCAGCACCGTACGCAGCCTGTCAGACCTGGGCATCACTTTCGATGACTCCGGGCAAATGAGTATTGATCCTACGGTGGTCGCCGGATTTTCCAGCACGCAGCTCTCCGACGCCTTCAAGTTTCTCGGCTCCTCCAGTTCCGGCTTCGCCGCGTTCGCCAACAATTTCACGATGATCAGCGACCCTCTCAGCGGCACCATCCAGAATGAGGAAAATGGGTTGGACACCGATGATACAAATATCGGCAATGAGATCACTACGCTGCAGGCCCGCGCCTCGTTGGCCCACAACGCCAATGCCGCAAATCTGGAAGCTGCCGACGCTTTGGTGGCGCAGCTTGAATCCGATCAAAACACGGTGAATGCGGAAGTGGAGAGTGTCGACTTCGTCGATTTTGGCGCGCCCCTCACCAACAGCAGCGGCGGATAAGGAAGAGAGAGCGCTATTCCAAGCGGTAGTTCGGCGCTTCTTTGGTGATGATCACATCGTGAACGTGGCTTTCGCGCAAGCCCGCTGAGGTTACGCGCAAGAAACTGCCACGTTCCTGCAGCTCACGAATCGTTTTCGAACCGCAATACCCCATTCCGGAGCGCAGCCCGCCCACCAACTGGTAAACCAGATCCGCCAGTGGCCCCTTGTAGGGAACGCGTCCCTCAATGCCTTCCGGCACCAGCTTTCCGCTGTCTTCCTGAGAGTAGCGGTCGGAAGCTCCCTGCGACATCGCGCCCATGGAACCCATCCCGCGATAACTCTTGAAGGTGCGTCCTTGATACAGAATGGTTTCGCCGGGGCTTTCTTCCGTGCCGGCCAACAGGCCGCCTAACATTACAGCATCGGCGCCCGCGGCGATGGCTTTGCTGATATCGCCCGAGAATTTAATGCCGCCGTCGGAGATGAGCGGAACACCCGAGCCTCGCGTGGCGCGGGAACATTCCGCGATGGCGGTGATTTGCGGCACGCCGGCGCCGCTCACCACGCGCGTGGTGCAAATGGACCCCGGCCCGATACCCACCTTGATGCCGTCGGCGCCCAAGTCGATCAAATCGCGCGCCCCTTCAAAGGTGGCCACGTTGCCGGCGATCAGATCCACGTCCGGAAGCTGTTGCTTGATGGTCCGCACCGCGTCCATTACGCGCTCCTGGTGCGCGTGCGCGGAATCCACTACAATCACGTCCACTTTTCTCGCCACCAGCTCTTGGGCGCGCTCCAGAAAGTCGCCCGTCGATCCCACCGCCGCGCCTACGCGCAGGCGGCCCTGCTGATCTTTGGCCGCGCTCGGATACTTCAGCTTCTTCTGAATATCCTTTACCGTGATCAGGCCCTTGAGGGTGTATTGATCGTCCACCACCAGCAGCTTCTCCACCCGATGCCGGTGCAATATCTTCTCCGCTTCTTCGAGCGTAGTGCCCACCGGAACCGTGATCAGATGCTCCTTGGTCATCACCTGCGAGATGGGCAGGTCATAGCGCGTCTCAAAGCGCAGGTCCCGATTGGTAAGAATACCCACCAGCTTTCCGCCTTGCGTAACCGGTACGCCGGAGATGCGGTAGCGTTTCATCAACTCCAGGGCGTCGGCGATCTTCTTGTCGGGAGCGATGGTCACCGGGTCGACAATCATGCCGCTTTCACTGCGCTTCACCTTGTCCACCTCTTCGGCCTGGCGTTCGACAGACATGTTGCGGTGAATGATGCCGATGCCGCCCTGTTGCGCCAGAGCAATGGCCAGGTGCGATTCGGTTACGGTATCCATGGCCGAGCTGACAATGGGAATGTTCAGGCCGATGCGCCGGGTGAGGCAGGTGCGGGTGTCCGCGGTGGCGGGAAGCACGCCGCTGCGCGCCGGCTGCAAGAGTACGTCGTCGAAAGTAAGACCTTCTGGAATGGCTTCTGGGATCATGAAAGGAGTAACTTCTATAGTAGAGCAAAAAACCGAGCCGCGACCGCCAGGGAGCGCTACCACGAATGTTGCTAGTTCCACATTCGTGGTATCGCTTCCTCGCGGTCGCGGCTCGGAATGGAAGCAGCGGAGGAAAGCAGTGGCTACTTTGGGATTCATTGAGTATCAAGACGCCAGTCCGGAAGTACGCGAAGTGTACGACGACATCATGGCCACGCGCAAAACGGACTGGATTAATAATTTCTGGAAAGCGCTGGCTCACGATCCGGTCACGCTGCGGCGGACCTGGAACAGCATCAAGGAAATCATGGCGCCGGGAGCGTTGGACGCGCTCACCAAAGAGATGCTGTACGTTGCCGTGAGCGTCAGCAATCAGTGCGGCTACTGCATCGCCTCCCACACCGCGGCCGCGCGCAAAGCGGGCATGACGGACGCCATGTTCCAGGAGTTAATGGCCGTGGTTGGAATGGCCAACGAGACCAACCGGCTGGCCAGCGGCTACCAGGTGGAGATCGATGGACCGATTCCGATGAAATAAGTCACGGTTACCCAAGATTAATTACGGCTCCCGAACCCGCATCCGGTGCTAATATCCTAGTGAAGGCGCCAGGGTGCTAAACCCCCGGAACGCCTTCACAGTCAAGCGGTTACAAGAGGTGAATCCTAATGACGAGTAGTGTGCTTACTGGCGACGTTCGCCAAACTTTGGATCATTTCCGGCGCTCAGTAGATCAATTATTCGAGAATTTCTACGGGTTTCCAGCCGAAACGGGCAGGGCGCAGATCGGCCCCGGGTCCCAGTGGATGTTCACTCCAGCGGTGGAGACTGCGTGGGGAGAATCGTCACTCAATCTGCGGGTTATTCTTCCCGGTGTCACCGAGGACAGTCTGAAAGTTACCGTTCAGAACAATCAGCTGGTCATCGAGGGCGAGCGAAAAGCTCCGGACGGGTTCGACAAGAACGCCTTCACGCAGTTGGCTTATGGAAAGTTCCATGCCGCTGTAACGCTGGCGGCGGGCCTCGATCTGGACAAACTGAACGGCCGTCTGCACGACGGCGTGCTGGACATCTACATTCCGGTCTCGGAAAAGATGAAGCCGCGGCAGGTTCAGATTCAGAAGGGCGAGCAACGGAAGAGCATCTCGGCATAGTCTTTCAGACTGGCCGGAAGCTCTGTGCTAAAAGGGGCGAGGATTTTCCCGCCCCTTTTTCTCCATGCCGTGGCAGCCGTCAAGCGAAGAATCCATCGAATTACTGCGGAGTCTCAGACACCGGGTCGCGGAACTGGGAGACCAGCGTCTGGCGCTGCTGTTAGCCGGCGTGGAGTTGTATGCCGTCCTTGGGCGCGAATTCGAGCTGCTGGAAATAATGAGAACGTTCGCGCACGAAATGCACGAGGCGGTGGAAGGTACGCCCAGCATCAAAGAACTGGAAGAGTTGTTTAATCGCAAGCCGCCGGCGCAGTAACGCGCGGCCGCGACCTTGAGGGAGTTTCCACGGGCCTGCGGCCCACTAAAGCCAATGAAGACGCTTTGTGGCAAATTCGGTTGGCAGGCGGAAGCGCCTGCCCCACGTTGGCCCCAGTGGGGCAGGCGCTTCCGCCTGCCAACCGGAGCCGGTGCTTTTGGTTGCTAGCTTTCCGCGACCACCGGATTCCGCAATTCGCCGATCGATTCCACTCGCACCACCACATCGTCGCCGGCCCGCAAAAAGCGCTGCGGGTTGCGCGCCACGCCAACTCCCGCCGGAGTGCCGGTGGAAACTACATCGCCCGGCTCCAGCGTGAACACGCTGGATAAACGGGCAACCAGTTCCGGAATCTTGAAAATCAGCTCGCGGGTGTTGGAATTCTGCAAAACTTCGCCATTGATGCGCAAGCTGATGTCGAGGGCGTGGGGATCGGGAATTTCATCCGCGCTCACGATGTGCGGACCCATGGGCGCGAAGGTATCAAAGGTCTTGCCCATCAGCCATTGCGTGGTGGCCATCTGAAAATCGCGGGCGCTGACGTCATTGATCAGCGTGTAGCCAAACACATGCTCCTGCCAACGTTCCGCGGGAATATGCCGGCCGCCGCGTCCGATGACGAAGGCGAATTCCGCTTCGTAGTCGGGCTGGATGGAATTTTTCGGCAGGACAATAGGCTCGCCTGCAGCAATCACCGCGCTCGAAAATTTCGAGAAGATGGTGGGGACTTTGGGAATTTCCATCTTGGTTTCGATCGCGTGATCGCGATAGTTCAAGCCGACGCAGATCAGCTTGGGAGGCCGCGGCACCGGCGCCAGCAGTTTTACCGACGCCAGCGGGAACGACGGGCCGGAGGATTTCACCCAGCTCTCAATCTTGGCCCGGGCCTGATCGCCGCCGCCCAAAACAGCCAATATGTTGGAATAGCCGGCGCTTTGCAGCCCCACCACGTGGCCCTGGACAATGGCTCCCGCTTGGGGATCTTCCCCGGCGCTCTGAAAAGTAACGAATTTCACGCGGCTTTTTGAACTTTGCCGCTGCGGATGCAGGAAGTGCACACGCGGATGCGCTTGGCCGCGCCCTTCACGATGGCATGCACGGTCTGCAAGTTCAGGTTCCAGCGCCGCTTGGTCACATTGTGGGCATGGCTGATTTTATTGCCAAACCGGGGGCCGCGTCCGCAAACTTCACATACCTTCGCCATGGTGATTATGCTCCTTGGGTGGAAGCTTCAGTTTATCAGCTTCGGTGAGGCACTGGCAACCGCGTGGGGCAGGATGTCATCCTGCAGCGGGTTGCCAACCCGCTCCGGTTTGCGCCGATTGAATCGGCGCGCAGGTTAGCAACATAGTTAGCAACCTGCCCCACATGCAATGCGCCTTGTGGTACTTTACTTAAATCGCAGCTCATGACCCCCGAAGACTTTCGACAACTGGCGCTCGACCTTCCGGAAGCCATGGAAAGCTCCCACATGGGGCACCCGGATTTTCGCATACGGGGTAAGGTTTTCGCCACGCTGGGCTATCCCGATAAGAAGTGGGCCATGGTGAAGCTTCCACCGGAACAGCAGGATATTTTGTCGAAGGCTGAGCCGGGCGTATTTGTTCCCGTGAAGGGCGGCTGGGGACGCCAGGGGGCCACCAGCGTGCTTCTGAAGTCGGCCAAGAAAACTGCGGTGCGCGGTGCGCTGTTGGCCGCCTGGGGTAGAGTGGCGCCCAAGCAATTGGCGGCCGAACCCCGCCGACCGAAACGTTGAACTAGAATATTAGGACTGGAGAGAAACCCTTGAAACTCAACTTTTTGATTATCGCGGCGTTGACCGCAACCAGCATGTGGGCCGCCGATGCCGCGGCCGGGAAAGCTGTCTATGCCGCCAAGTGCAAATCCTGCCACGGGGCCGACGGCGCGGGAAACCCAGCCATTGCCAAGGCGATGAAGGTGGAAATGAAGCCGCTGAGCGCCACCACCGCCGATGTGAAAGAAGTAATTGTTAAGGGCCAAGGCAAAATGAGGCCCATGCCGGCCGTTACCGGCGCCGATCTGGACAACGTAGTGGCCTACGTGAACAGTCTGAAGAAGTAGCTTCTCGGTATCAAATTACCGGGGAATCCTCATAATCCCGGAGTTCCATGGGACCGAAAAAGGTGCATCATAGGTAGTAATGTCTACGTCCGCCCAACCCCAGCCGGCTGCTGCGAATATCGACCAGCTCGCGATTAACACTATACGCACCTTGGCCATGGACGCCGTCCAGCAGGCCAACTCCGGGCACCCCGGGACGCCCATGGCCATGGCTCCTGTCGCCTATTGCCTGTGGCAGCAGTTCCTGAGGTTCGACCCTGACGATCCTATTTGGCCGAACCGGGATCGCTTCGTCCTCTCCTGCGGCCATGCCTCGATGCTGCTTTATTCCTTGCTGCACCTGACGAAAGTGAAAGCGGTCAACCCCGAATACGAAACCCTGGGCGAGGTCAGCGTGCCGCTGGAGGATCTTAAAAACTTCCGCCAGTTGAACAGCAAGTGCCCTGGTCATCCGGAGTATCGCTGGACGTCCGGCATTGAGACCACCACCGGGCCGCTGGGGCAAGGCGTGGCCACCAGTGTAGGAATGGCCATCGCCGGCAAGTGGATGGCAAGTTATTTCAACCGCCCGGGATTCGAGATGTTCGACTACTCCGTATATGCGTTGGCCGGCGACGGCTGCATGATGGAGGGTGTGAGCGGCGAAGCGGCATCGCTGGCCGGCCACTTGAAGCTTTCGAACCTCTGCTGGATCTACGACAACAATCACATCACCATTGAAGGCAATACGGCGCTGGCCTACAGCGACGACGTGGCCACGCGGTACATCGGCTACGGCTGGAACGTCACGCGCGTGGGCGACGCCAACGATCAGGAAATGCTTTCACGGGCTTTCAAAGTGTTCGAATCCACCACGGACCGGCCGACGCTCATCATCGTGGACAGCCATATCGCCTATGGCGCGCCGCACAAGCAGGACACCAGCGCCGCGCACGGCGAGCCGCTGGGCGAAGAGGAGATCCGCCTCACCAAACGCAACTACGGTTGGCCGGAGGACGCCAAGTTCCTGGTTCCGGACGGCGTCTATGAGCGTTTTGGAGAGCTGTTCGGGCAGCGCGGCCACGAACAGCGCGAAGCCTGGATCACCAAGTTCGGAGAGTATAGCCGCGAGTTTCCGGAGATGGCCGACCATCTCTTCAAGATGCAGCACCGGCGCCTGCCGGAAGAGTGGGATCGCGAGATTCCGTTCTTTCCCGCCGACGCCAAAGGCCTGGCCGGCCGCGACGCTTCGGGCAAAGTGCAGAATGCCATCGCGCAACGCGTGCCGTGGCTGCTGGGCGGCGCCGCCGACCTGGCGCCATCCACCAAAACGCGCCTTACTTTCGACGGCGCGGGCGACTTCGGGCCGGGGAATTACGGGGGACGCAATTTCCACTTCGGCATCCGCGAGCACGCCATGGGCTCCATCCTGAACGGCATGTCGACCTCGAAAATCCGGCCCTACGGTTCGGGCTTCCTGATTTTTAGCGACTACATGCGCGCGCCCATCCGCCTCAGCGCGCTGATGGAACTTCCGGTGATTTACATTTTCACCCACGATTCCATCGGCGTGGGCGAAGACGGACCTACGCACCAGCCGGTGGAACAACTGATCTCATTGCGCGCCATCCCGGGGCTCATCGTGCTTCGGCCGGGTGATGCCAACGAAGTAGCGGAGGCCTGGCGCCTGATCATGGAGTTCCGGCATCAGCCGGTCTGTTTGATTCTTTCGCGCCAGAATATGCCCACGCTGGACCGTACCAGATACGCGCCCGCCGCGGGATTGGCCAAGGGCGCCTACGTGCTGGCGGACGCCATCGACAATGAGCCGGAAGTGATTCTGATCGGAACCGGCAGCGAGGTGTCCTTGTGCGTGGATGCCTACGAAAAATTGACCGCCGAAGGAATCAAGACGCGGGTGGTCAGCATGCCATCGTGGGAATTGTTCGATCATCAGCCCAAGGAATATCGCGATCGGGTGTTGCCTCCCGACGTGCGCGCGCGAGTGTCGGTGGAGCAAGCTTCCACCTTCGGCTGGCAGCGCTACGCCTATCGCAGCATCGGTATGCATACATTTGGAGCTTCGGCGCCGCTCAAAGAACTGCAGAAGAAATTCGGGTTCACTCCTGAAGATGTAGTGGCCGCGGCCAAAGAAGAAATCATTAAAGCCGTAGGGCGATAAGACATGCGCGCCAGAGTGTGTCCGGCATTCGCCGGCGCAAAGTGCTGGTTGCTGGTTGCTGGTTTGGTTCGTGAAACAATAGTAAAAGGCGTAGACCAGAAACTAGCAACGAGAAAAGAGGAAAAAAAATGAGCACCCCCACTCTCACCGCCCCCAAGACCATCAGCCCTATCCGGGAGTTGAGCAAGTACGGCCAATCCGTCTGGCTGGATTACATTCGCCGCAGCTTGATCTCCAGCGGCGAACTGAAACGCTTGATTGACGAAGACGGATTGGGTGGCGTCACCTCCAACCCGGCCATCTTCGAAAAAGCCATCACCGGCAGCACCGACTACACCGAGGCGTTACTGGAGCTGCAAAAACGCAAGGACCTGGACGCCATGGCGGTGTACGAAACCCTGGCCATCAAAGATATCCAGGACGCCGCCGATACACTCCGCACGGTCTACGACCGCACCAAGAAGCGCGACGGTTACGTCAGCCTGGAAGTTTCCCCTTTCCTGGCCAAAGATACACAGGGCACCATCAAGGACGCCCGCCGGCTGTGGAAAGGTGTGAATCGGCCCAACCTGATGGTGAAAATTCCGGCCACCATTGAAGGGATTCCGGCCATAGAGCAATGCATCAGTGAAGGGATCAACATCAACGTCACGCTGCTGTTCGCGCAGGAAATGTACGAAAAAGTGGCGCAGGCTTACATCGCCGGATTGAACACTTACACGGCAGCGGGAGGGGATGCGCAGCATGTGGCCAGCGTGGCCAGCTTCTTCATCAGCCGCATCGACAGCATGGTGGATTCTATTTTGAAGGCCAAGCTGAAGACTTCCACAGACCCTAAGGAACAAGCCTTGCTCAAGAGCCTGATGGGCAAGGTGGCCATCGCCAACGCCAAACTTACCTACCAACGCTATAAGGAGATTTATGCCGGCTCCGATTGGGCGCCGCTGGCCAAGAAGAATGCGCAAACCCAGCGCCTGCTGTGGGCCAGCACCAGCACCAAGGATCCCAGTTACTCCGATGTCATGTACGTCGAGGAGCTGATCGGGCCCGACACCGTCAATACCATTCCTCCCGCCACGTTCGACGCGTTCCGCGATCATGGCAAACCGAAGGCCAGCCTGGAAGCCGATCTCGACCAGGCTCATGACACCATGGAGACGCTCGAGAAGGTGGGCATCTCCATGAAGAAAGTCACTGACGACCTGGTGACGCAGGCCGTGAAACTCTTCGCTGAGCCGTTCGACAAATTGCTCAACACCGTTGACGCCAAATGCAAATATACGTCGAAGGCCGCGGTGGATCCGCAAACTTATAGCCTGCCGGCTGAGCTCAACGCGCAATTTCAAGACGCCATTGAGGACTGGAAAATGGCGGGCAAGGTGCGCCGGCTGTGGGCCCGCGACGCGTCGCTCTGGACCGGAACGGACGAAGGCAACTGGCTGGGATGGCTGGGCATCACCGAGGATCAACTGGCGAACCAGCAACATTTCGCGGACATCGCCCGCGATGTGAAGGCGGCTGGTTTCAAACAGGCGCTGCTGCTGGGCATGGGCGGGTCCAGCCTGTGCCCGGAAGTTTTGAGGATGACCTTCGGGAAAATCGCGGGGTTCCCGGACTTGTTCGTGCTGGACTCCACCGATCCCGCGCAGGTAAAAGATTTCGACAACAAAGTCGACATCGGTAATACTCTTTTCATCGTCTCCAGCAAATCCGGATCCACGCTGGAGCCGAACATCTTCAAACAGTATTTCTACGAACGGGTCAAGCAAGTGGTGGGCGCCGACAAAGCCGGCAGCCGTTTTATCGCCATCACGGACCCCGGTTCGAAGTTCGAGCAAATAGCCCAAGCCGATGGCTTCCGCCACATATTCCACGGCGTTCCAAGCATCGGCGGCCGCTATTCCGCGCTATCGGATTTCGGCATGGTGCCGGCCTCGGTGATGGGCATTGACGCGCCCAAGTTTCTGGATCAGGCCGATGTTATGGCCATCTCCTGCTCCTCCTGCCTGCCCGTCGACAAAAACCCGGGCGCCCTGCTGGGGTTGATTCTGGGGCTGGCGGCGAAGAGCGGCCGCGATAAGGTGACGCTCATCACCTCGCCGGGCATTTGGGATTTCGGGGCTTGGCTCGAACAATTAATGGCCGAATCCACCGGCAAGGACGGCAAGGGAATTATCCCGGTAGACCGCGAGAAGCTGGGACCGCCGGAAGTATACGGCAACGATCGCGTGTTCGCGTATATACGGCTCGAAAACGGCGCCGATGCGGCGCAGGACGCCGCCGCCGAGGCGCTGGCCAAAGCCGGCCATCCCGTGATTCGCATCGCTCTGAGTGACACCTACAATCTGGGCCAGGAAATGTTCCGCTGGGAATTCGCAACCGCGGTGGCGGGTTCGGTAATCGGCATCAACGCCTTCAACCAGCCGGATGTGGAAGCCAGCAAGATCGCCACCAAGAAGCTCACCAGCGAATATGAAAAGACCGGATCGCTGCCTCCCGAATCGCCAATACTGTCCGAGAACGGCATCCATCTGTTTACCGACGAAAAGAATGCCGCGGCGCTGGGAGCGGCGGCGGGTAACGATAAAACCGTGGCCGGGTATCTGCGCGCGCACCTGGGACGGCTCAAAGCGGGCGATTACTTCGCCCTGCTGGCCTATGTGGAAATGAATCAGGGGCACGAAAAGACGCTGCAGGATATTCGCATCGCGGTGCGCGATAAGAAACGCGTCGCCACCTGTCTCGGGTTCGGCCCGCGCTTCTTGCATTCTACCGGCCAGGCGTATAAAGGCGGCCCCAACTCCGGCGTCTTCCTGCAGGTCACCTGCAACGATAAGACCGACCTGGCGGTGCCCGGCCAGAAGTATACTTTCGGTGTGGTGAAAGCGGCGCAGGCTCGCGGCGACTTCCAGGTGCTGGCCGAACGCAATCGCCGCGCTCTGCGGGTTCATTTGGACGATGTAGAAAGCGGCCTGGCGGCTTTGGCGAAGTTGATATAACGGGCGCAGCTCTGTCTGGCGCTGTCGCGCACGCACTCTTGCGAACACCGTGTTTGGAAAGTTGCGGGCGTTCCCATGAGTGGGAACGCGGCACGCCTTGGGGCGTGCGCTACGTAAAATTAGGAGAATGGACACATGCAGGTGGCAGACGAAGCTGTTGTGACAGGACCTGGCGCGGGCCGTCCCGGCGATCCCTGCGTCATGGTCATTTTTGGCGCATCCGGCGATCTCACCAAGCGCAAGCTCATCCCCGCCCTCTACAACCTGGCGAAAGACAACCTGCTTTCCAAGGAATTCGCCGTGGTGGGGATCGCCCGGAACGAGATGAGCAGCGAGCAGTTCCGCGACATGATCGGAAAGGAGATCGGCGACTTCGCCACCACCAAAGTCGATCCCGACCTGTGGCACTGGTTCGCCCGCCGCATTTACTATATCTCCGGCGATTTTGACGATCCCAAGGTTTACCAGGAGCTGGAGGAGTTGCTGGCCCAGGTGGACAAAGAACACGGCACCCGCGGCAATTATTTCTATTACCTGGCCACCTCGCCCAGCTTCTTCTCGGTGGTGGTCAAGCAATTGGGCGCGGCAGGCCTGGTGAAGGAAGATCGCGGGTGGCGGCGGGTGATCATCGAGAAACCATTCGGAAGAGATTACGATTCCGCCCGCGCTCTCAACAAAGAGATCCGCCAGGTGCTGGATGAAAAGCAGATCTACCGCATCGACCATTACCTGGGCAAAGAGACCGTTCAGAATATCTTGGTGTTCCGCTTCTCGAACGGCATCTTTGAACCTATCTGGAATCGCCGTTACATCGACCATATCCAGATCACCGTGGCGGAAACGGTTGGCGTAGAGCAGCGCGGCATGTATTACGACAAGGCCGGAACGCTGCGCGACATGGTGCCGAACCACATTTTCCAGCTCATCTCGCTCACCGCCATGGAACCGCCTGTTTCTTTCGACGCCGACGTGGTTCGTGATGAGCAGGCCAAGATATTGAAGGCCCTCACGCCCATGACCGACGAAGAGGTGCTGATGCGCACCGTCCGCGGCCAATACGGCGAAGGCATGGTCCGGGGCACCAAGATCGCTCCGTATCGCGGCGAGCCCATGGTGGCGCCCGATTCACGCACGGAGACTTTCGTGGCGATGAAACTGTTCATCGATAACTGGCGCTGGGCCGATGTGCCGTTCTACCTGCGCACCGGCAAATCTTTGCCCAAACGCGCTACCGAAATCTCCATCCAATTCAAGCGCGCCCCTTTCATGTTGTTCCGCCGGACCGCGGTGGACCGGCTGGAGCCCAATCGCCTGGTGCTGCATCTGCAGCCCGATGAAGGCATCTCGCTCAGTTTCGGCGCCAAGATTCCAGGACCGGTGGTGCAGATCGGCGGCGTCAATATGAACTTCAACTACGGCGATTACTTCAACGCCACGCCTCAGACCGGCTACGAACGCCTGTTATACGATTGCATGCTGGGTGACGCGACGCTGTTCCAGCGTTCCGATATGGTGGAGGCTGCCTGGCACGTGGTGGCGCCCATCCTGGATGTCTGGGAGGCGTTGCCGCCGCGCCGCTTCCCCAACTACTCCGCCGGCACCTGGGGTCCGCCCGAGGCCGAGGAATTGCTTTCCAAGGATCGCCGCCACTGGAGCCTTTGCGAATGATACTGGCCGGCGATATCGGCGGCACTAATACGCGGCTGGCTTTATTCGACGGAACTCCTGACCGCCTGAACCCGCTGAACATCGAAGTGTTTCCGAGCCCTCAGTTCAGCGGACTTCCGGAAATCGTCGGGAAATATCTGGCCAAGCACCATCAAACCGTCGAAGCCGCCGCGTTCGGATTGCCAGGCGCGGTGGTGGATGGCCGCGTGGAAACCACGAATCTGCCGTGGGTGGTGGATTCGCGCCACCTGGCCCAGGAGTTGCACCTGGCCCGCGTGGACCTGATCAACGACCTGTTTGCCAATGCCCACGGCATTGTCCTGCTCAAAGAATCCGACTTCGTGACGCTGAATCAGGGAACCGCCAGCCCCACCGGAAACCGTGTTTTGATTTCCGCCGGAACGGGATTGGGCGAAGCAGGCCTGCTGGCCGAATCGGGCGGCGGGTTCCGGCCGTTTCCCTCCGAAGGGGGCCACGCGGATTTTGCGCCCACGAGCGAAATCCAAATGGATTTGCTGCGCTACCTTTTCTCGCGCTTTGAACACGTCAGCTACGAGCGCGTCCTTTCGGGTCCCGGCCTCCATAATATCTACGAATTTCTGCGCGACACCAAACGCGGCGAGGAGCCGGCCTGGCTGGCCGGCGAAATCAAGAACGGTGATCCATCGGCTGCCATCGCCAAGGCCGGCCTGGCCGGCAGCGCCGCTATCGCCGTTCAAGCCCTGGATATTTTCGTTTCCATCTATGGAGCGGAAGCGGGCAACATGACGCTGAAAGTGGTGGCCACGGCCGGCGCCTTCGTCGGCGGCGGTATCGCGCCGAAAATCGCGGCGAAACTCAAAGACGGAACGTTCATGAAAGCGTTCACCGCCAAGGGCCGCTTCGAAGCGCTGCTCGCGAATGTTCCAGTGCGCGTCATAACCAACGACATGACCGCTCTGTTTGGCGCCGGACGTGTGGCCGCCATGTCCGTACGGTCCCCGGGCTGACGCGCCGCCGTGAAAAGATGAAAAGCACCGGTTCGGAAAGAGCGTTACCGAGCCGCGACCGTAAGGGAGTTGGCATGGGCCTGCGGCTCACCAAAGGTGATGAAGACGCTGTGTGAAATCAGTTGGCAGGCGAAAGCGCCTGCCCCACGTTGGCCCCAGTGGGGCAGGCGCTTCCGCCTGCCAACCGGCGTCTTCAACGGAGTCGGTGCCTTTGTTTTTTGTTCCGCGGCTACTGCGCCACCGGCAGCCCCAGCTTTTGCTCCAGGGCGATGAACCGCGGCTCCTGGCGATACCGGCGGTAACAGCCTTGCTTGCTCGCATACACCAGCATGCCGTCGCGGGCGGCATAGGCTTTGTCCAACCACATGTACATTTGCTCCTTGTCGCCGAGAACCGCGTACACATTCGCGATATAGCTCGCCTGCACGAATGCTCCCGTGCCGGGGTGCTCGCATTTGTGAAGCAACTCCAGCGCTTCCGCTTTCCGGCCTTCCACCGCCATCCCGAACGCCCGCATGGGTTCGATGCGGGTGTCCGGCGCTATCCTTTGCCAACCATCGAGCTCCGCATAAAAATCCTTGAATCTTCCTTGATCCAGATAGGCATTGGCCATATGGAGGCGCGCCTCCACAAAGGTTGGATCCAGATCGAGCGCCCTCTTATACTGAGCCATGGCTTCGGGCCGCCTTCCCAGCTGCTGGTAAGCCAGCCCAAGATAATTGGCTTCGATGGGCGAAAGCGGATCCAGATCGCGCGCCAGCTGCATTTCATGCAGCGAATCCTCCGGCCGCCCCTGGGGCGAAAGGTAGGCGATGCCATACGCAAAGTGGGCATCCGCGTCGCCGGCATTGAGTTCGATGGCGCGCTTGAATTCGCGCTCCGCCACCGGCCAGTCGAATTCATAAAACGCCTTCACATAACCGAGCGCGGTGTGCGCCGCGGCTAGTGAGTCGTCCAGGGAAAGTGCCTTTTCCGCGGCCTGCCTGGCTTTGGGCATGGCCTCGTTCGGCGGCAGGACGCCAAAGAAACCCAGCCAGCAATAGGAATATGCGACACCCGCATAGGCCGGCGCGTATTTGGGATCTTTCTGGATGGCGGCCTCGAAGTAATGAATTGCTTGTTCAGCGCCCTCGCTCCTCCAGCGGCTCCAGTGGTAGCGGCCCTGCAGGTAAAGATCGTACGTCTCGACATTTTCCGGCGATGAATTCGGCTGTATCCCGCGGCTTGACAGTTTCAGCTGCAGGGTATTCACGATGGCCCGGGAAATTTCGTCCTGCACCGTGAACACATCCTTCAACTCCCGCTCATAGGTTTCCGACCACAGGTGGTAGCCGTCCGCCACGCTGTTCAATTGCGCGGTCACGCGCAGGCGGTTGCCGTCCTTGCGCACGCTGCCTTCCAGCACCGCGGCGACATTCAATTTCTTGCCGATCTCCCGGATGTCCTGCTGCTTGCCTTTAAAGGCGAACGAGGATGTCCGCGCCACCACGCGGATGCCGCCGATTTTGGAAAGCGCGTCGATGATTTCTTCGGTCATGCCGTCGCAGAAGTACTCCTGATCTTTCTCGGGACTCAAGTCCTCGAAGGGCAAAACCGCAATGGAAGACAGCTCAGCGGGCCGGGCGTCCGGGGTGTGCGTCTTCTCGCGCATCACCAGGTAGATGGAAATCACCAGCACGGCCAGCACCAGTAAGGTGGCCACTGCCGGCCCCCAGCGGTGAGTTTTCTGAACATCAACCGGCGCGGGCGCGGACAATTCCGGCGCTTCCTTCTCGCGAAAACGGAACACGGGAACGTAACCGCCCTTAGGCAGGTCGATGATGATCTCGTCCTCGCGCCCTTCCGATTCGTAATAATCGCGAAGCCGGGCGCGCAGTTTCACCGCTTCGGTGCGAACCACCGCATCCACGCGCGGATCATAGCTGGGCTTGCGCCCGAAAACGTCGATGCCCAGCAGCGATTCCTTCAGCTTGTCGGTCTGCCCATTGAGTGTTTCTTCAACGGTGTAGCGCAGGAAGCGGGTCAGGCGTTCCGCGTTCGCGAAGCCAGGACTCGACAGGATTTTGTCGAGCGTTGCGCGAACGGTATCCGGCGTCAGCTCGCCAACAGACGAGCCGGTATTGGGGGCGTCCTTTTCACTCGACTCGGCTGCCGATTTCATCATTTACCGACACCACCCCTAGCGGATAGATACGCCGGAGACGGTACGCTTGTTCCCCCATTTTACCGCTGATTGACCCCAGGGTCCCGGAATGCCTGGAACGGCTTAGAATGAAGCATGGCCAAACTGGCGCTCGTCTATGGTATGCGCCTTCTTCCTGCAGATGAATTGGAGCAGGTGAAGGATTCCGAAATTACTCTGAAGAACGGCAAAAAAATACAGGTGACCATGCACTTGATTGAGGGCGGAGAGGAGCAGATTCGCAATCAGTTGATGCAATCTCTGGACGCTTTCTTCGAGTTCTATCCGGAAATCTAAGAATGCGGAGACGGTGTTATTGGTCTGCCCCGTTCCAAACCAGCCTTCGGATCTTGACATGCAAGCTGGTCAGATTCACCGGTTTGGTTTGAAAGCTATCACAACCAGCCTTGATTGCGCGCTGAACATCCAAAGCGGTGTTGAGAGCGCTGATCGCCACAATAGGGATGTGAGCGGTTGCGTTGTTGGTCTTAAGTTGTTTGGCCGCTTCGAAGCCGTCCATGTCGGGCATGCACAGATCCATCAGGATGAGGTTCGGTGACTCCTGGCGTGCCGTTTGGATGGCCTCCTTGGCACCGATCGCAGTAATTACTCCATATCCCAGGCGGGTCAGCCGGGTTCCGATCATCTCGCGGCTCATCTCGTCATCGTCAACTAACAATAGGATGATCATGGCGGTGCCTGACCATCTTTCTCATCGGCCGGATCGGCGGGAATTTAGAAATTTAATCTAACCAAAAGGCACCGACTCCCTCACGGTCGCGTCTCGGTAACGCTCTTTCTGAGCCGCGAGCGTAAGCGACCGGTGCTTGGGATCTTTCAATGCCCCTCGGCTTCGAGGAACCTCTCCGCCTCAATGGCGGCCATGCATCCGGCGCCGGCTGCCGTGACGGCCTGACGATAGACGCGATCCTGAACATCGCCGGCATAAAACACACCGGTCACGTTGGTGCGCGCGCCGCCCTTCGAGATGATGTAGCCGTCCGGGTCCAGCTCGATCTGGCCCTCGAACGGCTTGGTGTTGGGGATGTGGCCGATGGCCACAAAGAATCCGTCCACATCACGTATCCAGGTCTCCTCGGTTTTCACATTGCGCAGCTTCACCGAAGTAACGGCATGTTGGCCGGCGTCGTAGATGTCGTCCACCACCGTGTTGGTAAGGAACTGGATCTTGGGATTTTTGCGCGCGCGTTCCAGCATGATTTTGGAACAGCGAAAAGCGTCGCGGCGATGGACCACCGCCACTTCTTCCCCGAATCTGGTGAGGAAATTCGCCTCTTCCATCGCCGTATCGCCGCCGCCCACTACCATGATCTTTTTGCCGCGATAAAAGAATCCGTCGCAGGTGGCGCAGGAGCTGACGCCATGGCCGATCAGTTTCTGCTCGTTCGGCAGATTCAGCCAGCGCGCCGAAGCGCCGGTAGCGATGATCAACGTCCGCGCTTCGTGCCATTCGCTGTCGATCTTCAAACGGAATGGCCGCGCGGACAAATCCGCCTCAACCACCGTGCCATGCAGATATTCGGCGCCGAAGTGCTCGGCCTGTTTCTTGATATTCTCCACCAGCACCGGTCCGTCGATGCCTTCCGGGAAACCGGGGAAATTTTCTACGAGCGTGGTAATCGAAAGCTGCCCGCCCGGCTCATGTCCCGCAATCACCAGCGGTTTTAAATTAGCGCGAGCCGTATAGAGCGCGGCCGTGTTCCCGGCGCAGCCGGATCCGATGATTATGAGATCTCGCATGGAATTTCCATGCTAACAAAAGCACCGGCTCCCTTGAAAAAATTGTTGGCAGGCGGAAGCGCCTGCCCCACTCAGACCCAACGTGGGGCAGGCGCTTCCGCCTGCCAACACCAGCGGTAAGCGACCGGTGGGCCGGTATTCATTCAATGCGGCCGTCGCGCATCCGCACCGTCCGGTGCCCATACGCCGCGGCTTCGGGATTGTGGGTGATCATCAGAATGGTTTGGCCCAGCCGCTGGTTCAGGTCGCGCAGCAATCCCAGCACGGCGGTGGAGTTCTCCGTATCCAGGTTCCCGGTAGGTTCGTCCGCCAACAAAATAGCCGGATGATTCACAATGGCCCGCGCAATCGCGACCCGCTGCTGCTCGCCGCCCGAGAGCGCGCGCGGCTTGTGGTCCAGGCGTCCGGTAAGGCCCAGCAGCTTTAAGACCTCGGCGAATTTTGGATCCGGCGGGCCGTTTTGGTGCGCGATATGCCGGGCGATCTCGATGTTATCGCGCGCCGTCAATGTCGGTAGCAGGTTGTACTTCTGAAAAACGAACCCAACCGTGGTCTTGCGCAATTCTGTGCGCTGTGCATCCGTCAAACCCAGCAGATCGTGGCCAGCCAGCTGGATGCTTCCCGCGGTGGGCGGCGTCAAACCCCCTACAATGTGAAATAACGTCGATTTTCCGGAACCCGATGGCCCGATAATCGATACAAATTCACCGCGCTGAACATCCAGGTTGACCCCCCGCAGCGCATGCACGTCCACTTCACCCACGTGATAGGTTTTGCGTAAATCGCGGATGGAGATGATGGGCGCGTCAGTCATAAGCCAGGGCTTCGATAGCGTCCTGTCGCGCCGCCTTGAGACCGGGATAAATGGCGCCGAGCATCGCCCCCACTATGGCGATGGCCGCCGCGATCAGCCACCAGATGTAAACGATTGCCTGGATCAGCGAGCCGTGAATGACGTCATTGATTGCGAATCGCGTGGCGTAAGAGAGTGCTATGCCGAGCAGCGATCCGGCAACGGCCAGAAGCAAGGTCTCGCGCAGAAGGATGTTGAGAACGTAGCCCGGTGATGCGCCCAACGCCTTCAGCACTCCGATCTCACGCGTACGCTCCAGCACCGCGGTGTACATGGAAAGAAACACCACCAGGAATCCCACCAGCACTCCCAGTGCGATGACCACAATAGTGAACTCTTTCAGCATCGGGACACTATTGACGGAGTAAAGGTCGGTGTACTCCTGCATGGAAAAGATCTTGTAATCCTTAAGGCGCCCCTCGAGGCTTGCAATTACTTCGCCGGTTCTCGCCGGATCGTCCAGCTTTACGTAGACGACGCTAACCTTGTCCCGGCTGCCGGTCAGATCCTGCAGGGTATCGAGCGACACCACTTGGCGGGCCAGCATTCCAGGTTCGTAGATTCCGGCCAGACGCCACGGGCGATTCAATTCGCTCACGGTATCGCCGACATGATACTTGTGCTGGTCGGCGTAGTAGCTATCCACGAGCATATCGTCGGGACGCTGAAACGGACCGCCCTGGACAAATCGGAAGCCGCCATTGAGTTTGCTAAACGAGGCGAGATCGACGCCGGTAATGTAGTTGAGCATGCCCGTTGGGTATACGAGAACTCCGGTAGTGGCAGCGACATGTGGCGCAACGTCAATAACCTTCGGTATTATTTTGGCGGGCATGTTGAGGCCGAAATTGATTACCGAGCTGCTGGGCGGGCGGACGATGATATCGGCGCCAATGCCACGCGCACGCCGCACCTGCTCATCCAGCATTCCCTTGCTCACGCCCACCAGGGTGAGCACCATTGCCACCTGAATGCTGATGGCCACGATGCTCAACAGCGTGCGCACCGGCCGGTGCTTCAGGTTTTCGACAACTAGCTTATTGATCAACCTATTGATCAACCTACTTGTAGGATACGATTACGCGTTGCGGCGTCGGAGCCAGCTCGCGCATTTCGTTGCGCGCGAACCCGCTTTTGCGGAACATCCGATCGTATTCAGCGAAAGTGTAAGCGTCGCCATGCGGTGTGCTGCCCAGCATCATCATGCTGAAAGTGGCATCCATGGGCGGTGAAACGCGATCTTCGTTTGGAATGAATTCAAGCGTCACCACCATGCCCGAAGGAGCCAGGGCCGCGTGCACTTTCTTAAGCAGCGATTCGTTGGTCGGAATATCGAAATGGTGCAGGAAATTGGTGATCAGCACCACGTTGTAGCCGCTTCCGAAATCGACGTCAAAGGCGCTTCCTGGAATTTTGGAATGACGGCCGGCAAGTCCGGCCTTTTTCGCGTTCTCCTCGGCCACGGCCAGCACCGGCGCCCAGTCCAATGCCACAATCTGCGACTTCGGATTATGCGCCGCCACCGCGATGCCGAACAGACCGTGCCCAGCGGCAATGTCCAACACTTTGCACTCGCCCGGAATTTCCGCGGCGACAATCTTCGCGATCAGTTCCGCGGATATGCGCGCCAGCGCAGCCATGGAGTGCGCGAACTCCACCCAGATCGGATTTTCCGGCTCGACGGTTCCCTCCTCGGTCAGAGTGCCGCCTTTGCGGACCACCGCGGCCAGGTCGTTGAAATTTGCCGTCAACATAGGAGCACCCAAGAAACGGGCGACGGTGCCCATATAGGCGGGTGAATGCCGGTTCAGGAACGCCGCGGAATCGACAGTGAGGCCGTAATGGTGATTCTGCTTGGTAAGCAGGCCGCCGACGGTCAGGAAATCGCACAGTACGCGCGTCCCTTTCTCCGAGGCGTGAATGCGTTTGGCGATGGCCTCCGCCGAAGTGTTTCCTTCGGCGATGGCCGTGAAGAGATCCAGCTCAATGGCGCCGCGCAACGCGGAGGTGCGCACATGGGCATTCAGGGTTTCAAAAATGATGGCAGGCGACGGAGCCTGGGCGTGTGGTGCGGAGGACATGGAACAATTATAGCCGCGGATGAACGCCGATAAAAAATGTTTGCGTTATCCGCGTCCATCTGCGTTCATCAGCGGCCTAGAATCCTATCCTGACACCCCCAATAACACTCCGCGACAAGGCCTGATAGCCCAGCACTTCTTGATAGCGCGCATTCAGCAGATTGTCCACGCGCAGCACTGGCGTCACGTGTTTGGTGGCTTTATACGACGCGCTGGCGTAGACGAACTGATAACCGGGATTGCGCGTTACGCCGAAGGTGAAGTCGGAATCCTGGAACTCGCCCTCGAATCGCCCGCCCAGTACAAACGACCATCGCCGCGGAGTCATGGCGAACGACACCGACCCGGAGTTGCGCGGCCGGTGGACCAGCTCTTCGCCAATTCCCGTGGTGGAAGATTCAGGCGATGCCGAGCTGGTTATGCGCGTGTCCAGCCACATGTAAGTTCCCATAATGAGCACGTTCTTGGGCAAGCGCGCCTGGACGGAAGTTTCCACCCCGTGCGCATAACTCTGCTCGACATTTTGCCAAGTGTCGACGACGAATGCGATCAGGTCGTGAAACGAATTGCGGAAGCCTGAGACCTCCGTGCGAATGCGCCGCCCGAACCATTCGGCGACGAACGCGGCTTCCGAACTATTGGTCACGGCCGGGCGTAGGCTGGGATTGCCGAAGTAGTAAGGAAGCACTTGAGCGTAGTTTTCAAGCAAGCTCGGTTCGGTGACGCCGCGTCCTCCGGTCAAGCGAAAGAACAGCGATGACAGCGGGCCGTGCTCGCGAAATACAAGAAAGCTGGCGCCGCCACGCCCCGTACCAATAGTCCCGAACGCACTGCTATGTTCCAGGCGGGCGCCGCCGCTCAGATAGATTCGCTTGCCGATGTTCTGCTGCAGGTTCGCGAAGAAGCCGTTATTGGTGCGGGAGGCGTTGGTACCGGATAGATAGCCGGTCTGATCCTGATAATCGTATCCGAACACCAAAGCTCCGCCGCGATAGGACAGCGTTCCCTGATAGCCGGCGATTTTTCGCTCGGTCAGATTCAGCGAATCCGACGGCCCGAAATACGCGTCGGTAGTCACTAGCGTAAGACCCGGCGGAATCTGGTTTGGCGCAGGCAGCATCAGTGGATTGAGCAGGCTGACGAAATATACTTCCGGTACCGGACCTCCCACGTTTCGCACCAGCGCCGCCAGGGGCTGCTCGCTGTATGGCTCATCGTCGTTATAGCGGTCCCGCAGTTTGTTGAAGCCGAAAGTTAAGCGCTGCCGGAAATTGGATCCACGGCTGTCATCCAGGCTGAGCGAGACGGTTTGATTGCGCGTTTCCTCGCTGGGGATGGGATCGTCAATTCCATAAGCCACTTGGCCCGGAACACCGACGTGGTCGTCATAAACTCGGAACACGCCGCGCAGCTCAGTGGAGTTGGAGAGCTTATAGCCGATATTCGCCGTGCCGGTATTGTCACGGTCGTATTGATTTTGAAATTCTCCAACGGTGTGATACCCGGATGCGCTCAGTGCGTAATCCAGGCGCCCGACGAAGCCTCCGGTCAAGTCGGCGATCCACTGATCGGTTTGGAAATTCCCGCGTTCATAGGACACAAAGCCGTGCGGCACGCTGTCTTCCGCGTCGCCGTGTTTGGTGAAAATCTGGATGACACCGGCGTCCGCTTCGGCTCCGAACAGCGCGCTTTGCGGCCCGCGCACCGCCTCCACGCGCTCAATGCCTTCCGAAGTCAGATGCTCCAGGTGCAATTCGCCGCCCGGATCATTGAGTGGCACGCCATCCACCAGAACCAGCGTGGCCGTGCTCTCCGAGCCGCGCGTATAAAGCGATGCCAGCGCTCCAGGCCCCGGGCCGTATTGCGAAACCTGCAGGCCGGGAATATCGCGAAATACGTCGGACAACATGGGAAAGCCTAGCTCCTGCAGCCGCTGCCCGGTGATCACACTGGCTGCCGCGGCCGCCTGCTCGGGTGTGGTCTCGGTGCGCGTCGCGGAGACCACCACTGTTTCCACCGGACCCGCTACAGCGAGCGTGATCTTGCTCTCCGTTTGCGCGTTGAGCTGCGCGGCCTGCGGCTGGAAGCCGGTCTTCTCGATGGTGGCATCGCACTTGTCTAAGGCCGCCAAAGCAAACCGGCCTTGCGCGTTGCTGTAGACCGATTGACTGCCGCAGGTAACGCGCGCGCCCTCTACCGGCCAGCCGGAAGGATCGAGTATCGTACCGTGAATGTTGGAAGTTTCGCCCGCACAGGCGGCGAGCGACAGAGTCAGAAGAATGAGTGTCCGCATTTACGTTTCTCCCTCGAAAACGTGGTTTGGTTTCAGAGCGAGGAACCGGTCTCCTGACTTGCGGCTGGCCGTTTCAAGAAGCGATCTTCCCACTTGCGCAGTGATCGCTTCGGCCTGACTTAGGGCCGCTTACAGTTGCGGGGCAGTGGCGGATTTACACCGCCTTCCCGAGCATCCCTCGCTGGCTAATTGTGAAAGAACTTCGCTGAGTATAGCATGCTGGTTGGCAGGCGGAAACGCCTGCCCCACGTGCTCAAGAATCATACGTCACCGTGGGGCAGGCGCTTCCGCCTGCCAACCGACTTACTTGAATCCGGAACTGCTTTCTTTCCCGGAATCGTAGATCGTGTACTCCGCCCGATTCAACCCGACGGTTGTCATGTGGACGGTTTCGAGGGCGTTGTTTCCGGCCAGAACCAGTACCATGTGATGCCGGTCCAGCGGATTGCTCGCCGCGAACGCCAGCGCTTCCGTTTCCGATGCGTGATCTTTGCCGGCAATCCGGAACAATCCTCCGTCGGCCTCCAGGCCGATCCTCGATTTCCAAGCGGCCAGAGCAGAGTTGGTCTCCGCGCGGCCCACGAAAATGACGTCATGACTGCGCAGGTCATCGTCGGAAACTTCGAAGTCTTTGCGAATCTGAATCACGCTTTCGAACGCATCCAGATAGCGCTTTTGAAGCTGTTCAGCGGCGTAGCGGTTCGCTCCCGCGTCGGTTACGGTTCCATACACGATCATCGCCGTGGCCAGATGCCTCCAGATGTCGGAGGCCATATAGACCGGGCCGCCCGGATCGGCAGGCAGTTCCGGTTTAACGCCCGCGGCATCCAGAAACGCCTGGCCGGTGACGGTCTGGGTGGTGTGGCTGGCGAAGAAATCGGCCATCAATTTGAAGAACCGATCGTCGCCCATTTCGCGCCGCATTTGATCCAGAACCAGCGCGCCCCGATGCGTCTCCGCGGCAAACTTGTTCATCGCGTTGGGCTCCCCAATACTGGCTGAGCGATAGGCGGCCCAATGCGCGGCGATAGCCTCCGCCAGGTCACCTGATTGCAAATCGCGGTAGTAGGCCGCCGAGCCGGCGGTAAACCAATCGTCGGCGTCGGAAGCCGGCAGCACCCAGCCCTTCCACAAGCGGTCTTTATAGTGCGCGGATTTCTTGTCTGCCTGTTCCGCCTCGTGCTTACCCGAGGTTCGCGCCAGCTCATTTTCAACTACGGCTACTTTGAGCGAGTCCGCCGGCTGAACCGAGATCAAGCGGTAACCGGAAGAATAAATGCCATCGTTTTTCGGGTACTGCTCTTTCGACCACGTGGAGGGCACCCACTCGCGTTGATTCGGCTTTCCGAAAACGGCCCACACCATCATGCGCGAGGCCATGTCGGCGGTGGTGACTTTGGCGTCCATGGAGCTGGCCGTTACCAGCGGCGGCGTGCGAAACGCCAGGAACGCGAATTGTTCGTCAATCTTGCCGCTGTACTCGTGATACAGTTCCTCCCACTTCAAATCGCGCGGGCCGGGCACGTAGGGAACATGCACCGGCTCACCTTTGGGATCGGGCTGGTATTCCAGCCGCACTCCCAGATCCTTGGTATTGTTGTCGCCCCAATAAAAACCCTCGGTTCCGCCAAACCAGTCGTTCTTCGAGCTGCGATAGAGCCTGGTTTTGTAAGTGCCCAATTCAAACATGGCAATCTCGTTGTTCTTCGCGTCGCCAATCAGCCACTCGTTGGTGTAGAGGCCATTATTTTTGGTGCTCAGATACTCCACAACTTTCTCCACGCTGTCGCCGTATTGAATGGCTTTGCGCGCGCGATACGCCACCGGAGTTCCTTCGATATTGAAGGGGCTTTGGCGAATGGTGGTCTCGGTCAGCACCATGCCGGCGTCGTTCTGATACCAATCCGTTCCACTTTCAATGCCGCCCGGATAACTTTGCATCAACAGCCGGTGGCCGGATGTTGGTTGGATATCCAGCATCACGTTGGTCTGCTCGGCCAGCGTGAGCGGCCACATGGTGATGTGTCCGATAATCATCCGGCCATCGCGGGTGGCTTTGCCGTTGGCGGCGAAAGCGCTGCAGCGCTCTACAATGGATACGTCGCGCTTGCGGTCGAAATAAACCGGCGATTCCAGATGCAGTCCTTCCAGCCCGGTCGGGGTCACGGGCAAAGCCCCAGCCAGTTCGCCGAGTTCCACCGTGGTGTTGGCCACAACCATGTCAATTAAGTCGATACGTTTGCCATTCCATTTGGCGCCGGCGTCGGACGCTCCGTCGGCAATGCCTTTCATTTCTTCCAGAATTTCCTGGTCGAAGCCGCGCAGGAAAAGCGCATTCGCGCTGGTTCTCGCCAGATTCCAGCTCTCCTTCTTGCCCTTGGAATCCAGATCGGAGGCGCAGCGCTCCAGGTATTGCACAATTTCCTTGGCCATCAAATGGCCGTGCTGGTAACCGCGCTCGTAAGGCTGGCCTTCGATATGGAGATAAATCCATCCACCCGTGGGATAGCGATAGGCCGGCCCAAATGTTGTGACTGCGGCGCGCGACGGCCAATCGTCCTTGGAGGAAACTTCCTCGACGCTGACTCCGGCAAACCAAGCCTTCCCGTCGAAAGCTCCGCCTTTGCCGGCGATGAGCAGGATGCTGTCCTGCGCGCTGGTCGCCGTGAATCGCAAGTTGACCCGGGACCAGTCACGCGTGCCGCCAACGGATTCCGAATGCATGTCGAACGGCATGCTGGCCATGGTAAGCGCGGCGCCGATGGCGATGGGCGAACGGCCCAGATCGCGAACCGCCAGCTTGTCGGTTCGAACCCAGCCGGACAGCTCGTAGCGCCGGCCGATGGTCAGCGCAATGGGGGCCGATCGAACGCTGGCATCCGGGCCCGTGGTGCCGGCTTCCAGGCGCATCGATTTGTGGTTCTGATAAGTCACCGCGCCGTCCGTAGCAGCGGTTCCCCGCAGCACGGTCCAGCCGTGGTTGGAATTATCGAAAGAAGCTTGAAAAGCCGTGGCTGCCGGAAGCGGAGCCACGATGGCCATACACAGAAGAAGCTGCCGCATATCCTTATGAGACCACAGAAGACCCGCTAAGTTGGAGCGCCGACTCCGTTGAAGACGCCGGTTGGCAGGCGGAAGCGCCTGCCCCACTCGGGCCAACGCCTGCCAACCGAATTTGCCACAACGCGTCTTCGTCATCTTTGGTGAGCCGCAGGCCCATGCCAACTCCCTCACGGTCGCGGCTCGGGCTGTAAACATCAAACACCAGCCGGTGACTTAGGGTTGTTATCCACCCGCGCCGATACTACTGAATGCGCGTCAGCAGGTACTTTCGGATGGCCCAAAGCACCCCGGCGACAGACAGCAATGCGAGCGAACTCCACGGCGCAAACGAGCACAGCGAGTAGTAACCCAGGTCATTCGTCTTCGAAGCTGAATACGGCACCATCGTGGAGACTGACAGGGCCACAAAAATCCAGACCAGGACCAGCAAACCCACTATGCGTGTCTTATCCGACATCAAGAAGCCAGCACCGGTTGTTCCACCAGGACGCTGATCGCGGCCCGGCAGAAGGCCGGCAGATCCTCCGGCTTGCGCGATGTCACCAGGTTGCGATCCACCACCACCTCGGCATCCTCGTAATTGGCGCCGGCGTTCACCACATCGTCTTTGATGGCGAAAAAGCAGGTGGCGCGCCGCCCCTTCAGGATTCCCGCCGAGCACAGCACCCAGGGGCCATGACAAATGGAAGCTACCAGCTTGCCCAGCGCATCCATCTCCTTCACAAATTGATTGGCCTTCGCGTGCCGGCGAATGTGGTCCGGCGCATAGCCGCCGGGAACGACAACGCCATCAAACGCATCCGCGCTCAGCGCATCGTAGGACAGTTTCGCAGTGGCCGGATAACCCACTTTGCTCGAGTACACTTTGCCCGCTTCGGCCCCTGCCAGCACGCACTCGGCGCCCGCTTCCTGAAACCGGTAATACGGATACCAGACTTCCATCTCCTGGTACGCTGTGTCGACAAGCACCGCGATACGTTTGCCTACGAGTTCCATAAGACAAGAATACAGGAGCCGGAGGGAGCTAGAACTCACACGCCAGGCGCTCGCGGACCGCGTTGTATTCGCAACCGATCAATGAGATCACCGCGCCCAGATACATCCACACCAGCAGCGCGATCACCGCGCCGATGCTGCCGTACAGCACGCTGTAGTTGGCGAGATTCCGAACATACCAGGCGAACGCGGACGTTACCAGCAACCACAGGAACGTCGCGACAAATGCGCCGGGAAGGACGCTACGCAGCTTGAGCGGACGGTTGGGCGCCACGCAGTAGAGCAGCGCCGTTACCAGCACCGTGGCGCCCAGCGCGATAACATAGCGCAGCACGCTGCCGAGCAGGCTGACCCAAACCTTGATGTCCAGGTCCGGCGCCACGCCGAACCACCCCAGCATGGATCTCTCGCTCCGGGCCCCAAACAGGATCAGCGCCGAAGAACCAATCGCCGGCAACGCCGCGGTAAAAACCAGGAGAATCGCCACGCCCCGTTCCTTGAGGAAATTACGGCCCGATGGCAGACGGTACGCCGCCGTGTAGCCTTCCATCAAGCTCACGATGGCGCCGGTTGCCGCCCACACTGAAAACGTCGCGGCCAGCAGTATCAACCAGACCGGGCGCTGCCCTTTCACCGCGAACTGGTTTGAGACCAACTCCTCGGTGCCGGGCGGCACCACTTCAAACAGGATCCGGGAGAATACATGCGCCACGGCGTCGGCGTTCACCTTCGCCAAGATCGCGGCGATGGATGCCAGCACTGGAAAAAATGCCAACAACGCGGAATAGGCCACGCCCTTGGCAATTCCAAAACAATTGTCCTCGTAGCCGGCCACCCAAGCTTGGCGAAAAATGCCCCAGAAACGCTGTAACGGCCCCGATCGTTCGAGATACAGGCTGGGGGCTGAAGTGGACATTGGCCACTTTAGATCCTAGCTTAAGTCCCCTTACTTACGTGCGGGGCTACAATCCACGACCCAAGTTGTACGCACCCCGCTGAGACTGTAGCCCCGCGCGTCAGCAAGGGGACAGTCAAAATACCTAGCATCTACGGACGGCCATGAACGTCACATCATCCGCCGCGCTAGCCTGCCCCCGGAACGCGGCCAGGTCCTTCATGCAGGCATCTACCAAAGAGCGCGCATCAAAATCGCAGCAACGGCGTAGCAATTGTTCCAGGCGCTCATCGCCGTAGTCATCGTCGCCATGGTGCGTCTCCGAGACTCCATCGGTGTGAAGAATCAATGTGTCGCCCGCGTCCAGTTGGTGGCTCTCAACTTCATATTCCACTTCTGTGAACATCCCCAGTGGAAGGCTGGCGGATTCGATCCGTTTGACGGCGGACCTGCTGGCGATGAGCGGCATGCAGTGGCCGGCGTTCGCCACCTCCAGCAATCCAGTTTCACTCACGCGCGCGCACACCAGTGTGGCAAACGAGCGTCCGGAATTTCCTTCGCACAAGATGCGATTGGCGCGCTCCATCAATTCCTTGAGGGGGATTTTGCAGTGGATCAGACTGCGAAACATGGCGTGCAGCTGGGTCATGAGCAGCGATGCAGCCACGCCCTTTCCTGAGGCGTCCCCCACCAGCAGAAACAGTTCGCCGCCGGGGCACGTAATTACGTCGCAGTAATCGCCGCTGACCGGCCCCAGGGGCTGGTAATGATGGGCGATCTCCCACTCGCCGAAGCGCTGCTGGCGCGGCGGCAGCAGTCCCGATTGCATTGCCGCGGCCAGCACCAGGTCCTGCTCCAGCGCGCTGCGTTGCTCGCGGCTCAGATGGTCGATACAGAAACGCGTCAGTGGATCGCAGGCCAGACGGTCCGCCTCAATGCTGTCGTGGCAGTACTCACAGATGCCGAAAGAGCCGGATTCAACGCGCCCCAGCGCCGCATCCACTTCTTCCAGCAGCGCCGCCAGGTGCGGATTGGCTTCGGTGTGATTGAGAACGGAAGCCAGTTTTTGGCGCCGATCCAATAATTGATCGCGGGCGTAGCCGGGTAGCTGATCGCGGGCGTAGCCGGTGTCTGCCATGGCGAGTTCCTGCATTCTTACCAGATGCAGCGCGGCCTACGAAAGATGCTAAACGCGGAAGCGGTCCGCCCGCCAGTGGACAATTGATTTCTTGATGTCGCGGCCGGATAGCTTGCTCTGGATGGACTTATCCACCAACGCAGGCAGCTCCGCGTCCGGGCAGAAGCGCAGGGCAATCAATTGTGCCTCGGTCAGGTCGCCGATTCGGGATTTGAGCGGCTCATTCAGAACGGATGCCAGGCGCATACGCTCTTCGAGGCGTATCACCCGATCCTGGGCCTTGAGCGCGTTGATGCGAGTCAGCGGCGCCACCACCGCGGCCGCCAGCGCCAGCAAAGTCAATATCCAGGCTTCGATGGAATCGTAATGGCGTACCACGTTGATGATCGCCAGAATCAATGCCGTGAGCGTGACGGGCATCACGAAGAAGTGCAGGGGCGGTTGCCAGCGAACGTGGTTCGCCAGGGTTTGCGGAACGTTTTCATCCATGGTGTGCTCCTTGTGGTCGAAGGTGTATTCTACTAAGAGGGGGAAAGCGGCGTCTCAGAGTGCGCCAAACCCCAAGAAAAACTGCGCTTCCCGCCTTGTATTCACCGCATCAACTATGTTAGGGTAACGGTTTTGGGACGGTGGTTTCAGGCGGCTTCAGTCTGGACAATCACGCCTTCTCAGATTCGCTAAGTTCCCTCGAAAAACTGAATGGGCCAAACCTTACAGGCGCTAGGTGGAATACTGCTGCAGGCCATACCGACCATGGTGCTGCTGCTGATCGTGCATTTTTATTTGAAGTGGATGTTCTTCCGGCCACTGCGCGAAGTGCTGGAGAAACGGCGGGAAGCAACCGAGGGCGCGCGTGAATCCGCGGACGCCATGCTGAAGCAGGCGTCCGATAAAGCCGGAATGCTGGAAGCCGCGTTACGCCAGGCGCGCGACGAGATCTATCAGGAGAACGAAGAAACGCGGAGGCGCTGGATCGGCGAACAGGCCGCGCGGCTCGAAGAAGCGCGGCTCGAATCGCGCGAGCTGATTCACAAGGCCAAGCAGGAGCTGGAAGCGGAAGCTGAAACTGCCAAGCGATCGCTGACCGCGACGGCCGAGACTCTGGCCGAAGACATCACGCGGTCGCTGCTGGGAAGGAAAGCGTCATGACGCGGGTTACCAGGCGCATCCTGATAATTGGTTTCGCGCTGGCGGCATGTCTTCTGGCGCAGGGTGGGCCGGAAGCTGAGACGGGGGATCCGTGGCTCGGTTGGAAGTGGGCCAACTTCGCAATCCTCGCCGCAGGGCTGGGCTATCTGATTCGCAAGCATGCCCCCGCTTTCTTTGAGCAGCGCTCCCTGGAAATACGGCAGGGGATTGCGGAGGCAACAAAAATAAAGCAGGAGGCGGAAGCGCGCGCAGCGGCCATGGAACGGCGCCTGGCCTCGCTCGAAAGCGAAATCGCCGGCATGCGCGCGGCCGCGCGGGAAGAGATCGACGCCGAAGGTGGACGCATCAGCCGCGAAACGGTGCAGCGGCTGCAGAGAATCCAGGCCCAGTCCGCGCAGGAAATCGAGCTGATGACGCGCGCCCTCCGGGAAGACTTGCGGAAACATTCCGCGCGGCTCGCGTTAGATCTCGCCGAGCAGCGCATCCGCTCGCGCATCACCAAAGAGACCGAGGATTCCCTTGCCGACAGATTCCTACAAGACCTTCGTTACAAACTAACGCCGGGCGAGAGGAACTGACCGTATGGCTTCCGCTTTGGCCCATCGCTACGCCAGCGCGCTGGTGGACGTTGTCCTAAAGCCGGGCTCGACGCTCAAACCGGAGGATGCCGCCGGACAACTTCGAGCGGCCGCGCAAATGGTGGCGCAATCCGCTGAACTCCGAACCGCGCTTGCCACTCCGGCCATTCCCGCCTCTCGCAAACGCGCCGTCATGGCCAAGCTCCTGGATGAGTTAGGGGCATCGCCTTACATCCGGAATTTCCTATATGTGGTGATTAACCACCGCCGCATTGCCATGTTGGATGAAATGAGCGAGGCTTTCGACTTGGCCCTGGATGAGCGGCTGGGATTCGCGCGCGCCGAAGTGGTTTCGGCGTCGGCGGTGGATGAAAAACGGAGCGCTCAACTGGAATCGGAACTATCGCGCTTGACAGGAAAACGGATGCGCTTGCGTTTTCGAATAGACCCGGAGCTGCTGGGCGGCGTTACCGCGCGCATTGGATCCACTCTTTACGACGGATCGCTGCGCGGGCAACTGCGACAACTGCGGCGCGAGTTGACGGAACATCCCGGCGAATAAGGCCGGGGAATAGGGGATGGGGATTTAAATATGGCTCAAATCCAAGCTGATGAAATCGCGCGCGTCTTGCGCAGCGAAATTGAGCATTACGAACAGGCGGTCAATGTATCCGAAACCGGATCGGTGATCTCGGTGGGCGACGGAATCGCCCGTATTTACGGCCTGGACCGTGTTATGGCCGGCGAAATGGTGGAGTTTCCGCACGGCGTCACCGGCATCGCGCTCAACCTGGAAGAGGACCAGGTGGGTACCGTGCTGCTGGGCGAATACCAGGAAATTAGTGAAGGCGACGAAGTCCGCCGCACCGGAAAGATCATGTCCGTTCCGGTGGGCGAAGCCATGGTGGGCCGCGTGGTAAACGCCCTGGGACAGCCCATCGACGGCAAGGGTCCGGTGGTCACCACGGAGACGCGTCCCATTGAAACCATCGCCCCCGGCGTGGTGGACCGGCGCCCGGTGAAGGAGCCGCTGCAAACCGGGCTCAAGGCCATCGACTCCATGATTCCCATCGGCCGCGGCCAACGCGAGTTGATTATCGGAGACCGCCAGACCGGAAAGACGGCGGTGGCCATCGACACCATCATCAATCAGAAAGGTGGGGACGTAATTTGCATTTATGTCGCCATCGGCCAGAAGCGCTCCACCGTGGCCCAGGTAGTGAAGACGCTCGAAGATAACGGCGCCATGGATTACAGCGTGGTGGTGGCGGCGACGGCTTCCGATCCGGCGCCCATGCAGTACATCGCGCCCTATTCGGGGTGCGCCATCGGCGAGTATTTCCGCGACAGCAGCCGTCACGCCCTGCTCATTTACGACGATCTTTCCAAGCACGCCGCGGCGTATCGCGAAATTTCGCTGCTGCTGCGCCGTCCGCCGGGGCGCGAAGCTTATCCCGGCGACGTATTCTACCTGCACAGCCGGTTGCTGGAGCGCGCCGCTAAAATGAACGACGCCAAAGGCGGTGGATCGCTGACCGCGCTGCCCATTATCGAAACGCAGGCCGGCGATATCTCCGCCTACATCCCCACCAACGTGATTTCCATCACCGACGGCCAGATTTTCCTGCTGGCGGATTTGTTCAACTCCAATGTCCGCCCGGCTATCGATGTTGGCCTTTCGGTAAGCCGCGTGGGAGGCAGCGCGCAGATCAAAGCCATGCGGCAGGTAGCCGGTTCGCTGCGTCTGGATCTGGCGCAATTCCGCGAGCTGGCAGCCTTCGCGCTGTTTGGTTCCGAGTTGGACAAAACCTCGCAGGCCCAGCTCAATCGCGGCAAGCACCTGGTGGAAGTGCTCAAACAGCCGCAGTACACGCCGCTCCCGGTGGAGAAGCAGATCGTGATTATTTATGCCGGCACCAGCGGCCTGATCGACGATCTGCCGGTGGAGCAGGTCCGCGCTTTTGAAGCGGAGCTGTATCGTTATCTGGATTCGGCGCATCCGGCGATGCTCGGAACCATTCGCGAAAAGAAAGCGCTCGATGATGCGCTGAAATCCGAGATGAATGCGGCGTTGAAGGAGTTCAAAGACCGCTTCGTACAGCAGCACGCTCCGGAGGCCGCTAAGGCTTAGTTGCCATGCCCAGCCTGATCGATCTGCGCCGGCGAATTCGCTCGGTCAAGAACACGCAACAGATCACCAAGGCCATGAAAGTGGTCTCCGCGGCGAAATTGCGCCGCGCGCAGGACCGTGTCCTGGCCGCGCGCCCCTACGCTCAAAGCATTCGAAGGATGTTGGCCAACGTCATCCAGGCGGTGGGCGAAAGCCATGACGGCGAGGGTCTTGAATTCCTTATCAAACGTCCCGAGAAAAGGATTCAGCTGCTGGTCATCACCGCCGACCGGGGTCTCGCCGGAGCATTCAACTCCAACGTGATTCGCACCGCCCAGAAATTCATTCAGGACAACTCCGGCGCCGAAATTCAACTGGAGCTGATCGGACGCAAAGGACGCGACTTCTTCCGCAAGCGGCACCGCCACGTTAGCGGCGAATATTCCACTATTTTTCAAAAAGTGGTCCGCTACGAGGATGCGCTCGAAATCGGGCGCAAAGTAACCGAGCGCTTCAAGAACGGCGAAATCGACGCCGTCTACATGGTGTTGAACAATTTCAAAAGCCTGATGGCGTCGCGCCTGGTGGTATCGCGCCTGCTGCCGCTGGAACCGCCGGAACATCAGGAGCAGATCGATTACATTTACGAGCAGCCGCCCAACGTCTTGCTGGAGCGCCTGCTGCCGCGCTACATCGAAGCCCAGATCTTCCGCGCGCTGCTGGAATCCGCAGCGGCTGAACATGCGGCGCGGATGACCGCCATGGAAGCAGCCAGCTCGAACGCGGCGGAAGTAATCGACTCATTGACGTTGAAGATGAATCGGGTGCGGCAGGCCAGCATTACCAGAGAGATTATCGAAATTGTGAGCGGCGCCGCCGCCCTGGATTGACCGAAATAACCGGCCGCGGCAAAAACGACCGCGGCAAACCGAGCCGCGACCGCAAGGGAGCGTTAGAAAGGCATCATGGCAACAACATCCGCATTAGTAGAAGGCAAAGTAATCCAAGTGGCCGGACCGGCCATCGACATTCAATTCCCGGAACACCAGATCCCGGTGATCTACACCGCGGTGCATATTACCAGCGATGGATTTGACACGCCGATTCCCATCGACGTGATGACCGAAGTGGCGCAGCACATCGGCGAAGGCCGGGTGCGGGCCATCGCCCTGCAGCCCACCGACGGCATGGTGCGCGGAATGAAGGCGGTGAGCCTGGGGCATCCCGTGGAAGTGCCGGTGGGGAACCAGACGCTGGGACGGGTGATGAACGTGATCGGCCAGCCGGTGGACAACATGGGCCCCATCGATACCGCGCAGAAGTGGTCCATCCATCGCCCCGCGCCGGCCTTTGAGGAGCAGGCCACCGAACTGCAGATGTTCGAAACCGGCATCAAAGTGGTGGATCTGCTGGAACCGTATTTACGCGGCGGCAAGATCGGGCTGTTCGGCGGCGCCGGCGTCGGCAAAACCGTTGTGATCATGGAACTGATCAACAACATCGCCTTAAAACATGGCGGTGTCTCCGTGTTCTCGGGCGTGGGCGAGCGCACCAGGGAAGGCAATGACCTGTGGCTGGAAATGCAGGAATCGGGCGTCTTGGATCCGCATGATTACAAGAAATCGAAAGTGGCGCTCATTTATGGCCAGATGACCGAGCCGCCCGGGGCGCGTTTGCGCGTGGGCCTCTCCGGACTCACCGTCGCCGAGTTTTTCCGCGACGAAGAAAGCCAGGACGTGCTGCTGTTCATCGATAACATTTTCCGTTTCACGCAGGCCGGTTCGGAAGTTTCGGCGCTGCTGGGCCGCATGCCCTCCGCGGTGGGCTATCAGCCGAATCTGGCGACCGAGATGGGCGAACTGCAGGAGCGCATTACATCCACTAAAAAGGGGTCCATCACCTCCGTGCAGGCCATCTATGTGCCCGCCGACGACTACACCGATCCCGCGCCCGCCACCACTTTCGCCCACCTGGACGCGACCACCAATTTGACGCGCAGCCTGGTGGAACAGGGAATTTATCCCGCCGTCGATCCGCTGGCGTCCACCTCGCGAATTCTGGATCCGCGCATCGTGGGCCAGGAACATTACGGCGTGGCGCAGCAAGTGAAGCAAGTCTTGCAGCGCTATAAGGACCTGCAGGATATCATCGCCATTCTCGGAATCGACGAGCTATCGGACGATGACAAGCAGATTGTCGCTCGCGCCCGCAAGATCCAGCGCTTCCTTTCGCAGCCCTTCCACGTAGCCGAACAGTTCACCGGGATCAAAGGCCAATATGTCACGCTGGCCGATACGGTACGCAGCTTCAAGGAAGTGGTGGAAGGCAAGCATGACGACCTGCCTGAGCAGGCCTTCTACATGCAGGGCAACATTGAGGACGTCAAGAAGAAGGCGGAAGAATTGCGAAAGCAAGGCGAGGCATAAAACGTGGCGGACCTTTCCGAGCATGTTTCCCAGCATGTTTTCGAGATCGAGATTGCCACGCCGCAGCGGCTGTTAGCGCGTGAGAAGGCCATTCGCGCGCAGATCCCCGCCCAGGATGGCTACATTGGCGTCCTGCCGGACCATGCCTCGCTGATTTCCGAGCTTGGAGTGGGCGCCATGACCTACACCACGCCGGGCGATCACCGCTATAGCCTGGCCATTGGCGGCGGATTTCTCGAGATCCACAACAACGTAGTGCGGGTACTGACCGATTTCGCCGAGAAGGCCCAGGAGATCGACGTAAGCGCGGCCGAAAAGGACCTGAAGAAGGCTCAGGACGAGATGGTCAATCCAGCACTGGGGATTGACATCGCAGCGGCATTGATCGCGGTTCGCCACGCCCAGGCGCGGATCGACGCGGCACGCGAAGCCACCAACAAGGAAGAGTAGCCACGCCCTGCTGTCCTGAAGGCGGTATGCCAAGGCTTACCCAAAAGAGCAAGAAAGCAAATAAGCTTCCTCGTATTGCCGAGATCACACAAAAGCTGGGGAAGAAGATTCCCGATGCTGAGCGGCGCGCTATCCCTCCGGATTTTTCCAGCCGCCTTGACCATTACATCTATGGACCAACGAAGCGTTGAGGGCCGTCTTCGCGGACACATTGTATTGGATCGCTATATTTCTTCCCAACGATCCGTGGACTGATTCCGCTAAAGCTGTGGACCTGCGAGACACCCGGATCGTGACCACCGAAGAAGTTCTATCCGAATTCCTAACAGGCGTCGCTGGCTTCGGTGACCACACCCGGAGACTTGCGTGCGAACTCGTGCGGAACATTCTGGATTCGCCCGAGATCGACGTGTTACCGCAGTCTCACGCATCCTTTCACGGCGGGCTGGCACTCTATGAACGGCGTCCGGACAAGAAGTACAGCCTTGTGGACTGAATCGCCATGAACGCCATGAAACGGGATGGAATCAAGGAGATCCTGACTAACGATCACCACTTCGTGCAAAAGGGTTTCGTTCGTCTCCTTATTCGCAGGCAGTGAGCGTTTCCCCGCTTTGTTAGTTTTCATGGTTACCGATCACTGGGAAGGCCACCTCGCCGCAGTGGGGGTCTCGCCTCCGGATAATCCAAGTCAACTGGTGTACATACTGAGCTTTGGGCGACCGGCTGGACACTATGCAGTCGAGCTTGAGTCTGCGCCGGTCGCTGGTTCTGAAGTGCCTCATCGGACCGTCGCGAAGTTTGACCTGGTGAGTCGCGAAGAACTTCTAGAGATCATCAAAGACCATTTCCAAAAAGCAAAGCATCCCACGGCCGAGTCGCCCAGCCGGGGGAGCAGTTAGAATCAAATTAGGCGATGTTTCGCGTCATCTTTTGGCTCCTCGGCTTAGTCGTCATCATTTCGCTGCTGCGTGGCGTGATCGGGATTGTCTTAAAGGGACTGGCGGAACTCATAAATCCGCGCCAGCCCGGCGCGCAGCGTCCGCAAAATCAAGTGCCGCTAAGCGGCGAACTCAAGAAAGATCCGGCTTGCGGGACCTACATTGCCGCGGCAACTTCCATTCATGAGACTGTGGGAGGCGAGACCTTCTATTTCTGTTCCAAGCAATGCCGCGATAAGTACGTTGCTTCTCTGGCTCGCTAGTCTGCCGTCATTGGCCGGCGCAGCCTCGCCGCCAGTCTTCTATAAGGACGTCCTTCCGATCCTCCAGAACCGCTGCCAGCAATGCCATCGTCCGGGCGAGATCGCGCCCATGCCGTTTCTGAACTACGCGGAAACGCGGCCCTGGGCCAGGGCCATTCGCGAAGCCGTGATCACGCGGAAGATGCCGCCCTGGTTCGCCGATCCGCGATTCGGACACTTTGCCAATGACCGGACACTCTCGAAGCAGGAAATTGATACCATCCTCCACTGGGTGGACGCGGGTTCCCAGCAGGGTTCTCCCCAGGACGCGCCACCCGCCCGCGCCTGGCCGCCAGGCTGGAACATCGGAACACCCGATGCCGTGTTTGAGATGCCGCGGGCGGTTCCGATTCCGGCCACGGGCGACATCGAATACCAATACATAATCCTGCCCACACGTTTTAGCGAGGATAAGTGGGTGCAGCGGGTGGAGGTGCGGCCGTCGGACGCGGCCCTGGTGCATCACGCGGTGGTTTATATTCGCGAGCCAGGGGCCCAGTGGCTGGAGGGCCGGCCCAGCGGAGAACCATTCGCGCTGCCCATCGCAAAAAGCCTGACCACCAGCGACATTCTGCTGGTCTACACGCCCGGAAATTCCTTCGACGGCTGGAAGCCTGGGATGGCCAAGAAAATCAAGGCCGGATCGGACCTGGTTCTGCAGATGCATTACACGGCCAAAGGAAAGCCCGGCGCGGACCGAACGCGTATCGGCCTGGTGTTTGCAAAAGAACCGCCAAAGCAAGCCGTGCTTACGCTGCAAATGGGGAGCGACAAATTTGTGATTCCACCTGGAGATGCCAACTATCGCGTCCCCGTGTCCGGCACTTTGCCCAACGACGCTCTGCTGATCAGCTTGTTCCCGCACATGCATCTGCGCGGCAAGGCATTCGAATATATGGTGGCGATGCCGAACAGCGGAGAATTCACCATGTTACTAAAGGTAAGCAACTACGATTTTAACTGGCAGCTCAACTATCGTCTGGCCGAGCCCCTTTTATTGCCGGCCGGCTCTCGATTGGCGTGCGCCGGCTATTTCGACAACTCCCGGAACAACCCGCGCAACCCGGATCCATCGGCGGAGGTCCGATTCGGCGAACAGAGCTGGGAGGAAATGATGATCGGGTTTTTCGATGTCGCCGTGGATGCAAAAATGGACAAGCAGACTTTTTTTCAGCGACAGCGGTAAAATTAGGTTGGAGAACGTTTGGGGGCACGCGCCAAAGCATAGCAAATCAACGATGCTGATTTTGGCAGACGGCGTGCACGGCGGAATCTCCTATGTGGGGTAAGACGGAGGAAGCACAACCTATGGCAACACCGGCTCCAGCGCAACCGGCAGTTAGAGCGCAGCCCAGCACCGGGACGACAGTGTTTGGCAAAACCATGAAGATCGTCGGCGAGATATCCAGCGACGAAGAACTTTTCGTCGATGGCGAGATGGAAGGCAGCCTGGAGCTGCGCAATCGCTTGACCATCGGGCCAACGGGCAAGGTGAAGGCCAATATCAAGGCCCAGGAAGTTATCGTCTTCGGTTCGGTGCGCGGCAATGTAGAAGCCGTGAACCGTATCTCATTGCGCGCCGGCGCCACCATTGTGGGCGACATCAAGACGGCTGGCATCGTCATCGAAGATGGCGCCTATTTCAAGGGTGGAATCGATATCTCGAAAACCGAGCCAGCCAAGCCCGCATCCGCCGCTAAAGCATAGACGGCGCAGAATGTTTTACCAAACCGCGACCGTAAGTGTAAGAAGCTGTGAAAAAACCGGCTCGCAGGCGAAAGCGCCTGCGCCACTTAATCGTAAATCCTTGTGCGTCAATGTGGGGCAGACGCTTCCGTCTGCCAACCCCGCGTGCTTCCCGATTTTTTCACAGCTTCTTACGGTCGCGGTTCGGAAGCGCGTTACCGAACCGCGACCGTAAGGGAGCCGGTGCCTATCTCGCCGATCGAAACTGGATTCCCCCCCGCCGCATCTCAAAGATGAGGCCGCACCCTGCACAAAAAGAGGAACTGTGGCCGTGGAGGAGACCGCCCGCTGGCAACAGCGGGCGGCTCTATTGCGGCAGCGACTTCAGTTTGTTGCTGACTCGTTTGCGGGCGTCGCGATCAGGGGCCAGATCGAGAGCCGATTTATAGGCCGCTCTGGCCTCCGCTGGCTGCTTCCGCGCTGCTTCCAGATCGCCAATCTGTTCGAACACGCTGGAATTCCGCGGCTCCTGCTTCGACAGCTCCCGCAGTTCCTTTAGGGCGCCCTCGGCATCTCCATTTTTAGCCAGCAACCCGGCCAGCGCCAAATGAGCCGCCGGGTAACCGGGTTTGGCTTCCAGGACCTTGCGGTATTCCGCGATGGCTCCCGCGTTATCGCCGGCGCCGGCCAACGCCGCTGCCAGGCTGAGACGCGAAGGAAGATAATCGGGCGCCTGTTGCAGATTCGCGCGCCACAGTTCAATCGCCTCCTGTTGGCGATTTTTCTCCTCAACCAGCAATAGCGCCAGATTGTGACGCGCCGCCAGAAGGTTCGAATTCTTCTGCAAGGCCTCGCGGTAAAGACGCTCCGCTTCGTCGCGCTTCCCTTCAGAAGCTTTGAGAGTCCCCAGCGCGTTGTACGGCTCGGCGGAATCCGGCGCCAGCGCGGTGGCTTTCTTATACGACGCCTCGGCATCTTTGCGCCTGTTCAACCGCTGATAAACCAGCCCGAGATTGTACGGCAGATAGCTATACTGCGGAGTCAGCCGGATGGCTTGCTGATACGCGCGAATGGCGGATTTGTAATCGCCCGTCTCAACGTATGCCAGCGCCTCATTGTGCAGCGGATAGGACCAATGCTGCGCGCGCCTTACCGCATCATGGAAAGCTGGAATCGCTTTGTCATACTGCGCCTGCTCCAGATAAGCGATGCCCAGCGCGTTGAATCCGTAGGCCGCGCCTGGATCGATCCGCACGGCCTGCTCCAGCAAATCTGCCGCCTGCGGGAATTTTTTGTCATAAAGCAAGGCCCGCCCTTGAAAGAAATCTTGCCGCCCTTCGAGGTACAGCGATTCGTGGGTCAACGTTCGCGCGGCTTCCATGTAGCGCGCCCCCTGCTCAAATTCCTGCTCGGATTGCGGCGTCTGGTCACCGGTGAGATAGCGCAGCAGGACCTGTTGAGCCTTGTTCTCCAGCGCGATTCGCAGCTGATTTTCGCGCTCCGTATACAACTCCGGATCGAGTTCCGTCTTGAGCTTCTGTAGCGCAGCAAAAGCTCCATCGGGCTCGCCCGGCAAAATCCTTCCAGCCTGAATTGCGGATGTGAAGTGGTCGATATCGTCTTCCGCCTGGTCTTCACCCAGTTCCGCGCCGGGCGTCGCCGAAGCCACGTACAACGGCTGGCCGCTGCGCGAATCCAGCAGCATGCGCCAATGAGCCCCGTTGATTCCGGCAAGGTTAATGCCCGGCTTCTTGATGTCGGAGAGCTTGATGTCCACCGTTCCCGGGCTGATGTCCTGGGGATGTTGTTTCTCATCGGTCGCGCGGGGAACCTGGCTGGTTACGTAGCGGATCAGCTCTTCACCGGTAACCGCGCCATCGCCGTTCTCATCAGCCGCGCCCTCCAGGCCTTTCAGTACGAAGTAGCTGAACGCCCCGTGCCCGCCTCCGAATTCGGGACCCTCACGCGACAGCTCCTTGCGCCGGCTCCCCATGATGCCCAACAGCTCTCCGTCCAGGTTCTTGAAATTCTCCACCGTCGCATTTACGGTGTTGTTCTGAATTGTCCCGATGGTTCCCGCCTTGCAGACATCCACGAACAGCAGCACGCGGCCCACCTTGGTGAGCTGCTCCTCAAACAGCGATTGCAACTCGGCCATCGGCAACGCCGTGCTCTTCAAATCCTGAGGATCGGAATCGTAGGTCAGGATATAAGCGTCCTTGCCGTCTACCGTTCCGTGGCCAGCCACCAGGATGATCACGGTATCGGCTTTGGTAGCCCGGCGCTTCAGGAAATCCTGAAATCCCAGCCGCACCGCGGCGGTAGTAGCTTTCGAATCGGTAAGCAGCTGGACGTTATTCGCCGCTAGTCCTCCCGCCCGCGGGCTCTTCAAAAAATCCGCAAAAACGCTGGCGTCGCGATCGGCGAATTGCAGCGACAATTCCGGCTTTTCATATTTCGAGATGCCGATCAGCAACGCATAGGTGGTGCCGCCCGCAACCACGGCGGCTGTCTTAGCGGCGGCTTGATCCGCCAGCGCCTGCTCCAGCTCGAAAATTTTGCTCTTCACCCAAACCGCGTCCGGCCACTGCTGCCGCAGCTTGTAGTACATTTCCAGCGAGTTGGCGGCAAGTTTGTGATTCTCAAAAATGGTGGCTTCGCTCACTAGAGCGGCTTGATCTTTAGGATCGATTTTCAGAGCGGCGTCGTACGGCGCCAGCTCCGCCACTACATCGGCGCTCAGTTGATCGCGCGGGGTGGGCGGAATCTCCGGCTTGTTGACGCCGCGCGTCATGGTGACTCCGTAGTGTTGCTGGCTGGCAGCTCCGATGCGCAACGTGGGAGGCAGCGTGCAGGCGCGCGCCGGTTGCTCGGTGATTTTCCCCGCCTTCACCCTGGGCTGTTTCGCATCCAACCGGACTTCGCCCGCGGGCCCCAGCGTATCGATTGCCTTGGCCGGGCAAAAGAGGAACGATGCGGGCGAGGCTTCCGTTCGAAGCCCGTCGCCCACGAAAAGCAGATCGCCAGGCTTGGCCGCGAGTGGCGTCTCAGTATCCGCCCGCAGTACCTTGCCACCCGAACCCGTAAGAACCAACCCTAACGGCGTTTCTTTCTGTTCCGCTCCGAATAACCCGCCAGCCACCAGGAAAGCCACGAGTGCGTTACCGAACCGCGACCGTAAGAAGCTGTGAAAAAATCGGGAAGCACGCGGGGTTGGCAGACGGAAGCGTCTGCCCCACGTCGACGCACAAGGGTTTGCGATTAAGTGGCGCAGGCGCTTTCGCCTGCGAACCGATTTTTTCACAGCTTCTAAGGGAGCCGGCGTTTTTTCTCCTCTACGCATTCACCACAGCCTTCGCCACCAGCGACTTCACCGTATACAAACTGATCGGCAGCGCCTTGCCGCGCACCGGCGCGTCGGACAAATATACGGTTTCCACCCGGTTTCCAAGCCTGCTCTGCGTCGTCCCACTCAACAATAGTTTCGTGTGATGCTCCTTATTCAGACTTTCCAGGCGAGACGCGACATTGACGGTATCCCCGAGCACCGTATATTCCATTTTATCGGCTGAACCCACGTTACCAACAACCGCGGGCCCGGTATGTATGCCGGCTCCGGTTTCAAACCGGTTGGGCAGCGTCACAATCTCAGTAGCGCATTGCACCGCCCGGATGGCGTGATCCCCCGGAACCGAACCTTCGTCGTCATCCGAGAACATTGCCAGAATGCCGTCACCGATGAACTTATTGGGATGGCCGTGGTAACCAACAATAATGGCCACCATCAGCGCCAGGTATTGGTTCAGGATCTGCACCACGGCTTCCGGTCCTTGCTGGTTGGACACTTCTTCGGAAAAGGCGGTGAAGTTTCGAATATCCGTAAACAGGATGGTAACCTCCAGCCGTTTCCCGCTGAGCGCGATCGCCTCCGTTTCGTCGATGGATGTCGCCGCCTTCTTCGAGACAAATAAAGCCACGGCGCGGCGGAAAAGGTTACCGCGCTTCTCTTCGGTGGCGAAGCGATAAATGACCGATGCAACCAGGCAGATGGAAGTGGCCAATAAGAGTTCAGAGGTAGACAGAATGAAGCCCGATTCGAACAGCAAATGCGTATAAATGAGAATCGCAATGATCTCCAGCACGATCAGAACCGCGTTGCGGCTGGCTGCGGCCGAAGTAGAAACCAGCACGGTAATCGATGTTGCCAGAAGCAGTGAAAGCAGCCGCACCCATAGCGGAACGTCCACCAGGTATCGGCTCCCCAGCAGCGTCCACACCGTGTTCGCGTGTATTTCCACGCCGGCGGTGTCCGAATTTTTGACTAGCGGGTTGAAGAACGGAGTATCGTAGCGATCTTGCACAAAATCGCTGCCGATAAGCACCACTTTACCGTTCACCCACTTGCGCAGCTTGGCTTTGTCTCCAGCCTGGGCGGCGGTTACGAAATCCGCGAGGGAGACCCTGGGGAACGTTCCGCGGCCGCCCGCATAATTGATGGTGAGGGCGCGATTCTGTGTCGGTACAGCATGCCCTCGCAACGTGATCTTGCCATTTCGAATCTCAGAGTCCGCGCCCAGATATTTCTCAACGATTCGCATCGCGAGACTGCTCGCCGGTGGAGGGTCACCGGGGTTGGATGACGGCGCTTCCATTAGTTCCTGCCTGCGAGAGAAACCGTCCGGGTCCGCGGTGAGGTTGGCGAAGGCCGCCAGACCCAGGGCCGCGCCGATCATGTTAATGGGGATGGTCTGGGCCTCTTTGTTGGATTGCAGCCGCTCCACGTAGCCCACCACCACCGGGACCGGCGATGAACTCACCGCGCCACCCAGCAGTTCGTCAGCTCCCGGCTCATATTTGTCGATGGGTATGCCGAAAGCCAGGTCCAGCCCGATTACCTTGGCACCTGCCTCCCCGGCGGCCGTGATCGCGTCAGCATAATGCTTATTCCAGAACTCCTGCAATTCCGGAAACGTGTCCATAGCTTTCTGATCGGCCGTCAGTAGAACGATGTTGGAAATGGCTGGCGGGCCAACCAGATAATTGCGCGCCACGAAATGAGCGTCGTAGGCTTTGAGATTGAGATTTTGAAAGAAGGCGACTTGGTCCAGCGACCAGGCCGCCAGCACGCTCCCAATCGCAAGTAGCGCGCAGAGGGCCCAGTGCCTCCACTTCCTAGTCATGTTAACCTGCATCTTACTACGGCGAGACTCTGACTGTGATGCTTTGGTGGATCTTGTGGGGCAGGATGCCATCCTGCGCGCGGGTTGTTAACCCGCGCCTCTTGTGCGCCACTGTTCTCTTCACACTGCCGGCATTTTCCCAAACCACCCAAGGACTAATTTCCGGCCGCCTGGTCAACTCAGTCAACGGAACCGCCATCGCCGGCGCTACCGTCTCATATTCCAGCTCTCTCAGCAACCTCTCCGGCGCCGCGCAAAGCGATTCTTCCGGCTATTACTTCCTGCCGCTGCTCTCGCCTGGTCTTTACCGGCTAAGAGTGACCGAGCCCGCCTATCAATCGCAGGAAGTGCAGGAGCTGGAGCTCACCGTCGCCGCCAGGTTGGAGCTCGATTTCCGCTTGCGCCCTTTGAACGATGTCTGGGAAAGCGGACAATACAACAGCGTTTTCCTTCCCGGATCGAAGACCATCGTCACATTTTTCGGCCCCGACGTCGACCCCAGTAAATCTGGATCTTTTGAAGCCCAAAAAGGCCGCAGCGAGACACTGGAATCCACCATTTCCGAAGTCATCAACCAAGCTGAAATCTCGAACCTTCCGCTCGAAGGCCGCGACGTTTACACCATGCTGGTAACGCAACCAGGCGTTACTTCCGACGCCGCCCTCGGCCGCGGTCTGGGACTGGCCGTCAACGGCCAGAGACCTTCCTCTTCGAACTTCCTGCTGGATGGTCTCGAAAACAATAATTACCTCATCACCGGCCCACTGGTTACCCTGGCGCCGGAGGCCATTCAGGAATATCGCGTCTCCACCAACAATTTCTCGGCGGAATACGGCAGGACTTCCGGTTTTGTCGCCAACGCCATCACCAAAGCCGGCGGCGACAATTTTCACGGTGTTGCCTACTTCTATCTCCAGAACGATATTTTGAACGCCAACGATTTTCAACAGAACCTCATCGGTGCAGCGCGCCCTCCCGACAAGCAGCTTCAGCCTGGTTACCAAGTCGGCGGCCCGATACTCAAAGACCGTCTGTTCTTCTCGAGTGCGTACGAATACTTCCGCAGCCGCAGCCAGCGAGCTCCCTTTGCGTTTACCTTCCCAGCCGCCGGTTTCATTTCCAACTACACCTTGCCAAACTCTCTGGCCCGGCAGTTGCTCACTCAGTTTCCAGCTCCCTATGTCGCGAACGGATTCTCTCCCACCGGTACGCTGACGCTCGCGCCTCCCGTAGCCGTGGATCGGACGCTGGCCATCGAGCGGCTGGATTATACCCGGCCCGGCGGAAAAGATCGCGTGCTGGGGCGCCTGATGCTCAATCTCTTCAAGGAGCCGGACTTCATTTGGTCGCCCTACCCGGCCTTCACCTCAGCGTTGAACGAAAATACCTGGGCTCTGGGCGGCAGTTATATTCACAACTTCAAACCGGATCTCATCAATGAAGCCCGCCTGGGATATAACAGCGACGATCTGCATTGGAACCGGCCGCATCCGGAAATCCCCACGCTGCTCTCTGAGGACGGCACCACGCTGCCCGGAAGCCCGGCGTTCTACGCTTATAAGAACGTCAACAATAGCTGGGAAATGCTGGATAATTTGACCTGGGCCCACGGCCGGCACCTGGTAACAACTGGTGCGGGTCTGCTGCTACGATCGTCGAACGGTTACCTTACGGCCGGCCAGGATGGCGAGTATGCTTTCGAGCAGGCTCTCGATTTCGCTTTCGGTATTCCTACTAACTTTAGCGTGGCCCTGAATAGAGCGGCCCTCCCTAATTTTCAACAGCCATCTTACGACCGGAATTATCAATATCGCCAGTACTACCTCTTCGCTCAGGACACTTATAAACTTACTTCGCGACTTACTATGAATTACGGCGTCCGCTACGAATTTTACGGTGGTCCGCAGAATACAGGAGCTGTCAAGGATACTCTTGTTCAACTCGGCGCAGGAAGCACCTTGCCGCAGCAGTTGGCCACGGCCACGCTGGAGACGCCGGCGGCAGGGAATCAGCAGCTCTTCGGTTCCGATAAGGGCGATTTCGCAGTTCGCGCCGGCGCCGCTTATGACTTATTCGGTACCGGCCGTACGCTGCTGCGCGGTGGCTACGGAATCTTCTACGACCGTCCCTTTGATAACTTGTGGGAAAATTTACGGAACAACGATCTGGTTGTGCCCGAGTCCTTAACACTCCCGCCCGGCCAGTTCAATTACCTTGCGCCCATACCAACGGTCCTCGCTTCGCTCCCCGCTCAAGTCGTCAGCACGGACTTTCCGAATCTCACGCTGGTGAACCCCAACTTACGCAATGGATATGCCCAGAGTTACTTCGCTGGCGTGCAACATAGAATCACCGATAACTTCACCGTCGAAGTAAATGGGTTAGGCACTTATGGCCGTGAACTGATCACCACCGACATTATCAATCGTCCTTTTTCGGTCAATCGCGGCATCGGAAACCCCACCAGCATCAATCCGGATCTGCCGGAAATCTCCTATCGCGGCAATCAGGGGTTCTCGGATTACAACGCGCTCACCGCCGTGGTCCGCTACCGGAACAGCCATGGGATGGTGCAAGGTTCCTATACCTGGAGCCATACCATCGACAACCAGAGCGATCCCTTGCTGGGCGATTTTTTCAATCTGGATTTCGCCAGCATCCAGGGCGGCTCCGGCGCGGCCGGCCACGCGGCTTTCACCGAGCAGTTCAATCCCAATGTCGACCGCGGCAATTCCGATTTCGATCAGCGCCAGAATCTGGTGATTTTTTCTTACTGGAATCTGCCGACGCCGTTTCAAAGCTCGAAATTCGCCACTGTCTTTCGCGGCTGGGTGGTATCCGAATTAGCGGCTTTCCGCTCCGGCCTTCCGTACACTGTCTACGGCACATCCAATGCAATCGCAGGGGAAGGCCAACTCATCGGCAACCGCGCCAACATCGTGAATCCCAGCCAGGCTGTCCTGCCCAATCCGGTCCCCGTAGCGGGAGGAGTGCAACTGCTGAATGCCTCCGCCTTTTCTGAAGCCGCGCCCAGCATTCTCGGCAATTCCGGACGTAACGCCTTTACCGGACCGGGTTTTTACAGCATGGATGTATCGGTGGCCCGGTCCTTTGGTTTGCGCAAGCTGGGCGAGGGCGGACGGCTCACCTTTCGGGCCGATGCGTACAACTTCCTGAATCATGCCAACCTGGGAAATCCCTATTCCTTCTTTACCGATCCCATATTGAGTCAATTTGGCGTCGCCACGTTCGGGCGGCAAGGAACACCGTCAGGATTTCCCGCGGTAAGCCCGTTGAACGAAACCGCGCGCCAGATTCAACTCAGCGTCCGCGTGCTGTTTTAGTGGCACCGGTCGCTTACGCTCGCGGTTCGGTTCCGGAGCCGAACCGCGACCGTTAGAAGCTGTGAAAAAATCGGTTCGCAGGCGAAAGCGCCTGCGCCACTTAATCGTAAATCCTTGTGCATTCAATGTGGGGCAGACGCTTCCGTCTGCCAACCCCGCGTGCTTCTCGATTTTTTCACGGCTTCTTAGCCTTAGCTTAGCTTAGGGAGTCGGTGCTTGCACCACCAGCTTCCCGCCATTCGCCACAACAATATCCTCATTCAGCACCAGCGCTCCACCAGCATCCAGGTGATGCGCGCACGAGCGCCCGTTTAAGGTGACAGATGTTTTTCCCCCTCCGCCTTTCGCCAGCCGAATCGATTTCAGCGGCAGCGCGCCCTCCGTCACAGACAATTCCAAGCGGCCATTTGCAATCGAAAACAATCCCCACCCCAAACCGGTTGAAAAAAACGAAGTGAAATCCGCGGCTGTGGTCTTCGGCATAAGGCGGATCGCTTTCGAAGCTCCGTGATAATCGAACCCGCTGAACGCAATCACGCTCGACCACGCGGACATGGCTCGCGCGTAGTGATGTCCGCACTCCGGCTCATCCCACGGATTGCGGCGTTCGCCGTCATATCGCCGTCGAATGTTTTCGATGGTTTCCAACCCCTCTCGCGGCATTCCGGCATGAATGAACTGCGCCGCCACCAGATATTCCATCCCCGTCCAGGCCTCCTGAAAATAAGGGAACGGGATCTTCGGCCTGCCGCCCCTGGTGTAATCGCAAACCAGCAGCGCTGCTTCGTCGTTCAACGCATAAACGCGCTGCACCGAATCGTGCTCGAACAACTGGGCGCGGTAATTATACTTGTGAATTGATTCCAGCGTCTTCCGAATATGCGCCGCGTCCAGCAGTGGGCCCAGACCCGCGATATCCGCCAGATATTGACCGATCAACTGGTCGGCCAAACAGCCGTCGCCTAACTGAAACTCCGGTTTTTCCGGATTGTCCGCTCCCATGTCGCCGACTGTGGCCGGTGCGATCTGGCTCTTCGGAATTCCACGCACCTTCTGAATGTAGTAATCGCCGTTGAACAGGTTCTGGTCCACCCAGGCGCTGCCCTTGGCGAACAGCGCATGGTAATCCCCCGCCGCCGCGGTGTCGCCTAACGCCAGCGCCATCTCTTCGGCCGCCCGCAATGCTCCCAGATAATAAACCGTGCCCAGTGGATTCGGCCCATAGAACTCCACGTCGTAAGTGTTATGCTGGACGCCCTCCAGCACGCCGGTGCGGTTGGGATCCCAGCCACCAGGAATCCACGCGAAGGAAATACCGCGCTGGATGTTCAGCCAAAGTCCGCGCAGCCATTCCGTGTCGCCCGAAAGCTTCCAATCCAGATAGGCCTTGATAATCTGGCCCATCTGTCCATCAGCGGCGGCGTAGCCGAATCGATCGTATCCGTCCGGCAGCATCTGGCGGAATCGCATGCCGCCCTGATCGTCTTCCGAATACCCGAACGCCGCTTTACGCAGCGACCGCGCCAGGCTGGGAAAAACGAACTGCGTGGAAGTTTCGTAATTCCAGACGTGCGTGCAGTTGCCGAAGCAGCAGCCGCGCTGGTCATCGCAGCCCTCGAAGCCGTGAAACTCGCCGTCCGCGGTGCGGAAGCAGGTCTGCGTCACCAGCGTGGATAGATTAGACATGGCCGCGTCCCGCAAAGCGGCGGGCAGCGTGCTGCGCCGCATTGTATCCACGAATGAGCGCGTGCGCCGTTCCGATTCCGAAAGCGCGCGAGCGGCATGTTGAGAGGCGTCCCATGCATCGGCGAAGCGCGTGCAATAATAATTGCCGATGACATCGTTTTCGTGGCCCTTTGGCGCGGTCCAGCCGGACCACGCCGGGGTGCGGTTCGGAAAATGCCAGGCCAGCAAAAAAGTGTAGCTGGCCTCCGCGCCCGCGGCGATCTCACGCCCCAAACACAATGCGCCGGTTGCGCTTTGTTTCTCGGCCTCCGGTCCAAGCTGGCCATCTGCAGTGAAGTCGTCCCAAAAGAGCATCGGACTGGCCCACCATTTGGCCGCCGGCCAGCCGCGCAGATAAGTCACCCGGCCTTCGCCTGCGTCCAACGCCGAGAGCGCGAACGATCCGTGCAGCGGGTCCGTCTCCTTCAGCTTCGGATTGCTCATGTACAAACCCTGCAGACTCGCACCTGCTCCGGCGATCCGAAATTCGTTAATGCGCCCCTCGCCGCCCACTGGACTATCTATCGAGAACGCGATCGAAACCTGCGCCGCGCCCGGGCCGGGGTTGTGGACGCGATAACGCACCACCGCCACCGGAAGTCCTGATGCATCGGGGTCGAGAGGAATAAATGGGCTGAAGGCTTCGAGCGTCACTTGCACCGGAAAACTGGTATCGTGAAACGCAATGTGCGCCATCGGAAACTCGCCCGTAAACGTTGCGCCCGCCAGTCTGCTGAGCCCCGGCGCGTTGTCCGAACCAAGCCCGGAGGCACCGGCGTATGGCGGCATCAGGCGCGCTTCCAGCACTCGCGCCACTGGCGTCGAATTGCCCCGCTTGGCCCAGATGGAAGGGAATGCGTAGCTCGGCGAGCGGCCTTTATCGGGCCGGTTAAAAATTTCCCAATCGCGTAGCTGCCCGCGCCCACCCAGGCTGATGCTTCCTGTACCGATTCCACCCAGCGGAAACGCAATCATCGCCAGTTGCCGTCCGGAATAAGTTCGCGGATAGCGGATGCGTTCAGCCGTCGCGGTAGTAGCAGCGTGCTGCGCTGGGGCGGCCGCGAGCGGCGCCAGGCCAGGCAGACCAACGCCCGCCACCATACCTTTGATGAACCCACGACGGTCACTCATGCTTGCACCCCTTCTGAAACCACTGCTGCCATGCGATGCTCGGGCCGGGGAGGCGCCGGGCTGAAGCACTGCATATTTCGCACCTCAATTTTCCCCCGCAGTTTCGCTAGCTGCTCTTCCACAATTCGCCGCAGCGTTGCTGGATCGCCCTCGGCACGTACATTCAGCAACAATTGATGAACCTCAGCTGGTGATGCGTCCAGCATCCCGTGGACCAGCGGCTCTTCTCCGTTGTTGACCATGGACGCTTTCAAGTAACCCGACGGCGAATCGTCGGCCAGCTTCAGGTGCACGATGCGCAGGCCCTCCGCGGTCAACGCTCGCTGCATTTCTTCAAGAAGCGGCCCCATCAACATTGCGGGCGAGAGCGCCAGGGCGAGCTCCACCGTAGCGCTGCAGTTTAGCCATGCCAGCGCCGCCTCCGCGCGCGCGTAACGCTCATAATCGATATCCAGGATTTTGCCTCCGGATGGAATTTCGCCAGCCAGTACTTCATCCAGCCACTCTGCCACGCCCTGTCCAGTCAGCGCACTAAGGTAACGCGCCCCGGCGATTTTCGGAGCTTCGGTCTGGCGATCTATTTTCGTGAAGCAGATCAAATCCGCCTCCTCGATCTGCGTTCGAAACAAGAACGATAAATCCGGGCTCTGCTCAACATCACGCGCGCGGGCAGCGTCCACCAGAACCGTGTAAGGCGCCAGCCGAAATTGCCCCCTGTAATAGAGCTTCAGCGGTTGCAACGTGGTGGCGGAAATATCGGTGCAACTTCCCACCGCTTCGGCGAAGATCACGTCCGGAGAGTGCGCCTGCAGCCGTTCCGCGGCATCCACCAATTCCGAAAAGCGGCAACAGAAACATCCGCCGGTAACCTGATCGGCTGCGATTCCATTCGCACCAACGAATTCAGTGTCCACTAAGTGCTGGCCCTGATCGTTCAAAATGGCCGCCGCGCGCATACCGCGGCTCTGTAACACCCTCGAAGCCGCAAGAATCAACGTAGTTTTTCCAGAACCAAGAAATCCGCCGAGTGGAACGATAATGGGCCGCACGTTAGCTGAGTCTATGCCGAACACCCCACCCCCCGCAACCGGTGTCACCGAGCCGCGACCCGTAAGAAGCTGTGAAAAAATCGGGAAGCACGCGGGGTTGGCAGACGGAAGCGTCTGCCCCACGAGCCGCCGCTGAGATTCACCATCACCTGCAGATTAATGCCGTCCATGTCCTTCACCAGCTTGTCCAGCTGCGCCACCGGCATCTCGGAATTCTGGAGATTGTGCACGTCGATGAATGGATATTTCGCCCGCGTCACCAGATGCTGCGGAACCACCAGCGTGGACTTCGGCTTGTAATCCTCAATCGACATGGTCTGCGCGAGCACCAACGCGGGGACACCGGCAAGAATCAGTTTAAGCATGGATAGGATGTTCTTCGAGCAAAGCGACAATTCGATGGCGCAGCTCTTCCGTCAGGCGCAAGCGATCGTGCGGGGAAGCCTGCGCGGTAGGAATCGGTTGGCCAATGCGCATAGTCACCATCCCCGGCTTCACCACACCCGACCCGAACGGCAGCACTTCGCGCGTTCCTTTCAGTGCAATGGGCACCAGCGGCACTCCGGCCTTGATGGCGATGTACGCCGCGCCTTCCTTGAAATCGCGCATCTCGCCGTCGCGCGATCGCCCGCCCTCCGGAAAAATAAGCAACGAGACCCCTTCTTCGCGAACCACCTGCGCCGCCAGCGTCATGGTTTTCACCGCCGCGCGCGCATCTTCCCGCGGCACGCGGATATGGCCCGCGCGCCCCAGATGCCAGCCTAGAAACGGAATTTGAAAAAGACCGCGCTTGGCCAGAAACCGGAAACGCACCGGAATGCTCGCCAGAGCCACCGGCGTATCCATGTAACTCAGATGGTTGGACACGAACACATAGCTGCCGTCTTTGGTGATCTTATCGAGCCCGTCCACCTTGATCTTGACCCCGCTCATCGCGAGCAAGGCACGGGCCCAGGCGCGCTCCACCGCATTTTGCCGTCGCCGCTCCGGATCAAAAAACGACACCAGCAGACTCGCTGTTCCGTAGACGATCGTGGCCAGAACAATCAGCGGATCCGTGATTAATACCGCGCGCAAAAGCGACACTCGTTTCATTGTACGAGGAGGGCGCGCGCCTCGCCCACCACGAAGAGCGATCCTGTGATGAAAATAACATCGGCCGCGGCAGCCTCACGGGTCAGTGCCACGGCCTGGCCCACTGTCTGCGTGAGGGTAGCGCCGGGCGCGGGGATCTCCTCCGGCGGCATGGCTCGGGAATTATCGGGTGCGGTCACAATCACGCGATCCGCCAGCGGGAACAGCAGCGCCGTCATCTCCCCGGCTGCCTTGTCGCGCATCACGCCGTAAATCATCCAGATACGCCGGCCGGAATAAAAGCTGCGAATGTAATCCGCCAACGCGCGCGCGCCGGCGGGATTATGTGCACCGTCCAGAATGATTTCAGGTTCGCGTGAGACTTGCTCCAGCCTTCCCGGCCAGCGTGTCTGCGCAATGCCATCGGCCGGAACGCCCAGCTGGTGCAGCGCAATCGCGGCGGTGCGGGCGTTTTCCACCTGGTGTTGGCCGGCCAAGGGACAAACAACGCCTTGTCCCCGCATCCGGAATTTACTGCCTCGTGCATTGACGCTGAGATCAGTGATGGCCCAATCGCGCGCCAAAGTGTACGGGCCTTTGGCGTGGGCGCGCAGCACGGTCTCGGCTTCCTCGCGCTGCTCGGCGAAGACAGCCGGTACGCCGGGTTTCAGTATGCCGGCTTTTTCTGCCGCGATCTTCTCGATCGTGTCGCCCAGGAAAAACTGATGGTCGAAGTCCACCGGCGTAATCACTGAGAGCGCTGGAGTGACTACATTGGTGGCATCCAGACGCCCGCCCATCCCCACTTCCAGCACGATCGTATCCACGTGCTGCCGCGCAAACAACAAAAATGCCATCGCCGTCACGGTCTCGAAGTAAGTGGGATGTAAGTCGAGCTCTCCCGCGTGAAGCATTCCTTCCGCCAATTCGTGAACCTCCGTGAAGGCCTCCGCGAATTGATTTTCTGTAATCGCTTGCCCGCCGATCTGGATGCGTTCAGTGGGCTCTATCAAATGCGGCGACGTATATAGGCCGGTGCGCACACCGGAGGCCCGCAGGCCGGCCTCAATCATCGCGCAGGTGGAGCCCTTCCCGTTCGTCCCGGCTACGTGAAGGAAGCGGCCTTGGCGATGCGGGCTGCCCAGCACCTCCAGCAATCGCGTAATCCGTTCCAAACCGAATTTCGCGGTCTGGATCTCGTTTCCGAGCGAGTAAAGAAACCGCTTGGAGTCCGAGTAAGTCATCCGCGGGCAGCCTGACTGCGCGCGAAGATCAACCATCCCGCCCACACCAGCAACAATGTGCCGCCTACCACTTTCAGCTCAAACAGCCAGATGGAGGCCACGCCCGGTGGAGGAATTGCGGAAAGGACAATCGCGATCGCGGAAACCATCGCTCCCGTAGCTCCAGCCCAGCGCTGGCCGAACTTCATGCCGGACGCGAAGATGTAAACGAACGGGATCAAAGTTACGATCACCGTCATATCCACCATGATCTGATAAGCGGCCCGCAGATTCTCGCCCAGCTCGGCCAACACCAGAAATATGCTCGAGAAAATGCCCTGGGCGAGAATCGATACGTAAGGCGTGCGCCAGCGCGGATGCACTTTTGCAAAGGCGGCTGGCAGGTAATGATCCAGACCCATGGCGAAAGGCAGGCGCGAGTTTCCGGCGATAAAGCTGTTCAGTTGCCCCAGCACGCCCACCGTGATCAACAGCGCAAAACAAGGCGAGAGCCAATGGGCGCCGAACCGCGCTCCAGCCACATCGCCCGCTTGCGCCAGGCCCGTCATCGGATTAATCCGATTGGGAGGCAGCAGCGCCAGCAGCGCCGCGGTTCCCGCCATATAAAACGCTGCGCAAAGCAGTCCGGAGATCCAAGCCGCGCGCGGAATGGTTTTCTCCGCGTTTTGAATCTCCCCTCCCAGAATGGGCGCCAGTTCCAGCCCCACCATCGCGAACGCGATCTGCGACCAGAAGTTGAGATTCGACCAGCTAACGTCGGGAATCAGGTGGGTGAACTTAGTCGCGGAACCGAAACGCATCGCCGCTAGCAATCCAAGAATGCATAGCAGAAGAGCAACCAGATAGGCCGCGCCTCCACCCAAAACACTGGGCCATTTTCCAACTCGCAGTCCCACCAGGTTCGTGAAAATGGCCAGCCACAGCACTGCCAACGTGGCTGGAACGGCATAGAGAGCGTTCTCGGAAAATTTCACGCCGCTTTCGCCGAACATGAAGCTGGCCATGGCCACGCCCGAGAGCAGCAGCGTCGGAAAGTAGAGAATGTTGCTGACGAAATACACCCAGGCGGCCAGAAACCCGTGCCAATCGCCGAAAGCGCGTTTGGTCCAGACATAGAATCCGCCTTCTTCGGGAAAACGCCTGGAGAGCGATGCGATCACCAGCGCCGACGGCAGAAAAAAAGTGAGCGCAGCGAGTAGCCAAAGTGTCAGGGACCCCGGCCCCACCTGCGCGGCCGCGGCCAACCACCGGATCCCGGCCACAGCCGACACGTTGAACAGCACCAGGTGCCACAGCCGCAATTCCCGCCGCAGCGCGGGCTGGCCGTCAGACATGGTTCTGGTAAGCCTCGAGCGGTCTCATGGTTCAGGTTCATCGTACACTAAGACAAAGGGCTCTTTATGGCAACCACCCCGAAAGTGTTGACTTACGAAGAGTGGCTCAAGCTACCTGAAGTGGAAGGCATTGAGGAAGTCGTGAATGGCGAAATCCAAAAAATGCCTCCTAATAAAATCCTCCACGCGGACATAGTCGAGAATTTAGCTGATCTTCTGAAGGCCAGCGTCGACCGCAAAACTACTCAGGTGCGGATCAGCACATTTGGGTTGGTCATCCAGCGCGACCCCTTGACCACGAGAGTGCCTGACATTGCTGTGTTCGTCCGTAGCCAGGTGGTGGAACAGGACGGATACATTCACTCCGCCCCCGAGTTAATAGTAGAAGTTCTCTCGCCTGCGAACACGCGCCCGGAGCGCGAATCGAAATTGAAGGATTATGAGACCCTCGGAGTTCCCGAGGTTTGGGTGATTTCTCCGGAAGCGCGGACCTGTGAAGTGCTGTTACTGAAGGACGGCCGGCTCGAAACAGCCGCCGTATTGCGCGCAGGCCAACTTCAGCCAACGCACCTTCCCGGCGTGACCATCGACATCGCCGCTATCTGGCCAAAATAACCCAATCCCCGATTTCCTTCCATTCGGAAATCGGGGATTGAGTATCCTGTCACCTTATTATTTGGGGCAGCCGAGTTTCTTCAGCTCGCCTTCCGGCAGCTCTTTGGCGTCGCGAGCCGCGGGCGGCAAGGGCATTCCTTTCGGAACCAGCCAGATTTCCACGCGGCGATTCTTAGCTTCGCCGGCGTCTACCTGGGCGCCCCTGCGCTCCTTCGGAGCAGTGGTCGAGACCGTGCACGAGGTGGGAAGAGCTTCAGTTTCCTGTGTCGCTCCTACCCAGACTCCCTTGATGCGCGATGCATCCAGTGAGGTGCAGGTTCCGCCTCCGCCGCTTAATATAGCCGCGACGTTCAGCACCCGATCGCGATCCAGATGTCTCAACTTGTTGGACCTTCTCTTGGGAACCTCGTTCGTATCGATGTGGCCCACCAGCACGACATCGTAGTTGGCGTTGGAGTTGAGCGTCGGATACAGCTGCTCAATCAAGACGCGTTTGCCGCAGTTGTTCACCCTGGCGCTATCCTTCGGGAACACGATATCGCCGAAGTGCTTCACCTGCGCGGCCAGATTGACCGTCACCGTGGTGGAAGCGTTGGCGGACCCACCCTTGCTATCGGTAACCGTAGCCGTAATCGTGACCGGCTTGGATTGCGGCCGGCTGAGATCGCTCTGATTGAAAGACACTCCGCTCGAATCGTACTGTGCGCTGGCGCCGCTTCCGGAAACCGTTCCTTCGCTGGCTGCCCAGCTGTAATTCAGCGCGCCGCTGCATTCCGAGCCTGTCCCATTCACGCTCAGCGCCGAGGTTTGGCCTCGATCGAGAACGGATGGATTGGCCGTCAGGCCACCCAGGGTCGGCCGGTTGTACACGCCCACGTGGATCGATATGCTACTTGCGTCCACCGCGCTGGCCGCATGCTCGCTGGCGGTATCGGTAACATGAACGCCGATGCGATAATCGCCGGAAGAGCTCGGCGTGAAGGTATAGTCGGCGCTGTTTCCGCCTTGATTGTTTCCGTTCACAGACCATTGATAGCTCAGGTTGTGGTTTTCAGGATCTGACGCATTGGAATGCAGCCGCACCGCGTCGCCGGGGCAAACCGAGGTAGCGCTCGCGGTGATCGTTCCCGCACTCAATCCGTGCGGAGGTATCACATGAGGTGGCGGTGGGGGCTCCTCCGGCCGTCCACCGACGTGCCCCAGATACAGCGTCAGGCCACCGGTCAGTTCCACTCCGAAATTCTTGAATCCTCTGGGTATCGTGGCGCCGCCATCCGGCGAATCGCCGGCTAAACCGAATTGTGGCGTGTGCCCGTAATAGCCGCGCGCGTCCATTCGAACTCCCAATCGAGGACTCATCTGGTACTTCATTCCGCCGCCGTAATTAAGTTCGAATCCGCCGTGCGTTGAAAAATTGCCAAACCCGGCCGATGGCGGCAACCCTTCCGCCGCTTCCTTAGCTGCGTTGTTGGGAGCATAGTTCGCCTCGCCGGCGCCAGCCGTAACGAATGGGCGGAACTTGCTGTCACGCGGCGTGAAATGCAAAACCCCGTTGAAAGATCCTTGATATACGTGCGTCCCCAATATCGGTATGGGAGTGCCGTTCGGCGTCGGGCCTCGAAATACCAGCCGATGGTAGGAGAAAAAACCAAAGTCCTGCTCTAGCGAGAAATAGTTCCAAAAATTCTCCGTGGTTCTCGCCCCCATCAACCCACCCTGTTGCAATTGGGAGAATGGCTGGCCGTCCTGCTTGGTATAGTCGCCCCAACCGCCGTAGACGTTGATCTCGAAAAAGTTGAAATAGTCGCCCGATTTCGCGGGCGCAGCGTTTGTAGCGGTTTGAGCGAGGGCGCGATCCGGGCTTATCAAAAGCACGCCGGCCGTCACCGCTGCCAAAGCCGTAATCCTCCAGAATGTCTGCATATTCCTTACCTTTCTCCTCTGTCTGTCATTTACTTGTTGATACTGCATGATCATTTTGCTCGGCTGCGCCAGCCTGAGCCATGTCAAAAACCAGGGCGCCGCGCGCGGCGCTCAATGCCACCAGGCGCCCCGGAGTTTCGCCCGAGAGCCACAAGGTGTGAACCGAAGAGTTTTCCAGTCCTTCACTCGGAAACAGCTCCCACGATGTACCGCCGTCGAGCGACCGGTAGACTTTCCCGTATTGAATCAGGAACGCCTCACCGCTCTTCGCCGGATGAAATCGCACCGAGTTTACAGTCCCCGCCGGAACGCCCGCGGTGATCAGCTTCCAGGTCGCTCCGCCATCCACGGATTCCAGCAGCCCGCGCGAAGTGCCCGCCAGGACCGGTTGGTCGCGGTCCACCGGCAGCGCCAGGTCATACAGGTAATAATCACTCCCCGGCAGCGTAGCCAGGCGCCAGTTTCGGCCCAGGTCCTCGGAGAAAAACAGCCCGCCCGCGGTTCGGACGGCCAGACGCGAAGCTCCGCTGGGAGGGGCGTAAATGGCCAGCACCGGCACGCCGGCGATTCCAGCGGAGTTTAACCGCTCCCAGCTCGCCCCGCCATCCGAACTCCGGAAGAGCCCGGATTGCGTGCCCGCGAAAAGAACCAGCTTATCCAGTTGGATCACCTGTAGAGATTGGATGCGAATTCGTCCAAAATGTTGCGGTGGGTGGTGGCCCGCGGAAACCTTCGCTTGGATTACTACTTTTGACCACGTCTTCCCACCGTCGGCCGATTTCAAGATGTCTTCCGCGCTCGCCGCAAAGAGCAGATCTTGCCGCGCCCCGCCTTTTCGGGCTGGAACGGCCACCAGGCTGGTTAGATTCCGCCCCGCCAGGGCCTCTTCGTCGGCGCACAGAGTCCAGTCCAACCCTCCGTCCACGCTGCGAAATACCCCGCCGTGGCGTCCTTCATAAATACTGCTCGCGTAAAGCCTGTCGCCGGAGCCGGTGATCTGCGTCAGGCTGTGGTTGGCGAATCCCAGATTCATGGCCGCGAACGTTTGCCCGGAGTCCGTGCTCTTCTGGATGCCGGCGAATTCCGTGGCCAGATAGAGCACGCGCGGATTCTGAGGGTCGAACACCATCCAATTCACCTGTTCGGTGCTCAGGTGCAGCCAGGAACGGCCTCCGTCCGGAGATTTGAACAATCCCAGTGTGGTGCCCGCGAAGATCGTCTCCGCGTCGCGCGGGTCCTGCGCGATCACGTGCGTACGCCGGTGCGTGCCCGGAATACCGCGCAGCTTGGTCCATAATTCGCCCCCATTTTCGCTGCGATAGATTCCGCTGCACGCGCTGGCGAAGACCACTTGCGGATGGTTTGGATCCACGCGGATGGAAAAGATGTCCGAATCGTCAATCAATCCGCTGGCGATGGGCTGCCAATGCGCGCCGCTATCCAAGGTCTTCCAGGGCAGATGCGGTGTCCCGGCATAGAGGATGCTGGGGTTCACCGGATCGAACGCCAGCGCGGTAATGTCCCGCATCTCCGGATTGTTCTCCGCGGAAATTCTCTGCCAGCCTCGTCCTCCAGCAGCGCTGAGGTAAACGCCCTTCGATGTCCCCGCCGCCAGTACGCCCGGATCGCTGGGCGCGAAGGCCAGCGATTCGATGCGCAATCCGCGGATTCCCGCCAGCGCCTGCCAATGCTCGCCGCCGTCGCGGCTTTCGTAAACCCCCGAGTCGGGGGAGTCGCCGGCATCCAGGCCCGCATAAAAATGAGCCGATGAGGTTGGATCAATGATCAACGCGTCGATCGTCCCCGGCGTTCTGCCTGGAAACGGCAGCAATCTCCAGGTTGCCCCGGCGTCGTCTGAGCGGAATAGCAAGGAATCGCGCGCGCCCGCCAGCAGCGTCTTGCCATTTTCAGGATCGATCGCAATCGCGCGCGCACTGCCGCCGAAAGGCCCCGCCATACGCCAACCCGCGAGAATAGGCAGCGTAGCCGCGAGAGCAAGACCGATGAGGCGGAGTGACGCTTGCCTCCCAACCTTTGCAAGTTTCACTTAGTAACCAGCGTACCAAACCTGGCTGCTAGGAATCTTCCCAGTTAATTTATTGGACGCCGCTGGCTGGCGCGTGCCCGGCCAAATCGGTGATTTGCTCCGCCAGGTGCTGCGGATTATCCAGATTTTCCACTACCAGGCGGCTGTTTTCGCCCGCCGTTTCTATCGATAGGTCGCCCACGCCTAGCATTCGTTGCCCCACGGATTGGATCACCCGGACGTCCTGCACTTTCGGAAGTTGGATCAAGCGCGTTGACTTCGACATCAGGCCGGTTTCATAGCGCAATTTCTCGCCCGCGATGGTTAGCTTGATGGTTTGCCGGTGGATATGGCGTTTGATGGGCCAGATCAGAAGCAACAAACTCAGAATCGGCAACCAGGGAACATCATATCTGTCAGCCAGGTATTTGTAATGGATAAACACAGCGGCCGCGATAACCAGCAGCGTGACCGCGTAGCCGGCCTTGATGAACTTCATGCTGGGACGAATGACGATGTCGGGCATAGCCGTGCGTAGATTGTACCGCGCCCGGTAACACTCTTTCCGAACCGCGACCGTCAGGGAGTCGGTGCCTTTTGGTTCCGGCTACGCCGGGTTAGGGAGTTGGCATTCGCCTTCTACCCACTAAAGGTCATGAAGACGCCTCGTGGCGCACGCACTCATGCGAACACCCTAGCCATGGAAACCCAAGCGTTCACACGATTGTGAACGCGGCACGCACGAGTGCATGCGCCACGGGGCGTCTGCAACGGAGTCCGTGCCTTTTGGTTCCGGGGAGCCCGCCCCTGCGCTACAATCTCCGTTCATGGGACGCATCCCGCTCCCCGCTCGAAAACGCCGTAAAGCCCTCACCAGAACCGCGCGCTACCTCATCTCGCTGCCCGAACGCCTGTTTCGATCCGGCGCCGCTCTGGCCGGCGGCCTGATCCGCCAATTGGGCGATGTCACCCTTCCAGCCGCGGTGCGCCGCACCAAAACGTACCAGACCATGGTGGATATCGCGCTGCGGTTCATGATCGAACAAATAGGCCAGGTGGAAGGCGTGTATCCATCATCAGGGGAGTTGGCGAATAATTTTCTGATGCGCCGGACCGCCGGCCACGGAATCGAACTGGTGGGCATCCTGGCCTTTCGCGCCTCACCGGTTTGGATCATGGCTGCGCTGGCGGATGTCTCCGGCGCCGGCCGCCAGATTGTGCAGGAAGTGGCGGACGCCCTCAAACAGGAAGGCCTGCTGGCCGGCGATGCGAAATTCGAAAATATCGATCAGCTGCTCAACGGCCTGGAGCAGACCGCCGGCCGCGCCGCCGACGTCTTCAACGCTCCCCCGCTCGACGTGGCCGGCCTGCGTCAGGAGTGGGAAGCGTTTCGCTTGAGCGCCGCTAAAATCCCACCGCGCAATCTCCCCTCGGCCGACCTCGTCCGGCGCCACTGGGAGGAGCTGAAAGCGGAGGCGCTCCGGCAGAACCGTTCCGTCTTCGCCATTTCGTCTTTGGTGGCGCTGGAGGTGGTTTCACACGCGCCCGAAAATTTGCTGCGGCTCGCCCGCGCCGCCAACCGCGCTGCCTGGCGTACCGGACAAATGTTGGCGGGCGGCTTGCTCGCTCATTACAGCAAGACGCTCCAGGATATTCAAGACCGCGGCTTTGCCGCTTATTGGGCGGAGCAGTTCCGCCCCTATATGCGCGCGGCCGCCGGCCAGTTTTCGCCGCGGCACCGCTCACTCACGGAGCGCTGGCTTCGATGATAGCCTGGTAACAATGAAGCGCCGTACCGCTCTGCAGCTTCTTCCAGTCGCCGCTCTGCCGAACCAACTCGTGAAAGCCGCGGACCTGTGCGCCGCAAACGGCGGTTCACGATTCGAAAATTATACCTTCGCTTTCTTTACACCCGGCGAGGCTGAGCTGGCCTCCAGCTTAATGGAAATCATTATTCCCGCCGACGAAAATTCACCCGGCGCCAAACAGGCTCGCACCGCCGCGTTTGCGGACCTCATGTTGTCCACCGGCCCGCAAGACCTGCAACAACGATGGCGCGCGGGACTGGAATTGTTTCGCCTGGAAGCCGCCCGGACCTCGCTTGAATCCGCCATAGCAAAAGCGGCCAAGGAAGAAGCCAATCCGAAATCTGATCTGGCCCAATTTTTTGTGACGTTAAAACGGACCACCGTGGATGGCTACTATACTTCCGAGATCGGCATCCACCAGGATTTGAAATACCAGGGCAACCAGCACCTGACCGAGTCTCCCAGGTGCAACCACCCGGAGCACAAGTCCCCAGTCCCCAGCCCCTAGCCCCTCTTAGAGTTCCCCCCGGCGCCGCTGTTCCCGAATATAATCGCTCGCCCGCAGCGACAGCGCCATGATGGTCAGCGTGGGATTCTTCTCGCTCGATGTGGTGAAGCTACTACCATCGGTCACGAACAGATTCTTTATGTCGTGAGTCTGGCAGAAGCTGTTCAGCACCGACGTCTTCGGATTCTGCCCCATCCGCGCCGTACCCACTTCGTGACTGGCGAAGCCGCCCGGCTGCTCGGCGAATGTTTCCGTCACCGTTCCTTTCAACCTCGCGCAGATCTCTTCGCCGGTTTGGCGCAACGCGCGATAAGTGCGCCGGTCCTGTTCCGAGAATCGAAAGCGCACCACCGGGATCGGAATCCCGAAGGCGTCCTTTAGATCCGGGTCGATGGTGACGCGATTCTCCGCCCGCGCTTCCACCTTGCCGAAACCGCCCAGCATCAGAAACCCGGGCTGCATGTTTCGCACCGTGTTCTTGAATTTCGAGCCGTAACCCGGAACCCGATAGGCCTGGTAGGGAAACATGTTGCCCGCGAAGTTTATCTGATAATCGTAGGCGCCTTCCGGCGTGCGTGTTTCAAAGCGGGGGATGAGGGCGTGATCCAGCGCCCCGTCCTGATTGGACGGCTTCTGCCCCTCCAGCTCCGTCAGGTAAATGTGCGTGGAGTCGCCCATGTGCCCATTGAGATAACGGCCCACCACTCCGCTCGAATTCGCGAGGCCCGCAGGATACCGGCGCGAGCGCGAATTCAACAGCAGCCGCGCGGTCTCAATGGTGGCGCAGCACACCACCACAATGCGCGCGCGGATCTCCTCTTCCTGGCGCGTTTCACGATCGATAAAAGAGACGCCTTTCGCCAACCCCTCGTCGTCAATCAGGATTTCGCGCGCCAATGCGTTCTGCCGGAGCGTCAGATTACCGGTTTTCTTCGCTTTGGGCAGCATGGAGCTGGGCGTGCTAAAAATGGCCGAAACATCGCACCCATCCATGCAATGCCCGCAATAGTGGCACGCCGGGCGATTGTCGTAATTCCGGGTCAGCAGCGCCTTGCGCGTGGGAATAACCGGGATTCCCATGGGAGCGCAGGTCCGCTTCAGGATTTCCTCGCTGCAGCGGAACGGAAGCGGCGGCAGGTAATGCTTGCCCGCCGGCAGAATCGGAAGGTGGTCATCCTGGCCGCACACTCCGATGGTCTGCTCGATGCGTTCGTAGTAAGGCTCCAGCTGCTCATACGTCAGCGGCCAGTCTTCCTCAATCCCATAAATCGAATGTTGCTGGAAATCCGGTCCCGCGTAGCGCAGCACCACCGCGTTCCAATGCAGCGTGCGGCCGCCCAGAACGCGAATGCGGTCCACCGATATTCCGTCGGAGTCGGTATAACGGATCGACCTGGCAACGTCGCCGGGATAAAACAGCGCCTGCTTCTCCGCGCGGAAGCCGCGAAATTGCATGTCGTAGGGCCAGCAGTGCGAGCGGAACCGGTGCGGCGGCACCTCCACTCCGGCTTCGAGCAGCAGCACCTTGGCGCCGGCCTCCGAAAGCTCCTTGGTCACCACCCCGCCGGCCGCGCCGGAGCCGATGACGCACACATCGTATGTTAGTGTCGGCACTCGAACGCGCTATTCGATGTCGAAATCAGTGAACCGGACTACCGGCTTGCCGGGCACTTTGTCCAGCGCGTCCATCTCCAGCCGGTACGCTCCGGCCGCCAGCCCGTTCACCGGCAGCTTCATGCCCACCGGCAGCACCGGGTTGGTGCTCTTATCCGGAATCGGAAGCCGGATCCAGCCGGAATCTATCTTTTTCTCGCCGGACTTCCGGTCCAGTATTTTCATCGAGACCACAACTTCCGGCGTTTCTTTTCGATCCGGAACGGCCAATTGCGGTTCGTAAACTTCAAAGTAGAGAACTGCGTTTTGGGTGCTCTTAAACTTGGTCGATCCGTTGGGGACGATCTGCAGGCCCTGCGCGATTAGCGGTTTCCGGTCGGAGATCAGCTCCACGTCCAGCGCGGATCCCGCATCGCCGGCCTTGAAGAATTCCCTGCTCAGCGCTACTCCGCTCAAGCCGAATTGTTTGCTGTCGTAGGGTTCCACCACCAGCGGCAATTCCACTTTTCCGAAGCTGTCGTTGCTCGCGCCGAACACCACCTTCAGGTCGTATTGGCCGGACGCGATATCGAACTGGTTTTCGTAATGGTAGGGATGTTCCTGGAATGCTTGCATTTGCTTCTTGTCGGAAAATTCCAGTTTCAGCGTATCGCTGAAACGCGCGCCCACCGTGCCATCCTTGGCCGACGCGATGCCCAGCACGTTCACGTCCGCGCGGAATTTCCCCTTTTCCTTTTCGAATTTCACGGCGTCAGTCGGGAAATCCATGGCCACGTTCACGCGCGCCGTGTTGGTTCCCGTATAAAAGAACGGTAGCTGCATGGTCGCCGCAATGTTTCCGGCTTGCGAAGAATTAGCGTGGCTTTCCAGTGTTTTTTCCACCGGATTCCCGGCCAGAAGATCGCGCGGCCGGACGTTGCAGTACCCGCTGCGCGCCCGGACATTGGTCCCGCTCCGCTCCACTTTGACTTGCAAGGTGTGGCAGCTTCCCTCCGCTGACTCGTCCGGCGTGTAGCCCAGAACGTAATGCTCGTTCAATTCTTGGCCGATCTTCTCCAGCCCGCCCGCCAGATCGTTGGTGTCATGAATCACAAACCCGCCCGTGCCATCGGCCAGCATGTACATGAGCTGCTGATTCGTGGTCGCGCTTTCCGGCATCTTCGGCAGCAATATCCGGGTGTTCGGTGTGGAAAGCGGATTGTTCATGTTGTATGTGTTGGAGTTCGACGGATTGTTCACCGTGCCTCCACCGCCTTTTCCGCCGCCCGCGCCGGCGCCAGTGCCCGTGCCTGTCCCGCCGCTTTTTCCGCCACTGCCGCTACCGCTGCCGCTGCCGGTTCCGCCGCCGCTCCCACCTGTCGGATGGCCCCCGCCTCCGCCGCTGGGCGCCCCACCACCGCCTCCACCCGGATGTTGGAAGAAACCCATCGCGCCCGGCTGGTAAGCTGCCGGCTGCAGGAATGCCGATCCCAATGTCGAACCCAATGTCGAACCGAATGTCGACATCCCGTGCAACCAACTCGACAATCCGCCCTTGTTTGGGGCCCTCAAGCTGCCGGTCGGGCCTCCCGCCACCAGGCCCCGCACATCGATAGGATAAATGGCCACATTGGCTTTGTTGCACGCATCGATTGTGGCCGTAACCTCCAGCCGTTGGTCGTCGCTCAGCGGGAATCCGGAAGTGAGCAACACCAGCGTCTTGCGGCCGGGAACGTCAGCCAGGCTTTTCGCCATGCTGCGCAGCGAGAGAATCATGTCGCGCGCGCCGAAATCCGCCGCCGCTTTGTTCAGACCGCCCATGGCGCCCGACTCCGCGTTGGGTGAAGTAAAGGAACCCTTAACGCCCGAAACCACCGCCTTCAATCGATCCACATCCGCGGTAAAATTCTGCGCAATCACTATGCTGCCGCCGAAATTGACGATGGCCATCAGAACATTCGTGCCCCCGTTCTTTTCGATAAACTGCGCGGCCGCCTTCCGCGCCTGCGCCTGGTCGCCGTAGGACATGGTGGAATTGTCGAAGAAAAGCACCAGATATCGCTTCTGCGAGGCCGTGGGTGAATTTGGATCGGCCTCAAACGCGAAGCTCTTGATGGTTTGCTCTTTCCTGTCCTCGGATACCTTGAAGTCCTTGGCGGTGAGATCGCGGATGTAGCCGCCTTTCTTGTCCGTCACCACTGCGTCCACCAGTACCAGCCTGGTCTCCGTCTTGATAACCGGACCGGATTCGGCCGCCTGCTGGCCTTTGGACAAGCCGCTCATCAGGCCGAGAAATCCAGCCAACACCATCATGCGTTTAAAAATCACAATCGCACCTCCCTCAGGGAATCTCTATCGCGCCGTTCAGCGCCGCCATTTTCTGCCCTTCGGCATCCCGCACCACCACCCGCACAAAATAGCTTCCAGGCGCTACGTCGAACCCGCTCTTCACGGTAATTCCGGAATTCAACCTCACCGCCAGCGTTTCGTCCTTCAGATGCATGTCCACCGTCTTCTCCATGCCGTTGACGTAGTTACCATTGCGGTCAAACAGCCCGGAAGCCACCGTCAGGATATCCAGGTTGCGTCCCTCCGCTTTTCGAAAACGGAGCTGCCGGACATCGATCCGCGCCAGAACCGAGAGCTTGGCGCTGGCCTCGCCCGATTTGAAAAATTGTGTATGTAATTCCACGGGAATATCGCGCCATTCATCGCGCGAGAAGAGCGCCTCTTCAATCTCCCGCTTGGCTTCCTGGGCCGCGTCCACTTCGTGTTTCGGAGCGTAATATCCGCGCCGCGCCTGCAATATCAATCCGGCCGGTCTCTTGAGCGTGACTTTCAAGTTGTGATAGCTGCCGTCGAATTTCAGATTGTCGGGCGAGAAACCCAACAGATAATAGTACTCCGGCGCCGCTGCCGTGCGTTTGAAGCCTTCCGCCAGATCGTTGCTGTCGTGGAACCAGGTGCCGCCGGTACCATCCGCGATCTCACCCAATACACCGTCCGTTACCAGCGCGCTGTCTCGCTGATATTGCGTTCTGGCGTTCAGGCTGGCCAGGCTGGCCGTGTTCTGGCCGGCGGCGCCCCCGGGAACGACCGCGTAAAGTCCGCGCGCGTTCAAAGTGCTGATAGTCACGTTCGCCCGGATGGCGCGGTCCATCACCTCATACTCATCCATCTGTTGATCCAGCATCAGGAACCCCGGGGAGACCAATACCAAGGCCCGTTGTCCCGGCATGGCCGAGACGCGGCGCACCACGCTTTCCAAAACCTTTAATGTGATTCGCGTTTCCTGGTCGCCGATCGACACCACGCGCGATGCCGCCGCCAGCGTCATTTGCTGCGCCGCCTGAGTCATGGAAGGGTCCGGAGCCGTCCCATCCGAGGCGAGATTGGCGCACAGGATGGTGTCCTGCATAGCCGCGTTCGTCGCTTGCGGATCGTGCTTGTTCTGGATCAGGTCCGCCTGATAGTAGCTGAGATCCGGGCAGTCCACGCCCGGCTTTAAATTCGAGCGCGGCTGGATCCGCAGCATCGCATCCTTCAGCTTGGCCAGGTCATCGGTGAAGTCTTGCGTAACCTGTCCCGATGTCGTGAAAATCGCCGCCCGGCTGGTCACCGGAAGGTCCGCCAGGTGCCGTTCCGCGGCATTACGAGACTGCGCCAGATCGCCAAAATTTAAATGCAGGTCGTCGAATATGTAGCCGACATAGCGCCCCGGCAGCGCCGTCTCACCGGTACTCTTGACTCCCGCGCCTCCGGGCGCGCCGGCTTCTGGCGCCACCGCTCCCGCTTTGAGTTCGGTGGTTTTCTCCAAAGAGAACCTCGATATGAACTGCGGTTTCCCCTTATCGAGCAAAACAAAATCTTCTTTTTGAAGGTCCCCGTTGACGTGTCCGTTGTGGTCGCGGACCACCACCCGCATCAATACTAAATTCGTCCTGGAAGTAAAGGTGGGCGCCTCATCGCGAGTAGCCAGCTCCGGCAAATTCTTCGCCGGAACCGGTGGCTGCGCGTCCCGGGCGGGTTCGGCTGGAGCGGGATTCTGTGCCTGGCCGGCCCAGATCAGGACGCTCCAAGAAACCACAAAATGTAGCTTTCTTCTGCCCATTTGGATCAACCGCCCAGCCATTCTACTCCTAGTAAGGCCCTCAGGGAATCTCCACCCCGCCGTTGAGCGCCGCCATTTTCTGCCCTTCGGCATCCCTTACCACGATCCGCACAAAATAGCTCCCCGGCGTTACGTCAAACGCGGACCTCACCGTAATCCCCGCGCCCAATTTGGTCGCCAGGCTTTCATCCCGCAGATGCATGTCCACGGTCTTCTCCACCGCGCTGATATAGTTTCCGTTCCTGTCGAACACCCCCGCTACCACTGTCAGCGTGTCTATATTGCGCCCATCCGCTTTTCGAAAACGAAGCTGTCTCACGTCGATCCGCGCCAGAATGGAAAGCTTGGCCGCTACGTCGCTCGACTTGAAAAATTGCGTATGCAGTTCCACCGGAATATCGTGCCATTCGTCGCGGGAAAATAGCGTTTCTTCTATTTCGCGCTTGGCTTCCTGAGCCGCATCTACTTCATGCTTGGGCGCGAAATATCCGCGCCGCGCCTGCAGCGTCAATCCGGCGGGACTCTTGAGGGTCACTTTCAAACTGTGATAGCTGCCGTCAAATTTCAGGCTTTGCGGCGCGAACCCCAGCACGTAATAGTATTCCGGCAGCGCGGCCACGCGTTTGAAACCCGCCGCCAGGTCGTTGCTGTCGTGAAAGAAATTGCCGCCCGTCCCGTCCGCCAGCTCGCCCAGAACGTCCCCCTCCAACATCGCGCTATCACGCATGTATCGCGTCTTGGCATTCAGACTGGCTGGATTCCCCGAAGTTATACTGGCGTTACTGGCGTCGCCTCCCGGAATCAGCGCGTACAAACCCCGCGCGTCCAGTCCGCCGATAGTGACATTGGCCCGGATGGCGCGATCGATCAGATCCAGTTCCTCGGTGCGGTTCTCGTCCAGCACCAGAAAGCCTGGGGAAACCACCACCGCGCTGCGCTGCCCCGGCAGGGCGGACATGCGCCGCACCACGTCGCCCAGCAGCTTCAGGGTGAGCCGCGTTTCCGTTTCGCCTATCGATATTACGCGCGAAGCAGCCGCCTGCGCCATGCTCTGCGCCACACTCTGCGAACCCGTGTCCAGCTGCGCGCACTGCATGGCATCCGAAGTCGCTGCTTGCAGCGCGCCCGTATCGTTCTTGTTGAATATTAAGTCCGCCTGGTACAAACTCATGTCCGGGCATTCCGATCCTGGCTGTGACATTCTGCCGCGAGGCTGGATGCGCAGCAGCGTGTCCCGCAGCTTGGATTGATCGTCGGTAAATTCCAACATGGTTTGCCCCGATGTTGTGTAGATCGCCGCGCGGCTCGAGGCCGGAAGCGACTCCGCCATATGCGCCTCGGCAGCTTTGCGGGCGATAGCCAAATCTCCAAAGTTCAAATGCACGTCGTCGAAGACGTAGGCCACATACCGGTCCGGCGGAATCGGCAACGCCTTCTCACCAGGCAACTTTTCCGTGGACCCCACCGAAGCCGGCGCAGGCATCGGCGCGTCCACCTTGCGGCCCTCTGATTTCTCCATCGAGAATTTGGTAATTACCTGCGGTTTCCCTTTGTCGAATAACTGAAAATCTTCCTTTTGAAGAGTCCCGTTAGCGCGCCCTTGCTTATCCCGCACCACCACCCGCACCAGCACCAGATTCGCCCTGGTGGTGAAGGTGGGCTGCACATCCTGGGAATTTACTTCAGGCGACGGTGTCTGCCCATAACACAACACACCTGCAAAAAGCAGCAAACGCCGGATACTTGGACTTGCGGCAACCACTCGGAGACCTGGTTAATTCTACTCCATTTGTGCTAAAACTTTGGAGAAATTTGGGGGACATGACGGGCAAGCGTCTGGCCCGCTTCAAACTTGAACGCGCCAAGTCGTGTCCCCCGAATTTTTTCCCCCCGAATTTTTCTCCCTACCACCCCATCGGCGGCCGCGCCAACCAATCCATCCCCTCATCCCCAATCGGCGCACCGGGAGGCGCGTCCGCAGCCGTCTGCTGCTTAATCGGCTCCGCCGGACGATCCAGAAATCGCTTGATATCAGCCGCCAGCAGCGCGTTCTGCGCCGAGTCAGCCTCGCCTTTCGCGGCCTCTTTAGAAGCCCCCGCCCGCAGCCGGTTTCCCAACTTAGCCAGCTTCCACGCAGCGATGGCGCGAACCTGCGCGTTCGGCGCGCCCGTTGCCAGCCACATCACCCGATCCACCAGCACGCGTTCCTCCGCACGCCGGATCTCGGCTTCGTAAGGGGATGCGACCGCTGCATCGAACACAGCCTTGGTCAGCCGATCGATCACTTCTTCCAGGCCCGGCAGCCCTGGATCGAGCGCGTGCTGCGCCACCATTCGGGCCGAACGGTTCAGCTCCAGCACGAAACCGATGGTCACATCGGACGCGATGGTCGCCGGGCTCAGCGGATCGAATCCATCGCCCGTGGTGCGCGGAAATAGCTCGCGGTGCCGGCCGTACCCCGGCGGCCGCGGCGGAATCGCGTCCAACACCTGCTTGGGCACCACCAGCTCCGACGGCTTTAAAGTGTTGGCCAGCGCTTCCAGAGCCTTGCGCTGATTCGCGGCCGTTTCCCATTTCACCGGCGTCCGCCCGTCGCCGCGCATTCCGTAAATGTAATCCAACCCTCCCACCATCGATGACGCGGATTCCACCGAGAAGCGGTGATACATGAAAATCGGCACCAGCGGCTCCTCGATGGTCGCCATCGGCGCGCCCGTCCGGATGGTATGTTCGCCCAGCCTGTTCAGCGCCGAGCGCCGGATTTTCATAATCCGGTTCAGCTCGTCCGCCTGATTCACTCCGTTCGACCATTGATCCACTCTCGGATGCGTGTCGGTGTCCTGATTGGTCATGTAGCGCAAATCCCCCGCCCACGCGTCGTTCAGAATCTTCGCCAGCGCCGCCGGTTCGTCCGTTCCTGCTGAAAACTGGCGATAGCCGTAGTTGATCGACACTCTATCCCAGTCGCCGATCCGCGCCTGATAAGCTTCCGACAAATCGATGCTGCCGTCATCACGCAGTTTTTCGAGCGGATGCGGATAATCCATCACCGAGATCCAGCCCTTGCTGCTGTCGTAGTAATTGTGACCCAGCCCCAGCGTATGCCCCACTTCATGCGCCGCCAGTTGCCGGATGCGCGCCAGCGCGGTTTGATACAGAATTTCCGGCTTCTCGTTGCCGGTCATGTAGGGCGATAGCAGCCCTTCGAATATCAGATAATCTTGCCGGTCGCGCAGCGATCCGAGTATCACTACGCCTTTGATGATCTCGCCTGTCCGCGGATCGGAAACAGCTCCGCCCGTCGACCAGCCGCGCGTGGAGCGATGCACCCAGTTGATCATGTTATAGCGGATGTCCATCGGGTCCGCCCCCTCAGGCAGCACGTCCACCTTAAAGGCGTCGCGGAAACCGGCCGCTTCAAATGCCTGGTTCCACCAGCTCGCACCCTCTACCAGCGCCTTCTTCACATCGTCCGGCGCGCCCGAATCCACCCAGTATTGAATCGGCTTCACCGCTTCGCTGACCTCCGCGTTCGGATCTTTTTTCTCCAAACGATGCCGCATGATGTAGCGCTGCATCATCGGTTCGCCGATGGGCACGCTGTAATCCACGAAATTTGGTCCGAAGTAGCCCGCGCGCGGATCATCCAGCCGCGGCTTGAAATTGCCGTCAGGCAATTCCACCAGCGAATAATGTTCGCGTAGCGTCACCGAATCCGGCGTGGGCGTGACGCTCGCCACCGATCCTGAAAATAATCCTCCGCCGAAGCCTCCTCGCCCTCCTGCCGCGCCAATCGGAGGAGGGCCCTGCGCCGGACCGCTAAATCCAGGCCGCGCCCCGCCCGCGGCTTCCAGCGCAAACGTCAGCGTAACTTCGATCTCGCTGTTTTTCGGAAACGCTTTGGTGCGCGGCAGGTACACCGCGCTGCGCGTTTTATCCACGCGATAAGGGCCCGGACGCAGGGCGTTGGCCGCGCCGTGCCCGTCCCGCACCACAAAGTCGGTAGCGTCCACCAGTACGCGTCCGTTGCTCTCCGCGGCTACCGTGAACCCCCACAGGATCGACTTCGCGAACGAATCCTCCACCGAGCGCCGCTCCGCCGCGTTCGCGCTCGACGATCGGAACGATTCGTTCCCCTGCATCAGGAAAACCTTTGGCCCCACGCGCTCGAACCGCACCACCTTCCCTCCGCCGCCCTGCCCGCGGTCCAGGCCGATGTCGTTCGATCCCAAACCGGCCGCCAGTCCCGTGGTGTACAGGAACTCCGTATCGAATCGGGGAATCTCCAGAAACAGCGCGCCGCTGCGCTGATCCCAGTACATTGGAAAATATCCGTCCAGCTTCTGCATAGCGCTGGTACGTTCCTCAATGGTGGGAGCGTGCTGAGCGCGCGCAATCCCCACGGCACAAATCAAAACAATAGTTCGCCACATAGATGAATTCCGTATTGTATACGAGAATCCGGGCCGAATCCGGGGACATGACGGGCAAGCGTCCGGCCCGCTTCAAACTTGAGCCCGCCAAGTCGTGTCCCCGCGATTCCCCCAGCGCGATCCTTCCCGCAGTCCAAACTATCCGACACCACTTGACACTGTCACATTCCTACCCTATCCTAAAACTACATGGCCGACGACATGGACAACGACATGACGCTCGCCGAACTCGCCGACGCTTCCGGCCTGCCCGCGCGCACCATTCGTTTCTATATCGCGCGCGGCTTGCTGGACGGCCCTGTAAAGGCCGGCCGCGCCGCCGCGTACACGCCGCAACATCTGGCGCGCCTGGAAAAGATCAAGAAGCTTCAGGCCCAGGGCCGGATGCTTCGAGAAATCGGCCGCAGCCTTGCTGGAGCGGCGCCCGAAAAGAACGCCGCCGCGCCCACAGCCTGGTGGCAGCACGCCATCGCGGACGATGTGGTGGTGTTAACGCGTAGTGACGTCAGCCCCTGGCGGGCCAAACAGATCCGTGAAGCTATCGATGAACTGGCGCGCTGTCTTCAGCCCGCCGCCGATGGAAAAAGGAGCAGGAAATGAGCAGTACAGCAGCTAATTTTGGGCCTCTGGCAACGTCCGGCCGCGAAACGCTTCGCCTGGCCATGCAGCGGCTCTGGCTAACCGGCCGCATTCTCCCGATGGGTGCGCATCTCACCATCCAGCACGTGTTCCGGTCCGATGAAGAAAGGCCCGTGGAAGTGATCTACGCATTTCCATTGCCTCGCGACGCGGCGCTGCGGAGCTTCCGCATCTCGGGCGACGGCTTCGAAGTGCATTCCGAATTAATGGAACGGGAAGCGGCCGTCCAGGCCTATGAGCGCGGCATCGCCGCGGGATCCCTCGCCGCCCTGGCCCGCCAGTACGGCGATGGCATCGTGAACCTCACCGTCGGAAACGTTCGCCCGCGAGAAACCGTGACGGTGCATCTGGAGCTGTTGGCCGGAGTGGAATCGCGCGACGACGGATTCCGCTTTCGCTTCCCCTTCACCCTTGCGCCCGCCTATCATAAGGACCTGAAAGTGGCTCTCGTCTCCGAAGACGAAGCCGAGATGGAATTGCCGGCGGCCGAGTTCGGCGACATGCTGCTTCCGCCGTTTCGCCGCAACGCGGATTCGCTGCACCAGGTTGGATTCGACCTTTCTATCCTGCATCAGCTCGCGCCTGACGAAATTGGCTCGCCATCCCACGCCATTCGGGTAAAGCAAGATGGAACCGCGCCCGCGCGCGTCACCCTGGCCGCGGAAAAAGACGTTCCCAATCGCGACTTAGTACTGGACGTTCATTTCAAAGAAATCGCGCCTCAAGTGTTTTCCGGCGAAACCGCCTCTGAACTACGCTCCTTCGCCGCCATCCTCCCATCCACGCTCTTTGGATCGCGCCCGAAAACCGCCCGCCGCACCGTGATTGTTCTCGATCGCTCCGGCTCCATGCAAGGCGCTCCCATCGATCAGGCGCGCAAGGCCATTGACGCCTGCCTGGCCGCATTGGGCCCGGACGACTCATTCGGGTTGGTCGCCTTCAGCAATAACGTTGAAAGCTTGCACCCCGCGCTACAACCAGCTTCGAGCGCGAATCGCCAGAACGCTCGCGCTTTTCTCGATCAAGTGAAAGCCCAGGGAGGAACGGAATTGGCGGCCGGATTTGAGGAAGCCGCGCGCATGTTGAACGGCGCCTCGGGCGACATATTGATTCTTACCGACGGACAAGTAGCCGGAACGGAAAGGATTCTCGCGCGGGCGCGCGCCACCAACATCCGACTGTTCTGCCTGGGCATCGGGAGCGCCAGCCAGGACCGTTTTCTTTCCTTGCTGGCCCGCGAGACAGGCGGCGTCAGCCGTTTCGTCACCCCGCGCGAGCGCGTGGACCTGCCCGCCGTAGATCTGTTTGCCGCCATGGGTCCGCCCGTCGCTTCCGGTTTGAAAACCACCGCGCCTGTGCAACCCGAAACTCCCTCTATGGTTTTCGCCGGCAATCCAGTGGTTCTGTTCGGCGAGATGGACGCAAACTCCGCCACGCTGGACCTCACTTGGGACCACGGCAGCTTGAACCTTCCCATACCCGCTGGCGACGCGCCAACCGGCCAAACCGTTCGGTTGTTGCAAGGCGCGCGGCTGATTACGGATTGGGAAGGCCGCTATCCATCTGGGAACGAATCTTTGGCCCCGCTCGAAAAGCGCAAGCAGAATCGCGTCGCCGAGCGTCTTTCCTATCTCAGCCGCACCTATCAATTGGCCAGCCGCGAGATGTCGCTGGTGGCCGTGGTCGCGCGAGCGGGCGATCGGCCCGGGGAAATCCCCCAGACCAGCGTGGTTCCCGTAGGAATGCCCCAGGACGTGCAGTTCGACGCCTATCTTCCGCCTCCGGCTCCTCCTGGTCTCGCCGCTTGCGTGGCAGGCGCCCAAGCGATGGACACGCCAAAACCGCTGGGCCCGCGATTTTCGCCCCTCGATTCATTGCGCGGCATGTTCCGGAAATCGCCGCCTCCGTCTCCCGATGCCGCGCCGGAATCGAGCGAAGATATTCTCATCAACCTCGCCTCCCAACTCGAACCGGACGGCGGAATGCCCGGCCAAAATCCTTCGGAACGGTCCGCGCGGTCCGTTGCATTGCTGCTGGCTTTTGTAGCCGCCGGCCATACCCTCACAACTGGCGCATTCCGCTCCCATGTTGCGCGATTGGTGCAATACCTTACCTCGCTCAATCGTAAGATTTTCGACGTCGCGATCCAGGCCGCCCGCACCGGTAACGCTCCGCCGGGAGACTGGTTGGCGGCCGCGCGGGATTCGGGCGTACCATTGATGATTGAGGTGGAAAAAGCGCTCAAGCCGTAATAGTTGGGCCTTTCCACCGTCCTTAATAATCAGAGGTTCCCATGCGCACCTGCAGAACAGCCCTTTTATCCGCGATTGCGATTCCGGCCCTCGCACTGGCGCAATCAAGCAACGTTGACCTGTTCAGTTTCCTGATGGCCGACGCGCAACTGGTGGCCGGCGCGAACGTCGCCTCCGCCAGGAACTCGCCATTCGGCCAGTTCGTTCTGTCCCAGATTCCCATGGGCCAGAAGTATCTGCAGGGCTTTGTGACCGAGACCGGCATAAACCCGCTTTCGGACGTGTCCGAAGTGGTAGCGGCCTGGAATGGAGCGCCCCAAGCCAGTGCCCACTGGTTGATGGCTGCGCACGGCGAATTTAGCGCGAGTATCGAGATCATTGAGGTCAACGCGCTGAAGAACGGTGCAACCATCACCCGTCTTCCCGGAGTAGATCTGCTTCAAATGGTCCCGCCCGGCACAAATTCGCCGGAAGCGAATGTCTGCCTCGGACTGTTCACGGATGGTTTCACCGATCTGATCGGCGATTGCACCAGCGTGCAGGCCGCCATCCAGTTTGGCGCATCGTCCTCCGGCCCCGGCTCCGGCGTCGTCATTGAGGCCCGCCAACTGCGCGCGCAAGAGGATATCTATTTCGCGTCGGTGGTCCCGCTGAGCCAGTTCTCGAGCGCGCTGCCGGCGGGCAGTGCCGGAAACGCGGGCCCTCTGGCCGGGGTGCTGAAAAGTAAACTCCTGCTGGCCATCCAAGAGATCAGCGGCGGCGTGAAGTTCCCTTCCTCCGCCCAAGGCTCCGGCGCGCAATTCTCGGCCGCGTTAGTAATGGATTCGCCGCAGGACGCCTCTTCGCTTTTGAATGTTCTTAACTTTGTTGTTGGATTCCTTCAAACAAACGCCGGCGGCGTTGCAGCATTGTTGGGCGGTCTCCAGTCTTCCATCGACGGCAGCACGCTCAACGTGAGCTTGAGCGTCCCGGAATCCTCGCTCGAACAGCTATTTCAACAGGTCGGTCAGCTGGCCGTGAACCATGCGTCCAACCCAGCCCACTAGTAATTTTACTAGACTGCGAAATGGTCATCAAACAGTAACCGAAATTTGCTATAGTTTGACCCTAAGAGGGTCATGTTTAGGTCTAGCTCCGTTTCCTCGCTTTTCCACTGGTGTAACCATCCCTCTTGCCGAAACTAGAAATCCCGGGAGCTGTCTAAAATCCCCGGTTGCACTCAAAATCACTAACTTCTTCGGAGGGGAGACCCCAATGAGTATGCATCAACTGAGACAGACCATCTGCTCCATTTTGTTCTTGAGCCTGGCGCTCCACGCGCCGCTCTCCGCGCAACAGATCCTGGGCGCAATCACCGGCACCGTGATGGATTCTTCCGGCGCCGCCGTGGCCGATGCCGCCGTCAAGGCCGTGAATGTTGCCACCAATCTGGAAGTGAACGCGCGCTCGCAGCCGAACGGTTCGTATTCCATCCCCGATCTCCCCGCCGGAACTTACAAGCTCATTTTCACCAAGGCCGGATTCGACACCGAAACCCATACCGAAGTTCTGGTGAACGGCAACCGCACCACCACTGTGGATGCCAGCCTCAAAGTCGGCCAGGTCAGCACCATGGTGGAAGTCACCGCCACTCCTTTGATGAACCAGGTTGACACCACCAACGGTTACGTCGTGGATACGCTGACTATCGAGCAAACCCCGCTCGGTACCGGCAGCTTCACCCAGTTGGCCATCTTGAGCCCCGGCGTTCACGCGGATTTTCTGGGCGGCGGCGGCACCAATACCGGCCTCGGCAATCAGGCCATCTTCGCCAACGGCCAGCGCGATACTTCCAACAGCTTCTCTCTGAACGGCATCAGCACCAACAACCTCTTCAACGGAAATTCCACCAGCCAGGTGGGTGAGAATCGTTTCGTCCTGAACACCGGCGAAAACTTCGGCGCCGGCGGACAAATCCAGAGCAATTCCGTCTACACCGCCATCGGGCAGGCCCTCCCCACTCCCCCCGCCGAAGCCATTCAGGAGATCGCCGTGAACGCCGCCATGTACAACGCCACCCAGGGCGCCAATAGCGGAGCGCACATCAGCGTGATCACCAAATCGGGAACCAACGCCCTGCATGGCGAACTCTACGAGAAATTCCAGAACAGTGCCTTCAATTCCGCGCCTTTCTTCTATAACGCCGACCCTATCATCGCCACCAAAGTCCCGTTCCTGAACCGCAATCAATTCGGCGTTACCCTTGGCGGCCCCATCAAGAAGGACAAACTCTTCTACTTTCTCTCCTATCAGGGCGTTCGTATCGCCGACGCCTCCACCGCCACCGAAGACGCCACCGTACCGCTGGGCCTCACCAACGACCGCAGCGCGCAGGGCATCGTCAACATGATTCAATCCAGTTTCGGGAAGACCATCACCCCCAGCCAGATCAGCCCGGTGGCCATGGGGCTGCTGAACGCCAAGCTTCCCAACGGACAGTATCTAATCCCAAGCGCGCAGATCACCAATCCAACAACAGCTCAGAACCTGGGGTACGACACTGTTGTGCAAGGACCCAATGCACAGGCCAGCGTCGACCAGGGAATCGCCAATGTCGACTACGTGGTAAACGACAAAGATCGCCTGGGCATCAAATACTATGTTCAAGAAAACCCCACCAGCGCTCCTTTTGGCGCCGTCGGATCGCTGCTCGGCTTCCCACAGACTCTTTCGGGCGGTAGCCAGGTGGTGTCCATTAACAACACCATCATCCTCACGCCCTCTTTAACCTGGGAACAGCGCGCCGGATTCACCCGCCTAAAAGCCTATTCCTCAACCAGTCAGCAATTCACCCCCGCCGACTTCGGGATGAATCTGTTGGGTTCCACCATATTTCCACAAATCGAAATCGGCACCTCCGACCCCACCATCGCCAGCGGTCTGGAGTTCGGTAATGCCACCAGTTTCGGAAACGCTGGTATGTACCAAAACCAGTGGGAATACGGCAGCACCTTGAACTGGGTGAAAGGGCGCCACACCCTCTCGTTCGGCACCACCTGGGACCACACGCAGCTCAATATCATCAACAACAACACCGACAACGACAAGATTTCGTTTACCACCTTTACGAACTTCGTCGAAGGTAATGTCCGCACCGGCACGGAATCGGATGCGTTCTCGGGCTCGGCCAATCGCTACTACCGCTCCGACACCGTCGGCGCCTTCGTCAACGACAGCTACAAACTCCGCAGCAACCTGACCGTCACCCTGGGTCTGCGCTGGGATTTCGACGGCCCGCTAACGGAAAAGTACGGTAAGCTGACCGCGTTCGATGGCAATCTTTATTCCTACAACGCCGCCACCGACACCATCGTCAACTCCGGACTCGAAATCGCCGGCAACAACCCTCAATTCGCAACCCCCGGCGCAAGCAGCTCGCTGATGAGAGAACGTCAATGGGGATTCGCTCCGCGCATCGGAGTGGCCTGGAGCCCCACTTCCAAGTTGACCGTCCGCTCAGGATTCGGCATCTATTATGACCGCGGCGAATTTTTCAGCTACCTCTCGCCCAGCGCCGGCGGTGGTTTCAACGGGCCTTTCGGCGTAACTCTAGAACCACCATTCGTCTCGCCGGTCTTCGCCCAGAAAGGCGCCACGTTCCAGACCCCGTTCGGTACCTCTCCGCCTCCGCCCCCGCCCGGCAGCGCGGCCGCTTTCCAGGCCCAGTTGCCAAATATTTCTCAAACCGAATCCGGCAGCTACCCGGCCGGCAACGAATTCGGCCCCTTCCTGTTCGGCGGCTACGACATCAACAACAAGCTTCCTTACACCGAAAACTGGACCTTCGATCTTCAATACCAGGCGTCCAACAGTTGGCTGTTCAGCGCCGGATACGTCGGCAACCACGGCCTCCACGACGTCTTACCCATTCCCTTCAATCAGGCGCAGATCGCTACGCCGCAACATCCCGTCAACGGCCAGATTTACTCTTACGGCGGTGTCTCGCCAAATTACAATCTCGATCTGGAACCGATCTCCACCAATGAGTATTCCGGCAACGCGCCCATTCGCGTCCCCTACATCGGTTACGACATGAATTCCGTCCTCTACAAAGCCGAGGGCATTTCCAACTACAACGCTCTGCAGCTGCAAATACGCAAGCGCCTCTCCTTCGGACTTCAACTCACCGCCAGCTACACCTGGTCGCACGCCCTCGACGAACAAAGCGGACTGGGCCTTTTCTTCACCGGCAACAACCCGCTGTTCCCCAAATCCAACTATGGGAACGCGGATTTCGATCAGACCCATGTCTTCCTGGTTAATTACACCTACCAGATCCCCAAAGTCACAACCAACAAGGGACTGGGCTACTTGCTAAACGATTGGATCATCGGCGGCCAGACCGTGGCGCAGAGCGGCTCGCCCTACAGCATCTACGATTATTCAGGTTCGGTGGCCAGCATGTATCTCGGCACATCGGATTACATCGGCAACCCCATTGTTCCTCTCAAGCCCGGCGTAACCGCAGCGCAGGCTCAGCTGCAAGGCACCACCGGTGTGAACGCGGGAAAACCGGTCTTGAACGTGAACGATTTCGCACCCGCGTTTCTCTCGCCCGGCGAGAGCGGCGTCCCTCCGTGCGATTCCAACGGGTGCGATTATTATGAGTCCCTCTACGGTTATACCGGCCGCAATATCTTCCGGGCGCCGTTCCAGGTGCGCTTCGACATGACCATCGGCAAGACCTTCGTGATGAAGGAACATTACCGGCTGCGCTTCAACTTTGAAGCCTACAACATCTTCAACCATCCGGACTTCGATGCGCCCAACAACGACGTTGTGTTCTTCCCCAACTACGCTGGACCACCTTCCTTCCCGCCCGAAGGCAGCTTAGGCGTCATCCAACACACCATCGGCAGCCCGCGCTTCCTGCAGCTCTCGCTGCATCTGTCGTTCTAGTGGGGCAGGTTGCTAACCTGCGCAGCCGATTGCCAATCGGCGCCATTTAAAAGATGCAACGCTTTCCCCCGGGCGTTGTCTAATCCTGTATGAAGACACGGAACTCGCATAAAGACGGACACGCCGCGAGCGTGGTCCAGGATTACGGAACAGTGGTTAACCGCCCCATCTCGCTGGATCAAAAAGTCCGCTTGACCATGGTCGACCAATTGAACCCCCTTCTCGCCGACACCATGACCCTGCGCGACATGTACAAGAAACACCACTGGCAGGTTGCCGGCCCCACCTTTTATCAGCTTCACCTGCTCTTCGATAAGCACTACGGCGAACAGGCTGAGCTGGTGGATGCCCTGGCTGAGCGTGTCCAGACCCTGGGCGGGGTGGCCATCGCCATGGCGCCCGATGTCGCCGAGACCACCCGCATCCCGCGTCCGCCGCGCGGCCGCGAAGATGTCAACACCCAGTTGTTCCGCTTGCTCGAAGCGCATGAAATGATAATCGCCGAGACGCGCGAGCTGGCCGACAAGGCTGACGACGACGGCGATCAGGGCACCAACGACCTGCTGGTGAGCGAAGTTCTCCGCACCAACGAATTCCAGGTCTGGTTCATTACCGAACAGATCACCGGAACCGGCCTCGCCGACAACCAAAAAACCGGAGATCTAGTAGGCGCAACCCGCTAACGCACTACACAACTTGGTTGGCAGGCAAGTGGGGCAGGCGCTTTCGCCTGCCAACTAATCCCTGACACACCGGAACCCAACCGTCCCCGCCCGATCCTTCGACGGCGCCATCAATAAATATTTCCCGTGCTCCGTCAACTTGTACGCCTGCGGAAAATACCACATGGAACCCTGCGGCTGGTAGTAGCTCCCGCCTCGTAAAATCGCCGCGCGCGTGTGCTCATCCACAAATTCATCGGTCCACTGCCAGACGTTACCCACCATGTCCATCACCCCGAACGGACTCGCGCCCTTGGGATGAGCGTCCACCAACGCCGGACCAGGAAGATCGCGTCCCTTGTATGGCTCCGGAACCGCCGAATCGTCCCACTGATTTCCCCACGGATACAACCGCTCGTCCGTCCCGCTGGCCGCATATTGCCACTCCCATTCGTGCGGCAGCCGTTTGCGGGCCCATTGCGCGTAGGCGCGCGCATCTTCGAGCGACACCCAGGTCACCGGTTTATTCTCCCAACCCCCGCGAGGCCGCCCATTCTCCCAGTCGCGCAAAAAATTGTGATCGTCCGCCGGCTTGTAACTCGAGCTCTCCATAAACGACAGGAACTCCGCGTTGGTCACCGGATATTTGTCCATGTAGAACCCTTTGATCTGCATCTTTCTCGCGTGGCCGCGCCGGGGAGAATCCTCCCACGGATATTGCACGTCGAGGCCAATCCAATCGTCCCCTTCAATCTCCACTCCCGACACTTTGAAAACAAATTCGCCGGCTGGAATCTGCACCATCCCCGCCGATGCCGCCGTGAACTGCACCGTGGGTTTTATTTCGACAATCTTCTGCGGCAGAAATTTCCAATCCTCTGACAAGCTCTGGATCGGCACCGCAGCCGATGCCTTCATCTGCGCCAGCAGCTTTTCCAGGCCCTCCGCCTGCGCCCCCGCGTCCACCGCCAGAATCGCGCCGAACCCATGCGCCTCCATCGAAAAGCTCAGCGTAGCGAACTGGCCGTTAATCTCCGGCTGAATTTCCACCCCGTGCCAGATATCGTAATAATGCCGGCCCGCCGCGTTCGCAATCCGAATCTGCGGACCCGCGACATCGAATTCGTTGCGATTCACCAGCGTCCACAACGTCCGCCCCGCTCCCGGAAATATGCTGGCGAAAATCCCGTGCTGCACCGTCGGCTGAAACGGAATCCAGTCCTTGCTGACCAGCAACTCGGCGAAATTGCGGTCGATGCGGCTGATGCGCCGAAGAGCCTCGCCATCCCGCTGCGTCATCTGATTCCAGATGCCCCACACGTTCTCCCAACTCTCGAACCCCACGCCATTGAAAAATGCGTACTGCAGTTCATCCGTGTGATCTCGCCCCCAGCGGTTCACCACGTCGATCATGTGCCGCGGCTCCAGCCATTTCACCTTGCTCGCCGGCGGCGCGAACCCGAATTCTATTACCAGCCAGCTCTGGTTGTTCCACATCAGCCCTTCATCCGCCGCCGGCGCCATTTCCGGCTGAAAAACAATTGGATGCCCCGTGGCGTCGGACGCCGTCCGATATGCGCGCGGAAGCCCGCTGAACGTATCGCCGTTCGCTCCATCGGCCCCGATCTCGGCCATCAGCTTCGCCGTAGCCTCCCAGTGCGGCATCCCCGGATCGCGCGTCCCGTTGTCCCAAGGCATGGTGGGAAATAAAACGCGCACCCCGCGGCTGTGAAAATCTTCCACCATCTTCTTCAGCGCCGGAATCCCGCCAGGCAAATCGCGATGCAGATCCCATTCATTCCGGTTGTCGATTCCAATGTTGGGATAAACCGGCCAGATCAGCACGCTGTCGATCCCGCCATAGCGTTTCTCCAAATCGTCCAGGTATCGGTCCACCGTATAGCGCCGCTGCACGGGATCGTAAAAATAGCGCTCCTCGCACATCATCTGCGGCTGCACAAAGTCCCGCTGCGCCCACTGCAATTCCGGACGCCGGTACTCCGCGTCGCTATAGCCCATGCGCGTCAAACGCTCCGCCCGCCACATCTTCAAATCGCGCAGCCACGAGTCATAGTCGCCCGCATCGCGAGGCCCCGCAATCTGATTTTCCTTAGGCCGATGCCCGGTGTCCTGCGCCGCAACAGCCAAAACCACCAACATCACCAAACAATATTTCCTCATCACCATAAAGTATCCCGTGTCTGATACCCTTGTTGCCTGACATGTTGCCTGAATGTGGGGCAGGCACTTCCGCCTTCAACCCCTCGGAGGAAACCATTGATGCACCCCACCACTGCCCTAATCATCCTCGCCACCGCGACCCTCTCCGCCCAATCCCTAACCGACCTCCCGCGCCTCAAAAACTTCTCCGCCCATCGCGTCTCGAGCGACAATCCCTACGTCTATAGCAACGACGACAGCAAGCGCATCTTCCCTGGCGAAACCTTCGTAATGGCGGATCTGCGCGGCCCCGGCATCGTCGATCACATCTGGATCACCGTCGCCGACAACGAATTCGCGTGGCCCCGTCTGGTCCGCCTGCGCGTCTATTACGACGGAAAGAAAACCCCCAGCGTGGATGTGCCACTCGGAGATTTCTTCGGCGTCGGCCACGGATACGAGCGCGATCTCGATTCCATGCCCATTCGCGTCAGCTCCTTCGGCCGCGCCCGCAACAGCTACTGGCCCATGCCCTTTCGCCAGTCCTGCAAGATCACCGTCACCGATGAAGGCAACCGCCCCGTCACCATGTTCTACTACCACGTGGACTGGCAGAAGCACGCGTCCTTGCCCGATGATGTCGCCTATTTCCATGGCTACTATCGCCAGGAACGCCCCGCCGTCTCCGGAAAAAACTACGAATTTCTGAACGTGAAAGGAACCGGCCACTACGTCGGCACCGTCCTGAACGTCATCCAAGCCGGCGTGGGCTGGTTCGGCGAAGGCGACGACCTGTTTTATGTCGACGGCGCCAAGCACCCGCAACTTGCCGGCACCGGCACCGAGGATTATTTCAACGACGCCTGGGGCCTGCGCGTCTCCTACAGCCCCTGGTACGGCACGCCCGTCGCCGAAGGAGAACGCATCGGCGCCCGTCTCACCGGCTACCGCTGGCATGTTCCCGATCCCATTCCATTCACCAAATCCCTGTGGGCCGGCATAGAACACGCGGGCTGGACCTACAACGCCGACGGGTCGCTACGATCCGGCTTCGAAGAGCGTCCGGATTATTTTTCGAGCGCCGCATTCTGGTATCAAAAAGGGGTCAATGAAGATCTCGCCGAGCCGCCTTACGGCGATGCCCGCCTTCCGCTCGGCAATGCCTTGCAGATCGCCGTCGAGGATTCGCTCTCCGAAGTCACCACCGAAAAAGGCAAAGCCAGCGTCCAGCGCGAAGTGGATTGGGGACGCGATCTTTTGTTCTTCGAAGCCGAAGGCGTAGGATCGCGCATCAATATTCCCCTCGATGTTCCCGAAAAAGGCCGCTACGAAATCGTCGCCCGCATTGCCCAGGCCCCGGACTACGGCGATTACTACGCGCTGCTCGACGGCAAGCCCACCAATCTCGATAGCCGCGAAGCCTCAACTTCCGAGATCCCCGCATCCGGTTCCGAAGTCTTCCACAATTATTTGCCCGAAGTCTACGTCGCCGTGGATCGCCCGCTGGGCTGGCTGGAATTGGAAAAAGGCCGCCATACGCTGAGCTTCGTCTGCGTTGGAAAAGATGGCCGCTCCTCCGGTTATTACCTCGGCGTCAACGACGTCGCGCTCGAACGAATTCCCGCGCCAGCCACTGCCGTCGAAGCGCTCGCCCCCGTTGCGCCATTGGCCGGCATCGTTTACCGCGGCCGTCCCCTCTCCGCATATCTCAGCCAACCGAGAAATGCCGACGCTCTCCGCGCCATCGGCTCTTTCGGACCGAACGCCGCATCAGCCGTCAATCATGTAGCGCAAGCCCTCAGCGATCCCGATCCCGATGTCCGCTCCGCCGCCGCTTGGGCGCTCTCACAAATCGGCGCGCCAGCCGCGTCCGCCATACCAGCCTTGGAAAAATCATTGTCCGACTCAAACCCACGCGTCCGCAGTCTTTCAGCAGTCGCCTTGCAATCGTTCGGTCCGAAAGCCGTCGCCGCCGTCCCCGCGCTAATCGCCGCCCTCCACGATCCCATCCCCTTCGTGCGCGCCCCCGCCGCCGACGCGCTAGGAAGCATCGGCCCATCCGCCAAACCTGCCGTCGAAGCGCTCAGCGAGCGCCTGCTAGTCACCGACGATCAAGCCTACGTCCTCCGCAGCATGGCGTCAGCCCTCGGCAACATCGGCCCCGCGGCATCCAGCGCCCTCCCGGCCTTAGAACAAGCTCTAAAGCTCCACCGCGTAGTCTACGTAGCCCGCGAAGCCATCCTAAAAATCAAACAACAACCAGTCCCCGTCTGGTAATTGCACTTGACGTGGGGCGGGCCCCAGGTCCGCGCGGGTCCCCCAGGACCCGCTCTTCAACACGGTACAATATCCCTTCCGAAAAGAAATCATGAAAACTCCCATCGTCATCCTCCTCTGCGCCCTACTAATCACCCCACTCGCCCAACCAGCCGAAATCGCCCCGCTGCGCGGCTACTCCACCGACGCCACGCGCGATGAGCGCGATTGGGAAACCAAATTCCGCGCCATCCCCGATCCCGCGAACGTCCGCGCCTACATGCAGCGCCTTTCCGCACGGCCCCACCACGTCGGCTCGCCCTACGATAAAGACAACGCCGAATGGCTCCTCTCCAAATTCAAGGAATGGGGCCTCGACGCCAAAATCGAAACCTTCTACGTTCTCTTCCCCACTCCCAAAGAACGCTCGCTCGAAATGACCGAGCCGACCCACTTCACCGCCAAGATCGAAGAACCAACCGTCAGCGTCGACCCCACTTCGTCGCAGCACTCCGAACAGCTCCCCGTCTATAACGCGTACTCCATCGATGGCGATGTCACCGCGCCGCTGGTCTACGTGAACTACGGCATCCCGGACGATTACGAACAGCTCGACCGTCTGGGCATTTCCGTGAAAGGCGCCATCGTCATCGCGCGCTACGGCGGATCCTGGCGAGGCATCAAGCCCAAGGTCGCCGCCGAACACGGCGCCATTGGATGCCTGATCTATTCGGATCCTCATGAGGACGGCTACTTCGCCGGCGACACATATCCTGAAGGCCCCTATCGTCCCAAAGACGGCGCGCAGCGCGGCAGCGTGATGGACATGCCCGTTTATCCTGGCGACCCGCTCACTCCCGGTGTCGGCGCCACCAAGGACGCCAAACGCCTCCCGCTCAGTGAAGCCGTCACCTTAACCAAAATTCCTGTGATGCCCATTTCCTATGGCGACGCCCAGCCGCTCCTCGCTGCACTCACAGGTCCCGTCGCCCCGCCGGCCTGGCGCGGAGCCCTGCCCATCACGTACCACATCGGCCCCGGCCCGTCTAAGGTGCATTTGAATCTGAAATTCAATTTCGATATCAAACCCATTTACGACGTCATCGTCACCATCCCCGGCACAACATTTCCAGACGAGTGGATCATCCGCGGCAATCATCATGATGGCTGGGTGAACGGCGCGGAAGATCCCATCTCCGGCGCATCCGCTCTCATGGAAGAAGTCCGCGGGTTGAGCCTTCTGCTGAAACAGGGCTGGAAACCCAAGCGCACCATAATCTACTGCCTATGGGATGGCGAAGAACCCGGCCTGCTCGGTTCCACCGAATGGGCCGAGACCCATGCGCAGGAACTTTCCGCCAAGGCCGCCGTCTATATCAACTCCGATAGCAACGGCCGTGGCCGATTGAACATGGAAGGCTCTCACACGCTCGAAAAATTTATCAACGGCGTGGCCCGCGATATCGAAGATCCTGAGGCCAACATTTCAGTCTGGAAGCGCGCCCAAGCCTTCCGCATCGCCAACCCGGACGCTGCCGAACGCCAGGAAGCGCGCACCCGTCCCGACCTGCGCATCAGCGCCCTCGGCTCCGGCTCCGATTACACGGCGTTCCTGGATCACATCGGAATCGCCTCGCTCGATCTCGGCTTCGGCGGCGAGGACGGCGGCGGTATTTATCATTCCGCCTATGACGATTTCTACTGGTACACCCATTTCGGCGATACCACTTTTGTCTATGGCCGCGCCCTCGCGCAAACCGCCGGCACCGCTGTCCTGCGTCTGGCGAACGCCGAGCTGCTGCCCCTCGATTTCGACAATCTGACGGAAACCATTCGCCGCTACATCGATGAAGTGGAGCACCTGGCCCGCGATAAACGGGATCAGATCATCGAGCGCAATCGCGCCATCGACGACGGCGTCTACGCGGCCATAAATGACCCACGGCACTCGAAAATTCCTCCCGCCAAGGAGCCCGTCCCGCCGTTTATGAATTTCGCGCCGCTCGAAAACGGCTTCGCTGCGTTACAGCGCGCCTCGCAACTCTACGACCACGCCCTGGCCCATGCCACTGAAAACGGCGGATCGGCCCTGGCTCGCGCGAATCTTCGCGACGCCAACATGCGCCTGGTTCAAGTAGAACGCTCCCTCACTCTCAAGGAAGGCCTTCCCAACCGCCCCTGGTTCAAACACCAGATTTACGCACCCGGCTTCTACACCGGATACGGCGTGAAGACACTTCCCGCGGTCCGCGAGAGCATCGAACAAAAAGATTGGAAGCTGGTGGATGAAGAAACCGTGAAAGTCGGCAAGGTCCTCGAAAACGCCGGCGAAGCCATCCAAGGCGCCGCCGCCGAACTGAGCCACGCCGGCCAATAAGTGGGGCAGGCGCTTTCGCCGGCCAATAAGTGGGGCAGGCGCTTTCGCCTGCCGACCCAACCCTGATGATCGCCACCATAAATCCCGCCACAGGCCAAACCCTCCGCGAATTCCCCGCTCTCTCCGCGGACGCCATCGGAGAAAAATTAAACGGAGCCTGGACCACCTTCCACTCCTATCGCCACACCCCCTGGTCCGCCCGCGCCCACGCCCTCCAAAAAGCCGCCGAAATTCTGGAAACCGAAAAGCGCGATCTCGGCGCGCTCATGACCACCGAAATGGGAAAGACGCTCGCGTCGGCCATCGCCGAGGCCGAAAAATGCGCCTGGGTCTGCCGCTATTACGCCGAAAATGGCGAACGATTGCTGGCCGATGAACACGTCCAAACCAACGCCTCCCGCAGCTTCGTGCGTTATCAACCCCTCGGCCCCGTCTTAGCCGTGATGCCCTGGAATTTCCCGTTCTGGCAGGTTTTTCGCTTCGCCGCTCCCGCGCTTGCGGCGGGCAACACCGGCCTCTTGAAGCACGCCGGCAACGTCCCCCAATGTGCGCTCGCCATCTCGGACATCCTGCACCGCGCCGGATTCCCGGAAGGCGCGTTCCAAACATTGTTGATTGAAGCCGAACAGGTGGATGCTCTCCTGCACGACGATCGCATCGTCGCCGCCACGCTCACCGGCAGTGAACTCGCCGGCCGCTCCGTAGCGCGCGCTTCCGGCGGCCAAGTCAAGAAAACCGTTCTCGAGCTCGGCGGCAGTGACCCGTTCATCGTCATGCCCAGCGCGGATTTCGAAGAAGCCGTAACCATGGCGGTAAAAGCCAGAGTCATCGCGAACGGCCAGTCCTGCATCGCCGCCAAGAGATTCATCGTCGGCGAAACTATTTACGACGCCTTTCAAAACGGTTTCGTCCAGCGCATGAAAGCCCTGAAAGTCGGCGATCCCATGACCCCCGATACCGAAGTGGGCCCGCTCGCCACCGCCAAGATCCGCGACGGCTTGCACGATCAAGTCCAGCGCGCCGTTGCCGCCGGAGGGCGCCTTCTGGCCGGCGGCCGGAAAATCGGTGGCCCCGGATTCTACTATGAACCCACGGTCCTGGTTGACGTGCCGCGCTCTTCGCCCGTTTCTCGCGAGGAATTCTTCGGCCCCGTCGCCATGCTCTTCCGCGTGCGCCATGCGGAAGAAGCCATTGAGTTGGCCAACGATTCCCCGTTCGGCCTCGGCGCCAGCGTCTGGACCCGCGATGCCGGCGAGCAGGCCAAATTTGAAGAAGAAATCGAAGCCGGGCAAGTATTTGTCAACGCCACGGTGGCCTCCGATCCACGCCTCCCGTTCGGCGGCGTGAAACGCTCCGGCTACGGCCGCGAACTAGGCGTCTGGGGCATCCGCGAATTCGTCAACGTCAAAACAATATGGTGCAAGTAACCCGCCTGCTCCTCACCTTCGCCGCACTCACCACCCTGGCCCACGCCGGCACGCTCTTCCTCCCCGCCTATCCCAACGCCCTGCTGGTCTTCGACGAGGCCCAAGGTCAAATTGTGGATCGCATCCCGCTCACCACCGGCACCCCCCGGTCCCTGAAGCTCTCGCAAGACCGCAAAACAATCTACGTCACCACCATCGATCACAACGGCCTGGAAGTAATCGACGTCGCCACGCGAAAAGTTACCAACCACTTCGTCCTCAACACCTCCACCAAACAGTTCCGCATGCGCGGAGGCACGCCCGATCCCGAAGGCAAGCTGTTCTACACCGTCACCAAGGAAATCGACAAGCTCCCGGACCACTACGAAGTCCACCCCGCGAAATACACCATCATCGATCTCGCCGCGCAGAAAATCCTGAAAACCGTCGACATCCCCCGCGAGGATCAGTCCGCCAACGAAGCCGGCTTCGGCCGCACTCCTTTTGAAGTCTCGCCCGACGGCAAATATCTCTACCAGTTCGGCGCCAAGATCAACGTCTTCAGCGCCGGCGAATTCAAAGTGATCGACCGCATCGATCTCGCTCAACCCGATTTTCCCGGCATGGAGCGCATCCATTTCGGCGGCGACCTCGATCTCATCGGCCAGCCGGGCCAGCACATTTCCATCTTCAATTCGGCCGATCCCATCGTTCACAACAAAGTATTCGGCATCGGCCGCTTCAATCTCGAAACGCGGCAAATGGACTTCAACCCCATCGGCCCCGCCCCCGCCGGCATGGCCGGCGTGCAGGTGACGCCCGACCAGAAATTCGCGTACACCGTTATCACCAACGGCACGCTCGGCAACAAGCGCTGCGAATTTTTGGCTTTCGATTTGTCCAGCGATCGCATTGCCCAGCGCGCCGAGGTTCCCTGCCGCGCCCGCTTCACCTTCGGAATGGCCGGCAACGGCAAGAAGTTGTACATCTACGGCGCCGGCTTCGAAATCGAGGTCTATGACGCCGCCACGCTGCGCTACGAACGCACCTGGGATTTGAAAACCGACGTCACATCCGCTGGAATGGTGGTTCTGCCCTGAGCCTCTTCCATTTCTTCCTAAGCGTCCTGTTCCAATACATCAGCAACCCCGTCACTGCTAGCGTTGGAACCGCTAACCCCAGAACAGCCCAGACAAGTTTTACTCCCACCCCCCAATACACACCGAAGTGCATCGGCACTTGCGCCCATAGGAACCAATCGCCCAAGCTCCGGTTCACGCCGTATTGCCACATGCTCAAGTACGCGCCAGTGTAAGGGTCGAAATACAAAGTGTCTTCATATTCCCGGCTCAGTCCATTCGCCCGGCGCATCAAAATCTGGATCGGCGCCCTCCGATTGAACGGGAATTCAACGCCCGCGAATGTCGTTCCCGAATCCAGTTCATAGGCGCGCTTCACCAATTCACCGAGATCCAGTTCCCCCATCTCGCTTCTGGCTGCGACCTCCACCAGCGGAGGCTTGGAATTCACGATCGGCGAAATGCGGTTGACCAACCGGGAGATCTCGCGCGGCCAAGCGAAATAAACGCCGCTCACCGCCCAAAATGAAATGATCCCCAACGTCCAGAAACCAATAGCGCTATGCAAATCAAAATTAATCCGCCTCCATCTCCGTCGAAAGTCCACCTTGAGCGCGCGTTTCCAGTTTCGTACCCCCGGCCACCAGTTGATGATCCCGGTAACGCACATCGCCAGCAAAAATGCCCCGCCAACGCCATTGATCACTCGCCCGTTCCGCGACGCAAACAGGCTGACGTGAAGCTTCTCCACCGTATCCAGCCACGCCGGGCCTCTTTTCGGCTGGCCCAATATCTCGCCCGTCCCCGCGTCCACGCCCACTCGGATCTGCGAGGGGCCCAGCAAACGAGCGATGTAATTAGGCTCAGTCTTCCCCGGCGCCAGCACCGAAATAATCCGGAAACCCGGGTAGCCGGCCGTCAGGCTTCGAACCACTGCCGTAATATCCACGCGCGGTTCAGGCGGCCTTCTGGTCTCCCACGGATTCGCGCCCGCGAGCGCGCCCAGCTCTATCCGCAGAACCAGGATCGACCCTGATACGCCCATAACAATCAAATACAACGCCAGCACGATCCCGATCCAAAGATGAATCTGAAAGTTGACCTTGCGGATCCAATCTTTCTTCTTCATCACGGGTGCGCGAACACCTGTATCAATCCATTCGATTCTGAAGTGAGATGCTTCCCATCGGATGAAACAGTAAGCGTGCCCGAGCTCTGCGGCCGATTCGCCCCGCTGAGCGTGAATCTATATCGCCCAGCGCCCAGCTTGACCATCTTGATTGTGCCCAGCTTCTCTCCCTGCCCGTTCTTGACGTCGCCCTCAGTCCCATCCAAGCGCACCAGGTAGCTCATGCTAAGGTAATGAACATTGTTGATCGGCACCGAAAACGCAAACGCCAGCGTATCCCCCTTTTGCCCGATTCGAAGCGTAAGCGGATCAAAATTGCCCTTCGCGCCATTCAACTCCTGAGTCTCCAGCTTCCAGGTCCCCACCAACGGCTCAGCCGCGAACGCTGAACCGGTCACCACCAGTAAGCAAACCGCCAATGTTAGGACACGCGTTACCATGAATCGATTCTCGCAAACTGCGGACCGAAGAACCGATGAACCGAAGAACCGAAGAACCACATCTTTTCTCTCCCCTAACTCTCCGCGAAATCACGTTCCGTAACCGCATCGCCGTCTCCCCCATGTGCCAATACTCCAGCGTCGACGGATTTGCATCGGACTGGCACTTGGTACATCTAGGCAGCCGCGCAGTAGGCGGCGCCGGCCTCGTAATGATGGAAGCAACCGCTGTGGAACCGCGCGGACGCATCACACCTGGCGACCACGGAATCTATAGGGACGATCACATCGCCATGCTCACCCGCATAGCGTCCTTCATCAAGCAGCAGGGCGCCGTGCCCGGCATCCAAATCGCCCACGCCGGCAGAAAAGCAAGCTGCTATGTTCCCTGGGAAAACAAAGGAGCGCCCATCCCTGCAGAAGCCGGCGGCTGGCAAACCGTCGCGCCCAGCGCCATACCTTTCCGCGAAACTGACCCCGTCCCAAAAGCGCTGGATCACGCCGGAATCCGCGCCATTGTCGATGCCTTCGCCCAAGCCGCGCATCGCGCTCTCGCCGCCGGATTCCAAGTGCTGGAGCTCCATTGCGCCCACGGCTATCTCGCGCACGAGTTCCTCTCGCCGTTGGCAAACAAACGCACCGACGAGTATGGTGGCTCTTTCCAGAACCGTATCCGCTTCGTCCTGGAGCTAGCCGGCGCCGTCCGCCGCGTATGGCCCGATCGCTTCCCGCTATTCGTCAGAATCTCCGCCACCGATTGGAAAGAGGGCGGCTGGACCATAGACGATTCCGTTCAACTCGCCAAAGAATTGCGTCCCCGCAGCGTGGACCTGATCGATTGTTCCTCCGGCGCGATGGTCCCCGATGCCAAAATCCCCGCCGCCCCAGGCTTCCAAGTTCCGTTCGCCGAACGCATCAAGCGCGAAGCGAATATCCGGACCGGCGCCGTAGGCATGATCACCGATCCCCACCATGCCGACGAAATCATAACATCCGAAAAGGCCGACTTAGTCCTGCTAGCCCGAGAATTCCTGCGCGACCCCTACTGGCCCCTCCACGCCTCAAAAGCTCTAGGCCAGTCCCCGCATCCTCCCGTACAATACCAACGCGCCTTCTAGTGGGGCAGGCGTTTCCGAGGTACTTGCAAAATTCGCCCAAGGCGGTGTTGAGTGCGGGACACTTACCGAACCGCGACCGTGAGCCGTGAGTGTGAGAAGCTGTGAAAAAATCGGTTCGCAGGCGAAAGCGCCTGCGCCACTGAATCGTAAATCCTTGTGCGTCAATGTGGGGCAGACGCTTCCGTCTGCCAACCCAGCGTACTTACCGATTTTTGACAGCTTCTGAAACTGAGGGAGTCGGTGCTTTTTTGGTTCCGGCTACGCCGGGTTAGGGAGCGGTCGGTTATTCGAATTTTGCAAGTACCTCGTTTCCGCCTGCCAACAAAATCACGGCAAAATCACCACCCGCTTAATCCAATCCAACTTAGGAAACCTCTGTACCAAATACTCATTGGTCTCCTCCTCAACCCTCCCCCGATCAATATATTTCCCCTCCGGACGCATCTCCCCATAGCCCGCGTAAAACCGATCCACCACATCCATCCCGGAAATAACTTTGGCGAACGGCACAAACCGTTCTTCATCCAGCGCAGCATTATCAGCCAGGTTTATAAAAATCTCCGTCGCCCGAGTATTCGCCCCGGATTGAGCGAAAGCCAACGTCCCGCGCAGATTCTTCTTCCGCGGCGGATCGTCCACAATGAACAGCTTGCTCCAGATGGCATGCACATCGAAATCCCGATGCACTCCGAACTGGGCGATGAACCCGGGCAACACCCGAAAAAATCGCCCCTGGTCAAAATAGTGCATCCGCAGCAGCTCGTGGAACCGGTCCACTCCATGCGGCGCCCACTCCCGCCGCGCCTCCACCACAAAATCCCCTTGGGATGTCTCAAACTTGACGCGAAAGACCTCGGGAACAACAACTTTCGGAGGCGTCTTGCGGCAAGCGATCGCAATCAGCGCCAAAGCCGCAATGAAAATGAATGTGTTCCGGATCCGCACTCGCGTGATGTAGAACCCGTGACGTCTGGTGGACGGCGGGGGGATCGAACCCCCGACCTCTGCATTGCGAACGCAGCGCTCTCCCAGCTGAGCTAGCCGCCCATCGTCGAAGTGTTGCTCTCTTCATTCTACAAAATCCGGCGACACCTCAGTCACCTCCTTCACAAAAAATTTCCCCCGCCCCAACCCACGCTAACTACAGGACTAATCGAATTCCACCACTTACAGCCGCTCTTCACCCACTCCCGCGCGCATTATTCTGCAATTGGCGACGGGGTGCGGCAATCAATCCTCCGCGAGGCTAGTTGGGGGCCTCGCGCCGCACCCCGGGCGAAAAAAAGAAAACATTGCGCCACTAATCCCGACCACCCACCGCGAAGCCCTACGACACACCAGTCACCAGCAACCAGCAACCAACCACCAGCCGCCGCACTGCTAAAATGGAGCTTCCCACCAATGCTCAAGCGCATCACCGTGCACGGCGCACGCCAGCACAATCTCAAAAATATCGACGTCGAGATCCCGCGCAATACCTTCACCGTGATCACCGGCTTGAGCGGCTCCGGGAAATCCTCGCTCGCTTTCGATACCATCTACGCCGAGGGCCAGCGCCGCTACGTCGAAACGCTCTCCCCCTACGCCCGCCAGTTCCTCGATCAAATGGAGCGCCCTGAAGTCGATTCCATCGACGGCCTCAGCCCGGCCATCTCCATCGAGCAGAAAACCACCAACCGCAGCCCGCGCTCCACGGTCGGCACCATTACCGAAATTTACGATTACCTGCGCGTCCTCTATTCCTCCATCGGCGTCCCCCATTGCCCCACCTGCGGCATCGAGATCTCGCGCCAGAGCAGCGAACAAATTCTCCAGCAGATCCTCACCATCCCCCAGGGCGAGCGCATCATGATCCTCGCGCCCGTCGTCCGCGGCCGGAAAGGCGAATACAAAAAGGATCTCGAAAAGCTCGCGCGCCAGGGCTTCGTCCGCGCCCGCATCGACGGCGTACTGCACTCGCTCGATGAAGAAATCCCCCTCGACCGCCGCAAGAACCACACCATCGAAGTGGTCATCGATCGCCTTCCCCTCAAGCCCGGCAGCGAAAAACGCATCGAAGCGTCGCTCGAAACCGCCGCCAAGCTGGCCAACGGATTGGTAATCGTCGCCGTCGTCAATGGCGAAGAAAAACTCTACTCGCAAAAACTCGCTTGCCCCAATTGCGGATCCAGCGTCCCCCAGCTTGAGCCCCGCTCCTTCTCGTTCAACAGCCCCTTCGGCGCGTGCGAAACCTGCAACGGCCTGGGCAACACCTGGAGTTTCGATCCCGCAAAAGTAATCGTCGATCCATCCAAGCCTCTGCTCGACGGCGGTCTCGGCCCCGGCGCCAGCTCGTCGTACCTCACGGAAATGGTCGCCGAAGGCGCCAAGCGCCTGCGCATCAATATCAATAAGCCCTTCGAGGATCTCCCCAAGCGCGCGCGCCAGCAGTTGCTCGAAGGCGATAAGGGATTCCCCGGCGTCGTCAAGCTTCTCGACGAAACGTTTCAGGACGCCAGCCCCGCCTATCGCGACTGGCTGATGGACTACATGTCCCCCTCCCAATGCCCGGATTGTCGTGGCCGCCGTCTGCGCCCCAGCAGCCTGGCCGTTCGCGTGAAAGGCGCAGGGCTCGCTGAAATCACCGAAGCCTCCGTTGATCGCTCTCTCGCTACCGTCAAGACATGGAAACTCAACGAACGCGAGCATCAGATCGCTGGACGCGTCGTGGAAGAGATTCGCAATCGCCTGGAATTTCTCACCGCCGTGGGTTTGAATTATCTCAGCCTCGCCCGATCCGCCGCCACGCTCTCCGGAGGCGAAGCCCAGCGAATCCGCTTGGCCACGCAAATCGGCTCCAAACTCCGCGGCGTCTTGTACGTGCTGGACGAACCTTCCATCGGCCTCCACGCGCGCGATAATGAGCGCCTCCTCGACACTCTCACCCGTCTGCGCGATCTCGGCAATACGGTGCTGGTGGTGGAACACGACGCCGAGACCATAGAGCGAGCCGATTACGTCATCGATCTCGGACCCGGCGCCGGACGCTTGGGCGGCGCCTTAGTTGCCTCCGGTACTCCACTCGAAATTCGCGCGAACCCCGCATCACTCACCGGCCAATATCTTTCGGGCGCCGTCCGCATCGACCCTCCCGCGGGACGCCGCCACGGCAACGGCGAAAAGTTGATCGTCCACGGCGCGCGCGAACACAATCTGAAAAACGTCACCGTCGAGTTCCCCCTCGGCAGCTTGATCGTGGTCACCGGCGTATCAGGCAGCGGAAAATCCACGCTGGTCAACGATATCCTCTACCGTTCGCTCGCCAAAGAAATCTACGGCTCCCACGGCAATCCCGGCCAGCACGATTCCATCGAAGGTCTTAAGCACATCGACAAAGTAGTCGAGATCGATCAATCTCCCATCGGCCGCACTCCCCGCTCGAACCCCGCCACCTACACCGGAGTTTTCTCGCCCATTCGCGATCTTTACGCCATGCTGCCCGAATCGCGCGAGCGCGGCTATAAACCCGGACGCTTCAGCTTCAATGTGAAAGGCGGCCGCTGCGAGGCCTGCCAGGGCGATGGCTTGAAACGCATCGAGATGAACTTCCTGCCCGATGTCTACGTCACCTGCGACGTCTGCCGGGGCCGCCGCTACAACAGCGAAACCCTGCAAGTCAAGTACAAAGGCCACTCCATTGCCGATCTGCTCGAATCCACTGTCGAGGACGCCATCCCCGTCCTCGAAAACATTCCGCTGATCCAGGCCAAACTGCAGACGCTTCACGACGTCGGCCTGGGCTACATTCACTTAGGGCAATCCTCCACCACGCTGTCCGGCGGCGAAGCCCAGCGCATCAAGCTGGCCCGCGAATTGAGCAAGCGCCAGACCGGCCGGACTCTCTATATCCTCGACGAACCCACCACCGGCCTCCACTTCGAAGACGTCAAACGCCTCCTCGACGTGCTACAGCGCCTGGTGGATCTGGGCAATACTGTCATTGTGATCGAACATCAAATGGACGTCATAAAATCAGCCGACCACATCATCGACATGGGCCCCGAGGGCGGCGAAAAAGGCGGCAGCGTAGTAGCCTCCGGAACTCCCGAGCAAATCCTCCGCTTCAAGAAAAGCCACACCGCCCACGCGCTGGAAAAAGTCCTGAAAAACGGGCGAGTGGCATGAAATACGAACCGCTAGACCTAAGCGGTCTCCACACAATCTCCATCCACGACCGCGGCGGCAAGGTCCGCGTAGAACACTTCGCCAAACCCTACACGGGGTCGTGGATCGCATCGCTCCCGCACATCCTGGCCGCTGATTCTTTCCGCGCCGTAGTCCAGGCGATAGCGTTGGCCCACTCCCGCAACAAAATGATCCTCTGGGGCCTGGGCGGCCACGTAATAAAATGCGGCCTGGCCCCAATCCTGATCGACCTCATGCGCCGCGGCTACGCAACGGCATTCGCTCTAAACGGCGCAGCCGCCATCCACGATTTCGAAATCGCCATCGCCGGCCAAACCAGCGAAGACGTGGAAGCAGTCCTGCCCGACGGCCGCTTCGGCACCGCCGAAGAAACCGGCCGCGAGATGAACCAAGCGCTCAACTCCGAATACGGCTTCGGCGAAGCCCTAGGCCGCCACTTGGAAAAGATCGCCGATCCAAAATTCGCAAGCGTCAGTCTTCTACACGAAACCTATCGCCACGGCACACCCGTCACAGTCCACGTAGCCATTGGAACCGACACCCCGCACACCCACCCAGCCGCAAAAGGCGAAGCCATCGGCCGCGCCAGCCACCACGATTTCCGCCTGCTCTGCACCTTAGTGAAAGAACTCAACGACGGCGGCGTCTACCTGAACGTGGGCTCAGCGGTCTTACTCCCGGAAGTCTTCCTGAAAGCCGTCTCAGCAGTGCGAAATCTAAAGAATCCGTTAACGAATTTCACCACGGTAAATTTTGACTTCCTCCAACATTACCGCCCCCGCGTAAACGTAGTAGAGCGCCCCCACTCGGGCTCCGGCGGCAAAGGCTACTCCATCACCGGCCACCACGAACTAATGATCCCCCTCCTAGCCGCAGCCCTAATCGAGCGATCATGATCCCCAACGACCCTGAGTCACCAGCCACCAGCAACCAGCCACCGGCAGCCGACAACCAGCAACCAGAAACCAGAAACCAGAAACCATTCTGGACCTACCTCGACCTCGCCTTCTTCATCAGCCTCCTCCTCCCCTCCCTTTTCCTCGCGGCCCTGATCGTCAAGGTCATGTCGCCTATTCTTCCCTACGGCAAACCGTTCCAGGCATTGCTGGCCCAGTTGATCGCCTACGCGTTCATCTTCGCGTCTTTATATTTCTTGATTCACCTCCGATATGGCCAACCCTTCTGGCGCTCCCTCGGCTGGACATTTCCTCTCGCCGCCGTAACCGCCAGTTTCTTGGCCGGCCCGCTGGTTGCCATAACCATAGGTTTGCTCGGCAACCTGCTGCGGACTCCGGAAATACCCTTGCCGTTCCAGGACATGCTTCAAAATCGCCCCACCGTCGTTATGTTCACCATTTTTGTCGTCATTCTGGGCCCGCTATGCGAAGAACTCGCCTTCCGTGGTTTCCTGATGCCGCTATTGGTGCGATCTTTCGGCCCGGCCACCGGCATCATCGCCACCGGACTCCTGTTCGGCAGCTTGCACGGCCCCGAATACGGATGGCACTGGCAACAAGCCCTGCTGATCTCCGTCGCCGGCATGATATTCGGCTGGGTTCGTTTTAGAACCGGCTCAACGGCCGCCGCCGCCCTCATGCATTCAACCTATAACCTCACGCAGCTCGCCGCGTTTTTCGCGCAAAACAGAACCGTATGACCGAGGCTGTTTCATGATTGAAACTATTCAATGGACGAACTCCGGCGTGGTCATGATCGACCAGACTCGTCTTCCGCGCGAAGAAACCTACGTCACCTGCACGGATTACAACCAGGTGGCCGAAGCCATCCGCTCCATGGTCATCCGCGGCGCACCGGCCATCGGCGTAGCAGCCGCCATGGGCATCGCTCTGGGCATGCAGCAGGCCGAGTCGCCAGCCGAGTTCGATCAAATCTGCGAGATCTTGGCCCACACCCGTCCCACCGCCGTCAATCTCTTCTGGGCCATCGAACGCATGCGCCGCTTGTACGCTGAACTTCAACCCCGGCCCATCGAAGAAATCCGTGCCAGGCTGACCGAAGAAGCGCAGCAGATCCGTCTGGAAGACATTGCCATCAACGAATGCATCGGCCGAAACGGCGCGCCGCTCATTCCCGATGGGAAAACAGTTCTCACCCACTGCAACGCCGGAGCCCTGGCCACTGCCGGCTACGGAACCGCTCTCGGCGTAATTCGCGCCGCCGTCGCTTCTGGCAAGAAAATCGATGTCTTCGCCGACGAAACGCGCCCGTTCCTGCAAGGCGCGCGCCTCACCGTCTGGGAACTGCAGCATGACCATATCCCCACCACTTTGATCACCGACAACATGGCCGGCCACTTCCTGCATTCCGGCAGAATTGGCTGCGTGGTAGTGGGCGCGGATCGCATCGCCGCCAATGGAGATGTCGCCAACAAAATCGGCACGTATTCCGTCGCCGTGCTGGCCAAAGAAAACGGAGTGCCATTTTATGTCGCCGCTCCCATTTCAACGCTCGATCTCACTCTCTCGAGCGGCGATCAAATTCCCATCGAGCAGCGCGCCGCCTCCGAAGTCACGCACGTCCACGGCGTCCCCGTTGCGCCCGACGGAACAACGGTGGAGAATCCGGCCTTCGACGTCACGCCGCATCGCTACGTCACCGCCATCGTCACCGAACGCGGCGTAGCGCGTACGCCTTATATCGAATCCCTGAGAAAGTTGATAACGTAAGCCTTATGATCTCGCGCATTTCATGCCTAACTGCCATGCTGGCCTGCGCTCTGCTCGCATCCGGAGAACTTTCCAATCGCCGCGCGCCCGGTTTCGCGCTGCCCGATCCCGAATACACGCACTTCTACGACCTACAGGATTATCGCGGAAAAGTGCTGCTCATCGAAATCATGTCTACCACCTGCCCCCACTGCCTGCTGCTCTCCACCACGCTTGAGAAGGTGAAGGATAAGTACGGCGACAAGGTTGGGATTCTTTCGGTGGTTCTGCCCGGGGATAATCAAGCCACCGTCGCGAAATACAAGCTGGTGAATAAAATCACCGTCCCCATCGTCTGCGATCAGGGACAGATGACCATTTCTTACATGAACGCGCGCCCCGGCATGGGCCGCGTCGATGTCCCGCATCTCTTCATCATCGACCAGGCCGGTATCATCCGGAACGATTTCAGCTATAAAGAGGACGCCCACGCCATTTTTGAAGGCCCCGGCCTGTTTTCAGAAATCGACAAGCTGTTGAAGTAAGCAACTCCCACCAGTGAATCCGCGCAGCCGTAATACAGAAACCATTTGCCCTTGAAAAATACCAGCCCTTCCACGAAAGTGGTCCCGGCGGCGTACTGTCCGGTCTTTTCAAATGGCATCTCTGGTTTAAAAAATGGCTTTTCGGCGCGCGAAATCAGCCGCGCCGGATCGTCCGCCGCGAATAGCGCCTGGCCGGCCGCGTAGGCGTTTGGGCCCAAATCCGGATCGCCGTTCTCCGGACTGTTCTTGCCGTTATAGATCACCACAATTCCGTCCCGCGTCAAAACCGGCGGAGGTCCAACCTCCGGAAAGCTGCTGTCGAACTTTCCCGGCCGCTTTTTGAGGACCGCGATTGGATTTCCGTCCGGCCCTTCCACCGGCTCCCAGTGGATCAAATCCATCGAAGTGGCCAGCCGCACCGTTCCCTCGCCCCAATACATCCAGTACTTGCCTTTGATTTTCGCCGCGATCAAACGGCCCTTCGAAAGCCGGCAAACAATTCCCGCCGATTTGTAAGACCGCGTGGCGTACTTCTCGCCCGACAATGCCGGACCATATTTTGTCCAGGTCATAAGATCTTTCGATGTTGCGATAGCGGCCGCAGTGCGTTTCCGGTTCCACTGCGTGTACGTCAACACATACGTTCCATCTTCACTTTCCACCAGTCTCGGATCCTCGCAGCCTCCCGGCCACTCACGCTCCTTTTGCGCATCTTCATCGGGAAACAGCACCGGAGCGGAGCGCCGAGTGAAGTGAATCCCGTCCTGGCTTTCGGCCAATCCCAGTCTTGATGTATGCATTCCGATTTGCATTTCCCCTGAGTCGTCCTCGGCCCGATACAAAACGTAGATCCTGCCGTTGCGAACGATAGCGGCCGGGTTGAAGGTATGAAGCGATTCCCAATGCACCAAAGTTTTGCGAATGGGACAAAGGAACACTGCGTCCTTGTCCGGCTGGATCACTGGATTGGCGCCCTCCGGACGAGTGAACGGCCCGATTTGCCACAACGCCAAAGCCAGTAAAAAGCTGCGATGAATCATGGCTCCGATTGTACGTGATATACTCGTCGCTTCCGGCAGTAACTGTGATTTCACGGCGTTCTCTCCTGAGAAACGCGGCGCTCGCTTTTGGCGCCCCGCTCATCAATCGGGGCCGTTTTGCTCTATTTGCGCAAAGCGGCATGGCCTACTCCGCGCTCACCATGGAATTGGTTCGCGCCGCCACTGTCATCGACATGCTGGGCTTAGTCACCCTCGATTTCCGCAAGCTTTCGGCCTGGGAAGCGGACCCGGCGCGGTTTCAGCCCTCCGATTTTCAAAAACTGAAGGATTCCGGCATCAACATTTTTCATCCGGCCGTCGGCTTTACCGAGGGCGACGTTTATCAAAGCTCGTTGCGGGACATTACCGGCTGGAACTCGCTGATAACGGCTCGTCCGGATGATTTTCTGCGGATCAACCGCGCCGCGGATCTCGAAAGCGCCAAGCAGCAAGGCAAGATCGGCATCGTGATTGGGCAGCAAAACTCCATGCATTTCCGGTCCGTTCAGGACGTCGATTACTTCTACGGCCTCGGCCAGCGAATCTCTCAACTCACCTATAAACACAACCGCATCGGCGGCGGATCGTCGGATTCCACTGATTCCGGCTTGAGCGATTACGGCGCGCGGATTCTGGATCGCATGAACACCGTCGGAATGGCTGTGGATGTCTCGCACTGCTCCGATCGCACTACCCTCGACGCCATTGAAACATCCCGGAAACCTGTGCTCATCACTCACGCCAATTGCCGGGCGCTGGTTCCGAACAGTCCTCGCTGCAAAACTGATGACGCCATTCAGCGGGCGGCTTCGAAAGGCGGCGTGATCGGCGTGACCATGGTCCGCTATTTTGTCCGCCCCGGCGGCCGCGCCACCATCGAAGATGTGCTGGATCATATCGATCACGTTGTCCGGCTGGTGGGTATCGATCACGTGGGTCTCGGGAGCGACGTCGACCTGGCCGGCCGCGACGTCCACGGTCATCTGAAACGGAAAAACGATCTGGACGGAATCGATTACTCGAAGAAGATTTACGATCTCACCGAAGGATTGCTGCGCCGGAAATATTCGGGTTCCGATATTCAGCTCATTCTGGGAGGGAACTTCCAGCGCGCGCTGGGGTCGATTTGGACTGCGTAGGTTCTTATCCATGCTTACTGATCTGGAACGCGAGAAAGCGCTGGGGCTGCTGAACAGAAGCCGGCAAACGCTCCTGGATGCCGTCAATGGCGTAACCGAAAATCAGGCACGCTGGAAACCGGCGGCGGACCGTTGGTCGATCCTCGAATATGTGGAACACCTGGCTATTTCCGATGATGGATTGATCGCGGTGATCAAACGCAGCCTCTCCACACCCGCGCGGCCGGAAACCGAAGCTCAGCGGCGCGAGCGCGAAACTAAAATCCGCGAGACTCCAATTCCGCGCGGCGCGAATCGCGCGCCGGAGATGTTGCAACCGGGCGGCCGCTTCGCATCTCTTGAGGACGCTATCGCTGCTTTTCTAGCCGCCCGCGAGCGCAGCATCGAATATGCGCGAACCACCCCGGAAGACATTCGCAGCCACTTTACCGACCACAGCGTGCTGGGCCCGTTGGACGGATATCAGTGGCTGATGGGCAACGCCCGCCACGCCGAAACCCACGCCGGGCACATCCGCGAATTACGGGCGATGGCTGAGTTCCCTCCGGCCTAGCGCGGTTCCAACGCATATCACACACGGGGACAATGCTTGTGAGAATAGAAGAGGTCCATGTACCTGTTCCATGTTCTGCGTTCGTTCCTGCCGCTGCATAATCCGATTGGCTTCGGCGCGACCGATTTTATAGAGTTCGCATTCGCCGCATTATTGGTCCTGCTGGTGTTGGCGCGGGCGTGGCTGGAACCGGCCGCCCTGGCGCTGGCGCGCAGGACAGGGTGGTGCATGCTATTTCTGGCGGCGCTCGCGATCGTTCTTCGGCTGGCGCTGCTCCCGGTGCACCCGGTCCCCACGGCAGCCGGCACCGACGATTACAGCTATCTTCTTTTGGGCGACACCCTGGCGCATTTTCGGCTGGCTAACGCCACTCACCCGATGCACCGGTTTTTCGAGACCATCTTTGTTATTCAGCAACCCAGCTACAGTTCCATCTATCCCATGGGCCCGGCGCTTTTCTTGGCATTGGGCCAGTTGGCCTTCGGCCTTCCCTGGGCCGGCGTGCTACTTTCCGCAGGCCTGTTTTGCGCGCTCTGCTTCTGGATGCTGCGCGGCTGGGCCACGCCCGGTTGGGCGCTCGCGGGCGGCCTTTTGGCGGTGTGCGAATTCGGCCCGCTCAACATGTGGGTGAATTGCTATTGGGGCGGCGCAGTGTCGGCCAGCGCCGGCTGCCTGGTGTTTGGCGCATTGCCTCGGCTGCGGGAATCGGTCCGGATCCGCTACGCCGCGCTGTTAGGATTGGGGCTCGGGCTGCAAATGCTCTCGCGCCCTTATGAGTCGATATTTCTGGACTTGAGCGTGGTCCTGTTTTTCCTGCCGGAACTGCGCCACAGAGCCGAATGGTCAAGACTCGGGAAGATCGCCGTTCCCGCGTTGCTGGCCGTGCTTCCCGCAGCCGCGTTGCTGCTGTTCCAGAACAAGGCAGTGACGGGCAGTTGGACCACGCTTCCTTATGCCCTCAGCCGGTATCAATACGGCGTGCCGAACACACTTACCTTTGAGGCCCCTGCGGTTCCGCACCGGACGCTTACGGCTTCGCAGCAAAACTATTATGAAGGCCAAACCGCCGTCCACGGCCAGGGCGACACCGTGGCGACGTATTTGGAACGCTTGGGCAGCCGGGCTGGTTTCTACCGTTTCTTTTTTCTGACTCCGCTCTTGCTGGCCGTTCCGTTCTTTTTCCCTTGTCTGAAGGAGTACCGTTTCGCGTGGGTCGCGCTCACGCTTCTGGCATTTGCTCTCGGCTCCAATTTCTATCCCTACTTTTTCCCGCATTACATCGCGGCTGTGACTTGTTTGTTCGTTCTGGTCAGCGTGCTGGGGCTCAGGCGGCTGGGTCAGTTGAGCCCGCTCGCGGCGCGCTGGATTCTTTTCCTTTGCGGCGCGCATTTTCTATTCTGGTATGGCATTCACGCGCTGGGCGATGCGCAGATCCTTCAGGCGATGGATCAATATGAGACGGGCGACATCATCAACTACGGCGATCCGCAAGGGCGGATAGCGATCGAGAAGCGCCTCAACGAGACGCCGGGCCGGCAGCTGGTGTTCGTCCGCTATTTTTCCGGCCACCGCTATGGCGAATGGATTCACAATGCCGCGGACATTGACGGCGCGCGAGTGGTTTGGGCGCTGGAACTCAGCCCGGATGAAAATGCGAAATTGAAGAGCTATTATCCGGACCGGACGGTTTGGCTGCTGGAGCCGGATGCGTTGCCACCAAGATTGGTGCCGTATCCGAGTGCTCAGGCGAGCCCATTTCTGACAGTGCAGTGAAGAACTGCCAGCAGGGATTGGCCGAAAGGCGGGGGGATCAGGCGTTCCAGAGCGGACATGGGTGGAACAATATACCGGTCGAAGATTTCGATCTGGCGCGCCGACTGGGCTTCGCGTTTCAAAACGTGGGCGTTGGTCCACCAACCGAAAAAGCCGATGGAATTCAAGTAATGCAATTTCCGGATGCGCAGGCCGGTTCGCTGGGCCAACTGCAGAATATCGCTGCGGCTGTAGCGCCGATGATGGCCGAGGTTTTTGTCGATGGGCCCGTAGAGCGCCCGAAAGGCCGGAACCAGCAGGACAATGGTTCCGCCAGGGGCCAACACGGAGGCCACGGCTTGGAGCGCCGCGAGATCGTCCTCGACGTGTTCCAGAACGTTGACGATAACCGCGGAATCCGGATTGAATTTCGCGAGATCGCGGAATTCCGGCGAAAGGACATCGCATTCGCAGACGTGCAGGTTGGCGTGGACGGCAAAACGCATTTTGAGCCGTTCGATGCATTCAGGTTGAACGTCCACGGCGATGACGGCATCGCGATCGAGTAACTTCTCGGTGAAGTTTCCGACACCGCACCCAACTTCGAGCACGCGCCGGCCTAACGCTTTTTGGATAAGCCTATATTGCCAGGCGAAGTAATTCGTCGCGCGGCTCATTCGTTGCTGATCTTCGAGCGTGTACGCGGCGCTGTCCACTGGGATCATTTTAATTGGAGCGTCCCCTCGCTGACGCGCAGGGCTACTCTCACGCGTGCAACCCCAATCCGCGGTGGAACGCCATCCCCGCATTGTAGCCCCGCGCGTCCGCGAGGGGACAAGCTGGGAGAATATAGGCTTCGATGTTATCGGATTTGCTAAAGGCGTTTTTACCCGATCCCAACCCCATCGGCTTTGGCCCGGCGGATGCCCTGGAATTGTTTCTTGCTGCGCTGCTGGTTGTCGTTGCGGTATTGGCGCGAACGCGAGTCGTTCCCTACGTCCGCCGGTTCGCCGAGCGCACCGGTTGGTGCATGCTGCTGCTGGCCGTGTTGCCGGTGGCGCTGCGGCTCGCGCTGCTGAGCCATCATCCCGTTCCGGCTCCGGATGTTTACGACGAATTCTCGCATCTGCTGGAAGCAGACACACTGCGGCACCTGCGCCTGGCGAATCCGGCGCATGCGCTGCCGCAGTTTTTCGAAACTTTCTTCGTGCTTCAGCAACCAACATATAGTTCTATCTACCCCATTGGACAAGGGCTCGCGATGGCCATCGGCTGGGTGATTTTCGGTTTGCCATGGGCCGGGGTTTTGCTGGGGGTGGCGGCGTTTTGCTCGCTCTGCTATTGGATGTTGCGAGGCTGGACCACGCCCGCTTGGGCGCTGGCGGGTGGGCTTCTGGCGGTGATTGAATTCGGGCCGCTGAACCAGTGGGCGAACAGCTATTGGGGTGGCGCGCTGGCCGCGGCGGCGGGATGCCTGGTATTCGGATCACTCCCCAGGCTCCGTGCCGGCGCGAATGTGCGGGATGCCTTGTTGCTGGGCACGGGCCTGGGACTGCACCTGCTGATTCGGCAGTTTGAATCCATTTTTTTATTGTTGGCCGTGATTCTTTACTTTCTTCCGGCGATACGCATGGCGCTCGCAAAGCCGGCGGGGATTGCAGCCCTGGCGCTGCTTCCCGCGGTTTTCCTGACGTTGTTGCAGAACAGAGAAGTGACCGGCAGCTGGACAACGCTTCCTGAAATGCTAAGCCAATACCAATATGGCGTGCCCGCTTCACTCACTTTCGAAGCTCCGCAGGTTCCGCGCCGCGAGCTTACGCAGCAACAGGCCATGGATTACAAAATGCAGCTTTCGTTTCATCAGGGCCCGGAAACTTTCTCCAGCTATTTTGAGCGCCTGGAATATCGCGTGCGCTTCTATCGCTTTTTCTTTCTGCCTCCGCTCTATCTGGCCGGCCTGGCATTCTTCTGGAGCCTGCGGGAGTACCGCTTTGTCTGGGTGGTTTTGACTTTGACCATCTTTGCGCTGGGCACGAATTTCTTTCCGGCTTTCCAGATCCATTACATCGCCGCGGTCACTTGTCTCTTCATTCTGGTGAGTATCGTTGGCCTGCAGCAGCTTTCGCGGCTGCGGATTCGAGGAAACGCTGTGGGGCAGGAGGCGGCGGTGCTGATTGCAGCGCTTTGCGCCGCACATTTTCTGTTCTGGTACGGGATGCATGCTGCCGAAGACAGCGACTTTTCTATGGCCGCCATCCGGTATGAGCCCTGGGATTACATCAATCACGGAAATCCGGCGCGGCGCATTTTCGTGGTGCAGGAATTGGCGCGAATTCCCGGGCAGCTGCTGGTGTTCGTGCGCTATCTGCCGCAACATATTTTTCAGGATGAATGGGTGTACAACGCAGCGGATATCGATGCGTCCCGGGTGGTGTGGGCGCGCGATCTGGGTGCGGTGGAGAACCAGACTCTGTTGCGCTATTATCCGGGGCGCACGGCGCTGCTGTTGGAAACCGATTTTCGCCAGCCGAAGTTGAGCGAGTATAAGCCGTGAAGGAGGCGGTTGGCAGGCGAAAGCGCCTGCCCCACTTGCAGAAACCAGACGGCGCTTAGGAAGGCTAGTAGCATCAGGGGCAAGATCGCGCTGTAGAGGCCACCGGCGAAAGTTGCCAAGAAGACTACCGGCGTGAGTGCGAGACCGATTATTGTTCTGAGTATCCGGACCGGTGAGACCAACACCAGCACCGGCATCAGCAAAAGATCGTCGTAGGTGAAACTGTGAAAGCTCACCAGCAGGCCGCAGATAATACTTATGGCGAGGAGCAGTTCGAAGTTGTCGACGCGGAGGCAAACCCAGGCGAAGAACACGATGACCAGCGCGGTGAGTAAGAACTCGATTGCGGGGCTGCCGCCGAGGACGGTCACTAATCCGTGGATGTTGGGCGTGGGACACAGCTTCCATACCGGCATTCCGGTGATGAGCGGGCTGAAGATGACCTTGAACCATGGGCCGATTAAGCTGACTCCACCGACGAGGGCGAGCAGCGCGGTTCCGGCGGAAGCGCCAAGCAGCGTGCGCCACTTTTTCTTGAACAGGAGCAAAAAGGGTACGAACACAAACAGGTGAAATTTGATGGCGCAGAATGCCAGGATGAATCCGGCGGCAAAGTCCCTGCCGCGCCGGGACAACAGCACAAAAGCGCCGATCAACGGCAACAGCAACGGGACATCGGCGCCGCCATTGATATTAAAGAACATGGGGATCGAAAATGCCGCAAGAATTCCAAGGTCCGGGCATTCCCGCGAGAATCGAATCACGAACCATAGAAAGCTGCCTACGGTGAGGCCGGTGAAAATGAGCAAGGCGGTGCGATAAGGGAGCGCCGCAAGCGGCGAGAGCAGCTCCGCGTAGAACGGCGCTCTTAGATATACTTCCTGCTCGGGCGAATCCGGCCATCCGGCTCGAACAGTACGTCTTACGATTTCGTGGTTGTAGAGAGCGGGTGTGCGCGCCAGCTTAGCGCCGGCGTAAAACGTGGAGAAGTCGTTATGCCCAAGGAGGATGTCATGGCGATAGGGAAGATCGAGGGCGCAGAGAAAGACTATGCCCAGGATGATCTCGATGGCGGTGCACCATTTACGCACGATCCAGCGTGAAGCTGCGGGTAAGTTTAGGGAATCAATCTGGGGTACTGATAGGTACTTTGGGACGTTCTAAGGGCGGGCATGTTGGCAGGCGGAAGCGGAAGCGCCTGCCCCACGCTACGGGTGGATGGGGAGCAGCGTGCCGGTTAGGCGAACCTGCTTGCGGCCGGTAGTGAGATCCAGAACAATATGGCCGTCGGGCTGGCTGGAACCTTGACCGGAAAAAGTTTCCGAGCCCTGCACTACCTGGAGGTTCGAAAGCGTGAGGCGCGGGACGCCAAGGACTGGGGCTACGCCATAGGAGCCCGAGATCTCGTTCACCTCGGTATCGGGAGAGAGCTCAATGCCGCGGCCCTGGAATGTTCCCTGAGACCGGACATTGAGTATGAGATTTTCCGCTATTCCTGATGTGTCCAGTTCGCCATCCACGTCGAGCTGTCCGTTGTGGTAATCCAGATTCTCGATGGCGCCGGCCAGGTGGTAGGAGGGGGCGCGTTGATCTACATTGAGAGTCACATTGCCGGTGGCATGCATGTCACCCTGGCGGCAATCGGCATTGGACAACAGAATGGAGGGCCCGTCCCAAACCAGGTGCGCTCGAAATTCGCAAATGGGCGAGTCGCCGTTGAGCAGGCTGTCCACCTGGATGGCGCCTTCCACTTCGCGCTCCTGAAGCCATTTGGGGAGGACTTCCTTGCGCAGACGGAAGGTGCGGGCGAGAAATCCTTCATTGCGGCGGAGGGTAGGCAGCATCAGCCGTTCCACCTCCGCGAGCTGCGCCTCGGCAACGCGGAGGCGAACGCGATGCGGCCGGCCGGCGTCCGGATTGTACCGGTAGTCGCCTTCCAGCTTGAGGGCGCCGACATGGGCTCGAACGCGATCGATATGAATTTCGCCGTTCTTCATCTCCACCGAGGCCGAAGTAAAACGCAGCGGCGCGGCGATACCCGGGATTTCCATGGCGGCATTCTGCAAATCGTATTCGCCCGACCACACGCCGGGACGGTCGCCCGAGCGGTCGAAAGCAATCCAACCTTTCCATGTTCCCTGCCGGAGTTTCTCGAGCAAAGGAATAGGCTCCGCGGAGATCACTTGCTCAGCGCGCGATTGCACTTCCGCGATGGTCAACTGGCGTGTGGAAATTTTCAGCCCGGCGTGGCTATTATCGAGCGCGTACTCGCCTTCGATCTCGGCGGTCTGGTTGTTCTGCATCCGGACCGCGGCGGGACCAAATGAAATCTTGTCGTTGGTAATCAGGACCGCGGCGGAATCGAATTCGGCGGACGCGGCTTCCGGAACATCGGCGCCGGGAGTTTTCATGGAGGCGTTCTCGAGCCACAGTTTACCTTGCAAGCCGTCCTGGTTCGAGTAGCCGATGGCGCCCTGGACGGTACCCTCTACCTGCACGCCAGGTGGAAATGGAGCGCCCATGTGGCGAGCGGTCTCCACCAACGGCGCGGCCGGAAGATCGTGAAAGGTGATACTCGCCGCCAACATCGGCGCGGCCAGATAATCGGCCAGCCGCAGTTTCACGGTGACCGGGGCCGCCTGGCCTTCGGGCGCCACCGTTTCCATTTCCAGATGGTGCGAGTGCATATCCAGTTGACCGCGATAGTTGAGGGTCCAGCCTTCTCCCTTGGGCGGCATCAGATCCCAGCGATGAATGTCGGTGATGTTGAGGTCGCCGGTGACATCGATCTTAGAGAGCGGACCTTCCAGATGCGCATTGGCAACAGCGAAACCGTGCACGCCCAGATCGCGCCCATTGAATAGCCGCACAACTTCGAGGATGGCGGTGCGCTCCAGGCGAAGACCCATGTTAAGCCGGTCTTCCCCGTTCGGGCCGGAGCGCAGCAAGCCGCGCGCGCTGAGCTGGCCGAGGCCCATGGAACCGCGATCGGTGCGGGCGGGTGCGCCGGAGAAACGGATCACCACATCGCCGTTCTCGTTCGGATAGATATCAACATCGGCGCCGCTGATGTAGAACACGGACTTGGTGTCGCCGAACTTCAGGTTCAGGCGCCCATCGCGAATTTTGATGTCCGGCACGGCATGGTGATGCGGGGAGTTAGAGGGCGAGCCGTGTTCCAACAGAGGCTGAATGTTCCAGGCTCCGGATGGCATCTTGACCAGGTTGACGCTGGGCGAATCGAGATAGACGCTGGAGAAGACCAGTTTTCCGCGGAACAAGCTCGACAGCTTCACCCGCGCGCGCAGGGACTCGACGTGGGCGAAGGGTTCGATGCCGGCAGCCGGATCGTCATCAATCAGAACGTCGTCGACACTGAATCCGGGGCCGGTGAAAAGATTCAGGTGGACGGCGCTGGTGATGTGAACAGGCCGGTTTAACGCGGCTTCGAGCGCTGCTTGGATGCGGGGACGCAGCCGGTCCGCGCGGAGGAATGGCGCCAGAAGCCCGGCCACAATGACCGCCGCGAGCGCGATGAAGATGACGCGGCGAATGTGTTTCATGGGCGCAGCATCTTCTGAGGGCCCAGCAGTTCGGCGTAGGCCGCCTGGTCGTCGATATCGGTGATTACGGCGGGATCGTCCACGGAGATGTAATTCGTCTCGCTGCGATACCGGTGGATAACGTCGGAGGCTTGCGCGGTGGCAGGCAAGGCGAGCAGTTCCGCCATTAACGGGCGCCGGATCAATACCGGGTGCCCATGATCGCCATGAAACTCGGGGACGATCACGGAAGCGCACGCGGCGTTGAAATGGCCGATCAATTTCTCAAGTGTCGAGAGTTCCAGGTTGGGGTGATCCACAGGCGTGAACATTACTGCTTCGGCTGTGGGCGCAACTGCCTGGAGGCCGCACTGCAGCGAACTGAGCATGCCACGCTCCGGGTCAGGGTTGACGACGAACGAGGCCTGGGCGCCGCACTGAATTCCGGATTGAATCTGGGCGGCATGGTGACCGAGCACGACGATGGGCGTGATAGACACTGCCGCGAACAAGCGGATCAGGCGATCGAGAAAAGTTTCACCACCCAAGGGAAGCAGCGCTTTGGGAGTTCCCATGCGGCGCGATGCGCCAGCGGAGAGAATGATGCCGGCGATCGAGGCGCACGACTTCACTTGAGCAGGGCCCGCAGCGACTCGCTGGTGAAGACCGATTTCGAAAGAGCGCGCCAATCCGAATCCGGCGCGCGCCGCATGGCGATCATTTCGGCAACGATGGAAACGGCGATTTCTTCGGGCGTGATGGCGCCGATATCCAGCCCCATGGGCGCGAAAGCGCGCTCAAATGCCTGGCGGGGAATGCCTTCTTTCTCCAGCTCCTTCACCACGCCGATCACTTTACGCTTGCTGCCGATCATGGCGATGTACTTGGCGTTGGTTCCAACGGCCCAGCGCATCACGCGCATGTCGTCGCGATGGCCGCGGGTCACAATGACCAGGTAGCTGGTGTCGCGGATGGGGAGCTTTGGAAAAACTTCCTCGTATTCTTCGGCGAAGATTTCGTCGGCTTCGGGAAACCTCTCGGAGTTGGCGAAGGCTTCGCGGTTATCGACGATGACCGTGGCGAAGCCGGCCATGGTGGCGATTTTCGAAATGCTTTTAGAGATGTGGCCGGCGCCGAAGATATAGAGGCGCGGCTGCGGTACGACGGGTTCGATGAAGACGCTCAACTGGCCGCCGCAGATCAAGCCGTTGTCGTAGGCGGCATCCTGGCCGAGGGTGAAATTCATGTGGCGCGGCCGTTCACTCTGCATGACATCTCGAGCCGCGTTCCAGACTTCGGCCTCCACGCAGCCGCCGCCGATGGTGCCGAGCATGGAGCCATCCTCACGCACCAGCAGCTTGGCGCTTTCGTAGCTTGGGATAGACCCGTTGACCTGGACAATGGTGGCGAGGGCGCATTTCTGGCCGAGACGGCGGAGGCGGACCACTTCCTCGTAGATGTCCATTCGATTGAATTATACCGTGACTTCCAAAACAGGCACTCTGTGGCGATCGTTTCGCAAGTACCGGCTCCTGTGCCGGTCGGGGGCAAAAAGGCACAGACTCCGTTGAAGACGCCGGTTGGCAGGCGGAAGCGCCTGCCCCACTGGGGCCAACATGGGGCAGGCGCTTCCGCCTGCCAACCGAATTTGCCACACAGCGTCTTCATGCAAATTGCAGCTGGTGAGTTCAAGGCGAAGTGTCTCGGATTGCTGGACGAAGTTCAGCGGCAGCGCAAGGAGGTCGTGATTACTAAGCGTGGCAAGCCCGTGGCCAAGCTGGTTCCGATGGTCGACACTCCGGCGAGCTTTATCGGGAGCATGAAGGGTACCATGGAAATCATCGGCGATATCGTTTCTCCCATCGACGTGGAATGGGAAGCGAATGAATGACGATCTATTGCTGTTGGACACCCACTGCTGGTTGTGGGCGCAACTGGGCCTTGCCAAGCAGCTTTTGCGCAGGGCCGTGACTGCGATTCGCCGTGCCGAATCCAGCGGCCGTTTGCGTGTTTCCGTAATCTCGGTCTGGGAACTGGGCATGCTGGAACAACGGTGCCGAATATCTCTTCCAATGGATATCCGAACATGGGTGCGCACGGCCCTGGCCCAGCCTGGAATTTCGCTGGCGCAGTTGACGCCCGAGATCGCGATCGAAAGCAGCCACCTTCCTGGCGGCTTCGACGGCGATCCGGCCGACCGCATCCTTGCGGCGACAGCTCGGGTTATCGGCGCTACCCTGCTGACCAAGGACCGGCGGCTGATCGAATACTCGCGCCGGCATTACCTTCGCGTGCTACGGGCGTAGCACGTATAAAATCGTGACCGATCGGTTGGCAGGCGAAAGCGCCTGCCCCACGGTCGTAGAATCAAAAGGTAGTGATCAAGACTATTTTCTTTGACCTCGGCAACGTTATCATCCCTTTCGATTTCAAGCGTGCTTATAGCAGACTGCAACCGCTGTGCAATTATCCGGTCACTGAAATTCCTCAAAGAATGCGGGGGACGGATCTGGTGTCGCGCTTTGAGAGCGGAGCGATCGGCCCGGAGCAATTCGTCAAAGACTTTTCGGCGGCGCTGGAACTCAGCATCGACTATGACGAATTCTGCGATCTGTGGACCAGCGTTTTCCTGCCGGAGCCGCTGATTCAGGAATCGCTTCTAGCCGACTTGAGGCGACGGTACCGGCTGATGATTCTTTCGAACACGAATCCGATCCACTTTCACATGATCCGGGACAATTATCCACTGCTCGGCCATTTCGACCATTGCGTGCTTTCCTACGAAGTTGGCGCTCTGAAGCCGTCTGAAGAAATTTTCCGGGCAGCGGTGGCTCACGCGGGATGCGCCGCTGAGGAATGTTTTTTCACGGACGATCTGGCGATTAATGTGGAAGCTGCGCGGAAGCATGGGATGGACGCTGTCCAGTTTCACTCGGCCGCGCAGCTGGGTGAAGAGCTAAAAGCCAGAGGCCTGCTATAACAATGTCGGGTCGAGATTTTCGACGGCGGGGCCGGACTTCGGCTCAGTGGCTTCGCCATCTCTAAGAAGATCCATGAGCGCTTGCTCGGATCCTTCAAAGAAGCGGTCCACCAGATCCTGAACGGCCAGACGCCGCAGGACGCCGCGGCTTAGCACCGGCGCATAGACGAAGGAGCGGCCTACTTTGCGGCGCGACACGCCGCCTTTGCGGGCCAGCCGGTCGAGCACGGTCATCACGGTGGTGTAGGCCAACCGGCGGGTTCCGGTGAGGGCCTGGCGAACGTCCTTGACGTTGCCTTCCCCGAGAGTCCACAGAACTTTGAGGCATTCCAGCTCGAGCGGTGGCGGAATTTCGCGCGCGCCGTTGCGGGGCATCTCAGGAACCTTTACGCCAAGCCTGTTCCAATTTTTCCGCAAAGAGGGAGCCGGGCGCCGGCGGGGGTGGGACGTGAGTTTGTGGGGCGGGCGGCGTCGCAGATTCGGCCACGGGCTCCGGCTTCGGCGCGGGGGCAGGTTTCGTGGAAGCCGGCGGCGGATCCTCCAGATACTTCACTTTTTTCAGTACCGATCGCTCCAGCGACGCGTTGTAGCCGGTCCAGCAACCTTCCACCAGACGATCCTTGGCCACCAGCGCGCGCATGCACTCCATCTTCGAATCCAGATTGTCGAGATGATGCAGCAGCAAGGCTTCGGGGAACTGCGGCAATTTGGGAGAACCGAATTCCAGTTCGCCGTGATGGCTGAGGATCATATGCTCCACCAGGATGCGCAGCTTGGGTGGAAAATCGGGCAGCCGCTGCAGCTTCTCATGCAGGAAGCGCAAACCGATAGCGATGTGGCCCACCAGTTGCCCCTCCGAGCTGTATCCAAAGCTGCGATCGTAAGTGAGTTCGGCCACCTTGCCGACGTCGTGCAGGATAACGCCGGTGAGCAGCAGATCAACATCGACGTACTTATAGTGCTGGGCGGTCACGCGGGCCAGCTGGCACAGCGAGAGCACGTGCTCAATCAGGCCGCCGAGAAACGCATGATGCACCTGCTTGGCCGCGGGCGCCAGGCGATACATGCGCGCCAGCGGTTCATCGTCCATGAAGGTTTCGAGCAAGGCGCGGAGATGCGGGTTGCCGATGCCGGCGATGATGCCGCGCAGGTCGGCGAACATTTCCGCGGGATCGCGTTCGGAGGCTGGAAAATAATCCCCGAAATCCACGTCGCCGTCCAGCACCCGCGACATCTTATGAATGGTGAGCTGCAGGCGGTTCTGGAAAACTTGCAGCAGCCCTTTTACTTTGACGAAGTCGTCACGCTCGAAAGTCTCCATCACTTCGGCGACGTTGTCCCACATTTTGGCGTCGACGTCTCCGGTGCGATCGCCCAACAGCAGCGAAAGGTAGGGTTCTCCCGATTTCTTTTGCCGGACGTCTTTCCCATGCACCAGGAAAGTGGTGGTGATCACCTGGTTCGGCTTCAAATCGCTGACGAAGGGCGATTTCATGAACTGGATTATTGCGACGTGCTGGTGGAACCCGTAGTGGTGTGGGGAACAGGAACCATCCACAGCAGCCGTTTTTTCCTGGCATGCAAAGCAACCTGGGCCTTGGTGGTTGTTTCCGGCTTGAGCTGCGCCGGATCAACCCACGAAGTATCTTTGCCCGCGGCGGCGCCCGAATCCACATACTCGGGCTTGATTTCGATGAAGGCCTCTTTGCGCAGTTTGGTTAAGTAATCACGCACCAGGGGCTGCATGCGCGGCGCGTAGAGTTTATCTTGTACCTCGCCCTCTACATCAGCAAGCTCCGCCTGGCCGGCTTTCTGATGGTCTTCAACTCGAAGGATTTCGAAGCCAGCTTTGATGGGGATGGGATCTGTCACGTAGCCCTTCGGTTTGTCCCAGACCTGGGTCTCGAGCGTAGGGTCCAGAACGCCTTTCTTATAAGGGTCCAGGAGGCCCATACTTTTGGCGGTAATGGAGTCGGAGTTGTCGCGGGCAAGTTCAGGGAACCGTTCTCCTTTACGCGCGCGCGCGACCAGATCTTCGGCCTTCTTTTTGGCGGCGGCAATGCCGGCCTCGTCCTTGCCTTCGGTGGATATCAGGATTTCGCGCAGACGAATGTTTTCCTCGCGGACGAAATCGGCTTTGTGCTCGTTGTAATATTTTTCCAGGTCCTCATGCTTGATAACGATGTGCTCCCCCACTTCCTGGCGAATAACGCGCTCGCGCAGCATCTGGTTCTTCATGTCGTTCTTGAAATCCTCGAACGGCACTCCGCCGGTCTGCTCCTTCACCCAATCGTGGAATTTATCCGGATCGGCAATTCCGGATTGTTTCTGAACGTCCGCAATCCGTTTGGCCAGGTCAGTGTCCACTTTGATATCGAGATCCTTGGCCTTTTGCACCAGCAGTAAATTGTCGATGCGATCCTGCAGCAGGTGTTTCGATTCTTCGGTCACTTTCTCGTCGAGAGCAGTTCCGGCCAGGCCCTGGTGACGTAGCATTTCGATGAGCTCTGCTTGGGCTTTATCGAGATCGCTGCGGGTGACGATATCACCGTTGCATTTGGCCACGATCTCTTCCACCACTTTCATGTCGGTGGCGAATAGAGACGCGGACGCGGCGATCAGCAGGGGTACTAGGAATTTCATATACAACTATTATGGCGGAAGAATGGGGCGGGGGGCTGGGGACTGGGGGCTTGGGCAGGTGGGTGGTGGGTGGTGGGTACAGGGACTGGTTGATAAACTGTGTACGGGGAGAGAAACACGCTACAACCGATGGCAACGCCAACCAGCTTACAAGCTTCGGTGGATGTTGCGCCAGCGCGGGAGGATCTCATCAGAGCCTATCGCGCGATGTACATGGCGCGGCGCCTAGACGACCGGGAGATTCTGCTGAAACGGCAGAATCGCATCTATTTTCAGATCAGCGGCGCCGGACATGAGGCCGTGCAAGCCGCGGCGGGGCTGGTTTTGCGGCCGCGGCATGATTGGTTTTACCTTTACTATCGCGACCGCGCGTTGAGTTTGATGCTGGGCGTCACGGCCGAGCAGACGCTGCTGGGGTCTGTAGGAGCAGGGGCCGATCCGAATTCCGGCGGGCGGCAGATGCCCTCACACTGGAGCTCGCCCGAGCTGCACATCGTCTCCGGATCGTCGCCCACCGGCACGCAATTTGTACAGGCGGCGGGCTGCGCGCAGGCCTACCGATATCTTGATCCGGCGTCGGACGAAGTGACGTTGGTATCGAGCGGCGAGGGCGCCACCAGCGAGGGCGAATTCTGGGAATCGCTGAACGCGGCGTGCCTGGAAAGCCTGCCGCTGGTGTATTTGATCCAGGACAATGGCTACGCCATTTCGGTACCGGTGGAGCGGCAGACGGCGGGCGGGAATATAGCAAAATTAGTTTCGGGCTTCCCGAATCTGAAACGCGTGGAAGTGGACGGCACGGATTTTATGGCGTCGTATCAGGCGATGGCCGAAGCGGTGGCGCATGCGCGCGCCCGCAAGGGGCCGGCGCTGGTGCATGCCACGGTGACGCGGCCGTATTCGCATTCACTCTCCGATGATGAACGTCTCTATAAAACCAAAGCCGAGCGCGCAACGGAAGAGGCCCGCGATCCGATCATCAAATTTCCCGAGTGGCTGATTTCCGAGGGTGTTCTGGACCGGCAGTCGCTGCAGTTAATTATCCATGAAGTGGATCAGGAGATCCAGCTCGCAACCGATGACGTGTTGCGCGCAGAACCGCCGGCTCGGGATTCGGCTATGCGGTTCCTGTATTCCGACAAGATAGATCCGACTTCCGCCGAGTTCGAAACGGAACCGGACTTTTCCGGTGATCCGCGCACCATGGTGGACGAAATCAATCGCACGCTGCATGAGGAAATGCGGCGCGATCCGCGCGTCATTGTTTTTGGAGAAGATGTTGCCGATTGCAGTAGAGAGGCCAATCTGGCGGAAGTGAAGGGCAAGGGCGGCGTGTTCAAAACCACCGCCGGATTGCAGATCAAGTTCGGGGCTGAGCGCTGCTTCAATAGCCCACTAGCGGAGGCAGCAATCATAGGTCGTGCTATCGGGCTGGCGACGCGCGGGCTGAAGCCGGTTCCGGAGATTCAGTTTTTCGACTACATCTGGCCGGCCATGATGCAATTGCGCGATGAGCTGGCGACTCTGCGCTGGCGCTCCAACAATGGATTCAGCGCGCCGATGGTAATTCGCGTTCCCATTGGTGGATATTTGCAGGGCGGGGCCATTTATCACAGCCAGTGCGGCGAAGTAATTTTTACGCACATCCCCGGGTTGCGCGTGGTGATGCCTTCGAACGCGCTGGATGCGTGCGGGCTGATGCGAACGGCCATTCGCGCCGACGATCCGGTGCTGTTTCTGGAACACAAAAAACTATACCGCGAGCCGTACAATCGGTCGGCGCATCCGGGGCCGGATTACACCATTCCTTTTGGAAAGGCGAAAGTGGTGAAGACCGGGCAGAGCCTGACGGTGATCACGTATGGCGCGCTGGTGCAGAAATCGCTGCAGGCTGCGCTACAGGTGGAGCAGCGGAATCCGGCAAGCACGGTGGAGGTGATGGACCTGCGGTCGCTTTCGCCTTACGATTGGGAAGCGATTCGAACATCGGTGGAGAAGACCAGCCGGGTGATGGTGGCGCATGAGGATTGCCTGTCCTGGGGCTATGGCGCTGAACTTGCCGCGCGCATCGCGAATGAATTGTTCGAGCATCTGGATGCGCCGGTGGGACGCGTAGGGGCGCTCGACACTTGGGTGGGATACAATCCGCAGCTAGAGAACGCGACCCTGCCGCAGGTGGAAAATCTGGCGGCGGAGATGGAGCGGTTGATTGGTTTTTAGTGGCAATTAGCGCTGATCTCGAGCAGCAGTTTTACGATGCGTCCTACGCGCAGTTTCTGAATCTGCCAGAGAGCGATCTCGTTTGTAACCGGCGGACGCTGGAAGCTGACCTCGCCAATCCCGCGCAACCAATCTACGAGCGGCGGCGTTTGTATCTGGCCATTATGCGGACGTTGTTGGCGGAGGATGTGGCTGGGCACGCGGCGCTGGATTATGGCTGCGGAACTGGGGACTGGGGCCTGATGCTGGCGGGAGAAGGCGCAAAAGTGACATTTCTGGATTTGTCGCCGGTGGCGATCGAGGTTACTGGCCGGCGCGCGGAGGCCAGCGGCGTGGCCGATCGAGTGCGAGGCGTGGCGCGGGATGCCAGCGATTTGAGTTGTTTTCACGACGAAGAATTTGATTTGATTTACGGCAGCGCGGCGGTGCATCACACGCTGAAATATCCGGGCGCGCTGGATGAATTGCTGCGCGTGCTCCGTCGCGGAGGGCGCCTGGTGCTGGCGGAGACCTACGGCAACAACCGGCTTCTGAATATGTTTCGGAGGATTGGCTGGAAGCTGCGCGGCCAGGCGGAGGAGCAAGGCGAGGAGATCGTCTTCAACGACGATCATGTCCGGATGCTGCGCGAGCGGATGGCGCAGGTAGATGTGATGCCAATGAATTTGCTGGGAATGACCAAGCGACTATTCCGGGGAAGGTTCGAGAGCGCGGCGGTTCGCGGAGCCGTGGGTGCTTTGGAAAAAGTGGACAGCGTGATCCTAGCAGCGGCGCCGCGCTTGGGACGGTATTGCGGTGAAGTGGTGGTGGTGGGGCGAAAGTAGCCCCGCGCGTAAGCTAGGGGACCTAGTCTGGATCTCCAAACGTCGCGGTGGCCAGTGCGGTGTCCATATATTCGGTGACTTCCTTCAATTCGCCGTCAGCCAGGCGGAACACGAAACAATAGTTGTTGTTGTACGGTTTTCCTGTTTTGGTAGTGCTGGCGCCGCGGGCTTCCACCACAACGTAGTCGCCATCGGCGATGAAGCGTTGTGCCGTGGTGATGATCGGCATGACGATTTTAGAAGCCAGGAGTCCGAACAGATCGGTGAGGACGGCGTTCTTTCCGTCAAATGTTGTGGACCACTGGCTGGTTCCGGCCACGATCCAGCGAAAGTCGTCGGCCATGCGTTCGACGAACAGCTTGGATTCGCCGCGGGCCATTTCGGAGAAGATTTCCTGGATGATTTGTTTGTTGGTCATAATTCAATGTGCTAAGCGTCGGCGGGCAGAAGCTTGAAGGGCGAGCCTTTTGCTGACCGGATCGCGCGGAAGTGGCGCTCATCCACCGTGAGGATACGTCCAGAACCCAAGCGCTCAGCGGTTGCGATTACAGAAGCATCGGCGAGTCCCAGGTTGAGGTTCGCGTAAGTCTGAACCAGCGAGATGCAACGATTCACGTCCGCGGGTGTCAAAGGCTCCAGCATATAACCGCCGACTCGAACGCCTTCGAGAAATCGCAGCACCGCGCGGTTCCCCAAACGAGCACGAAGCAAATAATCGATCTCGGCGAGAATGGCCATGGGGAGAATGATAGTCTCGGCTTCCTCGCCAATCAGGTCCGCCACGGCCGAATGATGTTTGTCGCGGGAGTCATAGAGCGCATAGATCGCGCCTGAGTCCGCGATCAACGCCATCCGCCACGTTTGGCCGCGCGAGTGAGGATCTGATCCGCGCGCTCGGAGGTGCCGGTATGACCGCTGTCAAATTCTCCGATTCCCGGCAACTTCGGCCGCTTCGCCTTTTTCACATGCGTTTGGATGGCTTCCCGGATAAGCTCGGCCTGGCTGCGGCCCTGCGTGTCGGCCATTTGGCGCAACGCGAGGACAACGTCGGAGTCGAGATAGACTGTCGTCTTCACCATACATATAGGGTACCATATGTGGCAGATTGGATTGGCCGCTACGAGAGTTGACGAAGAAGTTCTTGCGGAACGAGATCGCGCAGCGCGGGATATCCTTCGACGATTCGTTCAATATCGAGCAGGTCTTTTCGACGCTCCGTGGCGCGCCGTGTCGGATCGGAGGCAGCCCAGATCTTACCCTGAAGAACATCGTCGATCACGGCGACCGGCAGATTCTATCCCAAGACATCGCGCATCGATGCGCGTTCCACAAAATCGCCGTAACGCGGATCGGTCTGGATCTGAACGCGCAGGTTGGAGCCTGGCGCTGAGATATTCAGGCTGGTCGGAAATTCTTCGGCGCGAAAGCGATCCTTGGCTAGTTTTCTAACCTGATCTATCTGGGTGACGGCGACGGCAAGGTCAAGGTCCAGACTGACGAGAGGCTCAACGTAGGCATTGACGGCCTGGCCTCCGATGACGCAAAAGCGTATTCCACTCTCGCGCAGCAGGGCAAAAACCTGGTCCAGCAGATCCGCCTTATCCATGGTGACGGCTTTCCAGAAGGAGAGTGCTTTCATGAGGTCACCGCTCTCAGCTTAGCGCGGTTGAAAGTGCAGCCAAAAGCAAAAAGCCCCGGGGACCTTGCGGGCCGGGGCTTTTGTTTTTTAATCCGGGCGACTTCCTACTCTCCCACACACTCGCGCGTGCAGTACCATCGGGGCTGTAGGGCTTAACTTCCGTGTTCGGGATGGGAACGGGTGGGACCCCCACGCTAGAATCACCCAAAAATCGTTATTCCTAGTTCTTCGGTTCCTCGGTTTCTAGTTCGCGACGTTTGCCGCGAACCAGAAAGCAGAAACCAGAGAACCGAGAAACGAATTCTGGAATATTGATGGGCGAACTTACAAGCATCGCGCTGTATTTATGTCTACAGTAAATTATATGGTCAAGCCGAACGGGCTATTAGTAATGGTCAGCTCAACGTATTACTACGCTTACACATCCATCCTATCGACGTGGTAGTCTTCCACGGCCCTTATTAGGGAGTTACCCCTTGGGAGATCTCATCTCGAGGAAGGTTTCGCGCTTATATGCATTCAGCGCTTATCCTGACCCAACTTCGCTACCCAGCTATGCCACTGGCGTGACAACTGGATCACAAGAGGTTGGTTCATCCCGGTCCTCTCGTACTAAGGACAAGCCCTCTCAAATCTCCTGCGCCCACATCAGATAGGGACCGAACTGTCTCGCGACGTTCTGAACCCAATTCACGTACCGCTTTAATAGGCGAACAGCCTAACCCTTGGGAGCTTCTACACCCCCAGGATGCGATGAACCGACATCGAGGTGCCAAACCGGAGCGTCGATGTGAACTCTTGACTCCGATCAGCCTGTTATCCCCGGCGTACCTTTTATCCGTTGAGCGATGGCCCTTCCATACAGAACCACCGGATCACTAAGTCCTGGTTTCCCACCTGCTTGACTTGTTGGTCTCGCAGTCAACCTAGATCCGCCCCTAAATGTCGTCGACGCATTTTTGCCCGACGCCGAACTTGATCCAGCACCTCGGTTGAAATTCCTCGCTGTTTCAAAGCCTGTTCGAACTCCTTGGCGCGACCTAGGACCTCAAATAGCTCACCTACCGCAATTAAGCCGTCCTTAGTGGGTTCGCTTATGGCTTGGCGCATGGCGGCGTCTGCCAGCTTACCCGCATCCGCGCTAAGTCCCGAGCTAAGCAGCACTCGAGCCGCCGAAACTGGGCTCCTCCGCTTTAAAATCTCCATCGTCTCGGACGCTGCGACCAATTCAGAGAGCGCCGCTCTGTTGTGAAGCGCGTGTTCCACCCAGGAGTCAACAAAATCCATCTCGCTCCCGAAAGACCTTTTAAACTGCCGAATTAACTCGTCCGCTTCGCCCTTTCTGTCAGCGGCGTCCAGCCACCTGATGCCTTGTGCGACCAAAGCAGACGTCGGTTCGGAAGTCTTCATTGTATCGAGAACAACATCTGCTGCCCTCGAAGGTTGGTCTTCATAGTTCCAAGCCAGCGCGAGCTTGGGTGCAAATTGGGGATCTCCTCTGCCGGCATGCCGCCAGACCTCCTCGATAAATCCGAGATCGGGTCGCCATTGCCCTTCTTCTCGTTCCCACGGCTCTCCCGGCTCGAAATTGTCGTTCACGACTTCCCAGAGGATTGCGTCGGATGGATCCCTCGCTAGATCCCAGAGCCGCTCGGCGTACTTCAGAAGTCTGCCACCCGAGACGTTCCGCACGATATAAAAACGCAAGAGCTCGCGGTAAACCTCCGGTCGCCCAAACGATTCTGCCAACTCCTCAATCTCCTTCGTTGCGGCGTCCGGATCATCCCAAATCCTTGCCTTCGCTTGCTCCACGAGCCGACCGATCTTCGGCTCCACTAGCTCCCGCGGAACGACCCTCGAAAAGAGCCGCAAGTAATCCCGAAGAAGCACCGACTCGTCGGCACTGATACTTCCGCCGACGCGCAAAGCCTCGCGGAGTTGGAGTCGCGCTTCGGAGTGCAGAATAAGCATCTCCGAGCAGTTTAGTGTATCCGCCGGGTCTTCAGCCGTCTCGTTTAGTTGGTCCAAAATATGCTTGATTACCGCCCGCTCGGCATCGTCCTTCATCTCGGGAAGCCGGCTCAAGGCTAGTAGCACGTCCAATTCGCCGCCCCCAATATCGCGACGGGACCTTCGCAAACTGCGAAGGACTGCACGGGCACCTTCGAGATTCTCGAGAGTGGGCAGCAGAAGGCACAGGACTTTGTCGGCAAGTAGAGTCGTTGCAACTCCGCCCATCTCTGTGATGCCAGTCCGGGAATCGATGAGCAAGAAGTCAGGTTCCAGTTCGTCAGAAATCCGGCTTTTCAAATCAAGGAACATCTGCACGCCGGCGCCGGTCTTTGAATAGAACAGATCGTGCCAGTTGATCTCCGAGAGTGTGCCCCAGTATTTTTTTGAAGGAACCCTACCGGCTGGGATCAGGCGAATGAGGTTCTGTTGTCCTGGCACGTCGACTTCCACAGTGAAGTCCTTGATGGATGTTGGCCGTCGCCCGCGGACCAAGAACTCGTGAATGTAATCGACGATACCGCACTGAGCCCTAAGCGGAGTGTCATCTACGCCGGTCAGAAATTTGTAGTGGAGTCCAGGCGCTTCGAGGTCGAGGTCCATCGCAACTACGCTGAATTCGAGTCTAGCCAGGTAACGAGCGGCATTTGCCAACGCAAGTGAGCGTCCCGTACCACCCTTGTAGGAATAGAAAGTGAGTGTCGTCATCTTACGCGCACTCCGCAAAAAACCCTTGCTCTCGAACGATTCGTGCGATACGAGCGCTTGGCTCGATCTGATGATGCCGCTCCAGGCTCGCAAAACGGATACTCCCGGCCCCCTTCGGGTCTTTTCGAACGCTGGCTTCGATAGGCGCGCAGTCCACGCCCGCCGTCCCGCCCCCCGAGCACTCATGTGGTGTGGCTACTTCCTCGCAGTCCTTTGTGGATGAACGGCTATCAACACGGTAGCGGACGCCTGGGAAGACAGCGATGATCTCCAGCTTTCCGCCGAGTGCCTCAACGACCCGATCCAGCGTGCTTAGCTGAATGTCGTAGCGGCGCTCGATCCCGGAGACCGTCGCCTGCCGCACGCCAAGTCTGGACGCGAGTTCCTGCTGAGTCACTCCAAAACGTTCCCTGAGCCGAGAGAGGAGCACCGGAAGGGGTGGCGTGGTTTGTTCATCGCTGGTGAGCAACTGGTCCACACGTCTTTTCGCATCATCGAGTGTTCGGTGCGCCTCGTCCACTCCTTCGCCGAAATTCTCGTCACTAGCGCTGGAGAATCCAAACCCTAAGGAAGCATTCCACTCAACTGTGAAGTGCTTGTCCGACATGTCGACTTCCAGGGACCAAATTCCGTCGCGATGGACGGGCGGCGCAAGCTCTACCGTTGCGGCAGGGTATTGAGCCTTAACGTATCGCTCCAATGCATTAATCGAGCTCATGTGTAATCTCCATTAGGGAATCGACGGTCTGAAGGTCAGCGCCCGGCAAATCGATCTCAACCGTGCCCTCCCAACTCACGATTTTCAGCGCACCTTCTCGCCTATCCAAGTCTTATGTCTCTTCTGGCGAAACAATCGGACTAGCGGCGACCCAGACGCTTTCTCGAAGATGTCGTCCGGCGGATACATTCGACCATCCGTCGTCGTGGCGTTGGCGGCATTTGGATCCTCAGGGATCCCGCTGAGCTCGTCTTCGACCTCTCGCATGATCCGCGCGAGTTCGGAACGCGCATGCTGGCCATCCTTGAATGGCGAGGCGGCACGAAGCCGACTCATGATTTCGCGAAGTCGCTCTTGTTTCGTTGCCAAGGAGTTGTGAAGCTCAGGGCCAAACTACATAGCTTATAAGCTTTGCCTCCTTCACAGCCTATTGTATAGCTTTAGAGCTAAAGCCAAGAAAGCGCGGAAGGCATGCAAAAAGCCCCGGGAACCTTGCGGGCCGGGGCTTTCTCTTTTGATCGCACACAACGCAATAGCTGTGCGCTTATTTTAATCCGGGCGACTTCCTACTCTCCCACACACTCGCGCGTGCAGTACCATCGGGGCTGTAGGGCTTAACTTCCGTGTTCGGGATGGGAACGGGTGGGACCCCCACGCTAGAATCACCCAAAAGTCGTAAAAACTGTTCTTCGGTTCTTCAGTTCATCGCTTCTTCGGTTTCGCGAACTGAAGAACCGATGAACCGAGGAACAGTTTTCTGAATATTGATGGGCAACAGAACGCTGTATTGTGTCTACAGTAAATTATATGGTCAAGCCGAACGGGCTATTAGTAATGGTCAGCTCAACGTATTACTACGCTTACACATCCATCCTATCGACGTGGTAGTCTTCCACGGCCCTTATTAGGGAGTTACCCCTTGGGAGATCTCATCTCGAGGAAGGTTTCGCGCTTATATGCATTCAGCGCTTATCCTGACCCAACTTCGCTACCCAGCTATGCCACTGGCGTGACAACTGGATCACAAGAGGTTGGTTCATCCCGGTCCTCTCGTACTAAGGACAAGCCCTCTCAAATCTCCTGCGCCCACATCAGATAGGGACCGAACTGTCTCGCGACGTTCTGAACCCAGTTCACGTACCGCTTTAATAGGCGAACAGCCTAACCCTTGGGAGCTTCTACACCCCCAGGATGCGATGAACCGACATCGAGGTGCCAAACCGGAGCGTCGATGTGAACTCTTGACTCCGATCAGCCTGTTATCCCCGGCGTACCTTTTATCCGTTGAGCGATGGCCCTTCCATACAGAACCACCGGATCACTAAGTCCTGGTTTCCCACCTGCTTGACTTGTTGGTCTCGCAGTCAACCTGGTATATGCCTTTGCACTCAACCGCTGATTTCCAAACAGCGTGAACCAAGCTTCGAGCGCCTCCGTTACAATTTAGGAGGCGACCGCCCCAGTCAAACTACCCGCCTACCAATGTCCTTCTCCCGGATAACGGGAGTAAGTTAGAATCACAGAATACTCAGGGTGGTATCTCACCGGTGGCTCCCTCAAGCCCAAGAGCCTGAGTTCAAAGCCTCCCACCTATTCTGCGCAGAGCATCCCATAATTCATTGATAGGGTATAGTAAAGGTGCACGGGGTCTTTCCGTCTTGATGCGGGCATCCGGCGTCTTCACCGGAACCACAAGTTCGCCGGGCGAGTTGTTAAGACAGTCTTCAGATCGTTACGCGATTCGTGCAGGTCGGAACTTACCCGACAAGGAATTTCGCTACCTTAGGACCGTTATAGTTACGGCCGCCGTTCACTGGGGCTTCAGTTCAAAGCTTCGCCTTGCGGCTAACCTCTCCCTTTAACCTTCCAGCACCGGGCACGCGTCAGCCCCTATACGTCGTTTTATTGACTTAGCAGAGACCTGTGTTTTTGTTAAACAGTCGCCTGAAGCTATTCACTGCGGCCCCTCTTGCGAGAGGCACTCCTTATCCCGAAGTTACGGAGCTATATTGCCTAGTTCCTGAACAACCCATCACCCGAGCGCCTGAGAATACTCTTCTCGTCCACATGTGTCTGTTTGTGGTACGGGTGCCTCGATTCTCCTTAGAGGATTTTCCTGGCAGACGACCCGACGGATTTACCTATTCGGATCTCGCTTCACCCGGGATTGAAACCATTGCGCACCCGGACTTACGCGCTGCGTCCCCCCTTCGGTCTTGATCGAACAAAGGCAGTCACGGAATGTTAACCGTGTGTCCATCAGCTACGCCTTTCGGCCTCGCCTTAGGCCCCGACTAACCCTGAGCGGATTAACCTTTCTCAGGAAACCTTAGACTTGCGGCGACCAGGGTTCTCACCTGGTTTATCGCTACTTATGCTGGCAGAGTCACTTCCTAACGATCCAGCGCTCCTCACGGTACGCCTTCACATCCTTAAGAACGCTCTCCTACCACCCAGATGCTTGCGCATCGGATCCATAACTTCGGTATCATGCTTGAGCCCCGTTGGATTGTCGGCACCGAGTTCCTCGACCAGTGAGCTATTACGCTTTCTTTAAAGGATGGCTGCTTCTAAGCCAACCTCCTGGCTGTCTGAGGCACTCGACTTCCTTTCCCACTTAGCATGAATTTAGGGACCTTAGTTGATGGTCTGGGCTCTTCCCCTTTTGACTATGAAGCTTAGCCCCCACAGTCTGACTCCCGCGGTACTCATTACCGGCATTCGAAGTTTGGTTGAATTCGGTAACCTGGGAAGGCCCCTAGTTCATCCAGATCTCTACCACCGGTACGGACCCCGCGAGGCTAGCCCTAAAGCTATTTCGGAGAGAACGAGCTATCACGGAATTTGATTAGCCTTTCACCCCTACCCTCAGCTCATCCAAGCTGTTTTCAACCAACACTGGTTCGGACCTCCATCCGCTGTTACACGGATTTCATCCTGGCCAAGGGTAGATCATCCCGCTTCGCGTCTAATCCCAGCGACTGAACGCCCTATTCAGACTCGCTTTCGCTGCGGCTCGCTTTCGCTTAACCTTGCCACTGAGATTAACTAGCCAGCTCATTATTCAATAGGCACGATGTCAGGCATTCCGGTCCTCTTGCGATTTCCGGCATAGCCCTCCAACTGCTTGTAAGCATGCGGTTTCAGGTACTATTTCACTCCCCTAGCAGGGGTTCTTTTCACCTTTCCCTCACGGTACTAGTTCACTATCGGTCGCAAGTGAGTATTTAGCCTTACCGGATGGTCCCGGTAGATTCCCGCAGGGTTCCACGTGTCCCGCGGTACTTAGGAGCCACTCGAAGCTAGGATGGCATTTTCATATACGGGGCTGTCACCCTCTATGGCCGGCCTTTCCAGACCGTTCTATTAACCCCTTCCTATACCTCTTTACACCATTTCTTGAAGCCTCCCTCTGGGAGGCCGCGAGGCCCCCAAGATTGGAAGCCTCAAGAAATGATTTGTGGTCCTGCAACCCCAGATTCTCCTTTCGAATCACCTGGTTTAGGCTGTTCCGATTTCGCTCGCCACTACTATCGGAATCACGGTTGTTTTCTCTTCCTCCGGGTACTAAGATGGTTCACTTCCCCGGGTTCGCTTCGCACCCCTATGTATTCAGAGTACGATAACTGTTGTTCGCAACAGTTGGGTTTCCCCATTCGGACATCCCCGGATCACAGATTGCTTGCATCTCCCCGAGGCTTATCGCAGCTGGCCACGTCCTTCATCGCCTACTTGCGCCAAGGCATCCACACGCATGCTCTTAGTAGCTTGACCATAAAATTTACTCTAGACACTTCCTTGCATCGCCCTGGTGCAACTTCACACCAACGCAACCAAGAAATTTACTACTACTAGCGCTCCACACCGTATATTGGCTGCACGGTGTGTAATTGCAACTTACTTGTAGTTGCCCATCAATATTCAATTGTCAAAGATCAAGCAAGCCGTTAGCCGGTTGCTCAGTTCAGCGGTCCCTTTTCTTGAACCGATGAACTGAATAACCGAATAACCGCCGTCGAAGACGGCGATGGTGGGCCTGGGTAGACTTGAACTACCGACCTCGTCCTTATCAGGGACGCGCTCTAGCCACCTGAGCTACAGGCCCAAGCTCTGCCGCGTTGCCTTCTGAAGGCAGAGCGGCTTCAACTTGGTGGAGCTGGTCGGGATCGAACCGGCGACCTCCTGAATGCAAATCAGGCGCTCTCCCAGCTGAGCTACAGCCCCTTTTTCTGTAGCTGGTGGCTAGTTGCTCGTGGTTGGTCCGAACGCTCGAACCAGCTACCAGCACCAGCTACCAGCCACGATTTTTCTTATCGAGGCCGATTGGATGCTGCCGGACGGCGCCAGGCCGAACCGGCAAAATAATATCCGAGAACTCTCAAGTGGAGATCCGAGACGTATTGGACTGGAAAGGCTGTTACTTACTATGATTAACCAGAAACCAGAAAACCAGAAACCAATTAACCATTTTTTCGGTAACTCCAGCCACTTTCTCTCTTAGAAAGGAGGTGATCCAGCCGCAGGTTCTCCTACGGCTACCTTGTTACGACTTCACCCCAATCATGAGTCATACCTTGGGCCGCTGCCTCCCTTGCGGGTTAGCGTGCGAACTTCTAGTACAACCCACTTTCGTGATGTGACGGGCGGTGTGTACAAGGCCCGGGAACGTATTCACGCTATCGTTCTGATATAGCATTACTAGCGATTCCAGCTTCATGCAGGCGAGTTGCAGCCTGCAATCCGAACTGAGGACGGTTTTTGGCGATTAGCTCCCCCTCGCGGGTTGGCAGCGCTTTGTACCGCCCATTGTAGCACGTGTGTGGCCCTGGACATAAAGGCCATGATGACTTGACGTCATCCCCACCTTCCTCCAGCTTATCGCTGGCGGTCTCCTGAGAGTTGCGCCTTACGGCATGCCAACACAGGACAAGGGTTGCGCTCGTTGCGGGACTTAACCCAACATCTCACGACACGAGCTGACGACAGCCATGCAGCACCTCGACTCCAGTCCCTTGCGGGAAGACCGTGTTTCCACAGTTTGTCCGAAGCCGTTCGAGCCCAGGTAAGGTTCTTCGCGTTGCGTCGAATTAAACCACATGCTCCACCGCTTGTGCGGGCCCCCGTCAATTCCTTTGAGTTTCAGCCTTGCGACCGTACTCCCCAGGCGGCATACTTAACGCGTTAGCTCCGGCACGAACCGAATGAACGGCTCACACCAAGTATGCATCGTTTAGGGCGTGGACTACCAGGGTATCTAATCCTGTTTGCTACCCACGCTTTCGTGTCTCAGCGTCAGTGATGGTCCAGAAAGCTGTCTACACCGCAGGTGTTCCTCCTGATATCTACGCATTTCACCGCTACACCAGGAATTCCGCTTTCCTCTCCCATACTCGAGCCCTCCAGTTTCCCGCGCACCCTCCCAGTTGAGCCGGGAGATTTCACACGGAACTTAGAGAACCGCCTACACACTCTTTACGCCCAGTAATTCCGAACAACGCTTGCTGCCTACGTATTACCGCGGCTGCTGGCACGTAGTTAGCCGCAGCTTCTTCTGCAGGTACCGTCATAATCGTTCCTGCCGAAAGAGCTTTACACCCCGAAGGGCTTCATCGCTCACGCGGCGTCGCTGCATCAGAGTTTCCTCCATTGTGCAAGATTCCCCACTGCTGCCTCCCGTAGGAGTCTGGCCCGTGTTTCAGTGCCAGTGTGGCCGTGTGCCCTCTCAGGCCGGCTACCGATCATTGCCTTGGTAGGCCTTTACCCTACCAACTAGCTAATCGGCCGCGGACTCCTCTCTCGACGCATTGCTGCTTTCCCTTTACAGGCTTATGCGGTATTAGCCCCGGTTTCCCAGGGTTATTCCCCATCAAGAGGTAGATGATCCACGTGTTACTCACCCGTACGCCACTGTACTCATGGATTGCTCCACTTTCTCGTGCGACTTGCATGTGTTAAGCGCGCCGCCAGCGTTGATTCTGAGCCGGGATCAAACTCTCGTTTGATCTTGTTGAGACTATCAGCCTGACCCTAAAAAGCGGCCAAGCCATCGCCCCGGTTTAACTCAAAAGTTCTGACGAACATTACTTCTGCATCCAACCAGATTGTCAAAGATCTGCGCAACCGACTCAACGATCCCCGCTTTTTCAAACAAGGAAGACCGAACCGGCTACCCGGCCTCGAAAGCCGTTTTGGCGCAAGCGGGACTCACAATCGCAAATTCCGCTTGAACCAGAATTCTTGGGAACTTAAAGAACTGCCTGACAGGAGTTGAGGCTTTACTGCTTCTGGCTGCCTGCCGTAGAAAATTCTGCTTTCACCAGCCTAGCAAAGTCGCAAGCTGAATGGCAAGCGCCATTCCACTTTTTTTCTCTGCTAACCTGCGAAAGACGACCTCAACCAGAATATCAGACAGTTTCCGGATTGGCAACAAAAAATATTTCGAGGGCGAAAATAGGTTCCATGCCACTGCGTGGTCAGGACTTAGCGCGTGGGGCAGATTGCCAACCTGCGCGCCGATTGGCAATCGGCGCAAAACTGCGCGGGTTGACAACCCGCGCGCAGGATGGCATCCTGCCCCACATGAATCGGCGATCCATCCTTAAATCCGTGCTGGCGGTTCCTCTCGCCGCGCCTGCTGCTCGCGCTTCCGTTTCGAAAATGAAGATTACGCGCGTGCTCGTGTTTACGCCGCCCAATCCTAATCCCCTGTTCAATCAGAGCGATCACGTGGTCCTCATCGAAACTGATGCCGGGATCACCGGAATCGGTGAAGGGGGCTCCAAGGACACGCTGGAACAATGCGCCGGGCGGCTAATCGGCCAGGATCCGCAATATATCGAGCGGCTGTGGCAGGACATGTCACGCGCCTTTTTCTATCCGCCGGGGCGCGAGAAGATGGACGCGCTGGGCGCGCTCGACCTGGCGCTGTGGGACATCAAGGGAAAAGTCTTGAAGATGCCGGTGCATGCGGTGCTGGGCGGCATGGTGCGGAATTATTGCGAATGCTATAGCACCTCCGGAATCATCCCCGGCATTCAATCCGGAATGAGCATCAAGGATCGCGCTCAGGCCACCATCGCGGCCGGCTACCGGGCATTTCGCATGGGCGCCGCGGACTTGCCCGCGAACACGACATTCAATACTCACGAGGCGCTCAACCGGCTTTACGACGAATGCGTGGAAGCGCGCGCCGGCGTCGGCAAAAATGGCGACTGGTGCGTCGACTTCCACCAGCGGTTCGATCTTTCCGAAGCCATCCGCGGCTGCGACCTGATCAAAGATCTGGCGCCGTACTTTGTCGAAGACCCGGTGCGCACCGAGGCGTTCTTAGAAGATCTGCCCCGGTTGCGCAGCCACACCAGTGTCCCGATCGCGGCCGGCGAAGAGTGGGGCAACCGCTGGGACTTCAACAAGCTGGTGGAGAACCACGACATTGATTACGTCCGCGCGACACTTCCAAACGTGGGAGGCATCACCGAAATGATGAAGATCGCCGCGATTTGCGAGACGCATTTCGTGGGCATGATTCCGCACTTCACCGGACCCATCTCGACAGCGGCGCTGGTGAACTGCCTGGGCACATTTTCCGGCCCCGTTTTGATGGAGTACACGTTTCAAGGAAAGACGCTTCCGTATGTGCCGCTGTTCGCGGATTTCAAAAACGGCAAACTCTACCCGAACGATCGGCCTGGGCTCGGTGTCGAGATCGACAAGAAATATCTTACGCAGATTGCCGAGATTACGCAGCCGGTCACTAATCGCGCCCAGACATATTTTCGCCCGGACGGATCGATCACCAACTGGTAGATGAGTGGGGCAGGATGTCATCCTGCAGCGGGTTGTCAACCCGCCCGAGCGCCGATTAACAATCGGCGCGCAGGTTGACAACTATGTTAACAACCTGCCCCACCATCACTGGTAAAATGTGACACGCTTCTGACTACATGCCTCTTTCCATAGGCGACAAGTTTGGCCCCTACGAAATCCTGGCGCCGCTCGGCGCCGGCGGCATGGGAGAAGTGTACAAAGCGCGCGACACGCGGCTGGACCGAACTGTAGCCATCAAGACTTCGAAGACGGAGTTCTCGGAACGGTTCGAGCGCGAGGCGCGTGCCGTTGCCGCGCTGAATCATCCGAATATCTGCCAGCTTTACGATCTCGGGACATTGCCTGACGGCGGCGGCTATCTGGTTATGGAATTCGTCGATGGCGCCCCCATCGCTTCCGTCGATTCGCCGCGCAAGCTGCTGGATCTGGCGGTGCAATTCGCCGACGGCCTGGCGGCGGCGCACGCGGCTGGTTTCACGCATCGCGATCTGAAGCCGGATAACGTCCTGGTCACCGGTCCCCGCAGCCCCAATCCGGGCCGCGTCAAGATTCTTGATTTCGGGCTCGCCAAGCTGGCTCCATCCGTGCCTCAATCCGAAGCCACGCAAACTCTGGCCATCGTCACCAATCCCGGAACGGTGATGGGAACGGTCTCCTATATGAGTCCGGAGCAGGCGCGCGGTGAAGAAGTGGATGCGCGCAGCGATCAGTTTTCCTTCGGGCTGATTTTGTATGAAATGGCAGCGGGCCAGCGCGCGTTCGTCCGAGGGAGCGCCGCCGAAACCATGGCGGCCATCATCCGCGAGGAAGCGGCGCCATTGCCGCCCTCGGCCCCCGCGCCCTTGCGCTGGGTGGTGGAGCGATGTCTGGCCAAAGATCCAGCCGAGCGCTACGACTCCACACGCGATCTTTATCGGGAACTGAAGCACGCGCGCGAACGGCTGTCGGAGGCAAGCGCAAGCTCACCAGTGCAGCCCGCGATCCCGCGTCCCAAGCGGTATGTGTGGGGACTGGCGACGCTGGCGGCTCTGGCGATCGCGGCGGTATCACTCGGCGCGGCGCGCCTGGCGTGGCGCACGCCCGAGCCGCCGGTATGGAATGGCATCATGCTGGGCGGCTCTGAGATCGCTCTTAATCCGCGCCTGTCACGCGACGGACACCTGTTGGCATTCGAGGCCATAGAGGATGGTCTCACGCAAATTGCGGTGATGAAGCCGGAGTCCGGCAACTGGTCCGTCCTCACCAGAGACCGGAAGCATGGGCCGGTGCTGAACCAGAGTTGGTCCACCGATGGAGCGCTAATTTACTACGACCGTTATACGGATGTGCCGCAAGGCATTTTCAGCGTGCCGGTGCTGGGTGGTGATGAGCGTCTGGTTTTGGAGAATGCATTTTCGCCCGAGCCGCTCCCGGATGGAAGCTTACTGGTGATCAGGCTGAACGCCGAGGGGCGGTACCAATTGTATCGGTTCTGGCCCGAAACCGGCCGCACGCAGGCGCTTCCGGTTCGCGTCAGCCAGAGTTTTTTCAGCGTGCGTGTCAGAGCGTTCCCAGACGGCAAGACCGCCGTAGCATGGGGCGAGCCGATTGGTCAGACGGCGTCTTCGCCAGGCTTCTGCGTGATCGATCTTGCGTCTGGATCAAGCAGCGGATCGGTCCGGCGCTTGGACTCGCACGGAGTAGTGGAAGCCGATGGCGGTGCGAACTTCACTCTTTCCCTGGATGGGAAATCGGTGATAAGTTTCGCTCATTCCGGCGCGCTTACCAGGATCTTCCGTTTTCCGGTGAGCGGCAGCGGGGCCTCCACGCAGTTGCTTACTGTGACCGGCACTGTCTGGTTCCTGGAAGCTGGTCCGGGCGACAGTTTCTACGCCAACATGGTGGACCGGCCGGTGAATGTGGTCCGGTTTGCGCCGGACGGAACGCGGCTCGAAAGGCTGGCGACCTTTCAACAGGTCCCGGACCACACCACCATGGCGGTTCTTGCCGACGGCCGCGCTGTGGTTCCCGTTCGCGCGTCCTCGGAGCTGCGGCTGATGGCGGTTCAGAAAGGAAAAGATCCCGCGCCTTTGGTCAATACCACCGAAGAAACGGCCGCGCCGGTGACCGCCTGCGGCTCGCGCGAAATTGCTTTCATGGCCGGCCCCGAGCCGCACGAAACCATCGCGTTCGCCGAGCCAGCTTCTGGACGGATGGTGCGCACCATTGCGCCGGGGAAAGGGCCGGTGGATTCCATCGCGTGCTCGCCCGACGGCAAGACAGTTTATTTCGCGGCGCGCGGTGTGGTCTGGAGCATTCCTTCGGCCGGTGCTTCGGGCGAGGCGCGAAAAATCCGGTCAGGCGATGGAGTGGTGGCGGACCCTTCCGGCCGGCGCCTCATTATCCAGGTGCAGTCGAGCATGCAGCTGCACCGGTTCAGCGTGCCGCTGGACGGTGGTTCGGAGCGCGAAATTCCCGCGGACAGTTCCATTCCCGTGGCCTCGCTTCCCCTGTCGCCCAACGCATTGCACGCCGATGGCCGGCTGCTGACGCCGCTGCTGCCGCACGACACCTGGTTCAATCCTCCCGGCATGATTGACACCGTGACCGGCCGCATCACGCGCATCCCGTCCGACAACCTGAGCGATTATCAATCCATCGGTTGGACGCCGGACGGCCAGGTGATGGCTTTGAACATCGGCTTGCGTGCGGCGCTGTGGAAGTTTCAGCCGGTTCCGCGCTGACGTTTGCTCGATCCTTGCGTCGCCATGAGTGGCGACGCGGCACGCAAAAGTGCGTGCGCTACGCGTGTTTGCCGCGTTCGCACTCCTGCGAACGCCTGGCCTGCACACTAGCAGACATTCTAGTAGACAACGGACCAATCTTCTAGTAGAATGTCTTCTAGAACATGCCCAAGAATGCCGGCGAAAATCATATCGAACTGCTGCAGGGCACCCTCGACATGCTGATTTTGCGGACCCTGCAGTGGGGGCCGCAGCATGGGCACGGGGTGGGGCAGGCTATCCGGCAGAGCTCGGCGGATCTGCTGCTGATCGAGCGGGGGTCTTTGTATCCGGCGCTGCATCGTCTGGAAGAGCGCGGGCTGATTGCGTCCGAATGGAAGGCTTCGGATCTGAACCGGCGGGCGAAGTATTACCGGCTCACCAAAATGGGGCGAGAGCAACTGGTGGCGGAGCAATCCAAGTGGAAGCTGCTGGTTAAGACCATCGCGCGGGTGATGCGTCCGGCGTGAGAGGAGAGCAATTATGCGGTGGGACTTTTGGCGGCGGAAACATCACGAATTGGACCTGGACGATGAGATCGCTCACGATCTGGCGCTGGAGGCGGCGGAGCGAATTCGCGCCGGCGCCAGTCCTCGAGAAGCCGAGCTAGCTTCCCGCCGCGATTTTGGGAATGTGGGGTTGCTCAAAGAGGGCGTTCGTGAATCCTGGGGCTGGTCCTCTGTCGAACGGCTGGGCCGGGATGTTCGCTACGCCTGGCGGACCTTGCGCCGGAGCCCGCTATTTGCCGGCATGGCGGTGCTGTCGCTGGCGCTGGGCATCGGCGCGAACGCCACCATCTTCAGCGTGATCAACTCCATTCTGTTGCGGCCGCTGCCGGGGGTGGAGCGCGCCTCGGAAGTGGTCTCGCTCAACGAGAAGGTGAGCGGCGCCGCGCTGCCGTTGATCTCCTACCCGGACTACCGTGATTTTCGCGACCGCAATTCCGTGCTCTCGGGTTTGGCCGGAATCGGTTTCAGCCCGGCCAGTATTGGTCAAAAGGGCAACTGCCAGCGGTTGTGGAGCTTCCTGGTCAGCGGGAATTACTTCGATGTCCTGGGAGTGAAACCGCTGGCCGGCCGCTTGCTGCAGCCGGAGGACGACAAAGTTCGTGGCGGCCATCCGGTGATGGTGCTGAGCTACACCGGTTGGCAAAAGCATTTTGGAGGGGACCCCAATATTGTCGGCACAAAATTGCTGGTCAACGGCCGGGAGTTCACGGTGCTGGGAATCGCGCCCAAAGGATTTTTCGGAACGGAGCTTTTCTTCGCTCCGGACGCGTTCTTCTGCATGTCCATGCAGCGCGAACTGGCGGGTGAAAATCTTCTCGACATCCGGTCGCCTCGCGGATTTTTTGCGGTGGGGCGTTTGAAGCCAGGGGTCACGGTGGCGCAGGCTGAGTCAGCGTTGGACGCGATTGGGCGTCAATTGGCGCTGGAATATCCCGAGGCTGACGGCGGCATGCGGGTCAAGCTGAGCCCTCCGGGATTGGCGGGGGCTTTTCTGCGGGGTCCCATCATTGGGTTCGCCGCTGCGATGTTCGGTATTTCCTGCCTGGTTCTGTTGGTGGCCTGCGTAAACCTGGCCAGCATGTTGCTTGCGCGCGCCGGCGATAAGCGGAGAGAAACGGCCATCCGGCTGGCGCTCGGAGCCGGACGATGGGTGCTGATCCGGCAGCTGCTGACCGAGAATCTCATGGTGGCTCTCGCGGGAGGTGCGGGCGGCGCTCTCGCGGCGCTCTGGATCACCGATGCGCTGGCCAGTTGGCATCCTCCGGTGGATATTCCCATGATCGTCAACGCACCCATGGATTTCCGCGTGTTCCTGTTCGCTCTGGTTGTTTCCACCGTCACGGCGCTGCTATTCGGTCTGCTGCCGGCTCTGCAATCCACCAAAACAGACCTGGTTCCGGCCTTGAAGAATGATGCCGCCACCGGCCGGTTGCGCTACTGGCATTTGCGCGATTACATGGTGGCCGCTCAGGTGGCCATGTCGGTGCTGCTGCTATTTTGCTCGGTGCTGGTGGTCAAGAGTTTGCAACGGTCGCTCGACGCACCCATCGGCTTCCAACCTCGCGGCCTGGCCACGGTCTCCTTCGATCTGAACATGCAAGGTTACAGCGAGGCGCAGGGCCATGACTTCCAGCGCCGCATCTTGGACAAAGTCCGTCAACTGCCGGGTGTGGAATCGGCCGCGCTTGCGGACAATATCCCGTTAACGTTGAGCGTCCCCTGGGATCCGGTCTATGTCGAAGGCAAGCAGGTTCCCAAGCGCGCCGCCGACCTGCCCAACGCATATTTCTTTACTGTAAGCCCCGACTATTTCCGAACCATGCGAACCCGCTTGATCTCCGGCCGGGAGTTCAATGACGCGGATCGGCAGGGCGGCCGGCGAGTGGCCATTGTGGACCAGAGGTTCGCAGACGAATTGCTGGATGGAAACGCGCTGGGCCGCCGCTTCGCCACCGGCCCAAATGAGAAACCGCTGGAGATTGTGGGTGTGGTGGAAACCGGGAAATATTTCAATTTAAGCGATCCGTCCCGTGCCTTCTGGACACCGTTGGACATGACGTATAAGTCGAAAGCGTATGTGATAGCGCGCACGCAAATGGCTCCGCCTGAGTCGCTGGTGCCGTCCATTCGCACCGCGGTTCGCGAAGTCGATCCCGCCATCGCGCTGTTCGCCACCGGCAGCATGGAGGATCAACTATCCTGGACTTTCTTCGCTCCGAAAGTTGCGGCGATTATGCTGAGCGCATTTGGGACGCTGGCGCTGGTGCTCTCCGCAACCGGAATCTATGGCGTCATGGCTTACGCGGTCTCGCGCCGGACGCGCGAAATCGGCATCCGCATGGCCATCGGCGCAACCCAGGCGCAGGTGCTGGCCTCCGTGGCTCGCAGCGCCGGGTTGTTGATCGGCGTCGGGCTGGCGGTTGGACTGGCCATGGCTTCAGGCGCCGGGCGGTTGCTGGAGCGAATGCTTTATGGCGTGACGCCTACGGATCCAGTGACCTTCGCGATTGTGTTCGCAATCATGCTGGGCGTAGGCGCGGCTGCGACGTTTATGCCCGCGCGGAGGGCCACGCGCATTGATCCCATGCAGGCGTTGCGGCAGGAATAGGTTTGAAGAAAGGCACCGTCTCCCTCAGACTCAGAAGCTGTGAAAAAATCGGTTCGCAGGCGAAAGCGCCTGCCCCACTGGGGCCAATGTGGGGCAGACGCTTCCGTCTGCCAACCCCGCGTGCTTCCCGATTTTTTCACAGCTTCTCACACTCACGGTCGCGGTTCGGTAACACGCGTCTTTCCGAGCCGCGAGCGTGAGCGACCGGTTGCTCCCGGTTCTCAGCGAAAGGCCCAGTTCAGCGCGTGGATCGAAGTCACCAGCTGCACGCCCAAGACATTGTTGTGACTTCCACCTTGGTACTGAACGTCCAGCCATTCATAGCCCAGTTTCAGAAGCTGATGGCGATTCAGCCAGCATCCGCCGGCCAACTCGTAGGACCCCATGCTAGGTGCGAACTCGCTGGCTGAAATACCCTGGTTGTCCGATACGCGACCCGCCTTCAACCATCCGATGCGCGCCGCCAGGTAAAAGCGCGGCGATAACACGCTGCGTACTTCGCCGTACCCGGTGGTCAGCGACGGCGCTTGCACGAAATTGGGCGAATCGTACCAGAATTTTTGCCATTCTCCGTTGACGCTCCAGTGCCCGCGCGCCCATTGGACGTCCGCTCCAACGGCGCTGGCTGGAAAATCGCGCACTGTTGTTCCGGCGGGTAGCAGAGTGGCCAGGTTCGGATCAAGATAAGGACCGCGAAATCCGGAGACCCCCACTCGAAATCCCTGGAAAATGGTGTAACCTCCACCGGCGGTCCACTGCGCGTATTGATTGACATCGCCGATTCCTTGTGGGCTGGCCGGCGAGCCGCTGGTTACTTGCAATCGACCATCGAAGCCATAACCGGAAATGTCCGCTTCGATGCCGGGCAGTCCATAGAGAGTAACGGGGGTGAGACCGTCCTGCCAGCCTGGCGCGCCTCCGCATCCGAACCAAACCCCTCCGTAGCTTTGGGCCTTGAGGTCCTTCACGCCGCAGGGAAGCTGGTTGGCGGTGAGGCTGAGCTCGGTGATGTAAGACAGAGGTTGATCGAGCAACGGGTTTTCCAAGTCGTCATAGCGCAGCGGGAATGATCCGAACGCCGACGATAAACGGCCCGCCTTGATCACCCACGACGTCTGGCCGGCGCGGAAAGTGTAGCCCAGATACGCCTGGATAACATCGTTGTAAAACTCATGATCTCCGTCATAGGCGTCGTAATAGAAGTAGGGCGCGTATCGGACTTGCACGGCGGCGTATGCGAACCAGTGGGATCCCAGCTTCAGCGTGGGATAGAACATAGCGCGAAATCCGCCGGTGATGGGCGACGCCGGCCCTTCCGACTGCAAGCGTTCCGTATACATGCCTCCGGCGCTTAGCGTCATGGGTACGCTGAAGCCGAAGTTGGCATCCTGGGCGGGCGCGGGGATTGTCGCCAGCACGCTCAGAACAACCAAGGCACCGACTCCCTTACGGTCGCGGCTCGGAGTGTTGTTTCGTCCGAACATAATTTAAACCTCGGCCATGCTCCGCACGGAATCTTCGCTACGCACCGCGAGCGGAAGGCGGAACGTCACCGCAAAAACTGAACCGGTGCCGAGCTGGCTCTCAACTTCGACAGTTCCGTCCATCAGATCCACCAGTTGCTTCACGATGCTGAGGCCAATGCCTGTGCCGCCGTAGCGGCGCGTCATGGAACCGTCGGCCTGCGTGAATCTCTCAAAGATTAGCTGGCGCTTTTCGGGATCAATGCCGATTCCGGTGTCCTTCACTTCCACCCGTAAGGTAGCCGTGGCCGCGGTCTGTTCCGGGCAAGCCACGCTCACTTCAACACCACCGCGCTCGGTGAATTTCACCGCGTTGCCCACCAGGTTGGTCAGCACTTGGCGGACGCGCACAGCATCGCCCACCAGGTGCGCCGGAGCGCCCGCGGGATAGCGAAGCAGCAGGTTCAAACGTTTGGCGTATGCCTGCGCTTCAAACAGAGCAGTCACTTCCTGAATGGTTTGGCGCAGATCGAAAGGCGCAGGAGCGAGAATCATTCGGCCATCTTCCAGCCGGGAAAAATCCAGGATGTCGTTGATGATCACCAGCAAAGACTGCGCCGAAGAGTGAACCGTCGCGGCATACTCATGCTGCTCGGTGTCGAGCGCCGTGTCCAGCAACAGGTCCGTCAAGCCCAGAACGCCGTTCATGGGCGTGCGCAGCTCATGGCTGATGTTGGCCAGGAATTCCGTTTTGGCGCGATTGGCCGATTCGGCCGCAACCTTGGCCTGCTTCAGCTCCTCGCGGGAGCGGCGCTCCGCCGTCACCACTCGATTAAACGTTTCCGCCAGTAAATGCAACTCGGCCACGGCCTGTCCGGCGGCGATGCGTTCGGGAAATTCGCTGGTTCGTTCTCCTTGTCCGATTTGCGCTACCAGCTCGCGCAGCGGCTTCGAAACGGAGCGGGACGTCAGCGCCGTAAACAGCAGCGCCAGAACAATACCGCCGATACCGACCCTCGCAAGGATCGACATCCAGCCGGAGGTGAATTCTTTCACCGCTTGATCCAGCGAGCGGAAAGCCAGCAACTGATAGCCGGGACCAAAACGCGTCTCGTTGATGGGCAACACCAGCAGCGTCTCGCCGGCGCGAGTGATTTCGCACTCCGCAGTGAGCTTGGAACAGCGTTGGCGGAGTTGACCTTCGAGCGCCGGCCAACCACTGGCCGGGAACGTTGCGCGCAACACCCGTCCGTCTTTGAGCAACGCCGTCTCGCCAGCCAAATGGTAGCGAGTGAGATCGAAGGCGCTGCCGAGGCGCAGTTCCCCAATTTGTTCGCCGCCGATGGCGATGGGGGTGGTGGTGAGTTCGTACAGCACGCCGCCGGTTTCCATGAGAGCGGGTTCGGCGGTTATCTCGGGCAATTGCGTCGCGGTCCGGATTTCGCCCTGCCGGAATTCCACGGCCGCCATGGCCCGGCCTTTCCAATCGGTGACCGCCAGCAGGTCATATCCCACCAGTGCGTGCAGTTCGCGCAATTGCGCTTCAATGGTGCGCCGGACTTCGTCGGTGTTCCCCGGCGCGGGCGCTTCGCGCGCCAAACCGATGGCCGCCTTCAGCCCGGCGTTTTCCGCCAATACTGCCGCGAATTGGCTGATTCTGCGGGAACTCTCAGCGTTCGCCCGCGCGACCAGTTCTTCTGATTTTCCGAGCGACTCGCGTAACCCTTGTTTTACTCGCTGCTCCACCACGGCATTGAGGGCGACGAATGTAGCGATCAACACCACGCACACGGGTAGGAATGAAAACAGAAAGGCCCGTGTGGTGAGTGACGTCTTCGACATCAACGCTCCGCGTCCACATCGATCGGGATGCGAATGGCCGCTTCCGCTTTTCCACTTTCGGGGACATCGATCTCCGTTTTGAAGAGGCCGGCGATTTTGTGCCAGGCTGTCAGGCGGTAATGCCCTGCCGGAACGTCGCTCCAGCCGAAGCTTCCGTCCGCGCCCGGCCTGGCATACCAGGGGCTGGCAGTCACCACAATGGCCGCGTACATGTTGGCGTGGATGTGACAGTACACTTGCACGATGCCGGCGCGATTGAATTTCACGGTGCGGCTTTGTCCCTGCGGATAAAAACCAAGATCAAATGGCTGAATTCTTGAAAGAGAGAAGATATTGTGGAAAATCGGGTCCGCATTCGGAAATTGAACGGTTGAACCCACCGGCACCACCACCAGATCCGGGTCAAAACGCATGTTACGTTGATCGATCACCACCGTTTCGGGCGGTTTTGGATGGGAAGGCCCGCCCTCCAGCACCACCACCAGACGATCAAATTCATTCACCGGCTCTGGCCGATTGGAAACGGATGGCCCAGGCACGGCCCCGCGGAGGTTGTAGACCACCGGTGACAAAGCCTTCTTTGTCAGGCGTTTAGTGATGATGGCGTGTCCCTGAACATCGCCCGCGGATGCCGGCAAAACCAGCGTCAGGAAGCACGTGACCCAATTTAGGCGATTCATCCAGCCCCTTCGATCATTTATCGGTCGCCTTTGGCCCCGACTATAGGTATTCTGACGATCTGCCGATAGCAGACAGATGACGACGACAACGGCCAATCCTGGAAACACCACACGAGTACTTGTGGCCGATGATCACGGAGTGGTTCGGAAGGGTTTGCGGTTTTTGTTACAAACCGATCCCGGCATTGAGGTGGTGGGCGAGGCCTCCGACGGCAGGGAGGCGGTCCGGATGACCGAGCAGCTCTCTCCCGACGTAGTGGTGATGGACATCACCATGCCGCAGCTCAACGGCATCGACGCCGCTTCGCAAATCGTCAAACGCGATCCGGAAATCGGAATCATAATGCTCAGCATGCATTGCGACGAGACGTTCCTGGTGCGGGCTCTCGCGGCCGGCGCCCAAGGCTACTTGCTGAAAGATTGCGCCGAAGCCGATTTGCTGCAAGCGGTCCGCTCCGTTGCCAACAAAAAGCTCTTCTTCAGCCCCACCATCACGCAGACGCTGCTCGAAGATTACATGCGGCAAATGCAGAATGAAGGCCTGTCGGATTCCTACGATCTGCTCACCGAGCGGGAGAAAGAAGTTCTGCAGCTACTGGCGGAAGGAAAATCCAATAAGGAAGCAGCCAATCTGCTCAACGTCAGCCTGTACACGGTGGAAACGCATCGCAGCCGCCTGATGGCCAAGCTAAATCTGCATAGCACCGCCGATATTGTTCTCTACGCGGTCCGGAAGCGCATCATCCAGTAGGCCCTCGCACTCAACGAGAAACGAGAAACGGTTTACCCCGCGTCCGGCGCGTGAACTTTATACGCGCCGTTCTTAAATGAAATATCGCGAATCTTGCCGACGGGCCCCAGCGGTCCGATCTCTTTTCCATTGAAACGCACCACCAGTCCGCCGGCATTGCCGGTGCGCAATGTCGCGCCGGCGGTGAGATCCAGCGTATGCGTCTCATTGGCTTCGAGTGTCTTGGCCATCAGCCGTTTCCCACTCGCATCCGTAATGGCAACCCAGGCCGGCTGCTTCGCCTCGATATCAATGTGCATAACGGATGAGTTTGGGGTCTGCTCCGCAGGCTTAGCGGACGGATGAGGTGTTTCCACCACCAGGGGAGGAGCAGCGACACTGGCGGCCGAAACGTTTCGATCCACCGGCTGATCCGGCTTGGGCGACCACAGCAGCACCACGGCGGAAACAACTCCGATGATCAACACAGCCGCGATGGTATAGCTTCTCCAGCCGCGGCCTGAGCTGTTTTTCGGTGTAGCAACTGGCGGCGCGGATACGGGCGCCGGAGCCGCGATTTGCGCCGGAGGCGTGATCCGTTCCAACTGACGGGTGGCCTGAGCGCAGAAGGTCTCCACCGAGGACAGCAAGTTGCGAAAGCTTTCTTCGGTAGCTCCCGATGTATCGCGCAACTCGTGGATGGAGGTTGCATGATCTTCCACGGTGTTCTCCAGGCGGGAGATCCGTTTGGACAGGCTGGCTTCCACCTCCCGCATCAGCATCGGCACCTTGGACTGCTCAGCCGCCAGCGCGCCGCGGTCGTGGCGTTCTTTGAACAGCCGCGCGCCCTTGTCCGGATCGGTCACGGCGGGAAGATGCGTGGCTTGATCCAGTTCTCCGGAGGCGCCCATCAATACCTGGATTTCGTCGGCGATACGCAAAGCGTCGCGCCGGGAGAGGCAGCGCCATTCGCTGGGCTCGGTTTCGTGATCGGCCTGATATAAACCGAAGCCGATCAGCTCATCTTCGCCGATGGCGTCGGTGATGTGCGTGAATTGCGCGATGGTGGCCCGGCGCAGCGAAGTTGTCCCGTCGAAGGCCGCGGCGAAAGCCTGCACCTGATCGGGCGAGGCCGGACCTACGTATTCGGCGGTGAAGTTGAGCGACTCATTATCGAAGTCGAAAGCCAACCACTCGCCGCGGTCCTTTTCAATGCGGACATCTTCGGCCAGCATCTGGAAAAACTTCTCGGCCTCCTGCACAACGCTGGACAGTTTATGCAGCGGAATGCCCACTCCGCCGCGATTCAGCTCCACTCGAACGCGTAAGCGCGCCATTACTTCCTCCCTGCCGTGGATGCGGCGGCCGCGGCGGCCGCTCCCAGCGCGGACATGATACGGCCGCTGGCAAAACGCAAATTGTGCCAGGCCTCCACGCATTCCGGCGCCCGCTCCACGATGCGGCTACAGTATTTGAAAGCAGCCTCGTATTCACGATTCTCGAGGGCCACGGCGGCCAGGCCTTGCAACGCTGTGGGGGAGTCAGGGAAAAGCTCCAGCAGCCGCAAGGAATAGCGCCTGGCGTTCTCCATATCGTGCGCCTCCATGCATAAGGCAATTAAGTTTGAAAGAGCTTCTTCGGATTTTGGATCCGCTGCCAGCAGCCGTTGGTATGCGCCCTCGGCCTCATGATGACGGCCCAGCAGCTGCAGCGCCACGGCCTTGCCGAAGAGAACCCGCAAGCGCGCGGCGTCGGACCAACAGCGGTCAAAGTTGGCCAGCGCTTCCTCAGGCCGGTTCAGATGCAGCAAGCAGGCGCCCAGCCCCAGCCGCACTTCATCGCGATGCGGATCCATCTCCAGCACCCTTTGAAACGCCTGGCCGGCTTCCGCCCAGCGGCCCAGATGATGCAAGCAAATGCCCAGGCGGAACTGCGCGTAGGCATTTTCGGGCGGCGGCTCCAATGTGGCGGAAGTGAAGTAGCTGCCCGCGGCTTCTTCAAAGCGCTCCAACGCAAACTGGAGGTCGCCGCGCAGGGTATAAAAATCGGGCAGATTCTCGCTGGGGTTGGTGAGCGCGTCCAGCGCTTCTTCGGGGCGCCCCGCGGCGTGCAATGCCAACGCGGCCTCAATCTGATTCCGGATGGCGGGTTTCGCGGCGGTGGACATCAGGCGCCTCCTGCCTGAGAGAACGACATCCGCACTTGCTCGACGTCGGCAGGGTGGCCGGGTTGTTCCAAAAAGCCGAGCGCGCCGGCTCCCAGCCGGTTGTCGGTCCAGTAATCGGCTGCATTGCCCTCCAGATAAAGCTTGAATATGGCGCCCGAGACGTCCATCCTGATCTGCAGCGCGGGATTGTTGTCGCTGAGAATCAGCACCTTGCTCGAATGCGGACTCTCGATTCCTTGATACACGGTGAAGTGTTCCACCGACAGCGCCGGCGAGGGACCGGGCCGGAGCGCTTTGATCGCCATGGCGTAGTAATTTTCCGGGTCCCTGGCGCGAAAGATCCAGGCCAATGCGTGGTCGCTCACTTTCCAGGTGAACTCAAGGCGGCCATCAGTAGCCCCGAACGACGGTCGGTAGAGCACCAGCTGGCGCGCCTGATTGGCGCCGGCGGCTGCGGAGGGTTCGCGAATCCAGCTGCCGGCTCGGGTTGCCGCATCAGCCACGGCCTGCGCGCGCGGATGATATAGCCGCAATAGAACGGGCGTCGAAACACCGGCCACCAGTGCAAGACCCAAGATCAGTTTGCCCTGCCATCGAAATCGTTCGGTATGGAGTTGCCGAGCGGAATCGGGAGGTGGCAGAGGCTCCGGGCGAGGAGCGGGCGGCAGTGGAGCGCTTTCACTTATGGCCGAGATTTTAGAACTTGGGCGAGCCATTTTCGGGACCTTCATTTCCCATTGCGCGGTGGAACTTGGGTCGGGGGTCCCCTCGCTTACGCGCGGGGCTGCGTCAGGCTGTCTCACCACCGCGGAGGCTTCGCTCCTGGGAATATTCAGTGGAACTATCGATTTGGCGGATTCCAGCGCAATAAACAATGTGGACCACTGCACCGGGAAGTTGAAGCTTACCGCTCGCTCGGATTCGCCCGCGTCACTCGAGTGAGGTGCGATCCGGCGCGGAGATTCGACGATTCTAGCCTGTGAATCCAACATTTGTGACCTGCCCGGCGAATCTGCTAAAGGCCGGGGGAGGCCGGAGCCGGAGCCAGTGCTCGGACAACTTATACACAATATGATGGGGCCTTGTCAATAGCGGTCCAACATCTTGAGGTTAGATCGCGGTTACGGTATAATCTAGTGGGGTCTTTTCTTGGAGGTAGGGCGTGCCGTCAGCCAGGCAACCAGCGGCCAAGCCGGCAGCAACAATCGTCAACGCGACGGCCAGAACGCGTTCGGTTATTGAGGATCTGCAGGCCCGGCTGACGGCGGACGCCCGCGTCCGGACTCCTGAGCCTCCCCAACCTATAAGACCAGCCAGCGCCGGCGAATCGATCGACGATCTGGAGCGCCAGCTTGAAGCGTACTTCGAGCGTGCCACTCCGACGTCTTCGCGCTAGCAAGATTCTGGATGAACTGCGCAACCGCGTGATTGAGGGTGTGGTGGATCGAATCCTGGCCGAATGGTCCAATCCGCAGAACCAGGAAGGCGGGCTCGCAGCTGAAGTGATGGAGCGGCTGATCGAGCGGGTTCTTGATGAGCTTCAGTATAAATCCTATCCTCGGCCTTGACAGAGATACACTAAAGTTTGATAATGAGAACAGGCTAAACTAAACGACCCGGAATCTCACTCCGGAGGATTGAGGAAAGATGAGCAAAATCATAGGAATAGACTTGGGAACGACCAATTCGGTCGTGGCAGTGATGGAGGGCGGGCAGGCTGTTGTTATCCCCAACCAGGAAGGCGGCCGGACCACGCCGTCGGTAGTTGGATTCACCAAGAGCGGTGAGCGGCTGGTGGGGACGGTGGCCAAGCGGCAATCCGTTACCAATCCGGAGAACACGGTTTATTCGATCAAGCGCTTCATGGGCCGCAGGTTCAATGAAGTCTCTGAAGAAATGAAGTTGGTACCTTACAAGGTAGTCGCCGGCGAGAATGGCGACGCCCGCGTCGAGATCATGGGCAAGCGCTATTCCCCGCCCGAGATTTCCGCGATGATCCTTAACAAGCTGAAGGAAGCGGCGGAAGCGTACCTGGGTGAAAAAGTCACCAAGGCCGTGATTACGGTGCCGGCCTATTTCAACGATACGCAGCGCCAGGCCACCAAGGACGCCGGGCAAATTGCCGGTCTCGAAGTGATGCGGATCATCAATGAGCCGACGGCCGCGGCGCTGGCCTACGGATTGGACAAGAAGAAGAACGAAACCATTGCGGTATACGATTTCGGAGGCGGCACCTTCGACATTTCGATTCTGGAAGTGGGCGATGGCGTGGTGGAAGTGAAATCCACCAACGGCGACACGCACCTGGGCGGCGACAACATCGACCAGCGGATTATCGACTGGCTGGTGCAGGAATTCAAGAAAGAAACCGGCGTGGATGTCTCCAAGGATCAGATGGCGCTGCAGCGTCTGAAGGAAGCCGCCGAGAAGGCCAAGATCGAGTTGTCCACGGTGCTGGAGACGGAAATCAATCTGCCGTTCCTGACGGCGGACGCAAGCGGTCCCAAGCACATGAACGTGAAGCTGACGCGCGCGCGGCTGGAGCAAATGGTGGCCGACATCCTGGAGCGGGCCATTGGTCCATGCAAACAGGCGCTGTCGGATGCCGGAACAACGCCGGCGCAGATCGACGAAGTAGTGCTGGTGGGCGGTTCCACGCGCATGCCCAAGGTGCAGCAACAGGTGCGCGATCTGTTCGGCAAGGAACCCAACAAGAGCGTGAATCCCGATGAAGTGGTGGCGGTAGGCGCGGCGGTGCAGGGCGGCGTGCTGGGCGGCGAAGTGAAGGACGTACTGCTTTTGGACGTTACCCCACTGTCGCTCGGAATCGAGACGCTGGGCGGCGTGTTCACGCGGCTGATTGAGCGCAACACGACAATTCCCACCCGCAAGAGCGAAATCTTTTCAACCGCGGCCGACAATCAAACCTCGGTGGAAATCAAAGTGTTCCAGGGCGAACGGGCCATGGCCGCCGACAACAAGCTGCTGGGCGTGTTCCAACTGGTAGGCATTCCTCCGGCTCCGCGCGGGCTGCCGCAGGTGGAAGTGACCTTCGACATCGATGCAAATGGCATCCTCAATGTCACCGCCAAGGATAAGGCCACCAATAACGAGCAGAAGATTACTATTACATCTTCTTCCGGCCTGAGCAAGGACGAAGTGGAGAAGATGGCGCGCGACGCCGAATCGCATACCTCCGACGATCGCAAGAAGAAGGAGGAAATCGAATCGCGGAACCGCGCGGACGCGATGGTTTACAACATCGAGAAGATGTTGAAGGAGCATCGCGATAAAGTCAGCGCCGGAGACGCCAAGGCGGTGGAAGACGCGCTCGACGAGACCAAGAAAGCAATGTCTGAAGGCGGCATCGACAAAATCAACCAGGCCACCTCGAAGCTGGAGACGGCCAGCCATAAGTTGGCGGAGGCGATGTACAAATCCGCCAGCCAGAGCGCCGGAACTCCGGGCGGCGGTGCGCCGGGCGCCGGGCCGCAGGGTGATGGCCAAGCCAAGCCGCAGGACGGCAAGAAGGACGATGTCGTAGACGCTGAGTTTGTAGATGTAGAAGATAAAAAGTAACTCGTTTTCGGTTTCTGGTTTCTCGTTTCTGGTTTCTGGTTCACGGCCTGAGCACCAAACGAGAAACCAGAAACCAGAAACCAGAAACCAGCAATGCCGGCCTCAACCAAACAGGATTATTACGAAGTTCTTGGCGTGTCTCGGAACGCCAAAGAAGACGAAATTCGTAAGACGTATCGCAAGCTGGCGCGCAAGTATCATCCCGATCTGAATCCGGGCGACAAATCGGCTGAGGAGCGTTTTAAGAAGGTCCAGGAAGCCTACGATGTCCTGAGCGACGCCAAAAAGCGCCAGGTGTACGATCAGCACGGCTTCTATTCGGATCATATTCCGCCCGGCGGACCGGCGGGCGGAGCGGGGCAAGCGGATCCCGGCATGGGATTCGGTGGCTTCGATTTCTCGGAATACATGAACCAGCAGGGCGGCGCTGAACACGCCGGCGGCGCAGGCGCAGGAGGCTTTCGGGACATTTTCAGCCAGTTCTTCGCTGGCCGCAGGGGCGACGCCGGGCCCTCCACGCCCGAAAAAGGATCCGACCTCGAATACGGACTCAATATCGATTTCTGGGAGTCCATCCGTGGAACTCAGGTCCGTTTGAATGTGGCGCGCCAGGAGATTTGCGAGACCTGCAACGGATCGGGCTCGGTGGGCGGAGCGACAACGGTTTGCCCGGAGTGCGATGGCACCGGCCAGGTGACTCAAATGGCCGGCGCGATGAAGTTCAGTTTGACCTGCCCGCGCTGCGACGGCAAAGGGCGATTGCGCAACGTTTGTCCTACCTGCCATGGCGACGGCCGCCTTTCGAAATCGGAGATGGTGGACGTGCGGATTCCGCCCGGCGCTCAGGCCGGCTCGCGATTGCGCGTGGCCGGCAAGGGCAATGCCGGGCGAAATGGCGGCGCGGCCGGCGATCTGTACATCACCGTTCGCGTGGAGCCGCACGCTTTTTTCCGGCGCGAGGGCGACGATATTCTGATCCATGTTCCGGTCACTGTTTCCGAAGCCGGCCTGGGCGCCAAGATCGAAGTTCCCACCATCGACGGCCGGGCCCTGCTCAAGGTGCCGCAAGGGACACAGAACGGCCAGAAATTCCGGCTGCGCGAAAAAGGCGTCATGAACACACGCAAGAACAAGCGCGGCGACGAAATTGTGGAAGTGGCGATTCAAGCGCCCAAGGTGCAGGACGAACGCACCAAGGAGTTGCTGCGCGAACTATCGTTGGTGGACAAAGAAGATCCACGCGCCTCGATATGGAGCATGGTATGAGAAAAGCCAGGTCGAAAGCAGCGTATATGATCTCCGCGGTAGCGGAGCAGTATCAAATCCATCCTCAAACCTTGCGCTTGTACGAGCGCGAGGGCCTGCTGGCGCCATCCCGCAGCGACGGAAATACCCGTCTGTATACGGATGAAGATCTGGAGCGGCTGGAAGTGATCCTGCAACTGACACGCGAGTTGGGCGTGAATCTGGCCGGCGTTGAGATCATCTTGAACATGCGCGAAAAGATGGCCGCCATGCAGCGGCAGATTGAAGATTTTGTCTCGACGTTGAACCATGAGCTTACGATGCAGGCGCGCCGCTCGTTCGACGCGCCCCAGCAATCGCTGGTGCCCGTGATTCAGATGACTGGTTTGGCCGGAGCGGATATAGGGTTGAAGAAGCGGCGGAAATAACACCAAGCACCGGCTCCCTTAGAAGCTGTGAAAAAAACGGTTCGCAGGCGAAAGCGCCTGCGCCACTTAATCGTAAATCCTTGTGCGTCAACGTGGGGCAGACGCTTCCGTCTGCCAACCCCGCGTGCGTCCCGATTTCTTCACAGCTTCTTACCACTTACGGTCGCGGTTCGGTGAGCTGTAACGTCTCCGGTTCCTCATCGCGCTGGAATTGCAACTCATAGAGACAGGCATACACTCCACCTAGCTTGAGCAGTTCCTCATGCGTGCCGTGCTCTACAATGGCGCCGTCCTTTACCGCGTAGATGATGTTCGCGCGGCGGATGGTGGAAAGGCGATGCGCGATGACAATGGTGGTACGGTTTTGCATCAGGCGGTCCAGCGCTTCGAACACCAGTTTTTCGGACGCGGCGTCCAGGCCCGAGCTCGGCTCATCCAGGATCAGAATTGGCGTATCGCGGATAATGGCGCGCGCTATGGCGATGCGCTGGCGTTGGCCGCCGGACAGCGTGACGCCGCGCTCGCCGACGATGGTGTTATAGCCGTCCGGCATTTTTTCGATGAACTCGTGAGCGTTGGCCAGCTCGGCTGCCCGGAAGATTTCGCCGCGGCTGGCCGACGGTTTTCCGTACGCAATGTTGTTCCAGATGGGCCCGTGAAACAGCAGCGTCTCCTGCAGCACCAGGCTGATCTGCTGGCGCAGCGATTTTTGCCGGAACTGGCGAACATCGGTACCGTCGATCTTTACCACTCCGGAAATCGGATCGTAAAAACGCGGGATCAGGCCAATGATGGTGGTCTTGCCCGCGCCGGTCGGCCCCACCAGGGCCGCAACATTTCCAGGCTCAACTTTGAAGGTCACGTCTTTGAGGATGGGAACATCGGGCGAGTAACTGAAATCGACGTGCTGGAATTCGATGGTGCCTTTGAAGTAGGGAGCGCGGCGGGCGCCCGGGATATCTTTCACCTCGCCTTCGGTGTCCAGAATCTCCTTAATGCGCTCGTATCCGACCGCGGCTTTCGAGTAGGCATCGGTCATTTTCGAAAGCTCCTGCATGGGCTTGTACATCTTGCTCAAATAAGCGATGAAGACGATCAGGGAGCCGGCCGAAAGCGTGCCGCTCAGCACCATGCGCGCTCCAAACCACAACACCATGGCAGTTCCGATGGCCACGATGAGGTCGACAATGGGCGCTAGCTTGGCCTTGAGGCCGCGCGCCCGCAAGGCGATCTCGACACCCTCCAGGCTCTCCTCCTGGAGACGGCGCTCTTCGTAATCTTCACGCGCGAAAGCCTTGACCACGCGAATGGAGGACAGAACTTCCTGGATGACGGAGACTATTTCTCCTTCCTTCTTGCGCACCTGGCGCGAAGCCTTTTTGATGCGCCGGGTGTAAGTGAAGACCACGGCGAAGAGCACCGGCGCCACCGAAAGGGCGATCAGGGTGAAGCGCCAATTGATGTAGAACATCACCGATACCATGCCCACCAGGGTCATGCTGTTCACCAGCGCCGTCAGCAAACCGGAAGCAATGAAGGTCTGGATGGCATCGATATCGCTGGTCACGCGGCTCAACAGATCGCCGGTCTGGCTTTGATCGTGATAAGCCAGCGACAGCCGCTGGATGCGATGGTAAAGCGTAAGGCGCAGATCGTGCATCACCCATTGGCCGACGCTGGTGGTGACGTATTTCTCGGTATAAGAGCAGATGGCGTCCACCAGGGCGATGGCGAGCACGGCGGCGGCTGCAAATTCCAGGGCTGCAAGCCGGGACGGACCGACCGTGGATTGAATGAAGTTGTTAAGCCAACCGTGTATATCGCGGGATTTTAGTACGTTATCGAGAACAATCTTGAGGGGCCAGGGCTGCGCCAGGTTTGCAATCCCCTCCCCGATTACCGCCACCAGGCCCAGCAAGAGGATCTTGAAGTGGGGCCTGAGCAAGTCTTTGATGGTCAGCGATTTGCGTGTGGAGATGGGCATCTGGCTCTGCTTCAGTTAGACGCACAAATGGCCGCGAATGCACGCGAATGAACGCAAATTCTTATCCGCGTGTATCTGCGTTCATCTGCGGCTATTCGAAATGCAGCGCCCGCATGGGATCTATCGACGCTGCGCGGCGGGCCGGGACGAAGTTCGCTGCCAGACCCACCGCGGCTACGCCTAGTACTACGGCTGCATAGATAATCGGGTCTCTGGAACTGACGCCGAAGAGCAAGCTCTGTAGCAGGCGCACAGCCCAGAACGCAGCCGCAAGCCCGAACACCACTCCAATCGACACCAGCACCATACCGCTTCCCAGCACTTCGCGCAGCACTTGGCCGGGCTGGGCGCCCAGCGCCATGCGGATGCCGATTTCCTGCGTCCGCTGGCTGACCGCGTAAGAGACCACGCCGTATATGCCGGCCGCCGCCAGCAGCAGCGCGATTGCCGCGAATGCCGCGAATAGCCAGGAGTAGGCACGGCGTGCCCATAGCGATTCGTCCAGCCGTTCGGTCATGGTGCGAACCTGGTACATCGGAATGTCCGAATCCTTTTCCCGGAGTATTTCGCGCGCCGGTGGAATCAGAAGTTGCGGGGCAATGGAGCCGCGCAACACGATATTCATCCAGTTCACGGGAACCCCTCGTAGTGGCAGAAACACGCCGGGCTTCATTTCCTCCTCAAGCCCATAGTGCTTCTCGTCGCGCGTGAGCCCCACCACCTCGATCCAGTCCGTGGGCTTTCTTGGCCCTCCGGCTCGTCGTATTCGTTTGCCGATAGGGTTCCCGCCCTTCCAGTAGTGTTTGGCAAAACTCTCATTCACCACCGCCGTGCGAATGTGCTTGGGTTCAGCCTCCCCTTGCCGGAAGGGACGTCCAGCTAGAAACGTCATGCCGATGGCGTCGAAATATCCCGGAGTGGCGACTACTTGAAGCGTTACCGGATTCTTGTCAGTCGGCCCCAGGGGCGGGTTGTCCTCAGCCTCCCAAAAATTACCCCAATGCCCTCCCAGAGGCGTCGCGGTAGCCGCGCCTACGGATTTGACGCCGGGCACCGCGCGCAAACGGTCCAGTAAGCTTTCAAAGAATGCTACGCGCTGGGTGTCCTCTTTATATTTCACGTCGGGAAGATTTATGCCGAAGGTGATGACGTTTTCCGGCCGGAACCCGGGGTCCACATGCAGCACTTTCCGGAACGCTTCAAGCAGCAGCCCGGCGCTGATCAGCAACACCAGCGCGAGCCCGATTTCAGAAACCACCAAAGCGCGCAATGTCGCCCGCCGCGCGCGCGAAGGCGAGGTGCGCACGCCCGAATCCTGCAACGGGCCGCGCGTGTCGATGCGGCAGGATTGGATAGCGGGACCCAGGCCGAACAGCAGAGCCGCGGCGCCAGTCACCGCGACGCAGAAGACGGCGAACCTGGCGTCCATGGCGAAGCTGATCCAGCGCGGCAGATTGTCCGCCGGCATGAGCGAGATCATGCCCTTCAGGAAAACCTCACCCAGCAAAACGCCCAGAACACCGCCGGCCAACGCCAGCACCAGATTCTCCGTCAACAGTTGCCGGATGACGCGGCCGCGCGAGGCGCCGATGGCCGTCCGAATGGCGATCTCTTTCGCACGCGCACCCCCGCGCACCAGCATCAGCGCGGCGATGTTGACGCAAGCAATCAGCAGCACCACCGCCACGCCGCCCAGCAGGATGCGGCTGACCATCCGGAAATCGCCCAGGTATCGATCCCGCAACGGAGTGAGGATCGGCGAGGTAATTTCGTTATCCTTCCAGCCGGCCGAAATCATCGCCTTGTGCACCCGCAGCAGGTCCGCCGCCGCTTGTTCTATAGAAACGCCGCGCTTCAGGCGGCCAATGCCGCCGAGGTACCAGCCCCTGCTCTTGGCAATATCCCGATCGGCCCCCAGCGGCACCCATATTTCGGCCCGGTCCGGAAATACCGCTTCCGGCGGAAGCACGCCAATCACCGTGTATGATTCGTTATCGAGTTTCAAGACACGGCCCAGGACATTTCGATCGCCCCGGAACATCCGCTGCCAGAGGTTATAGCCGAGCAAAACAACGTGGGGACCTTGAGGACGATCCTCCTCCGGAAGAAAGTTTCGGCCGAGCAACGGCTTCAGGCGGAGGACGTTCAACAGATCGTAGGTGACTTCCGCTGCGTCGACGCGTTGCGCTGTTCCGTGATCGGAAAGGTTGAAACTGGAACCGTCAAAAAAGGCCATGCCGTCGAAGGTAGAGTTGTGTTCCCGCCAGACGTACAAGTCGAGATCGGAGACGCCGGTGTAGTGGAGATTCCATTTCGGCGCGGTTTCATCCAGATCGATCAGCCGCTCCGCTTCCGGGAACGGCAGGGGCCGCAGGAACAGTCCGTTGAAGATGCTGAAAATCGCCACGTTCCCGGCTACGCCCAACGCCAGCATCCCGATCACCATCAAACTGAAGGCCGGCTTGGTGCGAATGTTGCGCAGCGCCAGCTTCACGTCGTTCGCGAATCCGGAAAGATAGGCGCCTTTGGCGGGTACGCCAATCGGTTCGGGAGCGCTGGGCCGGCGGAGCTTGCGCAGTTCTTCGGCCAGCAGCGCGCTGTCATTCAATTCGGCGAGCGCTTGACGGCGGGCCTCCGATTCCGAAGCGCCGGCGGAGCGCAGGGCGTCATAGCGATCCTCCAGATGCTGGGACAGCTCATCGACGATCTCCGACTCGCGCGCACCGTCCAGCTTCGATCCCCGAAGCCGTTCGCGGATAACTTGTTTCCATTCAGGCATACTCGATCCCCGTGATGCGCCGGATGGCTTCGGCGAACTGTTGCCAGCCGCGCCGCTGTGCCGCCAGCACGGTGCGCCCTTCCCGCGTTAGCTTGTAGAAGCGCCGCCGGCGCTGCCCCGCTTTTTCCACCCAGCGTCCTTCAATCCAGCCGCGGGCTTCCAACCGGTAGAGCAACGGATAGAGCGATGCCACGCGGAAGCGCAGCGCGCCTTCTGAACGCGCTTCAATCAGCTTGCTGATTTCATAGCCGTGCCGGGCGCGGCCTTCCACCAGCGAGAGGATCAACAACTCGGCGCTGCCTTTTTTCAATTCGCGATCCAACGGTTGCGTAGCCATATGTCGTAGTCCAATATATCGCAGTAGTACCTAAACGTCAACCCGCCCACTGTACATGGACCATGGGTAGCCGAGCCGCGACCGCAAGGGAGCGCTACGAGAAAGCCGCTGTCGTGGTAACGCTCCCTTGCGGTCGCGGCTTCCATGAGAAGGCCGGTCTCTGTCAAGTCGAAAATGATTTTGGGTCGTTAAACCACGAACGCCCATCGCCGACCAACGGGAGGCGCTACACCCGGCCGGATCACCACGAACGGTAACCCCCGACCAACGGGAGGCCCACGCTAAGCCAGCTTTTTTCTCTCTGAGGAGCGGTTTCGCTTTTGCCTTTTGGTCCTGTCACCACTCTGGTGATCGCGACCATCGGGAGCCCCGCTCGTTCCCATACTTGCTCCCTGCTGCCTTGATTCCCTCCGCCGATTCGCCCCGCTTCCATTCGCACTCTTATTGGGAGCGTTCGCTCCCGGTGCCAGTTGGGGTCCTCAATCTTAAAACGGGTGCTGCCATCTCAGTGCCGAACTGATTGGTCTCCGTTTCCGGCTACCCTCGTTCCGCCGCGACCGCGCAGTCACCCGAACTCGGCGTTGGCTTACCAAAGCCACTGACTCTTAGGCCGCTGTTTGCTGCTCCAGCGGCCTATTATTCCGCAACGGTTCGTATACTTCTCCGGTCACCCATAAATGGTGCAGCAAGATGGCCAACTTCCGCGCCACCGCCACCAGCGCTCGCTTCTTCGCATTCTTGTTGCCTTTGCCTGCCAGCTTCAGCCCCCACCGTTTCAGATCCGTGTCTGGACTCTTGTGACTCAGAATGCAGTGCGCTCCCTGCACCAACAGCTTCCGCAAATATACGTCCCCTTCCTTGCTGATTCCCAACTGTGGCCGGCTCTGGCCCGATTCACTCCGCCGCGGTCGGAGCCCCACGTAGCACCCCACATCCCGGCTTCTTCGGAATCGGTTCGCGTCTTCCACCGTCAACACGAATGTCAGCGAGATCAAACTTCCTACTCCACTCACCTGGCGCAGCAATTCGGTTTCCGGATATTCGCGTCCGGCCAGCTGCTCCAGCTTCTGATCACACTCTTTAATCTGCTTGGTCAACGATTCCACTGTTTCCAATAGCGGTCTCAAGGCCTCCACCAGCACTGCCGGCAGCCCCTCCATCTTCCCTACTCCCATTTGGTCCGCATCGCAGCTGGGTAATCGTTCCCCCGTCGCCTTGGCCAGGCCCCGCGCCCTGTTCACCAAACTGGTGCGTGTATCCACTAACGCCCCCCGCACCCGCACTTGCATCAGGTCCGCTTGCGCTTTCTCGCTCCGATGCCGGATCGGCCGCAGCAACTGCGGATCCACTCGCGCCAGCCGAGCCAGGGTTTGCGCATCCAGCCGATCGTCCTTCCGGCTGCTGCTGCTGATCAACTTCACCTGCCGCGCGTTGGCCACGATCACCTCGTGCCCAAAGCTGCTCAGCAGCCGGCTCACCCATGGCGAATGCGTTCCTACTTCGATCGCCATCCGGCACTTTGCCAGGCTGCCAAATCTCTGCTTCATCCCTTTCTTAGTGGTTGCCACCGTCCCTTCCCGCACCATCTGACCCTCGCTGTCGGTCACATAGTAGTGGCTGCTTTTGTCTCCCAGGTCCATGCCGATCGTTATCGATCGCTTGCGGGTTTTGTTCCCCTTCGGACTTTTCAGACTAGTGTTATTCTTCTTCATGGCCGGTTCTCCTTTTTGCACCTCGAGTGCGTATCCATTGGGAGCTTAACGCATCCCGCTGGGGACCGGCCTTCTCATCCCATCTCAGTGGGGGCGCGACCGCGGTTGGGGCGCGACCGCGGTTGGGGCGCGAGCGCGGTGGGGGCGCGACCGCGGTTGGGGCGCGAGCGCGGTGGGGGCGCGACCGCGGTTGGGGCGCGAGCGCAGTTGGGGCGCGACCGCAGTTGGGGCGCGAGCGCGGTTGAGGCGCGAGCGCGGTTGGGGCGCGAGCGCGGTGGGGGCGCGACCGCAGTTGGGGCGCGAGCGCGGTTGAGGCGCGACCGCGGTTGAGGCGCGACCGCGGTTGAGGCGCGACCGCGGTTGGGGCGCGAGCGCAGTTGGGGCGCGACCGCAGTTGGGGCGCGAGCGCGGTTGAGGCGCGAGCGCGGTTGAGGCGCGAGCGCAGTTGGGGCGCGAGCGCGGTTGAGGCGCGAGCGCGGTGGGGGCGCGACCGCAGTTGGGGCGCGAGCGCGGTTGAGGCGCGAGCGCGGTTGAGGCGCGAGCGCGGTTGGGGCGCGACCGCAGTTGAGGCGCGACCGCAGTTGGGGCGCGACCGCAGTTGAGGCGCGACCGCGGTGGGGCGCGAGCGCGGTGGGGGCGCGACCGCAGTTGAGGCGCGACCGCGGTGGGGCGCGACCGCGGTTGGGGCGCGAGCGCGGTTGAGGCGCGGCCGGAGTCCGCATCTGCGCGGCCGGCCGCGTCCATGCCAGACTGGTTCTTGCCATGAAAGCACTGGTCAAAAGCAAGCGCGAGCCGGGATTGTGGCTGGAAGAAGTTCCCCAGCCAACCATCGGCATCAACGACGTGCTGATCCGCGTTCTGCGCGCCGGCATCTGCGGAACTGATCTGCACATCTACAACTGGGATGAATGGGCCCAGCGCACCATTCCCGTTCCCATGGCCATCGGTCACGAGTTTGTCGGCGAGATCGTGGAGACCGGCTCCAACGTCAGCGATTTCAAGCCGGGCGATATTGTCAGCGGGGAAGGCCACGTGGTGTGCGGCCGCTGCCGCAATTGCCTGGCCGGACGGCGCCACCTGTGCGCGCACACCATGGGCGTAGGCGTGAACCGGCCGGGCGCGTTTGCCGATTACATCGCCGTGCCGATGACCAACATCTGGCGCCATAACAAAAACGTCGATCTGGATGTGGCGGCGATTTTCGATCCCTTCGGTAATGCGGTGCATACCGCGCTGTCCTTTCCGGTGCTGGGTGAAGACGTGCTGATTACCGGCGCCGGGCCCATCGGCATCATGAGCGCCGCGGTGGTGCGCCACGCCGCCGCGCGACATGTAGTGATTACCGACAAAAATCCCTACCGGCTGGAACTGGCGCGCAAGATGGGCGTTACGCTGGCCGTCGACACCGCCGAAAAATCGCTCACGGAGGTGCAGAAAGAACTGGGGATGCAGGAAGGCTTCGACGTGGGCCTGGAGATGTCGGGACATGCCGGAGCGTTCCGCGAAATGATCGCCAACATGAGCCACGGCGCGAAAATCGCCATGCTGGGAATTCCATCGAAGGAAATCTCCATCGATTGGACCACGGTGGTGTTCAATATGCTCACCATTAAAGGCATCTATGGCCGCGAAATGTATGAGACCTGGTACAAGATGACGGTGATGCTGGAATCCGGATTGGACATCCGGCCGGTGATCACGCACCGGTTTTCCTACAAGGATTTCGAAAAAGGCTTCGAAGCCATGCGCTCCGGAAACACCGGCAAGGTGATTCTGGAGTGGTCCTGATACGGCGGCCGGGGCCCAGCGAACACGATGCGGTAAGAGCGCTGGTGCAAACGGTGGTCGACGAAGTTTATGGCGGCCTATGGGCTGCGCCTCCTCTGCACATCGATGAAGAAGACTGGTCGCTCGCATGGATCGCGGTTTCTGAATTGAAGATTCTTGGGATGGTGTTGACGAATGAGGAGTGGGTCAGCGATCTATGGGTTCTGAGGGAAGGCCGAAACCAGGGCATCGGCAGGCAATTGCTCTCTAGCGGCGAGGTGGAAATCGCAGCGCGCGGCCACCACACTGCCCGCCTGCGCGTGGTGAAATCCAACATCCGGGCGGTGTCTTTTTACGATCGGCTGGGATGGAGAGTCGCGAGAGAGTTTCCCCACGAGACTTTACCCATCGGCATGTTGGAGATGAGCAAGATTTTGGAGCGAGCTTAGCGAATAGCCGACACGGCGTCGTGACGATGGAACATCCAGTGCTTGACGTCCGGCCAAAATTCCTTTAAGACTTGCGAGATGGCGTCGGTGCCAACCTGCTGGCAGAGCTTGCCGACATTCGCGCCCACACTATGATCGTCGGGATAGTAGGCGTTGGAGATGGCAACCCCCGTGGCATTTCCTACCCATTCCGAGAAGTTGAAGCGGGTTCCTCCTGAATCGGTGCGGGTCACCATGACGCGCGTAAGCGCATACCAGGTGCGGGACATCGGCGAACCAGTTCCGCGCCGGAAATAGCGCGGATCCTCACGGAGTATGGACGGAAAGATGGATTCGGTCATCATGTTTCCGATGGCTTGATCGGCGTAGCCGGTGCCAATGCGCCGCCCAAATCCGGCCAGCCCCTGGCCGAAAGCCGGATGCTGATTGGTTAATTGTCCCAAGCCGGCGAATGCGCCCGCCAGCAGAACCAGCGGGTAGTCGAAAGAGTCCTTGGAACCAATGATAAATTTCTGTTTGACGGTAATGGGGGTATAAATTGCCGTTGCGTTGGCGGTGCGGTAATTCGGCAGCACACCGAATACGCGCTTGTCGGGAGGCGCCTGTGTCTGGCCCGGTTGCAGCGGCGCCGGGGTCTCGGCCTGGGGAGACGCGGGCGGAGTTGCCGGCGCATTCTGTGCCGCGGCATTCTGTTCCGCGGCCTCCTGCGCCCACACCGGAGCAGCCAGGCAGGCCAACGTCAGAAGCACGGGCAGGCAGCGTTTAAGCATGCGGGAGTCCTAAAAAGATATCGGAAAGCAAAATAACCAGACGGGCCTCTCTTCATCTACGTTACTTCATTCTTCGGTTTACAGTTCTTGACAAAGGGGAGCCGCGGCATGTTATTATTTCCGTCGTATACGACGTGTCGTATACGACCTATCTATGGCGCCGGACGTACGTGTTTATGATGTGCATGTTTATATCGACGCCGCCTGGATTGCGACCGGCGTCGTTTGGCTGGCCGGCGCGGTTCGCACCAAAAGGAACGCGCAGGCCCAAACCTTCCGCTCCCGGCTGGCGCACCTCTCGCTGCCGCTGGCTGCGGCGGTGCTGCTCTTTAACTCCCACCTGGCCATCGGCCCGTTGGCCTGGCGTTTCGTTCCCAATGCGGCTTTCATCGCCTATGGCGGCTTGGCGCTCACCCTGGCTGGGATCGGTTTGGCGATTTGGGCGCGTGCTAATCTGGGCCAAAATTGGAGCGCAAAAATCACCATCAAAGAGGGCCACCGGCTAATCGAGAGCGGACCCTACGCCGTGGTCCGGCATCCCATCTACAGCGGCTTTCTGCTGGCGATGCTCGGCACTGCGCTGGCTCTCGGCCAACTGCGCGCCCTGGCGGCATGGGCGCTGGCGTTTCTGGGTTGGAAGCTGAAGTCCCGCATGGAAGAAGAATTCATGGAACATCGCTTCGGCGCTGAGTACACCTCTTACCGGCGTCGAGTGAAGGCGCTCATACCGTTCATAATCTGATGAAACCCACACTGAGGACCACTAAAGAACTTCTGACCATGGCGCAAGAGATCGATCAAGCGCTTCGCGCCATCCGGCGTACTCTGCGGCAGCCGGCCGAAGCGGAGTTCTCAAGAAGCGGGCTGACCGGCCCGCAGCGCAGCGTCATGCAAGCCGTGGTGCTGGCGGGCGGTCTCAGTCTAAAGGAAGCCAGCCATCAGGTGGGGCTCGCGCACAGCACGGTCTCCGGAATTGTGGACCGCCTGGAGAGGCAGGGGCTGGTAGAGCGCCAGACCGACAAGAAAGACCATCGCGTCAAGCTGATTGTGGCCTCCAGGGTGGTTCGGGATTATGTACGCGACACCCTGCCTACGCTGGTTGTGCATCCGTTGGTGGAATCGCTCAAGCGCGCCAAACCAGCGGAACGCAGGACCGTTCTCAAGGGATTGCGGATTTTGCGGCGCCTGTTGGAGTGACACCCGGCGTTGGCAAGCGAAAACGCCTGCCCCACTTGCAGCCCAAGACCTGTTCAGATTTTGTTTACTGGCCGGGGACCAACTCCACGCGGTCCATGGCCAGGAATTCGCGGATGTGCGGATGATCGGATTTGTCCAGATCTTTGACCGCGCCGAAATAAATGGCTTTGCCTTCGTAGAGGAACATTACGCGATCGGCCACTTTGCGCATCAGATCCAGGTCGTGGGTAACCACGAGTCCGGTCAGCTTCAGATCGTATTTCAGCTTCAGCATCAGCTTGATGAGCGTATCGGACATGATGGGATCCACCATGGTGGTGGGCTCATCGTAGAGGATGCATTCCGGCTGCGCTGCCAGCGCCCGGGCGATGGCCACGGCGCGCTTGTGTCCGGTGGATAAATCCGCCGGATAGACGTCGCGAAAATGCAGCAGGTCTACCAGCGAGAGTAGACCGTCCACGACATCTTCCTTGTTTTTCTCGTCGTAATCGCTGCGCAGTTCCAGTGAAAAAAGAATGTTCTCGGCCACGGTCAGCGAATCGAACAAGGCGCCGGACTGGAACACCATGGTGACTTTTTTCCGGATCTCGCGCAGCTGGGCTTCGTCGAAATTGGTGATGTCCTGGTAGGCCACGAAGACTTGGCCCTTGTCGGGCTTGATAAATCCCATGATGTGGCCCAGGCTCACCGACTTGCCGACGCCGCTGCGGCCGATAATGGCCAGGGTTTCGCCGACGTCGACGTAAAAGTTCGAGTCGACTAAAACGGGGCGATCGAACGTCTTATAAACGTGCCGGAACTCGATGTAATGGAGCTTGTCGGTCATTTTGTGTTTGGTTGGAACTCCGCCCACTCTGCGGGCGTGTTTACATTGGCCAGGGCGGATGCATCCACCGGAGAGATCCGCAGGTCCAATTTCATCACTAACTCCTTCATTTTAAATCTTTTCTCCTGGATCGCCCGAGCCATCACCGGCAGGCAGCGGCGATGGTAGACGGCGCAAAGCGGCTCCGGTTCGCCCTCCGGCCCGGCGGCGGCGACACAACCGGCGCCGGATTCATCAGCGCTCCGGAGCAGGGTCCGCAGTACCTCCGCGGAGACTCCGGGCATGTCGCACGCGACAATCAGGTTCCAGTCCGTCGAGGATACGGTCAAGGCGGTGTAGACGCCTCCCAAAGGTCCACAGCCGGAAAATTTGTCCGGATACACCGGAAAGCCCAGGTTGGAGTATCGGACGGGCTGGCCAATCAGGGCCACGGAGCCGGCGGCGTCCTGGACGGCGCGCGCCAAGTGCTCCACCAGCGTGGTTCCGCCGTAGGGCAGCAAGGCTTTATCGCGGCCCATCCGGGAACTTCCCCCGCCGGCCAGCACGAACCCGGACCGTTGCATGAGAGAATAATAGCATTGGACGTTCGACCGGCCCCGGGAGAGCGGCGCTTGCGGATTGGAGAATTCCGGTTATAATCGGATAAAACAAGAACATGCGTTTCTGTTCGGAACTTATTCTCGGAACGGCGGTTGCGGCGGCGCTGGTTGCTCCGTCCGCAAAAGGTGCAGCCGTATCCGAAGCCGGATTGGAAGCCACACCCGCTCCGCACGCGGTGTCGGTGGTGAAGGCGGATGCCCGCACGGGCCGCCTGGTGCGAAGCGTTGTGGTGAAGGCCAAGCCGGCCGGGAGCGATGCTTCCGGGCCGGAGGTGCGCACATTGGTGGAAGAAACCGCGAAAAATCTGGATGTGAGCCCGTTGCTGGTGGATTCGGTCATTCAGGTGGAAAGCAATTACAATCCGTACGCCATCTCGCCCAAAGGCGCGCAAGGTCTTATGCAGTTGATGCCGGCCACGGCCCGCCGGTTCGGGGTGACGAATTCATTCGACGCCAAGCAGAATATCGAGGGCGGCGTGCGCTATTTGAAGTTCCTTCAGGATACCTTCAAGGACGACCGGCTGGCCATTGCAGCGTACAACGCCGGTGAAGGGGCCGTTACGAAATACGGCGATGTGCCGCCGTATCCTGAGACCAAGAGCTACGTGGAAAAGGTCGGCGCAAAATATAGCAAGGCCAAAAAGCAACACGCGGCAGAAAATCCAAGCGCTCGAGCGAAACCGGCCGAAGAGCCGACGCCCGAGGAAGAAACGCATCACGTGGTGCAGTACCTAGACTCGGAGGGACGGCTGCACCTGGCAACTCGATAGGTTTCATTTATCAAATATGCTCCATCTCCCCCTTCAGCGTGCCGACGCGCAAGCCCTGAGATGTAGAAGATATAGAGCGTACTGGTGTCTCAGAGCAATTCCGCTCATGTTTCTGATCGCGGCCGTGCTACCGGCTGGAGATCGCAGTGAGGCCCACGTCACGGCGGTTCGTTTCTGGTCGCTCGGCGATGTTACACGCATCGCCATAGAATCCGACGGCGATTTCTCGATTCGTTCAGACCGCCTGGAGAATCCGGACCGGCTCTTTTTCGATCTGGTGGGCGCCAAGCCTAATCTGGGAGCGAAGGGCATTACCGTGATCCCGGTGTCGGACACGCTGGTGCGGCAAATCCGAGTGGCGGAGACGCAGCACGGCGTAACCCGCGTGGTGCTGGATCTGGAGCGGTCGGCTGAGGCAACTACGTCTCACCTGGACAATCCCAATCGGCTGATCATTGAAGTACGGGCGTCAGCCGCAGTCCCTGCGCTGGCCGTCCCCGCTCCGGCCGAGCCTGTTTCAAGTCCTCCGATCGAGGCCGAGGTTGTTGAGGAAGCAAAAACTCCGGCGTACCGTGCGTTCGCGCCGCCACCTGCTTCGGCTCCGCTCAGTCCCGCAGCCAGGCGCGCCGCGCCGGGCTCCATCGATCCGCCGCCGGCGATGGCAGCCCGTCCCGGCATTGCATCGGACGCAGCCAACGCCATGCCCAAACTCGCGCCTCCGCCGGTTCGCCCGGCGCCGGCAGCGCTAGTGGCCAAAGTCAACACGCCGGCAGTAGCTTCCAATATTCCGCCGGCGCCGGCTATTGTTCCAACAGCGGCCCCGGAGGCAACGGCGCTGCCCGCCAAACGAAATTCGTCCGGTGGACGCTCTATGATCCGCGTGCTGGGTCTCAAAGTCGGCCGGATTGTACTTGACCCGGGTCACGGCGGCCACGATACGGGCACGGTGGGGCCAGACGGCTTGCGCGAAAAGGATCTGGTGCTGGATGTCGCCAAACGCTTGGGCGCGTTGATCGAAGAGCGGATGAACAGCGAGGTGATCTACACGCGCACGGACGACACCTTCGTTCCGCTGGAGCAGCGCACCGAAATCGCGAACCAGGCCAAGGCCGATCTGTTTCTTTCGATCCACGCCAATTCTTCGCCGCTGCGTTCCGCGGCCGGCGTGGAAACTTACTACCTGAACTTCACCACATCGAAAGCCGCGCTGGACCTGGCGGCACGAGAGAACGCCGGATCGCAAAAGAGCATTTTCGAATTGCAGGACCTGCTGGAAAAGATCGCCCTGAAGGACAAGGTGGATGAGTCAAAGGAATTTGCCGGGCGGATTCAATCGGCGCTATATTCTTTTTCCGCCAAAAGCGATGCGCACGCGCGGGATCGCGGCGTGCGCAAGGCACCGTTTGTGGTGCTGATCGGCGCTTCCATGCCGTCGGTACTGGCCGAGATCGGATTCATCAGCAACGCGCACGACGAAAGCATCATGAAGAAGCCGGAGTATCGCCAGCGGCTGGCCGAGTCGCTGTACAAGGGCTTGTCGAGCTACGCGGGAACATTGAGCCATTTCCAGGTAGCACAGAAGCGATAGCGTTGCGGAGTTAAGCCGAACGGCACCGACCGTTGAAGACGCCAGTTGGCAGGCGGAAGCGAAGCGCCTGCCCCACTGGGGCCAACGTGGGGCAGGCGCTTCGCTTCCGCCTGCCAACCGAATTTGCCACAGCGCGTATTCATCCCTTTGGTGGGCCAGCAGGCCCATGGCAACTCCATCCGTGCGTCGGTGCCTTACTACCTGACAACTGTCTCTGTTTCAGCGGCGGCATTGACCTGCGCTGGTTGGGAACCGTGGGGCAGAAACTCCACGCGATTGCGTCCCCGCCGCTTGGCCAGGTAAAGCGCTTCGTCCGCCCTATGGATTAACTCTTCCGGCGTCCAGGGTTGTCCCGGAAGCGCGGTGGTGACTCCGAAGCTGGCGCTGACCCCGACCGAACTCTCCTGCAGCGACATCTGGACCTGGGTTAGCTGCTTGCGCAGGCGTTCCGCCTGGGCCCAGCTGGCTTCCTCATCGCAACCCGACAGCAGGATAAGGAACTCTTCCCCGCCGTAGCGGCCAATGGCATCGTATTGCCGGATGGCGTTCTGCATGCGGCGCGCGGCTTCACAGAGTACGGCGTCGCCGGCGAAGTGGCCGTAGTTGTCGTTGATGCTCTTGAAATGGTCGAGATCCACCATTACGACGCCCACCGGTGTGCGCTCCCGCTGGGCCCGCGCTAACTCCCGGCACAGGATGTCGAAGATGGAGCTCCGATTCCACAGATGCGTAAGAGAATCCTTGGTGGCCTGTTCCCGCAGAGCTTCCCGCGCCGACAGCAATTCAGCTTGTAGATCCACCAGCCGGGTGCCCGCGCGAAGCCGGACCTGCAGCTCGTGCTGATCGAAAGGCTTGGTGATGTAGTCGTCGGCGCCGGCTTCCATGCCCTCGATGAGATCTTCTTTTTGGCTTTTCGATGTGAGCAGCAGGATGTAAGTGTAGGGCTCGCGAGCCCGCACCCGGACCCTGCGGCAAACTTCCAGGCCGGTCATTCCCGGCATCATCCAATCCAGGATGGCCAGCGCTGGAGCGTCGTCTTTTTGGAGCAGCGCCAGGGCCTCTTCGCCATCGCAGGCAACTGCGACTTCATAGCCCCACTTCCGGAGGGTGGCTTCCAACAGATGCCGCGAGACCAGGCTGTCATCGGCAATTAAAATCTTCACACGATTTCCCGTTAACTTTAGAGCAGGTTAGCTGTTTAAATGTACGGACCTGACCCTACCTGTTTCTCATCGGCTGAAGCGGACCGTAACGTTAGGCTTGTATTGAGCCTAAGGCTTTCCTGCTTAGTACTCTGATGCGGAATGTACCTTGAGAGGACGCAGACACAGGTGCATTGGCGGGGTCCAGCGTAGGTGCGCCACTCGACCCAGGTCAATGGGGATCACGCGTGCTGGAGGCCTTGAGCCGAGGGCGCCCGGATCGCTTTGGCGCCCGCGCCGTTTCCGAGCCGCGACCGGAAGGGAGGGCTGCCACGTACGCTGGGTCCCGTACCGTGCGTTGCGCTCCCTGGCGGTCGCGGCACAACTCTGCTCACCGAACAAGGGACGGGCCGGAGGAACACCCCGAGGCGCAGCCTGCTCGCAGAGCCACTGGAATCTGGACAAGGCGCCTTACTGCACTTATCTCAAACCTCCTGGTTCCGGCAGAGTAAACTTTAAGCATGCCAACGAACCGGCGGAATTTTCTGATCGCCTCCGCACTTCTAACTCCGCTCCAACGCTTGACGGCGGCAGCAGCGCTCAATATGCACTTTCCCACCGCCCCGCGCGACCGGCTGGCGGTGGCATCCTGGAGCTTCCGCGAATTTCTGGACACGGCCGAGAATCGGGCAAAGAAATCCCACGGCAGTTTGCTCGACCTGAAACAATTCCCGGCCATGGTGGCGGACCGGTACCACATCCACAATGTGGAGATTCTAGGCCAGCACATGCCTTCCACCACGCCGGCGTATTTGAAGGAGCTTCGCGCGGCCGTGCAGCGTGCCGGATCGCACGTGGTAGACCTTCCGGCGGGCGGCGAAGCGAGCCTTTACGATCCTGATGCGCGAAAACGGGCGCTGGCCGTTGAAGACGGCAGGAAATGGATCGACGTGGCGATTGCGCTCAATTGTCCCAGCGTGCGCCTTAATATTTCCGGAGCGAAAGGCGTTAAGCCGGGCCTTGATCAGAGTGTTGCGCTCACAGCCGAAGGGCTGACCGCGATCGCCAAATATGGGGCATCCAAGAATGTGGTGGTCAACCTCGAGAATGACGATCCGGAAGTGGAAGATGCATTTTTTATCGTGAAGGTGATCGATCGGGTGAACAGTCCCTGGCTGCGGGCGCTGCCTGATTTTTGTAATTCCATGCTCAAAGGCGATGAGAAGTTCAATTACGATGCCGTCACCGCTATGTTCCAGCGCGCTTACAACATCGCGCATATGAAGGATTCGGAAGTGGACAACGGGAAGGTATATCGCGTGGATCTGGCGCGCACGTTTGCCATCGCCAAAGCGAGCGGCTTCAAAGGATATTATTCGGCGGAGTTTGAAGGCGAAGGCGATGCGTATACCGGAGTGGCCAAATTGATTGACGCGGGGATCAAGTATTTGAGTTAAGGGCACCGACTCCCTTAGTCTTAGAAGCTGTGAAAAAATCGGTTCGCAGGCGAAAGCGCCTGCGCCACTTGTGGGGCAGACGCTTCCGTCTGCCAACCCCGCGTGCTTCCCGATTTTTTCACAGCTTCTAAGCCTAAGGGAGCCGGCGCCTTTTCTAAATCAACCCGCGTAGCTCTTGCGCGGCGCCGGATCCAAATACTGATTGGCCTTCTCGGAATTGGTGATGCGCATATTGGCGCTGTCCCATTCGAAGCGTTCACCAGGTAAGCGCTGCGCCAGGCAGCCCAGCAGGAACGCCTCGGTGACGGGGCTCGAGATTTCGAAGTTGGTGAGCGAAGCAGGCCCTCCCTTGCAGGCGGCGACCCATTGATCGACGGCCGTGTCGCGCTGGGGGCCGCGCGGGCGTTGCCTCTGCGGCGCCTGATACTTCTTCGATTCGGGATAAACGCGCGGCCGGTCACCATTGAATCCGGCCAGGATGATGCCTTTATCGCCGACATACATCACGCCTTCGCCTTCATCGTCGTGAACGAACCAGTGCTCGTCCTCCTTCACCAATCCGGCGGGCCTTTCGGGTTTGATGCCGCCGTCGTACCAGGCCATCTTCACGGAAGGCCGATTCTGGCGGGCGGGATATTCCAGCCGAACGATGGAGGCCTTTGGATATGTTTCTTCGAACGACTCGCTGGTGCTGGACTCCACCGAGGTGGGGGGAACGAGGTCGAGAATCTTAAACAGGCCGGCGAAGCTGTAGCAGCCCATGTCGCCGAATGAACCGCAGCCGAAATCGTACCAACCGCGCCACACGAAGGGCAGATAGGCTTTATTGTACGGACGCTCGGGGGCAGGCCCCAGCCACATATCCCAATTCAGGCCCTCGGGGATGGGTTGAGTTTCGGTCGGCCGGTAAATACCTTGAGGCCAGTAGGGGCGTCCGGACCAGTTGTGAATTTCCCGCACCTGGCCGATGGCGCCGTCGGCCAGCCATGCGGACAACAGATGCGTGGATTCACTCGACGGATTGTTCACGGGCAGCCCGGTGGCCACCTTCATCTCGCGAGCCACCTGCGCCATGCGGCGCGCTTCGCCGATGGAGTGCGCCATGGGCTTCTGGCAGAGCACGTGCTTTTTCTGGCGCATGGCCGCGATGGAGATGGTGGCGTGCCAATGGTCCGGCGTGGCGATGTAGACGGCATCCAGATCTTTTTCCTTGGCCAGCAGCTCACGATAATCGCTATACGCGGTGCAGCCGTTGTAGACGCTCGAGCCTTTATGCCCGGCGTAGTAGGCTTCCACCAATCGTTTGGCCGGCTCACGGCCGCCCATGCCCAGGCTGCTCGAAAACTCGCGCGTGAACTGCACGGAGCCGGGAGAAGCCAGATCTTCGCCCCATTTTTCGTAGCCCGGCCCCAACAGTTTGCGCGCGGCATTGAGCAGCGCGTTGGGACCGTATTCGATATAGTCCTTGCTGCCTTTGTTGACATCGCAGACAGCGATCACCTGGACCTCGGGACGCGCCAGCAGTCCCATGGTGACGTCCTGGCCCTGGCGCCCCAGACCGATGGTGGCTACGGTTAACTTGTCGCTCGGCGGAGTGTGGGGAGCGCCCAACACATGACGCGGAACAATCATGAAAGCTGTCGCCGCGCCCGCGAATGCCCGGCGCGTTAACTGACTGGTTTCGTCCATGGCTTCATTATGCGCCAGAAAGGGGATGGCTGAGCATGACGAGATCGTAATGGGGGGTCGGGGGCTAGGGGCTGGGGGCTAGACCCGCTACGGCGTTCGCCACTTGTTGGAGGGCGTCGAAGGCTTGGGGGATTACTCCTGAAAGGGAGAAGAATGGATGGATCATGCCGGGATAACAGGTGTATGTCACCGGCACTCCGGCGTCCGCCAGGCGTTTGGCGTAGGCTTGACCTTCGTCGCGCAGCGGGTCGCATTCGGCGGTGATGATGAGAGCCGGCGGCAACCGGGTGAGATTCGGTTCGAGCAGCGGCGAGGCGTGCGGATGGCGGGCGTCATCCATGCTCTGAAGATAGCAGCCGCGGAACCATTCCATCTCTTTCTTGGTGAGGTAATGATCTTCGGCGAACTCCTGATAGGATCCAGTGGCGAAGGAAGAAAGATCGGTCACCGGATAGATCATAATCTGAGCGGCGATCGCGGGACCGTTTTCGTCGCGGCTTTTCAGTGATACAACAGCCGCAAGGTTGCCACCGGCGCTATCGCCTCCGACTGAAATTCGCCGCGGATCGACGCCGAGTTTTTCCGCATTCGAGGACACCCACGTTGTCGCGGCGTAACTGTCGATTACCGCCGCCGGGAATTTGTGTTCTGGCGCAAGTCGATAATCCACGGCAATCACCGTAGCGCCCGCGCGATGTGCGATTGCGGTGCAGACTACGTCGTGCGTATCGAGATCGCAGACCACCCAGCCGCCGCCGTGGAAATAAATCAAGGCGGGCCGCGGCGCTGGAGCATCCGGCGTGTAAACACGGATGGGAATGTCGCCATCCGGGCCGGGAATTCGAAGAGTCTCGATGGAGCGGACTGGTTCCAGCGTTCCTCCGGTCAGTTTCAGGCCCTCCGCCGCAACCTGGCGCGCCTCCTCCGGAGAGAAAGACTCGAGCGGTGGGCTCCCTTCGGCTGCGACGGCCTCCAGTAGTTGGCGGACGGTGGGATCCAGCTTGGGGCTCAGCATAATTGAAACGCTACGCGCGTTGGTGGGCGTGGATGACATAATCGTCGAAATTGACTGTCTTGGTTGCGGCCGCGTAATCGCGAGTGTGAGAGTGCCAGTTCTGCGTATTTCTCCCGGCTGCGTTTATATACCAATTTTTGGCGCGCGGATCGGCCCAGGTGGTGCTGCGAAGAGCGGCCTGCTGTTCGAGGTTGAAACGATCTTGCACCTCGCGCGACGGCTCAATGGCATCGAAGCCGCGGCGCGCGATCTCCACCAGCGCCTGCGTGATGTACTCGCTCTGCCGTTCCAACATGAATGTTATGGAATTGTGGCCCAGATTGGTATTCGGGCCGTAGAGCATAAAGAGGTTGGGAAAACCGGAAACGGTGAGGCCGAGATAGGCTTCCGGACCATTTTTCCAGGCTTCGCTCAGGCGCAGGCCGTCGCGCCCAACGACATCCAAGGACCAATGCCAATCCGTGGTTTCAAAACCGGTGGCGAAAACCAGAACGTCCAAGGCATGTTCGGCGCCGTTGCAGGTATGGACACCCCGCAGCGTAACGCGATCGATGGCCGCGGTTTCGAGCGTGACATTCGAACGCTGCAGCGCCGGATAATAATCGTCGGCGAAGAGGACGCGCTTACAACCTATTGGGTAATCGGGCGTGAGCTTGCGCCGCAATTCCGGATCGGCCACCTGCGCTTCCAGATGCATGGTGGCCTGCCGCGTGAAAGCGGCGCGGCCTTGCGGGGTCCAGCTGAAAGCCTGCCAGAACAAGCAATCGGCATTCTGATAGATCTGCTCGCGCGTAAGCTCGGCCACGTGCGGCGCGGTAATCAACAATGCCATTTCTTCTTCGGTGATTTCGCGATCCATGCGCGGCAGCAGCCAGTTGGGCGTGCGCTGAAAAACCGTGAGATGGCCGGCCACTTTCGCAACTTCCGGAATCAACTGCACGGCGCTGGCGGCGGAGCCAACCACGCCGACGCGTTTTCCATCGAGCGAGACCGAATGATCCCAGCGCGCGGAGTGAAACGCGGGCCCGGCGAACGATTCCCGGCCGGGGATATCCGGGAACTTGGGACGGTTCAACTGGCCCAGCGCGACGATGAGCGCTTCGGTTTCGAATTCCGCGCCCGCTTGGGTCCGGATTCGCCAGCGGCAGCGATCTTGGTCCCAGCGGGCGGATCGCGCGGCGTCGCCTGCGCGAATACGTGGCGTGAGCGCGAAGTTCGTTATCAACTGGCGGACGTATTCCTGCATTTCAGCCGTGCGTGGAAAGACGTGCCGCCAGTGCAGGCTGGGCGCGAAAGAAAACTGGTACAAAGCCACTGGCACGTCGCACGCGCACCCGGGATATACGTTATCGCGCCACGTTCCACCGGGTTCCGGTTCACGCTCCAGAATGGCGGAATCGTCAATGCCCGCGCGGAGCAAGTGAATGCCCGCGCAGATGCCGCCGAGTCCGGCGCCGACGATGAGTGCGCGTTTTTGTTCCGGCATTCGGAGGTAGTATACACCTATCAATTCCCTGCGATCAGTTGGCAGGCGGAAGCGCCCCACTCGCGCTTTCGCCTGCCAACCAAACTTTCTCACGGCCGCGCTTTGGCTTTGCTTCGCAGCCAGCCTCGCAAAAGCAAGCGGTGGTCGCGATCCAGGCAGATGAGATATGCAAGGGCGTAATAGAATGCGCCCGTCACTGCGCCGGCGGCGAAGATCTGGAGCCAATTGACGCCGGGCAAAACGGTGGCGCGCGCCAGATAGGCGAAGGCAATCACGGGCGCAGCGGCCGCCAGCGGGCGAAGGTAGATGGTGGCCATGTATTGGCCGAATCCCAATGACAATGTTTTGCTAACAAGCCAGGGGGCCAGGATGCCGCGATTCAAAACCATCAGGATGGAGCAAATCCACGCCGCCCCGATAATTCCCCAGCGCGGGATGGCCAGCCACAGCGCGGCCACCGCGATTACCGCTTCGGCGAACAATCCCTTGGCGTAGCGCTGATGTTTGCCGAGTCCCAGAAGAAGCATGCTGGAGCTGAACTGCGCCACTACCGCAAAAACGTAACCGATCAGCAGGATCGGCAACAGCGGCGCCGCTTGCGCCGCTCCGGCTGGGCCGATCCAGAGGCGAAAGAACTGGTTGCCGTAGATCCACAGCAGTATCGCGAGCGGCATGAAAATGGCCAGACAGTAGCGATTGGCGTATTCGGCCAACTTCGCCAGCGGCTGGGATTCCTCGCGCGCGGCCAACGCGGCTGCGTTGACGTTGGTAACCACCCCAATGCGCCCGATGAACTCCACTACGTACTGCAGCAATCGCATGGGGAGATTAAAGAAGCCCACGAACTCGGTGGGTAGAAAATGGCCGATCAGAATGGGCGGGCCTTGATTCAGGCCCATCATGGAAACGGTCTGCAGAAAAGTGTGAATGCCGTAATTCCACATCTTCTTGAGCGTTCCGAAGCCCGCGTGCCGGAGAGAAACCCGGCACTCCGGAAGGACCTTGCGGAAATAGTAAAAATTCAGCGCGTACATGAGACATTGGTTCAGCAAGGTTGCGACGCCCAGCGCGACAATGCCGTAGCCGGAATACAGTACGGCGAACCAGACGGCCGCGCGGGAACCGGTGGTGACGATGGAGATCCGATTGCTGACATCGAATCTTTGCACCGCCTCCAGCGCCGCCGAGAAGAGATTGAAGACCAACCCCAGGCACCAGCTCACGGTTATCAACAGCAACAAGGCCCGGAAGGATTCATGGTACGAATTCGAAATGCGGAAAAAGCCTTCGATGCGAGGCGCAGCCAGCGCCACCAAACCCAGCATGAACGCGGCAATCAGGCACGAATAAGAGACTGCCGTACTCATTATTTTGGAAACTTGATCGGGTTCAGCGGTGGTCCAATAGTGGGCGACGAATTTAGCGGTAGCCGAACGGACGCCGAGATCCAGCAGCCAATAATATTCGATCAAGGAAAATGAGAGCGCCCAGATTCCGTAGCCTTCCGGGCCCAGCTTGCGGAAAAGGTAGGGAGAAAGCAGGAAGCCGGTAATTAAGCTGATGCTTACTCCGGCCCAATTCCAGACCACGCTTTGGACAAATCTTACGCTGCGCCCCTGTGGAATGAAATCTACGGGCGCCGACACCTGGCTCCGTCCAGGATCGAGGCCGGGGGAGTCAGGCACGTTCTCATGATAACCGCGTGGACGGACGTTAATCGCTTTTGAGACGGAGAACCAGCCAGGGACCGATCTTCTGTTCTGTCCGGTAATTATTCTCGATGAATTGGGTGAGCGGGAAGACCAACTCTGGATTCCAGGAAGGCCGGTCCGGGATCCAAGTCAACCGGGGGGCAACGCACGCCATATTCCCTGGGATTCCCCAAAAAGTCCCGAAGTGCGGCTGGTCCGCGGCTACGATCAAGCTCGGTGGATTATTCCGAATGCGGGCAAGGTCCGCGAGTTGGAACCGCTCGGGAATCGGGACTCCAGCGAACTGGGTGCTGAACACGGGGTTGCTGCGGCGTGTGGCGAAGGTCAAGCCGCCACCATAAGGCAGCTCGAGAAAATAATCTCCGGGGCGCGTGTGGTGCAGCACATACCGGTAAAGGGCTGCGTCAACATTCCCGTCGTGTACGCGAACAAATCCACTTTCGGTGGCGAGCGAAGTAAAGGTGCGATTGGAAAAGAGAACCGGATATGCCGCGGCAACGCGCAAGATGACATACGAGATCACCAGGGTGGAAGTAATTCGCATTGCGACGCGGCCGCCGTGAACACGAAGCGCACCGGCTTCCCGCGCCGGCAATTCCAAACCGCGAAGCAGCAAATAAGGTCCCAGCATGGAGAGGAATGGGTAACTCAATGCCGGAACTTCAGGCGTAGGGGCCAAAGTGCTGCCGAACAAGCTGCGCACGCCGATCAATACAGGAACGGTAAGCAGCAACAGCAGTTGAAGGCGCGGCGGCCGCACCGGACCACGAATCAGGCCAACCAGCAATACCAGCCAGTAGACCATGGCGGACCACAACACAGGGCGCAGCACCGGGCTGGTGGCAAAAGCTGCCTTACTGAAACTCAATAGCCGCGCCGCCAGGGAAGAGGGCCCTAGCAGCAGCGGGCCATCCGCATACCACTCATAGCCGATCCAGATGACACAACCGGCGGCAGCCGCGGCCAGCAGCAGGGTGTAACGACGCGAGCCAAGAGCCTGGCGCCAGCGAGAACGGTCAAACAGGGATGCGGTTCCGATGACGAAGGCAGCGGTTCCCAACGCCGCCAGCGCGCCAAAAATGCCGAGGCCAGTTGGCCACCAGGGGCAGGGGACGGTAGCGAGACCATATCCGCGCAAAGCGTCGAATAAATTCGCAAAGCCGACTGCTTTTCCCAGAAGCAGGTACGCCGCGATGGGCGGGAGCAATGCGGCAGCGAAAATTCCGCTCCATCTGGCGCCGCGCGCCGCGCCCGGCGTATTGGGATCAAACAGAGCCAGCAGGATCAGGAAAACCGGCGCTACCAGGAAGGACTCCTGTTTGCTCATGAGAGCGATCCAAGAGCCCGCCACAAGCAGCACCACCGCCGTTTTGGGAATTTTGTGGCCGGCCGCGGCTTCCGCTAAATACCGGAGCGCGCCCAGCAGCAGCAGCAGCAAGCCTACGGCAGCCATATGCAACGCGGGCGAGTAACTGAGCAGCGAAAAGAGACTGAAGTAAGTCTGAGTGGTGGCGCCCACCGCGATCACCAGCAGGCAGATCCAAATGCGCAGCGCGCGGGAAACCAGGTAACCAAGCACGCAAAATACCAGAAAAACAATGGCCAGCGAGAGGATATCGATGACTGTTTGCGCTACCGAAAAGCTGATACCCATAAAGCGAAGCGGATAAGCGATCGCTGCGAGCCCCAGCGGAGGGTAGTTCCAAAGAAAGTCCCGGTAGGGCGCCTCTCCACGGGCGAGACGAGCTGATTCTTCGAGCCATACTCCCGGATCGAACTTTACCAGCGATTGCAGCTTGCACCACAACATCAAAGCTGCGGCAACCGAAACCGCGGCCACGGCGCCGAAATCCGACCATCCCGGAAGTGTGGCTCCGAGGCTCCATAAACGCTGCACTAATGGAACAGTGTTACTGCTTCTGGCCGAAAACAGCGTACTGGCCTCCCAGTGGAATTCGTCGGAGCGCGATTTCCAGCGCCGGAAACATGCCGAACAGCCTTTCGGGGAGATACAGGAAATAAGTGGTACTGAGTTGGACGAAGCCAGCCGCGCGCAGCAAGCGGCGCGTTTCCCGGGCCCCCAGCAGGATCGCATTACGATCCATGGGTAGACGGCTTACGATCAAGCGAGTGGCCGGATTTACCGGATTGTGCTCAATGATCGCGAACACGCCTCCCGGCCGCAATACGCGAGCGGCTTCCCCGGTCAATGCGGCGCGGCCATCCCTCGGGACGTGATGATACACACAGACAGCCGTAAGCAGGTCGAAGCTCTGGTCCGGAAAGGGTATGCGCTCGGGATCTGTCATTCGACGGGAATCGATATCAGGACAGAGCGAAAGCATTTCACTCGAAACGTCGCAACCCGCAATGGAGGCAACTTCCGGACGGCCCAGGCGCAGCAGTTCGCCTTTACCGCATCCCATATCCAGCCAACTCATGCTGGAAGGATTGCGGCCCACCGCTTTCAGGTAGGACCGCAGAAGAAGCCACTTGCGTGCGAAGAAAAAAGCGCCGTCCTTACTGAACGAGTGGCGCAGCGGATCCCGCTGCATGGCTTCGTAGTCGCGGGCATACTGATCGAATTCCGAGGCCATTTCGGTAGTTGCTGCTTCCGGCGAAGTCTCTATCCAATGTTCGACCGGAAGTAGATTTTAGCATGGGGCTGTTTGGGAACAAGGCGTGATCCGGAATTGCGCCTAGCCGGTGAGCGCTGTTATGCTGAAGCGAAACTAGAGGGGTCCTGGGTGCAGCCAAGTCAGCCCTTTTCGGGAGATGCGTGTTCCCTTTGCGTCATTGTTCCCTGTTACAACGAGGACGAAATGCTGCCGGCATTTTTCGCCCAGGTCGTGCCGGCGCTGGAACAGGCCACGGCTGGAAACTGGAGGCTGCTGTGCGTGGACGATGGCAGCCAAGACGCCACCTTTAGCATCATCGCCCAATGGCATGAGCGCGATCCGAGAGTGTTTGGCCTACGCTTGAGCCGGAACTTCGGCCACCAGGCGGCCCTCTCAGCCGGACTAGCTTACGCGCGCGGCGAGTACATCGGCATTATGGATTGCGATCTGCAGGATCCCGTGGAGGTGCTGGTGCAGCTCTACCGGACCTGTTTAGCGGACGACCTGGATGTTTGCCTGGGCATCCGGCGCAGGCGCGACGCGCCTTTGTTGTTGCGCGCGGCTTATTCGGCTTTCTACCACCTCATCCAGCGGGCCGCGGACCACGATTGGCCGCGTGACGCCGGCGATTTCTGTGTCCTCAGCGCGCGCTGCCAACGCGTGCTATTGGCTCTTCCGGAAGAATCGCGAATGCTGCGCGGGCTGCGCTCCTGGGTGGGATTTCGGCAATCCGGGATACCTTATGACCGGCCGGCCCGCCTGCACGGAACCAGTAAATACAATTTGAGGAAAATGATCGCGCTGGCGTTGCAGGGGCTGATTTCCTTCAGCACCATCCCGCTGCGCCTGGCGAGTATCATCGGCGTCGGCATGGGCATTTTCTCTATTCTGTTCGGCGTCCTTATACTGATCAACCGGCTTTTCCCGCGCTTTTCGTTGCTCGGTTACTGGGTGGGCGCGAATGCGGGCACGGCGACAGTGCTGGTGTTTCTCGCTTTTGCCCTCAGCGTGTTGTTCATTTGCCTGGGGATTGTCGGAGAATACCTGATCGTTCTATTGCAGGAGGTCAAGAAACGGCCGGCGGCCATCATTGCCTCCGTAGTTGGCGAGGTGCGGCCGCTCGAAGCTGCCTATGGGCTGCTCGAAGCAACCAGGCCGTCCGCGTCAAGAAGTGCCCACACGCGCTGATAGCGATGGGACAAAGTGCCCCGCCGCTTGAGGACGGTCCCCAAAACCCTGTGCCCTGGACCTCCAGAGAGAGGGACTGGTTGCAAGCCGCAGCGCCACGCTCATTCCAGCGATGGACGGCAGGTAGCTGCTGTAGGCGATATGAAAAAAGAATGTGCATATCGCATAGGCCAGGGTGGCGCCAAAAAAACACGATGCCAGAGCGGCCAGATCCCGGTACTCGGCCAAATGCGCGGTTCGCCGGAAGATCCTGAAGTTGGAAACCAGCGTCACTGCAATTACGGCGACATACAAAAAGAACGCCGGTAGTCCGCACTCGCTGGCCACTTCGGTGTAGGAGTTGTGGGTTCCCAACCAATTGGGCCGGACCCCTTCCTTGGCCGCGTCCCCGGAAGCCGCCACCGCGAACTGATCGGGCCCCACGCCGAACAAGGGATGCGTGATGGCGTAACTCAGGCTCAGCCGGAACAGGGCCATCCGTTGGATCTGGGAGGCAATCGCGGACGCATCGGACATGTCGCGAGCGGTGGTTGTCTCCGGCTGGAACTCAATGAGCGTCAGCCTGCGGAAGAACGAGGATGGAACCAGCAGCAACACGGTCAATGCGATGGGCACGCCAACCAGAACAAAGCGAATCCGATTTTTTTGGAAAATGATGGTGACGGCGGCGAGAACCAGCGTCGCCAGGAAAGCTCCGCGCGAGCCGGTTTTGAGCATATACACGAGTGCAACCAATATTCCGGCGGCGCCCAGAATTTGCTTCCACGTTTGGCGTTGGTACAGAAGATACATGAATTGCGTGATGGCGATCAGCAGCTGCAGAGCAAGATCGTTGGCATTGGAGAAGAAGATACTGTCGGGAATCTCAAAGCGCCCTTGCGCGGCTGAGCCGAACAAGTAGCAATCCAGTAACAACATTACGTTGGAGGCGATCAGAAAAAACATAAAACGCCGGCACTGCCGGAACGAGATCAGGAACGCGGCATAGTAGTAGAGCTGGATCCATCCGTGAGGAATGTAGTAGAGCAACATGGTCACGGATCCGCCTTTCCAGACGCTGAACGGAACTGCGAGGAAGATCCAGAGCAGAAAGAACAGCCATAGACGGCCTATGACGTCGCGAAGGCCGCGCAATAAATTTCCGCTCAAAACCAGCAGCACCGGGAGAACCACCCAGGATATGGTCGAAATGTAGGCTTTGACATGAAAATAGCGTAGGGCGAATTCGTTGGCATAGCCCGACACCACAAAAAGGCACATGAGGACAAAACCTGCCTGCTGCAGCAAAGTGGCGTCGGAAGCGGGCGGCGTTAGGATCAGGGAAGAGCCGGCTTCGGACTTGAGCACGGTGGCAGGGCCGGCCAGCGCGGTCGCGCGATCCGTCCCTAGCGCAGCCCGAGAGGTATTGAACCGGCTCATATCAAACCTTAACGGTAGCATTTTGAAATAGTTTCGACCGCTCGATGCGGCCCATCAAGCCGCGGCTGTCTCAATGCGTGCGGTAGGCATACACCCCGGTGGCGCCCAACTGCTGCCAACCAGGCTGATCCACCACACCGGGGATGCAAGGAGACACAATCATCACCACGCCGTGTGACGCGAGAATCGGCTTCGCTTTTTCCCATTCGGACTGGAGTTTTCCGCAATTGGGGCAGCCCGGATTGCCGAAATCCACTTGCATGATGACGCGCGCGCCGGCCAGCTTCGCCCAGAAATAATCGAGATCCCCGGTGACGATGGCCACGGGGTCGCCACGTTTCAGCCCCAACACCTGGATTCTTCGCGCCACTTCATAATGCGGACCGGCGGGCACGGCTGGGGGCATTGCGGTGAGCGCTTCCACCAGCATTAAACCTGCGGCCACGGTGACGATGGAAAATAACACGCGCCGGTTCAGGCTGCCGTTCAGGCCCGTGAGAACAGCTGCCGTAAGGGTTGTCCATAATAATACGAAGAACGGCGCCAAATAGCGGCCTTCTGCGTGGACCACGGCATACATCGCAAAGGGCGCGGCTCCCAATAACAGCGCCGGCCAGAACGTTCCCATACCGGCGAGGACGCGGCCTTTGTCCGGCGCGAGAAAAAAAAGCGTCAAGAGCGCGAACACCAACGGAAGCTGGCGATGGTGGACCACGTACTCATATAACTGGAGCTGCCGCGCCAGCGCGCGCGAGAAATCGGCTGGGCGAAACGCAATTTTCGCGCCCTCGCTCCAATAAATGGGATCGTACCAGGGCGGGTAGGTGCCGCCTATCGGAGCGGCGAATTCAAAAATGGCAGGGTTGCTGGAAAGTTGCCGCGTGGGATGGATGGGCCGGCCATTGTCCGGCGGCCCACCCTGCCAGTTATAGTACGGCACTCCGTTCACCTTCCAGATAATATTCGCTGTGCCGCTGTCGCCGGCGGTGAAGCGGTTCCTGGCGCTCGAAAGGATCCAGATATAAGGCACGGCGATCACCGCGAATGTCGCAGCGGTGAGGCAGAGCCGGCCGAATGCACCCGGCTGCTTGCGGCCGAGCACGGCGGCGATTGCCACGCAAAGCAAACCGAGGATCAGGAACGGAGTCTTGGCCAGATATCCGACGCCCAGAACGGATCCCAGGGCAATATATCCGAATGCTGACGCCGTACCGGCCGCGATTCGAAGCAACCAACCGGCTGCCAGGAATGCGCACATGCTGACCGCGAGATCGGGCGTGACATACGCGAGATTCGTGAAATCCAGGGAGCAATAAAGAAATGAGGAACAGGCGATCAGTACCAGGCTCACGCGGACGCCCGGCGTGCACCGATCCGCTGGAATTCTTTCCAGAACACACTTCAGAAAAAAAAGAAATCCGGCCAGCGAGAGCAGATAAATGAGGAAGTTCAGCCAATGAACTGCTGGAAATTCCAAATACGGGCTGGGACGGACCATAGCGAACCAGGCGCTGATCAGCCAGGGATAGAGAGGGCTCCATTGCGAGTTGAGCGCATGTTGGAAATCGCCGTTGGAATAGGCGGAGGCGTTATCCAGGTACTGTATTCCATCGGCATTCATCGAGAATCGGGAGGTCCAGGCCTGCGCGGCACCCAGCACAATGGCGATCACGCAGAAGCCGATGATGAGGCGGCGGAGCCGATTTTCAGAGTCCATTCAAAAAGCCAGTCACAAACAGGTTCCCCAATAGTATCAGCGTATTGCGTTAAGTTTCTAGGTCCGCCGCTATATACTGATCAGCAAAGTGAGGTATCCGGCGAGATGTTGTTCCGCGAGATGTTGTTCCGATGGATTTTGATTTCGTTTTGTCTGCAGCAGGCGTGGTGCCAGACGCAGATTGACCTGCAAGCGCAGGGGAAGAATGTGGATTTCTCGGGGGCGCCCACCACCCGGCCGCTGAAGTCTGGCGTGGCGCTGCCGTCCACTTGCGCGGTGGGCGACATGTTCTTCCTGACGAACGTGGCGGCCGGCGCAAATCTCTATGGCTGCACCAGCACAAATGGTTGGACGCTCGAGAGCAGCGGCAGCGGTGGCGGATCCTCCGTGCAGAATGCCAGCCAGCTTACCGACCTGGCGGCTACTTACAGCTCGTCCACTACGCTAGCGATCGGCGCCACCTGCTCACTGGCGACGCCCTGCAATGTGCGGCTGGGCAGTGTAACGTTTTCCTTCACCAGCGCGACCTCGGCCACCATCAGCGGCGGCAGCGGCACGGCATTCATTTATGTCGACTCCAGCGGGAATCTGACGGTCGGTAACAACCTGACCGTCGCTTGCAACTCCGGCTGCGTGGCCGTGCCTGGAATAACGGCGTTCCCATCGGGTTCCATTCCGCTGTTCACCTGGACAGCAACCAGTGGCGCCTGGGATACGGCGGGCGGCACGGACCTGAGAGCGTTTCAAAGCACTACCAACGTTTCCGCCGGCGTGGGCCTGGTAGGCACGTCATCCAGCGGGCGGACCACGCTGGCAATCGATCCGACATTGGTGGGAATCTGGTCGCCCGTTCCAGCCAGCTCTTCCGGCGCCTGCGCCCAAGGTGCGTGGTCAATGGACACTTCTTACTATTACGTCTGCGTGGCCGCCAATACCTGGCTGCGGGTGGCGATAACAACGTGGTGAGGCTGGCCGGACTGTGCCAGCATAATAAAGGACCAGATTCATGATTCGTGTTACCAGTTGGCTGGGAGTCATCTTGTGCGCGCGCGTCTGCGTCGCGGCCATCGGGCCGGTTACCGTCCAACCCACTCCGACGCAGGCGATCCTTTCATTCACCGTGGGCGATCCGTCGCAATGCCTGGTGCAGGTGTATAGCGATGCGGCGCGGACGCAGCTGGTGGACGATGCCAATTCCACTCTGTTCTCGGGATCGCAGAGATGCAACCGCGCGGGATCCGCGGTCAGCGGATCGAGCGTCAGCTTCGTAGCCGGACTGCGGAGTTCCCAAAAGGCCAGCGATGGAAAATTCCACTCGCGGGCGCTGGCCGCTGCTACGACATACTACTACACCATCACCGACGTCCTGGCTTTTCAGTCTGTGCAGGGATCGTTCACCACACGCAACCCGTCGCTCGGAAACATGTATCCCGAGCAGCCGCCCTTCGATGCCGCTGCATGGGATAACCGGGCTTATCCGCAGTTTAATTGGACGCCCAGCCAGAGGAGTCAGATGCTGGTGGATCCCACCACGGGCTTGTTGGTAAAACGTATGACTTTCGCCGGAGATGCCTACGTCAAGAGTCAGAACAGCACCGACGGAGTGGGCGCGCCGCTGGCCACGGCGATAACCGGAAGCGCAGCGTGCACCAACACGGCCAATTTGAACTCGAGCGGCGCGAGTTACGCAACCTGCACCGGCGCGGCGAAGATGTTCCTGCCGTTACCCGCGTTCCAGATGGTGGGAAGTGGAGTGTTCAACAACTGGTATCCGCGCTTCAATACGGACGATGTTCTTCTTTACCTCTACGGTTCGGCCGATGCCACTGCCATTGCAGCCGCAAACGGCAGTAATACGCTAAGCGTCTGCCTGGCGCAAGGGCTCAATCTGCCGTGTCTATCGCAACAGTTTAGCGCTGCTCTGCAGAGCACCGCGGGCGCCACCGGAACTTTGAAACTTCCGGCCGCCACTCCATCGCCGGTATTCGCCGACTGGGGCTATACGCCCCTGCACGGCGATGTGGTCCCCACGCCGGGCACGGTGGCGGTGAGCGGTAACATCGTGACCTTGACCAATCCCGGCCAGCCGACTACCTATCAGAATGCCTTCGATGTGGATTGGCCCGCGGGCAGCCAGATTTATATTCAAGGTTCTTCGGCGTGGGGCTGCGTGAACAATTACTGCACCGTCCAATCTATCCAGTCCGCGGTTCAACTGACCACTGTGGAATCGTGCAGTTCGGCCTGCCCAACGTCGGCTTCTTACCAGGGCGCGGCGTTCGGATTTCAGGTGACCAGGCAGGGATCCAGCGGATCTATCGGTGTGAGTTTCGGTTTTGAGGCGGACATGTCCACTTCATGGTCAGTGATTGAGGATGGCATCACCGACCATTGCAACGCGAACCCGGTGACGGTATCGAACGATGCCGCCGGCCACGCATATCCGGGATACACATTGCAGGGATACATCTGCATGTTTCAGCATGAATGGGCGGGAATCGCGTATTGGCTGTTCATCTCCAAGGATCAGTTCGGCAATCCACTCGGCGAAATGCGTCCGCTGGGGCCGGCGGGTATACCTTACACCACTTCCTGGTCCTCCAATGGCGCCAGTTTTCCGAACGGGGCGAATATCTCTTTTGCGGGCTGGCATCCCACCGATGGCACGCAGTTTCTGGGCAGCGCGTCTTACAACAGTGGATCCACGCTGCTGCTGGTTTCCGCGCAATACAATTCATCGAATCCCGGCTGCAATCCGCCGTACACAAACTGGCAGGGCGCTCAGAATTACATAGGGGCCTACTCCTTCGCGGCGCTAACATGCTTCACCTACACGAACCTGACCAATCCATCGTCGACGCCGCCCATGGATTTGCAGTCGCAAATCGTGCGGGCCTATGGCGCCTACAATCCGGGAGTCAATTTGGCGGGTTTCGTCGCCGGCGCGGTGGTTGTCGACGGAGGGTTTGCGCGCACGTGCCTGGCCGCGACCGGCGGCGGCGACCGCAACTTACAGGTCTGCGGCACTTTCGATGCGACCACCGGAAACCTGGTTCAGGTATTTGACAGTTTCTCGAAATATCCAGGCCGCTGGGGCTATGTTCACGGACCGGTTCATGCGGTCGGAAAGTATCATTCCCTGACGCTTGATCAGCCGTATCCGGCGTCGGCCAGCCCGAACAACGTTCTGTACGGTCCATTTGAGATGGCGGTGACGGCCGTAAACAGGGCCGGGTATGGACAAATCGCGAACTGGACCACGGCGGGAGGCACGCCCGGCACTTCCATCGCAGCCAGCGAAGCTTACGCCTGTCCAACCGGCCTTCCCGCGTATCTGGTGGCCGCGGGCGCCGTGGGCACTCACTGCATCCAGGTACAGATATCTTCGGAACCGTGCAGCCATACGCCGGGGACCGCCGCCATTTATCCAGGTGGAAAAACGGAAGCCCAGCAGTTTCCCTGCACCAGCACGGACGGGACAGTGGTGACCAACGCGGCGTGGTCGAAGTTGCAGAATCTCGCGGTAGGTGATTGGATGCGGGAGAATCAGACCTACAACGATTACAACGAGAATTTCATTGTCGCGCAGAAAAATGTGGTTTCGGCGAGCGAGATTCAGCTATGGTTGATCCGCGGCAGTGGCATTTGGGCCAACAACGCCCAGCCTGCGTATAACACCATTACCTCTACTCATCCGGACGGAATGTCACTGGCCATGACGGCCAACTGGGGATTCTCAGCGGCCAACTGGGTGATGGACGCGACCGACACCACGGCTACATGGATGCCGGACAATCCGGCCTGGGTTCTGGTGCATGGAACCAGCACTGTGGGAACAAATCCCGATAACAAAATCGCCATAGGGATCGATTTGCAAAACCAGGCCAACTTCGCCGGCTTCTTTGACTTGCCCATCAGCCAGCAGATCATGCAACCGTTGCCGGATCTGACTGTCGTCAATCCGGTTTGGGCGGGCTCGACGGCAGGATACAACGGTGCACTGCAGGTATACATGAACGCGGACCAAGTAAGCGCTCCTGCCCGGGACCGGAGATGGGTGGTGAACTACCGGCATCTCAATCCATCGGCGGGCAACGGGCCGGAGTACCGGACCAGCCCGGGAGGAAGCGACACGCTCACTCTCGTGTCGGGCACCAACCAGGTGTATCTGATCACGGATCCGTATTCTGGCGGAGCGGCCGACCCCAAAGATCTGCCATTTACTCTGTTCGCCGGCAGATTTCTGTTGAAGGACATCAGCAGCCCGAACACCAGTCAAAACACCATTACCGACGCAACAACTTTTAGCGCTTGTTATGCCATTAACGCGGGGGAGTGCCGAACGGATTCAGTGGCGGGTAATCGCTACGTGAGCGTCCCATTTGCAGCCGGAGAGAATCAATGCCTGACCAACCAGTACGAAGAAGTTGCGCCCTGCTTCTTCAATAGCTCGCCGGTTGCGGGCAAGATCCAGCAGATGGATATCTCCGGAGCTTTGGATAAAAGCGGCCTGCACCAGCGACTGTTGTCAACGGCGTTTACCGGCATCGGAGGTCAATATCAATACTCCGAACCCAAAATGAGCCCGGATGGGGCGTGGATGTTTGTGCCCTGCTGGTGGGTCAACGGAGTTCGTTCGGAAGTCTGCGGAGTCTATCTGCCGCCGCTTCCTGTTGCGGACTCGGTTGTCAGGACGTCTTTCGTAGCGCAGGACCTGGACATTTCCGGCACTTCGGGGGATCAGGTGCGCGTTTGCTGGGGCTATGCCGAAAATGGTCCCGTGGATGGTTCGCCGAACAGTTTGTTTCCCACTTCGCGCCAGGAGCGTGGCTGTTCGCTCGGATCCGTCGCGACGTCGACCGCGCCCACCACCAATGCGGCCACCTTCATCAAGACCGACACCACAACCCAGGGGGTTTGGAAGTCAGCCTATGGATCGGATGGCTACAGCGTTATCTCCGATACCACCAGCTATCCGTCATATGTAAATGTGACTCCCGGCGGAACGACCATCTACAACTGGAACCTGCAGACAACCGATGTTCGCGCATTGCAGCGAGTGACGGCCGCGGGGAACATCGCCGCCTGTTACTACAACCCCACCTCCTTTACAGTCGATCTCAGTTTTACGGACGGCGCCGCGCATCAAGTGGCGTTTTACTTCCTGGATTGGGAACCGGACAATCGAAACGAAACCATACAGATTCTGGACGGCAATAGCGGGGCGGTTCTGGACACCAGGTCCATTAGCAATTTTTCCAATGGCATCTATTTGGTTTGGAGACTGTCAGGGCACGTGACCATGAAAGTCACCAATAACGGGTCCGCCAATGCGGTGGTGAGTGGAATCTTCTTTGGCAGCGGACCGTTTGCGGCCACGGCCACCGGCCCGTTCGGCTGGGCCAGCGAGCCGGCAAACTATGCGAATTGCAGCAGCGGCTGCCGGGTTCGCATGAATCTGATTCCGGACCGGGTGGCGTACTACGTGATTGAGCGGAATCGCGGAGGAGCAGTAACAACTTCTCCGGTGATGGTGGCCACGCCGCCGTAACGCAGGGCAGTTTCAGCGTGTGAGGCAGGTTGATAACTGTTGATAACCTGCAACGCCGATTGGCAATCGGCGCGAACAGCGCGGGTTGGCAACCCGCGCGCAGGATGGCATCCTGCCCCACAAAAGCCCCGGTGGGCGGTGCGCGGTGGTATTTATGGATTGTGCCAGTTATCCCACCGCCGCAAAGCCGGCGGAGCGGCGGAGAGCTAGCCGGCTCTCTTGACCGGCTGCCACAGTGGTGGCGGATATCTCCCAACCATTTCCCGGATGCCTCCGCGGTCCTTTTAATCCTGGCCATCTGCGCCGGCGTAGCGCTCATTGGCGCCGTGCACACTCGAATTTTCGGTCACGACATTTTTGTCTTCCTTGATTCGGGGTGGAGGGTCGAGAACGGACAGCGGCCGGCCGTGGATTATCTTCCTGGCGTTGGCGAGCTGCTGCCCCTGGTGATGGCAGCCGGTCTGAAGCTAACCCACAATTCTGCGCGAGGCATCGGATATGCGAGCGCGCTGGTAGGCGCGTTAGTTGGCCTGTTGAGCTATGCCATCGCCCGCCGGCGCATGGCCTGGGTTCCGGCGAGTTTGACTTCCCTTTTACTCACCCTCATCGCCGTCGCGCCTTATCCGCTGGGATGGCTTCCGAATACGTTTAGCCATGCCATGGTCTATAACCGGTACGGTTATGCGCTGCTGGGTGTTGTAATGTTGGAGTCATTTCAACCTTTACGCAGGACGGGCTTCAACCTGGTCCCACCCGCGCTGACAGGTATTATTTCCGCCGCCCTCCTTTTCCTGAAACCCAGCTATGGCCTGGTGGCGCTGGTTTTCGCCGGCTATTCCGTCTTGTTCGATCGGCGGAACTGGCGGCGGCCGGCCGGGATTCTGCTCGGTCTGACGGCGGGAATCCTGGCGATGATGGCCTGGTTGAGCTTCGATTTTGCGGCCGTGTTTCATTCCCTCCGCCTTTTGGCCGGGGCTAGAAGTAGCGGACTCAGTTGGTGGGAAATCCGCTGGGCCATCGCGAAGGGACTGCCGGATTTCCTGGGGCTGATTCTCTTGGCCGTATTTGTGGGTGTGATCCGGAGTTCGAAGGAATCCCTGGCGCGGTCGTTCGGCCCTCTGGCCGTTGCCATTCTAGTAATGCTCGGCGGAGCGCTCTTGTTGGCCACCAACGCTCAGGCCACCGGCTATCCACTAAACGCGGTATTGGCGATACTTTTGGTGGAGCAAGGTCTCGCCGCAGTGAAGGAGCAAGGAATCGCCGACACATCCGGCTTTCTGAGAGCCGATACGGTAATCCTGCTGGTGGGGCTATTGTGCTTTGTCCCGGACTTACTGGCCAATGCCAGCGGCGTCGGTTTTGCGTTGATCGAGAGCCGCAGAAACCCGCCCGCATCCGAGGCGCCGCGGTTTCGATCGGCCCAACTTTCCGGCCTGCTGCTTTATGACGTGCCCTCGGGAACTGACGCGGATTATCGAAGCAATGGACGCGTCTATGTGAACTACGTAAATGATGGCATGGCGCTGATTCGTAGCGTGTCGAAGCCCGCGGAATCCGTGTTCACGCTGGACATGTTCAATCCGTTCCCGTTTGCGCTGCTTCGGCCCCCGGCACGGGGAGGCGCGGACTGCATGGATTACAATCATCAGTTCAACGATAAATACAAGCCGACGCCGGATCAGCTATTCGGTTCAGCCGATATTGTGATGGTCCCCAAACATCCTTCCGCGTCGGACTTGGATGCGCGCGCCCTTTTCCGCAACTATCTTCCGTCTATCCAGGCCCGGTATCGTCTCTGCGCCGAGACGGAGTGGTGGCAGCTCTACAAACAGCCGTCGGATCTCGAGGGATGCCCGCTGTCAAATGAATTTTAGCCGGCGCATGGCCAGCCCCACCATTCGCAGCAGCAGCCACCCGTGGCTCCAGCGTTGGATGTTGGTTTCGCCGTAGGTGCGTTCGGCGTAGCGAATCGGCAGGTCCACGATCTTCAGGTTGTACTTCGCGGCGCCGAAGATGAGATCGAAGTCGCCGAATGGATCGATTTCCCCAAAGTACGCGCGATTCGCGGCAATCATTTCATAGTCGCGCTTGCTCAGCACCTTGGTTCCACACAGCGTGTCCTTAATGCTCTGGCTGAGCAGCCACGAAAATGCCAGGCTAAAGAACTTGTTACCCAGGAAATTGAAAAAGCGCATGGCTTTTTCCTCCATCGGATAAACCAGACGCACGCCGTTGACGAACTCCGCTTTGCCGGATCGCCAGGCTTCGTAGAAGCGCGGCAGATCCTCCGGGGGAACGGTCAGGTCCGCATCCAGGATCATCAGCAGTTCGCCCGAAGCCTCGCGAAACCCCAGCCGCACCGCGTCGCCCTTGCCTTTGCCGGGTTGCTTAAAAAGCTTGACCCGCGTTCCCGGCCGGCGCGCAATTTCCCGCTCCACGGCGCGATAGGTATCGTCGGTGGAGTTCCCTTCCACGAAAATCAGCTCGGTGCCGGCGCCCATCTGCGGCACCCGGTCAAAGATGTTTGGTATGTTCCCTTCCTCGTTCCGCGCCGGCACAATAACGCTCACCAACGGCTGCTCCGCAACCTCCGCCTTCGGCCGCGGGCGCGCAATCAGGAAGCTCGCGATGGCCAGCCAATAGAATGGCCAGATTCGCCCGACGTACTTGTTGAACAGGTTATCCAGAAGCGGCGTGCGTAGCGGCCAGACGATTTCCGCCGATGACCGCACTACTTCGAAATCCGCCAGATATAAAAGATTGACGATGTCGTCGGCGGTGAGCCAGTTTTGCGGCAGCATGCGTCTGGCAATCCCCACCGTCTCGGCTATTTTTCTGGGAAGCTCCCAAACCCGGCTGTAGTTATTGATGATCACCCGTGTCGAGGGATGCGAGAGGCGCGCCGCCTGTTCCAGCACGCGCTGCACGTCCCAAACGTCGTTGAGCAGGTCGGAACAGATAATAAAGTCGAACTTCTCGCCCAGATCGGGAGCGTGGGCGTCGCCCTCCACAAACTGCAATTGCGGATGACGGCGGCGCGCCCGTTCGATCATCTTCGGCGACAAATCGATTCCCACGCCCCGGTGCGGCTGCACCGCGGCCAGCAGGTCGCCTTCTCCGCATCCCAACTCGAGCACGCGCATCCCGGGAGGAATCAGGAACCGGTAGATTTCCATGAGCCGCCGCCGGTAGTAACCGCGTATCCTGGGCTCATGGTCCAGCGAGATGGCCGCATGGTCCCAATATTCGCGGCGATGGAGGGTAAATTCGGTAGCGTCCAAAATGGAAGTATGACACGAGAGCCGCGGTGCAAGTCTCAGACTTGCCAATTCCAGGCCCCGGTGTTGATATAGAGGTTCTAATGCCGTGGCCCGTCCTGCTGATGGCTCGTGCGCTCGAAGGAGGCGGCAGCGAGAGGCAATTGCGGGAAATCGCCAAAGCGCTGGACCGCTCCGGGTTCCAGCCGCACGCCGGCTGTTTCAGGGCGGACGGGGCCGGCCGGCGGGAACTCGAAGCCGCGGGTGTTCCCGTGGTCCATTTTCCAGTGTATTCGTTCCTGTCCACCGGAGCCGTGTCGGGCGCTTTCGCCCTGGCGCGTTACGTGCGGCGCCACGGAATCCGGCTGATTCACGCTTTCGATTATCCTACCGGCGTTTTCGCGGTGCCGGCCGGCCGCTTCCTCACATCGGCAAAGGTTGTTTCCAGCCAACGTTCCCATCGCGATTTGATTCCGCGCCACTATCGCCCGCTGGTGCTCATGACGGACCATCTGGTGGACGCCATCGTGGTGAATTGCGATTTTGTCCGCAGACACCTGCAGCAGGACGAGCGCGTGCCCGATGCGCGCATTCAGCTTTGCTATAACGGCATCGATCTCGAAGCGTTCCGTGCTCGGGACGCACTCCGGCCGCCGCAGCTCGAGCGCGATTGTTTCGTGATCGGCGTGGTGTGCGTGCTGCGGCCCGAAAAGGGCATCTCCACGCTGCTCCAGGCATTCGCCCGCGTCCGCCATTTGCGCCCCGGAATGAAATTGGCGATTGTCGGAGATGGCCCCCGGCTGGAATCGCTACAAGCGGAATCGCGCGCGCTGGGCATCCAGGAGCGTTGCGTTTTTGCTCTCTCCACCGGCCAGGTAACGGAATGGCTGCGCGCCATCGATATATTCGTCCTTCCATCCCTCTCGGAAGCGATGTCCAATGCCCTAATGGAAGCCATGGCCTGCGGCTGCCCGGTGGTGGCATCGAGGGTGGGCGGCAATCCGGAACTGGTGCGGAACGCCGAAACAGGCCTCTTATTCGCGCCCGGCGACGCCGCCGGTTTAGCCGACGCGTTGCAGACGCTTCTGGAGAATGAACCGTTGCGCCGGCGGCTGGCCGAAGCCGGCGCTAATTTCGTGCGCGAGCACTTTTCCATCCGGGCTTCCGCGCAACGAATGGGTGAGATCTACGCGAAGCTGCTACGTAGGGGGCTGTGAAAAACTTGCGTTACCGCCGGGGTTGGCAGGCGGAAGCGCCTGCCCCACGTTGGCTCGCAAAGAGTGTTAGCGAGCCGCGACCGTCAGGGAGCCGGTGCCCCGTTAAACCCCCGCCTCCAGCCGCGCCGCCAGCAATTCCGGCAGGCCGGCCTGCAGAATCTTTTTCTGTGCCGCCTCAACGTCATACTCGGCCCGAAATAGCGTCACCAGCCGCGCTTCCGGCTGGTACACGGCATAAGCGGCGCGCGGATCGCCGTCGCGCGGTTGCCCCACCGAACCTGGATTGATCAGGTAAGTCGAGTCGCGCTCCAGCTCAATGGCCTGATCCTGAGCGTCGTGAAACACGCCCGGGAAGGAGACCACGCCGTTTCGATGACACAGGAATCCGCCTTGCAGATGGGTATGGCCGAAGAAGGAAACCTCCGAATCCAGATAGGGCGCCAGTTGCGCTACATCATGCCCGGTCACTACGTACTCATCTTCATCGAGCGGCGAGCCATGCAGGATCTGAAAGCCGTTGATTCGCTCCGGACCCTTGGTCAGATCGCGCAAGTAGGCCAGGTTCTCCGGCTTCATTGCCGCCTGGGTCCAAAGCGCGGACTGCTTGGCCACCGGATTGAACCACTCCAGGTCTTCCAATCCCGAGGCAGCTTTGTCGTGGTTGCCGCGCACGGTGGAGGCCACGTTATCGCGGACCCACTCGGTGACGGCATCCGGATCCGCGCCGTAGCCCACCAGGTCGCCGCAACAAAGGATGCGGTCATACTCCGACCGCGCGTGCGCCAGCACCGCCTGCAGCGCCTCCCAGTTGGCGTGAATATCGCTGAGGATCAGGTAGCGCACAGGTGAATGAGAGAGATCTCGGGAGGCGCGCCTAAGCGGACGGGAACGCCGATGGTTCCGATGCCGGTGGAGACGTACACCGACGACGCGCCTTCACGATAAAGACCGCGCACGTACGGCGTGAAAAAGCGCGCGACGTTCAAATGGCGGTCGAGGATTTCAACATCCACCTGTCCGCCGTGCGTATGGCCGGCAATAGTGAGCTGGTAACCCTGCCGCGCCGCCACCGGAAAAACATCCGGATTGTGCGACAGCAAAATATTGACGGCGCCGGGCGCGATCAGTTGTTCGGCGCCCACCAGGTATCCGGTTCGAAACTTCTGGTAATCCACGCCGGCGAAATTTATGGTGGCGGCGCCGAAGCGGAGCTGCTTGTTCTGGCCGCGCAGAAAATCGATTCCGATCCGCCGGCCCTGGGCCGTTACGTAATCCTGGGTTCCGGTGTATATCTCGTGATTGCCGAGACAACCGAGGACGCCTGCTTCGGCGCGTAACCGGGCCAGTTGAGCGAGGCAGGCATCCAGAGGATCGCCCAGCCGGCTGATAAGATCGCCGGTGACCAGGCCGATATGAGCACGCGTTTCGTTCGCCATATCCACAGCTCGCGCAAATTCGGACTCGCTCAGAAACGGGCTGAGATGAATGTCGGTCACCTGCACAATCCGCAAACCGTCCAGGTCCTTCGGCAGGCCCGGTATGGGGATTTGGACTTCGGTAAGTTGCAGGCGGCCGCGTTCCAAAATGCCGAAAGCTGTGGCTGCCAGCGGCGCGATGGCCATCCCAACGGCCGCGGTTTGAAGAAAGCTACGCCGCGCGGGTTGGAATTCCTTCCGTTTACGCGACAGGGAAAGGGCCGGCGCAAAACCGATGAGCAAGATGGTCTCTACAATGGCGGCGCATTCCACCCACGTCGACCACCAGACCGGGAAAAGCCGGACGACGCGGCTGAATTCGAGAAGATAGCCCGAGACCAGCAACGCCGTGGAGGCCAAGCCGACTAGGAAGAGCAGGCGCGGGCGCGTAGTGCGTTCACCCAGAAGCCTTAGAATCAGAACCTGGAGTCCGAGGCCGAGAACCAGGAAACAAATCCCCGGAAAGAAATGCACGCGATAGAGCATCAAGCCACTAAAACCATTCTACTGGACGCTCGACAACGGACCGGAACGAGCCGAGCCGGTTCTTGGTGTCGATGTTTACGCCCTGCAAAATACCGATATCCTGGTTGCAATGCCAAAAGGCCGCCGCAGTGGGTTTCCGCTGGATTTCGCGGCCAAGCCTCGCAAGCGAATTCCGCACGAGTTCGTGCTGGGCGCGGTCTCCGCGGTTTCAACCCACACCCGAACCATGTTCGGCTGTCTGGCGATCTACGTCGAGGAGAAGATCGTTCTGATATTGCGCGACAAGCCCGGCGACACCGCCGATAACGGCGTGTGGCTGGCTACCACGGAGGAGCATCACGCGAGTCTCAGGCGCGAGTTTCCCAACATGCGATCCATTCGAATATTCCAGAAGAGAGTTACAGGCTGGCAGGTTCTTCCCGCTGATGCGCCGGACTTTGAGGAAGCGGCGTTGCGCGCGGCGGAGCTGGTGCTGTCGAGGGACCCTCGAATCGGCAAGGTGCCGCGGGCGAAGCGGCGGCGGGTTAAGCCGCTCCGCTGAAGGCGATGTGGCCACGCACTGGTGCGGGCCGCGTTCACATTCGGCCGGTAGGTGTTCGCATGAGTGCGAACACTGCACGCAGGAGTGCGTGCGCTACATGGCGTCTTCATCATTAACTCCATGGGAACTCCGTTAAAAGATGCCGGTTGGCAGGCGGAAGCGCCTGCCCCACTCACGCGCCAAGGTGGGCGGGCGCTTTCAGCCGGAACGAACGAGTTTCCCCCGCCTCTGGCCCAGTACCAAGGAGTTGTGAATGAATAGCTACAATGTAGGCGAGGCACATCCCATGATTCTCGAAGCGACTCAGTCCGTCGACAATGAAATCAACCCCTGGCTTTCCGCCGCTGCGCGATTTGACGAAGCTGCCCAGCGGCTGAATCTCGACGAAGGGCTGTGTAAAGTGCTCCGCACCGCGGCGCTGGAGTTGACGGTGCACATTCCGGTGCAGCTGGATGACGGGCGGCTGGAGGTTTTTACGGGGTATCGCGTGCAGCATTCCATCGCTCGCGGCCCATCCAAAGGCGGCATACGTTTCGCTCCCGATGTCACGCTGGACGAAGTGCGGGCGCTGGCTGCTTGGATGACATGGAAATGCGCGGTGGTGAATATCCCCTTCGGCGGCGGCAAGGGCGGCGTGATCTGCGATCCGGATGTGCTTTCGCCCGGCGAACTGGAGCGAATCACGCGCCGCTACACGGCCGAAATCATGGACATCATCGGTCCGGAGCGCGATGTTCCCGCGCCCGATGTCAACACCAACGCGCAAACTATGGCCTGGATCATGGACACCTATTCCATGCACAAGCGCCAGACTTGCACTGCGGTGGTTACCGGCAAGCCGCTCGATTTGGGCGGATCGCGTGGCAGGCCCGAAGCCACCGGACGCGGCTGCATGATCGTCACCATGCAGGCGCTACGGCGTTTTGGCCTGGAACCGTCGGCTACCCGGGTGGTGGTGCAAGGTTTAGGAAATGTGGGCGGCATGGGCGCCAAGCTGATGGCGCGCGCCGGCTTCAAAATCATCTGCGTCATTGAATATGACGGAGCGGTTTTCAATCCGCACGGGCTTGATGTGGAAGCGTTGATGAAGCACCGCACTGAGACCGGCTCCATTCTGGGCTTTCCGGAAGCCGAAGACATCGACAAGGATCAGGCGCTTTTTCTGGACTGCGAAGTATTCCTGCCGGCGGCCCGGGAGAACGTCATCACCTCCGCCAACGCGGATCGGATCAAGGCCAGGATTATCTGCGAGGGCGCCAATGGCCCCACCACCGCTGAAGCGGACGCGATTCTGGCGGAGAAGAAAATTTTCGTAATACCCGACATTCTGGCCAACGCGGGCGGCGTCACGGTTTCCTACTTCGAGTGGGTGCAGGACCGGCAGGGTTACTTCTGGAACGAGCAACTGGTGAACGGGCGCCTGGAAGAAATCATGGTGAACAGCTTCAAGGACGTGGTTGGCTACGCGGAAAAGCACGGGGTGCACAACCGGCTGGCGGCCTACATGCTGGCCATCGATCGCGTGGCCTTCGCCCTCCAGACGCGCGGAATCTATGCCTGATTCGGGAGCGGACCGGGCCGCGCCCGAGTCTCACTCCACGCCGCTCATGCGGCAATATCACGCCATCAAGCAGCAGGTTCCCCAGGCCCTGCTGATGTTCCGGCTGGGCGATTTCTACGAGCTGTTTTATGAAGACGCCGTCACCGCGGCGCGGGAACTGGAAATCACCCTCACCGCGCGCAACAAGGAAAAAGGCGAGCCGATTCCCATGTGCGGCGTGCCCTACCACGCGGCCGAAGGATATCTTTCGCGGCTGATCCAAAAAGGATATCGCGTAGCAATCTGCGACCAGATGGAGGAAGCCGGTGCCGGCAAGAAGCTGGTGAAACGTGAAGTTACCCGCGTGGTAACACCGGGAACGGCCACAGAATCGTCGCTGCTGCGCTCGCACGAGAACAACTACCTGGCGGCGGTTTGCCGCAACGGGGAGCGCGCCGGAGTGGCCCACGTGGATATCTCCACCGGAGAGTTCCGCGCTACGGAAATGCCTGGAGCCGAAGTGAACGCCACTCTGGAGAACCTCAATGTGCGCGAGGTGCTGGCCGCGGAATCAGTCGCCGGGCTCGCTGGATTGCATACTGCGATTGAGGATTGGGTCTTCCATGTGGATTACGCCGACCGCGCCTTGCGCGATCATTTCCGGCTAATGACGTTGGATGGGTGCGGCCTGGAAGGCCGGCCGCTGGCTGTTTCCGCCGCCGGCGCAATCCTGCATTATTTGCGGGACACGCAGAAATCCGCGCTGGATCATCTGGAACGCCCCTCTTACTACGACCGCGGCGACTCCATGATTCTGGATTCGGTGACGGTCCGAAATCTCGAGTTGCTGGAGCCGCTGTTCGCCGGCGAAGGCAAGGAATCCACGCTGATCCACGTGCTGGATCAAACCTCCACCGGCATGGGGGGACGTTTGTTGCGGCATCGGCTATTGCGGCCCTGCCTGCAGCTTCCGGAGATCGAAGCGCGGCTGGACGCGGTGCAGGAGATTCTGGAATCCACCATCGCGCGGACGGAAATCCGAAAACTGCTGGCGGGCGTCCTGGATCTGGAACGGCTGCTGGCGAAACTGACGCTCGGAACGGCGGGGCCGCGGGAATTGCTGGCGCTGGCGCGATCTTTGGCGGTGGTTCCGAAGTTGAAGGCTCAGGCCGAGTCTCTGAAGGCGGTGCGGGTGCGTACGATTTCGGAGTCGCTGGACGAAATCCCCGAGGTGCGCGACCGCATTCTGACCGCGATCGCGGAGGAACCTCCGGCGAACCTGGCCGACGGCGGAACGATCCGCGCCGGCTTCCACGCCGAGCTGGATGAACTGCGCGACATCAGCCGCAACAGCCGCCAGTACATCGCCGAAATTGAGACGCGGGAGCGCGGCCGTACGGGAATCCAGTCGCTCAAAGTTCGCTTCAACAATGTTTTCGGCTACTACATCGAGATTTCGAAAGCCAACCTGCAACACGCGCCCGCTGATTACGAGCGTAAGCAGACGCTGGTGAATGCCGAACGGTTCACCACGCCGGAGCTCAAGGAACTGGAAAGCAAGATTCTGGACGCGGAAGAAAAGATGCTGGCATTGGAGCGCCAGATTTTTCAGGATCTTCGATTGTTCGCCGCCGGACACGCCGCGCGAATCCGGCAAACCGCGGCTGCGGTTGCGGAGCTGGATGTTACCTGCGCCCTGGCGCAGGTGGCCGCGGAAAATCGCTACACCCGCCCGGGTTTTTCCGGCTCCGGCGAAATTCGCATCGTGGCCGGGCGCCATCCGGTGATCGAAAAGCTGACTGAAAAAGAAGCCGCGCGCTTCATCCCCAACGATCTTTATTTCGATACTGAAACGCAATTCATCGCCGTAATTACCGGCCCCAACATGGGCGGGAAATCCACCTACCTGCGGCAGGCGGCGGCCATCGTGATTCTGGCCCAGATGGGCTCGTTCGTGCCGGCCGATTCCGCCATGTTGTCGCTGGTAGATCGCGTATTCACGCGCATCGGCGCTGCCGACAATCTGGCGCGGGGGCGGTCAACATTCATGGTGGAGATGACCGAAACGGCCGTGATCCTGAACACCGCAACTTCGCGCAGTTTGGTTATCTTGGATGAAATCGGCCGAGGCACCGCAACATACGATGGGCTCTCGCTGGCGTGGGCCGTCATCGAGCACATCCATCAGCGCATCCGCGCGCGCACGCTGTTCGCTACTCATTACCACGAGCTAACCGAGCTGGCGGACCAGATGCAAGGCGTCCGCAATCTGCACGTTTCGGTGAAGGAAGCGGGCGACCAGGTGATTTTCCTGCGCAAGGTTGAACCCGGCCGCGCCGACCGCAGCTATGGAATCGAAGTGGCGCGGCTGGCGGGATTACCAGTCTCGGTGATCGAGCGGGCGAGGGAGATCCTGGCGCTGCACGAACGCTCGGAACAGGCAGTCACCGAAGAGCTGGCGCCGCGCCCCGCTGCACCTATGCAGATCCAAATGTTCGAGCCGGTGAACTATCAGATCGCCGAACGAATCCGCAATTTGAAACTGGACGAACTGCGCCCCATTGAAGCGTTGCAGCTTTTGAACGAACTCCAACAGGAGTTGAAGCGTTGACCAGCAACCGTGGCGCACGCAATCGTGCGTGCCGCGTCGGCACTCATGCCGACGCAAGGTGTGCAAGATGCGAGTAGCGGGCCTAATCAGCGGCACTTCGATGGACGGCATCGACGTAGCAGTAGTAGATATCACCGACTCCATAAAGGTGCTGGCCTCAAAAACAGTTCCCTACGCACCAGAAGTCCGCAGTGCCATTCTTTCAGTTTCAAACGCCGCTACGCACACGGGCACCATCGCGCGGTTGAATTTCCTTCTAGGAGAGCTGTTCGCGGATGCGGTGCGCGCAAGCGGCGTCCCGCTTGAAACCATCCAGCTAATCGGCTCCCACGGCCAGACCATCTTTCACGAAGGCGAGCCGGCGGAATTTCTGGGCCGCAGGATTGCCAGCACCATGCAGATCGGCGAGGCAGCCGTCATAGCCGAGCGCACCGGCATTGAGACCATCGCCGATTTCCGCTCTGCCGATATTGCCGCCGGCGGAAAAGGCGCGCCGCTGGTTCCGTTTCTCGACTATCAACTTTTCCGCCATGCTGAGCTTGCACGCGTGGCGCTCAACATCGGCGGCATCGCCAACATAACCGTGGTTCCGGCCAACGCCCGGCCCGAAGAGGTGATCGCCTTCGATACCGGACCCGGCAACATGGTGCTGGACGCGCTTACGCCACCGTTTGATCGCGATGGCGAACGCGCCCGCGCCGGCCAGGTGAACAAGGCGCTGCTCCACAAATTGCTGGCCGATCCTTATTATCATCGCGACCCTCCGAAATCCTGCGGCCGCGAGCAGTACGGCGCGGAGTTCGTTCGCGACTCGGGGCTCGATGTGGCCACCGCGATGGAGCTGACCGTACGGTCAATCGCGCTCGCCATGGAACGCTATCCCGCAACTCGCGAAGTGATTGTTTCCGGGGGCGGCGCGCACAACAGCTATCTGATGGAGCGCCTGCGCGCGTCGCTGAAGGCGCGAGTTACAACGTCGGCTGAGTTTGGCATTGATGTCGACGCAAAAGAGGCCATCCTGTTCGCTGTCCTGGCGTATGAAACGCATCAACGCCGCGCGGGCAATCTGCCATCCGCCACGGGAGCGCGCAGGCCGATGATTCTAGGCAAGATTTCACAGCCTTGATCGCTGGAACAAAGCGCGAAGCGAATGCGTTGATAATGATGGACGAGGTGATGCAATGTTCTGTACCAAATGTGGTATCGAGCTAAAAGAGCGTGACAAATTCTGCTGCGATTGCGGCAATCCCACGGGCCGAGGCTCCTCGGCGCCCACGCCCCGGGCGGACCGACTTTCGCGTCCCATGAACGAAGCGAAGCTGGGCGGCGTTTGCGCCGGCTTTGCACGCTACTTCGGCCTGGACGTTACGCTGGTGCGAATCCTGTGGATTGCGCTGACGATTCTGCCGGTACCGTTTTGTGGAGTGATCGTGTACATCGTGTGCTGGATCGTTATGCCGAAAGACGAAGCGCCGGTAACCGTCGCGACCATGCACCCAGCCAGTTAGCGCGGCGCAACAGCCGGGCCGCCAACCATGTCCGAAAACCGCTAGTATATTCGGACACGATGCGCCACACTGGCCATATGGACGCGGATGCCTGTTATCGCGCCGGATGCGCCAGGGACGCCCGATTCGACGGGCTGTTCTTCACCGCGGTGAAGTCCACGCGAGTTTTCTGCCGTCCTATTTGTCCCGCCCGAATTCCGCTGCGCCGCAATGTGGAATATTTTTCGAACGCCTCGGCCGCGCTCGCGGCGGGCTACCGGCCTTGCTTGCGCTGCCGGCCTGAGGTATCGCCGGAGCTTCCGGTTTGGGCGGGAACTTCGACAACAGTGAATCGCGCTCTGCGGCTGATTGAGGACGGCGCTCTCGATCAGGGATCCACTGAGAACCTGGCGGAACGGCTGGGCCTCACCGATCGCCATCTGCGGCGGCTGTTTCTGGAACACGTAGGAGTTCCACCCGTGGTGGTGGCGCAAACCCGCCGCATTCTGTTCGCGAAAAGGCTCATCACCGAAACGAACCTGCCGTTTTCCCAAGTCGCCTTCGCATCCGGATTTTCAAGTTTGCGGCGTTTCAATGAGGCGCTTCGCGGCGCCTATCGGAGAAATCCCAAGGAATTGCGCCGGATCGCCCCGCCGGATACTCCATTCGAAACCATCGAGTTGAAGCTGCATTACCGCCCTCCTTATGATTGGGCCGCGTTGCTGGGGTTCATCGGGCCGCGCGCTATCCCAGGGCTGGAACAGGTGGATGCCGCATTGTACCGGCGCGCCGGCGTGGAAATAACGCAGTGCTCCGCGAAGAATTGCCTGATTGCGCGCATCACGCCGGACAGCGTCAAGAACCTGCGCGGTATCGCCGATCAAATCCGGCGCCTTTTCGATTTGTGCGCCAACGCCCATGAGATCGCGGCGCACTTGGGAAAATCTTCGACATTGAAGACTGCCGTCAAGCGGCATCCCGGGCTGCGCGTGCCTGGATGTTGGGATGGATTCGAGCTGGCCGTAAGGGCGATGCTGGGACAACAGGTCACCGTGAAAGGCGCCACCACACTTGCCGGCCGGTTGGTGGAGCGCTTCGGACCGCCCCAGGCCGAAATCTTGGCCGATGCGAACCTAACCGTTATCGGGATTCCGAAAGCGCGCGCGGAATCGATTTGCGGTTTTGCGCGAGCCGTCGCGGATGGCCATATCCGATTCGATGGGGCGGTTTCGAGCCAGGAAATGATTGGGCGGATGTGCGAGCTGCGCGGCATCGGCCCGTGGACAGCCAACTACATCGCCATGCGCGCCTTGGGTGATCCGGATGCTTTTCCAGCCGGCGATCTTGGTTTGCTGAAGGCTGCTGGATTGTCGTCGGAACGGAAGCTGGCGGAAATGGCCGAAGCCTGGCGTCCCTGGCGCTCTTATGCGGCCATGCATCTTTGGGAAAGTTTGCGTGAAAAGGAGTAAGGGCATGCTGCTGGATTACGATGAATTTGAGTCGCCCATCGGCCGCGTTGTGTTCGCATCCAATAGCGACGGCATCTGCGGGCTCGGCTTCGAGGGTTATGAAAAACGCTGGGTTCCGATATTCGAGCGCCGTTTTGGAACGTTCGAATTGCGGCGTGGAAGAGACCCGCACCGGTTGAAACCCCTCCTGCGGAAATACTTCGCCGGGGATGTGAATGTTCTGGATTCGGTGCAGGTGAGCCTGGGCGGAGCACCCTTTCAGCAACAAGTCTGGAAGGAGCTGCGGAACATAAAGGCCGGCGAAACGCGCACCTATGGGCAACTCGCCAGGATGCTTGGAAATCCGCAAGCCGCGCGCGCGGTGGGGCATGCCAACGCGGTGAATCCGGTGTCACTGATTGTGCCGTGTCATCGCGTTGTTGGAAGCACGTCGTTGACGGGTTATGGAGGCGGTCTGGAACGCAAGCAGTGGCTGCTGCGGCATGAGGGCGCGCAATTGGCGCTGGGCGCTTGGGGCTAGAAGAGCCGCGACCGGAAGGAAGCGCCACGGCGTTCGTGGTGGCGCTCCCTTGAAGACGCGAGACCGATCGGTTGGCAGGCGAAAGCGCCTGCCCCACTGCGAGCTGACGTGGCGCAGGCGCTTTCGCCTGCCAACCCAACTTTTCACACTGCGCCTTCATGACCTTTGGTGGGTCAGCAGGCCCATGGTCACTCCCTTGCGGTCGCGGCTCGGTTGCGTTGTGGCAATGGTTCCGCATTTGGGAGTAGTGCAATAATTGAGCACGATGCGTTGCTTGTTGGTGTCGCTTCTGACGTGCTTTTGCGCTTTCGCCGGCACGCAGGTGGTGATTCTCGGAACCGGTACGCCGCGGGCTGATCCGGATCGGTCCGGTCCTTCAGTCGCGGTGATCTGGAACGATCAAGCTTATCTGTTTGATGCCGGCCCAGGCGTGGTGCGCCGTGCTGCCGCGGCCGCGCGGGCCCATGGCATCGAAGCTCTTGACGCTCCACGGCTCCGCCGCGTTTTTCTTACTCATCTGCATTCCGACCATACGCTTGGCCTGCCGGATCTCATCTTCTCTCCCTGGGTGCTGGGACGAACCGAGCCGCTGGATCTGTTTGGCCCGGCCGGAACCAAAACCATGGTGGATCACATCGAGGCAGCTTGGAAAGAAGATATCGATGTTCGCACCCACGGCCTGGAGCACGGCAACGAAACCGGTTATAAAGTCACGGTTCACGAAATAAAGCCGGGAGTAGTTTATCGCGATGGCGGCCTGAAGATCACTGCTGCCGCCGTACACCACGGATCGTGGAAGCAGGCCTTCGGTTATCGCATCGACACGCCGGACCGTTCCATCGTGATTTCCGGCGACTGCTCTCCCAGCCCCGCGCTGCTCGAAGCCGCGAGAGGCTGCGACGTGCTGTTGCATGAAGTTTACTCTGAGACTGAGCCGGGGCACGGTCACCACAATAGTCCGGATTGGCCGGAGTACATGCGCCAGTTCCACACTTCCACAGCGCAGCTGGCCGAAATCGCGAACCAGGCGAAGCCCAAGCTTCTGGTTCTCTACCATCAGATTCGGGGCACTGTCGACGATGAGGCGCTAGTGAAAGAAGTTCGGAGAACTTACTCCGGCAAGGTTCTTTCCGCCAAGGATCTTGACGTTTATTGAGCCGATGCGATCGCTGATCCGGATATTTTAGCGGCTCAAAGCGCCGGGCAGCGCGACGAGCAGAAACAGGTATGCGAACGCGGCCGGAACTAAAAAAGCACCGACTCCCTTACGGTCGCGGTTCGGTAACGCTCTTTCCGAGCCGCGAGCGCAAGAAGCAGACCGCCCCGGCGTGCTATCTTCCTTCTTTGGATGGCTCCCATCAAACTTCTGGTACTTTCGAATCCGGCAGCGGATCACCTTCGGCTTCTTGATCGCCTGCCCGGGCCGGTGGACATCCTGGCAGGAAATGACCCGGAGTTTGTTACTGCTCATGCGCCCAGCGCGGAAGTAATTCTGGTTGGCCCCTCAGATGGCGATCTGCTGCGCATGATATTTCCGCTCGGGAAAAATGTCCGATGGGTACACTCGCTGTCCGCCGGCGTGGAAAAGATCATGTTTCCGGAGTTGGTGGAGAGCCCCGTGCCGCTGACCAACGGAAAAGGTGTCTTTACCGGCGCATTGGCGGAGTTTGCTCTCGCATCCATGCTGTTTTTCGCCAAAGATCTGCGGCAGCTGATTCGCAACCAGCAGGCCGGCCAGTGGAAACAATTCGACATCGAAATGTTGCGCGGACAGGTGCTGGGCATTGTGGGTTATGGGGATATTGGACGTGAATCGGCCACGCTGGCGCGAGCTTTCGGGATGAAAGTGGTGGCCGTACGCAGAAGAGCAACGCTTTCCGATCAAGATTCGAATCTGGAGCGAACCTATTCGCCGGATGGTTTGCGCGAGATGCTGGCCGGCTGCGATTATGTGCTGGTGACAACGCCGCTCACGCCCCAGACGCGGGGGATGATCGGCGAAGCGGAGCTGGGCGCGATGAAGAATTCCGCGGTGATCATCAATCTCGGCCGTGGACCGGTGATTGTAGAATCCGCTCTCATCAGTGCCCTCACCGCGAAGCGCATCCGGGGTGCTGCGCTGGATGTTTTCGACCAAGAACCGCTCCCGGAGGGACACCCATTTTACGCTCTTGAGAACGTTCTGCTTTCGCCTCACTCGGCCGATCACACGGTGGGCTGGGCAGGCTTGGCGATGCACGTTTTCATCGAGAATTTCGAGCGGTTCCGCGCCGGGCAGCCGCTTCTGAATATAGTGGACAAGAAGGCCGGTTACTGACATGAAACAATTTCTCCTGATGCTTTTGGGCTCCGCCGCGATGGCGCAAAGCTACCACCCCACGCCCGACAATCTGAAAGCGCGTCAATGGTTCCAGGACGCGAAGTTTGGGCTCTTCATCCATTGGGGCGTTTACAGCGTCCTCGGCCGCGGTGAATGGGTGATGAACAACGAAAAGATCACGGTTGCGGATTATGAGAAGCTTCCGGCGCAGTTCAATCCAACCGAGTTCGATCCAGCCGAATGGGTGCGGATGGCGAAGGACGCTGGGATGAAGTACATCACCATCACCAGCAAGCATCACGACGGGTTCGCAATGTGGGGGACGAAGCAGAGCGATTGGGACATTGTCGATCGCACTCCGTACCACAAGGATGTGCTCAAAATGCTGGCGGACGAATGTCACCGGCAGGGTGTCAAATTGTTCTTCTATCACTCGCAGCTGGATTGGCACAATGCGGATTATTTTCCGCGCGGCCATACCGGCCTGACCAGCGGCCGTCCGGAACACGGCGATTGGAACAAATATCTGGATTACATGGACAACCAGCTGCGGGAATTGCTGACCGGTTATGGCGAGATCGGGGGCATCTGGTTCGATGGCATGTGGGATAAGCCGGACGCAGACTGGCAACTGGCCAAAACATACGCGCTGATTCACAGCCTGCAGCCCGCGGCGATGGTGGGCAGCAATCATCACCTAAAGCCGTTCGATGGCGAAGATTTTCAGATGTTCGAGAAGGACTTGCCCGGCAAGAATACCACCGGATTCAGCGGCAAGTCGGAAGTGGGCGCTCTGCCGCTTGAAACCTGCGAGACGATGAACGATGCGTGGGGCTACAACAGCAGCGACAAGCATTTCAAATCCACCACGCAGTTGATTCAGTATCTGGTGAAGGCAGCCGGCAACAACGCCAATTTCCTGCTCAACGTCGGGCCCATGCCTAATGGCAAGGTCCAGCCGGAGTTCGTGCAGAGGCTGCATGCCATGGGTGAATGGATGCGCAAGAACGGCGAATCGGTGTATGGAACGCGCGGCGGACCAGTGACGCCACGGCCGTGGGGCGTCACTACCCAGAAACCCGGAAAGATCTACGTTCACGTGCTGGATTGGAGCGATGAATTGCTGGCGCTGCCGAAATTGGCCAACATCCAAAGTGCTACGGTGCTGGGAAGCGGACAAAAAGTGGAGGTCCGGCAGGTGGATGGCGGCACGTTGCTACGGCTGCCGGCCGAACGTGACTCCGTTGACACGGTCATTGTATTGGCCGAAGATGAACGCCGATGAACGCGGATATAACCATTGACGATATTCGCGGGGCCGCCGAGCGGATCAAGGAGATTGCGCATAGAACGCCAATAGTTACCTCGCGGACTTTTGATGAACTGGCGGGCGCTCGCGTTTTTTTCAAGTGCGAGAATTTCCAGCGCGGCGGGGCGTTCAAGATTCGCGGCGCATCCAACTTTGTTTATTCCATCCCTAAAACTGAATTGCACCGCGGAGTGGTCAGTTATTCATCGGGCAATCACGCGCAGGCCGTGGCCATTGCAGCTGCTTCGGTCGAGATTCCGGCCACCATCGTGATGCCGGCGGATGCCCCGAAATCGAAGCTCGAGGCCACGCGCGGGTATGGAGCACGAGTGGTGACGTATGACCGGATGCTGGGAAACCGCGAAAGCATCGGCAGGAAAATCTCCGAAGAGACCGGCGCGACATTGGTGCCGCCTTACGACCATCCCTGGACCATCGCCGGCCAAGGCACCACCGCGCTGGAGCTGCTGCAAGAAGTGCCGGACCTGGACACATTGATCGTTTGCATCGGCGGCGGCGGGCTGATGTCCGGCTGCGCCATTGCGGCCAAAGCGCTGCGTCCCGAGATCCGTATTTTCGGCGTGGAGCCGGCTGACGCCAACGATACGTATCTTTCGTTTCGCGCGCATTCCCGCGTCGAGATTCCCATGCCGCTTACGGTGGCCGACGGCCTGCGGGCGACGAAGCCGGGAGAGCTGACCTTCCCGATCATTCAGAAACATGTGGAGGACATTGTGCTGGTGAGCGACAAGGAAATTCGCGAGACCATGCGCTTCCTGCTGACCCGCATGAAGATGCTGGTGGAACCCAGCGGAGCGGTTGCAGCCGCTGCGTTATTCCATCACAAATTGCCGCCAGGCCTGGGCAAAACCGGCGCGATTGTTTCAGGCGGGAATGTTGACCTGGAGTTCTTCCAGACTATTTGGGATTGAATCGGCGACGGTGATGAAGGCGGTGTATTCGGCGTGGAGCTTTGTCCGCGCGGGAATCCAGCGATAAGCGGGAACGCCAAACAACGAATGCCGCTCGATCATCTGACGGCGGCTCTCCGCCACCGGCGATGCGCCGAACTCCATGCCTTTCGTCAGAGTGCGGCCGCTCCAGGGCGGCAGCTTGCGTTCGTAATTTTCCGTCCACTGGCCGAGCCACGGGAAATCCGAGCGATTCCATACGTAACCGAACAGCACCTTATTCTTGGGATGAAACGCGAAGAAAAAAGCGCGGTCGCGATGCGGATCCATCAGCACGCTGTCGTAGGTTCCGGACTCCGGCGCATTCGTATACACGCGCAGATCGTCCTTCACACCATCTTTGCGCGAGGCCACCGGCCAGTCGAAATCCTGCTTGCTGCTGAGCGTGTGCGCTTTGGTTCCGGGAGCGCGAAACTGGGTAACGCCTTTTTCAAGAAACGGCGGACCCAGCGTGACGTGCTCGGTCCAGGCGATGGGGCGGTCCAGAATGGATACGTTTTCCACGGTTTCGGCGAACAGGACGCACTGGCCATCCAGCCGGATGCGGCGTTCAAATTTAAGCTGCGCGGCCGGCAACTCGCAGCTCGCGTTCAACTCGCGATCGGTGAAAGAAATCTTGTATCGCGCGATGGATGCCTCGCCGTGCACCGTCATTCCCGCGGCTGCTTCCTCAGGCGACGGCCCGCCGAAAAGATCCAGGCACAGGTTGTGCCCCATCAGGCCAGATAGAAGTTTGCTCTCGGAATCGTTGCCGTACTCGGGATGCTTTTCCAAACTGTAGGTGGAAGGCTCAATGGAGGGCCACGGCGGAGTCCACAGCGGATTTATTCCACTGGGCTTATGCGCGATTTCAGCAACGTGCCCGCCCTCGGCTGTTACCGTGACGCGAAGGCCGTCATTTTCGATTTGAGCGACGTGGCGATTTCGAAAAGTTGACCAGCCCACTTAGGAGACCTTTTTCTTCGCCGCGAGCGATTTGGTGTAGCTGGATTGAGAAGCCGTCGAGATTCGCCTCCATTTGTTGCGGCGTGACGTTGGCGCCCAGCGTGTCAATTTCCTTGAAGTAGACGCGGCGCTCCTGCTCCATGCAGAGATTCGAAAGTATCACGGCAGTGGAATCGCGCAGTCCGATTTCAAGATCGGCCTTGGGATGGCCGCCCGCGTGGCAATCGTTGAAGAAGCTTTCCATTTCGGTTTCCACCGGATTGCGATCTTCGTCATCCGCCATGATGCCCTTGCCGTAGAGCCAACGTTGCGCGAACTTCTTCTCGCGGGCCAGGAACGAATCGTCCGGGCCAACCTTGAGCTGATCTGTGGCCAGCGCGATCGGCAATCCTTTTTGAACGCCGCCCAGCGCGTAACTCGCGCCCGCCGCGGTGGCCGGCGCTTTGCCGTCGGCCTTTTGCGCGGTCACTTTTTCCGGCTCGCGATACCACAGCGCAGTGGGCATGGTGGCTTCGCCATCGCCCACCGTGATTTCGAGCGCACCCGCAGTGCCCATGATCACTTCGCCGAATTCCGGACGCGTGTTGTTGAGGATGGGCAGATGCCGATTGGTGGAAATGGCGCTATATGTCAGCTTGCGGCCTTTCGGATATTGGTAGATGAGCTGAATGTTGTCGTAGACGTCGCGGCCGTCTTTCCAGGTATCCAAACCGCCGACGCCAATTACAAAGTCAGGCGATCCGCCGAAGATCCAATCGGCAATGTCCACCTGATGGGAAGCCAGCTCCGCCGCCAGGCCGCCGGAGTATTCGCGGTACAGCCGCCAGTTGAAGCCGTTCATCACCCATCCCGGATTGCGGTGCCATAGCGCGTGCATGTGGGTGACATCGCCGAGCACGCCCTTATCCACCATTTCCTTCGCCAGCTGATAAAACTTGCTGTAGCGCCGCTGCAGGCCAACCTGCAAAACCTGTTTAGGATATTGCGCCACCAACGCGCGCAACGCGTGAATCTCCTCGGGCTTGAACACCAGGCTCTTTTCGCAGAAGGTATGTTTGCCGGCCTGGAGCGTGTCCTTGGTTATCTGGTAATGCTCAAACAGCGGGACCGCGATGATCACCGCTTCCACGTTCTTGTCGGCCAACAGTTCGCGATAGTCTTTGTGCTTGGAAGGATTGGTTCCGATGATTGCGGAAGCCTTGTCCAGCTTCGCGTCGTCGAGATCGCAGATGGCGGAGCAGTGGCCGTTATCCACCTTGGTGAGATGCTTCAGCAGATAGCCGCCGCGGCCGCCCAGGCCGATGACGCCGTATTTCATCTGATCGGACGCAGCGTGGACCTTCAAGATGGCGGGCGCCCGTTCCAGGCCGGCAACAGCGACGGCGGCAGTGGCGACTCCGGCGGCTTTTACAACATCGCGGCGAGTGGGATTGGATTTTTCAGGCATGCGACTCCTCTAAATCATCGAGTCTAGCAAACGCGGGGGCTAGGGGCTGGGACTCGGGACTGAGCAGCGTTCGATTACGCCGCGCCGTGGGCGCGCAGGTACCGCTCCGTCTCCACTTGGCCGGCGTGCTTGGCCCAGCCCAGCGGCGTCCCATGATACATGCTGTCCTGAATGTCCAGTTTCGCTCCGCGCTCCACCAGCAAGCGGACCACTGCGTCATGGCCTGCCAGAGCTGCCTGATGCAACGGCGTGGAGTGCGCATGACTTCCCTGGGGATTGTACCGGTTGGGATCTTCGCCGGCGTCGAGCAGCAGCCGCACCGCTTCCACGTGTCCATGTTGTGCGGCTAAAGCGAGCGCCAGATGCCGGCTGTGCGCGTCGGAAGTTTCGAACATCCGCCTGGTGTCCTCGATCCGCCCTAGGCCAGCCGCAGCCGCAATGTTATCCACTTTCGCGCCGCGCCGGACCAGCGCTTCCGCCACCGCCCGATGTCCGAACGCCAGGGCAGTCATGAGCGGCGCTTCAGAACCTTCCATCGCCGCGCCGAAATCCAGCAGCGTCTCCACCAGGGCCACTTGTACGCCGGCCTCGGCCGGAGGCGTGCTGGACACCAGCATGTTCATCGTGGTTGCCTGCCCACCGTACATTTCCGCAGGAGCGTCCACTTCCGCGCCAGCGCGCAACAGCATCTCCGCCACGCGAGCGGCGTTCTTGGGAGACTTCTGGCGATAATCCTCCACGCCATTGGCGGCGACGTAATGCAACAGCGTAGCGCGGTGCTTGCGGATGGAACGCGCGCGAACCAGCTCCGGATTTTTCGTGAGCGACGATTCCAGCGCGGTGAGATCGCCGCCGATCACCGCTTCCACCGCCGACTCAAATTCAAAAACCGGAGAGTTTGCCCGAGTGACTGCCTCTACGAACTCCGCCAGCGCCTGCCAGCTCTCAAAACCATACCAGCGGGCAACCCTGAGTTGACCATCATCGAGCAGCTCGTCGGCCTGCTTCTGGTAATCCTCCCGGCGCGACAGAAGAGGCAGCGGATCGATCTTCACTCGATGAACCCCCTACTTCGTTCCCGCCGCTTTCTTGAAATCGCCGGCCTTCACGATGCTCACGCGGCTGGGATCCAGATTCCGCCGGAACGCCGCCGCAACTTCGTCAGGAGTGAGCGCGGTCACGTGCTTCTCCAGTTCTTCATCCCAGGCCATCTTCCGGCCGTCCAAATCGCGCGCCGCCAGAATCTGCACCAGCGTTCCGTCCTCGGCGCGGCGCACTTGCTGCGCCTGTAGCCATCCGCTGCGATCCGCATCCATTTCTTTCTGCGTGAAACCGTCCTTCAACGCCTTATCCAGTTCCTCTTTGAAATCCACTTCCACTTTCGCCACGTTTTGAGGAGCGGCAATGGCGAACACCTGCAGCTGGCCGTCTTTATCGTCGGACTTGGCTGAGAAGCTGGAGCCGATCCCGTAGCTCAGCCCGTCCTTCACGCGGATGCGCGAAGCCAGGCGGGAATTCAAGAACCCGCCGCCGAACATGTAATTGCCGAACAGCATGGCCGGATAGTCGGCATCCTTGTCGCCCAGATTCAACCGCTCACCCGCCATGAAAACGGCATTGGCCTTATCGGGGGTCTCAATCGACTCGTTCACCGGAGCAATGGTCTGGAAACCGGTCTTGACCTTTTCGAACTTCGCCGGACTCTTCCATGTTCCGAACAAATCGCTGACGGCTTTCTTCACTTCCGCCGCATCGAAATCGCCGACCACGGCCAGCGCGCCGTTAGACGCTCCGTAGAACTTCTTATAGAATGCGCGGGCGTCCTCCACTTTCGCCGCTTTCAGTTCCTCCATCTCTTCGTCTATTGTGAGCGTGCCGCGTACGTCACCCCTTGGAAACGGATATAAAGTCCTGCGGAGTTTAATGGACGCCAGAGCCTGCGGCTCATTTCTGCTGAATTCGTCGCCGGTAATCTGCTCCTTGCGGATCTCCTCGAATTCCGTCTCGGGAATGGTAGCCTCCTTGAGGATTTCCCCAGCCAACCGCAGCACCGCGGGAAGATTTTCGCGGTTGGTCTCAATAGAAACATTGGCCCCGGTAGCGTCTCCACCGGCATTCAACTGGGCTTTCAATTTGTCGATCGCGTCCTGGATCTGCTGGCGGTTTTTGTGGGCTGTCCCGCGGATCAGAGCCTCGCCCGCCATCGACGCCAAAGTGTCCTTGCCCTTCAGGCTGTCGACATCGCCGAAACGCAGCCGGATCACGGCATGAACGCTGGCGCCTCGCGTTTTTTTCTCGAGCAGCGACACCTTCATCCCGGAGGGCAGCGAATAACGCTCCGTCCGCGCGTCGATATTCTTCGGCGACGGATCGAAAGCCTCACCGGCCTCCATGACCACGGAGCTCTTGTAATCTTTCACCTCAGCCGCGACGTCGCTAGTGGCGGGGATCTCCGCGCGATCCGGCTTGGCGTCGGGAATGAACTCGCCGATGGTGCGGTTGGAACTTTTCAGGTAGGCCGCAGCCACGCGCTGCACGTCCGCCGGAGTAACTTTGCTCAGCCGGTCGCGATCCAAAAACAGCAGCCGCCAATCGCCCTTGGCGTTCCATTCGCTGATAAAGAGCCCGATGCGCTCGGAATTTCGCAAATTCAGATCAATATCCTTCATCAACCGCGTGCGGGCGCGTTCCACTTCCTCTTTGCTGGGCGGTTCTTTCACTACGCCATCAATGGTGTCGAGCATGGCGGCGCGCGCCCCGTCCAGCGAGTCCGTTTTATTCAAGATCGCGCCCAGTAACAGGACCCCCGGCTCCTTCAAATCGAGCTCGAAATCGAGTACCTGGGCCGCCTTTTTGTTATCCACCAGCGCCTTGTACAAGCGGCCAGAAGACGCTTCACCCAGTATGCTGCCCAGCACTTCTATGGCCGGCGAATCCGAACTCCCGCCATCGGGAATGTGATAAGCAGCCAGGATCGCCTGAATATCCCCCACCCGGCGCACCACTGTCATGCGCTCTCCATCCTGCGCCGGCTCCACCGTGTACGTGGGAGTGAGCGTGCGCGTGGGCCGCGGAATCTTCCCGAAATATTCATTCACCAGCGCCACCACTTTGGGCTCGTCCACTTTGCCCGCTACCATCAGCACGGCGTTGTCGGGCTGATAATACTTGTGATAAAACGCCTGCAATTTGTCGATGGGAACGCGCTCCACGTCGGATTTGTTTCCGATCACCGGCCGTCCGTAGCTATGCACCAGATAGGCGGCCGACATGGTGTGCTGAAACGTGACGTTGAAGGGATTGTTCTCGCCCATCTCGAATTCGTTGCGCACCACCGAGAATTCTTTGTCGAAATCCTCTTTCTTGATGAAGGAGTTCACCATGCGGTCCGATTCCAGATCGAGCGCCCACTTGAGGTTCTCCTCTGTCGCCGAAAATGTTTCGAAATAGTTGGTGCGGTCCCAGGAAGTGGTTCCATTGGGACGCGCGCCATGCTCGGTCAATTCCTGCGGAATATTGGTGTGCCTGGGGCTGCCCTTGAAAACCATGTGCTCCAGCAGATGGGCCATGCCGCCCTCGCCGGTCCCTTCGTGCCGCGAGCCGACCAGGTAGGTAATGTTCACGGTGATATTGGGCTTCGAAGCATCAGGAAACACCAGCAAGCGCAAACCATTGTCGAACCGGTATTCGGTGATGCCTTCGACCGAGGTGACTTTGGTCTGAGCAAAAGACAATAAAGCGGACGCGAACACAAGTAGAGCGATACGGAAACGCATGGGAATCTTCCTTTCCCAACAGTATATCGTGAGCCAACATGGTTGGCTTCAAATCCCGGAATTCAAATACAATGACAAATTGACGCTTCCGGACCTCTTTGAGCCCTCGCTGATCGGCCGCCGCGACACCGTCGCGCTGGAATTCCAAGGAACCACGTACACCTTTGGCGAGCTCGACGCCCGCAGCAATCGGCTGGCCCAGTTGTTCCAGGCGCGCGGGCTGAAGACGGGCGATCGGTTGTGCGTCTATTTGGCCAACTCGGTGGAGATGATTGATCTCTATCTGGCGTCGGTCAAACTGGGCTTGATTTTCGTGCCCATCAACATCCTCTATCGCGACCGCGAGATCACGCATATCCTTACCGACGCGGCGCCCTCTGCCGTGGTCGGACTCCCCGCCGGCTGGTCCATTTCTGAACTGATTAAAGAACATCCGCTGATCCCAACCAGCGCCCGAACGTCTCACTCGCTGCCGACACCCCCGCCGGAATCATCTACACCTCCGGGACCACGGGAACTTCCAAAGGCGCTGTTCTTACGCACAACAATTTCGCCGCCAATGCACTCACGCTTTTGGACGCCTGGCAGATCTCAAGCGAAGATAGGCTGCTGCTCGCGCTGCCGCTCTTCCACGTACACGGGCTCGGCAATGGATTGCATACCTGGCTCGCGAGTGGCTGCCGGATGCGCTTGCTGGAACGTTTCGATCATCAGAAAATCGCCGGTGAGTTTCTCAGCTTCGCGCCCACGCTGTTCTTCGGCGTGCCGGCCATGTACGTCCGGCTGCTCGATGTTCCCTCACAGCAAGCCGGCGGATCGGGGCCGCCATGCGGCTTTTCGTATCCGGCTCCGCTCCCCTGATCACCGCAAACATTCGGAGAGTTCCGCGCGAACTTCGGCCACGCCATCCTGGAGCGCTACGGTATGAGTGAAACGCTGATGAATATCAGCAACCCCTATAACTGGCGAGCGCCGCGCAGGGAGCATTGGCCTGCCGCTGCCCGGCGTCTCAGTTCGCTTGCTGGATGCTCAAGGTCAACCGGTGGCGGATGGCGAAACCGGCGAGCTATACCTTAAAGGCCCGAATATCTTCGCCGGATACTGGCGGCGGGAAGAAGCCACCAAAGCCGCATTTCTGGATGGATACTTCCGCACCGGCGACTTGGCCATTCGCTCTGCCGATGGCTATTACACGCTATGCGGCCGCAAAAGCGACCTGATCATCTCCGGTGGATTCAATATCTATCCGCGCGAGATCGAAGAATTTCTGGAAGAGCAGGAAGGTATCGCGGAAGCGGCCGTGGCCGCCGCGCCGGATCGCGTGCGCGGTGAAGTTCCCATCGCCTATATCGTCGCTACGCGGCCCCTGGACGCGCGCGATCTGGAAGCACGTTGCCGTGAAAAACTGGCGTCCTTCAAAATTCCGCGTTCTTTCGTCTTTGTCGACAAGCTGCCGCGCAACGCGCTCGGAAAGATCCAGAAGCGCCTGTTGCAACCCCTAGAATGAGACTTGGCCCCCACAGCACCTTCAACGCGCAGTCCGTGGACGCCGCTTGCTTACACCGCGTTCCGCTGGCTGTGGATCGCCTCCATCGCTTCCAACATCGGCACCTGGATGCAGAATGTCGGCGCGGCCTGGATGATGGCCACTCTCGCGCCGTCCGCATTGTTGGTTGCGCTGGTACAAACCGCGACTAATTTACCCGTGTTTCTGCTGGGCATCCCGGCCGGCGCGGTCGCCGACATCGTGGATCGGCGCAAGCTTCTGGTGATCACCCAAGGCTGGATGCTGGCTGCGGCGCTGGCACTAGGAATTCTGACGCTCAGCGGCGCCACCGGACCCTGGACGCTGCTGGCTCTGACTTTCGCGCTCGGCCTCGGCGCCACCATGAACGGGCCGGCGTGGCAAGCCATCATGCCGGAGCTGGTTCCGAAAACGGAACTCCCGGCGCGATCGCGCTCAACTCCATGGGCTTCAACCTGGCGCGTTCCATTGGTCCCGCGCTGGGCGGGCTGGTTGTCGCCGCGGTTGGCGCTGGCGCCGCATTCATCCTGAACGCCGTTTCGTTTGTGGGCGTGATGATTGTGTTTACCTGTGGCGGCGCAAGCCGGAGCATACCCCTAGCTCGCCCGAAAGCGTGGGCACAGCCATCTATGCCGGCATGCGATATATTCGCTTTGCTCCGCCCATGCATGCTGTTTTATTCCGCTGCGGCACGTTCGTAATTTCGGCCAGCGCGCTGTGGTCCATTCTGCCGTTGGTAGCCAAAGACGAGTTGCACAGCCAGAGCAGCGGCTTCGGTGTATTGCTGGGTTGCCTGGGCGTGGGTCCATTTTGGGCGCGCTGATGATCGGGCGTCTGCGGCAATTGGTTTCGTTCAATGTAATCGCCACAGCGTCGGTGGCCCTTTTCGGAATGGTAAATATCGGGATGGCATATCTGGCCAGTTTCAGCGCGGTGGCGCTGGCGCTGCTGGCCGCGGGCATCGCCTGGATGGCGGCGAACTCCACGCTGAACACCGCCGCTCAAACTTCTTTGCCGGCGTGGGTGCGGGCGCGAGGGCTGGGTGTTTATTTGCTGGTCTTCCAGGGCGCCATGGCGGTGGGCAGCGTGATCTGGGGCGAAGTCGCGACGCATTTCGGACTCCGCACCACCCTTATGGTGGCCGGTATCGCTCTGCTGGCGGCAGCCGCTGGAACTTCGCGTCTTCAACTCGCGGCTCCCCGCGATGCCGACACCACGCATTCGAATCACTGGCCGGAGCCGCAGCTCCTGGTGGAACGGCTCCCGAACACGGCCCGGTGCTGGTGACTGTGGAATATTTCATCGATCCAACTCGCGGCCGCGACTTCTCTCTCACCATGCAGGGCCTGAGACGAATCCGGCGCAGGGATGGCGCCATCCGCTGGAGCCTGTTTGAAGATGCCAGCGCTCCCGGCCGGTATCTGGAAACTTTTGTGGTGGAAAGCTGGGCCGAACACCTGCGCCAACACTCGCGCGCCACGCTGGCCGATCGCGAAGTGGAGACCAAAGCGTGGGCCTTTCACCTGGCGTGAAGGCCCGCCCAAAGTGACTCACTGGATCGCCGCCCGAAAGTGAAGTCGGCGATCTACGAATGTCCACAAAAATCGGCATGCGCGCGGGGTCGGCAGACGGAAGCTAGGTACTTGCAAAATTCGAATAACCAACCGCTGACTCGGCATAACTGGAACCCAAAAGCACCGGCTCCCTCAGTCTCAGAAGCTGTGAAAAAATCGGCAGGCGCGCCGGGTTGGCAGACGGAAGCGTCTGCCCCACGTTGACGCACAAGGATTTACGATTAAGTGGCGCAGGCGCTTTCGCCTGCGAACCGATTTTTTCACAGCTTCTCACGGTCGCGGCTCGATAACTCATTCTTTCTGAGCCGCGAGCGTAAGCGACCGGTGCCTTTGACTTTTTCACAACACAAAGCAATTGTGGCGAATTTTGCAAGTACCTCGGAAGCGTCTGCCCCACGGTGGCGCAGGCGCTTTCGCCTGCGAACCGATTTTTTCACAGCTTCTTACGCTTACGCTCTCGGTTGCTTTATGAACTCCGACACTACTTCTGGAACGGTTACGTCGAAACCCACGACGTTCAACTGGAACGCATCGCAGGTATCCATGTTGCATTCGGCCGCGTCCATGGCGATCACCACCAACTTGGCGGCGAGGCCGATGGTCCGGCGGTAGTGTTCCAAGGTCTCGGTGGGAGGCCAGTGATCGCTGATGACTACAAGCGCGTCGGCGGAACGCCCATCGTGGCACCAAATCGTGGCGAGCGCGTCCAATAACGTTTTGTTACTCACGGACTCCACGGCCAGATGGATGCGTTTCCCGGCCGGCTCGATATTTTCGATGGCCAGATGAAACGCTTCATCCAGTGCATCGATTATGCTCGCCACTGCCGCCGGCTGCTGCCGGTAAGCGAGCTGAGCATCCACCAGCGCGATGGGGTGAATGCGCGAGTTTGCGATCCGTTTACGATCGATCAGCCGCGCTACCACCAGCGCCGTTGCCGGACTGTGCGGCTGGAGTAAGCCTACCGCGGTCAATTTCCCGAGGTGCCGCAACATCTCCGCGTACGGCATGGATGGGAGCAAAGCCTCCCACACTCGCGCGGAGTTCTTCCACTCAGATGGAATCATTTCATCGGTCAAGCGGTTTTCTTCAATGAGGTTGACGATCTCGTCCTCGCTGGCCGATTTTTTGGCCAGTTCGAAAGCATGGACCTGGCGCAGGACGCCGGAGAGAATCTCGCGGGTGGCCAGGTGGCCAAGCTCGCCCTCCACGGCCCATTGAAACAGCGCGTTGTGCGCGGAAGTGGCCGCTTTCGGATGCGAAAGCCGCAGCAGATCGCGATGCGACCAGCCATTGCGTTGCTGGTGGGTAAGCATCTGGCAGGCCAGCTCGGCTGCAGGCTTGCGTAGATACCACTCCGCGACGGCGGAGCGCAGACCGCGGCCCCAGCCGCGCAGATTCTCGACAAACGAAGCGAAGCCGCACAGATCCGCTCCAGTGCGCGCCACTTCCGGAAGCGCGTCAAGCGCCGCCCGGATGGTTAGGGCATCCGCGAAATTCGGGCTTGCGGCCAACGCCAGCACGAACAGCACGGGATTATTCCTCGGGGCGCGTCCAGCGGTGGAAATCTCCACAACGGTTCGCACTACGCGGAGTCCATCCGTTTTCAGACACTCCAGCGATGACGGGGTGTTCCCGACGGCCAATGGGCGCCGCGGGACGTAATACGTCCCAGCCTCGGACCCGAGGGTGAGGAAACGGCCGAGGCGTGTCCAGCGATCTGATTCAGTTCTCATAAAAATACTTGGTGCGGATAATTTGTTGTGTCCGACCCGCACGATTGGTTTCTGGTTGGCGATTCCGGGATTAGCCGAGATGACTCGGAACCACACTTTCGTCCTCATTCAGCCGCTGCCATTCCTTGGCGCTCATGAAGCCGATCTTCTGGCGCTTGGAATCCACCTGCAGCACCCAGGCGATCTCTTTCATGGCCCACAGCGGCGCATGCCCACGGTCGGTATAACGATTGCATTCGGTAACGCGGATCCCGATGGGTTTTTCCACCAGCGAGCAATACACGTATTCCTCGCTGTCGGAAGGACCCCGCAAAACAACGCCGTTGGAGCAGGAGTCGCACAGGCGCGGCGCATCCACGGAACGGGTGCCTTGAAATACTTTGAAGTTATTCATATACCTCCTGATTGAAAGTTGAAGTAAGAACCAGGCGATGCGACTGATGATGGGTGTCGCACCGCGAAAAAAGTTGCGGGCTGGGCTGGGATCTAAAGGACTGGGAAACTTACCGGAGGCCAGCCAGTTCGCGACGCGGCGTCGCGCATTCGCAGCAGATCAAAAATAGTAAGTGCGTTCAACAGGCTGCCTCCTTTCAAGAGAGTTGTGGACTTGGGCTAACATAACACGCGCGGCAAAGGCGCTTCAAGCATTTTTTGATTAAACTTTTTTACCACCTGCGAGAAGTGGCACGCGAAATTCAACGCGTATCGCTATTCGGTGGACTCTACACCTGGCGACGCGTGTAGATTGGGGATGGCGGGCGAAGTGGTGAATCGCTGGTAGAGATGATGAATCATGAACAGCGAACAGCCGATGGCGACCGCAGCCACGGCATTGGTCATTAGCACCGCGAATGCAGTGGCCAGGAACGCCGCGGCGTCGATGCGGCGCATTTTCGGCAAGCGGCGCCAGGTACTCCATTCGAGCAGGCAGATGCCCATCCAAGCGGTGACGCCGGCCAGGGCGGGAATAGGAATCTGCGCAACAAATTTGGAACCCATCTCCAGGAACGCGATCAAAAATACCGCGTGGAGAATATTGGAGACGCGCGTTGTAGCGCCGCAGCGGACGCTGGCCAGGCTGCGCGCGGGAATTCCGACGCTCATGGGAGCGCCGAACAGGCCGCCGCAAATATTGGCGAGTCCGTAAGCGCCCAGTTCCCGATCTGCATCTGATTTCTGCGCGTGCCGATGCCAGCCCCGAAAATGTTCCACCACGCGCGAGGTGATCAGGATATTCACTGCACTGACGAAGGCCAATCCGACCGCGGACGGGAGCAAAGTGGTGAAGTCCGAGCGCTGCCACGAAAATCCGGCAAAGGCGGGCATAGCCAGCGGCAGCGCGCCCACTTGTTTCTCATGCAGGCCGAATACGTTCGCCGCCAGCACGGCAACCACAACGCCAATGAGGGGGGCAGGCAAGCGCGCGGACCATCGGGCGGAGAGCATGGCGGCGGCGATCACCAACACCCCCAGCACCAGCGGCGCAGCCTGGACGCCACCCACGCGGCCCAGCACTCGAAATAGCTGCGTGAGCGGCGCGCCGGCGGATCGCGTCCAGGGCGAACCGACTCCGAGGATGGTATCGAGCTGCGAGATCACCATCAGCCCGCCGATGCCGCAGGAAAATCCGGTGACCACGGCTTGCGGAACTTTTTGGATATACCGGCCCAGCCGCAAGATTGAGAACAGCAGCAGGAAAAGAGCCGCCGCGATGCAAATTTTCGCGGCGCCAGCGATGCCCTGCTCCCGGACGGCGAGTGCGATGAACGGAACTGTTGCGCTGGCGGTGCCGCCGATCAATACCGGATTGCGGCCAAGCAGCGCCGTAACGGGCGCCGTAAGAATGCTGGTAAAGATCCCGAGAACCGGCGGCAGCCCCATCAACGAGGCCATCGCGAGGCCATAGGGAATCGCGATCAGGGCCGCGATGATTCCACCGAAACAGTCACCCAGGAAGACGCGCGCGGTGTACGGTTGTCGCGGCGAAACCATCCCAACCCGCGGGCGCTATGCCATCACTTTCAGACAGGCAGCCTTGAACTTGGCCATGTCTTCGCGCGAACCTACGGTGACTCGAACATAGGTGGGCCACGACGGCCACACGCGTCCGATGTACACATTCTGCTTGGCCATGAGATCGATAAACTCGCGGCCGGGACGTTTTACGTCCATCATGAATTTGTTGCTCACGGATGGTACGTAGTGAACGTGGTGCTGATCGAGGAACGCGAGCGTGTCCTCGCGAATGTCCTTGATAATCTTGCGCCGCTCCGCTACAAGTGTTTTCACCTTGAGGCTGGTAGTAGCGCCGATCATGGCGGTGACGGGATTAGCGCCCGCGCTATAGGGCATGATCTTGTTCAGCAAATCGGGACGGCCGATAGCGGCGCCGGCGCGCAATCCCGCCATGCCGTAGAGCTTCGAGAAAGTGCGCAGAACAATGATGTCCTGGTCTTTGGCGGCCATGTCGACCATGGTGCTGGCGCCCTCGGCGATGTGGATGTAAGCTTCATCCACCATAAGAATGCTGCCGGCGGGTTTATTGGCGAGCAGCCATTCCATGTCCTCGCGCGAAGTGAGCGTTCCGGTGGGATTGTTCGGATTACACAGATAGATGAGACCCGCGTTCGGATCGGCGGCGGCCATAGCCTTCACGTCGTGCGCATAGTCCTTGGTGAGGGGCACGTTGATGGCGCGGGCGCCAATGAATTTTGCCGCCCGGCCTCCGGCTTCGTAGCCGGGATCACCAGCCACATAGCTTTTTTGAGGCGAGCAGAACGCCAGCACGGATTGGTGCAAAGGCGCGCTCGATCCAGCAAAGGGACGCACGTACTCAGGCTTCACGCCTTCCACGGCAGCCATGGTGGTGGCGAGTTCATCGGTGAGCTGGTACATGTACCGGCCGCCCTTTTGAACCATGTTGCGCATGGCTTCGGCGGCTTCCGGGCACGGACCCATGGGGTTCTCGTTGGCGTTGATCAATACGGCATCGGGTGGAATGGTGCCCTTGACCCTGGACAACTGGGCCAGGGCTGGCTCGTTGTAAAACGGTAAAGTAGCTCCGGCAGTAAGCATGGTCGCGATGCGGCCGAAGTTCCGTCGGGAAAAACCGCGTTTGAGGAGATCTTTCGTTTCCTCGGGGCTGAGATTAAGTGTCAAGTGCCCTCCTTCCGATCTTTTTAGCATACCGCGGAATGGGGTGTGGCGCACGCTCACTGCGTGCCGCGTTCACAATCTTGTGAACGCCCGGATCAATTTATCGGAACGTGTGTTCGCAGGAGTGCGAACACGGCACGCAAAGCGCGTGCGCTACGTATAATGGCCGCATGCATCGGTTATGGATGGTCACACTCTTTGTCGTCGCGGCGTTTGCTCAAACGCCTACTATCGATCAATCGCTGAGTATGCAATCGGTGGGGAATGCCCGAATCTCGCCGGACGGGCAATATGTGGCGTATACGGTTACGCAGGCCAACTGGGAGGAGAACGAATTTGCGCAGCAGATCTGGATCGCGGTGGTGGCGAGCGGCGAACGCTATCAATTAACCAGCGGCAAGAAATCCAGCCAGAACCCTAAGTGGTCGCCGGATTCCACACGGGTCGCGTTTCTGTCCGAACGCGACGGCAAGCGCCAGATCTACCTGATCCGCCCGCGTGGCGGCGAAGCGCAGCAACTCACTAGCGAGGAGAACGGCGTGGATTCCATGGAATGGGCGCCGGACGGAAGCGCGATCGCCTACAGCTCCATTGGGCCGGATACGAAAGCCAAGAAAGATCGCAAAGAAAAATACGGCGAGTTCAATGTGATCGGCGGCGACTATTCGATGGTGCGGCTGTGGCTGGTGAAGACGCCCATGGAAATCCCCGCCGACGCCAAACAGCGGCCCCAGGCGGAATCGCTCACCGAAGGCGACAAGTTCAGTGCCGGCGATTTCGCGTGGTCGCCCGATTCCAGGCACATCGCTTTCAGCGCTACCCGCGATCCCGATCTCGGGTCGGCGGACACGTCGCAGATCTACACCGTGGACCTGGCGGACAAGCTGGTAAAGAAACTGCTGGATTCGAGAGGGCCGAACACGCGGCCGCGCTGGTCCCCGGATGGGATGCAAATCGCTTTCGTGACGGGGAACGGCGAAAAGTTCTTTTTCTACATGAACACCCATATCGCGGTGATTCCCGCGGCGGGCGGCGAGCCGCGCATCGTCACCTCGAAATTCGATGAGGATGCCAGCTTGATCGACTGGGGGCCGGATGGAATTTATTTCGCCGCGTTTCTGAAAGGCAACGCGCACGTTTTTCGCGTGAATCCGGAAAGCTTGGCGATCCAGCGAATCAGCTCACCCGATGCGTTCTTCGTTCCCGACGCATCCTTCACGCCGGACCATCGCATGTTTGCGGCAGTGGGCGCGGCCCCGAATCATTTTTCGGAAGTTTTCGTTTCCTCGGCCAAGAATTTCGCGCCAAAATACCTCAGCAACGTGAGCGAACAATGGAAGCAGTTCCGGCTGACTACTCGCGAGGTGATTGAGTGGAAATCGACGGACGGCACGCCCATACAGGGAGTTCTGATGAAGCCCGCCGATTACGATCCATCGCGCAAATACCCGTTGCTGGTGGTGATTCACGGCGGACCCACGGGCTTCGACACGCCGGAAGCGGCACCGGACCGTTACTATCCCATGGAGCGTTTCGCCGCCAAGGGCGCGCTTATTTTGCGGCCGAACTACCGGGGCTCGGCGGGGTACGGCGAAAAATTCCGGTCTTTGAATGTCCGCAATCTGGGCATCGGGGACTATCAAGATGTTATTTCCGGCGTGGATTTTCTGGTCGCCAAAGGGCTGGTGGATAAAGATCGCGTGGGCGCCATGGGCTGGAGCGAGGGCGGCTACATCTCGGCATTCATCACCACTTATAGCGACAGGTTTCGAGCGGTCTCGGTGGGCGCGGGAATTTCGGACTGGATGACTTACTATGTCAACACCGATATTCATCCGTTCACGCGGCAGTATCTGAAGGCCACGCCGTGGGAAGATCCGGAAATCTACCGGAAGACGTCACCGATCTTTTACGTGAACAAGGCTAAGACACCCACGCTAATCCAGCATGGCGATCAGGACAAGCGCGTTCCGCCTCCGAACGCTTTCGAGTTGTATCAGGCTCTGAAGGATCGCGGGGTTCCGGTGAAATTGATTCTGTACAAGGGCTTCGGGCATCCCATCAACAAGCCGAAGCAGCAGCGGGCGGTGATGGAGCACAACTACGAGTGGTTCGCCAAGTACATCTGGGGCGAAGAGCCACAGGCGACGGCAACGAAGTAAACTCAAAAGCTATGAATCTTTCGCGTCTATCCCTGCTTTCCGTCTGCTGCTTTCTGAATCCCTGTTTTGGGCAGAACAAACCCATCGTGCTTAAGGCCGCGCGCATGTTCGATGGACATCGCATGTCGACGCCGGGAGTGGTGGTGGTGAGCGGCACAACCATTTTGGGCGTCGGCTCTGACGCGGCAATCCCCACTGGGGCGCAGCTGATGGATTTCGGCGACGCCACGCTTTCGCCGGGTTTGATTGATGCGCACACGCATCTTTCGTACCCGAGCATCACCGACGTTCGGCAGTTCATGCTGGACGGTCTGCAAAAAACCATTGCGGAAAGAGCGCTCATCGACACCGTGAATCTGAAGAGGACGCTGATGGCCGGCATCACCACGGCGCGCGACGTCGGTTCCACGGATTTCCTCGATGTGGGGCTGCGCAATGCGGTGCAGGCGGGGATCATTCCCGGGCCGCGCATGCTGGTGGCGGTTCACGCCATCGGCGCCACCGGCGGGCATTGCGACTTTCAGGACGGATTTCGCGCGGGTGTGTTCGGGCATGAAGCAGGGCCTGAAGACGGAGTGATCAATGGGCCCGACGAAGCGCGCAAAGCGGTCCGCTTCAACGCCAAATACGGCGCGGATGTGATCAAAACCTGCGCCACTGGCGGAGTGTTATCGCTGACCGATGCCGTGGACACGCCGCAGCTGACGCAGGAGGAGCTGAACGCGATTGTGGATGAAGCGCATGCGCTGCGTAAGAAATCGGCCGCGCACGCTCACGGAGCCGAGGGCGCCAAGCGCGCCATTCGAGCAGGAATCGACTCCATCGAACACGGCACCTTCATGGATGACGAGGCGCTGGACATGATGAAAGCCCGCGGCACGGTATTTATCCCGACCTTGATGGCCACCCAGGGCGGGCGCGAGCTTCTAGCCAAGGGCGCGTATCCGCCAGCCGTGGAAGCCAAGATGCGCGCGGCCATTGAGGCCATCAACCAAACCATGAAAAGAGCCATCGCCAAGGGAGTGAAGATCGGAATGGGAACCGATGCCGGCGTCTATCCGCATGGGCGGAATCCGGAAGAGTTTCACATGCTGGTGGATCTGGGCATGCCGCCGATTGACGCGTTGCGCGCGGGAACGTCGGTGGACGCGGAATTGTTGGGCCTCCAGAACAAAATCGGCACGCTGGAATCGGGAAAACTGGCCGATGTCGTGGTGATTCCCGGAGATCCGATCCAGAATATCCGGCAGGTGGAACACATCACGTTCGTGATGAAAGAGGGAGTGATTTATCGTGATGACCGGAATCGGTAGGAAGGTTTGTCCCTGCGCTTACGCTTGGGGCTGCCTGTTTTTGCCGGTTTTGCTGGGCGATGACGCGCCGCATCGTTTGGCATCGCGGGCGCAGGGCGACACGCCGCTGATGACGGACTTGCGCGAGCTTTCGGACGGCATCGGCGGACGGCCTACCGGCTCCGCCGCATGCGGCCGGGCCATCGAATGGGCGGCCAAGAAGTTTCGCTCTATCGGGATCGAGAACGTGAGCGTGGAGCCGTTTACCGCCCGCAGCATGTGGCTTCCGGTTTCAGCCGAAGCCACGGCGGTTTCACCCGCAGCGTTCAACATACGCATCGCCGCGGCTCCCATGAGCCCCTCCACCAAGGGAACCATCGAAGCTCGCATCATCGACGCCGGGCAAGGAACGCTCGAAGATTTCGCCCGGCTGGGCGGCACGGTGCGGGGCGCCATTCTGTTGGTTCATTCTTCCGAAATGAAAAGCTTCGACGATCTTTTCGCCGAGTACATGCGGAACTTGACACTGCTGGATGCCGCGCGCAAGCACCAACCGGTGGCGATGCTGCTGGAATCCACGCGGCCTCGCGGATTGCTGTACCGCCATCCCATTACGCTCGACCTCAGTTACGCTCCAGTGCCCACGGCGATCATCTCCCGCGAGCATGCCGAGCGGCTGGCGCGCCTTGCTGAGAAGAACGAGGTGCGCGTGCGGTTGTCCATCACCAACCAGACCGCACCGAGTTATGAATCGAAGAATGTGATTGCGGAAATTCCGGGACGCGAAAACCCGGAGGAGATTGTACTGATCGGCGCGCACCTGGATTCGTGGGATTTAGGAACGGGCGCGGAGGACAACGGCGTGAATGCGGCCATGGTGATCGATCTGGCGCGGGCTTTTCACGATCTGCGAATCCGGCCGCGGCGGACCCTCCGGTTCGCGCTATTCACCGGCGAAGAGCAGGGCCTGCTGGGGTCGGAAGCTTACGTGGAGCGGCACAAAAACGAACTGGACAAGTTTGCCGCGGTAGTGATATTCGACACCGGGTCCGGCCACCTGAGCGGCTTTTATCTGAACGGGCGGAGCGAGCTTGGGAAGCCGGTAAATGACGCCCTGGCGCAGGTGGAGGGCCTTGGCGCGACAGATCATGCCAAGGATGTGTTGGACGGCACCGATAATTTCGATTTCCTGCTTTCTGGCGTTCCCAATCTGGTGGGCATCCAGGATCCGGTGCCTTATCTGCCGGATTATCACGCGGAATCGGATACCGTCGATCGCGTGAATCTGCGGGAGGAGAAAATCACCGAGGCTGTCGCGGGCGTGCTGCTGTGGGGCTTTGGGGAGAATGCGGAACGGCCGGCCAGGCGCCAGACGCGGGTGGAAGTGGAGCAGTTGATCCAGGGCGCCAGGCTGGAGGATCAGATGAAAGCTTTTGGGCAGTGGGAGGATTTTAAGGCGGGCAAGCGGGGGTGGTTTTAGGAGCTGAAAAAGGCACCGGCTCTTAGACTTAGAAGCTGTGAAAAAAATTGGGAAGCACGCGGGGTTGGCAGACGGAAGCGTCTGCCCCACAGTGACGCACAAGGATTTACGATTAAGTGGCGCAGGCGCTTTCGCCTGCGAACCAATTTTTTCACAGCTTCTTACGCTCGCGGTTCGGTAACACACTCTTTCCGAGCCGCGAGCGTAAGCTACCGGTGCCTTTGTCCCGTGCTTTACTCCCCCGTCTCCTCCAGGAAACAGCTTTCAAACGCGCGGTCCAGTAACTCGTCAGTCAGGCGGAACGGATGTTTCTCGAAGTGGATCATGTCGATCACGTGCGATAGCACGTCGCGCGGATGGCAACGCCTGAAAACCTTTCCGGTGTGCCGGTAATGTTTTTCGATAAAGCGCAAGATGGAGCTTTCTTCGTGCGGCAGGTTCTTCGACTCGCAAAAGTTCCTGAAGATGCTCAGGAACTCGTTCTCGTCGGGACTGCGCAGCAGCATTTTGTATTGAATACGCCGCAGGAAGGCTTCGTCGCCTAGCTGATCGGGTCGCAGGTTAGTGGAGAAGATGAGAAACGCTTCGAAGGGCACGGTCATCTTTCCGCCGGTCAGGAACTTCAGATAGTCGATGCGGCGCTCCATGGGAACAATCCAGCGGTTGAGAACCTCGGAGGGTGCGCACTGCTGCCGGCCAAAGTCGTCAATCAAGTAAATGCCGTTGTTCGCTTTCAGCTGGTAGGGCGCATCGTAGATCTTGGACGTGGCATTGTATTTCAGGTCCAGCATTTCGAGCGTAAGCTCGCCGCCGGTCATGATGAACGGGCGCCGGCACTTCACCCAACGCTGGTCGTATTGATGCTCACACGCGAGCACCGATCGCTCCACGGTATCTTGAACCGGCTGGTGATACACGGGGTCGAACACCTGGATGATGGAGCCTTGCGACTCGATGGCGTACGGCACATAGATGCAGGAATCATCCAGACCGCCGAGCGCTTCGGCCAGGAAGGTTTTGCCGTTGCCCGGCTGGCCATAAATCAGGAACGAGTTTCCGGAGCTTACCGCCGGACCGATTTGCGCGAGCACGCGCGGCGTCATCACCATGCGGCGGTAGGCATGCTCCAGCGCCTCCGGAGTCAGCCAGCCGTCGGCGCGCCGCTGCCGGCGCACGATGTGGCTGTATTGAAACAACGGAACCGGCGCCGCACCGGTGTATTGATTACTCTCCATACACTCGCGAGCGGCGGTTCGGCCGATATCGGTCAAGGCGAACATCGACGTGCTGTTACCCATCCCCATGGACTTCTTGACCTGAATGAAGTGCTGCCGCTTGAGAAGCTCGAGAAATTCCTCTACCAGGCTGAATTTCAAGCCGAGGGCCTCGGACAAATCGCGGCCCAGCACGTCGCCGCGCGAATAGAGCATTTTCAAGATCAGCTGCTCTATAACGGAGCCGGCCAGCCCCGTGTCCTCCAGCGTTTCGGGCAGCGGCGGGGCAAGGTTCTGATCCTCGGTCTGAATCGCAAGGTTCTGGAGCGAAAGGTTTTCGTCTTGAGCTTGGTCAAAATCCAGGATTGGTGCGGTAGCCATGGGGTGAAGTCTGATTGTGAAGCGAGGCGGCCAGATCGGCAATAGGAACTTGGTCCCGGTTCACTAAGTTGAATTGCTGGTTTTGGCCCATCCGGAAAACCCGTGCACCTTGCGGCGTCGAAGTACTAGCCGGGATGGAAAGAACGTCCCCTTGCTGACGCGCGGGGCTACAATTTGGGAAATTTTGGGTTCAAACGGCGCGGTTTGTAGCCCCGCGCGTCAGCGAGAGGACTCGGCGCGGCGGGCGGCGAATTCCGCGCCGGCCAGGATCACCATGGACGCCACAAATCCCCACAGGATAATGGTGACGGTGTAAACGAACGGGCCGTATTCCATGACGAGTTTCTGCCGGAGATAGGGCCAAGTCAGAAGGTTGACGTACTTGAGGATTTCGAGCAAGAATCCCACGCCGATGGCGGCTGGAATGATCCGCGCGGGGCTGATTTTGCAGTTGGGCAGCAGCCAGTAAATGAGAAACAGCAGAAGCATCGACAAGGGCACGGCCGCCAGCTTGAAGTATTCGTTGTTCAGAGCGGTGAGCGTGGTGGAGATTAGCATCAGCGCGCCACATACGAGGATCAACCCCAGCCCGATCAATTGATTTTTGACATAGCTGCGATTCGTGGTGCAGCGCCAGATGCGATTCAGCGCAACTTCCAGCGATTCAAAAATACCGCTGGCGGTGAAGAACAGAAGTACGATGGAAACAATCTGCACCGGGCCGCGCGAGGCCACCGTTACCTCGAAGTTGCGCCGCAGAAAATGCCCGAAGGCATCGGGGAAATAGTCGTCCAGGGTGAAGTAGATGGCGTTGACGGCGGCTTTCCAGTGCAAAACATGCTGGCACAGGGAAAGCATGACGATCAGAAACGGGAAAAACGACAACAGCATTCCGGCCGAAACCGAAAATGCGTAGACGTGGACCTCGGTCTGCATCAGGTAGCGCGCCGCCGGCAAAAGTGCGCGGCCGCCGCGGGTCAGAGTGCTGGAGGAAGATGGCTGCAACATCCTCATCCTAAACCCATCGTGCCGGCGCCTGGAGCTCTTCCAACTTCGGGCGCCGGCGCGGGCTCTCTCCCCCTAACTTGTTATGGTCCTGGCGATCTTGCTAAGAACCATGCTGAAGTCTTCGGAAACATTCGGCAGGAACATGCCGGACACCACGGCGATGAACCCGGCGATCATCGCGTAATCAATCAAATCCTGACCGTGCTGATCACTCAAAATCCGGAGCCTGATCAGCGAATACCACATCTTCCGCATCGGGGTTTCCGTTCTCTTTCGGGTACCACTAAGGCATCTGTCATGCCAAGGCTGTACGCCGCGTTAAGTACATGGGAACAAAGAAGGCGTGGCTTTCAGAACTTGCTGGGAAGGAGACAGGACGTCGCGTTTGTACCCGAAAGGCATGACAAGATGTCCCGTACAGCCCTAATTCCAGCGGCTAAACGAATTATGCATGCGCAACGTCCTAAAACTCGATGGCTCCTGGAAAAACTGCTGCGGCGATCACGTGGCTGACTTTTGCCGCGTTCGCGCAGGATCAGCCACAGGCCTTCGAGGTGGCCACGATCAAGCCCAGCAAGAATACCGGAGGCATGAACAATCTTCACGATCCGGTGCAAGCTACCTGGACGAACATGCCTCTGGCCATCGTGATCCAGAATGCGTATCGACTTCAGCCCGATCAGCTGATCGGTGGTCCGGGCTGGATCAGGTTTGACCGGTGGGACATCATCGCCAAAACGGATCTGCCCGCGACGTGGGAACAGCAGAATAAGATGCTGCAGCCATTGCTACAGGATCGATTCAAATTGAAAGTCCATTGGGAGACTCGGCAGCTTCCTCAATATCGGCTTGTGGTCGCCAAGGGCCGATCGAAACTTCATTCCAATGGGCGACCGGCCGGCACCAGGATCGGAAGAGGACTGATTGACGCCCATGGAATAACGGCTGCGGAGTTGGCAGCCTGGCTGAGGAGTGAGCTGGGCCGGCCCGTGGTGGACAGCACCGGCCTTACAGGCAAGTACGATTTCAAGATTCAGCGGGTACCGGATGAGAGCCAGCCCAACAGCGAAGGCGAGACGCCGCCACCCGATTCTACGGGGCCATCGATATTTGCGGCGATTCGAGAGTTGGGGTTGAAGCTCGAAGCGATCAAAGGACCGATGGAGGTCCTGGTGGTGGACTATGCGGAGAAACCGTCGGGGAATTGAAACGCGTGAGGCAGCGCACGCCGCGCTGCCCCATTTTCACTTACCGCCGAAAGTGATCGGCGTGATGATCGAATGCCCGTTCATGTACGAAACGCGGAGCGATGCGCACGGCCACTGGGGGCGCCCAGTATCCGGCTATCCAGACGCCGCCGGGTTCATAGTAGCCATTCACCCAGGTGTATCCGGGTCTGGGACAAACCGGCTGAACCGCGGCCACTGGCGCGCCAAACCCGATTCCAACCGTCACTCGCGGAGCCGCGAACAAGCCGCCGGCGAGAAGCGTCATCAGAAGCATTGTCTTTTTCATTTTCTTTATCCTCCACGCATGCAATAAAGGCAAGCCTCTTGCCAGATCGCAAATGCTTCATGGCTCTGGGGTTCTGCGAGCGAGCGGTCGCGCAAGTGGTGCAGATCCGCCATCTGAGTGGTGGAGTTCAGCCGCTCGATCAGTTCTCTGACGGCTTTTCCGCGTGATCGACCACCAGTACCTCTACGGGCATTCGCTTCGATTTCAGCGTTAATCCCATCTGCTTCACGATTGCCGTGGACACTTGATACCTGAGATCAGCTACGGCATCGTCACGGTTCTCTATCGTTTCATCCACTTTCCAACGCAGCTTGAAGTTGAATGCGCCGGTGAGCCCGGTTCGATCCACCACCGGCAGCTTCAGGTCGCGAGTGAGGATCTCGGCGAAGTCAGCGATGGTCATGTTTGTCGCATCCAATTCTTCGTGCGCGTTCTTATAGGAAAATTTTGCGCCTGCAGCCGGCTCAAGCTTGAGACCCTTCTTGCTGACTTCCAGAATCATGGCCACGCCGGGGCGGGATTCTCGATGAAGGACCAGCTTGAACCTCTCGGCCAGCAACGTTTGCAGCATCACCATGAGGGCTTTGTCGCCGATGGGTTCGCTCGCCCGGGCGGTGATATCGAAACGATCGGTGTCGATCCAATCGGGTCCGCCCAGGACGCGTTCGGCTCCGATCACATAGGCGCCGACGATGCAGCGTTTTAGTGTTACGGCCCTGCATCGGACCAGTCCAGGGGTGGTCGGGCAACCGGCACCGCGTTCCTCTGGACTGCTGGGTCGAATGGAGGCGACCTCGAATCGCGGTTGCGCGAGGCTCACGGCAAGAGAGAAGACCGAGCAAACGGCTAGTCGAAACATCCGGGAACCTCCTGCGGATTATGACGCTGAGGGCCTGGGGGACGTGCAAAGAGTCCTACTGGCGGTGCACGGGACGCTTTCGGACAGGGTCGGCCGATGGATCGCTTCCCGATAGCTCTACATGAGCGTGAGTCACGACGGGAACATCGCCCATCAGCAGAGCCTCGAATCGTCATTCGCGGATTAGAGCAATCACTTCGTCTTCGAGCTCTTTACCTGAGGACCTGTCGACTTGTATATTGATCGGCAAGCCCTTCTCATCGATGTCGAAACGGACGGAGACGAAACTGTCGGGAGCGGGAGCTTTCGGCTGATTTGGGCCGTGGCGCACGCATCCATGCGTGCTGTGTTCGCACTTTTGCGAACATCCTGCCGAGCGAACCCAAGCGTTCACACGAGTGTGAACGCGGCACGCACGAGTGCGCGCGCCACAATGCAAGAACATTGACCACTAGCTATGGGCACTCGAAAGCCTAATCTACCCGCACCCGCCGGCCCTCGATTCTCCAGTGTCCCGCTAGGACAATGGCAATCGCCTGGCTGTAAATGCGGTGCTCCTCCGCCAGGATTCTGGCCGACAGCGATTCGGGCGTGTCGTTTTCCAGCACCGGGACAGAGGCTTGCAGAACTATAGGGCCGGCGTCCAGCTGCGGGTCCACGAAATGGACCGTGCAGCCGGCGATCTTCACGCCGTGATGGAGTGCCTGTTGCTGGGCGTCCAACCCCGGAAAGGCCGGGAGCAACGACGGATGAATGTTCAGGATCCGCATTGGGAAAGCCCGGCAGAATTCGGCGTTCAACAGGCGCATGAATCCGGCCAGGCAGACCAGGTCCACTTGGCGGCTTTTCAGTTCGGCTACCAGCAGCCGGTCGTATTCTTCGCGGGGAACGTCTTTGGAAGGAATGGAAACGGCCGGCAATCCGCGCTCGCGGGCGATTTCTAAGCCGCGCGCCGACGGGCGATTCGAAATCACGGCTGCGATCTCGGCTTCCAACCGTCCCTCGGCTACGCTGTCCGCGATGGCTTCGAAATTCGACCCACGTCCGGAGAGCAGGATGCCGATGCGCTTCATCGTTCACCACCCACGTAAACAACGCGCGGTCCACGCGATTCTATGATCGAGCCGATCTCGAAGAACGGCTGGTCCACGCCCGAGAGAATCCCGCGAGCTTTCGCGAGATTGCGGTTCGACACCACCAGGATCATGCCAATCCCCAGGTTGAAGGTTCGCCGATAGTCGGCCAGCGGAATATTTCCGATGACGCGCAGCTTCTCGAAAATGGGCGGGATAGTCCAAGTGGAAACATCCACGCGGGCCACTAAACCGCGCGGGAGAATGCGGGGCGTGTTGTCGGTAATGCCGCCACCGGTGATGTGGGCGGCGCCCTTCAGCACACGCGCGGCCAACAAAGCGCGAATCGGTTGCAGATAGCTGCGGTGGACTTTCAGCAACTCCTCGGCCAGCGGCTGGTCCAGCTTGCAGCCGGCAACGTCGAACAGCAACTTGCGCGCCAACGAATAGCCATTGGTGTGCAGCCCGTTCGATGGCAGCCCCAGTAAAATATCGCCGGGGCGAATGGACTTGCCGGTCAGCATGGCATTTCGCTCCACCGCACCCACGATGAATCCGGCGAGATCGTATTCGCCGGCATGATATAAGCCAGGCATCTCGGCCGTTTCTCCGCCAATCAAGGCGCAGCCGTTGTTACGGCAGCCGCGAGCCACGCCTTCGATTACTTGCCCGGCCACATCAGCGTCCAGTTTTCCGACCGCGAAATAGTCCAGGAAAAACAAGGGCAAAGCTCCCTGCACGGCGATATCGTTGACGCAATGGTTCACCAGATCCTCGCCGATGGTGTTGTGGCGGCCGGTGAGAAACGCGATTTTCAGCTTGGTGCCCACGCCGTCGGCGGAACTGATCAAAACCGGCCGCTTCCAGCCGGCCAGCAAATAGCCGCCGCCAAAGCTGCCGATATCGGTTAACACCTGCCGGCTGAAGGTGCCGCGCGCGTGTTGCCTTATAAAGGATACGGCGCGGTCGGCTTCGTCAATGTTAACCCCGGCATCCTTGTAACCAATTTGTTTTTTCAACGCCATTTTACTCTGTGGTTGTTGGAGAACTACCATAATAAGCGATTGCCTATGAAGCGACTTTCAATTTTGTTGGCATTGATGGCCGGCGCGTTAGCCGCCGCGCCTCCTGGCGCCATTGCCATTCGCAATGCGCGCGTGATTCCAGTAAGCGGCCCGGCCATCGCCAAAGGCACCGTGGTGCTGCGTGATGGATTGATCGAAGCCGTTGGCGCCGATGTTGCGGTACCAGCGGACGCCTGGGTTATCGAAGGCGAAGGCTTGACGGTTTATCCCGGTTTGATCGACGCTCTGAGCACGTTCGGAATTCCGGACGCGGCGCCTGCCAGCGGCGGCGCGCGAGGAGCAGCAGCACAACCCGCGGCAAATCCAGCGCAACCCGCCAATCCGCCGGCGCGTGGACCGGAGGATCGTCCATTCACCACCAGTTGGCTGAAGGCGGCCGATCTGGTGAAACCATCCGATAAGCGCCTGGAATCGGTTCGCGCCGAAGGCTTCACCACTGCGGTCACTTTTCCGGAACACGGAATTTTCGCCGGCCAGGGAGCTGTGGTTAATTTGGCCGGCGAAACCTCCGGCGAAATGGTGGTGGCCGAGGGCGCCGGCCAATACGTCACTTTCACCACCACTCCGGGATTCGGCGGCGGTTTTCCTAATTCGCTGATGGGCGTGCTGGCTTATATTCGCCAGGTTTATCTGGATGCCGATCACTACCGGCAAGCCAAGCAGTTTTACGCCGCTCACTCGCGCGGGACGCCGCGTCCGGAGTTTGACCGGGCCTTGGAGGGAGTGCTGGAGTCTTCGAGAGTGCTGCTGCCGGCCACTCGCCGCGTGGATGTGGATCGTCTGCTGCGCTTCGCCAACGAGCTGCATGTGGAGGCCTTGCTATACGGCCTTCCGGAAGGCTACCGGTCAGCGGATCTGCTGAAGAACGCCGCCGCCACCGCGCTGGTCAGCTTGAAGTGGCCGGAAAAAGCCAAGAATTCGGATCCCGAAGAGCCGGACAGCCTGCGGGTGCTGCAGATTCGCGACCATGCGCCGTCAACTCCAGCAGTGCTGGCCAGAAGCGGCGTCAGGTTCGCTCTTTATTCGGGCGGTATCGACCGCCGCGCTGATCTTTTCAAAGCCGTTCGCCGCGCCATCGACTCAGGGCTCGCTCCCGAAGACGCCTTGCGCGCCATGACTCTCACGCCGGCCGAGATTTACGGCGTGGCGGATCGGCTAGGCAGCATCGAGCAAGGCAAGATCGCGAATCTGGTGGTCACCAAAGGCGATCTGTTCGCGGATGAGACGGAAGTGAAATACGTGTTCGTGGACGGCGTGAAGTTTGAGCCGGTGGAGGAGCCGCCGCCCGCACGGCCTGGGGCGCCCGAAGCTTCGAATCCAGGAGAAAATCAATGAGGATTGTATTGTTCGCTGGCATATTGGCCGCTTCTCTGGCGGCTGCTACTCCGCCTGTTGTTATTCAAAACGCCACCATTCTCACCGTTACCAAAGGTACGCTGAACGGATCTATCCTGATCCGCGGTGGAAAAATCGCGGAGGTGGGCGAGAAAGTGACGGTTCCGCCGGATGCCAAGGTGATCGACGCTTCGGGGCAATTCGTGATGCCCGGCATCATCGACTGCCACTCGCACATCGCCGCCGACAGCATCAATGAGGGCAGCGTTTCGGTTTCATCTATGGTGGGCATCGAAGACGTATTGAATCCGGATGACATTGCCATCTACCGGGCCGTGGCGGGCGGCGTTACCACCGCCAACATCCTGCATGGCAGCGCGAACTCGATTGGCGGGAAGTGCACGGTGATCAAGCTGCGCTGGGGCAAAGACGCGCACGACATGATCTTCGAAGGAGCTTTGCCCGGCATTAAGTTTGCGCTGGGCGAGAATCCCAAGCGTGCCGGAAATCCCACGGGACAGCGCATCGGAGCCGGCAATGTGCAGGGGCGCTATCCAGCCACACGCATGGGCGTGGAGGACGTCATTCGCGAAGCCTTCAATGAGGCCAAGCAATATCAACAGTCGTGGAAAGACTACAACCAGAAGGTGGCCCGCGGGGAGCAAGCCATCGCTCCGCGCCGCGATCTGAAGCTGGAGCCGCTGGTGGAAGTGCTGGAAGGCAAGCGGCTGGTGCATGCGCATTGCTATCGGGCTGACGAAATCCTGATGCTGCTGCGCGTGGCGGACGATTACGGCTTCAAGATCCGCACGTTACAACATGTATTGGAAGGCTACAAAGTGGCCAACGAGATTGCCGCGCACGGAGCGGGTGCGTCCACTTTTAGCGACTGGTGGGCTTACAAGCTGGAAGCTTTCGACGCCATCCCTTATAACGCGGCCCTCATGATGCGCAAAGGCATCATCGTTTCGCTCAACAGCGACTCCGATGAGCTGATGCGGCACCTGAACGATGAAGCCGCCAAAACCATGAAATACGGCGGGTTGAATGAGACCGAAGCGCTCTCCTTGATCACCATCAACCCGGCTAAACAACTCGAGATCGACAATCGCGTCGGATCCATTGAAGTGGGCAAAGACGCCGACCTGGCGATCTTCGACAAGCATCCGCTTTCCAACTACGCGAAAGTGGAGAAAGTGTTTATCGACGGGCAGATGTATTTCGATCGCTCCAGCGACCTGGCGGAGCGGCCGGAGCGCGAGGCGGAGAAGAAAAAATTGCTGGAAAAGGAAAGAGAAGAACAGAAGAAGAATGGGCCAGCCGGGCGTGGGAGGCCGGCAGCATGAAAACGCTAGTCACTTTATTGTTCAGCGCATTTTTGTTGACGCTGCCGCTGGCGGCTGCCGATGACGATAGCTTCCTGATTCGCGGCGCCACCATTCATCCCGTAGCCAGCGCGGAGATTCAGAACGCCTCCGTGCTGGTGCGCGATGGAAAGATCGTCGGCATTGGCCGGAATCTGTCCGCGCCGAAAGGCACGCGCATCGTGGAAGGCAAGGGCCTGCATGTTTATCCCGGCATGATCGACTCGGCAACCGAGATGGGGCTTTCTGAGATCTCCTCCATCCGCGAGAGTGTGGACGTGGGAGAAATAGGGAAATTCGATCCACAGCTGCGCGCTGAAGTCGCCATCAATCCGGCCAGCGAGCACATTCCGGTGACGCGGGCCAACGGCATCAGCACCGTGATTGCGCTTCCCATGAGCGCCGGCGGCGGGGGCGGATTCGGGCGCGGCGGAGGCGGCAGCATCATCACCGGCCAGGCCGCTCTGGTTCATCTGGATGGCTGGACCTGGGAGGAAATGGAAATCAAGAAGTCCGCCGGCATGGGCATGCGCTTCCCCATTATTCCGTCCATGGGCGGACGCTTCGGCGGCAATTTTCCCGGCGCCAGGACCTTCGCTGATTCCAAGAAGGACTACGAGACCGAGCTTCGCGAGTTGAAAGAATTCTTCGAAAACGCGCGCCGCTATCAGAGAGCCAAGGCTGCCAAGGAAAAGGGTTTCCAAATCGATTTGAAATACGAGGCCATGCTGCCGGTGCTGGAAGGAACGGAGCCGATGATTGTTATGGCGTCGCGCGAGCGGGCCATCCGCGACGCGGTCCAGTTTGCGGACCAGCAGAAAGTGCGCGTCATCATCGCCGATCCGCGCGAGCTGGGCAAGATGGGACCGGACCTGAAGAGCCGCAACATCCCAGCGATTTTGGGCCCAACCCTGGCGCTGCCTCTGCACGAAGACGATCCCTATGATGCCGCCTATACGCTGCCTGAGCAGTTTTACAAAGCTGGCGTGAAGTTTGCTTTCGGAACCTTCGACAATGAATTCTCGCGCAACCTTCCGTATCAGGCTGCTACTGCTGTTGCGTTCGGATTGCCCGTCGACGAAGCGCTCAAAGCCGTGACCTTGAACGCCGCGCAGATCTGGGGCGTGGGCGATCGTATCGGCTCCATCGAAGAGGGAAAATCGGCCGACCTGATGGTAACCGACGGCGATCCGTTGGAAGCCCGGACGCAGGTCAAGCAGCTATACATCAAAGGCAAGACCGTGGACCTGGATAATCGCCAGAAGCGGCTGTACGAAAAATATCTCAACCGCCCGTAACACTGCGAGGCATACGAAGGCACAGCGGCGAATTTACATGGCATGGCTGTTGCTGTGCGCCACGTTGGCGGTGCATGTGACCGACGAAGCTGCTACGCGCTTTCTTGACCTGTACAATCCAGCGGTGCGCGCCATGGGCCTTGCGGCGCTTCAATTCACGTTTCCCGTCTGGATAACGCTACTGGCCCTGGCGGTGGTTGGCCTGCTGATCCTCGCCTATTGGGTGCGGCGCGGAACGTGGTGGACCGTCCAGGCCAGCTATGCCTTCGCGTTTTTGATGCTCGCGAACGGCATCGCACACCTGAGTTTTTCGGCATACAAACATGAATGGATGTCCGGCGCTTATACTTCGCCGCTGTTGCTAGCCGCGGCGGTTAACCTGTGGATCGCTGTAGAATCGCGCCCCAGTTCGATGAAACGGCGAAATTGTACAGCCCGTAGTTCTGAACGTTAAATGTGGCGTTCGAGTTCAACAGATCGGTCCATTCGCCGTTTTGAGGCAACGGAACATTGACATACTGCACCGAATCGGAAAAGTTCAGCACCACCATGTATAAGTCGCCGCCGGACCAGCGATGATAAATCGCAACTTGAAGCGATTCGTCGATCCCGTAGCCATCGGGCGAGAAGCGCGTCCACGAAGAGTCGTAGTAATCGGGATAGAAATTAGCGGAGCGCAAGGCTGGATGCGCCGCGCGCAGGCCCATTAGAAAGCTGTACAGGCCGGTCAGGCTCTGGCCGATATTGTCGTCCCGCTGCTCCCAGGTAAGCGGCCGGGATTGTACGCGTTTAAATTCCGGCGGCGCGTTCGAATCGTCCTCCCAGAGGTCTTCCAGTTGGCCCCATTCCTGTCCGTTGTGCAGCAGCACGGCACCGGAACAGGTGGCCAGGGCGATCATGTAGGGCTGCGCTTTGTACCAGCGGTCGCGCGAGCCCAGTTCATAAGTGATGGTGGCGTGATCGTGGTTCTCCAGGTAGATGGTGGGGCAGATCGGCGCATCAAAGTCAAGGGCGGAATTCAGCACCCGCATATAGCTGACGGTGATGCCTCCCTTCACCGCGTATCCATTGAAGATGTCGAATGGATAAGAACGAAAGACATCGAACCATGCTCCGGTGGGCTGCATGAAATTCGAATCGGCGATCACCTGAAATCCCCAATCGTCTTCCACAATGAGTGAAATGTTTTCCCAGCTCCGGCTGGAGATGTAGGCCTTGAGATTGGCGATCAGTTCCGGCGCGCCTTTGGTGGGAAATTGAGGATTATCGTATCCGGTGACCTGATCAAAGCGAAAGCCGTCCAGCTTGAAGCGAGTCAGCCAGTACTTACAAACGTCGGTGATGAACTGCTGCGTGCAGGCGTTGGTGTAATCGAGCGGGAGCATGCCGAAATCGCCGGCCGGCTCAAACTGGCCGACAAACGGCGAATCGGTAGGCGTCTGCCAGAACCAATAATAGGGAAACCCATTGGTATTGGCGCCCTGCAGGGCATGCTGCAGGACGATATCCAGCAGCACATGAATTTTCCGCCGGTGACATTCGGTGATCAGAGCGGCCAGCCGCGAGAGCCGTTCCAGCGGGTTGGCCGGATCGTCCACATAGGCCGATTCCACCGAGAAAAAATAGGCGGGATTGTATCCCCAACTGAAAGTGGCATCGTCGGGCCAGGCGATCCAGGGCATAAATTCGATGGCGTTGATACTGAGCGCCTGAACCAGATCCAGCTTGTCGTAAATGGCATCAATGGGTGCGCGCGTTCCGCGATATTCCTTGGTGAAATCATCGATCATCAGTTCGTAAATGATGAGGTCCGGGGACGCCAGACGCTCGGCAATGGGTTCGGGATGCACCTGGGACCCTCCCACTACAAACGCCGAGCGATCTTGGGAGTCGCCGCCATATTTGGTGCAAGGATCGCCCACCAGGCGCGCGGTCGTATCTTCAAAACTAACCAGGTACAGATATTGATACCAGCCGTCCGGCAGGGGCGTGGCGAACGGGTATATATACAGGTAACCGTTGGGGTGAGCGGTGCGGCGCATAGGCAACGCGCTGGCTGGGTCCCAATCGGTTGAGCCGGAATTCACCAGGTGTTGGAAATCGCCGACGATGCTTATCGATTGGATGTGGCACACATCGCCGCGCGTGTACTGGGTAGCGTCGACGGTGTTGTCGGGGATAAACAGGTTGATGCTTTGTTCACCGGACGCGGCGCGAACGAATCCGAATTTTTCGTACATGGGAATGCCTCGTCTTCGAGTGTTTACCAGTGTAACGCCGGTAATGTCGAGGACAAAGTCAGCAATGCGGCCGAGGTCCCCTTGCTTACGCGCGGGGCTACAGTTTAGGCACAATACACTCATTGAAACGGTAGCCCCGCGCGTGAGCGAGGGGATCAAATCCCGTTCAGCAGCTGTTCCGGATGCAGCGGTTCGTGGAATACGATATTCCGAGGACTGGCGTGATACGCCAGAGCGCCCACATAGTTCGGCGCCGGATCCAAATGCTGCAAAGTCCATTCGCCGGCTGCGGCGGCATCGTTGCCGATATGAATGAACTTTGCGGGCGCCCCGGCGAGCAGGGTCACTTGGAATTGATCGAGGGGAAGGTACAGACCATCGCCCATCGCTTTGATGTACGCCTCCTTTCGCGTCCAGCAGCGAAAGAACGCCTCCCTGACGGCCATTTCCGGGCCGATCGATAACAGCTCGGCAGCCTCCGCTTTCGAAAAGTAGCGCGAAGCAACCTGCTCGATTTCTGGAATGTCCCGCATTTCTTCCACGTCCACGCCAATTTCACAATCAACGGTGATGGCATAGAGGGCCAAACTACCAGAGTGCGCCATATTAAAACGAATCCGGGAGTCACTCTGCAGCATCGGTTTACCTCGCGGACCAAATCTGAATGCAACGTCGGCTGGCTGACACTTCAAAATAGGCGCGAGCAACAGGCGCAACGCGCCGTGGGAGAGTTCATGCGATCGCGTCAGATGGTCGAAAACGAAGCGGTCGGCACGCGCAGTCTCGTCCGGCGAGAGCAAACGCCGGCAGGCGCGGCTCACTTCGGGCGTGGCCTTCAACCAGACCGCCCAAACATGCACTTCCGGGCTTCCACTGGAAGAATCAGCAGCGTTCATATCGATTTCGAAACGCGAATGGCAGGCAAAGAATTCGGCATTTCCTTCGTACTAGTACTACTGAACCACGAGAACCGGAAAATTGCGCTTCGACGACCAAAAACAATGTTAAGATAAAACCCAATCAGACACCTAGAAAGCAAAGCCCGGAGGGTTAGTTCCGTCGAATTTTCCTTCTCGAAGGCATGGGAGGACAGGAGTGTTGCCGAAACCCGCCCGTGTGTCATCTCGGATGTTATCGGTGTCTATTGACTCTATCATTGCGGATCGTGCTTGCCCACAGTTTGCCTCGCACCATACAGTACTGGAAGGTTGGCACTTCGGCCTCATTCACAGTACCGAAGGGTCATTCAAGTCTGGTGGATACACCAGCATAATTGGTTGACGAAATTATGGGCCTCTCACCTCAGTTGACCAAAATTGGCAGTGATCCTGTTTCTTCCAACGGAACTGCCGCCAGGCGGCGCGCTTCGGTTGCGGATCTGGTGATGGAGAGGGCTAAGTCAAGCCCGCAGGCCATCGCGCTTTCGGCCGGCTCGGACACACTGACCTACGGCGATCTGGCGGCTCAAGCTCAGCGTTTGGCAGGCTATCTGACGACCCTTGGCGCGGGACCCGAGGTACCGGTAGCCCTGTGCCTGGAACGGTCTTTCGATTTCATAGTCTCGGCGCTGGCTACTCTCGTTTCCGGCGCGGCGTATCTTCCATTGGACCCCACGTGGCCGGCGGCGCGTTTGCATGCGATCCTGGACGACGCCCAAGTCCCGCTGGTTATCTCGCGCGGTTCCCTGGCGGCGCGGGCGGCTGGAAACGGCAGACATACCATCGATCTGGATACCGACGCCGCTCGGATTGAGCGCTCCGAACCTTTGGCGAAGCCGGTTGCCATAACGCGGGACAAACTGGCGTACATCATCTACACGTCGGGATCCACCGGTCAACCGAAAGGCGTCGAAGTGACGCACGGCAATCTGTTGAATCTGATCTTCTGGCATCGCGAGACATTTGGGATTACGGCGGCCGATCGAGCGAGTCATCTTGCCGGAGTGGGCTTTGACGCCGCGGTGTGGGAGATCTGGCCGCATCTGACGGCCGGGGCCATGCTAGTGCTGGCGGACGAGCAGTCACGCACATCGCCTGATCTGGTGACCGATTGGCTGGTGAAAGAGCGCGTCACGGTGGCGTTTGTCCCCACCATCCTGGCCGAAACAATGCTGGCCAGGCCGTGGCCGCGGAGCACGTCATTGCGTTATTTGTTGACGGGCGGGGAAGCATTGCATCGCCATCCCGCACGGGGGCTGCCCTTTACAGTAGTAAACAACTACGGGCCGACGGAGTGTACCGTAGTAGCGACATCGGAGGCGGTTCCTGCCGCTGGATCGGCGGAATTACCGCCCTCCATCGGCAGGCCGATCGCGAACACGCAAATCCGCATTCTGGATGACGAGGGCCGTCCCGTAGCGCCAGGCCAAGTAGGCGAAATTTACATCGCCGGAACCAGTGTCGCGCGCGGGTATCGCAACCAGCCCCAGGCCACGGCGGAGCGTTTTTTGCGCGATCCAGCGGATCCCCTGGCCGGCGCGCGCATGTATCGAACCGGCGACCTGGGTTGTTTTCTGCCGGACGGACAAATCGCGTTTCGCGGCCGCCTGGACAGCCAGGAGCAAATCCACGGACACCGCGTGGAAACCGATGAGATCGTCTGCGCGCTCAACCGCCATCCCGGCGTTGCCGCCAGTGCCGTGGTGGCGCGCGGCCAGGCCTGTTCCAAGAGCCTGGTGGCGTACCTGGTCCCGCGCGGAACGGTGGCGCCATCAGCATCCAGTTTGCGCGAGTTTCTCGCCGCCACCCTGCCGCACTACATGGTGCCGGGCGCATTCGTTCAAATTTCCGCGCTGCCTTCGAATTCAAACGGCAAGCTGGATCGCAGCGCGCTTCCCGATCCGGACGCTCAGAATCGCATCGAGGACGCGAACTATCGCGAGCCGGGCACGCCCACCGAGGAGCAACTGGTCCAGATTTTGAAAAGGCTGCTGGGCGTGGAACGCGTGGGCGCCGACGACAATTTTTTCCTGCTGGGATTTCACTCGCTGCTGGCCACGCAGGTTGCCGCCCGGGTATACGAGCGCTACGGTATTCAACTTGGCCTTCGGCATCTGTTCGAAGCCAAAACGGTGGCGCGGCTGGCGGCGGAGGTGGATCGCCAGTTGATGGAGAAGGTCAACCTGATGAGCGATGAAGAAGTGGCTCGTCACCTGGCCGGATAGTTCGGAAAAAGAATCGATGGATGCCGGCCTCAGTCTGTGTCAGCTTATGGAGCCAGATGTCATGGCTTCCCCCTATGCGCTGTACCGCGAGCTGCGCGAAGCCGATCCGGTGCATTGGGACGCGTTTCTGCATGCCTGGGTGGTAACGCGCTACGCGGATATCGTAACCGTACTTACGCGCTTCTCGGCGGACCGGACGCTCACGCCGGAGAAGCTGGAAGACATGGGCCTGGGGGCCTTGAACCCGATCATTCAGGTTATGTCCCGGCAAATGTTGTTCCGCGATCCACCGGTTCACACCCGCCTGAGAAATCTTTGCGCCGCGGCGTTCACGCCGGCGCGGGTAGCCGTCTTGCGCGGGCATATTCAGGATATTGCCGACAACCTGATCGACCGCTTCATCGGTAGCGGAAGAGCCGATATCGTGGCTGGGCTGGCCGCGCCGATGCCGGCCATCGTTACCGCCGAGATGCTGGGCGTTCCGGTGAGCGATCACGAAAAGCTCAAGCAATGGTCCATTGATTTCGCCGAGATCCTGGGGAATTTTCAACACAAACCGGATCGCGTATCGCGCGTGGCTTCCAGCGTCCGCGATATGACCGAATATTTCCGGGCGGCCATCCAGGAACAGGAGACCAATCCGCACGAAGGCCTGGTGAACTCACTCGTAAACGCCGAAGTGGATGGAGTCCGGTTGACGGAAGAAGAGATCATCGCTAACTCCATCCTCACCATGATCGGCGGACAGGAGACGGCCACCAATCTGATCGGCAGCGGACTGCTGACCCTGCTGCAGCATCCCGCACAACTGCGCATGCTCCAGGAGGATCCATCGCTGATTCCAATGGCGGTAGAAGAGTTGCTACGCTATGAGAGCCCCATTCAGCATACCGCGCGCGTGGCGCAGGAAGACTTTGTGCTGGGTGGAAAGCTGATCCGCCGCGGCCAATCCGTTCTGGCGGTTCTGGCGGCGGGAAATCGCGACCCTGCACGCTTCCCGAATCCGGACGTCCTGGATTTGAAGCGGGGGGACAAAGGGCATCTGGCATTCGGCTGGGCTGCTCATTTTTGCTTCGGTGCTCCGCTGGCGCGGATGGAAGGGCAGATCGCTTTCAGCACGCTCTTGCGGCGGCTGAAGAATTTAACCTTGGCTTCTGACGATTTTGTCTGGCGCGAGAATCTGGGCTTGCGCGGACTCAGCGGCCTGCCGGTGTGTTTCGACCGGCCTGATGAAGAGCCGGCGGCCTCCCGCCTGGTTGAGGTGCATGAGTAAACATCTTGAGCAACCCATCTTGAGCAACCCATCTTGAGAAACCAATGACAGACGCTGACCCCAGATCCGATGCCCGCCGGCAACTGCTCGAAAAATTCCGGCGCAGCGAATTACAAGTTACCAACGGGCCCCTTCCGCCGCTGATTCCAAAGCCGCCGGGCGGCCAGGCGCCCGCCTCACCGGGACAGGAGCAGGTTTGGTTTCACTCCGAAATGGCCGGCAGCGTTCCCATATATAACGAGTCAGTTACCATTCACAAACGGGGACCGCTGGACCGAGTGATCCTGGAGCGCTGCTTCCAGGAGATCGCCCGGCGGCATGAGATCTGGCGCTCCGCCTTTCCCGCAAGCGAGGGAAAAGTGGTTCAGCGCGTCGATTCCGATGTTCAGGTGCCGCTGCCGTTCACCGACCTCAGCCATCTTTCCGTGGAAGAGCGCGAACGGGAAGCGGTTCGCATCGGGACTGAGGATGCTCAGCGCCCCTTCGTTCTGAGCGTGGCGCCGCTATTCCGCGTGCACCTGGTTCGATGCGCGGAGGATTATCATCGCGTCTATCTCACCATGCACCATCTGGTGTTCGACGGTGTCTCCGTCTACCGCGTGATGGTACGCGAGCTCGCCGCTCTGTACAATGCGTATGCGGCGGGCCAGCCGTCGCCGCTCCCCGAACTGGCGGTGCAGTACGGCGATTACGCGGCGTGGCAGCAACAGCAGCTGGCCAACGGAAGTTATGACGCCGCAATGAAATACTGGCGCGAAACTCTGTCGGAGAACCCGCCGGTGTTCGAGCTGCCTACCGACCGGCCGCGCGCGCCCCAGCCATCCTGGCGCGGTGGAATGGAAACATGCACCATACCGGCCGAGCTGCTGGAAGCAATTAAAGAATTGGGCCGCAGCGAAGGGCTGACGCCCTACATGATGCTTCTGGCCGTTTTCCAGGTGCTGTTGTATCGCTATTCCGGACAGAGCGAAATCATGGTGGGCGGTGCGACGAATACGCGCACCCGGCCCGAGTTCGAGCCATTGATTGGATATTTTCTCAATCCGGTTGTTCTCCGCTGCCAGCTGGATGCGGATGTTTCTTTCCGGGAGTTCCTCGGCCGCGTGAAGACCACCGTGCTCGGCGCGCTGGCCAACAGTGACATTCCCTTCGACGCAATCGTACGCGAATTGGCGCCCCAGCGCGATTCTGCCCGCCATCCTTTGTTTCAGGTTCTATTCTCGATGCGGCCGCCCTTTGTCGATTTTCCGGAGGGCTGGGACGTCACCGACATGGAAGTCTCCAGCGGCGCTTCCAGTTTCGATCTTTTTGTGGAGTTTTCCGAGCACCCGGAGGGCTTGGCGGGGCGGTTCGTCTATAGCAGCGACCTTTTTGACCGTGCCACCATCCAGCGTTTGCTGGGACATTTTCAGGTTCTGCTGCGCGAGTTGGCTGCGGCGCCCGATCAAGCCGTCGCGCGGGTTAATTTGCTCACCCAGCAGGAACGGCGGCAGTTGCTGGTGGATTGGAACAATACCGATAAGAGCTTTCCCGGCTTTCGCCTTCACGAGCTTTTCGAAGCCCAGGCGGCACGGAATCCGGCTCATCCAGCGCTGGTTTTTCGCGGCCGCGAGTTGTCTTACGCCGAACTCAATGCCCGATCGAACCAACTGGCGCACTACCTTTGCCGGAACGGAGCAGCCAACGGATCTCTGGTAGGCCTGTTCATGGAGCGCTCGTTCGAGATGGTGGTGGCGCTGGTCGCGATATTAAAATCCGGCGCGGCCTACGTCCCCTATGACCCGGAGCTTCCCGCTTCGCGTCTTAAGATGATGCTGGAGGACTCCCGCCCGGTATGTGTGATCACCCAGCGAGATTTACGGGGCGAGCTGGCCGCCTACACCGGAGAGGTAATCGCGCTCGATTCCTGCGGGAAACTGCTGGACTCTCAGCCGGCCTCGAATCCGGGAATACCGGTGGCTCCCCGCGATGCTATTTATGCCATTTACACCTCCGGCTCAACCGGCGTGCCCAAAGCTGCAATCAACACGCACGAAGCGGTGGCGAATCGCATCCTGTGGATGCAGGATGAGTACCAGCTCGACGCCAACGATCGCATCCTGCAAAAGACTCCTTACAGCTTTGACGTATCGGTGTGGGAGTTCTTCTGGCCCCTTACTTTCGGCGCGACGCTGGTGATCGCGGAGCCGGGCGGCCACAAAGATCCGGCGTATCTCGCCGACTTGATCGAGGCCGAGGGAATCACGACGATGCATTTCGTGCCCTCCATGCTGCGCGAATTTCTGGAGGTTCCTAAGCTGGACGGCTGCGGCGGGTTGAAGCGGGTGTTCTCGAGCGGTGAAGCGTTGCCCCGTGAACTTACGCAAAAGTTCTATCGGCGGCTGAGCGCCCAGTTGCACAATCTGTACGGACCCACCGAAGCGGCCGTGGATGTGACCTATTGGGATTGCGCCACTCCGACGCCTTGCGCCACCGTGCCCATCGGGCGTCCCATTGCGAACGTCAAAACGTACATACTGGATGGCCATCTCGCGCCGGTGCCTGTCGGCGTCGCGGGCGAGCTGCACCTGGGAGGCATCGCCGTCGCCCGCGGATATCTGAACCGTCCCGAACTTACCGCCGCGCGATTCATTGCCGATCCCTTTGACCATAATCCTCACGCGCGCCTGTACAAGACTGGCGATCGCGCCCGCTTTCTACCCGACGGCAATATCGAGTATTTGGGCCGGCTCGACAATCAGGTGAAGCTGCGCGGTTTCCGCATCGAGCTGGGTGAGGTCGAAAGCGCGCTTTTGGGCCTCAACCAAATCCAGGCTGCCGTCGCCGCACTGGTGGAAGAAAGTCCCATCGGTCAATGCCTCATTGGTTACATCGTTCCTGCGACACCTGGATTAGATTCAGAAGCAATTCGAACCTTTTTGAAGGATCGCTTGCCCGAATACATGATCCCGTCGCATTTCGAATTTCTGGAATCCTTGCCCCTGCTGTCCAACGGCAAGGTGAATCGAGCGGGACTTCCAGTTCCCGAGCGGTGGACAACGGCCTCTCAGGAACAATACGCCACGGCCCGGGATGCCATCGAACTTCAGTTGGTAGATATCTGGGAGACACTGCTGGGCACGCATCCCATCGGAGTGAATCACAACTTCTTCGAGCTGGGCGGCCATTCGATGTTGGTGGCGAGATTGCTGTTTCAATTGGAGCAGGCCTTCGGCAAGAGGTTGTCATTGGCCACCGTGTTTCAGAGGCCCACCATCGCGCAATTGGCCGACCTGCTTCGCAACGAGAAAGATTTGCTTCAACCGTGCCGGGTGTTCCCCATCAGGGCTCAAGGAACACAGCCCCCCTTCATTTGCCTGGGGGCGGGACCGTATTTTGTTCCGTTGGCTCGCCGCCTGGGGAACAATCAACCCGTGATGGGCGTAGATCTGACTCAACTGGACACCGACAAACTTCCCGCTCCGCTACAGCTGCAGGATCTTGCCGGGTGCGTCGTGAAAGCAATCCGCGAGTTTCAGCCGCACGGCCCTTACTACCTGGGCGGCTGGTGCCTGTGGGGTGTCCTGATGTATGAAGTGGCGCAGCAGATCGTTGCCGGGGGCGACGAGGTGGATTTGCTGGTGATGATCGACAGCTCCTACCCGACCCATAAAGCAGAGCTGTCCTACTTCGCGCGGATACAAGCTGCTCTTGAAAAGTCGGTCTATCACGCGACATTGGTGGCGAGGTCAAAAGTGGCGGAGATTCCGGCGCATTTATCGCAGCGGATCACGCTGTTGCGCGGCAGAGTAAAGACCATCTGGCAAAGGCTGGAATACCTTCGCGCGATTCAGCATGCCGATGGTCCTTTGGAAATGAACCTGGACCCGGTTATTTTCGCCTCTGCCACCTATGAGCCTCAACCTTATTCGGGCGCGGTAGCGCTCTTCCAGGCCGTTGAAAGACCCGCTGGAAAGCATTGGGACCTGCGGCAGGTCTGGCACAAACTGATCCGTGGACGATTTGAGACCTACGATATCGTCGGTGGTCACGATGGAATGTTCAAGGAACCATACGTCGGCGCCCTGGGAAGCAAGCTAAAAAACAGCCTTGAGCAGGCCCAGAATCTCCGCCGCAAACAGGCTGCCGTTCGATCCGGCAACGGAACGAACCCCAATCGATTCAACTACCGGGTGCCCGGGGCCGAGATGCCGAGAACCGCGGAATTGGAATCCAGGTAATTTCCGGGTGGGGCAGGCGCTTCCGCTTCCGCCTGCCAACCTCGGTAACTAAGATTTTTTCTCAGCCCCGCAAGCCACCGGTCCGTGATAACTTACATGGGGAGCAAGTCGTGCGGAAACTCGTAATCGCCGCAGCCATCACCGCGTTAGCATGCGCGGCGCAAAGTTACCAACAACGTGTCGCAACCGCTTTGACAACCGTGGATCAAACGGTGGCCAAAGGCCCTTTCGCCGCCACCTGGGAGTCGCTAAGCCGCTATACCTTAGCTTCCTGGTATCGCGACGCAAAATTCGGAATTTTTATCCATTGGGGCGTTTATTCGGTGCCGGCGTTCGGCTCGGAATGGTATCCGCGCAACATGTACCAGGCGGATCAGCCGGAATTCAAGCACCACCTGCAAACATTTGGACCGCAACTCGATTTCGGCTATAAGGATTTCATCCCGCGCTTCAAGGCGGAGAATTTCAAGCCGGCGGAGTGGGCCGCGCTGTTCCGGAAGGCGGGCGCCAAATATGTTGTGCCGGTGGCCGAGCACCACGACGGGTTCCCCATGTACGATTCGAGCTTCACGGATTGGAGCGCGGCCAAGATGGGCCCGCGCCGGGATGTTGTCGGAGAACTGGCGAAAGCGGTGCGCGCCGAGGGCCTGGTGCTGGGAGTTTCGTCGCACCGCGCCGAGCACTGGTGGTTTTATGACGGCGGCCGGAAGTTCCCTTCCGATGTGCAGGATCCCAAAAACGCCGGACTCTACGCGCCCGCGCACCCTGAAAGAACCGCGGACGGCAAGAGCGAATCCCAGCCCGATGAAGCGTTCCTGAATGACTGGCTGGCGCGCACCTCAGAGCTGGTGGATAAATATCATCCGCAATTGGTCTGGTTCGATTGGTGGATCGAACAACCGGTTTTCCAGCCTTATCTCAAACGCTTTGCGGCGTTCTATTACAATCGCGGCGCCGAATGGAAAAAGGGCGTGGCCATCAATTACAAACACCAGTCGTTCCCGGAGCGGGCCGCCGTGCTGGATATCGAGCGCGGCAAGCTGGACAAAGTTCGCAGCCAGTTCTGGCAGACCGATACCTCTGTGGGACTGAAATCCTGGGGCTACATCGAAAACGAGGACTTTCGGACACCGGGTTCGCTGGTGGACGATCTGGTGGACATCGTCAGCAAGAACGGCACGCTGCTGCTGAATATCGGCCCCCGGCCGGACGGTACCATCCCTCAGCAGGTACAGAATATCCTGCTGGCCATGGGGCGCTGGCTCGCGGTGAACGGCGAGGCCATCTACGGCACCCGGCCTTTTGAGATTTATGGCGAAGGCCCCACCGAAGTACTGGCCGGAGGCTTTACCGACGCCAAGAGCAAGCCTTTTACCGGGCAGGACATCCGTTATACAACCAAAGGCAACACCCTCTACGCGATTGCGCTCGATTGGCCCGGTTCCGTGCTCACCGCGAAGGCTCTGGGTGCCAACGGACCGCTCAAGGGACGCAAGATCCGCAGCGTCCGCATGCTGGCGAGCGACGCTAAACTGAAATGGAAACAAACTGGGGATGCGCTCACGGTGGAATCTCACGCGCAGAGATCCGGTGAGTTCGCATTTGTGTATAAGATCGAATTGGAATGACCGACTCCCTTTACGGTCGCGGTTCGAGGGAGTTCCCATGGGCCTGCGGCCCACCGAAGGTGATGAAGACGCTGTGGGAAAATCGATTGGCAGGCGGAAGCGCCTGCCCCACGTTGGCGCGTGAGTGGGGCAGGCGCTTCCGCCTGCCAACCGGCGTCTTCAACGGAGCCGGTGCTTGAGAAATTTGGATCAGCCAATGGCGCTTGAACATTTCGATGTGCTGATCATGGGTGCGGGCCTCTCCGGCATTGATGCCGCGCATCACTTGCAGAAATTTTGCCCCCGCAAGAGCTACGTCGTTCTCGATCAGCGCGAGCGCATAGGCGGCACCTGGGACCTGTTCCGCTATCCGGGCGTCCGCTCGGACTCAGACATGTTGACCATGGGCTATTCGTTCCGCCCCTGGACCAGCCCCAAGGCGATCTCTCCCGGCGATGACATCCGCGATTACATCAGCGCTACCGCGCGCGACGAAGGCATCGATTGCCACATTCGCTTCCGCCATCGAATAGAACGAGCCGCGTGGTCCTCCGCAGAGGCGCGCTGGACGGTGCATGCGCTGCGCAAATTACCGGATGGACGCGAAGAACCAGTTACGCTGACCTGCAACTTTTTGTTCTCGTGCGCCGGCTATTACCGCTATTCCGCTGGCTACACGCCGGAGTTTCCAGATATCGGCTGCTTTGAGGGCCGCGTGGTTCATCCGCAAGCGTGGCCCCAGGATTTGGATTACAGCGGGAAGCGCATGATCATCATCGGCAGCGGCGCCACCGCCGTCACGCTAGTTCCCGCGCTGGCCAAAACTGCCGGCCATGTAACCATGCTGCAGCGATCCCCTACCTATATCATTTCAATGCCGGAGCAGGACGCAAAGGCCAATTGGCTTCGCCGCGTACTGCCCGCCATGTGGGCATACCGGCTCAGCCGCTGGAAGAACGTGGGCTTCATGATCTACATCTACCAGCTATCGCAGCGCTTCCCGAATTTCATCAAGAACGGCCTGCTCGCCAAAGTTCGCGAAGAATTGGGTCCGGACTACGACGTTGCTACTCACTTCACCCCGCGCTACAAGCCCTGGGAACAGAGGCTCTGCCTGGTTCCGGATTCAGACCTGTTCCAGACGATCAAATCAGGGAGGGCCAGCGTGGCCACCGGAGAAATTGAAACGTTTACCGGGAACGGCATCCGGCTGAAATCGGGCGAAGAACTCGATGCCGACATCATCGTCACCGCAACCGGCCTGGTGATGCAGACCTTTGGCGGAATCGAGCTTTCGGTTGACGGGCGCGGCATTGATCCCGGCCAGACTCTGGCTTACAAAGGCGTCATGATGTCCGGCGTGCCGAATCTGGCCTCCGTATTCGGCTACATCAACGCTTCGTGGACGCTCAAAGCCGACCTGATATGCAACTACGTATGCCGGTTATTGAATTTCATGGACGCGAAAGGCATGCGGCAAGTCACGCCCAAGAGCGGCGACGAAACGGCTGCCGCGCCGTTCGTGGAAAATTTCAGCTCGGGCTACATGCAGCGCGCACTGGCGAAATGGCCGAAGCAGGGATCCAAGCCGCCCTGGCGCGTGCATCAGAACTACATCCATGACACCATCAGTCTGAAGTGGACCCGGGTTGACGACGGCGCGCTGGAGTTTTCAAACCCGCTCGAAGCGGTACCCAAACCCGCCCCCCGCGAACTTGCCGAAGCAGCGAAGTAGGGCCCTCTAATGCTCTTAAGTCTCCGTTCTAGGTTTTTCACCTAATCGGCCGTACCGGCTTAAGAGGACGATGGTCATTGTGTGGGAGTTTGAGATGAAGCCGGCCATCGATGCCATCTGGACGTTGAGAATCTGGGCGGACAATCACGGCCAGGATCTGATCGAGTACGCTTTGATGGCCGGCTTCGTCGCAGTTGCGGCCGGTGCGGTGATGTCCGGCGTTTCCATCAGCCTCAGTAGAATCTTCAGCAAAGTGGCCAGCACCATGACCGCCGCGGCCACAGGCAGTTAGGCGCACATGGATGCCGGTGTGGGTACACCGCCTTGCACTGGGCGTTGCCCGACAGGTCACGGACATCGCAGTCCTCCACGTACCTGCGCGCGCCGTTACAGATATACATAGCCCCGAGTTGAAAGTCTTCGTCCGATGCAAATTCGCCGGTACAAATGGCGTAATCGGCAGCCTCTGAATGCTTAGCTTGACGAGCTCGGTGCAGAACGAGGACTCGGAGAGGGTTTATTTCCGCAAGCAATTCGAAGGCCACGAGGAAGCCATGAAGGCGGCAGATGCCGCGTTCAAGGCTGCGGCGCGGAGGTACAAGCTGCTGTTTAGGACGGAGATGGGAGCGTAACAGCAGTGCTACCAGCGATGTGGGTTATTATTAATCAACTTCTTTAAATGTCGCCCATGGTAAAGGAACTGCCGACGCAGGACTGCACGCGATTCTTGCGATGGGCTGGAAGCAAGCGTCGTCTACTCCCAACGCTGCAAACGTTCTGGACTAAGAAGCACAAACGTTATATCGAGCCCTTCGTAGGTTCGGCATGCCTGTTCTTCGCCATCAAGGCCCCGAAGGCGATCCTTGGAGACCTGAACCCCGAGCTAATCGCAATGTACATCGAAGTGAAATATCGGATCGGCGCCGTCCTGAAGGAACTGAAGAGGCTGAAGCCCGAGGACAAGGAAGAATACCTTCGATTACGCGCGATCGACATTACGAAGATGACACCGCCGGCGCGAGCCGCGCGGTTTATTTATCTAAACCGATATTGCTTCAATGGCATTTATCGCACGAACCTGGTTGGCCGGTTCAATGTGCCATACAGTGGAGTTCGATGCGGTTCGGTTCCGCAGGATGAGGTTTTCGAGAAATGCAGTAACCGACTGCAGCGCGCCCGGTTTGTGAATGGAGATTTCGAGAAGGCTCTCGGCCAAGCCGAAAAAGGGGATTTAGTGTACATGGACCCTCCCTTTGCGGTCCGGGCCCGGCGTGTGTTCCGCCAGTACGACCCGAGCACATTCACAAGCGACGACATAGCTCGCTTACGTTCCTGGATGGAACGGCTGAACACCAAGCGCATAGACTTCGTGGTCAGTTATGCCGAATCCGAAGAAGCGGACATACTTAAGCGAGGTTTTTCATACGAGACGGTTGCGGTGAGGCGCCACATAGCCGGCTTCGCTGCGCATCGTGCCATGAGCAACGAGATTATTATTTCAAACCGATAATTTAATCATGGCGGGGAAATAGTCCGGTCCAGGCGTTATGATCGACATGAAGGATCGGCACCGTATTGTTTGGTGCGCGATGCTGAAAGACGAGTAACAATCCGCATTCCCCGAACCCTTTCGGGTTCTTGTTGTCCGCTCGCCTTCCGTAGTGTAGTAACCTTCCACGCTCGTGAGATGAGAAGTGCGGACATGAAGTCGAAAACACGTTATCGCCCTCCCCGAGATGATGCATAGGCAACAGGGTAAGGCTCGTTTCATTCGCGATTTTCGTCCTCGCAGCGCGAGAAGCGGCGACGACAATCAGATAGACCTTCCCAACGCCAGCTAGTAGAGCACCAAACGATGTCTGAGGATCGTTCCACGCGTCACAGACTTGCTTTCCGGTCCCAGAAAAATCGTCAAGCAGAACGATTGTCGCATCATCCCCTAATTTCTTCGGGTCATCATCTGCAAGCAAAATGCGTCGAAAGAGTTCGCTTCGATTTGCAAAAGTGTCATTGTACTTTTTGTTATCAAGTCCGTTCGCCACGCGAAACTGATACAGCATCGCGTCGCCGCTTTCGCCTGCACTTCCCGTCATTGCGGCAAAGCACCACTTTCCCTGCCTCTGCACGGGGTTGTCGTTCCACCCCTGCAGAGCCCCTAGGGCCTGGCGATAAGCGGCGTGAATTTGCGCTTGCCCGTAAAACTCAACGGAGTCGAGAATGCGTGCTGCGAGATCCTTATCTCTGTCGTCGAATTGACCAATCCAACCCTCTATCGTGACGTTGGTGACCGGATCACGATAGGCTCCGAATCGATTGGTCCAGCGGCGATAACGACGTGCATCGATGGGTGTTCCACGTTGGGCGGGAGAACGCACGGTTACTGGTCCCTCCGGCCAAGGGCCTTGAGCTTCTGACGAATCAAATTGGACAGCGATTCGAGACGATCCCACATGGCTTCCTGGCCGTAGAAATCGTCGATCTCTATATCGCTTATTTGCTGATATAGAGTGTTCACGGACTTGAGTAATTTCTTGGCTTCAGCGGCTACGGCTGCGGACTCGATATTGAGGTGGCAGATTCAAGTTTTGGCTCGTCGGCGTATTCTTTCAGTCGTTTCGAGATCGTAGCAAGTTTGTTTGCCTTGACCGCATTGTTGATGTACTGTTTGACGACTCGGAATTCGGTAACCGACTTCAAGCCTCCTTGTTCGGACTTCTCCAGCATCGCGTCCGTGAATTCGTCCTTGTGGTACCAAGGAAATTTCACTACCTCACGATCGTTTCTTACCGGGTACAATTCAATGAAGAAATCGGCTTTGACCCTTCTCTCTGGATCAGCATCAAGCATCAAATCCTGAAATCGTTTGTTGTACGACAAGAGCTTCTTGCATCGGACCACAACAGCTTCATCCAGCCCAGTAAGCTCCGCAAGGCGCTTCTCTTTGCGCTCAACAAGCTCACGCATTAAGAGCTCAAGCTTGATCGCAGTTGGCATCAACTCCCAGTCCAGCCGGAGCTTGTGGATCTGGAACATTGTGACGATATTTTGAACAAGGGTCGGTTCAGCAACCTCATTGACCGGTATCCCCTTGAGGCCAATATTCTGGGCGCAGATCCATCTTCTCTGTCCATCGAGAATGACGTAATGGCCGGTCTTGGATTCCTTATAGACCGTCAACGGCACAAGTATTCCCACGCGGGCAATGGACTGTTCCAAGACGCGGAGATCATCGCGGTCGAATAGCTTTCGCGGATTGTGCGGGTTGGCTTTGAGCTTGTCTGTGGCGATCGCCTTTACGCCGATAGTGTGTACGCCATATTGGTCAGATTTATGACTTTGTGCCATAGGTTTCCCTTCAATTTGGTGAACTTGTCACAAGTAATCGATCTGTCGTTCCGTTGGAACAACAAGGATATCAGGGCTATGGAGTTATCGGGGAGGGATGTATGCGACCACCGCCAGCTAGGATGGTGCGATTTCCCGACGAGACGCGGTTTCCGCCGCTATACCAATGAAATAAACTGGCGGAGAGAGAGGGATTCGAACCCTCGATAGAGTTTCCCCTATACACGCTTTCCAAGCGTGCGCCTTCAACCACTCGGCCATCTCTCCGGGGTGTCGAGGAACGGTTTTGCGCAGGCGGAAACGCCCGCGACAATTCAGTCTAACACGTGTCCGGCCGGCTGCTGCTAAGATGGTCGGGCTATGAATCGACGCGATTGGATGCGCCTTCTGGCGGTGTTGTCAGCGGCCGCTCCAAGCCACGCTCAAGAACCATCGCCCACCGCTTCGCCCGCCGGCGTAACCAAAGAAATGCTGCGTGGCGCGCTGCAACTCATCGGGTTGGATTTTACCGGCGAGCAGGCAACCATGATGCTCCAGGGCGTCAATCAAGCCCTCGCCGGCTACGAAGCTCTGCGCAAGATCGACGTGCCGCTCGATACCGAACCGGCCACGCGGTTTTATCCAACCAAGCCGGCCGCCAAACCTGCGAAGTTTTCTCCCACGCCCGGACAGCCGACAAGCTTTGCATCGTTGGAAGACCTGGCATTCGAACCGGTGACAACACTGGCGGCGCTGATCAAGACCCGAAAAGTTTCGTCCACCGGCCTCACCAGGATGTACCTCGATCGGCTGAAAAAATACTCACCGAAGCTGCTGTGCGTGATCACTTTGACCGAGGAGCTGGCGCTCCAACAGGCCGCTCGCGCTGATGAGGAGATCAAGCGCGGTCATTATCGCGGACCGCTGCACGGAATTCCCTGGGGCGCCAAGGACCTTTTTTCGGCCAAGGGCATCCGGACCACCTGGGACGCGGAGCCTTATCAGGATCAGGTGTTCAACTACAACGCAACCGTAGTGGATCGTCTGGAGCAAGCCGGCGCCGTGCTGCTGGCCAAGCTCTCCATGGGCGCTCTCGCCCAAGGCGGACTGTGGTTCGGCGGCATGACCAAAAATCCGTGGAACACGGAGCGCAGTTCCAGCGGCTCCTCAGCCGGATCGGCTTCCTCAACATCCGCTGGATTGGTCGGATTTTCGCTGGGCACGGAAACGCTGGGATCAATAATTTCGCCCTCCACCACCTGCGGCGTGGCCGGGTTGCGGCCGACTTACGGAAGAGTGAGCCGCTATGGCGCTATGGGATTGAGCTGGACCATGGACAAGCCAGGGCCCATCTGCCGCACCGTAGAGGATTGCGCGTTCGTGCTGGAGGCCATTCACGGACCGGACGGGAAAGATCTTGCCGTAGTGGATGCTCCCTTCGATTGGCAGCCGCAGCTGGCATTCACCGGGCTGCGCATCGGCTATCTGGAGGCCGATTTCGAACGCGCGGCGAAGGATAGAAAGCCGATCTACGATCAAGCCCTGGCCGATTTGCGATCGGCCGGAGCAACCTTGCAGCCGGTGAAGCTTCCGGATTTTCAGGCGCAACCCTTGCGCATCATCCTCGAAGCGGAGGCGGCTACCGCTTTCGACGATCTTACGCGAAGCGGCGGCGTGAATCAGTTGAAGGGGCAAGGGCCTGGCGACTGGCCGAATACTTTTCGAACGGCACGGCTTATTCCAGCGGTGGAATATATTCGAGCGCAACGCGCCCGAACTCTTCTGATGCGCCGCATGGATGAATTTATGAATGACTGGGATGTTCTGGTATCGCCTCCATTCTCCCCGCTGCTGCTGGTGACGAATCTCACCGGGCATCCGCAGATCGTAGTGCCCTGCGGATTCGCCAATGGCCTTCCCCAGGGGTTGGCTTTCACTGGAAAACTGTACGAAGAGGGCACACCGATGCGCGTTGCGATGACGTTCGAGAAGGCCACGGAGTGGCACACCATGCACCCAACGTTAGCGGTGTAGAGTGGCGCAGGCGCTTTCGCCTGCGAACCTCGGGTTATCATCAAACTATGAGCGCCCGCTACCGCGAGCACGCCGCCCCGGAACGTCTCCGGCCGTACGTGGAATGCTTCTGGTCCATGGAGCCGGGCGAATCGCTTCCCGAGTATCCGGTGCTGCCCGATGGCTGTGTCGATATCGTGTATTCGCCGGCCACCGGCCCGCAGATTGTCGGCACCATGACGCGGGTACAGCGATTCACCATCGCCGCGGACCAGCTTCAAGTCGGCGTGCGATTTCGTCCCGGAACAGCTCCGGGGTTTGTCCGCGTTCCCGGACGCCACACTACCGATCGTCTGCTGCCGTTGGACGAAGCTTGGGGCGCCCACGGCCGGCAGTTGGGCGCGCGGATCAGCCAGGCGAAAACGGCCGAGCAATGCATGGCGCTGCTGGAAGCCGAGCTGATGGATCCGTCGGAACCCGATATCGTACAGAAAATGTCGGCTTACATCGTTGAGCGCAGCGGTCAGGTTCGCGTCGATGACCTGGCCTTCGACGCCGCCATGAGCGCACGGCAGTTGCGTCGGGTTTTTCTGGAACAGATGGGGCTTACACCCAAGCATTTCTGCCGCGTAATCCGGTTCCGGCATAGCCTTCCCCGCTTGCGCAGCACCCCGCGTGGGGATTGGACCCAGGTGGCGCTGGACTGCGGCTATTACGACCAGGCTCACTTCATCAACGACTTTCGCGAATTCAGCGGATATACTCCGGGCGAGTTTGCCGCGCTCCCGCGCTGACCGTTTTTTCCAATCGTGCGCCATACGGCCCCGGCTACCATAGCCGTATGAAGATCACACCAATTCTGATTGTCGATGAAATCGAGCCGTCGCTAAACTTCTGGGTATCCAAACTCGGCTTCGAAAAAACCGTGGAAGTTCCGGAGGGCGATAAGCTCGGCTTCGTGATCCTCCAAAAGGATGGCGCCGAGGTGATGCTGCAATCCCGCTCCAGCGTCCGCAAGGACGCCGGCTCAGCCGCCGACGCGATATTCCTGGCCGGCTCAAATCTCTACATCGAAGTGGATAGCTTCGCCGATGCCTTGGAGCGCATAAAAGGAGCCGAGGTAGTGGTTCCGGAGCGAACTACGTTCTACGGCATGCGCGAGATCTGGGTGCGCGAACCAGGGAAGAACGTGTTGGGCTTCGCGGCTCGGACGTAAAAAATGGTGACGCGGTGGATGTTCGCGTAAGAAACAGCCTCGGAGCGAATCGCAAGCGGGCGCGCAAACCATTAGAAACACAGATAATTTGGCCGCCGCGTGAATTGGAAGACTGATTGCTTCATCCCTCTTAGGGAACGCGATGAGATTTTTCCTCTTGCCGGCCGTGGCTGTATCCGCCGTAGTATGTTGCTGCGGGGCCATTCCGGCACCCGACGCGAAGCAAATCATCCAGCGATCCGTCCAGGCTATTGAATCCGACTGGAACCTGGCCCCGGGTTATTCCTTCCAGGAGCGCGATGTCGAGAGCAAACACAACTCCACGCCAACCGTAAAGACCTACGAAGTGCTGATGATTGACGGCTCGCCGTACAATCGCCTGATTGCCATTAACGATCGTCCTCTTTCCCAGGGCGATCAAGCCGAGGAAGAACGAAAGCTGCGCGCCGAAATCCGCAGGAGGAAGCGTGAATCCGACCGCGAGCACGCCAGGCGCCTGGCGAAATATGAAAAAGAGCGCCGTCACGACCACGCCATGCTGATGGACATGGTGAGCGCCTTCGATTTCCGCATTATTGGTAGCGAAACCGTGAACGGGCATGACTGCTGGGTTCTGGATGCCGAGCCGAAGCCCGGCTATCAACCGACAGATCATGAGACAAAAGTGCTGGCCGGGATGCGCGGGAAACTTTGGGTGGACAAAAGCCAGTATCAATGGGTGCGCGTGAGGGCGGAGGTTTTCAGGGCGGTCAATCTCTTCGGATTCGTCGCAAAAGTGGGTCCCGGCACTCGCATCCTGCTGGAGCAGGAGCCCATAGCGGACAATCTCTGGCTGCCGAAGCGCTTCAGCGTCCATGTAAGCGCGTCGGCGTTCGGATTCTTCGACGAAAGCTCGGTGGACGACGAGACCTATCGCGATTACAAGCCCCTGCCGAAAACGTCCGCGGAGCTGGTCAAGCAATAAATCACGACGTTCGAGTGGGGCAGGCGCTTCCGCCTGCCAACCTCTTGGCTCTAACGAATACTTCCCGAAACATCTCCGCCGTCAGTTTCCCCGTCGATGTATTTTGCTGACTAGGATGGTATGAGCTAATGAGCGCCGGTTGGCCGGGCCCGGTGTGATGCTCGCGATCGTGAGCGAAAACAAAATCTGCGCGGCGCGCTATTTTTCCTTGATCGCGCAGTATGGTGAGATAGGCATCGAACGCCAGCTTGCCTAGCGCAATCACCACGCGCACATCCTTCAGCAACTGCAACTCGCGCTCCAGATAAGGACGGCAGTTGCGGATCTCTTCGGGAAGGGGCTTGTTGTCCGGCGGAGCGCAGCGCACCGCGGCGCTGATGTAGGCGTCCATCAGCGTGAGCCCGTCGTCGCGGGACGTGCTGGTGGGCTGAGAAGCGAAGCCGGTTTCGTACATTATTTTGTATAGGAACACACCCGAGCTATCGCCGGTAAAAACTCTTCCGGTACGGTTGGCCCCGTGGGCGCCTGGCGCCAGGCCAATCAGGAGCAAGCGCGCGTGCGGATCTCCGAATCCCGGCACCGGTTTCGCCCAATATTCGGAATCGCGGTACGCCCGGCGTTTTATACGCGCGATCTCAGCGAGGTATTCCACCAGGCGCGGACATTTGTGACACCGAACGATCTGCCGATTCAGAATTTCCAGCGCCTGCATCGAAGATCTGAGTTTATACTACCTGGGACGGTCATCGAAATGAAGATCACCATACTGGACGACTACCACGACACTCTGCGCACCCTCCCCTGTTTCAAAAAGCTGGAAGGCCACGAGGTCACAATCTGGAACGATCACGTTCAGGATGTCGACGCTCTCGCGGCCCGGCTCAAGGATGCCGAAGCCCTGGTGCTCATCCGCGAGCGCACCAAAATTCAGGCCGCTCTGCTGGATCGCCTGGACAAACTAAAACTCATCAGCCAGCGCAGCGTCTACCCGCACATCGATATCGCTGCTTGTACCCGGCATGGCGTGATGGTGTCATCCAGCCAGCACGCCGGCACGCCGTCTTATGCCACCGCGGAATTGACTTGGGGCCTGATCCTTTCTGCAATGCGGCAAATCCCGCAGCAGATGGCGGCGCTCCAGGAGGGCAAATGGCAGGTCGGCGTCGGCCACAGTCTGCGCGGAAAAACTTTGGGAATTTTCGGCTACGGCCGCATCGGCAGCACTGTCGCAGGATACGGCGCGGCGTTCGGAATGGACGTGACGGTATGGTCGAGCGAAGCTTCGAGAGACCGCGCGCGAAAGGATGGCTACACAACAGGTTCTACCAAAGCCGCGTTCTTTGAGGAGTGCGATGTCATCTCGCTGCACCTGCGGCTGGCGGATGGAACACGCGGCATCGTTACAGCAAGCGACCTGGCCCGAATGAAACCTACCGCTCTTCTGGTTAATACCAGCCGCGCCGCGCTCATCGAACCCGGCGCGCTGGTTCACGGCTTGCAATCCGGACGGCCGGGCATGGCCGCCGTCGACGTCTATGAACAAGAACCCCTCCTGGACCCTCGCCATCCGCTGCTCGGGATGCCGAACGTCGTCTGTACGCCGCACATCGGTTATGTCACGCGCGAGGAGTACGAGATTCAGTTTTCTGAAATTTTCGACCAGATCGCCGCCTACTGCGCCGGCAATCCGATCAATGTCGTGAATCCGGAAGTGTTGTGAACCCGGAAGTGTTGGCCTGACTACCTGGAAACTTCGATGCTCATGTTTTCGAGCGAGGTATCGATCGCGCCCGCGTCCGCCGCGTTCTTCGCTTGAATGGTGCTGACAAAAAGCGGCACCAGCTCCGGATCGCGCCAGCCCCGGCGGACCTCTTCTTCCATAAGAGCGAAGGCCTGCTCGTGAGACAACGCCGGCTTATAGCATCTCTCGGTAATCAAGGCGTCGTAAATATCGGCTACCTGAAGAATGCGCGCCAGCAGCGGGATATCTTCGCCGGCCAGGCCGTCCGGGTAGCCGGAGCCGTCCCAGCGTTCGTGATGATTCCGGATGATCGGCAGCACCGGCCACAGGCTCTTCATGGGCTTGCAAATCTCTTCGCCGCGGACAGGGTGGCTGCGCATCACTTCCCACTCCTGCTCCGTGAGCAATCCCTGCTTGAAGAGAATCGAGTCGGGAATACTGATTTTGCCGATGTCGTGCAGATAGCCGCCGCGATAAAGCGCGGTCAGATCGGTTTGCGATAGGCCCAGCGCTTCTCCCAACATAACCGACGCCACCGCCAGCCGCTGGCAATGTTGGCCGGTATAGACGTCGCGCTGCTCCACTGTTTGCGCCAAAGCGAAAAGGATGGTTTCAGCTTCTTCCAAGGAATCTATGAGCGCCTTATTGCGAAGCATGGCGCGGATGCGCGTTCGCACCACCGCTGGATGCAACGGCTTGATCAGGAATTCGTCGGCGCCGGAAGAGATGCCCACGATTTCGTTTTCCACGCCCTGCACGTTGGTAATCATCAGCACCGGGATTAATTGCGTCCGGCGATCCGCCTTCATCCAACGGCACAGCTCCGGTCCGCTCATTTCCGGCAGCATCAGGTCAAGAATTACCAGATCGATTTTTTCGGACTGCAGCAGCGCCATGGCCTCAGTGGCTTTGCGGCATTCCAGCATTCGATACGGCGCGGTTTTGAAGATCGCTTTCAGCAGCCGGCGATTGATCTCTTCGCTATCGACGATAAGGATGGTGGAGGGTGGGCCGCTGTGCTCCTCCGATTCAAAGAAGGCCACTGGCGGAGCGGGTCTAACCCCGAACGACGGGGGCGTGAGTGTAGTCTTCGCCAGCATGCAACCGTAGCGGGCCTCACAACATCTATCGTCAGAAATGTTGAAAGGTTTAACCTTGCATCTTGTGGAAAACAAAGGGCTGCTAGTTTCTAAGCCGCAGATGAACGAAGATGAACGCGGATTAGAAATTAGTCTTATCCGCGTTCATCGGCGTTCATCAGCGGCTAAGAAACTTACCACTTCGGCAACCGTGCCAGGATCTGCGTCACGTACCCCATGGTCTCTGGGATCGCCGGTATCCCGCCGTCCCGATCCACTCGGCCGGAGCCCGCATTGTATGCGGCCAGCGTCAGCGAGACATCGCCCTTGTATTTGGCCAGCAGTGTCTTCAGCAGTTTCGTGCCAGCCTCCACATTTTGCTTGGCATTGAAAGGATCGCCGACGCCTAACTCGCTGGCCGTCTCAGGCATTAGCTGCATCAAACCTTGAGCGCCTTTAGAGGAAACCGCGCAGGGCCGGTTGCCGGACTCCTGGCTGATGACCGCACGAATCAGATCGGGCTTCACGCCCTGCTCTTTTGAGTTCGTTTCGATCAATTGGTCCAGTTCGGCCGTAGCCATGGGGTCGCATGGGGGTGGAATGAAGCGGGACGCCATCCCATCCACCCAGGGAACGGTGAAGAAGGAGCCGGGCGCGGTAGTTTTGCCGGTCATTGAGGTTATCTGCTTCTGCACGGACGCCCGCTGTTGCTCAATGGAACTGGACATCGTCGGGTGTACAGAATCAGGGGACGCAGGGACGGCTTGGCCCCATATCGCTTCAGAACACACCACCAGAGCCAAGATCCATTTCATCCTAAGCTTCTATCGGCCGCAGCCTCTAAAGTCTGAATAGGCCAAGAGGTATAGTGGAGCGGAATGCAGGTGTTACGGGCAGCCTTACGCGATGAACCCGGTATTGCCCTCGACACGGCCGCTCTCGAAATGGCTGCGATCGAGCGGCCGGACCTCCACGCCGCGCCCTACCTTGAAATGCTGGACCGGATCGCTTCTGAGCTGGATACACGCCTGGGCGGACACTCCGTCCCCGACGGCCCCAGGTTCGTACGCATCGCGAACCACTATCTGTTTCAGGAACTGGGCTTTCGTGGAAATGAGTCGGACTACTACGATCCCGGCAATAGCTGCCTGGATGTAGTTCTGGATCGAAGAACAGGCATTCCCATCACTCTTTCGGTGGTCTACATCGAAGTGGCGCGGCGGCTAGGGCGCCCGGTTTTCGGCATAGGCCTGCCCGGGCATTTCGTCGTGCAATACCTGGACGTCGAATATTCCGCCTACATCGATCCTTTCCACGGAGGCAAGCTTCTCAGCGAAGAGGATTGCGGCAAACTGGCCCGCGAGACCACCGGAGTCGACCTCCAGACTGAACCTTCCGCGCTGGCGCCGGTGGGCAGCCGGTACATCCTGGTGCGGATGCTGAACAATCTTCGCTCAGTTTATTTCCGCGTGAAACATTACGCGAAAGCTGCGGCGGTAATGGATCTACTGGTGGAGGCCTTCCCGGAAAACGCCGATTACTACAAAGCGCGCGGAATAGCCCGCCTGAATCTACGCCAATTCGCGGCAGCGAAGCGCGATCTTGAAAAATACCTGAACTTCTCGCCGGACGCCACCGACCGTAAGGAAATCACCCGGCAACTGGAAGCGATACATCGCTGGCTGGGGCGCCTGAACTGAGCGGCCGGTTCTTCGGTTCTAAGGATGGCGAACCTCTTTAACGAAAGCCCAAGAACCCGAACCGAAGAACTGAATAACCGAAGAACGCGTCCGGCTCAATAGAGCCGAACGCCTCTCGGTCCGGGCTTCCTGGTAGCATGCACCGTATCGAGGAAACGAACTTTATTCGGACTGGACGTCATCACCACCGAATGCGTCCGGTAACCGTCGCCGAAGAAGCGCACGCCTTGCAGCAGGCTGCCGGGAGTTACTCCGCAGGCCACGAAAATGATTTGCTTGCCCGGCGCAAGATCTTCGGCGCGATAAACTTTCCGTGGATCGGTGATGCCCATGCGGGCCATGCGCTCCTCCTGCTCCGGGTTCGCAGCTACTAACCGTCCCACCATTTCGCCATGCAGACAACGCAGCGCGGCGGCGGTGATCACGCCTTCAGGAGCGCCGCCAATTCCCATCACCGCGTGGACCCCGGTGCCGCGGACGGCGGCCGCGATCCCCGCCGAAAGGTCACCGTCTCCAATCAATCGAATGCGCGCGCCCGCCTGGCGTATATCGGCGATCAGCTTTTCGTGGCGCGGCCGGTCCAGCACAATCACCACCAGGTCCATCACATGCCGCTCCAGCCGCCGCGCGATCGCCCGCAGATTGTCCACCACCGGAGCGTCGATATCCAGCGCGCCTTGCGAGCCAGGACCCGCGATGATCTTTTCCATGTAGCAGTCCGGCGCGTGCAGCAATCCACCTGCTTCAGACGCCGCCAGGACGGCGATGGAATTGGCCGCGCCCGTGGCGCATAGATTGGTCCCTTCGAGCGGATCCACCGCGATATCGATCGCCGGATATTGAACGCCGTGCGGCGCCAAAGCGCCCACCGGCTCTCCGATATACAGCATGGGCGCTTCGTCGCGCTCCCCCTCGCCGATCACGATGTTGCCGGCGATGGGAACAGTCTCGAAGGCCCGCCGCATGGCCTGCACCGCCGCTTGATCGGACCCTTTGCGGTCCCCTTGGCCCATGGTACGGGCCGCTGCCACCGCGCCCTCTTCCACCACCCGCGTCAGTTCGAACGCCAGGTGTTGTTCCAGATCGATCACTGCCGGATTGCCGCTGCCTGTCATAGCCCGAACGATCATAGCATGCGCGCTTGACAGATCCGGCCGGCCGTCTGGACGCCACCTTCGCGGCGCTGGCGGACCCCACCCGGCGGGCCATCCTGGCTCGGCTAGCCTCCGGCCATGCCTCGGTAACCGAACTGGCGGAGCCCTTCGCGATGACTCAGCCCGCCATCTCAAAGCATCTCAAAGTGCTGGAGCGCGCCGGCCTGATATCGCGCGATCGGGACGCCCACCGCCGTCCCAGCCGTCTGGTGGCTAGACCGCTGGCGGAGGCCGCCGGGTGGCTTGATCACTACCGCCGCTTCTGGGAGAGCTCGTTCCACCGGTTTGCTTGACGATTTGAAAAGCAAAAAGAAACGCGCCAACAGAAAAACATAAAGGATCTCAATATGTTCTATCCCGACAGCTTCAAGGTTTCCACGCCCAGCGATCGCGAAACTCGGTTGTGGGTCAGTTTCCTTGTATTGCAAAACCCGCCAAGCAGCGACGTGGCGCGCGCACTCGTGCGTGCAGCGTTCACACTCGTGTGAACGCCTGGAACTTACCGCATCACTGGTGTTCGCAGGAGTGCGAACACGGCACGCATGGATGCGTGCGCCACAGCCTCAAACTGATCACCACCCGAAATTCAGGTCACCCGCGATTTCGAGGCACCCCGCCAGTTGGTATTCGATGCCTTCACCAAGCCGGACCATGCCCGTTTGCGAGATCGATCTTCGAGTTGGCGGCGCGCATCGCTACGTGTGGCGCAAGGCCGCCGCTACAGGCGCGGGGATGGCGAACGTCACGCCCGTTCCATGGCGCGCAAAACGGGCATGGAACAAGGTGTGGCCGCAGGCCACAACCGGCTCGAGAGTCTGTTGCAGACAATGCAGGTGGAAGCGTCACAGGCCTAAGCGGTCCAGCTTGTCCTTCTCATACACGCTGTCTTCGCCCGGATAGCGCAGCTTCCCTTCAAATTTCCCGGACTCTTTGGCCATCTCCCAGATCAAGCTTTCACCGGCGGGAACCGTTCGCGGCGCGTTCAAGAATACTGGATCTCGGAAGGCCGCGTTTGCGGGGACAAGTTGCCAACCCTTGGACTCGAACATGGCCAGCACGTCGTCCAGGAACAGGCTATTGAGCAGCGTGTAGTGCAGCAGGATGGTGTGCGCAATATTCCTGCCGGTCAATGTTCGTGCCAGCCCATCGTAATATGTCGCGCGATCCCACAGATGTTCGAGGTATGGCTCGCGGTAAGCTCGAGGATCCGCCGCAGGATTCTGCCGGAGCCGCTCCCGCAGCCTTTGATCGTAATACCAGTCTGACGCGTCAATAGTGACCTGTCCGTTGCGATAGCCATGCTTGGCTAGAAACGCACGCATCTGGTCCCGCTTCGCCGCGGTATCGCCCTCTTTCAAAAACGGAAAGCGGAACAATTTCTCGAAGCCCGGAAGTCCGCTGATCACGGCTTCTCCGCGTAGCAGGTCGCCGCTGAACTGGTCGAAGCTAACATCCGAATCGTTATAAGACAGATGCGAATAGGAGTGATTGCCGATCAAATGGCCGGCGTCGCTCCAGGTGCGGACCAATTGGCGCCCGGTCTCATCGTCCACGTTCTCGCCGCAAACAAAACCTGCGGCCTTCAGATTGGAATGCCGGGCCAGCGTATCGAGTAACCGCTGGTTCGCCCGCTCCGCGCCGCCGTCCGGAATGTTCTTCCAGGCGAAATCGTCAATGGTGATGGCGATCTTGGGCCGCGCCGCCTCCCCGGACGCTATCGCAGCGCCGGCCAATCCCAAAACCATCTCCCGCCGCGTCATTCCGTGCATCCAGTGTTCTAGAGTAAAGTATTGCTCGGCCTATATGCAATCGTGATCGGTCTGTTCCTGCTCACGCTGGCGGGAGCGTTCGCGGGCATCCGGCTGGCTGAAATTCCAGCCATCTCGCGGCGCGTCCTGCCCTTCAGCGGAGGATTGCTGATGGGCATCGCGCTGTTCTGGATTCTTCCGGAAATCGCCGAACGCGGCGGCTGGTTGAGCGGATGCGTGGGGCTGATTGCAGGATTTTCGCTGCTCTGGCTGATCGACCGTTTTTTGTACCCGGTGTGTCCTACCTGTTCCCACACGCACCACCACGAAGACTGCAGCCTCAGCCTGCACGGATTCGCGGCTCCGTTACTGATCGCTTCCGGGCTCCACAGTTTTTTCGACGGCTGGAGCCTGGCCGTGTCCCAACAAAAAGGCTTCGAAAGTCTCAGGATTGCGTTCCTGGCCGGCATCGCGATTCACAAACTGCCGGAGGGGTTGGCGTTGGGGGCGCTGCTCATCGCCGCGGTCGGCACGGAGGGGCGCGCCATGCTGGGAGCCGCGGCGGCGCAATCTATGATGCTGGCTGGAGCCGCATTGGCCGTGCTGATCGCTGGACATCTGGCGCCGCAGTGGACGGTGGCATTCTTATCAGTGGCCTCGGGAGCGTTCGTCTATCTGGGCTATCACGCTGTCGACTTCCGGAGCGCCTGGAAGCCGGCCTTGACCGGTGCGGCAGGCGCAGCTGTTCTGCGCGCGGTGGTGCCGGGCGTCTGAGCCGCGTGAAGAAATCGAAGCCACCGGTCGCTTACGCTCGCGGCTCGGAAAGAGCGTGTAACCGAACCGCGACCGTAAGTGTAAGAAGCTGTGAAAAAATCGGGAAGCACGCGGTGTTGGCAGACGGAAGCGTCTGCCCCACATTGACGCACCAGGATTTACGATTAAGTGGCGCAGGCGCTTTCGCCTGCGAACCGATTTTTTCACATCTTCTATAAGGGAGCCGGTGCTTTACGCTCGCGCCTCGGAAAGCGCCGGCCGCCGCTTATGCCAATCCGTGCGTTCCTGAAAAAACTTTCCGATGGTCAGCAGCAGATTCTCCGAATACGGCCGGCCCACCAGTTGAATCGCAATCGGCATTCCATCGGCGAATCCGCACGGGAGCGACAATGCCGGAAGACCAGCCAGATTCCCGGCCGGGATTAGCGCGGTAAGCCCACGCTCCTTCGGCATCGGCCGGTCGCTCGACGGACGGTCCAGCGGTTGCGTGATTTTGGGCGCGGGTCCGAGGCGCGCGGGCGCCAGCAACACGTCCATATCGTCGAAAAGCGTGCGGATGGCCTCCTGCATCAGGCTGCGGATGCGCATGGCCTTTAAATAATCCTTGGCCGGAATTTCCAGGCCCGCCTTCAAACCCGCGATCTGTTTCTGATCGGCCAACTGGTTCACGTCTCCACTTTGAATGAGCGGCTCGAAGATCGCCGAGGCTTCGGCTGAAATAATGGTGCCGATGGTTGGCCCGTAGGGAAAATCGGGAAGCTTGGTCTCCTCCATTTGCAGGCCCAAGGACCGCACTGTTTCCACTGCCTTGGCGAAATCGGGACGCGCCGCGGGATCTGCCCATTCGGAAAAATCCACGGGAGCGAATCCCACTTTAACTTCTTTTAAATCGCGCGCGAACTGCGGCGCGTAGTAAAAACTCTTGCCTGCCGATCCGGGATCGTCGGCGTCCGCGCCGGCAATATCGTGCAGAATCAAACCGCAATCTTCCGCCGACCGGGCCAGCGGACCAATTTTATCCAGCGTCCAGGAAAGCGCCATGGCCCCGTGCCGGCTCACTAACCCATACGTTGGCCGAAGCCCGGTGACGCCGCAAAAAGCGGCCGGCGTAAGAATTGACCCGGAGGTTTCTGAACCCAGCGCGTAGGTCACCAGGCCAGCCGCTACCGCGATTCCAGATCCGCTGGAAGATCCGCCGGACCAGCGCGTGGGATCCCACGGATTCAAACCCGGCCCGGTGAGCGAGGCGCTGGCGTAGCGATAACTAGGCCCGCCGGCCAGCTCTATCATGGCCAGCTTTCCGGCCAGAATGCCGCCGGTCTTGGTCAACTTTTTCAGCACCGTGGCGTCGTAATCGAACACCTGTCCGGCGTAGGGCTTGGCGCCCCAGGTGGTGGGATGTTTCGCGTACGCCAGCAGGTCCTTTGCGCCAAACGGAATCCCTTGCAACGGGCCGCGGAATCGCTCGCGCTTGATATCGCCGTCCACCTCTTTCGCCGCTTTCACCGCCTTATCGCGCAGCGACAGTGCCAATGCGTTGTAGCGTGGCCCCAGTTGTTCCAGGCGCGCGCAAAAAGCTTTGGTCAGCTCCACGGCCGAAAATTCCTTGGCCTTGAGTTTCTGGTTGATCTCCGTGATGCTCGAAAAGAAAATGTCGTCCGGGATGGAAGCGGCCATTCGAATCCTTTACGCTCTGAAATGCACCGCCGGCTCAGTGGACATCGGCAAATCCACCTTAGCCAGTTGCTCGGAATTCTTCTGGATGGTGTCCGTAGCCGCCTTCAACTCTTCGTCTGGATTGGAAGGAAGCGGAGCCGGCGCTTGCGCCAGCAACACGGCGGACGTTGACAGCAGGCCCGCGAGGGCGCGGCGGGTGAAGCCCGTTTCTCGTTTCTCGTTTCTCGTTATTGGTTCGGTAGACATTTGGGACTATTATAGTTCCTCACAGGATCAGAACGAGAAACGAGAAACGAGAAACGAGAAACGAATAACTAGAAACCTGATGCCAGCGCTTCCATCGCCGCTTTCTCCATCACAGTCCGTGGCGCCGACGAGCCCGTCCATATTTCGAATTGCCGCGCGGCCTGCTCCAGGAACATTTGAAGTCCTGAGATAACCGTCAGCCCCTGCTCCGCCGCGCGGCGCACCAGCGCGGTTTCGAGCGGATTGTAGACCATGTCGAAAACCAACTCCGCGGGAATGGAATCCGGAAAGAAACATCCGCCCACGTGCGGATACATGCCCAGCGGCGTGGCATGCACCAGGGCATCGAACTTGCGCGCCTGCATTTGTTCCCGCAGCAGAGGTTCAGCGCCGCAGGCCTTGGCCAAAGATCGCACGCGGTCCGGATTGCGTCCCACAATGGAAACTTTCGCGCCGCTCTCCACCAGCGCGTAAGCCGCGCCGCGGGCTGCGCCGCCGTTACCCACCAGAAGAATGGTGGATTTTGAAAGCCGCAGCTTGCGCGCCAGCGGCGTGGTGATCGCTTCCGCGTCCGTATTGGTTCCCCGCCATTTTCCCGATTTCCGCCAGATGGTATTCACCGCGCCAATGCGGCGCGCCAGCGGATCCACTACGTCCAGATAACGCAGAACTTTTTGTTTATGCGGAATGGTCACGCTGAAACCGGCCACCGGCAGTTTGTCCGCCAGCGTGAAGAAATCCTTCAATTGCGTGCCTTGCACCAAAAACGGCAGATATACGGCATCCAACCGATGCGCCTGAAAGGCCCGGTTGTGAACGGCGGGTGAAATGGAGTGGCGCACCGGATCGGCAATGACGCCATAAATCTTGGCCGAGTGAGAAAATTTCTCCGTGCGATACAATTGCCGCAGCAGCCGGGCGCTCACCTGGCCGCTGGCCGTTCCTTCCGAAGCGTTGGGCGCGGCGTAAGTGAACATCCCTCCCCAGGCGGTGGAGAGCACTCGCGTGGGAAACCCGGCCTCGCCCATGGCCAGCACGATCAGCGGCGTCCGCGGATGCGATTTGGTGAGCGCCAGCACGCGGTAATTGTCCGATGGTTTGCGCGCGGTGGTGACAATCTTATAGCCATCCGCGGGAATGCGCAGCATGCGGCGCAAAACCACTTCAGGCGAGGGCGTTCCGTCGTAGTTGTGATAGGAGAGGATCATGCGCGCGTGGCCGCGAAACGTCTCCAGCCCGCTGGGGGCATTCTCCGCGCTTTCGATTTCCAGATCCACCGCGCAGGCGCCGGCTTGGATGGCCGCGCTCAGCAGCCGGATCTGCTCTTCCACGCTGCCGTTATATTTCCCGTGATTCTGGTGCCTTCTACATGTAGCCAGGATGCGGCAATCCGGATGCGCCGCCAGAAACTTCCGAATGACCGCTAGCCCCAGTTCCGGCGTAGCCAGATGGTCCAGCCGGAATTCGAAAAACGACTCTCCGGCATCCGCCTCCCGCCGGGCATGCTCAAGCAGCTTCTGCGCATCCGGGAAACCCATCGCGATGCAGATGCGCGGAAAAGATGTAGATTGCGCCATGACTGCGGGAGAGGGACACAGGATAGCACGAAGTGGCTGGTGGTCGGTTGCTGGTGGCTGGTCATCTACGTTCGACTACCCGTCACCAGCCACCAGCAACCAGCGGCTAGCCGGGCGCCACAGCGGCCAATTTCGCCTTCCACGCCTCCAGAATCGCGACGGTTTCAGCGATCTCAATCCGCGCACAACCAGCCTCCCGTGCAGCCAGCGCGCTGCCCAGATCCGCGATCTGGCCGTGGCACTTGATCTTCAACCGGTCGCGCGAATGGGCTTGCAACACGGCGATGTCTTCCAGCTTGTTGGTGCCGATATAATCCGCGCCCGCCCGGCGTGCCACGCGGCAAGCGATAATATTCAGCTCCTCGGTGAGGAATTCGCTTTCAAGATTAACTTTAAGCAGCGCCCCGGATTGATGGCAGGCGTCGGCCATTTGCAGCAGCTCCGTCTCCAGATATTGAAACTGGCGGGACACTAGCTTGCCCGTGTTCATCACCGTATCGATTTCCTGGACGCCACGCCGCAACAGGTCCCGTGCCGCGTAGGTCTTCGCCGCAGTGGTTGAATATCCGTGCGGTGAATCCACCAGCGTGCCCAGCCGCACCGCGGAGCCGGCCATCCAGCGCGCAGCCAAATCTATGTCGGAGGGACGCACTATCACGCTGGCTACACCCTGCTGTTTGGCCAGCTCACACCCCCGCGCGACATCCGCCTCCGACAGTTCCGATCGAGTCAGCGCGTAGTCGATCAGCGCAGCAAGATCGGCGTAATTTGAAACGGGTTCAGGGACGGTGCTCAACTTCGTTTGCGCTTCGATGTTGTTCCCACGGAGAGCCCTAGCAACTTCAACTGCTCCTTGGCTCGCGCCGCAATTTCCGAGGTGGGATCCTTCGCATACACGTCGCGGAATTCGCGAGCAGCCGCGTCGCGCTTTCCCATTTTGAGTAGCGTCATGCCCTTCATGAAGTGGGCGTCAGGGGTCTTGGAGCTATCGGTATATTGTTCCAGGACCGCGTCGAAGGCCGGCAGTGCATTTTCATAATCGCCCTTGCGATAGTAAATGTCGGCGATATAGTACTGCGCGTTAGGCGCGAAATCCGTCTTCGGAAAATATTTCAGATAGTCGCTGAACTCCTGCATCGCCAGGTCATCCTTATGACCCATGTAGTCGCGGAAGGCATTGGTGTACGTGGCCCCAGCCGACATTCCAGCAGGTGGGCCCGTGGGTACCTGCGTAGTCGTACCCAGGTCTCCGGAATTCGGCGATCCGGGTGGAGGAACCACCGGAGCGCGCATGGTGTTGATCAGGTTCTGCAAGTCCGCCATCTTGGCGTCCAGCTTGCCCATTCGTGTGTTCATGTCCAGCACGGATTCCCGCACCGCGCGGAAATCCTCAGCCATCTGGTCCAGCTTTTGGCCGACGTTGGCCACCGGCCCAGACACCGACTGCGCCTGCTGCTTCATGGTGTCGTTGAACTTGTTTTCCATCACGGCCAAAGCTGTGTTCGTGCGATTCACGCTGTCTAAGGTCTGCTGCACCAGCGCCTGCATAGCCGCGAACTTCTCGTCTTGCGCGCGCTGCAGCGTTCGCACCTGATCCTGCAACAGCGCCACATCACGCTGCAGTTCCTGGATCTCTTTGCTCGCGCCGAATGCGAACGGCGCCAGCGCCATGGATAACGCCGTTAACAACAATGTTGTGCGGGACAAACTCATAGCAACTCCTGTAATCTGTGGCGGGCGCCCGCCGCGAGTGACCGGCGCCCGCTGCTTCGAAACTACCTCACTGGCCGGCCGAAAGGTGTGCCCGGCGATTCTTCTGCCAGCACTCCTCATTGGCTTCGGTACACTGCGGACGTTCCTTGCCGTAACTGATGGTCTTGATGCGGTCGCCCGCCACGCCCAACTGCACCAGGAAGTCCTTGGCGGCGGCGGCGCGCCGGTCGCCCAGAGCCAGATTGTACTCAGCCGATCCGCGCTCGTCGCAGTGCCCCTCCACCACCACCGTGAAGTTTGGATCCTGCGCGAATATCTGCTTCAACAATCCAGCGTCGCGCGTCAAAGCGTCGCGCGCGTCCGAGCGAATGTCGCTCTTGTCGTAATCGAAGAAGGCATCCTGCGATTGTTGCTGCAGCATCTCAGCGCTGGACAACCGCGGGCCCGTATTCGCGGCCGGAGGAGGCGCAGGCGCCGTATTCACCGACACCGTGACTGTCCGCGTATCTGATCCGCCCGGCCCGTTCGCCGTCAACGTGTAGGTGGTGGAACTGGTCGGGAAAACCTGCCTCTGTCCCTGGCTCTGCACCGCGCCGACGCCATTGTCGATGGACATATCGGTGGCGTTGCTGATGGACCAGCTCAAGGTGGACGACTGGCCCCGCTCAATGGTGGATGGCTCCGCCGTGAAGCTGTTAATGGTTGCTCTCCCGACGGTGGGCGCCGTAGCCGGCGCCGTGTTAGGCGGGGGCGGAGGCGGCGGTGGAACTTTTTTCTTACAACCCGGGGCCACCACCGCGATCGTCAATACCAGCAGTGCGGCCGCAATCTTGGAAGCGTGCAATCTGTCACTTGCGCTCATCCTGAACAATCTCCTCTTCTTCTTCAAGTCTACTGAGTTCCTTTACTCCAAACAGGCTTTATATTATTGCCTTGTGTCGTGAGCTGTTGCAAACCGGTCCCATCCGCAAGCATCGTGTAAATCTCTTCCCGGCCACCACGCTTGGATGAGAACACCAGGTGGGTGCCATCGGGCGCCCAGTTCGGATTCTCATTCCGGCCAGCTCCATGGGTAAGCTGATTGTACTCCTGGCTGGCTACATCCATTATAAAAATGTTGTAGTTTCCCGGCTCGAACCCCCTGGTCCAGGCAAACGCGATGTGCTGACCGTCCGGGCTCCAGGAGGGGTTTACGGCCTCGCCCTCGCCGGTGGTCAAGCGTGCCACGTCGGTGCCATCCAGATTCATTCTATATATCTGCGGCATGCCGCCGCGGCCGGAAGTGAAGACGAGATCGGTGCCTGTTTTGGGATTCACCTTCGCTTCCACCTCAATGGATCGGGTGTTGGTGATGCGGCGAAAGCCGCCGCCGTCGATACCGGTCATAAAGATCTGCGAAACACCGCCGGCCGCCGTCGAGTAGATCAGCAGGTGCTGGTTATCCGGCATGAAATCGGATGCCGCATTCATGGATGCATTTTGGTTCAGGTACACCAGCTTTCGCCCCGTTTCGAGCGAGTGTATATAGATCTTGGGCTGGTCCTCAGTGGCGGGATGTCCGGGCGACGCAGCACGCATGGGGTAAGTGGTAAAAGCGATCTTAGTTCCATCCGGAGAAACCACCGGAAAATTGGTAATGGTCCGATACGACGTAAACTGCTTCTGGTCGGAGCCATCATAATTCATAGACCAAATCTCTTTGTGCCCGGTTCGATCGGAGACGAAATAGATTCGCGTGCCCAACAGACTTCCCGCGCCGAATAATTTCAGGATGTCGGCTGCGAACTCCTGCGCCACTTTCCTCGATCCCGCTTCATCCGGCGATCCCACATAAACTTTCGCCAGCAATTGCGCGGAACTGACATTGGCCTGCTGGACGTCGTAGAGCCAGCCGTAAAGAACCAGCTGGCCATTCTGCGTGGCCGTGTATCCGAACGCCAGGTATCGGCCGTTGACCGGAGGTCCGGACCAATCCGAAAGCCACGGTCCCGCGCTCCTCCCATTCACGGGCGGCCGGAAATCCGCCGGCTGCTGCGGGACGGCCAGCGGATAGACGGTCTTTGGAATCAACTTCAACTGGCCCGAGTTCTCCAACTCTCTCCACAAGGTGGCGTTGAAGGTGTTCATCAGCCCCTGCGCGTCGCCGGCGCCGCGGAAATCGGGCACGGCGATGGGGATCTTCTCGCCGGGCTTTCCCTGGATGACTTCGTGGATCTGCGCAAACGCGAGCGCGCTAACGCACAGAATGCTGCCGAGAAAAACAATAGGTCGTTTCATCGCTTTAATTGAAACTGCAGTTCAACGTTAGCCACGTTCCGGTCGAACTCGGAAGGAAGGGGTGGAAATGGCGCCGCGTCCATGACGGCGCGCAGAGCTGAGTAATCCATGGTGCTGTTGCCGCTGGGCTGGGCGACTTTAGCATTTCTTACTGACCCGTCGCGCTGGATGTCGAAAGTGATTATCGCTATCGGCGCAGATTGCCCGGCCAGAGCGCTGTTCTGCCACTTGTCAGTCACGCGCTGCGCAACCAGGTCCGCATAAGCGCCAAAACGATCTCCGAGCGCGTTGTTCGGCCCAACGCCCACCGCTCCGCCGCCCGGCTTCTGAAACATCCGGGAAACCATCGCCGGCGCTTCTGCGGCGGTCACCTGGTTCTCCCGCAATGGCTCCGGCCGATAACGCTGCTGCGCCTGCCGCTTGGGCTGCTTCTGCGCAGTCCGGCTCTTCAGAGGAATCGCTTTCTCCTCCGGAACTTTCACCTGCTTTTTCGGCTCCGGCTTAGGCGCTTGCGGCACCAGCGATTCCGTATCGTTCGCCACCGGATTTTCGCGGCCGGCACGCGATGGCAGTGGAATGCTCTTCACCGCATTTACAGCCACGGCGTCGCCCGCATGCGTGGGCCCGCCCCAAATCTCCCGCGTATGATTGAAGCTGAGCGTTGAAATTATCAGCGCCGCCGCCACGGCCGCATGCAGCGCCACCGATCCCACAAACGGCCCCTTCAGCGATTCCTGTTGATCGAGAATGTCCGTGTGCGTACGCATCTTACTTTCGCTTCTTGCCGGTCATATCCTCCGGCTGCGTGACAACGTTGACACCCAGCTTGGCCTGACCCAGCGTCGCGATCACTTGCGCGATGGGATCCCATGTGGTCCTGCGGTCCGCCCGCAAATAAACGGACGTCGCCTTCTTGTAGCGCTGGCGGATGGTGGTTGCCATCAAGTTGATGTTTATCGGTTTGCCATTCAGAAACGTAGTGCCTTCCTTATCCATTTCGATGACGGGCAAATCCTGAACATCTTCCTTCACCGGCTTCACCTTCGGAACTTCTACTTCCAGCCCAAACTCCATCACGTGCGCCGTCAGCATGAAGATGATCAGCAGCACCAGCACTACGTCTACCAGCGGGACGATGTTGATTTCCGCTAACGATGTCGTCCCACGGAATCTCCCGCGCCTTCCCACACTCGACGAACCGCCGGTTGAAAACGCCATAGTAGATTACTCGAAGCTTCTATCCAGCATGTTCATGAATTCCAGCATGAAGTCTTCCATGCGCGCGCCAAATTCCTTGATGGCGGTCCCGAACATGTTGTAAAAAATAGCAGCGGGGATAGCAGCCAGCAGTCCCAAAGCAGTGGTAATCAGAGCTTCGGAAATTCCCGGCGCTACGGCGCGCAGGCTGGCCGCGCCCGCCGTGGACAATTGCTGGAACGCGTCGATGATTCCCCAAACTGTCCCGAACAATCCAATGAATGGCGAAACGGTTGCGGTTGTTGCCAGCAGGCTCATGTTGCGCTCCAGCCGCGTAAGCTCTTCGCTCATGCCCAATTGCAACGTGCGCTCCAGCGCCACGGGATTGGTTACACTGCCGCGCGATTTCATCTGCCGCGCCACTTCGCTATATCCGAAATCGAAAACCGTCACCAGCGGAGATCGCCGGAATTGTTCGCTGGCCATGGCCACCGCTTCGAGACTTGCCGCTTTCCGGAAAGCGCGGAGAAACACCCGATTGGCGCTGCGTACACTGCGGAACACCGCCCACTTGGAAAAGATGACCGCCCAGGACAGCAGCGAAAAAATCAGCAAAATCGCCATCACCGTCCGCGGCAGCGGGCCGGATTGTTGTACCAGGTCCCAAAGGCTCAGTTGCGGGGCTCCTTTCCACTCGCTTCAACCATCATAGCGTGCGGACGCTCCTGTTTCGCACTCTTAAAAACAAAACTGCTCCTCTCTGTTTTACAGTATGCACCCCTTCAGGTGCAAATACACCCGCAGCCACCATTTAGACGACGCAAAACCAACTATAATTTCATCGAGTGTTGCTGGATCTGGTTGTGGAAAACTATGCCGTGGTGGAGCGCGTCCGCGTCCGCTTCCACCCGGGCCTGAACCTGCTGACCGGAGAGACCGGAAGCGGCAAATCCATTGTGGTGGATGCACTTGGCCTGGTGTTGGGAGGCCGCGCCTCGGCCGACATGGTCCGCTCCGATACCGACCGCGCCCGGATTTCGGCCATCTTCGAGGCGCCCCGCGCGGCGGCTTGCCAAGCCTTGCTGGAACACGCCGGAGTCCCGGTGGAAGATGACGAACTGTTAATCGAGCGGGAAGTTCTGGCCGGCGGCAAATCGCGCGCTTTCCTGGGCAATCGGCCGGTAACAGCCGCGCTGCTGCGCGAGCTGGCGCCGTTCCTCGGCGACATCCATGGCCAGCATGAGCAGCAGCAGCTTTTTTCGCCGGACGCCCAACTGGAGCTGCTGGACGAATTCGCCAATTTGGATCATGGCCGGGAACAAGTGGCTAGTCTTTTCCATCGCTGGAACGAGGTCCAACACGAGCTGGCTGAGCTCGAAAAATCGGAGCAGGAGAAGCTCCGCCTCGCGGATCTGTGGAGCTTCCAGCGAAAAGAGATCGAGGCTGCTTCATTAAAGCCAGGCGAAGACGCGGAGCTGGAAAACGAGCGGCTGGTCTTGAAGAACGTCGCGCGCTTGCAGGAGAACGCCGACGCGGCTTATTCCGCGCTGTACGATTCGCCCGAGAGCGCCTCCGCGCAGGTTCGCATTGCGCTGAAGAAGCTGGAAGATCTGTGCCGCATCGATACCAGTCTGGCGCCCGCGCTCGAAACGTTGAAATCCGCGGCTATCGGCGTGGATGAAGCCTCTTTCGCCATTCGCGATTATCTGGACCGGCTGGAGGCCGATCCGGATCGCCTGGAAAATATCGAATCGCGGTTAGCGATGATCGATAAACTGAAGCGCAAGTACGGATCCACCCTGGCCGAGGTGCTGGCGTTTCTCGACAACGTCCGTGAGCAGATTGCGGCCGTCGAGACCGCCGGGGAACGCAAGGCGAAGCTGGAGTTGGAGCTGGCGCAGTCGAGCGAGGCATATCGCCACGCCGCCGCCTCGCTCACCAAACAACGCAAATCCGCCGCCGAGAAGCTGGCGAAGAAGGTGATGGGAGAATTGGGCGCGCTGGCGCTGGAAAACGCCGTGTTCAAGATTGGCGTCGAGCCCGCGAACTGGTCAGCGCACGGCGCCGATCGCGTGGAGTTTCTCATCTCCGCCAATGCCGGCGAAGAGCCGCGCCCGTTGGACAAAGTAGCATCCGGGGGCGAGCTGTCGCGTATCGCGCTGGCTCTGAAAACATCGGCCGGCCGCGCCGAGCGCGCGAACTCCGTGCCGCGAACATTGGTTTTTGATGAGATCGACAGCGGCATCGGCGGCGGCGTGGCGGAAGCCGTAGGGCGCCGGCTCAAGAAACTCTCGGCATCCAACCAGGTTCTGTGCGTCACCCACCTGGCCCAGGTAGCCGGATTCGCAGATCATCACTATTTCGTAGAGAAGCGCGAAGTGAAGGGACGAACCATCGCCGAAATCGAAGAGCTGACCGGCCCCGCCCGAACGCGCGAGATCGGCCGCATGCTCTCCGGCCAGCGCGTAACGCCCGAAGCCCTAAAACATGCCGAACACCTGATCCGCGTGGGGCAAGCCTCCGGCTTGCCTTGAGATGCTGAAATCACTGCGCGCCACCGAATGGCTGCTGATCGCCTACTTCAGTTACGTAGCGTTGCTCTCCGCCACGCGATTGCCGCTCTTAGTACTCTTCCTGGCAGCTTCGCTGGTGGCCGTTTTAGCCTATGGCGAATCCCACGGCAACCGCGAATTCTTCAGCATCGCGCGCGACTGGGTGCCGCTCGCTCTTACGGTGATTGCATATCGCGAGATGGATTGGTTCACACCGCTGGCATGGGACCACCACCTGGAATTCCGCTGGATCGGATGGGACCGCTCTCTGCTCTACCAATGGAATTTCCAGCGCGCGGTTGAATGGCTGGGCGCCCTGTTGCCCAGCTATCTGGAACTTTGTTATCTGCTGGTGTACGCCGTAGGACCCTTCACGGTTGCCGTGCTCTACCTGGAGCATCGCCGCAACCGCGTGAACCGCGTGCTCTTCCTTTACCTGCTGGGCACCCTGCTGGCCTACGCGCTCTTTCCGTATTTTCCGTCTCAGCCGCCGCGCACGCTTTTCGGCGATAGCGACTTGCCCAACGTGATGACCGCTCTCCGCAAATTCAATCTATGGATTGTGAACGGCTACGGCATCCATTCCAGCGTGTTCCCCAGCGCGCATGTCTCTTCGGCATTCTCCGCCGCGTGGGCCCTGCTGCGGTATCTGCCAGAGAGAAAACGGTACGGCTGGGGGATGCTGATCTACGCGATAAGCGTAGCGGTCGGGACCGTCTACGGCCGCTATCATTACGCGGTGGATGTAGTGGCAGGCTTCGGGGTCAGTATCGTCGCCGTGGGGATTGTTTTATTGGCCGCTGATGAACGCAGATAAACGCAGATTTTAATTATCCGCGTTTATCAGCGTTCATCTGCGGCTTAAATTTGCCTTACGGCTTCTCTTCCGTCTCGCCCTCGGGCTCTTCCCCATCATGCCGCCCTTCTTTGACGGCCTGCAGACGCTCTTCGCGGCGCTTGGCGCGTTCGGCTGCGCGTTTCACCAGCTCGGAGCCTACCAGTTCCAGCATGGCCTGTTCCGCGCCGTCGCCCTTCCGGAATCCTAACCGAACGATGCGCGTATAGCCGCCGTTGCGCTGCCCGAAGCGCGTTCCCAGCTTATCGAAGAGCTTCTTCACCGAAGCCGGAGTGGTCAGAAATGCCGCCGCCTGACGCCGCGCGTGCAGCGTGTCCTCTTTGGCCAGGGTGATCATGCGATCCACCAGCGGCCTTGCGGCCTTGGCTTTCGGAACCGTGGTGATGATGCGTTCCTGGTCGATGACGCTGGTCACCAGGCCGCGCAACAACGCCTTGCGCGCGCCAATGTTGCGTTTTAATTTGTATCCGTCAACCCCATGGCGCATGGCTTACTCCGTAACCTCGTCTTGCTCGGGCTCTTCGTCCTCGATCTCCCCGGCATAGTGCGGCAGCGAAGAACCGCCGGGAGCGGGAACCAGACGCCCCTGCGCGTCAAACTTCATCCCAAAGCCCAGGCCCAGATTGGAGAGAATCTCTTTGATTTCGTTCAGCGATTTGCGCCCGAAATTCTTGGTGCGCAGCATCTCCGCCTCGGTCCGCTGCACCAGGTCGCCGATGGTCTGGATGTTGGCGTTCTTCAGGCAGTTGTAGGACCGCACGCTCAACTCCAGCTCTTCGACGGAGCGGTTGAGCACTTCGTTCATCTGGTTCAAGGCGCGCTCGGCCGGCTCTTCGGCGGTCTCCGGCAGCTCCTCGAAGTTGATGAAGATGGTCATGTGATCTTTGAGCAGCTTGGATGCCTGGCCGATGGCGTCCTGTGGAGAAATGGCCCCGTTGGTCCAAACTTCCAGCGTCAGCTTGTCATAGTCGGTCATCTGGCCCAGGCGCGCGGCTTCCACCATGAAATTGACTTTGCGCACCGGCGAATGGACCGAATCGATGGGGATGTAGCCCAGCGGCAGGTCTTCGTCGTAGTTGCGGTCGGCAGCCACATAGCCGCGCCCCGATTTCAGGCGCATTTCAATGTTGAGCTTGCCGCCTTCGCCCACGGTGGCGATGGGCATGTTGCGGTCCAACACTTCCACGTCGGCGTCGGTCTCAATCTGTCCGCTCAACACCTGTCCCGGCTTATCTACCTTGAGCCGGGCCACGCGAGTGCCCTCGCCAATCATCTTGAAGGGCACCTGCTTGAGGTTGAGAATGATGTCGGTGGCGTCTTCCACCACGCCCGGGATGGGGCTGAATTCGTGCGCCACGCCCTCAATCCGCACCGATGTTATGGCCGCGCCTTCAATGGAGCTCAGCAACACGCGCCTGAGTCCGGTCCCGATAGTGGACCCGAATCCGCGCTCGAACGGCTGGGCAGTGAACATTCCGTAACGCTCCGTAAGCGTCTCGGTGTTGGCGACTAATCTTTTCGGCTTCTGAAAACCTTTAAACATAAAAAATCGGTTCCTCGGTTCTTCTGTTCCTCGGTTCTTCTGTTCCTAGTTTCCGGATCATTTCGGTTTCCCGAACCGATGAACCGAAGAACTGAAGAACCGAAGAACGCTTATTTGCTATAAAGTTCCACGATCAACTGCTCATTCAGTTGTATCTGTACAAGCTCTTCCCGCTTCGGCTGTGCGATCATCCGGCCCTTGAGGTTCTCTCGATCCACTTCCAGCCAGTTGGGCGAGGGCGCGTGCGCGGTGGCGTCGCGGGCCGCCAGGATGGTCGGATTGTTCTTGCTCTTTTCGCGAACTTCCAGCACATCGTTGGGTTTCACTTCAAACGACGGGATGTTTACCTTGCGGCCGTTCACCAGCACGTGGCCATGCCGGACCAGCTGGCGGGCCTGGTTGCGGCTGGTGCCAAAACCCATGCGATACACTACATTGTCGAGACGCCTCTCGAGCGAATTCAACAGGTGCTCGCCGGTGACGCCCTTGGTGGCGAAGGCCTTCTCGAACAGGTTGCGGAACTGGTTTTCCAGTAAACCGTAATAGCGGCGGGCCTTCTGTTTTTCCCTCAACTGCAGCCCGTAACCAACCAGCTTGGGCTTGCGATCCTTGCCATGCTGGCCGGGAGCGAAATTGCGCTTCTCGATGGCGCACTTTTCGGTGTGACAGCGCTCCCCTTTCAAAAACAACTTCATCCCCTCACGCCGGCACAGCCGGCAAACGGGGCCGATATATTTAGCCATTCAATTTCAATACCTTCCTCAATTCAAAAGGTGCAGTTTACGGCTACAACGAGCCTTCGTCCTGCTTACTCGTGGGGCAGGATGCCATCCTGCAGCGGGTTGTTAACCCGCTAGTCTCCCCAGCTCAAACACGCCTACGTTTCGGAGGCCGGCAACCATTGTGCGGTATCGGCGTCCGATCTTTAATCGACTTCACTTCAATTCCCGCGGTAGCCAAGGCACGCACGGCGGATTCCCGCCCCGCACCCGGACCGCTCACTCTCACTTCCACTGACCGCAGCCCGTATTCCTTGGCCTTGTTCGCAGCCGTCAAGGATGCCTGCTGCGCGGCGAACGGCGTCCCTTTTCTCGATCCCCGGAACCCCAGCGATCCCGAACTGGACCACGCCAATACGTTGCCGACCAAGTCCGTGAAGGTCACAATCGTATTGTTGAACGAGGCCTGCACATGCACCAGGCCGCTGGATACGATCTTCTTCTCTTTCTTCTTGAACGTCTTTTTCTTGGTTGCCTTTTTTTCCGGAGCTTTGGCCATATGGATTCCTTTAGGTCTTCGCTGTCGCCTTCTTCTTGCCGGCGATAGTGGCCCGCCGTGGACCCTTGCGCGTGCGCGCGTTGGTATGCGTGCGCTGGCCTCGAACCGGCAGCCCGCGGCGATGTCTCACACCCCGGTAGGAACCCATTTCGATGAGCCGCTTGATGTTCATCGAAAGTTCCTTGCGCAGGTCGCCTTCCACCGCGCCCTCGTTCTCAATCAAGGTACGAATCTTGTTGACCTCGTCCTCGGTCAGGTCCGCGACTTTCTTGCCGGCATCGACGCCCGCCCGATGCAGCAGCGAAAGCGCCCTGGTCCGTCCAATGCCGTAGATATAGGTGAGCCCGATTTCGGCCCGCTTCTTGGCTGGTAAGTCGACACCTGCAATACGCGCCATATTTATTCCTTATCCTTGTACACTTTAACCCTGCCGCTGCTTATGCTTGGGATTCGTGCAGATGACCCGCACCACGCCCTCGCGGTGAATCACCTTGCATTTGTCGCACATCTTTTTTACCGACGCTCGTACTTTCATTTTTTCTCCAGCAATCGAACAATTCTTCCCCGGCCCGGATCGTGCGGCGATAATTCCACCTGCACCCGGTCGCCTGGCCGCACCCTGACAAAATTCGTCTTCGTTGTTCCCGCCGGATGCGCCAGAACCAGATCCTGATTCTCCAGCTTCACCCGGACCACCGCATGCGGCATCAATTCAACCACAATCGCCTCAACCACGGTGGCTTTTCCCATTCAGTGGGGCAGACGCTTTCGCCTGCCAACTCACGGCCGCGTCAACACCCAAGGCCCATTCGCCGTCACCGCCACGCAATGCTCAAAATGCGCCGAAACCGAACCGTCTTTAGTAACCGCGGTCCACTTGTCCTTCAAAACCTTCATGTCCGCCGCGCCGGCATTCACCATCGGCTCAATGGCCAGCACCATGCCTTCTTTCAGCCGCGGATTCTCGTTTCTCCGGTCCACATAATTCGGGATTTGCGGCTCTTCATGCAGCTTGGTACCGATGCCGTGCCCCACCATTTCGCGCACCACCGAAAATCCGTTTTCCACCACATGCTGCTCAACGGTCCCGCAAATGTCGAACAGGCGGTTGCCCGCCCGCGCCTTATCGATGGCCAGCTCCAGTGACTCCTCGGTAACTTTCAAAAGCCGCCTGGTCGAATCGCTGATTTCTCCCACCGGAACCGTGATTGCCGAGTCGCCAAAGTATCCGTTCAACTGGACGCCGGTATCGATGGAAACGATATCGCCCTTCTTGAGCTTGGTTCTTGACGACGGCATGCCGTGCACAATCTGCTCATTCACTGAGGTGCACAACACATACGGAAACTTGCTGCCCGCCGCCGGCGTGTAATAGCCTTTGAAAGCTGGTTTTGCGCCGGCATCCTTCATCATTTTTTCGGCGGCGTCTTCCAGCTCCTGGGTAGTGATCCCTTCCTCCACCATCTTTTCCAGTTGACGCAGAATCTGGTACACCAGCAGACCGCTCCGGCGCATCTGCTCCAATTCCTTGCTGTTCTTCCGGATAATCATCTCCGATCAATCGGGGCCGACGGCGCACACCACCGCCGCCGCGAAGGACGTTTGATGCCTTAATTCTAGCATACGGGGGAAACTCATGATTTAAGTACCAGTTCGGCGTCCCCGGACGCGCCCGGAGCGCGGCGTGAACCCCTCGTAATGGCGCATGATCAGCTGCGCTTCCACCTGGTTCACGGTGTCCATGGCCACGCCCACCACAATCAGCAGCGAAGTGCCGCCGAAGAAGAAATTCACGTTCAACCCATCCAGCAGCCAGCGCGGGAAATAGGTATCGATGAAATTGCCGACCACCGGCAGGCGCTGCAGCTTGATGCCCTGGATCATGATGGTGGGAATAATCGACAGGACGGACAGATACAATCCGCCCACCACCGTGATCTTGGTCAGAATCTTGTTCATGTAATCCGCGGTGTTCTTGCCCGGCCGGATGCCGGGAATAAACCCGCCGTACTTGCGCATGTTGTCCGCGGCTTCATTGGGATTGAAGATGATGGACACGTAAAAGAAGCAGAAGAAAATGATGAGCACCGTGAACAGCACGTAGTACAGCGGCTGGGCTCCGCCGATGGACGTCAGCAACCCGCTCAGGAACGTACTGTGCTGCACCACCTGCCAGCTCAACAACGTCTGCGGAAACGCCAGCAGCGAGGAAGCGAAGATCACCGGGATAACCCCGCCGGCGTTTACCTTGAGCGGCAAATGCGTGGATTGGCCGCCCATCATCCGCCGGCCCACCACGCGTTTGGCGTATTGCACCGGAATCCGGCGCTCGCCGCGCTCCACCAGCACGATAAACGCAACCACCGCGATCATAACAGCCAGAATCACGATCAAATGAATGGGGGTCCAATCCTTGATCTGGAACACGTGCTGGTAAATGTTGTTGATGGCGTTCGGTATTCCCACTACGATGCCGGCGAAAATCAGCAGCGACATTCCATTGCCGATGCCGCGCTCGGTAATCTGCTCGCCCAGCCACATGATGAACGCCGTTCCCGTGGTCAGGCTCAGGATGGTCATCAGCAGGAACCCGATACCCGGATTCAGCACGAAGCCGCCGCCGGAGCGCATCAGCCCCTCGGCGATTCCGAACGATTGTATAAGCGCCAGGATCACCGTGAGATAACGCGTCCACTGGGTGATCTTGCGCCGCCCCAGCTCGCCTTCCTTCTGTAGCTTTTCGAGCGTGGGCACCACCACCGTCATCAACTGCAGAATGATGGACGCGGTGATGTATGGCATGATACCGAGCGCGAAAATGGTCAGCCTGCGCAGCATGCCGCCGCTGAACAAATCGATGAACCCGAACAACGTGCCCTGATTCTGCTGGAAGAACGCCTGCAGCCGGTTCGCGTCAATGCCCGGCGTAGGGATGTGCCCGCCCAGCCGGTAAATGGCCAGCATGGCCAGCGTAAACAGAATACGCTTGCGTAGATCCGGAATCCGGAAGATGTTTGCGGCGGCTTCGAAGAACTTCATTTTCGACTACCTCAACCTGTCCACGTGGGGCAGGCGCTTCCGCCTGCCAACCCAATTTTACGACTCGCTCCCAATCACTGTCCCGCTTCCGCCGGCCTTCTGGATCTTCTCCAGAGCCGATTTCGAGAACACATGCGCCGATACCGTGATCTTGCGCGTGAGATCGCCCGATCCCAAAACTTTCAGCCCGGTGCCCAGCTTCTTGATGATGCCCAGCTCCAGCAGCCGGCCCGGATCGAACTTGTTGCCTTCCAGTTGCTCGAGGCGCCCCACATTCACGATGGCGTATTCTTTTCGGAATATATTATTGAAGCCGCGTTTCGGCAGGCGCCGGTGCAGCGGCATCTGGCCGCCTTCAAACCCGCGCATAATGCTGTAGCCCGAAATGGACCGCGCGCCCTTGGCGCCACGGCCGGAGTACTTGCCGCGGCCGCTGCCCATCCCTTGCCCGATGCGCTGCCTCTTCTGCTTTTGCCCAGGCGGCGGCTTAAGATTACTCAGGTTCATAATTAGTCCTTCACAATTGCCAGCAGATGCGGAATCTTCGCCACCATCCCCCGGAACGCCGGCGTATCCGGCCGCACCACGGTACGATTCATCGTCTTCAACCCCAAAGACCGGACGATGGACTTGTGCTTCTCCGGACAGCAGATGGGGCTGCCAATCAATTTAATCTTGATCATCGCTTGAGCCATAGTTTCATATCGTTCCTCGTTTCTCGTTTCTCGTTGGGTGCGCTCGATCGTTCCTAACGAGAAACGAGAAACGGGTTTTACATAACCTTATCTATCGCCAACCCGCGCATCTCTGCCACCTGCGCCTTGTCGCGCAGTTGTTCCAGGGCGTTGATGGTGGCTTTCACCACGTTGTGCGGATTGTGCGAGCCAATGGATTTTGTCAGCACATTCGGAATCCCCACCGCCTGAATCACCGCGCGCACCGGCCCGCCGGCAATCACGCCCGTTCCTTCCGGCGCCGGCTTCAGCAGCACCAGCCCGCTTCCGAAGCGGCCCAGCACAGCGTGCAAAATGGTGGTCTCGAGCACGTTCACCTTGCGCAGGTTTTTCTTGGCCGCCTCAATGCCCTTCTTGATGGCCGCCGGAACTTCCTTGGCCTTGCCGGTGCCGAAGCCCACAATCCGGGCTCCTGGATCGCCCACCACCACCAATGCCGAAAAGCTCAAATTCTTGCCGCCCTTCACCACTTTAGTGACGCGGTTGATCGACACCACCTGCTCCTTCAGATTCAAAGAGCCGGCGTCGATTCGTTTTTGTGTCGGTATTGCAGCCATTCGTTAAAACTCCAATCCCGCTTCCCGGGCGGCATCCGCGAGCGCCTTCACGCGCCCATGGTATAAATACCCGCCCCGATCGAATACAACTTTGGTAACGCCTTGGGCCTTGGCCCGCTCGGCGATCAATTTTCCTACCTGCTTCGCGCCCGCCACGTTGCCGCCGCTGGCCACTACTTTCGCCTGGGTTTTCTCGGATTGCTTCTCGGATTTCTTCTCGTCCGATTTTTTCTCGCCGCCACTTTCGCCCGAAGACGCCGCGGCCAGAGTATGCCCCTTGCGGTCGTCAATCACCTGGGCGTAAATGTGCTTCAAGCTGCGGAACACGGCCAGCCGCGGCCGCTCCCCGCTGCCCCGCACCCGCTGCCGGATGCGGCTGTGCACTCGAACCCGAACGTCGTTCTTTGAAGATCTCGCCATTTTACTTCGCTCCCGCTCCTCCGGCTCCAGTCTTGCCGACTTTCTTGCGGAGGGATTCTCCTGTGTATCGGATGCCCTTGTTCTTGTACGGGTCCGGCGGACGCAGCGCGCGGATGTTGGCGGCCACCTGTCCCACCATTTGCTTGTCGTAGCCGGACAGCACCAGGTGCGTCTGCTTGTCGATTTTCAGCTCCACTCCATCGGGCAGCAAAACCTCGATGGGATGCGAATAGCCCAGCGTGAACGTCGCGATTTTGCCTTTTACGTCCGCGCGATAGCCGACGCCGGTGATATCCAGCTCACGCACGAAGCCCGTGGATACGCCCTGGACGGCCGAAGCGGCCAGCGCCCGCGTCAGGCCATGCAGCGGCGCGTGATGATCGTCCACGCGCGTGAATTCCAGCACGCTATCGCTCTGTTTCGCCTTGACGCCGTCGGGAAGCGGCACTTCCAGCTTGCCCTTGGGCCCTTCCACCAGCATGGGATTCCCAATGACGATTTTCACGCCTTTCGGCAGCGGAATGGGTTTATTTCCAACTCTCGACATAAATTAACCTTTGTGTTCGCACTCGAAGTGGGGCGGACCCCCTGGTCCGCGCGGGGCCCCCTGGACCCGCACCTCGAGGTCTTCTTGATCCGATAGCAGGCCGACGAGGGCGTCGGCCGCGGACCAGGGGGTCCGCCCCACCGCTACCATAGCTGACACAAAATCTCTCCTCCGACATGTTCTTTGCGCGCCATGCTGCCGGTCATCACGCCCCGCGCCGTGGTCAGGATGCTGATCCCCAAGCCGCCCAGAACTTTCGGTACTTCCCGGCTGCCCACATACACGCGGCAGCCCGGCCGCGACACGCGCTCGATGCGCGAGATCACCGGCACGTTGCCCGGCGTGTACTTCAGATAAATGCGGATGCTTTTCTTCGCGCCGTCCTCGGTCATCTTGAAATTCATGATGAAGCCTTCTTCTTTGAGGATCCGCGCGATCTCCATCTTCAGCTTGGACGCCGGAACGTCCACCTTGGGGTGGCGCGCCAGCGCGGCGTTGCGAATTCGCGTCAGCATGTCGCCGATTGGATCGGATGTGCCCATAATTACCTCGCCTTTACCAACTGGCCTTGATCACGCCGGGAACTTCACCGGCCAAAGCGAGCTTCCGGAAACAAATCCGGCATAAATTGAACTTGCGCAGATACCCGCGCGGCCGCCCGCACCGGAAACACCGGTTGCGATGCCGGATCTTGTACTTTAACTTCTTCGACTCTCTTGCGATCTTCGCCGTAGTTGCCATTTTTTCCTTTTCTTCGTCACTGCCTGAACGGCATACCCATGTGTTTCAACAGCGCCAGCCCCTCGGCATCCGTCCGCGCCGTCGTGGTAATCGAAATGTTCATTCCCTTGACCTTTTCCACCTTGTTGTAATCGATCTCGGGAAAAATCAACTGATCCTTTATTCCCAGCGTATAATTGCCCCGCCCGTCGAAAGACTTGCTCGACACTCCCCGGAAATCGCGCACGCGCGGCAGCGCCACATTCATCAGGCGATCCAGAAACTCGTACATCCGGTCTCCCCGCAGCGTCACCATGGTGCCGATGGCCATGCCCTCGCGCAATTTAAAGGCAGCGATGGACTTCTTGGCTTTGGTGATCACCGGCTTTTGCCCCGCGATCTGCCCCAGTTCGTTTACCGCGCCGTCCATCAGCTTGCCGTTCTGCGTGGCCTCGCCCAGCCCGATATTCACGGCGACCTTATCGATCTTCGGAACGGCCATCACGTTCTTATAGCCGAACTCCTTCACCAGGGCCGGAACCACGTTCTTCTTATAGTGCTGTTTGAGTCTTGCCTCAGTCATCTTAAAATCCTTCGTCTTCTCTTACCACTCCCGGTGCTCTTTCTACGCTCTCTTCTCCAGTACCTCGCCAGTCTTCCTGGCGATGCGCACGCGATGCTCGGAGGCGCCCGTGCCCTCCACCCTGTAACCCACCCGCGACGGCTGACCGCCGGAAGTTAAAATCATAACGTTCGAAATCGCGATGTGGCTCTCTTTCTCCGCGATTCCACCTTTGATCTGCTTCCCCGGGTTGGGACGGGTGTGGCGCTTGATCATCGAAACGCCTTCCACCAAAACCGTTCCGCGTATCCGATCCACTTCAATGACGCGTCCGGTCTTACCGTTGTCGCGTCCAGCGATCACTTTCACCTGGTCGTCCTTCTTGATCCGGACTTTGTGGCGCTTGCTCCGCACCACGTGCTTGCCGCGCTTCATCAGCGGTTTGGGACGAGGCATCAGATCACCTCCGGCGCCAGCGATACAATCTTCATGAATTTCTTGTCGCGCAGCTCTCTGGCCACCGGGCCGAACACGCGCGTTCCCACCGGCTCGCCCACTTCATTGATCAGCACTGCGGCATTGGAATCGAAGCGGATGTAGGTGCCGTCCTTGCGCCGCGTTTCCTTGCGCATCCGCACAATCACGCAGCGCACCACTTTGCCCTTCTTGATCGGCGATTCCGGAGTGGCTTCCTTCACGCTGGCAGTCACTACATCGCCCAAGCCCGCCCGCAACCCCAGATCGCCGCCGCGAGGCAGAATGCATTGTAATTTCCGGGCGCCGCTGTTATCGGCCACTTCAAGCCACGTCCGCATCCCGATCATGACGATTTCCTCCTCAGCGATTTGGAACCTGAAGTCGGCTGCGTCGTGTCCATATCCACCGCTTCCGGCGCCACCGCAACCTGCACCGCCTTGCGAATTACTTCGCCCAGGCGCCACCTCTTCAGCTTGCTGAGAGGCCGGCATTCGATGATCCGCACCACATCGCCCACCTGCGCCGTCCGCTCTTCGTCGTGCGCGTAGAATTTGCTGCGCTTGTTGATGGTCCGCTTGTACACCGGATGCGATACCCGGCGGGTTACTTCCACCACGATGGTTTTGTGCATCTTGGCCGAAACCACCTGCCCGATCTTCTCGTTCTTGTTGCCGATCTTCTTCGTTGCCGGCGCCTCTGGAGTGGCCATATCCTACTTCCCCTTCTTCTTTTTCTTGGCCACCGGTTCCGGCGCCGTTTCCGGATGCAATTCCCTGTCCCGCAGAACCGTCAGCATCCGCGCCCGGTCCTTTTTCAGGATTCGAAGCTTCTTCAAACCGTCGGTCTGCCCCATGGACATTTGAAAACGTAGCCGGAATGCCTGCTCCCGAAAATCGCTGCTCTGCCGTTTCAGCTCGGCGCTATCGAGTTCCCGTACTTTTTCCGCTCTCATAAATTAGACTCCCGCAAAATCGCGCGACACCACTTTCGTCGGCATGGGCAACTTCCCGGCAGCCAGCCGGAATGCCTCCTCCGCGGTGGCCTTCGGCACGCCTTCCATCTCAAACAGGATCTTGCCCGGACGAATCACGCACACCCACTGTTCGGGAGCGCCCTTGCCTTTCCCCATGCGGGTTTCAGCCGGCTTTTTGGTGATCGGCTTGTCCGGAAATAATCGGATCCAAACTTTGCCGCCGCGCTTGATAAAACGCGTCATCGCCACGCGGGCCGCTTCAATCTGCCGGTCCGTAATCCAGCCGCAGCGCATGGCCTTCAATCCATAGTCGCCGAATGCCAGCGTCGAGCCGCGCCACGCTTTCCCGGTCATGCGTCCGCGCTGCTGCTTCCGGTATTTTACTTTCTTCGGCATCAACATAAAGGTGCTATTCTTCCTTCTCGCCGGACGGCGTCTCGGGAGCCGCTCCGCTCGGTTCGGCCGTCGTCTCCGGCTCAGCCGCGGGTGGCGCGCTCTCGTGTTTCATTTCCTGCTTCCAATTCGGCTGGGGAGGAGCGAGCGGTGGGATAATCGGAGCCGATTTTCCGGATGCCAGATCCGGCGCCCCTTGCACCACCGGAGCTGTTGGTTCCGCTTGAGCCAGAGGCGCGGGAACCGGTGGACGCCGTTCCCGCCGGTCGCGCAGCGGAGGCCGGCGAGGTTCCGGATCGTTTCTCAAGGAATCCCGGCGCGTCTGCCCCTCGATGATCTCGCCCTTATACGTCCAGCATTTGACGCCAATCACGCCATACGTCGTATAAGCCTGCGCGAATCCGTAATCCAGATCGGCGCGCAAAGTGTGCAACGGAAGCTGCCCCTGCAAATACCATTCGCTGCGGGCGATTTCAGCCCCGTTCAAGCGCCCTGACACACGCACCTTGATGCCTTTGCAGCCAAATCGCAGCGCCGAATCCACGGCCTTGCGCATCGCTCTTCGAAATGCCACGCGCTTTTCAAGCTGCAGTGCGATGGACTCCGCCACCAGTTGCGCGTCCAGCTCCGGCTTATGTACTTCCTGAATGTCGATAAAAACTTCGCGCTTGGTTTTCTTGGCCAGGTCCTGCTTCAGCTTCTCGATCTCGGCGCCTTTGCGCCCGATGATAATCCCCGGCCGCGAAGTGCGAATAGTAACGCGCAGCTTGTTGCCAGGACGATCCACTTCCACCGAGCTCACCCCCGCGGCCTTCAACCGGTCGCGCAGCGAATCCTTCAGATCCAGGTCTTCCTTGAGCAATTTCGCATAATCCGCTTTCGCGAACCAGCGCGAGCGCCAGGTCTTGGTCACGCCCAGCCGAAACCCGTATGGATGTACTTTCTGTCCCACTATTGTTTCTCCCCGCTGGTTTGTCCCGGATTTGCCTTCTCGCCTACCTTCACCACAATGTGCGCCATGCGCCGCTGATACCGGTAGGCGCGCCCCATGGGAGCCGGCCGGATGCGCTTCATGCGCGGTCCCTCGTTCACATAGGCCTCGGTTACAATCAACGCATCCACGTCCACGTCGTTCGAGCGATTTTCCGCGTTCGCAATGGCCGACCGCAGCACCTTCTCCACCACCGGCGCCATGCGCTTATTAACGGATCGCAGAATATTGATCGCCGTCCCGGCCTTCTGGCCGCGGATCATATCCACCACCAACCGCGCTTTCTGCGGCGACGTTCGAACGTATCTAGCTTCGGCTTTAGCCATAATTCCTCGCTTCGCTCAGAGTTCCTGGTTTCTGGTTCCTGGTTAGTAACGCTCGACCGCCCCTAACCAGAAACCAGCAACCAGAAACGGTTTTTACGACGGTTTCGCCGTCTTCTCCGTCCCTGCTCCACCACCCGATGTGGGCGCCGCTGCCGCCTTCACCGAATGGCCCCGGAACTGGCGCGTCGGTGAAAATTCGCCCAGCTTCCGGCCCACCATGTTCTCGGTGACATACACCGGAATGAATTTCCTGCCGTTGTGGACCGCCAGCGTATGCCCGATAAACTCCGGCAATATGGTGGAACGCCGCGACCACGTCCGCACCACCTTCTTCTCGCTCTTCTCATTCATCGCCGCCACCTTCTTAGTAAGATGGTCGTCCGTAAACGGTCCCTTTTTTAACGATCTGCTCATCTTTTAGCCCCTAGTCCCAAGCCCCCAGCCCCTATTTCTTGCCCTTCCGGCTCACAATCCACTTATCCGTCCGCTTGTTATTCCGCGTCTTGAACCCTCGCGTCGGTTGGCCCCACGGCGTCACCGGATGCCGGCCGCCCGAGGTCTTGCCTTCGCCGCCGCCATGCGGGTGATCCACCGGATTCATCGAAACGCCCCGATTGTGCGGCTTTTTCCCCAGCCAGCGCGACTTTCCCGCTTTGCCGTGCGATTCGTTCTCGTGCTCCACATTGCCTACTTGGCCGATGGTCGCCATGCATTCCACTTGCACTCTGCGGATCTCGCCCGACGGCAGCTTCAACAGCGCAATCCCGCTTTCGCGCGACACCAACTGTGCCTGAGCGCCCGCCGACCGCGCCATTTGCGCGCCCTTGCCCGGCCGCAGCTCCACGTTGTGCACCACCGTGCCCGCGGGAATGTTCTTCAGCGGGAGAGCGTTTCCGATCAGAATGTCCGCTTCGGCGCCGGAGCTCACCGTACGCCCCACGGTCAATCCCACCGGCGCGATAATGTAGCGCTTCTCGCCGTCCGCGTAGTGCAACAACGCGATGCGCGCGCTCCGGTTGGGGTCGTACTCAATCGACGCCACCTTGGCCGGGATTCCGAATTTTTCCCGCTTGAAATCGATGGTCCGGTAGGCTTGCTTGGCTCCGCCGCCGATGAAGCGCGACGAAATCTGTCCCACGCTGTTGCGCCCGCCGGTACGCTTCTTCACGCCTTCCACCAGCGATTTCTCGGGCCGCTGCTTGGTGATTTCCTCCCGCGACACCACGCTCATGAACCGGCGCGACGCCGTGGTGGGATTGTAGGTTTTCATCGCCATGGTCTTAAATCTCCGCGTACTCGGGCATCTTTTCGCCCTTCTTCAGCGTCACGTACGCCTTTTTCCAGTCCGAACGGTACCCGGCGAATCTGCCCCGGCGGCGCAGCTTGCCCACCTGGTTGCTGGTCCGCACGCCGTCCACTTTCACCTTGAACAACTTCTCCACCGCTGCCTTCACCATCACTTTATTGGCGTCCTTGGCCACTTCGAAACACAGCGTGCGCTCGCTCTCTTTCTTCGCGACGCCTTTCTCGGTCACCACCGGTCTCTTGATTACTTCGTAGATGGTCATTTCCCGAGCGCCTCCGACAGTTTCTTCGCCGCGGTTTCCGACAACAGCACCTGATTGTGACCCAGCAGCAGATAGACGCTTAGCTCTTTGCTTTCCACCAGCGTCACGCCTTCCAGATTCCGGGTGCCCAGTGTCAGGTTGCGATTTTCGCCGTTCTCCACCAGTAGAACTTTGTCCGCCACTTCCAGCTGCGTCAGCACCGCGCGCATCCCTTTGGCCTTGTGATCCGGAAGCGTGAATTCCCGCACAATCTTCATCTCACCGTCCCGCAGCTTGGCCGATAATGCCGATCGCAGCGCGCCCAGCAGCATCTTGCGAGGCAGCTTGTAGCTGTAATCGCGCGGTTGCGGACCATGCGTGGTCCCGCCATGCCGCCACAACGGCGACCGTATGGAACCCATGCGCGCGCGCCCGGTGCCCTTCTGCCGCCACAACTTTTTGCCGGATCCGGAAACTTCGTGCCGCGTCTTGGTCTTGGCGTTTCCGCCGCGCCGCGCCGCCTGTGAGTGCCGCACCGCTTCATACAGCAGGTGCTCATTCACCGGCGCGTTAAACACTTCATCGGCCAGCTCCAGCGAGCTGACCACCTGGTTATTTAAGTCGACAACGTCTACACTCGGCATGGTTGGTTACCTCTTCGCCCTTCTCACCAGCACATACCCGCCATTCGGACCGGGAACCGCGCCTTTCACCACCAGCACGTTCTCCTCGGCCACCACATCCACCACTTCCAGATTTCGCACCGTGACATTCTGCGAACCCGTGTGCCCGGCCATGCGAGTTCCTGGAAACACGCGCGACGGAAAGCTGGAAGCTCCAATGGATCCCGGCGCGCGGTGGAACATCGAGCCATGCGACTCCGGGCCGCCTTTGAAGTGATGCCGCTTCACCAGCCCAGTAAATCCGCGCCCTTTGCTGACTCCAACAACGTCCACTTTATCGGCGGGCTTGAACTGATCCACCAGAACGCGGTCGCCCTGCTTCAGATCGTCGTCGCCGGGCCGCATTTTGATCTCGCGCAGATATTTCACGCCATCCGCGCCGGCTTTCTTCAAATGTCCGGCCATGGGCTTGGTAGCGCGGGAAGCTTTTGCAAATTCCACAAACCCCAGCTGCACCGCGTCGTAGCCGTCGCTGGTGGGCGTCTTGCGCTGCACCACCACGCACGGACCAGCTTTCAAAAGCGTAACCGGCACCACTTGCCCGTCCGCCTTGAACACCTGGGACATTCCGATCTTCTTGCCTAATATTCCTGGACTCATGAAAAAAACCTCCGGGAATTCATGTCCTGCAATTATTTCCCTTTTCCAAACGCTTTAATCTCCACATCCACTCCCGCCGGCAGATCCAACTTCATCAGCGCATCCACCGTGTCCTGCGTCGGCTCCAGAATGTCCAGCAGCCGCTTGTGCGTCCGGATCTCAAACTGCTCGCGCGATTTCTTGTCCACGTGCGGCGACCGCAGCACCGTGTAGCGGTTCTTGATGGTCGGCAGCGGAATCGGCCCGGCCACCTGTGCCCCGGTCCTCTTGGCCGTATCGACAATCTCCGTCGTCGATTGGTCGAGAATTCGATGATCGTACGCCTTGAGGCGGATGCGGATGCGTTCTCGTAAGCTCAATTTCGCTCCCTTGCCTATTCCACAATCTCTGTAACGGTTCCGGCGCCCACAGTCCGCCCACCTTCGCGAATGGCGAACCGCAGCCCCTTATCCATGGCCACCGGGGTAATCAACTCCACCACCAGGCTCACGTTATCGCCCGGCATTACCATTTCAGTTCCCGCCGGCAATTCCGTCACGCCCGTGACATCCGTCGTCCGGAAGTAAAACTGCGGCCGGTATCCCTTGAAGAAAGGCGTGTGCCGCCCGCCTTCATCTTTGCTCAATACGTAAATCTCGCCCTTGAACTTCTTGTGCGGAGTGATCGATCCGGGCTTGGCGATCACCTGCCCGCGCTCTACGTCGTCTTTTTCAATGCCGCGCAGCAGCAGGCCTACGTTATCGCCGGCTTCGCCAGTGTCCAGCAGCTTCTTGAACATTTCCACGCCCGTCACTACCGTCTTGCGCGTGTCCCGAAATCCGACGATCTCCATTTCCTCGCCCACTTTGCAGACACCCTTTTCGATGCGGCCCGTCACCACTGTTCCACGGCCCTGGATCGAGAAAATATCTTCAATCGGCATCAGGAACGGTTTTTCCTTCTCGCGCGGCGGCTGCGGGATATAGCGGTCTACTTCCGCCATCAGTTTCTCCACCGACTCTTCCCACTTCGCTTCCCCGTTCAAGGCTCCCAGCGCGCTCACCCGCACCACAGGAAGATCGTCGCCGGGAAATTGATACTTGCTCAGCAGCTCGCGTACTTCCAGCTCCACCAGCTCCAGCAATTCCGCGTCGTCCACCATGTCCACTTTGTTCAGCGCCACAACAATGGATGGCACACCCACCTGGCGGGCCAGAAGAACGTGCTCGCGCGTTTGCGGCATCGGACCGTCGGTAGCCGCGACCACCAGAATGGCGCCGTCCATCTGCGCCGCGCCGGTGATCATGTTCTTGATGTAATCGGCATGGCCCGGGCAATCCACGTGCGCGTAGTGCCGGTTGGCCGTCTCATATTCAATATGCGCCACCGCGATGGTGATTCCGCGCGCCTTTTCTTCCGGCGCATTGTCGATGGAATCGAACGACCGGAATTTCACTTTCGGATTGTGCTTGCCCAGCACCTTGGTGATGGCCGCCGTCAACGTCGTCTTGCCGTGATCGATATGCCCGATGGTCCCGATGTTCACGTGCGGTTTGCTGCGATCAAATTTTTCTTTTGCCATGATCCTTGTCCTTCTGGATTCTGAATTCTTATCTAGTAACCTTTCCCTGAACCTTCGCCACAATTTCTTCGGAGATATTCTTCGGAACTTCCTCGTACTGCCCAAAGTGCATCGTGAAAGTACCGCGGCCTTGCGTGCGCGAGCGAAGCTCGGTGGCATAACCGAACATCTCCGACAACGGCACCATGGCCTTGATCACTTGCGTGGTCCCGTGAACTTCGGTGCCTTCCAGCCGTCCGCGCCGCGCGTTCACGTCGCCGTTCACCGGACCCATGTACTCCTCCGGCACCACCACCTCGACGCGCATCACCGGCTCCAGCAGCACCGGCTTCGCTCGCTTGCAGGCTTCCTTAAAGCAAATGGAAGCGCAAATCTTAAACGCCATCTCGGACGAATCCACTTCGTGATAGTCGCCGTCGAAAAGCGCCACCTTGATGTCCACCAGCGGATAGCCGGCCAGAATGCCGCCTTCCACCGCTTCCTTGACGCCCTTTTCCACCGCGGGGACAAATTCCCGAGGCACGGAGCCGCCGTGGATTTCGTTCTCGAATTCAAAGCCCTTCGCAGGATTCGGTTCCACCCTCAGCTTGGTGCGTGCATACTGGCCGCTGCCGCCGGTCTGCTTCTTGTGCGTATAGTCGTACTCGGCTGTCGCGCGGATGGTCTCGCGATAAGCAACTTGTGGCTTGCCCACATTAGCGCCCACGTTGAATTCGCGCTGCATGCGGTCCACGATGATCTCGAGATGCAATTCGCCCATCCCCGCTAAAATCGTCTGCCCGGTATCCGGATCGGTCGAAACCCGCAGCGTGGGATCTTCCTGCACCAGCTTCTGAATCGCCATCCCCAGTTTTTCCTGGTCGGCCTTGGTCTTCGGCTCGATCGCCAACTGGATCACCGGCTCCGGGAAATCGATGGATTCCAGCAGAATCGGGTGCTTCTCGTCGCAAATGGTGTCGCCGGTGGAGACATTCTTCAGAACCGCGGCGCAAATGTCGCCCGCCAGAATTTCTTGGATATCCTCGCGCTTGTTGGCGTGCATCTTTACCAGCCGCCCCACGCGCTCCTTGCGATTCTTGGCTACGTTGAAAACGGAATCGCCCGCGCCCAGCCGGCCCGAGTACACGCGAATGTACGCCAGTTGGCCCACGAACGGGTCCGTCATGATTTTGAAAACCAGCGCCGAAAATGGAGCTTCGTCCGTAGTGGGACGCTCTTCCACAATCTCCGGATTGTCCGGACGCACGCCCTTCACCGGCGGAATGTCGATGGGCGACGGCAGAAAATCCACCACCGCATCCAAAAGATTCTGCACGCCCTTGTTCTTGAACGAACTGCCGCAGATCACCGGGAAAATCTTCTGCGCAATGGTGGCCTTGCGAATGCCTGCCAGCAGTTCCTCTTCCGAGATCGCTGTGCCTTCTACGAATTTCTCAAAAAGATGGTCGTCCGATTCCGACACCGCCTCGATCAACTGCTCGCGATAGGCTTTGGCTTTTTCCAGAAGATCCGCCGGGACTTCCACCTCATCGTACTCGGCGCCCAAAGTCTCATCGCGCCAGATTACTGCCTTCATCGTCACCAGATCGACGATGCCTTTGAACTGATCCTCGGCTCCAACCGGAATCTGAACCGCTACCGGCCGGCACTTCAAGCGATCCACAATGGTATCAACGGAATGATAAAAATCCGCGCCCACGCGGTCCATTTTGTTGATGAAACAGATGCGCGGAACGCCGTATTTATCAGCTTGCCGCCACACTGTCTCGGACTGCGGCTGTACCCCCGCCACGGCGTCGAATACCGCTACAGCGCCATCCAGAACACGTAAGCTGCGCTCCACTTCGGCGGTGAAATCCACGTGACCCGGCGTATCGATAATGTTGATGGTGCAATCCCGCCATTCGCACGCCGTAGCGGCCGAAGTGATGGTGATCCCGCGCTCTTGCTCCTGCTCCATCCAGTCCATAATGGCTGTGCCTTCATGGACTTCGCCGATCTTGTGCGTACGCCCGGTGTAATAAAGGATGCGTTCCGTAGTGGTGGTTTTGCCGGCATCAATGTGGGCCATGATGCCGATATTCCTCATTTTGTCTAACGGTACGGTACGCATAAAAAAATCCTAAGTTTTCACCATCGGTAATGAGCGAACGCTTTATTAGCCTCCGCCATGCGATGCACGTCATCCTTCTTCTTAATCGCTCCGCCGCGCATGTTCGCGGCATCGTTCAGTTCGTTCGCCAGCTTCTCCGGCATTCCCTTTTCCGGACGCGAGCGCGCATTCTGCAAAATCCACCGGATGGCCAGGCTGGTTCGCCGGTTTTGCGATACTTCCACCGGCACCTGGTAGTTGGCGCCGCCTACGCGACGCGTCTTCACTTCCAGCAGCGGTTTGGCGTTCTCTACCGCCTTCTTGAACAGTTTCAGCGGATCGTCCTGCGTCCGGTCTTTGATCATGTCCATCGCCCCGTAGAAAATTCGCTGCGATGTGTTCTTCTTGCCGTCCCACATCATCGAGTTGACGAATTTCTCAGCCAACGTCGAGTTGTACACCGGATCTGGCAAAATCTCCCGCGGTTCTGGTCTGCGTCTGCGTGGCATAGGCTATTTACTTGGCCGGCCCCTTAGGCCGTTTCGCTCCATATTTCGATCTGCTCTGCTTGCGATCCGTCACCCCCGCTGCGTCCAGCGTTCCACGAACCACGTGATATCGAACGCCCGGCAGGTCTTTCACGCGGCCACCCCGGATCAGCACAATGGAGTGCTCCTGCAGATTGTGGCCAACCCCGGGAATATAGGTCGTAACTTCAATACCATTCGTCAACCGCACGCGCGCCACTTTCCGCAACGCCGAATTCGGCTTCTTGGGAGTGGTAGTGTACACGCGCGTACAAACTCCGCGCTTCTGCGGACAGGCCTGCAACGCCGGACTGGCCGTCTTATACCGTGGCGGTCTCCGCCCCTTTCGCACAAGCTGAATGAACGTCGGCACGAATCTCCTCTTAGAGGTTTTTGGTTTCGTTGGTACTGAACGGCAGGCCCAAGCCTTACCGTCAAAAATTTCGACTACAATCTGCGAGGGTACTTGCTATGGACTAGCCCATGCTCCTAACAGCTTAAAATCCGTTAAGAACCTCGGGGCCGACCCCCGGCCGGGCTCCCACAACAAAAGAGAGCGGTAGCACGGGAGTAGAAGACAACTCGCGAACCCATACAAGAATAGCGAAACTCCCCGGAAGTTGTCAAATTCGTGTGGGGCAGGTTGCCAACCTGCGCGCCGATTGCCAATCGGCGCTATTGAAAGGAGCCCTACGCCGCCTTCACCATTCGCCCGCGCCATGCGACGATCCCAACCAAACAGATCCCAATCACCGGCAACGCCGCCGGCTCCGGAGTCGGCGTGGTAGACCCCACAGTCCAAATACCGTTCGTTCCCATGTCAGCGGGAGGATCCAGAGCCGACCATGTCCCATCCGAATTCGAACTAAAACTCCCGTTCACACCCGAAATCGATATGCTTGCCGCTCCCAGCCCAACCGGCAGAATACCGGACAACACCGCCGTAGGATCATTGAAAATCGATAAATTCGGAATCAGGTTCGAAGTGTAATTGAAACTGTAAAGGTCGTCGGCTGCGAGCGGCGTTCCCAAGTCGTAACCCGCGAGCAGGATCAACGTGCCGGTGCCTGTTCCGGTGCAGTCAGTGCACTGGCCGGTAAACGTGAAGGCTTCCACGGCAATTTCGGCTGAGGCGGACGCCGTCCCGAGGGTGGCCACAAAAGCCAAGACAGCAAGATTTCTGAAGAAGGTAGACAATTTCGCTCCTTGGCGCCGAAGCCATGCCGTTTTCGGTCTGCCTCCCGCATGATACTCTCACGATAATCGCTATCACAAACGGGTAATCAGTTGATCTTCGGCGTGGGAATCACCTTAGGACAGCGAACCCATTTGGCCAATTCCAAGTCCTGGCACGCAGTCGCGGGAAGTATAATGATGTAACTTCGAGTGGACCACCCTTTGCCACGAAAACTTGATCCGAATTTCTGCATCGTCCTGCTGTATCCCGTTTTCGACGGCCTCAAAACCGTCCCCAAGTATCGCCGCGTCGCCGGCATGGTCCTCACCCCCAATCTCTGATGCGCGATCAAGTATTGAGGTTCGTCCGCGATAACATTACCGCTCTGGCGTCCTTAGCGGTTCTTGCCATCATGGGCGCCGCCTGGATCGTTTTCGAAGCCCTGCGCAGTCACCGCCGCCGCGATGAAGTCTTCGCCCTTCGCCGCCGCGTAACGGAACTGGAAATGGAACGCGCCTCCACCCATCCCAGTGCTGGTGACCCGGTGGTGTTATCCAGCCGCTGGATCAAAAGCGGCGGCGCCGCCGCCACCAGCGACGGCGGCTGCCTGCTATATATTGACCGTGTCTCACCGGCCGTCCGCTCCGCCCAACTGACCGTCCGCGTGGACGGATACCCAGTCCTTCAAAATCACGCCGTCAAATCCGGCGAACGCCTGGAAGCCGCCGGCAAGAATGGAATCTACGTGCTGGAACTCTACGCCGTCGAAGGCATCCAGGCCCACCTGGCAGTAGCCCTGCGCAACCACCACCGCGAATAAATATCCGAACCGCGAGCGTGAGAGTGAGAAGCTGTGAAAAAATCGGTTCGCAGGCGAAAGGCCTGCGCCACTTGTGGGGCGGACGCTTCCGTCTGCCAACCCCGCGTGCGTCCCGATTTTTTTACAGCTTCTGAGTCTGAGCGACCGGCGCCTTTAATTCTTCCTGCTATCCTGATCTTTCAAACGATGCACCACTCCCGAATTTCCGCCTTCCTCCTCGGCTCCTTGCTACTCGGCAGCCTGTTCCTGGCCTTCGTCGCAACGCACAATTTTCACACCGTCGACGCCGTGCTCAACGCCCCTGCGCCCGAAGCTTCTAAAATGATCCAGAGCCTGGGTCAAGCTAACGCGCGCCAGCTACTCCGCTATCTGGCCGGCGAGGAAAATCGAGGCTACTTCGAAGCCTGGGAAGTGGCGCAACTCGTGCTCGGCGCCACGCTGGTCGGCTTTCTGCTCTTCGGGGTCAAGAACCGGCTGCTGGCGGGATTGGCCGGCGCCATGCTGGCTCTCACGCTCTTCCAGTACTTCAAAATCACGCCCGATCTTTTATGGATGGGCCGCTCTATCGATTTCCTGCCCTGGACCGCCGAATCCCAGGTGCGCGATCAGTTCTGGAAATTGCACGGCATTTACGGCGGTATCGAAGTAGTGAAGATGCTGCTGGCCGCGACGATAGCCGGGTTCTTATTTCCCATGCGCCGCCGGCGCGTGCGCCAGCGCGTCGAGGTGGATCCGGTCGATTACGCCAACCACCGCCATGTCAATCGGTGACTCCGGCCGTTGCACGCTGGTCATCGCGCTGAAGCCCTCCGTCACCAGAAGCACTTGATCACCCACGCCCGCATCCACAGCGTCAAAAGCAATCACCGGATCGCCGCGATTCCCGCCATCCAGATCCAGCGGCTGTACCACCAGCGCCTTGCATCCCACGTGGCTCGCATGCTTGTGCGTCGAAACCATCTCGCCGATAACCCGCGCAATCAACATAGATGCAGTTCGTCAACAATCCCCACGATGGTGTTATCCGCCGGAACTTCCTGCGGCAAAAATGGAAAGCTGGATTCTTTTCCCCGGCACCAATAAATCAACTCCGCCGCACCCACTCCTACGGCATCCAAAGCCACAATCCGCTTCCCCGTCTCCTTCAACTCCGCCGTGAGCGGCTGCACAATCAGCAGCCTCTGCCCCTGAAGCGCGGCATCTTTGACGGTCGCAACCACGGTTCCCACTACGCGCCCCAGGAACATAGCTTCACTTGTTCAAAGTAACGGTATCCACAATCCCCACAATGCTCGCGTCCACTGGTTTATCTTTGCAGCCGTCGGCCATGCGCGCCGAGCTTCCCGACACCACCATCACTGTTTCATTCGACCCCGCGCTCACCGTATCCACAGCGATCACATAGCCGGATTCGTCTTTGCCGTCGGGCGACACAGGTTTGACGATCAGCAGCTTGAAGCCTTCTAAGCGAGGGTCTTTGCGAGTGGCCACGATGGTGCCCACCACGCGGGCGAGAATCATGGATTCCTACTTGGCGGCCGCGCGCGATGCCTTGCCGATGGGCAGGACATCTTCGAGGCTGGGATGCGGACGCGGGATCACGTGCACTGAGATCAGCTCGCCTACGCGCCGCGCCGCCGCCGCTCCCGCATCGGTTGCCGCGCGAACGGAGGCCACGTCGCCGCGCACCAGCGCCGTCACATAGCCTGAGCCGATCTTTTCCCAACCCACGATGTGTACGTTGGCGGCCTTCACCATCGCGTCGGCGGCTTCAATCATCGCCACCAGGCCGCGGGTCTCGATCATTCCCAAGGCTTCACCCATTCACGCCTCCAGATCTATTTTCCAGATCTATACATTACGCCAGCACGCCGCGCGCGCGCAAGGCTTCATCCACCAATGCGATCAATTCCTCGCGCGTTACCTGGAACCGTTCTCTGGCCGGCTCCACGTCCTCCGCCACCGCGGGACACCCCGGCTCCATGCTGGTCCGCGACTTTACGCCGTAGCGCGTGCGCGAATCGAACAGCTTTTCCACTTCGTCCTTGGGCAGCACCTTGGGACCGCCCAGCAGTTCCGCCACCAGACAAATGCGCGCGAAATGCTCCACCGTTTCCATTTTGAAAAAGGCCGAGTAGACGTCCTTGCCATAAGACACCGACCCGTGATTCCCCATCAGGATCGCGTCATATTTAGGGATGTACGGCAGCATCCCCTCAGTGAGCGCCGGAGTGCCCGGCAATCCATATTCAGCCAGCGGCACGCAGCCGAGGCCAATAATCACTTCCGGCAACAACGCCAGATTCAGCGGACGCCCCGCCACGGCGAAACCCGTAGCCACCGTGGGATGCGCATGCACCACCGAAAATACATCGGGACGCATCCGGTAAATGGTCAGGTGCATGGCGATCTCGGAAGTTCGCTCCCGCAAACCTTCCATCTTGTTGCCTTCCAGATCGCAGACGGTGAGGTCGTCCACCGTCATCATGCCTTTGCTGATGCCGGTGCAGGTGCACAGAACTTTGTTGTTTTCGAGCCGAATGCTGATGTTGCCGTCGTTGGCCGCTACCCAACCCTTCTGGTAAACCAGCTTCCCAACGTCGACAATATCCTGGCGGTATTCTTTCTCGGACTTCATCATCTGGAACTTAGATTGTACCGAGAAAAGTGGGGCAGGCGCTTTTGCCTGCCAACTCAGTTCGCCCGCAGCGCCACCGCCGGATCAATCCTCGACGCCCGATACGCCGGCACATACCCGGCAATCGCAGCAACGAAAGTCAACACCGCCAGCATTCCAATAAAAGTCATCGGATCCGTCGCCGTCACGCCGAACAGCAGCCCCCGCAGCAGCCGCGCCAGCAGCCACGCCGCCCCCGTGCCCAGCAGCATCCCTAGGGCCGCCAGCCGCAGCGTTTCACCCAGGATGGCCGCCTGCAGATTGCCTGCCGACGCCCCCAGCGCCATGCGAATCCCGATCTCCTGCGTGCGCTGATTCACCGAATACGAAATCACTCCGTAAATTCCGAGCGACGCCAAAATCAGCGCAAACACCGCAAACCCGCCCAGTAGCGTCACTACAAACCGCCGCGGCGACACCGATTTATCCACCAGCAGCTCCAGCGGGCGAAACTCCTTGGGCGAAATATTCGGCGCGATCTGTTTCAGCGCGTCCCGAACTCCCTCCGCTACTTGATCGGGTGGCACCGCGGTGCGAACCACCAGATCCACCGAGCTCCAGTCCTGGCATTGCCGTAGGGGAATGTACATCTCCAGTCCCGACTCTTGTTCTAAAGCCAGATGCCGCACGTCACCTACGATTCCCACCACCCGCCGGTCCCCGCAGGCGCTCATAATTTTGCCCACCGCTTCCTGGCCCGGCCAAAGCCGTCTGGCCATGGTTTCATTCACCATGATCACCGGCTCCGTCGCCGGAGTATCCCGTGGCGACAAATCGCGGCCGGCTCGCAAGGGTATTCCCATCGCAGTCACGTAACCATCACTCACCACCCGCACGAACGCGTCCGGAAATTCTCCCTGGCCATACACCACTCCCTTGGCCGGAGCGCCCCAGGAGCGATTTCGGCCCAGCGGCAGCGTGTCCGTCAATCCCGCTGACCGAACTCCAGGCGCCGTCCGCGCCAGCCGCAGCACTTCGTCAAAATACGCGTTCTGCTGCGCCTGTGTCCGGTACCTGCTGTCTGGATCCACGCGCACCGACATGGCCCGTTCCGGCTGAAAGCCCATGTTCACATCCAGAACCCGCAGGAAGCTGCGCATCAACAAACCGGCGCCCACCAGCAGCACGCAGGCAAACCCTATTTCCGACACCACCAGCGCGCTGCGAATCCAATTCCGTTCCTTTCCTTCGGTGGAACCGCGGCTGGAATCCTTCAGGGCGTCAGCGAGGCCCGCGGTGGAAGTGTGGAACGCCGGAGCCAGCCCGAAAATCACGCCCGTCAACAACGCCATGGCCAGCGTATAACCAAGCGCGGCTGCATCCAGGTGGACATCGTGAAGAAGCGGAATGCTGACGGACTCCAGATGCGCCAGCGCCCTGGTTCCCGCAACGGCCAGAAGCACGCCCAGCGCCGCGCCGCATAGCGAAAGCGTGATCCCTTCGGTCAGCATCTGACCCACCAGCCGCGCGCGGCCCGCGCCCAGCGCGGTTCGGATAGCAATCTCCTTCCGCCGCGCCGCCATTCGCACCAGCAACAGATTCGAAAGATTCGCGCACACGATCAACATCACCGCGCCCACTCCGCACGACAACACCATCAAGGCCAGCCGCAACCCGCCGCTCACGTGCTCCTTCAACGGCGTCACCCATCCTTCGAAATCATTGCGGTTCGCCAGATGCGCCGCGTTGAGCTGCGCCCCGATTGTCTTCACTTCCGCCTGCGCCTGCGCCGCTGAAACACCCGGCTTCAATCGGCCGATAATCGCCAGCGTGTTTCCCCACCGGTTGGTTTCATCGCTCAGCGGAAAAGGAAAATACAAGTCGATGTGGCTCGCGGGTGCGAAAATCGACGCGAAATCAAACCACGCCGGCATCACCCCCACCACCGTCACCGGCCCATTGTCCAGCGTCAACGCGCGGCCCACAATTCCCGGATCCGCCGCAAAGCGCCTCACCCACAACCCGTGGCTGAGCATCACCACCTTCGGACCATTCCATTTGCATTCGTCGTGCGTGAACAATCTCCCAATCTGCGGCGCGACGCCCAGCAACGGAAAGAAATTCTCGGACACCGGTACACCGCTCAAACGCTCCGGCTCTCCTTTTCCGCTCAAAACGTTGTCGCCCACTCCGTAGAACGCGAAATAGGCCGCCATGTCCGAAAAGGATTGATTGCGAGTGCGAATATCCTGAAAGATTCCTACCTGCGTAGTCGCGCCCGACAAGCCCCCGGTCTTGTAATTCGTAACCCACGCCAGCCGCCCGGGATCCTTAAAAGGCAAAGGCCTCAGAAGTAGCGTATTCACTACGCTAAACAGCGTAGTGCTGGCCCCGATCCCCAATCCAATAATGAGCACTGCAAAGGTCGTGAAAAGTGCATCCTTCCCCAGCGTCCGAAAAGTGTATTTCAAATCCTGCAGCAGGCTCATAACACTTGGACGCTCCATTCACCGCGTGGTTAGTCCAAGATCTCCAGGCTAAGTGGCGCAGGCGCTTCCGCCTGCGAACGCGTAAAATTGGACACATTAATCGATGCTCCGCGCTCTCCTCATCACCGCCCTCCTCGCCTCAACCCTCCCCGCCGCGCAACACCGCCTCCGCGTCTACCCCAACTCCCTCACCATCTTCTCCATCGCCCAGGGCCCCGACGGCCTGCTCTGGCTCGCCGCCGAAGATGGACTCTATCGCTTCGATGGATTCCACTACCACAAAATTACGGCCTTCCCGTTCGCTTCCGCCCGCTTCGTCGCCTTCACCCGGGACGGATCGCTCTGGGTGGCCGACTTCGAGGGCCTCACGCGCGTCCGCAATAACCGCTTCGAGGTTGTATTGACCGAAGAAGTGAGCGGCATGGCCGCGTATCCGGACCAGGTCTTTGTTAAAGTCCCAAAAGATTTGTTGCAAATCGGACTCGATGGCACGGTGCGCCGCCTCAAGCTGCCCGCGCGCCGCGACCTCACCATCGATTCCCAAGGCCGCCTCTGGTTCGCCTGCCAGTTGACTGCCGGATGCTCCTACGATCCCGCTCATCCCGATCAACCGCAGTCCATCCAGTTCCCGCCCACTTCGCTCTACGCACAGGTCGTTCGCGATTCGCTGGGACGGATCTGGGCCGCCGATCCGGAGCGCGCATTTCTTATCGAAAATGACCGCGCCGTCCTAACGCTCAACCGGCAAAGAACCAACAAGGCGGACCGGCCAGGTCCCTTGCTCGAAGGCCGCAATGGCCAGCTCTGGTTCCTCGGCGAAACCGTACGCGGCCTCATTCCCGAAATTGATTTTCGCGATCGTGCCGATCACAACCGCTTCGCGCCCACCTCCGGCCTCGAAGACAGCCGCGGTCATCTTTGGGTGGCGTCGTTCGGCCAAGGCTTGGTGGAATGGACCCCCGATCCCGAATGGCAGCGCTGGTTTCCCGAAGATTTCGGCAAGGAAACGCCGGTGCAAGTGGTACGCGATCCGAAAGGATCGAACATCGTCGCCACTCAGAAAAATGTCTATCGCCAGAATGCATCTTCGGATCGCTGGACGCAGATCACCAAACAGCCCTACCGCTATTACGCGCTGCTGCCGCTCGATGGCGGCGACTTCCTGGCGTCCATCGCCGGCTACGGCCTGGCGCGCATTTCCGCCCAGGGCGCCGTCGTGGAGCACATCGAAAGCATCGTGCCCAATGAACAATATCGCGAAATTGTTCGCGATCGAAAAGGCCGCGTGTGGGTTGGCACTAAGCGCGCCCTGCTGCGCGTAGAAGGCCGGCCTGGATCTTTCAAACTTCGGGCGGAGACTCTGCCTGGAGTTCCACCCAGAGAGAACGCCGACCCCGTGGATATGGATCTCGACTCCGCCGGCCGCCTCTGGGTCGGCTACTCCAGCGGCCTGGCCTGGCTCGATGACCAGGATCAATGGCACAAAATCGTGACCGACCAGCCGGTGACATTAGTTCGAAGTTTCGCCCTGGCCGGCGACGATATCTGGGTGGCGCATCGCCGCAACGGTGCTTTTTCACGGCTCCATCGCAATGGCGATCGATGGAATGTCACCCTCTTCACCGCCGGCGCAGGCTACGTGCCCGCCGGCACGGAGTTCCTGAAACGCGATTCGCGCGGCTGGATCTGGCGAGGAACAGACGAGGGCGTGTTTGTGTCCGACGGACTCCACATCGCCCCCAACGATTGGCTGCACATCAATGTCGGAAACGGCCTGGCCGCAAACGAACTGGGCCAATATGGCTTCTTCCAGGGCTCCGATGGCGCGGTCTGGATCACCGGCGATGAAGGCGTTACGCGCCTCCGTCCCGCACCTGCCTGGATCGACGCCGCCAGCACCGCTCCCCCACGTGTAACGCGCATCGATGCCGATGGCCGCGTCTTTCTTTATCCGGAGCCGCTTCCGTCATCCTTGCCCACGCCCACCAAAGTTCTGCGCATCGATGCCGGCACTCTGAACGCATCTCCTTTTCGCACCGATCCGCTGCGTTACCGCTTCCAGCCCGGCCCTGACGCCTGGCAGCTTTCACGCGATGGCACGTTCCAGTTTCACAATCTGTCCGACGGCGATTACTCGCTCGAAATCGGTTTCACCGGCAACGGACCCTCCCCGGTTACCACCTATTCCTTTCGCGTAGGAACAGGCCGTTCCGCGCCGCGTTGGCGCTGGCCCGCGGCTCTCCTCGCAGCCGTTACTGCCATCATCCTGATTATCCTTTTCACGCCCGGCCTCGATCGCATCCGCTTCCGCGCCGAAAAAGCGATCTTCCTGATGCGGCGCCGCCTCAGCAATTCAGGCCCAATGAACGCGTCCGAAGCGCATGCTGCCGCGACCGATCATACTGGTGAAACTCTGCTGGGACGCTATCGCCTCGCTAGAATCGTCTCGCGCGGAGGATTTTCTGTAGTCTATGAAGCGCGCGATCTTCGCGACGGCAACGCCCGCTTAGCCGTCAAAGTTCTCAACCGCAACTCCAAACAGGAGGGCTGGGTGCGCGACCGCTTTGCGCATGAAGTGGCCGCTCTCCGATCTGTCCAGCATCCCGGCGTGGTTCCAATTCTTGATTCCTGGATCAGCCCCGCGGGCGAGCCCTGCCTCACCATGCCGTTCTTGAACGGCCAGACGCTTAGAGCCGCCTTGGAAGAAGGCCCGCTCGCTCTCCCTCGCGCGGCGCGCATCATCCGCCAAATCGGATCCGCTCTCGCCGATGTGCACGCCCGCGGCATTGTCCACCGCGATCTCAAACCGGAAAATGTGATTCTGCTCGAAGATCAGGCCGTAATCATCGATTTTGGAACCGCCGGCCTGCGCAGCGCCGAAAACGAATTGGCCGCCACCACGCTCATGTCCGGCTCGTTCCACTACATGGCGCCCGAGCGCCTCACCGGCCACTACTCCCCATCCAGCGACGTCTTCTCGCTAGCGGTAATCATCCTGGAAATCCTCACCGGCAAGCGCCTCTCGGCCCTGAACGCAATGTTCTCCGACCCATCCTTCCAATCCGAATTACAAAGCGTGCTTCAGCAATGCGTGCCAGATGCCGCAAGGCATCTAGCAACTCTCCTAACCCCAGCCTTTAATCCCCAACCCCGCTACCGCCCCCCCGAAGTACAAAATTGGTCCGCCCAAATTGCCACCCTCTTGGAGTAACGTGGCGCACGCTCTGAGCGTGCCGCGTTCACACTTCCGTGAACGCCGTGGAACAAACTCTTCAGACGTGCTTCAACCGGTTGGCCATCCATTGCAGACCAAAATCGTGATCCGCCCGAACCCGCCACGCTTCCCGCTTCTGCACGTTGCTGAGTTCCTGAATCGTGGCGCCTTCCACCGAACGCAGCCACACCGTCTCCGCCACTTTCGCATCCATGGCGCGCAGCTTCTCGAACACCATCTTCACCGCCAGTGCCGATTCCGGATCGATGGCGTTCTGGTTGGCCGGCAGCAGCAGCTCCGGGATCAGCTCCGCCGGAACCATCTTCGCCGGCCGCTTATGCCGCGAATGATCGATCAGCACCTGCCGCATGGCACGCGCCGAGATTCGAAAAAAATGGTCGTCGTTCAGGATGTGCGCGTCCAGCCTGCGCAACTTGAGGAACAGCTCGCTCACCAGCGCCGTGGGCTGCAGCGTATGCCCCGGACGCTCTCGTCGCAGCAGCCCGGACGCGATGCCGCGTAGCCGGAAAAATGCCAGCCGATAGAGGGCCTCGCGAGCAATGCCATCCCCCAGCCGAGCCTTCTCAAACAACGCTGCAAATGCTTCGGCCATTGCCCGAAATTATATCAAAATAAATTCCTATACAATACCAACAAGCCCAATGTCGGACCACGACCACCATCACGACCATCAAGCCGTCCCTTCCGACCCCACTCTCCGCGTGAAAGCTCTCGAATCGCTGCTGGTGGAAAAAGGCCTGGTCGATCCCGCCGCGCTCGACGCCCTGATCGATACTTATGAGCACAAAGTCGGCCCTCGCAACGGCGCTCGCGTAGTGGCCCGCGCCTGGATCGATCCGGCGTACAAGCAGCGCCTGCTCGCCGACGCCACCAACGCCATCGCTGAACTGGGCTACGGTGGCGCGCAAGGCGAACACATGCTGGTTCTGGAAAACACACCCACCATTCACAATCTTGTCGTCTGCACGCTCTGCTCCTGCTATCCCTGGTCCGTCCTCGGCCTTCCGCCGGCCTGGTACAAATCCGCGCCTTATCGATCGCGCGCGGTGATCGATCCGCGCGGCGTGCTCCGCGAATTTGGCCTTGAGCTCGCCGCCGACACTGAAGTCCGCGTCTGGGACAGCACCGCCGAGCTACGCTATCTGGTCCTGCCCGAACGTCCGGCAAGTACTGAAAAAATGACCGAGGACCAACTGGCAGCCTTAGTCACCCGCGACACCATGGTCGGCGTCGCCAAGGTGTCGCCTCCCCAATGAACGGCGTCCACGACATGGGCGGCATGCACGGCTTGGGGCCCATCGACTACGAAAAAGACGAACCGGTGTTCCACTCTCACTGGGAGGCGCTCTCATTCGCGCTGAACATGGCCACCCGCGCGGGACGCAAGTGGAATATAGACTCCGGACGCCACGAGATCGAGCTGCTGCCCGCCGCCGACTATCTCCGCATGAGCTACTACGAAAAGTGGGCCGCGCGTCTCGAAAATCTGCTCGTCAAATCCGGCTTGGTCACTCCGGAAGAAATCGCCACCGGCCAACCCGCGTCAGGTTCACCCAAAGCAACCCCAGCCGTCACCGCGGATCAAGTCCCGCGCATGCTCCGCACCGGCGCGCTCTCCAGGCGCGACGTTCCCATAGAACAGCGCTTCCACATCACCCAGCGAGTCCGCGCCCGCAATATAAATCCCACCGGTCACACCCGTCTCCCGCGCTACGCCCGCGGCAAAACCGGCGAAATTCATCTGGACCACGGCGTGTACGTATTTCCCGACACCAACGCACATTTCCAGGGCGAAAACCCGCAGCACGTTTATTCGGTCCGCTTCACCGCCCGCGAGCTGTGGGGCAGCGAAGCCTCGCCACGCGACGCAGTTTACATCGATATGTGGGATGACTACCTTGAACCAGCCTGACGAACCCGTATTCGCCGAACCCTGGGAGGCGCAAGCCTTCGCCCTAGCCGTCAAACTCTCTGAGCAAGGCTACTTCACCTGGAAAGAATGGTCCGAAGCCCTGGCAGCGGAAATAAAAAACACCGATCAAAGCTACTACCAAAGCTGGCTCCGCACTCTAGAGAAGCTAGTCATCGCCAAAGGCCTAACCACCCCCGAGGCCATGGAGACCCGCAAAGAAGCCTGGGCCAACGCCTATCGCCACACCCCCCACGGCAAACCCGTAATCCTGGATGCCCGACACTAAAGTGGCGCGGGCGCTTCCGCCTGCGAACCCAGTAAAGAGACCCCGCCTCCCCTCGCTCCTCCTAGCCCTAATCCCCTTCCTCGCCATGTGCTTCTCCGTCCCACTCTGGGACCGCATCTATCCCATCGTCCTCGGCCTTCCCTTCAACTTTTTCTGGCTCACTCTCTGGATCGTCCTAACCCCGCTCTGCATGTGGGCCGCATACCGCATCGAGACGAGAGATAAGGACCATCCCTCAGCATGAGCCCCAGCGCCACAGCCCTGGGAATAATCTTCGCCATCGTAGCCCTCGGCTCAGCCATCGGTTTCTACGCCGGCGCCCATCGCAAGATGGACCTCGAACAGTGGACCGTGGCCGGCCGCGGCTTCGGCGTCCTGCTTATGTGGCTGCTCATGGCCGGCGAAGTCTACACCACTTTTTCGTTCCTCGGCGCCAGCGGTTGGGCCTACTCGCGCGGCGCGCCAACTCTCTACATCCTGGCCTACATCACTCTCGCCTACGTCGTTTCGTTCTTCATCCTGCCGCCCATTTGGGAACTCGGCCGCCGTCACCAACTGCAAACTCAATCCGACTTTTTCGCCTGGCGATACGGCAGTAAGTATCTCGTCGCTGCCGTGTCCCTGGTCGGAATTATCTTCATGATCCCCTACCTCGAGCTCCAGCTCACTGGGTTGGGAATCATCGTCGAAGTGGCCAGTTTCGACGGCATCGGCCGCAACGGCGCCATGGTGGCCGCGGTAGTTCTCCTTGCCGGATTCGTTTTAGCCAGCGGCCTGCGCGCCGTCGCCTGGGTCAGCGTCCTGAAAGATATTTTGATGTTGGTGGCCGCAGTGTCAGTCGGCATCGGCATCCCCTACATCTACTTCGGCGGCGTCGGCCCCATGTTCACCGCGCTCATTCATGCAAAGCCCAGCCATTTTGTGATGCCCGGCGCGACATCAAACCTCGGCCACGGCTGGTACATCTCCACAGTTCTGCTCACCGGCCTTGGCGTCTACATGTGGCCGCATTCCTTCGGAGCAGCCTTCAGCGCGAAGAGCGCCGGAACGCTGCGCCGCAACGCCGTCGTCATGCCGCTCTATACCCTCAGCCTGGCCTTCATGCTCTTCGTTGGATTCGCGGCAATCTTAGTAATTCCCGATCTTCGCGATGGCGATCTCTCTCTGCTCGCCATGGTCCGCAAAACATTTCCGCCCTGGTTCCTCGGCGTAATCGGCGGCGCGGGCGCACTCACCGCCATGGTCCCGGCGGCGATTCTGATCCTGTCGTCGGCCACAGTCTTCGCGAAGAATCTGTTCCGCCCACTCTTCGCGCCCGATATGAACGACCATCAGGTGGGCAGAGTCGCCCGGATCATGGTGGTAGTGATCAGCCTCATCAGCCTCTATCTGGCCATCCACGGATCCACAACGTTGGTCTCGCTCCTTCTCCTCGGCTACGCCGGAATCACCCAGCTTTTCCCAGGCGTAGTTTTAGGACTCTTCTGGAAACGAACCACCATGCCCGCAGTCTTCGCCGGCTTGACCTTCGGCGTAGTCTCCATGTCGATCCTCTTCCTCACGCACCACGATCCATTCCTAGGCATCAGCGCCGGCTTCTTAGGCCTATGCGCCAACTTCACCATCGCCATCACCCTAAGCCTCGTTGCTTCCTACACGCCACGACCACTGGGCGGCCCGTAGCGCGAGCTTTAGCTTGCCGCGTCGGCACTCATGCCGACGCCCGGGGTGTATACTTCCCCCGTATGCACCGATTTCTCCTCCTAACCGCCATCGCCACTCTCGCCTTCGCCCAAACCGGCCCCTATAAAATTCTCAAAACAGCCAAAGTCGGCGGCACCGGCGGATTCGATTACGTCTATGCCGACGCCGCAGGACGCCGTCTTTACATCCCGCGCACCGGCGCCGGCGCCCGCATCACCGTCTTCAACCTCGACACGCTGGAATCCGTCGGCGAAATAGCCAATGCCAACGCCCGTGGCGCAGCCGTCGACCCTAAATCCGGCCATGGATTCGGAAGCAGCAAACCAGTCGCCATGTGGGATTCAAAGACGCTGGCGCCCATCAAGACTATCGATGTCGAAGGTGGCCCCGACGGCATTATGTTCGATCCGTTTAACAGCCGCGTCTGGATCTTCAGCCACCGTGCGCCCAACGCCACCGTGATCAACGCCGCCGATGGCACCATCGCCGGCACTGTCGATTTAGGCGGCGCGCCCGAGCAGGCCGCTAGCGACGGCAAAGGTCATTTGTATGTCGACATCGAAGATAAAGGCAAAATCGCAGTCGTGGATGCAAAAACGCTCACAGTAAAAACCCAGTACGATCTCGCCGGCAAAGGCGGCGGCTGCGCGGGCCTGGCCCTGGACGCGAAGAATCACATTCTCTTCGCCACCTGCCGCGAGCCGCAGAACATGGTGATCCTCAACGCCGAGGATGGAAAAATCATAACCACGCTGCCCATCGGCCGCGGCACCGATGGCGCCGTATTCAATCCCAAAACCATGGAAGCCTTCAGCTCCCAGGGCGACGGCACGCTCACCATCGTCAAGGAAAACAGCCCCGCCAGCTTCGCCGTGGAACAAACCCTCCCAACCAAAGTGAGCGCCAAAACCCTGACCCTGGATTCGAAAACCGGCCACATCCTGCTGATCGCCGCCGACTTCGGCCCCACCCCCGCGGGCGAACGCCGCGGCCCCATGCTCCCGGATTCCTTCTCCATCCTGGAAGTAGGAAAATAGCAAGCCTTTGGTTCTTCGGTTCCTCAGTTCCTCGGTTCGGACACCCTACCCCTTGGCGCCAGCCAGAGAGCATCTCTGCCACCGAACCAAAGAACCGATGAACCGAAGAACAGCGGGGAGGTACGGCCGACGAGCTACGGCGCAACATCGAGGAACGCACCCTTAGGCGACACAACCCCAAGAATCGCAATCTGAATCGGCAGATTCCCCGCCGCTACGCCCGGCGGAATCCGAATATTCAATTGCGAAATCAGTTCACCCGGCGCCGCTCCGGCATAGAGCACATCACTTGCAGAGAGTGTCGTGGATCCCAGCGTCACCGTCACCGGATTCGTCACTTGCGCCGCGACCGTAGCAAATGCGCCCGGAGTTATGTACGGCTTGGTAGGCCCGAAACCCGACCCATAAATGGTCACAAGATCTCCCGCGTGCGCCGGCGCATAGCCTGGGCCCAGCGCCGCTGGCCCCACATTCGTACCGCTGGTCGCGTTTACCGCCGCCACTGGATTCTGCCCGTTCGCGTTGTGCTGGAAGAAAAAGAACTGAGGCGCAGTCTCCGTGACGTCCGCCTGTTGCGGGAAGGACTGCACGGCAGCCGCTGTTCCGCACCCGGTTGTCACCGTCACTTCGGCGGTAGCAGACGGCTCACCAAGAGGCGTCATAACGTTCGGCGCTACCGCGTTAATCTGAGTGGGAAAGACGTCGAGTAACGGCGCTTTGACTCCCTCCACCGAGACGCATACGCCCAACAGCGTGGTGGGAAGCATGCCGTTCACAATCTCATCGGGATTTACGCCGCGTCCCGTACCGGCTGGGACGAAATTTTGTCCATAAACACTAAATAGCGACCCCGGCGAAATGGTAGTCACCGCCGGAACGCTGCCCGCAATGCCGGCAATCCCACCCGCCGAAATCGCTGGCCCCGGAATGGTCATGGAAAAACTTGGCCCTGCGCCCAGCGCCTTGGAGGTCACCGTTACCGGACCGCTCAGCGGTCCCATCGTTACTTTCGCGCTCGCCATTCCATTGGAATCGGTCAGAACCTGCGCCGGCGCCGCCACATTCGCCGACCCTTGCGCCACCGCGAAACTCACCAGCTCACCCGCCAGCGCCTTTCCCGAGTTGTCCGTCACCTGAACCACCAGCGGCGATGCGGCGGTTTGATTGGCAGCGGCGGTTTGACCGTTTCCACTCATGATTGTGACCTTGGCGCCGTTGACCGGCTGGAATTCGTACGACGAGCGGAAAGCGCACGTGGTATTCAGCCCGCTGCGGTCCACCATCAGAGGAAACGGAGTCGCATTCACGTTGGTGCCCAGAATGGCCCGCAAACGCGCCGCCGTAGTGGATAACGGAAAGCGCGCAATATACGGCTCCATCCATGCCACAGCCGCGCCAGGGTTCTTGTAAATATTGAAATCCGGCGGGTCACCGGGATTTCCTTCAAAACAGGTGCCCAAGCCCGCTTTCGAATACTGATACAGCAGAGCCGGATTCTCATAGGCGTTCAGCATAAACTCAATCGCCGTTTCAAGCGACTTGCCGTCAACGCTCATGCTGTAGAGATCGTAACCTTGCGTCGCCGCCATTTCCGCCATGGCCGTCAGGTGGGTAAGATCGGTATTCGAATACGTGGCCGAGCATGCGCTGAGCCCCGCCGCCAGCGGGAAGCTGCCGTCCGCCCGCATCTGATTGAGCGCACCATAGAATCGCTGGACGCCGAAAGCGAACGTGGCGCTGTCCCCTCGCCGAATCGCATCCGCCATCTCGCTCGAATCACTCCAGTAGCCCAGATCATTGGGCCAAAAATCCGGCACAGGAATGGGATCAATGAGGTAGGTGGCGATCCAATTATCGATGGTTTCTACATCCGAAGCCGCAAGCGCCGGATCCGCTCTGAGCGTTGGCCACAGATTGAGAATTGGGAATGCCCACTGCGCCTTGTTGACCGCGAAACCACCGGGATGAGCCGCGTTCCAGGTGGGATCCACACTGGGAGCATCGGCCTGCGCCCACGAGCGCAGGTTGCTCACCAGCACGTTCAAAGATGTTGATGTCCGCAGCCCCAGATACTCTCCTCCCCAAGTCAGGATCATATTCGTGAATCCGGTCATCTCCACCCCGCCGTTGCACGAACCGTATCCGTTTGCAGACGCGGTCGTGCAGCTGTAAGGGGGGCCTAAGGGCACCACGGTACTCGTCGCGGCGGCGATCCACGGTTCTGCCTGTCCGGCCAGGGATACGATCTCGGTGCCCGGCCACAGAGTACTCCCCGGCGGCGCAGGAGTCGTGACCGTAAACTGCGCGGCGCTCAAAATCGATTGCGCATTCAGCAACACGCCCAGTATGGCTTGGCGCAAAGTCCCCAAAGCCGGAATTGTGCCCACAGCGGTAGCCGTCTGCCCCACCGTATCCACCATAAACCCGACACCCGCGCCGCCGGCAAGGCCGGTAATGTTCTCGAGACCCCCATTTCCCTCCTGCATCTGAATCTGAAACCATCCCGCCTCGCTGCCGTTCTCGAGAATCTGACGGATCATCCGGAAACCAAAATGGGGGCTGCTGTATCCATTGGACGCCGTAAAATTGGAGAACTGGACATCCATAAATTCAAATGGGGAGTTGTCGACAGGGCCCACCGGAACCCAGTAAATTTGGCCCACCACGGTGCTCGGGTCGAAGGTGATGGTGGGTGCCGGAGTGCTGAAGGATGGCGGCGCCGCGCACAGCGTATCCGCCGTGGCGGACCCCAGCGCCGCGAGTTCCTTCAGCCGTTGCGCCGGGTCAAACTGCACTGCCGTAGGGTTAGTGACCTTGTAATCCTCGAATCTCACCCCTCCCATGATCGAGCTGTCCACCATGTGGCAGTCAGAACCATCGAAAGTGTCACACACCCATACCGTGTGCGGACTCTGCCCGCTCACCACGGCGCAACCCAGAAAACCCGTAAAAAAGGCGGCCAGCGTTATTTTCATAGTCCAAATCTTCGAACATTATATAGCAGCGACATTTTGAAGGTCCCCGTAGTGTAAGCCTCCGGCTTGCGCCCCTCCCCCAGTACAATAGAAGTGTCCATGGTGATCGACGGGATCTACTATGCCCTCGCGCTCAGTGCCGGCGGCGCCGCAGTCTGGTACTTGAGCCGCCCCGCTTTCGGCGTGCCTCTATTCCTTTTGGCTGCATTCTGCCTCTATTTTTTTCGGGATCCGGAACGCGTCATCCCTGACGGCCCCGTGGCCGTCTCTCCCGCCGATGGAAAAATAGTTGCCATACGCACCGACGATCCCGCTGCTGCGCGTATCAGCATCTTCCTCAACATCTTCGATGTGCACGTAAACCGCGCACCCATCGCCGGCGCCATCACCAACATCGACTACAAAAAGGGCCAGTTTCTGGTGGCCAGCCGCGAAGTCGCCAGCTCCCAAAACGAGCGCAACATAATGACCATCGAAGGCCAAGGGTCCCACGTTACCTTCTCGCAAATCGCCGGCCTTATTGCCCGCCGCATCGTTTGCTACAAAAAAACCGGCGACCAGGTTTCCAAGGGAGAACGCATCGGCCTCATCAAGTTTGGCTCCCGCGTGGATGTTTTCCTGGGACGCGAATGGGAGATCATCGTAACGCCCGGCCAGCGCGTCGCGGGGGGCTCTAGCATCCTGGCCCGTAGGAGAGAGGTCTAGGGAATGCCTCGGCTCACCTTGAAGCAAAGATTTCTCGATCCCCGCTCGCCGTCACGCCGTCCGCGCCGCGCCGCATACGCGCTGCCCACTCTTTTTACCGCCGGCAATATCTTTCTGGGATTCATCGCCATTATCCGCGCCATCGAAGGGGCTTTGTTCGGCGCCTCAGGACAACTCGGCCAGAATCCAAACTTCGAAGTCGCGGCCAAGGCCATCGGCGTCGCTGTGGTTCTGGATGGCCTGGACGGCCGAATCGCGCGCATGACCAATACCTGCAGCGATTTTGGCCGCGAGATGGATTCGCTCGCCGACGTCATCACTTTCGGTATCGCGCCCGCCGTCCTGGCCTTCACCTGGGGCGTTCAATTCGTGAAGGGCGGCGGATTCCTGCCGGACCATCGCGCCGGCTACTTCATCGCGTTCCTGTTTCTGCTGTGCGGCGCCGCCCGCTTGGCGCGCTTCAATGTCCAGACCAATCCGGTTCCCAAAAATCCCGGCCGGCCGGACCGCAAGTATTTCGTCGGATTGCCCATTCCCGCCGGCGCGGCGCTGGTGGCCGCTATCGTCTACGCCTCCGATAGTGTGCCCTTGGAATCTTGGATCTTTTCCGCAGCCTGGCTGGCCTTGCTTGCGCTGCTCTCCTTCCTGATGGTCAGCACCTGGCGTTACCCCAGTTTCAAAGAGATCAGCCTCACGGGACCACGCTCGCCGCTTACCGTCATCCTGTTCGGCGCGCTCATCTATCTCATCTGGAACTATTCGCAACCGGTTTTGCTGGCCATCTCCTCGTTGTATGTCGCTACCGGCATCGCCATTCGCGCCGGCGGTATCATCCGCCGCCGCTTCCGTCCCCATCCACCGCGGCCGCAGCCGGAGCATCAGGTCACCTAGCATGCACTCGCACCGCGGCGCGCCACGGCCCACTCTCGCCATCGTCGGAGGAGAATCGCTGCTAGGCAAGGAAGTTCGCGAGCTGCTCGAGGCCAGCAGCCTCACGGTAAATATAAAATTGATCGCGTCGGCTGACGCCAAGAATTCGAGCATCATTGCCGCCGTGCGCGACGAACCGGTAGTGATCAACTCCATCGAAATGGCAGACCTCGGATCGGCGGAAGTGGTCGTTCTCGCCGGTGAACAGGAATCCAGCCGCAAAGCGCATGAACAGATTCAAAGCGTGAAGTCTGCACCGGCAGTAATCGATGTCAACGGCGGATTGGAGGATCATCCCGGAACCAGGCTCCGCGCGCCCATGGCTGAGTCGCCGGGAACGGAGGCCGCCGCGGCCATCCAGGTCATTGCCCATCCCGCGGCCATTGCCATCGCTCTGTTTCTGGCTCACCTGCGCAAAGCCGGCGTGATTCGCCGTTCCGTGGTCGAAATTTTCGAGCCCGCCAGTGAGCGTGGCAAGTCCGGCATTGAGGAATTGCAAAAACAGACCGTAGCTCTCTTGTCGTTCAAGCCGCTGCCCAAAGAAGTGTATGACGTCCAGGCTGCCTTCAATCTCCTGCCCGAATACGGCTCTGACTCGCCTCACAAGCTGGCCGAAATCGAACTCAAAATCGATCGCCACCTGGCCAGCCTGCTGGCCACCGATGGAAACGTCCCCATGCCATCTCTTCGCGTCATGCATGCTCCGGTATTTCACGGCTACAGCATTTCGGTCTGGGCGGAATTCGACCAGAATCCCGGCATCGATGCCATCATGGACGCCCTGGCATCCAACGACATCGACCTCCGCGTTTCCGGCCATGAGCCGCCCTCCAACGTCGGCGTAGCCGGCCAACGTGGAATCACAGTAGGAGCCATCTCCGCCGATCGCAATCACCCCCGCGCCTTTTGGTTCTGGATCGTAGCAGACAACCTGCGAATCGCCGCCGAAAACGTAGTGGAGGTGGTACGTGAAGCTCTTAAGTAGGCCGCAAATAAACGCAGATAAACGCGGATCTAATTCTTCTTCATCCGCGTTCATCCGCGTTCATCCGCGGCTAATGTTCTTGGCTCTCGCTTTAACTTCGTGCGGCTACCATATAGCCGGCAAAGCCGACCTGGTCCCCAAGAACGTCCACACCATCGCCATCCCCCCGTTCGGCAACATCACCACCCGCTACAAGCTCACCGACCATCTTCCGCAGGCCATCTCGCGCGAATTCCGCGCCCGCACCCGCTACCAAATTGTCAACGACCAGAACCAGGCCGACGCTGTTTTAACCGGCGCCGTCGTCAACTACATCGCGTATCCCACCATCATCGATCAGACCACCGGCCGCGCCAGCGGTCTGCAGGTGAACGTCACCCTGCAAGTCACCCTCACCGAACGGGCCACCGGCAAAGTGATTTATTCCCGTCCGAACTACGAAGCGCACCAGCGCTATGAGCTCAGCATCAACGCCAACACTTATTTTGAGGAAAGCGACGCCTCGCTGGACCGCCTGGCGCAGGATGTGGCGCGTGACTTGGTAAGTTCAATTCTGGAGAATTTTTGAGCCCGGACCAATTCCTCGCGCGTCTACGCAAAGCCCCGCCCGCGCCGGTCCTGTTATTCATTGGGCCGGAGTTGTATCAGCTTGGCGCGTGCCGCCGGGCACTGGTGGAGAAAGTGCTGGCTCCCGGAGATCGCGACAATGGTTTATCGCGGCACGATATGGAAACCACCACGCTCGCCGCCATCCTGGATGACGCCCGCTCCCTCTCGCTCTTCGCGCCCCAACGGGTGATCTGGGTTGCTGGCGCCGAAGCCGCGCTGCCCCGCGGCCGATCCGCCAGCGCGGAAGACAGCGCCGCGTCGGCGGATCTCGCCGAATATGTTCGCAATCCAACTCCGGGCACAGTCCTGGTATTCGTATCCAGCCGTTACGATTTCGAGGGCGAAGAGCGCGCCAAAATGGAGCGCGTCCAAAAATTCTTCTCCGGCATTCCCGAGGTGGTCGAGTTCCGCCCCTACAGCGTGGAATCAGCGCGCCAGCTGGCGCAGAATCTGGCCGCGGACGCCGGTTTACAATTGGGACTTTCCGAGCTCGGCCTGCTGGTGGATTCACTCGCCTCCGACGCCAGCCGCATTGTCAATGAGATTGAAAAGCTGCGTCTCTATGTGGGCGCGAATCGCAAAGTAACCGCCGACGATATTCTGCAGCTGGTTCCGAACGCGCAAGCCACCACCATTTTCGCGCTGGTAGCCGCGCTCGGCCGGGGCGACCGCAAGAAATCGCTCAACCATCTCGACACGCTGCTCCGGGAGGGTGAATATCTGCCGCTGGCGCTCACCTTTCTGGCTACGCAATTCCGTCTGGCTATGGTGGCGCATGAGGCCGGGTTGCGCACCGCCCAACAAATCCAGTCGCATTTCACGCGGCTGGGCATTCGCATCTGGCGCGACCGCGCCGAGCAGATTTATCAAACCGTGACCGCATTTTCCGCCGCGCGCTTGCCCCGCGCCATAGAAAAGGTTTCGAGCGCGGACCGGGCGCTCCGCGACGCCCGTCCTGACGATCGAGTAGTGATGGAAGAATTGGTCTTCAGTTTAACCGCGTAGCAGATTTATCCAACGTCGATCGCGCAGCCTTCATACGCGCACGAAACTTCCATGCTGGTTCCCAGCCGCTCGGCCAGCTGGCGCGCCCGCTGCTCGATGTTGGCCACAAAAGCGTCGTCGTGCGACGGATCGTGATGCGTGAGAAATAGCCGGCGCACTCCGGCCGCGGCAGCCAACTCCACCACGTAGCTGTACGTGCTGTGGCCCCAATTTTTCTTGGCGGAATACTCTTCCGGCGTGTACTGCGCCTCGTGAATCAATACGGCCGCGTCCTTCATGCACTCGGCGTGGCGCCGGTCGCCCGGATCCAGAATGGACTCCAGCCGGCCGGGCTCGGCGCCCTTGCGCCACAACCCTTCCGAAAATGGTTCATGATCGCTCAGGTAAAGAACCGCCGCGCCGTTGGCCTCGAAGCGGTATCCCAGTGTGGGCGACGGATGGTTCATCGGCTGCGCCGTCACCTTCATCCCACAAATCTGATGGATTCCCTCGGTCAGATCCTTATAGGTGATTCGCGCCGCGAGCTGATCCAGTTCCACCGGAAAATAATGATGCTCCATCTGTCCCGAGAGTACGTCATGCAGCGAGAGATGACATTTTTCCGGGCCGTAAACGTCGAAATGATTGCCCGGCGTGAACAGTGGCGCGAAAAAGGGGAAACCTTGAATATGGTCCCAATGCGTGTGCGTCAGCATTATGGCTGCTGAAATTGGCCCCTTCGCGTCCGCGATCATTTGATTGCCCAGTAATCGCGCACCTGTGCCGCAATCCAGCACCAGGCGATTACCGCTGTCGGTAACCAGCTCGATGCAGGATGTGTTGCCGCCGAAGTGATTGGTGCCGGGGCCAGGCGCCGCTATCGATCCTCGAGTACCCCAGAAACGCAGACGCATTCAGATCGCCGTAGGGACAGTATAGCGCTTTAATCGACAATCGCTTCAATCGTCTGCGGAGCGTTGCCTTCCAGCCGGTTGTTCACGAAGATGTACGATGGCTCGTTCCGTTCGCGCGCGCGAGAGATCAGATTTCGCAGCGACTGCCGCGCTTCCGGATTCGGATCCTGCACCCGCTGGTAAGGTGAGAATTTCGCCACCGCCGCCTCATACGGGCGCCCCTTGCGCAGCAGCGCCCGCGCCACCGTGAAATCGGCCGTGTAAACTTCCGGCAGCCGCATCTGCTCGCTGAGATCGGGCATGCGCGTCCAGGCGTTGAATACGTGCGCCACGCGGTGAAGGCGCAAGCATTCGAAATATTCGTTGGTCAGGAATTCCTGATTGCGGATCTCCACGCCATAACGAAAAGCCTGCGGCAGAGCGCCCAGGAACGGATCCAATTGGGCCAGGAAATCTCCCGCATCGCGAAAGGTCTGTTTGCCGAAAGTTCCAAACTCGAAAATCAGTACGGCGATCTGCTGCCAGTATGGTTCCAACAAATCGAGAAACGAGTTGCGGAGCAGCAGGGCATCCAAAAACGCCGGATTGCTTTCGCCCGCGCGCGCTCCGTAGCGCGGATGGATGGGAAACATCTTTACGGTGATCTCTTCCGGCACTTTGAACGCATAGCGCAAAGATGCCGGCGCGGATCGGAACAGGCGCTCCCAGTACTGCTCGGAAGGGAACTGATAAAACGAAAAGTCGCCGCAAACCACCGGGAACGTCGCGGCATACTCGGCCAGGCATTCCGCTTGAAAGCGCTTCTCGGAGAACCGGCCGCGCGATATGTAGCGGCTCTCGGTATAAACCTGGCCGAGCCAGCCCAGATATTTCCAGGAACTGGTTCCTATGAAGACGCCTTTCGAAGCCAGCGCAGCCAGCTTCAATCCCAGCGGCGTGCGTTCATATTCGGGAAGCTCATCGAAAAGCGGAAGCGTTTCCCCAATCACGTTCTAATACGCATGGGCCACGCGATAACCATAGGGATCCGCGCCGGCCTCAATCACTCCATCCGGCATGATGTGAACCATTACCGGCGCAGCGCCGCTGGACCAACGCGATCGCGTGCCTACCTTATGCCCGCGCGCCGCAAGTTCGGCGCCCGTCGATTCAGGAATGCGCTCGTCCAGCAGCAAATCGCCGCGATTCCAGGCGTGATTGTCAAAGCTGGATACCAGATGGCGCGTCTGGAAACGAGGAGCCTCGATAGCCGCTTGCGCGTTCATGCCGAATTCCACCAAATTGAAAAATACCTGAATGAGGCTTTGCTCCTGATTGTCTCCGCCCGGCGTGGAGAGCGCCAGTAGCGGCTTGCCGTCTTCGGTGACGATGGTCGGGCTGAGCGTTACGCGGGGGCGCTTGCCGCCGGCCAGCTCGTTCGGAGAGCCTTCCACCAGAATGAATTGCTGCGCGCGCTCAGTGAGCGGTATGCCGGTGTCGCCAGCGATTACCGACGGCAGCCACGATCCGGACGGAGTGGCCGAAAACACCATGCCGTCTTTATCGATGGCGTCCACGCAGGTGGTGTCGCTGGCCATTAGTTCGTCATCGATCTTGGTGCGGGCGATGTCCATCTCCGTGGGATGCCGGCCCTGCTTTCCGTTGATAGTGCCCGGCACGAAATCCATCGACGCGTGGTGGCCAATCTGTTTGCGGCGCTCCGCCGCGTAGGCCTTGGACAGCAGCACCTCAGTGGGAATGTGGCTGAATTTCGGATCGCCGTAGTAGGTGTCGCGGTCGGCATACGCCAGCTTGAGCGCTTCCACCAGTTTGTGAATGTACTCGGCCGAATTCATCCCCAGCGACCGCAGATCGTAGCCTTCCAGAATATTCAGCGCTTCGATCATGGTGGGGCCCTGGCTCCAGAATCCGGGCTTATAAACCTTGTACCCGTGATAGTCGGTGGAAACCGGCTCTTCCGGTTCCAGCCTGAATGCCGCCATGTCTTCATATCGCAACAGGCCGTCATTGGCGCGCATGAAAGCGTCGATGCGGTGCGCGATATCGCCGCGATAAAAGAAATCGCGGACGGCGTCGATGGCCGCCACTCTGCTGGCCCCGCCGGCAAGAGCTTTCTTCTCCGCGGCAGCCATGGCCCGCAGCGTCCTGGCCAGGTTGGGCTGGCGGAAAATCTCGCCGGGCATGGGTACCTGCCCGTTCGGCAGGAATGTATTCCTGGAATCCGGCCACAAATCGAAGAACCGGCGGGAGCGCGCGATGGATCCCGCGCGCATTTCGTCTATTGCCAGGCCGTCGGCCAGCTCTATGGCCGGCTGAATCTCTTCGGAAAACGATTTGCTGCCGAAATCTCGCAGGGCAACCAAACCGGACTCCACCATGCTCGGCACCAGCGCCGGCATGATGCCGGCCACCGGAATAATGCCCTTCAATCCGCCCGGATCCATGGTCAGGATTTCGCCAGGCTTCGGCCTACGGTCGCGGAAAAATTCCGCTGTTGCCATTTTTGGCATGGTGCCCACTCCCGCGATGGCAAACACTTTGCCGGCCTTGGTGCGGATGAGAATCGGCGCCTCGCCACCCATGCCGAAATGGGAAAACTCCGAAACTGATGCCGCGAACATGGTGGCGACACCCGCATCCACCGCGTTGCCTCCATGGAAATAGATGCGCATTCCGGCTTCGGCGGCATATTCGCTGCCGCACGCCACCGCGCCTTTGGTTCCGCGCGCCGGCCGCATGGCGGGCGGTTCGAAATCCTTCCGCTGGGCCGCGCAGAACACAACGAGGCCGAAAAAGAGAAGAGCGGGCTTGTACTTCATAGGCTAGGCTCATTATAACGGACAGCAGGCGCGCCACTATCCGATAATGGATGCGGCCATAATGGTTGCGGCAATAGGTTGCGGCAATATGGATCAACGGGAAGACAAACGGCAGCAGGCAGCAAGCGAGAATGAGCCGATGCTCTATTGCCCGGTCTGCAGCACGCGGCTCACCGAGCTGAAGTGCAAACTGGTCTGCAACAAGTGCGGTTACTACATGAGCTGCGCGGACTATTACTAACTCCGCGAGCGCAGCAGCAGCAGGATCGCCAGCACCAACAATATCGCTCCCACCAGTGCCGCGATCTTCCAGGCGCTGTACGGCCGCTCGCCCTGCACCTCGCCCGTCCGGGCATTGACCACCACCTGGAAAACTTTGGATTGAAATCGATACGCTCCGATCCATACCGGCAACAGCAAATGTCGAAATGTAGTGTTCGAATATTCGGTGTCGATGTTGTCGACGCGCTGCTCGTCACCGCCGATGTCGCGCGCGGCGTCCCGTTCGATGGTGTTTTGCATCACGCTTTTGGCGCGGTCGAAACCGGCCGGAAGCTCCACCTGGTAACGTTGCGCCTTGAAACCGGATAGGTAGGCCGGCTCGTAGGCGCACAGGGATTCAAGATCCCACGGCTCCAGCGCATCCAATCTCGGTTCTGAAATGGACCGCGTGGCTACCACCAGAACGTTGTCGAAGCGCCGCGATACTTCACCGGCCACTGGAGTCCAGCGCGTTCTTTGCACCTGGCGAGTCCGCTGCACCGGACGGCCCTGGTCGTCGGATTCCGTGTACACTTCGTTCTCCCAATAATGAACGCCGCGTTCGCCGCGATACTGGCTGCTGGTATTCGCCGCGTAATCCCAAAAAGGTAGATAGACGCCTGAAATCGCTTCCTGGCGCGCCATCTGCTTCAGCGCGTTCGGAGCAAACCAGCGCGTCTCCAGCCATTTGCGTACCTGTTCCTGAGCGTTGTTCTTGGGAACTTTGGCGGGCAGCAGTCCGTCGGGGGCAATCATCGGGTCGGCAGCTTTCGGCTGAGCAACGATGGCGGCTCCGCAGAACGGACAGGTTCCAGCCACTTCCGGCGGCTGAAAAGCGATACGGCTGCCGCACCCTTCGCAGCTCACTTCGAGCGCCTGAACAGACAGCGGGCGCAGATGCGAGTCATCCGTCTTCGCCAAAAATTCTTCCAGCGAATGCGGCGCGGTAACGCCGGTCGGGGCTGCGGGCACGGCCAAGGTTTGACCGCAGAACGGGCACTTCATCAGCCCGCTCGACGGATCGAACTCCATATCCGCCGCGCACCCAGGACAGCGGAATTGCTGCGCTTTCGTGTCTTCACTCATTCGGATGACTCCCAAAGATTATAATGTTTACTCGACAGGTTCAATTATGAGTGAAGTCCCCGAACTGCTGGAGCGTCTCCGCCGCGGCGCGGAAATGGTTGCGGTCTCCATCACTGGAGCCGCAGGCTCCGAGCTCGACTACGTGCCCGAGCCGGGCAAATGGAGCATCCGCCAGATTGTCGCGCATCTCGCCGATTCCGAAATGGTTGCCGGCATGAGGTTGCGCCGGATCATCGCGGAAGACCATCCGCGCATCGAAGCCTACGACCAAAACGCCTGGGCTGTCAATTTGGATTACACCCGGCGTAAAACGTCGCAGGCGCTGGAAACATTTCGCCGCATTCGTGGCGAGAACTACGAGCTGCTGAAGGATCTGCCTCCGCAGGCCTTCGAGCGTGAGGGCCTGCACAGCGAACGCGGGCCGATGTCCCTCAAGTTCCTGCTGCAAATCATCGCCGAACACGCCGAGAATCACGCGGCGCAAATGCGCACTCGCCGCGCCGAATTTAAAGCGCAAAAGGCTCTTACCAAATGAACAACAGTGCAACCCGCGGTCTGCTGCTTGCCGCCTTCTGCCTGCTGGCCACCGCTACCGATTTCACCGATGAAGGCAAGCGCTGGTGGGCGCACATTGAATTCCTGGCCTCGGACGACCTGCAGGGCCGCAACACCGGTAGCGAGGGCCACCTGAAAGCCGCGCGTTACGTGGCCGGCGAAATGGAACGCTACGGTCTGAAACCGGCCGGGACATCCGGTTATTTTCAGCCCGTTAAGTTCGAAGTTAAGCAGATCGTGGAAGCGCAATCAAGCCTGGCACTCGTTCGCGACGGAAAGACGGAGCCGCTGGTGCTTGGCGACGACGCCAATTTCAGCCTGCGCGGCGACATTCAGGAATCCACCGACGCTCCGGCTGTTTTCGCCGGCTACGCGTTCGGGGTTCCCGAAAAAAATTACGACGAACTGGCCGGCCTGGATGTCAAAGGCAAAATCGTGGTCTACCTTGCCGGCGGCCCCAAGTCAATTCCCGGCCCTCTCAAATCGCATTATCAATCGGGCGCCGAGCGCTGGAAATACTTGAAGGCTGCGGGAGCAATTGGGATCGCCAGCATCCCGAATCCAAAATCGATGGACGTTCCCTGGCCTCGCGCCACTCTGGCGCGGCTAATGCCGTCCATGAGCCTGGCCGATCCGGCCATGCAGGAGACCACCGGCTTGCGCCTGGCTGTGGTGATCAATCCAGATCACGCGGACAAATTCTTCCAAGGCACCGGCCACACCATCGCAGAAATTCTCAGGGACGCGGATAGCGACCAGCCTTTGCCCAAATTCCCGCTGGCTGTGGCCATTCGCGCGCGCGTCCATCTGAAAAAATCGGCAGTGGAATCGCAAAACGTTGCCGGCCTCATGCCGGGCACCGATCCGAAGTTGAAAAACGCGTACGTTTTCCTCACCGCGCATCTGGATCACGTCGGCGTGGGCCCGGCCATCAACGGCGATTCCATTTATAACGGCGCCATGGACGATGCTTCCGGCATCGCATCGATTCTTGAAATCGCGCGCTTGCTGCATGAGTCGCATGCCAAGCTGCGCCGCTCCGTGGTTTTTCTCGCTGTGACCGGCGAAGAGAAGGGATTGCAAGGGTCGCGCTACTTCAACGGGCATCCAACCGTGAACGAAAAGAACATTGTCGCCGACATCAATCTGGATATGTTCCTGCCCCTGCATGCCTTGCACATCATAGAAGTGCAGGGGCTGGCGGAATCAACTCTTGGCGACGATATTCGCGCCGTGGCCAAGGACGCGGGCGTGGAAGTGCAGGCCGATAAGGAGCCGCAGCGCAATCTTTTCATCCGCAGCGATCAATACAGCTTCATCAAGAAGGGTATCCCGGCGCTGGCCTTCAAGTTTGGATATCTGCCGGGTTCACCCGAGGAGAAGCTGCATAAGGAATGGCTGAAGAACCGTTACCATGCGCCTTCCGACGATTTGAATCAGCCGGTGGACAAGACCGCTGCCGCCGAGTTTAATCAGATTCTCCTGACACTGGCGGAGCGCGTGGCCAATGCGTCCGAGCGTCCGCAGTGGAAGCCCGATAGCTTCTTCCGGCGTTTTGCCAGCGGCAGCTGACGCGCGGGGCTACAATTCGTCGGCTGGCAACAATTATCGGCGGCGGCGCCCTTGGTAGCCCCGCGCGTTAGCAAGGGGAACGGGCCCTATTTGGCCTTGGTAGTGGCGGCCGGCTTCTTAGCCTTTTTCTTGGTAACGGCTTTCTTCTTTGTCTCGTTCTTGGTGGAGTCGGAATCACATTTCCGGAGAGGCGATTCGGTGGTTCCTTCCGATCCCATCTGTTCACCGGCCTTGCCGGAACTGCCGGCCTGCGCGCCCGCCTGATCTTTTTGCTGCTGACTTTGACCGCCCCAGCCAACCCCGCCGCTGGCCAGAAAAACACCAGCGCCAAGCGCGAGATGAAACGCGATGCTCCTCGCGGCAGACGTGACTTTCATAGACTTACCTTTCGTACCACTCTCTTCGATTCCTTGTGCTGTTCCAGCAGTATTTCGATTCTTCGACCCAAGTATAGACCTATTATCTCCAGAATGGTGGGCGGCAAAAGATCAGCGAAGACGCTGAAGTACGGGCTGATCACCGCGTTGAAGAACCATCCCAGCCCAAATGTGAGTACCGCGCCCGCGATGGCTGCCACTTCCGGAAATCTGGGTAGCCCCCAGTAGAAAATCGAAAATACCGCAAAAAGCCAAGCTAAACTTATGGTCCAATTGATCGCGAGCGGCAGCGGCTTCAAGATGCTGTTCGTCGAAAGCAGGGACGCCAGGTAGCTTGCCTGCAGGGCCGGGCCTGTGATGGGGCCCTCATCCGTCATGAAGGAGTCCTCCCTGGTTGTCTCGCCGATGATAATCTTTTTCCCGCGCAAGGATTTCAAAACATCATCGTCAGCTGTGACGCTCGCGCAATGGTTCAAGTCCGTCGTACTGCTCCCGTTCTTACAGACCAGTTGGATGGCCGGGACCACTGTGAAGCCATGTCCATCGGACTGCGGAATCAGTTTGGTGTAGGGATGGTTCAGGCCTTCTTCCAGATTGGCGAGATTGTGGGTCCGCATAATTGTTTTCTTTACCAGCATTGCCGCCGCGGTTGGAAGGGTCAGCACCATGGAGGCTTGCCCGGTGGTGATCTGTCCGCACTTTTGGTATGCCATCCATCCCAGGGGGATCTTTCTGAGGTCGGCATTTATACGTGCCAGCCCCCAGCGAACATGTTCTTCCGGGTCCGTGTTCCGGGCGTCTAGCGGGCCGAAATCAAGCAGCGGTTCGTAATCGGCAAGCACTAATTCATAAGGTTGCAGAGCCGGTGTGTCGTGAGGACAAAACTGCTCCTGCTCGTCATGGTTGTACGATGCCACCGCAATAACAACGTTGGTCTTGGCGGCAGTAAGCTTCCGGATGGCTTCCTTAAGCCTCGGCGTGCCATCGGTTCCCGGCGCACAAACGCCCTGCGGAATCTGGTTATACCATTTGTCGACTACAACCAAAGTTGGCTGAACGAGTGCCAGCTGTTCGAGCAACTCGCCCATGAAGGTCCGGTGCGTGCACCGATTTTCCCCGAGCACGGCGCCCGGCGCATCGCCCCTCGCAATGGCGATAATCCGGATCTCATTGATTTGGTCTTCAGGTTGTCCTGGCGCGTAGGCCCGATACCAGTACTCCGGACTTAATATTCGTAGAAGCCAGAAATTACTTTTGTGAAAAGAAGCCCCAAACCATTCGTTTACGATGAACGGGAATGCGATCGCGATAAAAGCGAGGGCAATCAGTTTTACCCGGAAGCCCTTGGAGTGCATATTCGGCTCGCCCCAGTTTACACGAATCTGGCGGATGGTCCCAGGCGCTCGCGGCTCGCGACCGTGAGAAGCCGTGAAAAAATCGGTTCGCAGGCGAAAGCGCCTGCGCCACTTAATCGTCAAATCCTTGTGCGTCAATGTGGGGCAGACGTTTCCGTCTGCCAACCCCCGCGTGGTTCCCGATTTTTTTCACAGCTCCTGAGGAGCCGCTGCTTTTTGATTCCGGCTGTAGCGAATCAGGGAGCGGTTGGTTATTAGAATTTTGCAAGTACCTCGCTTCCGCCTGCCGGTAAATGCGCCAAAAGTTGCTGCTCTCCCTCGAACGATTGGCGAATCGTCAGGACGACGCCGTGCGTCCAAATAAAGGAGGGCATTCGCATGCTCACTATACGAACTCTGCCCGCTTTCCTGGCAGTTTGTTTTTTCAGTATCGCGGCGCGGGCGCAGGATCAGCCCGTGCGCGTGGTTGTAACGGTGGAGGCGTCCAAAGGCGCCGCTCCTCCCAACCTCACTAAAGACGACGTTATGGCCTACTTGGACAACCAGCGGATGCGGGTTACCAATTGGGAACCAATCCAGAATAACCGCATCGGCCTGGAACTCTGGCTGCTCATCGATGACGGCGCGGATACGGCGCTCGGAAATCAACTCGGGGATCTCCGCAAATTCGTGCTGGAGCAGCCTGCCACCACCGAGGTCGGCATCGGCTATTTGCGAAACGGAACCGTGCTGGCCTTGCAGAAACCCACGGCGGACCACGCTGCTGCGGCCAAAGTGATCCGGCTGCCTCTCGGTGAGGCCGGCGCCTCCGCCAGCCCGTATCTGGCGCTGATAGACCTGATTCAGAAATGGCCCGCCGATGAGCACGCCCGGGAAGTTGTGATGGTGTCTAGCGGCATCGATCCCGACAATGGTCCGGGTCCTATAAATCCATATCTCGATCGCGCCATCGCCGTGGCGCAGCGTGCCGGCGTGGTTGTGAATTCCATCTATTTCAACAGCGCCGGCCACTTCGGCCACAGCTATTGGCAGATCAACTGGGGCCAGAACTACCTTTCACATTTGGCCGAAGCAACCGGTGGCGAATTCTTTTGGCTGGGCAATTCCAATCCGGTATCGTTCGATCCCTATCTGAAAGAGCTGAGCCAGCATTTCAACAGCCAGCACGTACTTACTTTTCTGGCTCAGGGCAAGCCCGGGGAGTCGCGCCTGAAACTTAAGACAGAAGTTCCCGGGGTGTCGCTGGTGGGGCCGGCGAAAGTTTACATCGGCAAGTAGGATTTCACACTGCGCCGTCCAGGGCTGCGCCGCTTGCGCACATCTCCTGAATTGTTTCTTTGGTAAGGCCCGCGCTCAATAAAACTTCGGTAGTGTGTTCGCCAACCTTAGGCGCCATCCGCGGCTTGACTTTTTCCACGCCCGCTATAGTCAGCGGATTCGATACCGTTCGCAAGCCCGGCTCGATTTCGGCGAAGACTCCGTTCGCTTCCATTTGTGGATCCCGCGCGGCTTGCTGGGTTCCCGGCACCGGCCCCCAGACCACATCGTTGCGGCGCAGAATTTCTTTCCATTCCGCCATGTCTTTCAAGGCCACGGACGCATCGATAATCGCCACCAGTTCCGGACCGTTGGCGCGGCGAACCTCGGGCGTCCGGAAACGCGGATCATCGATCAACTCCGCATGATCCAGCGCGCGGCACAGGTTCGGCCAGTCTTTTTTCGGATCCAGGCAACAGGTAATGAAACGCTGGCCATCGCGCGTGACGTAATGATTCACGATCGGGTTCACCGTGGTGGAGCGCGTGGACTTCGGCAGGAACTCCGCGCCCACCAGCGCCGCCTGAATTCCACAAGCGTGGGCCCACGCGCCATTCGCCATCAGCGACGTGGTCAGGCTCATTCCCTGGCCCGTGATCTGGCGCCGGTATAGTCCCAGCATGATGCCGCCGAACAAAGCCATGGAGGTGGGATGATCGCCGAAACCAGCGGGAGATTGCGCCGGCTCCGCATCGGCGTTGTGCATGGTCTCCATCAAGCCGGATCGTGCCCAATAGGCCGTCATGTCGTAACCCTGCCGATCGCAATCGTCCCCGGTCTCGCCGTAGCCGGTAAGATGCGCGTAGATCAAGCGCGGATTGTGCGGTGCCAGATCCTCGAAAGCTACGCGAAATTTCCGGACCAGCGGTCCCTGATAATTGGTGATGAACACGTCAGCGCCGCGGACGATGGCTAGCAGCGCCTCGCGCGCAGCGTCGTGATTAAGATCCAGCGCGACGCTTTTTTTGTTGCGGCCATCCAGTATCCAGCAATAGGGCAGCGGGGAAATGGGCATGCCCGGCACCAGCGAAAGATAACGGTAAGGATCGCCATAAGGCGGCCGCTCAATCTTGATCACCTCAGCGCCGAAGTCGGACATAACCACAGCCGCGGCGGGACCCGCGATGTAGGTTCCGCAATCCACCACGCGGATTCCCGAGAGAATGCCGTTATCCACTACGGGCCTTTGGCCGCTTTCCGGAAGATGATGATGTGCTGGCGCGGCAGTTTTTCAATCACCTGATCCAGCTTGTAGCCTTCGGCTTCCACTTCGGTCTTCACTTCGGCAACGCTCATCTTGTGCTCGAAGCGAATAGGGATCTTCGGATCCTCTTTACGATATTCCAGCAGAACCAGCCGTCCGTCCGGCTTCAGCGACTCGCGAATTTTATCCAGCATGGCTTCGGGTTCCGAAAACTCATGGTAGACATCCACCAACAGCACCAGGTCCATGGTGTTCGGCGGCAATTTCGGATCCGCTTCCGTGCCTTGCACGGTCTCCACATTCGAAAGTTTTTCGCGCTGGCTGTTAGCGCGCAATTTCTGGATCATCTCCGGCTGCAGGTCATTCGCGTACACTTTGCCCGTGGGTCCCACGCGCCGCGCCATGCGCAGCGACATAAAACCCGTTCCTGCGCCTACGTCAGCCACCACCATGCCGGCGCGAAGTTCCAGCAGATCCAGCGCCAGATCGGGTTTTTCCTCACTGGCTCTTTCAGGACGATCCAGCCAGGCCGCCCCGGACGCGCCCATTACCGGCGCAATCTGGCGCCCGGTAAGTGGATGCGTGGCCTGGACCAGCAGCAACAGGATAATGACCATCGGCACTCGTTCCACTGTGCTTCAATCCTTGCGCCAAAGTCAACGATTAGAATAGAAAATGAAGTTTCATGAAACCACTGCTGCCCATTCTGTGGTTGATGGCTGTGCTGACATCGGCGGCGCTGTCATCCGCTGCGCCGGCTGAGAAAAAGCTCGCGATCGTCCGTCTGGCCTTGGCGCAATCTGAAGATGGACCTGCGATGGCGTCCGCCTACGAGTTCATGGCCGGTGAATCCGTGTTCTTCAGTTGCCTGGTGGAAGGCTACAGCAAGTCGGAGAAAGACGAGATTTCTCTGACCTATCAAATTCAAGCGAAGGATTCGCGCGGCAATCTGCTGCAACCCGCCTCCAGCAACAAAATCGCCGCCACGCTCGCGCCGGAAGATAAAAATTGGAGGCCCAAGCTTCGGGATACGATCGTGATCCCGCCATTGGCGGATTCGGGCGAATACCAGGTGCTGGTGAAGGTTCGTGACGAACGCGACCAACGTACGGTGGAAGCCCAAGCCACTTTTGAGGTGCGCGGAAGAGATGTCGCCCCAAGCGATACCTTGGTGGTGCGCGACTTCCGATTTCTGCGCAGCGAGGACGATACCAAACCGTTGCATGTTGCCGCGTATCGTCCCGGTGATTCGCTGTGGGCGCGTTTCATCATGACCGGTTACAAGATGGGCGATAAGAATCAGTTCGATATTGAATACGGTCTCACCGTGCTGCGCTCGGACGGTACCGTAGCTTATGCCGCGCCTCACGCGGCCGCGCAAAAGGACCAGCCTTTTTATCCGCAGCGCTATCAGCCGGGCGTGCTCAATCTAAATTTTCCGAAGGATCAGACCTTGGGCGAGTACACCATCGTGCTGACCGTGAAAGATAATCTCGGCGGCCAGAGTTATGAAACGCGCGAGAAATTTTCGGTAGAGTAATCAGGTCCCCTTGCTGACGCACGGGGCTACAACCCGGACACCCCGTTGCGCATGAATCGCCCGAACTGTAGCCCCGCGCGTTAGCAAGGGGGCTTCTGAGCCGCAGCCATCGCCCGCCCATACAGCCCGGGAGTTTTAATCTGCTTGCTATAGCGCTCAAACTCCGGCCGCGGCCCCTTCCAGCGAAGTTCATCTACGGTTTCAAATACCGGTACATCCAGCTTCAGCGTGGCGAGAGTTCGATATAACAGCGCATCGTTCCACTGCTCGAACAGCACGCCGGAGAGCCGTTGCGCTCCGCGTAAGGAAGCAGGCCACTTGCGCCAGTCCTTGGGAATATCTTCGAAGTGCGGATATTCGGAGAAAGTCAGCGCCGCGGCTTTCGGACCCCAGCCCGCGAGGCCCGGAAAGCCATCTGCGCTGTCGCCCACCACCGCCAGATAGTCGGGTATCGATTCCGGCTTCACTCCAAACTTCGTGACCACCCCCGCTTCATCGCGCAAAATCCCACGCATCCGGTCTAATTGAACCACCCGCGTGCCCGCCACGCATTGCGCCAGATCTTTGTCCGGCGTGCAGATAATCACCTGCCGCACCCGATCGTCCAGAGCGGCCTTCACCGCGGCCGAAGCCAGCGCATCGTCGGCCTCATATTCGATCATCGGCCACACCCGCACGCCCATCGATTCCAGCGCATCTTCCAGAATCGGGAATTGCGCCAGCAACGGCTCCGGCACGCCCTCGCTGGTTTTGTATCCGGAATAAAGATCGTTCCGAAACGATTCCACTACGTGGTCGGTGGCTACGCCGACGTGAGTGGCCCCTCCCTCCAGCAGTCCCAGAACCGACATCAGAACCCCGCGAACGGCGCCCACTTCCTTGCCGTTCGCGTCCAGGGACGACGGAACCGCAAAGAAGTGGCGGAACAGCTCATAGGTTCCGTCCACCAGATGGACATCCATATTGTTTCTATTCTCAAATGCCGGGAAGGTGGAGAGCAATTCCGCCCTGGTCCCACTACCTCTTTGAACATGGCCCTGTTCCGTACCAGAAGTGCGGCTGTCTTCGGCATCGAAGCGCATCTGATCGACGTTGAAGTGGATATGTATTCGGGCGGCAGCGCGCGCGATTTCGTCACCGTCGGCATGCCGGACACAGCGGTGCGAGAAAGCCGCGAACGGATCAAATCGGCGCTGATCAACTCCGGCTTCGGCTATCCCAACAAATCGGTGACCATCAATCTCGCGCCCGCCAATATCCGCAAGGAAGGCGCGGGTTTCGATCTGCCCATGGCGCTGGGAATCCTGGGCGCAATGGGCACCATCGGCCACACCGATGACCATCTGCTGGTGGGCGAGCTTTCGCTTGACGGCACACTGCGGCCGGTGCGTGGCGTGCTCTCCATGGCCGTGTGCGCGCGCCGCCGCGGCATCCCCAATCTTCTGGTTCCCGCCGACAATGCCGCCGAGGCTGCGGTCACCGAAGGCGTGCGGGTGTTCGGGCTGCGGCATCTTTCGGAAGTAGTGGCCTGTCTGAATCAGCCGGACCGGTTTCAGCCGGCTTCGTCCGCCGCCGCAACGCCGGTCCCGCTTGATCAATCCTTTCCGGATTTTTCGGAAGTGCGCGGGCAGACTACCGCCAAGCGGGCCCTCGAGGTGGCCGCCGCCGGGGGCCACAATATTCTAATGATCGGGCCTCCCGGGTCCGGCAAAACCATGCTCGCCAAACGATTCGCCGGCATCCTTCCGCCGCTCACGTTTCAGGAAGCCATACAGACCACCCAGGTGCACAGCGTCGCCGGCCTGCTTCCGCGCGGCGTGGGCTTGCTGGCGCAGCGGCCCTTCCGCTCGCCCCATCACACCGTCTCCGATGCCGGATTGATCGGTGGCGGCTCAGGCACTCCGCGGCCCGGCGAGGTAAGCCTGGCGCACAACGGCGTGCTGTTTCTGGATGAGCTGCCGGAGTTTCCCCGCAATGTTCTGGAGATGCTGCGGCAGCCGCTGGAGGAATCTTCCGTCACGCTGGCCAGAACCAACATGACGCTCTCGTTCCCGTCGGATTTTATTTTGATCGGCGCTATGAATCCATGCCCCTGCGGCTACTTTTCCGACCCCACGCGCGAGTGCCGCTGCACCGGCGCCATTATCCAGCGTTACTTAAGCAAAGTGAGCGGGCCGCTGCTCGATCGCATCGATATGCACATTGAGGTCCCGGCAGTCGCCTACAAAGAACTGCGCGGCAAAGATAACGGCGTCGGCTCCGCCGAAATGCGCGATCGGGTGCAGGCCGCCCGCGCCATCCAGCACCAGCGCGGTTTCTACAACGCCCGCATCCCCTCCCGCCAGCTCCGCAAATTGTGCGCTCTCGATGAAGCCGGCGAACGCACGCTCGAAATGGCCGTCCGCCGCATGGGCCTGAGCGCCCGCGCGCATGACCGGATTCTCAAAGTCGCACGCACCATCGCCGATCTCAGCGGCGCGGAATCCGTCGCTGCCAAACATCTGGCGGAAGCAGTCCAGTACCGTAGCCTCGATCGCAGCTACTGGAATTAACCCGAATCAATTCGTCAAGGCAAAGCGTCGCATCCGCTCCGGATCGGCGATGGTCGAATACATTCCGCAAGCCTCGGCCGACCGCGCTCCAAGCGACATCAAACATACCCAGGGAAGATAAACCGCCCGGCGCGGCCACGGCCAACCGAGCTGCCTTGAGAACCGGAACCATTGCGGGATGTCCAGCAGCATGTGCCAGGCCATAGTCGCCAGCGGTTCAACAAAACCAAGCTTGCGCGTCCATCGATACCGGGCCGCGGGGTTGAGCCGCCGAAGCAGAAAAACCTCGTATCCGAAACGAACATGCAGCCGCTTCAACCACCAGCCCCAGGTGAAGACGTGCTGTACGCGCTGGTCTGGCTGGAACCGGATCGAAAGGCGTTGGCGTAGCAATTCATCGTAAAGAAACGAACCTGCGCAGGTTCGCCCCAGATCCTCGCGATAGCGAATCTGCTCGAAGGCCGCACGCCGGAATCCGAGGTTGTGGCTCAGCAATCCACGCGGCGGCCCTCCCGGACGGCTGACAATAAATCCCCATGAAATGGACGCCGCTACGGCCGTCAGATTCGGCCATCGGCCGCCCTTCTCCGGCCGGAACAATGTGAGCCCGGCAACCGCGTCCGCCCCGCCGTTAATTCCGCGAACGATCGCCTCCAGCCAGCCTCTTTCGGGACGCGCGTCGGAATCCGTGAAAGCCAGGATATCCCCGTCGGCCGCTGCCGCGGCTAAATTCTTCAACCGGTAATAATGTCCTTCCACTCCAATTATTTTCACGGCGAAGAATCCGCGCTCGTCCGCCAGCGCCTCTCTCCAACGTGCCGCTTGCTCCTGGCTGCCCGTCAGGATAATTTCAATCTGGCCGGGGCTGTAGGTCTGCTCTCGAACGCTGCGCACGGTTTCGAGCGCGGATCCAAGATCGAGCGAATCGTTGTAACCCTCAACCAGCACGGACACCGCCGGGCGTTTATGCGCGTTCGTCATTGAGCCTCGGCGGACTTTCAACGGATGGCCAGACCCGCTCCCGCAGATAGCCGCACGCGATTACCGCTTGCGAAAGAGCGCACAGCACCGCGACAAGCGCGCCTCTCCGGAATCCGTATTGCCGCAAAGGTTTCGCGATCATCCGCAAATAAAATGGCATGCGCCGGATTCGCGGTGCGTGGCTGGGGTCGACGCGCGTCTGGTAATGAAAAGTCCCGCGGCCGTATCTCCACTGCTGCTTTAGCAGCGCCGGGAAGCTCCGCGGAAAATGGTGTTCCACGGCCGCTTCCTGCAGCACGATGATGTGAAATCCCGCGGCGATCCAGCGCGTGCTGAATTCGCGGTCCTCGCCGGCCGCCAGCGGAAATCCGGGGTCGAATCCGCCGCACTTCTGAAAATCCAGGCGCCGCAGCGCCAGACCGTTGGACGGTGCGAATTTGGACATTGGACCGGCCATGATTTCGCTCTCGGAGAACACCGTCAGCAGCCATTCCGCGGCGAGCGAGAAACAGTTTCTTCGATCGATGGCGGTTTGCATCCCGGAAACGGCATGCATCGGCCGCGCACTCAACTCCTGAGACACCCGCGCCAGGTACCCGCGGTCCACTCTAACATCATCGTCCAGAAACAGAAGGTAAGTCCCGCTGGCTTGCTCCACTCCCAAGTTCCTCGCCCGCGCCGGCCCCTTGCCTTCCCCGTGAATAACTCTGCACTCGCACTGCCCGGTACGAAACGACAGGCCATCCAGCTCCACCGCGCGGCGCTGGTCAATACCGTCGTCGATGACAATCACCTCGAAGGGGCCGTCGAAAACTTGCTCGCGCAGCGAAGCCAGTAGTTGCGCCAGCCGCCTGGGACCGCTCACCGTGGGAATGATCACCGAAATAATCACAAGAGTCTCACAGCAGCGATCCCGCCATCCAGCTCAATCTTCCAGTGGAGAGCAAAAACGCCAGAGCCATTATCTCGCTGGGGCTCCATCCGCGACTCACGTTCCGGAAAACATGCAGGCATTCCGCGGCCGTCAGATTTTCGCATTGTCCCAGGTGTTTCGTTCGTTTTCGCGCTCGGGCATAAATGAAGCTCTTCTTAAGATAAGTCCAGGCGCTTCGGAACTCCAGATGCTGGACGCGCATACGGGACTCCCATTTCGCGGCCTCCGGCCCCGCGCCGTTTGCCAATCGTAGCAGGAACAATGTGTCGGCCCCGCGCGCGACAGTTTCAAATGGCCCATACTGCTCGAATGCGCTGCGGCGAACCGCCATGTTGGAAGTGAACGCGAAGTAAGAACGCTGGCGGCGATTTTCGATGATATACCGCACTCGCGCGTCTTCGTACGCCGCAATCAGCTGCGCCGCTCCCGAGGGGGAACCAGCCGTCCGCGAGCCCAGCACAGCCTGCGTCCGCCCACTCTGCATCGCCGCGGCGATCGCGCCCAGCCAATCCGGAGCCGGCACGCAATCGGCATCGGTAAATGCCAGCAATTCGCCGCTTGATTCGCGCACACCCCGATTTCGCGCGGCGTAGGAGCTCTGAACGCCTTCTTCCAGCAGCCGCACTCGCTGGTGGCGTTCAATCAGCCTCTTCGAGCCGTCCGTCGAATTGTTATCCACCAGGATGATTTCGAAACGGCTGGCGTCGTAATTCTGGTTCAACAATCCGTAGATGCATTTCTCGATCCACGCGGCAGCGTTGAACACCGGGACGATTACCGAAATCCGCGGCAGCGCGCCCGGCTGCGTTGCGTGAGCGTCACCATTCCCGCGTGGAGAGTCTGAGAACCCGGTCATGATATCGCGTTGCCGCCGCTTCCTCTCTCGCCAGCTTGGTGCGGGCCGCGTAGCGGTACCACAACGCCGGATATTCCCCCGCCCGCCTCTTGACCGCGTCTTTGACGGCCATTGCGAATCCGGCGGCTGTCTCCGCGGGCGACGGCGGCGTCGTAGCGCGCTCGTAACCGAACGCTTCCAGTTCCCCTCCGAGGTACCATTCCACCAGCTTCGCATCGCGCCCCGAAAGGCGCTCACGCCAGACTTTCACGCGCGAGTTGGTAATCGGCCGCTCCGCTCTGTGGAACCATGGCCGGTCCGCGCTAGGGTCCGGCTGCGGCATGGTCATCCGCCCGCAAAACGATTCGCCGGCAAAATCGCACAGCCGCCGCAACTCCTGCTCGGGATGCGCTACAAAATCCTCATACCTCACCTGTATGTATCCCGGCTCCCGGCTCGCGCGCCGGGCCGCCCGATTGAAGCTTAGCCACAAATTTGCATTGCCCAGCGCGCTGTTTGGAAACGACGGCATGTCCATTAACGACGCCACCACGTCGTGCGGATCCCGCAGCATGTGGATCACCGTCGCACCCGGGTACCATGCCAGCAGCCGATCGGCGAAAAACGCGTGATCCGGCGTCTTCTCTCCCCAGCGTTGTTTCGAATGCGCCCGCATGTAGAACCGCAGCATGGACGAAAACAGCGCCGGATAACTGTCGCCCTCCTCCATCAGACACTCCCGGAGGTCCTCCAGATCGAGCAGCGTCCGCCGGATCCGCTCCAGCGCCAGATATTCCCCAACCACGCGCTCCCGGTTACGCCGGTCCGAGAGCGGGCCAAATGCGGCTCGCCGCTGATAAATGTAATGCCGGAACTCTGTTTCGCGGCATATCGCGATCCGGCTATGACGGTTCAATGCGTTCCGCAGCAGCGTGGTGCCGCTGCGCGGAGCGCCGACAATGAAAATGGGTCCTTCTCGCAACATTCCGACATTCCGTTCGGCCGTATTCCGCTAATATAATGCCTGCGGGACAACCCATGCAATCGCGTTACTCGCGGCCCCATGACTAAGCAGGAAGCGGAAGCCGTTCTACAAAACGTCGAGTATTGGCACTATCCCTTCAACTTACCGTCCGGCGCCACCGTTCCCAGCCGGCCCGGCGCGGACCCCCGGCGGCATCTTCTTCGCAAAAAACATTTCTTCGACAGGCTGGTCTCGCGCTACTCCGGATCGCTCCAAGGCAAAACCGTTCTCGACCTCGGATGCTGCCAGGGGTTCTGGTCGTTCCATGCCGCCCGCGCCGGCGCCATGCGCTGCGACGCGATCGATTCCTCGGAAACCTTTGTGAGCCAGGCCCAAGCGCTGGCCGTTATTCTGGACATCCAGAATTGCAACTTCCGCTGCCGTCAGTTGGAGAATGATCCCTGGTGGGAAGATCAGATACCCTGCCAGATCACTTTCATGTTGGGACTCTTCTATCATCTTTTGGATCCGATTTTTGTTTTGAGAAAGGCCGCCGCCCTCACGCTGGAGACGCTGGTGGTCGACACCCGGATTCTGCCCAAGCGCGGGATGATGCTGGGAGTACTTCCGCGCGATCCCGGCGAACCCACCACTCGCCTGTCGAATGTCGGCTCCGGCCTTCGCCTGGTGCCTACCAAAAAGGCGCTCCTGAGCCTGATTTCGGACGCCGGCTTTGACCGGATTGAATGCGTCAAGCCGCATTGGCGCATGCCGCTCGAATATCACACCGGCCGCAGAATCACCGTGATTGCATCAAAACGAATCGCCCCATTGCAATTGAAGACCGTTACCTAGCAACAGTCCTAGGTGATCTTGGTAACACGCTTTCGATTACACTCGAACTTGACAAGACGATACGCTAGATTTTTGCGCTTGCTCGCCCTGCTCATCGCGATCTTCGGTATCGCCAGCGCGGATGATCCGGATCCTGACCCTCAGGTCAACACCAATCCGGGTACGCTCAAGACACTCACCCTCGAACAGCTTTCTCAAATCGAGGTCACCACGCCATCCAAAGAGCCGGTGAAGGCGTTTCAAAGCGCGGTAGCGATCTACGTGATTACCGGCGAAGAAATCCAGCGCTCCGGCGCCACCAGCATTCCCGAAGCTCTGCGCCTGGCGCCCGGCGTGGAAGTGGCCCGGATCGATTCCAACAAATGGTCCATCGGAATTCGCGGCTTCGGCACACGCTTCTCGCGCGGCGTGCTGGTGCTCATCGATGGGCGCACCGTTTACTCCACCTTGCTGTCCGGAACCTACTGGGAAGTGCAGGACACCAACATGGATGACATCGACCGCATTGAAGTCATCCGCGGACCCGGCGGCACCATCTGGGGTCCAAATTCGGTCAACGGCGTCATCAACATCATCACCAAAGATTCCAAAGACACGCGAGGAATGCTGGCCAACATGGGCGGCGGAAACGAACAACAAGGCTTCGCGAATTTCCGTTATGGCGGCGGCAACGGCAGCGACTTCAGTTATCGATTCTATGGCAAAGGCTTCACCGTCGCGCCGGAAGATCATTCCGACAATCGCAATTTTGACGACTGGCGGGCCGCTCAAGGCGGCTTTCGAATGGATTGGAACGAGAAAAATCGCTCGTCGTTTACCATTCAGGGCGATTTCTACGAGGAAGCCGCCGGCGAAAGCGTGCAGGCGGTCACCTATACGCCGCCCTATTCGCAGATCGCCGACGCGAATGCGGCCCTGTCCGGCGGAAACATTATGGCGCGCTGGAAAAAAACTCTGAGCGCCAATGATGATATCCAGGTTCAGGCTTATTATGACCGCACCAACCGTTACGAGCCCAACTTCGCCGAGCGACGCAATACTTTCGACATCGATTTTCTGCAGCGCCTGAAGCTTCCGTGGCGGCAACAGGTATCGTGGGGACTGGGCGCCCGTTTCAGCCTGGCTGACGACATCGAAGTGGTGTCCGGCCTCACCTTCCTGCCCGCCAAGAGAACAGATCAGCTGGACACCGGCTTTATACAGGATGAGATCGGCCTGGTGGACCATCGGCTGTCGCTGATTGTCGGCACGAAGTTGCTGCACACCAACTTCTTTGGTTTCGGATTCGAACCAAGCGCCCGCCTGCTGTGGACGCCCGACCAGAAGCAAACCATCTGGGCCGCCTACACCCACGCCTTGCGGACTCCTTCCGACGCCGAAGAAAATTTTTATCTCACCGGCTACGTCGGCATGGCCGCGGACGGGACCCCTATTTTTGCGCGCTTCAACGCCAATAGCCATTTCGCGCCCGAACAGCTCAACGGCTACGAACTCGGCTATCGCCGCTTCCTGGGCAAGGATTTCTATCTCGATCTGGCCGGATTCTACAATCACCATCACGACCTGTTCGACGAAGAGATCACCGGCGGCATTTATCTGGAGGACAATCCCGCGCCGGTTCATTACCTGCTTCCCGCCCAATTCGGCAACGGTCTGCTCGGCACCACCAAAGGCTTCGAGATCGCCCCGGAATGGCGCCTCAGTCCGGTTTGGCAATTGAAAGGATCGTATTCGATGCTGCAGATGGATATCGAGAAGGCCCCCGGCTCGCTCGATGTGGGCACCGCGGCCGGTATCGTCGGTTCCAGCCCGAAACACCAGATCAGCATCCAGACTGATTTCGATCTCTCCAAGACGCTCACGCTGAATTTCACGTATCGCTATGTGTCTGCGCTGCCGGCCCAGTTGGTGCACTCCTATTCCACCGCCGATGCCCGAATCGCGTGGCGGATGAGCCGGGAATTTGAGCTGTCGCTGGTTGGCCAGAATCTGTTCCAGCCCGATCACTTCGAGGACGGCGGCGATCCCGGCCCCTTGGTCGGCATCATGAGAAGCGGATACCTGAAACTAACCTGGCGCAGGTGACACGCGAAGCCCATGTTCCCACAGGCTGTTAGGAATCCCGCAATTCTGCTAGCTCTGATCATGGCCTGCGGCATGGTCGCGCCCAGCCCTCTGGGAGGCGCGGATGAATCCCTGGAATATCGAGTGAAAGCCGCATTCTTATTGAACTTCATCAAATTTACGGAATGGCCGCCCTCCGCCTTCACCGCCTCCGATTCGCCCATTTCCATTTGTATCCTGGGAGCCGACCCGTTTGGCGACGCCCTGGATCAAGTGATCGCCGGAGAAAGCGTGAACGGAAAGAAAGTGGCGGTGGAAAGATTGCGGCGGGCGCCCTCCGCCAAGGCCTGTCAGGTGTTGTTCATAAGTAAATCCGAGAAGAATATCGACAAGATTCTGCCCGCCCTGGGGCCGGGAGTTCTAACTGTAGGGGACCAGGAGCAATTTCTTCGCGACGGCGGCATAATCTCCTTCGTCATCGAAAACCGCCGCGTGCGCTTCGACATCAATCAAACCGCGGCCCAGAATGCCGCGCTGAAGCTCAGTTCGAAATTATTGAGCGTAGCGAGGTCCGTGGAAAAATAAAAATCGGGCGTGGGCCCGGCTGGCAATGCGTAACTTTCGCGACAGACCGATCAAACAAAAGCTGGCGATCATCATCACCGTAACCACTACGGCCGCCCTGCTGCTGGCCGGTTTGGGCATCGTGGTCGCGGACTCCCTCCTCTTCCGCGGATACTTGCGGCGCGATCTCACCGCCCTGGCCCGGATCATCGCCGACAACAGCACCGCCGCATTGGCCTTTAACGATCCGAAGGCCGCCGCGGAGACCTTGGGCGCGCTGCACGCCAGGCCGCACGTGGTGGGCGCGTGCATTTATCGCCAGGACGCATCTGTTCTGGCCCGCTACTCGCGACAAGATAGCTTTGCATGTCCCGGCATCCCGGCCGGGAAAATTCAATTTACGCGCCAGTCTCTGACGGTTACCCAAACCGTTCTTCTGAGCGGGCGCCGCATCGGCGACCTGGTATTGGTCTATGATCTCCAGGAACTCTACGATCGCATTCTGCTTTACGGCAGCACCGTATTGGGCTTTCTGCTGGCTTCGAGCGCCCTGGCCCTGGTGTTTTCAGCACGCCTGCGCGCCATTATCGCCACGCCTATTTCGCAACTGGTGCGCGCCACGACATCGGTGTCCCAGACCGGCGATTATAGCGTTCGCGCCGAACGGCTCTCCGACGACGAGCTGGGAGTGCTGGTAGACCGCTTCAATGGAATGCTGGAAGGCATACAGTCACGCGACAACTCGCTCAGGAAAGCGCTTCTCGATAGAGAAGCTGCGCTCCGGGATGTGGAAAGAGAACGCGAGCGCTTTCATTTCATGGCCGAATCCATGCCGCAGAAGATTTTCACCGCCAGACCGAACGGCGATATCGACTACTTCAACCGCCAATGGACTTTGTTTACCGGACTTCCCTTTGAGCAGATCAAGAATTGGGGATGGACTCAGTTTGTCCACCCCGACGACCTGGAAGAAAATCTCCGAGCCTGGCGCCAATCCATCGCTTCCGGCGAGCCATTCATTTTTGAGCACCGATTTCGCCGCGCTGATGGAGAGTATCGCTGGCATCTCAGCCGGGCCCAGGCCATGCGTGATGCCGATGGGAACATCTCCATGTGGATCGCATCGAACACCGACATCCACGAGCAAAAGGAGAAAGAAGAGGAATTGCAGCGCGCCAACGACGACCTGCAGCAGTTCGCCTATTCCGCCAGCCACGACCTGCAGGAGCCCATCCGCAATGTTGCGGTGTACAGCGAGCTGGTGGCCAAGCGGTACCATAGCGTATTGGATGCTGACGGGCAGCAGTTCCTGGGATTCCTCCAGGAGGGGGGCCGCCGGTTGGCCACGCTGATCAATGACCTGCTGACGTATACCAGAGCCGGCGTGGAGCAGGTCAATGAGAAGCCCGTAGCGGCATCCGAGGTATTGAAACATGCTCTCTCAAGCTTGGCGGAAGCTATCCGGGAAAGCGACGCGCGCGTTACCTGGGACGCGCTGCCGGAAGTATACATGGCCGAATCGCATTTACAGCAGGTGTTCCAGAATCTCATCGGAAACGCGCTCAAGTATAGAAGCGACGCTGCTCCTCAAATCCATGTCTCGGCGAATGTCCGGGGTACTGCGTGGTGCTTCTCGGTTCAGGATAATGGCATAGGGATCGATCCTAAATACAAGGAGAAAATCTTCGGTGTTTTCAAACGGCTCCATCACGATCAGAAATATACCGGCACCGGCATCGGGCTGGCTATTTGCCAGCGCGTGGTTGAACGCTATGGCGGACGAATCTGGGTCGAATCCGAGACCGGAAGAGGAGCAACTTTCTTCTTCACCATCCCGCGGAATCCCCAAAGAGTCCGTTCCACCGCGGCTGAATCTTCTGCTGGCTGAAGATAATCTTCCGGATGCTATTCTGGTTCGCGAAGCCATCCGCTTGGAAAGTTTGCCGCTGGAAGTCCACGTTGCACCGGACGGGCAGCGGGCTATCGATTTTATCGCGCGCGCGGAGAACGATCCGAATTCCCCTTGTCCGCACTTTCTGCTGCTGGATATTAACCTTCCCAAGGCCGACGGGTTTGAAGTACTGCGGCGGCTTCGAGACAGCCCCCGATGCGGTAACGTTCCCGTGCTGATGATCAGTTCTTCGGATTCGCCCATGGATCGAAGCCAGGCCGCGCAGCTCGGCGCCGGTTATTTCCGGAAACCGCCCAGCTACGACGAGTTTTTGAAGCTGGGCGCGGTGCTGAAAAAACTGCTGCAGGATAACGGCCTGATCTAACCGCTGAAGCAGGAGGGGTGCCTTCTGGGGGTCTGTGAAAGCCAACGTGGGGCAGGCGCTTCGCTTCCGCCTGCCAACCAACTTTTTCACAGCCCTAACAACCAGCGTCCTACTTCCCCGCCGGTACCGAAAAACAAAACGTCGATCCCACCCCGGGCTCGGATTCCTCCAGCCAAATGCGCCCGCCGTACTGCGTTACCAGCCGCTGGCAGATGGCCAGGCCAATTCCGGTTCCAGGGTAATCCTGGCCATGCAGGCGTTTGAACAGCCCGAAAATCTGTTGGCTGAACTGTGGCTCAATTCCTTGCCCATTGTCCGCCACCGAAAATACGCACCAATCGTCGGCGCTCTGCGCCCAGACCCGAATCAGGGGGGCTCGATCGCTGCGGTATTTTATGCTGTTGCTGATCAGATTTTGGAACAGTTGAGCCAGGCAGCTCCCGTGAATGCGGACAAAAGGCAAAGCCGCCGCCGTTACCGTCGCGCCCGCATCTTGAATCTGGCCGCCCAGGCCGTTGAGCACTTCCGTCAGCACACTACCTGAGTCCACGCTGGGTATCGGGCCATCGGCTAACTTGGTTGCTTTCGAATACAGCAAAAGATCGTCGATCAGCGTGTTCATGCGCCGCGCGGCGGCCAGAATCGGATCCAAAAGATTTACCCCATCGCTGGCCGGCTGTTGCCCCGCATTTCTTTGGATGAGCTGCGTGAAAGTTATGACCGTGCGCAGCGGCTCCTTCAGATCGTGGCTCGCGGAGTACGCAAAAACCTCCAAGTCGCTGTTGGCCCGCCGCAGCTCCTCATTCGAGCGCTTAAGTTCCTGCTGCGCCTGTTGCGCCTGTTCCAGCAGCCGTGTATTCTCCTTTGCGATTGCCGCTTGCGCCCTCTCGGCGGTTTTCGCGCGGCCCAAAGTTTTATGCTGAAAATCAATCAGGTAGCTCACGGTCAGGCTCAACGTGGCGAAACCAATCACGGCGGCCTCTTCGGTGCGGCCCCAGGGCGACGAAACACTCTCCCCGTGCCGCAGGATAAAATGGCCGCCGGCGAAGATGGATAGCAGGATACCAGCCGCGGCCGGCCCGAAGCCGCGATACCACGCCAGAATCACTGCGGCGGCGAAGTAAGTCGCAAACGGGACCGCCGAGCCCACCAAAGGCACCAGCGATAGCCTCAGAACGGTCGCGATGACCACGGCGAACACCGCCTCCGCATAGCCCAGCATGGGATGCCGCTCGAACGTCTGTCCTGCCTTGGCGTTCTGCATCTGGTAATCCGGAGCTACTTCAAAGTCATATGCACGGACCCGGCGTGATCGTCCCAGGCCAGTGTCAGCGTGACCAGGGCGGGGTTGCCTTGGTCATTTGCAAGAGTATATTTCAGCGTCTCCACCGGCGCAGCCGGTTTGCTCATGTCCATCGGCACGCGGGCTAAATCCTGGTCTTCCTTATAAGTCAGGCCCCATTGGCCGGTCTGCTTGTTGATAATAAGCTGCCAGGCTTCCGGATTTTTCACCAGTACGAACAGCGTATAATCGCCCGCCGGCACAACCTGGCCGCCTATATTCAAATCCGCGTCGGTGTGAAAAGCGGTGGCGCGGTTCGCTCCCGCACGCCAAACCGGATAGGTCTTATCATGCGAAACCACCCCGCCATCGCCGAATACCTGCCGTCCACGCACCGAAGGCGCGGAGTATTTTATGCTGATCGTCTTGCCCGCCACGGTCAAGGTAGCTTCTTGGGAAGGGCTGCTCTGGCCACAAGCTAGTTCCACCAGCAGAGCCAGTGGCAACACACATCTGAATACTTTCTTCATGCTCAATCCTCTTTTCATCTGTGTTCATCCGCGTCCATCCGCGGCTATAAATTTCCCCGCAGCCCCTGCTCCCGCTCGATCGCTTCAAACAAGGCCTTGAAGTTTCCCTTGCCGAAGCTGCGGCTGCCCTTGCGCTGGATCACTTCATAAAACAACGTGGGCCGGTCTTCCACCGGTTTGGTGAATATCTGCAGCATGTAGCCTTCGTCGTCGCGATCCACCAGGATGCCCAGCTCGGCCAGCTGATTCACCGGCTCGTCAATTTTTCCGCAGCGCTGTTCCAGATCGTCATAGTAAGTGGTGGGTACCCTCAAAAACTCTATCCCTTGCGCGCGCAGCTTAGACACCGTCCCGATGATATCGCCGGTGGCCATGGCGATATGTTGCACGCCCGGGCCGTGGTAGAACTCCAGATATTCCTCAATCTGCGATTTGCGTTTGCCGGTGGCCGGCTCATTGATGGGAAACTTCACCCGGCCGTTGCCGTTGGACATCACTTTCGACATCAGCGCCGAATATTCCGTGCTGATGTCTTTGTCGTCGAAGTGCTGATACAGATCGAAGCCCATTACATCCCGGTAGAAGCCCACCCAGGCGTTCATCTGGCCCCAGCCGACATTGCCCACCATGTGGTCGATATATTTCAACCCCACCGGCCGCGCCACCGGATCGTCGCCATCCACGGCGCGGAACCCGGGAAGAAATACCCCGCGGTAATTCTTGCGCTCCACGAAACCATGCAGCGTGTCTCCATAAGCGGCGATGGCCGAAACACGCACTTCTCCCTGTTCGTCCTGGAGCACCGTCGGCTCCAGCACGCCGCGCGCCCCGCGCTTCGTTGTTTCGCGGTAAGCCGACGCCGCGTCATCCACCCACAGCGCGATCTCGCGCACGCCGTCGCCATGCAGCTTAATGTGCTCCCCAATGGGTCCCTCGGGGGAAAGCGGCGTGGTAAACACAAAGCGGATTTTGTCCTGCTGAACCAGATAGGAAGCGCGGTCCCGCGTGCCCGTCTCCGGGCCGCGATAAGCCACCAGCTTCATGCCGAATGCGGCGCGATAATAATAAGCGGCCTGCCGGGCGTTACCTACATAAAACTCCACATAGTCGGTGCCGTTCAACGGTAGAAAATCGGTGGAAGCCAAGGCGCCACGTGCCGATGAAAGCTGGTCGGCTAATTGTTCCATACGAAAGTGAACCTCCTTATCTGAGACCAACACAAGATCGAATGCCGCTGCTGCTCATGGCATCCACCGCGCGCTGGTTGTCTTCGTCCGTTCCGGTGGAAATGCGGACGCAATGGGGCAATCCGAAGCCTCTGAGCGGGCGCACAATGATGCCCTGCATCAGCAGCTCGCGGGTAAGTTGATCGGCCTGCTCGGGGCTTGAAAGCACCAGCATCACGAAATTCGCGTCGGAGGGCACCACCGTGAAACCCAACTCGGCGAAAGCCGCTGAAAACAACTTCAGGCCGCGGGCATTCAGCTCCAGCGAATGATGCAAAAACTCGCGGTCGGCCAGCGCCCCTATGCCGGCCGCCTGCGCTACGCTCGAGGGCTCGAAGGGCAGCTTCACCTTCAGCAGGTTCGAAATCAGGTCCTGGTGCGCAAATCCATATCCGATCCGCACGCCCGCCAAGCCGTAAATTTTCGAGAACGTGCGCAGCGTGATCACGTTGTCGTAGCGGTAGTGCATGGAATCCGGATAGCGCGGATTGTCTTTCGCGTATTCAAAATACGCTTCGTCCAGGATGATCAGGACGCGCTCGGGAACGTGCCGGTAAAAATCGTCGAACTCGTGCTTTGAGAAAATTGTTCCCGTTGGATTATTGGGATTGGCCAGGTAGACGATCTTGGTGCGCTCATTGATTTCACGCGCCAGACCGGCCAGATCGTAGTGCCAGTTCCGATACGGAACGGTGCGGTAGGTGACGCCGCGCGATTTGGCCAGCACCTGGAAGCCGATAAAGGCGGCTTCGGTGGTCAGCACTTCGTCCTCATCGCACAGGAACGTGCGAATGATATTGGACATGATGCCTTCCGAGCCGCTTCCGGCGATGACGTTTTCGGTTTTGAGATCGAATTTTTCGGCCAGCACGCGCCGCAGGTCCAGGCCGCCGCTGGGATACAAATTCAATCCATGCAGGGACCGCTTCATGGCTTCTACCGCCGCCGGCGACGCCCCCAGCGGGTTTTCATTGGAGGCCAGCTTGGAGACGCGCGTAAGGCCATATTCGCGCTGCACTTCCTCGATTCCGCGGCCGGCCTCGTAGGGCCGCAGGGATTCGATATAGGGTGGAACCAGCGGCATCCTGCTTTTAGTTTGGCACAGCCGCGCGCAGGGTGAAAATCTTCTAATATGGCGCTGTTTCGCGCCGATAAGCCCGGTGATGAGAAAGATAATTCTGCTCTGCTGCGCTCTCGCCTGGGTTTCTGAGGCAGCCACCGTGACGCTCACCACGAATCCGACGTTATTGAATTTTACATATCAGATTGGCGCGGCCACCCTCCCCACTTTGCAGACCATTTCCGTGCGGGCCAGTTCGGGTACACCGGCGTACACCGCCACCACGCCGGCGCTGGACGAGTGGATCACCGTAGATCCCAGCAGTGGAAACCTGCCGGGCACTCTCAACGTGCGGATCAATCCCACCAGCCTTCCGGCCTCCACCTACACATCCACGGTGACGGTCACAGTGACCGGGCTGCCGGTGATTTTAGTTCCGGTGACACTAGTAGTTTCTCCGCCGTTGCCGGACCTGACGCTCAGTGCTTCCATCATTACGCTCAGCTTGCCGCCGTCCACCATCTCGGCGCAAACCATAACACTTACTACCAACGGAGCGCCAATCTCGTATACCGCCACCGCCGGCGCCAAATGGTTGACCGTGGCTCCGGCCGTGGCAGTGGTTTTGCCGGGCGCGGAAAACATTCTGACCATTACCGTGGATACCTCTACCCTCGCTCCACAAACCACCGTCTACACCGGAAAAGTTACCTTGGCTTTGAGCGGCGCATCCACCAAAGCGCAAAGTATTACAGTGAACGTCACCGTAAATAGCGCGGCGCCCACCATCACCAATGTGTGGCCGAACCAGCTTCCATTGAACGGACCCGCGCAAACCATCACCATCACCGGCACCGATTTCTATGCCGCTTCCGTGGCCATGGTACAAGGAGTGGCCACCCCTTTAACCACCACTACGTTCAAGGACAGTTCCACTCTGTTGCAGGCCGTGGTGCCCGCCACCCTGCTTACGGCGTCCACGACATTGAACATCTTGGTAGCCAATCCCGCGCCCGGTGGAAATTCCGCCACGATACCGGTTACCGTCGGAAACGCAGCTTCCATTTTGGGGATTGTGAATGCCGGAAGTTTCGCGAGTGGATCGCTGAGCCCCGGAGAGATAGTTACTATCTTCGGCAATAATATCGGCCCGGCAACCCCCGCGCCCCTGACCATCACCAATGGCTTCGCGACGACAACTTTGAGTAATGTGTCCGTGACGATTGACGGAAAAAGTGCGGCAATGTTGTACGCCAGCCTGAACCAGCTTTCCATTCAGGTTCCCTACGAAGTCAGTATTGGCGCCGGAAAAGCTGTAGTAGTCACCAACGGAACCAATACCGCCAGCAGCACGGTAACCACCGCCGCCACCGCGCCGGGGATCTTCACCGCCAATGGATCCGGAGCCGGTCAGGCGGCCGCGTTGACCTGTAGCGCCGCTACCGGTGTGTGCGCCCTCAATTCCGCTACCAATCTTGCGAAAATCGGCGACACGGTTACTCTTTATTTGACCGGAGAAGGCATTTATAATAACCCTCCGCTCTCCGGCACTGCATCCGACGACGGATACATTGTCCCCTTAACCCTAACGCCTCTTCCTCAGGTGACTCCCGCGCCCACCGTGACCATCGGCGGCCAGGCCGCGGATATCACCAACTCCAACTATTACGCCGGCCCCATCCCCGGCTCCATGCTCGGCCTGCTGCAAATCAATGCGGTAGTTCCCACCGGCGCCAGTACCGGCGTTGCGGTCCCGGTGGTTATTACCATCGGCGGCAATTCAACGCAAACAGGCGTGACGCTGGCAGTTCATCCGTAAAGGCGGCTTCGCTTCGGTTCCTCGGTTCTTCAGTTCTTCGGTTCAACGGCAAACTTCCAAAGGCAGAAACCGAGGAATCGAAGAACCGAAGAACCGAAGAACCGAAGAACCGAAGAACCGCAAGAACCGAAGAACCGAAGAACCGAAGAACCGGTGTAGCAGATCCGGCGGGACGCCGAATCTGCTATACCTTATTGCTTATGCTGATTCTCGCGGCCATCCTGGCCATCTTTGTCTATGGCATGGTCGCCGCCATGCTCGGCACCATCCTGCCTGACCTCTCCACCCGGTTCCAACTCACTCCCAAACAAAACGGGACCATCGCGTTCTGCCAGGCCTTGGGGCTGATCATCGCTTCTGTCGCCGTCGGTCCGCTGATCGATAACGAAGGCAAAAAGATCGGGATGATGCTGGGACTGTCACTGATCACCATCGCCCTGGCGCTTCTGCCGCGCGCCACTGGATTTGGATCAACGGCCGCTTATCTTTTTCTGTTGGGAATCGGTGGCGGGATTATTGTCACCGCGGCCAACGCTCTCGCCAGCGACGTCTCTCCGGATCATCGCGGCACCGCTCTAAACTTGTTGAACCTTTTCTTTGGTCTGGGAGGCCTGGCAACTCCGTTCATCTCCGCCAATCTGCTGGCCCGCAATTCCATGCGGTTGCTCTATCTGGTTGCGGGATTGACGGCGGTGACTCTGGTCATCAATATCATGACGGCCATGCCGCCGCCGAGCGGTGGTCAAGGGTTTGTGTTTTCGCAGGCCGGGAATGTAGTGGGGCGTCTGGACCTCTGGCTGCTGGCCCTCTTCCTGTTCCTGTATGTGGCCTCGGAAGTCGGAGTCTGGAACTGGCTGGTGCAACATCTCATCGCGCAAGGGATTCCGGAATCGCGCGCTTTGAACGTCTTGTCGCTGGGGTTTGCGTTGGGACTGCTGATCGGCCGCGTGGGAGTCTCGCAAGTACTGAAATCCGTCCCCGCGCTCACGGTAACGCTTGCGGCGTCGATCCTGATGATGATCACCACTTACCTGATGCTGCAAACCAAAGACCCCAATGTCGCCTGGATCCTGGTATTCCTTGCCGGAGTCGCCATGGCGCCGGTATTTCCCACGGCGCTCGCGATTGTAGGCGACCGGTTTCCGGTCATGACCGGGACCGCCATGGGAATTGTGATTACCTCGGGCTGGATCGGCCTGGCGATAAGTTCGCGCATTATCGGCTCCATCGCCGGCGGTGATCCCAAACGGCTTAAGAAGGCGCTGCTGGTGCTTCCCGGCGCAGCCGTCATCATGATCATGGTCAACCTGGCTCTTCAAGCCGGAAAATAGCCTGGCGCCACAAGTTGGCAAGAAATGTGCCGTAGGAGTGGCGGAGGTGAAATCCAGTGGTTCCAGGTGTCGATTACGTAAGAGTTACACCCCGCCGTTATGAACTGAGCAAAAAGCACATGCTGATAGCCGGATTGGCTCTGGCGGTGGTGCTGCTCGGAATGCTCTTCTGGCTTGCTGCCCGTTCCAGCCAGCTCTATCCGGTCACGATTAACGGAAAGTACGGCTACATCGACAAGTCGGCGAAGTTGAAGATCCAGCCTCAATTCGACAAGGCTGGACAATTTAGCGACGGCTACGCGCCGGTTCAAATCGCCAACAACTGGGGCTACATCAATCGGGCCGGCCAACTGACTATTTCGCCTCAATTTCATACGGCCGATCCGTTCTCGGAGGGTCTTGCCCTAGTGGGTCTGGGACCACACCTTGGATATATCGACAAGGCCGGCAAATGGATCATCAACCCTCAATTCGACGGAGCCGGCCAGTTCGGTTCGGATCGGGCGCCGGTGCTGTTGAACGGCCGTTGGGGTTACATCGACAAGAGCGGCAAAGTGGTTATCAATCCGCAATTCGATGAAGGCGGAAATTTTTCAGAAGGCCTCGCCGTCGTGCGGATGGGAGACAAATTCGGCTACATCGACAAATCCGGCAAGACGGTAATCGATCCGCAGTTTGCCTCCGCGGGTGACTTCCACGACGGCCTGGCGATGGTGAAACTCGGCAGCGCCTACGGCTACATCGACAAGTCCGGCAAGGTGAAGATCAATCCGCAATTTGACGCCGCCGGCGACTTCTCGGACGGATTGGCGTTAGTGGCGCTGAGCGGCCGCTACGGATACATTGACCGGTCCGGCAAGTACGCCATCAATCCGCAATTCGACCAAGGCGGAAATTTTCAAGCCGGCCTGGCGCCGGTGTGGATCGGCAATCGGGAAGGCTACATCGACAAGCACGGCAAGTATGTGTGGAACCCGATGAGTTAGCTCTGATAGAAGCCCAACGAATTGTCGCCTTGCTTGATAACGCGGTAGCGTTTCAAAGCTCCGTATTCCGGTTTCAGCGGCGCGCGGGAGGCATGTTGCGCGATTACCAGCTTGTTGCCTGACGCGCCTAAGGCGCTGAGCGCGGATTCGTATTCGTTTTCTTTTTCATATGGCGGATCCAGGAAGACGATATCGGCGGCTACGCGCCCCAGCACCGTTAGCGTCTTGCCGGTGTATACTTCGGCGCGGCGCTCTAAGCAGAGAGTGGCCAGATTTTCGCGAATCACTTCCACCGCGGCGCGATTTTTTTCGACGAAAATCGCCCGGCGTGCGCCCCGGCTCAGCGCTTCGATGCCCACCGCGCCCGAGCCGGCGTAGGCGTCCAGAAAAATTGCATCGGCGAGAACCGGCGCCAATACATTGAACAGAGTTTCGCGCAGACGATCCGGCGTGGGGCGTGTTTCCAGGCCGGGCAGCGTTTTTAACCGGCGGCTGCGAAATTCTCCCGCGATTACTCGCATCAGCCCACCTGCACCAATCCGTAGCGGCGCTGCCAATGCTGGCGGATATAATTTACCGCTTGCCGCAATTCTTCCTGCGAGGGAGGGCTCGCGATGAACGCCTGGGCTTCGCTGCGGGCAATCTCGAGCACATCCTGATCGCGAATAATATTTCCGATGCGTAGCGCAGGAAGGCCGGATTGTTTGGTTCCGAAAAATTCTCCGGGCCCGCGCAGCTTCAAATCCATTTCGGCGATGTAGAAGCCGTCGTTTGAATCCACCATGGTGCGGATGCGCTCGCGTCCGGCGTCGTTCAACCGGCTGGTCACCAGGATGCAATAACTCTGCTCAGCGCCGCGCCCTACGCGACCACGCAACTGGTGAAGCTGCGCCAGGCCGAAGCGCTCGGCTTGCTCGATCACCATCACCGTCGCGTTGGGCACGTCCACGCCTACTTCGATCACGGTGGTTGAGACCAGAATCTTTACAACGCCCGCACGGAAGTCGTCCATTACATTTTCTTTCTCTTCAGTCTTGAGCCGGCCGTGCAACAGGCCAACGCGAATATCGGGAAACACAATCTCCGAGAGATGCCGGTGCATCTGCTGCGCCGCCTTCATCGCCTGGGTCTCCGATTCTTCGATCACCGGATACACCACGTAGGCCTGGCGGCCGAGCGTGACTTGTGTTTTTAAAAAGCTGTAGACGCGTTCCACTTCATCTTCGGTGACATGTTTGGTTTGGATCGGCTTGCGGCCGGGCGGCATTTCATCAATCACGGAGATATCCAGGTCGCCGTAGATGGTAAGCGCCAATGTTCGGGGAATGGGAGTGGCGGTCATCACCAGGACGTCCGGATTTTTGGCTTTTGACACCAATCTGAGGCGCTGCATCACGCCGAAACGGTGCTGCTCATCGACGATGGCCAGGCCGAGATTCTTCCACTCGACATCCTCTTCGAGCAGCGCGTGAGTGCCGATGCCGATATGGACCAGGCCGGCGGCCAGCAGTTTCTTGAGCTGCTCTTTCTCCCTGGCGGTGGAGGATCCGGTGAGAAGCGCGACCACATAGCCGGCCTTCTGAAACATGCTTTTGAAACTGATATAGTGCTGGCCGGCGAGAATCTCGGTGGGCGCGAGCACGGCCGCCTGATATCCGTTCTCGATGGCAATGACGGCGGCCTCGGCGGCGACTAGTGTTTTTCCGCTGCCGACGTCGCCTTGCAACAGCCGGCTCATGGGATGCGGCGCCTGCATGTCTTCGGCAATTTCCTTCAACACGCGTTTCTGCGCGCCGGTGGGCTTGAAGGGCAGCATGGCTTTGATTCTTTCCCGGACGCGATCGTTCAGCTCAAAAGATATGCCGGCCTGCACGCGGGCCTTGGCCCGCTTTAGCGAGAGACCGCATTCCAGCCAGAAGAATTCCTCGAAGATCAAGCGCCATTGCGCCGGGCTGCGAAAGGCATTTAATAGGCGGACATCGGAGCCGGTCTCTGGAAAATGCAGCGATTGGATGGCGGTCCAGCGATCCGGCAGCTTGAGACGATCGCGGATAGCGGCGGGAAGAGGATCGGGCAGCGGATCGATGGATCCAAGAACGCGGTGAAGCAGGCCGCGAAAGACTCGCGTGGTTATTTTGGCGGCCGCCTCGTAAATTGGCACGATGCGGCCGGTGTGAAGGCCGGCTTCGCCTTCCGAGTCATCAGCGGTGAGGATTTCGAACTCCGGGTGCATGATGAGCAGGTCACCGGTGTAGCTATCGAGTTCCACCTTGCCGAACAGCGCCACGCGCTGGCCGGGCGTGAAGCGGTCCGCGAGATAGCCTCCGTGAAACCATTTGCCCATCAACGGCTGGCGCGATGAATCCGTGAAGATGGCTTCAAACAAGCCCAGATTGCGCCGCCGGAAGCCGGCCAGGCGCGACGATTTAACTTCGGCGATCACGGTGGCCATTTCTCCGGGCGCGAGCTGCGCGATGGTCTTCACGTTGGTGCGGTCTTCGTAGCGGAAAGGCGCGTAGGCCAGCAGATCTTCCACTGTGACCAGACCCTTGGCTTCCAACATATCGGCGCGGGCGGGTCCTACACCTTTGACGAATTTGAGCGGAGTGGAAGTGTCCAACGGAGATTATTCCAAGCAGTGTTACCTCAGTGTACAATGACGCGTGATGAGAACCCTCGCACTGTTTTACGCATTCAGCTTTACCACGATGATGGCCGCGGATCTCCGGGTGGGGATTATCGGAACCGATACATCGCACGCTACGGCATTCACCAAGATTTTGAACGACCCCGCCGCGGCGGACCATGTTGCCGGCGCGCACGTGGTAGCCGCGTACCAGGGAGGCAGTCCCGATATTGAGGAAAGCCGGTCGCGCGTGGAGAAATATGCCGCCGAGCTGCGGGACAAGTGGCAGGTGAAGATTGTCGCCACCATCCCGGAGTTGTGCGGTCAAGTTGATGCTTTGATGCTGAACAGCATCGATGGGCGCGTGCATCTGGCGCAGGCGCGCGAAGCGCTGACCTGCCGCAAGCCGATGTTTATCGATAAACCTCTGGCATCCACGTTGGAAGACGCGCGCGAAATTGCGCGGCTGGCCAAGGAAGCTGGCGTTCCGTGGTTCAGCTCGTCCAGTTTGCGATTCGGCGGAGTGGCGAATTTGCGCACCCCGGATCTGGAAGGCGCGATGACCTGGGGGCCGGGGCCGCTGGAGGAGCATCATCACTTGGATCTGACCTGGTACGCCATTCATCCCATTGAGATGCTTTACACGCTGATGGGGCAAGGGTGCGAAGAAGTGACGCGGATTTCGACGGCCGATGCGGACGTAATGGTGGGGCGCTGGAAAGGCGGCCGGATCGGGACCGTGCGGGCGCTGCGGCCTTATTCGGATTATGGCGCGGTGGTGTATCGGAAGGGCGCGAAGAGTCAGAAATCGGAGGTGTCTACGAAGGTGGACGGCGGCTACGCGCCGTTGGTGCGTGAAATTGTGGAGTTCTTTCAAACCGGCAAGCCGCCGGTTTCTAATGAGGAGACGCTGGAGATGTTTGCGTTTATGGATGCCGCGCAGAGAAGTAAGGAAGACGGAGGGAAGCCGAAGGGGCTGCGGTAGCGGGGAGTTGGCAGGCGGAAGCGAGGTACTTGCAAAATAACTGGAACCCAAAAGCACCGGCTCCCTCAGCTCAGAAGCTGTGAAAAAATCGGCACGCGCGCCGGGTTGGCAGACGGAAGCGTCTCCCCCACATTGACGCACAAGGATTTACGATTAAGTGGCGCAGGCGCTTTCGCCTGCGAACCGATTTTTTCACAGCTTCTCAGGAAGCGCCTGCCCCACGGTTACCTTGCTTGGAGGTCGTTGGGGTTGCGATTGGGGCGCAGGCGCTGTAGCTGCTGCCATTGCTGCGTGGTTAGCAGCACGCGGAGTTTCAGGCTCAGCTCGGTAAGGGAACGCGTGAGGTCCGTACGGGCGGCGATCAATTGCTCCAGGGCCTGATTCGTTTTATTTTGATCTACGGGATCGCTGTTGAACTGGTCTTCCAGGGCTTGCTCTGCCCGAAGAACCTTGGCGCGGACTTCCAGCAAATGCGGCTGGGCTTCGGAAACCGCGGCACGGATCTGCCGAATTTGGGGAGGCGTGAGATCCAGTTGCCTGACGACGGGCTTATTGCCCCACCATGGATAAAGACTTTGCGGCATTTGCGCCAGCGATATGACACTCAGCGCAATTGCCAGAACGAATAGACGCATGATTATTTCTCGAAGAGCCTATGCAAGGGCTGAATGGCTTTGGGCTCGGATGATTGCTCCATGGCGGCGAGATCGGAATAGAGTTGCTCATTATTGGTAAGCGTCACCGGGGATTGTTTGAGGCGCGGCAGCGTGAAACCGGCGACCAGCACTAACAACATGGCCGCGGAGAGCGCCCAACGCAGCGGCACGAAGTTGCGGGTAGCGTGGTTGAGCCGGTTATAGATACTGCGGCGTTGCGCGGCCAGGAATTCTTCGGAGACCTCGGGTGCGGCGATTACATGTCGGCGCGCCACGCGCAGGCGCTCCAATTCAGCGCTGCATTCCGAGCAGTCCGCTAGATGTGCATCTTCTTCCTTCAAGCCATACAGCCATTTTTGAAAATCGTTTTCAGTCCAGTGCTTCATTGCTTCCCTCGATCGCGAAAGTACAGGTCGTGCAGCTCCTCCCGAAGCTTTTCAATGGCACGAAACAGGTGCACCTTCACAGTTCCCACATCCAGATCCAGAATGCCGGCGATATCGGCCAAGCTCCGGTCTTCATAATGCCTCAAAGCGAACACGGCCCGCTGCCTTAGGCTGAGTTTAACAAGCGCCTGCTGCAGGCGATCGCCGATTTCGGCAGCGAAGATCCGGTCTTCGGCGTTTGGCCCAGCGGCCGGAGCCACCCGGAGTATATTCTGCTCGTCTTCGGGCGCGGGACGTTTTTTCCAAAACTGCCAGCGGCGTGAACGCAACCGATCCAGGCAGGTGTTGACAGCTATACGGGTTAACCAACTGGCCGGATTATCCAACTCCTTCGATTCCGGCCGGTTGAGCGACTGCCAGGCTTTCATGAACGTATCCTGGGTAGCTGAGTCGGCTTCGCCAACGTCCTGGAGCATGCGCTTGCAGAGCAGAAAGATGCGTTTCTGCTCCGAGGTCATCCAGGCGCCGAATTCGCGCGTGCTGGCCTCGCGATCCAGACTGGCTTCCAGCCGATCAGCCATCGCGCCCATCATACATTCTGGACGAGGGTTGGGTGATTTGGTTGACAGGAAATCGATAAATGACTGAGTTGGCAGGCGAAAACGCCCGCCCCACGGCGTTACCGGTCGGCGAATTGGGCCTGTTCCAAAAGACGGGATACGGCGGACTTGCTGTCTTCGGCCAGGGCTTTGGTGCTGAAAATGGAGCAACCTTTGGCGATGTGCTGGACATCGGCGGCGTCTTCTTCGACCAACATTTCGTGCTCTACCCAATTGGAGAGAGGGATGTTGCGAAAATAGAGTCGCTCCTGCATGACCATCGATTTCTTGCGGGCGGCGAGGGATTTATTCTCACGGAAGTAATGGCGCTCTTCGACGCGAAAATCCTGCATGAAATCGTCCAGGGCGCGGCGGCGGGCTTCCTGTTCGGTGGCTTTGACCCGCTCTTCCATGGTGTTTTTCTGCGTTTTCACTTCGGCGCGGGCTTCGGCTAAACGGGTGCGCTCGCGGGAGATGGCGACTTCCATGCGGGCGTGCATTATGTAATACGCCAGCAAAGCTGACCCGGCGGCGATGAAAACCGGCAGGAGAATCCACAACATAGCGTCTAGCTGCATACCGATTTAATATCGGCGGTGAGAGTCAGGAACGTTAGGTACTGGGATTAGGGTTGGCAGGCGGAAGCGCCTGCCCCACTTTGCCCCACATTCTAAAGGATTTCTGATTGGGAGCCGTCGATTTTGGTGCCGGAGACCAGGGCTACGAATAAGGACAGGCGTAACGTAAAGAGGGCTATCAGGATGGATTTGATGCGGAAAAGCAGGCCGGTAAGGAAGCCGTAGTGTTTGCCGAAGTATACGGCCAAGCCGTGGATGCGGTCGGCGTCCATGATGTTTTTGGAGGATTCCGAATAGGGCGAATGGGGGGTATAGAGGGCGGTGACTTGGGGCAATGCGAGGGTTTTTCGGGACGCGCGGCGGATCTGGTAGCAGAGCTCGGCGTCGGACCAGAATTCGCCGTAGCGCTCGTCCAGATAATTGATGCCTTTGACGAAATACTTGCGGACCAGGAAAGCTTCGAAAGTTGCGTATTCCACGGGGACTGCGCTGGCCGATTTATCGATCTCGACCGGGGTGAGTTCAAGGCCGGTGGCAGGCGTGGGCAAAAGGAAGAACTGGGGGTGGGAGCGCGATTCGGTATCGAGGAGCAGCGGGCAGAGGGCGGCAGCCTCCGGATCGGACTCCATGCGCGCCAGCAGGGCGGGGATGGTGGTGGGCAGGACCTCCACTTCCGGGGAGAGCAGGAAAAGATGTTCGCCGGCGGCGGTGCGCGTGGCGATGTTAAGGGCCTTGGTGCGTCCGAAATAGCGCGGCAGGCGCAATATTGTTATGCCTTCGAACTCGGAATCGAGCTGCGGGCTTTCGTCATGGGAGCCGCAATCGACCACCAGAATTTCAATCAACGCGCGATCGTTGGAGCCTTCAAGAGCAGCCAGGCAGCGGCGCAGAGCGGGGGCGCTGTCGTAGGAAAAGACCAGCGCGGTGACCTTGGGCGTGGGCGGCGCTTGTTCGGCAAGCGGCTGCTCAATGGGATCCGCCTCAATGACGGGGGCCTCTTTGCGGGCCTCTACTTTTCTTTTGCTGGCTATCGGCATGATTCACTTGGAAACAGTCATCAACCAGTCGTTCCCCAGCAGGGAAACCTTGGTGGGAGCTGTTTTTAAAGGAATGGAGAAGGTGGACATTTCGTTGGCGGTAGGCAGCCAATAGACCTTTCTATCAGTTGCGGTGCGGACTTCCAGGGGGACGAAAGCGCTGAAATCGTCATCGACGTTTTCCTGGACCAGTGTTCCGGTGAGTTTCGTTCCATGGAAGGCGTAGGTGATTTTGACGGCGGGGATGCCGGTGCCATAAATCCAGTTCTCGAAGAAGGCCTTGAGGGATGGATCGGGAGAACCAGGCGGGGAGTATTCGGCGGCGAGCTGGCGAAACTGTTCGGTACTGACGGTGGCGAAGCGGTAGCGCGTGCAGAGTTCGCGAAGAAACGCGAGAAATTTCTCGTCGCCCAGGCGGCGCCGCAGCATGTGCATAATCCAGGTGCCTTTTTCGTAGGTGACGGTGCGCCACGCATGGGGCGCGATGGAGGACTGCAGACGGAAACCCCAGGAGATTGGCCCAGCGGACTCGAGGGTGCGGCCATCCTGCAATTTGGCCAGCAGATCGTTCTTGTAGTCGGCGAGCAGGGTATCGACAGCTTCGGGTCCTTGGTTTTTTTCCATGAGCAAGAGCGCCGAATAGTTGGCCAGCGATTCGATGAGCCAATCGTCCTGGTATCCGGCCGGGACCACCATGTTACCCCACCATTGATGGGCGGTTTCATGCGCTTCCAGCAGTTGGTCAAAGAAGGTCTCGGAAGACCGGGCGCGGAGGGCCAGAGGACGCTGTTCCGGATTGAGGTAAGCCAAGGTGGAAATATAAACCAAGCCAGGGAATCCCTGGCCGAATGTGCCGGGGATGGGAGTAACGCTCAAGTAGGGCAGAGGCGGAGGGCCGAATTTGGCGGTCATGAACTCCACCGCGGCGGCAACATCGCGCGCCAGAAGCTCGAGACGGGGCGCGGGATTCAAAGAGGCGGGATCGGCGGGGCGCCGCGGCACCAGGGAGGGGGCGGCCTTGGTTTCGAGAGCAGTTTCGAAATGCCGGTTGGCATAGACGTCGAACTTGTATCCGTTTTGCGTGATGGAGACGGATTGGAAGTCGCCGAGATTGAACCCGGCAAAACGAACCGGAACGCTGGTTTTGCGCCGGGTGACGCGCCAGTCTCCCTCAGTGTGATCGTCCACCACGGCGCCGGTGGCGACTAGCGTCAGATTCTGGGGGAAGCGAAAGGTGAGGTCATAGGCGGCAAACTCGGTGCCCACGCGCGGATACCAGGTGCCGCGGGAGGAAACGAAATAAACTCCATCGCCGGCATTCTGGATGACATGTCCCTCGTGGTGGATCTCGATCTCATGCGGACGCGCGGGGTCGAGAGGGGTGTCAGTGACCAGGAGGATGAGATCGTTGTCGTTACTAGAGATAAGGTTGGAGCGGATGGATTCCCGCTGGAACACTTCCACCGGCTGGCCATCGATACTCGCGGCGGTGGCGTGCATGTTACTGGACATATTGAAAGCCAGGGTGAGACCGACGGGGCCTTGCGGGGTGAGGGTGAAGCGGGTGACCGCTTTGAGCATGAGGTCGTTATCGATGGAGCTTTCGATGCGGAAGTTGTCGAGCGAGAATTTCGGACCTACGGCGGGGGCGCCGCTGCGAGCCGAGCGGGAGGGGAAACTGGTCCAGGTATCGAAGTAGGTTCGATTGTTGTTGTAGGTGAGTTTGCCGGCGAAGATCTGCTCATGGGCCGTGGGATCGTAGAGAACATCGAAAGTGCCGAGTTGCCGGCCCGAGACGGCCATATAGAAAAGGCCAAGTTTGCGGTCGCCGGAGATGATGTCATTCACCAGGCGCGCGACGAAGCTATCGGTGAGGTTGCGCATCACGGAAGTCCACTCGGGAGTGATGAGGCTAGCCATCTCGGGGCTTTTTTTCATGCTGGGGTCGGCTTGGATCTCGGCGAGGAGCTGGGAGGCGGTGTCGTCTGAGAAGACCAGCGCCGCGGATTTGAAGTGCTCACTCAGATTGGGCGAGTGGGTGAAAGTGGAGAGCGACAAGCGCTCGCTGCGAAAAGGCGGCATGATGAGCAGCTCGGCATCGCCGCTATCCTCATTGGCCAGGAAGAGGGCGCCGGGGCGGACACCGCCGACGGGTTTGGTGAAGATGAGGTATCCGGAGTTCAGGTAGATTTTGAGATCTTCTTTTGCGAAGTTGAGCTCGATGACGCGGTAACAGGCGTCGGGGTCGAGATCGATGTGCTGGAGCTGGTGGGCGAGCGAGGCCGCGGTGGTGGTGGCTGCGTGCGCTTGGAGGGCGAGCAGCAGGGCGAGGGGAAGGCGGCGGACCACGTAATCAGTTTAGCGGAGAAGGAGAATTCCAGGGATTTAAGAAGGGCTGCTGCGCGGCGCCGAAGTGGAGGAAGGGCGCGCTGACGCATCGGGGCGGTTCTTGTGTTTGGAGGAGCGTTGTTGCAAGTGGTTGGACCGGATGAGACTTTGGCGCGCTCTGGAGAATTATGGCGCTCGACAATTTGTGATGCGTCAGGTTTTTCGGCTGGGGGACATAACGAGGGCGAAGGCGTGGCGGGTAATATGTTGTTCATGCCGGCTCCAGCATAAATGTAGGTCTAGTTCGTCGATCGGGACGCAGCTGGCAAGCTGTTGGGCGCAATCGAGTAATAATTCCATTGGATCGGTCATTTTACGGCAACCGTGACACCAGCTCGACTTACGAAAGCGTACTGTGAAATGAAAATTGGGATCGCCGGTCCGGGATTTATACTCGGTGGAACTCGAGCATTGATCTGCATTACGCCGTTGACCAACGAAGGCGCTGCACCGGCATACGTGACCTCTGCCGCGATGTAGCCGATAGAAACGTAAGGATTGCCTAGCGCCAACTTCGCTGGACCTGGAGCAAGTTGGCCGTCAGCATACTCAGGCGTGGTTTGTCCGCCGCCCGTCCCAAAAATCGAGATGACTGATCCGCGGGGCGCCGGATTGGATTAATTCGCGGCAAATCCAGTTCTCGATGAAGGCGATTTACTAACAAACGGTGGTGAGCCGGGCCGGGATCGTGCCCGCGACCCAACTTTTGGCTCTGCAACTTACGGAAGATACGAACCGATCGAGCTTATTCGGATCGATATCCATCAAATTGATCTGCTCGACGCGTCGACCATACTTTTCGGGATAGAACGCCTCTAGCAGGCGGATCAGAAGTTGGTCCGAATACTCGATGTCGCATAGCGGCTTACCCTGTATGTGGATCTGTCTACCGCGGTAGAGAACCGGTCTGCGGACTCCCTCAAAAGCCCGCCGAACAGCCTCGTCTTAACGAGTAACCGATGAAGACCCGCACTCTGCGAACGAACAGCACGCCGAGCGTGATGCGCCGCGGCTGAGGAGAGCTCTCATCGCAATCTTGCTACGTCTTTGCCTTAATACCGATTCTTCTGTTTGGCTCGCACATACGTAATGTCTGGGGCTTCCGCGGTGCTAGACGGTGACCTTTTCACAATCACCGGGACCTTCACTGACGCCTGCGCGGTTTGGTAACCGCATGGGACATGAGCGGATTTTCTGCTCTCTCTTGACCGACCTCTCTTGACCGATCGCGACCAGCCCGTCATCGCTATTGGCTTTCCTCGGATTCCAGCGTTGCTCCGGTCGGTTCCCCATTCACGGCGTGGCAGACGGCTGCAATCCTCACCGTCTCGCCAGCCAGCAGCCACGCTTACCTTAGTTTCCGGCAAGATTGCCTTCCGTCTTATTGTTCTCGATGCGGACGGAACCCGCGCCCTTGGCCTTGTACACGGCATAACGCTGAGTGGCGTTCGGGCCCCGCGTATCGGAGATCTGATTGCCGGCGATTACTGTGTCGTCCACTCGCGCGGCGATATAGAATCCGTAGCCCACCTTGGCGTTGCCGTTGTCGAGCACCTTGTTGTTGCGAAAGGTATTGCGATGGCCGCCGTTCAGCGCGGTCTCCTCGCGAAAATAGACCCCGCTTACGCCGTTGCGTGCGATGGTGTTGTTGGTGAATTCGTTGTCGGTATCCTTGTGACCGATGGAGATACCATAGTGGCCGTTGTCTTCGATGATGTTGTCCCGGAACTGGCCGTGGCGCACACGCCAACACAGAAACAGACCAATCTCGCCATTATTGTGCAGGTGGCAGTGCTCGACCACCGCATTCGCGCTGCCGGTTCCGGGATGGACGCCGAAGCCGGTCTGCCCATAGGACTCGCTGTTCAGTACGCGTACGTTGTCGGAAATTTGAAATGAGATGCCGTCGCCATTGTAGTTTCGAGCGACGCAGTTCTTGACCGTCACGTTGCGGACATTGTAGAGATAGATGGCGCCGCCGCGGCAGCCGTCAAGGTAAGAGTTCTCGGCCTTGTTCCCGTCCACCAGCAGATCTTCGAAGGCGACGTTCTCTGCGTTCATGGCGCACAAGATCGGGTAAGTATTTCGGACCCGCGCGTGTTTTCGTTCCAGATCGTAGTCGCGAACGGTCGGCGGATCGATTTGCAGCATGTGGTCGCGCACGGCTACGACTTTGGAAATCGTGACGTCCCAACCCTCCTTCAGTGTGTCGTCCGAGATCTCCACTCCAGTGCCGGCCGGAAATCTCTGGGGATCGGCCACGGACAGATAACTGTCACCGTAGTCGGCATCTTCGGTGAGCGCACTTTCCACGCCGTGGCTCTTCAGCAGAATCGTTTTTCCCGCAGTGCCGCGCACAGTGACATTGGACGGGATCAGCAGGCTGGCGTCCATCTGGTAGGTACCCGGACCGATAACCAGGGTATCGCCGGGGTGAAGCATGTCCGCCGCTTTTTGCAGTGCTGCACTATCGGCACCGATCACGTCCGCGTTTCCGGACTGCGCTACCGTGACGGTACGATTTGCAATAGTCGAACCGGCGACGGAACGGTAGGCACAGGAGACATTGGCGAGAAGACACATAGCGAGAGCGACGGCGGCCCAGGCGGAGAGACGACGGTTCATCGGGGACTTCGCTCCTTTCCGCTTATTATCGCTGAATCGGTTACCTGGTAGTGGGTCAGTTTCAGCATGTGGGGCAGGTTGTTAACTGCGCGGCGATTGCCAATCGGCGCAAACTGCGCGGGTAAGCAACCCGCGCGCAGGATGACATCCTGCCCCACAGGCAAACTGACCCACTACCGGTTACCTGCGAGGTTTCGTAATTTGCAACGCTCCCATTCATCATAGAGGGCCGTTCGGATCGCCAACCTCGCCTTCAAAGATGCTTTCGAGCCGGAAGAGAAAAGGGCGCTCTCTCTATCCAACCGGCACCAGCACGGAGTTGCTGGACCCGCCAATGGTTACCTTCGGCATGACCACTGTGGACTGCCCCGTAGCGGCAGCACCGTCAGCGGGCGGGGAGGAAACAGCTCCCAATCCCGTGCAGTATATGAGCACGGTCTCGCCCGCCATCACCGGATGAGCGCTATCGGCCAATTGAAAATCGGAATGCAGGATGACTCCGAAATTTCCGCCTGCCGCGGAATAGTTGATAATTCCCGGCTGTGCCGCCAACACAGGCACCTCGACGGTGGAACTGGACGCGCCGCCGGATGTCACCGATATACTGGCCGTCGATTCCCCAGCCACTTCCCAGGGAACTTGGAAATTGATCTGTTCCTGGCCATTCACATTATCAGTGGCAAACAGCGGCGCCGCTTTGCCGTTGACGATCACCGATGCGTTCAAGAACGTGGTTACCAGCGGCAACCCCGAAGTCAGGTTGATGACCCAGCTATAGATGAGCTTGTATTCCTGGGCCCGCGCCACGCGGGCGCAGGCGACCGCCACGAGAGCGGCGATCACGAAAACTAGCCGGCTTCTCTGCATAGATGGCTCCTGATTACTGTGACCCTTCTCCTAGTTCTAAATGCGGAGGTGGAAGGCAGAAACGCGAAAAAGACTTGCCTTTTCCTGTTTTTTGAGCGCCTCAACTTTTGGCCAACCACCGGTCGCTTACGCTCGAGGCTCGGAAAGAGTGTGCTACCGAGCCGCGACCGTAAGGGAGTTTCCATGGGCCTGCGGCCCACCAAAGGTCATGAAGACGCTGTGGGAAAATCGGTTGGCAGGCGGAAACGCCTGCCCCACGTTGGCGCGTGAGTGGGGCAGGCGCTTCCGAGGTACTTGCAAAATTCGCCACAATTGCTTTGTGTTGTGAAAAAGTCAAAGGCACCGGTCGCGTACGCTCGCGGCTCAGAAAGAATGAGTTACCGAGCCGCGACCGTGAGTGTGAGAAGCTGTGAAAAAATCGGTTCGCAGGCGAAAGCGCCTGCGCCACTTAATCGTAAATCCTTGTGCGTCAATGTGGGGCAGACGCTTCCGCTTCCGCCTGCCAGCCGGCGTCTTCAACGGAGTCGGTGCCTTTTTGGTTCCGGCTACGCCGGGTCAGGCGGTATCAGTGGCGATTTGCAGGACGCCCGTGCGGACAACTACTCGAACCGAAGCGCGTCGGTAGGGTTCACGGCCGAGGCGCGGTGGGCGGGAATGAACGCCGCGCCCAGCGCTGTCAAGCACAGAACCAACGTTGCTTTAAGCATCGTTACCGGATCTGTCGGCTTGACGTCGTATAGCTGCGATTGAACAAGACGGCCCAACACCCACACGCACGGCAGCGCGATTCCTGTTCCCACGGCGATCATCACCAAGGCATCCCCCAGTACCAGCCAGATGGCCGAAAGGCGGGTGGCCCCCAGCGCCAAGCGAATACCGATCTCGCGCGTGCGTTGGGTTACCAGGAAAGACATCACACCGTACAGGCCAACCAGCGAGAGCAGTAGCGCCAGCGTACCGAAGGCTCCAGAAAGCGCCGCCAGCATTCGCTCTATGTTCAGGGACCGGTTGACCTGCTCGTCCAGTGTGCGGAAATAGGTAATAGGCAATGACGGATCAGCGCTGTGAAGAATCCCGCGAATCGAGGCAGAAGCGGCTTCCGGCGGTCCCTGAACCCGTACATAGAAGTTCGCGCCATTATAGAAGTTGGGCTCCTGCCAGACGATTGGAAAGTACGCCTGCTCGCTCTCCTCGCGAAGGCCGCGGTAGCTGATGTTCGCCACCTCGCCGACAATTTCGATATCCGGCTTCGCGTCCGGCCCTGAACCTTGACAGATGAGCGCCCCGAGCGGGCTGCGCCCTCCGAAATACCGTTTGGCAAAGGCCTCGTTGACCACAGCCGTACTGCGGCCGCGGGCGCTCATCGGCAGCGTGTCGTGCTCATTGAAGTCCCGCCCCGCGACGATCCTGACTCCGAGGGTGGCAAAGAAACCGGGAGTGACCGCATTCAAAAGAACACCGCGGTCCGTGGTTATCCTTTGATCGGTCTGAATTGTCATCGGGTTATTCCAGCTCCCGCCGTTGAGCAACTGGAATCGCGCTACGGCTGAGTTCCGAGTGCTGCGGTAAGCCTGGATTTCGGTCTGGATACGTTGAACCAGCTGGTTCGCTTTCGATGGAGAATAGCCGCTTAGAACGGGCGAAATGCCGAAGGAGACCAGGCTGGAAGTCTCAAACCCTGGACCCTTTGCCAGCAACCCGGTAAGAGTCCGGACAAACAAAGCCGCTCCAGTGACCAGGATCAGCGTGAATGCAATCTGAACCGTCACGATCGTCTTGCGCAGCCGGAAGCCGCCGAATGCCGTTCCGCCTCGCTCGCGGAGCGAGGAGATCAGGGACTTACGGCCGGCCTGCAATGCGGGCGCAAGGCCGCTCAGAACCCCCGCCGCTACACTTACCAGGAAGGAGAAAAGCAACAGGCGCGCGTCGATGGCAGATTGCAAGGCATTCGCCGCGCCGTCGCGAGGCAGAAAGGCGATGAGCGCCCGCATTGCAATGGGCGCGAATAGAATTCCAACCAATCCGCCTGCCAGCGCCAGCAGCATGCTATCGGCGAGAAGCTGCCGGCCGATCCGTCCGGGGGAAGCGCCCAGGGCCAGCCGCGTGCTGATCTCGCGGCCGCGAGCCGATCCGCGCGCCAGGAACAGACCGGCCACGTTGAGGCAGGCCAGGCTAAGCAGCACCGCTGTCGCCGCGAACAGGAACCAGAGTGGTTGGGACCAGTTGCGCCGCAGCATAGAATGACCTTGGGGAGCTGGTGTGATCTCCAGTGTCGAGGCCAGAAAATTTCGCATCTCCTCGCGGGTGACCATCGGGAATTCCGCCCGGCGAGTATCCTCTTTGAGCATTGCGCTGAACCACGGTTGCAGCCCTGCCCTGGCCTGTACCAGCGAAACGCCGGACCGCAAGCGGCCCAGGATCTGCATCCAGAATGTACGCCGGTCCAGCATGTCTTTGAAGCCTGGAAAGGCCTGGGCCGACATGGTGGCCGGAATCCAAAGAGAGGGAACCTCGCCCACATCTATGCCGCGAAAAGGTGCAGCAGCAACCCCCACCACGGTCATCGGGTAATTGTTGACCAGCACCTTTTGGCCGACGATATCGGGAGAGTGTCCGAGTTGATTTTTCCAGAAGTCGTACGAGAGAACAACCACTGGGCTGGCCCCCGGTACCTGGTCATCATCGTTTGTGAACAACCTGCCCAGCGCGGGGTTCACCCCGAGTACGGAAAAGTAGGTACCTGACACAACTTCCGCGGCGGTGGGCCGGGCTTCGCCGCCCGTCGAAAGGTGGATCGTTAAGTTGATGGTGGTAGGAGCGCGGCAGAGTACGCCGTCGAAGAATTGTTTTTGCTGCTCGAGATCGCGACAGATTGGGTAAGACATCAGGTTGTAACTGCCGAACCCGCTGCCCGTCTGCTGTCCGTTCCAGTCGATGAGCACAAGACGCTCGGGGTGAGCCACCGGCAGCGCGTGCAGAACCACCTGATAGACGAGAGAGTAAATGGCCGTGGTCGCGCCAATTCCGAGCGCGAGCGAAAGCACCGCCGTGGCCGCAAACGCCGGACTCCGGGCAAAAGACCGCGCCGAAAAGCGCAAGTCGTACACCAAGTCTCTGAGCCAGCGGGTCAGCCAGATGTCGCGAGCCTCTTCCGATTTTTGTGTCATATTGCCAAACTTTCTACGAGCCACGGCGCGAGCTTCCGGCTTGGACATGCCTTGCGCCGCCAGTTCATCAATCATGGACTGGACGTGGAATTCCATCTCCTCACGCAGCGAACGATTCCTTTCGCGGCGGTCGAGCCAATAGCGTAGACGCCTTCGAAAACGCTTCCAACGTGAATCCGCTGGCATACCCATCCGTCTACTTAGGCGAACCCCATAATACGGGCCACGGCGCCGGTGACCTGGCGGTAACGGGCCGACTCCTTCGTCAAATGTTTACGGCCGTCGGCGGTCAGCCTATAGAAGCGCGCGCGCCGATTGTTGGCCGAGAGGCCCCATTCGCCATCGATCCAGCCATTCAACTCCAGCCGCTGCAGCGCCGGATAGAGCGAACCTTCTTCGACGCGGAGCAGATCGTCCGATAATTGCTGTATCAGTTGCGCGATGGCGTACCCATGCAAATGCCCCCGCATCAGAATCTTGAGAACGAGCATGTCCAGCGTGCCGGGCAAAAGGTCGGCTTTCGGTTTTTCTGGTCCCATAGATGCTCTGATTATAGGACGGCGGAGTTCTGGTTTGGTTTGGCGCAAAACGGCCCGAGCATGGATCGCCTCTGTAACGGTCACTTCAAGGAGGACACATCCACGGAAAGACCCGCAGGATTCGCTTGGCGGACTCCGCTGGCACGCGCGGCCAGCTCGCGGGATTCGCGGTTGCGGTGAAGCCGGCGGAGGCATGCGGCCTCGGCATCGTAGAGCGCAGCCAACAACGGGTGTGCTGGTCCTCCGTGCTGCTCCACCAAAGCCACGGCGCGAGTGTAGTGAGCGAGCGCTTCGCCGGAGTCCACAACTGCCGCCAGGTTGCCCAGTACCTGTGCCAGCAGCAACGGTTCCGTATCGGGCTGCCAGCGGTGAATGGCCTCGCGGAAAAACATCGCGGCCTGACCCTTCTGTTTATTGTGTAACGCTACCGCGCCCAGCCCATTCAGGGCAATGGCAGCTTCCGCGGCTCCTGGCCGCAACTCCTCCCAGGCTTTTCGCGCCCGCTCAAACAGACGCTGCGCCTCCGTATACTGCTTTTGCGCAAGGCGCACCGCGGCCAGATTTTCGACGGCGCGGAGCACTACAGGATCCGTCGCCGGATATCGGCGTTCCCGCATCTCGAGGGACCGTTCCCGCAGCCGGGCCGCCTCGCCGAGCCGCCCACGAACCATCATCAGGCCTCCGAGATTGTTCAGGGCAAATACCAAATCCGGATCGTCCGGCCCGAACTGGCTCTCGATCATTCGCATGGACCGCCGGTATTGTTGCTCGGCTTCCTCCAGCCGTCCAAGGTCCTGCAATACCGACCCAAGCGAATTCATCAGCGCGGCACCTGTCCGACCCTCTGGACGTTTCCCGACAGAGCAGAGAGCACGGTACGCTTCGCGGAACTCACCTGCATGCCGCAACTGTTCCGCTTTCTGGATTGTTAAGGGGACGGTGTCATCGCTGTAACCATCGTTCGCAGCCGTCACTTGTCCGATGGCCAGCGGCGCGTAAGCCGGTAAACAAATGGCCATGGACAAAACCAATGCCGCTTTCGGATTGTGAGCTACCATAGAGCGTCTACTTATAGAACGATCCAGATCATATTCAGTGAGGCGGAAGCTGCGAACTTTCTTAATCAGATAATCTGCGGGAACAATTCCATTGATCGCTGTCCGATTTCGCAACGATTCTTCCCGCTAGTGGACACCTGGTGGATTGTTCCCGGCGCCGGCAAACGCTAAATATCAGGTATTACAGGCAATTGAAAAGTGAGGAAGGCCGGAAGAATACGTGCACGCAGGAATGCGCCCATGCTAACGCTGTGGCAGGATTTGCGGTTCGATTTCGCACGTCCCACAACATATTTGGAGGATTGTTAAATGTTTCGATGCATTGCACGCGTCATGGTTCCTGTTGGCATGGTATCGGTCTCCGTCCTGGCGTCCTTGGCCAACGCCCAAATCTCGCCGGACTTTCCCCATCCGCCCACAGGGCCGAATCCGCTGACGAAGACGCTGTCCATTTTTCGCAGCAACATGCAGGACAAGATCATGAAATCGGCGGAGACCATGCCGGAGTCCAAATACGGCTACCGGCCCACGAAGGACGTTCGCTCGTTCGCCGAAATCCTGACTCATGTGGCGGATATATCCTACTATTTGTGTGCAAACGCCAAGGGTGAAGCGCCCCCGGCCCCGGCTGCGGGCAAGGGTTCGAAGACCGAGATCACGGCCTACCTGAAAGGCGCGTTCGAATACTGCGATGGCGTGTACTCGGCGTTCAGCGATGCGCACCTCAATGATCCGGCGGACTTCTGGGGTTTCAAGACGAACAAAATGTTCATCCTGACGCAACTCACAAATCATGACGCCTTGCATTACGGCAATCTTGCAACGTATCTGCGCCTCAATGGCCTGGCGCCGTCCGGGGGCTGGTTTTGATGCGGCATTGAGCGAAGTCATGAGAGTGAAAATCCGGGGAGCCGCGAAGGCGTTGGTGGTTGCTGTTACCTCGTGTGTAAGCATGATGCCGGGCGGGGGACAGGAAAAGAAAAAAGATGGGCACGCCGAGATTGATGCCCATGCGGCGGAGTGGTTAAAAGAGAGCGATGTACCAAGCCTGGCGGTGGCATTCATCAAAGATGGAAGCCTGGCGTGGACAACGGTCTACGGGGAACAAAGTCCGGGTGTCGCGGCGACAGGAAAAACGCTGTACAACATGGCGTCGCTCACAAAGCCGGTGACCGCGGAGACGGTCCTGCGACTGGCGTCCGCGGGGAGATTCTCGCTGGATGAATCGATGTCGCCGTTCTGGCTGGACCCGGATATAAAAGATGATCCCTGGAGCAAATTGCTGACTCCCCGGTTGTGCTTGTCGCACCAGACTGGATTTGCGAACTGGCGGCGAATGACCGGCGGAGTACTAAAGATCAGATGGAAACCCGGAACCCAAACAGGATATTCGGGAGAGGGATACAACTACGTTGGCAGGTTTGTCGAAAAGAAGATGGCAAAACCCTTTGATGCGCTGGCGCAGCAGATCGTCTTTGACCCGATCGGCATGAAGGACACATCGTATACAGAAAAGGGCTGGTATGCGGGGCGGTTGGCCGTGCCGCACGGGCCGAAGGCAGAGAAAGGTGTAAACCCTGTGGCACAAGCCTGGAATGGCGCTGACTTGCTGCGCACGACAATTCAGGACTATGCGAAGTTCGTGGTCAGCGTGATGCACGACGAAGGCTTAACCAAGGAAATCGCGGCAGAACGGACGACCCCGACGCGCGATCGCATGAAACCCGAAACTTTGAAGAACGTTTGCAGCACCGCCGGAGAGCCCGGACGCTGCCTGGTAACCGCAGGAATGGGTTTGGGGTGGGAAGTCGAGACCGTGAATGGAGAAAAAATTCTGGATCATAACGGCTCCGATTGGGGAGTGAGGACATTCGTGATGTTTGTTCCGGCGCGAGGAATCGGGGTGGTGGTTTTTACCAACGGAGAAAATGGCGACGCAGTGATCAAGAAAGTGGTTGAGGTTCTTTATCCGAACGGGCTATTCGTGGCCACCATGTAAGGAGTGACGTGAAAATGGCCAGGTGGGGGCAGATCGCTTCAGCGCTAACACGCCGGCGTCGGATTGTACGTCCGCCCGGGTAGGGAATCCTCATGTAATTGGCGACGTACCGGCGTGCGGGCGCAGGGGGCCGTCACTTGATGGCCACTGTCACCGGGGCACTTGTAGACCCAGCTTCAGTCAACACCACTGGAACATCGTCTGCCGCGGTGATTCCCGAGGGAACGGTGACGTTCACTTGATACAGCCCCACGAATCCGGGCGCAAGTCCCGAGAACAACACCGTTGCATCCTTACCTCCCACCGTGGCGGTAACGACATTGTCTGTTTCGGCCGGCGGCGAGGAGGGCGCCACGCTTCCCGCTGCAACTTTCGGAGTCACGGTACCGAGTCCGGTACAGAAGATCAGCAGCGCATCGCCGGCCTGCGCGGGATTGGAAGGCGTGTTCGTCGCCGATTTTGACGATCCGGCCGGTTGCACCAGAATCGCTCCTGGTCCGCTTCCGCTTTGATCCTGGGTGAAGACTCCGGGCGCGGCTGTGGCGATGATCACCGGCTCCGGCTGCGACAACGCGTCGCTCGCTTGCACCAGAAGCTGCTGCATGGAGTTCACGGCAATGTCATAGGGAACCACGGCATTGATTTGTTGTCCACCGCTGAACTGCAGAGGCAGGGATTGCCCACCAAGAAAAGCCTGGGCTTTGCCGAGATTGGTTGGCAGCGGAGTGGAAGTGGCCTCCGTCATTCCGCTGGCCAGGTTGGCGCCATAGATGGAAATGAAAGTGCCGGGCGCCAGGATATGGGCGCCGCTGGCCGCGTTCGATACACCGCCCACATTGACCAGCGGCGTGGCTGAGCTGGCAATCACCGCGCCCGGCCAATCGCGGGTTCCTATGATTCCGTCCGCCGATGCGGCTTGCAAACTAATATGAACGGTTGCGCCCGCGGTTCGCGGAGTCCAGGTGGCCGCCCACAATCCATTGCCTTCTGGATTCAGCGAGACTTCCGGATCGTTCGAAGAAAATGTCGCGATTACCGTGCCGGTATTCAAATTGTTTCCGCAATTGTCGACGATCAGGACTTCCAGCGGAACTGGCTGGCCGACGCTGGCTTGAAAGAACAGCGGAATAGAGGTGAACCACGGCTCTAAACCGTTCGGCGTGCAGGCGCCAGGAACGGCGCGCGGCTTGTTGACCGGCAAGGGTGGGGCGCCAGGGGGTGGCGTTCCCCAGGGCGGAATGGTGGGTGCGGAGCTGGTTCCTCCCACTATCAGCGTCGTAACCAGCGTATACGTGTAGTTGAGTTGGGGAAAAGTCACCGCTAACAAAGCACAACATTGGTCCCATGCGTTTCCGGCGCAGGTGGCAAGGGCCGCGGTACAGGTATCACTCAGGTTTAGCGTGAGCACCACGGTTCCTCCCGCACCGACGGTGCCGGACGGTGGAGTGAACGTAAACCAGGGGGCCAGGCTGTCGGGAAGCCCGAGGTTGTTTAGCGCCGCCGTGAAGTTGAGAGGCACCGTGCCCGGATTCGTGAGCACAACGCGCACCGGCGATGGGATGGTATAGACGCCGCTGTTGGAATCACCATTGAGCTGAATCTGCGCGGCGGCCGGCTGGAAAGTAGGCAGAGGACCGGTATTCACCACCATTTGAACACTGATGCTCTGCGGCGAGTTTGCCGCGGAGGGTAAACTGAACGCGACCTGGCCATAATACAAGCCGGCGGGAAGCGATCCTGGATTTACTGAAATGGTGGCCTCCGCTTGCTCTCCCGACGCGAAACCGGGCGCAATGGCTGCGTGTAGCCAATTTGGTCCCGAACCAGTGACACTGGTGGTGGCCGTCAATCCGGTGAGCGTACCGACGCCGCTATTGGCGATTTGAACGGTTTGGGCCGCTGGTTGCGGTCCGCCAAAGGTACTGGCAAACGACAAGCCAGTTTGGGCCAACTGCAGAAACGCTCCCTTGTTCCCAACGATGAGTCTCACCGGAACGGTCACCGATACTGAATCATAAACCACGTTGATTTGAGCTTCGTACACGCCCAGCGCGAGACCGGACGGATTGGCGCTGACCTGTATGGCAGCGGTTCCCCCCGCCGTGACGTTGCCCGAGGTAGAGGACAGATTCACCCACTGGGGTCCGGAACTGACCGAGGCGGAAGCGGTAAACGACAGCGCGGTTGCGCTCTGATTGCTCACCGTCAAGACTTGTGGCGCGGTGGGCGAGCTGTCATTCGGGGCAGCCTGAAAAATGAGGCTGGAAGGGGTCACGTTCGCTCCGCCCGAGAGATCCGGCGCGGTGATTGTCCCCGATCCGGTGATGCTAAAAGTGCCCGCGTCGCCGCTCCCGCTGGCCGGCTGGGTGCCGAATTGGCAGCTTCCGGTGGCGTCTAAGAAGATCCCAGTGCCGCCTGTAATGGTTCCCGTAAAGCTCCCCAAACTGGCCGGGGTAAGAGCGACGGCGAACGAATCGCCGCTGGGCAGCGAGAATGTGACCGATCCGAAGTCTGTTCCCACGGTGCCTTGGGCGGCGCCAAAGGGGGCCAGCGTACCGGAAAATTGATTTATGGGAAACTCGAGACCGCCATTTCCGGTTGGTATCCCTTGTATGGTCGGGGTCAGCATGTTGATGCTGAAGGAAACAGGCGCGCCGGCTGCCTGCAATTGCAAAGCCGCAAGCGCGGCCAGGAGTAACCCATTTTTTAGAAGCATTCTTACCTCCTCCGGCGGCCAAGCCGGATGGTTGTAAAGGTTACGGAGCCAGCAGGAAAAGTGAATCATTCCTGATCAATGATTCATTGCCAGGCAGCAGTTCCGTATCACTTTCAGTGCCTGCGCATTGTTATATTCTGGAAATTCCCCAAGCGGCGGATTATCCGACCATGCAACAACCCCCGGACCCCGGAGCCGAGCCGATCACGCGCCTTCTGGAAGAGTGGGGCGCCGGCCGCGATTCCGCGCTGCATGAGCTGCTTCCTCTGGTTTACGACCGCATGCGGCACATGGCCCATGCCCTCACGCGCGGAAATCAATCCGCTGGAAACACCATGGAGCCGACCGCGCTGGTGGGCGAGCTCTATTTGCGGCTGGCCTCCACACTTCCGCCGGATCTCACCAGCCGGGAACATTTCTTCAGTCTCTGCGCGAGAACCATGCGCTGGATTCTTACCGATCATGTGCGCAGCCGTTTGGCGGAGAGACGGCGGATCGAGATCCAGTGCCTGGCCCCTCAGTACATCCCCTGGCTGGGCACGCGCGACACCGACGTACTGGATCTAGACCGCGCCTTGACCAAGCTGTCGAATCTGGACCAACGCGCGGCACGGATTCTCGAGCTTCGACTCTATCTGGGCTGCACGGCCGCCGAGACAGCCGAAATTCTTTCGGTTTCTAAACCAACCGTCGATCGAAGCTTAACCATGGCGCGCGCGTGGCTTTGCCGCGAGCTGCGCCCGCTGCGCAACGACGCCGTGCCGGACCATGCCGAATCCTGAATCCTCCATCGATTGGGATTTGGTGAGCGAACTGCTTTCGGAAGCGCTGCGCCGGCCTCGGGATAAGCGCGATTCCTGGGTGGACCGGCAGCCTGGAGCGAGCGCGGCCACGGCGGCTGAAGTGAAATCGCTGCTGCGGGCCGAGGAACATCACCAGGCGCTCAGCGTCGAGACTCTGGGCCGGAAATCTGATGCTGTTGCCGATACCGGCGAGGTAACCCGCGCGCGCTTCGGCCCCTATAAAACACTTCGCATTCTTGGCCGCGGAGGCATGGGAGTGGTGTACCTGGCGCAGCGCGCGGATGGCGAGTTCGACCAGACGGTGGCGCTGAAAGTAATCGCCGCGCCGTTCAGCAGCCAGGATTTCGTGAACCGGTTTCGTACCGAGCGGCAGTTGCTGGCCGGGCTGACGCATCCCAACATCACGCGGCTGCTGGATGGAGGAGTCACCGCCGAGGGCGATCCCTACCTGGCGATGGAGTTCGTTGACGGAGCGCCGCTGGATCGTTTTTGCGACTCCGCGCGATTGAATATTCCAGCGCGCCTGGATTTATTACTGCAGCTTTGCGATGCGGTAGACTTCGCGCATCGGAATCTGATTCTGCATCGCGACCTGAAGCCTTCGAATGTTTTGGTAACGGCCGACGGCGTGGTGAAGCTGCTGGATTTCGGGACCGCCGGGTTGATTCCGCCAAGCGGCGCCCAAGCGCAGATCACACGCGCGCGGATGTTGACGCCGCGCTACGCCAGTCCGGCGCAACTGCGGGCGGAGCGATCGTCCATCTCGGACGATGTCTTTTCGCTGGGAGTGATTTTCTACGAATTGTTGACCGGGGCGTGGCCGTTCGGCGATCCGGATTCCATGGCGGGTGAGTTGAAGCGCGCTACCACGGACGCTCCAGCGGCTCCCCTGACCGCCGGCATCACTGCGCAAACGTCGTCGTTACGGGGCTGCGGACTGCCGTCGCTTTCGCGCATGCTGCGAGGAGATCTTTCGGCCATCGCCTTGAAGGCGCTTGAAAACGATGCTCATCGGCGTTACGCAACGGTGGCGCAGTTCGCCGCCGACATCCGCCGCTACCTGGAGGGACGGCCGGTGGAAGCGCGCCCGCAGACCACGGCGTATCGCGCCGCCAAATTTCTACGCCGCCGCTGGCTGCCGGTGGCCAGCGCCACGCTGCTGATATCCAGCGTTTTTGCATCCGCCATCATCGCCACGCGCGCCGCCAGCTCCGCGCGGGCGGAAGCCAGGAAGGCCGCGGAAGTGAATCGCTTTTTGACCGGAATGCTGGCCTCCGCCGGGCAAACGCGGTTCGATCCGGCGCGCTACACCGTAGCGGAGATGCTGGACGCTTCCAGTGTGCAGTTGGAAAAACATCCTCCGGCGGATGCGCGGACCACCGCTGTTTTGCACCTCAGTCTCGCGCGCAGTTACGTTCCGCTGGCTCGCTGGGACCAGGTAGAGTTCCATACCAATCGCGCCGTCCCGGTGTTTCGCGCGATCGGCGATCAGGTTGACTTGGCCGATTCGCTGGGTATGCAAGGTTTCGCTGATACGGCCGAGGGCCGCTATGAATCCGCCATTGCGCGATACCGGCAGGCGTTAGATATTTACCGTCAGCTTGGGAAGCAGGCGCCCTCCGACGCGGCGTTTGATACCAAGACTTCCTATGCTGAACTGCTGTCTTTGATGACCAACCGCGGGCTGGCCGAGACCAAGCCTTTGTACGACGAACTTCTCGCGGCCGGAGCGCACGATGCTTCCATCCCACGGACTATGCTGGCTCGGGCGATGGCCGACTGGGGCTTGGCTCTGGCGGATGAGGGAAGATATGGCGACGCCGAAAGCGTGCTACGAAACGCTCTCTCGGTGGGCCGCCAGGAAGATCCGGGCGCGATGTGGGAGACCGCTCCGCTGCTCAGGCTGGCTTGGCTTTACTCCAAACAGCGCCGCTGGGCGGAAGGCGCCGAGGCGGGACGCCGCATGCTGGAGATTTCTCAGAGCATTGTTGGTCCCGATAGCGTGGATACGGCGAATGCCAGGCTGGTATGGGCGCGCAATGCGGTTATGATCGGCCAGAAGGAGCCGGCTGCGCAGGCGGTGAGGATGGCCATGCCGATTATCGAAAAGGCCGCGCCGGCGGGTTCGTTGAACCTGTGGTCGGCGGCGAGGAATGCGGCGTTGGTGCTCTCGAATTCCGGATACTGCGTGGAGGCGGAGCGCTATGCGCGGGAATCCTTGTCGGCGGCGGAAGCGGCTCATTTGGACGCGAAAGATCCACGGCCGGCGGAATCCTGGCAGAGCTTGGGCGAAGCGCTGGAGTGCAGAGGGAGAAAATCGGACGCGCTTGAGGCATTCAATCATGCGGCCGGAATTTTCGAGCGGGCGCCTCCTTTGTGGTCGCCGGAGTTGGCGGATGTTCGAGCGGATATTGCCCGGTTAGTGAGCCACTAGTAGGGACCAGGAACAGCTCCAGACCCCTGCCCAAATTGCACATTTTGTCGAGTGCTCGAAACAGGGTGACGGTTTTCTTCGCCCGTTGACGCAATGCCTGGTGAAATGCACAGACACAGTTGGCGACACCTGATTGGGATTCTTGCGGTGGCCTGGTATCATAATCCGGCAGCTGCCCAAACGCTTCAATGGGCACGCCAATTTGCATCGCCGCCGGCTGCGGCCTTTTGTGTTGCCTCGGATTCCAGCGGGGTTTACGTCGCCGGGGCAACCTATGCAGCACTGCCAGGGCAAACCAAAATCTCGCCCACCGGAACTCAGCCCGACGGCTATGTGCGGAAGTATGATCCGGCCGGCAACGAATTGTGGACCCAGGAGTTTGCGGTGGTTGGCAAGGGGGGAATGGCGGTAAACCAGATTGCCGTGGATTCGACTGGCGTTTACGTTGCCGCGCAGACCGGGGGGGCGAGCCGGTTCGGGATAGGCAACGCTGCTCTGGCAGTTGTGTACAAATTTGACACGGATGGCAACCTCCTATGGACGCACCAGACCACCACCAGCAAGACCCTTCTTGCGGAAATCGCTACCGGTATCGCGCTGAACGGCGGAGCGGTGTACGTAGCGGGCCTGACCAAGGGCCTAAGCGGTACCAGTGCGTACGTCCGCAAGCTGGATCCTTCCGCGGGTACGGAAGTATGGACCAGTACATTCGTGAACAGCAATGGCATTAACGGCATGCACACATACGGCGTGGCCGCCGATGCGACCGGCGCTTATGTCGTAGGCTCTACGCCAGGTCCGCTGTCGGGCCAACCGGCTGGGCCAGGTCAGGACCTTTTCATTCGCAAATATGATCCCAACGGTAACGCATTGTGGACGAATCAATTCGGTACCCCCTTCGGCCCGGAATATGCGTTCGCGGTGAGCGCGAGCTCAAGTGGCGTTTATGTGGCTGGCACCACTCCTGGCTTGCTTGGAATTGAAACGCTCGGGACGTTTGGCTATGACGCCTACGTGCGCAAGTATGATACAAACGGCAACCTGCAGTGGACTCGCCAATTCGGCACTGCGGATAATGACGTAGCCTACGGCGCATTCGCCGACGACACAGGCATGTACGTGGTGGGCTACACAAAGAGCGTGCTTGGAACGGCTAGTCTCGGTGGTGCGGACGTGTTTCTGAGAAGGTACGATTCCAACGGCAATGCGCTGTGGACCCTTCAGACCGGCTCAGTGGACGATGACTACGGCTACGGCGTCGCCGCGGATGTTTCCGGAATCTACATTGCCGGCTACACGGATAGCAACAGCATTCCCGAAAGCTTGACGCGCATTGCCGATCCGTTCTTATACAAATATTCGCCGCCTGCGCCGGGTGGCCCGGTGATCCTGGAAGGCGCCATCGTGAACAACGCCAGTTTTGCCGCGAGTCCTGCGCCGGTGGCGCCCGGATCGATTGCGGCGATCTTCGGGACCGGTTTGAACGATGGTTCGCAGGTGTTGTTTTCCAGCTTCGGAGCGGATGGCAAATTAGTTACGAAGTTGGCGGGCGCCAGTGTTACCGTGGGCAACATTCCGGCGCCAATGTTTTACTCCACGTCCGGGCAACTGGGGATTCAGATTCCGTTTGAGCTGGACGGACAAGCGTCGGCGGATGTTCAGGTGACCGTGGGTGGTCAAACCAGCCAGACGCAGACGGTGAATCTCACTTCGGTTCGGCCGGGTCTGTTCACCGTCAGCCAGGACGGCCGGGGCACGGCGGTGTGCTTGCATACCGACGGCGTGACGCCGGTAACTGCCGATCAACCGGCCAACCCTGGCGAGGTGGTGATTTTTTATGGAACCGGTTTTGGTCCCGTGGATCCTTCGCTCGGGACCGGAGCGCCTTCGAACGGCAACCAGATCAAATCAACCGCAACGATGACCATCGATGGACTTTCCGCCGACATACAGTTCGCCGGCGTCGCGCCCGGATTTGTGGGACTCAATCAGATCAATGTCGTTGTTCCCGGGTTGGCTCGCACCAATGCTGCCGATCCAGTGGTTCTTACTATTGACGGCGTTCCTGCCAACGCGGTGACCTTGCCGGTTGGTCCGCAATAGAATTTATCACTTGGCGGGAAGGTCCTGGAACCTTTTGGCTTTCTCCGGCTGGTGCAGGGCTTGGTACTCGGTGATCAGATCCTGGCGCGCGGATTTTAACCAACTTACCGAAGGGTTGGCCTGTTTGCTGACAATCTCGTAACCGGCCAGGCTTTCCGGCTCGGCGTCGGCGTAACGGTGCTCGCGGACCAGCGTTCTTCCCAGCTTGATGTGCGCGATCCCCATGAACATGTGGTTGGAAGGAAGTGTTTCCGAATAGCGCCGGATCACTTCGTGGAACAGTTGCTCGGCGCGGGCGTAGTCTTTCTTCTCGATATATACGCTGGCCAGGTTCGATAACGCCAATCCGATGAGATAGTGCTTGTCGTGATATAGGGTTTTATAGATTTCGGCCATGCGGGTGAATCGCGCTATGGCTTCGTCGAGATTCCCACGGCGCAGCGCCGCGCCACCCAGTTCGTTGAGCGCGGAGGCGACGCGAGGATGCACCGGCCCATAGATATGCTCCTGGATGGCGAGGGTGCGCTCGAACAGGTCCACCGCTTCGTCATAATGACCCTGAAACATGAGAGCGCGGCCCAGGATGGTCTGGGTGGAAGCGGTCTCGGGATGATCCTTGCCGTACCAGGCTTCTGTGATGGCGAGCGCTTTTCTTTCCAGGCGCTCGGCTTCCGCGTAGTTTCCACGATCGAACTGGCTGCTGCCCAAATTGATCAGGGCGTTCGCCACCAGCGGATGGTGTTCCCCGAAGAGTTGGGTGTAGATGGCCAGAGCGCGGCGGTTGAGAGCATCGGAATCGTCGTAATGACCGGCGTAGAAATGCGCGTTGGCCAGCTCGGTTAACGCGGCCGCGAGATCGGCCGGGGCGGTGGCGGGCGTGGAGCGAAGCCGCACCACTTCCGCCAGCATCGGAATGGCGTGGTTATAATCGCCGCGTCCGGCCAATACCTTGCCCAACGCTAGTGTTCCTTTGGCGATATCGGGATGTCCGGCGGGAAGATTTCGTTTGCTCATGCCAAGCCCGTCGCGAACCAGGCGCTCCGCGTCATCCCACTGAGCTTGATCCACGCGCAGCAGACCCAGCGCGACCAGGCTTTCGGCCACCTGGGGATTGTCCGGGCCGAAGATCCTCTTGCGCTCATCAAGCGAAGAGCGCAGCAGCGAATCCGCCTGATCGAATTTACCCAGCTTTTGATAGATGCCTCCCAGAGTGAGATAAAGCTCCGCTTGAATTTCCGGCTCCGCATCCAGGGCTCGCGCTTCTTGCACGCCGCGATCCACCAGCGTGACCACTCGCAGACTGTCGGCGGGGCCGGCTTCTTTATCGCCGCCTTCGAAGAGATTGGTCATGAAGCGCTGCACGCGCTGGGTGCGCCGCGCTTCCGCCAACGCCACGTTGCGTGCGATGGCCAGCCGGACCGTGAAGAAAATCACCAGGCCGATGACAACCGCCAGCGCCAACGCTGACGCGGACACGGCGCGGCGATTTCGGCGCACGAACTTACCGAGCTTGTACCGCAGATTATCCGGGCGGGCTTCCAGAGGCTGGTTCTTCAGAAAATGATCGATGTCCCGGATCAGCGCTTCCACCGAGCGGTAGCGGCGATCGGTATCTTTGTGCATGGCGCTGAGGCACAGCACGTCCAGATCGGACCATGCGGCGCGGCTGGCGGTCGACGGCCCCGCTCCGCTGGCTACAGCGGAAGGCTTTTCCGGGTCGCCGGCGATCACCATGGCCTCCGCTTCGCCGGGAGTTCGATTCGAAAGATCGAAGGGAAGACGGCCGGCCAGCAGCTCATACAGAATGACTCCGAGCGAATAAACGTCGGTCTGAACTCCCGGCTGCTCCATGCGGATCTGCTCGGGAGCGGCGTAGGCGGGCGTCATAAGCCGCGCCACCGTGCGCGTCTGATCCGGCGGCGCGTCCAAATCCTCCAGTTGTTTCGCGATTCCGAAATCCAGCAGTCGCGCGGTTCCATCCGCCTTGACCAGGATGTTGGAGGGTTTTAAATCCCGGTGAATGACCGCGTGCTGATGGGCATATTGCACCGCTTCGCACACCGAACGGAGCAGTTGCAGACGTTCGCGGATGGAAGACTCGCGCTCGCCGCAATACTCTGTCAGCGGGACGCCCTCCACGTATTCCATGACGAACCAGGGTGTCCCGTCGGGCAATGTGGCTGCGTCATAGAGCCGCGCTATGGACGGATGATTCAACTGCGCGAGCATGCGCTGCTCGCTGAGGAAGCGCTCGCGGCGCGTTGCCGATACCCAGGCGTCGCGCAGAATTTTTATAGCCACCAGATTGCCGAGGTCCTGGCGTTCGGCAAGATAGACAGTGCCCATTCCGCCTTCGCCCAGTTTTCGCAGGATCTTGTACGGGCCGAACTCCAGGTGCGAAAGCGGAGGCGCCGGATTGTCCAGCAAATCATGCGCGATGTTGGCAACGTCGCGTTCGAGAAGCGATCCGCTGCGGGCGTCCTCGGCGAGCAATGCTTCCACTTCGGCCAAGAGCGCGGCATCTTCGCTGCAGGCGGCCGTCAGAAATGGATGTTGCTCGGACGCGGGAAGATCCAGCGCTCCATGAAAGAGGGTTTGGATTCGTTCCCAGCGCGTGCTGTCCATGTCTCAATGCGCCTGGCTCAGCTCGTGAGCGAGCCAAGCTTTGGCCGCGCGCCAGTCACGGAGAATGGTGGCTTCGGAGACCTCCAGCAGCGCCGCGGTTTCGGCTACATCCAGACCGCCGAAGAAACGGCTTTCCACCATCATGGCTTGCCGCGGATTCATGCGCGCCAGCTCTTCCAGCGCCGTATCGAGGGCGAGCAATTCCTTGCCGCACTCGGCAGTGGTATCTGTGGCTTCATCGAAGGTGACCATGATGAGGCCCAATCCGCCGCCGCGTTTATGGGAGTGGCGGCGCCGTGCCGCCTCCACTAATACCTGACGCATGGCGCGCGCGGCGATCCGTTTGAAATGCAACTGAGAGGTGGACGCAAAACGCGGGGAACTGGCCAGTTTCAGCCACGCTTCGTTGACCAGCGTGGTGGGGCTGAGCGTGGCGCCAGGGTCTCTGCGCTTCACCGTGGACGCTAGCCGGCGCAGCTCTTCGTAGGTTACGCTGAACAGGTAATCCAGCTCCTTTCTTTCGGCTGGGACGGCGCCCCACTCGTCAGGCCCGAACGTGTGAAAGTTTCGAAGCGGCATGACAGTTTTGGGAACTCAATTACGCAATGCGTGGTGAACTGCTAGCCCGAATTTTAACAGTGGAGGAATTGAGCGTGCAAGTTTCGAGCGTCGCCCGGATTTTCGTTTTGGTTGCTATCGTGATGCCCCTGGCAGCTCAAAAACTGGCGTGGGAAAGCCAGTTCCGCTCCAGCGGGGGCGGGGATCAGTGTACCGCGGCGGCAATAGATTCGAGTGGAGTTTACGTGGCCGGGTTCCTGGGTGCGATCGGTACGCTGCCCGGGCAAACCGGCAGCGGATCAGGTCCGGATTCTTTTGTCCGGAAGTACGACACCAGCGGCAATGAGCTATGGACGCGCCAGTTCGGGACGGGAAAACCTGTTTTCGCATTTGGATTGGCGGCGGGCGGAGGCGGCATTTACGCGGTTGGACAAGCCACCGGTACATTCCCGGGGCAGATGCAAAATCTCAACGAACAAGGCTTCGTGATTAAATACGACGCGAACGGGACCGAGCAATGGGTCCGCGAGTTCGGGTCCACTACGCCCAACGCCAGCGTTTTCGCTAAGGCCGTTGCCGCGGATTCGAGCGGCGTCTATGTGGTCGGAGTGAGCGACGGCGCGCTGCCGGGTCAAATGGGATTCGGAAATGGCAGTTGTCCCTGCGGGTCCGCCTTTATCCGGAAGTACGACCCCAGTGGCACGGAATTGTGGACGCACGAGTTTAGCGTGACCGGAAATGAAGGCGCTTACGGAGTAGCGCTGAATTCCACCGGCGTTTATATGGTGGGCGAAGCAGGCGGCATATTTCCCAACGCTCAAGTTGATGACAGCGGCTCCTTCAATTTCTGGGTGCGGAAGTACGACGCCGATGGCAATGAACAGTGGACCAGTCAGTTCGGCCCGGGCCAGCACATGCGCGCGGCGGCGGTGGATGGTACGGGCGTTTACGCCGTTGGCAATATGGGCGGCGGCGCTCTGCCCGGGCAAATATCCAGCGGCGGTTACGACGCCTTCGTAAAAAAGTACGACCTCAACGGCAATCCGCTCTGGGCCCGTCAATTCGGCACGGGAGCATCCGACATTCCTTACGGAGCGGGGTCCGATGGGAATGGGGTGTTTCTGGTGGGGAACACCTTAGGGATTCTTCCCGGCCAGACCAGCGCCGGCGGTTACGACGCCTATATCCGCAAATACGATCCCAGCGGGAACGATCTATGGACGCTGCAGTTCGGCCGCGTTTCCGATGACCGGGCCACTGGCGTAGCGGCAGACTCGAGCGGCGTTTATATGTCGGGCAATAGCTTTGCTATGGACTTTGCGGCGAAGATCGGATTTGGTCCGGCGGTGTTTGACGGAGGCGTGGTGAACAACGCCAGCTTTGCGCCCAGTCCCGCGCCGCTAGCGCCGGGATCGATCGCAGCTGTTTTTGGGACTGGCTTGAATGACGGTTCCATGGTGCTGTTCTCCAGTTTTGATAAGGAGGGAAAGCTGGCCACGACGTTGGGTGGAGCAAGCGTGACGGTGAATGGCGTTCCTGCTCCTATGTTTTACTCGACGCCGGGACAGCTTGGTTTCCAGGTTCCTTTCGAACTGGCGACAGCGAGCTCGGCCACGTTGAAAGTGACTGTGGCAGGCCAGACCAGCGCGGCGATCACTGTACAGGTGGGCGGCCTGGCGCCCGGACTTTTCAGCACGAACCAGGAAGGGACGGGCGCGGCGGCCGCGCTGCACACCGATGGCGTGACACCGGTGACCGCGCAGAAGCCGGCCAAGCCAAATGAGGTGATCGTGCTTTTTGGTACCGGGCTGGGGCTGCTTACGCCCGCGCTGCCGACGGGAGAAGCCGCGAAGAATAATTCCACGGCGGTGGTTCCCACCATCACCGTGGACGGGAAAAATGCCGACGTGCAGTTTGCAGGCGCTGCTCCTGGTTTTGTGGGATTGAATCAAGTGAATTTGAAGATCCCCTCAGGAACGCGCTCAGCGCCGGATATTCCGGTGGCACTCAGCATTGGGGGGAAAGCCAGCAATACGGTGACGATCGCGGTGTCGCAATGAGGATCGCGCTTTTCTGGGCCTCGCTGGTCCTCTGTGGCACCGCGATGGCGGACCTAAGTGAAACCACCATACTTCAGAGCAACATGACCCTGAATCTTGAGACCGGCGCCGTCGCCAGTTCGGGCGGGGACATTCTTTGGGAAGAAAGCGCCATCAGCCCGCAGGGCGGCGCGAAGTTGAGCAATCTCGGGTTGCTGGGACTCACCAATTTTACGGGACTTCCCGAATCCTACTTTGCGCCGCAAGCGGCGGCTGCCACATCCGCCCCCATTCCCGCCGCGAAACTGGCGCCCGGAGACGCGTTTGTGGTGGTCACGAACAGTGGCCACACGGCGAAGGCTCTGATCCTCGGGAACAGCGCCGGATCGATCACGCTGCAATTCACCGTTTTCGGAATATCCGCGCCGGCGGGCGTGCCCCTGATCACGCAAGCCGTCAATAATTCCAGTTTTATTCCACCGGGCTTCCCGAATTCCGGCGTCGCACCCAGCAGTGTGTTCGCCGTGTTCGGGAGCGGCCTCTCTGACCCCGGCCCGGCAGTCCCGCAGGCCAGTAAGGCGCCTGGCCTTCCACTCACGCTGAGTGGAACCAGCCTCACTGTGGTGGTGAACGGCAAAACGACACATCCGGCGTTTTATTACGTCAGCCAGACCCAGCTTGCCGCCGTTCTGCCCGCGGCCACACCCGTGGGAACCGGGATCCTCACGGTCACGTACAGAGGCAATAGCAGCGCTCCATTCCCCATCCAGGTGGTGCCAAGCGCGCTAGGCATCAACAACTACAGTTACGGCGTGGGAGTGGCTACTGACGCCAGCTCATTTGCGCTGCTCACGTATACCAACTCGGGCTCTCCGGGACAGACTATCGTGCTGTGGTCTACAGGGCTCGGCGCCGATCCCGCGGACAGCGATCGAACCTTCACCACGTCTCCGCATAGCGTGCCCACGCCCTTGCAGATTTATATTGGCGGCGTTCCAGCGTCGATCCTCTATAGGGGGGCGTCGGGATATCCGGGTGTGAATCAAATTGACCTGGTTATACCGAAATCAGTTCCAACCGGCTGCTGGGTTCCGGTGGCGGCGGTAGCGGCAGGCGTGGTGAGCAATGTCGTCACTATCTCAATCAATCCTGGCGGCGGGGTTTGCCACGATGCGCCCACCGGTCTCACCGGCAATCAAATTACGCCGCCCAATGGGCAGGCTCTCAAAACCGGACTGGTATCGCTGGTGCAAACCAATTCGCCGGGCAAAGGCAGCGCGCGCAATCTCAGCAATGCCGCCGACGCGGCGTTTGAGCAGTACAGTGGACTCTACCCCAGCCGCAACCCGGTTTCGCCCGGCGGCTGTCTCCTGGAACAGCAGCCTACGCCGGTTCCTTTCCCGAACATAGTGGGACTTGACACCGGCGATATTACGATTACCGGGCCATCCGGAGTTGCAGTGACACTGCAATCGCAAGGCGTCAAGGGGGCTTTTTACGCGATGCTCGCGGCGGACGCGATTCCAGCGTCGGGCGGAACATTCACGTTCCAAGGCGCCGGCGGAAAGGACGTGGGTCCGTTCACTTCCGTTCTCAACTTAGCCAGCCCACTGCTGTCCTGGACCAATCAAGACGCGGCCGCCACCATCGACCGGACCAAGGGACTGCTGGTCACGTGGACCGGCGGGAATCCGGGCACCTACGTCTACGTTACGGCGACCTCCACCTCGCCCGGTTTGCAACTGTTGGGCGGCTATACCTGCCTGGTGCCGATCGACGCCGGCAAGTTTACCGTGCCGTCCTACATTCTGTCTGGCCTGCCGGCCGGCACGGGTGGCGCGGCGCTGCAAAACTACGTTTACTCCACGCTGTCGGCGGGCGGTGTCGATATCGGAGTGTCACTTGCGGACGTCTCCTACTCGGTGCGCTCGACCACTCAGTGATGCGTGAGACGGGCGCACCGGATTTCGATTCGAGACAGGGCGCGCCCACGCGGCTGGCCAAAATTATCTATCGCATCAGCTGACTTAGCGCACAAAGCCCCCGATAAAGCGACGCAAACTGAAAACCGTCTTACTTTAGGGGCGTCACGTGAAGCAGGGCGCCGGAGCTCGCGTCTTCCAGCATCCACAGGGAGCCGTCCGGGCCTTCCTCAACATCGCGGATACGGCGGCCCACATTCCAGCGCTCAGCGGCTTTGGCGCCGCCATGGCCGTCAAAAATGATGCGATTGAGCGACGTGGATGCCAAGCCGCTGATGAAGCCGTTGCCGTTCCATTGCGGGAACGTCTGGGCGCCGCGGTAGAACATCAGATTGCCGGGCGCGATCACCGGTACCCAATAAAGTACGGGCTTCGCCAAGTCGGGCCGCGTGTCGGGATTGGGAATTGGCACGCCATTGTAGTTCTTGCCATAGGAAACCAGCGGCCAGCCATAATTCTTGCCAGGCTGGATCAGGTTCAACTCGTCGCCGCCGAACGGGCCATGCTCCACTTCCCACAATTCGCCGCTGGGAGAAAACGCCAGGCCGTAAGGCGTGCGAACTCCGCTGGCCCAGGTTTCAGCCGGCGTCAAATTGGGACCGGGAAAGGTATAGGTGCTTACGATCTTGGCGGTTTTGGCGGCTTCGGTGTCGTGGGGAGGATCGATCAGTGGAATGGTGGCGGCGCCGGTTTTGCCGTAGTTGGGATTGCCCGGGGCTGGCTTGCCGTCCAGCGTCAGGCGCAGGATCTTGCCTTCGGGCTGATTCGGATCCTGGGCGGGCGTGAAGCGCTGGCGGTCGCCAACCGAGAGGAACAGATACTTGCCGTCGGGCGAGAAGGCCACCTGCGCGCCTTCCTGTCCGCCCTTACCTTTGGGCATCTGGCGCCACAGCACTTCCAAGTTTTCGAGCTTGGCCGAGTTTGCAGTGACATTGAGCTTGGCGCGCGCCAGGGCCAGGCCTCCGCCATAGTCGCCCGGCTCGGCGTAGGTGAGATAGATACTCTGGTCGCTCGAGTATGCCGGCGAGAGGAAGACGCCGTGCATGCCGTTCTGGCCCTGCCAATAGACGGGTGGCGTATTTTCCACCTGGATCTTCTCTCCCTGCTGGGTCACCAGCCAAACGGGTCCGGGCTTTTCAGTGATCAGCATGCGGCCATCGGGAAGGAAGGCCAGTCTCCAGGGCAGTTTAAAGGTAGCTACCTTAGTCATGGCAAAGGGCAGGCTGGCCTCCGGCTTCAGTCCGCCCACATTCACCTGGGTCCAGGCCGCTACTGACGCCACCATGAAAAGCACCGATACTTTCGCCAACTTGATCAACATTGTCTCCGTGCCTATCATTGTAGACAAGACCGTGTAGAATAAGGCCGTCTCTGTAACCTCCGGCGGGCGTGCCGGTATACACAACAATGCAGACTCTTCTGGCCGACCTGCGATACGGATTTCGATTGCTGCGGCAATCGCCGGGATTCACTACGATCGCCATCCTCGCGCTGGCCCTGGGGATCGGCGCGAATACGGCCATTTTTTCTACGTTGGACGCCGTGCTGCTGCGGCCGCTGCCGTATGCCGATCCCGATACCTTGGTCATGGTGTGGGAGGACGCGAGCTCCATTGGATTTGCGCACAACACGCCCTCGCCAGCGAATTATTTCGATTGGCGCGAGCAGAACCAGGTGTTCACGGACATTGCAGCCACGCGGGGGCGCACGCGCGCCATCACCGGCGATGGCCCCGCCGAACAACTGCTGGGCAACCAGGTGACCCCGAATTTCTTTGCGGTTCTGGGGGTTGCGCCGGTGATCGGGCGGACGTTTACCGAACGCGAAGATGGCGATGACGAAAAAGTGGTGGTGATCGGCTACGGGTTGTGGGAGCGCCGTTACGCGGGTGCGAGCGATATCACCAGCCGCACCGTGCTGCTGGACGGCGAATCCTATCGCGTGATCGGGGTGATGCCGCGCGATTTCGTCTTCCGCGACACCCGGCGGATTTTCTGGATTCCGATGCATGTGACGCCGCAACTGCGCGCGGCGCGCGGCAGCCACTTCCTGAACTGCGTGGCGCGATTGAAGCCTGGCGTGACCATTGCGGCGGCCAACCAGGATATGGGCGTGATTGCGAAACGGTTGAGCCGCGAATATCCGGATGACAATCGCGATCTCGGCGCGGTGGTGACGCCCATGAAGGAGGATTTGCTGGGGCGGATGAAGACCGTGCTGATGGTCTTGATGTGCGCGGCGGGATTCGTATTGCTGATCGCCTGCGCGAATCTGGCGAATCTGCTGCTGACGCGGGCGGTCTCCCGGAGGCGCGAGCTGGCCGTTCGCGCGGCCTTGGGCGCGGGACGAATGCGGCTGATCCGGCAGATGGTCACGGAAGGCGCGCTGCTTTCGCTGCTGGGAGGAGCGCTGGGATTGCTATTCGCTCTCGCGGGCATGAAGGCATTGACGGCGCTGGTGCCGCTGGGGCTGCCGCCCGACGCGAAACCGGGCGTCGATGGGCCATTGCTGCTTTTCGCGCTGGCGCTGTCGCTTTCCACCGGCGTGATCTTCAGCCTGATTCCGGCGATCGATGCGTCGCGGGCATCCCTGAACGACGCGCTGAAGCAAGGCGGAAGGTCCGGCGCCGACACGCGCGGCCGTAGAACTCGCGACGCTCTGGTGGTGCTGGAAGTGGCGGCGGCGCTGGTGCTGCTGACCGGCGCCGGGTTGATGATCGAAACCATGGCCAGGCTGCGCGCTATCGATCTGGGCTTCCGGCCGGATCATTTATTGACGCTCAGAACTCCCCAAGGTTCTTTGTATGACGACCCCGTCCGGGCTCTGCAGTTTCAGCAGCGCGTGCTGGACCGGGTGCGCGCGCTGCCCGGCGTGGAGGCCGCGGCATACGCGTCCACGCTTCCCTTCCAATCCATCGGAAACTCCCACGGCTACCGGCTGGAGGGCGTGGATAAGGACTTGAATTTCTCGCCCGACGCGCTCTATCGCGCGGGATCGTCAAACTACCTGCAGATGCTGCGCGTGAAGCTGCGCGAAGGACGCTTCTTCGATGGCAGCGAGACGCCCACGTCGCAGCCGCTGATCATCATCAATGAGACCTTCGCGCGGCATTACTGGCCGAATCAGCCGGCGGTGGGGCATCGTATTTCGATCGACGGCGCGCAGGTGAAATGGCGGACCATCATCGGGGTGGTGGAGGATGTGCAAGAGCGCGGCTACGATCTGTGGATGAAGCCGGGGTTCTACATTCCGACCACGCAGGAAGTGTACCCTCCCTCAGATTCGGATTATCTGGCCGTGCGCACCAAGGGCGATCCGCTGGCGCCGGTGCCGGCTATCCGGCGGATTGTGGCGTCCGTCGATCCCAATGTGCCGGTGGCCAACGTAGAGACCATGGATGACATTATCAATAGCAACGTGGTGGATCGGCGGCAGCAGATGCTGCTGCTGGGGGCGTTCGCGGCGCTGGCGCTGGTGCTGGCCTCGATTGGTTTATATGGCGTCTTGTCGTACGCGGTGACGCAAAGGTCCCGTGAGATCGGATTGCGTATGGCGCTCGGCGCCAGCGGGTCCAGCGTGGTTCGGATGGTGGTGCATCACGGATTGGCGCTGACCGGCGTCGGGATCGCCATCGGGCTGGCAGGATCGTGGGCGGCCACGCGCTCCCTCAAGAATTTGCTCTATGGCGTGACGGCCACCGATCCCGTAACCTTCGCCGAAGTCGCGGCGCTGCTGACGCTGATCGCCCTCACGGCGTGTTGGACCCCGGCGCGGCGAGCGTCGAAGGTCGATCCGATCACGGTATTGCGCGAGGAGTAATGCTTGCGGCTTGGTGGCGCACGCATCCATGCGACGCACCCATGCGTGCCGTGTTCGCACTCCTGCGAACACCGGTGATGCGGTAAGTTCCAGGCGTTCACACGAGTGTGAGGCACGCATGGGTGCGCGCGCCACGTCGAGTTTCGACTCAACCGGCGCGTCTTGTAGGATCTGCCTTACAACCTCCACGCCCCAGCCCGTAAAAATCAATAACTTAGGCCCAAAGACCTGCTGAAGCATACCCCCACTGCCGATCTATGGTGTAGGCCATATGGCGCACGAGCCTATTCTTATCATCGACGACAACCCGGCCAACGTGAAGCTGGCGCGCTTGCTGCTGGTGAATGCAGGCTACGACGTCCGTAGCGCGGGAGATAGTTCGGAAGCATTGGATATCCTTCGGGGGTTTTCTCCACGGCTGATTTTAATGGATATCCAGCTACCCGGGATGGATGGATTGCAGCTCACTCGCCTGCTGAAAGATGATCCCACCAAGCGCGGCTCCATTATCGTGGCGTTGACTGCGTATGCCATGCGCGGCGACGAGGAAAGAGTAAAAGCCGCTGGCTGCGATGGCTATATGTGCAAGCCCATCGACACCCGGACATTCGTGAATCAGATCCGGAGTTACCTGGAGAAATCCGCCGAACAGACCGCCGCGGCAATACCCGATCAAAGCGACCCCAACGACCTGCTGCGTGAACTACGGAACAGCTTTCTGGCTGAGGGCGCCGAAGCCACCCGCCGCTACATCGAAGAGGATTGCAGCGACGAACTGGAGGCCATGCGGCGCGTGGTCCACCACTGGGCCGGCATGGGCGGCACGCTGGGCTTTCCGGAAATTACCAGGCGGGCCCGCCAGCTTGACGAACTGCTGGAAGCGTCCTATAGCCAGTGGCAGCCGGGGGTGGTCCAAGGCTTCATGGAGATTCGGGAGCTTTTCGCCCGTAGCATCAGAAATGTGGATGAGCCCTGTGTCCCTGCCGAGCTGGTAGAGAATCTGAACTCCAAACAGGTGGGGCTGATCGGCTTCACGGAGAGCGAGGCGGCCCGCGTTCGCGCCGCTTTCGATCAAGTCCACGCCACCGCCCGGGACCTGGGAGCCTTGTCCAACGGCCTGGGCATGGACGCGCTGCGCCCGCACGATCTGATCATTTTGAATACTTGCAGCGAGGAAGGCATCCGCTGCTGGGAATCGGTTGCTACCCAACCGCTTCTTGAAAAACCGGTGCTGTTGATCTCGTCGAGAACGGTGCTGCTTGATTCCAAGCTGGCCATGCTCGATCACGTGGTGGATTTTGTCATGGCCCCCTGGGACTCCGAGGAATTGCTGTGCCGCGCCCGGCGCATGATCGGCCAGAAACCCAAGCCTCTGCCGGTGACCGTGGAGCGGAACTCAAAACCTTTGGTGGTGATCGCCGATGACGATCCGATAATTCATTCGCTGCTGGTTCCCATGCTGGGCAAGCTTGGCGTGGATACTTTCTCGGTGCGCGACGGCCAGGAGGCGCTGGATACCGTGCTCAGGCTGTCGCCGGACGTGCTGGTTCTGGATATCGGCATGCCCAAGATGAACGGCATATCCGTGTTGCGGGAGATCCGCAAACTCCGCAAAAACCAGACGCTGCAGATCCTGATGCTAAGCGTGCGGCAACAACAAAACGACATCGGCATGGCCTTCGCCTACGGCGCCAATGACTACGCCGTCAAGCCCTTTGACCCGGAAAACGTAACCACTCGGATCATGAGGCTGGTGCGGCATTTGACGGCGTCCCTGTCCCATGAAAGCTAAGGCCGCGACGCCCGGAAAAACCCGCCTCGGTCTTTCGCTGCCGCAGAAGATTCGGATCGGTTTTTTTGTTGGCCTGGTTCTCTATATCAGCGTCTGGGGTTTTGCCGCCTGGAGCCTGGTGCTGTGGGAGCGCGAAATTGACTGGGTGGTGCACGCCAACCAGGCGTTGGCCCAGATTGAACGGATGTTGTCCGGGGTTGAAAACGCCGAAACGGGCCAGCGCGGTTATCTGTTGACGGGAAAACAAACCTATCTGGCCGATTACCAAGCCGGAGTGCGGGATACCAAGCAGACCCTAAGCGAACTTCGCGCCGTCCAGGATATTTTTCCCTCCCTCAAAGCTCATCTGGACGTCATTGAAGAGCAGGCGCAGATCAAGTTTTCGGAGATGACGGAAACCATCGACGCGCGCCGCTCCGGCGATTTCGAGGGGGCCCGCAAGAAGGTGCTGGTGGGTAAAGGCAAATTAGCCATGGACAAGATCCGCACCGCCATCTACGAGAGCCGCCGCGATTCCTACCAGCTGCTGGAAAGCCGCTCGGAGCAGCAAAGGCAGAGGGCGCACGAAGCGCAGTGGCGCCTGTTGTGCGGCGCCCTTCTCTCTTTGATCCTGGCGCGCCTGGCTTGGTTGCGCCTCTATCAGGCGGTGCAATCGCGCGAAGCCACGCAAACGGCGCTCGAAAAATCCGCGGCCGAGCTGCGCGAAAAAACCGCCCTGCTCGAAAGCCAGAATGCCGAAATCCTGAGGGCCACGCAACTGAAGAGCGAGTTCCTGGCCAACATGAGCCATGAGCTGCGCACCCCGCTCAACAGCATCACCGGATTCAGCGAAGTGTTGATCGACGGAATTCCAGGGCCAGTGAATGAGGCCCAGCGCGAATATCTGGGCGAAATCCTGGAAGGTTCGCGTCACCTGCTGCACCTCATTAACGATGTGCTCGATCTGGCCAAGGTGGAATCCGGAAAGATGACCTTCCGCCCCGAAGTGGTCAATCTGGAGCAAGCCATCCAGGGGACGGTGCAGATGCTGGATCTGATGGCGCAGCAGAAACAGATCCAGATCCGGCAGGAAATCGATCCGGACGGGCGCCACGCTTTCCTGGATGAAGCGCGATTCAAGCAGGTCCTTTTCAACTTCCTGTCCAACGCCTTGAAGTTCACTCCTCCCAAAGGCAAAATCACGGTCCGCGTGCTGGCGGAGGCGGAACGGTTTTTCCGTCTGGAAGTGCAGGATACCGGTATCGGCATCTCCCCGAAAGACCAGCAGCATCTGTTTCAGGAGTTCCATCAACTCGACGCCGGAGTCTCGAAGCAGTTTCAGGGCGCCGGACTCGGCCTGGCGCTGACGAAACGGATCGTGGAAGCGCAGGGCGGCCGCGTGGGACTCGACAGCGAGGTCGGCATAGGCAGCACCTTTTTCGCGCTCCTGCCGCGCGGCAAAACAGAAGTAGCCAATCACCTCATTCCTTCGACAGGCGTCTACCAAACCAACGCCCGGTAACTCAACGTAAGCCATTCCAGTCCCCAGCCCCAAGCCCCCAGCCCCAAGTATTGACGATATATCGTCCGGCGCAATTCCACGTTTACGTTCACCACGGCGCAGTTGCCGCAGCAGACTTAATTCTTTTCCTTTTCCTTCGACTTCAACTTCTGCTGCTCGGTGGCATGTTTCTGTTGCAGTTGTTGCGTCTGCTGCTGATGCTTTTGTTCTACCTGCTGCTTGGCCGCTTCCGGAGCTTTTTGTTTCGCCAGGCGCTGATGATCCTGCTCCTGGCTCTTCTGGAGATTTTGCCGCTCGGTATCCTGCTTCGCGTTCAGAGTCTTCTGCTGCTGTTGGTATTTCTGGTCCAGTGCCGGCTTGCCGGTATTCGGAGCGGCGGGCCGAGCGGGAGAAATTTCATTGGCATGCGTCGCGGTATTTCCGCCACGAGCGTTAGCCGGTTTGTAGGACGGGGCGGCGGACTTGGCTGCCACTACCTTACCGCTGAATTCTCCAGCCTTCGCGGTGGCCGCGATGGGCGGCTTGCCATGGTTCTGCGATTCAAACAGCTGGCGGTTGGTGCTGGCCTCCCGCACCTGGCTGGCTTGGGCCGACGTTGGCGGGACATGTCGGGCGTGCGCGGCGGCTTCTTCCTGCGCGGTTGGGCGGGCAGTGATTCCACCGGACCCTCCGTTGTAACTCACATTGTTGACAGTGATGTTATTCACTACAACTGTTTTGCTATAAACGTTCCTGACATTCGCCACGTTATTCACGGATCGGTTGTAGAAAAAAGCGCCGTTCTGCCAATATCCGCCGGCATAGCCTTCGCCGACATACCCGAACCCGTAATTGACGCCGCCGTAGAATCCCACTTGCGGCCCCCAGTACCCTTGATTAAAAACGAAAGCGCCGTTCGACCAGCCCCAATAACCGGGCGTCCATAACAACCCGGGATCGGGAGCCATCACCCACGTACCAGGCACCCAAAAATATCCATCCACGTCGTCGTATGCCCAGTATCCCGGCGTCCAAATATAGCCGTCACCCGGACAAAGCGGCTGATCGTACACCGGCAGCGGCGGCGGAGCAAACCCTATTGAAAAAATAATGCCCGCGTGCGAGACGGCCGGGATGGCCAGCAGCATGAGTGCGAGCAGCAAAAACCGAGTAGAGCGTCTGGTGCGCATTTTAGTAACTACCTCCATTATCGATGGTGACTTACTTCGAATCGCGTTTGTCCTTGCACGGCGGGGACCATTGTTAGAACCTTTTGTCACAAGGCCATACAGAGGCAGCAACACGTCCCATCAGGGTAAACTCTACAGCGGATCGCAGATTCTGCTAGACTCCGGCTGCTCATTAACCGGTCTTCATCGGAGGAAACCACTATCCCATCGCCGCGTCTACCCTCCAGTACGTTGCATCACTTCCTAGTTATCTAAAATGCCAACAATTCTTCCTGGGCGTCCCCATCCCCTCGGCGCCACTTGGGATGGGGCCGGAGTGAACTTCGCCATTTATTCCGAGAATGCCGAGTTTGTGGAGCTGTGCCTCTTCGACGATGTCAGCGGTCCCGAGACGGCCCGCCTGCGATTGCCCGAGCGAACCACCTATGTCTGGCATGGCTATCTGAAAGGCGTTCTTCCCGGCCAGCTCTACGGCTACCGCGTGCATGGACCTTTCAAACCAAACGAGGGCTTGCGATTTAGCTCCAACAAGCTGGTTATCGATCCGTATGCCAAAGCGCTGGCCGGGCAGGTGAATTGGAGCTCGCCCATTTTTCCCTATCAGCCCGGCCATTCTGACGAAGATCTTTCCTTCGATGAAACCGATGACGCCGCGGGCATGCAGAAATGCGTGGTCATCAATTCCTACTTCGACTGGCAGGAAGACCGGCCGCTGTGCATCCCAATCAGCGAATCGGTGATTTACGAATTGCACGTCAAGGGATTCACCAAATGCCATCCGGATGTTCCCGAGCCGATGCGCGGAACCTATGCCGGACTCGCGACCAAGAGCGTCGTTCAATACCTGAAGCGCCTGGGAGTCACCGCCGTGGAGTTGATGCCGGTGCACAGCTTTCTCACCGACAAGCACCTGGCCGACAAAGGCCTGGCGAACTATTGGGGCTATAACACCACCAATTTCTTCAGTCCGGATTCGCGCTATTCAGGATCCGGCGATCGCGGCGGCCAGTTGGCGGAATTCAAGACCATGGTGAAGAGCCTGCACCGGGAAGGCATTGAGGTGATTCTGGATGTCGTCTACAACCACACCTCGGAAGGCAATCACATGGGTCCCATGCTGAGTTTTCGCGGCATCGATAATCCCACTTACTACCGCCTGGTGGCGGACCAACCCCGTTACTACATGGATTACACCGGTACGGGAAATAGTTTGAACGTCCGCCATCCGCAAGTGCTGCAACTCATCATGGACAGCCTGCGGTATTGGATCGAGGAAATGCACGTGGACGGCTTCCGCTTCGATCTCGCCGCCACTCTCGCGCGGGAACTCCACGATGTAGACCGCCTCTCGGCATTCTTCGATATTATTCACCAGGACCCGGTCATCTCTCAGGTCAAGTTGATCGCCGAACCCTGGGATGTCGGCGAGGGCGGATATCAGGTAGGAAATTTCCCGGCCGGCTGGGCCGAATGGAACGGCCGTTATCGAGATACCGTACGCCGCTATTGGAAAAGCGACGACGGACAATTGTCCGATCTTGCGTTCCGCCTCACCGGCTCGAGCGATTTGTACGATCGCGACGGCCGGCGTCCCTCCGCCAGCATCAATTTCGTAACCGCCCACGATGGGTTCACTTTAGAGGATCTGGTCAGCTACAACGACAAGCACAACGAAGCCAACGGCGAAGATAACAAGGACGGCTCCAACGACAATCACTCCTGGAATATGGGAGTGGAGGGTCCTACCGACAACCAGGAAATCATTGACCGGCGCGAAAGGCAGAAGCGCAATTTCCTGGCGACTTTGCTCTTCTCCCAAGGCGTGCCGATGATCCTGGGGGGCGACGAGCTGGGACACACCCAGAGCGGTAACAACAATGCCTACTGCCAGGACAACGAACTTACCTGGATCAATTGGAACCTGGACGAACGTCAAGTTAAGCTGATGGAGTTTACTCAGAAATTGATCGCCATCCGGCGAGAGCATCCCAACCTTCACCGCAGAAAGTTTTATCAGGACCGCTCCATTCGTGGAACCGCGGAAAAAGATATTGTCTGGCTGCGTCCGGACGGTCAGGAAATGACCGACGACGAATGGGGCCTGGGATGGGTGCGCAGTCTCGGCCTCAGGTTGAACGGAGAAACCTTGGGTGAAGTGGACGAGGCCGGCGAACCGGTGAAGGACGATACCTTTCTAATCATGTTGAATTGTCATCATGAGCCCATCCGCTTCTTTGTGCCAAAACCGGCCACGGCGGAAGCGTGGGAAATCATTATCGATACCAACCAGCCGGACCTAGAGCCCGCAACGCGGTTTTGCGCGGTGGGCGATTCCATTGAGCTGATGCCCTTGTCTCTGGTGGTGGCCCGGGAAGCTAAACCAGTTGCGGTCACCAGCATGTTGAACCCCGGCAAATAAATAGAAAAGAGCACCGGCTCCGTTGAAGACGCCGGTTGGCAGGCGGAAGCGCCTGCCCCACTGGGGCCAACGTGGGGCAGGCGCTTCCGCCTGCCAACTGATTTCACACAGCGTCTTCATCACCTTTGGTGGGCCGCAGGCCCTTGGGAGCCGGTGCTCTTTCAGCTCACCTTTAACCAACACCGCAGCACCTCCGCCACGCTCCACGCCTGTGCCACGCAGCCTCGCGGGGTGAAGGGCGCCTCGGCGTCGAAAATCTCGCTGATGGTTCCCAGACACGCTTCATCGAAATGCGTGGCAAAACCTTTAAGAAATTCCTTCGCGCCCGCCGGATCTTCGGGATGCACCTTCAGCCACGCATCGATGAACGGGCCAATCAGCCAGGCCCACACCGTGCCCTGATGATACGCCGCGTCGCGCGAACGAAGATCGCCATCGTACTTCGGTTTATAATCCTTGTGCCGCGGCGACAGGCTGCGCAGCCCAAAGGGTGTCAGCAGTTGAGCGGCGGCGACTTCCACCACGGATTTCCAGTGCTCAGGATCGAGCACCGGATGCTGCAGCGAAATGGCCAGCAGCTGATTGGGCCGGCACGCGGGGTCGTCCCCAGCGGGGCCATCCACCACGTCCAAAAGGAATTTCGATTCTCCGGACCAGAAGCGCCGGTTGAAGCTCTCATGCGCTTTCTTCGCGGCCTCCACCACTCGCCCGGCGGTCTGGGATTGTCCCTCCTCGGAAAGCCAACCACCCAGCAGGCAAAGAGCGTGGTACCAGAGAGCGTTAATCTCCACCGCCTTCCCGCGCCGCGGCGTAACCACCCAGTTGTCCACTTTGGCGTCCATCCACGTTAACGCGTATCCTTCCGCGCCCTGGGTGAGCAAACCGTCGCTCGGATCCACCTTGATCCCAAATCGGGTGCCGCGCATGTGATGCTCAAAAATATCCACCAGCTTGGGCAACACCATTGTGAGTACGGAGCGGTCACCGGTCACCTGCGTGTAGCGATCGATGGCGTGAAAGAACCACAGAGTGGCGTCGGCGGTGTGATACAGGCCCTCGTTCTTACCTTCCGGAAACAGATTGGGGATCAGGCCGTCGCGAATATAATGCGCGAATGTTCTAAGGATCCACGCCGCCTCCATAAACCGGCCGGTACTCAGCGTGATGCCTTCGAGCGAAATCATGGTATCGCGGCCCCAATCCGTGAACCAGTGGTAGCCCGCGATCAGCGTTCGAACCTCGTCTCCCACCGCGCGCGCCCGCGCCACATCTTGCACCCGGCCGGCCGGGGTGATCAGAAATTGGTCCGCTGCCAGCAACAATTGCGAGACCGTGCCATGGTCCTTGGCTTGACGCTGCAACAGCCTGCGCCGCCGCTCCTTTTCGGCCGCAAGCGAATCCGCGGGCCCGAGCGCGGACATGCACTCCCAGCCCTCGGTGGACGCTACCAGCGTGGCCTCCGCGTCGGGACGAAGCTCGGCGCTGAAGTAGCCAGCGCTCCACAGGTCGCCCCGCGCGGGGTAGCCGCGGCGTTCCTCAATCCGATATACAATTTCCTGAATTCGCAGCTTGTCCACGGTGAGCTGCGCGCGCGAACCGTATAGTAAGAACCGCAGCGCCGGCAGTTTGTCTCCCAGCGCAATCTCATAACGATCCTCATGGACCATCAAGACATAGCCCGTGTCCAACTCCGTGTTCACGGCTTCCTCATGCGGCCGAAAATGAACCGAAGGCCGTAGCGTCAAACGCGCCTTTTCCGCTCCCGACGCTAACCGGTAGTTCACATACACGGAGTTCTGCAAGTGCGGCATGACTAAGCGCTTTTCAATTACCGCGCCTTCCAGCTCATAGCGCCACACAGGCAGGCCGGCTTCCAGACGAAATTCGCTGAGGTATTCGGACGACTCCAGCTTCAAAGGAACGCCGGCTCTTTCCTCGCCGCCCAATTGGTATCGTTTCCCATTGGGAAACTCCACGTGTTCCACCAGATCGTTGAACATCATGACGCGGCCGAACGGCGCGGGCAACGCCGCAACCAGGTAGCCGTGATAGCGCCGGGTGATTATTCCCAGCAGTGTCCCCGAGGCATAACCACCCAGGCCGTTGGTGAGCAGCCACTCGCGCGCCAGCTGGGCGTCGGACTCGCCGGGTTCGCGCCCCGGCCACGCGACGCGGATCATTGGCTCCTTCATATTTGCCTCTCCGGTTTCATCACCACTGCCGCGTGCCCGGGGATCAGCCAACTTCCCGTGTCCGGCGCGGGTGTCCCCGTGCCGCCATATTTAGGACTCTCACTCGACCACAGAACCATCCATGCGGTCCCGCCCGGAGCAGCGAGCAGCGGTTCGGGCGCAGGATTCAGATCGAGATCGATCCCGAAATTGATGAGCAGCAACCGGTCGTCCCCCTTTTCGCCGAAAAATCGCAACAAAAATGCTTCGTTACCGAGAACAGCCCCATCCAGACCATTCTTTCGCTGCGCTCGAAACGCCTGCTCTTCGCGCCGCAGGCGTAGCAGATCGCGATGCAGCGCCAGAACGTGGGCGTGAGCTTCGCGCTCCCTATGGTCCAGCTTGCAGCGCTCAAATGTCGCCGGATCTGAGGGATCGGCGAAGAGGCCGGACATTTCTCGCGACTTGAGGCTGCGGAATTGACCCAGGAATTCAGCGCGTCCCGCGCGCACCGTGTCAGCGAGCGTGGGCTGGTGGTCTGCGAAATAAAGGAACGGGCTGCTGGCCGCGAATTCCTGGCCTTGAAAAAGCATGGGCGTAGCCGGAGCCAGCAACAACAGCGCGGTCATGGCTCGCAACCGGCCAGGATCCGTTAAGCGGTCACAGCGCTTTCCGTACGCTGAATTCGCCACTTGATCGTGATTCTGAATGAAGATGACTTTCGAAGCCGGCTGCATATGCAACCCCGGAGTGCCGCGGGGCTGCTTTTGCCAGGTGTAATACTGCCCCTGATACAGAAACCCGTATTTCACAGCGGAGATGAATTCCTGCGGTCTCCCCAAATAGTCCGTGTAGTAGGCTTCGTTGCGCCCGGTGAGCGCCACCATGGCGCTGTGATGGAAATCGTCGTTCCAAAGCGCATCCAGGCCGTAACCTCCTTCCTCCGGCGATTGGATCAACTTCACCTGCTGCGGTTCGTTTTCCCCAACAACAATGGCCTTTCGTCGATCCGCTTTTCGATGGACCTCGCGTGCGATGGCGCGCAGGATGTGCTCTTTTGACGCATCGTGAATGTCCTGCGTCGCATCCAGCCGCAATCCGTCCAGGTGGAATTCGTCAATCCAATAACCGGCATTGGCGGTGCAGAATTCGCGCACCGGCCCTGAATCGGGACCGTCGAAATTAATAGCAGGGCCCCAGTCAGTATGTTCGCGATCGGAGAAATAACTCGACGAAAACTCCGGAAGGTAGTTGCCGTCAGGGCCGAAGTGATTGTAAACCACATCCAAAATCACGGCCATGCCGAGCGAATGCGCCGTGTTTACGAAGCCGCGGAACGCGTCGGGACTGCCGTAGAGATGCGACGGAGCGAACAGATGCACGCCGTCATAACCCCAGCCAAACCGTCCTGGAAATTCGGCGACGGGCATAACCTCCAATATCGTGACGCCGGTTTCGGCCAGGCGCGGCAGCTCGGAAACCGCGCTTGTCCAAGTTCCCTCCTTGGTAAAAGTTCCAATGTGCATTTCATAGATAACCTGACCTTCGAGCGCTATGCCGCGCCATGCGGAGTCGGTCCATTCGAAAGCGCTCGGGTCCACAACTTCGGAAGCAAAATGCGGACCGTCCGGTTGAAAGCGGGAGGCGGGATCGGGAAAACTGTCCCGCGAATCCAGCCTATATTTATAGCGTCCGCCGGCGGCGATGCCCTCCGCCAGGCCGCTAAAATATCCGGTCCCATCCCGCGCCAGTGGAACAATCCGCTGCGCTCCCTCGATAACCACGTCCACCTGACGCCGCCGCGGCGCCCAGACCCGAAAGTGAACGCCCCCGTCCGTCAGATCCGCACCCACGGGCATGCGCCTTCGCATTTCAATTTGTCTCACTCACTGTTAGACGCCAATTGTCTAACTAATTTCATGGAGCACCGACTCCGTTGAAGACGCCGGTTGGCAGGCGGAAGCGCCTGCCCCACTCAAAACGTGAACCCTTGCGATCCAAAGTGGGGCAGGCGCTTCCGCCTGCCAACCGATTTTCCCGCATCGTCTTCATCACTCCCTTTGAAACAGAACATAACTCTATGTAGTCCATAAATTGTGCCTAACTGTACTTACTGCGGAACCGAGACCAACATCCTCGACCGCGGATTTCCTATTTGCCTCAAATGCGCCAATCAGCGCGAGGCGAACTCCCAACCCACCGATTCCCAGAAGCTTCAGGAACTCCTGGCCCGCTACGCCGAAGAAGCGAAGGACACCGAAAAGTAAGCTGCTCAGCGAATCTGCCTTTTGTAAAGCAAATTGACGCTGAAGATTCCGTTCTGGTCCCGCGTCGCCACAGCCGACCATTCCGGGGTCAAGGTCCATACCGCTTGGATGGTCGTCGCATTGGCGTTGTCGAGCGCGGTCACATAAGTAAAAGTCAAATTGTTTGCGATCTGCTGCTGCAGCGTCATCTGCGCCTGCGGCAATTGGGTGCCGCTGGTAAACGCCGGATCGATCTTGAGCTGGCTGACGCCGAAAACGCGCTGCAGCTGATTCGTTACCGGATCCGCCAGCGCCTTGCCCACGATGGCCGACTCGCCCATCTGTTGGAAGGTCTGCGGCGGCTGCACCGGCTGGTTGGCCAGCAGCGTCGGATCGGACGTCGGCGTCTTTCCCGCGGCCAGTAGGTTGACGATTTCGTCGAATTGCAGCGGCGGATCCGATGTATAGCTCAGCTTCATGTTGTCCACCGGCCCGGTCACGCGCAACGTAACATCCACGCCCTGAGCATGGGTCTCCAGGCTGACATCCAGGATCGGCTCAATGCGCAACGGATTGTAGAACCCGATGGTCCCGGAGTTCACCGTATAACTCGAGCTGAAGAACGTGATGGTTCCTTCGGTAATGTTGACGCGCCCCAATACTCCGGGATTCGCCGCCGTACCGCGAACGCGCAGGTCGGCCTGGCCCTCTAACCCTTCCGCCAGCGAACTCTGCACCGCCATCGCGTCCGACGTGCGGATATGGATGTCCAGCTTCATGTTGTCCAGCATTGAAGCCGGAGTGCCGGCCTGAATGGGAGGCGCGGTTCGCGCCAGGAACGATCCGATATCGGTTTGCGGCGTGTAGTTGATCGCCGTGACCGTGACTGTTCCCGACGCCAGGCTCCCATCCGCGGTTCCCGACAGGCTCAAGTTTGCGTCGCCCACGATACTGGCGCCTTGCTCCAGGCGCACTCGCACCGATGATGCATTGGCTTCAAGCGCGAATCGCGGATTGTCGCCGTTCAGCGTCCCGAAGCCGTTCAACGTAAGTTTTCCCCCGCCCGATTTCGCGGTCATACTCCGCACCGACGCGCTGTCTCCGTTGAACACAATCACGCCGTTTGCATCGTAAATTCCATTGGGCAGGCCGGCATAGTACACCGCTCCTTTGTGAATCTCCAGCTTCCCGTTCACCACTGGCTCGTCGAATGTCCCGCGCACCGTGGTAGCTGCAACTACGCTGCCGGAGGACGTAACGTCGCTGTCGAAATCCTGAAGCAGCGCCAGATTGGCGTTGGCGTTCAACGTCAAATCCAGCGATTGGTCCGCCATCGAAAGCGTGCCCTTGGCCTGCACGTCTGTCTGGGGGCCGGTGAGATGCGCGTTGTCGATCCGAACCACTCGATGATCCAGCGTCGCCGAGATGGGGCCCTGATTTTGCAGCGTCACCGGCTTAGTGGCCGGCGTCTTAGGGATGGAACTCAATTGCAGTTTGCTGAGTTGTACGGATCCGCGTAGTTCGTCGGCCTTCAACAGCGGCCCATGCACTGTGGCTTCGCCATCGGTCAGCACATCAAAGCTGACCGGCCCCGCGCTTACTGGTTCCACCAGGCCACGCAGTTTCGCCCATGCCAGATTGCTGAAGGTGAGTTGCGCGTCCAGCGGATAATGATCGGCCAGCTGCGCGGTTCCATGCCCCTGAATGGAGGCGCCGCCCAAATTTGATGCCAGCAGAAAGTTCACTTTCCCGCTCTCGGTATTGCCGGTCAGTTTCAGATCGCCGTAACTCTTGCCGTGCTCGGAGATCCCACTGGCGGCGACATTCGCGGAAAGATCCTGAATCACCAGGGACGGATCTGCGTCACGAATCTCCGCCTTGCCGCTGACGGCCATCTGCACCGTGCCGCCCAGGCCCGGCCGCCACGTTTGCACGTTGTGAATGCGCGCCAGATCCACGTGATTGCTATTGACGTTGAATTGAACGGTGCCTGCTTCGAGATTTCCTTCCGGATGATCGAAGCGTCCGGTTGCGTTCACCCGCGCCGGTCCGGAGGCGATCTCCAGCTGCTTTACATCTATGCTTTTCGCCAGATAATTCACCTGTGCGCGAACATGATCCAACGGTTCCTCATAGAGCACGGCCTTCTCCAGATCCAGATCCACGCTTCCTTGCGGATTCGCGCGGGTGCCTGAAAAATGCGCGGTTCCCGATAAATTTCCTTGGGCGGGAATATCCTTGCGCTGCGCCGCCACCAACACGCGCTCCACGGGAAGATTCCGGATGGTGGCGTCGGCCGTGGTTGGATAGTCATGCGTCAACTCGGTATTGCCTCGCACCTGGAGATTGCCGCCGGCGAAATTCGAAGTAAGATTGTATGTCGCGGTGTGCCCCGCAGTGCGGGCGCTGGCGGTGATGTCCCCGTAATTCTCGCCCTCGAAACGGAGCCCGTGCGCCGCGGCATCGCCCGCGACGCTGGTTAGTTGAAATTCCTGCTGTTCGGAAAGCGTTGCCCGCACTTCCGCATTCAGCTGCAAAGTACCCGCCGCGCCTGGACGCTGTTTCTGCAAATTGCGCAATCGCGCCAGATCCACCGCGTTACTTTGCAGGTGGGCGTGCAGTTGCCCGGTGGTGAAACTGTCGCGCGGATGTTGAAACTCGGCGGTCAGATTCACGCGCGAGGAGCCGGACGCAAGGAAGGCAGAAGGAATTGTTACCAGTTGATCGGTGAGGTTCGCCTGCGCCTGCAGACGATCGAATGGTTCGCCCAGCATGGTCCCGTTCGCTACCTGAACATTCACCGCGCCAGCCGGATTTCCAACTGTTCCGCCCAGGTGCAGTGTGGCGCTCAAGGCTCCCGAATAATCCGCGCTGTTCTGGCCGGCCAGCGCCACAATATCCGCCAGATCGCCATTCTGGACGGAGGCGTCGGCCAAGAGCGGCTGATTGGGCGTGGCTCTCCAATCTTTGAGTCCTACGCGTGCGGAAAACTGCGTCTGCATGGCGCCGCGAGTCAACATGCCGTTTTGAGCTGATGCGCCAGTGCTCGAGACCTCCGCATCCGCCGTGACGTGATCGAACTCGCGGCCCTCCACGCTGAAGTGGCCGGAGGTCAGATGGCCAGCCAACCTCGGCGATTTTAATTTCCCCGTCACCGTTCCTTGGAAGCTGGCCTCATGTCCGTTAAGGTTCACCGGCGATTTGCGGTTCAGCAGCTCGTCGAGATCCGTGGTGCTGAGCGAGACGTGCAATTCGCTTCCCACCCTGCCGTTGACATCCAGCCGGCTATGCGGCAGCGCAATGTAGGAATTATCAACCTGGAGATCGTCGCGGGCGCCCAGGTAATCCGCGTTGATACGGCCTGAAACGGGCACTCCCTGATGACCGGGAATAATGGAAAGCTTGGCGTGCGCTGACGTGCTCTTCAAAAGCGATGCAGCTTTCAGATCGCCCTCCGCTTCGAGACGTCCTGATAATGTACCGTCGTAGGCGAACTGCTTCTCGCCCATCACCGCGGCCACTGCGCGCATGCTCAAGTTCCGGATGTTGCCGCGAACTTGATACTTCGCCAAATCCCGAAGAGCCATATCGCCGGCGAACTCCCCGCCCAGCGCGGCTAACCGCAGGCCGTTCAGATCCAGCGTGTGAGCATCCAGATGCATCGCTGAAAACAGATTCACATTCCGGATGCGTTCTCCGCCCGATAGAAAGGAAACATTCCGGGCCTGGATGTTTCCGCCCAGGTCATAGTTATTATTCGCGTCCAGCTTGAGATTTCCGTTCACCACCACCGAACCTTCCGGACGCGCTTCCACTTTCGCCAGCAGGCCCAGTTCGCCCAAATCCATTCGGCCCTTGAATTCCAGTGCCCCACTGCCGTTGGGATCCTTGAGCGTCCCGGAAGCCTCCAGATTGGAATGCCCCAGGCGCACTCCCAGGCCGGTGACTTCGATTTTGTTATTTCCGGCAGTGGCATTCGCATCCAGATCCATGGTGGTTGGAACGGCGCGCGATTCGAGCGCGAGCGGCAGGTTTGCAATGTTCTTCAGATCCGCCAGCGCCAGGCGCCCATTGATATGCGCCGACACTTTCGGATTCCTCATATTCTCCACCCATCCTCCGATAGTCACGCTGCTCCCGGGAGTAGTGATGGCGACATCATGGAAATTGATGCGATCGCGCTCAAATGAGACCGGAAGTTTCACCGTCGCAATCACCGGAGTGTCTCGCCCGGACGCCATGTACAAGGGCTGGAACAGAAGTTCGCCGCTATATCCCTGCCGCAGCGCGTTGAACCAGAGCTGGACACGCAGATCGCTGCCGCGCACATTCAGCGCCTGCTTCTCGGATTCGAAAACCAGCAAGCCGTTGCTCAGATCGAAGTGGCCCACCGCCAGATCGATCACGGTTTCAAGGGCAGTCGGGCCGGATTTTGACGGCGCCTTCGGAGCGGGAACATTCGTCCGCCCGTCCGGAAATACGATGATATTGGCCTGGGGGCTTTCAATCCCCAAATACGCGATGTCCCACAGGTGATGGATGCTGGTAAACAGCCGAAGATCCAGTTGCACGCGCCGCGCGCTCACAAATGGCGCCGCTCCGCGCGGTTCGCTGCCGTGAATCACGAAATTGGTTACCACCGCGCGCAGGTGTTTCCAATCGAACTGGAAGCCGCCGACTTCGACAGTTCCTCCGGTTCCCAGCTCTGTTGAAGCGATAATCTTCCGCTTCACGTATTCGCGGAACCAATCCGTTTGGACAATCAGGATTGCCGCCACTACCAGCAGCGCGATGAAAGCCGAGGCGCCGGCCACGATGTTGCGAAGGAGTCTCTTCTTCCGGGTCATTCGAATGCTTCCTGCCGGTATTCGATCCGATACATCTTACGCTGCTGCTCCAACCATTCGTTGAAGCTCTGATTGATGCGTTCGCCCTCCAGCGACGAACGGATTTTGGCTTGCAATTCCTGAAGACTGTAGCCGTTCGGGTATTGCGCGCGCAGCGCAGCCAGGTGCTGGTCGTAATAGCTCTTCACCTCTTCATCCGTCACCAGTACGCCGGCGCGAAAGCGTTGATCGATGAATCGCAAAACGGTGAGCTGCCACAAAAGCTCGTCGCGAAGCTGTACTTCCGTGAGACCGTATTTGTCGAGTGCCTGGCGCAATTGCGCGGCCGCGCCGTGAAATCGATCGTGCTCAAGCTGCTTCTCAAACGCCTGGCCTTCGGCATCGGAGGGCCGCCGGTATCCGCCGGTGACAATCTCCTGGCGGATGATTTCCTGGTCGATCAAGCGTTCCGCCGATTTGCGTTTTGCCGCGGGGCTGAAATCGAGCGGTGCGCGATTCAGAAACTCAGTCACGCGCAGGTCCTCCGCGATATCGCTGGCCTTGATGGCGTGTTTGCCCACAATCACGGCTATGCGGTCAATCACCACCGGGCTCTGAGCGCTGGCGGTCAGTAGAAATAGGACGGGACTCAACATAGTCAAAACGTCTGTCCTATGGAAAAGAAAAACTGGAAATGGCTGATGCCCTGCTTCACTGGTTCGCACACGCCCACCGGCGCCGCGTTCGGCCCGCAGGTCAGTAACTGCAGCGGCGTTCCGTTGAATCCCACGAACTGCGGCGGGTTGATGGCGTACGCGAAGTCGGCGCGGACCGGCCCCACGGGCGTTTTATAGCGGAGCCCGAAGCCCACGTCCTGTACCGCGTAATTGAAATCCTGCAGGTTCTTCTGATGGAAGCGAAGCGAAATATCGTCTACCGAACTGTAGACGTTGCCCAGGTCGTGGAAGACCACGCCTTGGATATTCTCGCCGATGAAGGGAAAGCGCACCTCAACATTGTTGACCAACAAAGCGTTGCCGCCCAGGGGAAATCCAGTGGGTACCGAAGACGGGCCGCCTGGAACCAGCGGCGCGCCGGTATCGCGAGGTCCGGCCTCATTGTAGGGAAATGCGCGCAATGAGTCCGCGCCGCCGGAAAAGAAGCGCTCCGGCAACGGGACTGACTCCTGCTCGCCCACCCCCGCCGGCGCAGCGAAAGGCAGAATCACGCCGAACTGCGTTTGCCGCGCCAGCACAATGTTCCGGGTAAGCCGATAATAAGTGGCGTTTCGCGCCAGCACCCTTCCGAAACTTCGCGTGGACCCGAAGAAGCTGCTAGCCAGGCCTGCGTCGACGGTGTTATACATGCCGTGGTGAGGATCGGCGGGATTGTCGCGGCGGTCCTGGATAAGATTGCCGGAGAGCATACCGATACGCACCGCCTGCGACAATTGCGGAACCAGCAATACCGGAATAACGATATCGCTGGTACTCACCCGCCGGTAGGCGAACCGGAACAAACCGGTGAGCGACTTCGAGAATTTTTGAGAAAGCTGAACGGATGCTTCCTCGCGCCTGGCGGCGAAGGTGCGAACATCCAGCGTGTTGTCGTACAAAATGCTGTAGGTGAGATTGCGTCCTTCCACATTACGAAAACGCGGCTGCTGATAGCTGAGCGAACCGCGTTTTTCAATGGATGAATACATGCCCTGCGCCGAGACTACGTTTCCCACTCCGAGGAAGTTCAACCGGCTCACGTTGAGCGAGAGTTCCGGGCTGAATCCCGTGGTCCCGGCCGGCCCGGAAAGACTGGTGGTGCTGGGCGTCCCAAAACGCGCCACCTGCGCGCCCACTCCTACCGTGAATGTGTAACGGTCGGCTTCTTCGAAATTGTACAGAACGAATTTATGCGCCTCGTCGCCGTCCGGATTCTCGATGGCCGTGTCCACTCGCGCAAAGATGCCCAGATCGTAAAACTGCTTCTGAATATTCGTCTCCTCAATCGGCGATAGCGGCTCTCCGGGCTTCATCTTGATGCGTTTGTCCACATAACTCTGCCGCGTGGTCTTGAGGCCGCTGGTAATAACTTCGCGGACGAACTGGCGCTCGCCTTCTTTTATGGTGTAAACCACATTGACGTGATTCGGCGACGAACCGGGCCGCCACGCTGCCGTAAACGTCGCACCCGGAAAGCCGTGGGCGTAATAATAAGTCAGCACGGTATCGCGGTCGTTGGCCAGGTTTACATCCGCGAAGGGCTGGCCTTCGACAGAAATAAGCCGCGGCGCGATATCGCCGGAATTCACTTGAGCGAATCCGTGGATTGCCAGGTTATCCACCAGCCATTGCGGACCTTCCTCGATGGTTAAGGTCACCGCCACGTCTCCGCTCTTGCCCTTGTAATCGCGATCCACTTGCCCGCTGATTTTTACGTCGCGAAAACCGTTGGAGCGGTACAAGTTGGTGATGTTCTCCTGATCTCTCTTAAGGAACGCCTGGCTGTAGCGTCCGTGCCGCAAATAGAACGAAGCCGGCTGCATGTACATGAGATCGCGAATGTCATCAGAGTCGAAATAGCGATTACCGGCGATCGCCAGGCGCACTAACCTGAAGCGCTGGCCCCGTGAGATCACATATTCGATGGATTCGAGATCCTTTTCGGGCGCCAGCTCCCGGAACGCGACGTCTACGTCGTAATAGCCCTGGCTCTGAAAGTAATCAGTCAGATTGCGCTGACCCTCCACCAGTAAGTCATTGTCCACGGCGCGTTCCTGATAAATGGGGACATAGCGCTTGAGCACGCGCTTTGAGACTTTGGCTTCCACCGCCTTTACCGTGACTCGCGGACCGGGTTCGATGGTCAAGTTCGGTTGAACACGGCGGAGCTGCGCGTCATAATCCAGCTTCGTCAACTCCACTTCCGCCTTCAGGCGCTCTTTCTTCTCGTACTTGGCCCGCAAGCTGCGAACGCCGCTGCGGGTGCGCGAATTGGTGACGTGACGCCACCAATTAATTATGGGAATGCGCCAGCCGGTAGCGCGAAGGATGGTGTCGTTCGAGAGCCTGGTCTCTCCGGCCATGGTCTCATCATGAATGACCGGCGTCTCGTATTTCGCGCGCTTGTGTTCTTTCACCGTGAAGGTCACGAAGACCTGCTGCGCTTTGCTGTCGCGTTGGATGGAGGGGGTGACGGTGGCTTCATAAAATCCATTCGATTCGAGGAGACGCTGGATGCTGGACACCGCGGTGGTGACGTCCTGATCCTCGAAAGGCGCGCCCAGGTTGAAACGCGCCGCGCTCAACACCTGCCCGCGATTCGGTGACTGGTTCACTCTGCCCTCCACCGAAACTCCGCCTACAAACCAGGTGTTCTTGACGGCGAAAATGATCCGGACACCGTTGGCGGCGGGCTCCGCCTCAACCACGATATCTTCGAAACGGCCGGTGGCGAACAAACCGTCGATGGCGCGCGCTACGTCTTCCGCTCGTAACGGTTCGCCCATCTTCAGCGGCTGCGCCGTGGCGAGATCGGCCGGGTCAAGCGGTTGCTCCGGCGAAAACGTAATGTCTACGATCGGCCGCCCCTCGAACTTGGAAACCTGCGCCACCGCGCCGGATGAAGCGAGAGCCAGGATACACAAAGACTTAGCAACTTGGCGCGATTGGAAAAACACCCTCCATTGGACACCTGAAGCTGCTCTTCGGTTACACCGCACCAGTCCCCTCACTTACGTGCGGGGCTACGATTGGTGCACGAAACCCCGAATGTACTGTATTGTAGCCCCGCGCGTCAGCAAGGGGACTGCTACGGGGTGTGCGACGTAGAAGAAGAACGTAGCGGTTTTTCTTTTTTTGTGGGATACTTCTGAGCGTATATATACGCACAGAGGAGATCCCATGCCTGATACTCTCACGAAGTTAGAATCGGATCGCTCCAAGCTGCTGGAAGAGTTCCTCCACTTGGGCGATCTACGGCCGGGTTCGATTACCGCCGTGATCCGGCGCTGCGGCAAGCCTACCTGCCACTGCGCCAAACCGAACGATCCCGGCCATGACCCTCAGATGCGCCTCACCCGAAGGGTGGCTGGCAAAACCATCACCGAAACCTTTCCCAACCCGGTGGCACTCCGTAAGGCCCAACAGGAAGTCGCCGAGTTTCATCGTTTCCAGCAGTTGAGCGAAGCCTTGGTGGGCCTCAACGAGAAAATCTGCACACTGCGCCCCGTCGAGCAGCAACCCGGTGGTTGGACTGAGCAGGAAAAAAAACGGCTGCTGCAATCCATCAGGAATTACACGCGAAGTAAACCAACTGCTGAGCCGTATCTTTCGAGAGCGCCGCCACAGCGGCCAGTTGGATCTGGAAGCCGTGGAAAACGCTTTTCGGAGCGCTCTTCATCAGGCCGGCGCAGCGGGTATGAGTGAGTTACTCGACTACCAAGCTCCCGTTGAAGAGCAGCGGCAGTTGCCGTGCCCCTGTGGTTACCATGCGCAGTATCAGGCTCTCCGTTCCAAGCCGGTTCTCACCGTGCTCGGACCGGCGCGCGTTTCGCGGCCGTATTACCTGTGCTCGCAATGTCATCACGGACAGGTTCCCGCCGACGCCGAACTGGACATTGAAGGGACAGAGGTCTCCCCGGGCGTGCGCCGCATGATGGCAGTGGTGGGCCAGGAGGCTCCCTTCGATCACGGTCGCCGGCAGCTGAAATTACTTGCTGGGCTGGAGGTTACCATCAAAGCTGTGGAGCGAACGGCGGAAGCGATCGGAGAAGATATTGCCCAAGCTGGGCAGCGCGAGATCCAACGGGCCGTGCAGTTAGATCTGCCGATCATCGTCGGTGAGCCTATTCCGATCCTGTATGTACAAATGGACGGAACTGGAGTGCCGGTGGTGAAAAAGGAGACGGTGGGCCGGAAAGGCAAGACCGATGGCCAGCCGTCCCACACACGCGAAGTCAAGTTAGGATGCGTGTTCACGCAAACCACCTGGGATGCAGAAGGCTATGCCCTCCGCGACCCCGATTCGACCACCTACACAGGCGCGATTGAAACTGCCGATGAGTTTGGCAATCGCATTTATCTGGAAGCTTGGAATCGCGGCTGGAGCCGTGCACAAAAGAAGGTCGTCATGGGCGACGGGGCCGAGTGGATCTGGAATCTTGCCGATCGGCACTTTCCCGGCGCCGTGCAGATTGTCGATCTGTATCACGCTCGCCAGCATCTTTGGGACTTGGCGCGCAAGTTATATCCCAACGATCCAGCGAGTCAGAAGGCCTGGATGAAGGTCCACCAAAAACGTCTGCTCGACCAGGGAAAACTCGTCAAACTCGTAGCAGCGCTCCGTTCCATAGTTTCCGCCAATGCTGAACTGGCTGATAATATTCGCGCCGAGGCGGACTACTTCGAAAGGAATGCAGAGCGCATGCGCTATCCAGCCTTCCGCCGCCAACACCTCTTTGTCGGCTCAGGCGTGATCGAGGCCGGCTGCAAAACCGTCATAGGCGCCCGCCTCAAACAGTCCGGCATGTTCTGGACCGTCCGCGGCGCCAACTCCATCATCGCTTTGCGATGCTGCCATCTCAACGCTCGCTTTGAAGACTACTGGGAGGCCCGGCGTGCCGCCTGATCCCAACTTCTACGTCGCACACCCACTGCTACGGCGTCAAAATCACCGGGTTCGGTTTGGCGGGTGCCGGGTCCAACTTAGCCACGAAATGCGACCCGTACTTCCTGGTATAAACTTTGGTGAATTCCGCTCCAAAGAAGAAAAGCTGCGCTGAATAATATACCCACACCAGAATTATGACCAGCGAACCCGCCGCGCCATAGCTGGATCCGATGCCCGCCCTTGCCAGATATAGCTCGATCAGTTGCTTTCCCGCGCTGAAGGTGAGCGACGTGAACGAAGCCCCCACCAACACGTCGCTCCATTTCAGGTCGACATCCGGCATGATTTTGTAAATAGCGCCGAACAGGAAGGTGACTACTACGAAGGAAATCAGAAAGGAGAGCAGGTGCAGGCTGAATCCCGGAGTCGGCAACATAGAACCCACCGATTTACCGATCACCGCGATCCAGGCGCTCACCACCACTGAGGCGAGTAACAGGAACCCGATTCCTAACACCATTGCCAGGGAATAGAAGCGCTGCCTTACCAAAATAAGGATGCCGGAAAACCCGCTCGCGCTGGGATGGGGGACGTCCCAGATGTCGTTGAGCGCATCCTGCAACTCGACGACCACCGATGTTGCGCCTATCGCCAGCGTGACCACGCTAAATACAGTGGCGATGACGCTGCCCGCGGGTTTTAGCGCAGTGCGCAGAACCGCCTCAAACGCCCGGGCTTGCTCCAGCCCAATCATTCCCTGCATTTCCCAGGCCAGTTGCCCCTCGGCGGCTTTGCGGCCAAGGGCCACGGCGGCCACGGCAACAATCAGCACCAGCAGCGGGGCGAGCGATAGCAGGCTATAAAAAGCAAGTGATGCGCTGAGCCGCGGAGCGTTGTCGTCGCTCCAATCCATTGCGGCCTCGCGCATCAATCCGGCAATATCCTTCAGGCGTAGCCGGAAAATCCGCCGGAAGTTGCGTCCACTTTCCCTCACGGGCTCTGGCTTTTTATCGGCCATGGCGTCCCGGTGATTCGACGCTGAGCCCGGATCAGGCATTACTGAGGTTAATCGTTTTTACCGAGCCTGGGCAAGTTGGCGGCGCCGGGCCAAGAAGCCCATGCCGGCCATCGCCACTATCAGGAATCCGTAGAAGCGCGGCTCCGGAGTAGGCGCCACTTGAACCAGGAAAGTTTGCTTATTGGCTTGCCAACTCAAGTTGCCTACATTGTCGGTAGTCCAGGAAACCACGGCCCAGTCCGCCAAATTCACGGAGGCATAATTTTCCAGCGCCTGGTGGATCCAATACTGATCGGTGGTGTCGTCGGAATCGTTTCCGGTGATGGCCGAGAAACCTCCCGAGAGGCTGCTGTTGTTGGTGAGTGACCAGATGGCTTCCTGAATGGCCAGGTCCACCGAGGTGTTTTGCACGACGGCGCCGGATTCGGAACCGACGAAGCCGTTATATTGCGACACCAGATAAGCGGCCATGGCAAAGCGATCGGTGGAATCGCTAGGAAGCGGCGCGCTATCGGGGCTGTCCGTTGTGTTGGTCCAGCCGGGAGTTCCACCATTGGTCACGTTGCCGTATCTGACGTAGTTCGAGTCCGCGGCGACATTGTCAAGTTGGATGACGTTGCCGTATCCGCTATCGCCAAAATAAAATTCTTCCTGGTCGTCCACGCACCAGAACAGCGTGCTGGCTCCATCAACAGTTCCGGCGAATTCGCCTCCGCCGACACCCAATTGAGAAGATCCCGAGGGCGTGTCGCTAAGCACCAAAGACTGCGCCAGCCCGAGGTCAGAGGTCGAAATCGGCGCCGGATCGGCTAGGGCGACAGCCGCGCCAGCCGTCAACGTAAGAAAAATCAGAGTGTATTTCATTTGTGGTCCCATTTAGTGTCGATCTCAGTCTAGGTCTCGGGCCGTAGATTGAAAATAGAATCAATGGGTATACGGGTTCTGGTACTAAGGTTCGGAGATCCGGTCCGGCCAATGGCGCGAAAAAGGCCGGACCGGTTGAGAATCTAGGGGTTAGCCGTTGTGGAGGTAATGGCTGGGCTGGCTACCTTGTGCCCCACACCCAGCACCACCAGCGTTTTTCCGCTGGCTTCGTCAAAAATTTCCAGTGTTCCGATCAAGGCGCAGGCCGGCGGAGGGGTGCTGGTTGCGGTTGAAACCGGCACAACGGCTGGAATTGTAATGGTGGCGCGGATTTCCCGCCGGGCAGTGCCGGTCAGGCTCAGATCCTTGTCGCCGAAAACGTCCAGAGATTGGCTTTGTCCGGGAAGTACAACCACCGGACCAGCCTTGAGCAGGGCGCCGGCGCCGTCGAAGAAACGCAGAGTGGCCGTGCAAACCACTCCGGCGGCAGGCGCGGCGACGCCCGGATTTAGAACATTCACGCGGGCCACCTGTCCGTCCGTGACACCGATCATTCCGGAGGTGCGGGTTTCCGGCGCCGGCGCCGTGGGCGTAGATTGCGCGAAAAGCCCGATAGAGGCAATCGCGAAGACACACATCTTCTGTGCAAATGGGAACATTGTTCACTCCTAGTTTGGATTCGGGACCGACGATCGACTGGGGCGGGGAGCAGCCTGTCCCGTACTCTGGAAACACAACGCCAGGAAAAAAGTTTCTGGATGCGATGCGCTTGAGACTAAGCGCTAGAATAACGGAAGCATGGAACGCTTCCGCAGACGATTTATTCTGATCGCCAGCGCTCTTGTCCTAACCCAGCTGGGCGGAACTCTCGGTTTCATTCTCATCGATCATTATCCGCCGTTCGACGCGTTCTACATGACGCTGATTACCATCAGCACGGTGGGATACGGTGAGTTGCACACACTGAGCCATGCCGGACGGATCTTCAATTCTTTTCTGATATTCTTTGGCGTAACTATCATGCTGCTAGCGGTGGGCGGCATGACGCAGGGCATCATCGAGCTGGAGCTGAACCAGTATTTCGGAAAGCGGCGGATTAAGAAAATGATCGATCGTTTAGAGGGCCACTACATTGTGTGCGGTTTCGGCCGCGTGGGCCGCGGCGCGGCGGCGGAGCTGCAAAGGGCCGGCGTCCCGTTTCTGGTGGTGGACCGGAGCGAGGACCGGGTGGAATGGGCCATGAAGCTGGGCATGCTGGCGGTGCTGGCGGATGCCACAGATGACCAGACGCTGGTTGACGCCGGAGTGCAGCGCGCCAAAGGCCTGATCGCCACGCTACAAAGCGACGCGGACAACCTGTTCGTGATTCTCTCCGCAAAGGCTATAAAACCGGCGCTGCTGGTTTCGGCGCGCATCGCGTCCGAGCAGAGCGAGAAAAAAATGCGGCTGGCCGGAGCCGATTATGTTTTCGCGCCTTACGACATGACCGGTAATCGCATGGCGCAAGTGATGCTGAAGCCGCACGTCTCGCAGTTCATCGATTTCACCACCAAGGGCATCGGGCTGAATGTCGGCATAGAGCAAGTGCGCGTTCCGGCCTCGAGCGAACTGGCTTCGAAGACGCTGCAGCAGATGCGAATCCGCCGGGATCTGGGCGTCATTGTTCTAGCCATCCGGAAATCGGACGGGCGCATGCTTTTCAATCCGCCGGCCGAGGCGGAGATCGAAGGCGGCGACTATTTGATCGCCATGGGCGAGACCGCCAATCTGAACAAGCTGGCGCAGATGCTGACGGAGGTACAGGCGTGAAGGTATTAACGGCGGCGCAGATGCGGGAAGTGGACCGCCGCTCCATCGAACTGGGCATCCCCGGCCTGGTTCTTATGGAGAACGCCGGCCAGCGCGTGGTGGAGCTGCTGGCGCACGCCTATGCGCCGCTGCGCGAGCAGCGCATCCTGGTGATTTGCGGAAAAGGCAACAATGGCGGCGACGGATTGGTGGTGGCGCGGCAGCTTTATACGCGATTCCGGCCGCGGACGTTCCATGTCTTGCTGGCGGCCGATCCCGCCGAGATGGAAGGGGACGCGGCGGCGAACTACCGCATGCTCGAAGCGGTGGGGTGTCCGGTGAGCTTGGAACTGACGCCGGAGATGGAGACCGCGACACTGATTGTAGACGCGCTGCTGGGCACCGGAATCCAGGGCGCGGCAAAAGGACGGCCGCTGGAACTGATCCACGCTATCAATAACTGGTTCCCGCTGGCCGATGTCGTAGCGGTGGATCTTCCTTCGGGCCTGGACAGCGACTCCGGAGTTCCGCCGGGCGAAACAGTACACGCCAACCACACCGTGACATTCACAGCGCCGAAATTGTGCCACGTGCTTTCTCCGGCTTGTGAACTTGCCGGCAAACTCCATGTTGCGGCGATCGGAAGTCCGGCGGAATTGTATGAGCAGGATCCATCCATTTTTCTTTCGTTGTCGGAGCCGCGACTTTTCGCGCAGCTGTTCCGGCCGCGCGTTCCGGATTCCAACAAAGGCATGTACGGCCATGTGCTGGTGATTGGCGGGTCCACCGGGAAGAGCGGCGCCGCGGCCATGGCTGGAATTGCCGCGATGCGCGCCGGAGCGGGATTGGTGACGGTGGCGTCCACCGAAGGCGCACTCGGAAGTATCGCCGCGCACTCCGCTGCGCTGATGACCGAAGCGCTGGGGCGCGATGAACCCGCGCGCGCCAGGCTTCTGGAACATAAGAGCCTGGTGGCCATCGGGCCGGGGCTGGGCCAAGACGCTGAGACCGTGCAATTCGTTCGAACGATGGTGGAGCAGACGCCTTTGCCGATGGTGGTGGACGCGGACGGGTTGAATGCCCTGGCCGGGCACCCCTCGCGGTATCGATGGCCGCGCATTTTCACGCCACACCCGGGCGAAATGTCGCGGCTGAACGGGCGCAGCATCGCGGAGATCCAGGCCGATCGGATTGAAACCGCGCGGACATTCGCCATCGAACGCGACGTGTACCTGGTGTTGAAAGGCAACCGCAGCGTGATTGCGGCCCCGGACGGCCGGGTGTGGATCAATCCCACTGGTTCACCTTCGATGGCCACGGGAGGCACGGGCGATGTACTGACCGGGCTGATTGCGGGATTGGTGGCGCAATTTCCTGATCAACTGGATGCCGCGCTGCTGGCCGCGGTCTATTTGCATGGGAGGGCCGGAGAGTTGGGTGCGGCGAAGATCGGAGAAAAGTCGCTGATCGCGACCGATTTGTTTGAGTACCTGCCAGAGGCGATGCGTGAAGTCGCGGACCATTCACACGCGGTCTGAAGAAGAGACTGTCGCGTTGGGCGAGACGCTGGCCGCGGAGTTGCCCGCCAAGATTGCGGTGCTGTTGATTGGGAACCTGGGCGCCGGCAAAACAACTTTAGCCAAGGGCATCGTACAGGGCCTCAAGGCCGCGCCGGCGAATGAAGTTTCCAGCCCCACCTTCACGCTGATCCACGAATATGGGCCGCGCGTTTATCACGTCGATCTCTATCGGCTGGATCGCGCGGAGCAAGTGGCGACCATCGGGCTGGAGGAGATTTTTGAGCGCGATGCAGTGGTGTTAGTGGAGTGGGGCGAGCGTTTTCCGGAGCTGATGCCCGAGGAGCGGGTGGAGATCACGCTACGGGTTGTCGGTGGGGATGAGAGGGAGATTTCGATTTTGCCGCGGATGAACGCGGATGGACGCAAATAAAAAGTCATTCTGCTGCTGTCAGGTCTCTCTGCAGATTGAGGAGATAGGATAGGTCGGCGCGTTTCTTCTTTCTGTAGACGATCAGGAGCGCCGCTAGGATTAGCGTGATTAGCGTGACGGCGATTATTAGGGTTGAGGACAACGGGCCGGATTCGTGGATCACCCAGGAGAAGCAGAATGCCATCTCGACGGCGTAGAGCAACGCCCCGAATTTTATGGCGCGGAGATTGGCTCGGCATCGGCGGACTGATAGAGCGATGAATGCGGACGTGGTTGAAGCGGACGGGGACCAGGCGTTCTTGCGGTTCGATAGGCCGAAGATCCAGGCGCCGGCGATGAAGAGCCATGTTGCGGCGGCCAGGATAGCGGTGGCGGGGCGCGGATTTCCGAGGGCCAAAGCGATGGTTCCTCCCCCGATGACCACTGTCACCAGGATGTCGGCTGTCAGCATGATGCGCATGTACAGCGATTCGCGCGCAACCCGTTGGCGGAGGCTGGTCAGTTCCGGGGCTTCGCGTGAGGCTTGCCATTGATCGCGCCAGAGTTCCAATTCGGCGTCTAGCTTCATTTGCGGTTCTCCAGGAGTTGTCGTAGCAATTGGCGGGCTCGATTCAGCCGGACACCGACGTTGGTTTCGGTGATACCCAGGATGGCGGCGATTTCGGCATACGACATTTCTTCGAGCGTCAAGGTGATAACTTGCCGGTAAGGGAGAGGCAGGCGATGAATGGCCTGGCGGAGGCGCTGGCCTTGTTGTTCCTGAGCGAGGCCGGCTTCCGGATTGGGGCGCGCATCGGGCAGCGGGGCGTCGGGTTCGACGGGGGTGGTGAACGCGCGGCGCCGGCGTAGATAATCGATAGCGCGGTTGTGGGCCACACGGAATAGAAACGTCCGCTCAGAGCATTCGCCCCTGAATCCGGGCAGGGCTTTCCAGAGCGCGATGGCAATGTCCTGAAACAGATCGTCACGGTCGCTCGATGTATCGGTGTAGCTCGCGGCCAGCCGCAACAGGGCCGGGCCGTTTTCGGTGAGCAATCGATTGAGCTGCTGTTCGATGGCAGGTTCGGCGTCCGCCGCTTCGAAGCTAGCCGCCGTAGACAAATTCATCTCGATGCAAGAGTTTTGCGGCGGCCAGCAGCAGGGCCGCGGCGGAGGCAGCGGTGACGACGCTAACGGCCAGCGATGAAAGAAGCGAGACCGGCGCGCCTTTGGTAAGAAGATCGATCAGCAATTGCTGGCCGGCCACCGGTAACCATAACCACGCGCTCGCCATGTGCGGAAAGAATACCAGAAACATGCCGATCGCCATGGGCAGGAAGACGATTAGCGACAGGTAGGTGTGCGCTTCCTTCACGTTGCGGCACCAGGTGGAAATCAGCAGCTCCACGGCGGCCGCGAACAAAACCAGCGGAATGAGCGTTAGCGTGACAGCGATCAGGATGGTGAAGGAAAACCCGACGACGATGGCGAATCCCAGCAGGTTCAGCATCACGCCGGCGAGAGCGAAGAAGCTGATGGCCAGCCACTTGCCCAGAACGACATCGCGGCGGAGGATCGGATTCATAAGCAGTGGAAGCAGCGAACGGCGCTCACGCTCACCGGCGATGGAATCCATGGCGACGTTCATGCCGCCCACGAAAGTGGCGACGAGAGCGAAGACCGACGCCATGCTTAAGAGGAGGGCGGAAGATTTCTCGCCACGGACGGCGATGGATACCATGCCGACGACGAGCGGTCCCATCAAGGCGTAAAAGGCTGAGGAGACCAGCGAGCGGGTGTCGCGCAGGTGGTCGCGAATTTCTTTTCGGGCAACAATTAAAGCGTGGCTGAGCATGTGAGATTGTCCCGGTCAGAAGTCAAAGTTATAAAGGCGTCTTCGAGTGATGGGCTGCCGGTTTGGCTGCACAGGTCTTCGGGAGAGCCTTGTGCCACAACCGTGCCCGCGGAGACGATAGCGACGTGATCGCACAGGATGCGCACCTCTTCCAGAATGTGACTGGACAGAACGATGCACATGCCGGAATCGCGCATTTGGCGGAGAAGGGAGCGGAGCGCGCGGACGCTGGGAACGTCCAGCCCGTTGGCTGGTTCGTCGAGCAGAAGATTCCGCGGCGAGTGGAGGATGGCTCTGGCCAGCGCGGTCTTCATGCGCTCGCCCTGGGAGAAGCCGGCGGTGCGGCGATCCGCGATGGCTTCCATGCCGAGTTGGAGGAGAACCTGCTCAATTCGTTCGCGGAGCTGGGCGGGAGGGATGCCCTGGAGTTGGCCGAAATATTCCAGATTTTCACGGGCGGTCAGGCGCGGGTAGAGGCCCATGTGATCGAGCAGCGCGCCTACCGGGCCTTCGATTCGTACCGAACCGTGGTCAGGTTCGAGCACTCCACAGATGATGCGGAGGGTGGTGCTTTTGCCGGCGCCGTTCGATCCCAAAAGGCCGGTGATTTTTCCATCGGGAGCGCTGAAGGAGAGATCACGGACTGCATGAACCGCGCCGTAGGATTTCTTGAGGTTGCGGGTTTCGATCATTCTGAACAGGTAGTCGTATGGGGGCGGGGATTCTTACAAAAAAAGGGGCTGGGGGCTCGGGGCTGACGCATCGGATATGCCAACTTTCTCAGCAGTTATGCGTCTATTTGGTTTGAGCAGAGTCAGGAGGATAAAAGTGAAGCTGATAATCGTTGTTTTGGCGTGCGCGCTGGCGCCAGCCGCAACGGAGAATAAAACGCTGCGTGGCTGGCTATCGGATGAAGCCTGTGCCCGAGGACGCGCCGCGGGAGGCGTCTTCACGGGCACCAATCCGGAGTGCGCGAAACGCTGCGTCGAGGAGGGAAAGAAGATCGTGTTCATCGATCCGGATTCCCGCAGAGTGGTGGACATTTCAAACCAGGATGCCGCGCGCGGCAACATTGGCGATGAGGTGGAAGTGGCGGGTTCGGTGGATTCGGGAACGAAAGTTCTACAAATCAATTCTTTGAAATTGATCGCGCGGGGCGTGGCCGAGTGCGAGCGCCGGAAAGGGTCCAAGAAGTAGCGATGTAGCGCTCGCCCAGCATTGGCCGATGGATCCGTCGCCCCGAATTACAAGCGCGACATGGCATTTGAGAGCGTTACCGAACCGCGACCATGAGGGAGCTGTGAAAAAATCGGTTCGCAGGCGAAAGCGCCTGCGCCACTTAATCGTAAATCCTGGTGCGTCAATGTGGGGCAGACGCTTCCGTCTGCCAACCCCGCGTGCTTCCCGATTTTTTCACGGCTTCTGAGTCTGAGGGAGCCGGTGCCTTTTGGCTATTCGAACCAAGGTTCGACTAATCGGGGCGCGGGGGCGTCATAGATAATAGAATGGCGTCGATGGAGATATTAGCCAGTTCCCAGGAGAGCCGCGCAGCCAAGATGGTGCGCGAGATTTTCGAATCGGGACGGCCGCTCACCTATATTCGATCCTCGGAAGAGCAGCGGGTTGCGAGAGTGCTCCGTGAAGTGGGCGGCACTATATGGACCTGGAGCATGACGGAGGGGATGCGGCGCGATGGTCAAGCGGTGGAAGCTGGTACTCAGACGGCGCGAGGGGCGCTGGATTTCATAATCGCGCACCAGGGCGCGGCCATTTTCCAACTGAAAGATTTTCATGAGCCGCTGCGGGAATCCGCGGAGATCCGGCGGCGGCTGCGGGATGTTCACGACAGCTTGCTGGACCAGCAGAAGTTCGTGGTGATCAGCTCCGCGGTGCGATTTATTCCCGAAGAAGTGGAGCGGAGCATCCTGTTTGTGGAGCTGCGCCCGCCGGATCTGGTGGAGCTGGCGGATTTCCTGCGCGAGGAAACGGGCGAGGCCAATGAAGAGCTGCTCTATCAGGTGGCGCGCGCGCTGCAGGGGTTGACGCTCGATGAGGCCAAGTACGCATTGCGGCGGGCGCTGGCGGTTAGCCCGCGATTGGGGCCGGAGTCGATTCCGGCGGTGCTGCAGGAAAAGCGGCTGCTGGTGAATCGCAGCGGCTATGTGGAGTACATCCCCAGCGGCGTGAAGCTGGCTGAAGTGGGCGGCTTGGATGGCCTGAAGAAATGGCTGCTGGAGCGCCGCAAACTTTTTGAGATGCGGGACGATCTGAGCATGGAGATTGTGCCCAAAGGCGTGCTGTTCATGGGCATTCCCGGATGCGGAAAAAGCCTGACAGTGAAGGCCATTGCCAGCTTCTTTGAGCTTCCGCTGTACCGGGTGGACATGATCGAAATTTTCTCCGGGCGGCACGGAAAACCGGAGGGCGTGTTCGTGCAGGCGTGCAAGATGCTGGAGGACATGGCGCCCGCGGTGCTGTGGTTCGACGAAATAGAAATGGGCATCACCTCCACCGATTCGGGCGGCGAACAGGGCCGGATTTTCGCATTCTTTCTGACCTGGATGCAGGAAAAAACGCGCGGATTATTTGTGGCCGCCACGGCCAACCGCATCGATCTTCTGCCGGCTGAAATGATCCGCAAGGGACGATTTGACGAAGTATTTTTTGTCGACCTGCCGGTGGAAGAAGAACAGCTGGAAATCTTCAAGATTCATTTGAGCCGCAGGGGCGTGGATCCGGCGCAATTCAATTTGCCGGAGCTGATGCAGTTCACCGTGGGGTGGACGGGCGCGGAGATTGAACAGTGCGTGATCTCGGCGGTCACCAAGGCGAAGCTCGATGATCGCGAAGTGGTGGAGCACGATTTGATCGGAATTGCTGCCAAGCTGGTTCCGTTATCGCGGACGATGAAAGAGCAGATCAATCATATAAGAGGCTGGGCGTTTGAGCGGGCGATCCGGGCCACGCCGCAGAATATTCGGAGGTAGGTGCGGCTGGGTGGTTTCGGAGGCGGTGGCACATTCTAGGCGCGCCCTCTGGAGCTCCCGATCGGTGAAGAAGTAGCGGCCCGGGCCTTTTAGGAGGAGCTCACTCGGAGCCTCGTCGTGGCCCAGGCCTTTGATCAACCTGTCAGGAGTTTCCTTCAGCTTTCGCCTGAAGGTCGCGAATCCAGCGACTCGCGCGGCCCATATTCGTCCGATCGCCTGCCCCGCGCGACTCAATCGGGCATCAATGCCGGGATTACGTTGTTCCCGTGGCGGCGGTAAATCCGGAAATTGGAATCCTCAGCAGCGCCCGAAGATCCGCCTGCTCTTGCTGCAAATTGAGCGCAATGCGGATTGCTCCGCGCTCCAGCAGGGCGAACAGAGGATCGGCCTGTTGGCCTTCGCGGTTCAGCAGGAACGCTGCCTCGGCCAAGACCGGCTCGCAAGTCAGCAGCGGCGGCCGGAAAAACTTCCATTGTTCACAGGCCCAGGAATGGTGCCTCAACCGGCGGCGAGGAAACTTACCAGCGCCCGGTGTCGAGCAGGCCAGGACTTGGCTTCACCGGCCAAAGCCTTCCATGTATTTCAGATTATCCGCAAGATCTTTCGGCAGCCCGTTCACGGACCCGGCGAGATCGCGGGCCAAGTCGTAGCATGAGACTGCGCGGGTCCGGGACTGCTCGGGCAACGCCTTTTCGAGGCTTTCTCGAACGAGAGAGGATTTGGTTATGCGCCTTGCCTTAGCCGTCTTGGTGAGCTGGGCCAGAAGGCGATAATCTTAGAGGCTGTGCGCAAGACGTTGGCAGGCGAAAGCGCCTGCCCCACTCAGACGTTGTTGCGCTTGCGCTCGTATGGCGCCTTCAAATACTTCGCGGCTTCTTCCTGGGCGCCTTGCGTATTATCTTTGGTCCGGATGGCCTGGTTGTATTCGTTGACGGCGCGGTCGCGCTGGCCGTGCAGATCGTAGATCATGCCTAGGTGAATGTGCGCCCATACTTCGGTCCATTTCGGATCGAGGTCGCCATTCAGTGCTTCGCGGAACTCGTTGGCGGCGGTTTGGTCGCTAGCCTGCAAGAAAAACGCTTCGCCTAAGCGGTAATGCGCCAGCGAGCTGTTGCGATTTACTTCCAAGGCCTTCTGGAATTCCTTCAACGCCGAACCATAATCGCTCACTTCGACGAACTGTTCGCCGCGTTTGATGGCCACGGCGACGCGCGTGGCTGGGTTCCAGCGCAGCACGGAGCCGGCGGGGTCGATAGACACCGATTTCGGCTTCCCAAAAGTGTCCACGGTGAATTCAGAAGATGTGCCCACGACATCGATGCGCTTCGATTCGGGATTGCCTTCCGTTTCGATCTTTAAATCGACGGGCATATGGAAAGTATCAAGATCCTGCGAGATCTTACCCATCACGCGGAAACCTTTTTGAGTGCGGAAGACGGTGTATTCCAGCTTGAACTCAGGGGCGCCGCTCGATTCCAGCCACTGCAGGAAAAAATATTGCAAATTTTCGCCCGAGATCTGCTCGGCCATTTTGCGAAAATCGGCGGTGCTCACGGATTGCCAGCCGTATTGTCCGGGGAAGGTGGCCAGCAGCTTTGAAAAGTTATCGTTGCCCATCAAGCCGCGCAGCATATTCAGAATGGCGGCGCCTTTGGCGGCAGTGGTGGCCCAAAATTCGGGCGAATAGTCTTCCAGACGGCCGGATTGGATGACCGGAGGATTGTCGACGGTCAGCGCCTCAATGTAGGTATCGTGCACGGCATCCTCAAAGGCGGCGGGCCCGTCGGCGTGCTCGGCCCAAAGCATTTCGGCATAGCGGGCATTGCCGTTTTCAAGCCACATGTGATCGCGGTTGATGGGCGACACCAGGACGCTCCACCACTGGCGCGCGAGGAGATTGGCCAGCAGACGCGATCCCACGGTGTTGCCGATTCCCCGCGGCGAGAGAAACAAGACTCCTGGCGCGGAATATCCGTTGGGCGTGCCGTCTTCGGTTTCCACCAGCGTCAAATTGGCCTGCGGCGCCAGGCCATACAGGCTGGTAAGGAAGGTCATCACCTTTCCGGTTTCGTCGCCGTAGGCGCTGGCCATGGATTGCTTGGTGCGGAAATAAACGGAAGTGGTTACGCCCTGGGAGCTGATGCGCTGCGGCTCACCCTGCACTAATGCAATGCTGCCGGGAAAAGACGGCTTGCTGAACTCAAAGCTGTACACCGTTTTTCCGTCTACGGCTTTCTCGGTTTCGAGGCCGCCCGAGATTACCTTGAATCCCGACGGCACGGTGATGTGCAGATCGGCGGTGTAGCGGTCGATGGTGTAATCGTTGATAGGAAACCAGCGCGCGGGATACATCAGGTACGCGAAATCATTCTGGATGGCGGCGAATTTGATGCCGTAGACGGGGGAATCCTCGGCGCCCGTCAAGCGGCCGTCGTAGGTAAAGGTCAGAGTGGTGGGCTTGCCTTTCGCCAAGGGCGCGGGGAAGCTGAGACGCAGGCTGAAGTCCCGGCCGGATCGGGATGCAGGAATCTGATGGCCCGCGTCGTCCACCACGCTGGTGACGTTGAGCGCGTTGTTCAGTTCAAATGACAGGGAAGAAATGTCGTTATCCAAAGGCAGGAAACGAACCTTGACGTTGGCATTCAAGGCCTGGGTGTGGGGATTGACCTCGGCATCGATGACATAGTTCTCCACGTCGACGCGGGGCTTCTTGATGCCGCGATCCTGTCCCGTCAGCAAGGGGATGGCTATCGCGGCCATCGCCCAAAGTAGGGTCTTGCTATGCATGAACCATTTCCTCTTTCAAATGCTTTTCCACCAAGCGGGCTGCCACTTCCAACGGGTCATCCTGTGGGTTAGACCGGGATTGCGCGAGTTTTTGAGCCACCAGTTGCAGCTCACTGCGCATGGATTCGCGCGCGGATTCGTTCGCGAGCAAGGCCATTGCCTCGTCCGCCAAGCGGGCGGGAGTCATATCGTTCTGCATAAGCTCCGGGACGACGCGGCGTCCGGCCACCAGGTTCACCATGGAATAGAACGGCACTCTCACCAAAAATTTGCCCATCAGCCAACTCAAATTATTTACGCGATAAAAGGTGACCATCGGAGTGCCCGCGAGCGTTGCCTCAATGGTTACCGTTCCACTGGCGGCAAGAGCTAACTCCGCGCAGGCAAGGACATCCCAGGTCTGCCCGTCTAGTACTTGGATGGACGCCTGAGAAATGCGTTCCTTAAAATTTGACCCTAGTAAATTTCCGGAGGGTAGGGCTAGAATGAACCGTGGGGCAGGCCTCTGGCTTGCCTTTTGTATGAGCTGCACCGCCTGAATCAAAACCGGCAAATGGCGCTCGATTTCGCCTTTTCTGCTCCCTGGCAGTAACGCGACCAAGGGTGCGCCATCGGGAATTCCGTAACGCCTTCGTAACTCGTCGCGGCTGGCGGAAGCTTTCACCAGGCGGGTCAAGGGATGGCCGATGTACCGTGCATCGATGCCATGGGGCGAGAAGAAATCCGGCTCAAAGGGGAAAATGCAGAGTAATTGATCGATGTTCTGCCGCATTGCGGGCAAACGGCCTTTTCGCCAGGCCCAAACCTGAGGGGCCACCAGATAGATCACCGGGATGCCCAGGCGCTTCAAACGCCGGGCCAACCGCAAATGGAAATCCGGGCTATCGGTGAGGATGGCAAGATCCGGGCGTTCGTTTTCGGCGGCGCGGATCAGCTTGCGATATTCGCGGTGGATGCGTGGGATGTGCGTTACCACTTCGAGCAGGCCCACCACGGCAAGGCTCGCGGCATCCACCACGGCGCGAACGCCGGCGCGCTGCATGCGTGGGCCGGCGCATCCGAAAAATTCGAGAGTGGGATGGCGCCGCAGAAGCGCTTCCACCAAGCCGGCGGCATAGAGGTCGCCCGATGCTTCGCCGGCGGAGATCAGCACTTTCTGGGGCACTATTAGTTAGTTTAACGCGGCGGGCGCGGCCACTGTGTTGGCAGGGGAAAGCGAGGTACTTGCAAAATTCGCCACAATTGCTTTGTGTTGTGAAAAAGTCAAAGGCACCGGTCGCTTACGCTCGCGGCTCAGAAAGAATGAGTTACCGAGCCGCGACCGTGAGGTGAGAAGCTGTGAAAAAATCGGTTCGCAGGCGAAAGCGCCTGCGCCACTTAATCGTAAATCCTTGTGCGTCAATGTGGGGCAGACGCTTCCGTCTGCCAACCCGGCGCGCCTGCCGATTTTTTCACAGCTTCTGAGACTGAGGGAGCCGGTGCTTTTGGGTTCCAGTTATGCCGAGTCAGCGGTTGGTTATTCGAATTTTGCAAGTACCTAGAAAGCGCCTGCCCCCCACTGAATTGCAGCCTTTTCTGCAATACGCGGGTTGTGTGTTCTATTTATGATGGGCTCATGATGCTGAATCGTTCCATGCCGCCCGGCGCGGTTGTTCCTGTTCTGAGCTACGGAGATGTGGCCAAGGCGATTGAATGGCTCTGCGGCGCATTTGGATTCACCGAGCGGCTGCGCACGCCAGCGCAACCCGATGGGACCATCCATCATGCGCAGCTGGCTATTGGCGAGGGCGCAGCTATACTGACCGGCGGAGGTGGCGCAGGTGTTGTTGTGCATGTGGAAGATGTCGACGCTCACTTCGAGCGCGCCTGGAAGTTTGGCGCCAAGATCGTGCGAGCGCCCTCCACCGCGGAGTTCGGCGAGAGGCAGTATACCGCCGAGGACGTGGAAGGCCGCAGCTGGACGTTTTCTCAATCCGTGGCCGATGTGGCGCCGGAAGATTGGGGCGCCAGGGTGTCGTGCATCCAAAGCAAGCTGGAGCTTCTGCCTCGCCCGCGGCTATGTTACCTGGAGATTCCCGCGGTGGACGTGCACCGCTCTGCCGCCTTTTACGAGAAGGTATTCGGATGGAACATCCGGCATGGCGATACCGGGCGGCCCAGCTTCGATGACGCCACCGGTAACGTGAGCGGCGCGTGGGTGACCGGCCGGGCCGCCGCCAGGGAGCCCGGTCTGCTGCCGTACATCTGGGTGGACGGCATCGACGACGTATTGGCACGGATTCGGGCCGAGGGCGGCGAAGTGGTGGAGCCGGCGCATCACGATCATCCGGACGGTTCAACCTGGATCGCCACCTTTCGCGACCCGGCCGGAAACCTGATCGGCCTGTATCAGGAAGCCGCGCGCTAGCTCTACCGGCTCGGCTGCACTACGCCTGCGCTACAATAGGACTGAACCCACCAGATGGCCGCGCAACCTGATCTTTCCAAACTGAGTGTCGGTCAGTTTGCGGAGCGTTTCCGCAGCGAAATGATTCCGCTCAGCAATACGTTCTCCTACTTCTGCGCCTCGGTGCCGCTCAGCGAAGAAGATCTCAAGGAGTATCTGGAGGAGCCCATTGCATCGCTACCTCCGGCGATCTCGGGCCTGCTTCCGAAAGTCTCCATCATGCTGGTGCCGTATCTCGAACGGGCGGATGGTAAGGAGAAAGGCCACGAGCGTCGCGACGAATTCGTTTGCACCGAGAAGCCGCCGCAGAACCGGCTGTCGTTGGCCACGCAGGTGCAATTCGACAACGAAGAAGTGCTGCTGTTCGCGCTGAAAGATCAGGACGTTTCCGAATATCATTACCGCTTCTACCACGTGCTGGCTACCCTCGCCGGCAATTTGTGGACGGAAGAAACGCAGATCCAATATTGCACCGTGCTGCGCGAAGAACTGAACGCGGGCGTGCATGGCGAGGTGGACGAAGAAAGCTGGCACATGAAGCAGGGGCTGCTGCGCCGCCAGACCAATATCCGAAAGGAAACCAAGGTTTTTCGCGATTACGCACGCCAATCGTTCATCGATACGCTGACGCTGTATCTGCACGGCATCTGCTGCGATATCGATGTCGAGACTGGTCCGCGGCAAATACCCAGCCGGCATCTCCGCAAGCGGCTGAACGTGCTATTCGGGCTGTTTCCACCGCCGTCCGGGTACGCGGTGTTTCCGGAACATCAAAAGCCGGAGTAGCCCCGCGCGTCAGCAAGGGGACACGTTTTACCAATCCTTACAACTGGATACGTAACGGGCTCGCCCCTGAGTACGTTCAAATGAACATGGTGGCGGAGTATGCCCTGGACCGCGATACAGCATTGATGCTCGAAGTTGCCAAGGGCGACGCATTCAGTTTCGACCTTTTGCTGGAGCGGCACCGGGCTGGCGTGGTAAATCACTTGTACCGGCTGGTGCACAATCGCGCGATCGCGGAAGAGCTGGCGCAAGACGTTTTCATCCGCGTATACCGCTTTCGCACGCGCTATCAGGCGGATGCGAAATTCACCACTTGGCTGTTCCGCATCACCACCAACATCGCGCTGAACTGGCGGCGCGACGCCCGGCGCGAATTGAGTCACTTGCGGCTGGATCAGGAAATACGCGACATGCGCAAGCGCGAGTTATGGGACCGCACTCCGCGCGCGGATGAGCTGCTGTTGGACGAACACCGGGCCAGGGAAGTCCGGGCTGCCGTGGATATGCTGCCGGCCAAACAGCTGGCGGCGGTGCTGATGCATAAATACGAGGGGATGGAATACGCGCAGATCGCCGCGGTGCTCAACTGCAGCATGCCGGCGTTGAAATCGATGCTATTTCGGGCGTACGCCACGCTGCGGCATCGGCTGGCGCATTTTGGGCCGCAGCGGGCGGCGTAACTCAGGTACACGCAGCGCGGGAGGGCGGTGTTGCGCCGACCGTGAGCGTGAGAAGCTGTGAAAAAATCAAAGGCACCCGCGGCACTCCCTCACGGTCGCGGCTCGGTAACACGAGGGTCATGAAGACGCGTTGTGGCAAATTCGGTTGGCAGGCGGAAGCGCCTGCCCCACTGGGGCCAACGTGGGGCAGGCGCTTCCGCCTGCCAACGGGCGTCTTCAACGGAGCCGGTGCTTTTTGGTTTCGAATTTTGCAAGTACCCCGAAAACGCCGGCCCCACATCGGCTAACTGGTAGCGTGCTGCTTTCTGGCTTCCGCCAGAATTCCGCGCATGTATTCGGCCGCGAGTTTTGCGTTCTTATCCACGAAGTCCAGGCCCACGGTTTGGCCATTCACTACGGGCAGGGGATGGCACAATTCAAAGCCGGCGTAACCCTTGTATGAGATATCCAGGAGGCCGAGCATTTCAGCTAGCGCCTTCTCGTCGCCTTTTACGGTGATGCCGCTCGAATCGCGGTCGTACTCGCCGCCGTAGTGCCACAGGATTTGCAATGCGCCGATTTCGTTCAAGGCTTTGCGCACCGCGGCTTCGTCCAAAGTGTGTTCCAGGCGCGCGTCGAAGCACATCTTTAGATGCGGCGAACCGACTTCTTTTACCAATCGCATGCTGTCGACGTAGCCTTTGTTGATCACCGGAGGATGGTTTTGTAGAGCCAGCACAATTCCGAAATCCCCGGCCATGCGGGCTGCTTCCTCCAGGCCCTGGCGGCACCAGGCCCAGGTTTGTTCCGCAGTGAAATCCTGATGCTCCGCTTTCCACACGGTTTGCGCGATGTCGTAGCGTCCGCCGCCTTCGGGGCGCAGCGTTACGCCGGGCCAGGCGGCAAACACGCGCAGCACCTTCGCGCCAAGCTCGGAGGTCATGCGCATGAGTTCGCGGGTGTAAAGCAATTGGGACTCGCGATGTTCCGGAATGGGGCTGCTGAAGTCGTTATTCGCCGCGACGGCGTAGATCTCCAGGCCTTGATCGGCGGCTCTCCTGCGAAGATCCTGGCAGCGAGCTTTGGGAAGGTCGAGCGGGTTGCCGTGGGGGCGCTTGCCATCGATTTCCACGCCGTGATATCCGAATTTCGCAGCGCGGTCGACCACCTGTTCGGTGGTTAGCGCATCGCCGCGATACCAGACGCCGCCGTAGGTAATGCTATAGAGGCCGATTTTCACGTCGGCCGCTGGTGCGGACGCGCGGGCCAGATCGGCCGCCATTCCGGCTAACGCCGCGGTTTGTACAAAGCTGCGCCGGCTGACTCCGTTTTGATTTTCACTCATGATCGTAACCTCCTCAGGTTTCAAACCACCGTCTCCCTCACGGTCGCGGTTCGGTAACGCGCCTCTTTCCGAGCCGCGACCGTAAGGGAGCCGGTGACTTTACTTTAGAACTTCCGCAAGAACGGCATGCTCTCTTTCAGACCGTCGCCATCCAATTCCACAAAATAGTTTTTCACGCCGGTTTTCTTAGCTGCTGCAAATAGTCTATTCCAATCTACGATTCCTTGCCCGAGAGGCACCTCTTTTTTCTCGGTTGGCGACCAATCTTGCAGGTGGATGGAGATGAACCGGCCGGGGTACTTCTCGAAATAATCCGCCGCCTGATAGCCGAGCGAAATCACGCTGACCTGGAACTGCATCTTGATCAGCCGCGGATCAAACTCGCCCATCAATCTGTCGTAGATCAGATCGCCGCCGATTTTGTGGAATTCGAAATCGTGATTGTGGAATCCCAGCTGGATGCCGGCCGCGCGAGTGCGCTCGCCCATTTTGTTGGCTTCATCGGCGGAGCGCATCCAATCCGATATAAACGCCTCTTTGGGCAGCGAGAACGTGGAGATGATCATTTGTTTCAGGCCGAGTTCCTTGGCGAAGGTCAGGCGCTCATCCATATGAGTTTTGAGACCAACGAAGGGAAAGTGGCAGCTTTCGCAGCGCAGGCCGGCGGCCTGGATCTTGTGGCGCATTTCCGCCGCGGGCATGGCGGCCAACGGTCCGAAGCCGTAGGCTTTGTAATCCGGCGGCGAGCACATTTCGATGTTCTGATAGCCCATGGCCGCGAGCCCGCGGAGCGTTCCCTCGAAATCCGTCCCAATGGTTTGCCGCACCGGCCAGGTCTGGCATCCGATGGGCAAGCCGAGCGGTGTGGCGGCGAGTTTTGGAAGTTGCGCGGCGCCGGCGGCGGCCAGGCCGGCGATAGTGAATTGTCTTCTGGAAATATTCGTCACTCACGGGAAGCATATCAACTTTCGCCGACGGGTTGGCAGACGAAAGCGTCTGCCCCACTATTGCTTTCCAATAGGAGCTGTGGGATTCTGATATGGGAACCCAATATGAGCATGCGTAACTTGCGCGCTTCGATTTCACGGCTGGGCGGATTGTTCCACGGACAACGCCGCGAGAGGGAGCTTTCCGAGGAGCTGGATCACCATCTGGCTTTGTATATCGAAGAGAATCTCCGCCGCAGCATGACGCCGGAAGAGGCTCGCCGCCAGGCTTTGATTAATTTGGGCGCGCTCGAGCCGGCCAAGGAAATCTATCGCGACCGGCGCGGCGTGCCGCTGGTTGAAACAACTTTCCGGGATCTGCATTACAGCCTGCGCACTTTGCGCAAGAATCCGGCGTTCGCCATGGTTGCCGTGGTCACGCTGGCCCTGGGCGTGGGCGCGAACACGGCCATTTTCAGCGTGGTCAAGGCGGTGCTGCTCAACCAGCTTCCTTATCGACAACCGGACCGGTTGGTGGCTCTGGGCCAAGGCGATTCCCAGGATAGGCGTCCGGAAACCATCGGCTACGCGACGGCATACGACTGGCGGCGGCTCAACCATTCCTTTGAGAGCATGTCGCTCTATCGCGACGGCAGCGGCGCCATGGTGGAACGCGGCGAAGCGGAACTGGTGCGCGGGCTGCGCGTCAATTACGACTTCTTCGACACGCTAGGCATCCCCATGCAATTAGGACGTACATTTTTACCCGAGGAAGACCATCCGGACACGCGTTACGAGGTGATTCTGAGTCACGGCTTGTGGGCTCGCCGTTTTGGCGCGGATCCTCATGTTGTGGGCCGGGTAATCCGGTTAAGCGACCGGGCGTACACCGTGGTTGGAATTTTGCCCGCTCGATTTCGATCGCTCGAAATTGAGGGCTTGGGAGGCACACCGGAGATGTTCCTGCCGCTGGGCTACGATCTTTCGCTGCCGTATGCCTGCCGCGATTGCCAGCACTTGCATCTCATCGGCCGCATGAAGGCGGGCGTGACTCCCGGCCACGCGTACGCGGAGCTGAACGGCATCATGGCCAACCTGGTGCGGCAGTATCCGGCGTCGTATCCTCCGGATTCGGTGGCGGCGTTTGAGCCGTTGCAGGTGCATCTGGTCGGCCGCGTGAGCAAGGCACTGTGGGTGCTGTTGGGAGCGGTTGGATTCGTGCTGCTGATTGCGTGCGCTAACGTTGCCAACCTCACCCTGGCGCGGGCCACGCGCCGCACCAAAGAGATTGCGCTGCGGGGCGCACTGGGCGCCGGACGGGCCCGTCTGGTCCGCCAGCTTCTTACGGAAAGTCTGGTGCTGGCGCTGGCCGGTGGAATCGCGGGCGTGCTGTTGGCCTGGTGGGGAACCAACGCGCTGGCGGCGCTCGGGCCGGCGGAGATTCCGCGTGTCAGCGAGGTCCACATGGATCCGGTAGTGCTGCTGTTTGGACTGGCGGCGAGTTTAGTGACGGGAGCGCTGTTCGGATTGGCGCCGGCGTTGCGGCTCTCCCGCGCTGACTTGAACGACGCCATTAAGGACATGGGCAAGGCCACCGAGAGCCGTTCCAGATTTGGCACGCGTAATGTGCTGGTGACCGTTGAACTGGCATTGGCCTTTGTGCTGGTAACCGGCGCCGGCCTGCTGGGCAAGAGCTTCCTTCATCTGATGAGTGTCGATCCCGGCTACGATCCGCGCGGCGTGATCACGCTGCACACGTATGTTTATGGAGCGCGTTATCAAAAACCCGAGAACGAGCTAGGTTACTATGACCAGGCCATGCGGCGTCTGCGGGCAACGCCCGGAGTTGAGAGCGTGGCCATGTCGAGCAATCTTCCGCTGGTGGATTTCGACCGCTATGCATTTCACATTCGCGACCGCCGTCCGCGCAATCCATCAGAAGTGCCCAGCGCGGATGTGTATTCGGTGTCGCCGGGTTTTTTCCGCGTGATGAGGATCCCAGTGCTGCGCGGCCGCCAGTTCACGAATCAAGATGGAAGGTCCGCGCCGAAAGTCGCGATGATCAGCGAGACCTGCGCCCGTCAAATGTTCCCCAACGAAGAAGCAATCGGAAAGCAAATTCAGTTGGGCGGCCGCGATGACAACGGGCCGTGGACCACGATTGTGGGCGTGGTTGGCGATGTGCGGCAGTACGGCCTGGACCAGCCGGCGCGCATGGGCGCCTATATCGTTCAGGCGCAGAACCTTTGGTTTAACTTCTACATGGTTGCCCGGACGTCGATGGATGCTCGCGGAATGGATGCTCGCGGAATGGCTGCTGCCGCGCGCGCTGCATTCCTAGCCGCGGATCCGACGCTGCCTGTCTTTCGTGTCCAAACCATGGAATCTTACGTTGCATCCTCTCTGGCCCAACGCAGCTTTACGCTATTGTTGATCGGCCTGTTCGGCGGCTTGGCGCTGGCGTTAGCCGCGGTGGGCATCTACGGCCTCATTTCCTATGCAGTGACCTTACGCACGCGCGAGGTGGGCATCCGCATGGCCTTCGGCGCTGAGCGGAAAGATGTGCTGGTGATGGTGTTGCGGCAAGGCTTGGCGCTGATCGGGCTGGGAATCGCGGTCGGATTTGTGGCTTCGCTCGCATTGACGCGTCTGCTGACCAGCTTGCTCTTTGAGGTGCGTCCCAACGACCTGGGGATGTCGGCGCTGGTGGCGCTGCTGTTGGCTGCTGTGGCGTTGCTGGCTTGTTATTTGCCCGCGCGGCGCGCTGCCGGTGTGGATCCAATGATCGCCTTGCGATACGAGTAGGGGTAAGCCTCCGGCTTGTCTCACGTGCTAAGCTGGCAAAGAAAAGGCGAAGATCATGAACCTCACACTGGGACTCGGCGTCGCCCCGCAGACTGGCGTTAAGACCTCCGTAGCTCGCTTCGAGCAATGGGCCGCAATTCCGGATTCGCCGATCCGCGCTATCCGCCATCAGCCGGCGCGCGAGGGCGAGTTTGCCGATATTCCGCGGAATGCGGCTCCCGTTTTGCGCAAGGCGCTGGAAGCGCGCGGCATTCCGCGGCTGTATACGCACCAGGCTGAGGCTTTTGAGCACTGCATCGCGGGCAAGAACGTTGTCGTCGTCACGCCTACGGCGAGCGGCAAGACGCTGTGCTACAACCTGCCGGTGTTCCAGCGCCTGATTGATGAGCCTGGGGCGCGCGCCATGTACCTTTTTCCCACCAAGGCGCTGGCGGAGGATCAGCTTCATGAATTTCAGGCGGCGGTGAACGCCATGGGCTCCGATATCCGCGCGTTCACCTATGACGGCGACACTCCGCAGGATGCACGCCGCGCCATTCGCGAGCGCGCCAACGTGGTGTTGACCAATCCGGACATGCTGCACAGCGGGATTCTGCCGCATCACACCAAGTGGGCGAAATGTTTCGAGAACCTGCGCTACGTGGTGATCGACGAACTGCATTATTATCGCGGCGTTTACGGCAGCCATCTGGCGAACGTGGTGCGCCGCCTGAAGCGCATCTGCGAGTTCTATGGATCGAATCCGCAATTCATCTGCTGTTCGGCGACCATTGCCAATCCCAAGGAGCTGGCCCAGGCGCTGGTGGAATCGCCATTTGAGCTGGTGGATCGCAACGGGGCGCCCAGCGGCGAGAAGTATTTCGTCTTCTACAATCCGCCGGTAGTGAACCGGCAGCTGGGAATCCGCCGCAGTTATCTGGCCGAGACGCGGCGCATCGCCACCGAGTTTATTGAGCGCCATCAGCAGACGCTGGTGTTCGCGAACAGCCGCCTGGCCACGGAAGTTCTTTTGAAATACCTGCGCGACGCTGTTGAGCGTGGGCCGCTGCCAGGCGACATGGTGCGTGGATATCGCGGCGGCTATCTGCCGAAGGAGCGTCGCGAGATTGAGCGCAAGCTGCGCGATGGCGAGATTCGCGCGGTGGTGGCGACCAATGCTTTGGAGCTGGGCATCGATATCGGATCTCTGGATGCTGTGGTTATGGCCGGCTATCCCGGCTCTATTGCTTCCGCGTGGCAGCGCGCCGGACGCGCGGGCAGAAGGCAGACGGCTTCGCTAGCCGTGATGGTGGCGTCCAGCGCGCCACTGGATCAATATATCGTCGAGCATCCGGAATATTTCTTCGACCGTTCGCCTGAGCATGCGCACATCAATGCCGATAATCTGGAGATCCTGATCAGTCATTTAAAATGCTCCGCGTTCGAGCTGCCCATTCGCGATGGAGAAAAGTTTGGCCCGCATGATCCTTCCGAGCTTTGCCGATTTCTGGCGGAAGAGGCCGGGCTGCTGCATCATTCGGCCGGCTGCTGGCATTGGACCTCCGATACTTATCCGGCGGATGCGGTCAGCCTGCGCGCGGTATCGAGCGACAATTTCGTGGTGGTGGACATAACTGGCGAACACCAGGTAATCGCCGAGGTCTCGTTTCCCATGGCGTTCGCAACGCTGCATGAGAAGGCGATTTATTTGCACGAAGCGCGTCAATACCAGGTGGAGAAGTTCGATTATGAAGGGCGCAAGGCCTACGTGCGCCGCGTGGACAGCGATTATTTCACCGACGCCATCGATTACACGCAGGTGAAGGAGCTGGAGCAGTTTGAATCGTCGGACGTCAATGGCGCGCATGCGGTACACGGCGATGTGCGGGTGAACACGCAGGTGGTGGGATTCAAGAAAATCCGGTTCTACACGCTGGAGAATGTAGGCGCGGGGAATCTGTCCATGCCGGAACGCGAAATGCACACTACGGCGTTCTGGCTGCATTTTCCCACGGCATTTCTCGGCCGGTTTCCGGACTTGACGTCCACTGAAAAACAGAACGGCCTGACTGGTCTGGCGAACGTACTGCGCACCGTGGGGGCGCTATTGCTGATGTGCGATCCACGGGATCTGGGCATCGCCATTACGGAAGATATCTCAAAGGGAACGAAGACGTTTGAGCCGGATTTGTTTCTCTACGACAATTATCCCGGCGGGATTGGGCAGAGCCAGCCTTTGTTCAAGCTGACGCCGAAGTTGCTGGCGGGCGCGATGGATGTGCTGCGATCGTGCGCGTGCGATGCCGGGTGTCCGGCGTGCGTGGGGCCGGTAGGCGAAGTAGGCGAGCGGGGGAAAGAAGCCGCGGTGCGCATCCTTGGGGAACTCATCCACGCTCCCACTGACCGAAACTGCACCGAACGAGAAACGAGAAACGAGAAACGATAAACTCTCCATATTCGCAGACTTCTGGCACTGGCCCTTTTACTGGCTCCGCTGGTCCCGGCGAAAACGCCGCTGGACGAGTATCGAGCGCGGCGGGCGAATTTGCGGAAGTCGCTGGACGGGGTGGTGCTGCTGGCCGCGCGTACGGAGGGCCGCGATGAAGTATTCCGCATCTATCAGGAGCCCAATTTCCTTTACCTGACCGGCTGGTCCGATCCTGACGCGCGCCTGCTGACCACGCCCGCGCGCGAGATTCTATTTCTCCCGCATCACAACCAGCGCCGCGAAAACTTCATGGGCAAGCGCGCCTCGGCCGAAGATACCGACGCGCACGCGGTCACCGGCTTCGAAGATGTTTTGCCCATCGAGAAATTCGAAGCCGAGCTTGACCAGGCCTTGGGCGCGAATGAAAAGGTCTACGCGCTGCAGAACACCCCGTTCAGCGACAGGCTGAAATCGCTTTATCCATTTCGCGATATTTCGGACGCAGTTCCGGTGATTGCGAAATTGCGGATGAAGAAGTCAGCGGCTGAGCTGGCGGCCATCCAACACGGCCTGGAAACGCATGGCAGCGGGATTATACGAATATCAGCTGGAAGCGACGCTGGTAAATACTTTTCTCGAGAACGGGTGCGAAGGCGTTTCCCATGCGCCCGTTGTTGGATCAGGTCCGAATTCCACGGTGCTGCATTATTCCGCCAACCATCGGCGCGTGGACCGGGGCTCAATAGTGGTGATCGATTCGGCGGCGCAGTGCGACGGGTATGCTTCCGACATCACGCGTACCGCGCCGGTGGGCGGCAAATTCAGCCCGCGCCGGCGCGAGATTTATGAAATTGTTCTGGGCGCGCAGAACGCCGCTATCGCCGCGGCCAAGCCGGGCATCCGATTGTCCGGGCCCACCGACAGCCTGACCAGGATCGCCAAAGATTATATGGACGCGCACGGCAAAGACCTCCATGGTGCACCGCTGGGGAAATATTTTATTCACGGCATCGGCCACCAGGTAGGCTTGTTCCCCAGTTGAACCAGCCGCCGTGCAGGTGAAGGATTGCGCTTCCTGCGCGGGTGTGAGCGGGCTTGGCCCACCAGCCGGATATCCCTGCGACGGCGTCTTCCTCAAGAGTAACGCCTGCCGGGGCTTCGACCTGCTAGATGATGCTATGGAACGGCGCGCGGGCGGTTATCCCTTCGAGCTTGCCCTTCATGCCGGCCACGGCGGATCGCAAGGCGGTCATGGCGGCGGCGTCTTCAGAGGTGAGGGGATGGACGGACGACCAGGGATGGTTTGCAGGTGTGCTTTGGTGCTTAGCGGATTGCATTTTTCGTTCTCCTTTGTTTCATTTTTGGGCGTACTCAACGAAGCCGCCGGACGAAGTGGAGTTCGAGGCCCGATAGTGGGGCGCCCACTTCATGCATTGCACCACCTGTACGGAGGGAGCCGAGGTCGATGGCGACAAATCCGACGCTCGCGATCAACTCGATCACTAATTGTTTGGCTTCGGCATCGTCGCCGGATGTAAAGATGACGGTACGAGGTTTGCTGGGAGAGAAGTCCTGTATCCAGGCCATGGGCATGTTGCTGATCGATTTAACAAGACGCGCGCCAACGGCCATCTCAGCGACTATCTCGCTGGATGTGCGCCCCTTCAATGCGGCCCGCGATCTGGTTACGCCAGCCAGACTAATGTCTGGAGGCTCCAGATGAGCGTTGGTGGCATCGATCAGGATGCGGCCTCGCCAATCAATGCCCTTGAGAGCGTCAGCTACGCTGACCCAATGCGTGGCCAGAATGACGACATCGCATTCGGCAGCCTGTTGCTTCGTCCCAGCGATCGCGTTCGGACCAAGATCAGCGACAAAATCGACCAGCGTCCCCGGTCCTCTTGAATTTGACACGACTACTGTGTGACCAGCGTTTAGCAAATGACGGCCAAACGTACGCGTAACGGTACCGGCGCCGATAAATCCTACTTTCATTGCGGATCTCCTTTTTCGCGGACGTAGTAACTCAGCTTGGCTTTGCTGGAGCTGAACCGGGAATGTTTTGGGGAACATCTTGCCGATTCGCAAACCGGCGTTCACACGATTGTGAACGCTGCACGCACGAGTGCGCGCGCTACGTTGGATTGAGCGGGAGGGGCATCGGATTCACGATGCTGCTGGTTTAGTAACCGTTACTGGCGGAAGTGACCGAGGCAAACGTCCCACTGACTGCATCTTTAAGGCATGACCATGACTGAACCAGAGAATACCGTCGCCTTCAGGAAAACGGCGCCACCGGAATGGCTGCTGGCTTTCTGGAAAGAGATCGATGACAAAACTTTCGGCAAAGGGTTCGACTGCTTTGCGGAAGATGCGGTTTGCAATCTCGGCGTTGCCGATTGGCATGGACGCGAAGCGATCCGCAAGAACCTCAAAGCATTTATCGACACGGGCTTTACCGCACATCACGACGTGCTGGAATATTGGGATGGTGGGCTGCTCAAGGTTTTTCGGGGAATCGTGACCATGAAGCCGAACGACCCCAGCAAGAATACGGTGAGACCTTCCATGGCTCACTTCTTCTACATGGACAAGAATGACCCCACCAAGGTTAGCCGCTGGATTGGAGCGGTAGGGCCGGTCGCGTTTTAGTCTGCCTGGCAGCAGAGACAGGCCCAGCCCGCATAGCATACCACCCACTTTTCACTTAACTTATTCCCTACAAACAGCCATCCCATGGCCGATAGGAAAAGTAGGCGGAGCATGAAGATTCGCGGTGATAGCGGACGGGCGAATGCGGTAGGGCGGTCGTCCGGGATCTCCTCGGCGGGTGAATCCGGGCCGGCGCCGACGCCGTCGGGGGCAGGGGCAACGGATGGCGTGCAGCTTTCGAATCTGTCGCTGATGGCGGCAGCGTACCATGATTCTCCCAATCACATTGCCAGGTTGTCCTCACTAAACGCCACGGTTACCAGTGGCGGGTATCAAGTGGAGGCGGGAGTGTTGAGTAACAGCATTATCGAGGCCAGCATGCAGTTGAGTGGCGGCAACTACTTTTGAAATCCTGGGATAACACAGTAGACGCGAAGTGGGAGCTGGATAAAGCCAGGCAAGCGCGGCGGAGCTTGGCGAAAGTCCGCTTGAAGCTGCTGTCGCCGACAATCCAGACCATGGATTCGAGCGCCAGGGAACTGGGCGTGGCGGTGGAATGTCTCAGCAGGCTGGAAGCGGGATTGCGTTCCGGCCGGCGCCTGACGCCTGGAGGGCGGCGGTTGTTGGCGTTGGAAATGGGAACTCTGCGCGGCGAGTTACGGGAAGTGAGCGCCTTGTTCGAGAGTGTGGGCAAATTCTACGAAGGCTGGGCGCGGCTGGTTGGTACATCTGGCGACGACGCGCCGGCGCACTACAGCATGCAAGGCGTAGCAATTCCAGCGGCTGCGGTGCGCTCTTCAAAGGTAGTGGCCATTGGGTAATCTCTTCGCAGCTTTGACCAACACGGCGAATGCCATGAAGGCAATCGAAGATGGCTTGACCACGGTCTCGAACAACGTTACCAACGCCAACACCCCCGGTTATGTGGAGCAGACCCAGACCTTTTCGGCCCAACCGTTCGATCTCTCGCTGGGGCTAGAGGGCGGCGTCGAGGCCGGGCCAGTGCTGAGCTCGCGCGACCAATATGCGGAACAGGCGGTGCAGCAGCAGCAAACGGCGGTGGGGTACTACACGCAAAAGGTCGCCGATCTTACGCCGGCGGAATCATCCTTCAGTTTATCCAGCACGTCGGGCGTTGCCCCGGCCATAGACGCGCTGTTTTCGAGCTTTTCGGCGTTGAGCGTGAATCCAAACGGGACGGTGGAACGGCAAGCGGTGCTGAACGCGGCGTCCACAGTGGCGCAGCAGTTCCAGAGCGCGGCAACGGGGTTGTCCAGCCAATCAGGCGACTTAACGCAGCAAACCCAAAGCATCATCGGGAGCATCAATCAACTGGCCTCCACCATCGCCCAGGTGAATTCCGAGGATCGTATCGATGCATCGGGCGGCGTGAATGCGGGGGTAGACGCGCAGTTGTACTCGTCGCTTGAGCAACTATCGCAGTATGCCAACTTTACGACGCTGCAGCAGCCGGATGGAACCATTTCGGTATTGCTGGGCGGACAAACGCCGCTGGTAGAGGGCGATCAGGCATACGATATCCAGGGCGACTTCTCTTCGCCGCAGACGGCCATATTGAGCAGCACCGGAGCTGATATCACCGGCCAGATTACAGGCGGCCAGTTGGCCGCGGTAGTGGACGACAACAACAATGTAATTCCCGGGTACCTCAATTCGCTCAACACTCTGGCGCAGAGCTTCGCCGACCAGGTAAATAGCGCGCTCGATAACGGCGTCGATGAGAGCGGCGCAGCGCCCAGCACCGATCTATTTACCTACGATCCCGTCGAGGGCGCTGCCAGCACTCTGGCGGTGAATCCCTTGACGCCAGACCAGATAGCCGCCGCGTTGCCGGGCGCCCCGGGTGGAAATGGAAACGCTTTGGCGGTGGCCCAATTGGCCAATGCCACCGGCGTGGATGGCTATACGTTCGATGAGTATTTCGGCAACCTGGGCGGGCAGGTGGGTAGCGATGTGCAGGCGGCGACCAACAGCGAAAGCACCAAACAGAGTTTGCTTACCCAGGCGCAAACGTTGCGCCAGCAGGTATCCGGCGTGTCGCTGGATGCGGAGGCCGAAAGCCTTACGTCGTTCCAGCAATCCTATCAGGCCGCCTCGAAAATGTTCACCGTTTTAAATGAACTGACGGAAACGTTGATGAACGTCATCACCTAAGGAAGAATCGCATGATCAGCCCTCTCAGCGCCTCATCCCAAACATTTCTGGTGGGTCTGGACCAGATTGAGCAGCGGGAGCAGCAGGCGCAAACCGAACTCACCAGCGGTCTTAAAATCAACGTTGTTTCCGACGCGCCGGATCAAATCTCTCCGTTACTGCAGACCCGGTCAGACCTGGCCCAGGCTCAACAGATCACCTCTAACCTGGGCATCGTGACAACGGAAGTGAATTCGGCCGAAACCGCGCTGCAATTCGCGGTCAGCCTGGTGGATAGCGCGCAGTCCCTGGGAACCGAAGGCGCGAGCGACCTGGCTTCGGGCGATACCCAGCAAAACGTCGCGGAACAGTTGGGCACCACGCTCCAACAGTTGGTGGCCTTAGCCAACACCACCGTGGGAGGGCGTTACATTTTTAGCGGCGACAGCGATCAGACACAGCCTTACACGATCGACCTGACGCAGGCCAATCCCGTCAGCGCGTATCAGGGCGCGGCTGCAACCCGCCAGATTCAAACTTCGAATGGTTCTCAGATTGCCGTGTCTTTAAACGCGCAGACCATCTTTGACAGCCCGGATTCCTCTCAGAACGTCTTCACCTCAATCAACAATCTGCGGCAAGTGCTGCTGAACGGCGGCAGCGCCAGCGACGTCCAGGCGGCATTGGCCGACGTGCAAAGCTCCGACACCTACCTAAACCAGCAACTGGCCTTCTACGGCAATGTTCAGGATGAGGTATCCAGCGCCTCAAACGACGCCCAGAACAACGAAACCGCTTTGCAGACGCAACTGAGCGGGATACAGGACGCCGACGAGGCTGCGGCGATTACGCAATTGACCGAAGGCCAGACTGCACAGCAAGCCGCGCTGGTATCCCGCGCGCAATTGCCCAAGACCACGCTTTTCGACTACATAAGCAGCGGGTCTTAGAGCCGAAAGGCACGCGTTGTGGCACAGTGCCCCTGCGGGGCAAACAGTGTCGGTTGCAGTAGAAGGGCGTTCTGCGTTGTAGTATTTTCGATAGCCAATCTCAGAACACTACAGGAGAACGCCATGCAACAGTTTATCGAAAAATATGGCGATCGTATCGTGGGCGTGTTGTCCGGATTCGATCGACTGGTACTGCGAGGTTCACCGCGCAGACTGGATATCAGCTACTGGGACCCAGCCCGGCAGGTGATGGTGGCCAAGGGAATGGAAGAATTCCTGTGGCAGAATGGAGTTCTTTTCAAACATTACGGCGACTACTTGAAGAAGACCAGTGAGCGGGTGAAGAAGGCCTCTACCAGGGCCTTTAGCGAAGCTGGACTGCCGGTCATTTACGTGCGAGAGGCAGGCGTGGACAAGGACGAATATGCGCGGCGGGTGGCTGCTGAGCGGGGCATCCGTACCGGGCCGGTATGTGTGCTGAGCGTGCTGGAGCCGTGTCCGACGTTCGAATATGTGCAGTCGAAAATCGTACGGCGGAAGCGGCCCTGCCATGTGCTTTATCACTATGGACGGGACGAGAGGCTGGGGTGGATGTACGCGCGGATTCAGACCTGGTTCCCCTTCCACATCCAGATCGGCATCAACGGGCGGGAATGGCTAGCCCAGCAGATGCGGCAAGCGGGGTTAGCGTTCCAACAGGAGAAAAACTGCTTTACGCGGATCGCCGATTTTCAACGCGCGCAGGAGTTGCTGAACCAGCAACTGCAAACCGATTGGGTGGCCCTGCTCACAGACTTCGCGCAGCGGCTGAACCCCCTCCACGAAGAGATTTTCGCAAAGTATCCAACGCCGTATTACTGGACCTGTTATCAAAGCGAATGGGCCACCGACATCGTATTCAATAGTGGGGAAGCGCTGCAGAGATTGATGCCGGCCTTCATCGCCCATGGCCTGCTAAGCTACCACAGCAACGACGTTCTGCGGTTCTTTGGGAAGCGAACCACGAAAGCCGGCCAGATCCCGCGCAACTTTCATGGCGAACTGCAGACCAGTTGCAGGCAATATCAGGAAGGCGAGCGTATCAAGTTCTGGATGGACGGCAACTCCACCAAGACCTACAGCAAGGTGATCCTGGCCGAGGCGGGGGTGTTGAGGGCGGCGGAAACGACCATTAACAATGTCGACGTCTTTCGCACCTATCGGCCCAAGGAGGGCGGCCCCGACGATGAGCTCGAGTGGCGCAAGATGCGGAAAGGGGTGGCCGACTTGCACCGCCGAGCAGAGGTATCGCAGCAGACCAACAATCGGCTCATCGACGCTTTGGCCAGCGTCGATGACAGCCGCAGATTGGAGGAACTGATCGCCGGCATCCAAAAGCCGGTGAAGTGGCAAGGGCGGCGCGTACGGGCCTTGCGGCCATTCGCTGACGACCGGCCTTTGCTGGAGGCGATCAACGACGGCGACTTCTTGCTGAATGGATTCCGCAACCGCGACCTGCAGGCCATTCTGTACGACACTCCCGCGTATTTGGCCGACGAGAAACGTCGTCGTTCCGCCGCCATCAGCCGACGGCTTCGGATGCTGCGAGCGCATGGCGTAATCCGGAAAGTCCCGCATACCCATCGCTACCACGTCAGTCCCCATGCCCGTACCTTGCTGGTAGCCATCCTCACGGCGGCGCGAACCACACTCAACCAAGTCAACCAGTTGAGGAGTGCGGCTTGAAAAATCGTCGCCACACGCGAAGATTCTTATCGTTAGCAATGCAATGCACGCAGTCTTGCGTGCCGCGTTCACACTCGTGTGAACGCTTGGGTTGGGTCAACAACGGTGTTCGCAGAAGTGCGAACACGGCACGCACGAGTGCGTGCGCCACAGGCGAGCCGCGACTAGCTGTTCCCTGCAACGATCAAATCATTGGTCACCGAGAAGACTCCCGGGACGCCGTTGGCACGGATGTAGGCCAGGTTCTTGTCGCCCTGATTCGCCACTACGCCTTTCAAGGTCACATGGCCGTTGTCCACAATAATGTGAATGGACGGATTGGCGCCCATTGCGTAGCGGTAAAGACCCGCAAAACCGAACACGGAGCGGTAAGTAGCCACTCGAATGCGATTGTCGAATGACGAAGGCGGGAGAACCTTAATATTATTCACAACATTGGTAACACCGGCGATGCGTTTCACCACGTTCGCGGCATCCGACTTCAATATGGGCCGCGTCACATCGCCGGCCAAGGTTACAGCCCCGTTATCCACGCTGAATTGCAGATCGTCAAAAACGCTGTAATAGGGCAGCATCGCCAGCTCATGACGGACGGCATCGGGCAGGTCGCCTTTGGGATCGATGGTTCGCCCAAACATCGGGACAGTCAAGGCTGCGATGGCAAGCGTCAAAGAAATCTTCACGAAATTGGCCTTCATATTTATCTTTTTCCTCTCTAGTAATAAGACGTAAACCGTCCGCGGAGGGTTCGTCTTCTTACATAGATTTACGGCCTCTAAGTACTTCCCGCTCCACGACTTGCGAATCACGGTATGATGAAGATTGGAAAGCATTTCGAAACCTCATGCCCGAATCACGCCCTCCCGAGTTTGGTATCAACAGCTGGCTCGAAGACGAGCTCTATCAGCAGTATCTGAACGACCGCAAAGCGGTGGACGATAGCTGGACAAAAGTCTTTGAATCGAATGGCGGCGCCGCTCCGGCGCGGGCCAACGGAACGTCCGCGCCGGCGCCCATTTCGAACGGCGCTCGGGCGCACGCAGCTGCGGAACCTCCGGCGGCCGGCGCCAATCAGCAACTGATTCCGCTGCGCGGCGCGGCGGCGCGCATCGCCGAGAACATGAATGCGAGCCTGAGCATACCGCTGGCCACTTCGCAGCGCGTCATTCCGGTCAAAGTAATCGACGAGAACCGGCGCACGGTGAATGAACATCGCGCGCTGGCCGGCAAGAGCAAGATCTCCTACACGCACCTTATCGGCTGGGCCATCGTCAAAGCTGTTCAAACCAATCCGACTCTCAATCATGCCTACGCGGAGGTGAATGGCGATCCGTTCCGGGCGGTGCACAACCAGATCAACATCGGCATCGCCGTGGATGTGGCGGCGAAGGACGGCACTCGTTCGCTCAAGGTGCCGAACATCAAGGATGCCGGCGCGCTTGATTTCGCGCGATACGTCGCGGCATTCGACGATATCGTGGCGCGCGCCCGCGGCAATAAGTTGACCGTCCAGGATTTTGAAGGCACCACTATTTCGCTCACCAATCCGGGAACGGTGGGGACGCTGGGCTCGGTGCCGCGGCTGATGCCGGGACAAGGCGCGATTATCGCCACGGGAACCATCGGCTATCCGGCGGAATACCACGGCTCAAGCGATCAACTGCGCGCGCTGCTGGGCCTGAGCAAGGTGATGACCGTCACCTGCACCTACGACCATCGGGTGATTCAGGGCGCTGAGTCCGGCCTGTTTCTGGGACGCCTGCAGGCGCTGCTAGAAGGCCAGGAGGATTTCTACGAAGAAGTTTTCGAGCACCTCAAAGTGCCGCACAAGCCGGTGCATTGGCAAACGGACCGGCCCGTTTCCATGCCTGGCGGCCGCGGAGCCGAGCTGGATGAAGTGGCCAAGGAAGCAGCCGTTCTTCAGCTCATCAACGCCTACCGCGTGCGCGGGCACCTGATCGCCGATTTCGATCCGCTGGGTTCCGAACCAACCTATCACCCGGAGCTGGATCCGGCGACATACGGACTCACCATTTGGGATCTGGACCGCGAGTTTCTCACGGGCACCCTGATGTCGGCCGAATACGAGCCTCAAAAGGTGGCCACGCTGCGCGAGATTCTGGAAACGCTGCGCAACACCTACTGCGGAAAAATCGGCTGCGAGTACATGAACATCCAGATTCCGGAGCAGAAGCGCTGGCTGCAACTGCGCATGGAACTCACCGGCAATCGCTGGCCGCTTGCTCCGGACACGCGTAAGCGCGCGCTGCGGCGCGTGATTGAGGCGGAGGAGTTTGAACATTTTCTGCACGCGCGTTTTGTCGGCCACAAGCGCTTTTCGCTCGAAGGCGCGGAGTCGGCCATGGTCATCCTGGATGAAGTTCTGGATCTGGCCGCCAACACCAACGTCCACGAAGCAGTGATCGGGATGGCGCACCGGGGCCGGCTCAACATGCTGGCGAATATTGTGGACAAGTCCCTGGTAGAGATTCTGTCGGAATTCGAAGGAATCGATCCAGACAGCACGCAGGGCTCGGGTGACGTGAAATATCATCTGGGCGCCAGCGGCGTGCGGAAATCATCCAGCGGCCGCGAGATCGTGGTTTCGGTGGCGTTCAATCCGAGTCACCTGGAAGCTGTGGATCCGGTGGCGGAAGGTATCGTGCGGCCGAAGCAGGACCGCCTGGGCGATACGGCGCGGGCGCGTGTGATCCCGATTCTTATCCACGGCGATGCGGCGTTCGCGGGGCAAGGGGTGGTGGCCGAAACGCTCAATCTTTCGCAACTGGAAGGCTACACCACCGGCGGCACCATCCACCTGGTGATCAACAACCAGATCGGATTCACGACCAACCCCAACGAGGCGCGCTCCACGCCTTATTCCACCGATGTCGCGCGCATGGTGCAGGCGCCCATTTTCCACGTCAACGGCGACGATCCGGAAGCGTGCCTGCGGGTGGCGCAACTGGCGTACGACTATCGCCAGGAGTTCAAGCGGGACGTGGTGATCGACATGTTCTGCTACCGGCGGCACGGCCATAACGAAGCCGACGACCCCAGCTATACGCAGCCGATTCTCTATCGCAAAATTCGCCAGCATCCTTCGGTCGCCGTGCAGTATGGGGAGCGCTTAGTCCGCGAGGAGTTCCTGGACGAAGCGCAAGTGGCTGAGATTCGCGCCGCGGTCTCCGCCCGCTTGAACCAGGCCTATGAGCAGGCCAAAAAGAAAGATCAGCCGTTCCAGGTGCAGGAGCTGAGCGCAGTGGATCTGGAAGAAGTGACGCGCACAACTCCGCATACCGCCGTGGATCGGGCCACGCTGGAGCGGGTGATAGAAGGCATCACGACATTTCCTGCCGAATTTCACGTGCATCCCAAGCTGGCCGGAAGCTTGCGGAAACGCCGCGAGGTTTTAAATGGCGCTCCCATGGATTGGGCCACGGCGGAAACGCTGGCGTTCGGGAGCCTGGTGCTGGAAGGCACGCCGGTGCGGCTCAGCGGCCAGGACAGCGGCCGCGGAACTTTCAGCCAGCGCCATCTGGAGCTATATGACAGCGAGACCGGCCATCGTTTCATCCCGCTGCGCCATCTCGCGCCCAACCAGGCCCGCTTCGACGTCTTCGACAGCTCACTCAGCGAGTATGCGGTGATGGGTTTCGAATTCGGCTACAGCGTAGCCGACCCGCTGACGCTGGTGCTGTGGGAGGCGCAGTTCGGGGACTTCGCCAATGGCGCGCAGATTCTGATCGATCAGTTTATTTCGAGCGCCGAATCCAAGTGGGGCCAGCCCAGCGGCCTGGTGCTGCTGCTGCCGCATGGATACGAAGGACAAGGCCCCGAACATTCCAGCGCCCGCATCGAACGCTTTCTGCAGCTATGCGCGGAAAACAACATGCAAGTGGTCAACGCCAGCACGCCCGCGCAATACTTCCACGTGCTGCGGCGGCAGATGCATGGCGGGGTGGACCGGCGCGGCGTCCGCAAGCCGCTGATCATTTTTACCCCCAAGCGCATGCTGCGTCATCCGCGGGCGGTCTCGAAGCTGGATGAGCTGATGGCTGGAACCTTCCACGAAATTTTGGATGACACGGCCGGGCTAAATCCGGCGCGCGTGACGCGCTTGCTGATGTGCAGCGGCCAGGTGTATTACGATCTGGCGGCGGCGCGGGAAGAACGCAAGATCGAGCATGTGGCCATTGCGCGGCTGGAGCAGATGTATCCGTTTCCATTGAGCGGCGTGCAGGCGATATTGAGCCGTTATCCGGCGCTGGCGGAAGTGGTGTGGGTGCAGGAAGAGCCGCGCAATATGGGCGCCTGGCGATTTGTACAGGAGCAAATGGAACCCATTCTGGAGCCGTACCGGCGGGTGCTGCGTTATATTGGCCGGCCGGAGAGCGCCAGCACTTCCTCCGGATCGCTGAAGCGCCATCAGGAGGAGCAGGCGGATCTGGTGGAATCATCCTTCGCGGCGGAAATCAGAAGTACGGTGGGGAAGCGGCGGAACGCGCGGCGGAAGCGCTGAGGGACTTAAGGGAGAACCCCTCGCGTTCACACGAGTGTGAACGCGGCACGCAAGAGTGCGTGCATTGCTAACGATAAGAATCTTCGCGTGTGGCGACGATTTTTCAAGCCGCACTCCTCAACTGGTTGACTTGGTTGAGTGTGGTTCGCGCCGCCGTGAGGATGGCTACCAGCAAGGTACGGGCATGGGGACTGACGTGGTAGCGATGGGTATGCGGGACTTTCCGGATTACGCCATGCGCTCGCAGCATCCGAAGCCGTCGGCTGATGGCGGCGGAACGACGACGTTTCTCGTCGGCCAAATACGCGGGAGTGTCGTACAGAATGGCCTGCAGGTCGCGGTTGCGGAATCCATTCAGCAAGAAGTCGCCGTCGTTGATCGCCTCCAGCAAAGGCCGGTCGTCAGCGAATGGCCGCAAGGCCCGTACGCGCCGCCCTTGCCACTTCACCGGCTTTTGGATGCCGGCGATCAGTTCCTCCAATCTGCGGCTGTCATCGACGCTGGCCAAAGCGTCGATGAGCCGATTGTTGGTCTGCTGCGATACCTCTGCTCGGCGGTGCAAGTCGGCCACCCCTTTCCGCATCTTGCGCCACTCGAGCTCATCGTCGGGGCCGCCCTCCTTGGGCCGATAGGTGCGAAAGACGTCGACATTGTTAATGGTCGTTTCCGCCGCCCTCAACACCCCCGCCTCGGCCAGGATCACCTTGCTGTAGGTCTTGGTGGAGTTGCCGTCCATCCAGAACTTGATACGCTCGCCTTCCTGATATTGCCTGCAACTGGTCTGCAGTTCGCCATGAAAGTTGCGCGGGATCTGGCCGGCTTTCGTGGTTCGCTTCCCAAAGAACCGCAGAACGTCGTTGCTGTGGTAGCTTAGCAGGCCATGGGCGATGAAGGCCGGCATCAATCTCTGCAGCGCTTCCCCACTATTGAATACGATGTCGGTGGCCCATTCGCTTTGATAACAGGTCCAGTAATACGGCGTTGGATACTTTGCGAAAATCTCTTCGTGGAGGGGGTTCAGCCGCTGCGCGAAGTCTGTGAGCAGGGCCACCCAATCGGTTTGCAGTTGCTGGTTCAGCAACTCCTGCGCGCGTTGAAAATCGGCGATCCGCGTAAAGCAGTTTTTCTCCTGTTGGAACGCTAACCCCGCTTGCCGCATCTGCTGGGCTAGCCATTCCCGCCCGTTGATGCCGATCTGGATGTGGAAGGGGAACCAGGTCTGAATCCGCGCGTACATCCACCCCAGCCTCTCGTCCCGTCCATAGTGATAAAGCACATGGCAGGGCCGCTTCCGCCGTACGATTTTCGACTGCACATATTCGAACGTCGGACACGGCTCCAGCACGCTCAGCACACATACCGGCCCGGTACGGATGCCCCGCTCAGCAGCCACCCGCCGCGCATATTCGTCCTTGTCCACGCCTGCCTCTCGCACGTAAATGACCGGCAGTCCAGCTTCGCTAAAGGCCCTGGTAGAGGCCTTCTTCACCCGCTCACTGGTCTTCTTCAAGTAGTCGCCGTAATGTTTGAAAAGAACTCCATTCTGCCACAGGAATTCTTCCATTCCCTTGGCCACCATCACCTGCCGGGCTGGGTCCCAGTAGCTGATATCCAGTCTGCGCGGTGAACCTCGCAGTACCAGTCGATCGAATCCGGACAACACGCCCACGATACGATCGCCATATTTTTCGATAAACTGTTGCATGGCGTTCTCCTGTAGTGTTCTGAGATTGGCTATCGAAAATACTACAACGCAGAACGCCCTTCTACTGCAACCGACACTGTTTGCCCCGCAGGGGCACTGTGCCACAACGGAGTTTTAAAATCGCGGGTGAACGGCCTGCGTGTTCATCAACACCAGCAGTGACAACAGAACAATCAGCCCCACATACTGGGTGAGCGTGACGTTGTCACCTTCCGCCGGATAATCCTTGCTGAATAACCGGTAGCCCGCGCCCAGGGCGATCAGCAGCAGCATGGTTTCCTGGGTAAACGCCCACATGGTGAGCGCCGCGCCCGCCGCGATGCCACGCTGGATTCGCGTGAGCGCGCGGAACCCGCGGCCGCCGTCCAGTTGCCAGATGGGAATCAGATTGAACAGATTGATCCACGCGCCGGTGTGCGCGATGGCGTACCAGATGGGAAGCCCGGTGACCACGGCGCAAAGCCACGCGAACACTGCCGCGCCGAATCCCCAGATGGGCCCGGCCAATCCCACGCGCGCGTCCTGAATCACATTGGCGGGATATTGTTTCAAGCGCACAAAGGCGCCCAGGAACGGAATAAACATAGGAGCGCTGGCGGCGATGCCGTATTTGCGCAGCGCCATGACATGTCCCATTTCGTGGATATAGATGGAAAGCACGAAACCCAGCGCAAATTGCCAACCATACAGCGACCAATAAACTCCCAGAAACAGCAGCATGCTGGTGAGCGTGCTGAGCTTGGTGAGCCCCAGCAGCACGAACTTCCCTTTGGCCAGGACCAGGAGCGCCACCGTCTTGAACTTCCAAAGAACCACGCCGACCGGACCAAGCTTTGCGAAGCGCTTGGCCCAAACGTGTTTATCGGAAAGCTGCAGGTCGATATTCTGGATGCGCGCCTGGACGGTGCGATATTCGCTCGAATCAGGCGGCGCGAGCGCCAGCGCGCGCTCCCACGCCAGCTTCGCCCCGTTCCAATCCTTGGATTGCCCGGCGAGCTTGGCATGCTGCGAGAGCGATTCGAATTCCTGCGCGTAGGTAAGCCGGCCGCAGGAGGCGCAGCTCAAAGCCTGAGGCGCAAGAGCCGACCCACAATTCGAGCACGGAGTGGATGTCGCGGAGAGCACTACTTCAATTGTATCGGGTTAAAGGCCGATATCATCGAATAGATCGCCGAGCTGGATGGAGAATCCAGGGATCAGTTCGGATTGGAAATTCTGGTTCTCGTTCAGAATGGCTCGTTGGCGAACGGAAAACAAGTGGGCTTCGCGCCCGTCGATATCGAATATCCAGACCTCCTTCGCGCCGCACTTCTAGATCGGGAATGCATATTTGTACGCGACGTTTGGGTCCAGCGCGTCCAGCTATCTCGACTGACGAAGCTAACGTCGGGGCCGTGCGCGTTCCCGTCGAAATCGTATTCTTGCGAGGGCGTCCGGGAGTTTCTCAAAGTCTTCGATGGTGAGACCTGTCATCATTTCAATTCCACCACAGTCGCTCCCGTTCCGCCTTCACTTGGCGACGCGGGATAAAACTTCTCTACGTGCGGATTTGTTGCCAGCAATTCCGCGATTACCTTGCGTAAGATACCCATGCCGTGCCCGTGCACGATCCGCACGCGGTCGACCGATGCCATGGTGGCGCTGTCCAGAAATTTATCCACCAGATCGCGCGCCTCTTCAGCCCGCTGGCCGATCACATTGATCTCGCGATAGGAGACATCCCAAGTTGGGCCGGGTTCGTAAGAAACGTTCTTCGGCAGGCGCGACGCTTGGGGCGCAGCGGGAAGCACTTCTTCGACGTCGTCGACAGACACCTGCATCTTCATCAATCCCGCGTCTACTTCCAGCAGACCGCCGGACATTTTTCGCCGGACGCGCGCCGGCTCACGCACACCCTTCAATCGAACCCGGTCGCCTTCCTCGACGGTAAACGCTTTGTTCACGGATGCTTCCCCGAACACTGCGGTGCGGGCCTGCTGCTCCAGTTCGCGGCGCGTCTTGGCCAGCTTGCGCTCGGCCTGTTCCACCGCTTTGCGCTGCTGGGAACCGGCCAGAATCTTCTGGATGGTCTCCTGCGCCTGCGCTTCAAATCCGGCCAAGGCGGATTGCAAACGCTGCTCCACTTCCTTCAATTTCGCGGCCTCTCGCCGCTCCCATTCTTTGGCGAGCGACTGTTCGCGCGCTTCGAGCGCCTGCTCCTGCCGGCGGAATTCCTGCTCGGCCTGGGTTACGTCATCCAGGCGCTGGTGGAGTTCCGACAGGAAGCGGGCGATGTCGCGCTCGTGCGTGGACATGCGTTCGCGCGCCCTTTCAATCAACTCCGGCGCGAGGCCCAAGCGGCTGGCGATCTCCAAGCCCGCCGATTTGCCCGGCGCGCCCAGCCGCAGTACGTATGTCGGCTGCAAGGTCCGTTCGTCAAATCCCATGGACGCGTTGATCACTCCCGGCGTGGTGGCGCCGTAGATCTTCAGGGCCACCAGATGCGTGGACGCGAGCGTGAATGCACCGTTCGCGCGGAACGTTTCCAGAATGGAAACGCCCAGCGCTCCGCCTTCCTCGGGATCCGTGGCGCGCCCCAACTCATCCAGCAACACCAGCGTCGCCGGTGTCACCGCCTGCAGCATTTCGCTGACATGAGCGATGTGCGCCGAGAAGCTGCTCAAGCTCTCCTGAATGGATTGTTGATCGCCGATATCGGCCAGCACTTGCTCGAACAGTGGGAACTCGGCGTCCTCCGCGGGTACGGGAAGGCCGGCATGCGCCATCAGAACCAGCAGCCCCACGGTTTTCATGGAGACGGTTTTGCCGCCGGTGTTCGGACCGCTGATCAGCAGCGTGCGGTGCGTTTCATCCAGATCGAGAGAGATTGGAACCACCGGCTTGCGCTGCCGCCGCAACACGTCTTCAAGCAGCGGATGCCGGGCTTTCTTCAGAACCAGCCGGCGTCCGGAATCCGGGCTGAAGCGGGGAATGGTGCAGCCGAAATCAAGCGCAAATTCGGCCTTGGCGAAAAGACAGCTCCAGCTCGCCGATGGCCTGCACGGCGGCTTGAATCTGGGGCGCATTGGAGCGCAGCAGTTCCGTCAGCTCGCGCAGGATGCGCAATATCTCGGCCTGTTCTTCCTCGCGCAGCCGCACCAGCTCGTTATTTAGATCGATAGTTTCGAGCGGTTCGACAAACAGCGTATGCCCGCTGCCGCTCGCGCCGTGAATCACGCCGAACACCTTGCGCTGCTGGCCGGCTACAACAGGAACCACGAAGCGATCGTTGCGCAGGGTGATGAAATCCTCCTGCAGTGTGCCATCGTCGTGGTGCGCGCGCAGAAACCGCTCGAGCGAAATCTGGATCTGCTTCTTCTGCCGCTCAATGTCGCGGCGCAGCCGATGCAGCGCTACACTCGCGTCGTCGGACAGGGTACGGTCGGGCATTATCTTGCCGGATAATTCACGCAACATTGATCGCGGATCGAAGATATTCGCGGCGCGCGCGCCGAGGCGCGGATAGCGGGCGGAAGCGACGTTCAGCACCGCCCGTATTTCGCCTGCTTGTTCCAGCAAATGCGTCAGGTCCAGAATCTGCGAGGCTTCGAGCCCGGCTCCCTCGATTCGCAACATGGAAAGCGTGGCTCCGGTATCGGGGATGGAATCGAAGCGAACGCGGATGGCCGCCCCGCGCGCCGCCGGCTGCGATTCTTCCGTGGCGCGCCGATACGTCACCGCTTCCGCCACGTCGGCAAGGGCGTTCTCTAAGACTCCGCGATCCGTTTCGGGCGCCAGGCGTTCCAGCTCATGCCGGCCTAATTCGCTGCGCACAAACCGGCCCAGCAATTGGCGCAGCGATTCGAATTCGAGCAGATCAACGCTGAAGTTTTGCAAAAGCTCTCCCCACCACCGCCAGTGTCCCTTCGGTAACCCGGTATTTGCCCAGATCCTGTTCGGATACCCAGGCTGCCTGGCTCACGTCGCTCGAGGCGGCCAATTGTCCACCCGTCACGCGGCACAAATAATCCATCAGAACATAATGATATTCTGGCTTTCCTTCGGCGTCGGGCATGATTCGCTCGAAGATTTCAAACATCTCGAGCGGCTCAATCTCGAGGCCGGTCTCTTCCCGCACCTCGCGGCGGACCGCGTCCTCCAGCTTTTCACCCGCTTCCACGATGCCGCCGGGCAGCGACCAATAGCCTTGTAGCGGCTGCTTGGCGCGCTCCACCAGAAGAATATTGCGCGCTTCGAAAATCAAGGCGCCGACTCCGAGGAAGGGCCGCGTGGGATAGCGACGATCTTCGTTAGTATTGGACACTGCCTTTGACATTCAGCCTGAGGCGATACACAGAGGTTCGCGCGGTGATGTATAACGACTCGAAATCGCCATCGCCGAAGGCGCAATTCGAAGGAGTCTCGGGGATGACAAAGTCTCCGATCAATTTTCCTTCCGGAGAGTGCACCTCTATCCGCGCGGCCGCCACGTAGAGATTGCCCGTTTCATCCACTTTGATGCCGTCCGGAATCCCGTCGATGTTTCGAATCAACACGCGCTCGTTGGAGGCCTCGCCGTTGCGGTCTAAATCGTAAGCCAGAACGCTGCGCTGGTCGGAATTGGTGACGTACAGGATGCGGCCATTCGGGGAGAGCGCGATTCCGTTCGGACGGCCCTTCGATTTTGCAACGACCTCCAATTCGCCCCGGTGCGAGATGTGGAAAACACCATAGAAATCCAGCTCGCGCGTATCCTGCTGGTTTCCGAACGCGGGATCGGTGAAATAAACTTGCCCATCCCTGCGCACCACAATATCGTTCGGAGCGTTCAGCCGCTTGCCTTGCCAGCGCTCCGCGAGGATTTCGATTTTCCCCTTTTTGTCGGTGCGGGTGACGCGGCGCGAGTGGCTCTCGCAGGTATAAAGACGGCCTTGTGCGTCGAAGGCGTTGCCGATGGCGCCATTGGAATTCTCCCGAAAAATCGACGGCTTTTCGCCGGGCTTAAACTCGAGCAGCTTGTTGCCGGGAATGTCGCTGAAAATCAGATAGCCGTCCCGGGACCAGGCCGGGCCCTCCGCGAAGATGTACCCTGTCGCGACTTTTTCGATCCGCAGATCGCTCGAATCCTGAGCCGGGGCGCTGGCGCTGAGCAGATAGACCAATGCGATCGAAAGCGCGAGCCTCACTTACCGATCAGGGTAGCAGTTTGGCTGTGGGGCAGGATGTCATCCTGCAGCGGGTTGCCAACCCGCCCGGGCGCCGATTGGCAATCGGCGCGCAGGATGACATACTGCCCCACTCGGGCGGTATTCTATGGATATGACGCGCCGCGAACTGCTTGCTTTGATGGCTGCCGCTCCCCTGGTCCGGGCCAAGGAAGCGCCTACGGCTCCAGTCTCCATCGCCCGCTGCCGCACTTACGATGGCGACCTCACCGGCACCCTTTCCACCATGTTCGACCAACTGGGCGGCTTGGGGCGCATGGTCAAGAACAAAACCGTCGCCATCAAAGTGAATCTCACCGGCAGCCCGGGCATGCGCTTTCAAGGCAAGCCGCTGGGGCTGACGCACTACACGCATCCCAAGATGGCGGCGGCTACGGCCTATTTGCTGAATCGCGCCGGCGCGCGGCGAATCCGATTTGTGGAAAGCTGCTGGGCCACAGCGGCGCCCATGGAAGAATTCCTGCTGGATTCCGGTTGGAATGTCCGCATGCTTTTTGGCGCCGCCGGCAACGTGGAGTTCGTGAATACCAACGCGCTTGGAAAAGCCAAGCGCTACTCGCGCTTCCCGGTTCCGGGCGGAGGCTCGATTTTCCCGGCCTACGATTTGAACCCCGCCTACGAAGAGACCGATGTCTTCATGTCCATGGCGAAGTTGAAGAATCACGCCACCTGTGGCGTCACGCTGGGGATGAAGAACTGCTTCGGCATTACGCCGGCTTCCATTTATGGCGACGACGCCGGCGTGGATGAGCCGAATGAGAAGCCCACCAAGGGCCGCGGAAGCGTCTGCCACGCGGGCGAGCGCCAGCCGCCCAAAAGCTCGCCGCAGGAAATCAACCCGGCGTCCAATCGCGAACCGGGTTATCGGATGCCGCGCATCGTGGCGGATCTCGCCGCGGCGCGCCCCATCGATATCGAGCTGATCGATGGCATTCAAACCATGGCCGGCGGGGAAGGCCCGTGGGTGGGAGGCGTGCGATCCGTGCAGCCAGGCGTTATCATTGCCGGCACCAACGCCGTCACTACCGATACCGTGGCAACCGCGGTGATGGGCTACGATCCGCGAGCGGCCAAAGGAACCGCGCCGTTCGTGGATTGCGACAACACTCTTCGGCTGGCCGAAGCGCGCGGTGTGGGAACCACGGATCTGAGAAACATTGAAGTGCGCGGCATTTCCATCCGCGAAGCGTTGTTCCGCTTTTCCGCGTAAGACAGGAGGGTGGCAGCTGAAGATGCGGACCGGCAGGGTGGTATGTTTTGCGGTGACGGCCGCAAGCCTTCTGCTCGCTGCCAAGGAGCGCGACTGGAAACAAGGGACGCTCACTTCGGTGGACGTGACCGCCAACCATCGCTACGAGTGTGTGATCTCAGACGGAATTCTTCTCTACACGTTGGAGTACGCGCAGCCGCTAAAAACCGCGGCCCACAAAGAAGTCAAATCCGTGGTTGAGAAGGATTCGTTGATACTTTTGGATGCTGACGGTCAGGAGCGTGCGACGCCGATAGAGAAACGCGAGCGGGTGCTACTCGATCCGAAAAAGGCCAACAGTCCACGGTAGATGAGCGGGGCGACCCCCCACATGAGGTCCCTCGAAGATTGTAGACTGGAGAATTAGTCAATCCAATTAGTCAATCCTGGAGGATTTCTCGGAATGCATAAATCGTTATTGAGCTTGGGCGCCGGCGGGTTGTTGCTGGCCGGATTGCTGGCCGCGGCCGACACCAAGGGCGATCCTGAAAAGGGCAAGGAAGTTTTCGAACAATGCGGCGTGTGCCACAACACCGATACGGACGAGAAAAAGATCGGCCCATCGCTCAAGGGGCTGTTCAAACGCGACAAGCTGAAAAACGGCAAGAAGGTCACCGAAGAAAATGTGAAAGCGATGATCAACGCCGGCGGAAACGGCATGCCCGCTTATGCCGACCTGCTGTCGGAGACCGAAAAAGCCAACGTCATCGCCTACTTGAAAACGCTGTAGAGCGGACGTGCTACATTAGTGTTCGTAGGCCTTCCCGACACGTCCCCATCGTCTAGCCCGGCCTAGGACACCGCCCTTTCACGGCGATAACAGGGGTTCGAATCCCCTTGGGGACGCCATTTCCCGGAACCAAAAAAGGCACCGACTCCGTTGAAGACGCCAACCGAATTTTCCACAACGCGTCTTCATCACCTTTAGTGGGCCGCAGGCCCATGCCAACTCCCTTACGGTCGCGGTTCGGCAACGCGCGCGGCGGCGGCTACGGGATGCTGACCTGATAAATGTTCAAGCCGTTCTGATAGGGCACCAGCAAATATCCATTGGAGGAGGCAATTCCGCTCAAGCCGAACTGCGTAATAAACGGGTATAGCACCGGCGCGCTGCTGGTCCGCGCATCCACAACCATCAGACTGCCGGGCCCCGTGAGATCGGTCTCCGGCGCATTGTTCACCAGGGCAAAGACATAGACCTTGGACCCGAGCGGTTCCACATCGTAGGTTCCGGTGGTTTGGGTCTTGGTGACCACGGTGGTAATCGGCTGGGGACTCTCCGAGTCGGTGATATTCATGGTAGTCAGCGTCAGCGTGCCGGTAAGGTTGAAATCGGGTACGCCCGGGTTTCGAAAACCGGTGGTGTTGCCGGTGACCAGCAAGAGATCATTGTCGTAGGCCATGCCCAGGAAAATAGCGGCGTCGGAAACTGTCACCCGATCGATCCCCTGCACGCTCTCCACATCGCTCACGTCGATGACATCCAGCGCAGCGTATCCCACGGTGCTGGTGCCGGTGGCTGTGGTGCTGTCGCTGTAAATCAGATCGAAGCCTGCCGGTAGAGCCAGCGCATTCGGGCGCGGGTTGAGATTGTTCGAAGAAGGATCATTCGCTACCGGGACCAAGGTGGAAACCAATTGCGGCAGCAAGGCGGAAAAATCGAATGCCAGGAAGTCGCCGTGGAGCGCTGTGATCTCGCTCAAGCTATTGCTTGTGAACCAACTGGTGGTGGAAAACCCGGTGGTTTCCATAAAAGTCAGATCCGCCAGGTAGGTATAAGTTTGAGGCGCGATGGTGCCGAGCAGAACCGGCTGGGTGGGCGCGGCCACATCAAAGACCACAAAGCTGGGGGCGCTGCCAGGTCCCAGCAGGTCCACCAGAATGGGCGTGCTGGTTTCAAGATTGAGCGCGCATAATCCACCGTTGCCGTTCAGATTGGCATCGCCAAATTCGCCATCGTATACGGGAGCGGTGACATCGCTGGTGTCGATGATGATGATCCGGTCAGCGTTGCAGACATATGTTATGTCGCCATCAACCACTACGCTGCTGGTTCCGGTATTACCGAAGCTCACCTTGCCAACCAAGCTGAGAAAACTGGGCGGCTTGGTTCCCGAACCGGAAACCGAAAGCACCGCGGAAGCGCTGACAAAACCGCCGACGGTGATCACCAACGGATAGCTGCCCGTGGCCAGCGTGGGAACTTCAATGTTCGCCTGAGCCAGACCCACGAATCCCGGCGACAGGCCCAGGAATTGAACCGTGGCCGCTACTCCTCCGATGGTGGCCGACACTTTTGCGGTGGCGTTCGCGAGCGGCGAGGTCACGGCCGGCGTTCCGTCCGCTACCGGGTGATCCAGGGGACCCTGCCCGGTAAGGTACACCACCACCACGGACCCTACGGCCGCGGGATCCGAGCTGCTATTCGCGGAATGATCCGCGTTCTGGGCCGCGGCTTGATTGCTCGAGCTCTGAAAGATTCCCGGAGACTCAGTCACCACCGTGAAGTTGAAAATCAGGCTTTGGCCTCCGCCCACGGTAACGTAAACCGCGGCCGTTCCCGCGACCAGACGGGAAGGCACCTGGAAGTTGATCTGCGAGGCGCTGGCATAGACCAGGGGCGCCGGCGTTGAAACTTCCGATTGGCTGATGATCACGCTGGCTCCGCCTAAGCTGGTTGGCAAGGGGAAACCCTTGGCGTTTGCGGTGGAGCTGGCCAAGCCGCTGCCGAAGATGGTGGCCAGCGATCCCGGAGAAACTCGCGGCGCGTAACTGGCGGCATCGGTGACCGCCCCGATCACGGATTGCGCCTCTGTGGCCGCCAAAGGGATGAGCAGCAAGGAGATGAACCGAAACAGATTCACTTAGAGTTGACGCAGGCAGGGCGGTCCGCGTTGACGTTAATTTATGAATTGGCCTCAAAAGCGCGCGCCGTGACCGAACCGTTCGGTTGGCAGGCGAAAGCGCCCCTTTACCCGGGATCGGCGGAAGCAAAAAGCACCGACTCCGTGGAAGACGACGGTTGTCAGGCGGAAGCGCCTGCCCCACTGGGGCCAACGTGGGGCAGGCGTTTCCGCCTGCCAACCGAATTTGCCACAGCGCGTCTTCATCACCTTTGGTGGGCCGCAGGCCCATGGAAACTCTTTAACCCGGCAACCGAAAAGGCACGCTTTAGCTCTCATGTTGACATTCTATAGGACTAGATATAGAATGTCTACATGAGCGAGCCTGCGCCTAAGACTACTAACCTTTTGCAAGGCACGCTGGATCTGCTGATCCTGCGTGCACTTTCGCTCGAGCCGCTGCACGGATTAGGCGTTTCGCGCCGGATTGAACAGCTTACCGGGGGGACCTTTCAGGTAAAGCCGGGATCTTTGTTCCCCGCCCTCCACCGGATGGAAGAAGCCGGATGGCTGGCGCCCTCGTGGGGCGAATCCGAAAACAACCGCAAGGCAAAATACTACCGGCTCACCGCTGCCGGACGCCGGCAAGCCCAGGCGGAAACGGAAGAGTGGCAACGCATCTCGCTGGCCATAGCCGCGGCGCTGCAGGCAACATGAGATATCTCACGCGGCTGTGGCACAATCTCCGCCAGCGGAAAAAAGTGGAGCGCGAACTGGACCAGGAAATGAGCGCCTACCTGACGCTGCTGGCCGAAGAGTCCTCGCCGCGGGACGCCAGGCTGGCCACCGGTGGAATCGACCAGCTCAAAGAGCAGGTGCGCGACGTCAAAGCGGGATTCTTTATGCAGACCATTTTTCAGGATGTCCGCTACGGCTGGCGCATGCTGCGCCGCAGCCCCACTTTCACCGTAGTGGCAATTCTCGCGCTGGCTTTGGGAATCGGCGCGACAACCACCATTTTCAGCATCGTGTATGGCGTGCTGCTGCGCCCGCTGCCGTATCCCGGGGACAGCCGGATCGCGATGGTCTTCAATCATTTTTCGCCGCAGAACACCAAGCACGGAACGCTCTCCATCGCCGACTACCTGGACTGGAAAAGAGACAATCATGACTTTCAGAGCGCCGAACTTTTCCGGACTGGGCTGTTCGACGTAACCGGCGCGAAAGAACCGGAACAGGCGCAGGGCGTCACTGCCACGGCGGGTCTTTTCTCGGTGCTAGGAGTGCGTCCGATGATGGGGCGGACCTTCGTTCAAGGCGAGGATGCCGCGAATGCCGAGGGTGTTGTGGTACTGAGCGAGAACTGGTGGCGGAGCGCGTTGGGCGCTGATCCAGGAATCCTGGGCCGGAAGTTGAACCTCAATGGAACTCCCTGCACGGTGGTGGGCATCATGCCGTCGGGATTCCACTTTCCGCGGGCGACCACTGAGTTGTGGACCAATGCGCGTTTGATCCCGCCCAAGCGCAGAGGGCCTTTCGGCTGGGTGGGGCTCGCGCGGCTGAAAGCGGGCGGGACCATGGCCCAGGCGCAAATGGAAACCAACGCCATCGCGCACCGGATTGAGCAGAGCAATCCGGTGAATTATCACCACATGAGCATGCCGGTGGTGCCGTTGCGCGAGGCGATTGTCGGGAATGTCCGCACGGCATTGCTGGCGTTTCTGGGCGCGGTTTTAGTGCTGCTGGCCATCGCCGCCGCGAATGTGGCCTGCCTGCTGCTGGCGCGAGCCGCGGCGCGGGAAAAGGAAATTGCGCTGCGTGCCAGCCTGGGCGCGGCGAGTGGCCGGCTGATCCGTCAACTGCTGACCGAAAGTTTGCTGCTGTCCGTTCTGGGCGGCGCGGCAGGCTGCCTGCTGGCCTACGCGGCGATTGCGGCGTTGCGCGCCTGGAATCCCGGTAACCTTCCCCGCATCGAAGAAGTTCGTCTGGATATGGGCGCGCTGGCATTCGCGCTCGCGGCGTCGGTGGGAACCGGCGTTCTGTTTGGCCTGGCGCCGGCTTTCCAAAGTGGACGTGACCAACCGGCCATGGCGCTTCGCGAAGGCGGCCGAGGCGGTACGGCCCGCGCCGGGCGCCGCCGTTTGCAGGCCGCGCTGGTGATGGGCGAGCTGGCGCTGGCGTTGATGCTGGTGACCAGCGCCGGATTGCTGGTCCGAAGTTTCGTATTGTTGGCCCAGGTGAATTCCGGCTCCCAAGCGCCCGCTGAAAACGTTCTGTCGATGAAAATCTCGCCGACGGCTTCCAAATACGGCAACTCCGACCAGATCATCCCTTTCTATAAGCGCGTGCTGGAGCTGGCACAGGCCACGCCGGGAGTGGCCTACGCGGCCATCGGCGACAGTCTTCCGCCGGATCGCCAATATGACTACGACACGTTCGTGATTCAGGGCCAGCAGCTGGCGCCGGGTGAGATCAACCCGGCCGTCACCTGCCCGATTGTGAGCCCCGATTATTTCCGCGCGCTTGGAATCCCGCTCATCCGGGGACGCTTTTTCACCGAGCATGACACCGAGGGCGCGCCCCCGGTGGTGATCATCAGCGAATCCATGGCGCGCCGTTATTTTCCTGATGAAAATCCGATTGGACGGCGGTTGAAAGCCAGCGGCCCGGATCTGCACGACACGCCTTTCATGGAAATTGTGGGCGTGGTGGGAGGCGTGCGTTACACCGGTTTGGATGACAACGCCGCGGACGCCTACTACCAACCGTATGCGCAAACGCTGTATTACCGGCGAACAAATCTGGTGATCCGGTCCAGCGGCCCGGCTGCGGCTCTGGCGCCCACTCTTCGCCGGGAAATCCGCGCGGTAGACCCGGACGCGGTAATCAGCGATGTGGTTACGATGCAAGAGGCCTTGGGGGCATCCGTAGTTGCTCCCCGCTTCCGCACATTTTTGGTCGGCAGCTTCGCGCTATGCGCGCTGCTGCTGGCAGCTATCGGAATCTATGGCGTGATTGCTTATTCAGTGGCGCAGCGCACCCAAGAGATCGGGATTCGAATGGCGCTGGGCGCAAAAAGATCCAACGTGGTTGGGCAAGTGGTGGCGGAAGGTCTACGGCTGGCGCTGGCGGGGACTGTTCTGGGAATTGCCGGCGCGCTGCTGGAGACGCGCCTGCTATCGAGCCTTCTGTTTACGGTGAAGGCAACGGATGCGCTGACCTTCGCGGTGGGTCCATTGATTTTGATCGCCGTCGCGATGGTGGCAAGCTTCGTCCCCGCCTGCCGCGCCGCCATGGTGGATCCGGTGATCGCGCTGCGGCACGAGTGACCACTGTCGTGCGCCCCAGACACGTGAACGTGTCACCGCGTAGACATCGGCGTCCTATCAATCCAGCAAAATCCCAATCAAAACTGTTTGGAATTCTGCGTGCGTTCCAATATAGTGATGACAGTGACCGCATGGACGATAGCCAAACACAAAGTGGTGGTTGGCATTGCCGTGTTAATCGGCGTCTCCGGAATCTTCCTTATAGCTGACACGCTGTGGAAAGTTTCCAGGACCCTCAAATCAGCGGAAGCGGGAGTGGCTCAAGCCGGCGTGGTGGCGTTCCGGGCCATTTCGCTCGACCGTCCGCTTCCGGCGGGCTTTGAATCCATCAGCTCACCGGCGCAATTTCGCGATGCTGCGCTTTTTCGCGGGCGTTTCTATCTATGCGGACCGGGGGGCTTGCTGGCGTATGAGACTAACGCCTCGCTGGCCGCCCGCTATCGGCCTGGCCTGGAATTGCCGCCCGCGCCACTGGCTGCGATGGCCGCGGGACCCCAGAACCTGTGGATCGCCACCGCGGGCGAAGGTTTGCTGATCTTCGACGGCCGGCGGTTCACCCAGATTCGCTCCGATGCCGAACCGTCGCGCAATCTCACCACTGTGTTGCTGCTAGCCAGCGGCCGCGTGCTGCTGGGCACCGCCAAGAACGGCGTGCTGGTTTGGGACGGCCGGACTCTGGGCCGTTACCATCCCGCCCTGGCCGATCTCGAAGTAACGGCGCTGGCCGGATCTGAGGCGGACCTCTGGATCGGAACCATCGATCGCGGAGTCTTCCGCTGGCACGCCGGCCAATTGGATCATTTCTCGGAGGGGCAAGGGCTGCCGGATCCGCGAGTCCTGTCGCTCGCGGTGCAAGGGAACGCCGCCTACGCGGGCACGGCACTCGGAATCGCGGAATTCAAGGACGGCCGCTTCACTCGCGTGCTGGCCGGCGGATTCTTCGCGAATGCGCTGCTGGCGAGGAACGAATCGCTGGAGGTGGGAACGTTGGATGAAGGGGTGGTCACAATCCCGCTGGCTGCTCAGACCCCGCGCACGCGCAACATCAGCCGGCAAGCGGAGCTTCCCGGAGTGGAGCGTCTGCTGGACTTGAATGGGCACACCTATGCGCTCGCGCGTGGCGGCTTCTACCAGCAATCCTCCGAAGGCGGCGACTTCAGAAAGGCGCTGGACATGCCCGGTGCAGTGCTCGCGGACAATAACATCTCTGCCCTGGATGTGGATCGCGCCGGCCGGCTCTGGGCTGGATATTTCGATCGCGGGCTGGATGTTCTGGAGGCCGGCTTCGAACACGCTACCCATATTGAAGATGAGCATGTTTTTTGCATCAACCGGATCGTGCATTCCGACGACGGCGGCTTGAGCGCGGTGGCGACAGCCAATGGACTGGTGCTGTTCGATGCCTCGGCGCATGAGAAACAGGTGCTGGGTAAAGCGGAAGGGCTGATCGCGAATCAGGTAAGTGATGTGCTGCTGCGCGGTGATAGTCACTCGCCCAGCCTCACCGTTGCAACGCCGGCCGGGATCACCACCATCGACGCTTCAGGAACCAGCAGCCTTTATGCATTCCACGGCCTGGTGAACAATCACGTATACGCGCTGGCGGCGGAGGGATCGCGGGTTCTCGCGGGTACGCTGGGAGGTCTATCGATCCTTGATTCCGGAATGGTCAGCGCGAGTTTCACGACGGCTAATTCACGTCTCAAACACAACTGGATCACGGCCATCGTCCGCACCGGCGACGACTGGTTCGTCGGAACCTATGGCGCGGGAGTGTTGAAGCTGGATTCCGCCGGACAGTGGTCGGCGTTCGACGACTGGAGCGTACCCACAGTAATTAACCCGAATGCGCTGCTCGCGACGGATCGCGGCGCGTATGCTGGAACGCTGGGGCAGGGCCTGGCGATCTACAATCGCGGCTCCGGACGATGGACCTTCCACACCGCCGGCTTGCCCTCTTTGAATGTGACCGCGCTCGCGCGCGGCAACGGCTACCTCTATATAGGCGCCGACAACGGCCTGGTGCGTGTGGCGGAGAAAGAGCTGGGGCAATGAGCGCCGAACCGAACCGCGACCGTAAGGGAGTCGGTGCTTTTGTCTTCCACCTCATTCTAACCGCCACCCTCCTAACCCGCCTGGCCTGGGGCGACGCCGGCGTGCTGCTCCCCGGCGATAAAAAAGAACCCGACCCCACCTGGCTATCGCTCGAAGAGATGACCATCGACATCCACATCGATAACGGCCACGCACGTGTCTCAACGAAGCAGATTTTCGCGAGCCATCGCCCCATGACGCTGGAGGGCAACTATATCTTCGCCCTGCCTGGCGGCGCCATTGTCTCCGATTTCGCGGTGTGGGACGACGTCACGCGCATCCCCGGCGTCATCCTGGAGCGCCGGCGCGCCGAAGAGATTTACGAGCAGGCCAAAATGCAAGCCATCGACCCGGGCCTGCTGCAACAGGGCGAGCGCGATCTGGACGAAGCCACGCGCAGCGCGGTTTTCAGCGCGCGCATCGTGCCCATTCCTCCATTCGGAACCAAGCGTCTGGAAATGGAATATCAGCAAGACATTCCGGTGGAGCGGTTCGAATCCATGCTGGCCGTTCCGTTGCGTCCGGATGCTTACCGCGCCCAGACCGCGGGACATCTTTGGATCAGGCTGGAGCTGGATTCCGCACACGCACTGCGGGATTTTGCGATTACCAGCAAGCAGTATCCGATGCAGATTCGCGATCGCACCGCGCATCACGTGAAGGCGGATTTCGAAGGTAGAAATGTTGCGCTCTCCGAAGATTTCGCGGTGAAATACGCGCTGGATGCGGCTCTGGGCGATCAGCTGGAAATCCTGACCCATCGCGACCCGGCCGCGCCTCTTGCGGATGTAGCCGACACTGCGCCTGGAGTTCCCGCCACGCTTCCGCCTGTTACGCGCGAGCCCGGCTTCTTCGAAGCGTCTTTGATGATCGCGAGCGGAGCGAAACCCGCAGCCGTTGCTCCCGCGAAAACGGTGATCGCTCTTTTCGACAACTCCCTCTCCATGCAATGGGAGAAACTCGAGCGGAACTTTCAGGCTTTGGAAGGCCTGCTGCATTCGCTGAAACCGGCGGACAAGTTCAACCTGCTGCTGTTCAACAGCGACGTGTCGCCGTTTGCTCCGGCGGCGGTCCCAGCCACTCCCGATCAAATCGAGAAGGCGCTGGGCATGGTCCGTTCCTGCCGGTTGCGGGGAGGCACGGATCTGGAGAAGGCTTTCGACGCGGCTCTCAAGCAATCCACGGCGGATACGTATTTAGTTTTGCTGAGCGACGGCGAAGCGACACGAGGCATTATTCAGAACGGCAAACTGGCCGCCTGGTACGCCGCGAAATGGAAGCAGAAACCTGCCGGCCAGCGCCCGCACACGTACGTTTACGCGGTGGGTGACGACGCCAACATGCCCTTGCTTCGCATGCTGGCGCGGAACGATGGCGTGCTGGAATGGGTGCGCTCCACCGAGCCTGCGGATTTCAAGTTGAATGCTTTTCTAGCCAAAATCGGTCAACAGCCGGTGCAGGGCTTGCAACTTGCCGCCACGCCCGCGTCGAGTGTCAGCCTGGTTTATCCGCTCGAAGACAGCACGTTTCCAGGTTCGGTGAAAAATTGGGTGGGCGAATATAAGCGAGCCGTATCCAAAGTGGATTTTGCGGCGAAAGGCGTGCACGCAACTGCGCCCCTTCCCGCGCAAGACTCGAGGCATCCGGAGCTGCCACGTATGTGGGCCAAGGCGCGCGTGGACGCACTGCTCGAAAAAATCGAGCGCGAGGGTGAGGATCAAGCGAGCATCGACGAAATCATTCGCTTGGCGCGCAAATACAAGTTCGTGACGCCCTACACTTCATTTCTTGCGGCGCCGCGATCGCTATTGCGGCCGCGCTTGATTCGTCCGGGCGACCCGGTACTGCGGGTTAAGACGGATCCATCCATCGTGTCAGTCACAGCCTTGTTTCCCTTCGGGCCGGTGAAGGCCTTGCGCTACCTACAGGACGAAGACACCTGGCAAACGCGTTTCTTAGCGCCGGCCGATCTCGAAGACGGCTCCTACCGCGTGCGATTGATTCTGCGCGACCGCTTGGGACACGTCTATCGCGAAGGAAAGACATTCGTGATCTCGAGCAAGCCGCCGCTGGTGCGGGTAAAACTCGACAAACAATTGTTTCGCCGGGGCGAGGCCATGCGTCTGCGCGTGAGCGCTTCAGACACCACGCGTACGGTTGTTGCCCGCATGTACGGCGCGCAGCCGGTTTACTTGCGCTGGAATCCGGAAATGGCTTCCAACACGGGTGAGATGGTGATCCCGCCGTATCTCGCGCCTGGGAAATATGTCGTGACGGTAACGGCCGAGGACTTTGCGCATAATATCGGCAGCCGGGAGGTGCACATTGAAGTGGCGCCGTAGCAGTTGGCAGGCTGAACGCCTGCCCCACCCGCTGCCCCAAACTCCTGGCCCAGCAAAGTGGCGCAGGCGCTTCCGCCTGCGAACGTGTGCCTTCCTGGCCCTGGCCACCGCCTGCTTCTCCACCCACGCCGAACTCACCCGCTGGGTCGAAGACATCCCGTCTCCCAGCCAACTAGAAGCCGTGTTCTTCCGCGCAGTCACTTTACCTGTAGGCGCAATTGAAATCCGCCGGCCACCGAAAGAAACCCGCGTAGAGCTAAGCAAACTGATCACTGCCGCGCCGACCCAGGCAGACCTCTACGCGCTGCGCGCCCGCGAAGATGAACTGCAACTCGATTTCAAAGCCGCCGAGAACGACTGGAAGAAATCCGCGCAGCCGCTCGATCTGGCGGATTTCTATCATCGCCGCCTTCGTCCAAAAGAAGAGATCGCCACTCTGGAAGCGATCGGTAAATCGGCCTCACCAGCCACGGAGCGCCTGAGGCCGCCCTCGCGGCAGCAGTCATGGAAAGCATTTGAGCGAATGCTGGCGGTGATCCATGAGCAGGCGCTGCCAGGCGAATTCACGGTGAAAGCGTACCGGGCCTGGATGGCGCGCTATCCTAACGAAGCAGGGATTTACAGGCAATTCCTGGATTACCTGATCGGGCAGAAACAGTTCGATGACGCTGAGAAACTGATCACCGAGTATCGCCAGGCGTTTCCCGCGGACGATACTTATCCGATTCAAGCCGCTGCGAGCATTGCCTGGAAGCGCGGCGCGCTGGCAGATGCCATCAGGATTTACGACCAGAGCTTCCATCCGCTTTGGCCGCCGGAGCTGGTGAAAAGTTATTTCGATCTACTCAAGGAAGCGCACGGGCTGCGGCATTACCTGGAGGAAGCGCGGGCACAAGTGGCTGCCAATCCTACTGACCTGGGCGCAGCCGCGCGAGTTTTTTATTACTACCAGCAACAGGGTAATCTGGCGGCCGCGCAGCGCGCGCTCATGGAATACAGGCTGCGGAAAGAATCGCGGAAATCATCCTGGGCCGCGGATGAACTGCTGACATTGTCAAAATTGTTTGAAGGCGTCAGCAACTACGACGAAGCGGCGCGCGGCTATTACGCGCTGTACAGCGTTCCAGGCGCGGACGCCGCCGCTCAGGAGAAAGCGCTGGCCGGCATCACCAACCTGCTGTTGAGCGTTCCTGAGCAGAATCTTCGTTTCGGCGCGGGCGATCTGGCTTTGTATAGCGACATCGCACAACTCGATCCCGGCCCGGGGTTTTTGAACGGCATTCTGTCGCTGTTGCTGAATTCAAGCGCGCCGAAAACTCAATTCGCAACTGAGGACGCTGCCAGCGTAGCGTATTTCCATCGCGCCAAGGCCGCCGAACTTTTGGGTCTGTTCGATTCGCGCTTTCCTTCTTCCGCCGAGCGGCCGAAAATGCACGCGCGGCTCATCGATGCCTACGCGACATATGGGGACGACAACGGAGTGCTTCGTGCCGGGCGCGAGTTTCTGACCGCGTTCCCAAAAGCCGCTGAACGCACCCAGGTCGCCATCACCATGGCCGACGCCTACGCGCGCCAGAAGCAGCCGGCGCAGGAATTTGCTCTTTACGATGATCTGCTCAAAGAACTCGCGGCGGCCGCGGATGGCGTTCCGATTGGTGAGGCGCCTGGGCGATCGCCGGAGTATGCGCGGGTTTTGGATCGCTACATTTCGCGCCTCGTTTCTCTGAAGCGCCTCCGTGACGCCCTGGCTCTCTATAGGCGCGAGATAGACCGCAATCCGAACGATCCCGGCCTATACGAAAGACTGGCGGCGTTTCTCGAAGAAAACAAGTTGGGCGATGACATCGAGCAGGTTTATCGCCGAGCCATGGCGCAATTTTCCGATCGCGGTTGGAGCCAAAAGCTGGCCCGCTGGTACCTGCGACATAAGCAAACGGCGCAGTTCGAGCAGCTCACCCAGGACGTGGCGAAGATTTTCTCCGGGCTCGAGCTCGAGGCCTATATTCGCGAAGCTACTAGCGCCCAACCGCTGGCGCCGGTGCTCTATCGGCAGGTCAATCTGTACGCCCACCGGCGCTTCCCGCACAACCTGGCGTTCGTGCGAAATCTACTGATTGCTTATGCACAGCGCGGAACCACGGATGCGGTCGCATCCGAAGCACTATTGCGTAAATATTGGTTCTACGCTCCGGACCTGCGCGGCGTATTCTTCGAGCGTCTTTCCGCCACGGGAAAGCTGGATGCCGAGTTCACGTCCATTAAAAGCGCCTCCCCTGCCAATCCTGCAGCCCAGCAGTTCGTAGCGGAAGTCAGCGCCTGGAAATCGCATTTCGAAGAAGCCGCGCCAGCGATGCAAGCGATGGCGGCGGACTTTCCAGCCGATGCAGGCCTGGCGAATCGGGCCGCTTCTATCTTCCGCTCGCTGGCCACTTATGACGCGCCAGCCAACCTTCATAACACGCGAATCGCGGCCGCCATCGAACGAAAGTTAACGTTGGCCACGCCTCGCGATAACGCCGCTCTTACGCGCCTGGGCGAAATATATGCCGACCGAGAGTTGTTCTCGCGCGCCAAGCCCGCCTGGGACCGCATTGCCCAGATCCAGCCAGGAACATCGAACGGCTACCTCGAAGCCGCTACCATTTTCTGGGATTATTTCCGCTACGACGACGCCCTGCGCCTACTCGGTGCAGGCCGCAAGAAACTCGCGGATCCCGCGCTCTACGCCTATGAAGCAGGCGCCATCTACGAAAATCAGCGTGATTACAAACGCGCCCTCGCGGAATACGCCAAAGGTGCGCTGGCCACGCCCGAGAACTCCCAAGCCAAAGCCCGCTTAATTCAACTGGCGCAGCGGACGCGCGATCGCGACGCCATTGAGCAACTCACGGCGCAGCAGGCCTCCGGTGCGAATCCAAACATCAACGCTGTCTCACTGCGCGTGAGTCTGCTCGCTGCCGAGAATCGCAGAAAAGATCTGGAACAGTTCCTGCTGCAGCTGGCCGACCAAGCCGGGTCGCTGGAACTGCTCACCTACCTGGAACAAACCGCCGTTCAAAACGGCTTCGTCACGGTGCAGGAACGCACCATTCGCCGCCAGATCGACGTGCTTACCGATCCGGTGGAGCGAATGCACGAGCGCATCATCTTGGTCCGGTACCTCGAAGGCAGGAACGAAATCGCCAGCGCCAAACAAGAGGTCGCCGAACTCTATAAGGAAAACCCGACCATCCTGGGCGTAGTGCGCGCTTCCGTGGATTTCTATTGGCGCAACAAGAGTTTCAAACAAGCCATCGATGTGTTGATTGAAGCCGCCGCCGCGGCCCAGCCGGCTTATCGCCAGCAGTTCACCTTCGAGGCGGCGCGCAAAGCAACGGATTCCGGCGATTATCAGCAGGCCCGAACTCTGCTGGCCGGCCTGGTTAAAGAAGATCCGTTCAATTCCGAATATCTGGCCGCCACCGGCGACACGTACGCCCGAGAAGGGAACGATGCCGGACTGCGTGATTTCTATCGAGCCAAGCTGAAGGAGATTTCGAGCGCTCCGCTATCCGCCGACGAACGCACGGAGAAAATCGCCGGACTGCGCCGCGGCCTGATCCCCGTCCTAACCAGGCTGAAAGACTTCTCGGGCGCTATGGATCAATACATCGAAATCATCAATCGCTACCCGGATGACGAATCGCTGGTACGCGATGCCGCGTTGTACGCGGCAAGCCACGGCCGCGCCCAGCAATTGACTGCGTACTACGCCAAAACCGAGAAAGATTCGCCCAAGGATTATCGCTGGCCGATGACGCTGGCACGCATCCAGACCGCGCTCGAGAATTTCCCGGAAGCTATCGCGGAATACCGGCGCGCCTCGGATATCCGGCCGGATCGCATTGATCTGTACACCGCGCGCGCATCGCTTGAAGAGCGCCTGCTGCGCTTCGATGATGCCGCCGCAACCTATGCGAAACTCTACGATCTGAATTATCACAACTCCCAATGGATGGAGAAAGTTGCCGAGATTCGCGCGCGCCAGGGCCGCAACGATGAGGCGGTGGCGGCATTGCGGCGCGCCCTGATGGAAGGACGGCCGCAGCGTCCGGAAGTTTTTTTCGCGATGGCGGAAACGCTGGAATCCTGGGGATTGATCAAGCGAGCGCGCGAGTTCGCCGAACGGGGCTTCGCCGCCGCTGGAGGTAATGCGGAAACTGATTATGAATCCGGCACGCAGCTTTATTCGCGATTGCTGATGCGCCAGCGCGCCTACGACCATGCATCTCTAATGGCCCCAGCGGAAGTGGCAACGTACTACACGCCGGAAGAAAAACAGACTTTCGCGACATTCCTGCGCGGCAAACTCACCAAGGTCACCGCGCAGGATATCCTGGCGCTGCTGCCGGCTGCGGAAAGCGCCGGATTGGCCGATCTCAACGCTGAGTGGCAAAATCAGTTGCTCGGTGAAAATCTCGAAGCTCCCGCGCCGCGGCAGCTGATTGAGCTTCAGCAGCGGCGTCTGCGCTATGCCGAACTGGCTCGCCAGCTTGAAACGCGCTGGAAGGCTCAAGCCGCGGAAAACTACCGTCTGGCCGGCGACACCCCCGCCGAATTGCGAGTGCTGGATCAGTTAGATCGAAGAAGCGAGCTCAGGGGTGCCATGATCGCCCGCTACGCGGAGCTTTTGAGCAAAACACCGCAAAGATTTCTCGCAGTAGCGAAGTCCGATAAGTCCGATAACGTTCGCAACGATTTTGCCGGCTATGCCCTCGACAATTTCAGCGCCGCGCGGGCGCTCGAAGTAATCGCGGCCCGCGCTGCAGGCCAGCAGCCGGTGTGGGATCACGCCTATACGGCACTGACAGGTCTCTATTTTGCGAGCTCCGCGCCGCAGGTGAACGCGGCGTTTCGTGACGCGTTGGGCACCCGAACAATCGGCGAACGCATCGGGAAGCCTGTTGATCGGCAGCTTCAACTGGCCGGCGACTTGTGGTTCTACTACGGGTCGCGCTACGGCGAGTATCTGGATGTCACTAAGCAGGGCGATCCTGAAGATTATCTGCCGGCTGCGCTGGAGGCCACGCCCGCGCATGCGGACGCCTACTTCACGCTGGCCGAATATTATCGCGAATCGGCGAAGCCCGCGCGCGCTTTGGTGGATTTCGGAAATGCCCTGCAATTGGATTCGAAACGCGCCGACGTGCATGATCGCCTGGCGCTGATTTATTGGCACCAGGACAAGCACGACGAAGCCACGCGTGAATTCAAGCTAGCGTTACAGGCTTTCGCGCGCCAGGAAGACGGCCGCATCCACGAAGATTTCTGGCGATCGCTCGCGGCCACGCTTGAAGATATTGGGCAGTGCCAGGTATTCGAAGCAGTGCGGCCGGAAGCCGACCGCGTCCTCAGCACGTATATCCACCGCAACGGGACCTACCAGGTTGATGTTTTGCTTCGCGCGGCGATGAAAGCCACGGGCGATCCGGCCAGCGGTATCGCCTGGATTATCGACTTGGCCAAGAGCGCTCCGGATCCCTCCGAGTTCATCGGGAACATTGTCAAACAGAACTGGATCCCGGACAGCCAGCGCCCGGCGCTCTACGCGGCCTTGATTCAGGACGCGAGACAGAAGCTCGAGAAGAGCTTCGGCGAGGCTCGTGGTTGGGCCGAGAGCGAACTGCGCAATCGGCAGTTCGAATGGGTGGATTACCTGGTGGATCACAAACAAACGCAAGCGGCCAAAAGCGCACTGGCGGCCATTCCGTCCGACGTCCGAAAAGCGCGAGTTGGACAGGTGGCGATTCTCGAGGTGCGCATCGCTGCGCAGGAAGGGACTTTGAAGGCGCTGTTGGATCGATACTCGAAAGAAGACGCACCGATCGAAAGCTTGCAGAACGCAGCCAACGGTCTGAAGCAGAGCGGGGATGGCGCGGCGGCTCGCCAGATACTGGAATTCGTTTACAACCGGCAACTGGAATCGTTCCAGTTTTCCGCCGCGACTTTCCTGGGACTGGCCGAAATCCGTCTGGAGCAGGGCGACACAAATGTAGCGGTCACGCTGCTTCATCGCATGACGATGGTGGTGGGTGAGCCTTTCGAGAATCTCACCGGTGCCGCAGATCTGTTGAGCAAGACAGGGCATCCCGCTGAGGCCCTGCCCTTTCTGACCGATCGGGTGCGCGCGGTTCCATGGGATTTCGCGGCGAAGGCTCAGTTAGGAAAGCTGCTGGTCTCCACCGGCAAAGATCGCGACCTGGGTATCCGGATGCTGCGCGCCGTCGCAGAATCGAATGACCCGCCGTACAAAACGCGCGTCGCCGCCGCCCGTTTCCTGGGTGAATCGAAAGCCGCACCTCGTGCTACCGCAAGCGCTGAGTTGAACCTGCTTTCGGGCCCCAGGCCGATTCCGGCAGCGGATGCCGAGAAGCCGTATTTCTACTACGCGCGAATGGCCGCGGCCGCGCAAGCGAGCGATGCTGCCGTCAAGATCCGCCTGCTCGAGGGCGCTGCGTCCATTGCGCCCGATGCCGACGATCCGAAGCTGGCGCTGTTTGATGCAGCGTACCGCGCGAAACGCTACCAGACCGCGATTGCCGCCATACATCCATTGATCTCGCGGAGCGGTCTGATGGTCCCGCAAGAGCCGGTCGAGGAACGATACGGGAATCCTTTTTACTCCGTCCAGTTCATGACGGGCGCCGTCACCGCGCGGCGTGCCGTTATTGCGCGCGAATTAGCTGACTCGTATTCCAATTTGAATATGTCGCGCGATGCGGCCTTCTACTTCCAAATCGCGCTTCAGCTGGATCCGGCGGATGCCGAATCAAAGGCACGGCTAAGCGCGCTTCAGACACAATTGGAACAACGTCGCGCCAATCGTCAACGGCAACCGGTGATTACCGAAAATCTGGAGCAGGATCACCGAGTGCGCCCGCGCCTTGGAGGCGGACAATGAAGCGCCCAGTAACCATCCTAGTAAACATCGCGGTTGTTTTCGCCAGCTTGCTTTTGCTGGTTTTGATATTCGCCCAGGCGCCCGCACCCACTCCGCCGGAACTTGCCCGCCTGGTTCCAGCAGGACCGCTGCTTTATATCGAGGCCAAGGATTTCGGATCTCTGTTGTCGGACTGGAAAGGCTCCGAGGAGAAACGCCTGTGGCTGGAGGGCGACAACTTCCAGGTATTCTCACGCTCGCGTTTGTATTTGAAGCTGCAACAGGCCCAGGCTGAATTTGCGGCCGCGGCCGGCATTCCACCTGACATGGACCTGTTGGCGAATGTGGCGGGCGGCCAGTCGGCCCTGGCGATTTACGATATCGGCAAGCTGGAGTTTCTTTACATCACGCGCCTGTCTTCAGACCGGTTCGCGGGCGGCGCGCTGTGGAAGACGCGCGGAAATTATCAGCCCCGGCAATCCTCCGGAATTGACTACTACATCAAGACAGATCCCGCCTCGAAACGAGTTGCCGCTTTCGCGGTGGCGAAGGATTACGTGGTTCTTGCTACCAGGGAAGATGTGCTGGCAGGCGCTCTGGCATTGATTGCGGGGCAAGCCGGCTCCGCCGTAGCGGGCGAACAATGGTTCGATAAACCTGTTCGTGAAGCCAAGTCGCCGGGCGAACTGCGGATGGTGATGGATCTCAGCAAACTTACACGGAGTCCACATTTCCGCTCGTACTGGATACAACAAAACATCACCGAGCTGAAGCAATATTCAGCAGCGATTGCCGATGCCGGCCGCGCGTCGGGCGAGTTGCGGGAGACTCGCATCCTGCTGCGCGGCGCGGAAATCGCTCCCGCCTGGAATGAGGCGGCTGAGGGCGAAGTAGTGCGTTTGGCTCCCGCTAACGCCAGCGTGTATCGGGCCTGGGCCTCGCCGCCGGCCGCACAGGCGTTCGAATTGCTTCGCCGGAAAATTCTCAACCCACATCCGGAAACCCAGATCGCCTCTACCACCGCGCCAGTAGTCGCTTTGGATTCGGGCGCGGTGGGAGACGAAGGCCAGCTCGAAATCAGGATCGATGAACCGCCGCTCGATACCGGAACGCCGGATATCGGAAGTGAACTTCGCAAGCTGCTGGAAGGCGTGCGAATCGAAGCCATGTTGGATGTTGGATCCACTCGCGGCCAGCCGGATGGCGTATTCGTCGGCACAGAATCCGGCGTGGCATTGCTAGCTGCATCGGATTGGGATGCCGCGGCTGTCCGGAATGCCGTCACGGCGGCTTTCGCGACCATGTTGACCGAAGATCAGATTGGCGTGCACTGGCAAGATCGCGGAACCGGCGCAAATTCCTATTCCGAACTCGACGGCCTGCAGCCGTTGGCGCTGGCCACACGCGGCCGAACCCTGCTGATAGCCAACGGCAGGGACCTCCTTGAAGCTATGCTGGCGGGCTTCGGGAATCGCCCCTCCACTTCCGGGGCGCGTTATGCGGCGGCGTATCGCCATTCCATGGAGTTGCCGAATTTTGTCAAGATGATGCGGCTGATTGACAATCCACTCGCCAAACAAGCCACCGGAGATCCACCCGAGCCCGCATTTTTCTCCGGCAACATCGGAAGCCTAGGCCAGGCGCTGGCCAGGATCGAATCAGAATCCATAGTTGTTCATGACACCGGGTCCGTCGTGACCCAGAACGTGGTTTACAAATTGAAATGATATTGACGCGGCGCGCTATCCTGAGTCTCGCCGCAGCGGCCCCGTTAGGCGCTGCGGCTTCGCTTCCCGAGCAATCCGCGGGCATTGCTCTCGACCGCGCGTTCCCCGATCCCAACGTGTCTTATCTACTGACCGACTGCGCGACAGCTCATGAGATCTGCTCGCGCTGGACGCGTTTCTTGGCCCCGGTGCCGGTAGGGTCTTTGGTGAAACCATTTACGGCCTTGGCCTTCGGAGAAACTCGTGGTTTTCGGTACCCCGTTTTTACTTGTTCCGGCGCGCACTGCTGGCTGGCGCAAGGTCACGGCCGCTTGGAAATCAGCTCAGCCATCGCGCACTCCTGCAATGCCTATTTTCTGGAGCTGGCGCGCGATGTGTCGCCGCAGGCGCTCCAATCCGTAGTACAACGATTCGGGCTCAACGCGCCAGATCCGGGATTTGAAGCAGCAACTTTGATCGGGCTGGGAACGGCCTGGCGGAATTCGCCGTTCGCCATGGCCCGCGCCTATTCGGAACTGATCGCGAGATCGGCCGACCCCGGCGTCCGCGAACTTCTGGCGGGCATGGCTCTTTCGGCGCAATCCGGAACGGGACGCGGAGTGGGCCCGGGCGCCTACGTGAAGACCGGGACCGCCGGCCACGAGGGATACGTGATCGCGCTTTATCCGAGCGATGCCCCGCGGTTCAACTTACTGGTACGAGTGCATGGCGTGCCAGGCGCGCAAGCGGCGTGGGTGTGCGGAAAGATGCGGCGGTATGTGTAGCGCACGCGCTCTCGCGTGCCGCGTTCACACTCGTGTGAACGCATTCCATCTTCTAATAAAACGGCGTTCACAAGATTGTGAACGCGGCACGCACGAGCGCGTGCGCTACGTTGCTCTCCTGCTGCTGGTACTGCCGGCTCCCGCTCAAGTGGTGCAAATCGGCGTCTTCAGCTTGTTCCGTCCCGTCGAACTCCGCGTGTCGCCTGTTTCCAGTGCCTTATTGGTGACTGGCGGCGACACTCGAGTGATTCTGGAAGGACGCCAAACGCGCACCATTTCGCTGGCGCGGATTTCGGCGCCGGTGCTGGTCTCAGCCCTCGACGGCTCAGATACGGATTTCCGGTTGAGCATCCCCGGCAAAATCGAACGGCAATTCCACGGCGTCTTGACGGTACAGGCCGGCGACCACAAACTGATCGCCGTGGTGGCGATGGACCGGGAAGTTGCCGTGGCCTCCGTGGTGGCGGCCGAGATGCCGCAATCCACGCCTATGGAGGCGCTCAAAGCGCAGGCTGTGGTGGCCCGTTCGTACTATGCCGCGGCCGGCCCCCGTCACGATGCGTTCGACTTTTGCGACAGCACCCACTGCCAGTTCCTACGCCAGTGGCCACAATCCTCGGAGCGGGCATTTCAAGCTACTCGTGAAACTCGCGGCCTGGTACTCACCTATCTTGGAAAACCAATCGCCGCTCTGTATTCGGCATCCTGCGGCGGCCAGACCCGCTCGCTCGAGGATGCGGGCTCAGGTTATCCGTATTACTCGGTCCGCTGCGATTTCTGCCGCCGCCATTCTCCCGGCGTAGTGGAGGGCCATCAATTGGGGCTTTGCCAGAAGGGGGCCGCGGGGATGGCACGCTCCGGAATCGGGTTCCGGGAAATCCTGGATCATTACTATCCAGGAACATCTGTTGAACAATCCGGCACGAATGCGTTTTTTTTGTTGCCAGCTCTGCCGGCTTTGAGTCATAGTAAAGATTGAGTAGCGAGAAAATGTAGGCGCATTCCAAAACGGACCGCTTCAGGCGAGAATCGTGGCGAGCGCCTTGCTTGCACATTTATGGATTCGGGCGATTCTCGATGGCGGACGAACTTCTCTTCCTCACCGAACTGTTGGGTCTCAAGGTCTATGACCTCAAAGGCCGCCGGTTAGGCTTCGTCAAAGACGCCGCCATTGTCCCTTTAATCCACCCCGCCCGCGTCGATCGTTTTCTGCTCGGCGGCGGCTGGGCGTGGCTCACCGTCAAACACGATCAGGTCCGCTCTATCTCGCTTGACGGCATTCACCTGAAAGACGAGCTGCTCACCCCTTACCACTCCGACGAATACATGCTGCGTCTGGTCCGCGATCTTCTGGATCAGCAAATTATCGACGGCAAGGGCCGCAAAGTGGTTCGAGTGACCGACGTCACTTTCAAGATTCAGCGCGAACCCGACGGCGACCTGTTGCTCATAGACGACGTGGATATCGGCCTGCGCAGCATGTTCCGGCGGCTGGCGCAAGGCGCAATCCCGCGCCGGCTGGTCCGGCGTATGCAAATGGTGATTCCCCCGCACTCCCTGCGCTGGGAGCATTGCAGCATTCTGGAATCGGATCCGCAGCGGCGGCTGCGATTGAACGTCAGCAACGAGATTCTGGAGCGCATGCACCCGGCCGACCTGGCCGACATTGTCGAAGACTTGAGCCCGGACGACCGGGAAGCCATTTTTGAAACCATCGACAGCGAAGTTGCAGCCGAGGCGCTCAGCGAGGTAGAGCCGGAAATTCAGGCCAGCATTCTGGAATCGCTGGAGACGGAAAAAGCGGCGGATATCGTGGAAGAAATGGCGCCGCATGAAGCGGCCGACGCTCTGGCCGAACTGGAGGAGCAGACCTCGGAAGAGATTCTGGAAGAAATGCAGCCCGAACCAAAAACCGAGGTTGAGGAACTTTTGGAATTCGCCGAGAACTCGGCCGGCGGATTAATGAATACCGAATACGTGGCGCTGCCGGAAAACGCCACGGTGGCGGAAGCCATGGAAGATCTGAAAGCTCACGAGGAAATTCTTGAAACGCTGAATACTTTGTTCCTGGTGGATCAGGATGGTCGGCTCACCGCCGCTGTGCCGCTGGCCAAACTGTTCATCGCCGCGGGCGCCACGCCACTGAAGGAATTGGCTTCCGAACCCCTGCTGCAAGTGGACGTTGAGGAAAAACAGGACCGCATTACCGAGATTTTCGACAAGTACAACCTGCTGGCGTTGCCCGTGGTTGATGAAGCCGGCAGGCTGGCGGGCGCCATCACGGCGGACGAAGTGATCTCCCTATTGAGGCAGAAATAAGCGTGAATCGGTCCACCGACTCCCTCACGGTCGCGGCTCAGAAACGGCGTTCGGTGCTTCAGAGATCCTGATGCTCAAGAAATTTCGCTACCAAATCGCGATCTTTGCTTCGGTCATCGGGCCGGGGCTGATTACCGCCAACGTCGATAACGATTCCGGCGGCATCCTGACGTATTCTCAAGCCGGCGCCAAGTACGGTTACCTGCCGCTCTGGACGCTGATTCCCATCACGCTGCTGCTGATCGTCACGCAAGAGATGTGCTCGCGGATGGGCGCCGTAACGGGCAAAGGACTGTCCGACCTGATCCGTGAGGAGTTCGGCCTCAGAACCACGTTCTTTCTGATGATCGCCCTGGTGTTGACCAACTTCACCAATGTGATTGCCGAATTCGCCGGAATCGCGAGTTCGCTCGAAGTTTTCAACATCAGCCGCTATATCACTGTCCCGATATCCGCGGCCGCAGTTTGGCTCCTGGTGGTGCGCGGGACATATAGAAGCGTTGAGAAAGTGTTCCTGGTCGCGTGCACGCTCTATGTGACGTATATCTTTTCGGCCTTCCTGCTGAAACCGGATTGGAAGGAAGCGGCCATTTACAGCGTCAAGCCGATTCTGATGTTCGATGAAGGCTACATCACCATGCTGATTGCCATGGTGGGCACGTCCATCGCGCCTTGGATGCAGTTCTATCTGCAATCGGCCATCGTGGAAAAAGGCATTACAGCGAAAGAATACATACAATCCAGAATCGAAGTAATCGTGGGCTGTATTCTGACCGATGTGGTGGCGTTCTTCATCATTGTGTCGTGCGCGGCCGCCATATGGTCGCACGGGCCCAAGGATATTAACGACGCCAAGGACGCCGCTCTCGCCTTGAAGCCGTTCGGCAAGTATGCCTACGTGCTGTTCAGCGCCGGCCTGTTCAACGCGTCCTTCTTCGCGGCCTGCATTCTGCCGCTCTCCACGGTTTATACGGTCTGCGAAGGTCTGGGCTTCGAATCCGGCGTGGACAAGCGATTTAAAGAAGCGCCGGAATTCTACTGGCTCTTCACATTGTTGGTGGTGGTGGGCGCGGGCGTGATTCTATGGCCGAACTTTCCGCTGATCAAGATGATTCTGGGATCGCAGGTGCTGAATGGAGTTTTACTGCCGGTGATCCTGATTTACATGGTGATGCTCATCAACAAAAAGAGCCTGATGAAGGAATGGACCAATTCCCACGCCTATAACGCCGTCGCCTGGGTTTCCGTGATCATCATGATCGGGCTCACGCTGGCGCTGGCATCCATTACCGTGAAGCAATTAACCCAACCATCCGGAAGCGGCGGAGCGGCGGTGGAGCGCGACTCAAGGCCGCTGGCCCAAGTGAAGCGCGACGATGCCGGCGGTCATTCGTTCAAAGCGGACGTTGGCGAATCCGGCGGCGCGCATCTGGTCCGCTAGGTGCTCGGCGCCGGGAAATTTGCGCACCGATTCCGGCAGGTAAGAATACGCCTCCTTCGATCCCGAAATTAATCCGCCAATGGTGGGCAAGATAGCGCGCGAATAAAAACTGTAGAGCCGCGCCAGCGCGCGATTCGGAGGAGTGGAAAATTCAAGAATCGCGGCCTGGCCGCCGGGACGCAGCACGCGCCGCAGCTCTTCGAATCCAGCCTGATAATTCGCCAGATTGCGAAATCCGAAGGCAATGGTCACCAGATCAAGCGAAGCGTCGGCCAGCGGCAGCCGCAGCGCATCGGATTCGAAAAGCGCAGAACGAAAGCGGCCCCGCTGGACCTTGCGGCGCGCGGCCACCAGCATGGGATGACAAAAATCGCTGCCGTAGACATGCGCGCTGGCGCGGGCTTCCAGCGAGAGCATCAGGTCGCCGGTGCCGCAGCAGACGTCCAGTACGCGGGCTTCCGGATTCGCAAGGACGCCGGATACTCGCGCCACGGTTCGCGCACGCCAATAGCGGTCGATATTCATCGACAGCAGGTGATTCAGCAGGTCATAGCGCGGGGCGATGCGTCCGAACATGCCGCGCACCCAGGTGGCGGCCTGTTGCTCGTTTTCGATTCCGGCGGGCGTGGTTCCCATTCAGTTCGCACCCTTGCGTACACTCAGCTGGCGTTCACACGAGTGTGAACGCGGCACGCACGAGTGCGTGCGCCACGCGGGGATGTTCCTGTTTAGCACGTTAGGGCTTTCTCGATGGCTTTCAGAACCTGCTGCTGGTCTACATCCGCGGTGATTCTCACCGCGCCAATTCGCTCCGGCAGCACGAAATGGATTTTACCCTGCACGGTCTTCTTGTCACTCTTCAGCCGCGCGGCCAGGCGTGCCGGATCAATCCCATCGAGCGACGGGAACGGCCCATAGGAATTGACGCACTGCACAATCTCCTCGCGATCCCGAGACGGCAGCATTCCCTCCATTTCGGCCAGCAACGCCGCCGCTTTCATGCCCCAGGCCACTGCTTCGCCGTGGAGGAAGCGGGAATAATCGGTCTCAGCTTCAAGAGCGTGGCCGAAGGTATGCCCGAAGTTCAGGATGCGGCGCCGGTCGTCCTCCTTCTCGTCGCCTGAAACCACGTGGGCCTTCAGCTTGACGGAATCGGCAATCATGCGATCCACAACATCTTTCTCCCGCGACAGCACTCGGTCCGGCTCCTGGCGCATCAGCGAAAACAAATCCGGATCGGCGATCACTCCGTGCTTGATGATCTCGAACAGGCCGGCGCGATATTCCCGCTCCGGCAGAGTGCCTAACAGCGCCGGATCTATCAGCACTGCCAGCGGCTGGTGGAAGCTGCCGATGAGATTCTTGCCGGCGGTCAGATTCACGCCGGTTTTTCCGCCGATGGCCGCATCCACCTGCCCCAGCAGCGTAGTGGGAATCTGGATCAGCGGAATGCCGCGCATAAAGATGGCCGCCAGAAATCCAGCGACATCGGTGACGATTCCCCCTCCCACTGCCACGATCAAGCTGGCGCGGTCGGCGCCTTTTTGAATCATCTGTTCGGCCAGCGCTTCCACTTCCGCCAATCGCTTGCGCGTTTCGCCTCCCGGAAAAAACAGCACCTGGTGCGCCAGATCCCGGGCCACAGTGTGCCCGTGCAGTTGCCAGACATCTTCAGTGGAAACAAAAAATATCTTGCCGGCGCGCGCGGGAATGTATTCGCGCAGCCGGGAAACACCGCCGCGTTCCACCAGGATGGGATAGCAACGCTCAGGTGTTTCCACCACGTAGGACGGCATACAATCGTTGTACCATGTGGTTTATCGGCGCCCCTAGCGTGGCGAAAGCGTTTTTCCTCGGCGGCCTCTTCTTATTCGTGGCCGCGCCCACGCTTCGCGAATCCAGCCCGCAAACTATTTTGTGGGCCGCGCCGGCCATCCTAATCGCCGCGATGATCATCGCCTGGGCCGCGGAATCCGCGCAGTTCTTCATCGCGCAAGGCTTCGCGCTGGCCATCCTGGCCTGGATGCAGACCTTGCCTGAGTTCGCCATGGAAGCGGTGTTCGCGTGGCGGCAACAGGTTCCATTTCTGTTCGCCAGCCTCACCGGAGCGCTGCGCCTGCTCACAGGCCTGGGTTGGCCGATGATCTATTGCGCCGCGGCGGTGATGTACCGAAGGCGCGAACGCAAACCTCTCGGCAAGATTGTTCTGGAGGGGGAGCACAGCGTGCAGGTAATCGGACTTCTGGCTCCGCTGCTTTATATAAGTTTTGTGGCTTGGAAAGGCTCACTGCATCTGGCCGACGCTGTGGTGCTGACGGTCATCTACGCCGCTTATCTGGCTGTGCTGGGTAAGATGCCGCCCCAGGAGGAAGAAGGCATCGAGGATCTGGAGCGGATTCCGCGCGCCATCGTACTTTCACCGCGCGCGCGGCGCATCGGGCTTATTGGCGGCCTGTTCGTTCTTGGCGGACTGCTGATTTACCTGGGCGCCGAACCATTTCTCGGCAGCCTGTTCGCCATCTCCACGCGGCTGGGCATCCCCACCTTCATCTTCGTTCAATGGGTTGCGCCGTTCGTTTCGGAATTTCCGGAAGGGCTCTCTACTTTTTACTGGGCCCGGACCGTGCATCGCGCCCCGATGGCGCTGATGAATCTGGTTTCGAGCAACATCAATCAGTGGACCCTGCTGGTGGCGATGCTGCCGGTGGTGTTGTCGCTGAGCCTGCGGCATACTGCCTCGGTTCCACTGGACCCGCAGCAGGCCATCGAAGTGTGGATGACCATCGGCCAGCAACTGGTGGGCATGCTGTTCCTGGTGAACATGGAGCTGGCCTGGTGGGAAGCATCCGCGCTATTCGTATTGTGGTTCGTGCAATTTTTCTTTTCCGCGGTCAAGCCGGAAGTGCCCTTCTGGGGCGTGGTGGCTCAGCATGTCCATTGGTGGATCACCATCAGCTATTTCGCTTGGGCAGCGTGGGAATTGCTGCGCCTGTTGCTGGGACAAAGGAAGCCGCTGGCGTTCACGGAATTCGCGAAGATGTGGCGCGCGCACGTGCGGGGGTAGGCTGACGGCTCTACATGCAGGATGAGTGGCGCATACGGCGGGTTTTGTGTTTGGAGGACGCATTTCTGTAGGCGGTTGGTTTGTTTGGGCGTTAGGGGCGTTAGTTGGGTCGCTCGGCGCATGAATTTTTGTGATGCGCCACTCGGAGCCGGCGAGTTTCTGACTGGTTGCCGTAGTGGCGACGTGTTGATGGTACCGTGGCATGTCCTTCTGAGGTCAGCGTACGGGGTGGAGGGTTGGATGGTATGGCCGCTGTTGCGCAAGCGTTGGGATGCAATGGAAAAATAATGTTTGATTGGTAGTGACTCGGGGAGGAGGAGATCCGCGGAGTGGATGGTTCCGTTGGGATGATGTGACGGCGACTTCACAGGACTGATCTCCCAGAACGCCGTTTCGGGACCGTGAGTGCACTGAGGCAATCGATGGGACAACAAAACGGGACGGCGCAAGGTCCTTTTTCATTGGGTCCGGTTCTTGTCCCGAAACCTACCGTTTTCGGGATTGCCGGAATTAGATCCCGCACAACGTGGTGTCGTGACACCAGCGGCTAGCGGACATTTCCAGCACGCTGATTGAGTGCTATTCTTGGTTGAGAAGTCGTGCGTTACCGAGGCAAAGTTGACTGGTGGATTGGGGTGAGCGTGCTTATTGGACTCCTCGCGCCGATTGTTGTTGCTTTGGCGACAAAATGGTTACCGATGTACGCACTGTTTATAGGCGTGTGTGTCCTCGTCTTTGGGTTTTGTTTCCCGCAATCGTACGAGACCACAGGGACTGAGCTGGTCATCAGAGCGGGCATCAGGCAAATTCGAATTCCCTATGCGCAGATCACGACTGTCATTCCCTCAAGCGATTCGGGGAGTTCTCTGGCTTTGTCTTTGGATCGTGTTCTAATCGAGCATCAATCGGGCGCCGTTCTGATCGCGCCGGAAAACCGAGTGGCGTTCATTGCCGATGTTCAGGCGCACGCCCCACAACTTTCGAAGCATGGCGCGGGCACCGTTCTATCGCTCGTATAACCACACGCCGCTCACGTCGCCGCACCTCCAACAACCCGCAGCACCGTTTAAGCCTGCCCGAAACTTACCCTTTCCGGGACCCGCGCCGCGACGTTGTCCGGAAGTCGGGTTGTGGGAGATCATCTGCGTTCTGGGCGACATGGACGCGAACGCTGTTACCGGACCGCGAGCGGCAAGCTTCGGGCCTGTTGACTACAGGCCGGCGTGGCGACCAACAATTGCAGTGGAACCGCGATCCTGATTGAGACGTCGCAATAAACGCAACCGAAAATGATGCGGGCGGCCATTCATGCTTGGGCGGGGCTCAGATTACTTTTCCTGCTCATGCCACTCGCCGCCGCCAACGCTGCCCTGCCCGAGCCTCCCCGGCAGCATGAGGCATGGACTCCGCCCGCGTCGGGTGACTTTCCCAGCTACATCGCCGCGGAGTCGGCGCTGTTCTTCGATGCGGGACTGGCTGATCCGCGCGGCGGCGAGTATCGCGAGATCGACATCTCAAACGAGGACAGGATCGTTCGAACGCACGGTTGGGTGTTTCCGGGCCATTTCGCCGTCTGCTGGAATGGCTTGGTTTATGAGCTTCGAGGCGTTGACAAACCCGCCAACCTCGACCTTGACGTGCGCGCGATCGCCACTCCGGACGGCCGGGCGCCCTACATTCGCCAGCCGAATCCACAGATCGCTTTCTTGGCGAATGTCCCGTCAAGAGATGTTCGAGGTCCCATCCAAATCGCGTTGCTGCTGCGATTGGGCCGGCCCGATCTCGCCCATCAGATATGGAGCGGCTCGGAATGGTCCAGTGGGCACGGCGACATTCGGAGCGAGAGCGAATGGCTGAAAACGGTTGCGTGGGCCTGGCTGGGTACTGCCTTTCTCCGACTAGCGAGTGGAATGGTGCTTGTTGCCGCAATTCTGTGTTCGGCTTTAGCGTTTTCCGATCGACAGCACCTCGGATCAGCTGCCCTGCGAGGTCAAATGTTGAACCCCTCAGATCTTAAGATGGAAAGGTCGTTCATTTCGGCTCCGGGGCGATGAAATCCCGTGTTATTCACCTGGCCGATGTGGGGGAGTGCCTTCGCACATGTTGGACCTTGCCAGCACCGTGATAACTGACGTTCTCGTAGGTCCGACTGGCGCGGTCATTTGTCTCAAAAGCGTCTAGGGCAGCCCGCTAGCCCGTGCTCCAATTGAAAAGGCTCTGCGTGACTGGATGTTCAGGCTCGCAGAGGTGCACGGAAAGCGTGAAACCTACGTCGGAACCCTGGCCTTCCGGATTTGCAACATATCACGAGAGTAATCTCCCACAATGCGCCATGTGGGCAACGTCGACCACTTCTGCGGAAGACGCCATGTGGCGCTCGCGCCTCAGGTGTCTTCATGACCTTTGGTGGGTCGCAGGCCCAGGGGCGGAGGTACGTGCAAAATTCGAATAAAAAAGGCACCGGCTCCCTCACGGTCGCGGTTCGGTAACGCGTAACGCGATTCCGCGCGCCATTGTACTTTCACCGCGGGCGCGGCGCATCGGGCGTATTGGCGGGCTGTTCTTTCTTGGCGGACTGCTGATTTACCTGGGCGCCGAACCATTTCTCGGCAGCCTGTTCGCCATCTCCACGCGGCTGGGCATCCCCACCTTCATCTTCGTCTCTAAGCGCAGGCCGCAAATATCAGGCGCGGTTGCGACGCAGGCCGGCGCCGATTATCAGCAATCCGCACGTCGCGAAAACGAGCAGCCTCGGCTCGGGCGTGGCTGCTACCAGGCCGGGTGTGCCGTCGATCTTCATCTGGCCAGAGGAGGGGCCATCCAGAGTCCAGTCGCTCAGGCCGTTCGCTGTGGGAGAGAACGCGGTCTCTACGAACGAAGATCCGGCGTCGTCCCACGTGACGGCGGTATCGGAATCTGCCGGCGTCACGACCAGCCAGTAGGGGGTTCCGCTGGTCAACTGGATGGGAGTAGCGATGGAGTTAGCCGTGATGGTATTTTGCGCGCTCGGGGAAAGGCTGAACCCGATCTGTTCGATGAAGGAGCCAGGCAATCCGGAGGAATCGGCCGCGAGATAGACATTTACGTTTTCATCCGAACTAAAGCTGTCGCCTATTTCGACGATGGCATCGTTAAAGACATAGTCAGCCGATGGAGTGAACTGCTCGGCCAGCGTTTGAGGGATGCCGCTGCCGAAGGTGCTGCACGGCGTGACGCCGCAGATTACGATCCCGCCACTGTCTACACCGGTGAGGTTTGAGAATACGATGTCGGCTCTTCCGACCGACAGCGTCAACAGACTTGCGAGAACCAGATGATGAATTCTTACGGGCATTTTGCCTCCTGATTGGGTGTAAGGATTCCACCCGGAAAAGTTACAGCAAAATGCTCGAACTCAATTTTCCTGCATCCGTGCGATGTAGCCCGGAGGTGAAGCGCCGGCCGGGCTGGCGCTGCGGCTACGCCGCTGTCCCAGCGCGCCAAAAAGCGCCGGCACACTACCGGCGTGGGTGGAACCAAAAAGGCACCGGCTCCCTTAAGAAGCTGTGAGAAAATCGGTTCGCAGGCGAAAGCGCCTGCGCCACTTAATCGTAAATCCTTGTGCGTCGATGTGGGGCAGACGCTTCCGTCTGCCAACCCCGCGTTTTTCCCGATTTTTTCACAGCTTTCCGCGTAACGCGTCAGCGGACTAGGTCATAGCGGTCGAGGTTCATGACTTTGTTCCACGCCGCTACGAAGTCCTTCACGAACTGCTGCCTGGAGTCGTCGCAGGCGTAGACTTCGGCGATTGCGCGGAGCTGGGAGTTGGAACCGAAGACCAGGTCGACGCGCGTGCCGGTCCATTTGATTTCGCCGGTTTTGCGATCGCGCCCCTCGAACACGCCTTCGGATCCGTTGGCGGGCTGCCACGCGGTATTCATGTCCAGAAGGTTGACGAAGAAATCGTTGGTCAGCGTCTCAGGCCGCTTGGTGAAGACGCCGTGTTTCGATTGCCCGAAATTGGCGTTCAGGACGCGCAGGCCGCCGACGAGAACGGTCATCTGCGGGGCAGTCAGCTTCAGCAACTGCGCCCGATCAATGAGCAGTTCCTCCTCAGTCATCGGGTTGGCGCCGCGGAGATAATTGCGGAAGCCGTCAGCCACCGGTTCGAGCGGCGCAAAGGAGTGCGCGTCGGTCTGCTGCTCGGAGGCATCGGTGCGGCCGGGCGCAAAAGGCACCTTGAGGTCGTAGCCGGCTTTCTTCGCCGCCGACTCCACGGCTGCGCAGCCGCCCAGAACAATCAGGTCGGCAAGCGAGACCTTCTTTCCCTTTCCATTGGATTGCGCACCGTTGAACTCCTTCTGGATGGCTTCTAACTTCTGCAGCACCTTGGCCAGCTTGGCGGGTTGATTGACTTCCCAATTCTTTTGCGGCTCAAGGCGAACGCGCGCCCCATTGGCGCCGCCGCGCTTGTCGCCGCCGCGGAATGTTGACGCCGACGCCCAGGCCGCTGAGACCAGATCAGAGATGGAAACTCCGGACGCGAGAATCTTGCCCTTCAAAGCAGTAATGTCCTGTTCGCCGATCAGTTCATGATCCACAGCGGGAACAGGATCCTGCCAGAGCAGCGTTTCCTTCGGCACCAGCGGGCCAAGGTACCGCGAGAGCGGCCCCATGTCGCGATGCGTCAGTTTGTACCACGCCTTGGCGAACGCGTCGGCGAACTCCCGCGGATGATCGAGGAAGCGCCTGGCAATAGCCGCATAGTTCGGGTCAACCTTGAGCGCGAGGTCTGTTGTGAGCATGAACGGCGCGTGCTTTTTTGAGGGATCATGGGCATCGGGAACGGTGCCCGCCCCTGCGCCATTCTTGGGGGTCCACTGATGTGCGCCGGCGGGACTCTTGGTGAGCTCCCACTCAAAGCCGAACAGATTTTCCAGGAAGTTGCTGCTCCACTTGGCCGGAGTAGTGGTCCATGCTCCCTCCAACCCGCTGGTGATGGTGTGGCCGCTGTGTCCGTTGGCGTGGCCGTTGCCATTGCCGTAGGTGTTCTTCCAGCCCAAGCCTTGCTCCTCAATAGGAGCGCCTTCGGGTTCGGGGCCAACATACTTGGCCGCGTCGGCCGCGCCATGTGTTTTTCCGAAGGTGTGGCCGCCGGCGATGAGCGCAACAGTTTCCTCATCGTTCATGGCCATGCGGGCGAAGGTCTCGCGGATATCGCGGGCCGCAGCCGCTGGATCCGGGTTTCCGTTGGGCCCTTGCGGATTCACATAAATCAGACCCATCTGGACAGCAGCGAGAGGATTATCGAGCTCGCGATCGCCAGTGTAGCGCTCATCACCCAGCCACTTGCCCTCCGGCCCCCAGAAAATATCTTCCTGAGGCTCCCAGACATCTTCGCGGCCGCCGGCGAAACCAAAGGTCTTGAACCCCATGGACTCCAAGGCGACGTTCCCGGTGAGAATCATGAGATCGGCCCAGGAGATTTTCCGGCCATATTTCTGCTTGATGGGCCAGAGCAACCGGCGGGCCTTGTCGAGGTTGGCATTGTCCGGCCAACTATTGAGAGGCGCAAACCGTTGTTCGCCGTAGCCGGCTCCGCCGCGGCCGTCGCCGATGCGGTAGGTACCGGCGCTGTGCCAGGCCATACGAATGAAGAACGGCCCATAATGGCCGAAGTCCGCCGGCCACCAGGACTGCGACGTAGTCATCAGGGCATGCAGGTCTTTGACCACGGCGTGGAGATCGAGTTTTTTAAATTCTTCGGCGTAGTTGAACTCGGGGGCCATGGGATCGGACAGCGAAGAATTCTGGTGCAGGATCTTCAGGTTCAATTGATTCGGCCACCAGCGCGCATTGGTGGGCGCGCCTGCCACGGTGTGCCGGCGAGCGCCGTGAGCGACCGGGCATTTGGCTTCAGGCAAAATGTTCTGTTCTTGCATTTCCGGGAAAGACGTCCCGGCCGCAGTGGTGTGTTCCATTGTGTTCCTCTTCCTTCGAAATTAATTTATAAACAGTCGAACTACGATGCTGGTTTACGGGGAGCCTGCCGTGCGGCGCACCTGGTGCAGAGCCCCCGGAAAATGAGTTCGCATTCGCGAAGAATCCGCTTGCCCAGCGTGCGCGAAGCGGGCCTGGGTACGGCGTACCACTCCATGTCCTCAACATTGCCGCAACGGTCGCACAGGAAGTGGTGATGCCGCATGCCTTTGGCGTCGAACCGGGCGGAACGGCCCTCAACGGCCACCTCACGCACCAGCCCGGCTTCCACCAAGTCCCGCAGATTCTTATAAGTGGTGGCCCGGGACGAGCGCGGATCCACGCGATTCACGGCGGCGAATATTTCGGCCGCCGTAGGATGGCTGTTGTGTTCCATCAAAAACGCCATCACGGCATAGCGCTGCGGCGTGCAGCGCAACCCGCTGCTGCCCAGCGTGCGTTTAATGGCCTCGGCGTTCATGAAGTCCTACATAAGATTATATCCAATGTAGCAACTTGTCAAGAGTCGGTTCGGCGCCTGAGGTACTTGCAAAATTCGGATAATCGACCGCTCCTTACCTCGCATCGCCGGGACCAGGAAATGAAACCGACTCCGTTGAAGACGCCGGTTGGCAGGCGGAAGCGCCTGCCCCACTCAAAACGTAAACCCGTGCGATCCAACGTGGGGCAGGCGCTTCCGCCTGCCAACCGATTTTCCCGCATCGTCTTCATGACCTTTGGTGGGCCGCAGGCCCATGGAAACTCCCTTACGGTCGCGGTTCGGTAACACAAGGGCGCCAGAGCGGACAATCCTTTTCCCCGTGCGATAGAATGAAGATTCCGCACCTTGGACCCCGGCGCGATCCGCGCTGAGGCGAGTAGACGAAAGCCAGAAACTGAATCAATGAAGCAAAGAATCCGCTCCACCACCATCCTCTGCGTGCGCAGAGATGGCAAGGTTGTCATGGCCGGCGATGGGCAGGTAACGCTGGGCCAGGAAGTGCTGAAGGCCTCCGCCAAGAAATTGCGCCGCCTCTACAGCGATAAAATCCTGGCTGGATTTGCCGGCTCAACCGCCGATGCGTTCGCCCTGTTCTCGCGCTTTGAAGCCAAGCTGGAGCAGCACAACGGAAACCTGCCCCGCAGCGTGGTGGAGCTGGCCAAGGAGTGGCGTACCGATCGCGTGCTGCGGCACCTGGAAGCGCTGCTGCTGGTGTCCGATCCGCAAAACACCTTTATCGTGAGCGGCAACGGCGACGTGATTGAGCCCGATAGCAACGTGGCGGCCATCGGCTCCGGCGGGCCGTTCGCCAAAGCCGCCGCCACCGCGCTGATCGAAAATACTAAACTGGGAGCGAAAGAAATCGCGGAAAAAGCCATGAAGATCGCCGGCGAGATTTGCATCTACACCAATGAAACTATCAGCTATGAGGAATTGGGCTAAATGGTAATTTACCTGCCCACGCAGGCGCTGGACGAAACGCCGCTGCTCGATGAGCTGACTCCGCGGGAAATTGTCCAGGAACTGGACAAGTACGTCATCGGCCAGGCCGACGCCAAGAAAGCAGTGGCCATTGCGCTACGGAATCGCATCCGCCGGCAGAAGCTCGAGCCGGAGATGGCCGACGAGGTGATGCCCAAGAACATTCTGATGATCGGGCCCACCGGCGTAGGCAAAACCGAGATCGCGCGGCGGCTGGCCAAGCTGGCCAATTCGCCTTTCCTGAAAGTGGAAGCCAGCAAGTTCACCGAAGTGGGCTATGTGGGCCGCGATGTGGAAGCCATGATCCGCGATCTGGTGGACATCTCCATCGACATGGTGCGCGAGGAGCGCATTGAAGAGGTGGCCGAGCGCGCCGAACGGAACGCCGAGGAGCGGCTGCTGGATCTGCTGATGCCACCGCAGCCGGAAGCGTCCGAAAGCGCGGAGCGGACGCGAGAGAAGCTGCGCGAGAAATTGCGCGCGGGCAAACTGGACGACCGCATGGTGGAAATCGATGTGCGCGAGCGCGGGCCCACGTTTGAAATTTCCACCGGCCAGGGCATGGAGGAAATGGACGTCAATCTGAAAGACGTCCTGCCGGGCCTGTTTGGACAACGTACCCGCAAGCGAAAAATGCGCGTAGCGGAGGCCGCGGAATATCTGGTTCAGGAAGAAGAGCAGAAGCTGATCGACATGGATCAGGTGACCCGCCTGGCACTGGAGCGGGTGGAGCGCAACGGCATTATCTTTCTGGACGAGATCGACAAGATTGCCGGCCGCGAATCGGGCCACGGGCCGGACGTCAGCCGGGAAGGCGTACAGCGGGACATTCTGCCCATCGTGGAAGGCACCACGGTAAACACGCGGCACGGTTTTGTGCGCACCGATCACATTTTGTTCGTCGCCGCTGGCGCATTTCACGTTTCCAAGCCCAGCGATCTGATTCCCGAGCTGCAGGGCCGTTTTCCCATTCGCGTGGAGCTGAAATCGCTCACCGAAGCGGATTTCATCCGCATTCTGCGGGAGCCCAAGAACGCGCTGGTGAAACAGTACACGGCGCTGCTCGAGACGGAAGGCATCAAACTGACCTTCACCGACGATGCGGTGGAGGAGATCTCCGGGTTCGCGGCGCGCGTGAATTCGACGTCTGAAAATATCGGCGCGCGGCGCCTGCACACCATCATGGAAAAGATGCTGGAAGAGATATCGTTCGCGGGGCCGGATCTCAAGAAGAAGAACGTGAAGATTGATGCGGCCTACGTTCGGAAACAACTGGCTGATATTGTCAAGGACCAGGATCTCAGCCGGTATATTCTCTAGGATGCCGGGGACCTCCTTGCGAATACCAGGCGTTCACACGAGTGTGAACGCGGCACGCGCCGGCGCGTGCGCTACAGCCGCAATACTGGCCGCCGTGGCGATGGCGGGGTGCGGGGCGCGGGGGGAGCCGCTTTATCCGGCGCTGAATATCCCGACGCGCATCAGCGATCTGATTGTGATCCAGCGCGGCGATAAACTGGACATTCGTTTCACGGTGCCCAAGCTCACCACCGAAGGACTGGTGGTAAAACAAATCGGAAGCGTGGATTTGCGCATCGGCCCCACCCCTTCGAATGGATTCAGCGAGCACGACTGGTCGAACGGCGCCGAACGCATTCAGGTCTCGCCGATCCCGGAACCAGGGCCGGCCCGCGCCGAGGAACCGGTGAAGGATCTGGTGGGCAAAGCGCTGATTGTGGGCGTGCGGTTGGCCAACATGAAAGGCCGCATGTCGGATTGGTCGAACTTTTTCCCCATCACCATCGAAACCCCACTTCCCAAACCCGCCGGCTTGAAAGTGGAAAATGTGGCGGAGGGCGTGCGCCTCACCTGGACCGAACCTAACCTGACCGCCTTCCGCATCTTTCGAAAAACCGAAGACCAGAAGGAGCCGAACCTGCTGGCGAGTCCGGATAAACCGGAATACGTGGACACCACCACCGAGTACGGGAAGACTTACCAATATTTCGTGCAAGGGATCCACGACAAGAACGAAAGCGATGTAGTGGAATCTTCAAGCATCACGCCCAAGGATATTTTCCCGCCGCAGGTACCCACCGGGCTTACGGCTTCGGTGGGCCTGGGGGCGGTGGAACTGGCTTGGGCGCGGAATACAGAATCGGATTTCAAGGAATATCGGGTGTTTCGTTCCGAAGAGAACGCGCCGTACATTCAAATCGCGGCCGGCCTGGAGGCGCCGATATATTCCGATCATCAGATCGTAACCGGCAGGCACTACCGTTACACGGTTTCGGCAATTGACCAGTCCGGCAATCAGAGCCGGCCGTCGGAACCAATAGAAGTCACGGCGCCATAGAGAGAGAAGCCCATGAAAATTATCCGTTATAGTTTGAATCCAAGAACACCCGCTACGGCCACCGATTCCGATCCCGATGTGCGCCACGGTGAGCTATCGGAGTTGCCTCCCGAAGCCCGTTTGCTGCCGCCCTGCTCGCCAACCAAAATCGTGTGCGTGGGACGCAACTACGCCGAACATGCCAAGGAGCTGGGCAACGAAGTGCCGCCGGAGCCCCTGATTTTTCTGAAGCCTCCTTCTTCGCTTGTCGCTTCGGGAGACACCATCGTTTATCCGAAACTGTCGCAGCGCGTGGATTTCGAAGGCGAGCTGGGCGTGGTGATGGGCAAGCGGGCGCGCCATGTTTCAAGTGCGGAAGCCGACGGCTACATTCTGGGCTACACTCCGGTGAACGATGTGACGGCGCGCGATCTGCAGAAAAAGGACGGCCAGTGGACGCGTGGAAAGGGCTTCGACACTTTTTGCGCGGTGGGCCCGTGCATCCTGCGGCGCGAAGAAGCCGATTTCAAGACTTTCCGCGTGCAGACTTTTGTGAATGGCGAGAAAAAACAGGACGCTCCGGTGACGGAAATGCTGTTTAACGTGAGTGATATAATTGCTTATGTAAGTGCGTTTATGACGCTGGAACCAGGCGACCTGATTGCCACAGGCACTCCGCCCGGTGTGGGACCGCTCCAACCAGGATCGACCGTCCAAATCGTGATTGAAGGCATCGGTGTTCTGGAGAACGCCGTGGCCGCTGAAGCGTAACCAGCATGCTCGAGAGTATTCGGGACTCAAGCTACGTGCAAGTCATCCTGATAGCGGCAGTGTCGATGGCCATTCTGGGGGCGTTGGTCTACACGCTGCGCAGGATGCGGCGGAATCCGAAGGACAAGGAAAAGCGCCGGCGGCTGCAGGTAAACCAAAATGGACGGCTGGGCGACGCCACCATCACGGAGGTTCTTGAGAGCACCATTTTTTATGAGTACTCCGTGCGCGGCGTACTGTATACGGCATCTCAGGACGTCGCGCAGTTGCGGGAGCAAATCCCTACCGATCTGGAACGTTTGATCGGTCCGGTATCGCTGAAATATTCGCCGCAAAATCCGGCTAATTCGATCATCCTTTGCGAGGATTGGTCGGGGCTGCGCGGCGTGGCGCCGGCCAAACCGTTGCGAGCGAGTTAAGCCCAAAACCGGGCGGGTTGGCAACCCGTCGCAGGATGGCATCCTGCCCCACTGCGGAACTTTGGTGGTCCGCTGGTGTCTATATTGCCGTGGCGATGCAATTGGGGTCGAACAAAGCGGCGGCGGTTATCAACGTAACGCCCATGATCGATATTCTGCTGGTGCTGCTTATCGTATTCATGCTCTTGCCCACTAAGACTGTGGGACTCAAGTCCGACATCCCCCAACTTTCGACGGAAAATCAGCCGGCAGTACCAAATCCGCTGAATTTGGTGATACGCATCCAAAAGGACCGCACCATGGAGATCAATTCGCAGCCGGTCATAATGGCGGAATTGCACGAGCGCCTGCGGGCCTTGTTCGCGGTGCGCCCGGACGGCGTATTGTTTGTGGATGGCGCGCCGGAGCTTGAGTTCGAGGACGTGGCCGCGGTAATCGATATCGCTCATGGCGCGGGTGTGGGCCGGATTGGCGTGCTGACGAGCTATCATTAATTTATGAGGCGCAAAGCGCTGGCGTGGATGCTACTGCTGCTTTCCGTGCTGATCCTTAGTCTTGGCTTTACGCAGTATGGGCAGGTGGCGAATTGGGTTCTTATTTCGATTCGCCTGGCGTTAATCGCTGTTCTATCTGTTCTGTTTGTGCGGGAGCGATGGAAATACCGGCACGATCCCCAAGGCCCGGAAAGACGGGTGTCGCCGGACGCGGGCGATGGTGTTCTACGGCGCTTCCGGCGCTGGTATTACGACGAATCCCCGCGTTGACCGGTGGGCCCCTTACTGACGTGCGGGGCTACGTTGGTAAGAAACCGAATTGTATGCCGCGCGGACTGGCATTGCTGCTGATTGTCTTCGTACTTTTGTGCGAATCGCAAACAACGGCTCCTGAATCCAGGCTGGGATTCTCCGGCGCCGCGCTGACTCAGGAACGCAAGGACGAAGCGGCATTCACCGCGGAGCTTTCCACAGATTCCATTTCGGCGCTGCACCTGGCGCTGACAAAAAGGCCGCACATGGCGGGAACACCCGCCTCCAATGCAGTGGCGGACATGCTTCGCAAGCGGCTGGCGGAGGCTGGACTCGAGACTGAGGTTCATGAGTTCGAGGTGTATCTCTCCACGCCGCAATCCATCACCATCGAGCTGGTTGAGCCGTCTGCGGAGGTGTTGAGCGTTCGGGAACCGGCCAATCCGATGGATCCTGATTCGGCGAATCCGGAGTTGGGACCGGCCTTCGTGGCGTATTCAGCGTCCGGCGCCATCACTGCGCCTGTAGTTTATGTCAATTACGGGCTGCCGCCAGACTACGATCAGCTGGCCGCGGCGGGGGTGGATGTAAAGGGCAAAATCGTGATGGCGCGATACGCAAAGAGCCACCGGGCGGTGAAGATCCACACGGCGGAGGAGCGTGGAGCGGCGGCCATTATTATTTACAGCGACCCGGCGGATGACGGCTATGCCAAGGGCCTGGTGTGGCCGGAGGGTCCCTGGCGTGCGGATTTCATGATGCAGCGCGGCAACGGCAAATACAGTTGGTTCTGGCATGGCGATCCTTTATCGCCTGGCGTAGCCGCTCGATCGGGCGCGGCGGTGCTGGAACCTGCTACCGCGCCTACGCTACCGAAAATTCCGGCCGTGGTTCTTTCTTCTAAAGAGGCCTCGAAGATTCTGGCGCAATTGCGCGGTCCTGCCGTGCCGGCGGGCTTTCAGGGCGCGCTGCCGTTCACATATCGCCTGGGCCCAGGTCCGGCTGTCGTGAAGCTGGATGTCCGCATGGACGCGGGATGGCGCACCATCCACGACGTGATCGGGCGGTTGCGCGGGAAGAATCCGGAGCGCTGGGTGGTGCTGGGAACGCATCACGATGCCTGGACTTTCGGCGGCATGGATCCAGGCAGCGGAACATCGGCCGTATTTGAAACGGCGCGGGCGCTGGGGGCGCTGCACAAGCACGGCTGGGTTCCGGACCGTTCCATCGTGTTCGCGTTCTGGGATGCCGAAGAGTTCGGACTGGTGGGATCAACCGAATACGCGGAGGCTTTCGAGAAGCAGTTGCGCGAGAAGGCCGTTGCCTACATCAATACCGACCTGTTCATGCGGGGGCAGTTCGGCGGGGGTGGGACGCCCTCACTGCGCGATTTTTTGGTTCAAGTGGCCAAGGATGTTCCGGGGCTGGCTGGAAAGGGCAGCGTCTACGATGACTGGAGGGCGGCGCAATGGCAAAAGCAGCCCGCGGAAAGGCGCCGGCGAGGTCCGCAGGATTTCGAAGTGGAGCTGGCCGCGCTCGGAAGCGGGGCCGATTTTGTAGCTTTCCAGGACTATCTGGGCCTTCCCACGCTCTCCATGCAGTTCGATTTCGACGGCAGCTACGGAACTTACCATTCCAATTACGACTCGCGCTACTTTGTGGAACACTTCAGCGATCCGGGATTTCAGGTGGCGCGCACCATGGCGCAAATGTTGGGGTTGGCGGCAATGCGCCTCGGAGATGCTCAGGTTCTGCCTTTCCGCTATTCGCATTACGCCCGCAAGATCTCGGAGTATCTGGATAGCGCGGCTAGCTGGAGCGACGAACCAATCAAGCTGGACCTGGACGCTTCGAAGACGCTGGCGAAGGAAATTGAGGCGCGGGCAGCAGCGCTAGAGCATCGCGCGGACGCCGATTTGGAGGCTGGGACGGGAACAGACGAGCGTCGCGCGGCGTTGAACGATCAACTGGCCCACCTGGAACAGACGCTGCTGGATGAGAGCGCAGGCCCGGCCGAACGCTGGTACCGGCACGTAATCTACGGCTGGAACATCTATTCTCTCTACGCAGGCCAGCCGCTGCCGGGGCTGGCCGAGGCCATCCGGTTGAAAGATCCGGCGCGGATCGCCCGGGAAACGGCACGCATCGAAAGCGCGCTACGGCGCATGCGGGCCGGCCTGGATCGCTAGAAAAAGCTTGCTACGCGGCGAAAGCGGCATTATTATTGGTCGAGACTCAATATAGCTCTTCAAGGAGAAGCGCATGACACAGTCGCAATTAGTGAAATACCTTGCCGAACAGTGCGAGGTAAGCAATAAACTGGCGAAGCATATGATTGATACTCTCGCCGCCACCGCCGTCAAAGAGGTGAAGAAGACCGGCATGTTCGTTATTCCGGGACTGGGCAAACTGGTGCGAGTGGATCGAAAAGCCCGCATGGGGCGGAATCCAGCCACGGGCGCAACTATCAGTATTCCGGCGAAAAAAGTAGTGAAATTCCGTGTGGCCAAGGCTGTGAAAGATGCGATTGTACCGGCGAAGGGTAAGAAAGCGACCGCTTCCTAGGCCTGAGGGACCAGCAGCCGAACCAAAAGGCACCGACTCCCTTACGGTCGCGGCTCGGTCCCACCACCAATGACCCAGTTGGACCGCCGGCTGTTTATCCTTGGATCTGCCGCGGCGCGTGCGCTGGCGGCCCAGACGCGAGCTTCTTCACCTCCAGACCCGAACCGCCGCGTGTACTCGCTGAATCGCGGGTGGTTGTATGGCGACCACGCCGAAACTGTGACGCTGCCGCATGCCAATGTGCGGCTCCCTTGGCATAGCTTCGACGAGAAGGCGTTCCAGTTTGTGTCTCGCTACCAGCGGCATTTCCAGGCGCTGGCGGGCTGGAAAGGCAAGCGTGTGTTCGTGGATTTCGGCGGTGCGATGACGGCCGCCACGGTGACCGTAAACGACCACAAGTTTCCTGAATACAAAGGCGGCTACACGCCGTTTTCGTTCGAGATCACGCCGCACCTGAACTTCGGCGGCGACAATCTGATTGAGGTGGAACTGGATTCGCGGGAACGTCCGGACATTCCGCCGTTCGGCGACAAGATCGATTATTTGACTTTTGGAGGCATTTATCGCGACGTCCAGATTCGCGTGGTGCCCCAGACATTCATCGAGAATGTTTACGCGAAGCCGGTGCGACCGCTCGGGAACGATCGCGCGCTGCTGGTGCGGTGTTATCTGGGCGGTCCGGTGGAGCGGCCGGTCAAAATCACAGCGGAACTGCGGGATGGCGGAACCGTGCTGCAGACGGGCAGTATTACAGTATCGGGCGCCGCGCCGTATCATGACATTCAACTGGAATCGCTGGGATCTGTGCAGCTTTGGGATCTGAAAAATCCAAAATTATACGACGTTGTGGTGCGGACGGACTCCGCGGATGAATATCGCACCAGGGTTGGGTTCCGTGAGGCTAGCTTCACGCCGGCGGGGTTCCGGCTGAATGGCGGCCATGTAAAATTGCGCGGGTTGAACCGGCACCAGACGTTTCCTTACGTGGGCGGGGCCATGCCGGCTCGCGTGCAGCGCCGCGATGCGTGGATTTTGAAGCGCGAGCTGCATTGCAACATAGTCCGAACGTCGCACTATCCCCAGTCGCCCGATTTCCTGGACGCGTGCGATGAGCTGGGCTTGCTGGTTCTAGAAGAGATCCCCGGCTGGCAGCACATTGGGGATCTGGAATGGCAGAATATCGCGGTGCGCAATGTGGGCGAGATGATCCGGCGCGATTGGAACCATCCCTCCATTGTTCTGTGGGGCGTGCGCATCAACGAATCGCAAGATAACCATGATTTCTACACGCGCACGAATGCGCTGGCGCATTCGCTGGACGACGCGCGCCCCACCGGAGGCATCCGCTACCTCAGGAATTCGGAATTACTCGAAGACGTATTCACCATCAACGATTTTGGCTTTCCGCTGCAATTGCCGAATCATCCGCTGTATTTGAATACGGAATTCAACGGCCACATGTTTTCCACCAAGCGGTTCGACAACGTCACTATCGTGGCGGAGCACGTGCGGCGGCATGCCCGCGTGCACAATCAACTGGCCGGGGACGACCGTTATGCCGGAGGCATCGGCTGGTGCGCGTTCGATTACAACACGCACTCGAATTTCGGCTCCGGCGACCACATCTGTTACCACGGTGTCAGCGATATCTTCCGCATTCCGAAGCCGGCTGCATTTTTCTATAAATCGCAGTGCGAGCCGGAGGAGGAAGTGGTTCTTGAGGCCGGATTTTTCTGGTCGGACGGCGACAAGCCGGAGGCCGCCGGGACGGGGCCGGTGCCGATCCTTTCCAACTGCGATCATTTGAAAATTTATGCGGCCGGCCAGTTGATGCAGGAGACCGATGCCGACCGCCGAATGTTTCCGAACCTGAAATACCCGCCTTTCGTCATGGATCTGGGAACTTTTTGGGGTCCCTGGGGCGATCTGAAGATCGAAGGCTACATCAAGGGGAAGCTGGCAAAAACGCTGATCCTTTCCGGTTCCGGCCGGGATGCTGATTTTAAGGTGCTGGCGGACGATCAGGAGTTGGCCGCGGACGGGCGCGATGCCACGCGCGTGGTGTTGCTGGTGACGGATGAGTATGGCAACATCCGGCCGCTGGCGACGGGCGCGATTGCATTGTCGTTGACCGGGCCGGGGGAAATTGTCGGTGAGAATCCGTTTGCGCTGGCCGGCGGCGCGGGCGCGGTTTGGATCAAGGCCACGGAATCTGCCGGGACGATCCGGTTGACGGCGCGGCATCCCTATCTGGGTGCGCGATCGATAGAGATTGAAGTTAAGCCCGCGCCGGCGGAACTGATTTGATTATCTCGGGATCATCCGCAATTGCGCGTGGAGTGAATATGGCTGGGAGGTGGAAAAGCTTTGGACCGTCCACTTCATAAAGCCATTCTTGGTCACCGAGACGGTGAATCCCAAGCCCACGGGAGTGATCTGCAGCGTGATGGGCGTGACGCCGGCGGGGATGGCGTTGATCTCAACCAGGGCGCCGCTCGGCTCTGAAGTGATGGTGACCACACCTTCCATCGAGCGGCCGTTGGGAGCAGCTATGGTTGCCCCAGGATTTAACCTCGCTGTGGCGGGAGCGGCGGGCGGGCCTGGAGCGGACGCAACATTTGGGGTGAACCCGGCGTCGAACGGTGCGCGGGACAGCACTTCCACAACAATGTTGGGCGGATCAGGCATCACAGCGTCAGTCTTGACGTTGGACGCCGGGACGGGTCGCGGCGCGATAAATTTCCTGTTGGCGATTCGCGGCGGTCTCGCTAGCGGCGCAATCACCGTGCCATGCCGGGGTTCATAAGGCGGAAGATTTTCCGCCGTCGTCCGGGTGGGAGGAGCGCCAATCCTTGCCGCGGGGTCAGGAAGCGTGGATGGCGAGGCCGGGTTCGCAATGGAAAGCGGAGAAATGGAAACCATGGATTCACTGGCCGCATCGCCCGACTTTCCGACGGTGTCCAGCCGGAACTTTACCTTCTCGGTGTAAGAAAAAGATGTGTAGCTGACGTTGCCCGAGCGCAGTTGGGCGGGCGTCAAAGGCATATACAGAGGATCTTTGCTGCCATCCCAAGCCTCGCGGCTGCTATCCCAAATCACCAGGTTCGCATCCTTGGCATTCTGAATCACCGGAGCAGTAGGATTCCAGGCGATCAGGAATTTCGTCCCATCCCGTTTCACTTCGAGTCCCAGGTTGGGTGAAGCCGCTTGCGGGAGACTGGCGGAGCGGTTCCAGATGAACACCCGAATACCGATCAGCAACGCGAATAAAGCGCTGACGGCCCCGATCTTCACCGGGATGCTCATTCGCTGCAATGATTCGGCGATCTTCCAAAAGACCGCCAGAAAGGTAGAGAACCTTTCCTTGTCGGCCGCCTCCGCCACGGTGGGCCAGCCCTCGGAAACCAGTTTTCCCGCCTCAAAAGGGAACGTCAGGCTGGGATTGGCGGCCACCGAATCGTTCTCCCAAAAGAAAAATCCGGCTGTGGACCGGCCATTATTTCCAGCCGCAATCACCAGGAAAACGTTGGCCGGATCCTTAAACCACTGCTCGATGGTTTCCAGATCCTCGGGTCGAAGGTGAACGTTTTGCTCGGCGTCGGTACGATAGTAACCGGCGATCTTGCAGTCCGACGGGCACCTGGCGATGGCTTCGGCAAGTGACGCGGAAGGAAGCTTGAAGTGGGGATCCGCCGACTTTTGTTCTCCGGGAAGAGGGATGAAGTCGACGATCCGGATGGTGCCTGGTTTCGACCGTTTGCTGCGGATCAACAATCCCCCGATTTCCCCGCGCCAGGGGGCGGACTGTAAGACCTCAGCTTGCAGCTGCTCAATCACACTGAGACCGAGCAGAATGCGAACCCGGCAGCCGGGATATGCCCAAACATATGATTCCGAAATTGTTTGATCTAAGGACGGAACCACTACACTTCTCCGCTTTCATTACAGCATAAAGTGATCGGGCCGCGACCTTACGTGGTTGAGTTCTTGCCGGTTCTGGCAGGATGTTTTCGGCAATCAGCATCTCACCCAACCTTGGCCGGCTTTCGGAGCGCTTTTTGAAGCTCCAGCTTTTGGCCAATGCACCGGTGGCTTACGCTCGCGGCTCGGAAAGAGTGTTACCGAACCTCGACCCGTAATGAGGACACCTGTGGGAGATTCGGTTGGCAGGCGGAAGCGCCTGCCCCACGTTGGATACGAGGAATCCAGAACTCTGGTTTTTTGGATGTCCTTATCGAGTGAAGCGATTTAGGATGCTTAGGAGGGATGGTTCGGGAGCCGCGCCGGAACAGCGCAGCCCCCTTGGAAGCTATTACCAGCGATTGTTACGGCGTCCACCGCCGCCGCCGCCGGAACCGCCGCGGTCGGTCTTGGGGCGCGCTTCGTTGACATTCAGCGCTCTACCGTCCAATTCCCGGCCATTCAGTTCCGCGATGGCGCGGTCCGCATCGGCATTGACGCTCATTTCGACAAATCCGAAACCTCTTGCCTGGCCGGTGTCGCGGTCCGTGATCAGGTTTACCTTTTCAACCGTTCCATATGCCTCAAACATCGATCGAACTGCCTCTTCGGTGGCCCCAAAATTGAGGTTCCCTACAAAAATATTCTTCATTTCCTATTCCTTTTGGTTGGTTTGTGTATCGGGGCAGGATCGGACGAGAGCGGACGGGCCGGACTAATGCGAAGATGCCAAATTACTAACAATAGTACTATACCACGGAAACGGAAAAATTACCAAGACGGCCCGGCTCAACTGGTTGCCTATTCTTTCCAGGCGCTTCTGACGATAATAAGAAGGTAATGTCCTCTTGGCCTGAAGATTTCTCGACTTGCACCTTGAAGGAAGTCCTGGGATGGCAGGCCGAAAACCGTGCCTGGAACAAAGAACTCCGCCTGAAAACCAACTTGCTGGTGAACAGCCGATTGGCCAAGAGCATAAGCCAGAATGACTACCTGGCCACCAGAAAATTGGTACATGAGGAGACGGCGGAGTGCCGGCGCCGGGCGAACCTGCTTGACGCGCAGATCGCCCGCCACATGGCGGGCCCTATCCCTCGCGAGAGTTAAGTTAGGCCGGCACGCCGAAAAGTTGGATTGCGCGCTCCACCGTTTCCTGCCATACTTGAGAAACCTCGATCAAGAGCCTCGTCGGATCCGCAAGCGCTGGGCGCGCAACTCTTCGTTCCAGGTAGAACGGTGCCAGTGCGTGACCACCAACAGCCAAGAAGTGCGGAAAGGTGAATCCAAACTGCTGAACTCTACCGATGTGCTCGCGTCTATTCGCGATCTTATCCTCCACCTTCATCGCAACAACGCCACCCAGGCAGAATCGATTGTGACCGATGTTGCCGGATACCTCAAAGGCGTGATGCAATCAGGCGCTGATCCGGCCAGCGTGGACATGCTGCGAACGCAACAGACCATGTTTGCGATCGACGAGGTCCGCATGCTTTTATCGCAGCGCGATTTCGATGGCGCGGCGGTAGCGGCGAGAGATGCCGCAAAAGAGTGGAGACAGCAGCCCTCTCAGAAGTAGGTTGGCAATCCGGCGCGGCCCATTCGCGCAAGGCTCGTATGGTAAACTTCGGTCGTGCGAGCGATCCTGCCAAGCCAATGAGCGGGAGTAATTCAGTGGTAGAATGCCAGCTTCTACCCACCCCCTTTGTTTTCTGTCATTTAGACCATGTGCTGTCTCCCTTGCTGTCCGCAAAGATGCGGCTCGCAGGAGAGACATTTTGTCGCGAGTCAACATCGTCAAACGCATCAAAATTGGCGGCCGCTGGAAGATGTTTTCCATCCCCCGGAATGCCAAAGGCAACTACGACTGGAACGCCATCGCCGACGGCCGCTACTATGTCGAGTGGTACGTGGGCGGCACTCGCCGTCGTGTGAGTGCTGGCGTCACCGCCGCTCAGGCACTTGAGGTACAGCGGCGCAAGCACCATGAACTGGAAGGCCGCAAACTGGGTATCCCCGGGTTTGAAACAGCCGGCGAAACGGTCAAGAAGCCTGCGTTGCACGTCGCCATCACTAAATACCTGGAGCAGATCGACGCGCTGAAAAAGCCCAACACTCATCGCAAATATGAAGCCGTGCTCAACCGCTTCGGGGAGTTCTTCCGCGACTGCGTCTCGATCGACGCGATCTCCGGTGACGATCTGACGCGCTTCGTCGTGACGCTCAAGAAAGATCATGGCCTGGGATCCAACACGATCCTGCACAACGCGGTCATCGTCGCGCAATTTCTCAAGCGCCATGGCAGGAGCGGGATCACGAAAGAGCTGCCGCTACCGGAGCGCATCACGCCGCTTGTGAAGATATACCGCCACGAGGAGCTTGCCCGCTTCTTTGCAGCTTGCTCCGATCAGGAACGCGCCTTGTTCGCCACGTTTCTGCTGACCGGTTTCCGCGAGCAGGAGGTGATGTTCCTGCGCTGGAGCGACGTGAACTTCGAGTTGCGGACTGTGCGGGTGACCTCGAAACCGGAACTGGGATTCTACCCGAAGCGATGGGAAGATCGTGAGATTCCGGCTCCGGTGGAACTCATCGACGAGCTTCGGAAGCATACGCATCGCCCGAACTGCCAATTTGTGTTCCCATCCCCTACAGGGAACCGCGAACAGCACATGCTCGACCACTGCAAATCTATCGCGAAGCGCGCCAAACTCGATCCGACAAAATTTGATCTGAAGACATTTCGTTCGACCTATGCCACGGGAATGCTGCGCAGGGGATTCGATGTACGGACCGTGCAGCACTGGATGGGCCACAAGTCCCTCGAGACCACGATGCGCTACCTGGCGCCGGCCACCGATGTTCACGACGAGTTGGACCTAGTGACTATTCCGTCCGTCGGGAAGGCCGACCCGGCGCCGCGAAAGTCTGCCGCGAGCGAAACTCGTTCTCTTCGGAAGGGAGGACGATCGCATACGAGCGCCAAAGGGGTACCCTCCGGCGAGCTAAAACCAGGTACCTGAGGATACCGAGTCTGTGGCATGAGCCAGTGCTGGATGCGCCGGTCCGAGTGGCCCTGAAAGAGTTGCTCCTAAGACAATTGACAGGGGGGTACGGGCAATGATGCAGATTATGATAGAGCTGCCGGAGGACATCGCTGAGGGGCTTGAATCGAAGTGGAATGATCTTGCTCGTGCGGCTCTCGAAAGCCTGGCGCTCGAAGCATATCGGTCGCATGCCCTCACTGCGCCGCTTCGCGGCTCCTTGCTTTCGAGACGCGGATCGAGGTCGACGCTTTTCTCAAAAAGCACGAAATCTTCGACTACTCGGCCACGGATTTCGGACAAGATCGCGAGACTCTTCGGGAGCTGCGAATGAGAGAGGCTCGGTCCTGAGATCGGCCTCTCGATGCTAGTCCAACACAGACAACAACCTCGCTCTCATCGGGCAAAAACGCCGGCGTCCAGCTTAGGAAACGGCTGTCAATTCACAATAAAGAACGTTGCGTTGTTGACCTCTTTCTGGCGATTGAGTTTAGCCAGTTTTCATTCTGAACCTCCTGGTGACGCTTTAACGGTGTTCAAATGGTGTTCAGCATTCGCACCAGAATCGGCTAACCATTCGCGTTTTGACTCTCAGATCAGGACTCGGCAGTGACTTCCACGCCGGCGGGGGAAGCGATGGCGGCCACGATTTCATCGGTTGTCACGATCGCACCAGCGTAGTTTGGGAGATTGACTTCGAGAGAAGCGTGCATGTGCTCATCGGAGTAGCTCGCGGTCGCGTCTTTTACCACCGTGACCTCATAGCCGAGTTCCGCGGCATAGCGAACGGTAGCCTCCACACAGGTGTGCGCGATCAGTCCCATGACGATGACTTTGTGAATGCCGTGCTTCTTGAGCTGCATATCCAGATCCGTGTTGGCAAAGCCGCTGGAACACCAATGCTCCGCGGTGACGACATCGCCCGGCGTGAGGCGCGAACTCGGCGCGGATCTCGCCGCCCCAGGTACCGTATTCGAACGACTTCCGCGACCATGCTGCTTTCTGAATCGGCGCGATGTACGTCCAGGTCTCGTAGTCGCCAGGACGATATCGCCGATGCATCGCATAGAAAACCCGGACACCGGTCTTTCTCGCCGCTTCAAGAATCTGCTGCATATGAGGAACACACTGGTTCCTTTCGGCGACGGCCTTTATGCGATCCCAGATCTTGCCGCCCTCGGAAATGAAGTCGTTATACGGATCGATCAGGACAAGTCCGGTGATCTCTTTCTCATAAGTCAGTTGCGCCATGTTCCCTCCCGTCAATCTCGACCTCGTTGTAAGGCATGACGTTCGATGCTTTTTGCGAACATCGGTGTCTCCTGCAGGTTGTGGGCCTCCGCAAGCGGTTTATGGGCACCCCGGAACACGTCCAGCGGTATCCCCTGGCTGCCGAGGAAGTCTGACAATTCCGGCGTGGCACAGGTTTGAACCGTATTTGTAAACTCGCACGTCTTATCGTCGATCTTCCTCGCTGCCAGATCCCATATCACGCCGATTTTCGTACGGCCTGTGGGCGTGAACACGTCTGACGTGGAAGCCAGTCTTAGATGATCGGGTCGCGCGACCTCTTCGATGTAGTGCTGTACGAACAGGCTTCCGCCGAGTATCTCGACGTTGATCGACATCCGCCGGCCGTCAGGCGACGTAGTTGCACCGGCGGAGCGGTGAGCCGGCGAGCACCACTGGTATTCCGACTCGGGCAGCGTAAAGCACCACGACGGAATGTCGATCTTCTCAATCGGGGCGTTGATCGTTGCCGAAAAACTCGACTTGACTAATTCGTTGTCTTCCATTTCTCTACTCTCCTTTCACCTTCTCTAGATAGTATTTCCGGTCACCCGCCTTATGTCGGCGACGAGACGCGCAGGATGATCTTTACGCGGGTCATCGGTGAAGCTCGTTGCGACGCACTGCAACGTCTCATGTCCACCCTACCTATGGAATTTGCCGACAGGCTCCGCAATCTGATCCGCCGCCGTATCCGGAAGACAATCACCGGATTGCCCGTCGGCATTGAGCGAGGTCGCCAAGCGCACTGCCGCCGCGATCGTGACCGGCCCGAAATGGCTTCCGATCTCAGGCAGTGTATCCATCCGCTCAAACTCGTCGAGCCAGTCATCCGCCGCCCGCCGCGCATGCTCAGCACCGAACACCTCCGACACCGCTCCCATGAAAGCGCCCAGTTCACGCTCGGCGCTCGCCATCAAATGCTCTCTTGGACTCATGCTTTCTTCCCAATTGCGATTACCCGACTGGGGTTTCCAGGCTCAGCCTGCAACTGCTTCAATCACCCGCAGGCCAGCCGAGGATTCGTCTTTCAAACGCGAAGATAGCCCGCCCATCACTTGCACGAATCGTTCAATCGACCGCCCAGAGCGTCTTCGGGATAAATTGGAAATTCCAAGCCGCTCCATTCTGGCCATCAAGGTTGTTCTCGGCAACCCCAGACGCGCTGCGGCTCCATTCGGCCCACCGACAACCCAATTGGTCGCCTGAAGTGTTGCCGTGATATGCGAACGCTCGGCATCGGCTATCGTCCGGAAGCTCGTTGGCTCGGCCGCCGCTGGAAAACGGGCCGGTACAGCTTCGGCGGTTGTCAGAAGCTCCGTGGTCTGCCGACTCAGCTCAGAGCCGGTCGTCATGATGACCCCGCGCTCGATGACATTCTGCAGCTCCCGGATGTTACCAGGCCAATCGTAGTGTTCCAAAGCTGCCATCACATCCCGCGGAATCGTCGCGATTACTTTGCTTTGCTGTCCAGCAAACTTCCTGACAAAGTATTCCGTCAGTAGCGCGATATCGTCCCGCCGTTCCCGCAAGGGCGGAAGCGTCATCGGAAACACATTCAATCTGTAATAGAGATCAGCGCGGAACCTTCGTTCACGAACCATCTGGCCCAAGTCCTGATTAGTCGCAGCAATTACCCGCACGTTGACCCGGACAGTCTGGGCGCTACCTAAACGCTCGAACTCCCGCTCTTGCAGGGCGCGCAAGAGCTTGGGCTGAAGTTCTAACGGCATGTCGCCAATTTCGTCCAGAAAAAGCGTGCCCCCGTCCGCCATCTGAAATCGCCCCTTGGTTTGTGTGCATGCGCCCGTGAACGCGCCTCTTTCGTGGCCGAACAGTTCGCTCTCCAACAAAGCACTCGGAATCGCTGCGCAGTTAAGGGCCACAAAACGTTGGTTACGGCGATGGCTTGCCTCATGAATGGCTCTCGCAATCACTTCTTTTCCGGTACCCGTTTCGCCCTGGATCAAGACACCGGAGTCCACTGGCGCCACCCTCTCCACTTCTGTCAGCAATGCCCGGAATTTCGGACTCGATCCGATCAGATCTAAGATTGCCATTGTCTTCTCCTTGTCTGGACTAATAGCGGTTTGGGCCAACAGCGGAAGGTTGCCTGCTCCTTCCGCTGCAACTCTGTGACAATCCCGTCGGACGTGAACTTGGATAATAATGACTTCCGAACATTTTGCCAGATCACTTTCTTCTTTCTTCTGTGACCGATTATGGCGGTAATCCCGCCTGGCATCGCCCCCAGATCGATCTCGATTGGGTCCCTAGATGGTTGCGAGTCTCGATCCCTCTCTAGAGGGATGGCTTCCTACCCCGAGTGCGATCTGCCATTTTGAAGCGCTTTCTTCCGAAAAGGCGAGCGTCGATGGACCATGCTCCTGGGCCGAGCATCGCCACACCTGCAGTTAGCACCGCCAAGAAGATGTGAATTAAGCGGCTGTCCGGCTGTGAAGAATTGAGCGAGAGCGCGATCCATAACTCATCAATCGCGATGAGCGCTCCCATTACGGGGGTCCACAAGCCGGCGAGCAGAAAGATGCCGCCGGCCGCCTCGATGAAATCCCGAGCGACCGTGATCGGTGCTCCGAGCGTGCCAAAGAAGCGGCTGATGCCGAGATAGATGAGAGCGATACCGACGCCAAGCCGCAGCAGCAAGAGGCCGAACCCGGGCCAGCTATTAGGAAAGGTCGAAAATAGACGTTGCAGAGCGAATCCCAACTTAATGGTATGGAATCTGCGGCGAGACTCGACACCCCAGAAAGCGCTCTTGACCATCCCTCTTTCGAGGGATATCGTGCGCCTATAAATCTATAATTCCGCGCTTCAGTGCGATCGTGACAGCATGAGTCCGGTCGTTTGCGCCAAGTTTGGGGAGAATATTCTTGACGTGATGCTTAACAGTTTCCTCGGTGAGCCCTAACTGCGTAGCGATCTCCTTATTCGCATTCCCTCCAGCGATCAGTCGCAGTACGTCTATTTCCCGTGGGGTCAGGGCGTCATCCGTGGCATGCTCCGCGATTTCGGTGGCAGCCTCAGATGACAGGCGCTTTTGGCCGGCATGGACCGCACGAATCGTCTCCAGTAGTTCCTTTCGCAACATGTCCTTTAGTAAGTACCCCCGTGCGCCGCTTCTTAGAGCACGAGAAACCTGAATATCACCCGCATAGCTTGTCAGTACGATGATTCGTGCATCCGGGAACTCGCCGCGAATCGCACTCAACGCGTCGATGCCGCTCATCTCCGGCATTTGCAAGTCCATCAGCGTAACATCTGGACGGTGCGTTCGGAACTGTTCGACGGCCTCACGTCCGTTGGAGGCTTCCGCGATCAATTCCATATCCGACTGTCTCGCGATCAGCGCAGCGATACCTTCGCGGACGACTGGATGATCGTCTACTGAGAGAACTCGGATCACAATTTCATTCTGCCTTTTCCCGGAATGCCCGCAAACGGGAGCGACCGGGCCGTTTACCATAAGCAATCGAGCCTGCGATGCTCAAATCGATCTCCGTACCGGTTCCGACTCCGCTCCAGATATCCAACTTCGCACCGATCTCCGCGGCGCGTTCACGCATTCCAGGCAGACCGTAGTGGCCCGGACGACCGTCTTCCAGGATTGCGGATGCAATGCCCTCGCCATCATCGCGAATCCGCAACCGGAACAGTTGTTCGCCGTAGATAATCTCCGCTTCAATATGACGCGCCCGGGCGTGGCTGAAAGCATTTCGCAGCGCCTCGCGAGTGATGCGGTAAACCTCGTCTCGAACGATCGGATGCAGTTCCTGCGCCTGGCCTTCCACCAAGAAACCGAACGTCGCGGAGTCTTCACTGGCCAGTTCGTCGCCCAGGACTCTCACCGCCCGCGCCAGGTCATTGGTGACCGTTGTAGACAAGCGCAAATCGTGAACGGCCTTGCGGCCTTCGGCGACCACCTGATCCGCGCGGTCGAGGGTTTGTTCGAGTTCCTCCTTTGCTTCTCCCTGCGGAAGCAAATCATCTAGTGCTTGAAGCCGGAGCATCAACCCTTGAAAACCCTGTAACAGCGTGTCATGCAGATCGCGCGCGAGCCGGGTGCGCTCACCGACCCGTTCCTCCATGCGCACGTTGAATTCCCGGGCGATCTGATGGAGCCGGTAACGATATAGCCCCCAGAGCAACGCCAGAAAAGCGGCCGCGCACGACGCCTGGAACCACGCGGTCTGATAATACGCCGGGGCGATGGAGAAATCGAACGATGCGCCAGCTTCGTTCCAGACTCCGCTGTTATTGCTCGCCATCACGCGGAACCGGTAGTTGCGTGGAGGGAGATCGTTATAGAACTCCTTCCGTTCGTTGCCACCGTCCTTCCAGTCGGGATCGCGGCCTTCCAGCTTGACGCGAAAACGGATTTTCTCCGGCGCGACCAAACTGAGCGCGGTGTAGTCGATCTCCAGGTCGCGTACATGCGGAGGCAGACGAATCTGCCCGTGCGCATCGGAGGCCACGTCATAGGTTTTGTGGTCGGCGATAATCTGCTCGATGTGCACCGGTGGTGGAAGCTTGTTAAAGAGAAGATGGCGCGGATCGATGGTTTGAAGAACATGGGTGGCGAACCACAACCTTCCATCGGGAGATTTGGTGGCCGGATTATAGGAAACTAAGTTGGTTCGAGCACCATCCAAAGTGTCAAGGAGTTGATATTGCACGACAGTGTCTGGGTGCTCCCACCATCTTTGCATTTCTGAATCTGCAACGAATATGTATCCGCAAGGAGCTTCCAGCCACCATTGCTTTTTATCGTCCCGAACAAAACCGAGGACTCCGTCGCAGGGAAGGCCATTTTTCATGGTGAGGCGCTGAAAACTCTCCCGGCGCAGTCCAATGAGGCCATCGGTCGGCGCGGCCAATAAAATCGATCCATCCGATTCCGCCTCAATCTGGTGGGGCAGCTCTCCCTTGAGTTTCAACTGAAACGTCTGCACGGCCCCATTTTGAAACCGCACAAGATCGCCGGCCACCGTGGACACCCAAATTCCAGCCTTCGGATCGGCCGCTAGACTACGTCCAGCCGGTACCCGCGAACTTGAAAACACATCCTGGACACGGAAATCTCGGATGCGCACGAGTCCGTTGGAGGTGGAATCACACTCCGCCCAAATGTTGCCATCAACGTCTTCGGTGATACTCAAGACTGTCCCCAATGGACGATGATCTGGTTCGGGCAGGCGTCGGAAATGGTGATTCTCATACAGGAACAACCCATCATCCACGCCTACCCATATATGCCCCGCACGATCTTCTAAGAGTGATGTCACGTGGTCTCCGGGCAGACCGTCTCTGGATCGAATGGAGAAAAGTTCTCCGTTTCGGATGAAATCCAGAGAACCAGTATTTCCTACCCAAACCGTGCCGTCGCGGGATGCAATCACAGACTCGACCAGATCGGATGGCAAACCCTCAGAGTGCCAGAACGTAGTGACATTGCGATCTGTGAAACAGTCGAGTCCACTGGACGTGGGTACCCAAATCATCCCTTCCCGGTCCTCATACAATCCAGAAACTGTGTCACTGGACAACCCCTCTGCCGTCCCAAAATGATCGACAGTTTCACCATGGATCCGATAAAGGCCATTTGTATCAGTTCCGACCCACAAATTCTGGTCGGAATCCCTAAGCAGCGCACGGACGACGATTCTGGATCCATTGAAATTACGAGTTAGGAACGGCTTGAACTCGCCCCCGACAAACCTCTCCAATCCCAGTCCGGGTCCGCTCCTTGCAATTCCTACCCACAGAGAACCGTCGGAGTTGGGCACAAGGCTTACAATGCCGTCTCGTTGTGGATGTGATCGCATCGCCTTGTAGTCATACACGTTGGAATGGCTCGCTTTCCAATGAACCAGAGCCGTATCGGTTCCAATCCAAAATCCTCCTTCTCCATCCGGGAGTATTGAGTCAGCACGCAGGAACGGCATCCCTTCTGCCCCACCGAAGCAGTGTGCCTCGAGATCCGTAACCCTACAAAGAGGTGCTCCCCCACCTTCATACTGAGCCATCACCACCCAGAGCGATCCATCCACATCTTCAAACATGTCTTGGCCAAGGTCATGGAAATGGGCCCCTTGGAAGTCGAAATGAGCGACAACGCGTTTTCCCATTACGTGAGTTACACTACGCCTATCGCGAATCCAAAAGCCTCCGGTCTTGGCGGGTAGGAAATTGCGAATATCATTTGAAATGGCGGTGGGAGATAACCAGCGGAGAAAGTGAACACCGTCAAATCGGAAGGCTCCCATAGAGGGTCCTCCCACCCACAAATATCCATCCGCTGTTTGCGAAACCCACTGCGGACCGCTCGGCAGGAGCCCGTCTTGTACTCGCCACGCTTTGTGCTGATATTGCGTGATGCGTTTGCCGGGATCAAGCGCGAACCCATTCACCGCCATGAGCAAAGAGACAAAAAGCGAGGAAGAGAGAGAAGTGGTGCGCAAAATTCTCATGGTCTGTCTTAGCCTCGTGCGCTCATCAGATCAAGGATCCGCATTGTTTGTGTCCTCCTTGAGCTGCTCGGGTGGGTACGATCGTTGGCACCCAGTTTGGAGAGGATGTTCTTGACTCGACCCTTGACAGTTTCTTCCGCGATCGACAATCGATCGGCAATCTGCTTGTTGGCGTTCCCTTCGGCGATCAGTTGCAGGACACTGATTTCGCCGGGCGTTAGGGCATCATCGGTGGCGTGTTCGGCAAGGTGAAAGGAAATCTCAGGGGAAACGGTTTGCTTGCCGGCATGGATACCACGGATCGTTTCCAGCAGTTCCCTGTGAAGAAAAGTCTTCAACAGGTAAGCCCGGGCACCGGTCTTGAGGGCGCGCAGAACCTGTACGTCGCCAGTGTAGGCAGTCAGTATGACAATTCGCGCATCCGGGAACTCACCGCGAATCGCACTCAACGCGTCGATTCCGCTCATCTCGGGCATTTGCAAGTCCATCAGCGTGACGTCAGGGTGATGCTGGCGGAAAGCTTCGACCGCCTCACGTCCGTTGGAGGCTTCCGCGATCAATTCCATATCCGATTGCCTCCTGATCAGCGCCGCGATGCCTTCGCGGACGACGGGATGATCGTCGACTGAGAGAACTCGGATCACAGCTTCATTCTGCCTTTTCCCGGAATGCCCGCAAACGGGAGCGACCGGGCCGTTTACCATAAGCAATCGAGCCTGCGATGCTCAAATCGATCTCCGTACCGGTCCCGACTCCGCTCCAGATGTCCAACTTTGCACCAATCTCCGCGGCGCGTTCACGCATTCCAGGCAGACCGTAGTGGCCTGGGCGACCGTCTTCCAGGATTGCGGGTGCAATACCCTCCCCGTCATCGCGAATGCGCAACCGGAAAAGGCTTTCGGCGTAGATAATCTCCGCTTCGATATGACGCGCCCGCGCGTGGCTGAAAGCATTTCGCAGCGCCTCGCGAGTGATGCGGTAAACCTCGTCTCGAATGATCGGGTGCAGTTCCCGTATCTCGCCTTCCACCAGGAAACCGAACGTCGCGGAGTCCTCGCTGGCCAGTTCGTCGCCCAGGGCTCTCACCGCCCGTGCCAAGTCGTTGGTAACCACTGTAGACAAGCGCAAATCGTGAACGGTCTTGCGGCCTTCGGCGACCACTTGATCCGCGCGGTCCAGGGTTTGTTCGAGTTCATGCTTTGCTTCTCCCTGTGGAAGCAAATCGTCTAGTGCCTGAAGCCGCAGCATCAACCCTTGAAAACCCTGCAACAGCGTGTCATGCAGATCGCGCGCGAGCCGGGTTCGCTCACCGACACGTTCGTCCATGCGCACGTTAAATTCTCGGGCGATCTGATGAAGGCGATATCGATAAAGGCCCCAGAGCAACGCCAGACCAGCGAAGGCGCACAGCGCCTTGAACCACGCGGTCTGATAATACTTCGGGTCGATAGAGAAATCGAAGGATGCCCCGGCCTCGTTCCAGACTCCGCTGTTATTGCTGGCCATCACGCGGAAGCGGTAGTTGCGCGGATCGAGATTGGTATAGAAAGCCTTCCGTTCATTCACGACCTCCTTCCAGTCGCGATCATAGCCTTCGAGCTTGTATTTGAAGTGGATCTTTTCCGGCGCGACCAGGCTGAGAGCGGTGTAGTCGATCTCCAGATCGCGAGTAAGCGCGGGCAGGCGGAGGCTTGACGTTGCATCCTGCGTCTTGCGGTCGGCGGTGATTTCCTCGATGCGTACCGGCGGCGGGAGTTTGTTGAAAGGAAGATGACGCGGATCGATGACGCTGACGCCGTCGCCAGACAGGAACCACAATTTTCCATCGGTAGACTTGGTGACTCGCGGGCTGTAGCCGCTTACAGTGTCCGCATGGCTTATGACTCCGTCCGAACTGTCGAGCACCGCAATCTTGATCGTTCGGTTCGAATCAGTGACCCACGAGTCCAGCTCGGTTCGGGCAATGCGCACCAGTCCGCAGGCCGTGTACAGCCAGAACGCACGGTCGTCGTCTTCCATCACCCACTGAACGGTATCGCAGGGCAATCCGTTCCTGCTGGTAAGTGTGGTAACCCGACCGTCTTTCACCCGACTGAGCCCCCCCTGGGTTGCGGCCCAGAGTGTACCGTCCCCGTCGAATTGAAAGTTTTCGACACGGCCTTCGCCCAGCCCATCAGCGACCGCGTACGATGCGCGGAGCTGACCGTCCTTGAAATACGCGACGCCACCCAGATAGAACCCAATCCACAGGCCGCCCACTCGATCGGGGAGCAGAGCGTAGGCGAAGTCCTTTCGCCCCAGCCTGGCCCAGGGGATCTGTTCGACGAGAATCGCCTGAAGCAAATGAAAAAGACCGTGTTCCTGGTCGGCAATCCATATATTCCCCGTGCCGTCTCCCGCGATGGCATGCACGTATCCGCCGGGCACAGAGCCAACGGGAATGAACCGGCCATTCTCGAAGTAAACAAACCCGCGAGAATCGGAGACCCAAATTCGCCCGTGCTCATCCTGAAACAGGGAGTCCGCATCATCCGGCAATCCACTGCTTCGCTTTCGATGAATCGCAATTTGGCCGTTATTCCATCTGTTCAAGCCCTCACGAGTGCCAAGCCAAACGCTACCATCCTTCCCCGTCAGTACAGACCAGACGGTGCCGGTCGACAAACCTTGCTTTACAGAGAGCGTGGGTATAGCAAAATCTCTAAAACGATCGAGTCCCTGATCGGTGGCCACCCAAACGTTGCCTTCACGATCCTCGAAGAGGTTGTAGACGGAGCCGCCGGAAAGGCCGTCAGACCGCGCAAACAGATCCGTTCTTCCCTGGTGTATATGCAAGATCCCCCGGTCGTTCGTTCCGACCCACAGACCGCCATCACGATCGCGGAGAAGCCGATTGGGGCTGACCTGCCTCCCGAATCCCGGAAGCGAATACGCCTCGAGTTTCCCGTCCAGAAACGTCTCATTCCGCCCAGCCCGGAGATCAGGAGTCCACCGTTGTCGCCGTTGATCAGGGCGCGGATTTCGGGCGCCGCTTCTGGCATCGGATAGAGTCTCGGCGGCCCCGGCTTCCATCGCCACAGCCCGTTTGCCGCTCCCGCCCAGAGACTGCCTTCGCTGTTCTCGTACAAGGAGAGGATTCCGCTGGCGAGACTTCCGTCCTTTCCGTAGCACTGGGTGCTGCCGCTCCGAATCGCGCAGAGTCTCCCCGTGGGAGTAGCCGACCCACCGGCCCATACCGTTCCTTCACGATCCTCAAGTAGCGTAGAAACAATTTGTCCGTCAAGCTCCGGGTAGTGAATCAGCTTACCGTCCTTCCAGCTAGACAGGCCATGATTACTCCCGATCCACAGACGCCCATCGCGCGCGGCGAGCAAGCCTTGTATGTCGTTGGCGGGGAGGTGCTCGCCCGCTGGTGGCTGCCATGCGACGCTTCGGACGCCATCGAAGCGAAGCAAACCGAATTCAGTGCCGAGCCAGAGATACCCGTCGGACGTCTGAGCAATTGAGGATACGACGCCTTTGAAAAGCCCGTCGCGAACGGTCCACGCGGTGTGCGCGTATTGATTGATGTCGAGAGACGGGTTCAGGGCAGACGCGATGTTACAGCACGCCAGAAGCGCGCCCATAACCGAGCCGGCCCGTCTCGCCATGCGCACAATTATCTCGCACCGAGACATTTCGTGGTAACGGTTTTGAGCGTAGAATATGCGTATGCGCCGAACCGCCGGGTCATTCCCGGCGGTTCGGAGTGAGGCGCGGCCCGTGTCGGTCGGGCCGACAGTGGCGGTGGCAGTCCGTCCTGACACTGCATCACTACTGCACCGCTTGCCGATCGCCCGGCATGTAGTCCTTTATTTGGAGGCCATGGCGTCCTCCAGCGAACTGGGGCTGTCGAATGCCTTAGGTGCTCCAAGCCTTTCGGCAGCCGCTTGGTTTGGGGGGAGGAGGAGATCATGGATGCTTCCACAGTGATTGTTTCATTCCCGCGCCGCGTTGGCGAACGCCTTAGGGCGGGCCGGATTGTTGCGGGTCTGCTGGCTGCATCTCCCCTGCTCGCGCAGAACGCCGGGATCTCGGGCTTAATCAGCGATCCATCGAGTCTGGCGGTTGCCGGCGCACGGGTCGTCGTGCAAAGCGTGGACACGAGTGCAACGCGCGTCGTCTCCTCAAACGGGCAGGGCGAGTATAGCGTCCCGGCCTTGGCGCCGGGCCCATACAACATCACAGTAGAAGCAAACGGCTTTAAAGCCGTTCATCAGAATGGTGTCGTGGTCGAAGTGGACCAACGGGCACGACTGGATTTCGCGCTGACCGTCGGCAGCAAAACAGAAACGATCACCGTGGAGGGAGGCACGCCTCTGCTCAACACCTCGGACGCATCCGTGAGCACCGTCATCGATCATCAGTTCGTGGAGAATCTGCCATTAAACGGGCGCAGCTTTAGCTCCCTCATCGATCTGACGCCGGGAGTAGTGCTGATTCCGGCCAATTTTTACGAACAGGGCCAGTTCAGTGTAAATGGTCAGCATCCGGATGCCAATTACTTCATGGTAGATGGAGTGAGTGCCAACCTCGGAACGAGTGCGTCCAATCTTGGCCAGGGCGGGGCTGGCCAACTACCGGCGACCAGCGCATTTGGAGGGACCAGCAACCTGGTGTCGTTGGATGCGCTGCAAGAGTTCCGCATTGAGACTTCGACCTTTGCGCCCCAGTATGGGCGCACTCCAGGAGCTCAAATATCGGTGGTTACCAAGTCGGGCACGAACACATTTCATGGCACAGTGTTCGAATACTTCCGCAACGACAAACTGGATGCCAACGACTGGTTCGCGAGTGCCAACGGTCTGGCGAGGCCCGAACTGCGGCAGAACGATTTCGGGGGTGTACTTGGTGGGCCGATCCTCAAAGACAAGCTCTTCTTTTTCGGCTCTTACGAGGGGCTGAGGGTGCGCCAGCCTCAAGTCGCAGATACGTACGTACCCTCTCTGGCCTCCCGCCAGAACGCGCCCGCAGCAGTCCAGCCGTTGCTCAATGCCTTCCCCCTGCCCAACGGGCCGAATCTCGGTAACGGAACGGCAGCATTTTCGGCGAGCTACTCCGATCCCTCCACGCTGAATTCTTCCGGCATCCGGATCGATTACTTGCCCTGGCAAAGAGTGACGATTTTCGGAAGGTACAGCGACGCTCCATCAAAGGTCGATCAGCGCGGCGATGGCTCGTTACAATCGACCTATAGCAACGGTGCGGTTACAAAGTACCGGACCCAGAGCCTGACCCTGGGCAGCAACCAGACGCTCACCCCACGATGGACGAACGAGTTCCGCTTCAACTACAGCCGGAGCCGAGCGAATGGCTTCTATACGCTCGACAATTTCGGGGGAGCGGTTCCTCCTCCCAATTCGTTGTTGTATCCACCGGGCGCTTCCCCGGAGGACTCCAGTTTTGTTTTTTACGGAGACTTTAATCCCTATGGGCTTCAATTCACCACCGGCAAATTGGGAAACAACCTGCAGCAGCAAATCAATGTGACCGACAACGTTTCCTACGTCGCTGGCACACATCAACTGAAGTTTGGAATGGATTATCGCCGCCTCCGTCCGGAAACCGGACTCTTCTCCTATCAGATTGAGTACTTCTTCGGCTCTTTGTCCAACGTTCTTGCCAACAAAGTGCCCGCGGCGTACGTTCTTTCCTATTTCCCCGTGACGCTAACTTTCTCGAACTGGAGTCTGTTCGCTCAGGACACCTGGAAGGCTACGCGCACATTGACGATTACGTATGGCCTGCGGTGGGAATACAACGCCGCGCCCTCCTCGCCCAATGGCACCCTTCCGTTCACGGTCACGCAAGTGAATAATCTCGCAACCATGACACTGGCCCCGCCGGGCACGTCCTTGTGGCATCCGCAAATCGACGACTTCGCTCCGCGCCTCGGCGTGGCGTGGCAACCGCTCCCGAATTGGGTCTTCAGGGCCGGCGCCGGTATCTTTTACGATCTCGGATACTCCGCCGTGGCGGATGCGATGACCGCATTCCCATTCTCTCAGTACAAGACTGTGCTCAATACCTCATTCCCGCTGAGCGCTGCCAATGCCGCACCTCCTCCTTTTACCACGACTCCCCCAGTCTCGTACCTTGCTGTGGTCGACCCAAATCACGTCTTGCCCAGAACGTACGAGTGGAACGCGGCGCTCGAAAGGGCTTTTGGAAGGGCCGGTGTCCTCACTGTGACCTATCTCGGCGCTGCGGGCCGAAAGCTGATGCGACAGGACATCTATATCGCGCCGAATCCTGAGTTCCCCAGCGAGTTTGACCTGATGAGGAATGACTCGGACTCCAGCTACAACGCGTTGCAAGTCCAGTACCGCCATCGCTTCTCACACGGTCTCCAGACGTTGTTGTCTTATACCTGGGCGCATTCGATCGACGATGCATCCTCCGACGCCTATTTCGTGAATTTGCCGGCAAGCGACGCTCCTTTGTCTCAGGAGCGTGGTTCGTCCGACTACGACATCCGGCACACGTTCTCAGGCGCAATTTCCTATAATATTCCAGCGCCCGGCAGCGGAATCTGGAAGGCGATCTTTGGAAACTGGTCGACGGATTCGATCGTTTACGCTCGATCCGCGCCTCCCGTGAATGTGGTCACCGGACTGGACCCCTTCAATACCGAGGTCTTGTCAGGAGCCATGGGCGCCGTGCGTCCGAATCTGGTTTCCGGAGTCCCGCTCTGGGTTGCCGATCCGAACGTAGCCGGCGGAAAGGAAATCAATCCAGCGGCATTCACGATACCCACTGCAGCAGTGCAAGGAGATCTGGGACGCAATGCCCTGCGCGGATTCGGTGCCACAAACGTCGACTTGACGCTGCGGAGGCAGTTCAAAATCCGGGAGCGGCTTGCTCTTCAGGCGAGAGCCGATCTTTTCAACATCTTCAATCACCCCAATTTCGGAATCCCGATCAACTATCTTAGTTCTCCACAATTTGGTCAATCGACGCAGATGCTGGGAGCATCGCTCGGAAGCGGTGGCCAGAGTGGCGGCCTCAATCCCCTCTATCAAATCGGCGGACCGCGCTCCGCGCAACTCGCTTTGAAGCTCGTGTTTTGAGCGGCATCCCGCCAGGTGAAAACGGGCAATCCCGGCACATAGGCACCCAGCGGCGTCCCGACATGACGTGATTGGTTCGCCGGCGCCAGCACATCATCTGTTCCGTTTTGCATCAGAGGATCAATCTGAACGGCGAGACATCCGCTGGGAACGGGGTTGCTGCAGCCGGGCGGATTACCAGCGGCGGCAGTCATTGATCGGCGCGGGCATTGAGTAGCCGGGCTTGCAGTGTTGACGGCTGCTCTGAACTTGGTCCGACCGAGCGGCTCTGCGCGGGTACAGTAAGTAGGGCTGATGATTCCAAGGTACGTCGCGTTTCTGGCGGGGCCCCCAACTTCGTATCTATTGCACCGGGCGCTATTTCGAATCATGTCTCTGCGTTCCCGGCCGCCTGCTTGAAAGATCCTTCGTAGGACTGGGTGCGGGTCCTGTTCCATTCGGCAAATCGTTACGCGATCCTGTGACGCCCAAACGTCACTTTGCAGCCCGACCGCCCAATCGAGCCCAAACTTCGACATATCGTCGACACCTCAGACATCGAAAGCCCACAAACGCTTTGGCGTCAATCGCATAACGCTAGAAGCCGGGCTGGCGCATTGCATGCAGTCGTAGGTGTTGATCGAAGGTTCAAATCACCATTAAAGGAGTGAGACCATATGACCCAAACCGCTGTTGCAGAACGAGGCAGCAAGCAAGCACCTGATAACACCGCAATTCGTCCGTTTCAGGTGCATGTTCCGGAGGACCAACTCACCGAATTGCGCCGGCGCATCAATGCAACCAAGTTTCCTGAGCGAGAGACGGTTCCAGATGCAACCCAAGGCGTGCAGCTCGCCACGATGCAAGCGCTGGCGCGCTATTGGGCCTCGGAGTATGACTGGCGCAAGATCGAAGCGAAACTGAACGCCCTGCCGCAGTTCATCACCGAGATTGACGGACTGGACATTCATTTCATTCACGTCCGCTCAAAGCACGAGAATGCGTTGCCGCTGATCGTTACGCACGGATGGCCCGGCTCGATCACCGAACAGTTGAAGATCATCGATCCGCTGACCAATCCAACCGCGCACGGCGGAAATGCATCCGACGCGTTCGATGTCGTGATTCCGTCGATGCCGGGCTACGGTTTTTCCGGCAAGCCGACCACCACTGGCTGGGACCCCGCCCACATTGCGTCGCGCCTGGACCGTGCTGATGAAGCGACTCGGATACACGAAATTTGTGGCGCAAGGCGGCGATTGGGGTGCGATCATCACCGAACAAATGGGCGTGCAGGCGCCTCCCGAACTGCTCGGCATTCACATCAACATGCCAGGCGCGGTTCCGGCCGAAATTGACAAGGCGGCATCTACCGGTGCGCCAATGCCAGACGGTCTCTCACCTGAGGAAAAGCTCGCTTTCGAGCGGCTGCAATTCGTCTACAGCAAAGGCGTCGCCTACGGCTACCAGATGGGGTTGCGCCCGCAGACGTTGTACGGAATTGCGGATTCCCCCGTCGGCCTGGCCGCCTATTTTCTGGACCATGATGCGTGGAGCTACGCGCTGATCTCACGTGTCTTTCAGGGAGAATCTGAAGGCCTCACGCGTGACGACATTCTCGATAACGTCACGATCGCCTGGTTGACGAACACGGGGATTTCCGGAGCCCGCCTCTACTGGGAAAACAAACTCGGGTACTTCAGTGTCAAAGGCGTTTCCATCCCGGTTGCCGTGAGCTCCTTTCCGGACGAGATCGATCTGTGCCCGCGCAGTTGGGCGGAGCGGGCGTATCCCAAACTGATCCATTACAACAAGCTCCCCAAGGGTGGGCACTTTGCGGCCTGGGAGCAGCCGAAGCTCTTTTCAGAGGAGGTTCGCGCCGGCTTCAGATCGCTGCGGTAGGGTTCTTCACAAGCGCAAAGGGTGCGGCGCGAACCACCGAACCAGTCAGCGACTGTTTCGCGGGGCATTCCGTTTTGCGCGAATTTCTTGGAAGAGAGGAGAAAATACGCCATGCCTAACACTTCGCAGTTCAACATCGACCGTACCTATGCGGGCCTGTGGACGATCACCTTCAGCAACCCGCCGATCAATCTATTTGTTCCAGCAACGATCGTCGAATTGGGAGCGCTAATGACCGACCTCGAGGCGGACCCGTCCGTGAAGGTCGTCGTGTTCCAGTCGGCGAATCCCGATTTTTTCATCGCCCATCTCGATGTATTCAAGGCAGCTGAACGGCCAGAGGCGCTGGGCCTTTGGCGCGAGTTTGTCCTTCGCCTCGCGTCCTCGGCAGTGGTGAGCATCGCCAAGATTCGCGGGCGCACGCGCGGGATCGGCAACGAGTTTTTGCTGGCCTGCGACATGCGCTTCGCCAGCCGGCAAAACGCCCTGTTCGGCCAACCCGAGGTGGGCGTCGGACTGGTCCCGGGCGGGGGGGCGCTGGAATGGCTACCGCGCTTGGTGGGCCGTTCGCGCGCACTTGAGTTCGTGCTCAGCGCCGACGATTTTAATGCTGACATCGCCGAGGCCTATGGCTGGGTGAACCGCACGCTGGACGATAGCGACCTCGACGCGTTTGTCGATACGCTGGTCCGGCGTCTCGCCTCATTCGAGCGTGAAACGCTAGGCGCGGCGAAGGCCCAGATCAATCGGTTCGGGATGCCGACGGCTGCGGAACTCCAGTCGAGTAACGAGATGATCTTCCCAATGCTGGCCTTGCCAGATGCGCAGGCGCGCGGTCCCAAGCAGCGTGGTCTCGGTTATGGTATTCCGAGCGACTTCGAATTGAACTTCGGCCGGTACCTCCCTGCGTTCGGGCGGGCGGACGTCGATCACACGGATACGCAGCCCGCCTGATCGTCGCCCTGGATTTCTGAACTCGGCACTGACGTTCGACAGTCAGCCAGCTCCCCATTAGGCTTCTTGAGTGCAGCTAGTCGCTCATCATTGAACGGAATTTCAAGTCCTGGTAAGTCGTGCCGCGTCGCACCCCGTTTTGCGCGACTTCCTTAGAAGAGAGGAGAAAATACGCCATGCCTGACCATTCGCAGTTCAACATCGACCGCACCTATCCGGGCCTGTGGACGATCACCTTCAGCAACCCGCCGATCAACATATTTGTTCCGGCAACGATCGTCGAATTGGGGGCGCTGATGACCGACATCGAGGCGGACCCGTCCCTGAAGGTCGTAGTGTTCCAATCGGCGAATCCAGATTTTTTCGTCGCTCATCTCGACGTCGCCAAGGCGGCGGAGCGGCCAGAGGTGCTGGGTCTTTGGCGCGAGTTTGTCCTGCGCCTCGCGTCCGCGCCAGTGGTGAGCATCGCCAAGGTTCGCGGCCGCACGCGCGGAATCGGGAACGAGTTCGTGCTGGCCTGCGACATGCGCTTCGCCAGCCGGCAAAACGCGCTCTTCGGCAACCCCGAAGTCGGCGTGGGATTGATCCCGGGCGGCGGAGCGCTGGAATGGCTACCGCGCTTGCTGGGCCGTTCGCGCGCACTTGAGTTCGTGCTCAGCGCCAACGATTTCGACGCTGATATCGCCGAGCGCTATGGCTGGGTGAACCGCACGCTGGACGATTCCGCCCTCGACGCGTTTGTCGATACGCTGGTCCGGCGCCTGGCATCCTTCGAGCGTGAAACGCTAGGCGCGGCGAAGGCCCAGGTCAATCGCTTCGGGATGCCGACGGCTGCCGAGCTTCAGTCGAGCAACGAGATGATCTTCCCGATGCTGGCCTTGCCAGATGCGCAGGCGCGCCGTCCCAAGCTACGCGGTATCGGTTACGGCGTTCCCAGCGACTTCGAATTGAACTTCGGCCGGTACCTCCCTGCGTTCGGGCGGGCGGACGGTGATGACACGAAGAAGCACGCCGACTGATCGTCGCCCTGGATCTCTGAACGCGGGGCCGACGTCCGCCAGCTCCCCATTAGGATTTTTGAGTCGCAGCGAGTCGCTCGTCATTGAGCAGAATTTCAAGTCCTGGTAATTCGTGCCGGCTCGGCACAGAAAGAGGTAGACATGAAACCCTGGAAAGTAGCTTCGCTGATTCTGATTGCGCTTGCGGTAGCAGCCGTGGGATACGGGTCGATTCTTGTGCGACGAGGCTTCAGCGCACTGGCGACACCGTCAGCGATTGAGGAGTTCGCGGCCACAACGGCACGCAAAATAGCCGTGCCATCAGCTTCTCGCCAACTTCGCAATCCCATCGTGCCTTCAACGGAGAACATTCGGGGAGGCATGGAACATTTCTCCTATCATTGCTCCCCGTGCCATTCGAATGACGGAGGGGGCCAGACGGTATTCGGCAAGGGCCTCTATCCGAAACCACCCGACTTGCGCGCAGCCGGGACGCAGAACAAGAGCGATGGCGAACTCTACTACACAATTGAAAATGGAGTTCGCTTGAGCGGCATGCCAGCCTTCCACGGAACGCACACCGTCGCGCAAACCTGGCGCCTGGTTTTGTTCATCCGGCACTTGCCTCAGATCACGCCCGAGGAACTCAATGAAATGAAGGGGTGGGACCCGAAGAGTGAGGCGAATCCAGCGCATTTCTGAAGGGCGGGGAGCCGCCCGGAATCCTGCGGGCGAAACACACCACCACTGCAAGAAGAAACACCATGAAAGAAAGGAGCACCCGATGAAAGAACCAGACGACAGATCGCGCCGTTGCTTTCTCAAAGCGAGCTCGATGTTGGGCCTGGCAGCCGCGTTCAGACCAGCAACGATCGGCGAGGCATTTGCAGATTCGCAATCCAATACTGCTCAAAAGGAGAACACCATGGCCCAAACCAGTGCTACACGAGCAGCCGACAAGACGACTCTTCGTCCGTTTCAGGTGAATGTTCCAGAAGCGGAACTTACCGAATTGCGCAGGCGCATCAACTCGACAAGGTGGCCTGATCGGGAAACGGTCACGGATGAATCGCAAGGTGTGCCGCTTGCGACAATTCAGGAACTTGCCCGCTATTGGGCGACAGACTACGATTGGCGCAAGATCGAGGCGAAACTGAACGCCCTGCCGCAGTTCATCACCGAGATCGATGGGCTCGACATTCATTTCATTCATGTTCGTTCGAAACATGAAAATGCGTTGCCGCTGATCGTCACGCACGGATGGCCCGGCTCAGTCATCGAGCAGCTAAAGATTATCGATCCACTTACCAATCCTACGGCACATGGCGGGAGCGCATCGGACGCCTTCCATCTGGTGATTCCGTCGCTACCGGGGTTCGGGTTTTCAGCAAGGCCGACGACTGCCGGCTGGGGTGCCGAGCGCACCGCGCGCGCTTGGGTCGTGTTGATGCAGCGCCTCGGTTACACGCAATTCGTGGCACAAGGCGGCGACCTGGGTGCGGGCGTTTGCACGGCGATGGCCAAACAGGCGCCTCCGGAGTTGCTGGCCATTCACACCAACTTTCCGGGAACAATTCCATCTGACATCGCGAAATCGCTTCAGGCCGGCGACCCACCGCCATCCGGTCTCTCCGCCGACGAAAGCCGCGCTTACAAGCAGCTCACGGTACTGTTTGCGAAGCGACGCGCCTACGCACAGATGATGGCAACGCGCCCGCAGGCATTGTATGGATTGGCGGATTCGCCGGTCGGCCTCGCCGCCTGGATGTTTGACCACGGCGATGGTTATGACCAACCGGCGGCGGCGATGACCTCGGCCGTGCTCGGGCATACCATCAATGGATACCCCGCAGGCGACCTGACACGAGACGATGTACTCGACGACTTCACGCTCTACTGGTTGACGAATACGGCGATTTCCGCGGCTCGCTTCTATTGGGAACTGCACTTCAGCCTTTACAACGCCGCTAACGTCTCAGTCCCTGCCGCCGTGAGCGTCTTTCCTGGTGAAAACTACCAAGCCCCGCGCAGTTGGACAGAGCGGGCGTATCACAAGCTCATCTATTTCAACGAGCTCGACAAAGGCGGACACTATGCGGCCTGGGAACAGCCGAAGCTCTTTTCGAAAGAAGTTCGCGCGGGCTTCAGATCACTGCGCGCCTGAGCGGTCTGAGAGGGATCGGCGCACGCGCCATGCGAGCGCTGATCCAACGTGGCACGGGGCAGGCTACCTGAATCGACGGCGACCCGCGGCGGCTGACCGGCGACAAGGTCTTCATCGATGTCGGTTCGCATGCGGCGATGCCGAGCATTCCGCGCCGTTGGTGCGTGACGGCGGTCAGTGGAGGCAGATATGAATTCGAAGCTGAATAGAGAACTGCAAGACCTATGTATCAACACGATCCGAATGCTGTCGGCCGACGCCGTCCAGAACGCGAACGCCGGTCATCCCGGCATGCCGATGGGCGCTGCTGCTATGGCCTACACTCTTTGGACGCAGTTTCTCAAGCATAATCCTCGGAACCCGCAGTGGTTCGACCGCGATCGTTTCGTATTGTCCGCGGGACATGGGTCGATGCTGTTATACAGCCTGCTGTACCTGTCTGGTTACGACCTGCCCCTTGAAGAGATCAAACATTTCAGAAAATGGGGGAGCAAAGCGGCAGGTCACCCTGAGCGTGGTCTAACGCCCGGCGTCGAGGTCACCACGGGACCACTTGGGCAAGGATTCGCCAACGGCGTGGGCTTGGCGATTGCCGAGGCGTGGCTCGCGGCGCGCTATAACCGGCCTGGACACAAGATCGTCGATCACTATACGTACGCGATCTGCGGCGATGGCGATCTGATGGAAGGCATCAGTCAGGAAGCGGCCTCATTGGCCGGACATCTGCACCTGGGGAAACTCATTTATCTGTACGACCAGAATCACATTTCCCTCGCCGGCGCCACCGAAATCGATTTTACCGAGAACGTGGCAAAGCGCTTCGAAGCGTCTGGCTGGCACACTCGCGTGGTTCCGGATGGCAATGACACCCAAGACGTGGCGCGCGCAATTCGCGAAGCCCAGGCCGAGGATCAAAGGCCATCCTTAATCCTGGCGCGGACTCACATCGGCTATGGCAGCCCTCATAAGCAAGACAACTTCACCGCGCATGGGGACCCGCTGGGAGAAGACGAATTACTAGCCACCAAGAAAGCCCTGGGGTGGCCAAGCATGGAGAAGTTCTACCTGCCCCAGGACTCGGTGGAATATTTCCGTCAGGCGATTCCTCATGGCGCGCAAATGGAGGACGAGTGGCGGAAGAAGTTCGATGCATACAAGCAAGCGTTTCCAAAGGAAGCCGCCGAGTTCGAGAGCATCGTTAGCGACAAGCTCCCGCAAAACTGGGACGCCGATCTCCCCAAATGGAAGCCCACCGATAAACCGATCGCAACTCGCGCCGCAGCCGGCGAAGCGATGAATGCTCTGGCCAAACACATCCCCAACCTGATCGGCGGATCGGCGGACCTGAACCCGTCGACCAGGACGGCCCTTAAGGGTCTGGGAGATTTCCAATCGCCTGAAGTGTCGGGGCCGGGAACGCTGGGCGCGGTCGGCGGGGAGTGGAGCTATGCCGGGCGGAACATTGCTTTCGGTGTTCGCGAGCACGCTATGGGAGCCGCTGTGAATGGAATGGCCGCACACGGCGGTGTGCTTCCCTTCAGCGCGACGTTTTTCACCTTTTCCGACTACATGAAGCCTGCCATCCGCCTGGGGGCCTTGAGTCATCTCAAAGCGATCTACGTGTTTACGCACGACAGCATCGGACTCGGGAGAGGATGGCCCGACTCACCAGCCAATCGAGCACCTCGCCGGCTTGCGCGCAGTTCCAGGGCTTACGGTCATCCGTCCTGCTGATCCGAACGAAACCGCGGAGGCGTGGGCTTTTGCAGTTCAACATGACGGTCCGACGCTGTTAGTGCTGACGCGGCAGACCGTCGCACATCTTGACCGCAGCGGGGCGAAAGACCCCGGTGTCGCACGCGGCGCCTATGTGCTCGCGGACGTCGAAGGCGGTTCTCCGGATGTGATCCTCATCGGCACCGGCTCCGAAGTCAGTCTCTGTGTGCAGGCGCGGGAGAAGCTGAAGAATTTCGGAGTAAAGGCACGCGTAGTCAGTATGCCGAGTTGGAGCCTGTTCGAGGCCCAGGATGGCTCTTACCGTGAAAGCGTCCTTCCGCGAGGCATCAAGAAACGCGTCACGGTGGAGGCCGCCTCACCGATAGGATGGCATCGCTGGGCGGGCGACGAGGGTACGGTCATTGGTGTGGAGCGCTTTGGGGCGTCGGCGCCTGGCCAGGAGGTCCTTGCTCATCTGGGCTTCACGGCGGATCACGTCGCGGCTGCCGCTCTTCGCCTCTTGGGCAAAAACAACGAAGCCGATCTGGAATACGGATCTGAAGCAACGTTGGTGACGGCGTAGCGGCCAAAGTCCTGATCCTCTCGTCTGTGAATCGACAGCATTCCTGAGCAGTCGTCTGCCGGGTCGACCTGGATTTTTCATTCGAGACCACATAGACACGTTAGCGAGGAGATTCTATATATGAGCGCGATAAGTTCAACACCGATAGACGCAGAAGAGAAAAAGGCACCCACGTCGGGTAGGCTCTTCTTCCTGGACCTCAGCTCCGGCCGCATACTGTCCGCAAACCCTGATGGCTCCGATTTGAAGACGATCATCAACGAAGGCCGGAGGTTGCCCGATGGCCTGGTGCTCGATGTCGCCGCTGGGCACATTTACTGGACCAACATGGGTGATCCCGAGAGGAACGATGGCTCGATCATGCGGTCGGATCTCAATGGCAAGAACATGATCACCATCGTTCCGCCTGGCGGCACGTTCACGCCGAAGCAGCTCCAGCTGGAGAAGAGGAGCGGCAAGCTTTACTGGTCGGACCGGGAAGGCATGCGGGTGATGGAGCAAACCTGGACGGGTCGGAAATCGAAACTCTCGTGGATACGAGCCTGGGCGATTCGCGACCGGGACCAGATCCGAG
>CAWFEK010000004.1:0-846920 GCA_963814795.1 Bryobacterales bacterium | reverse complement strand
CAGCCGAGCAAGTCCGGATTGCCAGATCCATTTGCTGTCGCGGTTCCTGGCTTCTTCGAGTTTCTGCGGCAGGAACGCGGTCTTCGGGAGGCCACCATCATTCAATACCGGCATTACCTTCAGCGGCTTCAGGATTATCTGCACAGAATCGGGCGGCCACTACTACCCGATCTTCAGCTAACGACTGTCAGTGCTTTTATCACCGACAGCGGCGCGACCATCGACAAGCGATCGGTGCAGAGTTTGTGCAGCATACTCAAAGTATTCTTTCGCTACCTCTATCGCGTGGGCCTCATGACGCGCGACCTGGGCAAGGCCATCGAATCACCCCGGCGATATAGTTTCTCGAACTTGCCTCGCTCGATCACCTGGAGCGAAGTGGAACAGATGCTACAGAAGGTGGACCGGCGGAGTGCGGTTGGCAAGCGCGACTATGCGATTCTCCTACTGCTGGTAACGTATGGGTTGCGCGCTCGCGAGGTCGGTGCGTTGACCCTGGACGACATCGACTGGAAACGTGACCACCTCTACATTCGCGGACGCAAAGCAGGACATTCGACCGTGTATCCTTTGGCGCCGCCAGTGGGCGAGGCCCTGCTCGACTACCTGAAACAAGGGCGACCCGTAACAACCGAGCGGGCGGTTTTCTTTCGAGCTTATGCGCCCTATACGCCACTCTCGCGAGTGGCCGTTTCGCTGCGTGCAAAATGGTACCTCCAAAGAGCCGGGATCAACGTACCCAGGCCAGGCTCGCACACGCTGAGACATACTTGTGTTCAACGCCTTGTCGATTCCGGCTTTTCACTCAAGACAATCGGGGATTTCGTCGGGCACCGAACGCCGGATGCCACCAAGATTTACGCCAAGGTGAACGTAGAGGCACTTCGTGAGGTCGCACTTGGCGACGGCGAGGAGGTCCTGTGAAGAGCGCAACAGAAGGCCCGATGGCGGATAACATCCATCTGTACCTCGCACACAAACGTTCGTTAGGCAAACAGTTAGCAACGGTGGAGCTAATGCTTCGTCTGCTCGATGCCTACTTGCTTTCTCAAGGCGTCGTGGAACTTAGTCAGATCACCGCGGCACACATCGACGCGTTCGTAGCCTCCCGCTCGCGTCGATCTCCGCGCAGTTACAACGGGCTCATCGGTGCGATTCGTGGACTGTTCGATTGGATGGTGGTTCACGAAATACTGCCTGAGTCGCCGTTACGATGTGAAACCCGGCGCGTCACCCCACCTCGGCGGCCATTCCTCTTCAACCCCGACCAGGCGCGCCGTCTCCTCGAAGTTGCTGAGCAACTGCCCAGCAATCCGCGAGCGCAGACGCGCGGAGAGACTTACAAGATGATCTTCGCGCTGTTGTACGGTTTGGGGCTCCGCGTCGGGGAGGTGTCGAGGTTGTGTCGCAAGGACATCGATCTTGATAACCAGCTTCTGATCATTCGCCAGACGAAGTTTGGAAAGGACCGCCTAGTGCCATTCGGACCAAAGATGGCTCGCGCGATCACGGGTTTCCTGGATCGTGAAGAGTCACGGTTCGGGCCAATCCCGCCCGATTCCCCGATGTTCTCCTTTAACAAGCGAAGGCGCACACCAGTTGGCACCAACACGATTAGCTGGGCATTCCACAAACTACTGCCCGCGCTGCAATTGACAATCCCCTCCGGCGTGGCGCCGCCACACTTGCATTGTCTCCGTCATTCGTTCGCGGTTGGAACTCTGTTGCGTTGGTACCGGTCAGGCGTCGATCCGATGGCGCGTTTGTTGGATCTTTCCACATTCTTGGGCCACGTCAGTCCTTCCTCGACTGCCGTTTACTTGACCATCACGACAGAGCTGCTGGAATGCGCCAGTGACCGCTTCGCGCATTTTGCGGCGAATAGCCGGAAGGAGTCTGTACGATGAGCGCACCTCTGCTCGGTGCGATCCTGGCATCGTTCTTTAACGACTACCTGAAGCTGCAGAGGGGATTGCGGCCGAACTCGGTCAAGAGCTACGCGGATGCGATGCGATTGCTGTTGCAGTTTGCTGCGGCAACTGGGAAGAAGAAGGTCACCCAGCTGGGCCTCGACGATCTTCATGCCGATGTCGTGTGCCGGTTCTTGAACTCCCTCGAAGAGAGCCGGAGCAATGCGGCCCAGTCCCGCAACCAGCGATTGGCGTCGCTCCGCACGTTCTTCGAATACATCGGCCGGCGATTCCCGGAGAGGCTTGAGCAAGCGCAGAAAGTTGCCGCTATCCCAAGAAAAAGAGCTCAGCCACCGGAAACCATCTTCCTTGAACGTGATGAGATCGAAGGCACGCTGGCCGCGCTGCCTGCGGATGGACGATGTGCTTTGCGTGACCGGGCTCTGCTGGTGTTCCTTTACAACACGGGAGCCCGTGTACAGGAAGCTGCGGACCTCCGTGCAAGCGATGTTCACTTCGATCCGACTCCGCGCGTGCATCTACATGGAAAAGGGGACAGGTGGCGGGTCTGCCCGCTCTGGGCGGAAACGTCCGCCCTGCTCAAGAGATTGTTATCCGAGCAAGGGCAAGGAAGCCCACCAGATCGGCCGGTCTTCATCGGCGTAAGGGATGCAGCTTTGACCCGGTTCGGAATCTACAAGATCATCCGCCGGTACACTACGCACGTCGTTAAGAAAGGATCGGATGGCCAGCCCAGGAGGGTCTCACCTCATGTGTGGCGACACACCACCGCCGTGCATCTTCTCGAAGCGGGTGTCGAGGTGAACGTCATACGCGCATGGCTAGGCCACGCAAGTTTGGAGACCACTAATCGGTACGCTGAGATTACTCTCCGTACCAAGCAGGCCGCTTTGGAAAAGTGCACAGTGCCGTGCGCCGCAGACGAGAGGATTCCGCGGAAACCGCTTTGGCAGACCGATGACTCTCTGCTGCATTGGCTTCAGTCACTGTAACGTTATGTGGCCGAAAGACGCGCGGTCACCTTGAATCAGCCGTATCCTGAGTAGCTGGCCACATAACGGGGGCGGGCACATTACATAGGAAACAATCCGTCGCGAGCTTGTCCGTTATGTTAACGCTCGCTGCGCCCACTTGGGGACTGCCGGCTCCCCACAGCGCTGTTTGTATTTGTGGGTCGATGAGCCCAAGTGTGTGAAGGACTTCGTGCATAAGAAGTCCGGCCGCATCCGATATGGGAAGGTTCTTGAACGCGGTGGGGTTGAGGTAGATGTTTCCCCACAAGGCGGAGCCGGGCAGGGCAGTGGCTGCGGCTGTCGAACCAGAAACGTACTGGCTAATGGTCTCGTTGGGCCCGTGCAGTAGCTGGTTGTTGTAGTCGGCGCTCCCTGGGACAAATAGCCCTATTGCCAGCTGGTTGTCCCCCTTAGCGTCGTTCCATTCGTCCAAATTAGCCGCTCCCATTATCCCGACAACGCTCACCCCTACCTTGGAAAGAGCATCAAGGTCGCCCTGGCAAGGCGCGCTCGGATGGGTAAGTCGATTCTGCAATAGGTCGTTACCCGAGCTTAACGCGGCCTCGAGTTTGTTCATCGGGCTGCCGGGGAAAGCCTGGCCGACGCGGCCCACGTAGTGATGTGTACCATTCTGACCGTTCCCTCCATACAGCTCTTGGAACAGCAACGGGTCGATGCTGCCGTCGTCCTCTCCCCCGCACACCGTTACACTCGTGTCCGTATCGGCGCTCTGATCACACATTCCGGCCTCATCGAATCGATTGATTGGGTCGCCGCGCGTGTAGCTGTAACGATTCCAGCTGCTGGGATCGCCCGGGCCTTCGCTGGCTGCGTAGTGGTCAACCGACGTGAACCGCCCAAAATTATTCGCATAATATCGCTGATCCGCATAATCCAACCCCGTCGCCGCATCCCGCGTGTACGTCGCGAACTTTAGCTCATCGTTCGGCTCTACCGTTCCCCGATCTTCTCCATACGGATAAAACGACTGCGCCGCGTTGTTCGATTGATTGTATTTCGCACTGCCCAGCCGGTCGAAAACTCCCACCCGTTTCCGCCCGAAGAATTGCGCCAGCAGCACCGTGCTGTTGGTCATCTCCGGCGTATTGGCCTCGCCGTATTGCGCCAGCGTGAACGTGTACGTCCCAATCTTCTGGCCGTCCACTCCGTAAACATACACCTGCTGCGCCAGGTTCCCGCCGGACAGAATGCTCCGCCACACCCGCTTGTTCCGCGAATCGTAGGCGTATTGCGCTCCCGCCGATGCCACAGTCACAATTCGGTTCTCCGCGTCGTAGCGCAGCGTTCCCGCCGAGCTCTGCGTATTCCGGCGATGTGAATAGAGCGTTCCGACGATCTGAATAAGCCGTCGAAGCGAGCGACACTGGCACTTGCAATCATGCCTGAAGGTTATTCACATGGTCAAGGGGGGAGCGCGGATTTTGGGTCGGGGCCGACCAACGGGAGGCGGCACCCTGCTACTAGCGGAGAGAGAGTTTGCCTTTGCAGTGCCCCCCTTTCCCTTCTTCGAGGAGAGTTTTCGGAACGGCCCGGAGCGGTCCAGGGCGCGCTGATTTTGCGCGGCGTAGCGAACCCTGGACGGCGAGGACCGTTCTGGAAAATGGCATAGAAGGGAAAGGGGGTTGGTCGGGAGCTGTCGCATGCCGAGAATCATTGTGATTCCTCTTCGCCGGGCTTGCGGCGTTTCTTTCGCATAGATTCGCCCTTCAACTCGATTCGATAGGCGTTGTGAATCAGGCGATCCAGGATGCTGTCGGCGATGCTGGGATCGCCGATCTGCTCGTGCCAATGCGCCACTGGCATCTGCGAGGTGAGGATCAGGGAGCGGCGCTGGTAGCGATCATCGCAGATCTCCAGGAAGTCGCGGCGTTCGGCATCTTTCAAAGGGGCCATGGCGAAGTCGTCCAGCAGCAGGATGTCGATGCGGGAGAGCCGGATCAGGAATCGGCCGATGCTTCCATCGGCGTGCGCCACGGCCAACTCGCGAAACAGTTCCGAGGTCCGCTTGTGCAACACCGAAAAGCCATCGCGGCAGGCTTTCTGCGCCAGCGCACAAGCCAACCAACTTTTGCCGATGCCGGTGGGTCCGAGCAGGAGGATGCTTTGATGCTGACGCACCCAATCGCTGGAACAGAGGGTGCGCACTAACTTCCGATCCAGGCCGCGAGGGTGTTGGTAATCGACATCCTCGATCACGCCCCGCTCTTTCAAGTGAGCGGCTCGCAGGCGGCGTGCCAGCGCCCGATTCTCTTTCCACAGCCACTGTTGATCGACCAGGAGTGCGAAGCGTTCTTCGAAGCTGAGCTGGCTGGCTTCGGTGGTTTCCAGTTGAGCGCGGAAGGCGTCGGCGAGTCCGTGCAGTTTCATGCTGTGAAGTTTCTCGATGGTTTGTTGGTTTAACATGTAGGGTTCCTTTTTGAGATTTGTGAACGCACGCGCTACTGCACCAGCTTGGTGGGCGGATCGTAATACAGCGGCCCGCGCAAGTTTTCATGTCGAGGGCCGGGAGGAACGGCCTCTGGATCGAACACGAGTTGACGGTCGAGCGAGCGCTTCAGAATCGACTTCACACTCTGATAGGAGAAGGCCTGAAGCTGCACGGCGCGCTGGCTGGCGGCTTCCAGTCTTGGTTTGGAGTACATTTTTTCCAGACTCAGGATTCCCAGACAGGCGCGATAACCCATCTCGGGATGCGGTTTGCGTTCCAGGATGGTGCGGACGAGTTCAGCGGTGGCCACGCCGACACCTTCGGCCCAATGGATCAACCGCGAGGGAGTCCATTCCAGATGCGCCTGGTGGCTTTTGGGCATGTGACCGTGGACAGTGGTATGTCGATAAGCGGCGTTGCTGCGCAGGTGCGAGGCGACTCGTTTTCCGCCATGGAGGATCTCCACGGTGGTGGCGGTCGAGCGGGCCTCCAGTTTCTGGCCGGCCAGTTGGTAGGGGACGCTGTAATAATGACGGTCCACCTCGACGTGGTAATCGATGGAGGCGCGAACCGTTTTCCAGTAAGCCAGGGTGTAGCGTTCCGAAGGCAACGGCTGCAGTGCCGGCCGGTCCAGTTCGGCGAACAAGCTGGCGCGCGATCCTTCGCGCTTGCGGAAGGGGCGATGGTTGAGTTTCTCCAGTAACGGGGAGATAGCTTCATTCAGCTCCGCTAACGCATGAAACTTGTGATGACGCAGAGCGGCGATAATCCAGCGCTCAGCTAACAAAACCGCATTCTCTACCTTGGCCTTGTCCCTAGGTTTTCTGGGACGCGCTGGCATAACGGCGACGCCGTAATGCAATGCCATCTCGTGATAGGTGCGATTCAGGTCGGGCTCATAGCGGCAGGCGCGATCCACCCCGGTGCGGGGGTTGTCTGGAACCACCAGACGCGGCGTGCCTAGGCAGTATTCGAAAGCCGCCACGTGGCAGTCCACCCAGTTGCCCAGATCCTGACTCAACGTGGCGCGCGCAAAGGTGTACGTGCTGGCGCCCAGAACGGCGACGAATAACGAGGCCGGCGTGATCTCGCCGGTGCGCTGGTCATGGAGCGGGATGCTGTCGCCGGCCCAGTCCACGAACATCTTCTCGCCGGCGCGGTGCTCCTGGCGTAACACCACATCCTGATTGCGGCTCCAGCGCTCGTACAACTCGCAGAAACGGCTGTAGCCGTAGCCTTGGGGTTGGGTTTCGCGATATTCTTCCCAGATCAGTTGCAGGGTCAGGTGCTTGTGAGTCTGCAACTGGCGACGGATCTCGGCGAAGTCCGGTAGGGATCGCATCGCCTGGCTGGGCCGCCCAGCCGTAGCCGGAAACAACAACTCCTCCAGCCGTCGATCATCCAAATCCTCCGGCAGCGGCCAGCTCAAACCGGCCGCGGCGGCTTTGTGTAAATAACGGTGAACGGTCGCTTGACCGAGGGAACAACTGCGGGCGATCTGATTTTGCTGCAACCCCAGACCGAACCGCAGACGCAGAACTTCTCTCATTTTTCGCATGGACACACGCTCCTGGGCCACGAAGTTTCCTCCACACTGTGGAATCGACTTCGCCCCGCTAGTGTCCAGCGGCGCCTGCTTCGATTAAGGCTTCTTCAGAAAATTACTCCGTGATGTGAATACCGATTCCGGGCTGAGCCGTTTTGCGTTCCACATCCCGCCGGAATCCGATTTCAGCATTTCCCGGAATCCGTATTCACTATTTCCCGGAACGCTTATTCACATGCCCCGGATTCCGCAGAGCTCGAAGTCTGGTTCCCGCTCGCATCGTAATTCTGACCCATGATGTAGTTACTGGACGTATACACTGATTGCGACAGCGCCGGCGCTCCGCCCGTCGGGGTTTTCGACAAAAGATTTCCGAACGCATCGAATCCGTAAGTCTCGCCCCACGATTGCGAGCTCGTCGCCGTGATCAGCCGGTTCAGCGAGTCGTACTGATAGGTCACTGTCTCCCCGCTCAGATTGTCCGTCTGCGACGCGATCTTCCCGTTATTCTGCCCCGCCGTGAAGTTGTAGCTGATATCCAGCGGCGCCGACCCGGTGATGGTCAGCCGCGTCATTTGATTCAGGTTGTCGTATGTTCGCGTCTCGGTATTGAACGTCAATAGCTGAATTGCCGCGTTGTAGCTGACATTGTTCACCACCGTGTTGTTCTGATCCGGTCACCTCTTCGGCGCCAACTTGATATCAAGATAATCCGGATGCGTACGGACGAAGTGTTCAGCACCGAGGTACAAGACGTCATCCCCGCGGCAGACTGTCACAACGAAGTTACCGGTTAGGCGTCCCGCGAGTATCTGGAACGACCCATCGGCGCCCACCCTCGCCTGCCTGAACTGCGATGCATCCACAACATTCTGAAGACGAACCCAAACTGGCTGGGAGCCGCCCCCCGAAGGGGCCGGCTGGACACGCCCCCTCACAAAAACCTCGCCGTCGTCCCCACCAACCGGGTCGTCGGGCATCTGTAAGGTTATCCAGTTGTCCGGGCCCCACAGGTCGACGCTCCCCCTCAGACTGTAATCTGACGCCGGATACGCCGCTGTGTCGTCCGGCTCCAATACATATGCATATTCGCCGGCCCCGAGGCTGTCATGCAGCGCAAGTCCATGGAACCGCGGGGCAAGCTCAAGCGAGACGCCAACCTTGTGGAACGATTTCACATGGTACCTAGCCGCTGGGCGGAAGGCGCCCCCAACGTAGAATTCCACCTGTTCGACCGAACCTGGGTCTCTCAATTTCGCCTTGGTGTCCCCCGTCTGGCAGGACGCGACCGCCGCACACCCCATAATCGCTAGAACTCGGCGCACGATTCTTCCTTTCATTGCACACAAACGCTCAACGCATCGCTAAGCGTTGTGGAGCCCCCTGGCCCAGTAACGCTGACTCCAAGGGCGTTACCCATCTGCCCGTCCGAAAGACCAAATTTGTGAATGATCTCATGTATGAGCGTCGCCTCTGCGTAGGCGTTGCTGAAACCCGCCCACGCAGCTGAAGCGATCCAAATTGCAGACCCGTTCGCCTGCGAAAGCGCGAACATCCCGGAATTGGTTTGAAACTCCGCCCCGACGGTCCACCATGACGGTGGGCTGGAGCCGTAGGCGTGGGTCGAACCAAAGCTAGCGACGTTCCAGGTCGTCGGGCTCGTCGGACCGTCATAGAGGGTGTTAGAGCTCAGGATCTGGTTCACCCAGGCGTCAATTGAACTCGCATTAATCGTGACCGTATTTCCTGTAGCTGCGGATGCAGCGGTGGACAATTTGGAAAGGTCACTTTGGCAAGCGGCAGAACTAAAGCTGAGCTTGAGTATTCCCTGCAGCGCTGTGCGCGCCACCGAGAGCCCGTTCTTGTTGTATCCCGAGAGTCCCGGCAACTGTAACATAAAGAGCGAGTCAAGGGTGGAACCAGGGAACCCACCCCCCGGCAGCGGGGGAGGGAAAGCGGTAACGTCGCCGCACACGAATACGAAGCCGTTGATCGGATCCCAAACGTATGTGCAGTCAAAACCACTGTCATCCAAGCCCGTGACATCGAACCTATTTACCGGATCGCCGCGCGTATAGGCGTAACGATTCCAACTTCCCGGGTCCTTGGGGCCGGCGCCGGCCTCGTAAGGGTCCGGTGTCATCATGCGACCGAAATTACTCGCATAATATCGCTGATCGGCATAATCCAAACCCGACGCCGCATCCCGCGTGTACGTCGCGAACTTCAGCTCATCGTTCGGCTCAACCGTTCCCCGATCTTCCCCATACGGATAGAACAACTGCACCGCCCCGTTCTGTTGATTATATTTCGCACTGCCCAGCCGGTCATAAGTCCCGACCCGCTTGTGCCCGAAGAACGTCGCTAGCAGCACCGTGCTGTTTGTCATCTCCGCCACATTGGTCTCGCCGTATTGCCCCAGCGTGAACGTGTACGTCCCAATCTTCTGTCCGTCCACTCCGTAAACATAAACTTGCTGCGCCAGGTTCCCGCCCGACAGAATGCTTCTCCACACCCGCTTGTTTCGCGAATCGTACGCGTATTGCACTCCGCCGCTCGCGGTCGCCACTCGATTCTCCGCGTCGTAGCCCACCGTCACCCCCACTAACGGTGTCCCCGACTGATTCCCGTTCGCATCGTAACTCTGCCCCACAATCTGGTTCGTGGCCGTATTCACCGACTGCGATAGCGACGGCGCTCCGCCCGACCCGGTCTTCGACAACAGGTTTCCAAATGCATCGAATCCATATGTCTCGCCCCACGATTGCGAACTCGACGCCGTGATCAGCCGGTTCAGCGAATCGTACTGATACGTCACCGTTTCTCCGCTCAGGTTGTCCGTCTGCGAAGCGATTTTCCCGTTGTTCGTGCCGGCCGGGAAATTGTAGCTGATATCCAGCGGCGCTGTTCCAGTAATGGTCAGCCGCGTCATCTGATTCAGATTATTATACGTATGCGTCTCGGTGTTGAACGTCAGCAACTGATTGGCAGCGTTGTAGCTGACATTGTTGACGATCGTGTTGCTGTTCTGATCCTTCAACCCCGTCGGCCGGTACATCGCATCGAAAGAATACGTGTAGGCGGGACCAGCGGTCGACACCAGGTCGCTACCTGAATTGCTCCACGCCCAGGTCTCGGGATAACTCACCGACAAAACCTTCCCTTCTCCTCCAGTATCGTACGTGTAGGCCGTGTCCAGGTTGAGCGTCCGCGGCTGGTTCTGCACCACGCCATTCACGTAATAGTGCAATGTCTCCTGCACCTGCAGCCTCTTGCCCGACGTCAGTCCCGCCTGCGTGTAGCCGTACATCTCCACAAATTGCATGGAGCTTGGAACGGTAATGTTGCTCCCGCCTTGGCCCGCCAGGTAACCCTGCGGAGTGAACGCCTGATTCTGCACGGCAACCAGACGACCCTGCGTGTAAGATCCGGAGTAGGTGCTGTCCAGCGTGTTGTTGTCGTACATGAAGGTGCGCAGCACAGTGGACCCCACCTGGACCTGCGTCAGCCGCTTGTAACTGTCGTAGCTGTAAGTGAACACCTGGTTCTTCGCGTCCGTCTTGGTATGCAGCGTGCTGTCCGAATTATAGGTGTAAGTGACAGTCCCGTTCTCCGGATTCGTCGCGCTCAACAGATTGATCCCAACCGAGCTACCCGTGGTGTAGTTGAACGTCCGGGTCTGCGTGTTCGACCCGCGCGGCATGCTCACCTGGATCAGGTGACTCAGCATGTCATAAGTGTAATTGGTGGAAACCGTGCCGAGCGCCGGATCGGGCTCCTGCACCTGCGTAAGATTGCCGAACGCGTCCATCGTGAACGTCTTGGTTATCCCGGCCGGGTCATTCACCGTGACTGTGTTGCTGGAATAGGAGTAATGGGTGATGCTGCCATCGGGCAGTTCCATTTGAGTGGCCCGCCCCCGTCCATCATAGCTGTACGTAGTCCAATACACCGCTTGGCCCGGAACGTACGGCGCCGATTGTTGTCCCATTTTACCCAGCGGCGAGCAGCCGCAGAAAACGTATACCGTATCGACTTCAGAGACGGTGGTGGTCCCGTTTCCAGTCAAGGCATTGATGGGTCGCCCGAAGCCGTCCATGTTGGTTCGCACCCAGTGGCCATTGGTGGTGGCTATCTGGTTGGGCGGGGTGGCGTTGTCGTTGTATGTGTACGTGGTCACCGCGCCCAGCGGTGAAGTGGTGGTATGGGGCCGCGCCGTGGTGTCGTAAGTAATGGACCCGGTGTCGCCGTTCGGCCCTGTTGCCGAGCTCAGACCGAGAAAACTGCTCCAGTTCATGCTGGAGGAAAGCAAGTTGGTAGTGATGGTCGATGGCGCCGCATAGTTGGTGGCGCTAGTCACCGTGGCGGTGGTGATCAAGCCGTTGTTATTATGCGTCAGCAAGTTCCCGCCAATGTCGTACGCCAGCGTCCGGGTTCCCGCCGGCGTCACGCTGGTAGTTACGTTGCCGCGCGTCAAGAATGTTGTGCTGTAGCCGGAGTCGTGCTCGCTCATGCCGGACGCACTGGTGAGAGTGCAGCAGTCATAAGTATTCGACGCGAGCGTGGTGGTGTTGGTGCCGTCCGTCACAGAGCTGGTCAGCAGCCGATTCAGGATGTAGAGCGACGTGTAGGCCGATGTATTTACGTAGGTATTCGTGTAGGTACGCGCCGGCGTTGACAGGTTACCGTAATTGTACACCTGCATCTGGGTGAGGTTGCCGTATTGATCCAGTGTTTGCTTGGTCTGCTTCTGGATCGACGTCGGATTGTAATCGTCTTCCGTGGTGAGGTCGACCGAGATGTACTGGTTGCCGGCGCTGTCCGCCGTCCAAGTGTAGGCGTCATTCAGCGACCCGGCCACGTTGGGGTAGTACCAGTGCTTCGGGCGGCTTTCCAGGCTGTTCATCAGCCCGTAGCCCGGCCCGGTGGTGCTGGAAAAAGTCCATGCTTTTTCTCCCAGCCCGTCCGCATCGTCAATGACCGTGTACGTGTGGAAGAATGAGTCGGCATACGTCGAATATTGGATGTTGTAGTAGCCCTCGGTGGCCCCGGCCGACATGGAGAGATAGCGGCTGTTTACCTCACCCTGCGACACGTTACCGTCGTAAGTGAAAGTGCCCGCCGCCCATCGGATATGGCCGCCGTAAGGGAAGGTCACCTGCGTCATGTCGCCATCCCCGGCGCCGTTGTTGTTGGTCCAGTACTGGAAGCCGGTGGACGTGTTCACCGCCGTCGCGGTAAGAGTTCCGAGGAACGTCCAGGTACCGTATGTCGCGGTGCAGGCGAACGCATCGCACAAAGTCATGGTGTTATAGGACAGCGTGTAATTCTCGGCGGTCCCAATGCTGTTGGTGATGCCGGTCAGGTGCGGAATGGCGTCACTGTTGTAGCTAAACGTATAATCGGCCGCGCCCTGGCCGCGGACATCTTCAATGGTGCTGATTCGCGAACTCGAATTGGACTGGGTGACGCCGACTCCGTTCTTGTAGTTCAGGATAATCTGATTGCCATTGCTGTCCTCTATCAACGTCGGATACATGCTGCCCGCATCCTGCTCAGTACCTGCTGAAATTGCCCCCAATACCCAGAAGCTGCCGTCGCGGAAATGCAATCTGCCTGCGTTGCTGTCGTAGTAGACATAGATCGATTCCTGAGAGCTCCACACGCCGTTGGTGTTCACGTTGAGCGAATATTCGGCACCGGTGGAGTCAATAAACGCGTAGTGATCCAATGTCCAATAGGTGCTGTAAACGGGGGTCAGCGATCCGGCCTGCAACCGCCAGCCGTAACCGTACCCCAGGTCCCGCCCAAGCTGCCACGTCCCGCCGGGGTCCTGGCGCCAGTTTTCTGAGTTGTAGGCCAAGCCGAAGCCCACACCCGTGCCGCCCCGCCCCACGGCCTTTAACAGAGGCGTCGTGAAGTTTAGGTTGCCGGACCGCAGGTCGATCTGCTCCCCCGCCCCTCCCCAGTACGTTCCAGTGGGCCGCACACCGACCTCCCGCGGATCGATGGAGCCTGCCGGCGGAGTGACGACAGTGAAATAGGTGCTGGTAAAATTCTGGTGAAAATCAACCGCCTGCACCTCGTAGGTGTACGTGGTGCCTGCTGACACGGTGGTGTCGTTCAACAGCGGGTCAGGCGAAAGGGTTAGCCAGTTGTTGTTCCGATAATATTGGTAGTAAGCGATACCGCTTCCGTTCGCGTCGTCCACCGCACCAGGAAACTGAAGGTCCACGTGATTCGCCCACACCGAGGAGCCTATCGTTTGCGGATTGATGGTGGAGGGAGCGATGGTGTCCAAGTGGCCGATGTCAATGGTGGACATCCCGTTGCCCGAGGGCGCGCCCGAAACTCCGACGCCCGGCTGGCCACTCGCGATCGGGCTGCTGTCAGACCACGAGCTCCAGTACTCATTATTGATATAGACGTAAATCCCATTGGCGGCGGTAAAGACCACCCGGACAACGCTGCCGTTGCTGGGGTAAACAGTATTGGAATGAACGGTGGAGGAACTCCCATTCACGCATTTTATGATGTTGAGCGTGGCTGAATAGTATCCCAACGAGAGGTTCGGATTCGCCATCTCCACGGCGTAAAATGTGCCTGTGCTGGTGGCCACTTCCGCGTTGGGTGTCGCCCGCAGGTAAACAATATAGTTCCCGCCGGCAGCATTCAGGGCGAGCGTATAACGCACCTCGTAGTTGTTGCTGGGCGCCGGAAGCGATTCATTGAAGATTAGTGACCCTCCATTGGTGGCGCTCGAAGTGTACATGTTCGTGGAGGCGTTGTTGCTTCCGTTGGCAGCACCTCGCAGCGATAAGGATGCTCTTCGATTGGTTGGTGACCGGGCAGGTCATCCCGATGAACCCCGCGCACGCGGTCCGCGGGCCGAAACACAGCGTGAAGAAAGGGAAAACATCCGTGCTCAGCGCCGAAGAGATGCGGACGCTGTTAGATTCGATCGACACCGCGAAATTGATCGGCGTGCGGGATCGCGCGTTGATCGCGCTCATGGGGTATACATTCGCCCGTGTCGGCGCCGTGATCCAGATGAAAGTCGAGGATTACTATATCCAGAACCGACGCGGCTGGGTGCGGCTCCACGAAAAAGGCGGCAAGGTGAACGAGCTCCCCTGGATTACGAAATGTCTTAAACCAGGTGTGTTTGGCTCGCATGAGTCTGGAGGCCTCTAGGCCCCAAATCCTGTTATCGGCATTGTCGGTCGTGTATCGGTTTGAATTTCCGAGTGAGGCCTTTGAGGCGCAATAAACGCCAACCCGAAGGACAAAGCGCCGAATGGCCACCGCCTCACGCGGCCGTAGAATATGACTTTCAGCTTCTTCACCTGAGTTTATCGTCCAGGTTTCCCGAACGCACTCAACTGGATATCCCCTTGACTCAGCTTGCCCCTATATGTAGTGGTGGCTTGGTGACGGTTCTGACCATCGACTCATAGGTGTTCGGCGGCGTATTCACGGCCTGCTGCACCAGCCGAAAGAAGAGCTTCCCTCGGCTCTTGGATTTCCGGCGATTGAAGCGAAACGTGAATTCATCTAGATAGTAAGGCAGGTAGTAGTAAGCCACCCCGCCTTGGTGTGTTCCGAGCAGCCAGCGCTTCAACAGCGATACGACCCGATGGACCCGAGGCATCAGCTTGGAAGCCTCTTTCCTTCGATTCCTCAAGCTGGTGATCTCCCGTTGATAGCCCTTCTTTCTCCAGGCCTGCGTAACCTTGCCAGGCGTCTGTGTGGATCACGCTTCCGGGTTCAACGCAATCCTCTACGAACGAGTGGAGATTGGCTGCCGAGCAGTCCTTTACCATTCGCATCCTGATGCGGCCCAGTCCGGCTCCGTCGGCTTGGGCGGCGATCACAACCCACGCCTTTCGTGCGGTTTGCCTTCCCCAAGCTCCCTCCTCTAATCCACCCACCATGGTCTCGTCCACTTCTACCCATCCGCTTAATCGATCCCGATCCGGTCGAATCATCGCGCGTCTCAGTTTATGTAGCCACGTCCAGGCCGTCTCGTAACTGGCCAAGCCGAGAACTCGCTGCAGTCCCAGGGCGCTGGCCCCGTTCTTTTGACTTGTCACATACCACATCGCGCGAAACCACATGACCAGCGGCTTGCGAGTGTCCTGGAAAATGGTGCCTGCGGTAGCCGAGACCTGGTGTCGGCAGCCGCCGCACTGGAACAACGTGTCACGAACCACAATCGCTTTCCTCACCTGACAGCGTGGGCATCGAAAACCATCGGGCCATCGCAGGCTGACAAGGTAGGCCCGGCAGTTTTCTTCTTTCCAGAAACGGCTCTCGAACTCCTCAACGGTGCGCGGATAGTCCTCCATCCTTGAAATCTACATGTTGGGGTCGGCTGAGTCAAGGGGATATCCAGTCGCACTCAAATGGTACTTTGGTTAACAATTGTGTGGCTTTGTTGTCGTCAACCTGGCTTTTTTAATGTAGAGGTCTCGCTATGACGATAGATAAATCGCGACGCACTGAACGAAGGAGGCATTCAACATGACCGTTGTTCGACCCTTTCTGATCGCGTCCGCATTGCTCTTTCTGCAGGCTTGCGCGAAAGATCCCCACAGTTTTCGTATCACCGAGAAAAACAAAGACACCTTCTTAGAGGAAATCAAGGACATGAAGGGCCTGACAGTCGATGAAATGCGCTTGCTAATCGCCTACCAGATCCGTGGCGGAATGAGCAAGGCATTCGGTGGAGCAGGAAAAAATCCCGTTGGAAAAACTGTTGGCGAACTGATCAGCGAGGCCCGGAAGGACGGCGAAGCCGAAAAGACAGAGTCGGACAGACAGAAACACCTTGCACAGGAAGCGAAGGCGAAGCAGGATGCGGTCGCCGCTGAGTTGCGGAAGTCGCTGAACTTAACTGTCTATGAGAAGGGTTTTCTTCCGTCAAACGCCACGGCCGGCAGGTTTCGCGATTACATCACGATTCGGTGCGTCTACGAAAACACGTCGGCGAAGGACATCCGCGCATTTAGAGGGAGCGTGGTTTTTCGGGACCTATTCGGAACAGATATTTATAGCACCCGCCTGACGATCACAGATCCATTGAAAGCGGGCGCGCAAGCGAAGTGGGACGGAACCATTGACTTTAATCAGTTCGTGGCGCCTCAGCAACAATTCCGCGCCACCGAATTGAAAGACATGAAGGTGATTTGGATGCCGGCGTCAGTAATTTTTGCTGACGGCACACAAGTTGGTGACGACAGCGGTTCGGGTACAAATTAGCTCGCGCTGGTTCGACCTTATACTTGTTCAAAAGAGCGGCCGCCTAGCCTGGCCTCCTGAGCCCTGGCGAAAGGGCTTCCCGCCTCCTGGCGGCCGCTCTGAACTTCGGCGGGAGTGAGGCGGGGAGCTTGCCACGTAAAGAGCCTGCGGAGGAACCAAGCCCTTACCGCATCGAGCGGCTTCAGATCAAACAACTCGCGGAAAGCGATCCAAAAGCAGCGATCGACGCTCTTGTGTCCCTCAGAAGGAGAATCGAGGAGGACATCGAGCGAGAGCGACGGTCTGCACACGCAATCCTCGCAAATCAACTCGTGCAGGCTGGCCCCCGGCTCGTGCGAAAACTTGTCAGGGCTTTCGTGGAGAACTGGGTGGACATCTCTGCGCGCCTTTACCTCTTCGGAGATGAAGACCCCAATCCCTACATTGCAGCGCTCGACGATTGCCTTGTGCCGCGGGAAGGCCCAATTTGGGAACTGCTGGCGCCAGCGGTGGGTGGCGACGAAGCCCTCCGAGTCATAGTAAGCGGCCGGGTATCGCACTGGAAAGCAAAGGCCCTAAAGTTGGCGAGGGACGCGGCTGATGCGAAGTCATCCCCGAAAGCATTAATCGACGCTTTTCTGGAGAGAGCCACTGTCCCTTCTTACGACGGCAAGGGCGGCTTCACCGAAAGGTGGCCAGTGATTGGCAGGGACACGCTTTTCGCAGTGAGAGACGAAACCAGGTGGGTAAGCAAAGCCAGCTACAAGAAACTTGCTGAAATCATTGGCTGTATTCCAGAGCAGCTTCACCCGCGCGAGCTTCCATCCCCTCGACGCGAGCGAAAACACTGATTCGACGAATTTTCGACTTTACTTCGACTCGCTTTCCGCTGTTTCTGGTTTATCCTGCCCTTTCGAGGATCTTCATGAACCAGACTTTGAAACCGGCTGTTCCGACAATCGTACAGTCCCTGGGTGTTTCCGCCAGTTCCGCGAAACGGTTGATCGCGGACGGTCTAATCCGCGTGGTCCGCGTTGGGCGGCAGTATCGAATTGACGAAGCAGAGCTCGATCGGTGGGTCGCCAATGGGGGCGCCGGGGGCTTCAAGCGCCGCCGCAAGTCCCGGTGCGAGATTGCGACGCTAACCGAAGGAGGCGGGCAGACCGCCGCATGAGTGCCGTCTTCCCCTGGGACCCGTTCCGGACGATGCTACGGGCCGTGAACCAGCTTGACCGGATGACAGTGCCAAAGATCATCGACGATCCTCACGAAGCCATACGATTGCACGCTGATATGAGTCATGCGATCGAGTGGGTTCATAGTTCCAGCGACGACGTTCTACCTGCCGATGGCCCTACCAGAATGGCAGAAGTTGAGCGCAAACTGCGCCGCATCCGGGAACGGGCTCAGCGAGCGCTATTCAAGTTCGTGGTCACAGATCCGCTGCGGAAATCGCTCGCACCGATTGCACGTAACCTGCACGCTGCCAGGAAACAACTGCGAAAAGAAACACGCGCCGAATTGGATCGAAGGGAAGGCGACGATGCAATCAATCCTGTCGAGGTCGCGAACGCAGTGCACGCACGATTACGGCCGGACGTCGAAATCAGCCTGGGCTATATCCGCAACATGACCTCGGCTATTTGCCGTGGCCGGTGGATGAGATGAGAAGGCCAATTAGAGACTACGTGGCGGGGCCCGCACATCCGTTGGTCGCGCGCTCGGAGGACTGCCAGCGAAGCCTTTTTGATACACACGAGAAGCTCGGACGACATCGACGGTTTGCGGGGCTCCGCCTATGAACAGGCCCCCGGCCGTACTGCCGGCCTTCGAAACGGCGCCGCCGACTAAACGTGCGAAGCCCGACGGGACACCGGTGCGCCTATACCATGGCGCGTTGGTCGCCCACGTCAATCAGGAAGTTGTTGGCAGACTTCTGGAGATGGGTGCCGCAGAGTCATGTCGCAACGGAACGCGTCGATATTTGCGCTTGCGCGAAGGGATCAAGGTTCCACGCACCGATCGGGGATGGGACATTATCGAGTTCCTTCGCAGGTGGCATGGTGACAAAAGGGCGTCAGCTTATGTCGCCCATGTAGATCGACGATCGGAGAAATTGCTATATCGGTCGCCTGAACGGCCCGCCGGAGAGAGAGTGGAGTAGTAGCGGTCGACCCACTGGCAACAATCCGATGTTTACTGGACGCTTCCTATCGCAGCACTCTGAGCGACGCGTGTCCGATCATTTGCAAACCCCGAGTTGACGCCCGTGAACACGACTGGAAACGTGGGACTCGACATCCTAGCGGACGCTATTGCATCGCGGGTAGCAGCACGCTTGAGCCAATCTGAAGGGCCTCGCCTACTGAGTGTCAAAGAAGCTGCGATATATATTGGGCGCACACCCAAAGCACTGTGTCACATGATCGGCAAAGGTGCGGTTCCTGTCGTGCGCGAGGGGTCACGAGTGCACTTGGACCGAGCTGACCTTGACCAATGGATAGAAATGAGGAAAGCAAAGAGGTAAGGTGTGTGTCCATGGCAATTCACAAACGCGGGACCGGGACGATTTACCGGCGCGGAAATATCTGGTGGATGCAATATTACGTCCGCGGCAGGCTCGTGCAAGAGAGCACGGGCTTTACTGATAAAGCCGACGCGGAGAATCTGCTGAAGCAGCGCATCGGAAACGCGGCCGCGGGGCGGCACGTGGGCCCTGAACGCACAACAATTGCGGATCTTTGCAATCTCGTGCTGGAAAACAATCGCTTGCGAGGTCTGCGCGACGCGCAGCACGTGGAATGGCGATACAAAGCGAACGTCGCACCCCTACTGGGACGCCTGCCTGCGTCGCGCTTTGGCCAAGCGCAGGTGCGGCAGTATGTGGCGAGTCGCCGCGCCGCGGACGCGTCGAACGCTTCCATAAATCGCGAGTTCGCGATCGTGCGACGCGGTTACAAGCTGGGGGCCCAAGAGGATCCGCCGCTGGTACATTCCCAGCCGGTGATTCCAGTGCTCGAAGAGAACAACGTGCGCCAGGGGTTTTTAGAGCAGGACGAATACGAAAGATTGCTGGAAGAATTGCCGGAAGACCTGAAGGCGCTGTTTGTTTGCGGTTACCATACTGGCGCCCGGAAGAATGAGCTGCGACGCATCCAATGGGAGCAGGTTGATTTCGATGGCGGAGTGATCCGTTTGCCGGCTAGCCAGACGAAAACCAAGAAAGCTCGGACTCTGCCGATCTATGGCGACATGCGGCGCTGGCTGGAGCATCAGCGCATGACGTGCCCGCCAGGTTGTGTTTGGGTTTTCCACGGCGCTCGTAACCATCCCGTCGATAACCACCTCAATGGATGGTCTGAGGCGTGCCGAAGAGTGGGGTTGCCCGAGCTATTGTTTCACGATCTGCGGCGGAGCGCGGTGCGCAACATGAAGCGCGCTGGCATTCAAGACAAGGTAGCCATGGACATTAGTGGCCACCGGACGCGGAGCGTATTTGATCGTTACAACATCATCGATGAGGCGGACGTACGGGGTGCTGGTGAACGGCTCGAAGAGTACGCGAAAGCGCGCAAGAAGGAACGAGCGGCGCGCCTGCAGAGGATCAAATGATTGCCGCCGACCATTACAAGAACCATTACAGTGCGGCTGGGGCGAATCTGCAGTAAACTCAAATAAGTCAGAAGCTTGCTGGAGTGGCGGAACTGGCAGACGCACGGGACTCAAAATCCCGCGGCCTTCACTGGTCATGAGAGTTCGACCCTCTCCTCCAGCACCACTGTATTTGCTCAGAGTTACGGGAAATTATCGGTTTCGTAGTGCAACATAGTGCAATCAGGTATGGCTCTTGCGCTTTACCGCCGCCATCGCCGTGACTGCAAGGCAGCCCATCCTGAACAGCTCCATACCAGCAAATTCGACGAACGCAAGAAGTCGCAGAACACACCGACTTCTGATACTGGCGGGAAACGCAACAAGCGCTCTTGTTTCAACAGAAGTACTCGCCAAGTGTGGTGGAGATGGGTTTCCGCCTGCCAGTACTCGAAAACGGCACAAGAAATCACGGCGTGACGCTCGGCGCGGTGGCAGCCAGGTTAGCCGCCGCCCCGGAGTTGCAGAAGGCATCACTAGTGATGCGGGCGCAGAGCTATTCGTACGCTCGGCGTGAATTGAGCGATGCAAGACTGTTGAGAACGGCGGACTTCGATTGTTCGAGGTCGGGCAAATTGAGGACGGGCCTCACCACGGGTTTTCGTCGACTCTTCGGCATTCGATGCGGCCTTCAACACCGCATCGCCTAGCATCTCGCGCTCAATCACCAGATAGTTCGTGCTTAGGTCCTCATATTGGGCATTAACGGTAGTTACATCAAGGGCGTGCGTTGCCAGGTCGCAGTAACTTCCGCGTCATAGAGGCACAACGAGGCACGACTTACCTGCGATTCGACTAGAATGAACTGAATCCTCTGCCTCGTCTATAGGCGACAACGGGGGCATCGGTGATAGTTATCGGGCTCGCGACGAAAGAGACGTCACGAAGAGGAGGCTGTATTGAAATCCAAAGTCACCTTCTGGCTCATCGGTCCACTGTTGACTTTAGTCTTCCTCTTGATCGCGGGTAATCCGGCGGAGACCGTGGGGAAGACTTCCACGAACAGTTGGTCCAAGAGCGGGGGGAACCTATTCAACCAGAATTACTCGCCACTGACTCAAATCAATCGTCAGAACGTGGCCAACTTGAAAGGAGTCTGGCGCGCGCGATTGGACGGCTCCGGCATGGGCGCCAAGTATTCGGGCGAAGCCCAGCCTATCGTCGACGACGGCATCGTCTATGTTGTGACCGGCGCGGACGACGTCTTCGCCATTGACGTCAAGTCGGGCCAGATTCTCTGGAAATACAAAGCCAACCTGGACGACACCATCTCCACCGTCTGTTGCGGCTGGACGAGCCGGGGGCTCGCCTTAGGTGACGGCAAAGTCTATGTCGGTCAGTTGGATGGTCGCTTGGTGGCTTTGGATCGGAAGTCCGGCCTGCTCTCGTGGTCCGTCCAGGCGGAACGTTGGCAGGAGGGCCACACCATTACGGCCGCGCCGCTTTACTATGACGGAATGATCATCGTGGGCTTCGCTGGCGGGGAGAAAGGCACGCGCGGGCGCGTGAAAGCTTACGACGCAAAAGATGGCCGCCTGATCTGGACTTTCTACACTATCCCTGGTCCCGGAGAACTGGGTCATGACACCTGGCCGCAGGACGACGACGTCTGGAAGCACGGCGGAGCTACCGTTTGGCAAACACCGGCTGTTGATCCCGAGCTGGGCATGATCTACTTCACCACAGGGAACCCGGGTCCCGACTTTAACGGGCGCATTCGTCCAGGAGATAATCTTTTCTCGGTCTCCATGGTTGCCCTGGACGCCAAGACCGGAAAATACCGCTGGCACTATCAGCAGGTGCACCACGACATTTGGGATTACGATTCTCCCAACCCCGTAATCCTCTTCGACGTGAAACTGGATGGCCGCGTCCGCAAAGCAGCTGCCGAGGCTGGCAAGACCGGCTGGGTCTACATCCTTGACCGCGTCACAGGCAAGCCGCTACTTGGGATCGATGAGAAGCCGGTGGTTCAGGAGTCACGTCAACGAACCTCCGCCACTCAGCCTTTTCCGCGCGGCGACGCTTTTGTTCCCCAGCATGTGGACATCGCGCATGAAGACTTTCCCCTGGTGAATCATGGACGCATTTTCACTCCTTTCTGGATCAAGGGCGTCGTGTCCAAACCGTCCACCAGGGGCGGTGCGAATTGGCCGCCGAGTTCTTACGATCCCGCCACCAACTACCTCTACGTCTGCGCTAGCGACCGCGCGGGCTTGTTCAAAGGCGGCGACGAGAATCAAGCAACCCCGCGGGAGGGAGAAGACTATTTGGGAGGCGCATTCGGCAGAAGCCCCCTGGAGGGAACGGGCATTTTCGCGGCGCTGGATATGAAGACCAATCGTCTCGCTTGGCAGCAGGCCTGGAAGGATAGCTGCTATAGCGGCTCCGTGGCTACGGCCGGCGGCGTTGTGTTCGTCGGCAGAAACGACGGGCGGCTGACTGCCTTGGAGTCGTCCACGGGCAAACATCTTTGGGAATTCCAGACTGGCGCAGGCGTGAACGCACCGGCCAGCGTGTTTGACTATGAAGGCGAAGAGTACGTCGTGGCCTATTCGGCCGGCAACCTATTCGCTGGTTCGCCTCGAGGTGACAGCGTTTGGCTATTCTCCTTGAAAGGGACCATGGAACCGGCCGCCCCGGCTTTCACAATTCCTTCTGGACTCATGAGTGGCCCTGCCGCACCGGCCGAGCTGGCGAACGGGCAGAAGGTTTTTGGCCAGATCTGTTCTGCCTGCCATGGCCCTTCGGGCGAAGGCGGACACGGAGGTCCTTCTTTGAAGAACAGCCGAGACCTGGCAAAGATCGTCCAAATAGTCCAACAGGGTGGTGGCCAGATGCCTTCTCTCGGCTCCAGCCTCACGGCCAAGGACATCTGGGATGTGAGCGCTTACGTCCGCGAGAAACTGGCGCAGTAGAGCACGGGCCGCCTGCTCGAAAGAAACCGGAACACAGGCCTCGGCGGCAAAGTGCTGCTCTGCGGTTCTGCTAGGATCGCCGGCAATCCGTAGGTTTGCACGAAACGGTGCGGGGGAAATAGCCTGATAGCAGCATTAACGGACACTGTTTTCCGACGGCGGCACGGAGCGCGTGCCTCTAAATGGCCGTTGGAAGCGATCACGGCAGCAACACGGCAGCAACATTGCCAAGTGCACCGTGTGTTTCATATAATGTCCATTTTCTATTGTCCGGCAACGGGAGTACTCTCTTGGCTCAACGTTCGAAGTTCTGGGCCTGTGTGGTCGCGTCCGCCCTCCGTCTGCAACTGGGATCGTTGGTGGCTCCGCAGCCGATCGAAGCACAGACCGGCACGATCCTTTCGGGACGATACTCAGGCACGGGAACGCTTATATGCAACGACGGCACAACCAGTGCGTTTTCGGATTCGGGAACGGCGACGCTCAGCCTGCAGCCCGCCCTCCAATCGCTGATTAAAAACGGCGGTGCTGTCGCAGGCACATTCACCGCGTCCGGCACAATTGCAGGATGTGGCATCCAGGAGCCTAACACTTCTCAAGGCACCGCGACCGGCGCAGTCAGCCCGGGTGGCGCGATGATGCTAAATTTCACCCAGAACGGTGGGTGTACGTTTACCGGCGACGGAACCACAAACGAAATTACGGGCACTGTTCCGATGGCGTGCCTTGGCGGGCCGGCAGCTTCGATTAATTTCGAAGTTCACGCACAAAGCCTGCCATCGGCGCCCCTCACGGTCGGCCCGGCAGCGCTTACCTACGCGTTCGAACAAGGCAGCCAAAAATCGGCTTCGCAGCCTATTCTGGTCAACAATAGCAGCGATCAACCCGTAACTTTGTCGGTCACGAGCAGCGGGAAAAGCTGGCTGAGTGTTGCACCGGCATCGATTACTGTCTCGCCTGTTTCTTCAGCATCGGTTTCGGTGACGGTCAATCCAGCCGGCCTTGCGGCGGGCACCTATGTCGGAAAAGTTACCATCGCAGTGGCAGGTGGCGCGCAATTTCCAGTATCGGTTAACGCCACCGTTAGCGCCACACAAAACACGCTGGTGCTATCGCAAACTTCACTTCGATTTCAAGCTGGCGCTGGTGCGGGCTCGCCTCCCAGCCAGTCGATCCAAGTAATTAGTGAGGGGACCGGTCCCCTGCATTGGTCTGCGACGGCAGCGACGCTCCAAGGAAACTGGCTTTCAGTCACGCCGGCGAGTGGGGCCAGCGGAGATTCAGCCACTGTGACCGTGGATCCAAGTAAGTTGCAACCTGGCGACTATTATGGACTGGTTCAGTTCGCGGCTCAGGATGTTACGAACTCGCCGCAAACAGTCGTGGTGGTTTTCAACGTGCTCTCCCCGGCCACGGTTGTGCCGAGCGTCCAGCCTACCGGGTTGATATTCGTCGGCCAGCAAAGCGGGGCCAATCCGCCCTCGCAGACGATTACTGTCGCGAATTCATCGGACCAGCCGGCCACGGTGACCGTCCAGGTGGCATCCGCTCAGAACGGATTGCTGCTCCCCAGTCTAACCAGCGGCACTGTCAGCTCCGGCAAGTCGATCCAGGACACGATTTCGGCCAATTTGATGGGACTTACGCCGGGAGTTTATAACGCGGCGCTTGAATTCCAGTTCAGTGATGGTTCCCTCGAGCAGGTTGCCGTTGTGGTGATTGTTACGCCTTCCGGAAGTCCTGCAGCAACGCAACGCGCCGATCTCGCGCCGAGAGGCACTTCGGTTTGCGCGCCGACTCAACTCCAGCTGGTTTCAGCCGAACTCGGACAAGGCTTCAGCCAGGTGGCTGCGTGGCCTGTCCCTTTGGTGCTACAAATCGTCGATGATTGCGGCTCACCGCTGGAGACTGGATCGGTAGTTGCCTCCTTCTCCACGGGCGATCCGCCTCTTATGTTGCTCTCCGAAGGGAACGGGAAATGGTCCGGCACATGGCAACCTGCGGATATCGACGCCGCAACGACGGCGGTAATCACAGTCCAGGCGCAAAGCGTCGAGCCACCGATCGGCGGCTCGCTCGAAATCGTCGGCCTGCTCACCCCCAACCAAACCGTGCCGGTGATCTTTCCCGGCGGCGTCGTCAGTGCAGCCAGTTTTGAACCGAACGCGCCGCTCGCTCCAGGAGCTTTCGCATCGATCTTCGGTAAACATCTAGCAAACTCGTCCAGCCTGGCAAGCACTTTACCGCTGGCCACAACGTTAGCCGGAGCGCAGGTCTTCATCGCAGGAGAATTCGCGCCGATTGATTATGCCAGCGACGGGCAGCTCAATATTCTGCTTCCGTATCAGCTGCAACCGAATTCCGCCCAGCAACTGATCGTGCTGCAAGGAACGGCGTATTCACTACCGCAGGCAGTGACCATTGCACCGGCACAACCGGCCATCTACAGCCAGAACCAGAGCGGTAGCGGGGCTGGAGCGATCGTGGTCGTCACGCCCAACGGTACCCAGTTCCAGGCAGACCCCTCTCACCCCGCCAGCGCCGGCGACAGCCTGACGATCTATTGCGCGGGATTGGGGGTGGTCGACGTCTCGGTGCCGGCCGGTGCCGCTGCTCCGGTTTCCCCGCTGGCCAAGGCAACCACCACAATCAGCGCAACCATCGGAGGTATCGCCGCGCCAGTGTCGTTCGCCGGGCTCGCACCGGGCTTTGCCGGCCTCTATCAAGTGAATGTTACGGTCCCAGTTGGAGTCAAACCTGGACCGAGTGTGCCCGTGGTGCTCACCGGGGCAGGGCTCTCCAGCGCGCCGGTGACGGTTGCGATCCACTAGCGCCTGGAAAAGTTTGATGCGCGACTCCGAAAGAGCATGCAAGCTAGTGCCCAACGCCTCGGCCTGATGTGTACCATTATCGGTAAGTATTCTCGCCGAGCGGCCACAATAGCAACAAAGTAATCTTGCGGCGGCCGTCCAGCCCCCAATTGGAAATGGGGGCGGGTCGGAGGATGCGCGTTTGCATATAAACTAAAGCCTGGCGAAGAGAACGACCGTTGAATCCGAGCAACATGACAGAAGATCTCAAATTCGACCTTCGTTCGCTGCCGGGGGTCATGGTTCTGGTTCCCGCGCGATTCGAAAAGCCTGGGTGGATGCATTATGGGTACCGACTGTGGATGAGCGATCTGGTTTGACACAATCTGGTTTGACAACAATGAGGATTTGTCACTCTACCCTGCTTGACCCCCACCTGAAAAACGTCACTCTCGGCTCATCCGAGTGGTTTGTGGCGCAGCGGAGGTTGGTAAAAGACAAGCCGCTGATCCGCCGCTGCTACGATCTGTGGTATCGACGCCTTCTCGCGGATGCGGATAGCGTGCCTGCCGCCTGTGGCGGTGGTTCTATCCTCGAATTGGGCAGTGGATCGAGTTACATCAAGGAATTTCGGTCCGAAATCATTACTTCGGATGTTACACCTGGAATGGCGGACATGGTGATTGACGGACGCGAGTTACCATTTCCGGACTCTTCGGTTCGCGCCATCTTTCTGACCCATGTGTTCCATCACATTCCGGAAGTGGAGCGGTTCTTCCGCGAAGCATGCCGCGTGCTGGTGCCCGGAGGTGTGATCTCGATGGTGGATGAGACCCATACGCCGTTTGCGCGGTTTTTTTTTACCAGGATTCACCCCGAGCCCTACGATGATAAGACGGCGTTCTGGAGTTATCCGGAAGGGCATTCCATGCTGAATTCGAATCAGGCGCTTACATGGATCGTGTTCGATCGGGACCGCGACCGCTTTGCGCGGGACTTTCCGATGTTGAAGCTCGAGCGGCGCTCTTTCCTGCCATGGTTCAGCTATCTGATGTCGGGAGGAGTCAATCTGAGAGCCTTCTTTCCGGCGTTTTTGACATCTGCTGTCGGGGCGGCGGACACAATTCTGCGCCCGCTCGACTCGGTATTTGCAGTCCACTGGCATCTGACGATCCGAAAAAGGTATGAGGAGCAACCGAACGACCCCGGCGTCCAAAGCGAGTGAACTCGGAAGAGAAGCGCGCTATTTTCACCGCGCTTTCTTTCGCAGCGAGCCGCCGCCCGAAGTCATTGATCGCTACATCGCCGCGAACCTGATCTGTTGTGCCGAGGCCAGCGCCCTGGTAGATGCAATCGTCGTTCGCCAGCTTGATGCCGAGGCGATCGAGCTGAGCTTGCGGCTCCACAAAGGTCCGACGATTCTTACAAGGAAGATCCAGATACTCTTCTATTTACTGGAAGTCCGTTCCGCTTATTACCCGTTCTTTTTTGGCCGTGGAGAGCCCCTCCCTATCGGCCTGTTTGGTCTCTTATATTCGGTGCTGCAGACAGCCGTCAAATACGTTAAGGGGACTTGGCTCGTCCGCAAACATGGCCTTGTTTGATGCCATAGTAGTCGGCTCCGGTCCGTCTGGCGTCATGGCGGCCTGGACCCTTCAAGGTAAGCGCGTTCTGGTTCTCGACGTGGGCCGCCAGCCCGCGCCTCTGGCTAACACCGGTTTCACTCTGAGCGCCAATCTGCACGACGAGCTCCAGCGGCGGTCCGATCTGTTCGAGTGCCTCATCGGCGCGAACTTCGAATCGCTGCACAATGTTCATCGCGAAGCAGTAAGCCTGAAACTCAAGTCACCTCTGATGAAGTACACTATCGATGGCGCGGAATCACTCTCGCCAGTTCGGTCCAGCAACTTCCGCGCGGTCATGAGTTTTGCGGCTGGCGGGCTCGCAAATGCCTGGGGCGCGGGCGTCTTTCGATTCACATCCAGCGACCTCGACGGCTTTCCGGTCAAGCTGGCCGAACTCGACCCGTTTTACGACCAGCTGACACGCCACATCGGCATCAGCGGTGCGAAAGACGACCTCACCCCGTTCTTCGGGGATGACAGTGGCCTGCAGCCGCCCGTTGAGCTGTCGCGTTTCGCGTCGGACCTGCTGGCTGGATATCAGCGGCGACGCTCTCAGTTCGCCACTCGGGATGTATCCATTGGGCGTGCACGCCTCGCGGTACTCACGCGCCACCATCGTGGCAGGCAGCCCTACGGTTACGGAAACTTCGAGTTCTTCAGGCCGCACGATCCGGCTGTTTATAATCCCGCATATACTCTGCGGGAACTCATCGAAAGCAACCTGATCAGTTACGAGCCGGAGCATCTGGTTGTGAGCTACTCGGAAACGGAGCAAGGGGTCCAGGTGGTTACCCGGAATCTGGCAACCGGCGCTGCGGCAACGTTCGAAGGTCGCACACTTATTCTCGCGGCGGGCGCGCTGAACTCGGCAAAACTGGTTCTTAAATCGAACGGGGATCACGACACGCTCCTGCCGTTGCTGGATAATCCGATGTCCTGCCTGCCCCTTTTCCGATTGAGCCGAATCGGCCAGGAACTTGATGCCCGAGACTGCTCGATCGCGCAGCTGAGTGTTATCCACGACTATCAGGGCACAGTATTGCAGGGTTCCATATATGGAGCTGCCGGTCCGTTACGGAGCGACATTCTCTTTGATTTACCCCTCTCGATCGCGGCGAATGTTTCGGTCATGCGGCGTTTGGCGGTTGCAACCGGTCTGCTGATGCTGTTTTATCCTGCCAGTACACATCCCGAGAACCATCTGCGGCTAGCAGCGGATGGAACGCTGGAGGTCAACTACGGCCAGCCCGCGGCAGGCGGTCCACCCAGGGGAGCTGCGGAGAAAGAGCTGATTCGCGCCTTTCGCAGAATTGGCTTCTATACGGCCGCAGCGCTCTGTCAGTATCCGCCGATGGGGTCCAGCATACATTATGCGGGAACGCTCCCAATGCAGGAATCGCCTGGCCCCTATCAGCTTTATCCGGACGGACGCCTTTACGGGACCCGCGCGGTCTATGTCGCCGATGGCGCATGTTTCCCGCGATTGCCCGCCAAAAATCTGACTTTCACCATCATGGCGAACGCCATGCGAATTGCTTCGCGCATCCGCGACAGGCTTCCATGAAGGTCTTCATAACCGGCATACGGGGTTTTCTCGGGTCGAATCTGGCCGCTGCGCTGGAAGCGCGGGGCCACAGGGTCCTCGGGAGTTCGAGCGCCGCGGGCGATGCGTTACGCATGCGGATCGGCGAGCCTGTGGATCCGGCGGTGTTTGGGGATGCGGATACCATCGTCCACTGTGCACACGACTTCCGGCCGGGAACGCTGGAACTGAACGTGGCCGGATCCCAGTTGCTTTTTGATGCCGGCCGGGGACGTCACCGCATTCTGATCAGCTCCCATTCGGCCCGGCGGGACGCAGTCACCGAATATGGCATGTCCAAATATCGAATCGAGCGTTTTTATCTGGGGGAGGAAGAGACCGTCGTGCGTCCGGGCCTGGTGATTGGCGCCGGCGGTCTGTTTGGCCGAAATCTGCGAACCATGCGGAGTCTACGGATCATCCCCTTGATTGATGGCGGCCGCGATGCTGTACCGGTAGTGGCGATCTCCGATTTCTCGGAAGCGATGGTCAATATGATCGAGTCCGGACGGCGTTCCGTCTATAACCTGTTCAACAAGTTTATGCCGGGAATGCGGGAGATCGTCGAGACCGTGCTTCGCCTCCAGGGTCGGCGGGCGTTACTGGTTCCCCTTCCATATTCACTGACCTTCGCTGCGGTGAGAGCCGCGGAGCGATTGCACGTGCCCCTTCCGTTCAATTCAGGGAGTCTTCGCGCTTTGAAGCTGAATCGAAAATGCGTTCACCAATCGGATCTTCCGAAACTTCTGAACCGGGAGACCAGCCTCGATGCGGCCATCGCCCACGCGCTCGGGATCACCCCTCGTTAGAGATCGACCCCCGCGCTTCTTCAGCTCTTCACTGCCGGCCTTCGCCTTGTTCGATTTTGCCCAGGCTAGATTGTTTTTCGCCAGTTGATTGTTCGGATCGAGTTGCACAGCTTTTTCGCCAGCCTGAATCCCCTGGTCCCACATCGCCTGCGCGTTGTAGGCCGCCGCGATGTTATTCCAGGCTTCGGAGTAGCCAGGTCGAAGATCCAGAGCCTTGCGTGCGGATGCGATGCAATCCGCGTACTTTCCCGCCTGATAAAACGCCAGCGACTCGTTCAGATAAGCCTCCGGCGTGGGCCGTACCGCGGAAGCACGCGTCAACCAGCTTCGTGCCGCCGGATCGGAGGGAAAGCGGGCCAGCGCCTCTTGTGCCACGGAGCGCACTCCTGCGGCATTGGCTTCGTCGAAGTAATCCTGCATCAGCAAGTAGTACGAATCCACGTAGGAAGGATTCTGCGCAATGGCCGCCCGCAGAATTTCCGCCGCCTGCGCATAACGGCCGCCGTCATGCAGCCACCGCGCGTAGTAATACTTCGGACCGGCTTCGAGTGGCGCAAGTCCGATCGCGCGATGGAAGTGATCCTCGGCCCCAGCGGCGTTCTTCATCCCACCGTTCACTATGCCTCGATTGATCTCGAGAACGTAATAATTCGGCAGGTAGACAGCTGCTCGGTCGAAGTAAGACGATGCCCCGGTATAGTCCCCCCGCGCCATCAGCGCGATTCCGTAGTTCATCAGACCGCGTCCGTTATGCGGGCTCTTCACCGTCACATCGCGCCACAGCGACTCTTCCGTTTTCCAGACCTCGCAACGCTGCCAGGTCCCGTAGCCAAGCCCGGCCAGTAGCAAGAGGCATGCCGGCGCAACAATCGTTCGCGGTAGAGGACGGCGGCGCAGCCAAAGAGCCACCGCCCAGGGCGCCGCTAGCGCCATCCCGACAAAAGGAAAAAACATCCGATGGTCGTTCTCAACCTCGGCCACCGCCATGAGCGAAGTGGGCGCCAGCGCCACCACAAACCAGGCCAAGCCGAACGCGATGGGGCGGGTCTCGCGACGCCTGGCCGTCCAGACAATCGCGCCGATGAGTAAGCAGAGGAAGAGAAATCCCTGAATGACCCCGTCGTCCAGTAGCCCGGTCAAAGCTGGATGGTCGGTATCGGCGCTCAGACCTGTGGGCACGAAGAATTTCATGAAGTATCGAAACAGCACAAGCGGCTGGGTTATCCGGTAACCCCATGCCGATAAGGCACCCGGGTTGAACGAGGAAGGCGTCATTTTCGCCGTGAGTATTCCCACCGCGGCAATGGCCGCGATGGATGGTGTTGCGCGGAAGAGCGCGCGCCCCGGCCTCTCATCCTCGATGAACCAGAGGTAGAGAAACAGCAGCACGGGAAACACCAGCGCCGGCGGCTTGCTGAGAATGCCGGCCACCACTGGCAGAAGATAGAGTCCGTACTTCCGAAGGCCCGGGAAGCGGATATAAACTACTAATCCGAAAACCACGCCCAGGGTCGATAGAATCTCCGCCCGCTGAATCACATAATTTACGGCTTCGGCCATTACCGGATGTAATCCATAAACGGCCGCGGCAAAAAATGCGGGCAAGTGATTGTCCCTTTCCGGCGAAATCCTGTCGAAGATGCTTTGGCCCAAGACGAAAATGAGGAAGATTTGAAGCACGAACCAGATCAGAGTTGAGACGTGGAACCACAAAGGCGCCAGTCCGTGCCCGAGCCAGTAATCGATGCTGAGCGAGATGAACAGAATCGGCCGGTACGTGCGATTCGCGGGCAGCACGCTCGATAGGTTGGAATCCACTAAGAAACGAGGCAGATTGTGAATGTCCCGCAGATATGGGTTCTGGACGATGGAGTGGAAATCGTCAAACTGGAAGCTGTTCTTCAGATGACTGCCGTAGATGAAGACCACCACCGCCACGAGGGCCAGGACAGCCAGTGAAGTTTTCGAAAGCAATCGAGCCATGATCTCAGGTGCGGAGTTTTAGGGTTACCCGGCGGACCGCCGCTTAAAGACAAAATCTCTTTGAACGACGAAATTCACGATAAATAGAAAACTCTCAGCCAGCATCTTCGCCGGAACCACGCCAATCGTCAAAACGGTACCGAGCAACGCGATCAAGCCCCAGGATACACAGATATAAGCTGCGCCTACCGCGAGATAGCGGGGCAGCACAATCCGGTGTGGTTCGTTGGCGTGAAATACCGCTTTCCGGACCAGCGTATAGTTGAACATCAGAGCCAAAATCCGCGCTCCGATCAGCGACAACGTCACGACTCCCGAAGCGTGAAAAAAAAGGTAGAATGCCAGGTTGTCGAGTCCCGCCGTGGTCAGCGAAATGAAGCTGAAGCGCAGCAGCACGAAGTAGATGCGCATCGAATCGCGCAGGGGCTGGAAATGCGAAGAAGGATTTCCCGTTTCGTAGATGGTTCGGATCGGCTGTTCCACCACGTCGATCTCAGGGTGCCGGGCGGCAATCAGCATTTCCAGTTCGAATTCATAGCCCTGAGCAGTCACCTGGAGTAGACGATGTAGCAAGCCGCGCGGAATAGCGCGCAGACCGGTCTGCGTGTCGGAGAGCCGATGCCCCACGGCGAAACGCATGACCAGCCGGGTAACGGAATTCCCCAGACGGCTGCGCAGAGGGATGTGGCCATCGAAGGTGCGCGTCCCGAGTACCAGCGCTTCCGGCGATCGCACGAAGCGCATCGCGACTTTCCGGACGTCGGCGGGATCGTGCTGCCCGTCCGCGTCCGCCGTCACGATTCCGAGGAGACCTGGATATTCCACCAGTGCATAGTTAATGCCGGTCTTAAGCGCCGCGCCTTTCCCCAGATTGATCGCATGCCTTAGTACGCGAACGCCGTCCAATCGTTCTATTTGATTGAAACAGGAACGATATTGTGGGCCACTGCCATCATCTACCACCACGATGGCTGTCATCCCGGCGCGAACGAGTTCCTGAACGAGTTCCGCCAGCACGCGGCGAGGCTGGTAAGCGGGGATCACAACCACGAGACTTGCGGGAAACGCGGCTGTCTGCCACGATTCCGCGGGGCGCCTTGCCGGCGCAGCTTCCGAAAGTGAAGAATTGCCGCTGATCGTCATCCCGGATACTCGGGTTTCAGCCGGATCAACTCGTTGAATTGACCGTGATGATCGCAAAGAATCAACTGGGTGAGATAGCTGTCATAGTCGGGCTGCAAGCGGAGCGCCGTGCGCGCCGCCTCGATCGAATCGACAAATCTGCCGAGTTGATCATACCGGAGCGATTGATCGAGGTAAGTCTCAGCGGAAGGCCGAGGCCGGCTCTCCGCTTCCGGAGTTTGGGCCGCCAGCCGGCTCACGGCCGCAACGCCGATCAACAGGCATGGGCTTAGAGTCCGAAAAGCGCCGGGCAAGTTCTCCATACTTTGACTTCACCGATTTTTCGCCGGGTTTGGGGCTGCAAATTCAGCCAGAAGCGCGCCCGGCGTGCTTATAGTTACTGACACGAGAATGCCTGCAGGAAACCGCCGCCGCCTGGCGCAGCGGGCGTCGAGGTCGAGTTGCTGGTCAGGACCATGATTGTACCGGCAGCGACGTTGGTGGACGCAGTCTGGGAGGCCGAACTCCCGCTGGCGGCTGCTGTGGTGACTGAAAGGATTAAACTGCCAACTGTCCAGGTGTTATTGCTTGTCGACGGAGTAACGCTGGCCAGTACCCAGGTTGTTGAAGCACCTGTGTACGAGTAGACAGTCAAGCTCGGCTTGCACGCGTTGGGTGCAATGACGGTGACCTCGCCACCCAAGGAAGCCAGTTGAGCGGCACCACCCGGCTTATTCCAAATGGCAGCACCGGTCTGCCCTCCACTGCTTAAGGGGATGCCATTGGGATTGGCTCCCGTGCCATTGCTGCCGGCCGGGCCGGCCGGGCCTGTTGGACCCGTCGCGCCGTTCGTGCCGTTTAGGCCCGCCGGGCCCTGCGCACCAGTCGGGCCTGCCGGTCCATTCGCACCAGTCGGGCCTGCCGATCCATTCGCACCGGTCGGGCCTGCCGGTCCATTCGTACCAGTCGGGCCGAACGGGCCCGCCGCACCAGTCGCCCCCACCGCACCAGTCGCGCCCGCCGGGCCCGCCACACCAGTCGCCCCCACTGCACCAGTCGCGCCCGCCGGGCCCGCCACACCAGTCGCCCCCACCGCACCAGTCGCGCCCGCCGGGCCCGCCACGCCGGTCGCACCGGTTGACCCGGCCACTCCATTCGCGCCGGTCGCACCGGTTGACCCAGCCACTCCGTTCACGCCGGTCGCACCGGTCGACCCAGTCGCCCCGGCCACTCCATTCGGGCCGGTCGCACCGGTTGACCCAGCCACTCCGTTCACGCCGGTCGCACCGGTTGACCAGCCCAGCCACTCCATTCGTGCCGGTCGCACCGGTCGACCCAGTCGCACCCGCAGCGCCCTGTGCACCAGTTGGGCCGGTGGGACCCTGCGCCCCATTCTCAGTGAATTGAACATCCAGCGTCGCCGGATGACTGGTGGCAATGCTTTCCTTGCTGTCGAGCAGCATGCTGCCGGTCGAGCCGATCGCGATACCGAAATTCGTGCCCGGGTTATTCAGCCACGCCTGCACTTCAGCCGTGATATCGATGGTCACATAGGTGGCGCTCGCGCCAATTGAGGCGGTAGTGAAGAATGCGGTCCCGGATATAACGGGTGCAAGGCTGTTGTCGGCAGTGCTCTCGCTCCATGCGCTGTCGACAACGTAGAAACTCAACGACCCGGGAGTGTTCACCTTGTTGACAAAAACCGTCATTTGGGCGCTCGCAATCTGCGCGGCTGTGGTGCCGGCGGGGATGCTGGAGAGCGCAAACTGCACCAGAGCTGTGTTCAGGCCCGAGATGACGTCGAGGCTGGTTGAAGTGCCTTCCGGAGTGGCTGCCAGGTAGGTGTCTCCCACTGTAACTTCGGTGGCCATTGCAGCCCCTGCTGTCAAAAGCGTCAGCAAGCCGGCGTAAACAAATGGAAGTCTGGCGATGGAACTGGACATTACTGATTTCCCTCCGGAATTTGATTGAAAAGCTTTCGACGATATGCTACGGCTCCCGCGATCAAGCCGCAGAAGAGCACAGGAATTGTTCTAGGTTCGGGCGTCGACGACGTAGGCACCGGCTGCAGGTCAGCCTCAACGTCGAAATCTGCGGTTCGTGGGAAGGCGCTGTTTCCCTCCAAATAGAACCCGCCGTTAAAGTCGCTCTGGCTGGCAGAGTATCCAGGATTGGGAGAATTGGAGGTGAAGGGGGCATACAGGAAACCCGTCCCGTAGTCGAAAGGCGTGCCGTCTCCGAACGAGACATTCGGGTCTTCGGTTAGAACCAGCAGATAGCTGCCGGGGCTGAGAGTCGTCTGCAGAAACGAATCCAGGCAGTATCCTGTGGCGCTGTCGGTCCCCTGGGTCGATCCGCAGGAGCCCGTGATGCCTTCCGAGCCTTGCGCGATGAACAACCCGCTTGGATCACCCGGACTTCCGTCATCGGCGAAGAGAGTTAGATCGGGCGCGAATCCGCCATTTGCGAAGGAAGTGGTGAAGGCGGTGAGAGTGCTTGTCTGAGAGGCCGTAAACCGAAAGAGCACTTCATTGTCGTCAAAACCCGGATCGAGACCACTGGTGTCGAACGAGCCCAGCCCGCCTCCGCCCGTGCTGTTGGTATATGCAACGGTGGGATCTATGATCGTAGGCCCATACGGATCGGCATACAGTTTTGAAAATAAAGGAAACGCAGCCAAACATGCTGCCGCAAAAACTATCCGTTTGGCGATGGACAAACTTAAACCTCGCCCGGCCATGATTAGACCCCCGTATAGAAATCCGTAATCTACCGGAATCTACCTGTTTGGAAATTATGATCTCTAAAAGTCTACACCAACGGCCACTTGAAGGACCGTCCCTATCAAACAATTCAGCCATCAGGCCATTACAAAAGTACCAGGGGTACCAAGCATAATTGCGCCGCACCATCAGCAGAATAGGAGTGATCATTCGCCGCATCGCCGACACCGCGCGCCAACCCGTTTGCACGCATTCATGGCCTCCGCCGAAAGGGAAGCCAAGAGAGCGCTATCTCTCGCCTATTTATCGAGGGGAGAAGCGAAAAGGCAACCGTTTCACTGTGGCTCCGTCTTTCGCGACGTACTGTTATCAGCCATTGTCGGTAGTGGTCCGGCGAGTGCACCCCCGCGTTTAAGGCGGTGCGATCAACTTGCCGATGCGTGAAACAGCGAAGCCAAGCCGACTTCGGGACCAACATAACTTCCGGACGCGCCGTTAACCGGGCGCAATTCCTCTTCCGCAAGGCCGCTTTCCGTAGCGACGAAGCGGGCTCTGGTAAAGATCAGGAGAGTGAGCGACCGAAGCACGTGTGGCGTCCGTCGGCGCATAAGCGCTTGAATCGGTATCCGGGAGTTCACGGGGCGATGGGAGGTCCACCGAAGACCGACGTGGCGGCTCCAGCGTTGAATGATGCCAGGACCGTCCCGTAGTAGGTGTCGAGGATCGCGACGTCGCCCTGTTGGTCGCTGAAATAGGCCCTCCCGCCATCTTGGGACAGGCTGAAGGTTCGTCCAACCGTCGTGGGCAGGCCGGAGTTGAACTGATTGGTGACTTGGCGTGTGGTAAGGTCGAAGACCGTCAGCGCCACTCCCACGTTCCAGAAGAGGCGAGTCCCATCGGGGTGGATGTACACCGCGCTGGCGACGCCAGGGTAACCGGCGTTCGAGCCGGGCGGATAAGTCGATACGGTGAGATCGGACGTACCGCTTAGGACGTCGTAGTAGGTAATCGTTCCAGTGTTGCTAAGAATATACGCAGTGAGTCCATCCGGAGCCATGAGCAGCGCGGCAGGAACGAATTTCAGCAGCATCGTGGATGTGAGCGTCCGGTTGACCGCGTCAAAAACCAACAGTGCGCCGTTATTGCCCGCCGAGTCGGGCGAGTCATATTTGAGGGCTTCGAACGCAGTCGCGCCGTCATTGGTAAAAACGATACCGATGGGGACGGCAGCTTGAATCGACGGAGCAACGATGTTGGTGAGCAGACTTTGGGCGCCGAGGTTAACAACAGAGACCTCGTTCAATCCGCTTGACAAATTCAAAACCGCTGTTCAGCACCCAGACTTCATTGGAAGAGCCCGTGGCGCTTGGCCTAATGCCGAAGGGGCCCACGATGCTGGGCACGACGACTTGGCTGACTACAGTGAGGGTCGTCAGGTCGATCGCAATGATGCTACTGGTGCTACCCGAGCCGTCCAAGAAGATCATTTGCGGGTCCGGGGGAGCCACTGGTTGTACGGTTGTCAGGTCCAGGTGAACAGCTGCGGCTGATCGTGATCGGGACAGAGGGCTGTACTTTACTTCCCCGTTCGGAAATTGGTTGTAGAAAGGAGCTACCAGAGGATAAACCGCGGTATAGGGAAAGGTCGCTGACCCGGTCAAAACCGGGGACGTCTGGCCCACCGCAAAAGGGATCGCAAAGGTGCGATAACCACCGACAAAGTACTGGAAAAAATCTACGTCGAGATGCGTGGTAGGTGGGCTGATTCTCCCGAAAAGCAAAGCAAGACGTTCCGCCTTCGTCGCTTCCCCGCGAGTACTTAGCGGCGGTTGCGCCAGCATCGAACCTGCGATGAGCAGGAAAAGACAGAGGAGTTTCATTGGAGCACCACCGATTGGCTGACCCAACTCGAGTTGAGCAGAATTCCGTTTGCGGCGAGGCCGTTCGTGAATGAGATCGCGGTGTTCAGTTCGAGCGTCCCGAAGAACAGGTTCGCGTAAGATCCATCAATGAGCCGATGGCTGGACGGCAGGTTCGCCAAGGTATCCGCGGAAATGGTGAAGGTATTCGCGCCGGGCGGGGCAAGGCACTGTACTTCCACTGTGGAATTCGTGCTGGCAGCGTAGGAGTAAATCAGAATCGCCGTGGGCGCGGCGCTATCGCCGGGAGTGAACGTGAGAGCGAGAGGAGCGTTGCGCGGAACGACGAGGATTCCATTGGGCTGGGTCCAAGAAGGCGGCGGCTCCGGGTTGATCGCGAGAACCGCTTGGTTCGCTCCGCCGGGATCGATCGTGAAACTTGCACCGGCGCCCAACGGGTTCAAGCCGAAGGAAGTCGAGTCGACCGTCCCGCCCACGATGCTCGCGTAGAGTGGATCAGTCGGTGGGATGCTCAGAGACTGAGTACCGTTGTTATATGTCTGATTGGGCTGCGGACTGAGGCTGGCGCTGGCGGGCAGCGCTCCGCGGAGGCTCAGGGTTATAGAGGAGTCGCCCGAGGTCTGATGGACCAGGCACGTGCCGGCCGGCGGATAGGACATGTAGGGGTCGAAGTTAAAGGGCGAATTGGGACGCGTGTAGAACCGCGAATACAGATACTCGAGGGCCTGCTTAATAGGGGTAGCTGTATCGATATTTTCAATGTCGTTGAACTGCTCCAGGTCAATGAACGCCTGCGTTCCCGGAGTGCGAACCAGTTTCGAAAGAGGGTTGCCTGGGTCGACACATGAAGTGGCGCCAGGCGCGGCGATAGCCATGGTCGTAGTATTCGAAACCACGCCGCCGGCGTTGATCGACACTGGCGCCCAGCAACCAAGCGGAGCACTCTTGGGAACGGTCGCGACGATCTGATCGATGCCCGCACAGCACGGCGCGCGGCCGGAATATGTAACCGTAGCGGGCTGGCCTCCAATAGTTACCGTCACTGGCGTGGCCACGTTGCCGGGCGTGGGCGCGACGTTATCGGGAAATTTCACTGGCCCAAGCCCGGTACCCCAGATTGTCACTACTTGCCCCGGCACGGCCGGTGCTACCAGCGAATTGATCGGCTGACTGCTCGCGCTCACATAGTTATAGAGCACGCCGGGACCGTAGCCGCCGCTCGAAACCGCAAAGATGCCCGGAGACGAATTAGCGATTTGAATGGTGACCGCGTTGCTTTTTTGGGACAGATATGTCAGCCGTAAAGTAGCCAGGCCCGCTGTCACCGTGGAAGGCAGAATGGCGTTAATCTGTCCCGCCGAGACGTAAATCGGGAGCGCCTGCGTCACCACCCCGCTCTGCGTCACACTGATCGAAACTCCGCCAAGCGTCGACGAGAGAGGAAACGCCAACGCCGGACTCTGCGCCGGACCCAGGTTCTCGCCGAACACGCTGAACACACTCCCACGCGCGATAGCAGCATTGGGCAGACCGACGGGCGCATAGGAAGCGGCGTTGTAGGTGTTTCGGGAATAAAGGATTGGCTGTTGGGCGAACAGAGCGCTGACCGCGAGAACGAGCAACACGACGCGCATGGTCTAGTTTAGCATCGTCGCGCCCAAGCGCTCCTGTCCCCAGATTGAAATATCTCCACCAGGATAGTTGGCTGACCCACGCATTAGCGGTAGGGTTGCTTCGACGGTCCTGTCCGGATGGTCGCAACCCGGAAGTTACTTTTTTCACGACTTTCCATTTTGGCAAAACGCCGGCTCCCCGGCGAAGTACAGCGTGACGCTCCCAAGATACGGCGTTGTGGGAAACAGCCTGATATCGAGCATTGTCGGTAGCAATTTCCGATTGCCTCGAACCCCTAGTGTCCTTCGGCATGCTGCGTTGCACCCTCTCGCAGCGAATCGGCGCCACAAAACCGCCTGTGAGCGCTAAAGGAAGCGCGGGGCCCTTCCAGATGGGCGGACGCGAGGTGCCCACGCAACCATGAGAATCGGAGGCGCCCGTTTCTTCAGGCCCGTTTAACGTTCCGACCAAAACACCATGACGCTTCGCATGGGGTCGCCGCGCTTCTCAATAAGGTGGGCGCTGTGTCGAGCCGTTTGCAGAAGGAACCCAAGATTCCGCCGCCGTGGTAGTTGAAAACCGGCTCGTCTGAGCGCGGCTTCTTTAATCGTATTGACGAATACCAATGCCTTTTCAGAAAAGGTTCCAGAACGGCTCGCCGGAGGTTTCGTAGACTAGCCTCATAGATTCGCCTCAGCGTGGCCTCTGAAGCGCTATGGCCACCAGCGTCGGCTCGGGCCTTGACTCGCTCAAAGTGGCTAGCGAAATCACGAAGAGCAAGGTATCGCATCTCAGTCACGAATCCCGCCTGCTTGGCGAACACTATGCGCGACTGATCGCGCGACTGATCGAATGTTACTTCACTGCGGAGCGTCGTCTCGATCAAAACCAACGCGTCTCAATCGAGCGTAAAACGCATGCCTCGAACTCGAGGTTGACAATCTTGCGAATCTCGTTCGAAATGCCGACGTAGGAGCCGCCGTTTAGTTCGGCGGCTCGATCATCGGCGTTGAAGTATGAGACACCAAAGCTGGAAACTGGATATAAGGTTGATTTGCCGCTCCCAGGAGGACCGGCGACCACGATCACTCTCGGGATCATCAACCGCCGAAATCGCGATCCTTACCTTCTTGCATGTCGGCGGGAAGATCTGTCCGAATCCGGCTCGGACAAGGCCCTCTGCATCAATATCGACGGAGAAGCTCTCCAGGCGTTGCGTAAGAACCGCCCGCCTAAAAAAACACTATCGTAGTACAAGGTGGTGCAACGCCCCCTGCCAACCGTGGCATTTATGGTCGCGGTGGGAACATCGAATCTGTAAGTTACGGCCTCGTTCGCACTCCTGCAAGAACGACCCTTTCCTCCAGCACCACACACGATTAGCCCGCGCGCCGAGACAAAAACGTCCGGCGGCGAGCCATCCGAAGCCGCCCAGGCCAATGCCAGTGAGAACGAGGGAAGCGGGTCGCCGGGGATTCCTGTTTGGCAAAGGTACCTGTGGCCGTGAAATTAATGTCCAGCAAAGACGCATCCGCGGCAGGCGCCATCGGTCGCACGAACCTCGTCGTCATGTCACTGCTTGAGCGACTTCAAATACGCCAGCACCGCTTCGGCATCCGGGCGCGTCATGCGGAACGGCGGCATGGGAGGGTTCGGCCGAGCTCCGGTGCGTGAGATGCCCGTCATGAGCAACCGGACGAATTCTTCATCGGTGCCCGGCGGACGGCCTGCCAGGCGCGGTTCCACCACCGCCCAATTCGGCACGGCATAGGTTGCCTTTATCTGCGTGGGACCGCCCAGCAGCCAGTTTTCGCGCTTCCCTTCCCCGTTCTGATTCCAGGGCGTGTGGCAGCGGGTGCACATGGCCACCGATTCGACGATATATTTGCCGCGCTCGATGACTCCGCTATCGGGAGCCTTGGCCTTCTTGGCATCCTGGGCGTCGGCGCTGCGGAACGGGCCCATTGCGAATAGGAGAAAAACCGCGAGCGCGGTTCCAGCAATTATCTTCATAGGGAGGATTCTATCAAGTAGCTGACCGGTTCGCAGGCGAAAGCACCTGCGCCATTTCGCTAACATCGTAAGTTGAAGCCGGCTAAGATAACTCCATGGATTGCGGCGGCTCTTTTCGCCGTCACCGCAGGGTCGGCGCAGAACGCGGATCTCGAAGCCCGGCGCCGTCAGGCGTTCGAGGCCGGTGAAGCGGCCATGCAGCGCGGCCAGTGGGCGGAAGCGGAAAAGAATTTTCTGGAAATCGTCGCCATCACGCCTGGCGACACCGGCGCGCACGCAAATCTAGGCGTGATCTACATGCGCCAGCAGAAATGGAAGCGGGCGCTCGATGAGCTGCACGCCGCGGAGCACCTGGCTCCGAAAATTCCCGGAATCCGTCTGGACATCGGCCTGGTCTATTATCGCCAGGGCGAATATCACCAGGCGATCGCGCCTTTCGAATCCGTGCTGCGCGATCAGCCGGATTCCGCGCAAGCCCGACATCTGCTGGGCCTGTGCTACATGTTCGACTTGCGCTACGCGGACGCCATCACTGACCTGGAGCCGTTGTGGTCTTCCGCTAACGGCGATTTGAGTTATCTCTACGTGCTGGCTGTCGCTGCCGGGAAAACCGGCCGGCATGACCTCGAAGAGCGCGCGCTGGCCCGCCTGCTCGAAGTGGGCCAGAATTCCCCCGCGGTTCATTTGATGATGGGCAAAGCTTACTTGAATCGCGGCGACGACGACCAGGCCCTGGCCGAACTGGAACAGGCGGCGAAGGCGGATCCGAAACTGCCCATGGTTCACTACAACCTCGGCATCATTTACAAACGCAAGCGGGACCTGGACAAAGCCAAGGACGAATTCCTCAAGGACATCGCCGTGGAACCGGACGTCGCTTATAACTACGACGAAATCGGAACCATGTGCGTGGCCTCGGATCAGAATGCCGACGCGCGGCGCTACTTCGAGCAGGCTCTGCACCGCGACCCCAAGATCGGAACGTCCTGGTACGGGCTGGCCAAGATCGACAAAGCGGAGAAGCATTACGCCGCCGCACTGAAAGAGCTGGATGCGGCCGGCGCCATCGATCCCAAAAGCGCTAGCGTTCACTATCTGCGCGCGCAGGTATTGACGCAGCTGGGGCGCAAAACCGAAGCCCAAACAGAATTCGCGACGGTGCGGCGCCTGCAGAGTGAATCAGCCGGCAAGCTGGAGCAAGACATCAGCGGAGGAAAATATCGGGATCCGCAGCTTCCGGTGGAGAAATAGTATATATATTCGATATGCTCGCCTCTTTTGTGCACGCCTGGAAATCCTGGAAGAGCGATAAAGGCGTGGCCCTGCTGGCGGCCCTCGCTCTGGCCGCCGGAATCGGATCGGCCACGGCGGTTTATACGGTGGTGGAGGCAGTTCTTTTGAAACCCATCCCCTGGCGCCATAGCGAGCGGTTTATCTCTCTGTTCAGCGCCCGGCTCCACAATGAGACTAATTTCCAGTGGTCCTCCACCTCGTGGCTCGATCTCCAGGATTTTAAGCAAAGAACGCGCAGCTTTGACGTCTTCGGAGTGTTTCTTCCACGCGAATTCAGCTTGACCGCGCCGGGCCCGCCGCAGCACCTGACCGGAGTGGAGGTGACACCTTCGCTGGCTTTAAGTCTCGGCGTCGCCCCCGTGCTGGGACGTTGGTTTTCAGAGCCGGCAAACGAGCAGGGCAATTTTCGTCTGGCCGTGATTTCAAGCGCCCTCTGGAACCGTTTGGGAGCCAATCGGAAAATCGTGGGCCAGACGCTGACTATGGACGGGCAGCCGTATACCGTCACTGGCGTCATGCCCGGTTGGTTTCGTCTTCCTGTCGCGACGGTGGGAGGGGGAGAACTAAGAACCGACGTTTGGGTTCCGCTCACTCCGCAGAACGCCGAAAAGAGGCGCGGCTTTTCCGGTTACTTCAGTTACGCCAGACTCAAGTCCGGAGTAACGCTGGCACAAGCCGACGCGGATGTGAAACGCGTGGCCGCGGAGATCGCGAAAGAGCATCCGGCCGAGCATCCGGAGTATACGGCGCTGGTAATCAATCTGCTGGATTCGGTGGTGGCGAACACCCGGTCCGCATTGCTGCTGCTTTTCCGCGCGGCCGGGCTTCTGCTGCTGCTGGCGTGCGCTAACGTGGCCGGTTTGCTGCTGGCAAGGTCCGTCGCGCGTGCCCGGGAAACGGCGCTGCGGGTGGCGCTGGGTGCTTCTCAATGGCGGCTGGCCCTGCAATATTTCGTGGAAGGTTTGCTGGTTGCCTTGGCCGGCGCGGCGGGCGGCGTTCTGGTAAGCATCGCGATTTCGCGCCTGGTTCTTTCCATGGCGGCCGATACTATTCCACGCGCCGACGATATCGGCGTCAACTGGACGGTGCTGCTCTTCGCGTTCGGCGTCGCCATCCTGTGCAGCGTGCTGTGCAGCCTGGCCCCGCTCTGGCAGGCCGTCCGCACTTTGCCGAATGAAGCCTTGAGCGACGGCGTGCGCGCTTCCGCGCCGGCCCGCAGCCGCAGGCTTTCGCGAACGCTGGTTACCTCCGAGATCGCGCTGGCATTCACGCTGCTCGCGGTGAGCGCGGTGCTGATCGCGCATCTGAATGGCCTGCTCCGCACTCCGGCGGGATTTGATCCCGAAGGCGTGTGGACGTTCACCGTGAACGCCAACAGCGCCGAATATTCGGGCCTGGAGCAGTTGGGGCCTTATCAGAAGCGCCTGCTGGACGCTATGGAACGAATTCCGGGCGTCAGCCGCGCGGCCTTCGTCGATCACTTACCGCTGGAAGGTTGCTGCTACACCTCGTCGCTGATTCCGGAAGGAACTCCCGTCGACGACAACAGCGCGCACGAGGTGAATATCATCGCGATTAGCTCGGGTTATTTCCAAACCATGCGAATCCCTCTGCTCCGTGGCCGGGGTTTTAACGAGAGCGACAACGGGAAGGGTGACATCCTGGGCGTGGTGATCGATAGTGCGGCCGCGAAGCGATATTGGCCGGACCGCGACGCGTTGGGCGCCTACGCGCGGCTGGGAGGGCCCAATGGATCGCGCGCCCGAATCGTCGGAATTGTGGGAAACGTGCGCAATCGCGGGCTGGACGAAGCCACCGAAGCCGAGGTGTATGTGCCGGCGCTGGCGTTGCCGCAGAATCCCATGCATTTCGTGGTACGCGCGGCGCTTCCCGTTGCACAGCTGGCGCCCTCGGTCCGGCGTGCGATCCAGAGTGTCGATCCATCGCAGGCATTCTATGACGCCCAGCCCATGCCGGAAATTGTCCTGGATTCGATGGCCACCGAACGATTGCAATCGTTCCTGACAACATTCTTCGCATCCGCGGCGCTGCTGCTGGCGGCGCTGGGAGTTTACGGAGTGGTTTCGTATTCAGTGCGGCAGAAGACCGTTGAGATCGGCACGCGCATGGCGCTCGGAGCGGTGGGACGCGATGTGCTGGGCCTGGTGCTGGGCGATGGGCTGAAGATGGCGGCGTATGGAATCGCCATCGGCGGAGTAGTGGTCATAGCCGCGGTGTTCCTGCTCAAAACGGCCATCTTCGGGATTCGAATCGATGACCCGGTTCCGTTTCTATATTCCATGGCGATTGTGGCGGGCTGCACAGCGCTGGCCTGTTTGTTTCCCGGCTGGCGTGCCACGCTGGTGACGCCCATGGCCGCCATCCGCGACGATAGCGGATCAATCTGGAGAAACGCCCGCAGCGGAGCTTGGCGTTTCGCCCGGCGGGTGTCGGTTATGATTTCCAGTTCCGGGGACGAGACGCTTCCCTCCGAAGGGGCATTGATGGCCGAGTTCGTCGACTCCAGCCGGAATGCGGAATCGTTCTTAGAGGCTGTACAACTTGCCTTGGCGGCCTTGTGCGAGGGCATTCAATGCGAGTCCGCGATGCTACTGGAAAAGAACGCACAGGTGTACCGGTGCGTGGCGGCCTCGCCCGGCGATTGCGCGAGTGACTGCACGCTGCCCGCCGGCGGATTGCTGCTAGGCCGGCTGCGCGGATATCCTTATCCACTACCGCTCGCGCCGGGCGACCTGGATGCCTGGCACCGCTGGGCGGCCGCGAAACCCGAGCATGCCGCGGAGCTGGAGTGCCTGCGTGCAGCCGGTGCCGCGCTGGCTGTCCCGCTGCTGGCGAAGAATGAAATTTCGGGCGTCCTGCTGCTGGGCCAACCGCTGGGACGCGGCAAATACAACGATGCGGAAAAGCGCGCGCTGCGAAGTTGCGCGGGGCAGTTCGCTCTGATGCTGGAGAACGCGCGGCTCACCGGCCGCATGGTGGAGCAGGAAAAGCTCACCCGTGACGTCCAATTGGCCGCGGAGGTGCAGAAGCGATTGTTCCCGGACAAGCCGCCTTCCACCGCGGGCTTGACGCTGGCCGGCTTCTCGCTACCGGCGCGTAGCGTGGGCGGCGATTATTACGACTTCTTCGACCTGGGTGAGCAACGGATTGGTTTGGCTCTCGCCGATGTTGCCGGAAAAGGAGTGGGCGCGGCGTTGATCATGTCCGTGGTGCAGGCGTCGCTGCGAATTCTGGCGGCGGAGCAAAATATCCCGCTCGCGGCTCTCGCGGCCCGCATGAACCGCCTGCTGCATCGCTCCACCGGATCCAGTGGCTATGCCACATTTTTTTATGCGCAGATCGACGGGCGGACGCGGCAGCTTCGCTACGTAAATGCCGGCCATAATCCGCCATGCCTGTTGCGTTGCGCGGCGGATAAATCGATTGAGGAGCTGCCCGCCGGGGGCACTGTCATCGGGCTGTTTCCGGAGTCGAGCTACGAGGAGAGCGTGGTCGAATTGCAGCCGGGTGACGTGTTGATGGCGTTCTCCGACGGGGTTCCCGACGCCTTGAATCCCCAGGATGAAGAGTTCGGCGATGAAAGATTGAAAGACTTGCTGCGCCGGACAGCGCCTCTTCCAGTGGATGAAATGGCATCCGCGATCGCCACCGAACTGAGGAGCTGGATTGGCAATGCAGTACAGTTTGACGATCTGACGTTCGTGCTGGTGAAGGCCTAAGCGACACGGGCCAGGTGATTGCCAAACCCGGCACCGACTCCGTTGAAGACGTCGGTTGGCAGGCGAAAGCGCCCGCCCCACGTTGGCCTAGTGGGGCAGGCGCTTTCGCCTGCCAACCGAATTTGCCACAACGCGTCTTCATGACCTTTGGTGGGCCGCAGGCCCATGGAAACTCCCTTACGGTCGCGGCTCGGTAACACTCTTTCCGAACCGCGACCGGTGCCTCAACAAACTTCTTCAGTGCTGCTATAGTGAACGTCGAATGCAGCGCCGAACATTTTTGATGCAATCCTTGGCGGTCAGTTTGGGAGCGCAAACGCCGCCGGACCGCGTTGGAATCTCCAGTTGGAGCTTCCACAATTTCTTTTCCGGCGCGCACGCCTGGGATCTTCGAGAGTTTCCCGAAATGATCGCCGACCACTATCACGTGCATCAGCTCGAGATGGTGGCGCCGCATTTCGAATCCACCAAGCTCTCTTATCTGCAGGAAGTGAAGAGCCGCCTCGCGCGTGCGCATTCGCATCTGGTGAACATTCCGGTGGACATCCCCGAGCTGGGGACCAAAGGAGGCCTGTCCGATCCCGATCCGAAGATCCGCGAGACCGCGATTTCGGCGTGCACCAAATGGATGGACGTTGCCGCGGAGCTGGACGCCAAATCGGTGCGCTGCGATCCGGGCGAGATGAATCGAGCGGACCTTTCGAACACCATCGCATCGTATAAGAAGCTGGCGGATTACGCCGGCTCGAAGAACCTGTTCGTGATTATCGAAAATCACGGCGGTGTGGGATCGGAACATCCCGAGGATCTGGTGAAATTATTCCAGGCCGTCGGCGCGCATTGCGGCGCGCTTCCGGACATGGGCAATTTTCCGGATGAAGCCACCAGGCAGCGCGGTTTGCCGCTGCTTTATCCCTACGCCCCCACGGTGTCTCACGCCAAGGGCCTGGATTTCGATGAGCACGGCATAGAACGTGCCTTCGATTTTCCGCGCGCTATGCAGGCCGCGAAAAAGGCCGAATTCAAAGGAGTGTTCTCCGTGGAATATGAGGGCCCGGGCGACGCCTATACAGGCGTTCAAAATGTGGTGAATGAATTGGTGAGGTATCTATGACCGGAGAGTTAATCCATGAATGAGACTCGTCGAAGATTTCTTGAAGGCACCATCGCGACAGCCGCTCTTGCCGGGATCGCGGGACCGGCGCAAGAGCGATCCGGGCCGAGTGTAACCATCGGCATTATCGGCGCCGGCATCCGTGGGTTGGAGCTGATGGGAGTGGCGCTCGAAGCTCGCGCGAATGTCGCCATGGTGTGCGATCTTTACGACGGCCATTTACGGCGCGCCCAGGAATTGCAAAAAAACACTCCCACCACGCGCGACTTCCATGAAGTTCTTGCGCGGCCGGATATCCGGGCCGTTCTGGTAGCCACATCGGACCATTGGCATGCGCCGGTAGCCATCGCCGCCATGCGCGCGGGCAAGGACGTTTATTGCGAGAAGCCCATGGCGCACACCATCCCCCAAGCGCTGGAAATGGCCGCCGTCTCGCGTGAGACCGGCCGTCTGATACAGGTGGGCAGCCAAACGGTCCACATGACGTCCACGCAAAAAGCGAAGGAATGGTATGACTCGGGCGCCATCGGGACAGTGTTCATGGCGCAGTGTTCCATCTATCGTCCGAACGCAATCGGCGCCTGGCGCTATCCGGTTCCTCCGGACGCGAGTCCCCAGTCGATCGATTGGGATCGCTTCCTGGGCAACGCTCCGAAGCGTCCGTTCGACGCCGCTCGCTTCTTCCAGTTCCGCAATTGGTGGGATTACGGCACCGGGATCGCCGGCGATGAGTACGTCCATCTGCTTTCGCGAGTCCACTACATTCTGGGAGTGCAATACCCGCTGAGCGCGGTGGCGAATGGCGGCATTTACAAATGGAAGGGTGACCGCGATGTGCCGGACATCCACAACACGCTGTACGATTACGGCAAGTTTCAGGCGCAGGTGAGCGCCAATCTGGTTTCCAACTGGGAGGGCGGCGAGGTGGTGCGCTTCATGGGCGATCGCGGAACCATCGAGCTTACCGAAGACGGCGCCAAGCTGGTTCCCTACAATCCGGTGGAAGATTACGAATATCCGCTGGAGAGCTGGCCTAAGGACACCAAAGACAAGTTCATTGCCGAGCACAAAAACGATCCCGAGGCGGATGTTGGCACAGCCCGGAAGCAGCCGCAGCGCAAAGTAGAAACTGTGGCCGAGAACCATGAGGGCACGCTGGAGCATATGCGGAATCTGTTCGAATGCATGCAAACCCGGCAGCAACCTTTGGAGAACGTCGATTTCGGATGTGGCACCGCCGTCGCCTGCCACATGGCGAATATCTCGTACCGGCAGCGGAAACGCGTATTCTGGGACGCTGCGACGCTCAAGCTGAGCATGTAGGGCAGGATGGCATCCTGCGGCGGGTTGCCAACCCGCCTTGCGCCGACTCCGTTGAGGACGGGGTTGGCAGGCGAAAGCGCCTGCCCCACGTTGACCCCAGTGGGGCAGGCGTTTTGCTTTCGAGGTACTTGCAAAATTCGCCAAAACTGCTTGCTTACGCCCGCGGATCAGAAGGCGGTGGCAAGCTGTGAAAAAGTCATAGGCACCGGTCGCTTACGCTCGCGGTTTGGAAACAACGTGTTACCGAACCGCGACCGTGAGGGAGCCGGTGCTCTTACAGTCCCGATTACGATTTCGTAATATCGTGCGATCCGCTTGACAAACAAACAGATACGGCATAGTATGAACCCATTAGGCTTGGAAAGGGTCAACATGAGTCGAATCATAAGCTCCGTAGCTTGCTTCGTTATCTTGACTGCGTCTCTTCTGGCGCAAAACAGCGGTTCTATCACGGGAACGGTTCGAGACGCATCCGGCGCGGTGGTGCCCGGCGCTAGCGTCACGGTCACCAACGTCGATCGAGGCACATCGATCGCCACCAAGAGCAACTCCGATGGCGATTATCTGGTTGCCGCGCTACCACCGGGCCACTATAACGTCGGCGTTACCCAGACAGGTTTCAAACAGTTCAAGCTGGCCGAGCCGATCGTACTGGATGTCGCGCAGAAGGCCAAGGTTGACGCCACGCTGCAGGTCGGCGAAATGGCGACGGAAGTGTCGGTGGAAAGCAACGCCGTCCAGGTGCAAACGGAATCTCCCGAGCTATCGAGCGTCGTCACCGGCAAAGAGATCACCCAGATTGTTCTCAACGGCCGCGACTTCGCCCAGTTGGCGACATTGTCTCCCGGCGTCAGCAACCAGACCGGCCAGGATGAAGGCACGGTTGGTGTTTACGGGAACGTCAGCATGAGCATCAACGGCGGCCGCACCGAAAACAACGCCTGGGAATTGGACGGCGGCGATGACATGGATAACGGCAGCAACCAAACCCTGAACGTTTATCCCAGCGCCGATGCCATCGGAGAATTTCGAGTGCTGACCTCTAACTACGGCGCGCAGTATGGCCGCAATGGTTCGGGGACCATCGAGACCAGCATCAAATCGGGCGGCAAGACATACCACGGTGATGTTTACGAGTTCCTGCGCAATGACGACTTCAATGCGCGGAATTTCTTCCAGTCCGCAGTCCCGGAATACCGGAAAAACGACTTCGGCTACACCCTGGGCGGTCCTGTATACATTCCGAAGGTTTACAACAAGAACAAGGACAAGACGTTCTTCTTTTTCTCAGAGGAATGGCACAAAGATCTGGTTCCCGGCCAGACTTTCAACCAGCCCTTACCATCGGCGCAAGAGCAGATGGGGAATTTTTCCGATGTCTGTCCGGCTGCGGGATCCGGCGTTAGTAAAACCGCATTCCCGGATTGCCCGGTGAACCCCAAAACCGGCGCGTACTTCCCGAATAACATCGTCCCGATTGATCCGAATGCCGCAGCAATCCTGACCCTGCTGCCGCAACCGAATTCGGGCAGCGGTTTGAGCTCTCGTTATTTCGCGGCTCCGGCACAGCTGACCAACTGGCGTGAAGAGTTAGTCCGCATCGATCACAATTTCAGCGACAAGGTTCGATTCTTCGGGCACTTCATCCACGATTCGTGGAGCACCGAAACTCCCACGCCGCTATGGGGCAACGGAGCTTCCTTCCCCACGGTAGGGACGGGGTTCGTTGGCCCTGGCGTTAGCATCGTTGCCAACCTGGCCGCAAATTTCTCTCCCACCTTGCTGAATGAGTTCACCTTCGCCTACACCACCGACCACATCTTTCTGAGTGCGATTGGGCCGACGGCGCGACCGTCCAACATGACCATGACCGGCCTTTTCAACAATGGCTTCGGCGGCTTGCTGCCGGCGGTCAGCGTAGGCGCGGGCGTCAATTATGACACCGGCGGCTTCTCCTTGGATTCCGGATATTTCCCCTGGAACAACGCGAATCCCACCTACACCTACAAAGACCAGATCAGTAAGATCGTGGGATCGCACAATTTCATCTTCGGCGCCACTTACGTGGCCGCCCAGAAGAACGAAGAGAACAGCCCCTATGTTCAAGGAATTCTCACGACCTCCAACACATCGGCGGTAACCACTGGCAATGCCTTTGCAGACTTGTTGCAGGGCGATTTCGCCTCCTATCAGCAAACCAACTCCAAGCTCAAGTACTACAACCGGTACAAGATGGTGGAACCTTATTTCCAGGACGACTGGCATGTAACGCCGCGGCTTACTTTGAATCTCGGCTTACGGCTAAGTTTGTTCGGAACGTACCGCGAAAAGTATTACCAGGTTTATAGCTTCAACCCGGCGGATTACGTGTTAGCGAATGCGCCGCAGATCGACGTATCGGGAAGCATTACGGGACAAGCCGGAGCTCTGGTTCCGGGTGTGGGCAATCCTTACGACGGTATTGAACAGTGCGGGAAAAACGGAGTGCCGCGAGGTTGCGTGGCTGGGCATTTGTTCAACCCAGCTCCCCGTGTCGGCTTCGCCTACGATCTGTTCGGTGATGGAAAAACCTCCATTCGCGGAGGCTACGGAATATTCTTCGAGCACACCAACGGCAACGAAGGAAACACCGAGCAGTTGGAAGGCAGCGCTCCCCTGGTGCTCACTTCCGAACAGTTCAACATCAGCGGCTACACCAATATTGGCGGAGGCCTGGCCTTCCCGCTGAATCCGAATGAGATTCCTACCCATGCCCTGTGGCCTTACGTCCAACAGTGGAATATCAGCATCCAGCGCGAAATAATGCGCTCCACGGTGTTGACCGTAGCTTATGTGGGCAATAAAGGCACGCACCTGGGCACGCAAATAAACGCCAATCAGCTTTATCCCATTACCGCCGCGCAGAATCCGTTTCTGCCCGGACAGCCGCTTACTGCTGCAGACTGCTCCAGCGGATTGGTCAACGGGGTCGCTCCCACTGGCCAGGCCGGAATTCAATTCAGCGTTGCCTGCGGCGGTAACGCGGCCCCCTACCGGCCCTACATCGGATATAACAACATCCGCGACACAGTATATGGCGGCAACTCCAGCTACAACGCCATGCAGGTTTCTTTGCGCCGGCACGTCGGACGGCTCAGCGTCGATCTGGCATACACCTGGAGCCATTCGCTGGACGATGAATCCGATTACGGCAGCGGCAACTTCCTGAACTCGTACAATCTGGCCGGCAACTGGGCCAGTTCGGACTTCGATCAGCGCCAGATTCTCAACATCGGCTACGTCTATGACCTGCCGTTCCTGGAGAAAAAGGGCCTGGTTCACACGATATTAGGCGGCTGGGAGTGGTCGGGGTTGACCACCTGGCAAACCGGAACGCCGTTCAGCGTAACCGACAGCCTCTATGGCGCGGGCGTTGGCAACTCGCTCGGTACCGGCGCCATGCTGAATGTCGTCGGAAATCCCTATTCCGGCGCCGGAGCGCTAAACAATCAGCCGGGTGTGGTTGGTCCGCTGCTCTTCAATCCCCTGGCGTTCGCCGAACCCCAGGGCTTGACCTTCGGCGATGCTCAGCGCAACATCTTGAACAATCCCAGCCGAACCAACTTCGACATGGGACTCTTGAAGCATTTCGCGGTCACCGAATCGAGGTACTTAGAATTCCGCGCTGAAGCCTTCAACGTCTTCAACCATACGCAATGGCTCAACCTCGGCGGCAACAATAGCACCGGGAATGCCTCTACGGCCTGTTTCGCGGGAGCCACCAACACGCCGGGCGACCCGAGTTGCCTTGCGAACAGCAGCTTCCTGCGAGCCAGCGGCGCGCACAATCCGCGCATTCTGCAGCTTGCTCTGAAGTTTATATTCTAAAGAACTGTCCCCTTGCTGACGCGCGGGGCTACGCGATTATTTGTAGCCCCGAAGTATTTGTAGCCCCCGCGTCAGCGAGGAGACCTTACTCGCTCCCGCACATTAAACTCGAGCTTCCACCGCCGTCCATCCCTCGCGACGGACCATAGTTGCAGCATCCCCGTTTCCGTCACCACTGTTTCTAAAGTAACCGGCACAAATTCGCCGGCATTCCCCGCGGCTGGAAGGCAAACCTCGATGGGCGAAAGTTCTTCCAGATCGCCGGCAATGTCGTCCAACATGGCTCCGGCCGCGTCGTTCTTGCGCACGGCCGATTGAAAGAATCGAAACTCGGCAGGCTCACCCACGGTCAAGCCAAACTCGCGATCCTTCAACTGCAGAGAGCTGCCTTCCTCCATGCCGAAAGGCGCCACGGCCAGCGCTTTGAATGGAACCGGCATGCCAGGAACGGCGGGCATGGCGCTTTCGATCCCAACATAATAAGTGCGCGGCACACCGCCGCGGATGCGCACGCCTTTGCCTTGGCGCGCCAGCCCATAGTAAGCCGCTCCGCGCGCCACGGCATGCATCAGATCTTCGCCGACCAGCGATACCACCGGCGCGAGACCTTCTTCGGCCAACCAGCTATTGAGCACTTCCAGAATCCTTCGGCGCACCAAACCAGCGCGCAGCACGCCTCCGTTGAAGAGCACGTGTGTGGGCGCGGCCAGGCCGCTCGATCCGCGCCGCACCGAACCATGCTCGGCTTGGGCGGCTTGCTGCCGCAGGAATCGCGCCAGATGACGCGTGATTGCCGCATCGGCTGCGTAGGGCAATCCGATTTCCGCCAGACCCATTTTCCTGCGCTGGGGCATGTCCTGGCTGGATACCAGCGGCAGAAAGCCTTCGCCGAGAATGCGGTCGATATCCTCGCGCAGCAGTTTCGTTTTGATAGTGCCCCCCACCAATCCGGTGCCACGCCCGAGAATGGTCACCGGATGCTCTTTCTTTTTGTTGTCTTCCTCCAGCAGCTTTTCCTTGGCAATGCGGCACTGCTGCCACAGCGCGTGCAATTGCATGGCATCCAGTTTGGTTCCCTGCGCCGCCAGTTGCTGCTCCAGATGGCGCGCCAGAGCGAGATCCACGTTATCGCCACCCAGCAGGATGTGCTCACCCACGGCCACGCGCTCCAGTTGCAATTCGCCCGCCTGCTCCGTCACGGCGATCAATGTGAAATCGGTGGTGCCGCCGCCGATATCCACCACCAGGATCAGGTCGCCCACCCGCACCCGCTCCCGCCAGTCCGGATGCCGCTCAATCCAGGCGTAGAAGGCAGCCTGTGGTTCTTCGAGCAATAGCGGATTCTGATAGCCGGCCTGTTGCGCGGCCTCGAGAGTAAGCTCGCGTGCCACAGCGTCGAACGAAGCCGGCACTGTCACTAGCACCTGCTGCTTCGCGAACGGCGCGTCCGGCATCTTCTGATCCCACGCTGCGCGCAGATGTTCCAAATATCGCCGCGAGGCTTCCACCGGCGAGACTTTGTCGAGACCTTGCGCTGCGTTGAGCGGCAGAATGGGCGCGGTGCGATCGACGCCGGCATGCGACAACCAGGATTTTGCGGACGCAACCAGGTGACTCGAAACCTCAGCCCCACGTTTCTGCGCCAGCGTGCCAACTACATATCGCGGCGCTTCATCCCACGGCAGCGCGATGGAACCGGCCGGAAAATCCGCCGCGCCGGGTATATAAAGAAACGACGGCAGCAGCGGCTGCTCGCGCACTTCGCCCGGATTCACCAACTGAGGCAGCTCGACAACCGCAACCTCCCCGGTGTCCGAACCCGAGGCCAGCGCGCAGTTAGTAGTTCCAAGATCAATTCCGATAATGTATTGCAGTGACAAGCTTCAGTGTAGAGCATGTAGGGCAGGCTGCCAGCCTGCGGCCGATTGCCAATCGGCCAAGAGAATTCTTAAATCGCGAAGCCACCTTATGTTCGTAATGACCATCCACACCCGCCACCTGCCTCATTATCACGCCATCGGCCGGCCGATCTTCCTAACCTGGCGCCTGCACGGCAGCCTTCCGCCAGGCCGCAGCTTCCCGGCGGGCACGACCTCCGGAGAAGCTTTTCTGGCAATGGACCGCTTGCTCGACAACGCCCGCACGGGTCCGCTTTATCTTCGGCAGCCGGAGATCGCTAATATGGTGGTCGCCGCGATTCGCTATCAAGAACACGCGCTTCGCCATTATCGTCTTCATACCTACGTGGTCATGGCGAACCATGTGCATCTTCTAATCACTCCGCACGTCGAGGTGTCCAAGCTGATGCATTCGCTCAAGCTGTTCACCGCTCGAGAAGGCAATCGCATGCTGAATCGAACTGGTCAGACTTTTTGGCAGGATGAGAGCTATGATCGGCTGGTTCGGGATGATGTGGAATTTGGAAGAATTACGCGTTACGTTGAGATGAATCCGGTGAAGGTGGGATTGGTAAAGTCGCCTGAGGAATTTTTCTGGTCCAGCGCCAGGCCGATTGGCAATCGGCCGCAGGTTGGCAACCTGCCCCACGGCTAAATTCAGGCGCGAGCCAGGGCGCCCAGTTCCTTGACGATGCTGGATACAAATGCCTTCGCGTCGCCGAACAGCATGATGGTATTGGGCATGTAATACAGTTCGTTGTCGATGCCGGCGAATCCCGGATTCATGCTGCGCTTGATCACCATCACCGTGCGTGACTTGTAGGCCTGGATGATGGGCATGCCCGCGATGGGGCTGTTGGGATCGGTCTCAGCGCCGGGATTCACTACGTCGTTTGCGCCGATGATCAGCGCCACGTCCGCCATGGGCATTTCCGGATTGATGTCATCCATTTCCCTCAGCTTGTCGTAGGGCACATCCGCTTCCGCCAGCAGCACGTTCATATGACCGGGCATGCGGCCGGCTACGGGATGGATGGCGAACTCCACGTTGACGCCGCGCTTGCCCAGCAGTTCGGCCATTTCCTTCAGCTTGTGCTGGGCCTGCGCCACCGCCATGCCGTAGCCTGGAATCACCACTACGGTGCGGGCGCTTTCCAGAATCTGCGCCGCTTCTTCAGGGCTCGCGGAACGAACCGGCCGCTCACCCGCCTTGCCCGCGGCGGTGGTCTGCAACTGCCCGAATGCGCCGAACAGCACGTTGCTGAAAGACCGATTCATGGCGCGGCACATGATCACAGCTAGAATGAAACCAGACGATCCATCCAGCGCCCCCGCCACGATCAGCATCTTATTGTTCAGCACGAACCCCATGGCACTGGCGGAAAGTCCCGCATACGAATTCAGCAGGGCGATCACGGTGGGCATGTCCGCGCCGCCAATGGGAATGATCAGCAAAATTCCAAATAGCAATGCGAGCGCGGTGAAAATGGGGAACAGATAAGTTTGCTCCGGCGCCACAATCAGCGCCAGGCCCGTTCCGGCCGCGGCCGCGAAGACTCCCAGGTTCACGAAATTTTGGCCCTTGTATGTGATGGGCCGCTGCGGCAGCACTTCCTGCAGTTTTCCGAACGCCATCAGGCTGGCGGTGAAGGTCAGGAAGCCGAGCAGCGTTTCAATGATCAGCGCGGTCATCTCCACCGTGGTGACGGGCGGTCCCTGATGCATCCCCTTGTAATATTCCGCGGTGCCGATCAGCGCCGATGCCAGCGCGCCGCAGGCGTGTGAAAATGCGGTCCGCTGCGGAACCGCGGTCATCGGCATGATGTACGCGATGGGGATGCCGATGGCCGTACCCAGGAAGAACGCGACGATAATCCACTGATAGTTGACCACGTCGAATCGCAGCAGCGTGCCCGCCACAGCCAGCAGCATGCCGATCTCGCCCACCACTACTCCGCGCCGCGCGGTCGCCGGAGAGTTCAGCCACTTGATGGCCATGATAAAGCCGGCCGCCGCCAGCATATACAGAATGGGAAGGATGGTGTTGTTTAATGTGGAGCTGCTCAGCGTGGCATCGCTCATTTCTTTTCAGGCTCCCGCCGCTTGAACATTTTGAGCATGCGATCGGTGATGAGATAACCGCTCACCACGTTCAAAGTGGCCAGCAGGACCGCCGAGAAGCCCAGGATGAGCGAAAGCGTGCTGGCGTCCTTGGCGCCGGTGATCAGAATCGCGCCCACCACCGCAATCGCCGAGATGGCGTTGGTCAAAGACATGAGCGGCGTGTGCAACAGAGGCGAGACGCCGCGGATTAGCTGAAAGCCCAAAAATGCAGCCAGCATAAAAACCCACAGATCGAATTCGTAAGCTCCCATGGTTGTTATCCTCCCCCCGCGGACCCCTCCGCGGGAATCACGTCCTGCAGTTCGTTCACGCGCGCGTGAACAATCTCGCCCCCGTGCGTCACCAATGTTTCGCGGATGATTTCGTCGTCGCGCTTCAACTGCAAGGAACCGTCCTTGGCCAGCATCAGTTTCAGAAATGAGACCACGTTGGATGAATACATCTGGCTGGCGTGATACGGCGCCGATGAGGCAAGATTGAGCGGCCCCAAAATTGTGATGCCCTGATGATGCACGGTTTCACCGGGCCTGGTGAGCTCGCAGTTCCCGCCCCGCTCAGCCGCGACATCCACAATCACCGATCCTGGCGCCAGAGCGTTGGCCATTTGGGTGGTGATCAATATCGGAGCTTTCTTGCCCGGCACCGCCGCGGTGCTGATCACGACATCTTGTTCCCGGATAACCTGGGTGAGCAACTCGCGCTGCCGGCGGTAAAAATCCTCGCCCATGGCTTTGGCGTAGCCGCCTTTGCCTTCGCTCGCTCCGGTATCGATATCCAGCACCACAAACTTCGCGCCCAGGCTTTCGATCTGCTCCTTCACGGCGCTGCGTACGTCGTAGGCGGAAACCACGGCGCCCATTCGCCGCGCGGTGGCGATGGCCTGCAGTCCGGCCACCCCCGCGCCCAGGATCAACACTCGCGCCGGCGTCACCGTGCCGGCCGCGGTCATCAGCATGGGAAATATTTTGGGCAGCGTGGTGGCCGCCAGTAAAACCGCCTTGTATCCGGCAATGGTGGCCATGGATGAAAGCGCGTCCATGCTCTGCGCGCGCGTGATACGCGGCATCAGCTCCATCGCAAAGAATGAAACACCGGCTCGGGCCAACGCGTTATCCTGCTCCAGGGCCGTGAGCGGCTCTCCAAAACCAATCACGGTCTGGCCTGGCCAAAGCAACTCCAAATCCGCGCGTCCGGCTTCAGGATTAGCGCCTAGCGACCGCACCTGCGCGATCACGTCGGCCTGGAATACTTCGCGACGCGTGGCCGATCGAGCGCCGCGCGTGGCGTACTGTTCGTCAGGGAATCCGGCCTCGAGGCCGGCCGACTGCTCCACCACCACGTTCACGCCCAACTTCCCTAATGTGTCACACGCGCGGGGCACCAGCGCAACGCGCCGTTCGCCGGGAAAAGTTTCGCGCGGTACTCCTATGGTGACAGCCACGAGCTAACCTCCGCTGACTCTCAAGATCCAGTATCGATAATACCCCGCGTGGCGGTGCAGGCGCTTTCGCCTGTGAACCTGTTAGCCTTGATGAATTATGCCTGAATCTAATCCGGCGCTTCATCCCGATTTGCACGGCCGCGTCGCCGTGGTGACCGGCGCCAGCCGCGGTATCGGAAAAGCGCTGGCCATCCGGCTGGCCGAAGAAGGCGCGGATGTGGTGGTGGCTTCGAAAAGCGAAGCGTCCACCGATAAACTGCCCGGCAGCATCCACGAAACCGCCGATGCCATTCGCGCGCTGGGCCGGCTGGCGCTCGCCATTCCTACCGACGTGCGCGATGAAGATGCCATCCGCAACATGATCGAACGCACCGTAGCCGAGCTCGGCCGCATCGATATTTTGGTAAACAACGCCGGCGCCATCTGGCCTCGGCCAATTTTGGAAACGCCGCCCAAGCGCTTCGACCTGATGATGAGCGTCAATGTGCGCGCATCCTATATCGCTTGCTACTATGCGCTGCCGCACATGGTGAAACAGCAGTGGGGCCACGTGCTGAATATGTGCCCGCGTCTTTCGCTAGAGCCGCAGCTCGGCAAAGTGGCCTACATGATCTCCAAGCTCGGTATGGCGCGCGTGGCCATCGGCCTGGCGGCCGAGCACCAGAAAGACAACATCGCCGGCAATGCGCTGTGGCCACGAACGATTATCGAGAGCCAGGCGTCCATTAATTTGAAGATGGCGGATCGCTCGCAGTGGCGGACGCCGGAGATCGTGTGTGACGCTTCGCTGGCGATCTTCGCCCAGGAGCCGCGGACTTCCACGGGACGGCAGTGGATTGATGAAGAGGCGCTGGCGGAACTGGCCGGGATCACCGATTTCGATGGATATTGGTGCGAAGGCAAGCCGCCGGCGAATCCAATTTATATCGATAAATGGTGAGCTCAGAACCCGAACAAGTGAATCTGGGCTTCCCTTGTCAGCTGCGCGGCTTCGTTCAAATCCACAGCGCGCCCGGCCACTTTCATCGGCAAGACGTGTTCTTCTGACCAGAAGAATACCGAGTTCTTTCAATAATCGTTGACGATGTTCGCCCCTCGAAAAGTTGCCCAGTCGATTTTCGGCAGGAACACGCGCGGGCTCGCCTGCCTCTCACGCACCCGCACCCGCAGCTCATGGTCCACCAGGATGTGCAGGGCGCGGCCGCAGTGCGCGCAGGACGTTTCGATCTCAACCTCGAATGGCTGCACGTTTCTGAGGCGTGCCTGGACGAAAGGCGTGGCGATGGAATCCTCGCCGCAAGCGGCATAGATGCGCTCTCCGGTGCTGAATCGCAGCCGGTGGGCGGTGCGGTCGCTCGCAACGGGGAAAGCCCAGCTCACGTTGCCCCCTTGGTCGCGCACCAGGAAGAATAAGTGTTTTTCCAGGTCATCGAGTAATTGAATTACCAGCGCCAATTCCATGCCCAATCCGGCTGCGATTTGGACCGGGCGCAGCGGCCGCCCGTGATTGCGAGGCAATTCCAGCACCACGAAATTTCGCACCGCGTGATGGCGCGGCGTCATGAAGGCCAGCGGATTGTCCATGTTATTGCCTGGACAGCTCGCGCAGCCGGCCGCTGATAGCCTGTTCCCAATGATCGCGCTCCAACGGGAATTCAGCGGCAAAATCCTTCACGAAGCTATCTCCCTCTTCGGACAACGAAGTCAGCCGGTGCGTCACCGTGGCCTCGGTTTCGTTTTCACCAATGGGTTTCAAGACAATATCCAACTGCGCGGCGCTTATGCCCGGACGCACAATTACATAGCCCACCCGCAGCGCGGCTTGATCATATGTAGTCAATACCCAGACGACATCGCGATCGTGCTGCCGGGTGGTAAATACGGCGCCGGCGCTCTGGCTCCGATCTTGCGGATAGAGAATGGTTGGATTCCAGTGCGGAGCCCACTCCGATTCCCGTACCGGCCCAAACAGAGGAAAAACAACGGCAGGCTTCGCCGGAAGCCGCAACGTAATGCCGGCCTGAGCGTGCTGGCGCGTTTGTCCCCAGGCAGAGATCACCAGGAAGGCGCTCAAAGCATATTTCATTATCGGAATATACGAAACCGTACTATATTTTGTCAAGGCCTTTGACGTATCCTGGAACCTGATGCGACTCGAACTTATCTTCAGCATCCACCGCGCCACTCATCGGATTGGGCTGTACATCCAGCGGCACGGTCCGGATCTCACGCAGGCGGAGGCGCACATCTTGTGCCACCTTCATGAGTTCCCGGACTCCTCAGTCTCGGCCCTGCATCGCGCTTTCGCGCACAAGCGTTCCACGCTGACCAGCGTGCTGGACCGTCTGGACGCCCGGGGATTGATCACGCGCGAATCCAGTCTCAAGGATCGCCGCAGCTTCGTGGTGAAGTTGACGGCTTCCGGGAAAAGGAAGGCCGCCAGGATCCATCGGCAGCTGGAATCGTTAGAAGCGCAAGTGTTGCGCGCGAACGATCGCCGCGCGATAGAGTCGTTCGGTCAGGTGATTCGTGATTTGGAGAATGCGGCGGAGGAGTAGCTTGCTATCCCTCAGTTGGCAGCTGAAGCGCCTGCCCCACTCGCTATTTCGCGGCGTCGGCGCAGGTGAAGTTGGCCGCGTCGTCAGTGCTGCCTTTTCCGTTCCAACGCGCCACTTTCGGATAGGCGCAAAGTGGACGCGTTCGTTCCACTCCGCTGGCCGGGTTCATGCCCACCTTGTACTTGGTGGCGATCACTTGCTCCGGTGCCACGCCCTTGTCCACCCATTGTTCCAACGCGGCGGCGATGTCACGCTGCGGATCGCCTTGCGCGGCGCCGAATTGTCCAAAGGTGCTGGGGCCCGGACCGCCGGCGCAATGCTGCATCCCCGGCACCATGAACAGGCGCAAGAACGCGTGGCTATCTCTTGCTCCCATTTTTGATACCACGCTCTGGTAATAGTTGATGGCATTCACCGGCGCAATGGCAGCATCCGACCAGCCGTGATACATGATCAGCTTTCCGCCGCGCTTTTTGAAGGCGCTCAAGTCCGGATTGGTGGCATTCAATCTCTGAGCGGACTTGTCGTCTACAATTTTTATGTCGCGATCCACGTTGAACGTTCTGAAATCCCAGGCGGCATCGTCAAAAACCATATTCTTGAAAAATCCCGTGCCGAACGCGAACATCAAGCTTTTTTGCGGCGCGGAACCTGTTATCCACAGCGGCCATCCGCCAGGACCCGCCGCGCCACCCACGGAATAGCCGGGATAGATCTGCTCGCCCCTGGAGGTTCGAGGCCCGTCGTAGAGCTTCTGCAAAGCAGCCACCTGCGGAGCGGTGAGGCAGCTATCGGAATCCGCTCCCTTGCACAGCAGCACGGACGGATTGAAATGACATTTCGGCGGATTGTCGATCACCCCGTCTTTCACGCCGTCCATTGCATCGCAAGCTTCGAGCGTCGCCGCTTCGATGGCGGGAACCTTGCTGGCCGGGATGTAGCTGGCGGGATCCGCGAGCAAGGCCTCCGAATCCACGATGGCGGTGGTCAGCAGATGCGTCCAGAAATTGGCGGGCGCGCCGGCGACGATGCCGTCATAGTCGGCCGGGAAGCGCTGCGCCTCCATGAGCGCCTGGCGCCCGCCGTTCGAGCAGGAACTGAAATACGACCGGCGCGGGGCGTTGCCGTAAAACGCGCGAACGATGGCTTTGCCTTTATCAGTGGTCTCGTGGATGGCTCGATATCCGAAGTCAACTATCTTTTCCGGATGCCCCAAGGCCCACGTTCCGTCCGTGGTGCCAGCATGGTGCCCGGTATCGGTGGACGCGGCGGCGTAGCCGTGTTTAATTGAGTCCGCCAGGCCGCTGTAGCTGATGGAGCCGGCAAATCCTCCGTTGCCGACACCTTGAAATTTGCCATTCCATCCCGTGGCCGGCATCCACACTTCGAATTGAATATTCGAGTCTTCCACGGGCTTAATAACGCCCGCCACGCGGCAGAAGGCCGGCGCATCGCCGATGGTTTGGCTACCCGGCGGCGTGTAGGGACCCGCAGGCACGGCGTCGGCGGCAGTGATAGTGGTGGACGGAAGCGATAGCTTGGCCAAATCAGCGCAATCGGCGCCCGCCGCGGGCAAGGCGGCAACGGCGACAAAGGCACAAAGTGCTGGGAAGGCGATGGGCAATCTCATAGTCCTAAAATCGTACCGCATCGGTGCGCTGAACGCCGAACCGCAACAGTGGGGGAGTCGTGAAAAAATCAAAGCCCCGGCCGCTTACGGGGCTATGAAAAAATCGGCGCAACGCCGGGGTTGGCAGGCGGAAGCGCCTACCTCACCTTGGCGATTGAGTGGGGCAGGCGCTTCCGCTTCCGCCTGCCAACCCGCGTCTTCAACGGAGCCGGTGAATTTTCCACCGCCGGTTACGGCTGCAGGTAGAGACTGGCTTTTCCGGCCGGCCCGTCGTAGATCAGTTCCATCGAATGGATGCCCTGGGCCTTGCCGCGGTATTCGAAGAAAATCAACCCGGCCTGGGGCAGCACGCGGTCGCCCTCCGGAAGCGCGGCCCGCTGAACTTTCAGCTCCATGGCGCGGCGCAAATCCAGGGGCATCTTGGGAGGCGGAGGAGGAGAACTGTCCTGCGGCCCCTGGCCCCCGGTATTTAAGCTTGTTTTCGATTTTTCCAGCGCCGGCGGTTCCCATTCGGGATCTCGGAGCGAGTGGAAAGCCAGCTCATAATGCTGGTTGGCCAAGGTGCTTTTCTTGCCATTGATGCGCAGCGAAAAATCCTCCAGCGACAGCTTGAGACGCGCGTTAGGCGGACCGAAAAATCCAGTTTCCACCACTACATAATCGTCGGAAGCGAAGATGGCTTGTGGCGTCGGGACGGAGTGTCCCATAAACTCAGCGCCAATGTTTATGGAGCCGGCCTGCGCATGGGCTTGATACTCGGTAGCCGCGGCCCGGGGTGGCACCCCCAGCACTTCTTTAACTTGCGCCTCAGTTGGCGGGTCCGGTTTTTGTGAGCGCAAGCCAGTGGCGGCGATGAATCCGGCGCAAATTAAGATGCCGGTTCTCAGAACGGCGGTGAGTCGCATCCTTTTCACAAGTTAACATAGTCGAAACAGTGGGGCAGGTTGGCAACGGTTGGCAACCTGCCCCACTGCGGGGCCCCCAAGAGGGCGACGTGGTACGACGAGCTTCCGAACCACCAACGATGCGGAGCCAAAAAGGACTCGGTTGAAGACGCCGGTTGGCAGGCGGAAGCGCCTGCCCCATTCAAAACGTAAACCCTTGCGATCCAAGGTGGGGCAGGCGCTTCCGCCTGCCAACCGATTTTCCCGCATCGTCTTCATCACCTTTAGTGGGCCGCAGGCCCATGCCGACTCCCTCACGGTCGCGGTTCGGTAACACTCTTTCCGAGCCGGCTACAGGAATCCACCCATAACCTCCTCAAGGAGTACAATCAAAACAGACTGGTCTCATCTCTAGGTTGAGAGGATGTGCGTGTGAAGCCCACGGACGTTCACAATCCGAACTATTACCACAAAGTTGTCGATTGCCAATGGGCCTGTCCGGCCCACACCAACGTTCCCGAATATATTCGATTGATCGCGCAAGGGCGCTATACCGACGCCTACATGCTGAACCGGGAATCGAACGTGTTCCCCGCGATTTTGGGACGCACCTGCGATCGTCCTTGTGAGCCCGCCTGCCGAAGAGGACGCCTGGATGGTAAGCCGGTGGCGATCTGCCGGCTGAAACGCGTGGCGGCCGATCTGCGCGACGATATCTCCGCGCTTCTTCCGAAAATCCCCAGCCAGAAAAATGGAAAACGCATCGCCTGCATCGGCGCTGGACCCGCCTCGCTCACCGTGGCCAACGATCTGCTGCCGCAGGGCTACGAAGTGGTGATGTTCGAAAAGTACGACAAGCCCGGCGGGCTGATGCGCACCAACATTCCGGCCTTTCGCTTGCCGTCCGAAGTTCTCTACGACGAGATCGACCAGATTCTCAACATGGGCGTCGACATCCGCTACAACACGCCCATCAATAGCATGAAGGCGCTGCTCGCCGAAAATTTCGATGCGGTCTTCGTTGGCACCGGCGCGCCGCGCGGCAAGGAGCTGGAGCTGCCCGGCCGCCACGATACCAATCGCATCCACATTGGCATCGACTGGCTGGAATCGATTGCCTTCGGCCACACGGATTCTGTGGGCGAAAAAGTGCTGATCATCGGCGTCGGCAATACGGCCATGGATTGTTGCCGCTCCTCCTGCCGGCTCGGCGGCAAAGACATCAAGGTGATGGCGCGCCGGCCGCGCGGGTTCTTCAAAGCTTCTCCGTGGGAGCTGGAGGACGCCGAAGAGGAAAACGTCGAGATCCTGATCAATCATGCGCCGTTACGCTTCGTGATCGAAAACGGAAAACTCATCGGCATGGATTTCGAACGCCTGGAATGGGACAAAGGCGCTAAGAAATCCACCACCATCGATAACGTGTTCCTTCCGGCCGACGATGTGATTCTCGCCATCGGCCAAGAGAATGCCTTTGAATGGATCGAACGCGACATTGGCATCGAGTTCGACAAGTGGAACATGCCCACGGTGGACGAAAAGACCACGCAGTGCACGCGCGAAGGCATTTTCTTTGGCGGTGACGCAGCCTGGGGACCGAAAAATATTATCTGGGCCGCCGAGCACGGCCATCAGGCCGCTATCTCCATTCACAATTATTGCCAGGGCACTCCCGTGACCCAGCGCCTGCCGCAAGGGATGAATCTCATCAGCCAAAAGATGGGATTAAGTGAATGGAGCTATCACAACGATTACAATCCCGCCGCGCGCCAGAAGATGCGGCACGTCGATCTGGAAGAACGCTTCAAGCGGATGAATATCGAAGTGGAGCTGGGTTTCTCAGCCGAACAAACCGCTCGCGAAGTGCAGCGCTGTCTCAATTGCGATATCGAAACCGACTTCACCGCCGCGCGCTGCATTGAATGCGACGCCTGCATCGACGTATGTCCGGTGCAGTGCCTCACCATCGCGCGCACGGGCGAAGAAGACGATCTTCGCCAGCGCCTTTCCGCCCCCGCTATCAATCTCACTCAGGATCTCTATGTCTCGGCTCCGTTGCCGCAGACCGCACGTATCATGGCCAAGGATGAAGACCTTTGCGTACACTGCGGCCTTTGCGCCGAACGCTGCCCCACGGCGGCCTGGGATATGCAAAAGTTTGAACTTCTGATCCCCTATGCAGGGAGGCCAGTCAACATCGAGTCATGCGTACCCGCGTAAACGATTTCGCAGTCAAACTCGCCAACGTCAATGGAACCGGATCGGCCAGCGCCAATGGTTTGCTCATGCAGGCCATCTTTCGCATGGGCATCCCGGTGTCCGGAAAAAATCTGTTCCCATCGAACATCCAGGGCCTGCCGACATGGTATGAGATCCGGGTGAATCATCAAGGCTATACGGCGCGCGCTTTGGATTATGACTTAATGGTCGCCATGAACTCGCAGACCTACGCGAAGGATATTCGCGAAGTGCGCCAGGGCGGCTACGTGCTTTACGATTCCACCTGGCCGCTCGATCCCACGCTGGTTCGCGACGACGTTAATTTTCTGGGAGTTCCTTTCGCTCAGCTTTCGAACGAAAACTTTCGCGACCCGCGCGAGCGAATCCTCATGAAGAACATCGCCTACGCCGGGACACTGGTCGCGGTGCTCGATGTCGACATGGATATCGTCGCGGCCTTGTTGGACCAGAAGTATGCGGCCAAGAAGAAGCTGCGGGAATCGAATCACCGCGCTCTACGCCTGGGCTACGACTACGCCAAAGATCATTTCACCTGCCCGCTGCCGTTCCATCTCGAGACCATGGACGCCAACGCCGATAAAATCCTGATCGAAGGAAACATGGCCACCGCGCTCGGTTGCCTGTATGCGGGTGCGACTGTCGCGGCCTGGTATCCCATCACGCCTTCCACTTCCGTGTTGGACGCCTTCAAAGGATTGTGCGAAAAATACCGCCACGATCCGGAAACCGGAAAAAATAACTACATCATCATCCAGGCCGAGGACGAGCTGGCCGCCATTGGAATGGTGATCGGCGCTGCCTGGAATGGCGCGCGCGCATTTACCTCCACCGCCGGCCCCGGTATCTCGCTCATGAACGAATTGCTGGGCCTGGCCTACTACGCCGAGATTCCGGCCGTCATCGTCGACGTGCAGCGCGTGGGGCCGTCCACCGGAATGCCCACTCGCACCCAGCAAGGCGATGTTATGGAATGCGCCTACGCCTCGCACGGCGACACGCGGCACATTCTGCTGTTTCCAGCCAATCCTGGAGAGTGTTTCGAGTTCGGCCCCAAAGCGTTCGATCTGGCGGAGCGCTTCCAGACGCCGGTATTCATGCTGACCGATCTCGACATCGGCATGAATGACTGGGTGGTGCCGCGTTTCAAATGGGACCCAACATACCAGCCGGATCGCGGCCCGGTGTGGGGCCCGGCGGAGCTTGAAAAAATCACCAGGTTCCAGCGCTACTTCAACGAGGACGAAAACCATGTGCCGGCCCGCACGCTCCCCGGCGTCGATCCCAAGGGCGCGTTCTTCACCCGCGGCTCCGGACACAACAAATTCGGCGGCTATACGGAGACGCCGGACGAATATCGCGAAGTGATGGACCGGCTGCTGCTGAAACACAAAGCCGCGGCCAAGTTCGTGCCACAGCCGATCGTCATTCGCCATCCCGATGCCCAGTTCGGAATATTAACCATGGGCGGCTGCGATCTGGCGGTGCGAGAGGCGCTGGATTTATTGGCCGCGCGCGGCGTAGTGGCGGATTTCATGCGTGTGCGCGGTTTCCCGTTCGATTCCAGCGTAGAAGCGTTTCTCGAAGAACATGATTTTTGTTTTGTGGTGGAACAAAATCGCGACGCACAGCTTCGATCGCTGCTCACCCTCGAGACCAGCGTGCCCAAGGACAAACTGCGCTCCATTCTGGTTTACGGCGGGTTCCCGCTGAGCGCCAAACACGTCATCAACGGAATCATGAGCTCGCTCGGCATCCCCGAACCGCCCGCCGCGGAAGTGCTGGCCGCCGGATCGCAGCAGCAGGAAACGCAGGTCGAGGAATAACGTCGAGGAACAACATCGAGGAACAACATCGAGGAACAACATCGAGGAACAAGAACCATGCCATCCATCGCTAAAGCCTATCGCCACGCACCCCAGCCTGCAGCGCAACGAACTGGGGCTGACCATCCGCGACTACGAAGGGGCCATGTCCACGCTGTGCGCCGGATGCGGGCACGATTCCATCACCGCGGCCATCGTGCGCGCGTTCTGGGAACTTTCCACCCAGCCGCACATGATCGCCAAGCTGAGCGGGATTGGCTGTTCCTCCAAGACGCCTGCGTATTTCGTCAACGGCGCGCACGGATTCAACTCCGCCCACGGGCGCATGCCTCCTATCGCTACCGGCGCCAATGCCGCCAATCGCGAGCTGACTTATATTGGAATCTCGGGCGACGGTGATTCGCTTTCCATCGGCCTGGGGCATATGTGCCACGCCATCCGCCGCAACCTCAAGATGGTTTACATCATCGAAAACAACGGCGTCTACGGACTCACCAAGGGCCAGTTCTCGGCGTCCGCCGACGTGGGGTCGAAGAGCAAAAAGGGCGAAGCGAACCGCATGGCGCCCATCGATCCGGTAATGCTGGCCTTGAGCATCGGCGCCACCTTCATCGCGCGCAGCTTTTCCGGCGACAAGGAACAACTGGTTCCCATATTGAAAGCGGCTATCGCGCATCGCGGCTTCGCGCTGGTGGACGTGATTTCACCCTGCGTCACTTTCAACGACCACGAAGGATCCACTAAGAGTTATCTATACACTCGCCAGCACGAGCTGAAAGCCACCGAGACCGATTTCGTAGCGCCGGCGAGCGAGATCCTGGCGCACATCGGCCAGAACGGCGCCGTCAGCGTAACCATGCACGATGGCAGCGTGCTGCGGTTCAAGGGTGTCCCGGAAAACTACGACCCCACGGACCGCTCCAAGGTCCACGCCTACCTGGAGGAGCACCACGGCAAAGGCGAAGTAGTGACCGGGTTATTGTTCATCGACGAAACGGTGCCGGATTTGCATGAAATGAATCAAACCGCGGACGTCGCGCTTACCAAGGTCCCATACCAGAAGCTCTGCCCCGGAGTGGAGGCGCTGGATCGCTTCCAGGAAGATTTCCGATAGTGGGTCAGACGCTTTCGTCTGCCAACCGAGCCGCGACCGTAAGAAGCTGTGAAAAAATCGGGAAGCACGCGGGGTTGGCAGGCGGAAGCGTCTGCCCCACGTTGACGCACCAGGATTTACGATTAAGTGGCGCAGGCGCTTTCGCCTGCGAACCGATTTGTTCACAGCTTCTAAGGGAGCCGGTAAGCCCTGCTTGAGATGATCACTGAGTCCAACATCATCCAATTCGATTCCATTCCACTCGACGGCGGCATCACACTCGCCCCCGTCGACGTCGCTTACGAAACCTACGGCGAACTGAACGCCGCGAAAAATAACGCCATTCTGGTTCTGCATGCTTTCTCCGGCGACGCGCATGCCGCGGGCGACGGCGGCTGGTGGGACAGCATGATCGGCCCCGGCAAGGGATTCGACACTGACAAATATTTCGTCATTTGTTCGAACGTTCTCGGCGGTTGCCGCGGGACATCGGGACCCGGCTCCATCAATCCAACAACCGGTTGCCCTTACGGAATGTCTTTTCCGCCGGTCACCATTCCGGACATGGTGCGCCTGCAGAAAATGTTGATCGACCACTTGGGAATTCAGAAGCTGCTCTCGGTCTCCGGCGGATCCATGGGCGCCATGCAGGCGTTGCAGTGGGCGGTGGCCTATCCCGACGCCGTGGCCTCGGCCATTCCCATCGCCGGCACCGCGCGGCACAGCCCGCAGCAGATCGCGTTCAATGAAGTGGGGCGCCAGGCCATCATGGCAGACCCGGATTGGAACGACGGCGATTACTACGGGCATCGGCCGCCGGCGCGTGGTCTCTCTGTCGCGCGCATGGTGGGACACATCACCTATATGAGCGACGCATCCATGCGCGAGAAATTCGGGCGCCGCCTCAGGGATGAGAACCAATTCGAGGTTGAAAGCTACCTGCGCTATCGCGGCGGCCAGTTCGTGGACCGGTTCGACGCCAATTCGTATCTCTACATCACCAAGGCCATGGATTATTTCGATCTCACTGGCAGCGGCCGTTCTCTGAGCGCGGCCTTCGAACAGGTGAAGGCGCGCTTCCTGGTGATCAGTTTCACCTCGGATTGGCTGTATCCCAGCTACCAGTCGCTCGAAGTGGTGCGCGCCCTACGCGGCCGCAACTGCGACGTCGCGTATTGCGAGCTCCCTTCGAGCTACGGCCACGATGCCTTCCTGGTAAACGTAACCGAACAGACCGAGCTGGTTCGCGGATTCTTAGCCAGCACCGTGGGCGCATGCGCTTCCGCCTGCCAACCCCGCCGTCGGTCCAAGGGTTCCTTAGCGTGGCCGAAACCTTCGTCCGCGAGCTGCTCGGCCGCAGCGACTACGCCATCATCGGCGAATTGATTGAACCCAACACCCGCGTCCTCGATCTCGGCTGCGGCGAAGGCGAGCTGCTGGAGTGGCTGGCGGCGCACAAACATGTGGATGCGCGCGGCGTTGAAATCTCCGGGCCAAAGGCGCAACGGGCCATCGCCCGCGGCGTTTCGGTATTTCACAGCGATCTCGAAGAAGCCCTGGCCGACCTGCCCGATCAGGCTTTCGATTACGTCATCCTCAGCCAGACCCTGCAGGAAACGCGCGCGCCGCTGAAGGTGCTTCAGGACATGCTGCGCGTGGGACGCCGCGCTGTTGTCGCCTTTCCGAATTTCGGCCACTGGCGGGTTCGCCTGGCGCATCTGCTGACCGGCCGCGCTCCCAAAACCAAACTGTTCCCCTATGACTGGCACAATTCGCCGAATATTCATTTTCTGACCGTCCACGACTTTGAAGCTATGTCCACGGACGAGAAATGGACCGTGGAACGCCGCATTTTTCTGGAAGGCGCCCGCACCGTAAAGCTGCGCCCAAATCTAATGGCCGAAGTGGCCGTGTTCCTGGTCAGAAAGTAAAGCGAGTTCCCATGGTCGTGCTGGCCCACCAAAGGTGATGAAGACGCGTTGTAGCGCACGCACTCCTGCGTGCCGTGTTCGCACTCTTGCGAACACCCGACCGATGGAAACCCAAGCGTTCACACGAGTGTGAACGCGGCACGCACGAGTGCGTGCGTAACGAAGCGTCTTCAACGGAGTTTCCATGGGCCTGCGGCACCAAAGGGCGCGTTGTAGCAAATTCGGTTTGGCAGGCGGAAGCGCCTGCCCCACGTTGGCCCCAGTGGGGCAGGCGCTTCCGCCTGCCAACCGGCGTCTTCAACGGAGTCGGTGCTTTTCGTCAATATAGCGAACACCTTAGTCGAAAAGCTCCGGTACTTAGGTCATCCCAAATCGGTACCGTTCGCCTTTTGTGTCCTCACCTTCTCTCTGTTAGCTTAGTGAAGGGACATGATGAACGCATGAATGTATCGATCATTGGCACGGGCTACGTAGGATTGACGACGGGAACTTGTCTGGCTTTCTTAGGCCACAAAGTTACCTGCATCGATTCCGATGAGAAGAAGATCGCGCTGTTGCGCGCCGGCAAAACGCCAATCTATGAACCATACCTGACGGAACTGCTCGCCGAAGCGGCTCCCAATCTTCAGTTCTGCAGCGATTACGCCTCCGCCGTTCCGCATGCGGATGTGATTTTCATCGCCGTGGGAACGCCGCCGTCGGCCAACGGCAGCCCTGATTTGCGGCACGTATCCGCAGCCGCCAAAGGCATTGGCCAGCACTACGCGGGCGAATTTACGGTAGTGGTGAACAAATCCACCGTTCCCATCGGCAGCGGCAACTGGGTAGACTCCATCGTTCGCGAATCGTACGAACAGCACCATGGCAAGAAAGCCAATGGACATTTCTCGGTGGCTTCTAATCCCGAATTCCTTCGGGAAGGCACGGGCCTGCACGACAGCCTGTATCCGGATCGCGTGGTGATCGGTTCCGACGACCCGCGTTCGCTCGAGACCCTGTATTCGCTGTATCGCCCGATTCTGGATCAGACCTTCGCGCCGCCGCCGTATCTTCCCCGCCCTGAGGGCATGGGCGCGGTGCCGCTCATCTCGGCCGACCTCGCTTCCGCCGAGTTGATCAAATACGCAGCGAACGCTTTTCTGGCTTTGAAGATCAGCTACATTAACGAAGTCGGCCAGTTGTCCGAAAAAGTGGGAGCCGACATCCAGCAGGTGGCCAAAGGCATCGGCCTGGATGCGCGCATCGGAATGCGCTTCCTGCAATCCGGTATCGGCTGGGGCGGCTCGTGTTTCGGCAAGGACACTTCCGCGTTGGTGGCCACGGCTGCCGAATACAACTTGACCATGCCCATCGTCTCGGCGGCGCGCGAAATTAACAAGCGCCAGCGCGAGCGCGTAGTGGACAAATTGCTCGGCGAGCTGAAAATTTTGAAAGGTCGAACCATCGGACTGCTGGGCCTGGCCTTCAAGCCCAACACCGACGATCTGCGCGAGGCTCCGGCCATCGATATCGCGCGCAAGCTGGTGGAGCGCGGCTGCAAGGTAAGAGTGCACGATCCAGTGGCCATGGAGCGCTTCCGTCAAGAATACCCGGACCTGGCCAGTTTCGGCTGCGAGTCGGCTGAGGAAGTGTTCGACGACGCCGACGCTTTGGTGTTGGTCACCGAGTGGCAGCAATATCTGGAGCTGGATTGGGAAGCGCTCGCCGGACGCATGCGATCGCGCATCGTGCTGGATGGGCGCAATGCTTTGGATCGCGGCCGCCTGACGCGGTTCGGATACAAATATCTCGGAATCGCGGGGTAATCTTATAGAACAGCGAACGCTGGGCAGGACGGGCCTCGAAGTTGGCCGGCTGGGTATGGCGGCTAGCTTCGGAGTGCCGGCTAACGCCGTGGAGCGCGCCTTTGAGCGCGGCGTAAACTACCTGTATTGGGGAACATTCCGGCGCGGCCCGTTCGGACAGGCTTTGCGCAATCTCAAGCCCCAGCGCGACCGCATGGTGCTGGCGCTGCAGTCCTATTCCAGGGTCGCCGCGCTGATGGCCCCCAGCGTAGAGATGGCCTTGCGCAAGCTCAACTTCGATTACGCCGACGTTCTGTTGCTCGGCCTGTGGAATCACAAACCACCGCCGCGAATTTTGGAAGCTTCAGCCAAGCTGCGCCAGCGCGGCTTAGTCCGCCACATCGCCATCTCCACGCATCACCGGCCGTTAGTGGCTGAGCTTGCTGCCGACCCCAGTGTCGGCATCATTCACGTGCGCTACAACGCCGTCCATAAGGGAGCCGAGCGTGAGGTATTTCCATTGCTGCAATCGAACGGCGCCAAGCCCGGGATCGTGGCATTCACGGCCACCAGTTGGCGGCAGCTGATGAATCCTAAAAAGATGCCGCCAGGCGAACGCGTGCCAACAGCCACCGATTGCTACCGCTTCGTCCTGTCGAATTCGAGCGTGGACGTGTGCATGACCGGACCTGCGAATGCCGCTCACGCCGGCGATGCCTTGCGCGCCGCCGAGCTGGGTCCAATGAACGAAGAAGAACTAGCCTGGATGCGCCGCGTAGGCGATTTCATCCACAACCACTGACGTGGCGCACGCACTCCTGCGAACACAAAATTGGCGTTCACATGATTGTGAACGCGGCACGCTAAAAAGCGTGCGCTACGGCTCCTGCGTAATATCCGCGACCACCGATGTCGCGGCCGACTTCGCCAGATCAATGTGAACGAATACCGCATTCCCTGGCTGAACCATTAACGCTACCGAATCGCCTCTCACTCCAACAGCTACGCGACCCTCCGCAGGCGCAACTCCATCGGAATCCGGCGCCTCGAAGAGCGTGATCTCAGAGCCTGGCGGAAACGTTTCCACACAGGGGTAAATGGTGATGGTCCGCCGCTGCTCGGTCTTGGTCCAGTTCCGCCAAACCCGGACCGGTTGCCATGGTTTCAGTGATACTTTAGCGTGCGTCATTGTGCCCTCGAACGAATCTACCGCCTGGTACCTTGATGGGCAAGCGTACTAAAGCCCTAGATCTGACTAAGGTGGACAGCTTATAAGTACTGGCGTGGTGTAAAGTTTAGAGATATGAAATTCCGGAAGTTAACCCTCACGCTAGCAGCCGTGTTCCTGATCTCAGCCATCTATCTCTACTCTGAGGAACCAGTGGATCTCAGCGTGATTCACCGCATCAAAGCGGAGGCGTTCGAAAACTCTAAGGTGATGGACCACGAGTTTTACCTCGCCGACGTCTACGGTCCGCGGCTCACCAACTCCCCTGGATTTAAGGCCGCCGGAGATTGGGTGGTGAAGCGCCTTGAGGAATATGGGCTGACCAACGTGCATGAAGAATCCTGGGGGCCGTTCGGCCGAAGCTGGAACTACACGCACTATGCCGGCCACATGATCGCGCCGCAGTATCAACCGTTGATCGGTTTTCCGTTAGCCTGGACGCCGGGCACCGATGGCGCCGTGCAGGGTGATGCTATCTACGCACCGCTAGCCACCGAGGCGGATCTCGAGAAGTTCAAGGGCAAGCTGAAGGGCAAAGTAGTGCTGACCATGGCGCCCAAAAATGTAGCGATGGTGATGCAACCCCTGGGACGGCGGCTCACCGACGCGGAAATCGAAACGCGAATGCTAGCTCCCGATCCATCGCGGCTGGCCAATCCTTTCGCGCCTCCGAACGGCGCCCCTCCGCCGACGGCCGAAGAACGCGAGAAAGCCGCGCAATTCCGTAAAAAGGTAAGCCAGTTCCTGAAAGATGAGGGCGCGCTGGTGGTTCTTCAATATGGCTACAACGGCGACGGCGGGACGGTTTTCGCCTCGGCGGGCGGATCGCGCGAGCTGAAAGATCCCGTTCCACCACCCATGGTGGCCGTCACTCCGGAGCACTATAACAGAATCGTGCGCCTGTTGCAGCACGACATTCCAGTGAAACTGGAATTCGATATCAAAGCGCAGTTCATCGATTCGCCAACGGAATCCTTCAATGTGATCGGCGAAATCGAGGGCGGCCGGAAGAAAGACGAAATCGTGATGCTCGGCGCGCACCTGGATTCCTGGCACGGGGGCACCGGCGCCACCGACAACGCCACCGGCTCATCAGTGGCCATTGAGGCTGTGCGAATTCTCAAGACGCTGGACCTGAAAATGGATCGAACCGTCAGAATCGCGCTGTGGAGCGGAGAAGAAGAAGGCCTGCTGGGCTCGCAAGCGTACGTGAAGGAGCATTTCGCGGATCGCGAGACCATGCAGCCCAAGCCTGAATACTACAAGCTGGATGCCTATTTCAACGACGACACCGGTACCGGGAAATTTCGCGGTATCGGCGTGATGGGGAACGATCAAGTTCGGCCCATCTTCGAGGAATGGCTGAAGCCGTTCCATGATCTGGGCGCGACAGCCGTGGTGGGAACAACCGGCATCAGCGCGCGGAAGCCCGGAGGTACCGATCACACTTCCTTCGATTACGTAGGTTTGCCGGGCTTCGGCTTTATGCAGGATCCCATGGAGTACGGCACCCGCACGCATCATTCGAACATGGACGTTTACGATCGCGTGCAGCCGGGGGATTTGATGCAATGTTCGGCCATTATGGCCGCGTTCGTCTATGAAACGGCGACGCGCGAGCAGATGATTCCTCGCATCCCTATGCCGAAAGCAATCCCGCCGAAGAAAACCTAAAGGCACCGGTCGCTTACGCTCGCGGTTCGGAAAAAGTGTTACCGAACCGCGACCGCAAGAGCAAGAAGCTGTGAAAAAATCGGTTCGCAGGCGAAAGCGCCTGCGCCACTTAATCGTAAATCCTTGAGCGTCAACGTGGGGCAGACGCTTCCGTCTGCCATCCCCGCGTGCGTCCCGATTTCTTCACAGCTTCTAAGGGAGCCGGTGCCTTTTTTCCAGAAAACTACCAGCGCCTGCCCCAGCCGCGCCCATACCGGAAGTAGAAGCTTGGACCGAAAGCGTATCCGTAGTACGGTCCAAAATATCCACCGTAGTAACCAGCGTATGGATAAGCGTATGGATACGGCGGAGGCGGTGCTCCCACGCCATAACGCATCGGCCCCGGCCCACCTTGGCGCATCGCGTAATCCTGTTCCGTGGCGGGATGGAAAACTGCTTCGGTGCCGTCAATCGTGATAGGAGTCTCCAAGCGGAACGTCAGCGGTTGTTCCGGATAAACAATGGTAGGCCGTCCGCGCGTCAGCAGCACACCGATGGTAGAAACCACCAGTCCGGCGCCTGCGCCCACTCCCGCGCCAACTCCTCCGTTCACGGCCGCGCCAATAGCCGCGCCTGCGGCAGTTGTAGTTCCAATGGCGGCAGCATCACGCCCAACTGAGGTGTCGCCGCGCCGTTCCATCAATTTTGTTTTCACCTGCACCTGGCGGCCGTCGGCGATTCCAATTTCGGTGAGCTCCAGGCCCAGCCGCGAAACTCCTTTTACACGGCCTGCTTTTTGAGCTTCGGAAATTACGCCGCTTACCATTTGGCCGGGATGAGCGATCACGTGTCCATCGGCAATCACCGGGCGCGCGATCGTCGCGGTGAAGGTATCGCCCGGCTGGCTCTTATCGCTTGAAATCGGCTCATTCACCCGCACAGTGATCCAGGTTCCGGCCGGCAGCGTCAGCTTTACCGGGGCGTTCGATGCGGGCGGCGGACCTTGATAGCGAGTGCGGAACTGACCTTGCGGCGGTGGTGGAGCTTGATTGGGATCCGCCGGCGGCGGAACATCTCCAGTATTCGCCGGAGGATTGTTCTGATCGAATCTACGCCATCCACCTGAAGGGGGCGGACTCGACGGTGCCGGATCCTGAGCGAAAACAGGCAGCGCCGCCCCCAGCGACCACGCCAAAATCAAACCGAATAGCCATTTTCGTTGCGATTTCATAATTGCGCAATACCTCACCCCGTCAATCTAAGCATGCCAAGTTCCAAGAGGTAATTCCATGGTATCCAAGGACTTAACCTCATTCGACAATGGCCGAGTAAGACCAGCGGTGGTTGATTTCGGCCACTCCCTGTCACATATACTCGGGTACGGCGATTCCCAGCACGCCCAGCGTCCGCTCCAGTTGGGCGCCAAAATAACCGGTCATCCATAACAGAAACGTTCGTTTCTCACGGCTCTCTTCCGCTAACACCGGATACCCATGATAAAAATTATTGTACGCCTGAGCCAACTGGAACGCGTAGCGGGCCACATGCGCCGGCTCACCGGAGTTCACCGCGCGCTGAATGGCGGAATCCGCCTTCGACGCCATCAGCAGCATTTGCCAGAAGTCTTCCGCCGCCAGCTGCCGTGCGAACGCCGCCTGATCCAACTCCTCAGAGAAATCCGGCATCGCCTGGCCGCGTTCGGCCAGCTTTCGCAGAATATTGCGCGCCCGCACCGCGGCATACTGCACATACGGTCCTGTTTCACCCTCAAAGCTGAGCGCTTCCTGGAAATCAAACGCGATCACCGAATTGCGCGTGTACTTCAGCATGAAGTAGCGCAGCGCTCCAATGGCAAGCTGCGTGGCCACCTCACGCCGTTCGGCTTCGGGCGCTTCCGGATGGCGCGAGTCTACTTCTTCCAGCGCCTTTTCTATCAGCTTGTCGATCAGATCATCCGCTTTCACGCCCAGCCCCTTGCGGCCGGACACCTCAACATGCGGCTTCTTCTGGTCCTCTTCCGACAGCTCGAAGCCAAGCTCCACGGCTGTACGCGGCGTCAACACCACCATTTCATAAGAGAAGTGAATGGAATGATCCGCTTGCTGGTTGTAGCCGAGCGCCCGCAGACCAGCCACGACAACATCCTGAAGATAGGATTGCCGCGAGTCGATTACGTTGTAAACGGTCTCGCCCTTGCCGAACTGCGGCCCGGCCGGCTCTTCCTTCGCCGTTGTCACATATACGATGTGGCCGCCGATCTCGACCAACGGCCGGTAATAAAAATCCTTGCCGAGCAATCCAAATTTCCAGAGCTGGTAGGCGATGTCCTTGCCCACATAGGTCACCGTTCCGTTGGACCGCACGATAACCTTGCTGTCCTCCGTGTCTTCGTTGGTTTGATCCTTGAAGGCGCTGGCGGGCATCACCCAGCAGCCTTTGTTCTTGCCTTCCGTCTCGAAATAGATGGCCTGGCGTTGCTTGAGCTGCTCAAAGGCCGTTTCCCAAAACTTGAGATGAAGGATTTCGCTCTCGCGCGGCAGAACGTCGTAGTGAATGCCCAGGCGATCCATGGTCCGCAGATGGTAGCCGACAATCGCATCCGCGACGGTGGCCGCAAGCTGCGCCAGTTCGCCCGTGCCGCTCTCGATGGCATGCAAAGTCTCGCGGCGCCAATCGAGCGCCTCGGGATGCTCCTTGTAATACGAGGAAACCTCGGCGTAAAGATCCCAACAGTAGTAATCGAATTTTGGCGCCTTCGCCAGCTCCTCTACTTCGGCCAGCGATTTGCCTCTCATGTAGTGAAACGCCGCCGCCACGTCGGCCACCTGGACGCCGGTGTTGTCTATGTAATTCTGCACTTCCACCTGACCGCCGTCGGCTCTCAACATACGCACAAACGTGTCGCCCAGAATAGCGTTGCGCAGGTGCCCGATATGGGCCGCCTTGTTGGGATTGATGTTAGTGTGCTCGACGATGATCTTGCCCGCTGCCGCCTCAGGAGACTCCCCGGCGCCGCGCAAGACTCCCAGACCATACGCGCCCCGATCCAGCCGGACATTTATATATCCGTTGCCGGCCACTTCAAGCGCGGAGACTCCCTCAATGGTTCCCAAACCAGCGACAATCTCGGCGGCAATGGCCTTGGGAGCCTTCTTCAACTGCCGCGCCAGGTGGAATGCAACCGGAATGGCCAGTTCGCCGAACGAAGCCTGCTTAGGCTGCTCCAGCGCAAATTGGACTTGAACCAACTCCGACACCCGATCGGAAATTTTCTTTTCAATAATATGAAACACTGTTCCCAATATGCCACTTTCGCCTGCCAACCGAGCCGCGATCGCAAGGGAGCGCTACCACGAACGTTCACCCACGTACATCGCCATTGGCTCCCCCTGCCGGTCAGCAACATAGGCAATCGCGTTCTCCACCTCCTCCGGCTTCCACAAAAACCGCGTGCTCCCATGCCGGCTCCAGCGATGGCGGTCAGAAGCGTCCAATCCAATCCGGTTCAGATGGCGACTGGCGTATGCCTTGAACTCGTTGAGTATCTTTTCCGGTGGGACCGGCGCGTCAACGACAACATGCACGTGTGTCACGCGTACGTGCACGGCGAGTAAGACCCACCTGCGATATTCGCAATGTTGGCGAATTGCGGCCAGAACGCCCAGCCTCCGCGCCTCATCCAATTCGTAGGGCTGCTGAGCCATCCTGGCTTGCGCCGATGAAACCCGCGCGGCGCTCGGATCAACCAGCCTATGGCCCGGAATGTTGTGTCTGGGATCTACCGAGCCGGATTCCTCGCCATGAAGCCGAGCGCCGTAACAGCTAAACGTGAGGAGGTAGGTCACAAAGGAACAGTGCCGATGCCGTGGACGTTCTCTCAGCGCTCCCCCTGCGGTCGCGGCTTCCATGAGAAGGCCGGTCTCTGTCAAGTCGAAAATGATTTTGGGTCGTTAAACCACGAACGCCCATCGCCGACCAACGGGAGGCGCTACACCCGGCCGGATCACCTCGAACGGTAACCCCCGACCAACGGGAGGCCCACGCTAAGCCAGCTTTTTTCTCTCTGAGGAGCGGTTTCGCTTTTGCCTTTTGGTCCTGTCACCACTCTGGTGATCGCGACCATCGGGAGCCCCGCTCGTTCCCATACTTGCTCCCTGCTGCCTTGATTCCCTCCGCCGATTCGCCCCGCTTCCATTCGCACTCTTATTGGGAGCGTTCGCTCCCGGTGCCAGTTGGGGTCCTCAATCTTAAAACGGGTGCTGCCATCTCAGTGCCGAACTGATTGGTCTCCGTTTCCGGCTACCCTCGTTCCGCCGCGACCGCGCAGTCACCCGAACTCGGCGTTGGCTTACCAAAGCCACTGACTCTTAGGCCGCTGTTTGCTGCTCCAGCGGCCTATTATTCCGCAACGGTTCGTATACTTCTCCGGTCACCCATAAATGGTGCAGCAAGATGGCCAACTTCCGCGCCACCGCCACCAGCGCTCGCTTCTTCGCATTCTTGTTGCCTTTGCCTGCCAGCTTCAGCCCCCACCGTTTCAGATCCGTGTCTGGACTCTTGTGACTCAGAATGCAGTGCGCTCCCTGCACCAACAGCTTCCGCAAATATACGTCCCCTTCCTTGCTGATTCCCAACTGTGGCCGGCTCTGGCCCGATTCACTCCGCCGCGGTCGGAGCCCCACGTAGCACCCCACATCCCGGCTTCTTCGGAATCGGTTCGCGTCTTCCACCGTCAACACGAATGTCAGCGAGATCAAACTTCCTACTCCACTCACCTGGCGCAGCAATTCGGTTTCCGGATATTCGCGTCCGGCCAGCTGCTCCAGCTTCTGATCACACTCTTTAATCTGCTTGGTCAACGATTCCACTGTTTCCAATAGCGGTCTCAAGGCCTCCACCAGCACTGCCGGCAGCCCCTCCATCTTCCCTACTCCCATTTGGTCCGCATCGCAGCTGGGTAATCGTTCCCCCGTCGCCTTGGCCAGGCCCCGCGCCCTGTTCACCAAACTGGTGCGTGTATCCACTAACGCCCCCCGCACCCGCACTTGCATCAGGTCCGCTTGCGCTTTCTCGCTCCGATGCCGGATCGGCCGCAGCAACTGCGGATCCACTCGCGCCAGCCGAGCCAGGGTTTGCGCATCCAGCCGATCGTCCTTCCGGCTGCTGCTGCTGATCAACTTCACCTGCCGCGCGTTGGCCACGATCACCTCGTGCCCAAAGCTGCTCAGCAGCCGGCTCACCCATGGCGAATGCGTTCCTACTTCGATCGCCATCCGGCACTTTGCCAGGCTGCCAAATCTCTGCTTCATCCCTTTCTTAGTGGTTGCCACCGTCCCTTCCCGCACCATCTGACCCTCGCTGTCGGTCACATAGTAGTGGCTGCTTTTGTCTCCCAGGTCCATGCCGATCGTTATCGATCGCTTGCGGGTTTTGTTCCCCTTCGGACTTTTCAGACTAGTGTTATTCTTCTTCATGGCCGGTTCTCCTTTTTGCACCTCGAGTGCGTATCCATTGGGAGCTTAACGCATCCCGCTGGGGACCGGCCTTCTCATCCCATCTCGGTTGAGTGTCATCAATGTGGCATCGCCCCCGAACCCCTATAATCAAAAGAGTGCCGAAGGTTACCATCGACGGGAAGACCATTGAGTTTGAACATGGCGAGCTTCCTTATCATGAACACGGGAAGCCCGAATCCCTGCTCGACATCTTTCTTAGCAAAGGCATCCAGCTGGAGCATGCGTGCGGCGGCAACTGCGCTTGCACCACTTGCCATGTCATCGTCAATAGCGGAATGGAAAATCTGTCGGAGATGGATGACGATGAAGCCGATCGCCTGGATATGGCCGCCGGATTGACCCTGCGCTCCCGGTTGGGCTGCCAGTGCGTGGTTCTAGGCGATGTGGATGTTGAAATTCCATCCTGGAACCGCAACTACGTCAGCGAGGGCGGAGGTTCCATGAACCTCGGCGACGCGATTCCTGTAGGCAAAAAATAAAATGACCCGATTCCTTTCGATTTTCTTCGTAGGCGCGTTGCTCTGCTGCGCACAGGATGGCCCGCAGCCGCGCGTCGTCGATCCCGGTAAACCTGGCCAGGCGCCCTCCGATGCCATTGTGCTCTTCTCGGGCAAAGATGCCTCGGAATGGGTTCACGACGACGGAAGTCCGGCCAAGTGGCGCGTTGAGAACGGCATCCTCATCTGCAAGAGCGGCACCGGCGACATTTTCAGCAAACACAAATTCGCCAGCGCCCAAATCCATATAGAATTCTCCACCCCCTACATGCCGAAATTCCATAGCCAAGCCCGCGGCAATAGCGGCGTCTATCTGCAGGGCCGTTATGAGGTGCAGGTGCTGGATTCTTATCAGAACCCCACCTACGCCAATGGATCGTGCGGAGCTTTGTATTCCCAATACGCTCCGCTGGTGAACGTATGCCGGCCGCCGGAGCAATGGCAGAGTTACGAGATCATTTTTCACGCGCCCAAATGCACCGGCGATAAAGTCTCCGAGCCAGGCACACTGACCGTGCTTCAAAATGACGTTCTGGTGCAGGATCACGTCACCATCAAAGGCGTCACGTACGGTGGCAGCAACGCACACGATTGCGAAACGGGCCCGCTGCGTTTGCAGGATCACTACGACACGAAAGTCGGCGACACTCCCGTCCGCTACCGCAACATCTGGTATCGCCCGCTGGAATAAAACTCGTTTCTCGTTTCTCGTTAGGTCCGACCGCGCGAACGAGAAACGCAGAACGAGAAACGAGAAACGTCTTACCGTTTCAGCCACAGATCCAGGAACCGATCCGCCAACTCCGGGGAGATCTGCGCCGTCACCTCGGCATGGTTCTGCCGCTGGGTCACCTGGATGCCATCGTAAAGCTGCAATAGCTCCGGATGACTGTCGGGGGTGTTGAGCCGGCCGATACCGATCACGCCTTTCAACATGTCATGCACGAATTTGGCGTCCCGCTCGGTTTTGCAGGTTACCGCGGCTGCCAGCCCGATCCCATTGCTCAGATCCATGCCGATCGTCGCCGTCTCCACCGTTTTCAGAGCGCTCACAATATTCGCGAGATTGCTGCCGGCCGGCGCCGCCAGGTTCAAGCTTTCCAGGCCGCCGGTCAGCGCGGCCCAAACTTGATCGTTCGCCGGAATGGTGCGGATCAAATTCGCGAGCGCCGGAGGCAATCCCCCATGCGGGCCCCGATCGATAATGGATCGTAGATCGGAAACCCCGCCCACGATACCTGTGGAGGCGTTCAAAAAAAGGAACGAGAGCCGCCCCGATCCGACGAAGATGTCCTGGTTCTTATAGCTGGACCGGGTAGCGCCGCGCGCCGCCAGGCGGGTCTCCAGCTCTCGAACCTTGAATTGACCCCGCACCATCAGCACCCCGTTCTTGCCGTTCGAACAGGAAAGAATCTCGGAAAGGTCCTTGCGCGGATCGATTCCGGTCTTCTGCGTGAACTCATCCAATTGAGCCAGCGGCACGCGGCTCAGCAACTTCTGATACACCGGCGTTTCCCGCACGGCATCGATGTTGCCGCCCACAATGAACACCGTATCGGCGGGAATAAGCGCTTCGAGCGCCGGATCAATCCGAATCGATCCCGGCTTTTTCCCCCCGCAACCGGCCAGGGCCAGACAAAGGACAGCCGCCCAGAACGGACGCATCAAAAATCCCGCCTCGCGAAAATCACCAGGGAACACCCCAGCACCACCGCGGCGAACAGCGCCGAAGTCCAGATGGGCATGAATCCGTCGAAGGTCCGGCTGCGGATGGCATCCAAAGTCATCTTGCCCAGGTCGTACATTTTGGGCAGCGTATAGTAGAGCGTCCTCCAAATCTGGCGGGACCACTCGGAAGAAAGCAGGCGCAGCATGACATTGATCTGCGCCAGAACCAGGCTCATGATCATCAGCGCGGCCACCACCATGGTTGCCAGCGCCGCGCTCTCGAACAATACGCCGATCAGGATCACTACTGTGAGCAGCACCGCGAAGGCGAATATCGTGGTGGCGATCGAGATCAAAAACATGGGCGACCAGATCGCGGTTTTGATCCCCAGGATAATCCACACGCCCAGCACCAAATACACTATGTTGCAGGAAACCACCAGCACGTTGCCCACGTAGCGGCCCAGCAGGATATGGGTGCGCGACACCGGTTTCGACAGCAGCAATTCGATGCGGCCCGGTTCCAGCACGCTCGGAATCAATCCCGCTGAGGCGAACACGGCGAGAAACATCCCCCAGGTGTATAAAAATGTCGCGATGCCTCCGTAAACGCCCCGCACCAGCCGGTCCACGTCGGTGGCCGGGCTCACTGTTTGTCCGAACATCTTCACCGCCGCCAGGCCCCCTTCCACCAGGTCGATCCTCAGCAGGAACAAAAAGAACAAAATCATCAGCGTCGAGAGCCCGAACAAACCCCAGAATATTTTCCGCGCAAACGCTTCGCGGAACGTGTCTCGGACCAAAGCGATGCTGGTCGTCAAGGAATTTTTCATTTTGCCACCGTGCGGACAAAGACTTCTTCGAGGGTACTGGTGGTAGGCGCCAGTGACTCAATCTCGCAGCGTTCCGCCCGCAGCAGATCCACCGCTTCGTTGGCCAATTGCCGGGATGCGAATTGGAAATCGACGAATCCGTTTCTGGCAGCCATCGAAGTTGCCTTGGCCCGCAGTTGGTCCATCAAACCCTCGGGCGCTTCCGCTACCGTAAGCCGGTAACCCTTTCCGGCGGTGAGATCGTGCATTTTGCCGGTGAGCGCCACTTTGCCCTTGTCGAGTATCGCCACCTCGCGGCAGAACAGCTCTACTTCCACCAGCAGGTGCGAGTTGATAAAGATGGTGACACCCTGCTCTTCAAAACGCGTCAGAACGTCGCGGATCTCTCTCCGTCCCACCGGGTCCACGCCGTCGGTAGGCTCATCCAGAATCAGCATCGAGGGCGAATGGATCAGCGCCTGCGCCAATCCCAGCCGCTGCAACATGCCTTTCGAATATTTGCCGATGCGAACGCCGCCCCATTGTTCCAGGCCCACCAGCTCCAGCATCTCCGGAATCAGTTTTCGCCGTTGGGGTGACTCCAGGCCGGAGAGCGCCGCGTAAAAATCCAGCATCCCCGCACCGGTGAAGTAAGTGGGAAAGCGATGGTTCTCCGGCAGGTAGCCGATCGGACGCCGCGCTTCCGGATGGCGCGCATCCCGGCCAAAGATCAACGCGCTGCCTCGCGTGGGGTGCACCGCCGAAAGCAGCATCTTGACGAAAGTGGTCTTCCCTGCCCCATTGGGTCCCAGCAGGCCGAAAATTGTGCCACGCGGAACTTTCAGCGAGATGCCGTCCACCGCGCGCACCTCGCGCCGTTTCCAGCGCGAGCGGTACACCTTGGCCAGATCGGAGGTCTCGATAGCGTATTCGGAAGCCACTCATCCCTAGGATACGCGGGAACGGCACTCGTTTGTTCCCGGCCGTTGCTGCAGCTTTGGGGCGGATTTTTGAGCGCTCCAACTTTTGTCCCAACCACCGGTGGCTGACGCTCGCGGCTCGGAAAGAGTGTTACCGAACCGCGACCGTGAGGGAGTTTCCATGGGCCTGCGGCCCACCAAAGGTCATGAAGACGCGTTGTGGCAAATTCGGTTGGCAGGCGGAAGCGCCTGCCCCACTTCCGCCTGCCAACCGGCATCTCCAACGGAGCCGGTGATCTTCCCCCGCGGCTACTGAATTGTCATAGAATTATAGAGACCCATTAAAAAATGCCTCCAGTCAACCCCCTAAATCCGCTCCTGCGGATTGAATTTCAAATTCCTTTCGATCAAATTCGCGCCGAACACGTGGAGCCCGCCGTAGCCGAACTGCTGAGCGATGCGCAGTCGCAGCTGGACCGGCTGACATCCGCCGCCGGCCCGCGCACGTTCAGCAACACCATGGAGCCGCTGGATGCATTGACCGAACGTCTGGATTACGCCGTAGGCATCGCCCGGCACCTGGAGGCCGTGGCCACTACGCCCGCGCTGCGCGCCGCATACAATGCCGTGCAGCCGCTGGTCAGCGCCTTCTACTCCTCCCTCCCGCTCAATGAGTCGCTGTGGCAAGCCGTGCAGGCCTACTCGAAAACGGAGGAAGCCCGGGGCCTCTCCGGCGCGCGCAAACGATTTCTCGAAAAGACCATCGACAATTTCCGGCGCCATGGCGCGGAACTGGATGCGGCCGGCAAGGCGCGCATCGCCGCTATCGATGTCGAACTCTCCCGGCTCACCATCCGATTCTCGGAGAATGTCCTCGATTCAACCAATGAATTCGAGTTAGTGATCGCCGATAAGAGCAAGCTGGCCGGGTTGCCCGAAAGCGCCGTGGCCATGGCCCGCGATAGCGCCAAATCCAAGGGACTCGACGCGCCGGCCTGGCGCTTCACTTTGCAGGCCCCCAGCTACGTCGCGTTGATGACCTACCTGGACGACGGGGAAATCCGCCGGCACGTCTATGAAGCCTATGTGAATCGCGCCTTGCAAGGGGAACGCGACAACCGGCCCGTCATCCAACGGATCCTGGAATTGCGCCGGGAAAAGGCCAATCTCCTGGGCTATCGCGATTTCGCTGATCTTGTTTTGGAAGACCGCATGGCGCACTCCGGCGATCGCGCCCAGGCGTTTCTCGCCGACCTGAAAGCCAAAACCGATGCGTATTTTGAAAAGGAAAACTCCCAGCTCGCCGCTTTCGCCCGCCGCGCCGCGCTGGCGCCCTGGGACATCGCCTACTTCGCCGAAAAACAGCGCGCCGCCCTGTATGCCTTCGATGAAGAAGCCCTGCGCCCGTACTTCCCGCTCGAAAGCGTAGTGCAGGGCATGTTCGAGATTGTTCAGCGGCTCTACGGAATTCGAGTGGTGGAAAAGCCCGGAGTTCCCGTGTGGGACCCGCAGGTCAAGTACTACCAGATCCACGACGAAACCCGGCCCGCCAACAACACCCTCATCGGAGCCTTTTACGCGGACTGGTTCCCGCGCGAAAACAAAAGAGGCGGCGCCTGGATGGATGCCTTTATCACCGGCGTCGCCTTCGGCAATCGCTTCGAGCCCCATGCCGGGCTGATCTGCGGCAATCTCACGCCTCCGGTGGAAGATCGCCCATCCTTGCTCACGCATCGCGAGGTCCAGACCATTTTCCACGAATTCGGCCATTTGCTGCATCACTGCCTGAGCCAGGTGGAAGTGCGCAGTCTGGCCGGGGCGAACGTGGCCTGGGATTTCGTCGAGCTGCCCTCGCAGATCATGGAGAACTGGTGCTGGGAGCGCGAAGCTCTCGATCTTTTCGCGCGGCACTTCGAGACCGGCGAACCAGTGCCCCAGGACCTGTTTGAGAAGATGGTGCGCGCCCGCAATTTCCGCGCCGCCAACGCGCAGATGCGCCAACTCGGCTTCGGCTTTGTCGATCTGGCTCTCCATCGCGACTATTCGCCCCAATCTCACCCCGATGTTCTGGCTTACGCTCGCGACATCCTGCAGGCATTCTCGCCGGCCAGCCTGCCCCGCCACTACGGCATGATCGCCAGTTTCACCCATCTTTTCGCCAGTCCGATTGGTTACGGCGCCGGTTACTATTCCTACAAATGGGCCGAGGTTCTGGATGCCGACGCGTTCACCATGTTCCAGACCAGCGGCATCTTCAGCCGCGACGTGGGCGCGCGCTTCCGCGAGAATATTCTATCCCGCGGCGACAGCCAGGACCCCGCCGAGCTCTATCGCACCTTTATGGGGCGCGATCCGGATCCCAATGCGCTGCTCGAACGCTCCGGCTTATTAACCGCAAATTAAACCCGCGCGTGCGCCATGACATCGAGGAATATTTGCTTCGCTCCGCCCGGCGCTGTTTCGTGGTGGAACAAAATGGACAAATGGTCGGCCTAGTTACTCCGCACGAGATCAAGAATCTGGAGACGGCAACTGTCCCGATAAAATCCGGGGACATGACGGGCAAGCGTCCGGAACCATTCAAACTGAAACGGGTCGAGTCGTGTCCCCTGATTTTCTCCCAAGTTACATGATCCGAACGGACCATGTAAACTTTGGTAAAGTAAGCGCAGTGAGAGTAGTATTCGTGGCAGCTTGGGCGCTCGGTTGCTGCGCTGCCTCCATCGACGATCAACAATTCAACGGCCGCTGGGATATCAATGTCAATGGCCTTCCATCCCCGCGCGCGTGGTGGTTGGAAGTGTCTGGCGCCGGCACCAACACGCTGAAGGGACGATTCGTGGGCGCGCCCGTCGGCCTGCTCGATGACATCCCCAAGCTTTCCATCTCCGATGGCGAGCTGCGCTTCGCCCTGGAGGGCCGTTTTCACCGCGAGCGAACTCCCGAAAAGGGCCTCTACTGGGCGCGCCTTGAAGACGGCAAACTGAAAGGCACCTTCGAAATTGAAGGCGACCCTTCTTCCTATCTGGAATGGACCGGCATTCGCGCGCCGTCGATTCCCGATAAAGACGACGGCGGATGGAAAAAGGGCGACCCCGTAGTGCTGTTCGATGGCCACGATCTCAATGGCTGGCAGGCGGCTGAGGCCGGCCATCCCTCCGGATGGATCGTGAAAGAAGGGATTCTCACCAACGCCGCCAACGCCATCAACCTGGTCTCCGAGAAAAAATTCTGGAACTTCAGTTTGGATGTTGAATTCCGAATTCTCCCGCGCGCCAACAGCGGCATCGCCTTGCGCGGCCGCTACGAACTGCAATTGGTGGACGATTCCGACAAACCGCCTTCCTCCCGTGGCAGCGGGGCCATTCTGGGACGCATCGCGCCCTCCATCAATGCCGCGTATCCGGCGGGCGAGTGGCAATCCCTCACCGTCCGTTTAATCGGACGCCAGGTGACCGAAATCTTCAACGGGATTCGCGTTCTCGACCGCGCCACCATCGATGGACCAACCGCAATCGCGCTGGACGCCAATGAATCCGAGCCCGGTCCGATCTTGCTGCAGGGCGATCGCGGCCTGGTGGAATTTCGTAAGCTGGTGGTCTATCCGCTCTCCAAACAGCATTGAGCGCCCCAAAACTATCGCGGCTCTATCGCGTCCGCGGGCGCGTGCAAGGCGTAGGATTCCGTTATTTTGTTGAACACTCCGCTAACGCGCTGGGCCTGGCCGGCTGGGTGCGCAATCGCGACGATGGCAGCGTGGAAGTTTATGCCCTCGGCATGCCCGAGCAGCTTTCCGAACTGGCCGGACTGTTGTGGAAAGGTCCGCGCTGGGCCGAAGTGCGCGGCGTGGATGAATCGGAAGCGCCGCCGGAACAAGTGCGCGGGTTCTCCGTCCGCCCGTAGCGCACGCTCCCAGCGTGCCGCGTTCACACTCGTGTGAACGTGTTTCTACGCAATCGCGGAGATGATTTGGCCCAGCACCGTGGCCTCCTTCTGCGAATATCCGGAACCGCCGCCCTGCTGTTGCGCGAATACTTCCGCTTCCGCAGTCGCCTCCATCTGCGCGGCCTGTGCGGCCACCATACGGTCCTGGTTGGATGGGTCCACCGGCGCGTATGCGGCTGCCTGGATTATTTTCGCTTTTTGAACCGTTGCTTCCGGACCAGCCGGATCCGGACTGGTATCCAACGTCACTTCGCCGCCCACCGCATAGCGCTGGCCGTCCGGTCCAATTTCGTAATCGTACGACGGGCCGCCAGTGGCATAAGGGCCCGCAACAACCAGATGCGCCTGTTCGTGCGCCCGCACCCGCCGGTCGGTAGCCTGCAGTTGATGCAGCGCCGCCAACTGGTCAGAGCTCAGCGTCATCGTAGAAGAAATAGTTCCCGCCACGAATTGATCCGGCTTTGCTTATCGGCCGCAGCTGCAGAAGTATGAACTTTTTTTGAGCGCCTGTCGCTCACGAGAGTGTTACCGAACCGCGACCGTGAGGGAGCCGGTGCCTTAGCCGATTTTTTCACGGACGCCGTGTCTGAAAATCGGTTGGCAGGCGGAAGCGCCTGCCCCACTGGAGCCAACGTGGGGCAGGCGCTTCCGCTTCCGCCTGCCAACCGGCGCTCTCACCCCACCAACCGCGCCGCGTCCTTAGCAAAATAAGTCAGAATAAAATCCGCCCCAGCTCTCCGTATCGACGTCAACGACTCCAAAATCGCCCGATCCCGATCCAGCCAGCCCTTCTGGATAGCGGCCACTAACATACTGAACTCGCCGCTCACCTGATAAGCGCCCAGCGGAACCTCGAACCTGTCGCGCGCCTGCCGGATCACATCCAGATAAGGCATAGCCGGCTTCACCATGATCATATCGGCGCCCTCTTCCAGATCCAGCTGGATTTCGCGCATCGCTTCGCGGCCGTTCGCCGGATCCATCTGATAGCTGCGCCGGTCGCCAAACTGCGGCGTCGATTCGGCCGCCTCGCGAAACGGCCCATAGAACACCGAAGCAAACTTCGCCGCGTAGCTCAAGATGGGCGTGTCCGCAAACCCGGCAGCATCCAGCGCCGCGCGGATGGCCGCCACGCGCCCGTCCATCATGTCGCTGGGCGCTACAACATCGGCACCCGCGCGGGCATGTGAAACCGCTCCCTTCGCCAGCCATTCCAGCGTCGGATCGTTTTTCACTTGCGCCTCCACCACCAATCCGCAATGCCCGTGGCTGGTGTACTCGCAGTTGCAAACATCCGTCATCACCAGCAGCTTCGGAACCTCGCGCTTTACCGCGCGCACCGCTTGCTGTACGATTCCGTCCTCGGCATATGCGCCGGATGCCAGTTCATCCTTGACCGCCGGAATTCCGAACAGAATCACTCCGCCAATTCCCAGCTTCGCCGCCTCCGCGCATTCTTTCACCAGCTCATCGATTGAGAGCTGATAATTGCCCGGCATGGAACTGATTTCGCGCCGGACGCCTTCGCCGGGACAAGCGAACAGCGGCAATATGAATTGCGTGGGCCGAAGCTGCGTCTCGCGGACCAGGCTGCGCAGCGCCTCACTCGCCCGCAGCCGCCGCATTCTATGAACCGGAAAAGCCATTAACCCTCTTGAATCGTCACCGATTTCAGTTGATCGCCCTTTTGAATTTTATTGACCACATCCTGACCGCTCTGCACCTGGCCAAAAACAGTGTGCTTGCCGTCCAGCCAATCGGTAACCACGTGCGTGATGAAAAACTGGCTGCCGTTGGTATTGGGCCCGGCATTGGCCATGGAAAGCGTCCCCACCTTATGCCGCTTGGGGTTGTTCTTGGTCTCGTCTTCAAAGCGATAGCCGGGCCCCCCGCTGCCGGTGCCGGTGGGATCGCCGCCTTGCACCATAAAATCGTTGATCACGCGATGAAAAACGGTGCCGTCGTAAAAACCCTCCTTCGCCAGAAATACAAAATTGTTGACCGTCTTCGGCGCCTCCTTCGCAAAAAGCTCACAGACGATGCTCCCCTTCGTGGTGTCGAATGTAGCCGTGTATTTGCCCGCCGGATCGATGCTCATGGCCGGCGGTGCTGAGTATTGTTTGGACATAGTTCCAGTGTAACGGCTTGGGGCTGGGGGCTCGGGACTTGGGGCTGAGCCGCGACCACAAGGAAGCGCTACCACGACAACTGAACGCCGTTCGCGTCTCCGTTTGAGGACTTGGTACGATCTTGAGATGCGATTCTCAGCGCTAATTGCAACCCTGATCATATCGGCCCCGGCCGTCCGCGCCGCCGACGGCGATTCCATCGATTCCGTCATAAAAGCAGTCTACGAAGTAATTTCAGGTCCAGCCGGAACCCCTCGCGATTGGGCCCGCTTCAAAGCTTTGTTCGCCGATGGCGCCCGCCTGATTCCCATTCGCCCAACGGGACCAGCCGTGCTAACTCCCGACGATTACGCCGAGCACGCCAAGCCAATCTTCGAGAAAACCGCATTCTACGAATCCGAGTTGTCCCGCCATCTGGAGACTTTCGGCAACATGGCCCACGCCTTCAGCACCTACGAATCCCGCCACGCCCCCGGCGATAAACCCTTCGCCCGCGGCATCAACAGCTTTCAACTAGTGAAAGTCGGCGACACCTGGAAGGTAATGACCATCCTCTGGGACACCGAGCGCCCCAACAACCCTTTGCCCCAAAACCGGTGACAGGATACCCATTTCCCTATTTTCAGGCAGGCCCGAAACCCAGGGCCGCCAATTTGACCAATTTCGGGCTCCCAAGCCCGCGCCCATCGCCGCAGCACCGCGAGTTCAAAGACGACCCGCCACCATCGGACTCCCCAAATACGAAGGCATTCCTTGGGAACCTTCCGACCATGGCTTCGAGCGTTTCTCCCAACGCATAGTCCGTCAGAACCAGTCCCGCACGTAGCCTATGCACGGTTCCAAACCACGCCCCCCAACCCCAAGCCCCAGCCCCGATCCGCCTCCGGGCACCGTATCCCAGTAGCGAACACCGCCGCGTACATAAATACTTGATTCCGCTCTGACGAAATTGGCCATCCGGCTGCTTGAAAGGACACCATGCGCACGTTTCTCCAGGATGTTCGATACGGCCTTAGGATGCTAGGCAGGCGCCCCGGCTTCACTGTGGCCGCGTTACTCACCCTAACGCTGGGCATCGGAGCAACTGCCGCGATCTTCAGCGTGGTGGATGCCGTGCTGCTGCGCGCGCTGCCCTTCCGCGATCCCGGTCAACTCGTCTCCATCTACGAGGACGCTACCAGCCGCGAGGGGTTCCCCCGCAACACTCCGGCGCCCGCCAACTACGCCGACTGGAAAGCCCAGACCCAGGTTTTTGAGGACGTCGCCGCCACTTCTTTCCGGGTCTACAATCTCAGCGGCAGAGGCGAGGATCCGGAAAAATTGGAAGGCGAGAAGGCTACCCACAATCTGTTCTCACTTCTCGGCGTCGCACCGGAACTGGGACGCGTCTTCACCGCCGATGAGGACCGTCCGGGATTTCAGCAGGTAGTGCTTCTCTCCCATGAGCTGTGGACGCGTCGATTCGGAGCGGATCGAAAAGTGATCGGCAGCGAGATACTACTGAACAACGAAAAATATACAGTGATCGGCGTGCTCCCGCGTGGCTTTCATTTCGAGGCCAAGAATGAAGATATCTGGACACCAATGGCTTTTACACCCGAGGAGCTGGCCGAACGTGGATCTCATTATTTGAGGGTAGTGGGGCGTTTGCAGCCCGGCGTAAGCGTTGAAAAAGCGAACGCCGCGTTACAGGTGCTGTTGAGGAACCTGGCCCGGCGGTATCCGGACGATCTGCGCGCGATAGATCGCTTCTTCGCCGAACCCTTGCAGTTGAGTTACACCTATGAAGTGCGGCGTGGGCTCATCGTACTGATGGCGGCAGTTGGATTCATTCTCCTGATCGCCTGCGCCAACATCGCCAACCTGCTGCTCTCGCGCGCCGCCGGCCGGCAGCGCGAACTGGCCGTGCGCACGGCGCTGGGCGCCAATCGCGCTCGCTTGGTCCGCCAGTTGCTTACCGAAAGCGTGGTCATGGCCTTGGGCGGAGGCGCGCTCGGAATCCTGCTGGCTGCCTGGTGTTTTGTCTTTCTCAAAAATCTGATTCCCGAGGATCTGACCCGCATGGTGGCCCTCACGCTGGATTTCCGGGTGTTGGCTTTCGCTGTGGCAGTTTCGCTCTCGAGCAGCGTTCTGTTCGGGCTGGCGCCCGCTCTGCACATCTCCGGTATCGATCTCAATGAGGTTCTGAAACAGGGCGGCCGCGGAAATACCGGACCCCGGCGCAGTCTGTTTCGCAGCCTTTTGGTCATCGGCGAAGTGGCCCTCTCCTTGGCGCTGCTGGTGGGTTCCGGATTGATGATCGAAAGCTTCGCTAATTTGCGCGGGCTGAATCCGGGCTTTCGCGCGGACCACGTTCTCACCATGCGCCTGGAAGTTCCCGAGACCAAGTACGGGAATTTCGCGAGGCGTACGCAGTTCTTCCAAAATGTTTTGGAGCGGGTGCGAACCATCCCCGGAGTTAAGGTGGCCGGATTCACCAGCGCCCTGCCCCTGACATGGAAGGGCGGAACCAGCGGTTTTACGCCGGAGAATTTAGTGCTTCCTCCGGGACTTTCAGCCGAGGCCAACGATCGCGTGGTTTCGCCGGGTTATTTCGAAGCCATGGGCATCCCCCTCCGCAGAGGCCGCCTGTTTGACTCGCACGATGGCCCGCAAGCCGCTCCGGTAGTTTTGATTAACGAAACCATGGCCAAAAGATTCTGGCGGAATCAGGACGCGCTGGGTAGGCGTATGCAATTCCATAACGACGGTCCTTGGTATCAGATCGTCGGAATCGTGGGCGACGTCCACCAGATGGGTCTCAATGAACCGCCTCGCCAGGAGATGTACTTCCCGTATTGGCAGGCGGAGAAAAATTGGATGACTCCGCGCGATCTGGTGATCCGCACCTCGGGCGCCCCCATGTCGCTGGTGCCTTCCGTGAGGAGCGCTATCGCCGCCATCGACCACGATCAGCCTGTCTCCGATATCAAAACCATGGACCAGTGGCTGGATGAAGAAGTTGCCAGCCGTCAAATTCAGACCACCTTGCTCGGCAGCTTCGCCGCGTTGGCGCTGATCCTGGCCTCCGTCGGCATCTACGGAGTGCTGGCCTACGTGGTAACGCAAAGAACTTCCGAAATCGGCCTCAGAGTAGCGCTGGGCGCAGATTCGCGCAGCATTTTCACGGCCGTGGCACGCCAGGGAATGAGCTTGGCTGGAATAGGAATCGCTTTAGGCGTAGCCGCCTCACTGGCCTTGTCCAGCCTGCTACAAAGCCTGTTGTTCGATGTGAAACCAACTAACCCAGCCACGTATCTGGCAGCCTCGGTGGTCTTCGCTCTGGTGGCGCTCCTGGCCTGTTACATCCCCGCCCGCCGCGCATCCAAAGTAGACCCCCTGGTGGCTTTACGCTACGAATAATTCCCCTTACCCCTAGCTCATCCACCCGGTCGCCTACGCTCGCGGCTCGGAAAGAGTGTGTTACCGAACCGCGACCGATAAGAAGCTGTGAACAAATCGGGAAGTACGCGGGGTTGGCAGACGGAAGCGTCTGCCCCACATTGACGCACAAGGACTTACCATTCAGTGGCGCAGGCGCTTTCGCCTGCGAACCGATTTTTTCACGGCTTCTCAGCGAGTCGGCGCCTTTACTGACCCGCCAGCCGATTATACTTCTTCAACACCTGCTGCAACCCATCATGCGGCAGCGCCATAACCTTATGCCCCCTCACTCCAGTCATGTCTTTTGCCGCCACCAGCGCATTCACAATCGCTTCCTCGGTAGCCTGCACCGTAGCTTCGAAAATCGGATTCAGGGCATCGTTCGACAACATCGAAATCGCAGCAGCACCTCCCGAAGGCCGCGACCGCAAGGGAGCGCTACCACGATGGTACGGACCGGGGACATGGGTAACAAAACAGACCGGCGACATGGGTAACACTCGAGCCGAGAGCAGACCTCCGAAACTGGGCAGATGCCCTTTGAAGAGAGGAATGCCGTGGAGCGACGAAATGAGTTCATCGATCGATGGATAAACGAGGAGGAGTCGATAACGGAACTATGCGAATGGTTCGGGGTCTCACGCAAGACCGGCTATAAATGGATTGAGCGCTACGACGGAGGTGGGCGGGCAGGACTGGAAGATCAGAGTCGAGCACCGCACCATCATCCGCAGCAAATCGGATCAGAAAGGGAGGAGGCCATCCTGGCTGCGCGGCGGAGGCATCCGAGCTGGGGTGCGCGCAAACTTCGCAGGCTTTTGGAGGATCAGAATCCAGAGCAAAGCTGGCCGGCGGCTAGCAGCATGGGGGAGTTGCTGAAGCGGGAGGGACTGGTAGTAGCCCGGAGAAAGCGACGGCGAACCCCACCGTACACGCAGCCATTAGCCCACGCGCAGGCACCGAACCAAGTGTGGTGTGCAGACTTCAAGGGATGGTTTCGCTGCCAAGATGGGACGCGCTGTGATCCATTGACCATTACCGACGCCTACAGCCGCTATTTGTTGCGGTGCCGGGCGGTGGCGAAAACCGACGGGGTGCATGTGCGGGCCATATTCGAGGCGGTATTCCGGGAGTGCGGGCTGCCAGAAGCCCTGCGGACAGACAACGGAAGCCCGTTTGCGAGCGCGGCGCCAGGAGGGCTGAGCCGGCTATCGATGTGGTGGTTGAAGCTGGGGATTCGGCATGAACGGATTGACCCGGGCTGTCCGGAACAGAACGGCCGGCATGAACGAATGCATCGGACGCTGAAGGCGGAAACGGCGAATCCACCGGAAGCCAACGTGAGACGCCAGCAGGCGCGATTTCTGGATTTCGAGCGGGAGTACAACGAGCAACGGCCGCACCAAGCCTTGTCGTACCAAAGGCCGGCGGAGTTGTATGTGGGCTCAGTCCGGCGCTACCCAGCCCGGGTGCCGGAGCTGGAATATCCGTCGGGAGTGCATCTGCGGAAGATTTCGCAGCAGGGGAGCTTGAAGTGGAAATGCCAACGAACGTTCCTCAGCGAAGTCTTAGCGCGGGAGATGGTGGGGCTGTTGGAGGTCGACGACGATCTGTTCGAGGTGTATTACGGACCGGTGATGTTGGGCTGGTTTGATGGTCGCCATTCGATATTCCGAGCTGAGGTGCAGAAAAAGGCGCGCGGCCGAAAGCGCAGGGGCCGGGTGGAAGGATAGGGATGAAAAGCGTAAGAGCGCCGTGGAAATGCCGCGCTGTGGAAACGGTGGAAAGCCAAAAGCAGGCTTCCCACCGTTCCCACAGCGCTTGGAAATCGCTCGCGCGATTCCCACATTCCCACCGCGCCGGCGGGGCGTGGAAAAGTGCAAAACCAAATGCAGGTTTTACACTTTCCCACTTGTTGTCTTATATTTTTTCCATCGCATACGGGCTTCGCCCTATGCGATCATTCAATCCTGATAGGTTCTGCTTTTTCGCGTGGAGTGTTACCTATGTCGCCGGTCTAAAGTGTTACCCATGTTCCCGGCCGCACACGATGGTGGCCAGGTTCTGATTCCGTGGCAGCGCTCCCTCGCGGCCGCGTCTCGGAATCGCGAACTCGAAGTTGCTATATTGCGATATTGATCGTCTTCCTCCAAACGGCTCGCGGACGCAGTTTCACTTCGATATTCCGGCACCTGGGAGCATTGGGGCTGTTCTTCCTGGCGATCCTGGACAGCTCTCCGCTGCCCACGTTTGGCGGTCCGGACATCCTGATCGCGATTCTAGCCGCCACTCACCGCAACCCCTGGTACGAATATGCGGCGGTGGCGACGGCAGGTTCGCTGATCGGGGCTTATTTTACATTCCGGCTGGCGCGCAAAGCCGGCGCGGCTTATCTGAACAGCAAATTTGGAAATAACCGGGTGTCGGCGCTTTTGAAAGTATTTGAAAAATGGGGCTCCGGGACGCTGGCCGCCTCCGCCGCCATTCCCTTCCCGTTCCCCACCAGTATGTTCTTCGCGGCAGCGGGCGCTTCTAAATACCGTACGGACAAGTTTCTCGCGGTGGTGGCCATCGCGCGGGCGGCCCGCTACTCGGCCATCGCCATCGTCGCGGATCTTTATGGGCGGCACTTCGTCCGGATGCTGCGGCACCCGGTGCAATACTGGGGTTGGTCGTTGTTCTTCATCGCCGTGATGTTGGCGCTGATCAGCACCGGGATTCTCATCAACCGGCGCTTCCGCACCGCATAGTTACTCGCCTAGAATGGTGTGCTCGGTTGAAACGAAATAGACGACCTTGCGGTGATCGATGAAATTCGCTTCGTCTTCGCGGGAGGCGTTCCATTCCGGCGATTGACGGGCCGCCAGCAGCGCCTCTTCGTTGTCGAACCACAACTCCGCCATGCCGTCGTAATCCGGCCGGTATTTGTCCCCATCGACGATAACCCGGTGGCTCTGCACCAATCTGCGGAGATGCGGAATGCGCGCGCCGATGGGCCCGTGGACGTTTTTCCAGTAATGAAAGAATTCGTCGTCAGTGAGACCGGGCTTCTTGGTAATGCAATAGACCAGTTTGATCATGACGCCTGTTTGTATCACGGAACTCGGGTGGCGCGCGCACTCCTGCGTGCAGCGTTCACACTCTTGTGAACGCCTGGGTTAACCAAAAACATGTGTTCGCACTCTTTGGAACACCGGATGCGGGTAGGTTCAAGGCGTTCACACAAGTGTGAACGCTGCACGCAGGAGTGCGCGCGCCACGTCGTTGCCGGGCAGGTTTTGCAAAACCACGAAATTGACCCACTTCCGAATAACCTTACCCGGGGTTGGCAGACGGAAGCGTCTGCCCCACATTGACGCACAAGGATTTACGATTAAGTGGCGCAGGCGCTTTCGCCTGCGAACCGATTTTTCACGGCTTCCTCACGGTCGCGGTTCGGTAACACACTCTTTCCGACAAGGACGTTGATCTTTACAGCGCCATTCCGCCTGAGGCTTCGATGCGCTGGCCATTCACCCAGCGATTGTCATCCGACAGCAGCGCCGCGATCATCGGCCCGATATCGTCCGGCAGGCCCACGCGTCCCAAAGCCGTCATCGCTGCAACCTGCTTATTAATTTCCGGATTGTCGCGTACCATTCCGCCACTGAAATCCGTGGCGATCGCGCCCGGGGCAACCACGTTGGCGGTGATTCCACGCGGCCCCAGCTCCTTGGCCAGGTAGCGCGTCAATACTTCGATGGCGCCTTTTGCCGCCCCGTAGGCGGAAGTGCCGGGCAGGCTGAAGCGCGCCAATCCGGACGAAATGTTGACAATGCGTCCCCCATCCTTCATCAACGGCAGCAGCTTCTGAGTGAGGAAGTAAACGCCCTTGAAATGCACGTTCACGATCTGATCAAATTCGGCTTCCGACGTTTGAGCGAAAGGTTTATGCAAAGAGGTTCCGGCGTTATTTACCAGATAGTCAAATTCGTCGCGGCCCCAAACGCGAAGCATGTCGCGGACCTGGCCGGCGAAGCTATCGAACGAGCTGATATTTCCGGCGTCGAGTTGAAATGCGGCGGCTTTTCTTCCCAGCGCTTCTACCTCGCGGATGAGGCTCTGGGCCTCGGCGAGATTCGAGTTGTAAGTGAAAAGAATGTCCACGCCGCGCCGGGCCAGATTGACGGCCGTGTTGCGGCCCAGCCCGCGGCTCGCGCCGCTGATGATTGCAGTTTTGTCGTTTCCGTTACTCATAATTTCCTCCTATCGCAGTTCTACCAGGGAACGTTGCCTCGCGTGCCGGAGAAGGTCCCGGTGGGACCATTATCGGGGAGCAGCGCCAGCCGAACCGTCTCCGCGGCTCCCTCCGGAATGGTCTGCGTCCCCCGATGTTGATTGAGATCGGTTGCGGTAAAGCCTGGCTCGGCTGAATTCACTTTGATCGCGGTGCCGCGGAGTTCGTAGGCAAGTTGCACGGTGAGCATATTGAGAGCGGCCTTCGACGCAGCGTAGCCGAGATACTTCGCGGCGACATGCGTCCATGCCGGATCACTGCTCTTGGTCAGCGATCCGAGGCCGCTTGAAACATTTACAATGCTCGCCGAGGAAGCCTTGCGCAACAGCGGAAGCATGGCTTGCGTTACTGCCACCGTGCCCAGAAAGTTTACTCGGAAATCCCGTTCTATTGCCTCGAGACTGCAACTGGAGGGAAGGCCATCACCCGGCCAGGCGATTCCCGCGTTGTTGACCAGGATGTCCAGATGGCCGAAGGCAGCATCGATTTCCTTCGCGGCGCGGGGGATGCTGGCGAGATCGTCGAGGTTCATCGAAATATATCGAACATCGCCGCCTTCACGTTGGAGCGCGGCGGCCGCCTGCAGCCCCAGCGTTTTATTGCGCGCGCCCACGAGGACCGTGCAGCCTGACGCGGCCAGCTGGCGGGCCACTTCGAATCCGATGCCTTTATTCGCACCCGTGACCAGAGCGATTTTCTTTTGCACGCTCATTTGCCTCCCGCCATGGATACGGCGTCTTTTTCAACTTCGAAATAGGTGCGGCGCCCGATATCGGCAATCAGCGCCGGATGCGTGGGCCGCCATCCCAGTTCGCGCTGGGTCTCGGCGCTCGAAGCCGGGCAGTCAATGCCGGCGAAATGCGACATCCAGCCAAAATGGTCCGCTGCTTCCTCTGTTGATTTGGAGACGACGGGCACATTCAGGTGCCGGCCGATTACGCGAGCGATGTCCCGGAACACAACCCCCTCATCGGTCACGCCGTGATAGCGGGCGCCGGCGGTACCCTTTTCGAGCGCCAGCCTGTAAAGTCGGGCGGCATCCAGCCGGTGCACTGCAGGCCAGTGATTGAGCCCGTCTCCCACGTAGGCGGAGACGCCTTTTTCACGCGCGATGGCAAAGAGGTGCGGAACGAAGCCGTGATCGCCGTCTCCGTGCACCGATGGCGGAAGACGCACCACGGACGCGCGCACGCCCCCGGATGCCAGCGCCAGCCCCACCGCCTCCGACTTGCGGGGAAAATTGGAAACAGCCTCATCCTTCTCCGTCGCGAGCGAGCTTTGGCGTTTGAGCAGCAAGGTCCCGGAAGTGACCACGAGCGGACGGCCGGAGCCCGCCAGCGCCGCGCCCAGCGTCTGGATGGCGCGCCGATCCGTCTCAGAGGCGGCCGCGTAGTTCAAGAAATCATGGATGAAGGCCAGGTGAATCACTCCATCCGAGTTGGCTGCTCCACTCCGCAGGCTGTCCAGGTCTTCGAGTGAACCGCGAAGCACCCCGGCCCCTGCCGCGCGAAGAGACGCGGCGCCCTTATCCGAACGGGCCAGGCCGAGCACCTGATGGCCCGCATTTTTCAGTTCCGAAACAACGGCGGAGCCGATAAATCCTGTAGCGCCGGTAACAAAGATACGCATAAAATCTTGACCAACCTTTCCCGGATTTGTTAAAACGGAGATAGTCTCCGCATATATAGAGTACCGGAGGCTGTCTCCGGTTGCAAGTTTTTTACCGATGGCCACCAAACATTTACAAACCACGGAACGGGAACCCCGCGCCGACGCGCAACGGAATCGCAACCGCGTTCTCGAAGTGGCGCGAGAGGCGTTCACCCGGTTAGGCGCGGATGCCAGCCTGGACGACATTGCCAAGCAGGCGGGCGTGGGAGCAGGGACGTTGTACCGCCATTTTTCGACGCGCGACGAGCTTCTAAAGGCGGTGTACCGGAGCGAGGTAGAGAAGCTGGCCTCGGCGCAGCAAAAATTTGCGGAGACCATGCCGCCGATGGAAGCGCTGCGCGCCTGGATGTTGTTATTCGTCGATTACATCGCGACCAAGAAGATCATCGCGCCGGCGTTGAATAACATAGTCGGAGGGCCCTCGGCGGTGTTCGAAGCTTCCCACGACCAGATCTGGGAAGCGATTCGAGCGTTGGTGAAGCGCGCCATCAAGAGCGGAGATATACGCAAGGACCTGGATCCGGTTGATCTGCTTCGGGCCCTGATCGGCGTGGCCAACGTGGCCACAAGCCCGGACTGGCAGCAAAGCGCCCGGAGGCTGGTGGATATTCTGGTCAGCGGGTCGCGGCCGATGAAGTAGTTGGCGAAGGACTGGAATTTGGTCGGGGCGCGGAGATTCGAACTCCGGACCTCCTGGTCCCGAACCAGAAAAAGACGAAGAATGAACAACTTAGCCGTGGGCATACCTATTTCTACTCATTGCGACTAAGTCATACGTATTGGCGCACTTCCAAGCCGGTTTTACCAATCGGTCGAAATCTGTCTATGCAGGGAGTGGGCATAGTATTGGGCATAGTCCCTTGCGGTCGAGCGGGTCAACTTTTCCACCATGCCAGCCGATGATAAATCGAAGGAAGAAAGACGCCCTGTTACCTAGATCACAACATCGGGCGGCGCTTGCAAGGCTTGGCCGATTGATCCGACAATGTCGATCGCTTGGACCCCAAACGATGAAGGGTATCAGAGCGTGCCGAGGCCGAGGGCAGGAAGTCCTAGCTCTTCAGCGCGACATAGAATTATGCCTTCGGCGAATTGGGCCAGAAGTAGGTGACTTGGCCTCGTTCGCTCCACCGCACTTCGTGACCTACATTGAAAATGTGTTTTCCGAAGAGAGGCTAGCGATTGACGAGATCCACTTCGGCGCGATTCGAGATGCGACCCGAAAGCTAATAGAACTTGCCCGACGAGTCAAACGATTGCCCGACCTGAGTCCTGATGGCCCTGTTGCATTGATAGCCACCGACAAGACCTTATTAGACAAACATTCGGTCAACGGCGGTCGAACGGGAAACGCGAAGGCGCGGGATAAACAGCTCTCCCAACGCGATAAGAAACTACACGACTTGATTGGCCCCAAAGTCTTTCAAGTACAAACCAACGTGCAGATACGAAAGGCTTACAGGAGTGAAATCGAAAGGAACATCGGAATCAAAGTTCTGCAAGAGTGGGAGGGACTCAGGAGTAGCTTGAACCGGATTCGCTTGTTTTATCGTTATCCCAAGTCGAAGGATGTAAAAAACTCGGTTTAACTCGCCAACGTGCACACCCTCCACGGAGATCCATTCAAAAATCTAGCCTGTCCACTCTTTTCTATTCGCAACTGGGAACGCCCTCTAGATCGTAGAAAGTAGCGACTCTCCGCTCGAAGCCTTGCTAGGCTGAGAGCAAATTTTCTTTCGCGAGAAAAGGAGAGCCGCTATGAAGAAACCATATCAGATTGAATCGCAGCGAGCTGTGAGACAGCTCGAAGAGATGGCCGCGGATGGAAATCCGGCGGTGCAGATGGTGCTGCCTCTGGCCGAGATGGTGAGCTGGCTGCGCCAAGGCGTGGGCGAGTTGATCCGCCAGGCTGGCCTGCAGTTGATGGAACTGCTGATGGAAGAGGAAGTTCGGGAACTGGTGGGGGAGCGCAGCCAGCCGCAGCCGGACCGGACGGCCAGCCGGTGGGGCAAGGAGCGCGGCTACTGCGTAGTGATGGGGCAGAAGGTTCCAGTCCACCGGCCACGCGTGCGTACGACCGACGACCAGGAAGTGCGGTTGGGCAGCTACGAGATGTTTCACCGTGGCGAGCCGTTGACCGAGACGGTCTGGGAAAAACTGATGCTGGGCTTAAGCACGCGGAAATACGGTCAGGCGGTGCGCCAGTTCAGCGAGGCGTATGGCTTGGAGAAGAGCGCCATCAGCGAACACTTCATTGAAGCCAGCCGAACGAAGTTGAAAGAAATGATGGAACGGCGGCTGGACAAGCTGAAGCTGTGCGCGTTGCTGATTGACGCGACGCCGTTCGCCGGCCAGCAGATGGTGGCCGCCTTGGGAATCAGCCAGGACGGGCGCAAAACGATCTTAGGCATCCGGCAGGGCGCCACCGAAAACGCCACCGTGGTGGGCGAGTTGTTGGGTGAGCTGGCGAATCGCGGACTGGATTTCAGCGAGCCACGATTGTATGTGCTGGATGGTGGCAAAGCGCTGCACGCGGCGGTAAAGAAGTACGCCGGTGAGTCAGCACCGATCCAGCGCTGCCAAGTCCATAAGCGGCGCAACGTCTTGGATCATTTAACCGATGAACAGAAGCCGCTGGTGGCCAAAAAACTGAACGTCGCGTACGCCCTGGAGGATCATGCGGCCGCCAAGCTGGCGCTGGACCAACTGCATCGCGAACTGATGGATATCAATCCCAGTGCGGCGCGGAGTTTAGGCGAAGGTTTGGAGGAAACGCTAACCGTGCATCGGCTTCACGTTCCGCCGCAACTGCGCAAGACCCTAGCCAGCACCAACGTCATCGAGTCGGCGTTCTCCATTGTCGAACGAGTTTGCTCGAACGTGAAACGCTGGCATCCAGGCGATCAGCGTGAGCGCTGGGTAGGTTCCGGCCTGCTAGTCGCAGAGAAACAATTTCGCCGGGTCCAGGGACACAAACAGATTCCAAACCTTCTCAGAGAACTGGAATCACTTGTCCCTTCCAAGTCGGAGGTTGTCAAAAGGAGAAAGGCGTCGTAAAGTGAGTTACACGAGAGCCGCTACTTTCAACGGAAAGTCGGGCGATCCCTCGCAACTCGCCAATGGTTACTTTTGCAGGGCTTCGCAAGCATCTTGAACGGCGTTTCCCACGCTACGGGTTGAACCCGAGTACACTACATCCCCGCCCCGTTTGAAAACCGCAATCTTGTCGCGTTTCCGCACTACGCCCTTGCCGCCTTCGCGGTCGAATAGAACCACGTAGTCGGCGGTATTGCGATTCATCGTTACCACCGCTGACGGGCAGCGCTCGCCAAACGTTTTGATTACCTCCACCGTCTGAGGCCGCGATCCACCTGAGAAACGCCCGCCAGCATTGTAGTTTCCGCTGCTATCACCATGGGCCGCGAATCCACCAGCCATTTCCCACGACTGGCTGTCGGAAACGTACACCCTCGGCTTACCGTCGGACGGTTTGTCCTCGCCGACCAATAAAACCGTAGTTACCAAACTCAAAAACAACGCGATTGATTTCATATTTTCCTTTATTCCCTTTCCTGACTTTGTTGTTAGGCCCCACGCTATTGCACAGCAATTCTCGAAGTCTGACTGGCCACTCCATTTGCGCTCACAGTTAGTGGAAGATTCGAGCCGGTTGGCGCTGTGGCCGGTATAAAGAAATTCACTTGGTCCAACCCGATGAAACCGGGAGCCACTCCACTGAATACGACTGGCGCGTTCACACCGTTGATTCCTACCAGTGGCACGTAGTTCGTGGTTGCGGCTGGAACGGGTCCAAGTTGGCCGGTCGAAAGTGGAGGCGACGTAGGACCAAGGCCGGTCATGAACATCGCAACGGTTGTACCGCGTGAAGCCGCGTTAGAAGGCCCAACTGCCGATCCGTCCGGCTTTAGAACTGCGGCATAGGTAACATTACTCCCACTTGGAACGTACTCGAAAATTCCAGGCTGGAGCATGGAAACAGAAACGCCGCTCACCGTGCCGACCGCACCGTTATTATTAACCTCAACCTGTGCGGTACCCGAACTGAGGCCCATCGGAACCTGGAAGTTGATCTGTTCCTGCCCGTTCACGTTTGCGACGACGAAAAGTGGGGCCGCGTTGCCTTGTACTGTCACCGACACGCCGTTATACGAAGTCACGCCGCCGGGAAATTCGATTCCGTTCACAGGGGATAGATTTTGGCCGAACAATGTTCCTACAGCACCCGGCGAAATTCCGGCCTGATAGCTGGCAGCATTCACGACCGCAGAGATGACTGGCGTTTGGGTTGAAGACTGCGGTCCATAGATTGTACGGATAATTGTTTTGACCACTGATGGCCGCTCGCATCGACGCCGGTGAAAGTGAAGACTCCGGTTGATGGGACGCTTAAATCCTTCAACGCCAAGGCGGCGGATATTTTACTGTGAGCAGGAATGTCGCTGGTTCCGAAGAAACTCACGATCTGTGAACTGTAGTCGGAACCATTCAACGTGAAGCCGGTAAAGGTGGTGGCCACCCCCGCCGTCTCCGTCAGGCTGATCGTATAGAACCAGCTATATCCTTGCGAGTTCGTTTGTCCTTCGTAGACAGGGTCTGGATTACACGAAGGAACAACGTCGGATTGCGGGGTTGCGGCGTTCCATTCCGTCACGAGGTTGTAAGCATCGACCGAACCGAGTCCCGTTACAAGGTCATAACCTGGCCCCGCGTAATAGCCAAACGAACCCGTGGTGCAATCTGGCGTACCCACGACACAAGGGACAACATTGTTCCCAGTGGTAATGTCATGGAAGATATTCGTTTGGGCGAGCCGATACAGATTGGGATTGATATTCCCTTGGCCATTGGAACCTTCGTACTGATTGAGCAAGGCGATCATCCCTGCGAACACGGGCGTGGCGGCTGAGGTTCCACGATCAAAACTCGGTTGACCTCCGCTGAAGATTGCATAAGGGTCGTGGCCAGCTGCGCTAAGTGCAACGTCTGGTACAGCGCGTCGGTTATTGAGTACAAGGCCGGTCTGCCACGAGGGTTGCGGATAGAAAATGCTGTAGCCACCGCCGCTTGCGGCAAGTCCCCCACTAAATCCGAGAGGCGATTGCAACGACTCATTCCAAGCGATTTCAGGTATGTAGGACAACGCCGACTCGCCAGTTGACGAGTTGGTATTGCTCCAGTAGTTGCCGTTACCTTCGTTAAACTCCGTGCCCCCCACGGCTGTTACCTCGGGGATGCTGCCTGGGAACAAGACGGCCAATCCTTGCGTTGCCTCAGCACTGGAAAACGCCGGGTCACAGCCTGCTGCACCCGAATCACCTGATGCAACGACTAAGGTGATGCCTTGGACATTCGCCTGCTGGGCGTCAGACCTTGAAGTGCTCAGATCTGTGGAAGAGAATACCAGCTCACAACCTCCATAGCTATAACTGATGACGGGCGCGATGTTCTCACTGATCGCGTAATGAGCAGAGCTGAGCACATCGGTTGAATTAACATAAATGATTTGCGCGTTCCGAGCAACCGCACCAACCCATTCGACATCAAGATCTGCTTCGCCCTGGGCCGCTGTTATTCCGGGGTCCGCGCTACCGGGTACTAACACTCCTTCCGGGACATTAACTGGTACTCCGAAGGCGTCGTGAAAATCCGCGATATCTGCGAGGCTAATGTCACTTTGGCCCGCGACTACGATGCGCTGTCCCGAACCATCAATCCCTGCCTGGTAAAGGCGCGCAATGTCGTAGATTGTCGCTATATCGTCTGGGACCAAAGCGTGAGCACCATTAGCAGTGGCCTTGGGCGTTGGGTTGGGCTTTGAGCCGATTCTGGAGCGCGCTAGCACTGGTTTCAGATGCAAATCATTCAGACCAAGAATACCCACCATGACGGGCCCAAGCGCCGCAGGTATCGATGGTTCGGTCTCATTGGCGAAGTGCATTTCTCCATCGACTGAAAACCAATGTATTTCGGTGTGGAGCGCCGCCTTCACCTGGGCCGCCGTGCCACTGAATGCAAGCCAATTGCGTCCCCGAGCCATGTAGACAACGGCGAAACCTTGTGACTCCAGCCATGACTTGACTTTTCCAATGTCGCCCGGACTCAGGCCGAACCGATCCGCATATCCCTCAGGCGTGAGCCACTTGTGGTAGTTCGGCGACGTTCGATCCTGCTGGTCGGCTAACAGTTTCTCTAGCGCCGCTTGCTGGCCAGCCGATGGTTTCAACATGAGCGTCACGTAGCTGAGCTTCATTGAAGGATCGACGGGGCCGTGGTCGAACTGCGGAAGCGCCCTCGGATTAACATTGCCACTCAGCGCGAATCGTTCTTGGCTGTCGATTGGACGCACTATGCGATCCTGCTGCGCCTGAAGAGTTGCCTGCTGAACGCACAACGCGGCAAAGATGACAATGCCGTGCTGAAACCTGCTACGCCCAATTGAGTTGAACATTACGCGCCTCCCGCATGACCGCCCTTACACACCTGGCAATCCCTATACAGAAGAAATCGTCGCCTAACCTCTCTTGGGTTAGTCGGTATATTGCGACAATAACCTTAGTTTTGGTCGTATTTACATTGATGGTGGGCTGGTAAAGAGGACGCTACTAGCTGGAAAGGTGCTTCTTTAGCAGGGCGAACCCATCCGTCTGGAGAGCGTCGTGTATCTTCCATAGGGATTTTCCTGCCTTGAGGTGAGGGATGCGGTTCTTCCATCGCGGACACTCATCACCAGTTACAACACCGATCTATCAAACCACGGCATTGCGGTCACATCGGACTTCTCGACCCTCTTGAACTTCGGGCGGGTCGCTTGGATCAGCGCTGGCATGTGGCGTACACCGCAAATCGCCATAACGGTTCTTGCATCAGCGAAGTACCTGAGAAGTTTGTCGATCATGTACGATTCGAGTAGCGCGTTCCATGCTTTTTCTTGCTCACGTAGAGTTTCCGAACCTGGGACATCCAGGGTGGACAATTCAGGTATTCCGTGTATTCTCCGTACGTCTGGGGACATCTCGATGTTACGGTATGGGATGCCCTCCCGATCTGCAAAGGCTTGAGCGATGCTCACTACACCGTGCTTCGCTTGCTCGCAGATCACATCCACTCGGTGCCCGCCAGTGATCTGTTTCAGAAATTCCTGGAACCGGAGCCGGAGTGCGTTACGGGGGTGGTTCAGCGGGAAGCCCGGAACAACGTGCTCGATCTTGTGATCGATTCCGATTACGATGGCAACCTGGCCGCATCGAAGGTCGAGTCTGGTCTCCATCATTACCTACGTCAGGGCATCGGGATCGGAGGGGCGACTATATCCAATACCTCGATGCAGCAAAGATGCCTGGACGACTAATTTTTGTGCACGATGTAGCGTTAGTTTCACTTTTGTTCAGCGACGTCGCTTCCGCTGGCGAAAGTGATCAATGTGGGAGCATGACGGTAGTGACGTTTCGTGACGGTCCCGTAAGAGTCCCGACCTTGGCCGAATCGGACGACCGGCCCACACCTTCGCGTTTGTCACCATCGTCACCTTCGTCACCATGCGACCCCAACGCAACTTTTTTTCCCGCCGCAAACGCAAAATGGTCCCGGTACTTTCGTGCACTGCCACGTCGGTTTCGTGGTGGCGGTCGGTAGCGGTGGGTCGCAACCCGTCATACTTGGTCGCACCGGACGAACACCCGCTCCACGCCATGAAAACGCGACTGACATCCACGGCCTAGTTCGCCAGTTTGCTGACGCCTCCAAGGAACTTGCGTATGATGGCCACAGGTCGAAGGTGAAGATCGATGGTTTATAAGCAAAAGGAAAGTAAAAAGTGGTGGTACAAGTTCGTGTGGAATGGCGAACTGATCCGGGAAAGTACGAAGCAAACGAACAAGCGTGTAGCTGAACAGATGGAGGCGGCGCACAAAACGTCTTTGGCGAAAGGGGAGGTTGGGATACGCGAGAAGAAGCGCGTGCCTACGCTGAAGGAGTTCGCGAAAGGGGATTTCACCCCGTTTGTGGAGGCCAAATTCAAAGATAAGCCGAAGACGCGGGAATACTACCAAAATGGCATGAAGAACCTCCTCGCGAATGACGATCTAGCACGGTTGCGACTGGACGCGATCAATGCCGAAGACATCATCAACTTTGTGGCGGGAAGGCGAGAGGCCGGACTTAAGGTTTCGAGCATCAACCGCGAGTTAGAGGTGTTGAGACGCATGTTGAGGCTCGCCTTGGAATGGGGGAAGGTCGAAAAAATTCTTCATCGAGTTCCTATGTTATCGGGCGAGAACCAAAGACAGCGAGTACTCAGCGCTAAAGAAGCTTCGACGTACATGAAAGCTGCGAACGAGTTGGGTCAAAACATCGAGCAAGAATATCAGCAAGCACTTGTCGGCATCCGTGCGACGAAACGAGGGCAAGAGCCGTGCAGGCCGGACGCATTTCTGCTTCGTGACGTGACGACAATCCTTCTTGATTGTGGGTTACGGCCCGATGAGTGTTTTAGGCTGCGATGGTCCGACATCAGGGACGGATCGATGTATATAGCCCACGGCAAGACAGAAAACGCCCGCCGCGTTATACCTCTTACCTCTCGCGTCTCGGCAATGCTCGAAATGCGTCAAACACCAGGGAACGGTGAGTGGGTGTTTCCCGCATCTACCCAAAGCGGGCATATCTGAGAAATCGAGCCTAAGAAAGCAACACGCGAAGGCGTTGCACAATGGCAAGATTGGATAAGTTTCCTGCTCTATACCTTCCGGCACACCTGCCTGACGCGGTGGGCGGCTTACATGGACCCGTACACCCTGGCATACCTCGCGGGGCATAGCGATTTCTCTACCACCCGGCGCTATGTTCACCCGCAAGCAGCACACGGTCCTGCGACGCGATGGAGCGGGCGCGAAAAGCGCGGGGTAGGCACAATTCTGGGCACAATGAGAAAAAACCGAGTCGCCGTCGAATCGATATCAGAAACCTCTGATACTACTGAGCACTGAAAACTTAAAGGAATTAGTGGTCGGGGCGCGGAGATTCGAACTCCGGACCTCCTGGTCCCGAACCAGGCGCTCTACCAGGCTGAGCCACGCCCCGAATGGAAATTTGCCGCCGATCCACCAAGAACCGGCGCAATCACGAGTATAGCACCCGAGCCCTGTTACGGTTGTTTTGCCGCCGCGGCCGGAGGTTCCAGCTTGAGCGTCAGGATCACCTGGTTGCGCGTATCGTAGATGGTCACTTTTTTGACCGGCGTGGTTAGATCGCCGCGCTTGGCCACCAATTCGTAATTGACATCCAGCCGCAAGTCGCGGAATACGAACTTGCCGTCGTCCTTGGCGACGAAGTCCACCACTTTGGATGTTCTGAGATCCTTGAGCTGGACAATAGCGTCAGGCGCCGGGTTGTCCGCCTGGTCCCTCACCGTGCCCAGAATAGTCCTGAACTTGGAAGGCTTGTTGGATTTGGGCGTATCGCCGAACGTCGCGTTGGGGTGATCCTGCGGGCCTGGTTGCTGGGCGGATGCCAGGCCGGCCGTAGCCAGAAATGCGAGAAAAACAGGGAACAGCTTTAAGACGTTCATTACAAGACCTTCCTCTTAGGATAGATCATTCCTTGGATGCTAAACTGCCAACAGGCGGCCATGGCGTCGAATCCAGGTTCTAAGCTTACCGAAGAGCAGTACCTGGCTATCGAGCGCGCGGCTGAGTTCAAGAGCGAATTCCTGGATGGCGTGATGTACGCGATGTCCGGCGGATCTCCGCGCCATGCCGATCTGCACGGCAATATCTATGCGGCGTTGCACGCGATGTTGCGCGGCAGCCAGTGCAAGCCCTACAATTCTGATCTTCGCGTGCGGGTCTCCTCCCGCATGTACGCATATCCCGATGTTTCCGTGGTCTGCGGAAAGCTGCAGCTCGCGGACGAGCAGAAAGACATTCTTCTCAATCCGATCGTAATTTTCGAAGTTCTTTCTCCCAGCACGGAACAATATGACCGCGGAGAGAAATTCCAGCTCTATCGGACCATCGCGTCGTTGAGGGAATACGTTCTGGTGGATCAAACGAAAGTGCGAGTTGAGCAATACATTTATCAGGACGCAAGCACCTGGATCCTGCGCGACCACCAAGGCTTGGACGCCGAGCTGAAATTGGGTTCCATTAGCGCTTCGCTGCCATTGCACCTGATTTACGATGGCGTGGATTTAGAGTCCTGAGCTAGTCCCAGCGAAGCGCCTCAATCGGATCGATGCGCGAGGCGCGGCGCGCCGGAACCCAGGATGCAATCAGCGCAAAAAGGCTGAGAATCAACGTCGCGCCAAGACAGGTGCGGAGATCGTTGCTCGAGATTCCAAATAGCACGCTGGCCGCAAGCCGCATCACCGCTAGCGCAAGAGCGACACCGGCCACGGCGCCGATCAGGCACAACCGCATTCCCTCCAGCATCACCAGACGAATAACCTGCATGGGCCGCGCTCCAATGGCCATGCGGATGCCGATCTCATGCCAACGCTGGCTCATCGAGTAGGTCATCACGCCGTACAGGCCAAGCGTGGCCAGCAGCAGCGCTATGACGCCCAATACGGTGAGCAGGCTGGCGCCGACTTTTTGCGCAAAATACGATGCGCTCATGTAGCTCACGAACGGAGCGGTGCCGCTGACGGCGCCATTCGGGTCCACGGATTGTATCTCGGTTCGCAGCCTGGCTTCGAACGCCTCGGGCCGCTCCAGCGTTCGCACTTCGATGCCCAGGCCCATGCCGGCTGAGTAGAACTGCGCCAGAGGAACGTAGAAATAGGGCATGGCCGATTCGGACAACTGATGATACTTGCTGTCGCGCGCCACTCCGATAATGGTGATGTCCTTGCCGAATCCGGTGAATTTGTGTCCCAGCGCGGGACCTCCCGCTAGAAATCGCTTGACGAAGGTCTGGTTCACGATGGCCACTCGATCCGTCTGGCGATTATCGCGCTCATTGAAATCGCGGCCGGCCAGCAAAGGTATTTCAAGCGTTGCGAAATATCCAGGAGACACCACGTTGCGATAGAGTTTCATGTTCTCGCCCGCGCGCGGAGCATAGCCGGGGACGCTCACCTCTTCCCAGGAGCCGTTTGAAAAACCCAGCGGAACGTCTTCGCACATGCTGGCGTTTTGAACCCCCGGCAGAGTGAGCAGATGATCGCGCAGGCGGCGCAATAGAGTGATGGATTCTTCCACCGGATAGCGGCTCTGCGAGAGGTCGTATCCGGCCAATAGCACATGCTCGGGCTGGAAGCCGGGGTTCGCGGTTTTCGCGTTCTCGAAACTCTGGATGAAGAGCCCGCTGCCGATTAGAGCAATTAACGCGAGCGATATCTCGGATACCACCAGCGCGCCGCCCAGCGCACGCGACCGCGCGCCGGCTGAAACGCCCCGGCCACTTTCGCGCAGTACATCCTGAGCTTTGCGGCGGAAGGTTTGCCACGCTGGCGCCAGGCCGCAGAGCAGGGTGGTCCCCAGGCACAGAACGATGGTGAAGAGAAATCCCAGACTGCTTAATCCGCTCGCCAAATCGGCTACCGGCAAGTCAGTTTTCGGAAGAAGCCGTCCGATCCCTTGGGTCATCCAACTGGCCCCCAGTATCCCCAACACGCCGCCCGCCAGGGCCAGCACCAGAGCCTCGGTGAAAAGTTGCCGCAACAAGCGGGCTCGCGTCGCGCCCAGGCTCAGCCGGATGCCGAATTCCTTCTGCCGGGCGGTGGCACGCGCCAGCAGCAGGTTGCTCACATTCGCGCATACAATCAGCAGCACCGCTGCGCCGATGGCCAGCAGCACCTTCAGCAATTTCCCCAGGACGCTTTGTACGCCCTCGGGCGCATCCGCCATGGCCAGCACTCGCGCGCCGACGTTCCGATTGCTGTTTGGATAGGCCGCTTCCAGGTGCGCCGCGATCGCTCTCACTTCCGTATCGGCCTGCTTCAAATCCGCGCCGGGAGCCAGGCGGGCCATCAGCACCAAAGGCCGGGAATTGCGGTCGTCCAGCCAGTTCCAGGAACCAGTCAGTTCCGCGTGCATCATCAAGGGAACCCACAGATCGAAATTGAGGCCGTTCATGGTGCCTGAAAAGGCGGACGGCGTGACGCCAATAATGGTGAAAGATTTCTGATTGAGTTTGATGACGCGGCCGACGATGTTCGGATCGGCCTGGAACCGCCGGCGCCACATTGCTTCGCCGATCACCGCAACCGGCGCTCCGCCCGGCCGCTCGGCCTGCTCTTCGGCGGAGAAGGTCCGCCCCAGCATGGGTTTCACCTTCAGCACATCGAAGAAATTACCGGAGACCATTTCCGACCACACGCGTTCGGCGTTCGGAGCGTCGCCCAGGTACAGCGGACGCTGCTTGAACGCAATCACGCCGGAAAGCGTTTTCGCCTGTTCGCGAAAATCCCGAAAATCCAGATAAGAGGAATCCAGCAAATCTCCATTTGCCGCGACGGTCTTTATGGTTACCAGTTGCCTGCCGTCCGGCACGCCGGCCATCGGATTGAGAAGAATCCGGTCCACCCAGGAAAAGATGGTTGCGTTTACCGCAATCCCGAGCCCGAGCGAACCGACCGCGACCACGGTAAAGGCCGGCCGTCTGAGCAGCGCGCGGACGGCGTATTGTAAATCTCGAAGAAACGAACCCATGGTCCAGTGCCGAGGTGCATCTGAGATGCCAACACCTAAACTATACAAAAAAAACGTCCTTCCGCCGGATGCGCCCGGCATCGCCTGTCCGCTTATGGGATAAAGTGATAGCGCTCCGCGTCCGATCTGTAGATGGTGAGAGCCAGTTGTTACGCCGCGAACGCAATGGAACTTCCATGGTAAAGCTCGTACGCAGACAGGCCGCTAGCTCCAAGAACCAGCCTTTGGATGTCGTGGCCCGATGTCTGGCTGTTGCCTGCCTGATCGCCGTGATCTTCACAACTTTTCGGCTTTTCAATGGCGCCGATACGCCCTTTCTGGCGTTTTCGGTAATTGGCGCCGCCGTAGTTCATTTTTCTCGCCGGCCCGGTGTGATTGAAACCATCATCACCGCAATACTGGCCAGCGGATTGGGGATAGCCTACGCGGGCAGCCGCGGAGTGTTTGGTCACTTTCCGGCTTCCGGGCTGATCGGCACGGCCGCATTTCTAGGGCTCGCCAGTATGCTGGTTTTGGGAGCGAAAGCGTGCTGGTCTACGGAAGCTCTTCGCCCGCTGCTCGCGGCCACGTTTTGCCCCGCGCTGGTCATCCTGACCAATTTAGCCTTGGCCGCCACTATTCAATTCCAACCTCATGTTTTTGATCTGTTCCTCTATCGCTTTGACGGATCGCTTGGCATCCAAACCAGCTTCGTGACCGGACGGTGGTTTGCCGCATGGCCTTTTCTATCGAACATTTGCTTTCTGGTTTATGCCGCGCTGCCTTTGGCGGAGGTACTGGTCTTTCTGGCGTTTCTGCACGGCCAACGTATGCCCGCAAACCCGCTGGTTCTCTTCGTCGTCACCGGCGTCGCAGGATTTATCCTCTATCAGGTGTGTCCGGCAACCGGCCCGGTGCATGTTTTTGGCGTCGAGTTTCCCAAATATCCGCCGCCCTCCCAGCCCCTGCAGGCCCTGCTGCTGGACGATGTACCTCGCAACGCCATCCCATCCCTGCACAGCGCCTGGGCTTTGCTGATCTGGTGGAACCTGCGCTATTCGAAAAATTGGATGCGCTGGGTGGCCACGGCATTTCTGGCGCTGACGCTACTGGCCACGCTGGGGCTGGGCGAGCATTATCTGATTGACCTGGTGGTCGCACTGCCTTTCGCAGTGGCGGCCATGTCGGCTGTGGCGAAGCAAAACCGGAGAGCCCTTGTGGCCGGCGCGCTCACGCTCGCGTGGCTGGTCTATTTGAGATTCGGACTGCCGGTCTTCACGTTGTCGCCCTTGGGAGCCTGGATGGCGGTACTGGCAACGATGATCGTTTCGTTGATCCTGGCTTGCGCGAAAGATCTTTCCGCGCGGTCGCTAAGATTTCCAGCGCCCACCGGAATCCCGTCGCCGGCTGAATGACGAATCCAACCACGGAAAGGATGTGTTACCGCGACCGCGAGGGAGCTTCCATGGGCCGGAAAATCGGTTGGCAGGCGCTTCTGCCTGCCAACCGTCTTATTATGCGGCCCGAACCACTGAGCTGGTCTCTCCCACCACCTGCTGCGGAACTCTCAGCACCTGCCAGCTTTTCCACAATGCCTCGCCCCAAGTGTAGGAACGATACGATAGTCCCTGCCTGGCGCAGAAAGCTTGTACCGCCAGGCTCACTTCCGGATAGTGGACGTGGCTGATATTTGGAAATAAGTGGTGCTCCACCTGATACTCCAGGCCCGAACACAGGAACCGGCCTAGCCAGCCGGTCCGGAAACTCACGGTTCCCTCAGTCTGGGCTTGATAGAAATCTATTTCGTGCCGGGCTTCCTCGGTAGTGCGTTGGGCGTCCGCGGGAAAATGTCCTGGCGCCAGGATGGCATACATGGCGTATCCCAACAAAATATTTCGCAGAACATAGAACGCAATCACTGCCGGAACCGGCAGGAACAGCAGGGGTATTGCCACCCACAGCACAAAGTGCAAAAGCAGGGCGCCGGCATCGATCCAGTGGGCACGCCTGCGCTCTTTGGGATCGCGGAGTTTCCCGATGACATGCTTCCACCCCGCCATCTGTATGCTGAAACAGTTCACTGCCAATGCCAGCGGGAACAACCAGAATTGCAAGTGCCGATGATAAAAACGTCGAAACCCGAAGCTTGAGTCAACTTCACTGGCCGTTATGGCGAACCAGGGCAGCAGGTCGGCATCACTGTCCACGCCCACCACGTTCGGCGACGGATGGTGTAAGGTTACGTGCTTATGCCACCAGTACGTCGCGGATAGTCCCACAAACATGGGATATCCGAAATAACTGAGAGCTTCGTTCACCCAGCGCTTGTCGCTGGTCCCGTAGTGGGTGGAGGTGTGGGTGTTCGTTCCCACTCCCATGCATCCGAAACCCGAAATCAAGATCCCAGCTATCTTCAGCACTGGGTGATGGAAGGCGAAGAAAACAACCATGCCTCCGAGCGCAATCACTGCGTGGATCAGCAGTTCGAATAGGATCCGGCCAGTGGCTTTTTTGTTCCAGCCGCGCCGCACGAATTCTTTGCGCAGTTCTGTAACTGCTTCAAGGGTTGACATCGTATTAAAATGTAGGTCTGCAACTTCAGATTAACCGGGATTTCTCCTAGGTTGTGTAAGAGTTGCGTAATAAAACTAACGCACCCACTACCTTGTCGCTCGCAGTACCATAGACTTGCCAGCGTGCCTATGCCTCAAGCCGACTACGGTCTCGACGCTCCGAAGCTGGTCCGCCGTTTTGCTCTCCGCGGCGGATTTCTGATCGCTTTCGCCGTAGTGTTGTATTTCGTCAATCGCACCACCAGCCCGGGCACCGCGCAAGCGCTGGCCAGCATCGTGGCGTGCATCGGCCTGGGTTTTTTGATCACAGCGGCGGTCATGATATGGTCCAGCCGGGTGGCGAAGCTCAAGGTCCGCGACCGGATGCTCGACGGTATCTCCTGGCGCGGCGATGAGACGGTGCTGGATGTTGGATGCGGCCGCGGGCTATTGCTCATCGGCGCCGCCAAGCGCCTCAAAACCGGTAAAGCTACCGGCGTTGATATCTGGCTATCGGAAGATCTTTCGGGCAACGGTCCGGAGGCCGCGCTACAGAACGCCAAAACGGAAGGCGTAGCCGACCGCGTCAAGATTGAGAGCGCCGATGTCCGCAAGCTCCCTTTTGGCGCCAGCAGCTTCGATGTAGTGGTTTCGAGCATGGCGATTCACAATATCCCGTCCAGCCAGGAGCGTGCCAAGGCCCTGCGCGAAATGGTCCGGGTGCTTAGGCCGGGCGGCCGAGTGGCCATTTTTGATGCCTTCCATGGGTCCGAGTACGCCAAGGGCCTTCTACAATTGGGCCTGACGGACATAAACCTATCCAGCCTCAGCTTTCTCTGGGGCATCCCTTGCCGGACCGTAACAGCCAAAAAACCCTGACACCAGCCACCAGCAACCAGCCACCAGTCCCAAGCCCCCCAGCCCCCGCCCCGGCCCGCAGGCTATCGTAAAGAAGATGCACGCCGAACGCACACGCCTTCTGGAAGCCGGGCGCCGGGAAAAACATTGGAAGCGATGGGGACCCTATCTCACCGAACGCGCCTGGGGCAATCCAAGAGAGGATTACAGCGCCTACGGAACAGCCTGGGATTACTTCACTCATGAGCACGCCCGCTCGCGCACCTATCGCTGGACCGAAGATGGCATCGCCGGCATTTGCGATAATCACCAGCGCCTCTGTTTTGCTTTCGCCTTCTGGAACGGACGCGACTCCATTCTGAAGGAACGCCTGTTCGGCCTCAGCGGTCCGCAAGGCAATCACGGCGAAGATGTCAAAGAATATTACTATTACCTGGATTCCACGCCCACGCACTCTTACATGAAGTGCCTGTACAAATATCCGCAGTCGGAATTTCCATACCAGCATCTGGTGGATGTCAGTGCTCAGCGCTCCCGCCTGGAGGCCGAGTATGAGCTGATGGACACCGGAATCTTCGACCACGACCGCTATTTCGATATCGTCGTCGAGTACGCCAAGCACGATGCCGACGACATTCTGGCCCGCGTTACGGTCATCAACCGCGGGCCGGACCGGGCCTCGCTCCACTTGCTGCCCAGCGTCTGGTTTCGCAACACCTGGAGTTGGGGATACGGCACGCCGCGCCCGGAGTTGTGGCGCGCGGATTCGCACTCCATTGCAATTTCCGAGCGGACCCTGGGAGATTTCACGCTGTGGCTGGAGGACGCTCCTCCGCTGTTGTTCACCGAAAACGAAAGCAACGCGGAGCGCCTGTGGAACGCTCCCAACCCGCAGCCGTTTGTTAAAGATGCTTTCCACCGCTTCCTGATCCATGGCGAGCTGAGCGCGGTAAACTCCGACGAAAGAGGAACCAAAGCCTGCGGCGCATATAAACTCGAGCTGAATCCCGGCGCCTCGAAAATGTTGCGTTTCCGGCTGCATTCGGGACGAACACCGATGCCCGACATCGATGGAATTTTTCTTGACCGGATAAAGGAAGCCGACGAGTTCTACAGTTTTGCTCCCGCCTGCCTCTCCGACGATGCCCGCATGGTGCAGCGCCAGGCGCTGGCCGGACTGCTGTGGTCGAAGCAGTTCTATCATTACGTGGTCGAAGATTGGCTGAAGGGCGACCCCGCCATGCCCCCGCCCCCTCCGGAACGCAAGCTCGGACGGAATCGAAGCTGGATTCACGTATACAACGACGACGTGCTCTCCATGCCGGACAAGTGGGAATATCCCTGGTTCGCGGCCTGGGACCTGGCCTTCCACATGATTCCCTTCGCGCTGATCGATCCGGATTTCGCGAAAAACCAACTGGCCTTGTTGCTGCGCGAGTGGTACCAATCGCCCAATGGGCAGCTCCCGGCCTACGAATGGGAATTCAGCGACGTCAATCCGCCAGTGCATCCCTGGGCGTGTTTCCGGGTCTTCAAGATTGCGAAAAAGGTGACCGGCCAGCCGGACTACGCCTTCCTGGAAGCGGTATTTCACAAACTGTTGATGAACTTCACCTGGTGGGTCAACCGCAAGGACTCGCAAGGAAACAACATCTTTGAGGGCGGGTTTCTGGGTCTGGATAATATAGGGGTGTTCGACCGGTCGAAGCCGCTTCCCACCGGCGGATTTCTGGAACAGGCCGACGGCACCGCATGGATGGGCATGTACTGCCTCACGATGTTGCGAATCGCCATCGAGCTGACACCCCACGATCAATCCTATGAGGACATCGCCAGCAAATTTTTCGAGCATTTTTTGTATATCGCGAGCGCCATGAACCGGCTGGGCGACGGCGGCCTTTGGGATGAAGAGGAAGGCTTCTATTACGACTGGCTGCGGCTTCCGGGCGACCAGAAAATTCCCGTGCGCATCCGGTCGCTGGTGGGATTGATCCCGTTGTTCGCCGTAACCACGCTGGATCTGGATGTGCTGGACCGGCTTCCCGGTTTCAAGCGGCGGATGGACTGGTTCACCAGGCATCGGCCGGATTTGTGCGGCAACATCGCTTCTATCACCCGCCACGGCGTAGATCAGCGATTGCTGCTGTCCATCGTGCATCCGTCGCGGCTGCGGCGGGTGCTGGCCACCATGCTGGATGAAAACGAGTTCCTCTCGCCTCACGGCATCCGCGGAGTCTCCCGCTACCACAAGGATCATCCGTTTGTGTTGCATGTCGACGGCCAGGAATACCGCGTGGCCTACGATCCGGCTGAGTCCACTACCGGGACATTCGGAGGAAATTCCAACTGGCGCGGTCCGGTCTGGTTTCCGGTGAATTATCTGATGATTGAATCGCTGCAAAGATATCATCACTATTTCGGCGACGATTTCAAGGTGGAATGCCCCACCGGGTCCGGCGTAATGATGAACCTGGCGGAGGTGGCCGCACTTTTATCACGGCGCCTTTCGCACCTGTTTCTACGTGACGAGCACGGCCGGCGGCCTGCATTTGGAAACGTGGAAAAGCTTCAGACCGACCCCCATTTCCGCGACCACCTGCTGTTCTTCGAATACTTCAATGGCGACAACGGCGCCGGCCTCGGCGCCAACCATCAGACCGGTTGGTCCGCCCTGGTGGCCAAGCTTTTGCAACAGAGTGGGGAGTGAGACCGTTTCTCGTTTCTCGTTTGGGGTTATCGATCGCCCCCAACGAGAAACGAGAAACGGACTAACGATTTCCCGGCACATCCGTCATAATCACAAGAGGTGAACCGAATGAAGAGGCTACTCCTATTTCTGTGCGTTTCCGCCCTGGTTTTCGCCGGCGACAGTTCCCGCTATCGCGAGGACTTCCATTATTCCTACCCGCAGACCGCTGGGGGCCGATTGGCGCTTGAAAATTTTAACGGCTCGGTGGAAATCGCTGGTTGGGACCAGAACACAGTGGATATCTCAGGGACGAAATATGCCGAAAGTGAAAGCCTGCTCCAGTCCATGCGTATTGAAGCTTCGAGTTCCGGCAACGCGGTGCGCGTAAAGACCACCCGTCCGGACCCGCATCACGGAAATATGGGCGCAAAGTACGTCATTCGAGTTCCACGCCAGACGGCGCTTGAAGACATCAGCAGCTCGAACGGCTCCATTCGTGTGGACGATCTCAACGGGAATGCTCACCTGGCTACTTCGAACGGATCAATTCACTTGGGCAAGATCAACGGCAACGTGGAAGCTCACACCTCCAATGGCAGCGTCCAGGTCGAAGACGTGAAGGGCGATGTCAATTTCACCACCTCAAACGGAAGCGTGCACGCCGAGAATATGGAGGGCGCCTTTGAGGCCGAAACCTCCAACGGCGGCATTCACGCGCGCCTGCGCGACACGGCCAGCGGGCATCCGATTCGACTCAGCACCTCCAACGGCGACATCGATCTGCAAGTGGACTCTCTGCACCAGAACGACGTAGTTGCGACCACCAGCAACGGCCCCATCACCGTGCGCATGCCGGCCAGCGTGGGCGCGAGTCTCCATGCATCCACCAATTCGAACGGATCGGTCCGCAGCGATTTCGATGTTTTGATTCACCCCGGAGAGCTGTCCAAACATCGGATGGAGGGAACCATCGGGGGAGGCGGCCCGAAGATCGACCTGACCACTTCGAACGGCAATATCAGCCTGCTCAAGATGTAACGTGGGGCGGACCCCCTGGTCCGCGGCCGACGCCTACGTCGGCCTGCTGGTGAGATAAATACGGCCGAAGAGCGGGTCCGGGGGACCCGCGCGGACCAGGGGGTCAGCCCCACCGGGCTCTCTATCCTCGCAACAGCCGGACGGCTTCTGACAACACATTCGCGCCGGCCGCTCCGCGAGGGGCGGCTGCTCCAATTGCGTCGGGCTTTTCCTCACCCTCCCCGGGCGCCAGGAATAGGTTCATTTCGATGCCGTGCTGCTTGGTGTACAGATCGTAGTAACGGCCGCGCGCCGCATACAGCGCTTCATGCGTGCCGCGCTCGGCAATGCGCCCGGCCTCCACCACCAGAATCTGATCGGCGCGGCGAATGGTGGAAAGCCGGTGCGCGATGACGAACGTGGTCCGGCCCTGCATCAGGTATTTCAAGCCTTCCTGGATCAGCGCCTCGGACTCCGAATCCAGACTCGATGTTGCTTCATCCAGAATCAGAATGCGCGGGTCCGCCAAAATGGCCCGCGCGATGGAGACGCGCTGGCGCTGGCCGCCGGAAAGCTTCACGCCGCGCTCACCGACGATGGTCTCGTACTTTTTCTCAAAGCCCTCCGCAAATTCATCCACGCGGGCAATCCGGCACGCTTCCATGACCTGCTGCTCGCTGGCAAGGGGACGCGCAAAAGCGACGTTTTCACGAATGGTTCCATCGAACAGGAAAGTTTCCTGCAAAACCACTCCCAGTTGGGTGCGATACGAATCCAGCCGTACCGTGGACAAATCAACGCCATCCACCAGGATTGTTCCGGCCTCGGGCGAGTGAAAGGCTGAAATCAAGCCAATAATGGTGGACTTGCCGGATCCCGATGGACCCACCAGCGCGGTCACCGTCCCTGGCTCGGAGCGGAAAGATACATCTTTCAAAATAGTCTTGCCGGCATCGTAGGCGAAGCTGACGTTGTCAAAAATAACCTGTCCGGTGATCTCCGGCAGGAACACGGTGCGGCGTGGATCCTGATCTTCCGGGCGCTCTCGAAGAACTTCCCGGGTCCGTTCCAATCCGGCCAGCGCTTCGGTAAGCTGCGTGCCGATTCCGACAATCTGAAACATAGGCGCGATCATGAAGGCCAGCATTGCTGTAAATGTCATGAATTGGCCCAGCGTCATGGCGCCGGCCAGAATCTGGCGCGCGCCCACGTACATAATCAGAGCACCCACCACGCCCATCAGCACGGTAGCCGAAAGGCTCATGATGGAAGTGGCGGTTAGCGACTTCATCACATTGGTTAGCAACCTCTGCACGCCTGCCGCGAAAACCTGCTCTTCCTGCGCCTCGGCATGGTATCCCTTGACCACGCGCACGCCGCCCAGCGATTCGGTGAGACGGCCGGTCACTTCGGCGTTGATCTTGGCGCGCTCCCGGAAAATGGGCCGGATGACCGCGAAAGCCTTGCGCAGCACCAGCGCGAACCCCACCACGATGCCCAGTGCGATCGCCGTCAACAGCCAGTTGAGGTAAAGCAGATAGCCCAACACCAGCACCGCGGTCAAGACTCCGCCCACAAACTGGATCAAGCCAGTGCCCAGAAGATTGCGGATGCCCTCCACGTCGTTCATGATTCGCGACACCAGTGTCCCGGTTTTGTTGGCGTCGTAATAAGCCACGGGAAGATGGGCCACATGCGTCTGCACCTTGCGGCGAAGTTCGGCAATCAGGCGTTGGCCAGCCTTGGAAACGATCTGCGTTTGGCCGTAGGACGTAATTCCCTGGATCACCGTGGCCGCCATCACCGCCAGCACCAGCGGTACCAGCAGGTGAATCTGTTTTTTACCGATTACGTTGTCCACCAGGTATTTCGTGGAGGCGGGCAACACCAGACCGCACGGCGTTCCGATGAGCATCAGTAGAAATCCGAGAGCCAGCGTGCGCCGCCGCGGGCGGATCAATTCCTTGATATCCGGCCATAGTTCGCGCAGCCGCTCGGAGGAGCGTTTCTTGGGGGTTTGCGGTGTCACGTAGCTGAAACTATTGTATTGGATGCTTCCTGTGGTCTGTGGGATGCCTCCAACGCGTGCTGACAGAATTCATACGGGGCAGCTACGCACATCTTGTTTACCGAGCCGCGACCGCAAGGGAGCGACCATGGGCCTGCTGGCCCACCAAAAGTGATGAAGAAAAGTTGGGTTGGCAGGCGCTTCCAAAGCGCCTGCTCCACGTCAGCTCGCAGTGGGGCAGGCGCTTTCTCTTCCGTCTGCCAACCGATCGGTCTCGCGTCTTCAAGGGAGCGCTGCCACGAATGTGACCTGACGACCCTCGTGGTGGCGCTCCCTTGCGGTCGCGGCTCGGTTACCCATGTCCCCGGCGTACATTACGGTATGTACCACGGTCAAACAATTGGGTCGCGCATCCTACCAGGGCCTGGCTCCGATCAGCTTCCGGCCCAGCTCGGAAAGCGCTGCCGGGGCTCCCGGCTCAGGATCGATCTGTCCCGGCATGCCTCGCCACTGACTGGGCGCTCGTTTGGTCAGCCACCACGTCATCAGTGAGTATCGAAGCTGTTCGTAATCGGCGGGAGGCTGCAAAGTAACGAATGCGGCCATCCTGGGGCGGGCAGATAAATTGACAGCGCTGCCGTGCGGCAGTTGGGTGGACCATAAAATGACGTCGCCCGCGTGGCCCCCGGTTTGAGTGGTCTCCATGTGATTCAGCTCTGGTTCGAAGAAATTAAAATCGTCCTTGCTGGCGTGCGTTCGAAGCCACGCGTCCAGGTTTCGATAAATCTCAGGCAGACACTGGAAACCACCCCCATCGCGGCCGACATCGGTCAACAACACAACGGCTTGCACCGACGGCTCTTCCGGGCCTCTTGGGTCCGCGTCCCAGTGGATGGTTCCCTGCAGTGCGTCCGGAAAAGCGGGACGAAAAGGAGGCCGGAAAATACATCGATTGATATCCGCCATGAGCCGCGGCGTCCCGAAGAACTCCGTAAAAACCTGGTAAAGATTCGGGCACTGCCGGATATCCCAGAGCGACTGGGCATGATGCATCGGTACAACCCCATCCAGCTCCGGAGCGCTGCGATACCACGTCGAGCGGTCAGCTAGGTCCGCGCCGACGAAGGCGGCAATTTCACGAACTGCGTTCCGGGTGATGCACGCGGGAACCACATTTCGTATTACCATGTGGCCTTCCTCGCGGAATTGCTCCCGGTGGTGCTCCGTGATCCATTGCCGCAATGGAATGTTCCTCTTTCTTAAGACCGTTCACAACCCAGAATCCACTACGGCCGTTTTGAGGATGACGCGAGTCCAGTAGAATGCTAAGTTATCATGCCGAATCTCTACGCCGGCACGTCCGGATTCGCTTACACCAGCTGGAAGCCCGATTTCTATCCGGACAAGCTGCCATCGAAGAAATTTCTTTCCTACTACTCCGGCCGGCTGAACGCGGTGGAAGTAAATTATACTTTCCGCCGCCTGCCATCCGCCTCCACGCTCGAGAATTGGGTCAACGAGACGCGCCCCGGATTCGTATTCCCGCTCAAGGCCCACATGCGCCTCACGCACATCCTGCGCCTGAAACCATCGGAGTTCACCGAGGTGTTTTTCAAGGCCATCGATCCGCTGCGGGCGGCCCGGCGCCTGGGCCCGGTATTGTTTCAACTGCCGCCCGCGATGAAGTGCGACGAAGCGCTGCTCGAAGGCTTCTTGAGCACGCTTCCGCCCGACATCCGGTATGCCTTCGAGTTCCGCCATGTCTCCTGGCTGGTGGATCCGGTGTATCGCCTGCTCGAAAAACACGGCATAGCATTGTGCCTGGCCGAATCCGAGAAGCTGACCATTCCAGAAGTGATAACCGCCAACTTTGTCTACTCGCGCCTGCGAATGCCGGAGTACACGGCGGAAGACCGCAAGGAGATCGCCGCGCGAGCAGGTCAGTTGCTGCAACAGGGACAAGACGTCTACGTTTTCTTCAAACACGAAGAGACAGCGGCCGGCGCGTTGTATGCGGAAGAGTTGCTAAACCGAATTCAAAAGGAACCTGGAACTGTCCTCCGCGACAGCGAGATCAGGGGTTGATCTTGAATTTCGGGGGCTTCTGTTGGGTTACGCAGGATACGTCCAGGGTTTCAGCCGAGCCTTTTTCTATGAAATCGGCGATCAATTTTATGCCGCAGAAGCCGGTGTTGCCGTGGCTCGATTCGGGAAATATTATGTGGCGGCTATTGGGCAGTAGCTTGGCTACGCGGTCCCCAAAATCGGGGGGAGTGACGGCGTCGCGGGCGCCGGATATCAGCAGGACCGGAACGTTGGATCGCACCAGATCGTGGACGTCTTTGGGCACCGGGCCGCGGGGCCATTCTTTGCAGGCCTGGCGCTGCTCCTGCACGCGGAGGTCGCCCAGGAATGTGTTGGCGGTTTCGCGGGCCAGCGTGGCGTCATCGATATAGGGAATCGCTTCAGCGCAGCTCGCTGAGAGCAGCATTCCCATGGCCAGGATGCTGTTGATTTCGATTTCGGAGCTGACCGCGGTTTGGATCAGCGGAGCGAGGTCCCCTGCAGCGGCGCGATGGATGAGTTCCGGGAAGTTTGAGCCGTCACTCGAATACAGAGAATGCCGGATGCCCTCCGCCAGAGCTTCCACGCTGGGATGGACGCGCGCGGTGCGGCCGTCGGGTGCGTGAACCTCCACTTCCACGCCTTTTCTGACACGGTCGAAAGTGGATTTGAGATCCTGCGGGAGATTTGGATGCGCGGCCTGGCAGGCGGCGTCGGCGCGGCATTTATCGAAAATGATGTCAGCGGCGCGCTGGCCGGCCCAGGCGGCGTGGAGCGGGTGAAGCTCATCGGGAGGCACGATACCGGTGAGGGCCGCGACGCGGACATGCTCGCCGTGGCGGCGCAGGTAAACTTGGGCGGCCAGCGATCCGTAGGAGCCTCCCGTCAGATTTATTTTTTGATAGCCCAACCACTCGCGCACTTCGTCAATGTCGTCCATTCCGAGGGCGGTAGTGTAGAGCCGCAGATCCGCGATTTTTTCCAGCCGCTCGCGGCAGGCGCGGATGGCGTCCAGGGGGAAAGAACTGGTGACCACTCGTTGCAGGTCGGGAGGAGTGCCGTAAAAATCGCAGTCCAGCGGATTCGACCGGCCGGTGCCGCGCTGGTCGATCAGGACGATGTCGTGATGCGCGCGGATGATCTGCAGGAATGCGTAGCTGAAAGCGGCTTCGGTGATGCCCTCGCCGGGACCGCCCCCGAATACGAAAATCGGCTCGACTTTTTCCTGGGTGAGGGCCGGGAGGATAACGATGTTCAATCCGATTTTGCGGCCGGCTTTGCGGTCGCGATCTTCCCAGACCGGATACGCGGCGCAGAGGACGGTTTTGGTTAGTCCGGGGATGGTGCAGGAGTGAGGCTTTTCTTCCACCGCCGCGACGGGGGTGCGGGTTGCGGCGGTGAGGGTGGAGAGGAGGGTGATGGCCAGGAGCGGGCGCATATGGATCATTTCAGCATGGTGCACGCTGTCGGGAGGAAATCCGGGGACACGACTGCTCCTGGCGAAGTTTTAAACGGTTCGGACGCTAGCCCGTCATGTCCCCGAATTTCCAGCAGCAAGATACTACGTTACAATCGGCGTGCATGTTCCGTAAAGTTCTTGTTGCTAACCGCGGGGAGATTGCGGTGCGCATTGTCCGGGCGCTCCGTGAGCTGGATATTGTGAGCGTGGCAGTCTTTTCCGATGTGGATCGCGCGGCGCAGCATGTTCGGCTGGCGGACGAAGCTGAGCGCGTGGATAGCTATCTCAATATCGATTCAATTTTGGAAGTTGCGAAGAAACATGAAGTTGAGGCAATCCATCCCGGGTATGGATTTCTGAGCGAGAATGCGGGATTCGCGGCGGCGTGCGAAGAAGCGGGGGTGGTTTTCATTGGACCGTCGGCCGATTCCATACGGCGGCTGGGATCGAAGACCGCCGCACGGATTCTGGCCAAGCAGATGAATGTTCCGGTGGTGCCGGGAAGCGAAGAACCTGCTACGAACCTGAAGCATGCGCGCGAGCTGGCAGCGCGGCTGGGATATCCGGTGCTGCTGAAGGCGGCGGCCGGCGGGGGCGGCAAAGGGATGCGGCGCGTGGACGCGGAAAGCGAGCTGGAAGCATCCATCCGCGACGCGTCCAGCGAGGCAGAGCGGGCTTTCCATTCGAGTGAGGTTTACATCGAAAAAGTGATCGAGCAGCCGCGTCATATCGAAATCCAGATTGCGGGCGATTTCTACGGCAACCTGGTCCACTTGGGAGAGCGCGAATGTTCGGTGCAGCGGCGCCATCAGAAAATTATCGAGGAGTGTCCATCACACCTGATTGCTGCCGTGCATCCGGAAATGCGCGCGGAGATGGGCGAAGCCGCGCTTCGCATCGCGCGCGCCGTGCGATACCACAATCTGGGCACGGTGGAATTTCTCGCGGATGGCCAAGGCAGCTTTTACTTCCTGGAAGTGAACACGCGGCTGCAGGTGGAGCATCCGGTGACGGAACTGGTCACAGGGCTGGACCTGGTGCATTTGCAGTTGCGAATCGCGAACGGCGAGGCGATTCCGTTCGCCCAGGAAGATGTGACGTGGCGCGGTTGGGCGATGGAATGCCGCGTGTGCGCGGAGGATCCGGAACAACATTTCTTTCCTTCTCCGGGAAAGATTTTGCAGCTTCGCGAGCCTGCGGGGCCGGGTATCCGGCTGGACTCGGGCGTTTACCCAGGCTGGACGGTTCCTCTCGAATATGACCCGCTGCTGGCCAAGCTGGTGGTTTGGGCTCCGGATCGAATAGGGGCGATCCGGCGCATGCTGCGGGCGCTGAGTGAATATTCGATCGTGGGCGTGGAGACCAATCTCCAGTTCTTCAGGGAGATCCTGAATGACGCGCAGTTTCGCAACGGAGATTTGGACACGCGATTCATCGCCGATTTCTTTGGCCGCAGAAAACCCGCGCCGGCGCCCACGCAAGAACTGGAGTTGGTGGCGGCACTGGCCGCGGCCACACATTCGGCTAACGAGAAACGAGAAACGAGAAACGAGAAACGCGAAACAAGTCTTTGGCTTTCAGAAGGCAGGAGCGGGATGCTCCGATGAAGCTGCAGATTCTGGTGAATGGGCGTGCCGTGGAAGTTGATTCCGAAGATCTGGATGGAGTGGCGCAGGTTGAGCCTGGCGTTTATTCCGTTTTGGTGGCGGGGCGAAGCTTTGAAGCGCGGGCCATCCGGACCGAGGGAGGCATGCGTCTGGCGCTGGATGGGCGGCACTTCACGGTTGAGGTGCGCGATCCGCGGGACCGGGGCCAGAAGCCGGCGGCGGCCGTAGGCGCGGGAAGGCGGAATGTCGCGGCTCCCATGCCGGGTAAGGTGATTCGAGTGTTGGTTCGCCAAGGCGATGCCGTGGAAGTAGGGCAGGGGTTAGTTGTAGTGGAGGCGATGAAAATGCAAAACGAGATGAAGGCGTCGCGGGGCGGACATGTTGTGGAAGTGCGGGTTCAGGATGGGGCGACGGTGAGCGCGGGGGATGTGCTGGTGGTGTTGGGATAAATAGAGTGGGTTCGCAGGCGAAAGCGCCTGCGCCACGCTTCTGCGAAAATGGTATTTGCCATTTGACTCAGAGGCTTACGGAGCGGACGTCGCTGCCATTTTGAAGCTGAATCCGGAGGAGGCGCGCCCGCTTTTGAAGAAACGAAAACCAGCGGATTTGTTTCCGCATGCTCGCGCTCCGGTGGCGGCGCTGGGCGGGTTGTTCCTTTATTTCTCGTGCGCCGAGGAGTGTCACAAACTGGTGCAGAACCTGAATTCTGCGGAGGGAGACTTCTGGCACGGAATCGTGCACCGCGAGGAACCCGACGCGACGAATGCGGCGTACTGGTTTCGGCAAACCCGAACGCATCCGGTATTTCCCGCACTGGCGCGGGCGGCGGAAGAAATAGCGGCGAAGTATCCGGCGGCGAATTTTCGGAGCGGCGTCGAGTGGGATCCGTTTTACTTTATTGAATTCTCAGAGCAGGCGCGGCGAGAGCCGGGTTCGCCGATAGAAGCCGCGGCGCGGGAGATACAACGGGCGGAATGGGAACTCCTTTTTGACTACTGCGCGAGGTCCCGGTCTTGAGCCGTGCGCGAAGCGGGCTCACGATTGTACTGATCGCCGTCACCGCGGTGGTAGTGTGGATCCTTTCCAGGAAGACACGTCCGCCGGAGGTCAACTTCGTCAAGGTGGCGCGGGAAACCATTGTCAGTTCGCTGGGGACGAACGGCAAGGTGGAACCAATTGATTGGCTGCCGGCGAGAGCGGAGCGGGCCGGTACCATCACGCGGGTGCTGGTAGCGCGCGGCCACGAGGTCAGGAAAGATGCGCCTCTGGTGGAATTGGATACGCGAGTAGCCAGTGCCGAGCTGGGCAAAGCCCAGGCCGCCATCGAGGAAGCTCGAACCCAGGAGCGGGTGCTGGACCAAGGCGGCGCGGTAGCCGAACGGCAGCAAGTGGACGCTGACCTGGCGCGGGCGCGGCTGGATCTGGAAGCGGCCAAGAAACAACAGGCCGCGCTGGAACGCCTGGTGGACAAGCAGGCGGCGACACGGTTGGAATTGGATACAACGCGCCAAACAGTTGATCAATTGCAGTTGCGGATTCACGCGCTGCAGCAGCACAAAGCGGCGCTGGTGACCGGCAGCGATAAAGAAATCGCCAAAGCCAAACTGCATGAGGCCGAGTCGGCCGCCGCCGTGGAGCGCATCAATCTGGACCTCAGCGTGATCCGCGCTCCGATGGATGGCACGGTTTACGATTTCGATCTGAAGGCCGGTGCATATGTCAATCCCGGCGACCTGGTGGCCAAGGTGGGCAAACTGGACCGGGTGCGGGTGACCGTTTATGTGGATGAGCCGGACCTGGGCAAGATTCACCAGGGCGAAGCGGTGATCATCACCTGGGACGCATTGCCCGGCCATCAGTGGAAAGGCGAAGTGGACAAGCTGCCCACCCAGGTGATGAAGCTGGACACGCGGCAGGTGGGCGAGGTGGGATGTGTGATCGAGAATCCGGATCGCGACCTGCTGCCTAACGCCAATATCAACGCGGATATTCAGGCAGCGGTGATTCCGAGCGCCTTGGTTCTGCCCAAGGAAGCTTTGCGGCGGCAGGGTTCGGAGAACGGTGTTTTTCTGTTGAAGGACGATCGCGTGGCGTGGCGGAAGGTGACGCTGGGAGTATCCAGCTACACCAAGTCCCAAATCCTATCGGGACTTCAGGAAGGCGATGCAGTGGCGCTGCCGACGGAGAAGGCGTTGAAGGACGGGAGCAGGGTAGAGCCGGTGACGCAGTAGGGGCACCGACCCGTTGAAGACGCCGGTTGGCCAAAACTGCTTCCTTACGCGCGCGGGTTTGGCAGACGGAAGCGTCTGCCCCACGTTGACGCACAAGGATTTGCGATTAAGTGGCGCAGGCGCTTTCGCCTGCGAACCGATTTTTTCACAGCTTCTTACCGGTCGCGGTTCGGTAACAGTCTTTCTGAGCCGCGAGCGGCAAGCGGCCTCTGGCAGGAGCCTAGTCTACCGGTTCCAGGGGGAAGCCTAGTTTTCGCCAGGCTTCCAGGCCGCCTAGCAAGGGGTGGACGTTGATTATTCCTTTACGGAAGAGTTGCAGCGCCGCACGGGCGCTGGAGGCTTCGTTTGGTCAAGTACAGTAGAGCACGACTTCGCGATCGCGGGGGATTTCCTGATGCCGGATCTCAATTTCGTCCAGTGTCATCCAGATTGCTCCGGGCAGTTTGACTCTGTCGTTCTCAACTTCCAACTCGTGACGAAGATCCACCACCGCGATGGGCTGGCCCGCCGTGATCATCTTCATCAACTGCTGGGGCGAAATGCGCGCGACTCGCAAGCCGTGAATGAAGCGCCGCCGCTGATAATATTTCCATCCGATGTAAGCGGCCAGGGCGCCGCCAATTACCAGCACTAAGAAGGAGCCCATGCGTCCGGCTTGCTCCGCGGCCAGCTCCAGCTGATCGCGGAAGATGTAGCCGAGGCCGAGATAGGTGGCGCTCCAGATTACCGCTCCGCTGGCGTCGGCCGCGAGGAACTTCCAGGGATTCATGCGGGTGAGTCCGGCCAGCGGGGCGGCAGTGGCGCCCAGGCCTGGAACAAACTTGGCAACCAACAGAGCGCGCGCACCCAGGCGGGCGAAGAGTCCCTTCGTGTTGCTGACGCAGGAATCCGGCTCGAGCGACATGCGGCACAGCAGGTTAAGGATGGAAAGGCCGCGAACGCGTCCCAGGCGGAACCAGATGAGGTCGCTGGTCAAGGAGGCGGAGACAGAAAGGGCGAGCGAGGTCCAAATGGAGAAGTTTCCTAATCCGGCAAGCGCGCCCATTCCGAGTAAAACCGGGAGCGAAGGGATAGGTAGGCCGATTCCTTCGGCGAAGACGTTTGCAGCCAGAACCCAGTATCCGTGGCGGAGGAGGAATGGGATGATGGCGTGCATCGGGTATTGACTATTGTAAGCGCCGATCGGCAATCGGCGCGCAGGATGGCATCCTGCCCCACACGCTGAGTTACAAGGGTACGCGGGTTAGGCTGGCGATGAAGAAACTTACGCCGGGGATGTTCTTCTGGCTAAGCCGGTCGTCATTGGTTATGAAAAGATCGGCTTTGGCGGATTCGGCGCAGGCTAACTGAATCGCATCCGCTGGGTAGATGCTGCGATCCTGCCGGATATTCGCGTAGGCTTCCGCGGCGCCGAGATCGAAGGCGGATATGGTGACATGCGGGCCGGTGAACAGAGTTCGATAGCGATCCGCCAGTTCGGCATTCGCGGTGGAGAGGGGCTTCACCAAAACTTCTCCGACGGTCATGGCGCTGGTGAAAAGCCGGTCATGGCGGCGCAACATTCTGCGCCGCAGATCGGCGACGGCCTGGCCGAAGTGGGGGCTATCTTCCAGCAGGTAGATGAAGAGATTGGTATCCCAGAAAATGCTCTTCACTTGCTGTCGCGTTGATCGCCGTACCAGTTGGAGCGCAGCTCGCGAACATATTCGTCGGCGTCTGTTCCGGCCCAGATTTCCTTGCCTACGCCGCGCATTTTGAGAATTGGATCGTCTTCTTCTTTCATGGCTGTCTCCTTGCTGCAATATTCGTTTACGTACCAGTCCAACAGGTAGTGGTACTGAGCCGGAAGATTCTCGCGGGAGGGTTTCGTTTTTCCTTTCCGCGACGGATGGGCGATATCGTTGGTGCGAAATAGTCGGTAGGTGTCACCCGGAAGCTTGTAGAACATGCGATAACGGGCCGAGTTGGGCTCGAGGTTGGCCACGTTGTGCAGGTAGATGTGTGCCTGGATTCCGGGACGGAACTCGGGGCTCAAGCGTTCCGCCTTGACGCGATCCAGGATTTCTCTGGCTGAGAAAGATTCCCGGTCTGCATGCTCCCGCTGAAGAAGTGCCAGGGCGCACCACGCCTCGTCTGCGACTAAGAGCTCCGGGGTCATTTTGGTGGCGTGTGTGGGCATGGCGTTTGGCCTCTGTTGTGATTATAGGTGGTGTTGACGTGTATGTCAATATGTACATGATAGTTCAGGTAAATGCTCAGATGCATTTGGGCAGTTCGGAAAGCTATAATGCCTTGTAAATGAAGAGCTTCATGTTTTTACTTCTGGCGCTGGGGGGCTTGGGATTCGCTCAACCTTATGACGTTGTGATCCGGAATGGCCGGATCATCGATGGGACCGGGTCGCCGTGGTATTCGGGCGATATCGCCATTCAAGGCGGGAAGATCGCTGCCATTGGGGAGTTTGCGCAATCAGGATCGAAGCGGACGATTGACGCTCACGGCCTGGTGGTCGCGCCGGGGTTTATCGACATGCTGGGGCAATCGGATCTTACGATGCTGGTGAATCCACATTTGCCGTCGAAGATTTTTCAGGGCATTACAACAGAGATCACGGGCGAAGGCGGGTCAGTTGCTCCGCTGAATGACGCGATGATCGCGGCGGATCGCGCGAGCTACGATCACTTCCACATCAATCCAGATTGGAGGACGTTCCGGGAGTACTTCGCGCGGCTCGAGAAACAAGGGATGGGCATCAATCTGGCGAGCTACGTGGGCGCGACCGAGGTTCGGCGGATGGTGTTGGGGGACGCGGACCGCGCGCCGGATGCCGGCGAGCTGGAGCGCATGAAGGGGCTGGTGCGTGAGGCCATGCGGGAGGGTGCGATGGGGCTTTCCACGGCGCTGCAATATGCGCCGGCGCCCTATGCAAAAACCGAAGAACTGATCGCGTTGGCGGCTGAAGCGGGCAAGCTGGGCGGAATTTATGCGACACACATGCGCAGTGAGGGCGATGCGATCACGGCCGCGATAGATGAAGTGATCCGCATCAGCCGGGAAGCGAAAATCCCGGCTGAGATATGGCACCTGAAAGCCGCCGGCAAGAGCAACTGGGGGCGCATGCCGGAGATTGTGGCGAAGATCGAGAAGGCGCGTGAATCCGGCGTGGATATTACAGCGGACACCTATGCATACACGGCCTGGTACAACACATTTTCGGCATTTATCCCACCGTGGGCGCACGACGGCGGAGACGCCAAGCTGATTGAGCGCTTGAAAGATCCGGCAATGCGGGCGCGCATCCGCAAGGAAATGATGACGCCCAGCACGGCCTGGGACAACGAGTGGCAGGAGATCGACGGGCCGCAGAATATTCTGGTGAGCGTGGTGCATAATCCGAAGCTGCTGCCGCTCGAGGGCAAAACCATCGCCGAAATTGCGAAGCTGTGGAATAAAGATCCCATCGACACCATTTTCGATCTGCTGATCGCCGACGATGCGTTCACCAATGTTGCGGTGTTCGGAATGTCTGAAGCGGATGTTGTGTTGGCGTTACAGCAACCGTGGGTCTCGGTGTGCAACGATTCGCAGGGGACGGCGCCGGACGGCCTGCTGGGCGCGGAGCATCCGCATCCTCGGGCGTACGGCACATTTCCGCACATCCTGCGCAAATACGTACGCGAGGAACACAAACTTACACTGCAGGACGCCATCCGGAAATTCAGCGCACTGGCGGCGCAGCGCATGCGGCTGACCGATCGGGGAGTGCTGAAGAAGGGCATGTGGGCGGATATTGTGATCTTTGATCCGGCGACCATTCGCGATAAGGCGACGTTTGAAAATCCGAATCAGTTGTCGGAAGGAATGCAATTTGTGTTGGTGAATGGCGTGGCGGTGATTGAGAACGGTCGGCAGACCAACGCGCTACCGGGCAAGGTGCTGCGAGGAGCGGGGGCGGTTCGATAAGAGAGCGGGTTGGCAACCCGCCGCAGGATGGCATCCTGCCCCACAAGGCAGTTATTGATATAGGCGGCGTTCGCGGCGCAGGAACGCCGGGACTTCGAGATCGTCCACGGGCACGGGCGGCGGTTCTTCCACCACCGGCGCGGGCGGAGGCGGCGGGGGCATGTCGCGGAAGAGCGGACCGCTGGTCATGACCGGTTCCATAACTGGAGCAGGCGGCGGGAAGGCCGGCTCCGGCATGAGCGACTCGGTACCACCGACGGTCACACGCCGCGCCAGTTGCGGCAGATTGTCGCGCTGGAATCCCGTGGCGATGACGGTGATCTTCACTTCGTCTTTCATGGATTCATTCAGCACGACGCCGAAATTGATCTGGGCATCTTCATTGGCCGTGGCGGCGCGAATCAGGGAGCACGCCTCGTTGACGTCGTGGAGGCTGAGGCGGCTGGAGCCGGTGATGTTGATCAGGACTCCACGCGCGCCCTTTACGCCGCCTTCTTCCATCAAGGGAGAGCTGATGGCCTGGCGCGCGGCTTCGATGGAGGCGTTCTCTCCAGAGGCTGATGCCGTTCCCATCATGGCGTAGCCCATACCCAGCATGATGGAGCGGATATCGGAGAAATCGCGATTGATCAGGCCGGGGGTGGTAATGATGTCGCTGATGCCCTGCACGGCCTGGCGCAGAATATCGTCGGCGGTGCGGAAGGCTTCAAAGAAGCTGGTGCCGCGCGGTACCAGTTCGAGCAGGCGATCATTGGGGACGGTGATGACGGTATCTACGGTGCCGCCGATTTCGGAGAGGCCGCGGTCGGCCTGCTTCATGCGGCGCGGTCCTTCAAAGCCGAATGGCTTGGTGACTACGGCGACAGTGAGAGCGTTCAATTCCTTGGCCAGCGCGGCCACCACGGGCGCAGCTCCAGTTCCGGTGCCGCCGCCGAGCCCGGCGGTGACGAAAACCATGTCGGCGCCTTCCAGGACTTCGATGATGCGCTCGGTGTCCTCAAGCGCGGCCTGGCGTCCCAAGCCGGGATCGGAACCTGCGCCCAGGCCGCTGGTGACCTTGGAGCCGATGGCCAGCTTATTGGGGACGGGCGACGCCTTGAGGGCTTGCACGTCGGTATTGAGAATGTGGAATTCGACACCGGTGAGCCCTTCGTTCATCATGCGGGCCACCGCGTTCGAGCCTCCGCCACCGACGCCGACCACCTTGATCTTGGTGCCGTGCAGAGCTTCTTCTTCCTGGATGATAAACTTTGTCGCGTCCATGTTAAAACCCTCCTGTCGTTAAGTCAGCCAACAAAAAAAACCGGGGACACCATTTGGTGATTCGTGTCCGGGCCGCGCCGGACGCTTGCCCATGGGGTACCCGGTTTTTGTATCTTCATCGGAATAGCAATCCTACTAGGCCTGGAGCTTTGCGCTTGCCTTCGCGCTTCATTTTCCAGCGCGCGGAGTAGCGGGCTAAGCCGGCCGCGGCTGCCCACGCTGGGGTGCACAGTTCTTCCGGAAAACCTTCCATGCCGCCGGGAAGCGCGATGCGCGCCGGACAATTCAACACTCGCTCGGCCATGTCGCACATGCCGTTGAGCAAGGCGCCGCCGCCGGTCAAAATAATTCCTTCGAGCAGTTTCTGCTCCATCCCGATAGTGACCAGCTCCGAGCCGATGTGGATGAACAGCTCTTCGGCGCGCGCTTCGAGAATTTCGTTCAACTGCTTGCGGGGCGCCTCACGGGCCGGGCGGCCTTCGAGCGAAGGCACCTCAATGAAACTGTGATCGGAGGTGAGGCCCAGCATGGCGCAGCCATATTCGATCTTGAGACGCTCGGCGTCGGCGTAGCCCACGGTGAGACCCACCGCGACATCGCGCGTCAAATGGTCCGCTGAAATGGGCAAGCTGCGGGCCAGCAGGACGGCTTCGCCATCATAGACCGCCAAGCCGGTGGAATGCATCCCGATATCCACCACGGCCACGCCGCGCACGCGATCGTCCTTGGAAATGGCGGAGTACGCGGCGGCCACCGGCTCAAACACGGTTTCTTCGACAGCGTAGGACGCCTGATGCACGGCGGCGCAAATGGAATCGTGCTCCTGCTCGGAAACGGTGACCAGGTGCACATTGGCTTCGAGGCGAGAGCAGACGGAGCCGCGCGGATACCGTTTTCCGGAGCGGCCGTCGAGTGTGAAATCCTGCGGGAACAGGTGCAGAATGGCGCGGTCGTCTTCCAGGCGCACCTGTTCGCTGCGCTCCACCGCATACGCCATGTCCTCAATAGAAATGGGACGCGGCCTTCCAAATTCATAAATTCCCCGGCTGTTGTGGCCGTCGATGGTGACGCCGCCGATGCCCAACACCAGGGCATCCACCACCGCCTGCGCTTCGGCTTCGGCCTGGCGCACCGCGTCCTGGACGGATCGAGTCAGGGCCTGCTGATCGGTGAGCCGGCTCTTGTGCCATCCGCTGGCGGGGGCTTCGCCGTGTCCGAGATAGCGGAGCCGCCCCTCTTCCATGGCCAGAATGACGCAGCGCGTGAAAGCGCTGCCGGCGTCGAGGCCTACGGCGAGTTGGGGTTTTTCCTGCATCAATTGGCCGCCGCCACTCCCGTGATTCTGTCGTCCAGCCGCAGGTCGAACGTGGTCACTTGCGGGATTCTGCGATGGATGTCCGGATAATGGTCCAAGAAATTCTGCAATCGGGACGTGAAGTTATGTTCTCCAAGCAGCAGTGTTACCGCTCGACCATCCACCTTTTCGGTGATTTTCAAATCATCCAGGTCGCTGACATCGGCTTCGGAAATTTTGTCGCCCAGGCTGCCCAGCTCCTGAATCAGGCGTTCGGCCCGGCGGACGCGAACGGCTCGCTCGGCCGCGGTTTCCTCCGGACTGACGCCGGCCAGTATGGGCAGATGGAATGCGGCTTTGAGCGGCGGATCCATAATGACGCCTTCGCGGTCAATGAGCGCCCAGCGCTCCATGTTTTCGCCGCGCAATTTCACAAACGCGGCAGCCTGGCGCTCTTCAATGCGCACCTGGATGCGATTGGGCCAAATCCGGACGATGGATGCGTCGCGCACCCAGCGGATGTTCAGCAGTTCCTTGCGGCGCGATTTGAGTGGAAATAAAAAGACGCTGCGGCCCATATCCGGCTCAAAGATCCTGAGGACCTGCGCGCGCGACGCATACTTTACTCCCTGGATTTCGAGATTGGGACTTTCCAGTCCGTAATCGGCCGGACCGGGCAGAATGAAGCGCGGATCGCGGATGATAAACCGCTCGAAGCGCTGCGAAGCGTAGATGCAGGTGGTGAGAAGCAGGCTGGCGCCGATGATGATCAAGCCGTAGCGAAAGATCACACGGACAGCCGGGGCGCGGCGCTTCTTATCCTTCGCCTGCGGCGCCATCTAGGCCGCCTCCCGCAGTTTTTCGAGCACGCGCTCGCCCACCTGCCAGACGTTACCCGCGCCCAGGGTAATGACCAATTCTTTGTCGCGTACATTCGCGGTTACCGCTTCGGCGGTACGCTCGATGGTTCCGGTGTATTCGACACATCGATGGCCGAAGTCACGCATGCGTTCCGCCAGGGCGCTGCCCGAGATTCCTTCGATAGGCGGCTCGGAGGCCGCGTAAATATCCAGCACATAAACCACGTCGGCCTGGTGAAAACTGCGGGCGAACTCGTCCAGCAAGTGCTGCGTGCGGGTATAACGATGCGGCTGGAAGACGGCATGAATCCGCTGGAATTTGCACAACTGCGCGGCCGCCAGCGTGGCGCGAATCTCGGTGGGATGATGGCCGTAATCGTCGATCACCGTGACGCCGCGCTCCGTGCCGCGGGTCTGAAAGCGCCGGTCAACGCCCGAGTACAGGGCGATGGCTTCGTGAATCGCCGCCAGTTTTACATCCAGCTCCAGTCCGATGGCGATGGCGGCAGTGGCATTGAGTACATTGTGTACACCAGGCACGCGCAGGTGGAACTTGCCCAGATCGTGCCCTCGCGTGCGAACGGAGAAGCGGCTCTCGAAAGGGCCGCAGTCCATCTCCACAATGCGGAGCGCAGCCTGGTGACTGCGTCCATAGGTGATGGCCCGGCGATTCACGGAAGGGAGCAGCTGTTGGACATTTTCATCATCCAGGCACAGAATCGCGGCTCCGTAGAACGGTACTTTTTGGACGAACTCCAGGAACGCGGCGCGAATCTCAACGATGGACGGGTAATGATCCAGATGCTCGCGATCGATATTGGTTACCACGGCCAGGATGGGGCTCAGCTTCAGGAATGAGCCATCGCTTTCGTCCGATTCCACGACCAGAAAATCGCTGCGGCCCACGCGGGCATTGGAACCGCCCATGGCGGCAACTTTCCCGCCCACCACTACGGTAGGATCCAATCCGGCAACATTCAAAACCGTTGCGGTCATGGAAGTGGTGGTGGTTTTTCCGTGACTGCCGGCGATGGCGATGCCGTATTTCAGACGCATCAGCTCCGCCAGCATTTCGCCGCGCGGGATCACGGGGATGGATAAACGGCGCGCTTCCTGGACCTCGGGATTTTGATCGTCGACGGCGGAGCTGACCACGATGGCCTTGGCGCCGGCGACGTTGGCCGCGGAATGGCCTTCGAAAATCCGGGCGCCGAGGGCGGCCAGACGGTCCGTAGTGGGGCTGAGTTTCACGTCGGAGCCGGAGATTTGATATCCCAGATTGAGCAACACCTCGGCGATACCGGACATGCCGATCCCACCGATTCCAACGAAGTGCAGGTGTTGTAATTTAAAAAACATTTTTATATCGTATTGTTTCGGCTTTCGGGCTGAATGTCAATAGGGACGAGGTTACACTTGGGCCGGGGACGGGCAAGACGGGCGGGCCCTGGGGGACGCGCGCGGACTTGGGGGTCCGCACCACACTGGATGCGGAAAGCTGGGCGGGCTGAGACGACTTTGGGAATTTAATTGACAAGGGATGCCTCCACGATATCGGCGGCCTGGCGCACAGCTTCCGGATGGGCGAATTTACGGGCTTGCTCGCCCATTCGTCTGAGCTGGGCTGGTTGGGAGCTTAGCCTACCTACTTCTTCAAAGAGGCGGCCGCCGTCCATCTGACTATCCAGCACCACCTGGGCGGCGCCGGCCTTGGTAAATGCCTCGGCGTTACGCAGCTGGTGCTCATCGGTAGAGCTAGCCAGGGGCACCAGGATGGCCGGTTTCGCGGCCGCGGCAAGTTCCGCGAGCGAACCCGCTCCGGCGCGGCAAATCACCAGATCGGCGCGCGCGAAAGCCGCGGGCATGTCGTCGATAAACGGAACGAGTTCGCCTTCGAGGCCAGTCTCCGCGAATTTCTTGGCCAGCGCTTCGTGACCGGTGACGCCGGTCTGATGAATGAACCGGACGGGAAACTGGGCCTCGCGAAAATAATTCCAGCTACTTCGCGCGGCTTCATTCAATCTGCGGGAACCTTGGCTTCCGCCGGTGATCAGGACGGTCAACTTGGCGTCGCGCGTTTTGGGCGGGATCCGGAAGAATTCGGGACGCACCGGAAGGCCGGTGATGACCGATTTTCCAGCCGGAAAAAATCGCGCGGCTTCGGGGAAATTCAAGAGAGCGCGCGTCACGTAACGGCCCACGTGACGATTGGTGAGTCCGGGAATGGCGTTCGGTTCCATCACCAGAATGGGCAGGCGCTTCCACAAAGCAGCCAGCACCACCGGACCGGCCGCGTAGCCGCCCATGCTGAAAACGGCCCCCGGCGAGTGTTTAGCGAGCATCCGGCGCGCCTTTAAAACGCTGATGGGGAGTTGAGCCAAGGTGCGGACGCTGCGCGCCACGCCCACGCGGTTGAGTCCACCGATCTCGATGAACTCGAGCGGAAAATCCGCCGCGGGAACCAGTCTGGCTTCGAAGCCGGTACGGGTGCCGATGAACACGCACTGGTGGCCCCGGGCTTTCAATTCGCGGGCCACCGCCAGCAGCGGGAGCACATGTCCGCCGGTGCCTCCGCCGGCCATCACGATGGTAGCCATGAGCGAAATCGGGGAATGAGTATCCTGTCACCGGTTTTTTTCATTCGGAGTGCTCGCTTACGCTTAACAACATTCCTAAACAGATCAGCGTGCTCATCAAGGAACTGCCGCCGGCGCTGATCATGGGCAATGGAATCCCTTTGGTGGGTCCCATATCCAGGACCACGCTGATATTGATGAAGGCTTGGATTACGATGGATGACGTTAAACCCAGGGCCAGGTATCGGCCAAAATCGTCCTGCGCTTCCCAGGCCACCTGCAAACCACGCCATAGAATAATGAGGAATCCGGCCAGCACCGCGCTGCAGCCGAAGAATCCCAACTCTTCGCCGATTACGGCGTAGATGAAATCGGTGTGCGCTTCGGGCAGATAGAAAATCTTCTGAATGCCTTGCATGGGCCCCAGACCGAGTAATCCGCCGCTTCCCACGGCGATCCTGGATTGCCGCGCCTGATAGCCGGGGTCGCGCGTGGTGATGGATTCGCTGATGTATTTCTTGACGCGGTCATGCTTGTCGAAAATGGAGACTATCTTGTACTGTGGATCGAAAAATCCGATGATGCGGGCCAGACGATAGGGCTTGTAAGCCACAAACGCGACCGAGCAAAGAAGTCCGGCGACCAACGCGGCGGTGACCAGTTTTCGCTGCAATCCGGCGACGTAGAAAACAATCGCGGCAGGAACAACCATCACGATGGCCGTTCCCAGGTCGCCGATGCCCACGGTGGCCGCGAGCACGGCCAGCGGAAGGCAAACGGCCGCCATGGTCCGGCGGGTGTTGAGGGTTTCCTGCCGCAGCGTGACGAAATAGGCCAGAAAGATCAACAGCGCCGGTTTCGCGAATTCCGAGGGCTGCAGCGTTCCGATGCCTTCCAGGCGGAACCAGCGGTGCGTTTTGCTGTCGGCGACGAAGACTAGAATCTGCAGCATCAGAACCACGCCCACCGAACCAAATGCCCAGGCCGGACTGTGCAGCCGCCGGTAATCGCGCTTTTTAAAATACATCAGCACGATGAAGGAAAAAACAGCCCAGACCAGTTGGTGGCTCACGTAATGGAAACTGTCTTTTATTCGAGGATTGAGTTCGGCCACCACGGAAGATGCGCTGTAGATCATTACCAGGCCGAACCCGACCATGATGACGACGGTGGAAAACAAGAGCCAATCCGATTTCAATCGCTGGGCCATCAGTGTGCTCCTTCCGCCAAGGCGCGGACCAGTTCTTTGAAGACCCGGCCGCGCTGCTCAAAATTTTCGAATTGGTCATAGCTGGCGCAGGCGGGCGCCAGCAGGACCGTGTCGCCGGGAGATGCGGCGCGAGAGGCTTGCTGGAGGGCCGCTGCCAGTGTGCCGCAATCCACTACTTTGGTTGCATCCGTTATTTGCGAGGCAATTTTTTGGGCCGCCGAGCCGATCAATAACGCGGCCTTGGCTTTGGCGCGCAACGGATCGCGCAGCACCGTATAGTCGCTATCTTTATCTTTGCCGCCGAGGATGATCCAGAGGCCGCCGGGAAACGCATCCATGGCTTTCAGAGTGGCGTCGACGCTGGTGGCCTTGGAATCGTTGTAGTAGGCCACGCCGTTTATTTCGCGGACCAGCTCGAGGCGATGTTCAACAGGCGCAAAAGTGGCGGCGGCGTGGGCGATTTGCGAGGGCTCCGCGCCGGCGCGGCGGGCCATCAGAGCGGCCGCCATTACGTTTTCATAGTTGTGACGGCCGCGCAGGCGCAGCTCGCGGACGTCCAACAGCGCGGTATCTTCCATGCGAATTGTTTCGCCTTCCAACCATGCGCCTGAGACACGATGCGTGCCGCTGAACCATACGATGGATGCGGGAGTGCGGCGGGCGAATTCAACCGTGACCGGATCGTCGGCATTGAGCACGGCGAAATCGCCTTCACGCTGGGTTTCGAACAACCGCGCTTTGGCGTTTTTGTAATTTTCGAATGTATGATGGCGGTCCAGATGATTCTGCGTAACATTCAGACAAGCCGCTATGGAAGCGTGAAAGGTCTGGATGGTCTCGAGCTGGAAGCTGGAGAATTCGAGGACGTTCCATTGGTCCGGACGCGATGTTTCGATCATGGACGCCGGCGGTGTTCCGATATTGCCGCCCACCTGGCAGGCGATGCCGGACTCGCGGAGAATATGGCCGGTGAGCGCGGTGGTGGTGGTTTTGCCGTTGGTTCCGGTGACGCCGATAGTATTGCCTTTTAGGAATGGCGCGGACAATTCCAACTCGCCGATGATGAGGATATTGCGGGCGCGCGCTGCCGCCAGGATGTCGAGATCCGTTGGGACGCCTGGGGATAACACTATCAAATCCGCGTCGCGGATCGGCGCTTCCGTTTGAGGTTCCACCGTTATTCCTTGAACATCTCCCATTGGTTTTTCATCCACTGCGCGGACGGTTGCGCCCTTTTCGAGCAGCAGCCTTACGGCTGCTATGCCGGAGCGGGCCATTCCGATTACTACTGCTTTTCTTCCTTTCAGTTCCATTCAAAAAACGAACGGTGGCAGGCGGAAGCGCCTGCCCCACTCACCGCAGTTTCAATGTTGTCAGGGCGAATAATGCCATTACTAAACCTGCTATCCAAAAACGCGTGATGATCTTTGACTCGGGCCAACCCAAGGCTTCGAAATGATGATGGATGGGGGCCATTTTAAAAATTCGCTTCTTGCGAAGCTTATAACTGCCTACTTGCAGGATTACCGAAAGCGCTTCGATTACGTATACGCCGCCGATGAACAAGAGCAGGATCTCCTGCTTGATTAGGACCGCGACCACGCCCAAAGCACCGCCCAGGGCCAGCGATCCTACGTCGCCCATGAAAATTTCGGCCGGATGTGCGTTGTACCAAAGAAATCCGATGGACGCGCCCACCATCGATCCGCAAAAAATGGTCAACTCTCCGGCGCCCGGGAGCCTCGCGAGATCGAGATATTCGGCAAGCTTCGCGTTGCCGCTGACGTAAGTCAGAATGGTCATGGCGCCCGAGGCGATGATCATCAAACCGATGGCCAGGCCATCCAGGCCATCGGTCAGATTCACCGCGTCCGACGCTCCCACAATCACCAGCACCATGAAGGCGTAGAAGCCGGCAAAAGCCAGCGGATAGGTGTACCAGTTGTGCACCAAAGCTTCAATCAGCAGGTCCGGCTTGAACGATTTAAAAAACGGGACATTGATGCTGGTGGAATACAATTTGTTGGCGTGCAGGCTGAGCAGAATAAATCCTATGACCAGCGCGGCCACCACTTGAAAGCTGAATTTCTCTCGCACCGTGAGACCTTTGTTTTGCTTGCCGCGGATCTTGGCGTAGTCGTCGATGAAGCCGATCAAACCAAAACTGGCCATGCCGAAAAGCGCGATCCACACGTAAGGATTTCGCAGATTCGCCCACAGGACGGTGGGAACGACGACCGAGATGATGATCAGAATTCCGCCCATGGTGGGCGTTCCGGCCTTCTTCATGTGGGATTTCGGGCCGTCTTCGCGGATGTATTGGCCGATCTGGAATTCGCGAAGCTTGTTAATCAGCCAAGGTCCCAAGGCCACGCATAGGAACAACGCTGTAAGGCTGGCGGACGCAGTACGGAACGTCACGTATCCAAACTCGCGAAAGGGCGTGTAGAGGCGAAACAGCTTTTCGTAGAACAGCCAGTAGAGCATCTAACTTGGTGGAGCGAGAAACCTCTCCAGGGCCCGCTCGACATGAGTGCCTCGGGAACCCTTAAACAAAATCACATCGCCGGCGCGGGCGATTTTTCGCAACTCGCCGCCGGCATCTTCGGGATGCTCGAAAAAAAACGCGGCGTTAACTGCTTGACCTGCTTCCTTGGCTGCATCCACCAGGCTGCCGGCCGCGCCGCGTATACCAACGAGCACATCAATCCCTTGCGAGGCGACGTAGCTTCCCACATCGCGATGCAGGGCCCCGGACCAGTGTCCGAGCTCGAGCATCTCCCCCAGCACGGCAATGCGCCGCTTGGCCTGGGTATCCCGCAGCACGTCGATCATGGCGCGCGCCGCGTCGGGATTGGAGTTGTAGCAGTCGTTCAAAATAAGAATTCCGTTATGCAGGAAGCGTTCGCCGCGCATGGGGCCGGGCGGAATGTCGCGCACAACTTCAGTGAGTGCGCGCGGGCGTAGTCCAAACAAGCCGGCTACGGCGATCCCAGCTAAAAAATTCAGGATGCTGTGGCGGCCGTGGAGCGGGCTCGAAAATTGGACGCCGTCCACGGAAAATGTCAGGCCTTCCGGGGTCTCCTGGATGTTCTCGGCGCGAACATCGGCTCCTGCGTTCAGCCCGAAAGTAACGGTGCGGCCGGGATGAGCATGGCGGAACTGAATGACCAGGGGATCGTCGAAATTCAGGACGGCTACGCCATCCGGCGGCAGAGATTCAATCAGCTCACGCTTGGCGCCAGCCACGCCTTCGATGGAATCGAAAGCTTCCATGTGGGCGTGGCCGACGTTGGTGACTACGCCGATGTCGGGCCGGGCGATTTCTGACAGGCGGCGGATTTCGCCCGAGTGGTTCATGGCCATTTCGAGCACGGCCACGCGGGCATTCGAAGGCATGCGGAGGATGGAGAGAGGCAGGCCGACATGGTTGTTGAGATTGCCGATGGTTTTCGCGACGGGTGCGTTGACGGCGAGCATGGCCGCGATCACATCCTTGCTAGTGGTTTTGCCGGCGCTGCCGGTTACACCCACCACTTGGCCGTCCCATCGATTACGGGCCCAGGTGGCGACATTCTGGAGCGCGGCCAAGGAGTCCGGGACGGTGAGAACTTCGCTGGAGCTCTGCGAATTTGCAACTGCGGCTACCGCGCCTTTTCGAAAGGCTTCTTCAAGGTAGGCATTTCCATCGTGATTTGGCCCGCGCAGTGCGAAGAAAAGGTCGCCAGGTTGAACGGTGCGTGAATCGACACTCCAGCCGGTGATCCGCGTGTCGCTTGTCGCTGGATGTCCTAGCACTGCGGCGATCTCCTTTACTCGAAATTCCAAAGCACCGACTCCCTTAGAAGCTGTGAAAAAATCGGTTCGCAGGCGAAAGCGCCTGCGCCACTTAATCGTAAATCCTTGTGCGTCAACGTGGGTCAGACGCTTCCGTCTGCCAACCCCGCGTACTTCCGAATTTTTCACAGCTTCTTACGGTCGCGGCTCGGTTACACACTACCGCCGAATCCCAAGGCGCGAAGCGCGTCCCTGGCCTGCTCGCGGTCGTCAAAATGTATGACGCGATCTTTCAAAACCTGATACGGCTCATGTCCTTTTCCCGCCAGAATTACGATGTCTCCTGGGCGGGCGTGGCCCAGCACCGCGCGGATGGCTTTGGCGCGATCCGGCTCCACGATGTGAGGGACATCGAAGCGGCGCAATCCCACCAGAGCATCATTCATGATGGCGATAGGATCTTCCGAGCGCGGATTGTCCGAAGTCAAAACCACAAAGTCGCTGGATTGCCCGGCGGCCATGCCCATCAGCGGGCGCTTGGAGCGGTCACGGTCGCCCCCGCAGCCGAACAGCGTTATGACCCGTTTTGGGCGCAGTTCGCGCGCCACCGCGATGATGCTGCGCAACGCGTCGTCAGTGTGCGCGTAATCCACTACCACGAGAAACGGCTGGCCTTGATCCACGCGCTCGAACCGGCCGGGGACCTGGCGGCAAGCGGCAACTCCGCGCGCGATAGTTTCCCAGCTGAATGCGTAGCTGAGAGCAGTCCCGCATGCGGCCAGGATATTGTAGGCGTTGATTTTGCCCACCAATGGCGAGCGAAGCTCCACCTTTTGGCCGCGATATTCCACGGTGAACTTCAGCCCTTCGAAGCTCATCTCCAGTGCGGACGCGCGCAAATCGGCGCCCGTTTCGAACCCATAGCGGATCACTTGGGCCGTGGTTTCGATCTCCGCCGAGTGCGGATCGTCGTGATTAATCACGGCCCAGCGCGGAGCGGGAGCGCCGTGTGGAGCAAACAGCAACTTCTTGGCGGCGAAAGTAAGTGTCCATCCCGGAGTGGAAATCCAGATGGTCCCGGGTGAGGTTGGTGAATACCGCGGTGTGAAACGTAATGCCGTAAACCCTGTCGAGAGCGAGCGCGTGCGAGGAGACTTCCATTGTCGCATGGGTTCCCCCGCGTCCCTCGAGTTCCTGGAACATGCGGTACAAGTCGAGCGACTCGGGCGTGGTGTTCACGGCCTTTCTGATTTCCCCCGCCAAGCGATATTCAATGGTGCCCACCAGAAGGGTAGTCTTGCCGGCAGCCTGCAAAATGGAATCGATCAGGAAGGCGGTGGTGGTTTTGCCGTTGGTACCGGTTACGCCCGTCAAGTTGAGCCTGGAATCCGGCGCACCGTAGAAATTGCGCGACGCGATCGCCAGGGCGCGGCGGCCGTGCTCCACTTCGATCCAGGTTCCTTCGAAACCCGTTGACGGGGGAAGCTCACTGGCCACGGCCACCGCGCCCTGGTGGAGCGCGGACTGGGCAAATTCGCGGCCGTCGGCCCGTGATCCTGGAAAAGCGAAAAACAAAAAACCTGTCTCCACCCGGCGCGAGTCGTACTCCAATCCCCGGATTTCCAAACCTCGCAGATTTTCAGATAACTCCCTTCGGAGCTGAACCCCGCGGAGGATCTGTTCAAGCGTCATAGCGGCGCTGTCAGCGGCCAAATTGCACGCGCACGCTTTGTCCTAAGGGCAGGACAGCGCCTGCTTCGGGATCCTGCGTCTGAGCGATTCCGCCTCCCTTGAATTCAACTGGAATACCCAGTGCCGACGATTCTTCAATTACGTCACGCAAGGTCTTGCCCCGAAAGTTCGGGACGCGCGGCCCGGCCAGGTCCCGCGCAGAATTGGTTTTCATCCTCCATTAAAAAAGGCCGCTGGTCCGAAGCGCTCTCTGCGGAAGCCGCCGGTCGGTCGTCGGCGGCATCGGCATCCTCCGCTTGGACCAGCGGGGGAGGGATGGAAGAACCAATATCAGCGATCGCCGCATCGTTTTCATCGGCCTGATCGCGTTCGGGGGAAGGAGGCATGTCGGGTAAATCTTTGGGCACATCCAGCATGCGCAGCGCGGCCGCGGCTATTTCACGGAAGGCGGGTCCGGCGGTGGGGCCTCCAAAACCTGCCGTGCCTTCGGTGCCGCTTATGGTCACCACCACCACGATGGCGGGATTCGTGACCGGAGCAAAGCCCATGAAGGACGCGTTATACATGTGCGTATATTGGTGCGCGCGATAATCGTAAATCTGGGCGGAGCCGGTTTTGCCCGCCGAGGTGTAGCCCTGGATGCGGCAGTATTTGTGGCCCGTGCCGTAAGGCTTCAGCACCACGCCTTCCATCATGCGGCGCATGGTAAGGGCGGTTTCCGGTTTCAAGATTCGAACCGGCTGCGCGATGGGAGTATCCATGGTCAAGCGCGGTTGCAGCAGCAAACCTCCGCTAGCGATGACGGAGCAGGCGCGCGCCAGCTGCAGGGCGGTGACGCCGACTTCATGGCCCATGGAGACGGAAGCGAGCGAAGTTTTCTCCCAGCGGCGCAGAGGCCGGAGCATTCCTTGGGACTCGCCGGGAAGCGGGACGCCGGTTCTGGTGCCAACGCCGAAGCGGCGGACATATTCGAACATCTTGTTCTGACCCACGGTCAATCCGATGTTGATGGCGCCGATATTGCTGGAACGGGCCAGCACGTCTTCCATGGGCAGCGACCAATAACTGCTGTGATCGTGGATGGTGCGTCCGAACAGCGTTATTTTTCCGCCGCCGCAGTTAATTATCGTTTCCGGCCGGAGCTTGGTGGTTTCGAGCGCGGCCGAAAGGGTAATTACTTTGAAGACGGAACCGGGCTCGAAAGGCGCGGTAACCGCAAGATTTTCTCGCGCTTTCAAGTCGTCCTGCTTGGGCGGCTCATTGGGATCGAAGGTGGGATAATTGGCCAGCGCCAGGATATCGCCGGTATGCGGATCCAAAGCCACCGCGCTGCCCCAGTGGGCGTGGTGGGTCAGGACCATTTTCTTTACTTCGCGCTCGGCCACGAATTGGATGCGGGCATCGATGGTTAGGCGAATGTCCTGGCCGGCCTTGGGCTGGCTATCCACTTTCGACTCGAAGTCCCGTTTCTGGACATCGCGGGTGACGTGCATCTCACCGGGGCGTCCCTTGAGCCGGGCGTCGAAGCTCTGTTCGATGCCGCCGTTGCCTTTTTGAGCAAAATCAACGCCGCCGATGACGTGCGCCGCCAGGGACTGGTTGGGATAGAAGCGCTGGCTCTCGCTGCGAAATTCGATATATTCCAGCTTCAAATCGCGCAAGGCCTGCGACTCTTCGGCCGTGATCTTGCGCTTCACCCAGACGAATCCGTGCTTGGTGGCGGCCGCTTCGGTCATTCTGGCCAGCAGGTCGTTGGAATCCAGGTTGAGGGTTTTGGACAGGATTTCGGCAGCGACCGGTAAGTCGGGAATCCGCAATGGATCGACGCAGACGGATTCAGCCGGAAGGCTGATGGCCAGGCGCTGGCCCAGGCGATCCACGATGGTGCCGCGCGGGGCATCGAGTTCCAGAGTTTTTTCCTGTTGGTGCGCGGCTAGTTTTTTGTATTCGGTGTGTTGGATTATTTGCAACTGGACCAGGCGAGCTATGATTAGCGCCACCCAGACGAAGGCCAGGCGGGCCAGCAGGTGAACGCGTCTTGTCGCCAGGGTGTTCATGGAAAGTCACCGGCTCCCTTACGGTCGCGGTTCGGTTTGGCCGGTTTTAGCTACTACGGTGTCCGACTTGCCTTCCAGGTAGACAACTTTGGTGGAGTCAGGATCCACGAACTGCTGCATTTTGGCCAGCTCTTCCAAGCGTGCCGGATCGAGCAGTTTCGATTCCTGATATTCCAATGTCGCGCGATCGAGCGTCAGGCGATTTTGTTCCTGACGCAGCGCTTCCAGGCGATAGCCCGCCACCAGGCCGTACAGGCCGGGAAGCAGAAGACCGATCACCAGCGCGGCGATGGTTAGCGAAGTGCCGATGAGCTTCCAGCAGGCGCGGCGCGCGGCCGGGTCCGCTTCGCGCAAAACATGGGCGTTGTTAATGCGCTTGATGTAGAAATACACGTCCTCGTTGGGGAAGGCCGGGACCTCAAAGGGATCCTCTTGTTCCAGCACACGGGTTCGCGGCGCTGCTTGATCCAAGCTTTTCGCCGCCATGAATCGATCCAGGATGGTTGCCAGGGTTGCCATTTTTCTCTTTAGCTATCTCATTTCCACAGCCCGGAGTTTCGCGCTCCGGGACGGGGGGTTATCTCTTATCTCTTCGGGTGTTGGCCTGACCACGTGCTTGGTGAGCATGGTTGCTCTTTCGGCGCGGGCCAAAGCCTGAAAACTCTGCTTCACTTTTCTGTCCTCGAGCGACATGAAGGACACGATCACAATCCTTCCGCCGGTCTTCACCAAATCCGGAGCAGCCTCCAGCAAGGCGTCCAGTTCGCCCGGTTCGTCGTTCACGGCCAAGCGCAACGCCATAAATGTTTGCGTGGCCGGATGCAGCCGGGTCACGCGGGGCACAGTCTCTTCGATCACCCGAGCCAATCGCCCGGTGGTTGAAATCGGCCGCGCCCGCACGACTGCTCTTGCGATTCTCCGCGACCTCCTTTCTTCGCCGAATTGAAAAATCAAGTCGGCCAATTCTTTCTCTGACGTAAAATTGACAAGCTCTTCCGCGGTGCGGCCCTGGCTGCGATCCATGCGCATGTCCAGGGGACCGTCGGCCATCAGCGAAAACCCGCGCTCCGGCTCTGTGAGCTGATAGCGGCTGACGCCCAGGTCGGCCAGCAAGCCATCCACTTGCTGGACGCCCGAGGCCGCTAAGGCGCCGCGTAGATCGGTGAACGATCCCTGGTGAAATCGAATCCGATCCGCATACTCGCTGGTGTTGTTCCTGGCCTGCGCGAGCGACTCCGCGTCCCGATCGTTGGCAATCACGAAACCGCTGATCAACCGCGCGGCGATGGCGCCCGTATGCCCGCCCAGTCCCGCTGTAGCGTCCAGAAATATTCCGTCCGGCCGAATCGCCAGATACTCCAGACACTCGCCGAGCATGACCGGAACGTGCATACATGGCCGCTACACAAACCCCTTTCGCGTGGCCGCCACGTTGGCTTCTTCGAGCAATCCTTCCGCGTTCCGCAACTGCGCTTCGTACTCCGCTTTCGAATAGATGTTGATGCAACCCTCTGGAGCTGCGTCCATCCAGATTTCCTGGCCTTCCAGATTCAGCAGGCGGCGCAGGTTGGTGGGCAGCATGATGCGTCCCCCGGTATCCAACCGGCCGTCTTCGCCGTAATGGCGGGCGGTAATGGACATCGATTTCGCCAGGAGCGGCTGTTCCAGCGCCAGATCGGCCAGCTTTTTTAGATTTTCTTTCCAGACCGAAATCGGGTAGAGTTTAGCTATGCGCTTGTCGGTAGTAGTCACGAACAGCCTGCCGTCTTCCAAGCTCTCCAGGTACTCCTTAAACGTGACCGGCAACTTCAGCCTCCCCTTTTCGTCGACGTGGGCAGAATACGCCCCCAGGGGTGGCTCGACTGGCGCGGGTTTTGGCTGCTCGGACACGTTGTTACCCACTTCTTGACACTTTGGACCACTTCCGGCCTTAGAGAATTTTTGCACGAGTTCAATATGATATGCAAGGACTTTTTTGCGAGAGTGTTGGTCGGAGCAGGGGTCAGCTAGTACACCACTATTGGTAGTACCGTCGCTTGAGGTGTGCTCTATACGGCGCTGGGGCGCGCAGGCTATCAACCATTATCGATCCTGCCGCCACGCTGAAACCTGCCGGCGCGTGTTGACAGGAGGGGCGACGCGGCGCTCGAAGAGTGTTCTCAAGGCGTTCAAAGATGTTTTCGCGCGTTCGTGCGCTACGCTAAGGATATCTTGAAACATACGTTATACGATCTCGATCCAGGTCCTAACTCGCCCGAACTGGTCCGGATGATTGTGGAAATTCCGAAGAACTCGACCAACAAATATGAGTACGACAAGGAACTCGGCCTCTTCCGGCTGGATCGGACACTTTACTCTCCCGTCCATTATCCGGGCGATTATGGGTTTGTTCCGGGTACCGTGGCGCCGGACGCAGATCCGGTGGATTGCCTCACCCTGGTGGAAGAGCCAAGCTTTCCGGGTTGCTTGATCGAGGTCCGGCCGATCGGGGTTCTCAATATGATTGACCAGGATGAGAGCGACCAGAAAATTCTAGCGGTCCCGAGCCGGAATCCCCGTTATGACGAGGTCCATTCGATGGACGGAATCTTCGCCCACGTGCGTCTGGAAATTGAGCACTTTTTTACCATTTACAAGGAGCTGGAAGGGCGCAAGACCGCAACATTGGGCTGGGGCGGCCCGGGCGATGCGCGGCAGGCGATTCGCGAGGGGCGAAAGAGGTATCTGGCGCGGACAGCAGTGCGGGGACGTTCCCGAAAACGCAAATGATCCAAAACTTGGCGGGTTGGCAACCCGCTGCAGGATGGCATCCTGCCCCACACTGACGGGAAATTGAACATTTCTGCGCCGTATAGGGGTGGAAGAGCAAGTTTGGGGAAGGCAATGTGAAAAAATCGGGAAGCACGCGGTTTTGAGACGCACCAGGATTTACGATTAAGTGGCGCAGGCGTTTTCGCCTGCGAACCGTTTTTTTCACAGCTCTTAGGGAGCCGGTGCATTTTCCACGGCCGCGGTTCGGAAAGGCGTATTCATGAGACTGCTTCGCTTCACCGTTATTTGCATTTTCTTCGCCGCCGGCCTGGCCGCTGCTCCGAACATTGCCGGAGTTTATAACGCGGCAAGTTGGGTTGTTCCTCATCAGGCCAATTCGGCGATTGCGAGAGGCGCAATATTCACGGTTACGGGCACTGGCCTCGGCCCAGCGACGATCCAGCACGCCGACAGCTACCCATTGCCGACGACACAGGGATTGGGCGGCACAACGATTCAGGTGACGGTCAACGGCGTCACCGAAAACTGCATCCTGCTCTACAGCCTGGTTACGCAGGTGGCGGCGATTCTTCCATCGCCCACTCCGGCGGGAACCGGCACGCTGACGCTTTCCTACCAGGGTGAGCAGAGCTCGATTGCGATCCAGGTTGTGGCGGCGAATTTCGGAACGTTCGCCCTGAATGAGGACGGCACGGGGCCTGGAGTGTTTACCGACGGCTCGAACAATCCAATTACATACGTACACCCGGCGCATCCGGGAGAGGAACTGGTTCTGTGGGGTACGGGTCTGGGTCCAATAACCACCGATGAAACCGAGCCGCCGCAGCAGGTGGACTTGCATAGCGGCGTACAGGTGCTGGTGAACAATCAACCGGCTGCCGTAGTCTACGGGGGACGCGGCAGCTCCGCTGGAGTGGACCAGATCAACTTCGTGATCCCGGCCGGAATCACGGGATGCAAGGCGTCGGTGGCCGTGATCGTGAAGGGCGTAACGGGGAATATTACATCGATAGCCGTGGCTCCGGACGGGCAAGCCACGTGCGGCGATACATTCGGTCCACTGACGGCGGCCAATTTGCAGAAGGCGATGGCGACCGGCTCACTGAGCCTCGGCGGTGTGATCGTAAGCCGGGTAGCCGGCGGGAACGACAATCTGGAAGGGGCTTTCGCGACGTATTCCCTGAGCAATCTGGTCAAATCCTGGGGAGGCGGCTCGGCTGGATCGATCGGCAGTTGCCTGTCCTACGAGGTTCTCGGAAGCAGCTTGAATCCGATCGATCCGGTGGTCGAGCACTTTGTGAATTCGGGCAATCAGTTGAAGCTTACGTCGACCGGCGGTTCGAAGACGATTTCGGCGCTTGAGACGGGCCTCTACGACACTACGCTGGCCACCGCGCCGGACCAATATATCGAACCGGGAGCTTTCTCGGTTTCGAACGGCACCGGTGGAGCGGGCGTGGGCGCGTTCAACTGGACGTTGACGCTGCCGCAGGCCGTGGTGCCTACAAAGATACCGGCGAGCATCAGTCTCTCGCAGGATCTTACTTTGACCTGGACTGGGAGCTCGGGATTTTCGGTGGTGGGCATCTTCCTATTCAGCGGCGTACCGGTCACAAGCTCAGAGACGGCCTACGTTGAGATTCTGTGCACTGCCGATGCGACTGCTGGACGCTTCACCATTCCGTCCGCGGTTCTGAACCTGCTTTCTCCGGATGGTTTCGGGGCTTTTGCAAAACCTGGCGTGGATATTCAGATGGCGGGAATTCCGCTGATCCCTTTCAATAACGTCCCGGGTTCGCCGGGATTGGACACGGGCATTTTCAGCGTGTTTGTATCGAGCGGGTCGGTGGCGAAGATTCAGTAATGGTGCTTGAGGGGCCTGGGTCCGGCCGTCCAAGATGGTTTCGACGGCTTATAATCGACGAGCACAAGAATTAGGCGCTCATTCGGCGTGCTGCGACCCACAGCCTGCAACCCTCCTTACTTAAGGAAGCCCGGCGGGTTTCTCAGTCCGAGGGTGGCGTTGAACCAACTGATCAACGTCGCGATCAAGCTGGGCGCGCTGACATTCCTAAGGCGAAGCGGATTCTGAAGCGAGCGGGCAAAGGCACTAATCAGTAGTGGTTCAGGTTGAGGATGTGGCGCACGCACTCGTGCGTGCCGTGTTCGCGCTCCTGCGAACACAGTGTGAGGAAGTCCAAGCGTCCACACGAGTGTGAACGCGGCACGCACGAATGCGTGCGCCACGTCGCAGGCTGGCAGGTTTTGCAATACAACGAACTTGACCCACTACCCAATAATCCGGCTCGGGGCGACGAGTTGTGAGTGCCAAAATAGGCGGATCATTTTCGGCTGAGCTTGATGACTGCTCCCGCGGACATGAAATTCACGGCTGGGTTGGAGTTGGCCAGATTTTGCTCCAGCGTGGGGATGGCGTCTTGATTTCCGCACTGGCCAAGGGCTTTCGCTGACGCGGCTTTCACGGCCCAATTCTTGTCGCTGGTGGCGGACCATTCGAGCAAACGTAGGGATTCGGCGTCGCAATCCTGCGCGAGAAGCGTGGCGGCCAGCGCGCGGCCGCCCGCGGAAGTTTCCTTAAGAACCTGCTCGGCCGCAATGATCCCGATGTTGAAAGGTCCGAGCAGAACGCCGGACGCTTCCTTGAAACCCATCACCGCTAGCGCTTTCGGATCGTGCATCTTTCGCTTGGCGTCACGCATCGCGCCTTTGAGAGCGCCTTCCGATGTAGCTTGCTGGCCGGTGAGCACATCTTCCAGCAGATCGCGCCCGCTACGGTCGCCCATATCCCATAGCGCTTTGGCGGCGGCGAACACGACTTCGCCGGCAGCATCGTCCATGGCCGTCTTGAGCGACGGGATGGCTTGTTTCGCTTTCATCTGGCCCAGTTCGGCCGCGGCGGTTTGGCGGACCAGCGAATCCGGATCGCGCAGCGCGCCTTCCACCAGTTCGACCACGTCCGTTTGCAATCCGATGGATCCGATGGCGGTCACCGCTTGCCTGCGCTTATCCGGATTCTTGTCGTTCAAACCGGTCTTGAGCACTTCCCAGGAAGTTTTTTCGGGTTGAGCGAGCAAGGTGACGCCGGGCAGAAGGATGGCGATTAGCAGTTTAATGCGCATAATGTTTTATACACTGAAATTAGCGCCATGCTCAAATACATCGTTCCTCTTTTTGCGGCGGCAGCGGCTTTCTGCCAGGTGCAGCAGCAGGAGGCGAAGCTGCCCGCTCCCTATGCCACGCCCACCGTCAACAATTTCCCGAAAGTGGTTGGCCGGCCTGGTGAAGCACAGCTCAAAGTGCCGCCAGGATTCGAAATTGAGGAGTACGCGACAGGTTTTAATACGCCGCGCTTCATGTACACGGGGCCCAGCGGCGAAATTCTGGTGAGCGACAGCTCGGCCGGAACCGTTTACGTCCTGACAGACAAAAACAAAAGCTACAAGGATCCGGAGCGGAAGGCGCTTCTGACAGGGTTGGATCGCCCGTATGGCTTGGCCATCTGGAAGGACTATTTGTACGTGGGAGAGCCCACCTCGGTGAAGCGCTACAAATATGACTCGAAGAATTTGACTGCCGGACCGGGAGAGCAGATCGCATCATTGAAAGATTTCAAACAAGGCCACTGGACGCGGAGCCTTCTGTTCGACGCCAAGGGCGAGAAGCTGTATGTGGGGGTTGGTTCCGGCTCCAACGTGAACACGGGTGAGGATCCGATGCGGGCGGCCATCAATCGCTTCAATCCGGATGGCAGCGGGCACGAGATTTTCGCTTCCGGGACACGCAATCCGATCGGGCTGCACTGGTATCCGGGCACGGACACGTTGTGGGCCGCGGTGCAGGAGCGCGATGCGCTGGGCGACGATCTGGTTCCCGATTATTTTACGCATATCCAGCAGGGCGCCTTTTACGGTTGGCCCTATGCCTATGCTGGACCGCACGAAGAGCCGCGCCACAAAGGCGAACGGCCGGATCTGGTGGCCAAGACCATTGCCGGGGATATCCTGCTGCAGTCGCATGTGGCGGTGCTCGATTTCCTTTTTTACACAGGCAAGCTATTTCCCGCGGAATATCAAGGCGGGGCGTTTCTGGCTTTCCATGGATCCTGGAATCGCTCGAAGCGTGTGGGCTACGAGGTAGCATTTATTCCGTTCAAGAACGAGAAGCCGAGCGGGCCGGTGCGCGAGTTTCTGACTGGCTGGATGATTTCGCCCGAGTCGCGCGAAGTATGGGGGCGTCCGGTTGCGATCATGCAATTGCCGGACGGAAGCATCCTGGTATCGGATGATGGCGGGAAGAAGATTTGGCGGATCAGATACAAAGGCTAGCCGCATACTGGCTGCTGTCCGGATTCTGGATTCTCTCCGCGGCGGCTCCGCCTCCGCTTAAGGAATTCAGTCACGCTAAACATTTGAAGCTGGGCAATGTTGCGCCGGTGATTGCCGCGGCCATCGATAAGGGAACTTATCTGGGGCTGGACGGGGCTAAGATTCGTCCGTTTTTGAATTCCGGCAATCCATGCGTGGCTTGCCATCGGGGCCTCGAAGTTTCAGATGCGGTTGGCCGCGCCAATATGCCGCAGATGGCGGATTGCCTGGTGTGCCACAACCAGATCGATTTGCCCGATAGCTGCGAGTTCTGCCATCCTCAGGGCGCGCAGTTGAAGCCGGCAAATCATGTGGCTGGTTTTTTAGATTCGCATACTAATAAGAAGTCGGGGCTGGATATGCGGTCGTGCGCGGTTTGTCACGGGCGGAAGTTTACTTGTTTGGGTTGTCACTTGAAATAGGGGCAGGCGGGTTGGCAACCCGCCGCAGGATGGCATCCTGCCCCACAATGGACTCATGCGATGTTGGTTTCTTTTTGGCTTGCTTGCCGGCGGGATTCTGGCTGGCGATGAATATACGCTGGGGCCTGACTCGCAGCGGCACGATGGCGTCCCGCGGGGCAGCGTAACGCAATATTCGTGGACCAGCAAAATTTATCCCGGAACGGTGCGCGACTACTGGGTGTATGTTCCCGCGCAGTACGATGCCGCGAAGCCGGCCTGCGTAATGATTTTTCAGGATGGCGGCGGGTTCGTGAAAGAAGATGGCGGCTGGCGGGTTCCGGTGGTTTTCGACAACCTGATCCAGCAGAAAGCCATGCCGGTGACGATTGGGATTTTTATCAATCCGGGAGTTCTCAATGCGCTTTCGCCCCAGCAGCAGAGCCGGTTTAACCGCAGCTACGAATACGACGCGCTGGGAGGCCGGTATGCGAAATTTCTGATCGAGGAAATACTTCCGGAGGTTAGGAAGAAATTTAATTTATCGAAAGATCCGAATGACTACGGCGTGGCCGGGTCGAGTTCGGGAGGGATTGCGGCGTTCACCGCGGCGTGGAACCGGCCGAATGTATTCCGGCGCGTGCTGAGCTTCATCGGCAGCTACACGGATTTGCGCGGCGGCGATGCTTATCCGAACCTGATCCGGAAAACCGAGCCGAAGCCGCTGCGCGTTTTTCTGCAGGATGGCAGCAACGATCAGAACATTTACGCCGGAAGCTGGTACCTGGCGAATCAGAGGATGGCCTCGGCGCTGGCCTTTTCCGGCTACGAATCGAAATTCGTGGTTGGAACCGAGGGACACAACGGCAAGCACGGAGGGGCGATTCTGCCGGATGCGCTGCGCTGGCTGTGGGAGGATTATCCGAAGCCGATTGCGAAGCCGGCCAAGGAATCGAGCGACCGGCGGACGATCAACGCGATTCTCGATCCGGGGTCCGATTGGGAGTTGGTCAGCCAGGGCTACAAGTTCACCGAAGGTCCGGCGGTGGATCGCGACGGAAATGTATTTTTCTCGGACGTGGATGCGAAGCCCACGAAGATTTATAAGATCGGCCTGGGCGGAAAAGTGAGCCTGTTCAAAGCGGATTCGGGAGGCGCGAATGGGCTGATGTTCGGTCCGGATGGGCGGCTGTACGCGGCGCAGGACGGTAGCAAACGGATTGTCGCCTACGCCATGGACGGCACGGAGACAGTGATTGCCGAAGGAATGGGTTCGAACGATTTGGCGGTGAGCAGCAAGGGCGAAATTTATTTTTCGGATCCGCAGAATCACAGGATCTGGTTCGTGGATAAGGCCGGCAGGAAGCGCGTGGTGCATGATGGCGAAGATATTGTTTTTCCCAACGGAGTGCGGCTATCGCCGGACGAATCGCTATTGCTGGTTGCCGATTCCGGGACGAAGTGGGTTTGGTCGTTCCAGGTGCAGCAGGATGGATCGCTGGCGAACGGCGAGCCGTTCTATCATCTGGAGCTGCCGGATGACGTGGAGCATGGCATGATGCGATCCGGCGCGGACGGGATGACGCTGGATCGCGAAGGATATTTATACGTTGTTACGAATATGGGTATTCAAGTTTGCGATCAACCGGGCCGCGTAGTGGGAATTATTTCTTATCCGCAGCCTGGGGACGCGTCGAATGTGGTGTTTGGTGGAGCGGATTTTGAGACCTTGTATTTGATGGATGGGGACAAGGTGTATCGGCGGAAGTTGCGGCGTAAAGGCTTTTTGCCATGGGAGCCGTTGAAGCCGCCTGCGCCTCAGTTGTAATGCTGTTCGCAGGCGAAAGCGCCTGCGCCACTGTGCCACGAATGCTATTCGTAGCGAAGCGCGACGGTCGGGTCGATTTTGGTGGCGCGGCGGGCCGGGAGATAGCCGGCGATGCAACCGACGAATAACAAGACGATGGAGACTGCAACGAAACTGGTGCGGTCGTGCGGTTGGACGCCGTAGAGCAGGCTGGATAACGAACGCGTCAAGGCGAGAGCGCCGGCCAGGCCCAAAATCAGCCCTACGGCGACTAGTGTGATGGCCTGCCGCAAGACTAAGCGCAAGACGTTCCAGGGGCTGGCGCCCAAGGCCATGCGCGTACCGATTTCGCTGGTGCGCCGCGCGACGGAGAATGACAAAAGTCCATAGACGCCAATTGCGGTAAGCAGCAGCGCCAAGCCGGCGAAAATTCCCGAGAGCCAGGCATCGAAACGGGAATTGGTGGTGTTGGCGGCCACAATCTCATCCATGGTTCTAAGACGGGCCACGCGCTGGCGAGGATCCACTTGCGCGACAGCCTGGCGAATTTGGTCCCCGAGTCCGGTGAAGCGATCGGCGCGAAGCACCCAGTTCAGATCGTAGTCAAGCGCGAGAGCTTGTTCGATGGGAATGTAAATGGTGGGGCGCGGAGGCGCCTTCAGGCGCAAAGATTTGGTGTCTCCGACGACGGCCACTACTTCGCGCGGCGGTTGCTTCCCGTAGTCTTTGCCTTCGTACATCCCGATGACCAGGCGGTCGCCCAGGGGATTTCCGTTGGGCCACCAGGTGCGAGCCACGCTCTCATTTACCGCGATCACCTGCGTAGTGGAAGCGGTGTCGCGCGGGCCGAATAGGCGGCCGCGCAGCAACGGAGTTTCCATGGTCTCAAAATATGCGCGTGTGACAATGCGAATCTCCATGCCGCCGATGCTGTTCTCCGGGTGGTTCTCGCGCTGGGCTGGAAAATTGCCCTGATCGGTGAGCGGCAGAATATTGATAGCGCCCACATTCCGAATTCCTGGAAGCGCGCGCAACCGCGCCATCAGGCTCTCTTCGAAGCTTCGCCGCGCGGCGGAATTTCCGGCAAGTTCCTTGGTTAGTGGAGTCGAAAAAGTAATCAAGCCGTGCGGGTTGAATCCGAGTTGTTGCTGATGCAGGCGATAGAGGCTCTGGATCAGCAGCCCGGCGGCCACCAGCAAAGTTACCGACAAGGCCACTTCGCTAACTACCAGAACGCTGCGCGTGCGCTGCCGTGCCGGCGAGCCGCCACTCAACCGTCCACCAGATTTCAGCGTGTCATAAACATCGATTCGTGAAGACGTGAGCAGCGGCGCGAGACTGAATACCAGCGCTGTTCCCATTCCGATGGCCAGCGTGAAGGCGAGTACGGGCAGATCCAGGCGGATGGGCTGCGACGCGGGCAGTTGGAACGGAATCAGGGCCAGCAATCCATGGAGCAACCAATAAGCGCCCAGCAGCCCAGTCAGGCTGCCGGCTAAACCTAACACAATGTTCTCGATCAGAAACTGGCGAAGCAGCCTGGAGCGGCCGCTGCCCAGTGCCAACCGGATGGCAATCTCTCGCTGCCGAGCTTCCAGGCGCGCCAGCAACAGGCTGGCCAGGTTGGAGCAGGCAATCAAGAGCAGCAACCCAACGGCGCCGAACATCAGCAACAGATTTAGCCGGACGTCGCCCACCAGGGATTCCTGATAAGCGACCAGGGTCAATCCGCGATAGTCACGCCCAACATCCGGATAAGCTCGCCGAAAGGCCGCGGTGAGGGATTGCATCTCGGCTTCGGCCTGCCGGAGAGTGACGCCCGGTTTGAGGCGCGCGATCATTCCGGTGTTGGAGCCTTGGTCCATGCCGCTGCCCGATGGGCGCAAAGGGACGAATGCATCGCCGGCCTGCCGGTACCAGAAGCCGGGCGGGAGCACACCGACGACGGTGAAGGCAGCATCGTTCAGATTGACCACGTGGCCGAGCACCTCGGGATCGGCGGCGAAAAAACGATGCCACAGGTTGTCGCTAAGAACAATTGCTTGCGGTCCGCCGGAGTGGGTTTCTTGCGTATCGAACTCGCGGCCCAATGCAGGAGCAACGCCGAGAGTGCGGAAGAAGTCCGCTGTCACGGTGACGGCAGTGATTGCTTCGCGCTCGTCTCCTGAAGAGAGAGTCAGGTCTTGCGCGCCGCGCTCACCGGCGGCGGAGGCAAACGAAGAGCTGTTCTTTTTCCAGAATTCGTATTCGGGAATGGTAACGTCGCTCTGGTTGGGCTGTTCGGCCACCAGCATGAGCCGGTTGGGCTGAGGATAAGGGAGGGGGCGCAGCAACACCGCGTGAACCACGCTGAAAACCGCTGTGTTGGCTCCAATGCCGAGCGCCAGGGACAACACTGCGACCATCGTGAAGGCGGGGCTTTTCCACAGCACTCGGAGGGCGTAACGGAAGTCGGCGAAGATGCTTTCCAGCCAATCCCAGCCCCAAACCGAGCGGGCGTTTTCGGCGGCCAAAGTAAGATTGCCAAGTTCACGCTGTCCGGCCACCTGTTCCAGCGCGGCGATTTCTTCCCGCATCTCGCGCTCGATGGAGCGGCGATTCGCCGGCCACAGGTAGAGCAGCCTCTTCCAGAAGGTCATGATTCACTCCGGCCGGGCAGCGGCCCCATCACGCGACCGATGGCATTCACAAGCTCAGCCCACTCGGAATGCTCCCGCGCCAGCTGTTTCCGACCCGCGGGTGTCAAGCGGTAGAACTTCGCGCGGCGGTTGCGCTCCGATGTTTCCCATTTGGAGGCGATCCAGCCCTTCAGCTCCAGGCGTTTGAGGGCCGGATAGAGCGAGCCGAACTCGATATCCAGCGCGTCTTTGGAAGTACTCTTGATCGCTTTAGCGATTCCGTAGCCATGCAAGGGGGCCAGGACCAGGGTCCGCAGCACCAGCATGTCGAGGGTTCCCTGCAAGACATCCATACTGGAGCCAGTCTATATGAAGACATTCTTTATGTCAAGCGGCTCGGGATAGGGTGTCGTCGACCATCGACTCGCGCCTTAGAAACAGAGTCGGCCGATTTATGGCGGAAGAAGCAGTGAAGGAGCGCCGATTGACAATCGGCGCGCAGGATGACATCCTGCCCCACGGCTGTGCCGATCTTTACCGCCGGCTCCACGCCAGGAGGGCCGAGGCGAATTCGGCGCTGCACCAGGAGAGCGGTGACGCGGGGCTAACGGTGCCATCCAGGTTGATGCGTTCGGGCATCAGCCCGTAGGAATTGGCGTGGTGCAGCATCCAGTCAATGGAAGATTTGGCGGCGGAAGAGTTGCCGTAGAGCGATTGATATTGCGACGCCGCGGCGGTGGTGAAGAAAAACACCGCGTGGCCATATTGGGCTAATCCAGGATCGGTAGTGTCGAAATACTGCATGCCGCCGCCGAGCTTCACGGTGTTTTTCGAGTAGAAGATATTTGATAGCTCGATCTCGCTATGTTTTGGATAGCCCCAAATCACGCCAAAGTTGGCGCTGGTATCCCACAAATATGTTTTGTCGCTGGGCTGGCCGGGAAGGCTTTCGCCGTTCGGGCCCTTCTTGCCGGTGAAACGAACGTCGGCGTAGGTTTGGCGGGATTGGTCGAACATTTGAGGTAGAGAAGAGGCAATCCGCTGGGAGGCCGCGGCATAGGTGTGCGCCCTCGATTCATCGCCGAATTCGTGGGCCATCTTCGCGGCGGTTTTCAAAGCTGCCGCGCAAGTCATATTGGTGGCGGGCAGGAAACCGGTCCATTCCACGATGCCGCCTTCTTCGAGCAGTCCATTGCCGCCGATGTGATGAACCAGAAAATCAGCCAGCTGGTAGAACAGCTTTCGATCCGCCAGCCAAACGCCTTGGGACTCGTGATATTTGTTCAGGAGATAAATGAAATAGCCGTTCGCGTCCCACTCCGGTTCGTCGAAGCGGGCTCCGCTGCCTGAATCGACGGCCTGGCCGTGCGCGTCGTAACGGGCGTACCATTCGCCGGGCGTTTTCATGGGAACCCGGCTGCCGGCCCAAAATTGGATGACATGGCGCGCCTCTTCCGGGTGCCCGGTTTCGAGCAGGACGCGCGCGCACATCATGGCATCGCGCGGATACAACTGCGGCATGTTGTTGGTGACGAATTGGCCGGTGATATCGGCGGGAATCTGACCGTTCAGACTGGCCGCTTTGACGCAGTAGAGATTGCGCTTGTAGGCTTCGAGATAAGCCGCCGCCTGCGGATTGTTGCTCTTGAATTTTGGGAGAACGCCGTGATTCATCCACGACTGCCAGAACTTCGCGGCCGCGGCTTCAACGTCCGGGTCTTGCTCGAGCGCCCGCAGTTTCGAGAGCGCTTGGGCTTCCGACGACGCGGGGATCATCCAAATCTGCGCGGTGTTGCCGGTCACAACCACGGATGATCCGCTCGCCGTTACTTGGTCATGTGGATCCTTAGGAGCGACCACCAGAACCGTTCCGTTCGACCAGACAGCCGTCGCCGCCCGGCCGGTGGTCCGGAGCGAGGTGAGGCTTTCCTTTCGCAGTTGAGCTTCGAAGCGGTAGGGACCGGCTTTGGCGCCTGTTGCGGTGAGAGAAAGAACGACGGCGTCTTCCGGATGGACAAAGCACAGCACCTGCGCGAGCGGCGTGGTGGTTTGCGCGGTAAAGAAATTCTTCATCCCGACTTGGGACGCCCCGGTCAGTCCGAATGAGGTGGAAGCGACATAATCGGCGGTGTAGTCTTTGAAATAGAAGTGCTGGATGCCGCGACCTGGGATGCGGCTATCGTCCGAGTAAACAACGGTCACGCGGCCGTTGCCGAGGATGGAATGGCCGGGTTGCGCGGAAGAAATGGATGCGGCGATTACGGTAAGCACAAGTGCAAAGCCGCCGCGTTCCATCGGGACTTACTTGTGACGGTAGGTGATTCGGCCTCGGGTGAGGTCGTAGGGGGAGAGTTCCAGCGTCACGCGATCACCGTTCATGATCTTGATGCGGTTACGCCGCAGCCTCCCGGCCATGGCGGCCAGCACTATTTTTCCAGCGTCGAGCTCGACTGAGAACATTCCAGCCTTGAACTTCTCGACCACTTTTCCCATTACTTCGATGTTGTCTTCTTTTGGCAAAAATATCCTTATACCTAAAAATTTGCAGAGCAGCGAATCGGGGCAAGATCGGATAGAAGCGGTTGAACCGGTACGATGCGAACTACACTTCCATGGTCCCATGCGGCGGGGAAAGAAGCAAGAGGCAAGAGACCGTGAGGGGATTTCCGGGCCGTTTACGCCTCCAAGGTAAAGGAGTAAAATTTCCGATGGAGAATCGCATGAAGTCATTCATCATGAAGTCATTCATAGTGTTTTCGGTGCTACTTTTGCTTCCCGCGCTGCTGTGCGCCGGGGGCCTTCCAGCTTTGCCTTTGGAGACTCTGGTTGCACGATCAGACATGATCGTATCGGGTGAAGTGGTGCGTGCCTGGGCGGCGTTCGACCCGGAAAATAAATACATATGGACGCATTACGAAATCAAAGTTTCCAGGATTTTGAAGGGACCGGCGCAAAGCAGCGTGGTTATCGCCGAGCCGGGCGGGACGCTCAACGGCGTGTCTCACCTCATTCCAGGCGCCGCTCCTTATGCCGTGGGGGAACAGGTCACGGCGTTCCTTTACCGTACGCCGATCGGATACCTGCGCACCACGAATTATGGCCAGGGTAAATTCCTGGCGGGCGCGCGATGGGCCGATTTTGAGTCGCAAGTGTCCGGCCTCGTGGCTCGAGAGGGGGTGCACCGGTGATGCGCCGGACGCTGCTGCCGCTGGCTATTGCCGGGCTATTTGTCCCGGCCGCATGGCCTTACATTCGACGCTATATAAATCCCGGCGTGTACCTGTCGCGTCCGGATTTTGCGAAGGTGCAGTTTCTGGTGAACCAGGATTTTGTTCCCGGCCTCACCAATAGCATGGGCCAGGTGGTGGTTACCGGGGACAGCAACGTGAAGGGAGCTATCAGCGCAGCCATGGCAGCATGGAACAGCATTGCCGCCAGCGCCGCGCGATTTGCGCCGGTGCAGACCACAACGTTGGTTAATAGTCCCAATGACGGTAACAATGTCATCGTGTTTCTGGATACGCCGGCCATCCGCAGCATGCTGGGGCCCGATCTTACGGCATTGACGGTGGTAGCCGCCGACGCATCTTCGGGAACCATCCTGGATAGCGACATCATTTTCAATCCGGCGTTCAGTTTCTCGACAACGGGGGCGCCGAAAACGTATGACATTCAATCGGTGTTCACCAAACAGTTCGGGAACTCGCTGGGCGCGGCAAACGGCGCAGTCATCGGAGGAGCGTTGTTTGTCTTCAGCGCGCCCAACGAAACCATAAAACAGGTCCTCAGCCAGGACGATGTTGCATTCGCCACCGGCGTGTATCCGGCGGCTGCCGCGTCGACCACTTATGGGACGCTTAAGGGAACCTTGACGCTCAACGGGGCGCCGCTGAAGAATGGGCTGGTGACAGCGGTGGACACCTCAGGAAGCGGCATCGCACTCTCCACGCTTTCGAGCGAAGCCGACGGAACGTGGGCCATGGCGGCGCCGCCCGCGCGCTACATGGTTTATACGCAGCCGCTATTGGGCCAACCGGACCTGCCGACCTACGACATTTTGCCCAACTACATCGGGCTGAATTCATCCAATACCGTGGATACGAATTTTCAGGCGAGCTTTCTGGGCGGGAACGGAAGCGCGGGCACAGTTACCGTGAAACCCGGCGCCGCAGCGGACGCCAGTTTTTCGCCATCGGCCGATAGCAACCCTCCGGCGTTGGGGCTGGTTTCGTTCGAGGCGGTCTCGGTGGGCGCTACCGCCAACGTTACCATCGGCACGCCGCACGCGACGGAAGTGACTTCGGGGGCGTCCTACGATTTTGTGATCCAAGGTCCGGGGATCGATTCGCTGGCGGAATCCGACATTCAGCTGCTGGGTCCATTGAAACTGCGGTCCGGCACACTGAAACAATCCACCGGCGCAATCGTCAATGGCGTCTCGCTTCCACTGGTTCGGTTTACGGTAGACACTACGCTGGTAACGGCGCAAACCACCGCGACGCTCATTGTCTCGAAGAGCGGCAACTTTACTTCCTACACGGGCGGGATCGTGCTGGTTCCACCGCCGAATCTGGCGATTGTGAGTGCGGCCACCAATGGCGCTTCGTTCACGCCCGGCGAACCACTCGCGCCCGGGTCGCTCGCGTCGTTATTCGGCATCGGCCTGGCCGCAGGCGGCGGAGATGCTTCCACCATACCGTTGCCGTTGTCGCTGGGCGGCGCTTCCGTCACAGTGGGAGGCATTCCAGCGCCGCTACTGTTTGTTTCATCCAAACAGATCAATCTGCAGGTGCCCTGGAACGTTACCGGACCAACCGCGAAGGTGGTGGTGACAGTCAACAAAACGCCATTATCTTCATTCACGGCCAACATTGGACCATTTTCTCCCGGTATTTTCACCACCCAATCCGGAACGGGGCCGGCACTGGCGATTAACCCGGACGGCTCTCTCGCCGCGCCGGTTGGCGCGATCCCCGGCATGGCCTCTCATCCGGCCAACGTAGGCGATCCACTGGTGATTCTCGGCACCGGGCTCGGCGATGTGACGCCCGCGGGCATCACCGGATCGGCTTCCACGGGTACGCAACGCAACACCAATACCGTGCCCAAGGTGTTGATTGGCGGTGTAGACGCACAGGTCACTTTTTCCGGCCTGTCGCCGCAATTTGTCGGATTGAATCAGGTGAATGTGGTGGTGCCGGCAGTTCAATCCGGCGTGGTTCCGCTGCAATTTGAAATTGGAGGAATCACCACGTCGAATCTGGTTACGATTGCGGTGACGCAACCGTAGTTGGCCATCGCCCAGTCCCCTTGCTGACGCGCGGGGCTACAATTCCGCGGGCACGGGGGCTTGGCCATCGAGCAGCCGTTTGACCACCGATCCGAGCTGCAGGTACGCCTCCAGGTCGGATGGCTTGCGGAAATAGTAAGCGACGCCGAGTGCGCTCATGCGGTCCCGGTCATTGGGCGTATCCGAGGAGCTTATCACCACGACGGGTGTTTCAACGCACTCCGGATGCTTGCGAAATTCGGTGAGAACGGCGGGCCCGTCCACCTTGGGCAGGTTGAGATCCAGCAGCATGACATCGGGGCAACGAACCTCACCTGGTCTGCCCATACGGGCGACAAAATTGAGCGCTTCGCCGCCGTCACGCACCACGTACAGCTCATGCGGGACGCGATGCGTGGTGAGCGCCTCGCGCACCAGTAGAATGTCGCCGAGATTATCTTCGGCCAGCAGGATGTGGAACGCCTTCATTGGCCGGCCGCCTTGGGCAGAGAAAAGTAAAATACCGCTCCTTCTCCAAGTTTGCTTTCGGCCCACATGCGTCCACCATATCGCTCCACGATGCGGCGGCAGATGGCCAGTCCCAATCCGGTGCCGGGATATTCTTCTTTGTGCAAGCGTTTGAAAAGTCCAAAGATCCGCTCGGCGTATTGAGGTTCAAAACCGATGCCGTTATCGCGGACGGAGATTATCCATTGATCGCTCTCGGCCTTGGCGGAAATCACGATCTCCGGGGGAATGTCTTTCTTACGGTACTTCAGGGCATTCGAGAGTACGTTCTGAAATACGTGGGCTAGCTGGGCGGTATCGCCGCGCACCGTGGGAAGAGTTGAATTCTGGATGGTTGCACCGGTATCCCCAATGCGGCCTTTCAGCACGGCGGCGGCTTCCCTGAGAGCCGCCGAGAGATCCGCCGCACCCACCGGCATGTCCTCGGTGTGCACGCTTCGCGAGAAGGTCAGCAGATCCTGGATCAAAGCCTCCATGCGCTTCACCCCTTCATGCACAAACCCGGAATACTGGTTGAGTTCTTCGGTGGGGCGATCGGGGTTCCTGAGAATCATCTGCGTATAGATGTTGACCATGCGCAAAGGTTCCTGCAGATCGTGGCTGGCCACATACGCAAACTCCTCCAGCTCGCGATTCATCCGCCGCAGTTCCTCCTGGATTTTTCTCTGGTCGGTGATGTCGGTGTTGGTGCCGAACCAGCGAACTACGCGGCCTTGAATATCCTTTACCGGCTCGACGCGCGTGAGAAACGACCGGAATTCACCGTCCGAGCGCCGCAGAGGAAAAATCATTTCGAAGGGCTCACCCGAAGTGATCGCCTGGCGCCAACGTGTAAGCACTTCGGGCAGCATTTTCGGGTCATGCACGCGCTGCCAGCCCCAGCCTTTGATTTCCTTGAAGGACAGGCCGGTATAGTCGTACCAGCGGCGGTTATACCAGAAGATGTCGCCGGTCTCCGCGGCCATCCAAGCCAGGTGCGGTATGGTTTCAGCGAGAGTGCGGAATTGCCGTTCGCTCTCTTCCAGCTGCTTGCGCGCCACAACCATGCCGGTGACGTCGGTGAAATGCACGAAGATTCCGTCGATCTTGCCAGCAACGTCACGCGTAGGCAAATAGACAAAGTTCAGATACCAATCCTTTAGCGTTCCATCGCCTTGGTGGAGTTGAAGCAACGATTCATACCCTACGAAAGGCTCGCCTGTCTGGTAGACGCCGTTGAGCAGGTTGACATAAATCTGGCCTTCCAATTCCGGAATCGCATCTTGCACGGTTTTCCCGATAAGCGCGGCAGCGGGCCGTCCCAGGATGCGTTCGTAGTCAGGATTCACCCATTCAAAAGTGTGCTCGGGACCGCGCAGCAGAGCGATGCCCGCCGGAGTTTTCTCGAGAAGTTCGCGCCAGCGCCGGCGGTCGTCCTCGATCTGTTGCGCGGCCAGGTTCTGCTCCGTAATATCACGCGTAGAGCCTGCCACGGCGCGGACGCGGCCGGTTGAATCCAGCACTGGAACGAAAATATATTCGTAGAATCGAGTCTCGCCGGTGGGGCCGGTGAACTCGGTCCGATCCCGCACCGGTTGCAGGGTATCGATCACCTGTTGAATCTGGAGCTGCAGTCGGCCCGCGAGCTCCGGAGGATATTCGAGGTCAAAAAAATTCTTGCCGCAGGCATCTTCGAGCGATTTTTGCAACAGCGAAAGCAGGGCCCGATTCACATAAGTGAAGCGTCCGGAAAGATCGAAAGTGTAGGTGAAGTCGGGCGTATGGGAAAGAGCGGTATCGAATGTCTGCCATTGCTGGTGGAGCTTGGAATCCGCTTGTTTCTGATCCTCGATGTCGGTGCAGGTGCCGAACCACTGCGCAACGGCGCCGTTCGGGCCAGTAAGTGGAAGCGCCCGCACCAAGTGCCAGCGCCAACTGCTATCTTCTCCGCGTTTCAGCCGGAATGTTGTTTCGTAAGGCTGGCCGCTTTCCACTGACTGCGCCCAAGGCTGGATAGCGCGCTCCCGGTCATCGGGGTGAATCCACTCCAGCCACTGGGGCCCCGGCAGCGTTCCTTGCGGCACACCGAAATATGCGGTTCCCTGCCCGCTCAGGTAATCCAGATCGCCGGCCGGCGTGGCCGTCCAAACCATCTGTGGGATGCTTTCAGCGAGAAATCGGTAGCGCTGCTCGCGCTCTTTCAATTCACGCGCCACGTGGACGCGTTCGATGGATTCCCAACAGCGGCTGGCCACCAGTTGCACCAGCTCAATTTCGTTCTGCCGCCATTTTCGCGGCGTGGTTTGAAGCACGGCCAGGCCTGCTACCAGACGGCCGGCTTTCAGCAGCGGGGCGCACACGGCGGAGCGAACCTGAAGCAGCCGGTAGGAATCGATTACGGTAGCGACGCGCGGGTCCGTCTGGACATCTTCGACGACATAGACTTTTCCGTCTCGCGCGAGGCGCAATAATTCCGCGCCAAACTGTTCTAAGGAATAGCGGCCCACTATGCTGGGCACGCCCTGGGTGAAGTCGCCCAGGAGATTGAAGGTGTTCTGATCCGGTTCCACGTCGGCATAAGCGCAGCGATTGACGCGCAGATGTTCGCCCAGCAGGCGGGCCGCGGTTTGAATGATTTCCTGGGCTTCGGTGAGGGGGCGGGTGGCGTCGTCCAACCCCACCAGGAACGCATCGCGCAGTTCGGCTTCCTTACGCTCGGTGATATTTCGTCCCTCGGCCACCAGGTAGATTACCTGGTGGCGTTCGTTAAGGACCGGGTGCAAGGAGAAGTCGAAGGTCAACACTGCGCCGGAGGGATGGATCAACGGCGCTTCGTAGTGGACGAATTGGCCAGTTGCCGCGAGTGTCGCACCCTGCCGTACAGCGTCGGACGCGCCGGGCGTGGGCGCAAACCAGGGAGTTTCCCAGAACGGCAGGCCGATTACGTCCTGGCGCGTATTGCCGGCAAATTCCAGAGACGCGCGGTTGCAATCCAGCAGGTTGCCATCGGTTGAGAGCAAGCAAATGTATTCGTAGGTGCCGTCATAAATGGCGCGGAGCTGGGCCTGGCTTCGGGACAAACGCTCTTCGGCGAGCTTGCGCTGGGTGATGTCTTCGACAATCGCGATGACTTCGACGGGGTTTCCGTGACTATCGCGGCGCAGGGTGGTGGAGGCCTTATTCCAGATCATCTGGCCGTCTTTGCGGAAGTAGCGTTTTTCGATACTACCGGTATTGTGAGGGCCCTTGAGGAGAGACGCAAAAAGGTCTTTGGTTATTTCGATATCGTCGGGATGAGTGAAAGATGAGGAATCGCGCGAGGCCAGTTCTTCCCGCGTATAACCGAGCGCATCGAGATAGGCTTGATTGACGTCGGTAATTTTACCCTCGGGTGTCAGCAGCACCATGCCGATGGGCGCCTGGGCGAAGGCCATCCGGAAGCGAGCTTCGAGCGCGCGCAATTCCTGGCGGGCATTCAACTGGCTGGCCGGGCTTTGTTCAGCGACGTCGGCAACACGATGAATGATGAATTGAACCTGGCCGTCGTTCGCGAGCAACGGCGTATTTGTGGGACTCCAGTAGCGCTCTTCGAATCCGCCTCCGCCATGCTCTGGTTTGCGAATGGGATACATTTGAGCGGGCATGGTATGTGTGACTTTGGTGGCCAGCACCTGGCGGAGCGAAGCGAGCAGGTTTTTTACGGCTGAAGCATCGGCGTCGTTAGGATTGTCGGGAAAAAATTCGAACAGACCCCGGCCAATGATGTCGTCGGCAGTGGTCGTGGTGGCCTCGGCATAGGCATGATTTACAGCCACAATGGTGTAGGTGGGATCGTCAGGGAGCAGGATCAGGTAGAGGCCGGGAACAGCATCGAAGACAGCGCGAAAGTCAGGCAGCGGCGCGCGGGTAAGCGGGCTATTCAACTGTGCGGCTGACTCCATCCTCCTTATTATCGCCCGGTGAGTCTGGAAGGAGTTGGCAGGCGAAAGCGCCTGCCCCGATGGAAATTCTCACTTGACGGAGTAGATGAGTTCTTTGGTGTGATGCGGAATGAGCGCTCCGATTGCGGCGCCGACGATCGCGCCCACGCCTCCGACTATTGCCCCTCCGCCTCCGCGCGAGATGCAGGGGCCAAACTGGTCGTGGTTACAGCCGCTGATACCGGCGCCGATGCCAAAGCCCGCGCCAAATCCGATCAGCGCGCCGACGGCCGCGCTCTTGCCTCGTCCCCAGGTTCCCGCGCGGTAGCGCTCTATTTTGAGCACGTCTTCTTTTTTAGCAGTCACCGTCCCGGCAGTGACCTGCTCGGGCGTCCAGGCTTGGAATACGCCGGTCACCGGTCCTGTTTTCAAGGAGAGGCGGATGTTATCGCCCGGCCGCAGTTGAGCGAGAGATTGCCAATCACGCCGATCCTGGGCGTGAACCGCCGTGGTGATGCAACACACGGCGGCGAGAATCAGAAATGAGCGCACAAGTTACGAAGTGTTGGCAGGCGAAAGCGCCTGCCCCACTGCTTAGAAGATTAGCTTTAATGCCAGCTGTACGTTGCGCGGGGCGCCGGGTCCGATGCCCGGCGCGCCAAAAGCCACGTCGTAGGTTGAGCCGACCTGTCCTAGATTGCTACCGGCGGCGTTGTTGGCCGGCTGCGAATAGTTGACGAAATTGAATATGTTGAAAATCTCCGCGCGAAATTGAAGCCTGGCTCGCTCAGTGAGCGGGAAATTCTTAAACACCGAGAAATCGATTTGTTTAGTGCCGGGACCGTAAAACTCGTTTCGCCCTTCATTGGAATAGGTGCCTGCAGCCGGAACCGTGAAGGCCGCTGGATTGAAGAAGTAATAGGTACTGGTGGCTCGGTTCGAGGCAGGAACATTGGCGAAGGGGTTGCCGATTACTTCGGCCCGGTCATTGTTCTCGCCCGTCAGGCTGGTATCGCTGCCCGAAACGACCGTGAAGGGTGTCCCGGAGAAGAACGACCACAGGGTATTCAACTGCCAGCCGCCCAGCAGCACTCGATGATGCGCCGGCTCTGGAAGCGAATAAGCGAGGAACATGGAAAACGTGTTGCGGATGTCGAAATCCGAATTGCCGTAATCGCACTCCAGGCAGTAACTGTTCTGCGGGATAACGTGGCGGGCGCCGGACAAGTCATCGATAGAGTGCGCCAGCGTATACGCCAGATTGGTGGTGAAGCCGTGCCAATTGGTGCTGCGGAGCGAGGCTTGTAATGAGTTGTAGTGGGCGTTGGCCACCGACTGCACTTCGTCAATGGCGGCAAGATTGGGAAAAAGGCCGGCGTAGGGCCGCGAGCTGTTCTCCTCCGGTAAACCTTGCGGGATTTGATTGACGTCCAGCATGGTGGGCAAGTGATGGCTCAAGGTACCCGAGTAGCCCACTTGAAACACCGTATTCTGAGCAAGTTGATACTGAACATTCAGGTTGGTATTCATGCTGTAGGCGGTAATAAAGTGCTGGCTCACAGAGAAACCGCCGTAAGGCCCCAGCGCTTCATTGGTGGCGAAGATGGGAACGCCGGACGCGATGACGAGCGGCGCTTGATTCGACAAGTGTAAAACCGGGGCCGGTCCGCCGGGGTTCCCGTTGATTCCCGAGCCGGCGCCGTTCGAAGCTCCACTGTCCCCGAAATAGTCGAGGTTGGGAACCTGGTAGAACATGCCCCAACCGCCGCGGATCACCAACTTGCCACCCACCTTGGGTTGGAAGGCAAACCCGAATCGCGGAGCGAAATCGTGATAATCGCGAGGCCAGAGTGAGCCGAGGCCTTGGGAGCCGGTATAGGTGATGCCACCGTCGGCGGGGATGAACGTCGAGATCAGGTTCTTCGGGTTATAGATGGGACTCTGATAGACCCAGTTGAGGCCATAGTTGAGGGTCAACTTTTGAGTGACTTTCCAGGTATCCTGCGCGAAGAACGACACTCCGTGCAGATTGTAAATGCGCTGCTGGTCGCCGTAGGCGACGCTGGCATGCTGGAATCCAACGCGGAGAGCAAGAAAATCCGAGAGTGCGTTGAGCGAGCCCGCCAGAGGGTTGCTGCCGAAGCCCCAACTATCGGTGCCACCTAACGGCCCCTGCGAACCATCGAAAGTGAACGTCCCGGGCGCATTCGAATCGTAAAAGAGGTCCAAGCGCGAATAGCGGTAATCGCCGCCGAAACGGAACTGGTGAGAGCCCACCGTGTAAGTGAACGTCTGATCGACGTGGCCGGTGGTGTCGATGCGTCCGAGCGGCGGCGTTAACCCGGTAGAATCGAATCCGGAGATGTTGATGTTTGGAGAGCCAAAATCAGCCGGGCGGGTGACCCCGTCATTGAACCCCAGCCCGGGCATATCGAATCCGTGGTTGGCATCACCGAAGATCTGCAAGAAATAGTTCACGCCCAAAGTGGTCTGCGCGACGAACCGGGGCGTAAGTACGGCGTTATACACCACGGAGAAATTATGCATGCGGCTGGGCGCGGCCTGAAAGTAATACGGCATAGCGGAGCCGACGTATTCCACCTGATTGCCCGTGCCGCCGAAGTAGCGAATGGCCAAGCTGTTCTTTTCATTAAATTGGTGATCCAGCTTGACCACACCGTTGTAACTATTGGATAAGTTAATGCCGGGGCCTTGATAATTGTGCACCTGGGCGGGGCCGGTGAGACTACCGGATGGCCAAAGCGTATTGATCAGCGTTAGAGCCAGCGGGTTTACTTGCACGCCGTCTCTGTTCATTACCGCAGTGGCTTCATTGACCCAGTCCGCGGAGGGGGTGGTCCCTGGAGCGCTTAAGAGCTGCCGGTAGTTCTGCTGTTCATAATTCATGAAGAAGAAGGTGTGATTCTTCCAGATGGGGCCGCCCAGCGACCCGCCCCACTGGTTGTTTCGCAGCTCTGTTGTCGGCGAGCCGGGGGGCGTGAACCAGTCCGCCGCGGCCAGGGCTTCGTTCCGGTTGAAGTAATACGCGGAGCCATGGAGGCTGTTGGTTCCGGACTTGATTACCACGTTCAGCACGCCGCCCGTATTGCGGTTCTCTTCGGCACTGCTGCTGCTCTGTAGAGAGAATTCAGCGATGGCATCGATCGGAAGCACTACGCCGGCAATGCCTGAAACACCACCCTGATTTACCGCGTTGGTGTTGTGCCAAAGATCATTGTTGTCCGCGCCGTCGATCTTCCAGTCAATGCCGTTCCCCCGCGAGCCATTGACGGAGCCATTGGCGTTGGCGCCGGGATTGAACTTAAGCAACTGCGTGAAGTCGCGGCCATTCATCGGAATATCGAGGATCTGCTTGGTGTCGATGAGGCTGGTCTGGGCCGAGGAGGCGGTTTCAATCGCTACGGCCTCTGCCGCAACCTCCACGGTGGTGGCTTGTTTAGCCACTTCCAGCTTCAGCGCGACAGTGGCAATCCTGCCGGCATCCACTGTTACACCCGACACATGCACCGTATCAAAGCCCGCCTGGGTGACGGTGATATCGTACTTGCCTAGCGGGAGATCCTGAAAAACGAACTCTCCTCCTGAAGTAGTGGTTCCTTCGCGCGTCAGGTTGGTATCCGGGCTAACCAGTTTGACTGCCGCGCCAGCCACAGCCGCGCCGCTGGCGTCGGCCACCGTACCGCTAATGCCGCCTCGGAAAGTCTGCGCGATCAGGGACGCTGACGCAAGTAGTGCCAATAGCGCAACGGGAAGAATTCTTCGAATCATGAACAACTCCTTCTTGTCTGTGTGGCTTCTGGTTGGTGCTGCGTTCACTTAGAGGACGACAACAGCACGAATGGCAATCAACAGGCCGGCAATCCCGCCTGTGTCATACGCAACGGAGCGCAGTGAACTCTGGTTACAAAAAGACCTATGTCTAGAGAGGATACCAATCCGAAACGGAATCGTCAAGAGAAAGTAATGATCTTGTTATAACCCCCTCGCGGCTGACCGCCCGGGCAATGACGTGGCGCGCGCACTCATGTGTGCATCGTTCACACTTACCCGCATCCGGTGTTCGCAAGAGTGCGAACACGGCACGCATGGGTGCGTGCGCCACATCCTCTAACTGAGCCATTAACGTATATAGAATGGGTAGACTGCAATGAAGTTACTCGTTAGCTTTGCCGCGATTGTATCGGCCATGAGCGCGGCCGGCTCCTGGCCATTGAGCACGGATGACACGGCGGTGGTTGTGGCGGTGGAGCAGCAGCGCCCGGTGCTGAAATGGCTAGGGATGAAAGGGGGCCGGATTAACTGGCTGCCGTCAGGCGCGCCCGAGATTCTGCCTGCCGCCGTTGGATGGCAAGGCCGTTCAACGCCGGCCAGCTGGAAGTTCCAAGGCGGCTCGCTCGATAGCGGAGGCCGGAAGCTTACGCTTCGCTTCACCAACGCGTATCCACCGCTGGAATTGCACTCGATCTGGCAGGCCAGGCCGGGGCGCGGGCCTGTGGAACATTGGCTCACCATCGCCAATCAGTCGGACGGTCCGGTAACGCTCAGTCAACAGGAGAGCCTGGTCCTAAGCGGCCTGGCGGCTCCGCAACCAGAGGCGGATGTGTGGTGGATCAATCGTGGAGGAGGCAACGCCGGTTCGGAGGGCGGTACGTTTACCGAGAGGCTCCGCGCCGATTTTGATCAGGTTCTGATCAGCAATCCCACGGATGGCTCAAGCCCTGTCCCCTGGCTGGCTATTCAGGTAGGCAAATCCGAGGGGCTTTATGTCGGCTGGGAATTTTCCGGAATCGGCCGAATCCACGCGCGTACTCACGAACTGCGAGTGGGTAACGTTCCAGAATTCAAAACGGATTTGCCGGCCGGCGAGACCTTCCTGGTGCCGCCGGCGTTTGTCGGCTGCTATACCGGAGACATTGACGACGGCAGTTACTCGTTGCACCGCTTTGTGTTGGAGAAACTATTGCCGCCCCTGCCGAGAGCACAACCCTATCCGACCTTGGCTTACAACCTCTACCTGGATAGCGGCGGCGAGAAAGCGCGGGAGGCTGACGTTCTGCGCAGCGCCGCCACTTGTAAGGATCTGGGCTTCGAGACATTTGTTCCCGACGCCATGTGGTTCCCGCAAGCCGGCGACTGGCGCTGGGATCCGGCGCGCTTTCCTCGCTCCGTTGTGCCCATCGAGCAGTTTGTTCATCAAAATGGCATGAGGCTGGGCCTATGGGTAGCGTGGACGCAAGGCAGCTTCTCAGACGATCCCGGCAGTTTGGATATTCGCCGGCACCCGGATTGGTTCGTGCGCTCCTTCAAAGCAGACGAGAAAATGGGTTACCTCCATTGGGACGCTTTGATGGACCTGGGCTGCGATGCCGCCCGGGAGTGGGCCGAGCGCGAGACTCAAAGGCTGGTAGCCGGCGTCAAGCTGGATTACTTCAAACACGACTACAGTCCCATCGTTACCAAGTGCGAACAAAGCAATCATCGCCACCGTTACGGAGTGGACGTGAGTTACTGGTCGACGATGGGTTACTACCAGGTACAGGAGAAGCTGATCCAGAAATTTCCGGATCTTGCCCTGGAAGGATGTTCGGGCGGAGGGCACATCAAGGACTTCGGGTACATCCGCCATGTGCACTACATCGTCACCACCGACACGCTGTCATCTCTGCCGGACCGCCAGAGCTTATACGACTCGACATTCGCGCTGCCGCCCGCGGTTTTGCAGGCCTACACCTACGAGAATCAGTACAACCAGGATGCCGACCGTCCGCGGTCCTATTTGTGGCGGTCCGCGATGATGGGCGCCTGGCAAATCGATCCGACGAAATCCGTGGATTGGACGCCCGCAGAGCGTGCCGAAGTGAAGCAGGCGACGGCCATCTACAAATCGTGGATTCGGCCCATCCTGCGCGATGCCGAGGTGCACCACATCCTGCCGCGCCCGGATGGTTTTCACTGGGATGGAATGTTCTATTGGAGTCCGGGCCTGAAACGTGGAACGTTGTATATCTTCCGGCCCAATAACGATCAGGCCGAGCAGTGGGTGCGTCTCAGGGGGCTGCAACCGGCCACCAGGTATCGCGTGCGATCCCAAGACGGGTCCGTTACCGAAGAAACACGGTCGGGAGCGGAACTCATCGAAGACGGGCTGAGAATTAAGCTGCCGGGCAAATACACCAGCGACCTGGTTTTTCTGGATGTAAGCCATTAATTTTGAAGATGCCCGCATAGTTGGCTGCCCAACGCACTGAAGATAAATCGAGAACCTGACGATTAGTGATCACGGTCATGAGTAGAGCAGCCACAACTGTTTCCGACGGGCTAAAAAGGGTGCCTCCATTTCCTCCAGTGGCGGCCAAACTGCTGAGCTTGTTGGCCAAGCCCGAGGTGGAGACCAATGAGGTGGCGCAGCTCATCAGCGGCGACGCAACCTTCTCGGCGCGGATACTGCAGCGCATAAATTCCGTTGAATTCGGACTGGTTACTCCGGTCACCAACATACGGCAGGCAGTGGCGCTGCTCGGGACCGATCTTACCCGTCAACTGGTTTTAACGTACGCCACCGCAGCGTACACAAAAGGCACTTTAAAGACGGAAGAGTTGCGCCGTTGCTGGCAGCACACGGTTGCAACCGCCGTGCTTGCGGATCAGATCGCGAAGGCCTGCGGGGAGTTCACCGAAGTTGCGTTTACGGCCGGCATCATGCACGACATCGGCCGTTTGGGACTGCTGGTGGCATATCCGTCGGAGTACGAACGGGTGATTCGGGATGCCGCGTCACGCTGTATCGATCTGCTCGACTTTGAGCGCGACGAATTTGGGATGGACCACGCGGAGGCCGGCCGGGTGCTGGCGGAACGTTGGGGTTTACCATCCGGTTTGGCGCAAATCGCCGGACGTCATCACGATCCCTGTGAGGGCGTCACGCTGAACCTGCTCAGCATCGTTCACGTGGCTTGCCGTCTGGCCGACACCTTGGGATACGACGTGGTGAAGCCGCTGGCGCCTTTGGATTTCGATACAGTCCTGGCGGAATTGCCGGCTCGCGGCGGACTAAAGCTCGGCAAGTCTCCCGCGGAACTGCGCGCCAAAATCGAGCAGTCGATTGCGGAATATGGATCCGAGCAAGCCAACCCGACACCTGAGGAAGGCCTGGCGTTGCTTGCGGCCAATGCCCCCGCGGAGCTGGAACCGCCGGCGCCCGCCGAACCTTTGCCGGCGAGTCTGGAATCCGGAGTCGAGACAAGCCCCACCGCCGAAACGGAAAAGCCGGGAAAGAAGTGGATTTTCGCCGTGGCTGCCGGGCTGGTCATTCTAATCGCTTTTCTGTTTTGGGAAATGCGCTGAAATCTTCCGGCCCGATCAACGTGAAGGCGCGTTGAGCCCCAAGGCCTTCAAATACCCGGAATTTACGCGGCAATTCTCGAAGCGGAGTTTTTCGAGTAAATCCTGGAATGCTTCCCTCGAATCCTCAAGTGCCGGACGAACCGCGATTCGTTTCTCCGCTTCTCCTGTGTTGGGCGGAATCTTGGCATAGCGAACGATCTCGTCCCAATGCAGCGGCTGCGCGAAAGATACCACCGCTGAAGTCTTTTCCATCTTCTTGTAAGGCCAGAAACACCAGCCCACCTGGTTTTCTTCGAGCACGCGCACGAACTGTTCAATCCACTCGTCCGTATTCTCCCCGGACTCTCCCAGCCAGATGGGCACGTTGTAGCGATCGCGAAAATCCAAATACTCCTGGATGACTTCCTTTTTCGGAGCGGTCCAGTATTTGTGGAATGTGTACATCACATTGCGGTCGAAGGGTGGGCCGAACACTTTGAAATTGCTGTCCCACTGAGCGCCGCCGAGAATGATCACATGGTTGGTATCCACGGCGCGAATGGCGGAGCAGATGCGCCGGTAAAGCGGCTCGAGCCGGCTGTTGTATTTCTGAAGCCGAGGAAAATGAGGGATGGGCTCGTTCAGCAGATCATAGCCCAGGATGGCCGTCTCGTCGCGGTAATGGGCGGCGATTCGTCTCCAGACGTCGATAGTCAGATCCTGATCGGAGGTATTCTCGTAGAGCCACGGATAACCCCAGCTGTCGTCGATGTTGGTACCGGTTTGGCCGCCGGGCGCGCAATGCATATCGAGAATGACCCACAGCCCGGCCTCGCGGCACCAGGCGACCACGCGATCCAGCAATGCGAAACCCTCGCCGCCGGGCAGGAAGAACTTGTAGTGGAGTGGAATGCGAACCGAATTGAATCCAGCTTTTCGAAGAAAATTGATGTCGCGCGAGGTGATGTACGCTTCGCGATACTCCCGCCAAAATCTGGCGGCATCGGCGGGTCCGATCATTTCGTTCAAAAACGCTTCGATTTCGCGCGGCGCCGCCGGACCGCCTTCCAGCAGCAACATGTAACCTTCGGGCTCCAGCCAGTTGCCCAGGTTGGTTCCGCGTAGAAGAAGCCTTTGCTTCGCCGGCGTCACCAGATATCTGCCGTCCGCCCGGACAAAACCGCTCTGGCCGTAGCTCCGCGCGCCCACCAGAAGCAGCAGCAAGCAAAGCGGAAGCACCGTCCTGAACCACGCTATTCGCATTCTTCCTCTTATCCACCAATCATCGCTCATCAATTTCCCCGCCGGAATCGGCGCGCAAGCCTGCGACGTGGCGCGCGCACTCGTGCGTGCCGCGTTCACACTCGTGTGAACGCCTGGAACTTAGCGCATCGCTGGTGTTCGCAGGAGTGCGTGCATTGCTAACGATAAGAATCTTCGCGTGTGGCGACGATTTTTCAAGCCGCACTCCTCAACTGGTTGACTTGGTTGAGTGTGGTTCGCGCCGCCGTGAGGATGGCTACCAGCAAGGTACGGGCATGGGGACTGACGTGGTAGCGATGGGTATGCGGGACTTTCCGGATTACGCCATGCGCTCGCAGCATCCGAAGCCGTCGGCTGATGGCGGCGGAACGACGACGTTTCTCGTCGGCCAAATACGCGGGAGTGTCGTACAGAATGGCCTGCAGGTCGCGGTTGCGGAATCCATTCAGCAAGAAGTCGCCGTCGTTGATCGCCTCCAGCAAAGGCCGGTCGTCAGCGAATGGCCGCAAGGCCCGTACGCGCCGCCCTTGCCACTTCACCGGCTTTTGGATGCCGGCGATCAGTTCCTCCAATCTGCGGCTGTCATCGACGCTGGCCAAAGCGTCGATGAGCCGATTGTTGGTCTGCTGCGATACCTCTGCTCGGCGGTGCAAGTCGGCCACCCCTTTCCGCATCTTGCGCCACTCGAGCTCATCGTCGGGGCCGCCCTCCTTGGGCCGATAGGTGCGAAAGACGTCGACATTGTTAATGGTCGTTTCCGCCGCCCTCAACACCCCCGCCTCGGCCAGGATCACCTTGCTGTAGGTCTTGGTGGAGTTGCCGTCCATCCAGAACTTGATACGCTCGCCTTCCTGATATTGCCTGCAACTGGTCTGCAGTTCGCCATGAAAGTTGCGCGGGATCTGGCCGGCTTTCGTGGTTCGCTTCCCAAAGAACCGCAGAACGTCGTTGCTGTGGTAGCTTAGCAGGCCATGGGCGATGAAGGCCGGCATCAATCTCTGCAGCGCTTCCCCACTATTGAATACGATGTCGGTGGCCCATTCGCTTTGATAACAGGTCCAGTAATACGGCGTTGGATACTTTGCGAAAATCTCTTCGTGGAGGGGGTTCAGCCGCTGCGCGAAGTCTGTGAGCAGGGCCACCCAATCGGTTTGCAGTTGCTGGTTCAGCAACTCCTGCGCGCGTTGAAAATCGGCGATCCGCGTAAAGCAGTTTTTCTCCTGTTGGAACGCTAACCCCGCTTGCCGCATCTGCTGGGCTAGCCATTCCCGCCCGTTGATGCCGATCTGGATGTGGAAGGGGAACCAGGTCTGAATCCGCGCGTACATCCACCCCAGCCTCTCGTCCCGTCCATAGTGATAAAGCACATGGCAGGGCCGCTTCCGCCGTACGATTTTCGACTGCACATATTCGAACGTCGGACACGGCTCCAGCACGCTCAGCACACATACCGGCCCGGTACGGATGCCCCGCTCAGCAGCCACCCGCCGCGCATATTCGTCCTTGTCCACGCCTGCCTCTCGCACGTAAATGACCGGCAGTCCAGCTTCGCTAAAGGCCCTGGTAGAGGCCTTCTTCACCCGCTCACTGGTCTTCTTCAAGTAGTCGCCGTAATGTTTGAAAAGAACTCCATTCTGCCACAGGAATTCTTCCATTCCCTTGGCCACCATCACCTGCCGGGCTGGGTCCCAGTAGCTGATATCCAGTCTGCGCGGTGAACCTCGCAGTACCAGTCGATCGAATCCGGACAACACGCCCACGATACGATCGCCATATTTTTCGATAAACTGTTGCATGGCGTTCTCCTGTAGTGTTCTGAGATTGGCTATCGAAAATACTACAACGCAGAACGCCCTTCTACTGCAACCGACACTGTTTGCCCCGCAGGGGCACTGTGCCACATCCATTTGGAGCCGCCCGACGCGTATAATGATGGTGTAGTTGCGCTCGGGGCGTCTCTGCCGCCAGTGTGCGGGCCTTGCTGGCGAGTACGCCTCAAATAGTGAAAAACGTGGCCCAACCTCTCCCATCTGACGATGCCGTTCCTGCGGCGAGTTCTATTCCGGAGGGCGCGGCTTCGCTCGAATCGATCCTCTGCACTGAGGAGCTACAGCAGCGCCCTTCGCGCCCGCCCGATCACGCCAAAGAGAACGGCGCGCTGGTAGCGCTGGCCAGCGCATTAGCCGAGTCGCGGCATACCATGCTTGAAACATTGGCGGACACCATCCTCAGTGTCACTGACGCCGATTCATCAGGTCTCAGTTTGCTGACATCGGACGGCGCCACGCCGGACCATGAAGGGCAACGATTCTATTGGCCGGCCATCAAGGGCATGTGGAAAGAGCACGTCGGAGGCGGGACGCCGCGCGATTTCGGTCCCTGCGGAGACGTGCTTGATCGTAATTGCGCCTTGCTGTTCCGGCACTTCGAGCGGCGTTACCCCTATTTGCTGCCGGTCTCGCCCGCGGCAGAAGAGTGCTTACTGGTTCCGTTTTACGTCCGAGGTAAATCTGTCGGTGCGATATGGGCAATGATGCACAGTGACCGCCGCAGGTTCGATGCGGAAGATCTTCGGCTCATGACTGTTCTAGGGCAGTTCGCCTCCCTGGCCTATCAAGCGCTGAGCACCATTGAGGACCTCAATTCGCAGGTGGCCGCGCGCGAAAAGGCGGAATCAAGATTGCGTGAGCTGACCCGGGTTGAGGTCGGGGTGATCCTGGAAGGGCTGGAGACGCAAGTTCGAGCTCGAGAAGAATTCCATCGCGTGATTGTGGAAACCGCGAGCGACGCCGTGGTGAGTATCGACCACCGAGGGAATATCCTGCTTGCCAATCACGCTATCACGGCAACTTTCGGTTACCAACCAGCGGAGTTGATAGGGGAATCTTTGACCATATTGATGCCGGAATACCTGCGCGACTTGCATGAAAAAGGCCTCAAGCGCTACCAGGAAACCGGTCGCCGGCACATAAACTGGCAAAGCACCGAGCTGATGGGCCTTCGCAAGAATGGAGAAGAGTTTCCCGTTGAGGTTTCGTTCGGGGAACTCATCAACAACGGCCAGCGTGTGTTTACGGGGTTCATCCGCGACATCAGCGGACGGAAGCAGGCTGAGGAGGCCCTGCGGGCCAGCGAGCGCGATCTCAGCCTGATCATCGAAACCATCCCCGGCATGGTTTGGTGCGCGGCTCCGGACGGCGAACTGAACTACTTGAACCAGCGGATACTGGCCTACACCGGCACCAGCGCCGGCGCTTGGTCGCAGCTTGGCTGGAAGAGCCTTCTCCACCCGGATGATGCGGAGCCGACCACGCAGGCATGGTCGCGGGCCGTTACAACCGGCCAGCCACTCGCAGTTCAATGCCGGCTTTGCAGGTTCGATGGCGTCTACCGGTGGTTTCAACTGCTGGGCCAGGCCGCGCGGGACAGTGAAGGTCCAGTGGCTCGCTGGTACGGATTATTGATCGATATCGATGACCGCAAGAATATCGAAGAAGCGCTACGCAGCAGTCAAGCGCGGTTGTCGCGAGCGATACAGACGGCTACGGTTGGCGAATTTGCCGCCGCTATCGCGCACGAAATTAACCAGCCTCTGGCCGCGGTGGTAACCAACGGCCAGGCCTGCCTGCGCTGGCTCGCGGCCCAGCCTCCCGGTATGGTCCAAGCGCGTGAAGCCGTCGAAAGGATTGTTCGCGACGGTAAGGAAGCCGGAGAGGTGGTGCGGCGCATCCGCACGCTCTTCAAGCAGGCCGCCGTCGAGAAAATCGAGCTCGACTTGAATGAGGTCATCGGCGAGGTGCTCCACCTCCTGAACGGCGAAAGTACCAGAAGACGCGTCACCGTGGAGACGGATCTGGGTCCGGATTTGGCGCCCGTGGCGGGCGATCGCGTGCAGTTGCAGCAAGTGCTCTTCAACCTGCTTCTCAATGGGATCGAAGCCATGGACTCGGTTGTGGATCGCCCCAGGAAACTCTTCATTTGTTCCAAACGGCCCAACCCGGAAACGGTTTTGGTGGAGGTACGGGATTCGGGCATCGGCATGAAGGATCCAGACCGAATTTTCGAAGCTTTCTTTACGACGAAAGACAACGGAATGGGCATGGGATTGGTGATTTGCCGTTCCATCATCGATGCCCACCGCGGCCGGCTGTGGGCGGCGTCCCGCGAGGGCTCCGGTACGACCTTTTCTTTTACTCTTCCGGTCCGAGCCTAGCGTGATGAACTCCGATAGCCCCGTTGTCTTGGTAGTGGATGACGACCATCGCGTGCGGGAAGCGCTGTCCAGCCTCATTTCCTCGGTAGGACTGCGAGTGGCTGTTTTCGGCTCGGCGGCGGAATTCCTGGAATTCGAAAGACCGGATGCCCCTACCTGCCTGGTCCTGGATCTGCGGCTTCCGGGTACCAGCGGACTGGAACTCCAACGGCAGTTGTTAGCCGGAGATACGCCGCCGATCGTCTTCATCTCAGGGCACGGCGATATCCCTTCTTCGGTACGCGCCATCAAGGCCGGAGCGATTGAGTTCCTTTCCAAGCCCTTCGACGATCAGGAATTGCTTCAAGCGATTCACGCCGCCATCGATGAAGATCGAATCGCGCGGCAGAAAAGATCGGAACTGGCCGAATTGCAAAGGCGCTACAATCTTCTCACGCCGCGCGAACGGGAGGTTCTTCCCTTCGTGGTGGCGGGGTTCGCCAACAAACAGACCGGCGCGGACCTTGGCGCCAGCGTGATCACGATCGGCGTTCATCGGGGCCAGATCATGCGGAAGATGGCCGCGAAATCTCTGGCGGAGCTGGTAAGAATGGCCGACAAACTGGGAATCGCCCGAGCCGCCGGACCGATCTAAATAAACCTATAATAGGCGCCCTTCGAGCTTGCCACTATCATGGGGATGCTGGGGAAGACTCTTCACGATGGCTAACGAAGTAACACCAGTCGTGGCGGCGGTGGACGACGACTTTCGAGTTCGAGAGTCCATGAAAAGCCTGCTGGAATCAGCTGGATACGCGCCTCTAGTGTTCTCATCTGCCGAGGAGTTCCTGCAATCGGGGGCGCTCGCGCAAGCGATGTGCGTGATTACCGACGTGCGGATGTCCGGCATGGATGGTATTGAGTTGCAACGCCGCATCCGGGTGGAACGCTCCGAGCTGCCGGTGATCCTGATATCGGCGCATCATAATGACGAAGTTCGACAGACTGCCATCGCCGAAGGCGCCGTTGATGTTCTATATAAACCCTTTGATGCCACGGACCTTCTCAAGATAATCCAGGCGGTTCTGACGAAGGCTGGCTAAGTACCTTGCTGTTGAGAGAGCAGCCAGTATTTCTCTTGTTCATCCTTTTGTCCTCATGTCTTCGCCAGTCAACCCGGCACAATCGGAACGGCATAAATAAATCTATAATTGCCAGCCTTCGACCGCGCCCCTATGATGAGGGTGTGCTTGGCGACTGCACTTGGTCGCGATAGTTTTTATCAGAAAATGCATAAAGGAGAGTAACGCCGTGGCTACTATCGATTTGATCGGGTCCAGTCCGAAATTCCGGGCATTGCTGAACCTGATAGACATGATTGCAGCGGCGGACTCCGCTGTCTTGATCCAGGGCGAAACGGGTACCGGAAAAGAAGTGATTGCAAGAGCTATTCATGAGGCTGGCCCTCGCCGTAACCAGCGTTTTGTGGCCCTCAACTGCGCAGCGATTCCCGGCGCTTTATTGGAGAGCGAACTGTTCGGCCACGAACGAGGCGCTTTCACTGGCGCGTGTACGCAAACCGCCGGACGATTTCAGATGGCGGATGGAGGCACGCTCTTTCTGGACGAGATTGGCGACATGCCGTTGGAACTTCAGCCCAAACTCTTACGCGTCCTGCAAGAGCGGGAGTTCGAGCGATTGGGTGGCACGCAGACGGTCCGGGTGAACGTGCGGGTGGTGGCGGCCACCAACCAGGATCTCGCGCAACTCGTGAGCAAGAAGCTGTTTCGGATAGACTTGTTTTACCGGTTGAACGTAATTCCAATTTGCCTGCCTCCGTTGCGAGAACGCGTTCAGGACATACTGCCGCTCACCGAGTTCTTCGTGGCAAAATTTGCCGCCCGCCTCAACAGGCCCGTCGATTTAATTCCTGATGAAGTGGTGGAGATCCTCAAAGCGCACGACTGGCCGGGAAATATTCGCGAGCTACAGAACGTTATCGAGCGCGCGGTGCTGTTTTCGCCCGGGCGCGTCCTCCGCCTTCCGCTGGACGTCAAGCAGACGGTGAAGCAGAGCCCGGAGAGTGGGTCACGCACCCTTGCCGATGCCGATCGCGAGCATATCCTTGAAACACTGAAGCAAACGGACTGGCTGATCGGAGGGCAGGGCGGAGCGGCTAATCGGCTGGGATTGCCCCGAACTACGCTGATTTACAAGATGCGAAAACTTGGAATTGAAACACGCCGGCCCTCGCGGGTTCGCCCCGTGCGGCGGTTGGTGAATGACCGGTGCCATGCCGCCGCGAACTATTAACATCATGATCGACACTTTCGATTTTCGGACGGAAAGGATTCCGCTCAATCACGGAGCCGGCCAAATGCCCGCACTCGGCTTCGGCACCCTGATTCCCGATGCCGCCGCTACGGTAAGCGCCACCAGAGACGCACTGGAAGCTGGATTTCGACATTTCGACTGTGCGGAACGATACCGGAACGAGCGTGAAGTGGGTGAAGCCTTACAGACAGGCCTCGCCGCTGGAGGCATTGCGCGCCGAGACATCTTTGTCACCACAAAGTTGTGGAACAGCAATCATCGGCCGGAGCGGGTCAAACCGGCTTTCGAAGCGAGCCTCCAGAGACTTAGGCTCGATTATCTGGACCTCTATCTCATTCACACTCCATTTGCGTTTCAACCGGGGGACAACCAGGATCCGCGGGATCAAAGCGGTGGTATCCTCTACGACCGCGGCGTAACTTTACTCGAGACATGGCACGCGCTGGAGAGCCTCGTGGACAGTGGCAGATGCCGGGCCATCGGCCTGTCTGATATCGGCCGGAGCGAGCTGTTGCTTATTTACGAATCGGCGAGAATCAAACCGGCCGTGGTGCAAGTGGAAGCCCATCCGTATCTGCCGCAAACGGAGCTTCTGGAATTCTCGAAGCAGAACGACATGGTGTTTTTGGCTTTTGCGCCTTTGGGGCACGGAATAAGGCCGGGACCGCTTGAAGATCCGGTCATTTCGGCAATTGCCGCACGAGTTGCGAAGACGCCGGCACAGGTGCTGTTGGCCTGGGCAGTGCAGCGTGGGACGGCTTTGCTTACTACGCCCAGGACTGCGGCGCGAGCGCGAGAGAATTTCAATATCTCCGCCCTTCCGGAAGACGCGTTCGACGAAATCAATCGAATTCAGACCAGACAAAGGTTCAATGAAGTAGTGAAGACCGGCAGCCCCGGTTTCATTGCACAGGGGAGATGATCATGCGGCCTGACCTTGTACCCGGAAGCGTTATTCCCGACTATCAGCTGCCCGATCACACCAGCACACCGCGCAGGCTGAGCGAACTGCAGGGCGATGATCCACTGATCCTGACGCTGGCGCGCGGCCACTACTGTCCGAAAGAGCACCAGCAGCATCTGGAGCTTGCCGCGTTTTATCCGAAAATCGCCGTGGCCTACACCCAGATTGCCACCATCTCCACCGATGACCACCATACTCTTCAGGAGTTCCGCGCATCGGTGGGCGCCCAGTGGCCCTTCCTCTCCGACCCCGAAAGAACGGTTCAAAAGGACCTGGACATCGCCGAGTATACCGACCCGGAGCATAATCCGATGATCCCGCACACGCTTGTGCTCAAGCCGGGGCTGATCATCCACAGCATCTATAACGGCTATTGGTTCTGGGGCCGGCCCTCCGTTGTCGACCTCTGGCGCGACCTGCGGGTCGTAAGCAGCGAAATACGCCCCGACTGGGATCTGAAGGCTCCTGGGCTCCGCGAGGCTTGGAACTCGGGCGACTTCTCTGCGTTCCATGGATGGAACAAGGGTGCAAAAGGGGATTAATTGACAGGAACTCTAGGCGTTCACACGAGTGTGAACGCGGCACGCAGATTGCGTGCGCCACGAGGCGCCTGTTGGTTCCGGCTACCCGCGCGTCTTCAACCGATTCGAAGACCAGCCAACGTGAGTGCATACCACTGTCGTGGATCCATCCACATCTGCTCAACCGCAAAGCCCGCATCATCCAACAAAGCGGCGAGCGAATTCCGGGTGAACTTGTAGCTGTTCTCGGTGTGGATGGTTTCCAAGGCCGCGAATTGAACGCTAAGTTGCGCGGCCGGGATATCTACAGACTGATCACGCGTGCTCTCCAGGTGCATCTCGATGCGCGACTCCACACGATTCCAGCGCGCCCGATGCCGGAAGAAGCCGGTGTCGAAGTTCGCGCCGAGTTCCCGATTGAGGCGATGCAGAATGTTCAAATTGAACGCCGCGGTTATGCCATCTCTGTCGTCGTACGCCCGCACCAGAGTCGCCTCGTCTTTCACCATGTCCGTACCTAATAGCAGCGCATCGCCGGCCCTCAGTTCAGACCTCAGATTGCGAAGAATGGTGCGAGCCTCCCGCGGCGAGAAGTTGCCGATGCTCGAGCCAATGTACATCGCAAGCGTAGTCCCCTGGAACCGTTCCAGCTTTGGCGGGTCAGTGACGTAGTTCGCCACCATCGGCTGTAGCTCGACATCGGGCAACAGGCAACCGATGCTGTCGCAGGCCTCATCCAGCGCATCGGAGGAGACATCAACTGGGATGTACGTTACTTCGTTTCGCAAGCGTGTTGCGGCTTCCAGCAAAATGCCGGTCTTGGCGGCTGTCCCCGCTCCCAACTCCAGCAGCCGCAGGGGCCGCGAGTAGTCAGAACTTGTCGATCGGATAATCGCTTGGGCATAGTTCGCCAAAATGCCGCGCTCCGTTCGCGTGGGATAGTATTCCGGCAAGGTTGTGATGCACTCGAAAAGACGAGAACCCTCGGAATCGTAGAGCATCCATGGAACCAGGGATCGCGGATGTTTGGTCAGGCCGCTCCAAACCTCATCGATCAGCGCCTCGCGCGTGTCCAAAGGGACGAGGCTTTTCGTTTCGAATGCCGGAAAATCGGTGGTGATGTTCATATTTTGAGAGTCCTTAAGATGCCAAACGTATTCCTGAGAATTGCCACCGCGTCGACGCTTGAAAGAAATTACGGTAGGTTGCGCGTAAGTGGCTGGCGGGCGTGACGCAGGACCCTCCACGCAGAATCATTTGGCCGGACATAAACTTGCCGTTGTATTCACCCAAGGCGCCGGGAAGGGGCGCATAGCCTGGATAACCGGTGTAGGGGCTTGCGGTCCACTCCCAGCAGTCCCCGAAGAGTTGGTCGATGTCTGGGCGTCCTGATGGCCGCGAGCCGTCGCCGGACGCTATTGCCGGATGCAATCTTCCAGTCGCGAGCAAATTCCCATGAATCGGTTCGCCGCTGGCCGCGAACTCCCACTCCGCTTCGGTAGGAAGACGGCAGCCTCTCCAGCGTGCGAACGCATCGGCCTCAAAAAAACTCACGTGGCATACAGGCGTGTCGAGCAAAGCGGAAAGAGGATGCCAACCTCGAAGAGTGAAGATGCGCCAGCCGGTGCTGTCGGTGGCGTCACGTTCCCAATAGAGCGGCGCCTGCCACCCTGTTTCCTCACCGTTTCCCAACCTTCGGAAAGCCAAAGCTCGGGACGCACATATGCGGCGTCGGACATAAACTCGAGATACTCCCGGCAGGTGACGCTGCGGTTGGCCATCCGGAAGGCCTCCAGGTACACCTTGTGACGGGGAGCTTCGTTGTCAAAACAAAAGTCCAGACAGTTGGCCGGATCCAGTGGATAGCCAATTTCAGTCACGCCGGCATGGAAGCGATGCCACATGAAATCACGCGGTGGAACCTCGCGCGCTCCCGCGAACGGGGCGGCGTCGTACGCCGGACGCAGTGGATTCGAGAAGAAAGCATGTTTAATATCGGTGAGCATCAATTCCTGGTGTTGCTGCTCATGGTTGAGGCCTAACACGACGCGCCGCGCTGCCTGCTCATCAATTTGGCCTGCGAAGAGCTTCTCCATGGCCTCATCCACATGCATGCGAAACGCAACAACCTCATCGAGCGACGGACGCGAGAACGCAGCGCGGAGGTGCTTTTCCGGGGGCGCCTCGCCAATCGAGTTGTAGTAGCTATTGAACAGCCAGCGAAACTCCTCGCAAAAGGGCTTGTAATCCGGAAGAAAAGGACGCAGCACGAACGTCTCGAAAAACCACGTTGTGTGCGCCTGATGCCATTTCATCGGACTGGCCTCCGGGCAGGATTGCACCATTTGATCCTCAGCGGAAGTCCGCGCGGCCAGAGAGCGGGTCACGGAACGCACGGATTCATATTCAGACGCCACGCCGGCGAAACACGAAAGGAGTAGAGTACTTGACTCATGCACGGGCTGCCCCGATGCATTTCATGAACCAACTGGCCACTCAGTGACTGAAAGGTGGAACCGGCTCGAAATCATGCGCTTTGGCGTAGCCGTCGACGGTCGAGTAATGCGCCCAAAGACGGAGGGAGCAGCCGGCGGAGACTATCGGCCGACAGTTGACGCGCGTAGAGGCCAATTACAAGTCGATTTCAACTTCGCCCGACGGCGTCGAACAGCAGATCAACAAGTTCCCGGCGGCTGGAGGCTCCAGCGGATCGGGCTGGTAGTGGACAGTTCCGCCGATCAGCGCGCACTCGCAGGTATGGCAGACGCCCGAACGGCAGGACCACTGCACGGGCACATCGCAAGCTTCCGCAAGTTCCAGCAAGCTGGAGAACCGGGAATCCCACGAAACGGTGAGCCCGCTTCGCGTAAACGAAACGTGAGGGCCGGTGCCGGGTTTTCCCGCGGGAGGGTGAACCGGCGGGTGCGGTGCTGGCGCAATACCCGGCGTGATCGGCGCCTCCGGCCCAAACACCTCCTCATGAATTCGTACGGGATCGACGCCCCAAACCTTCAAGCCCGCAGTCAGGTCGCGGAGGAATGATGGTGGGCCGCACAAGTAAAAATCCGCCTGGCGAGCCACGCCGAGGCGATCGAGCAGCGGAGTGTCCACATGCCCAACGGAGTCGTAATCCACGCCGGGTTTATCTTCAGAGTCGGGCTTGCTATAGACAAAATGGCTGCGGCTGTTTACCAGCGTTTGCAAGAGGCCGCGCGATTCTTTTGCAAACGGGTGTTCGGCTCGGTTACGCGCTCCGTAGATCCACCAAATCTCACGGCGCGACGCGGCCGCAGCCAGCAAGTGCAACATGGCGAGTACCGGTGTAGCTCCAATGCCGGCACTGAGGAAAACCACCGGCGCGTCACCGGACCTCAGAGTGAAAGCTCCGCGAGGCGCACTGGCCTCCAGGCTATCGCCGACGTGTACGCTGTCGTGAATATACGAGCTGACAGCCCCGTTCATCTCGCGTTTGACGCTCACCCGGTAAGTTCCGGCGCCGGGTATGTCCGACATCGAGTAGTTCCGCAGTATCATGGGGCCGTTGGGTGTTGTTCGCAACCGCAATACCAGAAACTGCCCTGCGAGACCTGCGGACTGTGATGCCCCGTTGGGTTGTTCGAGATGCAGCGAGACCACGTCGGCAGTCTCGCGATCCAGCCGGGTGACGTGCATCGGCCGAAAGCCGGGCCACGCCGGCGGGGGCCCGGTTGAAGCCTTAAGCCCAGGATTTCCTGCTTCCGAAGGGCTTTGCTGTAGAAGTGCCTTTAAAGACGTTTGCCAGCCCGGGCTGAGCGCCGGCACGCGCAATGAGCTTTCCAGTTGTTCGCGCGAGGGGTTGGGCAAATACAGCAGCGCGTCCATGTCGGCCACGGTGATGCGTTCGGGGCCATCCGCCACTTTCGTGATTTCATCGCCGGCGCCAACTTCACCCTCCTCCAGCACGCGAAAGTAGAAGCCGGGCCGGTGATGGGACACCAGCAGCGCAGCCATTGCCGGCTCATTCATTCTGATCCCCACCCGATAGCACGTGACGCGCGGTTGAGTGACCTCGAAGAGCGCGCTTCCAATGCGGTAGCGATCGCCGATCGAAACCTCATCATCGGGTAGGCCGTCTACGGTGAAGTTCTCGCCAAACTGTCCGAACAAAAAATCCTTGCGGCCGAGCTGGGCCTCCCAGTAGCGATAAGAGTCCATTTGATAGACCATCACCGCGCGGTGCTCGCCTCCGTGCCCGGCCAAATCCCCTTGTCCATCGCCTTCCACATTCAGGCGGTGGACTGCAATCCGGCCCGGCACCGGCTGCTTCCAAATCGCGGTGTGGACTTGCTCGCCTCTCCAGGGAACGTCACGAGGAAGCCCGACATTGATTGATAGAAGGCGTCCCATCAGGATGTGCGCAAGCCCCATGGCGTTCGCACGAGTGCGAACGCGGCAAACATGATTGTTCGCGCCACGCGCGTAGCGCATGCACTTTGCGTGCCGCATCGCCACTCATGGCCATGCATGGGGGCGCGAGTCACATCACAGAAGCAGCGTGGTGCCCCTGTCGAACCATCGACTCCTATTGCGGACACATGACCATCCAGCGTCGCCAGGGGCCGCGAGTTTTCAGTGATTTAACAATGGCCGCTCCATTGCCTCAACTACAATAGCAAGGAAAGGATAACAAAGACATGCCGGAAGCCACTTGGAAACCTCACGAGAAACACGGACAGCTGACGACGCAGAGTGACCTGCCAGACAGCGTCTACGCGTTTCCGAAGCAGCGTAAAGAACCACTCACCGACGCACAACATGTGCGCAACGCGGTGGCGCGATTCGATCAGGTCATCGACGTCTCCGATGCCGACCGTGCTTTGGCTTTTGCGAATATAGAGAAAGCCGCAAATCACTACGGCGTCAACCTCGCGGAAACATCGTGGCACCAGCTGGGCATCCATCCTCAAAAGAGCGGAAAATCGTAGAGGGATCTCTTGACCGGTTCGCGGCCGCGGCGCACAGGGAGATGAAATATGAAGGCGATTGTGGTCCACCAATATGGCGGGCCGGAAGTGCTGAAGTTTGAGGACTATCCCGATCCAGTGCCGGGTCCGGGCCAGGTGCTGGTGCGCGTGGCCGCTGCGAGCGTGAATCCGATCGACTACAAACGGCGCGCTGGATTAACGAAGGATTTTTATCCCATGCATTTCCCGAGCCTCATCGGAGTGGATATGTCGGGGACTGTGGTTAAGATCGGGCCGGGAGTGGAAGGCTTTTCCGCCGGTGACCAGGTGTTCGCCATGGCGGACAATACTTACGCCGAACTTTGTGTCGTGAATGCGTCGGTCCTGGCGAAGATCCCCCAGGGACTCGATTTGATCCAGGCCGCGGCGCTGCCGCTGGTGACGGTCACCGGCAACCAGCTGCTTTCAGCCACGGGAATCAAAGCGGGGCAGACGGTCATGGTAGTGGGCGCTGTGGGAAATGTCGGGCGTTCGGCCGTATTCACTGCCAAGCAACGCGGGGCGACGGTGATCGCGGGCGTTTTGAAGAAGCAGATGGATGAAGCCAAGACTGTCGGCGCGAATCAGGTAGTGGCAACCGACGACGACACCGCGATTGCCAATCTTCCGCCGCTCGATGCGATTGCGGATACGGTGGGCGGAAGAACCGCGGAGAAGCTGATCGCCAAGGTCAAGCCAGGAGGAGTTTTTGCTTCCGTTGACGGTGCGCCGCAGAACGCCGCGAAGTTCCCGTCTGTAAAGGCCGAGTTCGTATTCTCGAAATTCGACAGGAAGACGCTGGAGTTCATGGCCGAAGCAGTGCGAGATGGCAAGCTGGTGATCCCGATCAGCCGGAAACTGCCGCTCAGCGAGGCGGCCCAGGCTCAAGCAACGGCGGAAAAGGGCGGCATTGGGAAGATCTTGCTGGTGCCATGAACTCTTTCCCGGAGGAAAAATCGTAATGAACAAAGAACGCCGCGGAATGAATCCCGCTTCGAAACCAAGTGGCGATGGCTGTGTGGAATGCCTGGCGTCACCTAAGGGTTGGTGGCTTCATCTCCGCAGGTGTGCGGAGTGTGGGCACATCGGATGTTGTGACAGTTCTCCGAGTCAGCATGCATCAAAGCATGCGGCGGCGACGGGGCATCCGATCATAGCCAGCTTTGAGCCCGGCGAGCATTGGTTCTACGATTACGACACGCAGGGAATGGTGAAAGGTGTGGAATTGCTTCCGCCGCACGCGCATCCTGAAAGTCAGCCCGTACCCGGGCCTGCCGGAAGGGTGCCGGCCAACTGGGAATCGCTCCTGAACTAGCAAGTCATACAGGCCGCGCTGGCGGAAAACATGCAGACAAAACGCAAGACCATAATCGTGACCGGTGCGGCGCGAGGAATTGGCGCCGGCGTTACCAACGCCTTTATAGAGCGTGGTTATAACGTAGTCGCTAACTCGCTCAACATCACAGCGTCCACCTTCGCTGCGACGGACCGCGTGGCCGCGGTACCAGGTGACATCGGCGAACCTGCCACCGCCCGCGAGATCGCTTCGATGGCGATGCAAACTTTCGGCTCAATAGATGGTGTCGTCAATAACGCCGGCACCTATATCGCGAAACCGTTTTTGGAATTCACGTTAGAGGATTTCGAAAAGCTGTCAGCCACAAACCTGCGGGGTTATATCAATATCACGCAGCTTGCGGTCAAGCAAATGCTGATACAAAAAAGTGGTGGGAGCGTAACCTGTGTGAGCAGCGCAATGGTTGAGCATCCCATCGCGGGCATTAACGCTTCGCTCTCTATGTGCACCAAAGGGGGCCTCGAGGCCATCACGCGGAGCCTGGCCATGGAGTACGCGAAGGAAGGTATACGGTTCAACGCCGTTGCTCCGGGAGTCGTGAATTCGCCTCTGTACGCTAAAGATTCGAGCGACTACCTGAAGAGCCTTTCGCCGATGGGCGAGATACCCGATGTTGCCGACATTGTCGACGCGATCGTTTATCTGATGGAAGCTCGTCATGTCACCGGAGAGGTGTTGCACGTCGATGCGGGCGCTCACAACGGAAAGTGGTAGCATTCCACTGATTAAGTAGGGCAAGGTTATCGGCGCGACCGGGTGTTCCGGATGTACGATTCGCAAGGCGCGCGCTAGCGCGAGATTTGGCCCAGGTAGTATCCCAGGCGGTTTTCGACGTCCCCCGGCTTGTGGAATCCGCGCGCCATCAGCGCCTTGATTCCGTCCTGGGCGGCGGGCCGCCCGAGCGAGGCAATGCAGGCATCCCAGCCGGCGCCGAGTTCGACGTCCGGCGGCAGGCTGGTGTTTACCAGGCGCTTGGTATTGGCGATCGCCCATTTGTCGAACTTGGCGATCCGTGTGGCCAGCGCCTCTACGAAAGCGTCTAGCTCGGCGTCGGGCAGCGCGCGGTTCACATAGCCATAGGCCTCGGCCTGCTCAGCCCGGATGTCGTCCGAGCTCAAGAGCACCTCCAGGGCGCGGTTCCGGCCGATAAGATGGGGCAACCGGGCCATGGGGCCGCCGCCAGCGACCATCCCCACGCCCACCTCCCATTGCGAGATGATGGCTTTTTCCCGGCTGGCGAAACTCATGTCGCAGGCGAGCGTAATCTCGCTGCCGTTGCCTGTGGCCCGGCCGCGGATGAGAGCGATGGAAGCGACTGGCGCGCGGGTCAGCCGCACCAGAAAGTCCGGCCAGGGCGGCAGCCCGGTGGGACCGGCCGGCATTGAGGTCAGGTCCTCGAGCTTGGCCAGAAAATCGGAGTGATTCAGGAAGTAGTCGTCCACCGCGCTGTCGAAGACCACCACCCTGAGCTGCTCGTCGGCCTCGATAGCGTCGATCGCAGCCTGGAACTGCCGGACCATTTCCGGCCCCATTACGTTGATCGGCGGATTGTCGATGGTGACACGCCAATAGGCGGGCGAGCGCCGGGTTATGCGAATTTGTGCGGGTTTCGTCTGTGCGTTGACTGTGGTCATGATTTCTGGGTTGATTGCACGCTTCGAACCAGTTTTTGCCACTCGCTCTGAAGCGCTGAAGCGCCCTGATGTAAGCGGCTTAGCGTAAACGGTTGTGGTCAGCCGGCGTTGTCGAGAGGCTTGGTGTCGGACCGTTGGCACCGCAGGTCGACTCTGCAGCCCGGCGGCCGCCTTACTGAAACTGATATCCCGGCTTCAGCTCACACCGGAACAGTTTGGTCTTGTCCGCTCCTACTTGCAGATGGCAGACCGCCCAGGACAAATTGAGTTGCGGCCCCAGTGGATAAACGATATCCGTTCCGTTTGTGTTTGCCTCAATGCTCGGGCCTTCCGCCGTAGCCGGCAGCGTAAAGCTCAACTCCCGGCCGAAGATTGCGGGATACGCGTTGCGGATTGAGTCCGCCACCAGCGTTTGAACCACTTCAGCCTCCACTAGAAAGGTCACGGTGTCAGACCAATTCCTCACCGCGATCTTGATGATTCGGCCCTCATTTAAAAGTTGATTCGACTCCACTCGCGTGAACGGGCACGGCCCCGCGATGCAGGAGATTCGCACATTCCGAAACCGGTGGCCATCCCCGGCGTCCAGTGTCAGCCCACCGTTCGATGCCCGCCATTTCTTGTCCGGCGAACATAACGTGTTGGGAGGGCAGGGAACGTTTGCCTGGTTAACCACTTCAAATGTCTTCGCGATACTCCCAACGCTGATGGTAGTGGCTGCCTGGGTGGAATATCTCAAGCGGACATCTTTCAGCGTGGTGACACCGCCCAATGTTTCGAGAGCGCCGCCCGCGCCGATCGCCGACATTCGAATCACCCAAATCTGATCGCGCAGCGGTTGCCGGATGCTAAACGGTTGGTAGCCCGCATGCCGGAACTGCAGCTCGATATTCTCGCTGCGCCAAGCTCGTTCCGGCAGGATGATCGTGAAGCCGCCAGCGGCGCCGGATTTCGTCCGCACCTCGGTTCCGCCGACCGTCGCGGTGATCTCAACGCCTGAAATCGGCGCTTGTTTCCTGGCATCGGGATCATTCGACAGGGTCACGCCTACCACCGAAATCCTACGCCAGTAGACTCTGTGAAGGAAAAGCGCGGCACAGGCAATTGCCGCCAGCGAACCGAGCACCCAAATCGTTTTCTTCCGCATACCGGTCTCAGCTAATCCTCCTTCCATTAGATAATGGTGAGCGCGGAACCTATCGCTTTGCGTCCACAATCTCGCAGAACATTGCTACGGGCTTTGCTCGCTGGAGCAGCCCAGCCGTTCGCGGCCGCGGATATGAAGCGCGCTGCTCCACAGCCGGCTCCGGCGCAAGCTCCTATCTCGCAGCAGGACGATCTCTTCCTGGATGCCATGGAAAAGGCCAACCACCTCTTTTTCTGGGAGCAGGCCCATCCGGAAACCGGCTTGGTTAAAGATCGTTGTAACACGCGCCAGGGAGACTCCACCATCGTTGGCAGCATCGCGGCCACCGGCTTCGGCCTCACGGCGCTTTGCATCGCCCAGCAGCGCGGCTGGATTTCTCTTGAGGACGCCCGCGACCGCGTGCTCATTACGCTGCGCTTCTTGTCGAAAAAAATGCCCACCCATCGCGGATTTTTTTTCCATTGGGCCAACGTCGTCACCGGCGAGCGCATGTGGGACGCCGAGGTGTCTTCTATCGACACTGCCATTCTGCTCTGCGGAGTGCTGACCTGCCGCGAGCATTTCCGCTATCTCGAAATCAGCCGGCTAGCCGACCAGTTACTCGCCAACGTCGATTGGACCTGGCTTTCCGAGGATACCTCCCGGCTACCCCACGGCTGGACGCCTGAAACCGGATTCCTGCCCTATCGATGGGATTTCTATAGCGAACAGATGATGCTGTACCTGCTCGGTTTGGGATCGCGGTCTCATCCCTTACCGGCGGAAACGTGGAATGCCTGGAACCGCACCACTTTCGAATATGACGGGCTTCGCTACATCGGATCGTTTGCGCCGTTGTTTGTACATCAGTACTCCCAGGCCTGGTTCGATTTCCGCGGCAAGCGGGACCGCTATGCCGATTACTTCCAGAACTCCGTCACCGCGACGGAAGTTCACCGGCGATTCTGTTTAGAGCTGTCCCACCAATTTCCGGATTATAGCGACGATTTGTGGGGCGTCACGGCATCGGACTCGAAGAACGGCTATGTAGTCTGGGGCGGCCCTCCGGAGACCGGCCCCATTGATGGAAGCATCGTCCCCAGCGCCGCGGCCGGCTCACTTGCCTTCATGCCGCAGCCGTGTCTGAAGGTTCTCAAAAACATCAGGAACCGCTACGGCCAGGCCTGGAGCCGCTACGGATTCGTGAATGCGTTCAATCCGCTGACAAAATGGTACGACACCGACGTGATCGGCATTGATACAGGAATCAGCATGTTGATGGCCGAGAATCTTCGCACGGGTTTCGTTTGGAAAACGTTCATGAAGAGTCCGGAGGCGCAACGCGGTTTCGAGCGCGCGAAATTCGTTCCATCCCAATCGTAGTAAGGCAGATGGCTCGGCGATGCTGTCAGAGCCCTTCCTTCAGCGTCTGCGGCACATGCGCTTCAAGAAGATGCCCTCCCATCGCAGCGCCGTTCCTCTTTCCGGCCCCACCGGGCGTGCCCTTGGGCTCGCCCTTGTCCAGTGCGATATCGCCGATCAAGGAGACCACTTCCACCTGCTCATTAACCTGGTTTTTCAGGTAGTCCTTCGCCTGCCAATCGATATTACCGGATGCCGGCGTCGCTGAAGGCCCCGATCGCCGTGAAAAATTAAATCCGTCGGATGAGCTCGAGGTCCCTACACGGGCACGATCACCATCTCCTCCTTCGGAACGCTATCCAGCATCGGCATGCCCACTTCGAGATGCTGGTTCATCAGTAAGTGCGGCGGAAGCGCCTGCCCCACGTTGGCTCCAGTGGGGCAGGCGCCTGCCAACCGGCGTCTTCAACGGAGCCGGTGTCTTGGTTTCGTCGACGCCGTTCGATTGGCAGGCGCTTGCCAAACGGTCGCGAGGAAGTGATGGTCGACCGCACGGCCCCACCCGCGGCTTGGTAGCCAGGCATTTTCTGAGAAATATCCGACCACTCAGCGCGGCTTTGAGGCTTGATAAAGGGTGCTAGAATCGCTCATGCGCTTCCCGATCGTCATCTCGGCGGCAGTCGCGGTGCTGTGGGCTCAAACACCCGCGCCCCGGAGAATCGGATTTACCCGCGTATTTCCGCAGCAAGGCCAGTTGGAGCTCTTCGTTGCCGAATCCGACGGTAGCAACGAGCGCCCGCTTCTCCGAAACAAAGATACGGATTACGATCCAGTCTGGGCTCCCGACGGGAAATCAATCGTTTTCACGTCTGACCGCAACGGATCGGCGGATCTGTTTCGTGTAAATCCCGACGGCAGCGGAATCACGCCGCTCACCACGAACCCGGCCTACGACGATCAAGCGGCATTCTCCCCCGACAGCAAACAATTGGTGTTCGTCAGCACGCGCGCGGGCGGCATGGCCAATCTCTGGACCATGGACTTGGCCACGCTGCACATCCAGGCGCTCACCACCGGAAAGACCGGCGATTTTCGTCCGGCATGGTCGCCTGACGGGAGTTGGATCGCATTCTCCTCGGTTCGCGGCAACTCCATGCCTTTCGCTCATGGCCGCTGGGAGCGGCTGCAGTTGGCGGATATTTACATTATTCGCCCCGATGGCTCCGGGCTGAACAAGATCTCGAACAGCGGAGATTTCTGCGGCAGTCCGAAATGGAAAGGCCCGAGCCGCGTCATCGCGTATTGCATGACCGGCGAGCAGACGCTGGCGAATCGGAGAGCGGCTCCTGAGCCTGGAAACGACACGCGCCTGGTATCCATCGAAACTGCCACGGGAACGTCAACTGATTTGCCCGCTTTGCCGGGCGTGAAAATAAATCCGTCTCCGCTGGCCGGGGATGAGATCGGATTCATCAGGAAGGATACCGATGACGCGGGTATCTACTATTCGAGCGGCCGCCGTGGACCGCGTGGCGCCATCCGTGCGGCATCCTGGTCGCCCGATGGAACCCAAGTGGTCTTTGCCAAACGCACCACGGTGCCGCGGCCGGCCTGGCGCAGCTCATTCAGCCGCAATCCGAATTACCAGTTATTTCAGGCGGGATTCCAGCCAGCGTTCAGCCCTTCCGGAAACGAGTACGTTGGGCTGGCGACGGCCGGAAAGGTTGCTGCTCTCAGCGTGACTACGGTGTCCACCGGAATATCCAAAGTGGTCTATCAAGACAAAAGCCGGAACGTGCTGCCCGGCGCCTGGTCGCCCGACGGCAGGCGCATCGTCTTCGGCATCGGTGGATTCGCGGCGTTCTTCAACGACTTCCACTCGCAATTTCTCAAACCCATCGATCGCGTTGAGGACGGCGCCCAGGTGGCCATCGTCAACGCCGACGGGACAGGATTTCGCGAACTCACTGTAGGCTTGGCTAACAATGCGTTCCCTTCATTCGCGCCGGACGGCAAGCGAATCGTGTACCGGACCTTCGAAAAGGATGGATACGGGCTGCGCATCATGAATATCGAAACGCACGCGGTGACCACGCTCACCGCGGAATACGATAATTTCCCACTGTGGTCGCCGCGCGGCGATCTGATCATGTTCTCGCGTTTAGTGGACGGCGCTTATGAGGTCCACACGGTCAAGCCTGATGGTTCAGGATTGAAGCGCCTTACCTTCACGCTGGGCAACGACGCGCACATGGCGTGGTCGCCCGATGGCGAGTACATCGTGTTCGCCAGTTCGAGGATGGGTTTCAAGGATGAAGTGGTTTATACAGACGCTCCGCAGCCCTATGGCGAAATTTTTGTGATGCGCTACGACGGCACAGGCGTCGAGCAACTTACCGATAACCAATGGGAGGACGGCACTCCCGCATGGCAGCCCCTGCCCCGCTAAGTGGGGCAGCTTGTTAAGCTGCGGCCGATTGCCAATCGGCCCACTGCGGCGGTATCCAACCGCAGCGCAGGATGGCATCCTGCCCCACTTCGCGCCACAATAGGAGTTCAATTTCCATGAAGCTCTTAACCCATTCCACAACACTCGCGCTGTTGTTAGCCTCGGCCACCGTCGAAGCACAACAACCTCAGCCAACCACCGCGGCCCAGGCTCCCAAGCGCGATACCAGTTACATCGACGCCCAGGGAACCGCGCACGTCACGCGCGTGGTACCGGTTCCCGAGACCATCAGTGCCGAGGCGCAGCGCCGCCTCAGCCGGCCCGAGCCGGACCAGGGACCACCACAGTCGCTGGCCGATCGCCGAAAAGGTACCGATGCCTACACCGCGCGGGCGCGCGTGGAATGGAGCCGCCTCTGCCCCAATCAACTGGTGGAAGACAAGATCGCCGGAGTTCCGGTGCGCATTGTTACGCCCGAAGGGCTGCCCGATGCCAACCGCGACAAGGTGCTGCTCAACCTGCATGGCGGCGGCTTCAACTCGGATTCCGGATCCTATACGGAATCAATTCCGATCGCAGGCTACAGCAAGATCAAAGTGGTGGCCGTGCTGTATCGCCTGGCGCCCGAGCATCCGTTTCCCGCGGCTGTGGATGATGCGGTGGCCGTCTACAAGGACTTGCTAAAAACCTACCAGCCCAGTCACATCGTGATCTATGGAACCTCGGCCGGGGCCGTTCTCACCGCGCAAGTGGCCGCTCGCCTGAAGCAATTGGGCCTGCCGCTGCCTGCTGCTCTCGGCATCTTCAGCGGCTTGGGTGACTTTGCCCGGCACGGCGATTCGGAAGCCATCTATTCCTTGCACGGTTTTTCAGGACATCTGGATCCGCCGGAGCCGGCAACTCGCGACCGGGAGTACATAGCCGGCACCGACCCACGCGATCCGGTGCTCTCGCCCATCTTCAGCGACCTGCATGGATTGCCGCCGACTCTGTTCATCACCAGCGGCCGCGATTTGCTTCTATCCGGCACCGTAAACCTGCATCGCGCCTATCTGAACGCTGGGATCGATGCGCGCCTGGTGGTGTTTGACGCCTTGCCACATGCGTTCTGGTACGACTCCACACTGCCTGAGGCCATTGAGGCCAACCACATGATGGCGGACTTCTTCGTCCAGCAGTTGAGAAAGTAAGAAGGAAATTCTAGGTAAGCAGCGCGCCGATTTTCTTCGTCGCCGTCGGGAATTTGCCCTAGCGAGTAAATGGCGAAGCTGCTACCCTGAAACAAATAGATAATATCCTTGTAACTGAACTAAAGCTTGTATGGCGATGGACAAGTTCTTCGGGGAGTCGCGGGAGCAGTCCGCAGTGAAAACGGCCATAGTTTCCAAATATTTCTGGAGCTGGTCAAAGGTCATCATGCCGCAAGCCAGAGACAACAAGATCGCATACCTCGACCTGTTCGCGGGACCAGGCCGCTACGAGGACGGTACCAAATCGACACCCCTGATTATCCTGGAAAAAGCAATTCAAGACCAGAAGATGAGCCAGATGCTCGTCACGGTTTTCAACGACAAGGACGGCAACAACGCCCGAGCGCTTCAGACGGCAATCGACGCGATTCCTGAGATTGAAAAACTCAAGTTCAAGCCCGAGGTGAGGAATAAAGAAGTCGGGTCCGAGATGGTGAAGGAGTTTTCTTCAGTTGAGCTCGTTCCAACGCTGTTTTTCGTTGACCCGTGGGGGTACAAAGGCTTGTCGCTTCAACTCGTCAACTCCGTATTGAAGAATTGGGGATGCGACTGCATCTTTTTCTTCAATTACAATCGCATCAACATGGGTTTGAATAACCCCGTGGTTCGCGAACACATGGCAGCTCTATTCGGCGAGGGCCGGGCCGACACCCTGCGGCGGAATCTGGAGATACTTTCACCAGCCGACCGGGAGAGTTACATTGTTGAGGAGCTTTGCGACGCGCTTGGCGCAAACCAAGGCTGATTCGTTCTGCCTTTCGGTTTTCGGAACGACAGCGGCACTCGAACTAGCCACCATTTGATCTTTGTGAGCAAGCATCCACTTGGCTACCGAATCATGAAGGAAATCATGGCGACTGAGAGTTCATTGCACGAACAGGGTGTTCCGAGCTTCCAATACAGTCCCGCTGACAAGCGGTTTTCGCTCCTATTCGAACTGAACCGCCCTTTGGACGACCTTGAGGAGATGTTGCTCGAGCAGTTTGCTGGACAGACGCTATCGATGACGAATATCTACGAGAAGCATAACGTCGGGCGTCGCTTCATCGCGAAAAACTACAAGGACGCCCTGAAAAACCTGGAGGAGAGCAAATCGATCTCGTGCAACCCACCCAAATCCAAGCGCAGGAAAGATTCATTCGGTGACAATGTCCTGGCGACATTTCCATCGAGAGAAAAACGATAATGGCACAGTCAACCATCGAGTGGACCGACGTTACTTGGAACCCGGTAACCGGATGTACGAAGATCAGCCCGGGCTGTAAACATTGCTATGCCGAGAGGATGGCCAAACGGCTCAGGATGATGGGTCAGGCAAACTATCGGAACGGATTCGAGACGACCCTCCAGCCACGCATGCTCGAGTTGCCATTGAAGTGGAAAGCGCCGAAACGAATTTTCGTCAATTCAATGAGTGACCTGTTTCACCCCGATGTTCCATTCTCCTACATCCAAGAGGTCTTTGCAGTGATGCGGAAGGCGCATTGGCATCAGTATCAGGTTTTGACGAAGCGATCTGGGCGGCTCCTTGAACTTAGTCCCCGGCTGGAATGGGCGCCCCACATTTGGATGGGCGTCAGCGTCGAGAACCAGGACTATGTCGCGCGAATTGACGACCTAAGGAATACGAGCGCCCACGTGAAATTTCTGTCACTCGAGCCACTCCTTGGTCCCCTTCACAAGCTGAATCTTCAGGGAATGCACTGGGCCATTGTCGGGGGCGAATCTGGACCAGGAGCGCGGCCTATCGACCCTTCATGGGTAACCGACATACGCAATCAATGCGTTCGCGCCGGAGTAGCGTTCTTTTTTAAGCAATGGGGCGGCGTTCAGAAGAAGAGGACGGGACGGGAACTGGAAGGTCGCACGTGGGACGAAATGCCTCAGCTTGCGGTCATGTCTTAACCTATAGAAATGCGTGAAATCGTGAAGCTCTTGCCTGTGGAGTGATCTTCGGCAGGAGACGGTTGGCCGCTGTGCGAGGCCAACCTACGGATCGAACCGCGTGTCTTAGGTCAGCAGCGCGCCGATTTTCTTCGTCGCCGTCGGGAACTTGCCGATTCCAGCGCCTACCACTTCATCGGCCACCGTCACGTATACATCTGCCACCGTTCCGGTGATGGGCGTGTGGGAACCTTTGGCCAGCCGCTTGCTTCCTCCGGCCACCAGCATCGCCAGGCCGCTGTTCTTATGCGGATTGGCTTCGGCATGTTCGTGGACGTAAATCAGGCTGGTGTTATCGAACAGCGTGCCATCGCCTTCGGGAACCGATTCCAGCTTGGCGACAAGATACGCGAACTCCTCCACGTGCCAGCGGCAAATGTCGCGCAGTACGTGGATGCCGTCAGTTCCGTCCGCGCCGGAACTCTTGTCCGGCGAGTGCGTGTAGTCATGATGGCGCGCCGACGTATAGCCAAGCCACGGGAACCGCGTCAGGCTCTGGCATTTCGTCAACATATAGGAAGCCACGCGCGTCTGGCGCATCTCCGAGCGCCTGCACCAGCAAGTCGCTCTGCAATTTCGCGATTCGCGGCCAATCCTTCATATCGCCGTCGAAGTCCGGCGGATCAACCCGTGCGTACTGCGGAGGCAAGTCCGGCAATGGAGCGTTCCAAATCCCGGATGCTCGACAAATGCTCGTCCACGCGCGCCTTGTCGTCCGTCGGCAGCGACTTCTCCAGCGTCGTAGCATCCGCCCGCACAGCATCCAGAATGCTGCGCTTCCGGTTTACCCAGCCCTCTTCGCGCGCGCCGAACAAGCGGTCAAACAGCCGGTGCGGAATCATCTCTGGCGGCAGCGCCCGCTCGTATCCCGCCCAACTCATGTTGCGCTGCATGCTCTCGCCGAAAGATTCCTGAGCCACGCCAATCTGCAGCGAGCGGAAGCGCGAATCTCCGCCGATCTTCGCTGCAATAATCTGGTCAATGGACGGCCCGCTGGGTCCGCGGCCGGTGAAATCCAGGCCGGTCATCAAGCCGCTCATGGAGTTCGTATGGCCGTTCCCTTTGCCGCTGGCGGCTGCGTTGTCCACGCCGCTCAACACGTGAACGTCCTTGCGCCAGGCGGCCAACGGAGCCAGGCATGGCGTCAGCTCGTAGTCGCTTCCTACTTCGGTGGGAATCCAATAGCGCTCCGGAATGCCGTTCCCGTTGAACCACAGAACAAAACGGGTTTCAATGGGCTTTTCCACCAGCTTGGCACTTGCCGGTGACGACTGCCGCATAAGCGGTCCCGGCAGAATTGAACATCGAGACCAGTGGCGGAATGCCAACCACGATCCGCGCTCCGGCGGCCGTGATTCCTTTCAGCAGCGCCCTGCGCGACGTTCTAACGCGACTGGTGATTATTTGCGACATCCAGCCTCTGCTTCTCCTGGGGAAATTCTCTGCCCCAGCACTATTGACAATATTAACACTTTGAAGCGGAACCCTGAATTGCGAAAGTCCTCGGTGACGAACCGGATCAGCGGCCGGTCTGCCGCCGTATCGCTTCTTCCCGCCTGAAACCGGAAATACTGCTTGCACCATGCACTCCTGGCATTGCGAACTCTTCGCCAGCACCGCACCCAGCTGCTGCGGCGACGAAAACTCCGAGTTCGGAATTCCGGCCACATAGGCAGTGGTATTCAGCGGCAGCGTGATGATGGTCTTCGGAATGGGATGTTTTCCATCTTCGTCTTCGTCCTCATCCGATTTCTTGCGGAACTCCAGCACCATCTGCTCTCTTCGAGCCCCCACCGCGTCGAACTTCTCCAGCCCGAATCCCACGGCATCCATCAGCTTGTGGCAGGTGGCGCATGAGGCGCTGGTGGTGTGTTCCGACATTCGCTCGCGATTGGTCTGCGGCTTGGCCTGCGTCACCGGCGGTAGATTGGTGTTCACGCCCGGCGGCGGATCCGGCACGTGCTGGCACAGGAACTGCTCCCGCACAAAAAGGCCCCGCGCGGTGGGCGATGAATCGTCCGGCTTCGCCGTCAGCGCCAGAAACAATCCTTGCCCTAAAATTCCCGCCCGTTCCGAGCCCGCCGGAAACGGCACCCGATCGAAATCCCTGGCAGGGGCCGGTACGCCATAAATGCGCGCCAGTTCCGGGCTGACGTAGCCGTAGTTGGCCGTAAAAAGATCCATGAAGTTACCATCGTTCCATACCAGGTCGGAGACAAACGTGCGCGCCTCCGTGATCATGGCGTTGGCCGTTTCGCGCGTAAAGTACGGGAACTTGCGCCGGTCCTTACTGGCCGTGGTCAGCCGGTCGAATCGCAGCCATTGGCTGACAAACTCATCCAGCGATTCGTGAGCCCGCGGGTCCGCCAGCATGCGCCGCACCTGCTTCTCCACGCCCGCCCGCGTGGCCAGTTCGCCACTGCTCAGCGGCGGCGAAGAGCTCGGCATCGGGCATGGTGTCCCACACCGAATACGAAAGCCGGCTGGCCGTGGCCCACGCCTTCAATTTCGGATCGGAAGGCAGATTCATCCAAAACAGGAAGTTTGGCGATTGCAGCATCGCCTCCACCACCAGCTGCGCGCCCTTCAGGAAATCCGGCTCCTTTGCCAGCAGTGCTTCGTAGCGCTGCTGCTCCACGGGCGCCAGCGGACGCCGGAATGCTTTCCTTCCGAATTCCCGCACGAACCGTTTTCCGCACTCAGGCGACGGTTTGCAGGCAATCAGCCCATGCGTATCGCCGCCGCGAAAGGCCGATCGCGCCAGCTTCTCCGCGGCGTTGCTATAAGCTTCCATCAAGCAGCGGCGAAAGGCTCTGCCCGCGGGATTGGTTCAGGAATCCGTTGACGAAATCCTCCGGAGGGAAATTCGCCGCCGGCGCGGTTTGGTCGCCCAGTAAATCGCGCACGGTGTGGTTGTATTGGCTGTTCGTCAAGCGCCGCAGTTCGGCATCTTCAGCCGCAGCCCCGCCCTCGCTTTCCAGCTCCCGATACTTCAGCGCCGTCGCCAGCTCTACGCCCGATAATTGCGCCAACTTGGCGATCCACGCCTTCAATACCGCTTCTTCCGGACTGTTCTGCTTAATCCGCTCGCCGCCGGTATGCGGAATGCGCGCGGTCGGCTTCCGCAGTAAAAGCGACGCGTCCGGATTCTGCCGGTCCACCAAAATAACCAGCGAATTCCCAAACGCGGCGATCTTATCGGCATCCGCATCGGCTTCGGGAAAATGCAGCCGCGTGGCCGACGCCACGCCATCGGCATTGTGGCAGGCCCGGCAGTTCGCCTTTTCGAGAATCGGGATAAAGCGTGGTCCGGAAATCGCCGCTCTGCGCCCACAGAACGCCGCCCGCCAAAAACAACACCATCGTCCGGTTAAACACGAAAAGTCTCCATCGGCGTCGGTCTCTTTCACCATCCGCGCCGCTCTGTCATGTAGAATAACATCCGCGGCTGTAGAATAAGAAAAGATGCGTCAGCTCATTGCGGCCCTCCTCCTTTTTGCAGTCAGCCGCTCAGGCCGCCACTGAACGCGAAGTCGCGGAGTGGGTGCTCCGTTGGGAAGGCAGTCTGATCCTCGAAGGCTCAAACGCGCCCATCCGCGATCTCTCCCTATTGCCGGCCGGCGACTTCCATATTGCTTCCATCGACCTTACTGCCACGGTCATGCACCCGGTGGAACTCCGCAAACTCGAAGGGCTCACCCATCTGCGACAGCTCTATCTGCCGGGCCGCATCTGGAACCCGGGCGCCGGCAACGAAGACAAAACCGGTGTGTTTGAAGCCCTGGCCTCGCTGACATCGGTGGAGCGTCTGGCCTTCAGCTGGCATTTCAATTCGAATATTCGATGTCGACGACAAAGACATCGACAAGCTGACTCCCTGGCGTGGTCTCAAGCAATTTCGCTGCGCGCAGTGCGAGCTCGCGAAACCCAAGTTGTCGGCATTCTCGGAATTGCGCGACCTCGATCTCAGCGACAATCCCTTCACCGACGAAGGCCTGGCTTCGATCGCCGGGCTAAAGAACCTGAAACATCTCCTTTTGCGAAACACGCTGATCACCGACGATGGCCTCAAGAATATCTGAAGGGTCTAACCGACCTCGAAGAACTCGACCTCTCCGGGACCCGCATCACCGGCCGCGGCATTGAGCATCTCAAGAACCTGAAATCGCTTCGCAGCTTGAATCTGCTGGGCGCGCAGGTGCCCGATGAATCCATGGATATCCTGGCCGGCATGAAATCGCTGGAGGTTTTGAACCTCTACCGGACGCTGGTGACCAACTCCGGCCTGGCCAGCCTGCATTCTTTGAAAAACCTCACCGACGTGGATGTCCGCTACAGCCGCGTCACTAACAATGGCGTGGAAGCGCTTCGCGCCGCTCTGCCCGAAATCAAGGTCCGTTTCGATGGAGCCGCTCTCTCCAAAACGCCGCGCGAGGGAGCCGCGAAGCCCGCCGATTCTTCTCCTCAGGCCATTGCCAAGTGGGTTCGCCTGATGGGCGGAAGCGCTGACCTGGTGGATGGCCAACTTACATCCGTTAACCTGGCTTCCACCTCCTTAAGCGATGCGCAGCTGGCCTTTCTCGAAAATCTCCATGACCTTCAAAAACTCGATATCCAGGTAACGCAAGTCTCCGATCTGGGCCTAAACTCCGTGCAGCGGCTTACGGGTCTTCGCGAACTCAATTTAAGCAACACCACCGTCTCGTCAACAGGCCTCGCGAAGCTTGCGGCATTAAGCCACCTGGAAACTCTCAATGTCGCCGGGACGCTGGTGGACGGGACGGGCTGGCGCAATTAAAAGGCCTAACGGCATTGCGCGATCTCGATCTTTCCGGCTCCCATGTCGCCGATCGCGGTTTCAATGACATCGCCCTGCTCACCGGCCTGCGCACTTTGCGGCTGCGCTTTCTCGACATCACCGACGCCGGCTTAGGCGGGCTCGCCAAACTCACCGAATCTTGAAAGTCTGGATCTCAGCAGCACCGAAATCACCGACGCCGGCCTCAAACAAATCGCCGCCCATCACCAACTTGCGCGAGCTTTATCTGAACTACACCAGCATCGGCAACGCCGGCCTGGCGGCCTTGAAACCTCTCGAGCAACTGCAGCGCCTGGAACTGATCCACGCGCACGCGCAATGACGAGGGCATCGCCTCACTCGCCGCGCTGAAGAACTTACGCGTCGCCAAGCTCGATTACCTGACGCTCGACGATCAGGCTGTGGTGTTTCTCAAGGACCTTTCCCGGTTGCGTGAGTTGAGCCTCGATGCCACCAGCATTACCGATCAGGGCGCCCAAACTTTGCGCTCTATGACCGAGCTGCGCGCCCTCAACATCTATCACACGCTGGTCACGGAAAACGCCATGCTGGCGCTCAAAACCGCTTTGCCCGAGTGTCAGATCGTATTCGATCGCGATTCGGCTTTGCCCAACCGGAGAATCCGCCAATGAAAGCTGTTTGGTTCGCTCTGCTCGTCTTTGCGGTTTCCGCCTGTGGCGAAACTCCATCAAGCGAAGACACGCAATGGATCACTGACCTCGGTGGAACCGTCACGCGCAACGCGCAAGGTCAAGTTACAGGTGTAAATCTGCGCGGCACCTGGGTCACTGATACAGACCTTCGCCGCTTGAATCGCTATCCCGCCTTGAGTGTTCTGGATCTTTCCCTCACTCACATCACCGATGGCGGCATGCAGGAGATCAAGAACCTGCGCGGCATTACCGATTTCAATCTCTATTTCGCCGAATACGTGACCGATGAAGGTGTCGCCGCCATCAAAGACTGGAAGAATCTCAAGCGCCTGAACCTGCACGGCACCAAGGCCGGCGACAGCGCTCTCGAGCATATTGCCGGACTCACGCTGCTTGAGTCGTTGGATGTCGGCTCAACCTTAATGACCGACGTCGGCCTGGAACGGCTCACCAGCCTGACCAACCTCAGATCCTTGACCATGGGCGGCAACGAACTGGGCGACGCCGGCATGCAAGCGCTCCGGCAGATGCCGAATTTAACTTACCTGGATCTGAGCGGCCGGCAGGGCAACGACAAGAACGTCTGGAGTATCGCCATGTCCAACACCGGTCTCCAGGCCGTTCTCACTCTCAAGAACCTGCGCGAACTGCGCTTCGCCTGCGTGACCACGTCGGTGGGAATCGAAGGCGCGAAGCTGGGAGAAGTAAGCACGCTCAGCGTCACCGAGAAGTGGTTGGAGCAGCTTCAATCGCTGACCGGTCTCGAGCGGCTGAAACTGCAAGGCTGCGGACGCATCAATGACGAAGCCGTCAGGACGCTTATCGCCATGCCGTCCCTGCGCGAAGTGGACCTGAAAGGCACCGCCGTCACGGAAAAAGGCGCAGATATATTCCGCGCCGCCAAACCGCGCGCGGTAGTCTACATCGGCCCATGGGAAGGCAAAGCCGCCGCGTACCGCAACAATTGAGCCCAGCCGATGGATCAGCTTCCGGAAGGAATACGATAGACTACGCAATATCGGGAAGGACGCGTAATAAGGCATCTCGCCGCGGTTCAACGAAGGAGGCTGCTACTACGATGAAAACTACGATTGCCGCGCTCAGTTGTATTGTTGTCGCCCTGGCCGACGACATGAGCGTCGCACGCAAAATGTCCGAGAACAAATTCGCACCGCTGCCCGGGCTTCCCGCGTGCGTGACTTTGGCGGTGGAGAGCGGCGATCCCGCGAAGAGTGCTTCTGTGATCCTGCTGAAAGGCCCCGCCGGCTGTGTGATTCCTTGGCACTGGCATACGCCCACCGAGCAGGTGATGCTCGTGAGCGGATCGGCAAAGGTGCAGATGCAGGATACTGGAAAGGCTTCCTCTCTGGGCCCGGGAGGGTACGCTATGATGCCGAGCAAGCACGTGCATCAGTTCACGTGCACCACCGCCTGCGCGGCTTTCGTCAGCTCTGACGCGGCATTCGACATTCATTATGTAGACGCGAAAGGCGGCGAGATCCCGCCGGAAGAAGCTTTTTCGAAAAAGAAGTAACCCAGCGGTCTCGCGGTAGAATCCAAACGTGGCTCTTTCGAGCGGGACTCGCGTCGGACCCTATGAAATCCTGGAGCCCATCGGCGCCGGCGGCATGGGTGAAGTGTACAAGGCGCGCGACCCCCGGTTGGGGCGCGATGTCGCCATCAAGTTCGCTAGCGAGCACTTCACGGACCGCTTTGAGCATGAAGCCCGCGCCATCGCCGCTCTGAATCATCCCAACATTTGCACGCTTTACGATGTCGGCCCGAACTACCTGGTAACCGAGTTGGTGGAAGGCGATACTCTGCGTGACCGCTTGCGGCGAGGTCTCTCCATCGAGCAGACGCTCCACGTCGCCAGACAGATCCTCGAAGCTCTCGGCGCGGCACACCAAGCCGGCATTGTTCATCGCGACTTGAAGCCCGAGAACGTGATGGTTCGCCCGGATGGATACGTGAAGGTCCTCGATTTTGGCCTGGCCAAGCGGAGCGCGACCGCTGCCTTCGCGTCTGAGAAAACTGCCGTCATGGGCCTCAGTCTTCCCGGCCAGATTCTGGGAACGATCGCCTACATGTCGCCCGAGCAGATCCTCGGCCAGCCCACCGATCCGCGTAGTGATCTGTTTGCGTTCGGCGTGGTCCTGCATGAAATGCTGGCGGGCCTACACCCCTGGCCTCGTGAGTCTCCGGTGGACATCATGCACGCGATACTTCACGACGATCCGCCGCCGCTTCCCGGCTCCTGCGGAGAATGGACCGTTCCCGCGCGGAAGCTGCTTTCGAAGAGCCCCGCCGAACGCTACGCATCGGCTCAAGAAGTGCTGGAGGCGCTCGCTGCCGGTGGCATGTCGCGCACGACTGGGCGAAGAGCCGTCGCCATTCCGCAAGGGCCTGCTTCGATCGCTGTTCTTCCCTTCGTTTTTCTGAATGAGATCGAGGAGCGCAGGGCTCTTTCACTCGGCTTCGCCGATGCTTTAATTACGCTGCTGGGCAGCCTGGAGGACATCCGCGTACTTCCGACATCGGCCATTCTGAACTATTCCGCCGGCGTGGATCCGGCGCAGGTCTGTCGAGACGCCGGAGTCCGTCACACCCTGCAGGGAAATGTTCAGAAGATAGGAGCGTTGTGGCGTGTTTCCATTCAAATCTTCGATTCAACCACCCAGAAGATTAGCTTTTCCGAAAAGCACGACTTCAAGATGGAAAACGTATTCGAGCTTCAGGATGAGATCGGGCGCCGCGTGGTGGAATCGCTGAAAACCCGATTTTCATTGACCTTGCCGAAGTCTCGCGACCGCTACAGCAGCGACCCGGAGGCGTATAACGAGTTCATGGCCGGTCTTCGCGAAAGTCACTCGGACCGCTCTGAAACGCTGGAGAGCGCCGTCCGCCATTTGTCCGCGGCCATCGAGCAGGATCCTGAATTTGCCCTGGCGCACGCCTGGCTGTCCTACGTTCTGGCCAACATGTATTATTCCTTCGATCCTCAGCGCGGCCGTCTGGAAGCAGCCGAGCAGCACTGCCGCACCGCTCTGGCGCTCGATCCGTCCTTGCCCGAAGGTCATTTGGCGTCGGCGTGGATTCTGTGGAGTCCCGCCAAAAACTTCGCGCATGCCGAGGCCCTCGAGGAGCTCGAACAGGTCCTGGCGTTGCGGCCCAATCTGGAGCAGGCTCACAATCGAATTTCCAGTATCTGCCTCCATATCGGCCGGCTCGAAGAGGCGCGCATTGCCAACGAATATGCCCAAAAGTCGAATCCCAAGACTCACGCCACAAACCTGGAATTTGTCTATCTCTATAGCGGGGATTTCGCCCGCGCCGAAGAGTGCGCACAAACGTGGATCCGCGAGGATCGCTCCACTCCTTATGGTCTCTGGTTTCCGCCGCAGCCGCCGCTCTTGCGCGGGGACCTGGAGCAGGCGGAGCAACGGCTGGCTTCCGCACTGGATCGATTTCCCGATGAACCGTTGATTGTGAGTCTCGAAGGTATGCTGCACGCCCGGCGTGGCGAGAGCGGCCGGGCGCTAGCGTGTGTCGCCAAGGCGGTAGATTGCCCGCGATCCTTCGGTCATGCGCATCACACCTATTATCAGGTCGCCTGCATTTATGCGGCATTAGGGCAAACCGTCAAAGCGCTCGCTTGGCTGGAACGAAGCGTCGAGACCGGCTTCGCTTGCTGGCCTTTTTTCCAGCTCGATCCGTTCCTCGAAAGCCTGCACGGGGGCACCGAGTTCGCGCGCCTGGTGACGGGACTCGAGACGAAATACAAAGCGCTCAAGATTGGGCTGCTGTAAGTTGCTAATCGAGTTTTGCCAAGAAGTACGCCGAATAACCCAAATTGTCGAACCGCAGCGCGGAGAGCGATTCGGATTCAAGATAAACAACCGACGCGCGGTCGATCCATCCGGTCTTAATGCGCTGTAACTGGCCGGCCTTCAGGACAAACGTAACCTCGCGCATTTCCGGTGCGCGCATGGTCAGCGTGACGTCCTGAGGAAGCGGGTTGTAAACATCCATCCGTATCAAAATTCTCGGATAGAAGAAGCGAAACTGTCCCTTCGTGGCATTCGCCTCGGCGGCCCCCAGCGAGAAGGTGCTCATCCGTCCGGCCGGCGCAAATACTTTCCACTCACCATCACCCCAGTCGATCACGCCTGATGGATATTCTCCTCGCAACGTGACATTGGCGCCTACATGAGGATTGTCAAAATCCACGATGAGCGGCACAGGCTCAGCGCCGGCCGCCCCCTGAATATCCACATCGCGCGAATGATCGTGCCGGATGCGCATCACCCGCGTGGCATTGTCAAACGTGTAGCCTTCCTGCTTGAGATCGCCACGGCGGGCCAGCTTGCGTCCGCCCGCTGAAACCGACTCTGGAACGAAAAGCAGGCGCAGGACGTCCGTCGATGAGTCATCGAAGGTCGAGTAAGTAACCGAGCCCTTTCCATACGCGATCTTCGTGATCACGGACTGCGAGCCGACGAGGTGCGACTCATCCGCTGGCGCCCATTCAGGAACCGCCCAGAACGCGTCCATCAGCCGGCGCGGACCGTCAGCGAACTGGTCCGTGAACCACCACTGCGTACTGAACGGAGCATGCGCGTTGGGAGGCATGCCCTGGAAATAAGTCACCCAGTTGTATGACCGGAATGCTTCCTCTTTATATGCCTCCTCGCCCGTCTTTGCAAAGTACAGCGCCTCAACGGCAGCCAGCCGCGAGGTGTGGCTGTCGCAGCACTCATTCGGAGCGTTGCAGCAAAAACTCTTGCCGTCGCCCTGCTCGGTGGTCACCGTCGCGCCATGCACAATGTATTTCGGCCACTTCGGCGTGGTCTTCACCCATTCGATGAGCTTGCGCGCGTGCTCGCGCCACTCCGGATCCTTATCGGGATTCAAAAGCACATAACGCGCATATTCCAACGGGATCACCTGATTCATGTTCTCCATGCGCGGCGGAACATCCTCGAAGTACCCCACCCACACATTGTTCTTCATCGGATATTGCTGCAGCCATTCCCACGCGGCCTGACGGACCTGCCGGTAGCGCGCCACATCGCCCTGATCCAGCCGGATTAGCTCATCGAAAAGCATGATGGGCTCGACAACATTCGCGGAATACGGGCCCATCCCCGGCCCCTCCACCTTGCCGTCGCGGGCATAACAGCGCACCGGCCACGGTGAATGCTCCGCGTCTCCCTTGCTATAGTTTTTCGCCAACGCTGCGGCGCAGCGAATGGCGGCTTGTAAGTATTTCGTGTTGCCGGTCATCTCGTAGAAGCGGAGATAGGCGTAGCCGTCCTCGCCAACCACGTGCGGTTCCACGTAATCCTCTCCGTGCTGGCTCCATCCGGTGTAGCGGCGGTTTCCGGGATTAGCCGATGGATACGGAACGCCGCCCCACACGTACTTCTCCGGCGTCTGGCCGTTTTCCAGCTCGTAGTCGATGAAGTCCTTTAAGAATGTGATCGTGTTGGGATCGCCGGTGTAGGGATAAAGCCGCTCCATGAAGCCCTGCATCATCGCGCGCAGGTAAGCCGTGGAGTTGGCCCAGTGCCACTCCGGCTGCATCTCAAAAGTGGTGCGGTCGAAATCAAAACAGCAATGAAAGTAGGAATAGCGCTGGCGGTTGTATTGATCCCAGAGAATGCTCCACTGCGTGAGAAAGTGCGAGCTGTAAGAATATCCGGTATTGTCCGGCATGGGCCAAGGCAGCAATTTCCGCTGGCCATCCAGTTGGACCGGACGGCCCGCAATGGTGGAGGCATCCACTGTGGAGATAACCCGGAAAGGCTCCTCCGCTCCCAATTGGCCGGCCGCTACGGCGAGCACGGCTACAAAATAGAAATTCTTCATTGATTCACCTGTCGTCCAATTCAGTAACTGCTATCGTATTTCGCAATCAGCAATGTTGCGGCCAGAACAATGCCGGAACCCACCAGCGCCAGCGTGCTCAAACGTTCTCCCAGAAACACCGCCGCAAGCAGCACTCCGAAGATGGGAACAAGATAGAGCGAAACCGATGCCACCGTAACATCCAAATGCTCCAGCGCCGCAAAAAAGAGCAGCATCGACGCACCATACATGAAGATCGCCAGGAACGCGAAAGCGGCCCACGATTTCCAATCGAACGCCGCGAACGCGCTCCAATGAAATGGCTCTACCCAGATCAGCAGCGGAATGCTGGCGATGGAAGCGGTTATATAGCTGAAGATCAAAATCTCGATCTCCTGAAACCGCCGCATCAAACCCTTGCAGTAAGTGTTATAGAAAGACGAACCGAAACAGCCCACCAGAATGAGGCTGTTTCCGGCAATGTATTTCATCTCGAGAAGCGAACTTTCGCGCAGGTCAGGAACCGACATCAGTAACACGCCCACCAGCCCAAATGCCAGAGAGACGATCCGCAGCATGGTCAGCTTTTCGCGCAGCATGAACGAAGCCAACACGGCGGTGATCACCGGAATCATCAGGTTCAGCACCGCGCCGTTCGAAGCCAGCGACTTCGAGATCCCCCAGGTCATTCCCAACTGCGCCAGAACCTGCCCCACTACGCCGGCCAGCGTGAATTGGCCCCAGTCTCGCCAGGTGGGCCGCGCCGCATCCGGATTGGCTCGCCGCTTGCGGATCAGCAGCGGTACGAAGAGGATGGTGGTGACATAGAACGGCATAAAAGTGATGGCGATGGGTTGCATCTGGCGGTCCAGAAACTTTACAGCGATGCCTTGGGCGGACCAGATTAGCGACGCCATGGCCAGCAGGAAAAAATACCACAGCATTCGCCCTTTGCGATCGGTCATCCTCTCTGCACCACCACGCCGAACCGGTCGGCTCCCATGGAACTGCCCTCAAACACATATGGTTCTATCTGCCGCAACTCCCCATAGCGCCGCACCACGCGCTGAAATGATTCCTCGGCGTTTTTGTGGCCGAGAATCGCAACCGTACCTCCCGCACCTCCGCCGGTTACCTTGGCTCCATAAAGACCCTTTTGCTCTCGAACCAGATCCACCAGCAGATCGGTGGCCTCATTGCCCAGCCCGCACTCGGTATATGAGTAGTGCGATTGATACATCAAATCGCCCATCAGGCGGAACGCCTCCTCGGATTCTTCCGCGCCGGCGACCCGGGCGAGTTCCACGAACAACTGAATGCGCTGGTTTTCTTCCGAGGCATAGCGCGTACAGTTCCGGACACGGTAGCTGATCTGCGGCAGAACCCGGGTGAAAGGATCCGCATGGAACTGCGCGTCCCGCAGAAAATCCGAACCCAGCATGGCCTCCGGAAGCTGTGCCTCGTATTTCGAGCGGAACAGCGACGGGGTCACTTCAGAAAGATAGCCGCGCCAGCGCGTATCAGTGAAGCGCGGTATGCGGCTCGCGGAATCACGCGTCACCGGCAGCCCTTCCTGATCGCAGATCATTTTGTATCCCATGAACGCGGCCGCCCGCGCGGCTTCGTATTCAATTCCGGTAACCGCGTGACTGACTCCGGAATCCACCGCCCAGCATCGCAGCATTTCCGGAAGCCGGACCAGCGGGCGCATCTGGCAAGGCTGGCACAAAAGCGGCAGGACGTATCCTTCGTCTCCCAGCACCGCAGCGGCTTGATCCATGATGCCGCAGGCCGATTCGGCGATCACGTTTTCCGCCCACTGGCAGGCCTCGGCGAGTTCAATGCCATCGAGCGCGATTCCGTAAGCCGCGGCGGCAGGCTTCATGACGGCAACTTCCACCGCCGCCGATGAACTGACGCCCTTATTCAGCGGAACTTCCGAATGGATTAAGACATTGGCACCGCTTCGCACCAGCTCCTGATAATTGAGCCGCAGCCAGTAGAACACTCCCAGCACGTAGGCGGTCCAACGATGTGCCGCGTCCGCATTCACCAGCCGGCGTACGCTTTCCTCATCCGTCATCTGGTCGAATGCGAACTCCGCACGCTCCCGCCAGCCGCGCTCGGCCATCTGCGGATTCCAAAAACGAATGAGTCCATCGGCCCGCAACTGCACTGCCGCCCAGGTAGCTTCGCGGATGGTGGCCTCAAATACCAGGCCGCCCGTGTAATCCACGTTGCCGCCCATCAGGTCCAGGCGTCCCGGAGATCTTCCGATAAATACGGGTAAGCCGGCCTCGAAAAAATCGCGTTCAGCCCGGATGCGGCTGACCTGAGCCTCGAATGCTGTCATGCCAGTTCCCGGATGCTGTCAATCACATAGCGGATCGATGCTTCCGTCACCCGCGGATGAATGGGCAAGCTCACGTACTTGTGAAACAAACCTTCGGCCACTGGACACTCGCCTTCCGCATGGCCCAGCTTGCGGTAGGCGGTGGTGAGATGGATCGGCATGTAATGCGACCACACTTTGATGCCTTTTCCTGTATAAAGTTCCCACATGAAATCTTCCTTGCTCAAGCGGAATTCGGGTTCCACCAAGACACAATAAATATGGAAGACGTGTTTCGCATCAGGCGAAACATAGGGATTGGTGATGCCTCTCACGCCCTGCAGCCCTTCACGGTACGCGCCGGCGATTTCAATCCGCCACGCGTTGAATTGATCCAGCTTCTTCAACTGCTCGAGCCCCGTTGCCGCTTGCGCATCCGTCATACGATAGTTGAAGCCGATGTCGTCGAAATCCAGATACCAGTAGCGCTTTCCCATGGGCTGCTTGGTCTCATCGATGGGGAGATATTTCCCCTTGGGATCGTAGGTGCGGCAGCACAGCGACCGGAACCCCAGCATACGTTCGTACAGGTCGATCCTGCTGGTAGTCAGCATGCCGCCCTCCCCCAGCGTCACCATGTTCTTCTGTTGGTGGAAACTGAATACCCCGATGTCGCCCAGCGTGCCCGTCCTGCGGCCCTTGTACTCGGCGCCGGCGGTGTGCGCGCAATCTTCAATCACCAGAATGTTCCGCTGCCGTGCCAGATCCATGATCGGGTCCATGTCACAACACTGGCCATAGAGATGGACCACGATAATCGCCTTGGTGCGATCGGTAATTTTCGCGGCCACGGATGCCGGATCCAGATTCAGCGTCCGCGGATCCACATCCGCGAACACAACTTTTGCTCCTACGGCCGCGGCGGCGTTGGCGGTAGAAATCCAACTGATGGGCGTAGTGATCACTTCATCGCCCGGCCCCAGGCGCGCGGCGATCGCCGTCAGTTGCAGGCCCGTTGTTCCGGATGTAACCGCCAGCCCGTACTTCGCGCCGCAATAACCCGCGAAACGCTCTTCGAACTGTTTCACCTTGGGCCCGCAGGAAGGAGCGCCGCTACAGAGCACTTCGTCCAGTGCCGCTTCTTCCTCCGGCCCGTAAATGGACCCTTGACCGTACTCCAGCTCATGAATTGCTTTAGGTAGTGGCATGAAGAGCTCTTTCGATGACTTCGTCGCAGCTTGGGATCGGCGTCCGGCACACCTCACCGAGTTTGCTGGTGAGAAGAAAATGATCCAGCCCCCGAGGGGCACGGCCGGGCATCGGCGCGGTTTGTGCTTGGACAAGCTGTGGCGGGAAACCCATCCTCCGCGCCAGCTCTATACCCAATTGGAAACGCGAAATTGATTCCGTCGCGCCCACATGGAAAATTCCGGCCGCACCGCCAGCGTCCAGCAGTTCCAGTAGTAACGTGCTGAATGTTCCGGCATCGATGGGATTGCGATATTCGAAATCGGGAAGCCGAACGCACTCGCCCGCTCCGAGTTTCGCAGCGAACCGGTTGAGCATGGCATTGGTTCCGGAACCCTCCGCGAACCCGATCGCCAGCGCCAGGCGCAGGATCAGCGCTCCGGGCACCTTAGCCAGAATCAATTCCTCAGCGCGTGCCTTGCTTTTGCCGTAGACGCTCAGTGGAGTGGCAGCGTCACGCTCCGTGTAGCCATGCCGCGTGCCGTCGAAGACCGCCGCGGACGATGTGAACACCAGTCGGGATCCCGTGCGCACGCATGCTTCCGCCACGTGACTCGCGCCGCACACATTCACTGCTTCAGCCAGTTCCGGGTGAAGTTCGCATTGATCGACATCCGATACCGCGGCCAGAAGAACGGCGACATCCGGCCGAACTTGCCGGAAAGCCGCATCCACGCTCACGGCCGATGTGACGTCCACCACCAGGGAACCCGTTAGATCCCCTTCAAATACCTCGAAACAACAAGCTGCTTTCGACAGGTGCTGTCCCAGAAAACCGTTCGCGCCGATAATCAACAGCCGGGGCTTGATCAATGGACTATCCTAGCGAATCTGTCGCGCCGCTAGATCAAATCCCAAGGCTTGCGCGCCTGGCGGCTAAGCAGCTTTCCCGCCTCCGCATCGCCCGAGAATTCCTCGGTCTCCGCGTTCCAGTGCAGTTTCTTGCCGGTCTTGAAGGCGATGTTGCCCAAGTGCGCCACGGTGGTGGAGCGATGTCCGGTTTCCACCTCCGCGGCTGGCGTGTTGCGCGAACGCACGCACTCGATAAAGTTCGCCGTGTGCAGCCGCGTGGCATCCGAGGCGTTCACCTGTTTGCGTTCGAGCGGCGGTTCATCTGAACCGGGTTTCGCCGATTCGGGATAGATTTCATAACCCACGCGGTCCGCATACAGCGCGCCGCGCGTTCCATAGAAAGCCATGCCGTTGGGCCGATCCTCCGTGCCGCGGGCGTTGTAATACTGCATTCCGGGAGTGCGGCCGCCCACGCCGTGAGCGTTGAGCAGGCACGATTCATAACTCATCACGAAGCCGGGATACTCATAGGTCACCTGCAACACGTCGGGGATTTCCCCGTCATCGCGCAGGCTGAAGCGTCCGCCGCTGGCCGCGACCGTGGTGGGCGCCGTGACGTTCATAACCTGGTGCACGGTATCCAGCCGGTGCGTTCCGAAGTCCGTGATGTAGCCGCCGGAGTAATCCCAGAACCAGCGGTAAGTCACCAGAAAACGCTTGCGGTTGAAGGGCACGGATGGCGCCGGGCCAAGGTAGAAATCCCAATCGAGTCCGGCGGGGGCCTCCGAATCCGCCTCGTGCCCGATGCCTACGGGATAGCGGTTGGCGTAATTCCAGACGCGTACCCAGTTCACTTTTCCCAGCTCGCCGCTTTGCACGATCTTTTCCACTTCTCGCAAGTGTGGCGCGGATCGATGCTGCGTGCCGGCCTGCACGATACGTTTGTAGCGCCGCGCCGCCGCCACCATGGCGCGGCCTTCGCGGACATTGTGCGCCAGCGGTTTCTCCACGTAGACGTCTTTGCCGGCCTGGCAAGCCAGCACAGTAATCGCGGCGTGCCAGTGATCCGGCGTGGCAATGTGCACGGCGTCGATATCTTTCCGCTCCAACAAACGCCGGAAATCCTGATACGCCCGGGCGTTCGGCCCGGCCCACTCTTTCGCACGCTCGGCGTTCGTGAGATAAACATCGGCCACCGCGCCATACTCCACGCCGGGCGCTTCCCTCATCAAACCCGCTACATATCGCCCGCGGCCGCCGCAACCAATCAGGCCCACCACAATGCGGTCATTCGCGCCGCGCATCCGCTGGGCGCCCAGCGCGGCCACGGCGGCGCTTCCAAGAAATTGGCGTCGTTGCATGTGCCGATTATCGCTCCATTCCAGATTCACCGCCCAGGTCCGTGCCGGAAGATGCAGCGCTTGTCGTTGAGATGATGCAGCTTCGCGCAATATGGACCTTTGCGTTCACGGGTTAAAAGAAAAACCTCAGCCGCCGCCAGCATGCCCAGGGGTGGTCCGATGAAATAGATCCAAAGCGCGTGCCAGTAGCCGGCATATGCTGCCGGGCCAAACGTCCGCGCGGGATTCGTGCTCATCCCGGATAGCGGAGACTCGAAAGCGATGTATATGGCAGCTAGGGTAGCGGCGACATAATGCGTGTAAGGCGCCAGGTGTTCGTGGTTGGACGTAAACAGGATTGCGCCCATCAGGATAAATGAAATAGCCAGTTCGGCGGCAAACGCAATGGTGTTGACGTAGAACGCCTCGCCGTGAATCCCGGGCAGGGTAGCGGCGTACCGGACCGCTTTGTGCGCCGGCGTGCCTTGAAGCACCAGCGAAGCTAGCGCCACCCCCGCCACCGCACCGAGAAGCTGCGCGGCGCAATAAAACACGGTATCCCACAATGCCACTTTCTTCAATCGATAAAAGGCGAATGTGACCGCGGGATTGAAATGCGCGCCGGACTGTTTGCCCCACGGCGATAGGACGATCCCCAATATGGTGGCACCCATCGCCAGGCCCATCAGCATCCGGCGAACAGCATCGCTCGCAAGGTGTCGCTGGATGGGCGAAGCGGGATGCCACAACAAAGTTGCGACCGCGCACGCGGAAAACAGATAGACGCCGGACTCGCCTGCTTCCATTAAGTATTCGGGCCAGTGCAGACGCAGGCTGCCGGTCGCGTTCAGCGTAGTCTCCGCTTCCGGCTCAATCCGCGGAGGTTCGCGCGTGCCGGACCTTCTCGGCATGATTCTCCATCTGTTGGGGCACGCTCAGGAACAAAGCCTTCAGGCCTTCCGTCATCGTCGGATGCGCAAAAATGGCGTCGCGCAAAATTGTGTACGGCTGGCCCGCCAGCATCGCGATTTGAACAGTGCCCATGAGTTCGCCTGCCTCGGGCCCAAAAGCCGCGAACCCGAGAATGCGGTCGCTTTCAATGTCGATCAGCGTCTTCATGAATCCACGTCTTTCGGAAATAGTCCAGGCCCGCCAGGCGGAGTCAAAAGGCACGGACGCAATACGGTAGGGAACACCTCTTTGCTTCGCCTGTGACTCATTGAGGCCAACCCGCGCCAGCTCCGGATCAATAAACACGCAGTATGGAACCAGCCGGTCCCGTGTGCTGCGATGGCCCCCGTTCAAGTTTTCGAGAATGATGATAGCGTCGTCCTCAGCTACGTGCGTGAAGTATGGGCTGCCCGCGCACTCGCCCATCGCCCACACGTTCGGCGCGGTTGTTTCCAGGCGATCATTCACGCGGATGTGTCCCTTTTCCGTGACTTCGATTCCCGCCTTCTCCAGCGCAATTCCGGTTGTGTTGGGCGTCCGTCCCACGGCCACCAGGATGTCGGTTCCGTTCAGAGTTTGTTTACCATTCGCGCTTTCTAGCTGAAGGGTTACCTGCGCCGCGGAAAGGCCGCCGACACTGAGAACGTGCGTGCCCAACAGTACCTCGATGCCTTCGTCCTGGAACAACTGCAGAACGGCCTGCGAAACATCGGCATCTTCATTGGCGATCAGTTGGGCACTGCGCTCGATCAGCGTTACCCGGCTTCCCAATCTGCGCAGAGCCTGGCTCAACTCCAGCCCCACGTAGCCGCCTCCCAGGACGATCAAGTGATCAGGACGCCGCTGCAAATCCAGCGCCTCAATGTGTGTCATTGGCTCGGCTTCCCGCAAGCCGGGCGTGTCGGGTATTGTGGCGTGTGTTCCCACGTCAACGAAGACGCGGTCAGCAGTGAGCGTTCGTTCACCGCCATCGCGCAATGCGACATGAATAGTGCGAGGCGCGACGAATATGCCCTCGCCGAAGATAAGTTCGTCTCCGGCAGCATGATATTTGTCCAGATGAACCTGAACAATACCTTCCACCATCTCTCGCTTGCGCTTGTACACTCCAGCCATGTCGATTGAGATCGGTCCGGTCTCGATCCCGAATTCCTTATGCCGCCCCACCAGCGAGGCAACCTTCGCTGAATGAATGACGTTCTTGCTGGGCAGGCACGCCACATTGGGACACGACCCGCCGACATACTTGCGATCGACCACGGCGGTTCGCCTTCCTTTTTTAGCCATCGTCCAGGCGATCACTTTGCCGGCTGTGCCCCCGCCCATCACCAGCACATCGTACTTTTCTGTTGAACTCATGTCGTTCGTCTCCTGAGGAACTCGCCTATCAGAGCGGCCGTGTCATCTGGGTTCTCTTCCGGGAAAAAGTGGCCGCCTTTCATCGCTTGTCCCTGTGCGCGCGGAGCCCATTGACGCCAAATGCCCAGCGAACCTCCGTCTTTTGCATAAAACGTGTCCAGCGGACCACCCTCGGCCCAAAGATGCAGCATCGGGCATTCGATTCGTTTGGAAGCTGCTTTGTCCGCGCGATCATGTTCGATATCGATGGTGGCTGCCGCCCGATACTCCTCGCAGATTGCGTGAACGCGGGCCCGATCGCGATAGTTGGCGACATACTCCGCGAGAATCTCCGGACCGAAAGAACCCTGTCCGAATGGGTTATGGAAGACGGCTTCCGGAGCGCCGAGTAAATAACTCTCCGGCAACGGCTCTTTCTGCGACAACAGAATCCAGGGCCAATATGTCTGAGCGAAGCGTGCATCCGACCGGTTCCAAGCTTCCAAAATCGGAATCACGTCGAACACCGCCAGACGCTCCACGTTCTTCGGATGATCTAAGGCCATCCGGTAGGCCACGCGCCCTCCGCGATCGTGGCCGACCAGGGTGAAGGTTGGAAAGCCGAGCTTGCCCATCACCTCAACCAGTTCCTTCGCCATGGCGCGCTTGGAATAAGGAAAGTGATCGTCGGAAGACGCAGGAACCCCGCTTCCGCCGTAACCGCGCACGTCCACGCAGATCACGGTGTGATTCGCGGCCAGCTTCGGCGCCACGTATCGCCACATCAGGCTGGTCCGCGGAAATCCGTGAACCATGAGAATCCCAGGGCCTTGTCCAAAACGGCGATAAAAAATGTTGTTGCCGCGAACGTCTACGGCGGAACTCGAGCTGACGCGTTGGGCATTCGCGAGCGGAGCAAGCGTAGCTGCGAGAAAGGTTCGACGTTGCACGGATCAGACCCCCTTGATTTCGCCGCCATCCATTCGAACAGAAGCGCCCGTCAGCCAGCGAGCTTCTTTGGAAACCAGGTAGGCCATCAGGCCGGCAATCTCCTCCGGTTCGCCGTAGCGGGCGATGCCGGCCTTTTCCGGAAACTGCTTCATGGCTTCTTCCGTGCTCATGCCGTGCGCCGGCGCCCAGTGCTCCATGAACGACCGGCGGCGGCCGGTCATCACCGCGCCCGGCACCACGCTGTTCACTTGCACTCCATCCTGAATGCCTTGCTCGGCGAAGGCCTTCGCCAGCGCGATGATTGCGGCGTTGATCGTGGCGACGGCCGCAAAGCCCGGTTTCGGATCCAGCGCCGCGCTTCCCGAGATCAACACCACCGCGCCTTTGGAAGCTTTCAGAGCATCCCAGGCGCGTATGGTCAGCCGGCGCGCGCCGTGCAGCTTGAGCGCTATGCCGTCTTCCCACTGCTCGTCGGTCATCTCGAACAAATCGATCTGCGGCACGGCGCCGGCAATGTTGAGCAGGGCGTCGATTCTGCCGAAGCGGTCCAGCGTCCCCTGCACCAGGGCTTCGGCCGAGCAAGGCGCGCGCAGGTCGAGCGCATAAATCAGAGGCACGGCCCCCGCGGATTTTACCGCCGCCGCGGTTTCCTTGAGCTCGCTCTTTTGCCTCGCCGCCAGAACCACGCCTTCGAAATCGCACGCCAGGCGTATCGCGGCAGCGCGGCCAATGCCCTGGCTTGCCCCGGTAACAATCGCCACGGATTTCAGCATGCCAGCGTCTCCTTGGCTGCTTCCAGAATCACGCCAACCACGACCTCCGGCGCAGTATGCATCGGAGTGTGGTCCACTTTATGCGTCGGAATCTTCGCGCCCATCCGCTCCGCCATGAAGCGCTGCGTCTCCGGCGCAATCATGCGATCCTCCTCTGCCAGCAGAAACCACGATGGTTTCGTTTTCCACGCCGGTACGGGCGCCTTTTCTTGAATACATTTCACCGCGATTGGCCGTTGCACCGCTTGAAGAATCGCGGTTTGATCCGGCGAAGCCTTGTGAGCCACCGCACGCGCAAAACCTCCGTCGGGCATCCAGATCAACCCATGCACATCGGGCTGAAGATGCGGCGCCTCCGGATGCGGCTTCGCGCGATAGAAGACATCCGCAACAGTCTCGCCCTCCGCGGGCCCCAGCGCCGCCACATACACCAGCGACTTTACCCGGTCATCCTTCACGCCGGCGATCACCGCGCCCGCATAGGCGTGGCCGGCCAAAAGTACCGGACCACGGGTTCTCTCGACTACGCGCTCAAGAGCGGCGATGTCCTCCGTGAGCGACGTCAGGGGAATCGGCGCGCAGGTGACATTGAGACCTTCCTTTCGCAGCGGCAGAACGATATTCTGCCAACAAGAACCGTCAGCCCACGCGCCATGAACCAGCACCATCCCGGCGTTCGGAGCGAAAGAACTCATTGTGACGCCCCGGATGCCAGAAACTCTTTCATCCGCGCGGCGATTTCCACCACGTGCGTCTCTAGAGCAAAATGCCCCGTATCCAGGAATTCCACCCGCGCTTTCGGTATGTCTTTTCGAAATGCCTCGGCCCCCGCGGGGATGAAGAATGGGTCGTTCTTACCCCAAATCGCCAGCAACGGTGGCTGCGCCTTCCGAAAGTAATCCTGAAACGCCGGATAGAGCTTCACGTTCGACGCGTAATCGAGAAATAAATCCAGTTGGATGTCTTTGTTCCCCGGTCGCTCCAGCAGTGCCGTGTCCAGCGTGTACGATTCCGGTGGAACACTCTCCGGATCGGCCACGCCGTGCGTATACTGCCAGCGCGTTCCATCCGCCGTCAAAATGTTTTTGCGCAGCACCTCTCGATTCTCTGGTGTCGGCTCCGCCCAATATTTCCGGATCGGCCCCCAGGCATCTCCCAGCCCCGCTTCATAGGCATTTCCGTTCTGTGAAACGATAGCCGTCACCCGATCCGGGTGGGCCATCGCCAGCCGGAACCCAGTGGGTGCGCCATAGTCGAACACATACAGTGCATAACGCCGGAGTTTGAGCGCTTGCGTGAACGCATTCATGGTCGCGGCCAATCGGTCGAAGGAATAAACATATTTTCGTTCGGCTGGCACTTCTGTGAATCCGAAACCTGGAAGATCTGGCGCAATCACCCGGTACTCGTTGGCGAGACGAGGAATGAGCTCGCGGAACATGAAAGACGACGCCGGGAACCCGTGTAGCAACAAAACCACCGGCGAATTGGGGTCGCCTGCCTCCCGATAGAAAACCTGCGCTCCATCCGCCTCCACCCTGTGGATGGATGTAACCGTTAACGAATCCGCATTCTTTGCAATTTGCGCTGAACCAGCTTGAGTCATAAGATCTCCTTTGCTCGCCGGTATCGCATCCAGCCAGCCAAAACATCAGAGATCTCAATTCCGAATCAGCATAGGCGGTTAATGCGCATTCAACTGACGGAATCGCGACGGACTTCCGACACACTGTCCACCGTTGGTCGCGCTACTTGCAACCGCTCCTACCCTGCTCCGTTGAAGACGCCGGTTGGCAGGCGGAAGGGAAGCGCCTGCCCCACTCGAGCCAAACGTGGGGCAGGCGCTTTCGCCTGCCAACAAAGCGCCTTCATCACCTCGGATGGGCCAGAAAGACCATGGGAACTCCCTTACGGCCGCGGTTCGGTAACATTCTTTCTGAGCCGTGAGCGTAAGCGACCGGTTTTGGGGAATTTTGCAAGTACTCCATCATCCCGGCCGGCGGATTCCCAGCTTCTGCATTCTGTAGACCAACGACGTCCGCTTCATTCCCAATCGTTCCGCGGCGCCGTTAGGGCCGCCCACCACCCAGTTGCTCGCTTCGAGCGCCCGGATTATGTGGTCTCGCTCGACTTCCTGCAGGCCCGTCATGGGAATATTGGCCACCGCGCGTGCCTGGCCGGGTTCGAGCTCCGAGATTGGGGCGCGCAACTCCGAGTGCGGAGAAAGAATCACCGCGCGCTCAATGAAGTTCTGCAATTCCCGGACGTTTCCGGGCCACGGGTATCGAAGCAGAGCATCCATGGTCTGGGAAGAGATTTCGTTGATCTGCTTGTTCATTCGCCGGGCGTAAATCTCGGTGAAATGCCGGACCAGCTGCGGAATGTCTTCAGTACGCTGCCGCAGCGCCGGAACGTTGACTGGAAATACATTCAATCGGTAATACAGGTCCTCGCGAAAGATGGACTGCTTCACCATCCCCGCCAAATCGCGATTCGTAGCCGCGATCAGCCGGACATCAACCTTGTGAGTGCGGTTGCTGCCCAGCCTCTCAAATTCCTGCTCTTGCAGAACGCGCAGCAATTTCGCCTGAAGCTCCGGCGGGATATCGCCAACTTCGTCCAAAAAGAGTGTGCCCTTATTCGCCAGTTCAAAGCGCCCTATTTTTTGTGCGATCGCGCCGGTAAATGCCCCCCTTTCGTGGCCGAACAGCTCACTCTCCAGCAGCCCCAGCGGAATGGCGGCGCAGTTCAATTTAACGAAAGCGCGTTCGCGGCGGGCGCTCAGATCGTGTACCGCGCGGGCAATCAGCTCCTTGCCGGTTCCAGTCTCACCCAGGATCAGCACGCTCGAATCTGTCGGCGCCACCACGGATACTAGCTGCAACGTGGTCTTCAGCGCCGGGCTATCGCCCACAATTGCTCCGCACTGAGCGCGGATTTCCTCCTCCAGATAAATTCTCTGTTTCGCTTCTTTATCCCGATCCTTTAGCGCTCTTTCGTACTCCAACGTGTTCTCAATGGCAGTCGCCACCTGGTGCGCCACCTGTTCGAGCAAAACAACATCCTCTTGCTCAAAAATATTGTCCGAACGCCTAGAAAGCATCAGAACCCCAACCACGCCGTTGCGCCCTGCCAGCGGAAGATAACATCCGGTCCGGAGGCCCTCCTCCATCACGCGCTCATAAACACCCCGGCCATCGGGATTCCCATAAATTTCGGGATCTTCGCGGACCTGTTCGAAGCTGTCAATCCGAACGCTATTGCCCGTCCGCATTACCTGGCCCGAGATGGAACCATTCATCGGCACCAACGATCCCTCGCGCATGGGCCCTCTCGCGCCGGGATTGTAGAGGATGGTGACGCGCAGCTCGCCGCTCTCGGAGTCAGGCAGCAGCAAGGCGGATACGTCGCATTGCATCATGCGGAACAGATTCGTCGACAGCGCCTCCACCACCTGCCGGAAGTCTAATCTGGACGTTACGCTGCTGGTGATCTCCAAAAGCAAGCGCAGCCGGTCGCGTTCATGCCGCAACGCCTCTTCATGAAGGTGCCGCTCAATTGCGATGGCTGCAATCTGGCTGGCGTTCTCGATCAACTGCAGGTCCCTGGCGTCCGGATTGCGCACTTCGCGGTAAAGAATGGCGAAAGTGCCCAGCACCCTTCCTTCACGCGTGAACAGCGGCCGCGACCAAACGGCGCGAATACCATACGGCAACATCAGGTCGCGATAGTCATCCCAGATAGACTCCTTCAGGATGTCGGCAACATAGACCGGCTCTTTCCGGTAAACCGCTGTCCCGCAGGATGCGCCTTTCGGACCAATAAATGTGCGCCCCACGTGGTGAGGAAATCCGGGGAGGCCGGGCGCAGCTGCACAATAGAGATGCTTTCCGTCAGTATCGGGAAGCCAAATGGTGCACAAGGTGCCGTCGCCTTGAGTTTCCACCAGTCCGGCAATGGCCGTCAGTACTTCAGGCAGCTCCGATCCGGCCAGAATCAACTCGAGAATGTTGAGAACGGACTCGCTCGAGAAGAAGCCTTCGTTCTGCGCCCGTTCAATATCTGGCAGGTCTTGCGCGGCGGATTGCGTTGCTGACTTCATACCCGGTATGTCCGGTCAGTCGAGACTGCAACGGCGCCCGGCCGGAAGGATCTGTTATAAGGTTACACCCGCGGGAAGCAAGCCCTACTGCTTGTCATTTTTTTCGTCCTTCTTTTCATCTTTCTTTCCGTCCTTCTTTTGCTTGTCGTCTTTAGGCGATACTTTCGAAGGCACGGGCTTGGATGTCGTTGGGGGCTTAGCCGCAGGAGCAGAAGGCGTTGTTGGGCGGGCCGGAGGAGCCGCGCGCTCCGCAGGGGGTGGAACCGCGCGCTGCGTAGCTGGAGTGGTCTCCTTAACTTGCGGCGCGGGCTTCGTTGCTTGCACCTGCGGCGCCGGACCCGGCGCGGGAGCACGTGCCTGCACCTGGCGCACCAGAGGCCGCGCGGGCGGCGGCTGAGCCTGCCGCAGTTGCTGCACCTGGGTTTTGTCCAGCGGACGTCCCGCATTAGCGGCCAGCGCCGCTTGCTTTTGAGCGAACGGGACCGGCGGAGGCGGCGCCGCCTTCTTCGCGATCACCGGACGCGCTTCTACCGCCGCGGGCGGCCTCACCACGTTCGCCCCTGGCGCCGCGGTTCGCACCACACTTGCGCGCGTGGGCGCCACGGCAGCCGTGGCCACTACGGGCGCCGATCGCAGCGCCTGCGCGTTAACCGTCACCGCGGCGCTTTGTACCGGTCTCGCGCTGGCGAACGCCTCGCGTTGCACCGCAATCACCGCGCCAGGCGCCGCGCGATTCACATAATTCACCTTGGTGACGTTGCTATTCGCGATGTTGACATTATTCACGATCACCGTGTTACTCACGTTGACGCGAGTCAGATAAGTGGGACTGGTGTGATAGGCGGGCACATACACTTCGCGCGGACCCAGCGCAAACCAGCCCACTCCGCCCCCCACTGCGTCACCCCCAACCCAAGCCACCAGTGCCGGAGCGTAAACCGGCCGCTCCGATACAGGACCCGGAATCCAACCCCAGGATCCGCCGAAGTACGCCCATCGTCCATAGTGAAACGGAGCAAAACCCCACGGTGCGTCGTCCACCCAGGTCCATCCCCAGGGATCAACCCACAGCCAATGTCCGAAGTGATACGGCGCCCAGCCCGCCGGCGTACCGTTCGGCACCCAGACCATTCCATTGTCCGGCGTGTTTCGCCACGCCCCATATTTGTCCAGATCCTGGTAGCCCACCATTTCGTGCGAGCAGTAGCGCGCCGATTGCAATTGATCCTCGGCCTGCGCGCGCTGCGCGCTGAACCGGTCTAATGTATCGGGCGGCGGGAGAGCCACGCTCTGATAGCTGGGCTGATCGCCGCCCAAAACCTGTACCTGTTCGCCGGGGCTCACCAGGAATGCTTGATCGGGACCATTCAATTCACCCTGGCCTGCCTTCACTGTTACGAAAGTGCTGGACGCATCTGGATTGACACTGATCCGATAATCTCCAGTCCGCAGCAGCGAGAAAGCCAGATTGGGAGTGTCCACCTCGAAACTGTCTTGATCGCCCATCGAGCGAACCCGCACCAGCAGCGTTCCTTCGCCCAGCCGCAACTGCACATTGGAATCGTCCAGATTCAGGATGTCCACACTGGTTTTTCCACCCAGCAGCAACACCCCGTTCCCGATTTGCAATTCCGCGGTCCCGGCGGGATCTACAAAAACATGGTCGCCCGTGGTGAGCGGCCGGTTGAAGTCGGCCTGAAACCAGTCGTCTACGCCGGCCGGCTGAAATGAAACCGAGCCGTAGGTATAACTGAGCCGCGCGATGCGTCCCGGCGGATCTTCCTGCGCCGCCAGCAGGCAGGCCGCAACCGTGATAATCCAAGTAAGTCTATAAACAATCTTCATCCCCGTCTTCTTTCTGCCCCGAAAACTCACCCCTACCGTCTTATGTCAACCATAACAGATGTAAGCAATTCTCCCTCGCGCGGCTATATAGTGAGAGCGTGGATTCGGCTTCGCCACAATCCGCCGAACTCAACGCGCCGGCGATCTCTTCGGAAGCCGGTGAACAGGAGTTATCCGGAATTGCCATCGATGATCTGTGGCGCGAAGCGGATGCCGAATCCGTCGGCCTTGCCAAACTGGAATTGGCGAGTGCTCTGCTCGCCATCGGCATTAAGTACAACTATGGGCTGGCTGCTGGAACCACGGCCACTCGCGCGCAGGCTGGTGCGTTTTGGCGAGCGCTTCACCTGCGGGAGCTGGCTCTCGCGCACGCCTGCGCTCTTGGCCGTGAATCGGCCTGGCAGCAGTTTATGGCTCGCTTTCGGCAACCCTTGACCGAGGCGGCCATCGGCATTGCGGGATCGGCCGCGTTGGGACAGGAGCTTGCAGACTCGCTCTACTCGGAAATGTTCGGCTTGGCCGAACGCGATGGAAAACGGCGTTCGCCACTTGCTTCATACTCCGGGCGTGGATCGCTGCAGGGATTCTTGCGCGCCGCGCTGGCGCAGCGAAATGTGGACCATTATCGCCGGACCCGTCGTGAGACTCCCTTGGCAGTTGACGATTTGGCGGCGGCGTCTGCTGATCCCACTCCCGCTCCAGAGGCGCTCTCGCGTCTGGGCGTGTCTCTGACGGCCATCTTCGGTTCGCTCTCGCCTGAGGATCGGTTTCTTCTTTCGGCCTGGTTCCTCGATCAACGTACGCTCGTCGAAATCTCCCGCGTGCTGCGCGTGCATGAGGCCACAGTGAGCCGCGCCATCAAACGTCTCACCGCGAAACTCCATAAAGAACTTCTCAAGCATCTGCAGGCATCCGGCATGAGCAAAGCCGCGGCCGAGGAGGCTCTAGGCGCCGATCCACGCGATCTGGATATTAATCTTAGAAGCTTGCTGCAAGCTTCTCAACCCTCCGCGTTCTTAGAACAGGAAGCATCCGCGGACCCGCAAAAAGCATGATCGAACGTCTACATCCCGATGCGGATTCGCTCAACGCCTTCATAGAAGGTGTGCTGCCGGAGCATGAACGGCTCCAGTGCCTGGCGCATCTGGCCGAGTGTGACCGCTGCCGCGAAGTTGTCTTTCTCACGCAGGAGCCTCTGGCGGCGCCAAAGCCGGTTCCAATCCGCAGACGTTGGTTCGCGCCAATACCAGTCTTCAGTGCAGCGGCCGCCGCTTGTTTGGTTGTAGCCGCTGCGTGGATTTATCTGCACCGTACGCCCGCGCCGCCGGCTCACGAAATCGCCACGCAGCCGGTTCGGGTTTCGCCGCCCGCTGTCCAGCAGCAAGTGCAGGCACCGCCCTCCGTTACTTCCAGTGCAAAACGGGAATCGAACAGCGTGGCCCGGCATGAGGTCTGGCCAGGGAACATGATGACTCGCCCCTTCAAGAAGGAAGAGCCAACGCTCCTGCCGCCTCCTTCACTTCCCAACCAGCAACCTTCCCCACCCCTCTCTGTGGCGTCCGAGATAGCTCAACCCGCGCCGCCCACTAGGCCGCAAGACGGCCTCGCCGGAATAACAGGTACGGTCACCGATCCAGCCGGAGCGGTTATTTCCGGAGCCGCAATCGCGTTGCATGAACTCAGCACTTCATCCATCACCAAGGCGCAAACTGACACCAGCGGGAAGTTCAAAGTGTCTGGTCTTCCACCAGGCAGGTACCAATTGCAGATCACATCGCCCGGATTTCAACAAACAGCGATGCAGATCGACCTTCCGCCCCGTGAGGTCGCGATAGTAACTCCAACCTTGTCCGTTGGCTCGGTATCGGAGACGGTGGAAGTGACCGCCGCGACGCCGACCTTGCAGACGGAAAGCGCGTCCCTGGCTTTCGAGCCCCACGCGCTTCCGAGCAAATTGCCTGTAGCCACCTCGCTCGCAAACGGCAAAATCATGCTGTCTGTAGACTCCGCCGGAACGCTGTTCCTCAGCAAGAACAAAGGCAAAAGTTGGAAAGCCGTAAAACCGGTTTGGACCGGTAAAGTGGTTGAACTGGCTGAGCCGGACCCGCCGTCCATCGCGAAGTTTCAACTCACTACCGACTCCGGTACTGAATGGCTAAGCCGCGACGGCAGTCACTGGTACCCGGCCAGTAAACCCTAAAAATTCTTCCTGCAAGATTCGACAAGCCCCCCGTTCTCAGCTTTAGAGGGGGTTGGTTATGAACAGATCTTTGGCGTTCGCTCGAATTTCGGGCGCGGTGATTCTGTTGACATCTTTCGCGCAGGTCCGTTCCAAGGAGGGTGGCTCCGTTATCGCCACCTACGCCCACGGAATCCTGCACCTTTCCATTCCCTACGACGCGCCTCGCAGCGGGGCGGGGAATCTGGTTATCGACGTCCTCGATCCCGAAGATGGCGTCGCCGGGATCCTCGACCGGCACGTCCACGCCGGCGCAGGACAGGGATCTTGGGAGCAGGATCTTCTGTTTCAAAAAAAACTCCCGATTGAGGACCTGGTATGGCATCGCCTTCGCTACCGGTTCACGTACAAGAACGAAAACGTTTCCGCGCTACAGGGAATCACCTCCATTTCACGAATCCTTCGCCGTCCGTCAGTTCATATCCTGGCCCAGCAATCCTACCTGAGTGGAGGCGAAGCCGCTGTCCGGTTGATTGCCACCGAAGCGGGCAATGACCACCCGCTGACGTCGGGATCAGTGCAAATCGAGTTACTCGCCGCGGGGCAGAAGCCTCAGGTTCTCTACACCGGGAGATTGAACGAACGCGGAACAACTCAGGCGCATTTCCGCTTCCCTGCCGGCTTGGTGGGCAGCTACTCTTTGCGCTACGCCGTCGATACCGCGCTCGGACCGGCGGATTACACCCAGAACGTTCGCCTGGACGACCAGGCATCCATTCTGCTCACTACGGAAAAGCCCATCTATCAGCCTGGCCAGACCATCCACGCACGCGCACTGGCGCTTGATCGCTCCAATCACCAGGCCACCGGCGGCCACAAACTGACCTTTGAACTCGAAGACTCGCGCGGCAACAAGGTTTTCAGAAAGATCACCCAGACGGATGATTACGGAATCGCCTCCGCCGAATTCGGTCTGGCCGACGAAGTCAATCTGGGCACGTATCATCTGCGGGCGCTGATGGGCGAATCCGCCGACGCCCCGCGCAACAAGGGGGAAATCGCCCTGCAGGTGGAACGCTATGTCCTGCCGAAGTTCAAGGTGTCCGTCGATCTGGCCGGTAAGGACGCCAAAGCAAAACGAGGCTACCGTCCCGGCGATCACGTCACTGGAACCGTCCGCGCCAATTATTTCTTTGGCAAACCAGTGGGAGGCGCTAACGTCGAGGTGCAGGCGTCGGCCCTGGACGTCGCTCTCTTCGAAGCCGGAAACACCCGAGGAAAAACCGATAGCGAAGGCACTTTCCGGTTTGATATCCCACTCCCCAATTTCTTCGCCGGCCGTCCCGCGACCCAAGGCGCGGCCCGCGTGCTGATTGAGGCGACAGTAAAAGACGCGGCCGGTCATAGCGAGAGCCGAGGAGAGCCGGTCACTGTGAGTGAATCGCCGCTCCTGATCACGGCAATTCCTGAAGGCGGCTCGTTCATTCCCGGCCTGGAAAACCAGATCTTCATTCTCACGTCCTATCCGGACGGAATGCCGGCTCAGGCGGATGTCCGGGTTCATGCAGCGGGACAAACGGATCAAATCGCGAGCACCGATAGCGGCGGAATTGCCGTCGTCTCACTACGTGGAACCGAAAACACAACACTGCGCATAAGGGCGCGGGATCGAGAAGGCAACCAGGCTTCCATTCCAGTTTCCTTCCAATCGCGTCCGGGATCGGACCAGATTCTGTTGCGCACAAACCGTGCCGTGTATCGTGCCGGCGAACGCATCCGCATGCAGATCTTTTCCACCAGGCCAAGGTGTAGCGCTTACCTCGACATCATAAAAGACAGACAGACCATCGCCACCAACGACGTCGACATTGTGAACGGCCGCGCGGAGCTGGCTTTCACGGCCACGCCGGAAATGGCGGGAACGGTGGAGATCAATGCCTATCTTTTTGGCCGCGATGCCGTTCCAATCGGCGATCATCGGTTGGTTTTTGTACAACCCGCCGACGAACTCAGGATCGAAACCGCCGTGGATTCGCCGGTCTACAAGCCCGGAAGCGAGGCGCGCATCGGTTTCCATGTCACCAACACGCGTGGCGAAGGCGTACAGGCGGCGTTGGGACTGGAAGTGGTGGACCAAGCCGTTTTCGCGCTGGCCGAAAAGCAGCCAGGATTCGCGAAGGTCTTCTTCTATCTCGAGCAGGAAATGATGAAGCCGCGCTTCGAGATTCATTCCATCGGCCTCGCGGAAGCGATTTCGAACGGCCAACCCGAGGAATCCAGCCGTCGCGACCGTGCGGCGCGAGCTTTGTTCTCCGCCACCGAACTCCTCAGCGCAAACACCGCTCCGGTGGAATTCGGCCGCACTCCGCCCGAGACCAAATATCCCGAATACGCCGCCCGCTACAACCAGCGATTCCGCGCTCAAGTGGAGCAACTGAATTCGCCAAACTGCGATCAGACCGGCCTGGCTCACCGCCTGGAAAAAATCGTCGATCCCTGGGGCAACAGCCTTCGCATCGAAGCTCGAGCCCCACGCGGCAGATTCCTGGCCGTACGCAGCGCGGGCCCGGATGGCCAGTTCTATACTGCCGACGATCTGGTTCAACAGCTGCGAGATTGCTACTGGCTGGAATCCGAATCGTTTAGCCCGGACGCGATCAATCTTCATTTCGAGCATGAGCGCGGCCTGCTGAATGGATTGGGCGAGGTCACCGGCAGAGTGTTCGATCCCTCCGGTGCTATCGTCGCCGGCGCCACCGTCCAGCTGCTCGAAACCGATTCCGGCCGGGTTCACACACTGACGGCAGACCACGAAGGGCGGTTCAATCTCGCGGCCCTCCCTGCCGGACGCTACCAGATTCGGGTATCCATGCCGGGATTCATGACCGCAGTGCGGAATTTTTCACTAAACGGGCGTGACCGCGCCGATCTCTCAGTGGTTTTGCAGGTCGGTCAGCTGGCCGAAGTCGTCGAGGTCGAGGCCGCATCACCCGCCTTTAACACCATGATGTCGCTCGCGGCAATAACCAACAATAAACCCTCCGCCGCTCCAGCCACGCACGTTCGCCAGTGGTTTCCCGAGTCGCTTTATGTTGCTCCCGAGATCATCACGGACCGGCAGGGCCGCGCCAGCATTACCATTCCTATCGCGGACAACATAACAACCTGGCGCATGGCCATGCTCGCGTCAACGAGGCAGGGCGCTCTCGGCAGCGGCACATCCAGCCTCAAAGTGTTCCAGGATTTCTTCACCGAGCTCGATCTGCCCGTTACCCTCACCCAGGGCGATCAGGTTTCAATTCCCGTGGCCGTCTACAACTACTCCGGTGCGCCCGGGGATGTGCACTTGCGGCTCCAGCCGGCCGACTGGTTCTCGCTCAATGGCGATGCGCCGGACAAAAGTCTGTCCATTGAATCCGGCCATGCCGGCGGATCCGAGTTCACCATCCAGGCGCAGCGTATCGGCAAATTCAAGCTGACACTGAACGCTGAAATGGATGGGCCGGCCAAACGCGCGGACATCGTGGTGCGTGAAATCGAGGTAGTTCCAAATGGCCGTGAGCAGAGTATGGTGTTCAACGGACGTCTGGATTCCACCGTTCAACATCAAATCAGTTTCCCTGACGCCGCCGTTGCCGATGCCAGCACCGTCTTCGTGCGCCTTTATCCCGGCCCCATGAGCCAGGTGCTGGAAGGCATGGACAGCCTGCTGCAAATGCCGTTCGGATGCTTTGAGCAAACATCTTCCAGCACCTACCCCAACATCCTGGCGCTCGACTACATGAAGCGCACCAGGAAACTTGTCCCCGAAGTGAAGGCCAAAGCCGAGAGTTACATCGCCAACGGCTATCAGCGCCTGTTGACCTTCGAAGTTCAAGGCGGCGGATTCTCGTGGTTCGGCAATGCGCCGGCAAATAAGATCCTCACTTCCTACGGCCTCATGGAATTCAGCGATATGTCCAAGGTCTACGACATGGATGCACGCGTAATTGAACGCACCCGGGAGTGGCTCGCTGACCAACAGCAGCCCGATGGAAGTTGGAACCCGGACACGCAGTTCATCAACGAAGGCGCTACCAATCGCTTCAATTCGGACACCCTGCGAATTACCGCGTATGTTGCCTGGGCGCTCGAAGTCTCGGGCTATCAGGGCCCCGCAGTGGAAAACGCCAAAAATTTTATCGAGGCGCATCTCAACCAACGAAGTAAGCCCGATGTCTACACGCTGGCGGTTCTGGCCAACTTCGCTGTGGATTACGCCAAAGACCAGGCTTTCACCAATCAAGTGATGCAACTCCTGCTCGATGCGCGGACGCAGCAGGAAGACAAGACGTGGTGGAAGGCCGAAGAGACCAGCGTCTATGCTACCGGCGAGAGCGCCATGGTTGAAGCCACCGGGCTGGCCGTGCAGGCGCTGCTCAAATGGGGCGGCAATCCCGCGGCCGCAACGAAAGCCATCAATTACATTGTCGCGAACAAAGATTCCGCGGGAACCTGGGGCACCACCCAAGCCACCATCATGGCGTTGCGCGCGCTGCTGCTCTCCACTGAAAAAGGGGGCGCTACCGCAAAAGGCGCGGTAGAAGTGCTGTGGAACGGAAAGGTAGCGGGCAAGCTCCAACTCACGCCCGAGAACAACGACCTGCTGCATCAATTCACCGTCAAGGAAATCGATTCGCGGCCGGCGAACAAGGTCGAAATCCGTTTTACCGGCCAAGGCAGCGTGGCCTATCAGGTCGCCGGGCGATACTTCGTGCCCTGGAACCAGAAGCCCTCGGGCGAGCCGCTATCGATCGACGTCCACTACGATCGCACGCATCTGGAGCAGGATCAGATCGCCACCGCAACCGCAACCGTTCGAAATAATCTTCCGAGTGTCGCCAACATGGTGATGGTGGATCTCGGCATCCCTCCCGGATTCGAACTGCTGAGTGAAGATCTTGATACCTACCGTGAGAAGAGCGCAAAACAGAAGACCGGACGCTTGGAAAAGTTCAGCCTGACCCCCACACAAGCCATTCTGTATTTCGATTCAATAGCTCCAGGCCGCGGAATCGCGCTCAAGTTCCGCCTGCGCGCGAAATATCCCATTCGCGCCCGCACCTTCGCCTCGCGTGTGTACGAATATTACGCTCCAGAGGTCAGCGCGATCGCGCGTCCGGTGGAACTCGAGGTGCGCAAACGGTAAAGCGCCAATGCATCGTTTCAAAACCTCTAGTACTAACCTGGTAATTTTAGCGTTGAAAACGGCGGTCCCCTGTGCGAACATCACTAGGAACCTCGGAGGGTGTCATGAAACTGGCTGTCACGCTGGTTCTTTGCGCAGGTTGTCTAACCATGAACGTGCACGCGAATCCGTGCGTAGCAGGATCGTTGGCCACTTATGTGAGTTTAGGAGCAGGGGGCTGCACCATTGGTACCAACGTGGTGTCATCGTTTGTCGTCTATTCGAGCGGAACCACTGGAGCGACAGAGTTGTCCACGAGCGCGGTTTCTATCGCGCCGTCCGGAGGCGATACTGATCCTCAGCTTCAATTCACGGTCAACGAATCCGTTGATACTCCGCCTATGTTGGAGACCTTTTTTACCTATCAGATCTCGGGCAATCCTTATAACGAAAGCCAGATTGATCTAACGGGCTCATCGGAAACCGGCGAAGGAGCAGTCACGGACCTCCAGAATCTTTGTGCGGACGGCACTTTTGGCCCGGATGGAGTGGATGGCTGTACCGGCACTCCCAATTCGCTGTTGACCCTGGATGGCGCCATAAATACAAATAGCACGCCCTTATCAGTGGTCTCGTTCCTGAGCGTCACCGACGACCTCACCATCGACCCCGGCCCACCCGGAACAGGATCTGCGTCAGGTGCGGTCTTTACCGATCAATTTACAGCGGGCACGACCACAGTACCGGAACCGGCATTGACCGTCCTGCCCGGTGCACTTCTCTTCGCCCTGGCGGCACTCCGCAAGCGCCGCCAACAGTAGTCATCGTTCTTTCAACCATAGGAGGAAAACTACCCATGAATCGTGGGAAATCGATTGTCAGCACCATCCTTGCCGTACTGATGGCCGCTCCCGTTACCACGCTCCAAGCCGGCCATCGGGACGCCCCCATTGTGTCGCTCGATCAAAAGGCGAACGTCACCGACTTTTTTGCCTTCGTCAGCTACGACGATCCCACCAAGGTGACATTCATCATGAACGTTGATCCTTTCCTCGAGCCCGGCAACGGACCAAACTACTTCCCGTTTGATCCCGGCATTCAGTATTCCATCAACATCGATAACAACAACGACGCGCTGGCGGACATCAGCTTCCAAATCCAGTTCACAACTACCATCAAAACCCCCGGGTCCTTTCTTGGATTCAACGGCGCCGGTAACGGCATTAATGCCCCCGCCAACTCGCCAGCGCCCGTGGCCCCCGGATTTCCAATTGTTGCACCCGCGATTACGGCGTTGAGCGGAGCGGGCGCGGCCGGTCTCAGCCTTAGCCAAACGTATACGGTCACCATGGTGAAGGGCGGCGTCTCCACGCCTTTGACGAATCAAGCCACCGGTCCTTTGTATGCCGTCCCCACCAACGTGGGTCCGCGCACCATGCCCAACTATCCGGCTCTCGCGGCACAAGGGATTTACACCCTCAGCGATGGTATTAAGGTGTTTGCCGGTACCGTCGACGACCCTTTCTACAGCGATCTGGGCGGCCAGTTCGACACCTTCAATTTCCGCACGGGCGCGGGCGGCGGTGTCCTGAGTGCGGCGCAAGATGCCAACGATTTCGTCAATACGGCCTCGGATTACCTTTCTGGCTATAACGTCAATACCATCGCCATTGAAGTCCCCATCACCATGTTGACCAAAACGGGAACTCTGCTGGCGGCCACCAGTCCCAACGCCACCATCGGCGCCTGGGCCACTACCGGCCGCCAGCGTACGCTGGTTCTGCGCGCGCCGCTGCCCCCGGTAGCCAGCGGAAGCTTCTCGCAGATCCATCGCATGGGAAATCCGCTCATCGACGATCTGATCATCGGCACCGGCTCGAAGGATTTCTGGAGCATGAGCCAGCCGGTGAACGACTCTCAATTTGCTTCGTTCTATTTGGATCCGCTATTGGCCAGGCTCTTTAATGCAATCTATGGAATCGCTATCCCAACGCCGCCCCGCGTCGATCTTCTCCCCTTGATTACCTACGCTCCTCCCATCGCGGCGCCCGGAACACCCGCCGGCCCCATTGCCGACATGCTACGCCTCAATACCGGCGTTGCTCCCACTCCGGAGGGCAGCCGGAAGAGATTGGGTCTGCTCGCGGGCGATGGCGCTGGATATCCCAATGGCCGGCGCGTTTCCGACGACGTCACCGACATCACCATGCGAGCGGTGGCTGGAATCCTGGCAGGTCCGCAATATAACTACCCTCTTGGCGACGGCGTGAACACCAACGACCTGCCTTTTCAGGAGACCTTCCCCTACGTGGCATTTGCCCAAAGCGGACGCCAGCGCCGCCACATCGATCCAGGCGAAGCGGGCTGCACGCAAAGCGCCGGCGCCGCCTGCCCAACCAATTAACGCTTAAGCTCGCGGCTCGGAAAGAGTGTTACCGAGCCGCGACCATGAGGGAGTCGGCATGGGCCTGCGGCCTACCAAAGTTGATGAAGACGCTGTGTGAAAAATCAGTTGGCAGGCGAAGGCGCCTGCCCCACGTTTTCGGTTTTTCAACCTATCCCAACTTGTTCACATCGATCCCCGGATCCAATTTCTCTTTCGACCGCAGCAGCTCATCCCAGGTCAGCTCGCGGTTTTCGTATGCGACTTGCCGGCCCAGCATCGCCGTCAATGCCGACTCCACCCCAAGCGCGGCCTGATTGTGGAACTTTCCGCTGGAGATGCTGCTGATGAACGCCCCCTGCTTCTCGCTATCCGCCTGCGCCAGGTTGTCGGAGAAAGAACCGCTCGCGGAAAATTGTCCGTCCGCAGCCGGTTTGTCGGCGCCTCCGCCCCACAGCCATTTCTCCTCGCCCCAGATCCCCAGCGGCCCCGAGTACGGCGATGAGGACGATCCGCGCGTCCCGAAAAACCGCTCGTTCACGTCAAATTGCGCCTTGCCGAACTGCGTGGAGCTGAAGCTCACATCCACATTGTTGGGATACTGATACACCACATCGAAATGCGAGTAGCAGGTATCGTTCGGAAACTCGCGGCCTTTCCTTCCCCCGCGTCCCAACGCCTTCACCGGATGTCCCTGCATCACCCAGTTGCAAATGTCGATGGCATGGATATTTTGCTCCACGATAATATCGCCGGAGAGCGTCCTGCTCTGAATCCAGTTCCGCAAGCGGGCCTCGGGCGTCGATTCATCCGGATAGTTGAGCCCGATCCTTTGGCAGTAATAATACGCCGCGCCGGAGGCGATCTCGCCCAGCGCCCCCGCATGGATGCGATTCACCAGCTCGATATAAGGCGGCGCCATGCGAATCTGGAAGCCCACATCCAGGCTCAGCTTCCCTTCCGCCTTCTTGCCGATTTCGAGCACGTGCTTAGTCCCCGGCACATCGATGGCCACCGGCTTTTCACAATACACGTGCTTGCCCGCATCCACCGCGGCCGCCAGGTGCTGCACGTGAAAGTACGGCGGCGTGGCGATCACCACCGCGTCAATTTCCTTTGATGCCAGGATCTCCTCATATGCGTGCGGTCCTAGAAACGTCTTTTGGATGCCCGGGTGCCCTTTCGCCGCCGAGAGCTGATCCACCAGCTGCTTGGCTTTGTCCAAACGGTCCTGAAACATGTCCGCCAGCGCGGTCACCCGCGCATCCGTGTTTTTCAGAATCGTTTCCAGATGCGTAGAGCCGCGCCCGCCGCAGCCCAGCAATCCCACGCGCACGGCCGAATTGGCCTGCATCCCGCGCACCACCTGCGGTTTCAGAATCGTGAATGCAGCCGCTCCGCTGGCCGCCGCCAGGAAGCCGCGCCGCCCCATGTCTTCGCTCTTTGTCACCTTGTCTCCTTCAGCCAATCAGTTTTTCTAAGAATGCCTTCGACGCCAGGATGTCCTCGGCCTGTTTCGCTCCACTAATCTCGCGCTCAATCGTCAGCGGGTTCCGGTAACCAACTTTCTTCAGCAGCTCAATGACTACCGGAAAGTTTACCTTCCCTTGCCCGATCGGAACCTCGCGGCCCAGTTGCTTGGTGTCCGTAGGAAACAGCCCGTCCTTGGCGTGTATACCCATAATATATGGTCCCAGCAGCTCCACTGCATCCACTGGATTCGCTTTTCCGTAAAGGATCAAATTCGCCAGGTCGAAATTCACTCCGACGTTGTCCAAGCCTACATCTTTAATCGCGCGAACCAGCGTGATAGGCGTCTCCTGGCCTGTTTCACATCGAAACGTCTGCCCGTTTGCCTTGCAATATTGCGCCACCGTGCGAATTGCGTTCACCCCTTCGGTGTACAGCGGCTCGTTGGGATTTTCCGGTAGAAACCCGCAGTGTGTTTGGACCCCGGGAATACCCGCCTTCTTGGCGAAATCCGACACTTGCTTGATGCGGGCAATGCGCGCATCGCGATACTGGCGCGGCACCAGCCCGATGGTCTCCGGCCCTTTGTAGAAATCATAAATTTCCGGACCAGGACCGCCTGCGATCGCCGACGTCACCTCCACGCCGTACTTGGCCACCGCCGCGCGCAGTTGCGCCACCGTGCCGTCATCAAACGCCCCGATGGATAACTGGCAGGTTGGAAATCCGAGATCGTGCACGCGTTTAATGGTAGCGTCAGGATTCTTAGAAATCCCGGTGACTACCCCCAGGCGCATCGGCTTCTTATTTTGACTCTGTGCCGAGGCGCCGATTGCCGAAGCGGCAACCGCAGCTTGAATCAGTTGCCGTCGATTCAGGAATGTTTGCATAAGCGTTAGTGTATCTCTGTGGATATGCGTGGCGCACGCACTCCCCGAAGGCGCCGACTCCGTTGAAGACGCCGGTTGGCAGGCGGAAGCGCCTGCCCCACTGGGGCCAACCTGGTGCAGGCGCTTCCGCCTGCCAACCGAATTTGCCACAACGCGTCTTCATCACCTTTAGTGGGCCCGCAGGCCCATGGTCGGTGCTCTACACTCAATAAATCCTATTTCCTGGCAGACTAGACTCAACCACACCGTCCTCCACCGACAACTTGTATTCCACGCCGCTACTCCCGCTCCACGACTTCACGTTGAACCGTCCCTCCCCGCCGGTCAATCGGTACACCGAAATATTCCGATACGTGAGCGGAGTATTCGGCGCACACCGCTCCGGCGGACCTGGTGTGCGAAGAAAATAAGCGGCGCCCGCACCAGTCACTCGCGCGCTGCCATCGGCCTCCACAAGAACCGCGGTCTTTTCGTCGATCCCAATCCCGAAAGGCGCGCGCGTCCACCCGTCCATTGCGATGCGTGCTAAAAAAACCAGCAGCCTTCCCATCCGGTCGCGAGCCACAAAATGGCTGTCGGTGATTTTTCCATCCAGCAGCGGTATGTGCAGAAAATCGCGAGTGATGGTCACCCTCTCATGAAAGGGATTGGCCAGCGCCTCACTCGATTTCACCGTATCTTTCAAAGCCGCGAAGCTATACTCGCCCAGCACTGCCAGCCCAGCGCTGGTTCCACCAACCGGAACGCCTCTGGTGATGGCCGAGTTGATGGCTTCTTCCACCGGGGTCCCGCGCCAGAAATTGATGTAGTTGTCCTGGCTGCCGCCGGCGATGAACACCGCCGCTGCCGCCCGGATCTTCTCGGCCACGAACGGCTGGCTGGCGCCCTCGCGTGATGTAATGATGAGAGTCTCAACCGCGCTCAGCGCCGGGCAGAGATTGCGAACATACGGATTGTAGGCATCGGTACCGGACGCGCGCAGCACCAGGAAGTTACCCCCGCCGGCGTGATCGCACATCCATTGGAAGGCCGCATCTTGATCCTGGCCGCCGCCCATCAGCGCATATCCCGGCACCGTCTTCCGGACCGCGCCGCCCGGTTGCCCCAATGCAAAGTACTTATATCCTGGCTCCTCGGCGGCCGAGAAGCTCAAATACAGCAGGAAGCAAAGAGTTCGTTCGAGCCGGATCATCCGCAGTCGGGTAGGTGCTGGAACCGGTACTATTTCCAGATCACATGTGCCGCGCCGTATGCCATAATATAGCGTACCCGAGCGTTTCGTTTGAGGACCGGTAGGGGTGCCTGTGTCCCGGGCCGCCGCCTACCGTAGATCTCAATTTCCTGGGGATAGTGCATGCTACTCGAATGTCCCGTGTGCCATACCAGCAACCCACCGGGAACTCTAGCGTGCTCTAACTGCAGCAATCCAATCGATTCAGTCGGCGCACTGGACCAAGCCACCGCCATCGATCGCGTCATCGATCGAGACCTGATTCCCGGCGGTTCTTTATCGCCCGGAACCATGTTAGGAGACCGTTACGAAATCCTGAAAATGCTCGGGGAAGGCGGCATGGGCGCGGTCTACAAAGCCATGGACCGCGAGCTGGACCGCATCGTTGCTTTGAAAGTGATCCGCAGCGAACTCGCCGATAAACCCGAGATTCTCCAGCGCTTCAAGCAGGAATTGATCCTGGCTCGTCTGGTGACGCATCGCAACGTCATCCGCATCTTCGACCTGGGCGTCGCCGGCAACGTCAAGTTCATCACCATGGACTTCGTGGAGGGCAAGGATCTGAAAAGCGTGCTCACTGAGCAGCGCAAGCTCCCCGCCGGCAAGGCCTGCGATATCATTCGCCAGATCTGCCTGGGCCTCGAAGCGGCGCACAGCGAGGGCGTTATCCATCGCGACCTGAAACCCCAGAACATCATGGTGGATTCCCAAGGCCGCGTCTACCTGATGGACTTCGGCTTAGCCCGATCCATGGAACTGGTGGGCATGACCCGAACCGGCGCCTTGCTGGGAACGCCCGCCTATATGTCGCCGGAACAGGCCAAGGGCGAAAAGCTGGACGCGCGCACCGATCTTTTTTCGCTCGGCGTGATTTTTTACGAGTTGGTCACCGGCATCCTGCCCTATCAGGCCGACACCATGATGGCCACGCTGATTAAGCGCGCCAAGGAGCCTCCCGCTCCACCGAAGCAGGTGGAGCAGTCCGTACCCCAGGCCGTCAACGACGTCATCATGAAATGCCTCCAGATCAGGCTGGAGCGCCGTTACCAGAATGCCGGAGAAATACTCGGCGATCTCGGCTTCAACTCGGCGGCGCAGACGTCCACCGTGCAAACGTCCGTCATCGCTTCCCAATCCGTCTTCGATGTCGCTTCCAATCTGATCCCCGGCAGCCAGTTCGGACCCCGCTATCGCATCGAAGCCCTGCTCGGTGAGGGCGGCATGGGCAAGGTTTATAAAGCGTACGACAGCGAAGTGGGCCGCCAGGTAGCGCTGAAGCTGGTGAAGCCTGAGTTGGCTAGAAATCCGGTTTCCATGGAGCGCCTGAAGCAGGAACTGCTGCTGGCCAGCCAGGTATCGCACAAGAACATCCTGCGCATACACGATCTGGGAGACGTGGGTGGCCTGAAGTTCATCTCCATGGCTTACGTGGATGGCAAGGACCTCCACAGCCTCATCGCCACGGAAGGACGCTTGCCCATCGATCGCGCGGTGGCCATCGCGCGGCTGCTCTGCCTGGCGCTCGAAGCTGCCCACAATGAGGGCGTCGTCCATCGCGATCTGAAGCCGCAAAACGTGCTGATGGATTCGAGCGGCCAGGTCTTCGTATCGGATTTCGGACTGGCCAAGTCTCTCGAAGGCCCTTCCACCATGATGACCACGGCCGGGGAGGTTCTGGGAACCCCGCGCTACATGTCTCCGGAACAGGCCGAGTCGAAATCCGCCGATCACCGCAGCGATCTCTACGCCCTGGGCCTGATTCTTTTCGAGATGGTCACCGGAGACCTGCCTTTCGGCAGCGAATCCATCATGCAGACCATGTACCAGCGGGTCACGCAGGACCCCAAGAGTCCGCAGCTGCTCAATCCCGATGTGCCGGATTATCTGTCCGAGATAATCCTGCGCTGCCTGAAACGCGATCCCGAACAGCGCTATCAGCATGCCGGAGAAATTGTGGCGGACCTTGACCGTGGAGCCGGCCCGCCCACTGACAGCGGCGCGTCTGTCAGCGTGCCGCCGCCCAGCAGCATACCGCCCGACGCGTCATTTACCGCGCCGGGCCGCAAGTGGACTAAGGCCGTGATATGGCCCGCCGCGGCTGTACTGGCACTCCTTGCCGTGCTCTTCGCCGTGCCGCAATCCCGCCGCATGGTCCTGGCCTGGATCCCCGGCTCGGCGAAATCGAAAGCTGCTATTTCCCGCAATGCGAAGTTCGTCGCCATCCTGCCATTCCGTACCCTGGGCAGCGACCCGTCTCTCGATGACGCCGCCAACGGAATTGTGGAAGCGCTAACCGCCAGGCTTTTTCAACTCAAAGATGTCCATTTGGCGTCCCCTGCCGCGGCCGCAAAAGTGAACCCCAAGGATCCCATGGCCCAGATCGCGCGGTCCTTAGGCGCCAAGCTCCTGGTGCAGGGCAGCGTGCAAGGCGGGGGCGACCGCATGGCCATCGTAGTCAGCCTGGACGAAGCCGCCACCGGCCGCCGCATCTGGAGCCAGGAATTTTCCGGCCTCAAGCAGGACCTGCTCACCGTGCAGGATCAGATCTATTCCGGTCTCTTGTCCGCGCTTGAGCTGAAGCTCTCCAATGAAGAAATGGCCAAGAGCACCGCTCATTTCACCGAGAATGTCGGCGCATACGCGCTGTACCTGAAAGGACGCAGCATCCTGCGATCCGGCCAGCGCGACGAAAAGAACCTGAAAGACGCGTTGGAACTGTTCAACGGCGCCACCTTGAAAGATCCTGGCTTCACTCTGGCCTACACCGGAATCGCCGATACCTATCGTTATCTTTACTCCTTGAAAAAGGATGGAGCGTTGGCCCAGAAGGCTCTGGGAGCAGCCAACCGGGCACAGGAGCTGAACGACAATCTTCCCGAGGTTCATTTCGCGTTGGGTAGTCTGTATACCGCGACCGGCAAGAACGCCGAGGCCGTGGCTGAATTGAAGCGCGCCCTTGAGCTTGCACCCAACTCCGATGACGGCTATCTGCGCTTGGGCCGCGCCTATCTCAACATGGGCCAAAAGCCTGAGGCGCTGAGCGCCTATCAACACGCCGTTGACGCCAATCCTTATTACTGGTCGAACTACAACATGCTGGGCATTGCCTATTCCCAGTTCGGCGACAATGCCAAGGCGTCACAAGCCTTCCAGCGCGTCACCGAGCTCGACCCCTCGAACCCCAACGGCTGGATCAATCTCGGCGTGCTGGCCTTGCACGATGGCAATTGGAACCTGGCCATTCCGGCGTTCCGCAAAGCCCTGGATCTTCGGCCGTCGCTCGAAGGCTATTCCAACCTCGGTACCTCGTATTTCTTCCTCGGCCAGTATGAGCAAGCCCGCGCGAACTTTGCCAAGGCCTTGGAGTTGAGTCCCAAAGAAGGTGAGCTGGTTGGCTTCCTGGCGGATTCTTACCGCCGACTCGGACAAGCCGCGAAAGCCCGCGAAACTTATGAGCAGGCCATTGCTCTCGCCTATGAATCCTTGCGAACCAACCCCAGGGACGCAAAAGCCCTGGCGGATCTCGGTGTCTATTATGCCAAGGAAGGCGACGCTACCAAAGGTTTGGATTTCATTCGGAGAGCCAGGGACATCGATGCGGAAGACGTTGATTTGTTGTACGACGAGGCGGCTATCAACACCCTGGCGAATCGCATGCCGGAAGCCATGAAGAGTTTGGAGCAAGCGCTCAGCAAAGGATATTCACCCCGCGCCGTGCTCAGCGATCCGGAGTTAACGCCCCTGCGGCAGCAGCCGGAATTCCAGACTATGATTCAGAAGTTCCAACCGAAGTGATATGTGGGGCAGGATGTCATCCTGCGGCGGGTTGTCAACCCGCCTGGCGCAACTTGTTTACTGAACTACTACAGCTTTACGCCGGCGTAGTGCAAAAATCGCCAGCGCCATAATCCCCACCAGCATCCCGGCAATCTGACGCGGTTCCGGAGTCGGAATCGGAGTCACGAATGCCGCCGCGTTGTCTCCCCAGCTTCCCACCTGACCCGAACCATCCATCGTGCCGCCAGTATAGGTTCCGTCCGCAACCTCCGCGTCTAATCCCTGATACTGTCCATCGACCGGATCATCGAAGTCCAGAACAAAATTTCCGCCAGCCGGTACGATCGGACCAGGGATAAGAGCAAACTTCATCTCCTCGCAAAAGGTCGTCATCGAGCTGTTTGGGCCGGTGCAATCGGAATTTGGGACGAAACCCGCCGAGAATGACGCTGCTTGGCCTGAGCCTGCTGGAACGAAGATTGTCCCCTGAACGGTGAACCCGTCGGCAGCCAACAAATCGCTGACTACCACGTCGACGTCCACTTCCTTCAGTGCTTCGCCAGTGTCGTTGTTAAAAACGAAAATGCCTCCACCCGCCACCGAGAAAGTAATCGGAGTCTCGCTGGTGATCGGCGTGGCATCACCGCCGGCGGCAAACAAACCATGTGGATCATACGGCTGGATATCCGCCATCGCCGCTGTTGCAAGACCGAACAGGAGTAGTGCGCCTGCTGCTACCAGGCGCGGAGCTGGTTTGTTAAAAAACATTTTGAGCAAGAATTGCCTTCCTTCGTATGACACAATAAGCAAGTCTACCAATGGAACTTTCGTTTGCCAAGGTCTATATTTTAGATACGTTCCTAATGACTCAAATCGCGAAATCGCAATCAAATCCATCATCATCAACGTCCTACAGGGTCTAAGCTGAAGTGATTCTTTGACCAGTACGGTAGTACCATTACCGTACGTCCCCTGGGATATCCCGGGGTGGTTTTCGCACTTCAGTGACCCGGTATCGACGCCAGGAAGGCGCTCACGCCGTTCCAAACAATCTGCACGCCGATGCAAACCAACAAAAATGACGTCAGCCGCAGGATCACCGTCATGCCTGTCACTCCCAGTATTCGCGCCAGCCGGTCCGCGAATCCGTAGCACAGGAAAATGCTCAAGGCGATCACCGCGGAGCCCACAATTGCGGCCAGAATCGCCAGGATATTGAATCTGGAATGCGAGGCGTTCGCGCCCAGCGTGATGGCCACCGAAATTGATCCGGGCCCCACCGTGAGCGGCAAGGTTAGAGGATAGAATGCCTGATGGAAAGTCTCCTGTTGGTGCGATCTCGGCTGAACCTTGTCGCGGTCATCGTCGTCTCGCCGCTTCAGCAGGGCCCAACCTGTCGCAATGACTATCAATCCGCCGCCCACCTGCACCGCCGGCAGCGAGATTCCGAAGAACGCCAGAATGTGCTTCCCAATCAGGTACGAGCCAAGCAGCAGGAAGAAACTATTGACGGCAATCTGTCGCGAGAGCGCCCTCCGCTCCGGGGGCAGGTATTCGCGCGTCAAGGAAAGAAAAATGGGGCTTCCGCCGAGTGGATCGACGATTGGAAAAAGAGCGCTGATAATGAGGAAAATGTTTCTAACGGTTTCCATCTCGGTCCTCTCTGGTGAGTTTCGCATGTTAGGATGGGTACGCGCGTGGGAGACTCGACCAATCCGGAAGCCGAGCACTACACCTTGGATTCGACTCTGGAGAGCGTCGAGAGAATCGAGCATCTGGTGTTGGAACGTGCGCGGCGTGCCGGATTCTGCGGCATCAGCCTGGAGCAAATCGGACTGGCCGTCCACGAGACCGCGGCCAACGCCGTGTTTCACGGCAACCAGGAAAGTGTCCAGAAGAAAGTCCTGCTGGACATCGCCGCAACCGAAAACCAACTCAAGGTTGTGATCACCGATGAGGGAAACGGATTCGATCCCGCCACCCTGCCGGATCCCCTGGCCCCCGAAGAAATGTTCCGCGAGCGCGGCCGCGGAATCTATCTCACTCGCGCCCTGATGGACGAATACCAGGTCAAGCCCGCACTCAAAGGCGGCAGCGAAGTTACCCTAGTCAAATACCTAAAACCCTAGTGGGGCAGGCGCTTCCGCCTGCCAAGTTCCGCGGGAATGAAAGGAACCGCCACCCTTTGCTGTTTCTGACAGGATATTTTTAGCAACCTGCATCTCGCCGAATGTTGGCCGGCCTTTTGAGCACCCGTCCGGAAAGAGTGTTACCGAACCGCGACCGTAAGGGAGTCGGTGCCTTTGGCCGGGCCAGGGAGTAGACGCCCCCTGGCGCACACCCAGTGCCATGCTCGCACTCTTCGGAACGCCCGACCGATGGAACCCCAGGCGTTCACATGAGTGTGAACGCGGCACGCAGATTGCGTGCGCCACGAGGCATGTTCAACGGAGTTTCCATGGGCCTGCGGCCCACCAAAGGTGATGAAGACACGTTGTGGCAAATTCGGTTGGCAGGCGGAAGCGCCTGCCCCACTGGGGCCAACGTGGGGCAGGCGCTTTCGCCTGCCAACCGGCGTCTTCAACGGAGTTGGTGCTTGTTGGTCCAGGCTAAAGCCGGATTAGGGAGCGCTTGGTTATTCGAAAAGGAGGCGAGCGCTTCCTGCCGGTCGCGGCCCGAACCAGCTTCACCCCGCCGGATGATGCTTCACCACCGTGAACGTCACCTCCGAAGGATACTGCTTGGAGTGATGCACCAGATTGTGCGCCACCACTCCCGTGGACTCGTCAAAATTCTTGCCGCCGGTGTTCAGGTTCCGGTCGAAGCGCGGAAAGTTGCTGCTCGATACCTCAATGCGGATGCGATGCCCGGCCGGGAAAAAGTTGCTGGTGGTCATCGGCTGTAGCGCCACCTTGTACACCTTGCCCGGCTCCATCCAGACCGGCGGCTTATCGTACCCGTCGCGATACCGCAGGCGTTGGATGGTCTCGTCCAGATTGTAGGCCGTACCGTCTGGATATACGTCCAGCACCTTCACCGTGAAGTCAGTGTCTTTCGCGTCCGACCCCACATACAACGTCACGTCAATGGGGCCGCTCACTTCCGTCCCTTCCTTTAGCGGATCCGAAGTGTACACCAGGATATCGGCCCGAGCCTCCATTTTGCGCTGATCGAAAGCGCCCGCCGAAACTGCGTTGCCGGTGCAGCACACGTTGCCGCCGTAAGAAGGAACCGGATTCATCGGATCGTAGACGAAGCCGTCAAAATTGTCCGCGGCCGGTTCCGCGGGAGTAAGCGCGCCGTCTCCGTACAGGCTGTTGGCTCTTCCACCGCTCGCCAGATACAAGGTCACAGGCTCCGCGCCCTCCGGCGGCCAGGTGTCGGAAGTCTGCCATTTGTTCAAGCCCATGGTGAAGTAACGGACCCTCGGCATGGTCTCCAGTATGTGGTTATTCTCGCCCTTCAGAAAGAAATCGAACCACCCGTAGGTCAGCGCGTCGTAATCCAGGCGAGCGTCGCCCATGCTGCGCTCGCCGACGATGGTATCCTCCGTGGCGCGCTTGTAGCCGCAGTGGCCCGTCGGCGCGATGATGGCGTATTGCTGTTTGGCGATTTCAGGCTTGGCCGTCTTGCGCACGTAGTTGTACGCCGCCAGATTGGGCCCGATGGATACGTCGTACCACGACATAAACCAGAATCCCGGAACGTTGATGGGATGGTCATCGTGCCAAAGCCCGCCGCGATACCAGGCCGGGTCATTGGGCGTGCGTTTGATCATCGCGCCCCCGGTGGAAACTTCCATCTGGTCCGCGAAAATTCCGTGCGGCGCGTCCACTGCCTTCAAGATATCCATTTCCGGAAGATGCTTGAGCGCCTTGTCCCAATCCACCGGCGGCAATTGCTGCGACAGATCGAATGCCTTCGACGCGCGGATCAAATCTTCTTCCGATGTGTTGGGCGGAAACATGGGACGCACCTGGTTTTGCTCCCCATAGAGCCAGGTAATGAAAAGCATTTGCACCGCTCCGCCGCGATACCAGTTTCCTTGCTCGTAATAAGGACCCACGCGGCCCACGCCCGCGCCGAATCCTTGCGGGATCATGGCCGCGAACGCCGGGTTCCCTTGCGCCGCCACTCCCAGTTGCCATTCCGCGGTGGAGGAGCAGCCGATGGTGCCCACCTTGCCGTTCGCCCAGGACTGCGACGACATCCAGGTGATGGCGTCCGTCCCGTCCGTCAGCGGCGGCCCTAGAATGTCATAGGCGCCTTCCGAGAAAAAGTGGCCGCGCTCATTCATTTCCACATACGCATACCCGTGCTTAATGGCCTGCAGCTCGGTATTCAGATCTCGCGGCGCCCCGTTGCGGACGTCCCAGTAATTGAAGTTGTAAGGAGTGCGGACAAAGATGATCGGGTACTTCTTCGATGCATCCTTGGGACGGTAGATATCGGCCGCCATGCGTTTGCCGTCGCGCATCGGCACCATAACCTTGCGCTCGATAACGGCCAGCGACTCCAGCTCTTTCTCGGTCGATTTGCGTGCGGCAATCACTTGCGGGGTAGGCGCCATCCCCGGCTGGGCCATAGCCCCAGCGGCGGAAATCACTAGGATCGTAGTTAGAAGTTTCATTTTGCAGTTCAAATTAGTTTACTCCTTTCGCTAAACTAACAGTAGGTCCCATGGCCTCGCATTCGGTCACCAAGCTCACGGAAGAGCAGTACCTCGCGCTTGATCGCGCAGCAGAATTCAAGAGCGAGTATTTCGATGGCGAAATGTTCGCAATGTCGGGTCGGTCGATGGAGCATGCCAGGCTGCAAAAGAACATCACCGGAGAACTCTACAACGCATTGCGGGGGCGCGATTGCGAGCCTTTCGGTTCCGACTTTCGGGTTCGCGTTTCCAGCCGCATGTATACCTACCCGGACGTCTCCGTCGTGTGTGGCAAACCGGTTCTGGCGGACGATCATCAAGACGTTCTGCTCAACCCAGTAGCAATCTTCGAGGTTCTTTCACCCTCCACCGAAACCTACGATCGCGGTTTCAAGTTCCAACGCTACCGGACAATTGCTTCACTCCAGGACTACATCTTGGTCAACCAGACCGAAATCCGCATCGAGCACTACACCCGCCAGGCGAACAATCTCTGGATTCTACGCGACTACCAATTGCTCGACGAAGAAATGACCATAAGCTCCATCGGCGTATCCCTCCCCCTCAGCCGTATCTACGACCGCGTAGAATTCCTCGCCCCCTGACCAAAAAGAAACGCCTCCGTCTCCATCCACATATCATTCAGCACGTTCAACAATTGATGGTCTGACTCCATCAGCCGCAGCGTGGTGTGCGGATGCCGCTCGGAAAACGTTACCGAGTGCCCAGGCGGCACCACCGTATCGTTCTTCCCATGAAAAATAAGCACCGGCTGCGGAAACTTCGGATAATCCTCAAACTTTCGCGCGTCTTCGATCAATTGGTACCCCACATCTGCTTCGCGCCCCTCGCTGTGATGAAACACCGGCAGCTTTCCGGTTCGCTTCCATTCGTCCATCTTCTCTTCGCCCAGCGCCTCCGGCCAGCGCGTAAGGAACCCAAACGCCGGGGCCAGCAGCACCAGCTTTTCAACTTCCGGATGACGCGCCGCATACAGCGCCGCAAGATATCCGCCCATGCTCGATCCAATCAAAGACGCCGCATCGCCGCCCACGGTGCGCTCCAACACCGCTAGTTGGCCGCTGATGGTAAGCTGCTCGAATCGGCCCTCAGCCAGATCCGGCGTTTCAAGACCCATTCCCAATTCCACGAACCGTTCCCGGAAGAACCGCGCCTTTTGAGATGAAGGGCCGCTGGCGAAACCGTGCAGATAAATATATCGGCTCATCGCTTGGTAACCGCCTGCCAGTCGGAATACCGGTAAATCGCTTCCACGTGCAAGTCGTCATTCACGAATCTTCGGTAGACGATGGAGACCGGCAGAATCATACCGTCTGCTTTCGGCTCGTAATCCACGCGCGCCTCATCGCGGATTGTTCTCGATCGCTCCAGATGCGCCGTTCGCAGCGTAATGCGCAGCAGCATGAAACCGGCTTCCCGAATCCAGATCTGGCCCGTCAGCGGCTCCCGCATCTCTTTCCCCGCTTCCGCCACCCGCAGCGCTTCTGCACCGGCGCTCTGGCTAAAATCCACAATCAGCGCGCGATCGGCGCCCACCAACGCCGAGCCTTGCGCCCTGAAATTGTACTTCACTTGATTGGCTTTCGTGAAAAGCAAAATCAACTGGCCAAAATCGGTGGCGGCCACGGCCAGGCTGGTCTTTTCGAACCTTTCGAGCAGCCCCTTCTTTGCTTTATCGTCACCGCCATTCAGAATGATTCGAAGTTGATCCGCGCCGTTCGCGCCCGTTAGGTTCTGGCCGTCCACGGAAACCATTTCGCGAAATTCGTGCAAGGCTTCGGGCGCGCTACGAAAGGAGGAGAGCGCGTAGTAGGAAACAATCTCGCGATGACCGAATTCCGGCTGGGGAGGCTCCACGGCGCTGGCGCCGGCCCGCAGCCTTCGCTTGGGCAGCGTGAGCGCCTTTTCATCCAGCGTCTCGCGAGCCACGTAATCGGGGGCCAGATGCCAAAATGTCGTGGCCGCGCGGGCAACCTCCGTTAACGCCTGGGTCAACCCCGCATCCTGCGCCTGGACCGGCCACGCCAGAAACACGAGAACCCCCATTCCGACCACGGCTCCCGTTCCGAGCCGCGACCGCCAGGAAGCGCCACCACGACCATGCCATCGCTGCCGTCCCGGCCTGGGCCCAAGCACTGCTGCTAAGATGAAAAGTCCGGGCCGCACGATCTGATTCTATCTACTAGAGTTGTAAAGAATTGGAAGGCCATGCGAGGCTCCCTTAACGGGGTGTAGTTGCGGCCCATCGCCATCATAGCTAGAATCAATGAGTTTGCAGACAGTTTGGGAGGATTCATGTCGGTTGAACAAAGAGTGAAGCAGATCATCGTCGAGCAGTTAGGGGTGGACGAAAGCCAGGTTGATAATACCGCTTCCTTCGTGGATGATCTTGGCGCGGATTCGCTGGATATCGTCGAGCTGGTGATGGCGTTCGAAGAGGCGTTCGATATCGACATTCCCGACGAGGACGCCGAGAAGATCGCCACCGTGAAGGACGCCATCGACTATATCGAGAATAAGAAGAAAAAGTAGGCGGGCTTGGAACCAGCGTTGTCGCGCAGAGTAGTAGTGACGGGAGTCGGTCTGGTGAGCCCGCTCGGTATTGGCACCGAGGAGAGCTGGGAAGCCCTCCGCGCGGGCCGGCCCGGCATTTCCCGCATCGAAAATTTTGATCCTTCGGCATTCAGCTGCCGCATCGCCGGAGAGATTAAGAATTTCGATCCCAGCCTCTACATCGAGCGCAAAGAAATCAAAAAGATGGGCCGCTTCATTCAGCTGGGGATCGCGGCCAGCGAGTTTGCCCTGACTCAATCCGGCCTGAAGGTGGATGCCGATAATGCCGAGCGCGTAGGCGTGTACATCGGCAGCGGCATCGGCGGATTCGAAGTGATTGAGCGCGAGCACAAGATCCTGCTCGAAAAGGGTCCCAGCCGCATTTCTCCGTTTTTTATTCCGGCCACCATAATCAATCTGGCGTCCGGTTACGTTTCCATCCGTACCGGCGCTAAAGGCCCCAATTCAGCCACAGCCACGGCCTGCACCTCCAGCGCCCATTCCATCGGCGATTCTTTCAAAATCATCCAGCGCGGTGATGCCGACGTGATGATCTGCGGTGGCGCTGAGGCCGCCATCACGCCCATGAGCGTGGGGGGATTCGCCGCCATGCGCGCTCTCTCTCACCGCAACGATGAGCCTCAAAAGGCATCGCGTCCCTGGGATTCCAAGCGCGACGGCTTCGTGGTGGGCGAGGGCGCCGGCATGTTGATCATCGAAGAGCTGGAACTCGCCAAGCAACGCGGCGCTACCATTTTGGCCGAGATCGTCGGCTATGGCATGAGTGGCGACGCGCACCACATCACCAGCCCCTCTGAGGACGGCGATGGCGCGTTCCGCGTGATGCGCAACGCCCTAAAAGATGCGGGTATCCAGCCGCAACAGGTCGATTATGTCAACGCCCATGGAACCTCCACCGAGCTTGGCGACAGGATTGAAACTTTCGCTCTGAAGCGCGCCTTTTGCGAGCACGCCTACAAACTGGCGGTCAGCTCCACCAAATCCATGACCGGCCATTTGCTGGGAGGCGCGGGTGGTTTGGAAGCCGGCATCACCGTGCTGGCTCTGCGCGATCAAATCGCGCCCCCCACCATCAACTACGAAGTTCCTGATCCTGAATGCGATCTGGATTATGTCCCGAATCACGCGCGGCCCATGAAAATCGAATACGCACTCTCCAATTCCTTCGGGTTCGGAGGCACCAACGGGTGCCTGATCTTCAAGAGATTTGAATGAAAATTATTGTATCCATCAAGCAGGTTCCAGTCCGCGATTCACAGCTCCGTATTGACGCGAGCGGCCGCTGGATTCAAGAGAACGACCTGAGTTTCGAGATCAATGAGCCGGATGCCTACGCCTTGGAAGAAGCGCTGCAGCTCAAGGAGAAACACGGGGGCGAGGTAATCGCATTGTGCGCCGGGCCGGCCCGCGCTTCGCAAACCATTCGCGAGGCTCTGGCCAAGGGCGCCGACCGCGCCATCCACATTGAAGAAGAAAATCTGAATTCGTTCGACACTTTGGGTATCGCCAAATTGCTCGCCGCCGCAGCGAAACCCGAGCAGCCGGATTTGATCCTGACCGGATTGCAATCCGACGACCTCGGTTACGGACAAACAGGTGTTGTGCTGGCGGAGGTGCTGGGCCTGCCGCACGCCACCATCATCATGGCCGTCGAGAAAACGGATGGCGGCATCCGCGTGAAGCGCGAGCTCGAAGACGGCTGGTTCCAGCAGGTGGAAATGCCGCTTCCGGCCGTGCTCACTATTCAATCCGGCATTAACAAGCTCCGCTACGCCACCCTGATGGGAATCAAGAAAGCCAAGACCAAAGAAGTCAAGCGTGAAACAGTAGCCGAACTGGGCGTTTCGGTGACACCAACGGCGGTCATAGCACGCGTTTACGCACCGCAGCGAACCAAGCAGACCCAAATCCTGGAAGGCAACGCCAGGGAAGCGGCCGCGAAACTGGTGGAGAAGCTCAAGTTCGAGGTGCGGGTCATATGAGCGGTGTTCTGGTAATCACGGAGCAGCGCGGCGGCGCTTGGAATCGCATGTCGTGGGAAACCCTCGCGGCCGGACAACAATTGGCCGCGCAATTGGGTAGTTCGGCCTCCGCCGTCGCGATCGGCGGGCTCGCCGATGAACTTGCCTCCAAGAAATTGGAGCGCGTCTACGCCGTCCAGCATGATCTCCTCGCAACTTACACGGCCGACGGATACACCGCGGCGCTTGAGCAACTCATTCGCAAGGTCAATCCCACACTGGTGCTTTTTCCGCATACCTATCAGGTTCGCGACTTCGCGCCCAAACTCGCCACTCGCTTCGGGCAAGTGCTCATCAGCGACGCCATCGGCTTTCGCGTGGAATCCGGCTCGCCCATTTTCGTCCGCCAGCTTTTTCAAGGCAAGTTGAACGCGGATGTGAAACCCGGCGGCGCAGCCCCGCATTTCGCGTCCATCCAAGCGGGCGCATTCCGAGCCGATCAACTCGAATCCGGCACGGCGCCGGTGGAAAACTTTACTCCGTCGCTGACCGCGGACGCAATTCGCGCGAAGCCCTTGGAACCGTTCCGCGAATCCGCGCGCGCCGTGGATTTGACCGCTGCCGACATCATCGTCTCGGTGGGCCGCGGTATCAAAGAAAAGGACAACATCCCGATTGTCGAGGAACTGGCCAAGGCGTTGGGCGCTGAGCTGGCAGCCTCGCGGCCCATATGCGACAGCGGCTGGCTGCCCATGGAGCGCCAGGTGGGCAGCTCCGGCCAAACCGTCTCGCCGAAAGTTTATCTGGCTGTCGGAATTTCCGGCGCCATCCAGCACCTGGTGGGGATGAAAGGCGCCAAAACCATCGTGGCCATCAACAAGGATGCGAACGCCCCCATCTTCGAAGTGGCGGATTACGGAATCGTCGGCGACCTCTTCGAAGTAGTTCCAGCGTTGGTCGAAGAAGTAAAGAAAGCCAAGGGCTGAGATTTCCATCCAGATGTTGCTTTCGGACGCGATGCGCCGCTTTCGAGCGCGCCGCATGCGGGAGTTCGTCAAACGGTTCGGAATCACTGAGGAAACCAGTATTCTGGACGTCGGCGGCACTCCCGCGAATTGGCAGCTAACGAACGTCCGTCCTCGCGTAACGCTGCTCAACATGCCGCGCGGCCAGGAACGTTCCGAAGACGGTTACACGTTCATCTCCGGCGACGGCTGCCAATTACCGTTTCGCGATCACTCTTTCGAGATCGTTTTCAGTAATTCAGTAATCGAGCATGTCGGAACACCCGCCCAACAGCGCCGCTTCGCCGAAGAAATCCGCCGCGTGGGACAGCGCTACTGGGTGCAAACCCCCAATCGCTATTTCCCCTTGGAGCCGCACCTGCTGACCCCGTTCGTCCATTGGCTGCCGCGGAACATGCAGCGAGCATGGGTTACCAAATGGACCATTTGGGACTGGATAGAACGCCCCAGTCACGACCGCCGCGAATTTTACATTCATCATTTCCTCGAAGATATTCGGCTACTCTCTGCCTCCGAACTAGCCACACTGTTTCCAGATGCTGAGATCCTGCGCGAGCGAAGCCTCGGCTGGACCAAGTCGCTGATTGCCGTTTCCGACTTCTGACTCCGTTGAAGACACCTCGTGGCGCACGCACTTTTGCGTGCCGTGTTCGCACTCCTGCGTACACCTTTTTTGACCCAAAGCGTTCACACGAGCGTGAACGCTGCACGCAGGAGTGCGTGCGCTACGGGCCTCTTCAACACCTTTCGTGGGCGAGCAGACCCATGGAAACTCCCTTACGGCCGCGGTTCGGTAGCGGCCGTCTTACTCAACCGCGACCGTGAGGGAGCCAGCGCTCCGCGTACAATGTAACGGAGTGAGCTGGCAACCGGAAATCGACGAAATTCGCCGCCGCGAGGCCATCGCGCGCGAGATGGGTGGCGAGGCCAACATCGAGCGGCAACATAAAGCCGGACGCCTCACCGTTCGCGAACGAATCGCGAAGTTTTTGGATCCCGAATCGTTCCACGAAATCGGCGCGCTTGCCGGACGCGCCGTTTACGACGAAAGCGGCCAGCTTAGCGCATTCACTCCTTCGAACTTTGTCACCGGCACCGGAAAAATCGATGGCCGTCCGGTGGTAGTGGGCGGCGACGATTTCACCGTGCGCGGTGGTGCGCACGACGGGGCAATCGGAGACAAAATGGGCCACGGCGAAAAATTGGCCCGCGGCTTGCGAATCCCCATGGTTCGCCTGGTGGACGGAACCGGCGGGGGCGGCAGCGTCAAAACCATCGAGCAGATTGGACGCACCTACGTGCCGGCCAATCCGGCCTGGGACACCATTACGGCGATGCTGGGCGAAGTTCCAGTGGTCGGCGCATGCCTGGGACCGGTGGCCGGCCTGGGCGCGGTGCGCGTGGTTACGTCGCATTTCTCGGTGATGGTGCGCGGCTCCAGCCAGCTCTTCGTAGCCGGCCCGCCCGTTGTAGAGCGCGGGGTCGGTGAAAAAGTTTCCAAAGAAGAACTCGGCGGTTATGAGATCCACGCTCGCGGCAGCGGCGCGGTGGATAACGAAGTTTCGAGCGAAGAAGACCTCTTTCAGGCCATTCGCCGCTTCCTTTCCTATCTGCCTTCCAGCGTCTGGCAGCCTCCACCGCTTGCGCCTTCCGGCGACGATCCAAACCGCCGCGAAGAAGAGCTGATCTCCATCATTCCGCGCGACCGCCGCCGGGCCTACGATGTGCGCCGAATTCTGAGCGCGGTTTTCGACCGCGACACCTTCTTCGAGATTGGCCATTACTACGGCCGCCCGCTGGTATCGGGGCTGGCGCGATTGAACGGCTACCCGGTGGGCGTCATCGCCAACGATCCGCGCCACGGCGGCGGCGCGCCCAACGCTCCGGCGTGCGACAAAATGATTCGCTTGATCGATATCTGCGACACCTTCCACATTCCGGTGGTGAACTTCGTGGACAATCCGGGATTTTTGATCGGCAGCGCGGCGGAGCGCGCGGGAACGGTGCGCGCCGGCGCTCGCGCGCTGGTGGCCGTCTATCAGGCCAGCATGCCCTGGGTTTCCATTCTGATCCGCCGTTGTTATGGAGTGGCCGGCGCCGGCCACGGGAACGCGCAGGCGCTCAATCTGCGTTACGCCTGGCCGTCGGGCGACTGGGGATCGTTGCCTATCGAAGGCGGCGTGCAAGCAGCATACAAACGCGAAATTGAAGCTTCGCCGGATCCCGACGCGCACCGGCGCCAGATCGAAGAGAAACTTCACCGCTTTCGCTCACCGCTCCGAACCGCGGAGGCGTTTGGGATTGAAGAAATCATCGATCCGCGCGATACGCGTCCTCTGTTGTGCGAATGGGTGGAAGGAGCATATAGGATGTTACCCGCGGAATTAGGACCGAAAGCGAGAACATGTAGACCATGAAAGCCTGGCGCGTGCATGCCTGGGGCGAACCGGAAACGATGATGTATGAGGACGTCGCGCTGCCCGAACCGGGCGCTGGCGAAGTGCGCATTCGCAATCATGCGGCCGGGTTGAATTTCTTCGACATTCTGCAGGTGCAGGGCAAGTATCAGATCAAGCCGCCATTTCCATTCACGCCCGGCGCCGAAGTAGCAGGCGTGGTGGATGCCGTGGGGCCGGACGTCACGGAGCTTTCGGCCGGAGACCGCGTACTTTCCGTCACGCATGGCGGTGGGATGGCGGAATACTCGTTGAGTCGAATCGGCATGACCTTCGCGATTCCGGCCGGTATGGAATTTCCGGAAGCAGCTGCGTTCCCCATCGTGTACCACACTTCGTATTTCGCGCTGCGCGAGCGGGCGCATCTGAAAGCGGGTGAATGGCTGCTGGTGCACGCCGGAGCGAGCGGCGTGGGAATGTCCGCCATTCAGCTTGGCCGCGCGTTCGGCGCGCGCGTGATCGCTACCGCCGGAAGCAGCGAGAAACTCCACTTCGCGCGATCCCTGGGCGCGGAGCACGTGATCGATTACAGTGACGGCACCTGGGTGGACCAAGTGAAGCAGCTCACCCGCGGCCGCGGCGCCGACGTGATTTATGATCCCGTGGGAGGCGATATCTTCGATCTGTCCACCAAATGCATCGCGCCCGGTGGACGATTGCTGGTGATCGGTTTCGCCAGCGGCAGGATTCCGACCATTGCGGCCAATCGGATTCTGATCAAGGATATTGCCATCGTCGGCGCACTGTGGGGCCCTTACGCCGCGGCGCATCCGGACTATCTGGCGCAGGCGCAGAAGGCGCTTGCGGGCCTGGTGCAGCCGCCGAAGCCTCAGTGCTATCCGCTTAATCAAGCCCCGTCCGCGCTGCGCGATCTGGCGAATCGCAAGATTCTCGGCAAGGCCGCTCTTACCATATCTTGAGCCGCGCGCATCAGCGTTCGAACCCGGCCAAATGTGTTCGAATAAAAAGATATGGAAATCACCAAAGTTACTGGCCGCGAGATCCTGGATTCGCGCGGCAATCCCACGGTTGAGGCCGATGTGCACCTCGCCGATGGCACCGTAGGGCGGGCTGCCGTGCCCTCCGGCGCATCCACGGGCGAGTATGAGGCGGTGGAGCTTCGCGATAACGATCCCAAGCGATACCTGGGCAAAGGGACACGCAAGGCCGTTCAGAATATCAACAAGAAAATCGCGCCGGCAGTGCTGGGCATGGAAGCGGAACTGCAGTCCGCCATCGATCACAAAATGATCGAGCTGGATGGAACGCCGAACAAAGCCAAGCTGGGAGCGAATGCCATCCTGGCCGTCTCCATGGCCTCGGCGCGCGCCGCGGCGCAATCGCAGATGACGCCGCTTTATCGCTACCTGGGCGGAGTGGCCGCCAACCTTCTGCCGGTTCCGCAGATGAACATTCTCAACGGCGGCGCGCACGCCGATAACTCGGTGGACCCTCAGGAATTCATGATTGTTCCCTACGGTGCGTCATCGTTCGCCGAAGCGCTGCGTATGGGCGTGGAAGTGTTTCATACCTTGAAAGGCGTTCTGAAAAAACGCGGTTACTCCACTTCGGTCGGCGATGAGGGCGGTTTTGCGCCCAACCTGAAGTCCAACGAAGAGGCTCTGGAATCAGTGCTGGAAGCGATCACCAAGGCCGGTTACAAGCCCGGCGCGCAGATTGGAATCGCGCTTGATCCCGCCGCCAGTGAGTTCTACGACAGCGAGAAGAAGAAGTACGTATTCAAGAAATCGGACAAGAGCGAGCGGACTTCCGAGCAGATGGTAAAGTTCTGGGCCAAGTGGGTAGGCCAGTATCCTATCGTTTCGCTCGAAGACGGCATGGCCGAAAACGATTGGGACGGCTGGAAACTGCTGACCGATACGCTCGGCAAGAAGATCCAGCTGGTGGGCGACGACATATTCGTGACCAACACCGGGATCTTCGCCAAAGGAATCGAAAAAGGAATCGCCAATTCCATTCTGATCAAAGTGAACCAGATCGGGACTTTGACGGAGACCTTGGAAGCCATGGAAATGGGCGCGAACGCGAACTACACCTGCGTGGTTTCGCACCGGTCGGGTGAAACGGAGGATCCCTTCATCGCCGATTTTGTGGTGGCCACGCGCGCCGGGCAGATCAAAACCGGCTCGGCCAGCCGTACCGATCGCATCGCGAAATACAATCAGCTGCTGCGCATCGAAGAGGAACTCGGCGAATCCGCGAAGTTCGCCGGGAAGAAGGCCTTTCACCGGCAATGAAGGGTAAAAAGAAACCGCTGCTCCTGACCATCCTGGATGGTTGGGGTTTTACGCCCGCGACGGAGGGCAACGCCATTGCCGCCGCGCGGAAACCCACTTACGATTCGCTGTTGCGCGATTATCCGAATACATTAGTTCATACCTCCGGCCCTTATGTCGGGCTGCCGGAGGGGCAGATGGGCAACAGCGAGGTGGGACATTTGAACATCGGCGCAGGACGCGTGATTTATATGGACGTCACGCGCATCGATCTGATGATTTCGAATGGCGAGTTCTTCAAGAATCCGATATTGCTGGACGCGATGCGTCACGCTCGCACGCATCGGCTGCATCTCATGGGCTTGTGCAGCGATGGCGGCGTGCACTCGCTGCTCACGCATCTTTATGCGCTGCTCAAAATGGCCAAGCAGGAAGGCGTGCGGGAAGTTTTCATCCACTGCTTCATGGATGGCCGCGATACCCCGCCCAAGAGCGGCGCGGGATTTATTGAGCAGGTGCAAAAGGAGACGCGGCAGCTTGGTATCGGAAAAATAGCTTCCGTCTCCGGACGCTATTACGCCATGGATCGCGATAAGCGCTGGGACCGTGTGGAACGGGCGTTTGGCGCGCTGGTCTCGGGCAGCGGCGAAAAATCCACGGATCCGGTGGCGGCGGTAAAGCGTTCCTATGAGCGCGGTGTCACCGACGAATTTATCGAGCCCGTTACTATTGTGGATGATCGCGGAGATCCCGTTGGTCTGATCCGCGACGACGACGCCTGCATCTTTTTCAATTTCCGCGCCGATCGCGGCCGCGAGATGACTATGGCGCTGATGCAAACGGACCCGAGCTTGACCCAATTCGCGCGCGGCCCGAAAAATCTGCACTACACCACCATGACCCAGTACGACAAGAGCTTCACCGTGCCCTTCGTGCTGTCGCGCGAGCATCCCAACAACATCCTGGCGGATGTGATGGCCCGGTTGAACTGGAAGAATCTGAGGGTGGCAGAGACCGAAAAATACGCGCACGTGACATATTTCTTTAACGGCGGAAATGAAAAGCCGTACGCGGGCGAGAGCCGGGAGCTGGTGCCTTCGCCGAAGGTTGCCACGTACGATCTGAAACCCGAGATGAGCGCGCCCGGAATTACCGAAGTGGTGGTGAAGGCCATCGAGCAGGGCGCGTTCGATGTGATTGTGATGAATTACGCCAATGCCGATATGGTGGGGCATTCCGGTAAGTTCGCGCCCACGGTGCAGGCGGTTGAGGCGGTAGACGCGGGACTGACCGAGATCTACGCGGCGTTGAGACGCTCCGGCGGATCGTGGATGATCACGGCCGATCACGGCAATGCGGAGATGCTGATTGATCCGGTGACCAAAGGACCACATACTTACCACACTACGAATCCGGTGCCGTTCATTCTGGTAGATGAGACGCGCGCGCCTTTGCGGACAGGCGGAGCGTTGCAGGATATCTCGCCGACCATTCTGGCATTTCTGGGTGAGAAGCAGCCGCAGGAAATGTCCGGAAGGGACTTGCGTAAATGAAACCTACATTGTTTCTAGTCTTGGCGGCTTCGCTGCTGGTGGCCCAGCCGAAACGGGCTCGCGACCTGGGTGTGCCTTTCGATGGCACACCCGGAACCTGGAACGCGATTACGGATGTGGCCGGTATCGAGGTTGGGCACACCACATTGATTGAAGGCGATTCGGTGCGGACCGGCGTCACCGTAGTATGGCCGCGGGGCAAGCAGTCCGACGATCCGGTTTTCGGCGGCTGGTTCGCGCAGAACGGAAACGGAGAAATGACCGGGACTACGTGGCTTGAGGAATCCGGATTTCTGGAGGGCGCCGTTTTTATTACCAACACGCACAGTGTTGGCGTGGTGCGCGACGCGTCGATTGCCTGGCAGGTGCAACACAAGCGCAAGCTGGCCATTAACAACGTCGGCGAGGACGGCTTTTGGTCTCTCCCGATTGTTGCCGAAACATGGGATGGCCACTTGAACGACATCAACGGATTTCACGTGAAGCCGGAGCACGTGTTTCAGGCCATGGATGGCGCGGCGTCTGGAAACGTTGCAGAGGGCAATGTCGGCGGCGGCACGGGAATGGTCTGCTTTGGATTCAAGGGCGGCATCGGGACTTCGTCGCGCGTGGCCGGTTCCTACAAAGTTGCCGCGCTGGTGCAGTGCAATTGCGGAGTGAAGAAGCAGCTGCGAATCGCCGGCGTGCCGGTGGGCCAGGAATTAGCTAGCCAGGCAACGGCGTCGGCGGTTTATCCCAAAGAGGACACTGGATCCATCATTATTGTTGTGGCTACCGATGCTCCGCTGCTGCCCACGCAGTTGAAGCGGCTGGCGCGGCGTGCGACGCTGGGGCTGGGCCGGATGGGCGCGGTATCGGGCAATGGGTCGGGCGATATTTTCATTGCGTTCTCGACGGCGAATGCGAATGCGGCGAAAGGCTCGGTTGAACACGTGTTAAGATACGTAGTATGTCTACGGTAGACAATCTATCTGAACGGCTGGGTCTGCTGCAGGGCACGCTGGAGGTGCTGATTCTGCGCAGTTTGCAAATCGGTCCCAACCACGCCTACGGCATCGGCCAGTTCATCGAGCATCATTCCGAGAACGAATTCCTGGTGGACAACGGCTCGCTGTATCCGGCCTTGCAGCGGCTGCTGCAGCGGGCCTGGATCACCGGTCAATGGAAAACGTCGCCTAACTCCCGCCGCGCGAAGTATTACCGCCTCACCCCGCTCGGCCGCAAGCAGCTGGTGGCGGCCACGTCCAAATGGGAACGGTTCGTGGAAGCCATGGGCCGCGTGCTGGCGCCTAAAGGAGCGGGCCGTGCGTGAATGGTGGGCCAAGCTGCGGAGCGCCCTGGCCGGACGCCGCACGATATCGGAGGATCTCGCCGCCGAGATCCAATCGAATCTGGAGCTCCAGACTGACGACCAACTTGCGCGTGGCATTTCGCCGGATGAAGCGCGAACCGAAGCCCGGCGCCGCTTCGGCAATCCCACGCTGATCAAAGAACGCGCGCGGGACGCCTGGTGCTTTCCGCGTTTAGAAACTTTTCTGCAGGACCTGCGCTATACTCTGCGCGGTATTTTGAAAGCTCCCGGTTACTCGCTGGTAGTGATCCTCACTCTGACGTTGGGCATCGGAGCCAACACGGCAATCTTCAGCGTGGTGAATGCGGTGTTGTTGAAACCGCTTCCTTATCCCGGCGCGGAGCGGCTGGTATGGCTGGGTGAGTCCCACGCCAAAGTGGATTGGATCAGCGTCACCTGGGGAAATTATCGGGCCTGGAAAAAGTACAACCACACTTTTGAGGACATGGCCGCCTTCCAATGGAAGCAGTTCACACTTACCGGCCGCGAGGAGCCGGCGCTCATCAAGGCACTCGAAGTGGATCGCAGCTTTTTCCCCATGCTCGGCGTGAAACCGGCTCTTGGGCGGGTGTTCACGGCGGAGGAAGACCGCGCCGGCGCCCCGCGCACCGTTGTCCTGAATTACCGGTTCTGGCAGGCGAAGCTGGGCGGCGCGAGGAACGTGTTGGGATCCACGCTGGATTTGAACGGCCTGCCCTACCGGATTGTCGGCGTGCGCCCCCCGGCGCCGGATTTCAACAATGTCCCAACGGATGTTTATTTGCCCATCGGCCTGTTTCACAACGATTCGGAGCCTCGCACGGAACACCGCTCCATGCGTTTGGTCGCGCGCCTAAAGCCTGGAACCACGCTGGCTGCCGCTCGGGCCGATCTGGATCAGATCATGCGCCGGCTGGCCGAGCAGGATCCTGGAACCGAGGACGATCATCGCTCCGCGCCGCAATACCTGTTGGATGCGATAGTCGGATCCCTGCGTCCCACCCTGTGGCTGCTGATGGGCGCCGTCGGCCTGATTCTGTTGATAGCCTGCTCGAACGTAGCCAACCTGGTGCTGGCGCGCAGCGCGACACGCGGCCGCGAAATCGCCATTCGAACCGCCATTGGAGCTGGGCGCATGCGTTTGGTGCGGCAGCTATTTACCGAGAACCTGCTGGTGGCCGCGCTCGGCGGCGCGTTCGGCTTGCTGCTGGGGCACTGGGCCTTGCGGGCGCTGATTCTGGCGGCTCCAATAGGTTTTGTCCGCGTGGAGGAGGTTGGCCTGGATTTCCGGGTCCTGCTCTTCACCGCCTCGCTGGCCATCTTCACTGGTTTATTGGTCGGTTTCGCTCCAGTATTGACTGCCGGAAGAGTGGACCTGACTTCGGCGCTGAATGACGGCGGGCGCTCCGGCACCGAGACGAAACGCGCGCGGTCCTTCCGCAATGTTCTGGTAGTTGCTGAAATCAGCATTACGCTGGTGCTGGCATTCAGCTCCGGATTGTTGCTTCGCAGCTTGGTAGCCGCGCAAGACTCCAGCCCCGGGTTCGTCCCCGCGCGAGTACTTTCGCTCGATCTGGTGCTTCCCCCCGACGGCTATCAGAATCCGCAGGCCATCCAGAATTTCTACGGCCGGCTAATGGATGGACTTCGCGCTCTTCCGGGAGCGCAAGAAGCCGGCGCCGTATACTGTCCTCCTTCGAAGGGAGACTGCGGCGATTGGTGGTATTCGGTTGTGGGCGCCCCCGTGCCGCCGAAGGATGACGTGCCGATGTCTTTGTTCAATGTCGCCGGTCCCGGATATTTCGAGACCATGCGCATTCCGTTGTTGGAAGGCCGTACCTTCAACAGCACCGATCGCGCCGGCGCTCCGCTGGTGGCGATTGTGAACGAGGTTGTCGCGCGGCAGTGGTTTCCCAAGCAATCCGCCGTAGGTCACGTCATAAAATACGGCGGGCCTTACATGCCGGGCAACACCTTCGAAATTATCGGAGTGGTGGGCAATGTCAACCAGGAAGGCATGGGGACGGTGCCGTATCCGGAAATCTACCGGCCCTTTTCTCAGGACCCGAGCGCGGCGATGGTGGCCATGATTCGCACCGCCGCCGCGCCCAGCTTGCTTGCGCCCGCGGTGCGGCGTTTGGTCGGATCGCTCGATCGCAACCTGCCCATCCTCAGTCTGGCGCCCATGGAGACCCGCATGGCCGCTACGCTGGAGCGGCGGCGCTTTGCCACAACGCTTCTGGCCATCTTCGCGGGACTGGCGCTAGCCTTGTCCGCCGTAGGAGTGTACGGCCTGCTTAGCTACTGGGTCACCGCGCGCGAGCAGGAGATCGCCATTCGCATGGCGCTGGGCGCGCGCCGTTCGGTAATTCTCCGCTGGGCCGGCGCGGAGGCCTCAAAGCTCCTGGCTGCTGGCATCGTCCTGGGAGTGGTGGCCGCATGGGCGGCCTCTCATATGCTGGACGCGCTGGTGTTCGGCATCTCGCCGCGCGACATTACCACATTGATCGCCGCCGCGCTGGTGGTGACAGCGATTGCTGCGCTCAGCGCCGTGTTTCCTTTGGCGCGCGCCACTGGGGTGAACGCGGGGGACAAACTCGCGCACCGGCCATCGTTGTAAACCATGTGGGGCAGGTTGTTTTAACTCAGGTTGTTTTAACTGTTGTTAACCTGCGCGCCGATTGCCAATCGGCGCGAACAGCGCGGGTTAACAACCCGCGCGCAGGACGGCATCCTGCCCCACGGCCGAAGTTTAGGTAAAATAGAAGGGTCGTGTCACCTCAGTTGATCCCTGTCTTGAAACTGGTGCGGAGCTGTCTGCAGCTCGCGCTTGCCACCAATTTCCTGCTGGCGTCGCCATCGAGTTTCTCGCTCGAGGACACCGCGGGAAAGACGCACACTTCCGCCGATCTGCGCGAATACAAAGCTACGGTTTTCATCTTCGTAGCCACGGATTGTCCGAATTCCAATACCTATGCGCCAATATTGGCGCGGCTGTATCACCAATATTCCCAGCGCGGCGTCGCCTTTTACAATGTCTACTCCGACCCCGAGGAGACCGCCGGCGCGATACGCAAGCATGACGCCGATTATCTGGTGCCGTTTCCCGCCTTGCTTGACCCGCATCAGATCTTGGCGCGCCAGACCGGCGCGCGATCCACGCCCGAAACGGTTATCCTGGGTGCCCAAGGCCAGGAGCTGTATCGCGGGCGCGTGGACGACCGTTTTGTCGATTTTGGCAAGACACGCTTCCATCCCACCCAGGACGACCTGAGCGAGGCGCTGGAGGCCATTCTCGATGGCAAACCCGTGCCCCATCCGGTAACCAAAGTATTGGGGTGCGCTATTCCAGGACTCAACTAAATGCGAAACTCGATATATTTTCCGCTGGCCCTGATTTTTTCAACAGCGATGTTTGCGGCGGGCGCCTATGCAGGCACCGTCACGTCCGGCAATATTCCCACTTTCAATCGCGATGTCGCGCCGATCCTCTATCACAACTGCACCAACTGCCACCGCGCGGGCGAGGTGGCTCCCTTCGCGTTGCTGACCTACGACGACGCCGCCAAGCGGGCCAAGCAGATCTCGGCTATTACCGAAGCTCGCGTAATGCCGCCCTGGAAAGCGACTCCCGGCTACGGCGAGTTCCTGGATGAACGCCGGCTCACGGAACAACAGATCGCCACCATCAAAGATTGGGCCATGCATGGCGCGCCCGAGGGCGACGCCAAGGACAAACCCGTTCCGCCAACCTTTACCGCCGGATGGATGGCCGGCCAACCCGATCAAGTGATCGAAATGGCGAAACCGTATTCAGTGCCCGCGGAAGGCGCGGATCAATTCCGCTGCTTCGTCGTTCCGATGAATGCCAAGGAAGACGAATATGTGAAGACGGTGGAGTTCCGGCCGGGAAATCCGAAGATCGTTCACCACGCCATACTCTTCATGGATAGTTCCGGCGAAGCGCGCAAGAAAGAAACCGTGCCCGGACAGGGCTATGACTGCGTAGGCGGCCCCGGTTTGGACATCACCGGCGCGCTGGGCGGTTGGGCTCCGGGCTCATTCCCTGCCACATCGAGACCTGGGGTTGCGGCCACCATCAAGAAAGGCTCCGACCTGGTTTTGCAGATTCATTACCACCTGGACGGCAAGCCGGAGCAGGATCAGTCGCGGCTGGGATTGAAATTTTCGAGCGAGCCGCCGACCAAAGGACTCACGCTGTTTGTCCTGGGAAATGAGAAGATCGATATTCCCGCGGGTGACGACCACTATGTGATCAAGGCATCGGGTGAAATTCCCATGGATGCGGAGGCCATCGCCGTTTTTCCGCATGCCCACTATCTGGCCAAGGACATGAAGGTGGACGCGCATCTGCCGGATGGCACCGTGGTGCCGCTGATCTGGATCAAGGATTGGGATTTCAATTGGCAGGGCGCCTATCGCTACGCGAGCCCGGTGAAACTTCCGAAAGGCACCAAACTCGAAATGCAGTACACCTATGACAACTCCGCCGCGAATCCGCACAACCCCAGCAATCCTCCGCGGGAGGTGAAGTTCGGCGAGCAGACTACCAACGAAATGGCTTTCGCCTTCGTTTCCGTCACGCTGGATAGCCCAGCCATGGTGCCCGATTTTCGCGCCGGAGTTCGGGCTGAATTTATCGCCAATATGCTCTCGAATGGCGTGGATGAAGAGGCCCTGGGTCAGCAACGCGCCGGACAGTTGAAGCTGCTGTTGAATGCTTTCGATAAAAACCACAACGGCAAGATCGACCCGGAAGAACGCCAGGCGGTGGTTGATTTCCTGATCAAGCGGGCGCAACAGCAAAGGGAACGCGCAGCCGAGCAAAAGCCACAGCAGTAGTTGAGAAAAAGCACCGGCTCCCTTAGTCTTAGCTTAGAAGCTGTGAAAAAATTGGTTCGCAGGCGAAAGCGCCTGCGCCACGTAATCGTAAATCCTTGTGCGTCAACGTGGGGCAGACGCTTCCGTCTGCCAACCCCGCGTGCTTCCCGATTTTTTCACAGCTTCTAAGCTAAGGGAGCCGGTGCCTTTAGTTAGTTCTGAGAGCGATCATCGGATCAATCCTCGACGCTCTCCGCGCCGGCACATATCCAGCGAACAACGCCACCACGCACAGCAACACCACGATGCCTAAGAAAGTGGCTGGATCAGTGGGCCGGGTTCCGAAAAGCAGCGACGCGATCCACCTAGCCGTGGCGAAAGATCCTATAGTTCCGAGCGTAACTCCCGCTAGCGCCAACCGCAGCGCCCGCGCCATCACTCTGCGCTGCACTTGAAAAGCCGTAGCGCCCAGTGCCATCCGGATGCCGATCTCCTGCGTCTGCCGCGTGACTGAGTAGGAAATAACGCCATAAATTCCGAGTGAAGCGAGCGTCAGCCCCAGTAGCGCGAAAATGGCCACCAGCAGCACAAAGAAGCGCCGCGGCGAGACGGCGTGATCCACAATCTGCCGCAGTGGACGAAATTCCGATGCCGGCTGAGCCGGATTCAGCGCGCGCAGCGTCTTCATGACGCCGGATGCCAGCGCCTCCGGTGGAAGCTTGGTCCGAATCACCAACTCCGCGCCTTCGGGATCGGCCTGCGTAACGGATAGATACATCTCGGGCTGCGCGGAAAATTCCAGGCTCTGTTCCCGCACGTCGGATAACAGACCGATCACGCGGGCATCGCCGCCGTCCACCTGCCCCAACCGTCCTAGCGGATCTTCGCCGGGCCAGAAACGGCGCGCGGCCGCCTGGTTGATGATCACGGCAGTTTCTCTGCCGGCCAGATCCCGCCAGCTGAAATCGCGGCCCGCGATCAAATGCATGCCCATGGCGTCCAGATAGCCCGGCGTAACGATGCGGACCAGGGCGGCGAGCGGTACATCTTTGGGATATTGTTTTCCCTTGGCCTGAAACCCCCAGCTTCGATTGCGGCCGAGCGGCAGCATATCCGTCACGCCGGCAGCTTCCACGCCAGGGATGGCGTCGATGTTCCGCAGCATTTCCTGAAGAATTACTCCGCGCCGGACGCGGCTGTTGCGGTCGTTACCATCGTCGTAATCGATCTTGATCACCGCGGCGCGGCCGGGCTGGAATCCCAAATCCACATCCATGACCTTGAGAAAACTGCGCAGCAACAGACCTGCGCCCACCAGCAGCACCGAAGCCAGCGCCACTTCGGAAATAACCAGCACTGCGCGCATGCGCTCATGCTTCCGTCCCGCGCTCATTCCAGGCCCAGAATCTTTCAGCGCGTCCTGCAGATTGGCGCCGGATATTCTAAGGCCAGGAGCAAGGCCGAACAAAACGGCCGTTGCCGCTGCAATCAAAATTGTCCAGGCCAGCGCGGCCCCATCCACGCGGACGCTGCTCAGCAACGGCAGCGCGATGGATCCCTGATGAGCCAGGTAGATGGTGATAGCAAATGCCAACCCCAGGCCAAGCAGCGCGCCGCCGGCCGCCAGCACCAGGCTCTCCGTCAGCAATTGCCGGATAAGTCTTCCCCGCCCCGCTCCCAAAGCCATGCGCATGGCGAATTCCTTGCTTCGCGCCGCGGCCCGTGCCAGCAGAAGATTCGAAAGATTCACGCCAACAATGAGCAGAATCACGCCTACCGCGCACCACAGCACGATTAGCGACCGGCGCAATTTGCCGGTGACAAATTCCTTCAGGCCGGTCAGGGTGGACGAATAATCCTCAAACCAATCCGGATGCGCGGCTTTGAGCTGCGGGAACAGGATGTCGGATTCGGCCTGCGCCTGCGCGATAGAAACGCCTGGCTTCAAACGGCCAACCAGGGCCAAGGTATTTCCCCAGTTGCGCATTACATCCATGATGGCGGGAACGTACAAGTCCGCCCGGAGGCCCGGAGAAAAAACCGAACCGAAATCGAAGCCGGCAGGCATTACGCCCACCACCACGACAGGACTCTTACTCAATATGATGGCTCGCCCGACTATATTCGGATCGGCGGCAAATTGGCGCTGCCAGAAGGCATAACTCAGGATGGCCGCGCCCCGGCCGCCCTTTTGACATTCTTCTTTGGTGAAGAGGCGTCCGAGCGCTGGTTGCACACCCAGCGTCTGGAAAAAATTATCGGCTACCATCACGCCCAGCACAGCCTGCGGTTCGCCGTTCCCGGTGAGCGTGAACTCGCCGTTACCGAAAAAAGGATTGTAACCGGTGACACTTTGAAACGATCGATTATGGCGTTGGAACTCCTGGTATGCATCCACCGTGTAGGTGAGGCCGGAAAGTCCGGCGGCTTCGCGCAGGTTGGCATTCAAGCCGCGCCCCGATTCCAGCCACGTGAGCCGCGCCGAATCCGGGAACGGCAGCGGGCGCAGCAGAACCGTATTCACAACGCTGAAGACCGCCGTATTCGCGGCAATTCCGAGCGCGAGAATCACCACCGTGATGATGGTGAAGGCGCGGTCACGGCGCAGCGTGCGGAGCGCATAGCGAAGATCCTGCACCCAGCCGCTCCAATAATCGCGGCGCTGCTTGCTGCGCTCCCGGTCGTGACCCAGGCGCTCACCTTCTTCCTGCACCGCGCTCATTTCGCCAAACTGCCGCTCGGCTTCGCGGCGCGCCTCATCCGGACTGAGGCCCTGCGCGATCAACTGATCCACCTTGGCCGCCAGGTGAAAGCGCAGTTCGTCATTCACGTCCGCGCTGACATCCGGGCGCAACAGACGCGCATAGCGGCGCCAAAAGGGGGTCCGTTTCATTTAGCTTTCCTCAGCTATCGGGGGCCGCGCGGCGCTCAGAACCTTGGCCACTGCCGCCGCATAGGCCTCCCAGGTCTTGGTTTCCTGGCGCAGGTAGCGGCGCCCCTCAGAGGTGAGCCAGTAAAATTTAGCTTTGCGATTGTTTTCCGAAAGGCCCCACTCGCTCTCCACCAGGCCTTTGTTCTCCAGCCGCCACAAGGCCGGGTAAAGCGTCCCTTCCTCTACCAGCAGAGCCTCATCACTCTGCCGCAGGATCAGATTTGTTATGGCATATCCGTGCAAGCGACCCCAGGCCAACGCTTTGAGGATGAGAACATCTAAAGTACCGCGGATCAGTTCGAGTTGAGCTTTATCCATTTGTGAGCTCCAGGCTTCCCCTGGGCTTCCCAGGGAAGTATCGCACACCTCCCCTTGGAACGCAAGGGGAGACCCATTTCAGTCATTCATACCGGCGCATGGCTCTGGGAGACGGGCTTCCACTTTCGATCCGCGCTTGAGGATTATAAAGGCCGGTCTCAGCGACGCTCAAGAAGCCTGGAAGACTTGGCGCGATAGATAGTACACCTTGGCGTTGATACTGGAGCACCAACATGTTGGCGACGGCGCCAATCTTAGCCAGGCGCTTCAGATTGTCGCCGATGGCCGGGGATCCGTCCTCATAAAAATAGACGCCGGCAACATCGGTGCCCGGATACGCCAGCCGAAGCGCCATGTCGAACCACATGTCGTCCGCAAGAAACGGGTCATCATCTTTTGGAACATTCGTGAGGATTACCAAAGTTTGAGGCTTCAGCCGGGGTGCGACACCCAGCACCTGCGCCATCGCGGAGCGCTGCCTTTCCCACACCCATTGATGAAAGGCCGCTTTCTTTAAGGCCGAGAAGCTTCCGAATCCGACGATCAACCCACCTAGTAGCGCGATCACGCTGAAGCGCAGCCAACTCTTGGGAACGTAGCTGGCGCACAGGCCAATGGCCGCGCCCAGAGTCAGCGCCGCGCCGAAACCCGACAAAATCTGCGTGCGCCACAGGCTCCGGGCCGATTCGAGAATCAGATAGGCAGGGAAGCTCAGCACCAGCAGCAACAGCCCCACCAGCATCACATTCCAAAGGGTGCTTCTCTTCGGAATCCCACCGGCCTTAGACAAAACCATGAGTCCCATTCCAATCAAAAACACAATCACGGCCAACACCGCCGCGAGAATCAATTGGCTGGCGCTGGCGTGGGATGGCGCGGAGCCCGGCCAACTCCAAAATTTCAGGCTGGCCGCGATGTTGAACCACCAGTCGCCCAGAATGGACCCAATCCCCCAAGTTTTTCGCAGAACGGATTCCTGGTAGGTATGCCCGCTGGAGTGCGCATATTTTCTGAGCGTCGCCACGATGTAGATGGCCGGCACGGCGTACCAGGCCACGGCCATGATCCATCGGCGATATCGCAATAGCAGAAGAAGGGGCGCGATCAAAATCAAAACCAGCTGGCTTTCGTAACTCCACAGCGACAGAAACTCGAAGAAAATAGCCAGCGCCAGTGCCAGGTTTGCGCGCCAGCCATCCGGATTTTGGAATGCGATCACCAGCGCATAAAACGCCAGCGGCATCCAGAACGTGTATCCGGATTGGTTCAAAAGGCCGGCCCATCCGGTGGCGCTGTCTGAGGAATGCACCAGCGCCAGCGCGCCGGCCAGGTACCAGAACAAATCGTGGCCCGGCGCCAAGCGGCGTCCGATCAAAAAAACCAAAAACCCGCGCGCCCACCACAGCGCCGCGTAGGTGATTTGAAACGGAACGAAGCTCCCGGCGAAACCGGAGAGTTCGCCCATGAGATAGGCCACCTGATAAAAAAGACTGGTGAAGATTCGCAAATGATCGGCGCCGTGAAGGAATCCGTTCCACCAGGTGGATATTTCGCTGGTGTAAACGAATCCAGTTTCGTAGGGCAGCCCGCTATTCGGATTAAAGGGGAGCCAAAGGGCCAACACGATGGCCAGGTAGCTGGAGGCGGCAATGAATGCGGTCCGGGCCGGCTTCAATTTATCAGTATGCGCTGAAATGCGGGGCCGAATGGAAGCCGTGAAAGAATCAAAGGCACCGGCTCCCTAACGGTCGGGGCTCGGAAAGAGCGCTACCGAGCCGCGACCGTGAGGGAGCCGGTGCCCTTTTGAAGTTTAAAGGAATTGATGGGATTATTCGGACAGAGGGAATAATGAATATTTCCGAGGCCTACGACTATCTCATTCGCGCCCGCCGTGATTTATGGACCGCGCTGGAGAGCGTGCCGGACCAGGTTTTATCCCGCCCCGTGCTTAACGGTGAGCGGTTTCACTCGATCAAGGATCTGCTGTTTCATACAGCCTCCACGGAGGATTTCTGGATTCGCGAGGAGATCCTGCGCGAACAGCCGGTGTGGCAGACCGTCCCCGCCTTCAAAAACACCCCGGGCGGTCCAGTTTATGCGGGCGTCGCGCTCAAGACGCTGCTGGATTACTGGCGGATGGTAGAGCAGAGTACCCTCATGTACCTCGCCACGCTGACGGATGACGAATTGAAACGGATCGTGACCGTGCACGACCGGCCAGGGAAACGATACTCGGTGGATGGCTTGCTGTGGAACATCGTGATTCATGAGGCGCGACACGTGGCACAGATTAGCGTGCTCTTACGCACGCAGGGCATCGCGCCGCCGTTTCTGGACCTGGTGAATTACCTGCCAGTACCATCGGCATAACCATCTCAGGTTGCCTCCGGAAGCGCCGTGATACAATGACCGGGCAATCGGCGGCCAGCGTCATGGACACAGCTTTTCGTGCGTTTGATTGGTTTATGGGCATTTTCGTAGCTGCCCTCTTCGGAATTTCGGCGTGGGCCGTCCTTCGCGGTAAGGCCCCCAAAAAACCGTCTGGCGACCCAGGATGGATTCCAGAGGAACTGCGACGAAGCGGGCGCAAATAAGAGCCGCCAGAATCCAAGGCAGCCCAGTATCAAAAATCCAAACTTGACCACTGCCCCCAATTACGATCTGTGGTAGTAACCACCTCGCTGCGGTAGCCTGTGGGGATTCACGCCATGCGTTTACCCCGCAATTCCGCCGCTTATTTCGCCCTGATTTTGGCCCTCTGTGTCTCGACATTTCCCTGCCGGGCGCAGGATTTTCACGGCAGCCTGGTCGGCACGGTCAGCGACGCCAGCGGCGCCCGCGTTCCATCGGCGGTCATTATTATCCAAGCCAGCGAATCTTCCATGGAACGGCGGGCGAACACCAACGATCGCGGAGAATTCCGCCTGGCCGATCTCGCACCCGGAAATTATCGCGTCACCGTGCAGGCGCCCGGCTTCGCCGACGCCAATTCCACCGTCATAATCAGCGTCAGCACCGTTCGCGATATTTCCGTGGTCTTAAATCCCGCATCGTCTCAACAGCAGGTAACCGTTTCCGCTACGCCCTCTTCCATTACCTCGCAGCCCATGGACACCACCACCGCCGTCAATGGCGGCGTGGTGACCGCGCGGGATCTGACAACTTTACCGCTCGCCGAGCGCAGTTTCGCCAACATCGCCTACCTCGTTCCGGGAACTGAACCGGTGGAACCTTCCGATCCCACCAAGGCCCGCGTCACCGCGGTCTCCTTCGGCGGCAGTTCTGGCTTGAACGACGTGCTGTCCGTAGATGGCATGGACAACTCCGACGATTACATCGGCGGGTTCCTGCAAAGTTTTTCGCCGGACGCTATTCAGGAATTCGCCGTCCAGACTTCGCAGCAGGATGCGGATATCGGCCGCGCCGTGGGCGGCTCTGTTGAGATAACAACAAAAAGTGGAACAAACCAGTGGCATGGCGGAGGGGCTTTCTACGAACGCGCCGCCGCTCTTAACGCGCGCTATCCGATTGAGAATCCCCCGCCGCTTCCCAAACAGCCGTTCTCCAAACAGAATTATATCGGTACGCTCGGCGGGCCAATCATAAAGGACAAGCTTTGGTTTTTCGCTTCCATTGAAGAGGTTCGCGAGAGCGCCAGCATCGCCTACAGTCCGGCCAGCCTGACCCAGTTCAACGCCCTCGCTGGATTGGCTTCGCAGGGACTGATTCCCGGTGTCAGCTCCATCCCGGTTCCCAACAATGTTCCCATTCCTTTTCGCGACAATCTGGGTGACCTGCGATTCGACTGGGCGGAATCGACACGCTCCACCTGGTTCCTGCGTACCAGCGTGGATTCCTACGTCACCGACAACGCGCTCATCCAGCAAGCCACGCTTCCATCCACCGGCGCCACTTCGCACAACAATTATTTCAACGCGGTGCTTGGCCAGCAGTACATCTTCAGCCCCACCTGGCTCGGGTCGCTCACCCTGGGCCTCAGCTATCTGCATCTCACGGAGGCACGTAACTCCAACCTGGGCTTCGCGCTGGCCTTTCCCTTCAGCTCCACTTCGCAAACTATTTCCGGTTTCGAAACGTTCGGCGATAACCAGTTCGTCACGCCCATCACCGCGTTTCCCATCCTGCGAAATCAGGAAAAATACCAGATCCGTTACAACGTCACGCACACGTCCGGAACCCATTCGCCGAGTTTCGGAGTGGATTTCATCCATGAACCAGTGCTGAGCGGCGCGCTTCCCGCCAACGCCGAAAATCTAACCATCTTCGCGCAGGATCCTACGGCCTACGCCAACAATCCGGCGCAATTCGCGGTGGACCTGAGCTGTACACCCACGGCTACCATTCAAGTCACGCCGGGGACAACGTGCTCCAGCACGTCCGCCGGCGACGGCAGCTTCTCCCAAAACGTGCAGCGGCTGGGACTTTACGCGCAGGATTCCTGGCGCGTGACATCCCGCTTCACCATCAATTACGGCCTGCGCTACGACACCAGCTTCGGGCTCTTCACCGCTTCCGGCCAGTCCCAGTTGGATAACCCCGCGCTGCTGACGCTGCGCGCACTGCAGGTTCCCTTCTTCCAGAATTGGGGCGCTCCGCACGATTACCGGCTGGCGTTCGCGCCGCGATTGGGGATTGCCTATGCGCTCGGTGAAAACAGAAAAACAGTCCTGCGCGCCGGCTTCGGCCGCTTCTACAACGATCTCGCGCAGAATGGCTGGGTGACGGCGTTCGCGGCGGTAAATCAGCCGCCTGAAGTTTGCGTCCACGCGGGCGACCCCGGATGCCTCCCCGGCGCGGCCAATGGTGGCGCGGGCGCGCTGATTGATCCGGCCTATAAGACTCCCTATGCGCTGCATGCCACCGCCGGCGTCCAGCATTCCTTCAACGCGCATTGGATGGCCAGCGCCGAATTCACGCATGAAGCGGGCGTGCACAGCTACGCGCGCTACGAGTACGAGCCCGGCTACACGCTGTTCTCGCCGCTCTACTCGAGTGACGTAGCAACGCAACAGGCCAATGTACCGGCTATTACTGTTTTTCGCAGCGACAATCGTTCCCGCTACGACGGCATGTCCATCCACGTGCAAGGCAACCTGCATCGGCTGACCTTGATCATGAATTACACGCTATCGCGCGCCGACACCTGGGGCTGCGTGCTGGGCGAGCTGTTCGATTATGTGGACGGCGTGTGCAATCCGCTGCATGCTTTCGGCCCCGGCGATTACGGACCGTCCGGTGAAGATGTTACCCACCGCTTCGTACTGGCCGGAATTTTGCATCTTCCAGGAGGTTTCGACATCAGCGTTTTAAGCCAGGCCGAAACCGGGCGGCCCATCACGTTGACCACGCCGGTGGACGTGAATGGCTTTGGCGATACGCTGGATGATCGCGCGGTAGTGAACGGAGTGCAGACCACGCTGGATCAATTCCGCGGTACTCCTTACATCCAGACCGACCTGCGCGTCACGCGTCCATTCACCTTCGGCGACCACTGGAAAGTTTCGCCATTTATCGAATTCTTCAACATCTTCAACCGCAACAACCCGGGCGCCAACTACGTCACCGATATTTCCGCCGAACCCGTACCGGTGAATAATCTGGCCAACGCCACGGCGTTTTGCCTGAACGCATCGTGCACCAGTACACAGCCAATTACCAGCCCCAAACAACTGCTGGTTCCCGCGGGCGCGCTAGGCGATTTCTTCGGGCCGGGGACCACCGTGGGCATCCCGTTCGCCGCGCAGTTGGGCGTCCGGGTGAGCTTCTAGCACCGACCGGCCGCTGACGATCGCGGTTCGGATGGAAAAATCGGTTGGCAGGCTGAAGCGCCTGCCCCACGCTGGCTCGCAAGGGTTTACGTTTTGAGTGGGGCAGGCGTTTCCTCCTGCCAACCGGGTGCCTTGTTCAACATTTTTATCAAACCTTTAACGCTCTCCTCCGTCTTTGATGTTGGTATCGTTAATGGTAATAAAAATGAACTTCCTGGACCCCACTCACCGCTTCCATCGCCGCGCTTTCTTAGCCGGCTCCGCGACTGTATCGCTAACCACGGCTGCGTCTCTGCTCTTCGCCGAAGAACTGTTCGGCGCGCCGGACCCGGATTCCACCAAGCCGAATCCGGCTCTCGAAAAACTAGGCGCCATCGCGCTCGCGGAAGCCAAGAAGCAAGGCGCAACATATTGCGATATCCGTATTAACCGCTATCGCAATCAGTTTTCCGGATATCGGATGTCGCCGGAGCGCGGCGGCTCCAAAACCGACGAAGTTCCCTACGTGAACGACGGCTCCAGCTTCGGATTCGGCGTTCGCGTGATTGCCAGGGGCCAGTGGGGATTCGCCGGGTCGCCCCTGGTGACGCCCGCCGAGATTGCCCGCATCACGCGCGAGGCCGTAACTGTGGCCAAGGCCAACTCCGTGCTCCAAGCTGCGCCCGTGCAACTGGCCCCGACAAAGGGTTACGTAGACCGCTGGACTTCGCCCTTTCAAAAAGATCCGTTCACCGTGCCGGTGGACGAAAAGCTGGAGCTGGTGCACAGCGCCGCCAAGACCGTGAAGAATAATCCGAAAGTATTCTCCAGCTTCGGCGGACTCTTCTTCCATTCCGAAGATAAATACTTCGCGTCCACGGAAGGCTCATCCATCCAGCAGCTTATTATTCAGTCGAATCCTTTTCTGGACGCCAATGCCGTGGATTCCCAAAAAGGCATCTCGCGCGATCGCTCCTATCAGGTTGCGCCGCAGGCCCGTGGTTGGGAATACGTGTTGATGAGCAACCTCGGTGAGAATGCCCGCCGCATCGCCGACGAAGTGGTGGAGCATCTGTCGGCCCCGCCGGTGACGGCCGGCAAAAAGGACCTGGTGCTGCTTCCCAGCCACCTCTGCCTGACCATTCACGAATCCATCGGCCACTCTACTGAGCTCGATCGCGCGCTGGGTTACGAAGCCAATTATGCCGGCACCAGCTTTCTCACCACCGACAAAATGGGCAAGTTCCGCGTAGGCAGCGACCTGATTAATTTCTTTGGCGACCGCACCACGGAATTTGGAATGTCCACCGTGAAGTACGACGACGATGGCGTGAAAACCATGCGCTTCCCCATCATCGAAAAAGGAATCTTCAAGCACTATCAGACCATTCGCGATCAGGCGCACCTGATCGGCGAGACGGAATCGCGCGGCTGCTGTTATGCCGATTCCTGGGCCAGCGTTCCGTTTCAACGCATGCCCAACGTCTGGCTGGCGCCGTCTGAGAACGACACCACCGCTGACGACTTGATCTCGGGCGTGGACGATGGAGTCCTGATTGAAGGCACCGGCAGCTATTCCATCGATCAGCAGCGTTATAACTTCCAGTTCGGCGGCGACGCGTTCTGGGAAATTAAAGGCGGCAAGAAGCGCGGGATGATTTCGCGCGTGGCCTACCAGGCCCGCACTCCCGATTTCTGGCAGGCCTGCGACGCCATCGCCGGCCGCGCTTACTGGCAACAGTACGGCTTGTTCAACGACGGCAAAGGCGAGCCCACGCAGATCAACGCCATGAGCCATGGCTGCGCGCCCTCGCGCTTCCGCCAAATCAACGTGCTGGTGACGGATTAACAGGAGCCGAACATGCTGACCAAACAAGACGCCAAAAATCTCGCGGACAAGATTCTCAGCTACTCCAAGCTCCCCGGCTGCAGCGTAAATATCAGCGCTTCAGAAACTGTCTTCATCCGCTTCGCCAACAATGGCATCACCACTTCCGGTTACAGCCTGGATCAAAACGTGAGCATAGAGTCCTCCACCGAGGATAAGCGGTCCGGCAGCGCTAATGTCACCGAATGGTCTGACGACGCCCTGCGCAACGGCGTGGAATTGGCCGAGCGCCTGGCGCGTATCTCGCAGCCCGATCCAGAATACATGCCGGCGCTGGGCCCACAGCAATATCCCGAGCTTCCGAATTTCGACGCCGCCACGGCTAACTCGCGCGGGGACGCACTGATCGGCCATGTCAAAGCGGTTATCGATGGCGCGCGCGGCTCGAAGCTCACTACAGCGGGATTCGTGCAGCGTTCCGCCAACTGGGTCGCGGTAGCGAACAAATCCGGCCTCTTTGGATATCACCAGTACACCGACTCCGCGCTCACCAACACCATGCGCAACGCAGGCGGCACCAGCTCCGGCTGGGCCACGCAGGTTTCAACTTCTATCAAAGATCTCAACGGTCAGGATGCCGCGCGGATATCAGTAGAGAAATGCGTGAAGGGCGACGGCAAAAAGCGCATGGAGCCGGGAAAGTACACGGTAATTCTGGAACCAGCCGCCGTCAGCGACCTGATCGGCTACCTGGGCTTCAGCTTCGGCGCGAGGGATGCCGAGCAAGGCCAGTCTTTCCTCAGCAAGAAGGCCGACAAGCCCGGCCAGACGTTACTTGGAGAAAAACTTTTCCCGGAATATATTAGTCTGCGCAACGATCCGTTCAATCCCAAACTGGCCGCGACTCCCTGGAGTGGATCGCTGCTTCCCAACGAAAAGGTCGCATGGATCGAAAACGGCGTGGTGAAGAATCTTTTCTACGATCGATTCTGGGCCGAAAAAGCCGGCAAGAAACCTACGCCGTTCCCATCGAACCTCATTCTCGACGGCCAGAATCACACGCTGGATGACCTTATTAAATCCGCCGACAAAGCCCTGCTGGTGACCCGCTTCTGGTACATGCGCGTGCTGCAGCCGCAGACCATGCAAGTGACCGGTTTGACACGCGACGGCGTGTTTCTGGTGGAAAACGGCAAAGTAACGGATCCGGTGATGAATTTCCGCTGGAACGAGAGCCCGGTCCGGGTGATGCAGAACACCAAGATGCTGGCCGCCCCGGTGCGCACGCAAGGCGCTGAAGCAGGCTCTTCGTTGGCCCCAGCGATCCTGGCGACAGACTTCAACTTCGCCAGCATCTCCGACGCAGTCTAACGAACCATAGTGGGGCGGACCCCCTGGTCCGCGGCCGACGCCCACGTCGGCTTGCCGGTGAAAAGCGGGTCCAGGGGGACCCGCGCGGACCGGGGGGTCCGCCCCACAAATCTACTCCTCGCGCAGCGCGACGATAGGGTCCACCCGCGCAGCCCGAAACGCAGGCGGCAGCGCGGCCAATCCGGACGCCGCAAGAAAGCACGCCAGCGGAAGCGCCAGGCTCCAAAAATCCGACGGCTTCACCTCGAACAACAGCGTGGCGACAAATCTCCCGAGAGCGAATCCTCCCGCGATTCCGATCGCCAGCCCAATGGCGATCACCAGCACCACATCCGAGACCACCAGCCGGACCACGCCCAGCTGCCGCGCTCCCAGCGCCACGCGAATGCCGATTTCCTTGGTACGCCGCACCACGGAGTAGCTGAGCACGCCATACAATCCGATGGCCGCCAGCACAATGGCGACAATTGCAAAGAATCCTGCGAGGAGAGCCAACAGCCGTTCGCGAAGTAGCGTGTTGTTGATCCGAGTGGATTGCAACGTCACATTCTGGACACGCAGTCCGGCGCTGGACTGATTGATCGCTTGCCGTATTGTGGCCGTCACCCGGAGAGGATCACCCGCCGTGCGCACTTCCATCACTCCGTCTGGTTGGCTCCATGGTCCGTAAATGGTTGGAGAGTTCGCTTCGCGGAGATTGTTGTACTTCGCATCCTGGACCACTCCGACGATCTCTTGCGGTGCCGGGCGCGGATCGTCATCGAATTTCTCGAACCGCGAGCCTAGCGGATTCCCGCCCTGGAGATATTGGCGCACAAATTGCTGGTTCACCACCACCGCGGTCGATCCCGGCGCCATATCGCGTGTGGCAAGATCGCGGCCGTCCACCAAGCGGATTTGCATGGTCTCTAAGAATCCCGCCGAGACTGGCAGATAGCGGGGTTTAACGGATTCCAGCTGGTGGCCTGGAAAGCGAATTCCAGGGCGCATCACCCAAGCGTAATCGCCGCCGATCAAACCCTCCAGAGACATTCCCGCAGCCTGCACGGTGGGAATCTGGCGCACCCGGTCGAGTAGTTGTGAGGCAGCAACGTACGCACCATCCCTTCTGGCCGGGTTCTTCATTCGAACGTCAAACAGCGCAACACGGTCCTTTGAGAAACCCAGATCCACGCTCGTTAGCTTGCTGAAGGAGAGCAGGAACAGACCGCCGAGGAACAGAACCACGAAGCTGAAGCCGACTTGCGAAGCTAGCAGAGGCCGCAGCAAGCCGATCTTGCTGGATTGTTTCGCGCCGCCCGCCTTCAACGCCTCATTTGGAGCAACGCCTGAAGCGTGCCACGCGGGCGCCAGCCCAAACAGAAGCGTTGTCGCGATGCCGATGAAGGCCACGAACGCGAGTATGCGCCACCCGATGTGAAGGTCCAGGTAGGCAGGAAAGTCGGAGGGCGAAAGCAGGTTGACAATGGAGGGCGCCGCGGCAGCGGCAATGGCCAATCCCAAAGCGCATGCGGCTGCCGCCATCAGTCCGCTCTCGATTAGCAATTGCTGCAATAGTCTGGCGCGGCCTGCGCCAATCGAGATTCGCATGGCCATCTCGCGTTCCCGCACTGCAGCGCGAGCCACTAACAAATTCGCGACATTGGAACAGGCAATTAACAGAACCAGCGCGACCAACGTCGCCAGGATCCACAATGGCCGCTCGAAATCCATTCGAATCATGGAGGCGCTACCACTCGCTCCTGGACGCAGCATGAGCTGCGCGTTCTTGTACTTCGGCAGTTGATCCGCCGCTCCGCCCGACCGAATAAATTCATCGGTGTGATCGCGGCGATAATTTGTGAATGCCACCTGTAGGGCTTGCCTGGCCTGCTCCGGCCGGACACCCGGTTTCAAACGTCCCCAGACCTGATCCCAATCCGAAGAGGGATCTTGAGCTGCCGTCGCGTTCTTCTTCGGAAACCACACATCCATCCGATAGCCTGGAATCAGGCCGTCGAATCCGTTCCGAACCACGCCCACGATCTGGAACTGCTTGCCTTGGAAACCGAACCAGCGGCCGAGAACTGCCGGGCTCGCCCCGAAGCGCCGGACCCAGAAACTATAGTTCAGCACGGCGACGCTGCGGCCGTCGTCAGAAGCAGTCAGCACGCGGCCGATCGCAGGCTGTACCCCGAGAATCCGGAACCCGTCGCCGGAGATCCTCTGCGAACGGACGCTCTCTTCCTCTTCGCCGGAGCCATCGAGTGTGATCGGCTGAAGGGGGCCGGGATAGCTGATTCCGAAGAGTTCCACGTTGCGGCCCGACGACTGCACGAAACGGTCGAAGAGAGCAGCGTTGGTGTAAGTGCCTTCAATCAGCGACATGCCAAAGGTGGGATAGGCGCAATAGATCAGTTGCCCGGGATCAGGCACTGGGAGCGGCCGAAGGATCAACGCGTCGATCAACGAAAACGCCGCTGTACACGCCCCGATCGCGAGCGCCAAAGACAACACCGCCGCCGCCGTGACCACGCGGTTCTTCAGAAGCATCCGCAGGCCAAAGCGTACGTCTTGAAACACGGATTCCAGCCACGAGATCAGCTTCACCTCACGGCTCGATTCCCGCAGCAGCAGCCGATTGCCAAAATGCCGCCGGGCTTCGCGGGCCGCCTCTTCCGGCGCCAGGCCCTTGGCGATCAGCTCATCGGTGCGCGCTTCGATGTGAAATTCCAGCTCGGCATCCAGATCGCGATCCAGCCGGGCACTGCGAAATACATTCGTCAGACGCGAAATCCACGACATTACGCCCTCCCTAGAACATGCGCAACCGCGGCCGTCACCTCCCGCCAGCGCGATTCCTGTTCTTCCAGCTGTTTGCGCCCTAGCGCCGTGATTTCATATACGCGCGCCCGGCGCTTGTTTTCCGTGGTCAGCCACTTGGCTTTGATCCAGTCCGCTTCTTCCATCCGATGCAGTGCCGGATAAAGCGAGCCTTCTTCCACGCGCAGAATCTCGTCAGATATGCCTTCAATCTGCGCCGTGATGCCGTAGCCGTGCAGCGGCCCACGCCTGGACAGGATCTTCAGCACCAACACCGGAAGCGAGCCCTGCAACGAATCTTGTCGAGCCATAATCAGTTATCTTACTCAGTAATCTTAGTATAGGACCGGACGCCCGGATTAGTCAATAGGTCGCGAGTGCGACGCCACGTATGTCAAACTAAGATCGTGCCCGATTTTTGTACCTGCGGCGTACAGCTGCCGCCCGACGCTCGATTCTGCCATAAGTGCGGAAAGCCGCAGTACGATTATCCGGGCCTGGTGGAAGACACTCCAGAAGTGGTCCCGCCGCCAGTGCCGGTGGCGCCGGTTCAGACGCCGCTCGAAATCAGCTTCCATAACGGGATCGCGGTGCGCATCGGATTTCTGGCGGCGTTGATAGCGGTGCTATTGTTCATGTTCCCGCTGCCTTTTCCGTTTTTGCGCCTGCTGCTGGCCTTCATCGCCGCCGGATTTCTGGCCGTTTTCGCCTATACGCGGCGCACCGGGCAGGTTCTCAGCATCCGCGGCGGCGCACGCATGGGCTGGATCACCGGCATTTTCTCTTTCATGTTCGTCAGCATCCTCTTCACCGTGGCCATGGTGGCCATTTCGAATGAGGGCGGACTGGTGAAATTCTTCCGTAGCCAATTGCCACCCAACGACGCGCGCGCCGAGCAGTTGACGCAGGCCCTTAGCAACCCCGCCACTTTAGCGGGAGGCCTGGCGTTCTCCGTAATCCTTCTGTTCATCATTCTTACAGCGCTGCCGGTGCTGGGCGGCGCACTGGGCGCGAAGGTTTTCGCCAAGGAATGATCCGGGCAGTCTTCGCGGCCGCGGCAGTTCTAGGAGCGGCAACACTCGCTTGCCCGCAGACTACCGCCGCTCTCACCCCAAGGCAACGCCAGCTTAACATCGATTCCTTCGAATACGTCTGGACGACCATCCGCGATAAGCATTGGCAATCGAAACCGGCCGGTCTGGACTGGCAAGCCGTGCATGACGAGCTGCGTCCCGCCATCGAAAAGGCTTCCACCATGGAAGCCGCGCGCGCGGTTTTGAACGACATGCTGGGCCGCTTGCATCAGACGCACTTCGAAATCATACCCAGCGATCTTTATTCCGACCTGCATGGTTCCGGCGCGAAAGGCGAAATCACCACCGGCATCGACGTACGCGTGGCCGGTTCCGGCGTGCTGGTCTCCTCGGTAGACCCAGGGTCCCCGGCCGCGAGGGAAGGCATTCAGCCAGGTTGGCTGATCCTGAAGATCGGCGCCACGGACCTACCCCCGGTGGTCCAAAAGCTCAACCAGAAATACGCCGCATCCACGATGCGCGAACTGATACTCCGCCAGGCCATTCTCGAGCGCCTCGAAGGCCAGCCCGGCGAATCAACCAACGTCGAATTCCTGAACGGCGCCAATGAGCGAGTCACCAAATCGCTGACCGAAGGAAAGGCCCGGGGCGAGTTGTCCCAATTCGGATATTTGTATCCGATGCACGTTTGGTTCGATTCCTCAAAGGTGGCGAACGGCAGCATCGGCTACGTGAAATTCAATTTGTTTCTGGATCCCGCTCGCGTCATGAATCTGTTCGGTGAAGCGGTGGAAGGATGCAAAGCATGCCAGGGTTTCATTATCGATCTGCGCGGAAATCCCGGCGGCATCGGGGCCATGGCCATGGGGATGGCGGGATGGTTCATCGATCAACCCGATCAGCGGCTGGGCACGCTCTACATGCGCGATGCCACGCTGAAGATCGTGGTGAATCCACGAGCGTATACTTTTCCGGGTCCGCTGGCGATTCTGGTGGACGGCACTTCCGCCTCCACGTCCGAAATCCTCGCGGGAGGACTCAAAGATCTGGGACGCGCGCGCATCTTCGGCACGCGAACCGCGGCCGCGGCCTTGCCATCCGTATTTGAAATGCTTCCAAATGGCGACGGCTTCCAGTATGCCATCGCCAATTACATTTCCGAAGGCGGAAAACCTCTGGAAGGCCTGGGAGTAACGCCGGATGTGGAAGCGCCGCTCACCCGCGACGCCTTGCTGGCCGGCAAAGATCCAGCTCTGGACGCGGCCATCCAGTGGATCACCAACCAGAAACCAGCAACCAGAAACTAGACCGTGGGGCAGGATGTCATCCTGCGCGCGGGTTGTTAACCCGCGCTGTTCGCGCCGATTGGCAATCGGCGCGCAGGTTACCAACCTGCCCTACTTCGGTCGCGTCATCTCAAACCGATCCGTGGTCCGCGTGTACGTTGAACCACCCATTCTCCCGATCGGCCGCAGCTTGTCCGGATCGATCTTGAAATCGTCGAAGTATGGATCGTCCACGTGAAAGCGCACCACTTCGCCGAGCACCAGATTGCCGCTTCCAGGCAATTCGCCGATCTCAATTGTCAGATAGAGCCTGCACTCCATTTGCACATGCGATTCGGCCACGCGCGGCGGCCGAACCAGATCGCTCGGAACCGGCGTCAATCCGGATGCTTCAAATTCGTCCACTTCCGGCGGAAATTCAGCCGAAGTCGCATTCATCTGCGAAGCGAACTCCTCGGAGACGATATTCACCACAAACTCGCCAGTAGCCAGGATATTGCTCAGCGTATCTTTATGGGGAGCGGGGCCGGGACGGCGCACCGGACAGAAGCAGATTACCGGAGGGTTCGCGCTCACGGCGGTAAAGAAGCTGAATGGCGCAAGATTCCGAATGCCTTCTCGGCTCAGCGTCGAAACAAATGCTATGGGACGAGGTACTATGGCGCCAATCAGCAGCTTATAAACATTCTGGAAACCGGCCTCCCGCGGATCGATGATCAATCAGCGGGTCTCCACCGGCTTCTTCTCCATCCAGCTCATCCAGTAATCCTTCCACTCCACGCCCTCGCCGGCCGGCAACACGTGAATCGGATTCAATCCGTCCAGCATGACTGCGTATTCATCGGTATGAGTTTTCTTCTTTTGATTGGCGAGAGCCTTAGGATGCGGACCATGATGAATGCCGCGCGGATGTAGTGTGGCCATACCCGCCTTGATGTTGTCTTTGCTGAAAAAATCGCCGTCGTGGTAGAAAATGAATTCGTCGTAATCGGTATTGCGATGAAAGAAAGGAACGCGCAGCGCGTCTTCATCCTGCTCCAGTGGGCGCGGCAGAAAACTGCACACCACGGCGCCCTCAGTAACAAATGTCGTGTGAGCGCTGGGCGGCAGATGCGCGCGATGGCTCATCACCGGGCGAATGTCCCGCATGTTGATCTTCCATACCGTCAGGTCGCCCTTCCAACCCACCACATCGAGCGGATTGAAGGGATAAACCACTTTTGAAATTTCGCCGTCGGCTTTGATGCGGATTTCCCACTCCGCGTGATCGTCCAGCATCGGCGCGGGTTCCGGTGTCACCACAGTGGCCGGATCGTAGAGCGCGTGCTGACCCAGCAGGCCTTTCTCCGGCTGCTCAAACTCGTGCTTCGATTCAATAATCAGGAAAAAGTTGTCGCGCGTTTCCGGAACCACGCGATACGTGACCGCGCGCGGAATATTGATGTAATCGCCCGGTTCGTACTCCAGAGGACCAAAATCGGTTTCGATTTTCCCGCGCCCGCGATGCACGAAATATAATTCATCGCCATCCGCGTTGCGGAAATAGAACGGCATCGCCTCCGAGCGCCGCGAGACAAACAGCCGCACGTCATTGTTGCCTAGAAACGCCACCGGCAGGCCTTCCGCGTCGTTCTGATCGGCTGGTTTCAACTGGTTCAGATCGAAGCAGTGTGGCCGCAGCTTGCCCTCAAAACGAATCCAGCCGGTAGGCGGATGCGCGTGATAAAGATGCGCCGATTTTCCGTAGAATCCTTTGCGTCCGTGTTCTTCCTCGTAGGTTCCTTCCGGAAGTCCGACGTGGGCCTGGCTGGTGGTCTTGCCCTTTTTCAGCGGATACATGGTTTGTCTCCTGCTTTCAGTATAGCCAACCTCGTCGAACTTATTTCAATCTCGCGGGTTTAAGGGTCCAAGCCTGCAAGCGGGCCATTTCCAATAATTGCGGCGCGCTGAACCCTTCAGGATGGATGGGCCAGTCGAAGCTGCGTCCCGCCTCTGTCGACACGTATTTCTCCATCTCGAGATCGCCTCGGTGGACTGCAACCGAAGGTGGGGCAGGCGCTTTCGCCTGCCAACTCGCGCCGGGGTCAGCCGCTAACGTGGCAGCGAAATCCGCAAGCGACAGCTTCTCCGATCCGATCCACACTTCGGCCGGCAGACGCTGATTCGCGCGAATGAATCCCGCAGCATCGGCCTTGGCACGCTCGAAGGCAACCCTTGAAATTTCCGTCAAATGATACGTGGATGTTTCCCGCGCGGTTGGACCCTCGACAAACGCAGGCTCCATGCCGAGCAGGATTTCGAGCATCTCCCCAGCCGACAGCGCGCCATGATCCGTCTCGAGAAAGGTCAGGTGTTCCGCAAGATGCCGCGCGATGGTAGCTCGATCTCCCGTTCGCGCGGTCTGGCTCTGAAACAGCAAAGGCAATTCACGCGCAGTCACGAAACGCACGTTGGATCGAGCCTTCATGTGCTCCACATAGCCCCTGAGTATCCGGTAACACCGCTCGGATTCCTCCGCCGTGCGCCGCGGAGGCCTCTTCCAGTCCTGCCGTTCCGGATTGGCGCCCTTGGCAAAATTGAGATCCCAGAATGCCGTGGTGACGAATTCATTCGGATGGTAATAAATGCTGATCACTCCACCACCTTTCGTTTCCAATTGCTCCGCGGCGTGATCGAATTTTTCAAAAGCCTGGGGCAGCGCGCCCTCATCGTCCAGCGAGGCACGTAGCTGATAGCGGCCCATGCTAAAGACATTCAACATTCCTTCAAACCAGACCGGCTGTTCGTCGATACCGACATGGTCTCCCGCGTCCAGGTACACGGGAATTCCGAAATGCAGCAGGGCGCGGAAAGTTTGCGGCGCCCAGGAGCTGCCGGGCTGGCCATAACAGCTGGGAACCGCTCCGAAAATCCTCCGGACATCTTCGAAACCGGGCCGTTCGCGGCGTTCGAACTCCGCCGCGCCATCCAGCCAGCCCATATCGCGCAGATACAACGCGGGCGGGGGTGGGATGCTATGAAAATTGCTGTGGTACCCGATATCATGGCGCCCCATCGCGCGGATTACATCGAAACGCCCGCGTGCTTCCAGCACTCGCGCCTTCTCGCCCACCACTTTGAACGTTGCACGCACGCCCAACTTATCGAGATCGGTGGCGATGCGCAGCGCGGCATCATCCGTCGCAGGCTCAATATAGTCTTCCGTATCGAACCAGAGCACCACGTATACCGGCCCGTTCGCGGCCATCGGAAGCGCCGCAAGGAAAATCGCGAACAATAGTCGCAGCATCCCGCCTAGATTAGCGCACCTACTCCGTTGAAGACGCCGGTTGGCAGGCGGAAGCGCCTGCCCCACATTGACGCACCAGGATTTACGATTAAGTGGCGCAGGCGCTTTCGCCTGCGAACCGATTTTTTCACAGCTGAGCCGCGAGCGTGAGCGACCGGTTGTTGTAGCATCACAATTATGATTTCACGCCGGCAATTTGATCGGAGAGCGCAGCGCTATTCGCCGCCGGAATCGGAGCGGCGAAGCCGCCGGCGCGCAAAATCAAGGTAATTGTCGCCGGCGGGCATCCGGGCGACCCCGAGTATGGGTGCGGAGGCACGGTCGCGCGGTACACGGAGCTGGGTCACGAAGTGGTGCTGCTTTATCTGAACCGCGGCGATTCCGGTTACCTCGAAAAGCCGGTCGAGGATTCCGCGCCGGTTCGCGTGGCCGAAGCCGCCAAGGCGTGCGAAATCTTGAAGGCCCGGCCTGCATTTGCGGGACAATTCAATAGCCGGGCGGTTGTCGATGCCGCGCACTACGCCGCGTTCCAGAAAATTATCGAAAGCGAAAAGCCCGACGCAGCTCTTCACCCAGTGGCCGATCGATGGCCATCGCGATCATCGCGCGATTTCCTCGCTGGCTTACGATGCGTGGCTCGCAATGGGTAAGCGGTTCGCATTTTATTATTACGAGGTCTCAAATGGAGAAGACACTCTAATGTTCAGCCCCACGCGCTATGTGGACATCAGTGCTGTCGAGCCGAAAAAGCGCGCGGCGTGCTATGCCCACGCGTCCCAAACGCCGGACCGCTACTACGCATTGCAATCCCAGGTGGCGAGATTCCGCGGCGTGGAGAGTGGCTATGCGCAGGCGGAGGCATTTATACCGCATGCGCAGAACCCGTATCAAGCGCTGCCGCAGGATTTGTAGCTGCGCGCCCAGCTAAACCAGATTCACCTTGCCCCATTTACGAATCCGCTCGTCGGCGGTAATCAGGGTCAGCCCATGGCAGCGCGCCGTGGCGACGATGATCTGGTCCGCTGGGTCGCGATGGAAGTCGTCACCTAGCCTAACGCTTTCGACGGCGATCGATGCCGTCAGCGGCAAGGACGTTAAGCCCCGGGTGAGACTCGACGTCATCCAGAAACTCTGGCAGCGACTTTGCTATTGCAATCCTTCCACGCTCCAGAAGCATCGCCACCTCCCACAGCGTGATCGCACTGAGCTCCATTGGCCGATTGTGCCTGTCCGCATCGCTGAGCGCGGCAATCTGGATCTTAGTAAGCTTCTCCGCAGCGTCGTGGAGCCACCAGATAAGTATGTGCGTATCCAGAATCAAATTCACCTGGAGCTTTCCCAATCATCGCTGGTGTCGAAATATACGATGTCGCCAAGGATTTTAACCGTGTCCTTCCAGGTTCCCCGAAGCGGACGCCGCTGTGCGTTAGTGGGTCCCACCTGGGCCACTGGACGCCCCCGCTTCGTGATGATGATTCGATCACCGTTTTTTTCGACGCCATCCAGCAACCGCAGGCACTTGGCCTTGAACTCCGTGACTGGAACGGTGATTTCTTTCATAGCTGCATTTTATATCTGACCATTCCAAATGGTCAAATCGGGGTCCTGTGTGACACCACTTGAAAGTGGTGTCCATTAAGTGTATTATGGTTTCGGGAGCAGGTATGATTCGCTCGTCGGCCTCTATCGCCATCCCGCCCGGCCTCACCACCACCGAGGCGCCGTTTATCGAGCAAGCCCAGCGCGATGGGAAACTCTACATCACGCAACACATCACGCAACCCTATGAGCTGTATTCGGAAGAAAACCATGAGGCTTGGCGAAGACTCTACCAGCGGATGGTGCCGCGCTGGCAGCGCTACGCCAATCCGCATTTTCTGGAAGGCATCGGGTCGTTGTGCCTGGATCCGGCCCGCATACCGCGCCTCGAAGACGTCAATCGATTTCTTCGCCCACTGACCGGCTTCCAGGCGAAGGCCGTGAGCGGATATATTCCTGCCTTCCTTTTCTTTGATAGCCTGCGCAATCGCGAATTCCCCACCACCATCACCATTCGCCGCTCCGATCAACTGGATTACCTGCCGGAACCCGATATTTTTCACGACATCGCCGGCCACGTCCCCATGCATACGGACAAGCATTTCGCGGAAGCGCTGGTGCGTTTCGGCGAGTGCGCGCACACCGCCGCGGAGCTGGTCTCAGGAATCCGCGACCGGGAGACGCGGGCGCATTGCCTCACCAGCATCATCAAAGCCATGGCGCGTTTCTTCTGGTTCACCATCGAATTCGGATTGATGCGCGGCACAGATGGTCTCAAAGTGTATGGCAGCGGATTACTCAGCTCCTACGGCGAGATCGCGCACGCCATCGAAGCGCCTGAGGTTCAGCGTTTCCCCATCCAACTGGAATGGGCCATCAATCAAGGTTTCGAAATCAACCATTACCAGCCGTTGCTGTTCAGCGTGGATTCTTTCGATCATTTGTTCGGCCTGGTTGATCAACTCGAAACCTGGATGAAGGCCGGCAAACTGAATAACGTGGCGCCGGGCGAACCTGGCGTGAATGAAGAAGATTTAAAAAGCTTCCTTCGCGCCGAACTGGGCTGACCGAAAACCGAGCAGCGACCGCAAGGAAGCGCCACCACGATCGCAGGACTTTGCGGTTTGCTTCATAATAGAAGCGTGCGAGTCTATATCGCTGCCGTCCTCTTATCCCTGGCTCCCCTCGCGTTCCCGCAAACTCCCGCGGCGCCCGCGAACTCCTGGCAAACTTCCGACAAGCTCGGCGCCATGGATCTTTCCAGCCTGAGCCCAGCCCAGAAATTAGCCGTCCTGAAGCTAGCGCGTGAACAGGATTGCTCCTGCCTGTGCGGCATGAAGGTAGCCGAGTGTGTCAATCGCGACCCCAACTGCAGCTACAGCAAAGCGCTGGTGGCCATCGCCATCAAAGGCGTCCAGGAAGGCAAGAGCCTGGTGGAAATCAGCAAGCTGATGGACGCATCGCCCAAGGCGCATCGCCCCAAGCTGCTGGAAGATCCGGTGGTTATTCCCGTAAGCGGCTCGCCGGCGCGCGGGCCAGCCAATGCGCGAATCACCCTGGTGGAGTTTTCCGACTTTGAATGCCCCTATTGCTCCATCGCGGTGGGCGAAGTGAACACCATCATGGCCGCTTATCCCAAGGACATTCGGTTGATCTACAAACAGTTTCCACTCTCCATGCACCCGCACGCGCCTCTGGCTGCCGCCGCATCGCTTGCCGCCAACCAACAAGGCAAGTTCTGGCAGATGCACGATGCCCTGTTCAAGAACGCACGCAAGCTCTCACGCGAGAACATCCTGGCGCTGGCGAAGGAAATCGGCCTGGACATGGACAAATTCACGGCCGATCTCGATTCTCCTAAATTCAAAGCCGTGATCGAAAAGGATCTGGCCGACGGCGAAACCGCCGGAGTTTATGGAACGCCGTCGTTCTTCGTCAACGGCAAGCACTACAACGGGCCGTTGACCTTAGACTCCATCAAGCCCATTTTGGATGCCGAATTGAAGATCGCCAAGCCCCACCAGGTCGCCTCCACCCACTAAACTCTTCGCCCCAGCAATGTAGCCCCGCACGTCAGTAAGGGGACATTTTTCGTGAGCGCTTTCCTGCCTGTCCGGCACTAGGTGATTGGGCAGGAGTTGCTCTCTGTTCACCCGGCTGCCGCGATACATTCCCGAACTCGACGGCGTTCGCGCCATCGCCGTCCTCATGGTCATGCTGATGCACATCTTCACGCCGGATGACCAATCCACGGCCGCGCTCGCGAACGTCGCGCCGCGGGTACTTACTGTGCTGATTGGCCACGGATGGTTGGGAGTGGACCTGTTTTTCGTCCTGTCCGGCTTCCTGATTACCGGCATTCTGCTGGATAGCAGGGAGAGCCCGCGTTATTTCGAGAATTTCTATGGTCGCAGAGCGCTCCGGATTCTGCCGCTCTATCTTCTGTGCATCGTGGTGATGGCTTATTGCTATCCCGGCTGCGGACCATATTTCCTGCTGAGCCTGGTGTTCCTGGCGAACCTGGCCGGCCTGGTTGGCGCCGGCGTCCCGCATGGTGCCGGCGTGTTCTGGTCGCTGGCGGTGGAAGAGCACTTTTATCTGATCTGGCCGTGGCTGGTTCGCATGCTAAGCCGGCGCGCGCTGGTGTGCACCTGTGCCTGCATTGTAACGGCCGAACCCATTCTGCGCGCGATTTTCGCGGCCCATGGAATGGATGTCTATAGTCCATCGTGGTTCCGCTTCGATGGCCTCGCTTCGGGCGCGCTGTTGGCCATTTGGTTCCGGTCTCCGTTCGCTTCCCGACGCCGCTCAGCGATCGCCGCCGGCGCCTGCATTGCCGGTGCCATCGCCGTCACTATCGCCGGCCTGCCGTTCCACATTATGGCCAAGACGGTGGCCGGCATGTCCTTGCGCTATAACCAAGCCACATTGGTGTACTGTGCGGGAATGCTGGTAGCAATCGCCTGGCGGTCAACCTGGCTCACGGCGCCTTTGCGGTGGAATTTTGCGCGCCTGACAGGCGACCTGAGCTACTGCCTGTATCTGATTCACCTGGCTCTTCTGGACGGCTTTATGGTGGTGTTCCGCCATTACGTCCCCAGCGGCCTCACGTTCTCTCAGTTGCTGCTTCGCGCAGTCGTGGTGGTCTCCGCCGCCTACGGGCTGGCACTTGTTTCCAGGCGCTTCCTCGAGCAACCGGTCTTGTCTCTTAAGCGCTATTTCACTCGCGCGGCTGGCTGGCCAGCAAAATCAAAGCTTCCAGTGTCCGCGCTTTAGTGGCTTCATCCAGAATCAAATAGCGATGCTTCCCTGCGGCCGAAGCTGTGAACAGCGTGTTGCCTTTGTCGTCCACCCGCACCGTGCCGGGCGGAGATAGCGAAAAATAGCCCGCGTCGGGACGCACCGCATAGAGAGCCGCCGTCAGGTCCCAGCTTGGCCGGTCATACGGCATCTTCATGTAGTTGCGATAAGCATCCACCACCGGATGGTCGCGTACCCAGGAAAAATCATGCTCGATGCTGTGCGCTGGGAACAGCAGTGCTTCGCCGATCTCGAAACCGCTGAACACCACCGGCGTGGGCCACTCGCTGAAGACCTTTTGCGCGGCTGGGATATCGGTGGCTACGTTGAACTCCGGCTGGGCCGGCGGAAAATGCCCCGCCATCGCCACCAGCAGGCGCACTTTTTTCGCCACCAGCGATGGGCCATCTTTGGATGCCAGCAATCGCGCCAGATTGGTGCTGAAACCTACCTGCACGATGGTGACGCTCGCGTCCGCCTCACGCTCCAATACCTGCTTCAAGACCGCGACAGCGTCGGGCGCCGCGCCCAAAGCCAAACGCCGGGGATAAACATATGAGCCATCCGGATTCCTGCGCTCGCACGGCACCCGAATCATGGGATTATCCTGCGGCGTCTTGCCGTTCTTCACCATCCCAATGGGAATTTCGCCGCGCCTATAGAAAGTATCTTCCACGTCCACGAATGCGGCGGCATAAGGATTGTCCTTGGTCACGGTAACGGCCAATAGCTTGGCCTCGCCGCGAGTTTCAAGAGCATGCAGGATGCCGAGCGCCAGGGCATCGTCCACATCGTTGCCCATATCCGTGTCGAAGATTACGCGCACCGGCCCGGAGGCCGCGCAAAGAGATACGCAAACGAGGGCGGTCAGAACCGTGCGCACCATGTTGTGAGACCTATGTTACCGTAGCCCCGCGCGTCAGCGAGGGGACAAATTGCTCCTGCCCCTGCGAATACTCCCCAGCAAATTGTCCAGCAACCCCTCGGCACGAAGCGAATCGAAGCGGGGCTCGGCCCCCAGCCATACCAGCCAGACGTCGCGATCGTCGCGAGCCTGCTCCAGGCACTTTACAGCGCTGTCATGCTCGCCCAAACCCGCATGCAGCAGCGCCGCCCAGTATCGAGAGGCGCGCTGGGGTTCCAGTTTACGCAGCAATTCCTCGGACTCATTCCTTTGCCCGGCGATCGCGTACACGTAACCCAGCGCAGCCGCGGCCGCCGGATGATTGGCCGAGCAAACCAGCGCATTTTGAAACTCAACCATCGCTTCTTCGAGCATTCCCATTTGCTGATAGGCCAGCCCCAGCGCGTGCTGCGCGGGCGCAAATCTCGGCTCCATGGCCAGCGTCCTCCAGGCTTGATCCGCGGCGCCTTGGAAGTCCCGCGCCATATAGAGGTCCCAGGCTGCTTCCGCGCTGATGGCCAAGGAAAGCGGGTCACGTTGTTGCGCTTTTCGAATCTCCTGAAGGGCCTCCGGGTGCCGCTCCAGTGCGGAAAGCAGCGCCGCGTACATCCGGTGGCAATGTGCGTCGTCCGGATTCAGCGCCAGCGCTTGCCGATAGGCCGCTTCAGCGCCGGGCCAATCCCATTCATACAGTTTCTTGACACCCGCCAGCGCAATATATGCTTCCGCCAGTTGCTCATCAATGCGCAAAGCGGCGGCGGCGAATTCGCTGGCCCGGAGGTGCGCCTCTTTCGCGGGAAGGACGCCCAGATAAGCCAGCTGCCCATACGTGTCCGCCAGACCCGCATAGGCCAGCGCGCAATTCGGCTCGGTTCGAAGCGCAGCCTCGAAATACGCCACGCTCTTTCTTAAATCCTCCTCCGTCATTTTGTTTTGGAAGTATCGGCCTTTGAGATAGTCGTGATAGGCATCCAGACTCCCCGCGTGCACTTTTTCGATATGCGCCGCCGTGTTAGAAGCCGGCGCGAGCTCCTCAATCGATTCCACCGCGGCGATGAAGCGGTAGCCAAGTCCCGCCCGGGTCTCAATAAAGCGCGGGTTCTCCGGCGAATCGCCCAACGCCCGCCGCAGCGAATTCACCGCGGTATTCAGGCTGCGGTCAAAGTTCACGTGCAGATCCGGCCAAAGATGCTGGGCCAGTTGCCCGCGCGTGACGAACGTACCGGCGCGGGAAAGCAACAAATGCAGAATCTGAAACGGCTTCTGTTGCAGCTTCACTCTTAGCCCGCGGCGGCGCAGCTCGCGATTCTGCATGTCCAGGTCAAAAACGCCAAATCGGATTCGTGTTATCTCGCCCGGCGCGATTAGTTCTTCCGTGAAATCTCTTGGCATCACCACTTTAGATCCTGATAACTATTTGACCTGCTGCTGACGGCCCTACTCGAAAGTTTGTTCGTCTTTGAGATTGGACGTTTCAATCTTTCAAAGGTTCAAACAAAAAGGAGATTCGGTTATGAATTTACAAAGGAAGTTAAAGGTTGGTCTGCTGGCTCTTGCAATCGTACTGGTGGCTGCCGCGGTCCCGGCCAATGCTCAGCAAATCTATAAGGCGACGTTCACCCTGCCTTTTGAGGCTCAGTGGGGTAATACTGTAGTGGAGCCGGGTGACTACTCCATTACAGTGGAGGATGCACTCGGACAGAAAGTGATCCGGCTGCACGGGCCGCGGAGATCTCGCGATATTCGCAGGCCCGGTCATCTCCGAACCATATTGCCGACAACGGCAAACTGGTGTTTGTAAACGTGAAAGGCCTGTATACGCTGAAGGCCTTCAACGCCGCCGCCATCGGAGAATCCTTCATTTTCCCGGTGCAGAAAAACAAAGGCGAGCGGGCATCTCAGCAGGTGGTCACCATTGGCGTTGGTACTAACTAAGATATTCTGGCAGGCGAAAACGCCTCCCCACTCTGGCCGACGTGGGGCAGGCCCTTTCGCCTGCCAACTAATTCAACCGGATCAACCCAACCTCCAAAATATCCGGATTCGACGCCCGAATCCGCTCCAGCATCTCCCGCCCGGCTCACTCTCCAGATTAATCCGCGCCACCGCCGCCTCGGCCCCCTCAAAAACGATATTCTCCATCTCCTGCACATTGATGCGAGCCGCGCTGATGGCGTCCAGAACGCTCGGCGAGCACGCCCGGCCGGTCCAGGTGCCGCACCACTAACAGCACAAATGGCCGGCGTCGCCTTGGCCAGATTCACCACGTTCGGAACTTTTCCGGTTTCCTCGAACGCCCTCACGATGCGCACGGTTTCGGCCGCGATCGCTTCCTGCGCCTGATCGGTGGATGCGCCGATGTGATGCGTTCCGTAAACCAAGCCAGCCTTCACCATCTCATCTGCGAAATCCCCAGTGCCGCCGGCCGGTTCCTTGTCGAACACGTCCAAACCGGCGCGGATTCCCTTTTCGCGCAGAGCCCGTCTGCAACGCGTCTTGATCCACCACTTCCGCGCGCGATGTGTTGATGAAATACGCGCCCGGCCGCATCCGCTCGAAAAACTTCGCGCCGATCAGGCCGCGCGTCTCCGCGTTCAATGCCAGGTGCACGCTGACGATGTCGGAAGCGGAAGCAACGTTTTCGAGCGATGCCTTGTATTCGATCCGTAGCGGCTCGGCGGTTTCCGGAGTCAAGCTGCGGCTCCAGGCCACCACCGGCATGCCGAAGCCACGCGCGCGCGGGATCATCTCGCGGCCGATCTGTCCCAGGCCGATCAGGCCCAGCGTGCGTCCGAACAAACCGCGCGCTTTCGAATATTCAGTCTTGTTCCAATGGCCTTCGCGCAGCGAAATAACGTTATCGGCGATGCGCCGGTCGAGCGCCAGTATCAGCGCAAAGGCCAACTCCGCCACGGCGACGGAATTCTTCCCTGGGCAGTTAGACACATAGATGCCGCGGCGCGATGCCGCCGCCACATCGATGGTGTTATAGCCGGCCCCCGCGCGCACCACCAGTTTCAAGGCTCCGGCGCTGAGCGCGGCCTCGGTGACTTTAGTGGACCGGACCACCAGTACATCCGGCGCGAGCCGCTCCACTTCGCCAGGCAACGCCTGCTCCGTCAGAGTGGGCTGATAAATAACTTCGCAGCCGGCGGCCTTGAGCCCCTCCTGGCCGGACTCCTCGAATTTATCCGCAATGAGAACACGCACGGAGTCACCATACCATTTCCGCTATTCTGCGTACATGCTGTTGGCCGCTGTGGTGGAGACTTCCAGGCGTGTTGCGGAAACATCCAAACGTCTCGAAAAAGTAGACCTGCTGGCGCGCCTACTCCACCAACTTCACCCCGAAGAAATCGAAATCGTCGTCCGATTTCTGGCCGGCAGCATTCGCCAGGGACGCATTGGCATTGGATACGCCGCAGTGCGGGACGCCCGGGGCCCCGTGGCTGAAACCGCCAGCCTCGAAGTCGCGGAAGTGGATCGAATATTTCAATCCATCGTCGCGACATCGGGAAGCGGCTCCCAACGGCAGCGTCTCGAGCTGCTGCATCAATTGCTGTCGCGCTCCACCGAGCCCGAACAACAGTTCCTGATGCGTCTGCTCATGGGCGAACTCCGCCAAGGGGCGCTCGAAGCCGTGATGGTGGAGGCGCTGGCAAAAGCGTCCGGCGCCCCAGTGGAACGCGTCCGCCGCGCCGTGATGCTGGCGGGAAACATCGCCCCGGTGGCGCGCGCCCTTTTGGAACATGGTGAGCCAGCACTCGCCCAATACGATGTCCAGCTCTTTCGGCCGGTGCAGCCGATGCTGGCTGGAACCGCGGACGACGTCGGTGAGGCGCTGGCCGATCTGGGACAGGCCGCGCTCGAGTTCAAACTGGATGGCGCGCGCGTGCAGGTTCACCGGTCCCAAGATGACGTAGTGGTATACTCACGCAGTTTGAACGACGTGACGGCGGCGGTGCCTGAGGTAGTGGAAGCAGTGCGCGCTCTTCCTGTTCAGGACCTGATCCTGGACGGCGAGGTGCTCAGCTTGCTTCCTGACGGCCGGCCCCAGCCTTTTCAAATAACCATGCGGCGCTTCGGACGCAAGCTGGATGTCCAGCGCATGCGCGGCGAATTGCCCATGACGCCATTCTGGTTCGATCTGCTCTACCTGAACGGCGGCAATCTTCTCGATGAGCCGCAGTCGCGGCGTTTCAACGCATTGTCGGAAATCGCCGGCTCTTCGCTGATTCCGCATCTCACCACTTCGGATTCAGTTCGCGCCGATGAATTCCTGGCGCAGTCTTTACAGCTGGGCCACGAAGGGATCATGGCCAAAGCCGTCGACGCCCGTTACGCCGCCGGAGCGCGTGGACAAAGCTGGTTGAAGGTGAAACGGGCGCGCACGCTGGATCTGGTAATTTTGGCGGCGGAATGGGGCCACGGAAGGCGTCATGGAAAGCTCAGCAATCTGCACCTGGGCGCGCCGGACGCCGAAAAAGGCGGCTTCGCCATGCTTGGGAAAACTTTCAAGGGACTCACCGACGAGATGCTAGCCTGGCAGACTGAGGAACTTCTGAAGTTGGAAATCAGCCGCGATAGTTATACCGTGTATGTGCAACCAAAGCTGGTAGTGGAAATCGCCTTCAACGAAATTCAAGTGAGCCCTCGCTATCCGAGCGGCCTGGCTTTGCGCTTTGCGCGGGTGAAGCGCTATCGCACCGACAAATCAGCCGCCCAGGCGGACACGTTTCAGACCGTGCAGAAGCTGGCGGGCGCTTGAGCCTTCGGACGCGGTGGGCCATTGTTCTGGTTCCAGCGCTATTGCTCTATTTCTTGCCAGTGCCAGGCCTGAATGCCGGCCAGCGTCATCTGCTCGCGATATTCGTTGGAACGATTATTTCGCTGGTCGCCCAGCCCGTGGTCATGGGAGTAAGTGTGCTGGTGGCCATGACCATTCTGGTGCTGACCAACACCGTGCCGGGAACCAAAGTCCTATCCGGATTCAGCAATGCAACCGTGTGGCTGATCTTCACCGCGTTCCTGTTCGCGCGCGCCATCACCGCCACTGGTTTCGGCCTGCGAATCGCGTATCTTTTTGTCCGCCGCTTCGGCCACAGCGCGCTCACGTTGGGATATTCGGTAGCTGCATCGGATCTGGCGCTGGCGCCGTTCATCCCCTCCGATACCGCGCGAGGCGGCGGCGTCATTTATCCCATCGCCCGCAGCCTGGCGCAAGTTTTTGAATCGGAACCTGGCCCCACGGCCGGACGCATCGGGGCGTTCCTTATGCTAGTCGGCTTTCACGCGACGTATACAACGTCGGCCATGTTCCTGACTGGCATGGCCGCGAATCCTTTGATCGCGGAATTTGCGCGCAAGGTCGCCCACGTGGAGTTGACCTGGATCCAGTGGGCCGTCGCCGCTGCTGTGCCCGGGCTCCTTTCGCTGATCCTGATCCCCTACCTTATTTACCGTTTACACCCGCCGACGATTCGCGACACGCAAGCAGCGCAGCAGCATGCCCTGCGGGAACTGCATCGCATGGGCCCGCTCAGCGGCCGCGAGTGGAAGCTGCTGGCCATCCTGCTGGGAGTGATGGCCGGATGGGTGACATCGCCATGGCATGGATTGCATAACGCCTTCGTCGCGCTGGCCGGAGTTTCCGCTATCCTGCTCAGCCGCGTGCTCACCTGGGATGATCTGCTGCACGAAACCAAAGCGTGGGACGCACTGATCTGGTTTGCAGGGCTCCTGATGATGGCCGACCAGCTGTTGGATTCCGGCGTAGTCAAAATAATTTCGAGCGCCGTTTTCGCGCGCACCGCCGGATGGCCCTGGTGGGCCGCGGCCGCGTTCCTGGCCTGCACCTACCTATATGTCCACTACGGATTCGCCAGCATGACCGCGCACGTCACCGCGCTTTATCCCGGATTCCTCGCGGCCGGCCTGGTAGCCGGCGCGCCGCCGTTGCTGATGGCCCTGCTGCTGGCCTTTTTCTCGAATCTTGATGCCGCCATGACGCACTACGGCACCGGCTCCGCCCCGGTATATTTCGGCGCCGGCTACGTGTCGCAAACAACCTGGTGGAAGCTCGGATTCCTGATCTCGCTGGTCAATCTCGTAATCTGGCTAGGCGTGGGATCGCTGTGGTGGAAAGTGTTGGGCATGTGGTAAAGCACCGACCCCGTTGAAGACGCCGGTTGGCAGGCGGAACCCCCTGCCCCACTGGAGCCAACGTGGGGCAGGCGCTTCCGCCTGCCAACCGAATTTGCCACAACGCCTCTTCATCACCTTTGGTGGGCCGCAGGCCCATGGGAACTCCGGTGCCTTTTTCGTTCCGGAGGCGCCGTAAGGGAGCCGGTGCGCTCACCCCTCCGGCTCACCCGGCCGCCAATCCTCCGCCAATCGCTCCAGCGCGATTCGCACCAACTGGCTTCGCGTCCGCACCCCTGTCTTGTCGAAGAGCTGCTGCATCACCGCCTTAATGGTCCCTTCCGACGTCTGCAGCCTGGCGCCGATTTCCTTATTCGTAAGACCTTCGAAGACACCCTTCAGCACCGCGCGCTCGCGCTCCGTCAACGGCTGCGACGTCCGCTGTTCATCCGATTTCCCGGTGGCGCCCGCGACCAGGGAGCGGATCGCGCGCGCGTCCAGCCACATCTCTTCGCTCATTACCTTATAAATGGCTTCCACCAGTTGAGCCGGCGGACTGTGCTTCAGGAAAATTCCCGCAGCCCCGCTTTCGAGCGCGCGCAGAGTGCCGGCGTCGCTCATCCCCGCGGTAACCATAAGAACGCGGCCCAAGAAACCTTGCCGGCGTGCGGATTCGAGGAAGGTCAACCCTTGTTCTTCGCCCAGATCGTAGTCCAGCAAGACGACATCGATGGGCTGCTGGGCGACAATATCCAGCGCTTCCGTTGCCGATCCGCAAGTTCCGGCGATTCGAAAATCAGGTTCGGCCTGGAGCAGCCGGCTGAGGCTCTCCCGGAACAAGCCGTGATCGTCCACTAATAGAATCCTGATCTCCTGGCTCATGACTCTCTTTCACAGCGCCCGACAACAGCGGCGACAGCTCCACCATGAAGCTGGCGCCCTCTGGCTTGGGCTCATACCGCAAATCTCCCCGGAACGTTCGCATGAAAGCCCGGGACAAATACAAACCGAGGCCGGTGGCCTGCGCGCCTTGCTGGAACGGCCGGAACAGACGATCCGGATTGGCAACGCCGCCGCCGGTGTCCCGGAATTCGATTACCACCCGCTCTTTGTCCGCGCGGGCGCTCACGGTCATCACCCGGCGCGGCTGGCTGGACATGGCCCGTTCGCTGTTCTTGATGAGGTTCAAAAAAACCTGCATCAAACTCTGCCGGTGCGCCCACACTCGCGGGAGCCCCGGCTCTACGCTCCAGTGCACTTCTATCCCCGCCTCCTGGAGTGCCGGCTCCACGATGATCCGCAGCTCTTCAAGCAAGGACGGCAGATCCAACCCGGCGGCTTGATTGGCGGTCTGCCGCAATTCCATGGCGGCGATCTCTTCTAGCGCCAGAATCAAGGTCCCCAGCGCCTCAAAATCCTTATTCTGCGCCAGCGCGCCGCTGCGCGCCAGATTCTGGTGCACCACCGCGATGGCTCCGCAGACATTGCGGATCTCATGCGACACCGCTCCCACCAGGATGCGCGAGCCGGCCATCAGTTGATGCAGGTTGAACTCCTCGCGGCTGCGCATGTCTTCAGAGCTGTCCACCACCATCGCGGCCAGCCGCGATCCCGCGCTGGTGCGGTAAGTGGAGAACCAGACATCGGCTAGAAATACCTGGCCGTCGGCGGTGCGGCCGCGGCACTGCATCGCGGTGCGAAAGGACGGCCGGTTGTTGTCCGGCGCCGGAACATTCATCAGAGCTGGAAGATAATCCCGAATGGACTTGCCGCGAAGCGTGCCAGGCTCCAGCCCCAGCATTCGATGCGCGGCCTCGTTGGCCAGTAGAACGCAGCCTTCGGAATTGGTGGTGAAGATGGCCGCCGGGCTGCTCTCCACCAGAACCTTGAGCTGCTCTTCCGCTTCCCGCCGAGCCTCCACTTCGCTCTCGATCTGTTGCACATGCTGCAGCGCGGCCTGCCGGCTGCGAACCAGTTCGTACACGAACAAACCCATCCCCAGGAAGGCCGCGAAAATCAGAATATCGCGCGGCACGCCGGCCGCCGGGAACCATTCGAAGGAATCGAACATCTCCGTCAGGAACGTGCACAGCGCGGCCACGCCCGCAATCTGCCAGCGCTTCAATACACTGCCCACCAGCAGCATGGGAAACAGGTACAGGAATCCTAGCGGGATGTTCCCTTCCACGCGCCAGTCCACGAATGCGATCAGCGCGATCATCAGGCCCGCTCGCGTCAACACGGCCCGGGGACTGCCTCGAAGTAGGAAGAACAACATAGCTTTGTCGCGCTTATCCACATTCATTCTACTGGTGTGGGCGGCATATTAACAAACGATTACAGTCGATCTCATCGACACATGCAGTAGAGTAAAAGACTGCCCGCGGGACGCGTGTGCACAACCAGGACAAGACGTAATGACCCATCAAATTCACACGGCGAGCAAAATTGGACGTCTGTTTTTACGTGCGTTTCTAGCGACGTTCGCAGGGGGCAGTGGCTTCGCTCAAGTGGCGCTGACCTGGCCGGAAATTCGAGACAAATTCGAAGCCGCCAACCCCACCCTGCAGGCCGCGAAAATCGGCATCGACGAGTCCAAGGCCGATGAAATTACCGCCTATCTGCGCCCCAATCCGGACCTGACCACATCCATCGATCAGATCAATCCCTTCTCCCTGCAATCTACGCCCAACGGAGGCATGGATGCCTACCGTCCTTTCGCCTTCGCCTTTCCATCCGCCTCGCTGAGCTATCTCTATGAACGCCGCCACAAGCGCGAATTGCGCCGCGACAGCGCCCAGCAAGCCACCACCATCGCCGAATCCCAGCTCAAGGACACCGAAAGAAATCTGCTGTTCAACCTGCGCAGCGCTTTTGTAACCACCCTCCAACAAAAAGAAGTTGTGCGGGTGACCCGGGACAATCTCGCCTACTATGACCGCCTGTTAAACGTGAGCCGCGACCGGTTCAAAGCCGGCGACATCGCCAAAGTGGATCTGGTTCGCCTGGAGCTGCAGCGCGTCCAGTTTGAGAGCGACGTACAAACCGCGCTGGTCAACCTGCGCACCGCCAAGATTACTCTGCTGATGCTGCTGAATGACCGCACTCCGGTAGAGCGCTTCGATGTCAGCGGACCGTTCGACTTCAGCGAACAGATTTCGCCGCTGGAAGAATTCCGGACCATGGCCATGGATACCCGGCCCGATCTCAAGGCCGCTGTCGAAGCTATCGAAAAAGCCAAAACCGATCACCGGCTGGCGGAAGCCAATGGTTCCACCGATCCCACCTTCGGCGTGGACTTCGCCCGCAATCCTCCCATCCCCGTTTATTTGGGCGTCAACGTCAGCATTCCGCTGCGCATTTTTGACCGCAACCAGGGCGAGAAAGTGAAAACCCAATTGGACATCACACACAATGAGCGCCTGCGCGACGCCAATGTGGCCCAGGTCTTCAACGATGTGGACTCCGCCTACGCCACACTCGAAAGCAATCTGACTTTGCTGCGTCCTTATAAAGCCAGCTACCTGCAACAAGCCGTGGAAGTGCGCGATACGGTTTCCTTCGCCTACCAGCATGGCGGCGCCAGCTTGCTCGATTTCCTGCAGGCGCAGCAGGACTATCGCAGCATCGAACTGAACTATTTGAACCTGGTTGGGTCCTATCTCACCGCCGCCAGTCAACTAAACCTGGCCGTGGGCCGCGAGGTTCTGCAATGAAAACAACCGAGTGTTACCGAATCGCGACCGTAAGGGAGCCGGTGCCTTTTTCGTTCCGGCGACGCCGGGTTAGAAAGTCGGTGCTTCTTGCAGCCTCTCTCTGCATACTTACCGCCTGTCGCTCGAAAGTAGAGAGCAACCCGCAGGCCGAAGCCCCGCCTCCTCTGAAGGTCCAAAGCGCGGAGGACCGCAATCTCTTTGAAGTGGATCATCCGGAGCGATTCCAACTGACCAGGGCAGTGCCCCATACCGTTACGCCGGAATTGAGAGTCACCGGAACCGTCAACCCGGATATTTCAAGAAACGTTCCGGTGATTTCTCTGGCCTCCGGCCGCGTAATTGAAATCAACGCCCGCCTTGGCGACACCGTCACCAAGGGTCAGTTGCTCCTGAAAGTGCAGAGCGCCGATATCTCGGGAGCCTACAACGACTATCAGCAAGCCCTGGCGGACGAAGACCTGGCCCGCAAGCAATTCGAGCGGTCAAAACAGTTATACGAAAAAGGTGCCATCGCGCAGAAGGACCTGGAAATCGCGGAGTCCGCCGAAACCAAAGCCAAAGTCACCATCAAAACCACCACCGAACATCTGCGTGTGCTGGGCGTCGATCCGGACCATCCCTCGCCAATCGTTGAAATCACCGCCCCGGTGTCCGGCGTGATTACCGATCAGCAGGTCACTAACGCCGCCGGTGTGCAGGGCTTGGGTGCACCAAGCCCGTTCACCATCTCTGATCTCACCCATGTCTGGATTATCTGCGACGTTTTCGAAAACGACCTCGAGGATGTGCACATCGGCGAGACCGCCGACATCCGCTTGAATGCCTATCCGAATCGGGTACTGCACGGCGCCATAAGCAACATCGGCCCGGTACTCGATCCCAACATCCGGACGGCCAAGGTGCGCATTGAGGTGGAAAATCCGGGCCTGATGCGTCCCGCCATGTTTGTGACCGCGACATTCCATGGCCGGCGCAAAGAAACTCGCGCGACCGTTCCCGCCACCGCGATTTTGCACCTGCACGATCGCGATTGGGTCTACGTACCGTTGGGGGGCAAGCAATTTCGCCGCGTTGAGATCGTCGGCGGCGATATGCTTCCCGGCGACCTCCAGGAGGTCATTTCCGGCATTGCCGCGGATCAACAGGTGGTCGCGAACGCGCTCGAATTCCAGAACACGGTGCAACAGTAATGATTCGTGCTCTCGTCGATGGCGCGCTGAACGCTCGCTTCATTGTTCTGAGCATGGCCGTTCTGCTGTTCGGAGCGGGCATCATCGCCTTCCATAATCTTCCCGTGGAAGCTTATCCCGATGTCGCCAACACCTGGGTGCAGGTGATTACGCAATGGCCGGGCCGCGCCGCCGAAGAGGTTGAGCAGCAGATCACCGTGCCGATCGAAATCCAGGTGAACGGCCTCCCGCAGCTTCTGCATGTGCGATCCGCTTCGCTGGCCGGACTTTCCGTTGTCAATTTGATCTTCGATGACGATTCCAACAACGATTGGGACCGCCAAAAAGTGCTGGAACGGCTCAGTGCCGTGACGCTTCCAGCCAACGTAACAGCGCAGATCGGCCCGGATTTCAGCCCCATCGGCTCGGTTTACTGGTACACGCTTGAATCCACCAATCCAGCCTATGACGTGATGGAGCTCAAAACTCTTCAGGACTGGGTGGTTTCCAAATACATCCGCTCCGTGCCCGATGTCGTGGATGATTCCTCGTTCGGCGGAATTACTCGCGAATACCAGGTCCGTCTTGATCCCGAAAAGCTGATCTCCTACGGAATCGGCCTGGCGCAGGTGGAACAACAACTGGCCAATGCCAATGCCAATACCGGCGGCAGCTTTATCGAGCAGGGCGCGCAGCAGGTGAACGTACGGGAAGTGGGCCTGGTCTCGAGCGTCAAAGACATCGAAAAAACCGTCCTGAAGACGCAAGCCGGCGCCGCGCTGCGGATCAAAGACATCGGCGTGGTAGCGCAGGGACCGAAGATTCGTCTCGGCCAGATCGGCAAAGCGCTCCATCGGAAAGACGGCGTCGTAGTGGACGACAACGATGTCGTCGAAGGCATCGTGTTCATGCGCAAAGGCGCGGATACAGCCCCCACCATGGCCGGAATTCACGCCGTAGTCCGGCGCCTGAATGAACAGGTACTGCCGAAGGGCGTGAAGGTGGTCCCGTACCTGGATCGCGACGATCTGGTCGACTTTACCACGCACACCGTGCTGCACAATTTGCTCGAGGGCATGATTCTGGTGGTGATCGTCCTGTTTATCTTCCTGGGCAACGTGCGCGGCGCCATCATCGTGGCCTTGACCATTCCTTTTTCGCTGCTGTTTGCTTCCATCTGTCTCGACCTGCGCCACATTTCGGCCAACTTGCTCTCCTTGGGCGCGCTGGACTTCGGCATGGTGGTGGATGGCGCGGTGGTTATGGTTGAAAACATCGTGCGCCACTTGAACCGGCAGGACGCCGAACACCGCACCATTGTGGAGCGAATCCGCACTGCCGCGCATGAAATTCAAAGACCCGTCTTTTACGCCATTGCCATCATCATCACCGCCTACCTTCCCATTTTCACTTTGCAACGCGTGGAAGGAAAACTGTTCCGGCCAATGGCCTGGACCGTCGCGTTCGCCCTGCTGGGAGCCTTGATCTTTTCGATGCTGGTGGCGCCCGCGCTGGCCAGCGTGGTGTTCAGAAAGAATGCCAAACAGTGGCGCAATCCGGTGATGGAATTTATAACCGCCCATTACCGGCGCGCGGTCACGCGGGCCGTTCAATGGCGTTGGCTTACCGTTGCTGTTGCGCTGCTTTCGTTCGCCGGGGCCATTTATCTGGCGTTCAGCGGCGTCATCGGCTCTGAGTTTCTGCCGCATCTCGACGAAGGCGCCATTTGGGTGCGCGGCACTCTGGCCCCCAGCACGGGGCCGTCGGAAGGAGTGAAGATCACCGATCGCGCCCGCCAGGTGTTGTGCTCTTTTCCCGAGGTCCCGCAGTCCGTCACGCAAGTGGGGCGGCCCGATGACGGCACCGATACTACCGGCTTCTTCGATACCGAATATTTTGTGGACCTGCTGCCCAAGGAGAAGTGGCGCCCGGTTTTCCATCAGGACAAAGAGCGCCTGATCGCAGCTATGGATCGCGAACTCGAGAAAATACCGGGAGTGATCTGGAATTTTTCGCAGCCCATTTCCGACAACTTGGAGGAAGCTGTCAGCGGCGTCAAGGGCGCTCTGGCCGTCAAAATCTATGGCGACGACCTCAAGACGCTGGAGGCTACCGGTGACCAGATCGTGGAGGTGTTGCGCGGCGTGCCGGGCATCGAAGACCTTGGCCTCTTCCGCGTCCTGGGCCAACCCAATCTCGATTTCACCGTCGACCGCGACCGTGCCGCCAGGTTCGGAATCAATGTATCCGATGTGCAGGATGCGGTTCAGACCGCCGTCGGCGGCAACGCGTTAACCCAGGTTCTCGTGGGTGAGCAACGCTACGATCTGGTGCTTCGCTACCTGCCTCAATATCGGGACACTAAGGAGGCTATCGAGAGAATCCGCCTGCTGGCCCCCTCCGGCGAGCGTGTGTCGCTCGCCCAGTTGACCAATACAACGGTCACCGACGGCGGTTCCGAGATTTACCGGGAAGGCAACTCCCGCTATGTCGCGGTGAAATACAGTGTGCGGGGCCGGGACCTGGGCAGCGCCGTTGAAGAGGCCATCCAGAAAGTCAACCAGTCTGTCAAACTTCCAACCGGATACTCTATTGATTGGGCGGGCGAGTATGAAAGCCAGAAGCGTGCCGACCGGCGTCTGCTGGTTATTCTGCCCATCACCATCCTGATGATCTTCGCCATCCTTTATGCCATGTTTAACTCGCTCAAGTGGTCGCTGCTCATCCTCACCAACGTGGCCATGGCGCGCATCGGCGGCTTGCTGGCGCTGTTGATCACCGGCACCAACTTCAGCGTCTCCTCGGGCGTCGGTTTTCTGGCGCTTTTCGGAGTATCGGTGCAGACCGGCGTCATCATGGTGGAATACATCAATCAGCTTCGCGCCAGAGGCTACACTATCGGTGAAGCTGCGGTGGAAGGCGCGGTACTGAGGCTGCGGCCCATCATGATGACCATGCTGGTCGCCACGCTGGGCCTGCTTCCGGCAGCTTTGTCACACGGCATCGGGTCGGATTCGCAGCGGCCTTTCGCCATTGTCATTGTCGGAGGGCTGATTTCCGATCTGCTCATGAGCATCTTCCTCTTACCCACCCTTTACGCCTGGTTCGCCAGTGTGGGCGATCGGCTGCCGGAGGCTGAAATGGGAGAACCTCTATAACGACTGCGGAGGAAGGTACAAGAAAATGACAAAAGACCAGGTCTGCGCGCGCATCCGCGAGATCGGCATCATCCCGGCCATTCGCGTCGCCTCCTACGACGATGCTCATTTCGCTACCGAGGCAGTGGAGAGCGGCGGAATACCGATCGTAGAAATCACCATGACTGTTCCCCGAGCGGTTGAGCTGATCTCCCATCTGGTGCAAGCCCACCGCAACATCGTGGTGGGCGCCGGCACGGTTCTGGATATCGAAATCGCGCGTCAATGCCGCGACGCCGGCGCGAGCTTCATAACCGCGCCCGGATTCGATCGTGAAATTGTAGAGTTCGCCGCCAAGGAAAACCTCGCCGTACTGCCCGGCGGATTGACGCCCACGGAAGTTGTCACTGCCTGGAAGGCCGGAGCGGATTTCGTGAAGGTATTTCCTTGCCCTCAGGTTGGTCCCGAGAAGTACATCAAGTCCTTAAAAACCGCTTTACCTCAAATCTCCTTGATTGCCGCCGGCGGCGTGAATCAGCATACCGCGACGGAACTTATCGTAGCTGGTGCGGACGCCATCGGCGTGGGCAAAGATCTCATTCCACCCGACGCCATCCGGCTGCGCAAACCGGACCGGATCCGAGAGCTGTCGCAGCGGTTTGCCGGCTTCGTCAGAGACGGCCGCGAGCGTCTGCACGGGTAAGGTAGTGTGGGGCAGGATGTCATCCTGCGCACGGGTTGCTAACCCGCGCAGTTTGCTCCGATTGGCAGTCGGCGCGCAGGCTACCAGCACTACCACGGGTAAGGTATCGATGGCCTTATGATTAAGATAAGCCTCTTCGCCTAAGTGCAACAGGGTTTTGTGGCCGGAAGATAGCCATTGATTGACCGAAAGATAGTAGACGCGCGGGCTACGGCCTCGCTACAGTTCGAATTGGAACGCGATTATTCGAAGTGTCGATTCTGTTTCGAGCTATAACGAGACCCTCTCCCCTCCCTTATGCTTTCCTTATGAGCTCTCGTCGAGTATTTTCCGCAGTCCAGGCATTGCTGCCTATGTTGATATCCGCGGTTTGCCGCGCCCAGAATCCGCCTCCGCCTCGCGCCTATACCTGGCAGGAAATTCGAGACAAATTCGAAGCCGCCAACCCCACCCTGCAGGCCGCGAAAATCGGCATCGACGAGTCCAAGGCCGATGAAATTACCGCCTATCTGCGCCCCAATCCGGACCTGACCACATCCATCGATCAGATCAATCCCTTCTCCCTGCAATCTACGCCCAACGGAGGCATGGATGCCTACCGTCCTTTCGCCTTCGCCTTTCCATCCGCCTCGCTGAGCTATCTCTATGAACGCCGCCACAAGCGCGAATTGCGCCGCGACAGCGCCCAGCAAGCCACCACCATCGCCGAATCCCAGCTCAAGGACACCGAAAGAAATCTGCTGTTCAACCTGCGCAGCGCTTTTGTAACCACCCTCCAACAAAAAGAAGTTGTGCGGGTGACCCGGGACAATCTCGCCTACTATGACCGCCTGTTAAACGTGAGCCGCGACCGGTTCAAAGCCGGCGACATCGCCAAAGTGGATCTGGTTCGCCTGGAGCTGCAGCGCGTCCAGTTTGAGAGCGACGTACAAACCGCGCTGGTCAACCTGCGCACCGCCAAGATTACTCTGCTGATGCTGCTGAATGACCGCACTCCGGTAGAGCGCTTCGATGTCAGCGGACCGTTCGACTTCAGCGAACAGATTTCGCCGCTGGAAGAATTCCGGACCATGGCCATGGATACCCGGCCCGATCTTAAGGCCGCTGTCGAAGCTATCGAAAAAGCCAAAACCGATCACCGGCTGGCGGAAGCCAATGGTTCCACCGATCCCACCTTCGGCGTGGACTTCGCCCGCAATCCTCCCATCCCCGTTTATTTGGGCGTCAACGTCAGCATTCCGCTGCGCATTTTTGACCGCAACCAGGGCGAGAAAGTGAAAACCCAATTGGACATCACACACAATGAGCGCCTGCGCGACGCCAATGTGGCCCAGGTCTTCAACGATGTGGACTCCGCCTACGCCACACTCGAAAGCAATCTGACTTTGCTGCGTCCTTATAAAGCCAGCTACCTGCAACAAGCCGTGGAAGTGCGCGATACGGTTTCCTTCGCCTACCAGCATGGCGGCGCCAGCTTGCTCGATTTCCTGCAGGCGCAGCAGGACTATCGCAGCATCGAACTGAACTATTTGAACCTGGTTGGGTCCTATCTCACCGCCGCCAGTCAACTAAACCTGGCCGTGGGCCGCGAGGTTCTGCAGTGAAAACAACCGAGTGTTACCGAACCGCGACCGTAAGGGAGCCGGTGCCTTTTTCGTTCCGGCTGCTCCGGGTCAGGGAGTTCCCGTGGACCTGCGGCTCACCAAAGTTGTTGGCAGGCGAAAGCGCCTGCCCCACGTTGGCTCGCCGTGGGGCAAGCGCTTCCGCCTGCCAACCCGCGTCTTCAACCGCGTCGGTTCCTTTTTCGTTCCGGCGACGCCAGATTAAGAAGCCGGTGCTTCTCGCGGCAGCCTCACTCTGCGTATTGGCGGCTCTTTCGCTCACCGGCTGCGGCTCGAAAGTGCAGGCCGACGCCAAGGCCGAAGCGCCGCCGCCGGCGAATGTGGAGCGCGAGGGCGACGCCAATCTGGTAAAAGTGGATCATCCCGAGCAGTATCCTCTGGCCACCGCGGGCGAACACGACAGCGCGCCGCAACTGGATGTCACCGGTTCGGTGAATCCCGACGTCTCGCGCAATATTCCGGTTATTTCGCTCGCGTCCGGACGCGTCATCGATATTCACGCCCGCATCGGCGACACCGTCAGCAAAGGCCAGTTACTGATGCGCGTGCAAAGTTCCGATATTTCGCAGGCGTTCTCGGACTATCGCAGCGCCGTCGCCGATGAGGTGCTGGCGCGCGCGCAGTTCGATCGTTCCAAGCTCCTCTACGAAAAAGGGGCCATCGCGCAAAAGGACCTGGAAGTGGCCGATGACACCCAGGCGAAAGCAAAAATCACCGTCGAGAACGCCGCGGAGAGGATCCGCGTCTTGGGAGCCGATATCAATCATCCCTCGGCCATTGTCGATATCCTGGCTCCCGTTTCCGGCGTCATCATCGAGCAGAATGTCACCGCCTCGGCCGGCGTAAAAACTCTGGACAATTCTCCCAACCTGTTTACCATTGCCGATCTCTCTAAGGTTTGGGTGGTGCTTGATGTATACGAGAACGACCTTCCTTTCGTCCATCTCAACGAATTCGCCGACATTCACTTGAACGCTTATCCGAACCAGATTCTGAAGGGGCGGGTGGATAATATCGGTCCCATACTTGATCCGAACATCCGCACCGCCAAGGTGCGGCTGGAGGTTGCCAATCCCGGCATGCTGCGGCTGGGCATGTTTGTCACCGCCACGTTCCACGGCTTGAAGAAGGAAATGCATGCCACGGTCCCGGGCAGCGCCATTCTCCATCTGCATGACCGCGATTGGGTTTATGTGCCGGCTGAGGGCGGCCAGTTCCGGCGCCTGGAAGTGGTCAGCGGAAACACGCTGCCGGACAAGATGCAGGAAATAATCTCGGGGCTTCGCGCCGGCCAGCAGGTAGTGGCGAATGCCCTGGTGCTGGAGAACACGGTAGAGCAGTAATGATTCGTGGTCTCGTTGATTTCGCGCTCAACAATCGTTTTCTGATTTTGTTCGCGGCCCTTCTGCTGCTCATCTGGGGCGCCATTTCCTTTCACAATTTACCGGTGGAAGCGTATCCCGATGTCGCCAATAACTACGTTCAGATCATCACGCAATGGCCCGGCCGCGCCGCGGAGGAAGTGGAACAGCAGGTGACAATTCCGCTCGAAATCGTCATGAACGGAATCCCTCACCTGGAACATCTGCGCTCCACTTCCCTGTTCGGCCTTTCCAGCATCACCTTGATTTTTGATGACCAATCGTCCAACGACAGCAATCGCCAGAAAACGCTCGAGAGGCTGTCTCAGGTAACCTTGCCCGCCAATCTGCAACCGCAAATGGGCACGGATTGGAGTCCGGTGGGCCAGATTTATTTCTACACTCTGCGCAGTACCAATCCCAAGTACGACGTCATGGATCTGAAGTCCATCGAAGACTGGTTCCTGGAGAAGCAGTTCAAATCCGTGCCGAATGTCGTGGATGTTTCGAGCCTGGGCGGCATGACGCGCGAATATCAGGTGCGCGTGGATCCCAATAAGCTGATTTCCTACGGCCTGAACATCGGCCAGGTGGAGCAGCAGCTGGCCAACAACAACGTCAACGCCGGCGGCAGCTTCATCGAAGCCGGCTTGCAGCAGGTGAACGTGCGCGCCATTGGTTTGGTGAACTCCGACACCGATATCGAAAGAACCGTCATCAAGACTCAAAATGGCACGCCCATACGCATCCGGGATATCGCCACGGTGGAGCAAGGATCGAAAATCAGGCTGGGCCGGAACGGCAAGTCCATTCATCGCGCCGATGGCCGCATCATCGATAACGACGACGTAGTGGAAGGGATTGTGCTTTTGCGCAAAGGCGCCGAAGCCGAAGCCACGCTCAAGGCCATTGAGGCCAAGGTGTATGAGCTGAATCACGGCATGCTTCCCCCGGGCGTCACTGTAGTGCCGTTTCTCGACCGCAGCGAGCTGGTTCATCACACCACCAGGACCGTGCTCCACAACCTGACCGTGGGCATTTTGCTGGTAACCGTTATCCTCTTCCTTTTCCTGGGCAACGCCCGCGGCGCGCTGATTGTGGCGCTCACCATTCCTTTTTCGCTGCTGTTCGCATCCATTTGTCTGGACCTCAGAAACATCCCGGCCAATCTTTTGTCGCTGGGCGCGCTGGACTTTGGAATGGTGGTGGATGGCGCGGTGGTGATGGTGGAAAATATCGTCCGCCACATGAGTCATAACGGAACCGCGGCCGTGAGGGAGTCGGCGCCTCGAACAGCCCTCGAAACCATCCGCGACGCAGCTCATGAAGTGCAGCGGCCGGTGTTTTACGCCATCAGCATCATCATTACCGCCTATATACCCATCTTCACGCTGCAGCGCGTGGAGGGGCGCCTGTTCAAACCCATGGCCTGGACCGTGGCCTTCGCGCTGCTGGGCGCGCTCACATTTTCCATGTTGATCGCACCCGTGCTGGCCAGTTTTTTCTTTCGCAAGGGCGTCAAGGAATGGCGCAACCCCCTGCTGACCGCGCTGACCACCGGCTACCGGCACGCGCTGCGCCGGGCCATCCAATTCCGATGGGTAACGGCCGGCGTGGCCATCGCCGCACTCGCCGGCGCAGGCTACCTCGCCTTCAGCGGCGTCATCGGCTCCGAATTCCTGCCGCATCTCGATGAAGGCGATATCTGGGTGCGCGGCACGCTAGCGCCCAGCACCGGGCCGAGTGAAGGCATCCGGCTGGCCGACCAGGCGCGCGTGATGCTGGCATCTTTTCCCGAAGTGCTGGACACCACTAGCCAGGTGGGCCGTCCCGACGACGGCACCGACACCACCGGTTTTTTCAATACCGAATATTTCGTTCATCTGAAGCAGAAGGAGCACTGGCGTCCGGTTTTTCACGAGGACAAAGAGGAATTGATCAGCGCCATGAATAGCGAACTCTCGAAGCTTCCCGGCGTGATCTGGAATTTCTCGCAGCCTATCGCCGACAACATGGAGGAGGCCGTGAGTGGCGTGAAAGGCGAGCTGGCCGTGAAACTTTATGGCGACGATCTGCATCTGCTCGAAAACAAGGCCGACCAGATGGTCAGTATCATGCGCGGAATTAAGGGCATCGAAGACCTGGGACTCTTTCGCGTCCTCGGCCAGCCCAATTTAAATTTGACCGTGGACCGCGACCAGGCCGCTCGCTTTCAAATCAATGTCGCCGATATCCAGGACGCCATTCAGACCGCCGTCGGCGGCAACGCCGTCAGCCAGGTTCTGCAGGGCGAACAGCGCTACGATCTCGTAGTGCGCTATCTTGCGCCCTACCGCAACACCGAGGAAGCCATTGAAAATATCCGCCTGTTGTCGCCTTCGGGCGAGCGCGTGTCTCTGGCGCAGCTCTGCAAAGTCCAGATGAAAGACGGAGCTTCGGAAATTTATCGCGAGGCCAATACGCGCTACGTGGCCATCAAGTACAGCGTGCGCGGCCGGGATCTGGGAAGTACCGTCGAAGAGGCCATCCGCAAAGTGAGCCGGCAGGTGCAGCTCCCCAACGGGTATCACATCGATTGGGCGGGCGAATACGAAAGCCAGAAACGATCGCAAAAGCGCCTGATGATCGTGCTGCCCGTCACATTATTGGTAATCTTCATGATCCTCTACACCATGTTCAATTCCTTCAAGTGGTCCACCCTGCTGTTGGCCAACGTGGCCATGGCGCCGGTGGGAGGATTGCTGGCCCTGCTGATTACTCACACCCACCTGAGCGTATCCAGCGGCGTCGGCTTTCTGGCGTTGTTCGGGGTGTCGGTACAAACCGGCGTCATTATGGTGGAGTACATCAACCAGCTCCGCGTGCGCGGCCACACCATTATCGACGCCGCCGTGGAAGGCGCCGTTCTGCGGCTGCGCCCCATCATGATGACCATGCTGGTAGCCACGCTCGGCTTGCTGCCCGCCGCCCTGTCGCACGGCATCGGCTCTGATTCGCAGCGGCCCTTCGCCATCGTCATCGTAGGCGGGCTGGTGGCCGCGATGCTGCTGAGCATCTTCCTTTTGCCCACGCTATATGTCTGGATGGCCGGTAATCACGACGTTCTCCCATTCGCGGACTAACCGCGGTGTTAGTCGGCGTTGGCAGGCGGAAGCGCCTGAGTGGGGCAGGCGCTTCCGCCTGCCAACCGGCGTCTTCAACGGAGCCGGCGCCTTTGGCGAAACGTAAGATTTACACCCGCCTCTCACTTCCAACCGTCCTTACTCATTGATTGCACTCAACAACCCGTTGGCACTCGAATTGCCCCTCATCGCTACGAGGTCGAATGATGCTTACCACCCCCATACTCGCCGTTCTGTGGCTGATCTTTGTCGGAGTGCTTCTGTGGCTGATTAACGGTTACATCCCCATTCCAGCGGGCAGAATCAAAACGGTCGTGAACGTGGTTCTGGGCTTGATCGTTGTCGGAGTCGGGCTTTGGCTAATCGACACCTACGTTCCGATGGCCGGCGTCATCAAGGCGATTCTCAATATTGTGGTGGTGGTAGCAACTTGCGTCGGCGTGCTTCAGGCCTTCGACCTCTGGCAGCCGGTAGTGAACATGTGGCGCAAATTCAGAAACCGCCGCTGGACCCATCCTACGCCCGACCAGAAGCCTGTCACCGAGCAGAAGCCGGCCAACGAGCAGAAACCGGCCGCGGAGCGTCCCGTCACCGTGAACGTCGGCAACGACAGACCTGCCAATGGCGCTCCCGTTGAGCAAAACCGCGGCGAGAAAGCGGCTGAGAAAAAGGAATCCCAAGAGGACCCTGCGGTCACTGTTATAGTGAAATAAGAGTTCGGGAGAAATCGCCGCCCAAGGCCCACGGCCAGCCGGGACCCTCGAATGATCGAGAAATAGCTTGGGACTTGAATGATTCGGGCGTTAATAGACTACGCCCTCAATAGCCGTTTTCTGGTGCTCGCCGCAGCCCTGCTGCTGCTCATCTGGGGCGCCATCTCGTTCCACAATCTGCCTGTCGAAGCTTATCCGGATGTGGCCAATAACTACGTCCAGGTGATCACCCAATGGCCCGGCCGGGCCGCCGAAGAAGTGGAACAGCAGGTAACAATTCCAATCGAGATCGTGATGAACGGGATTCCGCATCTGGAACATCTGCGTTCCACGTCTCTGTTCGGGCTGTCCAGCCTGATGCTGATTTTCGACGACCAATCCACCAACGATTGGAACCGCCAAAAAGTGCTGGAGCGGCTAACGCAGGCCGCCCTTCCCAACGGCCTGCAGCCTCAAATTGGAAGCGACTACAGCCCGGTCGGCCAGATCTACTGGTACACGTTGCATTCCACCAATCCGAAATATGACTTGATGGAGCTGAAATCCTTGGAGGATTGGACGCTCGAGAAACAATTCAAATCCGTTCCGAACGTGGTGGACGTGGTCAGCTTCGGAGGCATCACGCGCGAGTATCAGGTGCGCATCGATCCGGGCAAGCTGGTCTCCTATGGCGTCACTCTCAGCCAGGTGGAACAGGCGCTGGCCAACAACAACACCAATGCCGGGGGTAGTTTCGTCGAAGAGGGCTTGCAGCAGGTCAACGTGCGGGCCCTGGGACTCTTCCACAACGTGGACGATATCGGCCAAACCGTGCTCAAAACTCAGAACGGAACGCCGCTGCGCGTCTCCGACGTTGCCACCGTGGTGCAAGGCTCCCGCATCCGGCTCGGCCAGATCGGCAAAGCCATTCATAAATCCGACGGAAAGATTCTCGACAACGACGACGTGGTGGAAGGCATAGTGCTTCTTCGCAAGGGCGCCGAGGCGGAGGCCACACTCAAGGCCATCGAAGCGAAAACGGCGGAGCTGAACAAAAGCATCCTGCCTCACGGCGTGGAGGTGGTTCCATTTCTCGACCGTAGCGATCTGGTCCACTACACCACTCACACCGTGCTGCACAACCTCACCGAAGGCATCATCCTGGTTGCGGTAATCCTTTTTCTTTTCCTGGGGAATTTTCGCGGCGCCTTCATCGTGGCGCTCACCATCCCGTTTTCGCTGCTCTTCGCCGCCATCTGTCTCAGCCTCGCGAATATTCCGGCGAACCTGCTGTCTTTGGGTGCCCTGGATTTCGGCATGGTGGTGGAAGGCGCGGTAGTGATGGTGGAGAACATCATCCGCTACCTAACCCGGCGCAGACGGCCGGATGCCGAAGGAACGCTCGATTCTATCCGTGAGGCGGCGCATGAGGTACAACGGCCGGTGTTCTATTCCATCGGCATCATTATCACCGCCTATGTGCCCATCTTCACGCTGCAGCGCGTGGAAGGCCGCCTGTTCAAACCCATGGCCTGGACAGTCTCCTTCGCCCTGTTGGGGTCGCTCATATTTTCCATGCTCGTCGCGCCGGTGCTTTCCAGTTACATTCTCAGAAAGCAGGTCCGTGAATGGCACAACCCGGTGATGACCTGGATCACCAGCATGTACCGCACCACGCTGCAATTGGCCATCCGCTTCCGCTGGGTCACGGTCGGCGTGGCCGCAATCGCTTTAGCTGCCTCCGCGTACTTGAGCTTCAGCGGAGTCATCGGCTCCGAATTCCTTCCCCACTTGGATGAAGGCGCCATCTGGGCCCGCGCCACTCTGGCGCCCAGCACCGGCCCCACGGAGGGCGCGCGCGTTATGAACCAGGCGCGCGTGATCCTGGCGTCGTTCCCGGAAGTCACCACGGTGGTTTCACAAGTCGGCCGCCCCGACGATGGAACCGATACGACCGGCTTTTTCAACACCGAATATTTCGTCGACCTCAAGCCCAAAGATCAGTGGCGGCCGGTGTTCCGCGAGAATAAAGAAGAATTGATCGCCGCCATGGACCGCGAGTTGGAACGAATTCCCGGCGCCTTGTGGAATTTCTCGCAGCCCATCGCCGACAACATGGAGGAAGCCGTCAGCGGCGTCAAAGGCCAGCTCGCCATCAAGATCTACGGCGACGATCTGCGGACTTTGGAAGCCAAGGGTGAAGAAATTGTAAACGTCCTGCGCGGTATCCGCGGCATCGCCGACCTCGGCCTGTTTCGCGTAATCGGCCAGCCCAACCTGGAATTCGAAGTGAATCGAAAGCAGGCCGCGCGTTATCAGATTAATGTTTCCGACGTCCAGGACGCCATCGAAACCGCCGTGGGCGGAAAAGCCGTCAGCCAGGTTCTCGAGGGTGAGCAGCGGTATGACCTGGTGGCCCGTTATCAGGCGCCCTACCGGAACACCAAAGAAGCTATCGAGAACATTCGCCTGGCAACGCCCTCCGGCGAGCGGGTCTCATTGGCCCAGCTTTGCACCGTCCGGGTTCACGATGGGGCGTCGGAGATCTATCGCGAAGGGAACTCCCGCTACGTTGCCATCAAATACAGCGTGCCCGTCCGCGATCTCGGCAGCACCGTGGAAGAAGCCATCAGCAAGGTGAACGCGCAAGTGAAGCTCCCCACCGGTTACCACATCGATTGGGCCGGCGAGTATGAAAGCCAGAAGCGTTCCCAAAAACGGCTGCTGATTGTCCTGCCGCTCACCATCCTGGTGATTTGCATTATTCTCTACACCATGTTCGATTCAGCGAAATGGGTGCTGCTGATTCTGGCCAATGTCGCCATGGCCCCCGTCGGTGGATTATTGGCCCTGCTGATCACCAATACTCATTTCAGCGTTTCCTCCGGCGTTGGATTCCTGGCGCTTTTCGGCGTCGCGGTTCAGACCGGCGTCATCATGCTGGAATATATCAATCAGCTCCGCGCGCGAGGCTATACCATTCTGGAAGGCGCCGTGGAAGGCTCCGTGCTGCGGCTACGTCCCATCATGATGACCATGCTGGTGGCCAGCTTCGGCCTTCTGCCCGCCGCCCTTTCGCGCGGCATTGGTTCGGATTCTCAGCGTCCCTTCGCCATTGTGATCGTAGGCGGCCTCATCGCCGCCCTGATTCTGGGAGTCTATCTGCTGCCCACTCTGTATGTTTGGGTGGCCAGCAGCCGCGATGCACTCCCGGTGCAAGAGACCGAATCCACGGAATAAAAACGCGAAGTCACTGCTCCTGATTTTTCGGAATCACCACCCAGAGTTTGCCTTCTCCGCCGCAGTAGCGGCAATGCGCGCCCAGTAGCGTGCCGGATCCCTGGCATTGATCGCAGGCGGCTGCCAGCCGGAATTCCTGCAATTGGTCGGCGGGCAGCTTGTGCGATTGCTGGATCAACTGCGCATGGTGGTGGGCCACCAGCCAACGCACCAATTTGTGTTCAATCGGGCTTTCCCCACTTCGGCGCGGCCACCATTCGTGAACGCAGCCAAAGCAAACCGCCTCCACTCCGTCATCGAACAAAGCTGCGGTATCCGACGTGCGATAAAATTTCCTGCAATTTTCGCAGCGCTTTACTCCCAACAATGCCATTCCGTCCAGCAATTGCTGAAGATCCCGCTCCACTCGCGCCAGCCGCTCCAGAATCTCCCCAGTATCCGTATCCATGAAATTATCCTACCGTCCCCAACGAGAAACGAGAAACGAGAAACGACGCCTGAGCCCCCAGCCCCGTCCGCGTAGTAGCCTAAATTTATCCCACCATGGCCGTCTCACCCGCCATCGAAAGACTTCGCGCCACCCTCGCCCAGGGACGCTGGGATGCAGCCATCGCGATCCTCCATCAGTGGGATGTCGACACCGCCGCCGCGCTGCTGATGCGCATCCCCTTTGAAGAGCAACAGGCGTTGTTCCGCAAGCTGCCCATCCATTTCGCCGCCACACTGGTCCCCGCGTTTCCTTACTACCATGCTTACCTGCTGTTGCATTCGCGCCCGCCAGACGAAATGAAAGCCATTGTCGATTCCATGCACCCCGGCGAGCGCATGCAGTTTTTCGACGAGCTTCCCGAAGAGACCTGGCAAACCTTGATGGATGAGCTGGGCGCCACCGAAACCGCGCCGTCACCCGTTGAGCTGCCCGAACCCATCGCGCCCGCCGTCGCGCCGGAGCCGCCGATCATTGAAGCCCGCCAGATTGAAAAAGGTTTTGCGCGCCCCAGCGGCGGCGAGATGCAGGTTATTGCCCCCACCGATCTCAGTGTGGAGCCCGGCTTGATCACGGCGCTCCTGGGACCATCCGGATCCGGCAAGTCCACCCTGCTCCGTATCCTCTCCGGATTGACCGCGCCCACCCGTGGCGAAGTTCTTTGGCACGGCCGTCCGCTGGCCGAGTCCGATCCGAACGTAGCCATCGTATTTCAAAGTTTCGCTCTCTTCCCCTGGCTCACCGTGCTCGACAATGTGGAAGTGCCGCTGCTGGCGCGCGGCCTTTCGCACCCGCAGCGCCATCGCCGCGCTCTCAAAACACTCGGCGCGGTGGGATTGCATGGTTTCGAGAATGCCTATCCCAAAGAACTCTCCGGCGGCATGAAACAGCGCGTGGGTTTCGCGCGCGCGCTGGCGGTAGAGCCCGAAATCCTTTTTATGGACGAGCCTTTTTCCGCGCTTGACGTTCTAACTGCCGAAAACCTCCGCGGCGAACTGTTAGAGCTGTGGCTCGGCAAGAAAATTCCCACCCGCAGCATTTTTCTGGTCACGCACAATATTGAAGAAGCCGTTCTGCTGGCCGACCGTGTCATCGTTCTGGGCAGCCATCCGGCCCACATCCGCGCGGATTTCCGCATTCCTCTATCGCAGCCCAGAGAGCGCAATGCAGCCGAATTCCTGCTCTATGTGGATTACATCTATAAGCTGATGACGGATCCGGACACGGAGGCCGCCGCGGCCCCCACCGCTTCCGGACCCGCCACGAAAAAGCAATTCCAAAGATTGCCGCACGCGCGCCCCGGCGGAATCGCGGGACTGCTCGAGCTTCTGAACGATCGCGGCGGAAAAGAAGATCTTTATCACGTTGCCGACGAGCTGCAAATGGAAGTGGACGACCTGCTGCCTATCGTGGAAGCCGCCGTGCTGCTGGCATTCGCCAATTCCGACAAGGGCGACGTCGAAATCACCCCGGAAGGGAAAGCTTTCGCCGAAGCCGATATTGCCACGCGCAAGACCCTGTTCCGCGACGCTGTGCTGGCCCATGTCTCGCTGCTCAAGCAAATGAACAATGTCCTTCACAGCAAAACGGATCACGCCATGCCGCTGGAATTTTTCCGCGACATCCTGGACGAGCATTTCGCCCGCGATGAAACCCAGCACCAGATCGAAACTGCCTTGGACTGGGGCCGCTACGCCGACATTTTTGAATATGACTCCGCCAGTGACCGCTTGACCCAACATCAAACGGCCCTAGATTCACCGTTACAGTAATGCCCAACATTACCGGCTCCATCTGGCCCAACCGTGGCGCACGCACTCATGCGTGCCGCGTTCACACTCGTGTGAACGCCGGGGATCCCGTCGCCAGGAGCGTTCGTAGCTGATGTCCCAAAAACCAACCTCCGGTCTTCCCCCCTGGGGCATGATCCCAACTTCCGCCGCCTGGTTGGTGCGAGATCTTCCGGTCATGATCGCCGGCCTGGCGCTGTTCTACGGTGTGCTTTCGCTCGCCCATTATTGGGCCAGCCCCGTAACCGGCCAGCAAGCCATCGATCTGCACCCCGGCGCGCTGCCCAAGTACGCATTTTTCTCCGTCGCGCGCATCACCATCGCCTATTTCATCAGTCTGGTTTTTACCTTGGTCTACGCCTATATCGCCGCTCACAATTCCCGAGCCGAGCGAATCATGATCCCGCTTCTCGACACGCTGCAATCCATCCCCGTCTTGAGCTTCCTGCCCACCGTCATGATCGCCATGGTGGCGCTTTTCCCCAGCCGGCAATTGGGCGTGGAGCTCGGATCCATCGTGCTCATCTTCACCGGCCAGGTGTGGAATATGGCTTTCAGCGTTTACTCCTCCATGAAAAGCATCCCGCGCGAGATGCTGGAAGCGAGTGAGGTCTACCGCCTCAGCTGGTGGCAGCGATTTGTTCAACTGGAGCTGCCGTATTCCGCCATCGGCCTCATTTGGAATTCCATAATGTCGGTGGCCGGCGCGTGGTTCTTCCTGATGGCCTGCGAAATGTTTGTGCTGGGAAACCGCGATCTCCGTCTGCCCGGCCTGGGCTCTTATTTGCAGTCCGCCTCGAACGCCGGCGACATGCGCGCCATCGTCTGGGGCCTTCTGGTAATGATCGCCGTCATCGTATTGATGGACCAGCTAATCTGGCGTCCCATCATCGCCTGGAGCGAGAAATTCAAATTTGAACAGGTAGAGGCTGCCCAATCCTCGCGCTCGCCCATTCTCGATCTGCTGCGCCGTTCGAGATTGATTCACCGCGTGGCGCGCGTTTCGGTGTCGCCAACCCGTGAAGCACTGGCTTTGTATTTCGCAAGAAAGCGCACGGCGTTCGAACGGCACGCCAAAGGCGGCGCGCTGAACAAATGGATGATCCGCCTAATATTGGCCGCCGCTTTCGTTGGGATCGTTTTCGCTCTCGCAAAAATGGGAGCCTTGCTGGCTACGCTAACGCGGCCCGATTTGGGCGCCATCCTGCGCGGCGCCGGCGCTACATTCTTGCGCGTCGAAGTCAGCCTGGTGCTGGCCGGCCTGTGGACCATCCCGGTGGGAGTCTACGTGGGATTGCGCCCGCGCCTCGCCGCCCTCGCCCAGCCCGTCGCGCAAGTGGCCGCTTCCGTCCCAGCCACGGCGCTGTTTCCCATCGTGCTGTTGTTTTTGATTCGCATCGGCGGCGGACTCGGAATCGGTTCCATCATGCTGATGTTGCTGGGCACGCAATGGTACATCCTGTTCAACGTCATCGCCGGCGCGAGCGCCATCCCCACCGATTTGAAAGAAGTCTGCAGCATCTTCCATTTGAGCCAAGTGGAGCGCTGGCGCAGATTATTCCTGCCGGCCATCTTTCCGTTCCTGGTCACCGGATTCATCACCGCATCCGGCGGCGCCTGGAACGCCAGCATTGTAGCGGAATACGTCCATTTCCAGGGCCAGACCATTTCCACCACCGGCCTCGGCGCGGTAATCAGCCGCGCTACCGACACCGGCAATTTCGCCGTCCTGTTGGGCGCGACGATGGTGATGGCGGCCATGGTGGTAACCATCAACCGCCTGCTGTGGCGCCGGCTATACGTCTTAGCGGCCACCAGGTACAAGCTGGAGAGCTAGTCCGGTTATTCCACAGGTAAATACGGAGCGTTGCTCACCGCGCCGCCGATGGTAATAATCACCTGCTGATTGCCGCTCGCCAATCCCCCCGGCACGGCTGCATTGATCTGATAAAGTCCCACAAAACCAGGAGCGAGGCCATGATAGCTTATCGCCGCGGCCATCCCGCCAATCGTCACCGTGGGAACAACCACGGTAGAGGACGATGCCGGCGCAGCCACGCCGTCCTTAGGCTGAGGGGACACCGCGCCCAACCCGGTGCAATAAATCAATACCGTCTCACCCGCCGTCGCTGGATGCGCAGTATCCGCCAGCTGAAAATTCGAATGAAGAATAGCGCCAAACGCCGTGGCGCCCGCGTAATAAGTAAAAATGCCCGGCTGTGCGGCTACCACCGGCGCTCCAATGGCCGGGCTCAAGACTCCATTACTTGTGACTTGCAGAATGGCGCTGGATTTTCCGGCCAGTTCCCACGGCACCTGAAAATTGATCTGTTGCTGGCCGTTGACGTTGTCGACGGCAAAGATGGGCGCGGCGATTCCATCGGTAGTAACCGAAACATTGAGCAGATCGCTAGCCAGCGGCAACGCCGTAGCCAGATCGATGCCACTCCCGCTGGTGAGATCGGCGCCGAACAGCGCGGCGATCGACCCGGGAACCAAATTTCCAGCGGCGTAGCTTGCTCCATTAGTAACGCCGGCTTGCGCGAACACCGGAACAGTAGACGCATACACCGCGCGGACGCGATTGTTCTGGGTGTCGGCGATAGAGACGTTCCCGGCGGAGTCCACCGCAACTCCAGTAGGGTCATTCAGGGCTGCCGCGGACGCAGCGCCGCCATCGCCGGAGAACCCGCTGCCGCTCACGCCGGCCAGGGTGCTGATGATCCCATGGGAATCCACCATGCGAATCCGGCCGTTGGAATCCGGCCGTTGGAATCCGCGATGAACAGGTTCCCGGAGGAATCCATCGTGACGCCGGTAACGTCGTCCAGGCCCGCCGAAACAGCCGGGCCGCCATCTCCGGAATACCCTTTGCCGTTCCCGGCAATCGTAGTAAGCGTTCCTCCCGCTGCGATTTCGCGAACGTACTGCCCATCGGCGATATAAACGTTCCCGGCCGCATCCACAGCCAGTCCTCTGGGTGAAGCCAAGGGAGGACCGCAGGGAATTCCCGGGCTGCTGGTACCGGCCAGCGTAATAATTGTTCCATCCGGGGTGAGCTTGCGGACGCGGCAGTTTCCAGCATCGCTAAGGTAAATGTTGCCGCCGGCATCCGCGGCGACGCCTCCTGGAAAATATGGATTGCCGAAGGCCGCCTCTAGCTGCAGCGAAACCGTCGTTGCGGGTCCATCGCTGGTCACAAGCGGTAACCCCTCGCCGGACGGCGCTCCGTTGCCTGCTACGGTAGTGATGACCCCTTGCGTGGAAATCGCGCGAATGCGGTTGTTGCCCGCATCGGAGATATAGAGATTGCCGGAGGCATCGAATGCAAGAGCATTGGGCGCGTAAAGCCGCGCGCTGGCGGCAGGCCCACCGTCACCCGAGAAACCTGGGAATCCGTTTCCCGCTATCGTGACAATGTTGCCTTTCGGATCGATTTTGCGGACCCGGTTATTGTGCGAGTCCGCGACGAAAACATTCCCTGCCGAGTCCGCCGCGACGGCCACAGGAAGATAAAGATTCGCGAGCGTAGCCGGCCCGCCGTCGCCCGAGTAAGAGTATGTCCCGCTGCCCGCATACTGTGAAATAGTTCCCGCCGGGGTGATTTTTCGCACCACGCCCGTATTGGAATCCGCGCCGAAAATGTTTCCGGCGGAATCAACTGCGATGCTTTGAGGCTGCAGCAGTTCGGCGGAAAGTGCGGGCCCTCCGTCGCCGGCCCAGCCCGCCTGGCCGGTTCCGGCTACGGTATTGATAGTCCCACTGGCGATCTTACGGATGCGATTGTTGAAAGCTCGCTCCGCGAAATAGACGCTCCCCGAAGAGTCCACCGCAACCGAGCTGGGTTGATCCACCGTTGCGCTCGCCGCCGCACTGCCGTCGCCCGCGAATCCGGGAGTCCCGGTTCCGGCCACCACGTGCAAAATCCCGTCGGGAGTTACCTTGAGAACAGACCCTCCCGCGTTGCTGTAAACGCCGCCACCCTCCCCGATGTAGATGTCGCCGCCGGAATCCACCGCCACTGAGCCCGCGATAATCGGCGCCTGCGTCGCCACGCTGCCGTCCGCGGGAACGCCGAAATTGAGCTGTCCGTTTCCCGCCACGGTGTTGATGATTCCTCCGGAAACTTTGCGGACGCGGTAAAACTCGGCAATATATAAATTGCCCGATGAATCCGCTGCCAGGGCGTCCGGAGATACTTGTGCTGCGGTGGCCGGCCCTCCATCTCCCAGCATCTTTCCTCCACCCGCAACGGTAGTGATGGTTCCATCGAGCGATACCCTCCGGACATCCGTCCCTTCTCCGATATAAACGTTTCCAGCCGAGTCCACGGCGACCGAGCGAGGATCGACAAGCTCCGCCGCCGTGGCTGGGCCATTGTCGCCGCAACTCGAGGCCGCGCATGGCTGGCCGTTGCCGGCGAACACCGTCAGGTTTCCGGAGGCATCAACCTTGAGGACCTGACTGTAGTTCGGGATATAGAGATTGCCCTTGGCATCGACAGCGATATTCCCGATGCTTCTGAACGCAAATCGCAGCGCCGGTTCGGGCGGGATGGACGAAATGTAATTGCTTCCAGCAATGGTGGTGATGTTTTGAGCGTCGATTTGCGAGACCTCGCCCAACGCGAGCAGGAAGATAAGCACGAAAAACACGATGGATGCCGAGTCACTCCTTGCGCCAGCGACGCCGCCCCAGGATTGCCAGGCCGCCCCCCAGCAACGCCAGTGTTCCCGGCTCGGGCGCCGTGGATGTAAGAGCGGCGTTGGTGATCTCTCCTTGTGGGTCGCCGCTAAGGCAGGGCGTACTGTTGCCGCAGTTCACGCTAAAAGTAACCAAGGCCTGGCTTCCTACTTGAGGCAGCGGTCCGTAAAGATTCTGGATAGCCGCGAGGAGTATGCTGTTGGTCACATTCACGGTGGTGAAAGTGAACGTTCCGGTGAGGTTGGTCAGATCTCCGCCGGTAGAAGTTTCTGTGGCCGACATCAGCAGGATATTCCCCGCTATCTGATCGGAACCCGGAACCAGCGACTCGCCGACCACCAGATCATCACTCAGGTTGAACGCGATCGTTGCTTCTTCCTGATTGATTCCGAACACGCTCGGTCCAGAACCAACAGTCTGAATCGAGTTACCATCGCTAAGCGTTGTGGTGAGCTGCCAGTTCAAATGCACCAAACCCTCAATGGAACCGTTACCCGTGAAAAAACACGAAGTGGAGCAGGCTCCGATAGTGATATCCGGGGCGTTGAAGGTAACAAGGTCCCCGGAGGCACTGCTGTTTCCAATGGGGAGCGTCCCGGCAGCAAGCGTCATCGCCAGCGTTATCCCCAGAAGCATCGTTCGAACGCCCGCGTAGCGCACGCACTCTTGCGTGCCGCGTCGCCACTCCTCGCGACGCAAACTCCCCGCTACTGGCACGTCATCCCCTTGGGAAGCAACCGTGCCTCGATCGCCAGATCAAGGATGTTGATCACTCCGTCATTGTTCAGGTCGGCCAGCGGGTTGTAGCCGGTCTGCCCTTTCTTCTGCCCGAAATCGGCTTTGATGATGGCGACATCCTTGCAATTCACTACGCCGTCTTCGTTGACGTCTCCGAAAACGGTACCGGGATTGGGCAGATAGCCGACAAAGGTCGAGAAATGGGAAACGTTCGGGAACGTCGCGCTTAGTCCTGACGCGTCCACTGTCCCTTGTACGTCAGTGGGCGGAGGATTTGTACTTTGAACCTGTACGGCGCTCCCCAATCCATTGATGTAAAAAAGTTGTAGGATCGTGCCCGGAGTCATGGGGCTGCTAAGCGGCAGCACCAGGGTCGCGCCAGGCGCCAGTAGCGGGAAAATTGGCTCAGGCGTGAGCACGATATTCGTGAAAAACGTTGCCGGATTGGTGGCGAAGCCGGTCGGAGTTGGAACCAGTGGGCTGCCACTGCTGTTGAGAACATCAATGGCCACCGATGTCGTGCTGCTCACGGCGCCCGCCGGCAAAGTAACCGAGGCGCGTGAGCCAAAAACAGTGTCATCCACGGTGCTCGGGTTTGGGCCCGGGCTAATTGTGCCATCCGGCGTGAGGCTGGGATTGAAGACCACAAAGCTGGTTTGAACGCCCGGGCCCAGCGCTTCCAGTTGCGCTGCGTTCAACTGCAACAAATTCAATGCCGCATCCTGCAGCGTCAGATTTTGGAGAATCCAAGTGCCGCCTTCGCTGAATTGAGGAAGAACGGACTGAGTCACCCAGGTACCTAACGTGCTCGATCCCGAGTTCAGAACGAATGGGTCTCCGTAAGGTTCGATGTTTTGGGTTTGTTGCCCCGAGGGGCTCACGAAATTGATCTGGGTTGAGTTAAAGTTTGGGGATACCTGGCCCGCAATGAAATCGAGCCCGGATAGAAGATCCGTTGCGCTCAACGTCAGGGTGAGTGTCACCGGCCCGGTGGCTGTATCTATCGCCGTTGGCGAGATGGTCAGCCCCGTGAGCACGGGGGGGGCGCCATCGGACTTCGTGGAAGATACTTGAACAGCAGCCGGAAAACCAAGCGCCTGGATCTGCGCGGTGTCTAGATTGCCCACGTTACCCGCGGCATCCTCAAAGGACAAACTGGAGATGGTCCATGTTCCCTGCTGAGCATACTGCGGAAAATTGACCGTCACACTCCAAGAACCGTTCTGAGAAGTACCACTCAAAAACTGGACATTCTGCTGCTCTTCGTACAACAACTGGCCGGAAGGACCAGTGAACACCACGGGTGTGATGAAAGGAGGAGCGCTATAGACCACGCCGGCCGGAGAATCCGTGAGATGCATGGTCAGCCTGACCGGCTGCGGCCCATTGGAGACATTGATCGCTTGCGTGCTCAGGGCGAAACCGGCAAGCACCGGCGGCGTGGTATCAGGATTGGAATTAACCTGGATGCCGGAAGGAAATCCCATCGACGCCAACATTGCGCTGGTGTAATTAACTGAGTTACCGACGGCATCGCTCAGGTATATTCGCAACGTCCAAAAACCCTTCTCGCAGAATTCAGGAAACAGGACCGGTTCCTGGAAGGTCGCGTTTAGCGCCACGCTGCCGGCCAGCGCCGGACCACCGTAATAATACGCGGTCTGCGCGCCGCTGGGACTGGTGAAGAAAGCTCCGGCAAATGATTTTTCGCCAAGCACGCCTGACAGATTGTCGGTGGCCTGCAGCAGCACATTCAAAGTTTGCGGACCGGCGGTCGTATTTACCGACGTCACGCCTCCCTGAAAGCTCACTCCCGCCAGCGTTGGCGGAGTAGTATCGAAAATCTGCCCCATGCCCAGGACCGGCAGAATTAAAACCGACAGCAGTCGCCGGACGCGACGGCGCAGCACCGCTATCAGCAACAGGCTGCAGCAGAGCAACAGGGCACTCCCACGCGGTTCCGGCACTGCGGAAGGGGTCACAGTAACAGAACCTTCGGCTTCCAACGCGCCAATGTTATTCAGGGATGAATCCAGCAAAATCACGTTGAAAATGTCGAGAGGGCTCGATGTCGGCGCAAGCGCCGTGAAGTCGAAGCTGGCCAGTAAACCGCTTCCGGTTACGCCGAATACCGCCGTCTCTAGAGTGTCCGCATTGTCGCTTACGTCGCCGGCAACGTTATCAATGCTTCCTGGAACGAAGATGGTGCTTCCTCCAAAAGGCAGAAAGGTCCCCTCGCTGACGCTGTCAGCTTTTAGAACCGCCGGGTTGAACCCTAAATCGAATTGGAATGCGTAAAGGTCGGTTACGTTAAGAATTTTGACGTCCACGCTAAAGTTCTGCCCAGCCGTCACTGTGAGGCTGGACGGCTGAACGTAAAGCAGGTTTAACGCCTCGCCGGCAAGGGGAGAAGTACATAGAAACGCCAGCGCAGCGATACCAGGGAAGAAAACAAGCTTGGATTTCGTGGACATAAAGACAGCTCCAACAAGTAAGGCGGGAACTGGCCGGCAAAACTCGCACCACCCCCGTACTAAAAGCTGGAATCATAAAACTGATAAAATGAATCCCTCCCGTTTCTCGGGGCGTTGAGCGAGGGGTAGATATGCCATCTCCCATGCCGGATGAGGTCACCGGATTGCTCCTGGCCTGGAGCCAGGGGGATGAAGCTGCGCTCCAGCGGCTGGTCCCCTTGGTCTATGAGGAACTGCGCCGTCTGGCCCATCATTATATGAGCCAGGAACGCACCGGCCACACGCTGCAAACCACCGCCCTCGTCCATGAAGCCTACCAGCGGTTAATCGACACCCCGCACATCGGCTGGCACGACCGTACTCATTTCTTCGCCGTCTGCGCCCAACTCATGCGCCGTATTCTGGTGGATCACGCGCGCTCGCGCGGTTATCTGAAACGTGGCGGTGGCGCCACGCTGGTCTCGCTCGATGAGGCCGGCGAACTCGCCGTGGACCCGGGCCAGAATCTGCTGGCCATCGACCAAGCGCTGACCGCTCTGGCCGAAGTGGACCCGCGTAAAGCCAAGGTCGTCGAACTTCGCTTCTTTGGCGGATTGACCGTGGAGGAAACCGCAGCGGTTCTGAAAATCTCCTGCGATACGGTCCACCGCGACTGGAAGCTGGCGAAAGTTTGGCTGCTCGGCGAAATCGAAGGTGGTGGCGAATCGCGTGGCGCCTGAACGGTGGCTCGAAATGGAGCGCTTGTACCATGCGGCACTCCAGTGTGCGCCGGCTCAGCGGCAGGCCTATCTTCAGGCATCCTGCGGCGGCGACGATAGCCTGCACCAGGAGATCGAGGGGCTGCTTGCCTTAGAGGAGCGGTCGCGCGACTTTTTGGAAACTCCGGCCCTGGAGATTGCCGCTCAAAAAGAGCGCCTGGCGCTGGAACAGTCGCCCGAAACGCCACCCGAGTTCCGCTTGACCCCAGGAACGCGGCTGGGCCCTTATGAGATTTTGCAACCGCTCGGCGCCGGCGGAATGGGCGAAATTTATTCTGCGCGCGACAATCGGCTGGGCCGCGCCGTGGCCTTGAAAATCCTCTCCGGCCGGATGCTCAACCAGCCCGCCGTCCGCGGCCGTTTGGAAAGCGAAGCGCGGGCCATCTCCGGCTTGAATCATCCCAACATCTGCACTCTCTACGATATCGGGCGCGAAAACGAGATCGACTATCTGGTAATGGAGCTGGTAGAAGGCCACAGCCTCGCGCAGCGCCTAAAGCAGGCTCCCATTCCTTATCAGGAATTGCTGCGCATCGCGATGCAGGTTTCTGAGGCCTTGGATTACGCGCACACTCGCGGCGTGGTCCATAGAGATCTCAAGCCGGGAAACATCATGCTCACCGCACGCGGGGTAAAGCTGGTGGATTTCGGCTTGGCGCGCTGGCGCCACCAGGCGCAGGAGTTCACCGCGGTGATCCCTACTGGCGTGCTGTCTTCCTTGACCTTGACCGGCGTGGTGGTAGGCACGCCCCAGTACATGGCCCCGGAACAGATCGAACGCGGGCCCGTGGACGGCCGCACCGACATTTTCGCGCTGGGCGCTGTGATTTTCGAAATGGCCACCGGACGGAAAGCTTTTGAAGGCAGGACGTCCAGTGAAGTAACCCGGGCCGTCCTGGCCGGTGAGCCACCCACCGTTGCGGAGCTTGATCGCTCCATGCCTCCTGAGTTGGAACAGGCGGTGCTGCGCTGTTTAAAGAGGTCGCCGGCGGAGCGTTGGCAGTCCGCTGGTGAACTGGCGCGGGAATTAATTCGCCTGGAGGATCGCGCCTCGCCGAGCTTCCGCCCCGGACGGATTTTGGCCGCGGTGGCTCTCTTCGGATTGCTGACCGCCGGCCTTATCAGTCGCGATCCGTTACCCAGGATGCTGTTCCGGCACGATCTGAAACCTCAGATTCTGCACAGCTTCAATGGCGCGAACGGCGAGCAAGTGACGGCTGGCGTAGCGTTGGGCCGCGACAACGTTTTCTATGGCGCCACCGTTCACGGCGGAGCCTCGGGAAAGGGCGCCGTATTCGCGTTATCGCCGCCCTCTGCCGCGGGCCAGCCTTGGGTGGAGACCGTGCTGTACAGCTTCAGCGGTAGCGACGGATCTGAACCGTTCGCAGGTTTAGTGATCGGCCAGAGCGGCCAGCTGTTTGGCACCACTCGCATCGGCGGCGCTTGGGGAAATGGAACCGTGTTTGAGCTGATCCCGCCGGCAGCGCCGAGCCCGGCCTGGACTGAAAAAGTTCTCCACAGCTTCACCCGCCAGAACGGTGACGGCGCGGAACCTCTTGCGTCTTTAGTCCTGGACCGGCGGGGCGTACTTTATGGAACCACGCAAGCTGGCGGAACACCAGGGGGAGGAGATGGGACGGTGTTCGCGGTCCGTCCTCCAACAACGCCAACGGGAGATTGGACTGAACAAGTCCTATATCGCTTCGGCGACCCGGAAGGCTCCAACCCCTGGGCAGATCTGTTGATCGGCAACGCTGGAGAACTCTATGGCACCACCTTTGACGGTCCCGCGGGAATAGGCACTGTGTTCCAGCTGGATCCGCCCGCGGCCCCCGGAGGCGCCTGGAAGGAAACCGTTCTGCACCGGTTCACCGGTGAGCATGGCGACGGAGGTGATTCCGCCGCAGGTTTGATCGTTGACGCGAACGGCAACCTTTATGGCAGCACCACCGAAGGCGGGCCGGGGCTCGGTTCGGTATTTAAGATGACGCCGCCCACCGCTCCGGGCGGCATCTGGACCGAGACCGTGCTGCATCAATTCAACGGCCGGAATGGCGACGGATCCGATGTCGCTACCGGCTTGACGCTGGGCAAAAATGGCGTGCTCTATGGCACCACACTGCGAGGCGGCGCGTGGGGCAAGGGCACGCTGTTCCAACTGACACCGCCGGCCACGCCGGGCGGCGTTTGGACCGAGACCCTCTTATACTCCTTCACCGGCCGGAATGGCGATGGCGTTGCCCCCAAATCGATGCCTCACCTCTACCTTGACCAGAACGGAACTCTCTTCGGAACCACCCTAGGCGGTGGCGCCTCAAATGCCGGCACCGTCTTCAAACTGCCGCTGCTCGCGCCCCGCAAACCCTAACCGAACGCTGTGAGAAAATCGGTTCGCAGGCGAAAGCGCCTGCGGCACTCAATCGTAAATCCTTGTGCGTCAACGTGGGGCAGACGCTTCCGTCTGCCAACCCAGCGTACTTCTAGGGAGTCGGTGCCTTTTTTGCTTCGGGAGCGCCTTCAACGGAGTCTGCGCTTTCCATTCTTTTCTCCGAGCCGCACCCGGCCGGGAAAAACCGTCTCCCCGTCATCTTTTCACCCCTAACTGTCGATTAGTGAAGAGCATGTCTACGTCCCGGAAGCGAGCGGCCATTTATGCCCTCGTGCTCGCCTGGCTTCCAGGTGTCTGCGTTGCCCAGCAATACTCCTTCAAGGATTATGTCGACGGCCTGGGTAACCTCAGCGTAAATTGTCTGCTTCAAGACCGTTCTGGCTTCCTTTGGATTGGCACCGAAAGCGGCCTCTATCAGTATGATGGCTCACGTTTTTGGCAGTTTGGACCCAAAGATGGCTTACCCAGCGGATTTGTCAGGGCCTTGAGCCTGGACCGTGATGGGCGATTGTGGGTTGGAACCCGCGATGGCCTGGCTTTTAGCGCCGGCCCAAGAAGCTTTCGAACCGTCACCTATCAGCATCAGAATCTGAGAATCCCCTACGATTCCGCCCTTGCGTCCGCGCCCAACGGCCAGATCTACGCCGTCACCCAGTTCGGATTGCTGTTCATCAAATCCGAAGATTCGGGGCATTCCTGGAAAGCGGGCCCGCTGCAGGCGGCCAATGGGGACACTGTCTCGAGCGTGCTGGCCAAGCCGGACGGAGGCGTCCTTATAGGATGCGGAAAGGGCCTGTGCGAGATCTCCGAAGGCAAGCTGCTGAAGTACGGCGAGTCGTCCGGCTTGCCTGAGGATGATTGGAAATGCCTACTGCTCAGGACTAATGGAGAGTTGTGGGCGCGCGGGCCAAAATATATCGCGGTATTGGCTCCCGGCCGCAAGACTTTCGAAATTCGCAATCCGCCAGAACATGTTCCGAGCGATGTTACGTATCTCAGTCTCGCCGAGGATCGCTCCGGAGCCGTGCTGGCGGGCTTTGGCTCCGATGTTGGCCGCTATGTGGCAGGACGCTGGGAGATTATTTCAGAAGCCCAAGGGTTCGGGAAAGGAACAGTTTCTTCCATCATTCAAGATCGCGAAGGCATGGTTTGGTTCGCCTTGCTCGGTCACGGCATTCGAAAGTGGCTGGGCTACGGGGATTGGGAAAGCTTTACCTCGCGGCAAGGTTTGCACAGCGACGAGATCTGGGCGCTTCAGCAAGACTCTCACCAGCGAATCTGGGTGGCCGATGAGCACGGGCTCAGCGTGCTTGAGCCGGGGTCTTCCATGATCAAGTCGTGGTCGCAAGAAGGAATCGACCAGCCCTCGCGGTGCCTTTCGCTCGAGAAATCGAAGGACGGTTTTCTCTGGGCGGCCACTTTTCAAGGGAAGCTGGTGCAGATTGACGAAGCCACGCTGCACGGCTGGCAGCTCGATTTGCCGCAGGTGTCGCGGGTGTTTGTGGATTCGCGCGATCGTGTCTGGGCATCCAGCAACCAGGGGCTTTTCTTGAGTGAACGCCGCCACGGCCGGGCCGAGTTTCATCTGGTCGACTCCGCCCGGTCCGGCAGCCGCAGGATCACGGACATGGCCGAGGATTCAGAGGGCCGCATCTGGGCCATCTCCGGAGAAAATCTGTTCCGCTTCGACGAACCCAATTGGACCCAGCTCGACATCTCCGCCGCCAAGCTCGGCCATCACCTGGAAGATCTGGCCATCGACAAATCAGGCGCCCTGTGGATAAATGGCAACGGCGGAGGGATCGCGCGGTTCCAGCTTCAGAACGGCAGGATCGCAGGTTTCGAGACACCCCGCTTGTCCTCGAACGAAGTGGTGTTCTTGCGCGTCGATAGCCGTGGTTGGGTCTGGTTTGGTGAAGATCACGGCGTGGAGGTTTCTGACGGCCAGTCTATGCGGCGATACACCGCGGGCGATGGTCTCATCTGGGACGATTGCGATGCCCACGGGTTCCTGGAAGCGTCGGACGGCTCAGTCTGGATCGGAACCAGCGGCGGCCTGTCTCATTTCCATGTACCGGCCGCGCGGCCGTTGCATCCTCCCCCTCCGCCCATCTTCGTCCAGGTCGCCTATGGAAACAAGAACGTGCTGAATGCCAGCGAATTGCCCTGGAGGCACGATCCACTCACCGTCTCGCTGGCGTCCTTGACGCTTCGCAACGAAGGCGCCCTGAAGTTTCGCTACCGCCTGGTGGGTTTGGAGGACGAATGGGTGGAAACGGCTGAGCGTACCGTTCGTTATCCGGAACTGGCGCCCGGCCGGTATTCGTTCCAAGCGGTGGCTGTCGATTCCAGCAGCGGCAAAACCTCTCCGCTCAGCGGATTTTCCTTCGAGATCATGCCGCCCTGGTGGCGTACCAAACCGTTCATCGCAGCAGTGGCGCTGGTGCTGGTAATTCTTGGCGGCCTGATTTGGCGCTGGCGGGTGCGTTCCTTGGTGCGCCGCCAGCGCGAATTGGAACGTCTGGTGGCGGATCGAACCGCGCAGCTGGACCACCGGCTGGCCCAGGAAGAGCTATTGAAAGCCGAGGCGGAGCGCGCCAATCAGGCCAAGAGCGAGTTTCTGGCCATGATGAGCCATGAGATCCGAACGCCCATGAACGGCATCGTCGGCATGGGAGCTTTGCTCGCTGACACTCCGCTCTCCGAGGGGCAAAGTGAGTACGTGCAGGCCATCCGATACTCCGCCTCATCGCTCCTGACCATCATCAATGACATTCTCGATTTCTCGAAGGTCGAGGCCGGAAAGCTCGCGCTCGAAAAAGCCGATTTCAGATTGCGGGAGTTGGTGCGGAATGCGGTCAGCGTAGTGAGTGCGCCGGCCCGCGCCAAGCATCTGGAAATCGTGGTGGCCATCGCCGAGGAAACGCCGGACCTGCTGGTGGGCGATCCCGTCCGTCTGCGGCAGATTCTGCTGAATCTTCTCTCCAATTCCGTCAAGTTCACCGAGCGCGGATCGGTTCGCGTATCGATTTCGGCCACGGCGACACCCGAGGCGGAGGGGGCGCCGGAGTGCGTACTTCTTCGCGCCTCAGTTTCCGACACCGGAATCGGAATCCCCGTAGAGACGCAAAAACGCCTTTTCCAAAGCTTCAGCCAGGCCGAAACGTCCACCACGCGCCGCTACGGCGGTACCGGACTTGGCCTGGCTATCTCCAAGCGCTTAGTCCAGTTAATGGGCGGAGACGTTGGCTTCGAAAGCAGTCCGGCAAAAGGCAGCACGTTCTGGTTCACAGCCAAAATGGACCTGGGAACGGAAGCCCTTCCGGCAGAAACCAAACCCGCCGATCCAGGCCAACCGCTCGCGCAGACATACGGGACCATTCTCGTGGTTGAAGACAATCGCATCAACCAGACCGTGCTGAGTCATCAACTGAGAAATCTCGGATACGCCGTGGAGGTAGCGGAAAACGGGGCGGAGGCGGTGGAAAAGGTCAGGACCAGCCGCTACGACCTGATTTTCATGGATGTGCAGATGCCGGTAATGGATGGATTGCAAGCCACCCAGGAAATCCGGAGTTTAGGCGAAATCTCCGGGTCCACGCCAATTGTAGCCGTCACCGCGAACGCGTTTCAAAGCGAGAGAGAAAAGTGTTTTGCTTTCGGCATGGACGGCTATCTGACCAAACCGGTGGACAAAAACCTGCTCAAAGAAGCGCTGGAGCGATGGGTCCGGGACCAGCGGTAATTGTGCCGCGGCCACTGCTATACTCTCATCGACAGGAGTGATTCCGTTGACCATTCGAACGTTTCTGCTCGGCCTGCTGGCCCTTGCTCCGCTGGTGGCGCAACCCGACACCACTACCGTATTGGGCAAACTCGGCCATTCCTCTCATGGTGAGGCGTTCGACGTCGGTCCGCGCGAAAAACCGTGGATCATCGAAGGCATCGGCGTGGCGCACTTCCCCATCACCACCCAGAACCCCGAAGTGCAGATGTGGTTCGACCAGGGCAACGCGCTGCTGCACTCCTTCTGGGACTATGAAGCCGAGCGCTCCTTCCGCTGGTGCCTGAAACTTGAACCCGGCAATGCCATGGCCTATTGGGGACTGGCGCGCGCCAGCCAGATTCGCGGCCTGGGCGGTAACAACCGGCCCGCCGACATGATCCGCGAAGCCTTGAAGCGCAAGGATAAGGTCAGCCCGCGCGAACAGCTTTACATCGACGCCATGGCCGCCCAGGTGATGACCGACCCCCTCACCGGGCAGAACGGCGATCACGATAAGGCCAGGAAAATTCTGGAAACGCTCTGCGTGCGCTATCCCGACGACATGGAAGCGCGCGCGCTGCTGGCGCTCAGCACCATGGGCAGCGATCGCTACGGCACTGAACTGATGATCCGCGAGATCCTGGCGAAGCAGCCCGATCATCCCGGCGCCAATCATTACCGCATCCACAATTGGGACTACAATGAGCCCGAACAGGCCCTCCAAAGCGCGCGCCGCTACGGCGATATCGCTCCCGGAATCGGTCACGCGCTGCATATGCCCGGCCACATTTTCAGCATCGTGGGCATGTGGAACGAAGCCGCCATCAGCATGGACGCCGCTACCCGCCGCGAAAAAGAATACATGCGGCAGCGCATGACCTTCCCCTTCAATAACTGGAACTACGGCCATAATCGCAACTATCTTTCCTATATCCAGGAGCAGATGGGCATGGAGCGGGCCGCTATCTTCGGCGCCCGCCAGTTGATCGACGCGCCGCTCGATCCGGAAACGAATGCCGACGGGTCCTTCAGCAGCCATTCCTATGGCATCGCCTCACTGGCGCGCGCCTACTTGAAATTCGAGCGCTGGGACGAACTGCTGAAAGAGAAGAACATCCCCTGGCGCGAGATTTTGCTGGACAAGATCAATCGCAACTATTTCGAGGCTCGAGCTTACCTCGGAAAAGGCGATCTCGACCAGGCCGAAAAGAGTACCGTGGCGCTGGCCGCGCTGAAGGACGAGGTGGCGAAGAACAAAACCTGGCCAATCGGCGATCTGTACGAGATCCAGGTGCCCGATCTAAGGGGCCGCCTGGCCATGGCCCGTGGAGAAACGCTGGCCGGGTTGAAATTCCTCTCCGAAGCCGCCGAAAAAGAGTACGACTTCCAGCGCACGTATGCCGACCCGCCGATTTTTCCGGAATCGCTCTACTACAGCCTGGGCGAAGCTTATTTGACAACCAAAAGTCCGCTTCTCGCCGAGCAGGCGTTTGACAAGGCTCTGGAACTCACCAAGAACGATCTTTGGGCCCTCAGCGGGATGGTCCGCGCCGCCAGTGCGTTGGGCGAAACGGCCAAAGCGCAGGACGCCATGGCCCGTCTGCTCTTCGTGACCGCCGATGCCGACAAGGACCTGGCGATCGTACAGCGCGCCGTCGCTACCGGAGTCACCGCCGCGCCCCGCGACAGTTCGCCGGGCGCGCAGCGCAATTATCTGCGAACATCGCTCGAGAAGTACGGGCCCGAGAAATGGGAATCCTACCCCGCGCCCGTGCTCGATGTGCAGGATTCCGCCGGCAAACGCGTGACCCTGGACGAGTACAAAGGCAAGAACGTGATCCTGGTATTCTATCTGGGCGCCGAGTGCCCGCACTGCGTGCGCCAATTGCACGCCATCGGCGAGAAGAAGGACGAGTGGGAGCGTCTCAATACTGTGGTGCTGGCCGTGAGTAGCGCCAGCCCCGGCTCGAACGCCCGCGGCCTGAAAGAGTTCGGCACCCTGCCCATCCGCCTGCTCTCCGACGACGGCTTCGCCAACGCGCATCGCTTCCATTCCTACGACGATTTCGAGGCGATGGAGCTGCACTCGACCATCCTGATCGATAAACAGGGCCGCGTCTACTGGGCGCGCAACGGCGGCGATCCTTTCAGCGATGTGTCCTTCCTGATCAAACAGCTAGAGCGCATGAATAATTAGTGCGGGCCACTTCGAGAGCCCCCAACGAGAAACGAGAAACGAGAAACGAAGTAAGTGATTCCCCCCAAGTAACGCGGCGCCCAAACCTTACCCCGCTATAAGGTTTTCGTACCATCCGGCCGATTGAGTGCTTGGTTGTACCAGGCATGCCTCAGTTCCTAACCGAGTGGACGGCCGGCAAAATTAAAGACCCCGTGGCTCGCCTACGCTATCTGCAACTAAAATATGGCCCCGGCTCCATCCAAGCCGTGCCGCGCCGCACCCGCTGGAAAGCCGTCAGCGTGCTCCCCGCGCTGGCCTGCCTCTTCATTCCCGGCTTCAAAGCCTCCAACACGGCCTCGAACTTCAATGACGAATTGCTCCCTCCTGCCCCGCGGCATCTCACCTCCCCGGCCGTGGATGTGTTCACGAACGTCTGGCAAGTGGAGAAAACTGGCGATGTTGAGGTTTATAGCAACGGCCTGCACATAGACGATCGCTACGCGGTTTCGAACGACCCTCGCTTACCTTACCCGGTGTTTTTGCAAAACGAACCCAATTCCCCGCGGCCCGCGCTAAGAACACAGCCGGCCGGCATCGTGTATCACACCACGGAAAGCGATCAGGCCAACTTTGAGGAAGATCAAAACCGCGCTCTGAAACGAATCGGCCAGGAAGTTTTGAGCTTCGTAAAGCGCAATCATTGCTACCACTTTCTGATCGACCGGTTTGGCCAGGTTTTTCGCATTGTTGCCGAATCCGATGTGGCCTATCACGCCGGATACTCGGTATGGGCGGATTCCGGCGCCATCTACGTCAACCTGAACGCCAGTTTCCTGGGGATCGCCTTCGAAACGCAGACGCAGCCAGGCGATATGCCCTCGGCGAATCCGGCGCAGATTCACGCCGCCCGCGTTCTCACCGAAATGCTGCGCGACAAATACCACATCCGTGAAGCGAACTGCGTCACCCACGCGCAAGTGTCGGTGAACCCGGACAACATGCTGGTGGGCTATCACACCGATTGGGCGGGTAATTTCCCGTTTCTCGAAGTGGGACTCACCGACAACTACACCGCGCCTACGGCCAGCATCTACGCCTTCGGCTTCGATTACAATCCGCTGTTCGTGCACCAAACCGGGGTTCGTGTATGGGAGGGCCTGGCCCTGGCGGAGGATCAGCTTCGCACCCAGGCGGTTGCGCAAGGTCTGCGGCTGCCGCAATACCGGGCAATTCTCAGAAAGAAATATAAGGAAATTTTGAATACGCTCAAAGCCGCGAGTGCAAATGAGGAACGCCATGCCACATAACGACAAAGGGAACCATTCCGCGCTGGGGCTGGATGTCGGCACCAGCCGCATCTGTCTGGCCCAGCGCGCGGGCGAGGATTATCAATTCGAAACGCAGCTCAACGCGTTCGTCACCGTTCCGTTCTCAAAAATGACCGAGAATGTCCTCACCAAAGAGAACATTCCTCACTCTGTGTCGGGGCCGGAGATCGTGGTGCACGGCAATGAGTCGGACCGCTTTGCAGACCTGCTGAATGTAGATACGCGGCGCACCATGGCCCGCGGCGTACTCAATGCCGCCGAGCCCGATAGCCTCAACATGCTGCGCAAAATCCTGGAGTCCCTGCTGGATTCCCCCAAGGAACCGCGTAAGCTCTGCTTCACCGTCCCGGCGGCGCCACTCGGAGCCGAAGAAAATCTCACCTATCACGAAGTAACACTCCGGCAGGTTTTTAGTGAAATGGGTTACCAGGCGAAAAGCATCAATGAAGGCCTGGCCGTGATTTATTCCGAGCTCGAAAGCACCAACTACACCGGCATCGGCATTAGCTGCGGCGGCGGCCTGTGCAACGTTTGCGTGGCATATCTGTCTGTCCCGGTCATGAGCTTCTCCATCCCCAAGGCCGGCGATTATATCGACACCAATGCAGCGTCTGTAACTGGCGAGCTGGCCAACCGCGTGCGCATCGCCAAAGAGGATTCATTCCACTTCAACGGATTTCACGCCGACAAACTGTTGCAGGTGCTGGGCGTCTATTACGACGAGATGATCCAATCGCTGGTGCAAGGCATCAAGCAAGCCTTCTCCAGCTCGCGCAATCTGCCCAAGCAGAAACGCCCCCTCCCGGTGGTGCTGAGCGGCGGCACCGCCCTTCCGGAAGGCTTCCGTGCCCGCTTCGAGAAAATATTCAACGAAGCCAACCTGCCTATACCGACATCGGAAATCCGGATGGCCTCAGACCCCCTTCACACCTCGGCCAAAGGCGCGCTGGTGGCGGCATTAGCGGACCTGTAATCTTTTGTATGCTGGATCAATGCATCGCAGAAATTTCGTTGGAGCCTTGGGCGCGCTGGGCTTGGCCGGCGCGGCAACGGACAAGCGCACCGCTTTCTACTCTTTTCAGCACTTCAATCTGAAAACCGGCAGCCAGCTGCCGCGCCTGCACGAATTCATGTCGCAGTCCGCTCTGCCGGCGCTCAACCGCCTCCACTCCGGCCCGAAGATTTTCCTGGAGGCCACCATCGCACCGCAGCTTCCGCATCTCACCGCCATTTACGGATTCTCGTCTATGGAGGAATTGTGGGCCGTTCATACTAAAATGGTCCAGGACGAAGATCATCGCAAAGGCTTGGTGGCATTGGAGAGCGGCCCCGATGCGGCTTTCGAATCCATGGATACGGCCGTGGTGGAAGCGGCCGACTTTTCGCCCGAAATCAAGGCTGAGCCGGCTGAAGTCTCGCGCATCTTTGAACTGCGCATCTACCATTCGCCAACGTGGCGCCAACTCATGGCGCTGCTTGCCCGTTTTCGCGGTCCGGAGACCCAAATCTTCCACCGCTCGGGAATTCATCCCATCCTCTACGGCTCAACGTTTATCGGCCCCAACAATCCGAACCTGACCTACTTAATTCCGTTTACCGACATGGCCGCGCGGGAAAAAGCGTGGGCCGCTTTCGGAGCCGATCCCGAGTGGCAAAAAGTGCGCAAAGAATCCGTCGAAAAGTCGGGCGAGATCGTGAGCAATATCCAAATCACGTTCTTCAAGTCCACGCCGTATTCGCCCGTGCGATAAGGACACAAGCACCGGCTCCCTCAGCCTCAGAAGCTGTGAAAAAATCGGGAAGCACGCGGGGTTGGCAGACGGAAGCGTCCGCCCCACGTTGACGCACCAGGATTTACGATTAAGTGGCGCAGGCGCTTTCGCCTGCGAACCGATTTTTTCACAGTTTTTTCCGAACCGCGACCGTAAGGGAGCCGGTGCCGTTTCTTACTCCGTCCGCAGCGCCACCAACGGATCGGCGATGGCCGCCCGCCAGGCCGGCCGGATGCTGGCCGCCGCGCCAATCGTCAACAACAGCGCGCCGGCGCCCAAATAAGTGATGGGATCGGCCCCACTGATCTCATACAACAAACTCCCCAGCATCCGCGTCAACAGCAGCGCGGCAACCAGGCTGATCGCGAGACCGGCGCACAGCGGCAGCAGGGCATCGCGCAGAACGGTCGCAACCACGCGCCCGGGGCTGGCGCCCAGCGCTACCCGGATTCCAACTTCCCGCACTCGAAGCGTAGTTGTATACGCGACCACTCCGTAAATTCCCGCCGAGGTCAACAGCAGCGCCAAGCCTCCCAGCACCGAGAATACCCAGGCGGAAAAGCGCGGGCGCCAGATGGAATCCGCGATGATGTCGCGCAGAGTCTCCACTTTCGTTACCGGTTCCGACGCATCCACGGCCCACACCTGTTTGCGAAGCGTGTCGGCCAGAGCCAGCGGTTCGCCCGATGTCCTTACGACAACGGCTGCCAGAAATGTTCCGAACATGAATTGGCGATACGGTATAAACACCTCGCCTTTCAGTGGCTCGTTGTAGCTAAGCTGCCAGGAATTCTTCACCACCCCCACTACCGTTACTTCGTTGGAACCTTCTTCGTCCGGCAGGAACTGTCCTACCGGATCGCGGTCCGGAAACAAGTGATGAGCCAGATATTCATTGATGATCGCGACCCTGGGTGAATCGGCGTGATCCGCGTCCGTGAATATCCGGCCGGCGACCAACGGCGTCCCCATTACCGCGAAATAGTTCGGGCTGATAGTGCGCGTCATCACCCCAAAAACAGAGCCGTCAACATCCTTGTACACTGTGCTGGTGGTGGAACCGGATAGCGGCAGATTGTTGACCACCGCCGCGGCCCTCACACCAGGCACCCGCTCGCATCGTTCCAGCACCTCGCGGTAAAACTCGATTTGATCTTTCCGGCTCCCGTACTTTCCTTTCGGCTGCGGCCGCGTGCGGGTACCGATGGGCACGCGCAAAGTGAGGACGTGCTCGGTGTGAAAGCCGTTGTCGGCTTGTTCCAGCCGGATCAGGCTTCTGAGCAGGAGCCCGGAACCCACCAGCAGCAGGAAAGCAAAAGCCGCCTCAGAGGCAATCAGAATTGAGAAGAGCCGGGTTGAGCCTCTGGATCCGCCTCCGAATCCCCGGCGCAATACGTCTTGCAGATCGGTCTTTCGCGCCAGAAGTACCGGTGCCAGACTCGACAGGCACGCCACCAAGATGCACAATCCGGTATTCATCAGCAGCACGCGGCCGTTCAGGGCCACGCGCTGCATGTGGGGAAGTATGACTGGCAGCGCCACAAGCTGTTTCAGCAGCAGCTGCAGCGCATAGCGCGCGATTAGAATGCCGGCCACGCTTCCCGCTACGGCGAGAACAAAACTCTCCGCCAGAAGCTGTCGAAGAATCCGCCAGAAGTCCGCGCCCAGCGCCGCGCGAATGGCGATCTCCTTCTGCCGTTGGACGGCTCGGCTCAAAAGCAGGCTGCCCACGTTGGCGCAGGCGATCAGCAGCACCAGGCCCACTGCCGCCAGGATGAACACCAGCGACAGTCGATATTGCCGGTCCAGAGTTTCCCGCCATGGCGAGACCACAATTCGCAATCCGGCGTTCTCTTTGCGGTTTTGCTGCTCCAGTTGCCGCGCAACGATCTCCATCGCGCTCCGCGCCTGCGCGAGCGAAAGGCCGGGTTTCAAGCGCCCCACCACTTCCAGCCATCCTTTGAATCCGGGAGTGAAGCGAAGCGGAATCCACATGTCGATATTCGATTGCGGAAATTCAAACTCCACCGGCATCACGCCAACAATGGTGTAAACCTCATCGGATGCCGTGATCGGACGGCCGATCACGCGAGGGTCCGCATGGAACAGGCGCCGCCACAGCCGGTCGCTGAGCACCACGACATTCCCGGCGCCTGGAACGTCGTCGGCATCGACCAAGGACCGGCCCAACCGCGCGGGAACTCCCAACAAAGAAAATATCCGCGTGGATGTTCGTTCGGCAAAAACCTGCTCGGGTTCGCCCACATTGGTCAAAGTGACAACATCCTTAATGTACGGGGCCGTCCGGTCGAAAATATCACGGCGGCTTTCCAACAATTGGTAATGCTCGGCGGGGATGGTGTTGATCACCAGCTTCTTGTTCGCCTCTTCGATTCGCACCAGCCGTTCGGAGGATTGATATGGCAGCGGCCGCAGCAGAACCGCGTCGACAATGCTGAACGCCGCGGTGTTGGCGCCAATTCCCAATCCCAGAATGGCCGTGACAGCCAGAGCGAACAATGGATGTTTGCCCAAAAATCGGAGTGCGTTGAGCAGGTCGCGAGTCATACTAACGAATTAGTATATACCACTGGCACCGGCTCCCTGAGAAGCTGAGAAAAAATCGGTTCGCAGGCGAAAGCGCCTGCGCCACTTAATCGTAAATCCTTGTGCGTTAACGTGGGAAGACGCTTCGATTCCGTCTGCCAGCCCCGCGGGCTTCCCGATTTTTTCACAGCTTCTGAGCTAAGCGACCGGTGCTCTATCCCTTGGGCTCCGTCATGCTGAACCAATTGCCGGGGTTGTCCTTCATGATCGCTTCCACGCCGTAGAATTGCTCTTTCGGCGGCGAAAGAAACTCGACGCCCTTGGCTTTCAGCTCACTGTTGTTCGAAAGCAGAGCTTGGTTGAGCCGCTCGGCCGATTATGGAGGGGGGGAGACCGGCGGGTCTGCGAATTAGCCGCGAAAGTGAGACTCGCGATGGGCTGCGGTCCAGCGGAGGGTGTACTTTAGCCGAATAGCTTTGGTGCGCCAGCGTGGGGCACAGATTCTCGACTGGAAAGGAACAAAGCTTCCAGTGCATACAGAGTCGCCACTGCGCCCGCAAAGACAACGGGATTTATAGTAGACGTCTGTCGGAGAGCGCTCTGATGCGAGAGCATCGGTACCGCTGAACAACGCAGAACGCCAGGAAGCAAAACATCAGGAAGGCGCCCTCCGTTCTTATCTTAATCAGCCGGGGCCACTTTCGCATGGTGGCGAAATATTTCACAGCGTTCCGCGACCCGTAGAGGAGCACCCCTATTCCAATTGCTAACGGCCAATCGACCCACCATCCTGGCCAATCTGTTCCAAAAAAAGCAGCGACAGAGCGAATCGCCGAAAAGGTAAATCCAATCCAAGCGAAAAGGGTCATCTCACGCCGGTGCGCTATCAGAAACTCCGCAAAGGGTGTGGTGGTCTGTTGGTCTTCGGAGGCATCAATGTCGACCCTCCAGAGGTAAACGCCGGCGGCACAAATCGCCAGCCCTACCGGGATCCCTCCGAAGACCATCCGCCAATCGCGGGGCCTGGTCACTATCACGGAGTCCTGCCGGGTGCCAAGGTACGCCATCGCGACCAGAATTCCTAATCCGAAGAGGACGAAGCAGACTGCGACGATTCGAGCCAGCAGCCGCATGCTTCCTTTGGCGTCCTAAAATGGAACGTCGTCGTCGGTGATTCCCTGATCGGGACCCGTTTCGTCACTGGCATGCGCGGCTGGCTGGGCTCTGGGGGCGCTGCGCGGCATCGAGACCGGCTGCGGGCCGGAATCTTGCCCCTCGCCGCCGCGTCCGCCGAGCAGGATTACTTCGTCGGCTACTACCTCGGTCATATATTGCTTCTTGCCGTCTTTGTCGTCCCAACTGCGGGTTTGTAAACGGCCCTCCACATAGATCTGCTTGCCCTTAGTGAGGTAATTCGCCAGATTCTCCTGACGCCATAGGACCACGTTGGCCCAGTCCGTTTCCTCTTTCCACTCACCGGTTTGCTGATCTTTCCAGCGTCGGTTCGTGGCCACCGAAAACTTGGTCACCGCCACGCCGGCCGGTGTGAACTTGGTTTCCGCGTCCCTTCCCAGATGTCCAATCAAGATGACTTTGTTTACGCTGCGCGATGCCATACTGCAAGCACTGTATCACACCGGGTAACGTCTCAGTTTTTGCCGGCGCGACGTCTACAAACGGACAGCGTTGACCTTGGCGCGTTGATTGCTCTGCTCTTGATTGGCAGGTTATGGTACGAAATTGGCCGACGGCCTAATTTTCTGGTTCCGAGATGCCGATCTGGATGTACAATATTAAGCAATCGGGACGGGTGAGGGTGAGTGCAGAGACCCTTTAGGTTCGGACATCCCGGTCGATCTGACCGCCGGTGGCTGCTAGCTAGTAGCCTGCTGGCCTGTGGTGCGCTAGCGCGCGGACAGGTGATTATGCAACCGGGCCCCAGCGGGCACGTTAACATCTTCAATACGGATTTGGCCGTGCTGGAAGCCGGCGAAACCAGGAAAGATCTGGCTTGCACGGTGACGCCCTCGAAGCCGGCACTGGGCTTCGACCTGCGCTTCCATGCCGGATACGACGTTACACTCGCACTCCGGGACGTGGCCGGCAGCCAGAACACTCTGACCATCCTTTTCCGTGTGTCGCCCCAGAACCACCCCGACAGTCCCGTTTATTTCACGCAACACATCCGTGTGCCAAAGCTCGAAGAGGACGCCAAGGGTGACGCCTTTCTACAAGGCAGTTTCGATCTAGGCGAAGGGAACTATCATATTGATTGGCTGATGCGCGATCGCAGCGATCGGGTCTGTTCGTTTAGTTGGGATTCCGAAGCCGTCCTGTCGGCTAAGGACCGGCCCATCAATCTGGCGATACGGCCAGGCGAGATTCAGCGTACCGAGGGCGAGCAATTCAAAGAGGAACCACCGGTTCAACGCGCCAGCAATGAGCCGCCTTTGAACGTAAAGGTTCTGGTTAATTTCGCGCCGCAGGACGCCTCTTCCGCCGCCCTGCAGCCGGTGGATACCAGCGCGCTGGTTTCCATCCTGCGAAGCATCTCGCGGGAGCCGCGGATCGGAAAGTTTTCGATCGTCGCTTTCAACATGCAGGAAGAGCGCGTGGTGTACCGGCAGGAGAGCGTGGACCGCATCGATTTCCCGGCTTTAGGGAACGCGATCCGGTCACTGAATCTAGGCACGGTGGATTTAAAGCGGCTCAGTGAAAAACACGGGGACACCGATTTTCTGGCTGGCTTGGTCCGCCGCGAAGTCGGCTCCAATACCGGCCGCCCGGATGCGCTTATTTTCGCCGGTCCCAAGGTCATGCTGGATTCCAATGTCCCTCCGGATGCCTTGAAAGAGGCGGGCGAGGTGGATTTCCCCGTCTTTTATATGAATTACAATCTCAATCCCCAGGCCGTGCCGTGGAAAGATGCGATCAGCCATACAGTACACTTCTTCCGGGGTTACGAATATACCATCAGCCGTCCGCGGGATTTGTGGTTTGCAGTCACAGAAATGGTCTCCCGCATTGTAAAATCGAGGAACGGGAAGCAGACTTCGTCCATCTCAAGCCAGTAGGGGTATGCAAAAGTTAGGCCAACTGTTGATTTTAGGGTTAATACTGTTCGCGAGCCCGGGGTTTTCTCAGGGCTTGCTCTACGGCCAGTCCCCACATTACAAGCATTACTCGAACAGTTTGGCGCCCTATGTAGTATCGCCGCAGCAGATTGTGGATCGCATGCTGGAACTGGCCGATCTGAAGTCCAATGAAACGCTCTACGACCTGGGCAGCGGCGACGGCCGTATTCTGATCACCGCGGTGCAGCGTTACCACGCCAAAGCCGTGGGCATCGAGATTTCGGACGCCTTGGTGGATTCCACCAATGACCGTATCCGCAAACTTGGCCTGCAGAACCAGGCGCGGGTGATCCATGGCGACTTCATGAAAGAGGATCTCAGCCCGGCCGACGTGGTTACAATCTACCTGGCCACCGATTCGAACGAGATCCTGCGGCCCAACCTGGAAAAATACTTAAGAAACGGCGCGCGCGTGGTATCGCACGATTATGCCGTTCCAGGGTGGAAGGCTAAACTGGTGGACAAAGATTTGCCGGAAGCGCGCGGGCACTTGATCTACCTGTACGAAATGCCCCCCAAGAAGAAGTAGCTCACGGCTATGCGAGCGCCTTCGCGATGGCATCCCGCACACAAGCAGCGGCGTGAGCCGAGAAGGATTCGCTAGAGCCAGGTGGAAGTTTCGTGAGCGCGTCCAGGATTCCGGCGTTGCGATGATCTTCGGCGATAGAAAACCACCATGGCAAGCTTCGCCTGCACCGGGGAATCGTCCCGAATCTCTTCGCTCCCGCACCCTCAGTGTACAGCCGGGCCGGATTTCTTCGCTTCAAAACGAATCTCGGAGTAGTTGGCCGATAAGTTTTTCATCAGACTCACCGGTGCGTTCTTCAAATGGACCTCGAAGAAACTGTCTAGGCACGCCGCTGCGATGGCGAGTCCGCGACGTTCCCCGACCGGGCCGAGCATGCCAGAAGCCCTTCCCAGGAAGCGATCTTTCAAAAGGGATTGGTCGCTGAAGTTGAAGTGCCTTGCGCCTATTACCGTGGCAACATCGCAACCTGCCCGATCGGAGTTGCAAATGGTTCGGATGTTGGCGAGAATCTGGCGGCTATCTGCATCTTTCTCACTGCTGTGGTCGCTCATCAGATAGAGAAATGGCTGAGTCAGACCTTGCTGGATGACGTTCCCAAAAGGTTGGCCATCCATATCGACGCCAGCTTTGCAGCGGGTATCGTCGTGGCAGAATTGCGCTGCGGTGGCGCCGCCGAATGAGTGACCGAACACGCCGACGGAGCCGAGATCCAATCGGCCGCCAAACTTGCCGGATGGATCGGCGGTATTCAGCTTTTCCAACTGATCGAGCTCGAAGCGCGTATCGGCGGACCAGACCTTGACCAGTTCGCTTGCGACGCGCTTGCGTGCACTTTCGTCCAAATCTTCCGGCGGATTGCCCGCGGGTGTTCTCCTGGCTATGCGTCCGTTGGCGAAAACGACAACAAAGGTGCTATACGGCGAATCGGATCCGACAACAACAAAACCGTGACTGGCCAGATCCTCGGCTAGCGTGGTGTAGTCGGTCGCGAGAGCTCCGATGCCGGATTTCATCAGCACCACTGGGTAGGTACGCTGGGCGGGGGACACATCGGTATCCACTAAGCTATGCGCGCGGACCAATGCTTCGTCTCGTGTGAAAAACTTGCTCATCAGAGTGCCTTCCTCGTTCACGACGGCGGCACGCCATGGCGCGGTTTGGTATTCAGCCCTCCGTACGGGTGACTCTCGAGCGGCCGGATACCAGATCCAGACGACCAGCTCACGGTTTTGGTTCGCAGCCGGTGCAAGGGTGTCGATTCGCGCGCTATCCACCCAATCGTAACTCACGCGTCCTACCGCGAATGAACCCGTCGGCTCCGGCAGGCTTATCGCAAAGCCGTGTTCCAAGCGCAGCAGGCCGAGAATCGCAGCAATTCCGGCGATGGCGAGCACTATCAGCGACCCCAGGATCTTGACTATCCGTTTAACGATTCGCATCGAGCTCCACTATACACGAAGTGCTTTATGTTGTAAAGTGAAGTGGATCAGCGGCCGTAAATTTCAATCCACTGGCCGCGCTGGGTCCAGCGGCGGACTTGAAACAGCCCGAAGTGATCGTGGACCTGGTCGGCGTCCATTTGCGGCTCATATAGATAGAAGTGGCGGAGAAATCGTTCGACGAGGGGCCATTGCAGCACGCTCCAGCGCGGCTCCCAGGTTCTCGAATAAAGCACCAGAACATCGACGCCTTTTGGATCCAGGCGATTCAAGGTGGAGTAGCCCAGGTCCGAGGTCTCGAACGTGGCCAGTTTCTTGGTGACGTATCCGAAGACCGGATCGCGTAGCGCGCCGGTGAGGGGCCATGCGGTGTAGATGGTTTTATCGGGATGGGTTGCTTCCAGATATTGAGCAGCATCGCGGTGAAGTTCGACGAAATCCACCATCGCCAGATTATTTTCGAAGGGAAACGGATAGGGCGGGTTGACGAACAGGCCGATTAACAATCCGGCCGCGACGGCTACCATGCCCGCATTGCGCCAGATTGGCCGCAGAGGGGACCACGCGGCGCCCATGGCGATGTAGAGCAGCGGCAGCACGGGAAGCAAATAGCGCTCCAGCTCGGCGCCGCCCAACACGCTCACCATCACTACGTGAGCGCCGAAAAACAGCCATGTGATTTTCCATTCCCGGGTTACAAATATCCGCGTGCGCTTCCACGCCAGAATAATGGCGATGGATCCGGCCCAGCGGAAGTCGTCGATAAACAAATAGTAAATTCGCCGGATGAGGCAGATGGCCGCGCGCACCGGGTGCAGCGCGTAGCCGAGATTGTAGTGCGTGAACCCCGCATCGCCGAACAGTTGCCCGGTGGTGCGCCACAGGATGAAGAACCAAACAGCCAATACAGCAAAGGGCGCCAGATAATAGGGCGCGTATTTGGCGCGGGGACGGTCGAAGAACAGGACGCCCAAGAAGATCAACGGGAGCAACGCGCCGGTTTCTTTGGCCAGAACCAGAGCGACGCAGGCGAGAGCGGCGGCCACATGCCGGTCTTCGAGAAACAGCAGCAGCGCAAGCACGGTGAACAGCATGGCCGGCATATCGAGCTGGGCCATCATGGATTGCATGTAGAACAACGGATCGAGCAGCAGCAACAGCAGCGGCGCCAGCGCTGGAGCGCCGGGTAGCCCGCGGCACAATCGGATGGCCAGCAAAAACGTAAACAGCGCCGTCAGGCTGGCCAGCACCAGCATCGCGGCGCGCGTGGCCGGTATGGAATATCCGAAAATTTTCCAGACCATCGCCAGATACGCCATCACGCCCGGTGGATGGGCATTCGGAACTGCGGAGTGAGGAACCCACCAGCCATGCTGCAAGATATCCAGCGCCGAGGGGACGAATTGGCCCAGCTCATCCCAGAAATAAGGCAGGCTGAAATAGGGTGCATGGATCAGGAAAACCACGGCGGCGAAGAATGCGAAAAAGTACAGGTATGTGGCTGGGCGGACGCGCTGCCGCATTACTGGATGGCGCCGGTGGGGCCGTGAGGCTCCAGCTTAATCTCTCCGAATGTGGCCTCGTACTGCGAGATATTCTGCGTCAGGATGTTCAACAGCGCCTTGGCCTGCTGCGGGCTCAGGTAAATGCCCTGAAAGTTGTGGATGAGTACATTTTCGGGCGAGGTTTGATTCACGGTTCCGAACATCAGGAAGAAATCCCAGAGGTTCACCCGTATCTGGACGCTATTGGCATAGCTCTCGCGGTAGTCGGGCGTGTTCACCAACTGAAATTTCGGCTGGGCTTGAGGAGGCGTCATAGACACAACTATAGTGACATAACGCAAAGGCGCCGACTCCCTGGTGAAGTGGACAATTTTCCTGCTGCCATCAAAACCGTTTCGGAATGGTTTCCCAAGAAGGAGCGCGCGCTGGCCATCGGCATTTTCAAATTCCGGATCGAACGTGGGCGCGGTAAGCGCGCCGCTGACGGTTCCCTGGATCGCCATCCATTACGGATGGCTGGCCTGCTGGCTGGGGACATACCACAGACCAGAAGAGCAGCCGCGATTATCGCGCGCCGAATTGGAGTACATTCGCGGCGACCCAGCCGAGCCGAGTGCGAGAATCCCCTGGCCGCGGTTGTTCCCGCAGCGGCAAACGTGGGCCTTCGCCGCCGGGAAATTCCTGACCGATCCCATCTGGTGGTTCTATCTTTTTTGGTTGCCCAAATTCCTGAATGAGACGCAGGGCGTGTCGTCGGCCAAGATCGGCGTGAATCGCGCGCGGAAAACCGCGCTGTTCATTTGCGCCTGCGCGGTGACTCCGGTTTTCTTCGCGTCCATGACGTCGCATCTATGGGTGATTGTGGCGCTGGTGGGAGCGGCGGCGGCGGGGCATCAAGGCTGGTGGGCGAATCTATTCGCGACGGTAGGGGACATGTTTCCACGGCAAGCCGTGGGATCGGTGGCGGGGCTGGGAGGAATGATGGGCGCGATAGGCGGGATGCTGCTGGCGCTGGTGGTGATCCAGGTGGCGGCGCCGAAGCTGGATCCGGTGCGGTGGTAGCGCCCGGCAGCAACAGGGATCAGGCGGTTTTCTTGCGGGCCGTGGACAGGATCTGGCGCAGCCTTTGTCCGATGATGAGTTCTTCACCGTCCTGCAAAGTCATGGAAACGATTTGCAGCAGATTGGGTTCGTCCTGCGGTTTGCTTTTTGGATCGCCCTCGTGGACCGCAGGAACTAAGCTGGGATTGCTGTTGGTGAGCACTTCGATGCGGGGCTCTCCGGCGCGCAGCTCGGCATCGCACTGGGCGATGGTCAGGCCGAATTTCGCTTCATCCCAGTTGACGGTAAGCGTGGGATAGCTATTGCCGTCTTCTGGAATTTCGATTTTGGTGGTCACTCCTGGAACTGTCTCCACCAGCTTGGCGATTTTTTCCACGCGCCGCTGCCACGATCGATTTAAGGCGGCCATATCCGCGTGCTGCCAGGTTCCTATGGCGGCCAGCATTCCGATGATTTCTTCTTTACCCACCTTCATGGCGCGGCAGACAGAACCTTCCCACGGGCAGCAATTGGCAAGCGCGGCGTCGATGAGATCTTTACGGCCCAGCAACAGTCCGGCGCACTGGGGGCCGCGCAATCCTTTTCCGCCGCTGAAGCAATACAGATCGACTCCCGCTTTGGCGTAACGGGACAGGTTCTCGATGGGCGGGATGCCGGCCGCGTCATCGAGCAGCAAGGGAACATGCGCGGCGCGCGTGATGGAAAGAGCTTTTTCCAGGCGTTCATCACGCCATGTGGTGTAGACCATGGCGGTGTTTGCGGTGATGGCGGGCTGAAGCTCTTCCAGGTGATGCGCCAGAACCAGTTTGGCGCCCGCCAGCCGGATGGCGTTGTCAAATGCGATGCGGCCTCCCAGCATTACTACTTCATGCTTCGGACCGGGGTTATCGGGCAAGTTCCAGATTTTTTCAGGATCGGCGCCGGCGATGCAGGCAGCGGTGGCCGCGGCCATGGCTCCGGCGGCGCCCGAAGTCACCATGCCGGATTCGGCGCCGGAAAGTTCCGCCAGGCGTTTTCCGACAGCACGCTGAAGCTCGAACATGTCCACGAAATGATGCGCGGCGGCATCCATGGCGCGGCGGACATCGGGCAATTCGAGAGACCCGCTCAAATAGGTCCAGGTGCCGCGCGCGTTGATGAAGGGCCGGACACCGATGCGCCGGTAGACATCGATGGAGGGCTCGGCGCCGGTGGCGGCGCTAGCACGTTGGACGATGGCGCGGCCGGCGATGGTAACCAGCACGGGAGCGGCGGCGGCCCATTTGACGAAGGCGCGCCGGTGGACGGAGAGAGGCTGCATTTCGCCAGTGTAACAAGATGTCAGGAAAGTGTTACGAATGGGCCAGCTTGGTCATGATCAGGCGCAGGGCATGCTCATCCTCGGATGTGCTGGGGCCGCATTGTTTGACGCGCGCCTGCCACAACTGCTCCGCCAGCGTCAGCCTGGCTTCCGATAGCTCGTTGGTCACATGCGGCGGAGCCGGTTTCGCCAGCAGCTTGTCGCAATCGTCCACCATGCGCCGCGCGTCATCCGTTTTGGCACAGCCGTTCAGCGCGTCTCGAGTGAGCTGCAAGATCCGCGTGGAGCGCGCGAATTTTTCGGCCGAGCTGAGACGCCGCGGCGTGGGGTCGATGGTGGCCATCGCGTTCAATAATGCTATGTCTCCCTGAATGGTCCGGTCGCCGGGGCTGCGCCTATTGGCATTCAAAAAAGCGGTCATGGCGGCGCGATAATCTCCCAGCGCCAATTCGTCTCCGCCGAGTCCCTCGTAGGCGTCGATGTCATCGGGGCGTTTCTCGATCAATTCCCGATAAACATTGGCGGCCCGCACGGGAGATCCAGCTACTTGATAAAGTTGCGCTACCTGCTTCAGGATCGCGGCGTTGCCTTGGACTTCGGACTCCAGCGCCAGTAGCTCGGCCAGCAGCTCTTCCTGTTCCCCGCGCGATGCCAGCAGCTTGGCCAGTTCCAACCGCGCGGCCACGCGATGAGCCGGCGCGTTGTCGGGCCAAGAGCCGTAAATGGCGCGATGATAATACGATTCAGCATCGGTGAGGTGGCCTTGCTGGACCTTCAGCCGGGCGGACAGGAGATTTGCCGGGCCGTTGTTGGGGTCGCCTTCGAGCAAGGTCTTGAGATTGGACTCGGCATCGTCGAATTTCCGGGCGGCCATGAGAGAGGCCACAAAATCCAGCTGGTAGGTGCGGTTGTCCCGCACCAGCGCGTTGGCGCGCCGCAACTGTTGCACGGCCTGGCTGGCGTGGCCTTGCTTGAGTAGCTGAACGCCTTGTTCGTAGAGATTATTGGCCTGGTTCTGCACGGACTCGCGGTCGGTCCTGGCGAGAAAAAGATCCAGGCTCCAAAGACCGCCGATAACAATCACCAGCACGATCACGAACCCGAAGGTTGGCCAGCTCGCGGATTCCGGCCGCGTGGATTGGCCCGCCGTTGTCATGTAGGTTTCTTCGATCCCTTCTCCTGCTTAACGCCGAAGGCTCCGAGAACATCAGCCATCGTGATTACTCCCTGGACGCGCCTGCGGTTGGCGCGGCTTACCACGGGCAGCGTGTCCGTGCCGGCACTGCCCATCCGCTCCAGGGCCAGCGATAAGGGATGGTCCGAATATACGTACGGGAACGGGTCCTCGGAATGTACAACCTGGTTGAGCAGGGTCGAATATGGGTTCTTGACTTCCTCCAGCGCGGCCATGGTCACGATGCCGTAGAGCCAGTTCAATTCACCTACCAGCCAAGCGTTTTGTCCAAGTTCGGCCAGGCGTTTGCGCGCGGTCAGCACGTCCATATCGGCCGGGAACGGAGTGGCGGTTGACTGCATGACATCTCCTACCCGGACCTCTTCCAATTCGTGCCTGGATTCGCCGGTGGGCAAATACACACCCTCCTGCAGCGCGAGCGCTTCGTAGATTGGTTCGCGCTGCAGCCGGTAGGAGATGAAGAAGCTGATCAAATTCGAAATCATGAGCGGCACGATGATGGAGTAATCCCGGGTCAGCTCGAAAATCATGATGACCGAAGTCAGCGGCGTGCGCACAATCCCGGCAAAGGCAGTGCCCATTCCGATGAGCGCATAAGCACCCGGGCCGGCCGTCTGATGCGGCAGCAGAGCATGCGCAATGCTGCCCACCGCGCCGCCCATCATCGCGCCCATGAACAGGCTGGGGCCAAAGATGCCGCCGGCATTGCCGGACGAATAACACGTGGCGGTAGCGATTATTTTGAGCCCGGCCAACAAGGCCACTGTCTTCAAAGGGAAATCGCCGCCGAGAACCTGTTCCACGTAATCGTAACCAACACCCAGAACTTCCGGCATGAACCAGCCGAGCAAGCCGACCACCAGTCCGCCGGCAACGGGCTGAATCCATTGCGTGGATCTTGGAAGACGCATGAAGAGGGTGCGCAGTTTGAGCAGGAGCTTCACGAAGCACACCGATCCGAGTCCGCCCACTACGCCGAGGATGGCGTAGATGCCGAACTCCAGGGGATGCACCAGGCGATAGGCGGGAACGTGAAATAGCGGCTCATCGCCTAACAGCAAATGCAAGACGATCCAGGAAGTGGCGGAGCTGATAACCACGGTGCCCAATACCGGGGCATGCAGATCGCCCAGTATTTCTTCAAGAGAGAACAGAACGGCGGCGATGGGCGTGTTGAAGGCGGCTGCCAGCGCGGCCGAACAGCCCACCGGGACCAGCGACTTGACGCTCTCTTTGCTGAGACCGAATCTCCGGCCGAGTACGGACGCGATTCCGGCGCCGATTTGAACCGAGGGTCCCTCGCGGCCAAGGGCCATGCCGCTGGCGAGCGATGTGGCGCAACAGAAGAACTTTCCGAGGATGGTCCGCAGCGAGATGTAGCCGTCGTTGATGAAGATGGCGTATTTGGTTTGCGGGATGCCGCTGCCGCGGGCATCCGGAAAATAGCGAAAGAGAAAAAATCCGCTAATGAGCGCGCCGATGACGGGAATCACCACCCGCCGCCAGGCCGCGCCGCCGGCCGGGTACATTTGCGCGGCCAATCTGCCTGTCAGCAGAATGAAGGCCACCACCATCAGCCCGACCAGTACTCCAATAATCAGGCTGAGTACCACCGTGAGCTGATCTTCGCGATTCTTGAGTTGTTCCGTCCACCGGCGAAGGGTAGAGCTGGGAGAGGAAACCACCATCTATCCTAGCTTAGCGAACGGCACCGGCTCAGTTGAAGACGCGATTTTGGCAGGCGCATGGAGTCGGAACCAAAAAGGCACCGGCTCCCTCAGAGCTGTGAAAAAATCGGGAAGGACGCGGGGTTGGCAGACGGAAGCGTCTGCCCCACATTGAAGCACAAGGATTTACGATTAAGTGGCACAGGCGCTGTCGCCTGCGAATCGATTTTTTCACAGCTTCTCACGGTCGCGGTCCGGTGGGGTTGAGCCACGGTGGTGGGGCTGGAGCCGTTTTTGGCATGCCGACCGTTACTGTGACCTCAATCGTCACCGGATCGGCCTGCCAAGCCGAGACGATTATTCTGCCGTGGTGGATGCCGGGCGCCAGCTTCAATGGCAGGACGGTTACGGTGGCGCGATCGCCGGTGAAGGCGGAGCCTTGCTCAGGCGTAGTGCCCTCGGCTTGCCGCAGAGTGAGCCAGGAATCTTCCGGCGTCGACAGCGAATACGCTAGCCCAGGCCAAGTGCTGGATATCAGTAAGGTCTGAGTTACGGGAGGGCTGTCCGGGGAAGCAGTAAACTCCAAGTGTTCTGGAACAGCCCGCAGAATGGGCCTTCCCGTTACCAGCAGCTCGAGTTCCCGCGTGGTGTCCACGCAGCTATTGCGCGCTCCAATCGAAAATCGAAAAGTGCCCATTTCCGTGGGAACGCCGGCCAACCCATCGTAGGTGAGGCGCAAGCCGCGCGGCAGAGACCCGCCGGACAGAAACAGGCCAACGTTGCCGCTGGGACATTGACCGTCTACGCTGGTGCGGATGGTGGCGCTGTAGACGAGGCCGGCAGTGGCACGGGGAAGATCCACGGACTCAATCTCCACCGCACCGGCGCCGAGACGCGGGGTGAAGCGCAAGTCTGGCGCCGCGGTTCCGATGCCAAATTTTCGAAGGAAGACGCGGAACTTCGATGGCGCTGGCAATGGCGCCGGCGGCGGCGTGGGCGCCGGCCGAATGGCATTGGTCTCACTGGGGGAAGAATCCGTCGTCCGGCTGGACGCCTGCACCATGGCGCGAATGATTCGTTGATTGATGCCTTGTTTCGCCAGGCTTGCCAATCCGTTCTCAGTGGTATCGAATCCGGTTGGGCCTTTCAAGATGAGCTTCATCAGGAAATCCTCGTTGAAACCGGCGGCCGCTAGGGTGACGATCGTGGAATTGGTCAGAATGGAATTGGTCAGAAACTCGGGCGTTGGCACGGTGGATTGCGCTTCGGCCAAGCTTCCAAATGCGAGCAGAGCCAGGGCCACGATTTCTTTTTGCAATCGCATCGGACGAGCCACAAATTCCGTATCGACCCCAAGCCACTACATACGAGCGGTTTTTACTGTCCTCACCCCGTGAACAGGCCTAAGGTGATTAAGGTTCAAACCTTAGGGCAACACTCGATACTTTCGGTGCCCCGGTCAGCCGTTGGTCTGGATTGAGCCACAGGTGTCTTGATGTGGCCAAAGGAAAGCAAAAGCGATGAAGAGAAACATGGTTCCCTTGCTTGGGATTGCATTCGTGGCCGCCATTGTTGCAACCGGAGTGGTGTATGGGCTGTTTGGCGGCCGGCTGCGCGCGAAAGCGCCGGACGTCTCGGGGCAATCCATTGTGGTGGCGGCCAGAGATCTCGACCGGGGAACGGTAATCAAGGCTGAGGATCTGCAGGTGTCGCAAGTGAAGGGAGCTCTGAAGGGTTCCTATTCGAAGGTGGACGATGCGGTGGGAGCAACGCTGCTCGAGGCGGTGCAAAAGAACGAACCACTGCTCGAAGGGCGCGTGGCCTCGCTCGATCCGAAGGGAACGGGCGCAGGCGGTGGGATAGCGGCGGGGATGCGCGCAGTTTCCATCCGGGTGTTTGAATCATCCGGAGTGATGGGCCTGTTGCACGCGGGCTCACACGTGGATCTGCAAGCGGCGTCGGAAAGGAACGGCCCCACGGAACTTCGGACTGTACTGCAAAACGTGGAAGTGTTGCGCATCAATTCGCAACTGGAGCCGGCCGCCAACAGCCGTTTTCCGGTTCCGGTAGCCACCGTGCTGGTGCCGGCGCAGTACGCCGATGTCGTAGCTCTGGCGGACACCGGGGCGCGGCTCCGCGTCACGCTGCGGAATCCGCTGGATGAAGGCACGTCGCCGAAGCACGCGCTGGGATTGGCCGCTGTGTTCAACAGCGCCGCGGCTTCCGAGCCGTCACGGCCGCAGCGGGCCCAGACAGAAGCGCCCGCGAGTGCTCCTGAAGAGCACGCAACCGAATTAACCGTTCAGGTATTGGGCGCCAGCGCCGCGGCGCTGGGTCAACTGGATTCCAGGCTGGTTGCTCCATCGGCGGATGACTCCATGCGCGTAGCGGCGTTTCGGACCGATGCGAATGTGGACCAGCTGGTAAGAAAACTGGAACAGGCCAAGGAGCTGGAGGTGGTCTCGTCCTCATTGCTGACCGCCAACGTGGGCCGGCCGGTGAGCGTGCGGGCGGCCGCGGCGCCGTACCGGCTGCGCGTCCAGTTTTCGTCCGCCGCCGACGCTCGAGGCAAGGTCAGCCTCCGCGTGCAGCCTGAAGTCAGCCTGCGCAGCGGCCCGGGCGTGGAGACCTGGAGCTACGACGCGGATTTGCCGGGCGGCGCCAGCTTTCTGGTAAGAGGTCTGCTGCAGGATCAAAAGAATGACGAAATTCTGGCGCGTCTTTTTCCTGGACATTCCTGGAACGGGCGCGCACTGGTGATCTACGTAACCACGCGGCCACACGGGCTGGCTCCGTCCACCGCCGTGGCGGAAACCAGCCGGAGACAATAGGTGGCGCTGACGGCGATCTTAGTGTTCCTCACCACCTTTCTCGCGGCCGGCCTGGCCGTGCTGATTGGCTGGTTTGCGCTGCAGCGCATGGGCGCCGAGGCAGCCGCCGAGGACGTCTCCGAGCACCTTTTGGATGAAAGCCCGCGGGTGCTGAAGGATGAATCGCTCAGCTCCATATCGCCCTGGGCGAAGCTGCTGGAACGGTCCGACCTGGTGAAGATCATGCGGCGGCACCTGCAACAGGCGGACTTGAGCTGGTCGGTGGGGCGCGTTACGATGTTGATGCTGCTGACCGGGAGCGTAGCGCTGGCTGTGGCCATGCGGGAGGATCGGATTCCCGGCATTGTCGCGGTCCTGATCGCGGTCCTGGTTGGATCGCTGCCCTACCTGTATATTGTGCGCCGCAGGGCCAAACGCTTCCGTCAGTTTGAAGAAAATTTCCCGGATGCGCTGGATTCTCTGGCGCGCGCGTTGCGGGCCGGACATCCCTTCGCGGCGGGCATGGAGATCGTGGCCCAGGAGTGCGAAGCGCCGGTATCCACAGAGCTTCGCAAGGCTGCCGCGGAAGCCAATCTGGGCGCCTCCTGGGAACAGGCGCTGGCGAATCTGTCGGAGCGCATGCCGCTGCTCGAAGTGAGTATGTTCGCCGCGGCGGTGCAAATGCAAACGCGCACCGGCGGCAAGCTGAATGAGGTATTAAGCAAACTGGCGGAGAATATGCGCGAAGCCACCGCGCTGCGTGGCGAGGTGCGGGCGCTGGCGGCGCACGGAAAGATGACCGGCGCGGTGCTGACGGTTCTGCCGCTGGTGATTGCGGGCATGATGATGATCGTGAATCCGTCCTATCTGACGGTCCTGGTTTATCACCCTTACGGAAAGTATCTGATCAGCGGCGCAATTATTTGCCTGGTGCTGGCGCACGTTGTGATTCGCAGAATTGTGGACATTAAGATATGAGTGAGCTTTGGCTTGGCGCGGGCTTCTTCCTGTTCGTGATGACGGCGGTGGTAGGAGCGGGATACCTGGTCATCCGGCGCGGCGCGGAGCGGGACGCCGGGATTCCCGCCGGCTTGTCCACCGAACCCTCCTTGCCCGCTTCCCGGGCGGTGTTCATGAACCTGTTCCGTTCCATTGGGGAAGCAATTCCGGCCGCCCAGAACGAACAGAATCCCTACCGCATCCGGCTGGCTTCCGCGGGATACCGCTGGCCCTCCGCGTTGCCGGTTTTTTACGGAATCAAGGTCGCGAGCTCATTGTTTTTCGCGGTACTGATGGCCACCGCTACGCTGTTCAATCGCGGCGAGGGAGCGGGCATGCTGCTTCCTCTGATCTGCGGCGCCGGCCTGGGATTTATGGTGCCGGATCGAGTGTTGGATTCGCGAGTAAAAGCGCGTTCGCATCGTTTGCGAAGCGCCATTCCGCCGGCGCTAGATCTGATAGTGCTGGGCCTTGAAGCAGGCCAATCGCTCGATCAATCCATTGCCGATTCCAGCCGCAGCCTGAAGCGTACCCATCCGGACTTCAGCAGCGAACTGGCGCAACTGTATCTGGAGTTGAAAACCGGAAGCAGCCGTCCCACCGCCTTCAAAGCTTTCGGCAAACGGGGCAAGGACCCGGAGCTGCGGAAACTGGCCAATCTGCTGATCGACAGTGACCGTTTCGGCACCAGCCTGGCGCCGGCCTTACGCACCCATGCCCATTACCTGCGCACGCGCTTTCGCCAACAGGCTCAGGAAACGGCGCGGAAGGTGGGCGTGAAGCTTATTTTTCCGGTCTTCTTTCTGATTTTCCCGTCGGTGCTGTTGGTCACGCTCGGGCCGGCTTGCATGATGATGTTCCAGCAGTTGAAGACTTTAATGGGCTGAGGATGCGGCAAGGCCGGTCCCCTTGCTGACGCGCGGGGCTACCATGAGCGACTGTTCGAGGCGGCACACGGCGGGTCCGGAAGCGGGTAGCATGGGGTTATGAGGAAATTGGCGGTCATCAGTTTTCTTTCCCCGCTGGCGTTCTATTCGTTGGCCGCGGACGGACCCTACCAGGCGGCGCCGGCCGGAGGACCACCCTCGGAAGTAGCGCCGGCCATCGCCCAGGCCTTACAAAAAGACGGGACTAAGATCTCGAACAATGGAGCCGCGTATTGCGAAATCTGGTTTCGAACCCAGAAGCCGACCGGCCCGAAATCGACGGAAGAAAGCGTCACGCTGCCGTTGATTCCACCGGGAGCGCTGTTGGGTGTGATCCGGTTTGACGGCCAGGGCGCGGATCGCCGGGGGCAGACCATCAAAAAAGGCGTCTATACGTTGCGGTATGGCATCATGCCGGTGAACGGGGACCATCAAGGGGCGGCGCCGCAGCGCGATTTCCTGCTGCTCTCGCCGGCCGCCGACGACCGCGATCTTAATTCCACGCCCGGTTTCGATGCCCTGCTGGCCATGAGCCGCAAGGCCTCCGGCACGCCTCACCCAGCGGTCCTGAGTTTTTGGAAGGCGGACACGAATACGGCCGGTTTCAGCAAGCAGGGCGACACGGACTGGGTATTGCAGACCAAGATCGGCGATACTCCGATTTCGGTCATACTCGTCGGCATCGCCTCCTCCTAGTCTCGTCGGCGGAGCCTCCTCCTAGTTCTTCGGTTCATCGGTTCTTCGGTTCGGTAGCAGAGACACTCTCTGGCTGGCGCTAGCGGTAGTGTGTCCGAACCGAAGAACGGAAGAACCGAAGAACTAAAGAACCTATTTTCTGACCGATAAGGAAAGTGACGGAGGCGATGCCAGACTGTGGACGTTCTGATTGTGGATGATTCCGCTGCTATTCGAAAGATCCTGCAGCGAGTATTGCTTCAGGCACAAGTGCCGGTGGGCAATGTGTATGAAGCGAATGACGGAGTGGAGGGCCTGGCCGCTCTGAGAAAGCAGACCGTAGGCCTGGTGCTCTCCGATATCAACATGCCCAACATGGACGGGTTGGAGTTCCTGACCAAGGTGCGGGCCGAGCCGGCCTGGAAGGACCTGCCCATTTTGATGGTTAGCACGGAAGGGACGCAAGCGAAGGTGCTGGAGGCGGTGGAGCGGGGCGCCTCAGGCTACGTTCGCAAGCCTTTTACGGCGGATCAGATCAAAGAAAAGCTGGCCGGGTTATTTTAGCAGCGGCCACTATGAGGTGAGGAAACCATGAGCACAGAACAAAACTCCGCGCCAGCGATCACATCCGCCGATCTATCGGATGCAATCAAGGCGGCGACGAACGACGTGTTTTCGACCATGCTGGGCGTGGAGTTAAAGCCGGGCGAGGTTTTTCTGGAGAAACAGGAAGCCGCCCCGGCCTCCGGGGTTATATCGTTGATCGGGCTGGCCGGGCCTTGGGTGGGTACGGGAAGCCTGTCCTGCCCGGCTAACTTCGCCTGCCGGATTGCCAGTCAAATGTTGATGACGGAATATCCGGCCATCTCGGAGGACGTTCTGGACGCGGTGGCGGAGATCACCAATATGATCATCGGCAATGTGAAGACCACGCTCGAGAATCGGCTGGGCAGTATGTTGCTCAGTACGCCCACGGTAATTTACGGCCGCAATTTCCAGACGCGCAGCGCGCGGAACCAGGAGTGGACGGTGGTGCCGTTCGATTGGGATACCGAACGGATGTGCGTGCAGGTGTGCATAGCGCCGAATCCGGATGCGGAATCGAAAACGGTTCGCCCGGGTTTTCCGGTCCCGCACATGTTGAATGTCTAGAACCGGATCGTCTGGAACCGGGCACGATTTCACCCCAGAGAGCGAATAAATGAACACAACACTGCTAAACCCCGCCTCCCCGAAGCTGGATCAGAGGGCGGGTAAATATCTGACTTTTTCATTGGGCCGGGAAGAGTTTGCCATCCAGGTTTTGAGCGTGCGCGAGATTATGGGCATCCAGGAAATCACCGCGGTGCCCGAGACCCCAGGCTATGTGAAAGGGGTGCTCAATCTACGCGGCAAAGTGGTTCCGGTGATGGATCTGCGCATGAAGTTCGACTTACCCGAACTTGATTACACCGAACGCACCTGCATTATCGTTGCGCAGATCGAAGGTCCGGACGGGAAGTTGCTGATCGGCATCATCGTGGATGGGGTGTCGGAAGTGCTGAAGCTCGAGGCGAAGGACATCGAAGACACGCCCGATTTCGGCCCCGGCGTTCAGACGCCCTGCATTTTGGGCATGGCCAAGATCAAGAACAAGGTGAAGATCCTGCTGGATATCAACATGGTTTTCACCGCGCAGGAAGTGGAGCGCTCCATGGCGGTAACAGCTTAGGGAGCGGAAAATGCCCACCGCATCGGAAATAACGAAAACTGCCGGCGTGGAAACAGCCGCGGGCAGCCCTTCGTTAAATCCGCTGGCGGCCGATCCGGAGCTTTTGACCGACTTTGTCCTCGAATCCAAAGAGCATCTGACCTCGATTGAATTGCAATTGCTGACGCTCGACCAGGAACCCTCGAATGCCGAGGCGATTCATGCGATTTTTCGAGGCTTCCACACCATCAAAGGGATGGCCGGATTTCTGGATCAGGATGCCATCCGGGATGTGGCGCACGAAGTGGAAACCGTTCTCGATCTGGCCCGGAACGGGCAACTGGCGATCACGCCGGCGGTAATAGACCGGATCCTCGAGAGCAAGGATTATCTCACGCGGTGCATGGCGGATCTTGAAGCGGGCCTGCATACGGGAGTGTTGCTGGCGCCGTCCAGCAATGCCGCTTTGCTCGGGGCCATCCGAAGCTTGAGCGTAGCGGAGGATCGTGCGGGAGAAACCGCGGCCGCGCCGCCGCGAGAAGAGCCCGCGCGAGATGAAATGGTTGCGGCCAGCGAACCGATGGTGTTGGCGACTCCGGAATTGGTGGAACTGGCCAGCGAGGTATCAGCGGGGAGAGCGGATTTGCCGGCGGAATCGAGCGCGCCTCCGGAAAGCGCGGAGGCGCCGCGGGCGGGCGTGTCACGGCCAGCGGGCGCACGATCCATCAAAGTGGACACCACCAAGCTGGACTATCTGGTGGATATGGTCGGAGAAATGGTGATCGCGCAATCGCTGGTGCGGCACGACCCGGACCTGGCCCTCGGGGTGAAGCCGCGGCTGGGGCGCAATCTCTCGCAACTGGCCCGGATCACCGACGAAGTGCAGCGCACCGCGATGTCCATGCGGATGATCCCGGTGGGCCAGTTGTTCCAGAAGACCTCCCGGCTGGTGCGGGATCTATCGCGAAAAGCGTCCAAGCAAGTGGAGCTGGAATTATTCGGGGAAGAGACGGAACTCGACCGCAACATTGTGGAGGATCTGGCGGACCCGCTAATGCACATGGTGCGCAACTCGGTGGATCACGGCATTGAGCTGCCGGAAGAGCGCATGCGGAACGGCAAGCCGGCGGCCGCGCGCGTGACTTTGAAGGCTGGCCACCAGGCCGGGCAAATCGTGATTCAGGTCTCCGATGACGGGCGCGGACTGAATCAGGCAAAGATCCTTCGCAAAGCGGTTGAAAAAGGCCTGGTGAGCGCCGACGCTCAGCCCACCGAGACCGAGATCTTCAACCTGATATTCCATCCGGGGTTCTCCACCGCGGAGCAGATCACCGATGTCTCGGGCCGCGGGGTGGGGATGGATGTGGTTCGGAAACAGGTGCAGAAGCTGCGCGGACGAATCGACGTCCTGTCGCGGCCGGGTGAGGGAACAACGTTCCTGTTGAAGCTACCGCTTACGCTGGCTATCATCGATGGGCTGGTGGTGGGGGTGGGAGAGCAGCGCTACATTGTCCCCATCTTCGCGGTTCGCGAAATGCTGAAGCCGCCGGAGGATTCCATCTCCACCTTGCAGGGCCGGCAGGAGATGGCGCTGGTCCGAGGCTCGCTGCTTCCGCTGGTGCGGCTGCATCAGCGGTTCGGAGTGAAACCAAGGTTCGAAAATCCGTGGGACAGCCTGCTCATTGTCTCCGAGAGCGGCGGAAGGCAATTCTGCCTGATGGTGGATGAACTGATCGGAAAGCAGGAAGTGGTGATTAAGAGCCTGGGCGAGACCATGGCCAATATCGCCGGCGTGGCCGGGGGAGCGATTCTGGGCGATGGAAGGGTGGGTTTGATTTTGGATCCGGAAGGATTGTTTGGAGCACAGAAACAGTGAATGAACCACCCTATTCCGATGGCGCAGGCCTGACGCTGAAGACCAGCGAGTTCCGGCTGATCAGCGGCCTGGCCCATGAGAGGTTCGGCCTGGACCTGAAGCGCGGCAAAGAGGCGCTGGTTACGGCGCGGCTGGGCAAGTGGCTGCGTAAGGGCGGGTTCAAGTCCTTTGACGAATATTACCGGCACGTCCTGGGGGACACCACCGGGGATGCGCTGATTGGGTTAATCGATTCGCTCACCACCAACCACACCAGCTTTCTGCGCGAGAAGGCTCATTTCGAATTCCTGGCGCGCGCAGCCATGGAGGAGTTCCAAGCGGTTGGCACGCTGGAAATCTGGAGTGCGGCATGTTCCAGCGGCGAGGAACCCTACAGCATCGCCATGTGCTTATCGGACACTCTGGCCCGGGCGCCGGGGAAGCGGCGTGACTTTCAAATCCTGGCCACGGACATCTCCACGCGAGTCCTGGGACTGGCCCAGCGCGGCGTCTACGAAGCAGAACGCTTCAAGGATCTGCCGGAATCCTGGCGGAAGGCTTATCTGCTGCGGGGCGGCGGCGAGTGCAAGGGGCTGTTCAAGTTCAAGCCGGATCTGGCCAGCCGGATATCATTCGAGCGGCTTAACCTGATACAACCTTTTCCGCGCCGGCGCGGCTTTCAGGTGATCTTTTGCAGGAACGTAATGATGTACTTCGACCGGGCCACGCAGCAGGATATTGTGCAACGCCTGGGCGCCTGTCTGGAACCGGGAGGGTATTTGTTTGTGGGGCATTCGGAGTCGCTCACTGGAGTGGAGCATGATTTGAATTATGTGCGGCCGGCCACCTACCGCAAGGGATCTCAAGGGTCGGGGGTGCGGTCATGAAATCGCTGGTAGTGGGCATTTCCGACTGCAAGGTGAGCAACGACCTGGATTCGGCGTTGGTGACTTACGCTTTGGGATCGTGCATCGCGGTGGCGCTCTACGATCCGGCTACCAAAGTCGGCGGTCTGCTGCACTACATGTTGCCGGAATCGTCGCTGGATACGCAAAAGGCGCAGGAGAATCCATTCATGTTCGCCGATACCGGCATCAACGCGCTGTTCCAGGCGGTAGCGGCTAGTGGCGGACATCCCCGAAGGATGGTGGTGCGGTTGGCCGGAGGCGCGCAGGTGCTGGACAGCCAGGGGGTCTTCCAGATTGGCAAGCGCAACTATTTGGCGGCGCGCAAGATCCTGTGGAAGGCGGGTGTGCTGATTTCCGCCGAAGCGGTAGGCGGCGAAGTCTCGCGCACGACTCGTCTGGATCTGGCCACCGGCCGGATGTGGATTCGAGAAGCCGGCGGGGTGGAGAAAGAGCTGATGCATAGCCACTCGTCAAAGAAAGCAGTGGAAGGGATTTGAGAAATGCCGTTTTCTGTGATGATCGTGGACGACTCGCCGGTGATGCGAGGTTTCATCCGCCGGGTATTGACGTTGTCGGGATTTGAGGTGGGCGAGTACCTGGAAGCCTCCAACGGCGAGGAGGCCCTGGCGCGGTTAGAAGGGCATTCGGTGGATGTAATCCTGACCGACATCAACATGCCCAAGATGAATGGAGAAGAGCTGTTGCGAAGGCTGGAGACGGATGCGCGCCTGCGGTCGGTGCCGACGCTGGTGATCTCCACCGATGCCACCAAAGCGCGGATTCTCAAAATGCTTTCGCTCGGAGCGGATGGCTACATGACCAAGCCGTTTTCACCCGAAGCATTGCGCGAAGAACTGGAACGAGTATTGGGAGCACGAAATGCCTGAACAACTTCAGCAGGCCAGGCCAGCGGAGCAAGCTCCGGAATTCGGCGCGGTGGTGGTTCGGGTGGCGGCCGAAGTGTTGGAGACGATGTTCTTCGAAGAGGCCGTGCCCAGCGCCTGCGATCATGCCTGGCTGGAGCTGGCGGTATCGGCCCATCTTAGCTTCGATGGGTCGCATCGTGGAACATTTCTGCTGAGTGTTTCGCCGGACACCGCGCGGTCCATCGCCGCGGGGTTTCTGGGAGTGGACGCGGACGGGATGTCCCCAACGCAATCAGGGGAAGTAATCATGGAACTGGCCAACATCCTTTGCGGCGCATTAATGAGCACGTTGTGGCCGGAGTCGAACCTGTCGCTGGGCACTCCGGAACTGGCGAGCGCCGGGCACAGCTTCGAGGAAGCCATGCATTGTTGCTTCAGCCTGCCGGAGGGCATGGTAGCCGTTTCCATCGGGCTTTCGAGCAAGGAATAAGCGAGGCGAATTTTGGCCGGGAAACTCCAACCCGAGGGACGAAAAATCAAGGTGTTGATTGTCGACGACTCGGCCATTGTGCGCAAGCTACTGGCGGAAGCGCTGGCAGCGGAGGCTGATATTGAGGTAGTAGGGACGGCGCCGGATCCGTATGTCGCGCGCGACAAGATCCTGACTCTGCGCCCCGACGTGCTGACCTTGGATGTGGAGATGCCGCGCATGGACGGCATTACTTTCCTCAAGAAGCTGATGCGGTTCCATCCCATGCCGGTAGTGGTGATCAGTTCGCTGGGGCAGGCTTCGAGCAAAATCGCTCTCGAGGCATTGCAGTTTGGCGCGGTGGATGTTCTGGCCAAGCCGGGCGGCCCTTACTCAGTGGGAGAGCTGCAGCACGATTTGCCGCATAAGGTTCGCGCCGCGGCCCATGCCAGACTGGCGCGCGTGCCGGCTGAAGCGCTGATGCCGCTTGCCGTTCGGCCAGCCGGTCCGTCCGCTTTCCGTCCGCCAGACCCCTCGGCGGTCATTGCCATCGGCGCCTCTACCGGCGGTACGGAAGCGATACGCGAAGTTCTGATGGGCCTGGCGCCGGCATGCCCGGGAATCGTGATTGTGCAGCACATCCCGCCCGTTTTTTCCACGGCGTTTGCCAATCGCCTCAACGACCTGTGCCGGATTCAAGTGAAGGAGGCGGCAGATGGAGACCGCCTGAGGCCGGGGTTGGCGCTGGTGGCGCCGGGCAATTTCCATATGACGCTGCGGAAAGCCGGCGGCGAATACAGCGTGTCAGTCCAGGACGGTCCGCGCGTCTGCTATCAGCGGCCAGCGGTGGATGTTCTGTTCGCGTCCGTAGCCTCCGCCGCCGGAGGGAACGCAACCGGCGCCCTTTTGACCGGCATGGGCGCGGATGGAGCCGAGGGGCTGCTCAAAATGAAGCGCGCCGGGGCGAAAACAATTGCGCAGGATGAAGCCACTTGCGTGGTCTTCGGAATGCCGCGCGAGGCCATCCTGTTGGGCGCGGTAGATCATGTCTTGCCGCTGCAGCGAATCGCCGGCGAGCTGATGGCGCTGAGCGCGGCGCCGGTGCGAGCCTGAAGGCCGCTTACACCGCATCAGATTAGCCCTACCAGTACTTTTCCACGCCACAGCTAGCTCTTCCGTTCTTGTGGACACTGGTGCGCTTCCGTAGACTACATCGTGAGAATGATTTCACGAATTCAGGCCTCGGCCCTGATAGTGGCCTTTGCTTCAACCCTATGCCTCGCCTCTGACGATTTGAAGCCCGTTTGCAATGCCGCGACTGCCGGTCAACTATGGCCGGAAGCCGCGAATCATGATTCCAAGCTGCGCCAGAAGTTTTCACGCTGCGGCGAACTGGAAGTCTGTACGCTGGCCAGACGCCGCTACAAATGGAAATTGATAACGGTGCGAATCGATCAGTTGCGCGGCGGCTCGGAATTGCCAAAGCCCGCCGGATGTGAAGCGCCGGACGCAACTCGCGAAGAGGATCGCGCCTCCGGCCACGCCGGCCGCTAATGCCTGAAAACGGACCGCAGCCACGTTCCCACATGCAGGTGACGGCCGGGACATTCAGGCTGCGGGGAAAAGCTGATGACCTTGGAGCTACGCTCTATCCATAGCGGCACTGGTTCTTCGGAACCCGGGTAATCGAGCCGGACAATTACTCCCGAGCCACAGGATTGGGACAACCCGATTTCGGCGCCGGATTCATCGGCGTGAGTGCTGTGCGGCCCCCAATCCTCAAGGAACTTGATCTCGGGGTACTCCGGACAAGGATGGGACGCCGTGCAGCCCCACAACTTGTAGGCTTCCGAATAATTGTGGTCGTTCAGCAGATGAGCGAAAAGCTTGGCTTGCTGCTCTTCGCCCCGATTCTTCAGCAGCGCATACAGCGTGACGCTGGCGATCAGCGCACAAACCAGCACCACGGAAGAGATCTTGATAAGACGGATTCGCCGGGCGCGAAGCTCTTCGGCGGCCCCATAAGTTTCCAGGTAACTGGACATTGGTCCCTGGGTCCCTCCTCTGATCCTATTTTACGGGATAGGCCAGATTGTAGGCGGTGACGGCTTCGGCGGTGAGATCGAAGGCGGGTTTGTAGAAAACCGTATTGGTGGTGTCCACGACAATATCCAGGCCTTTGGCCTCGGCCAGCTTCTTCACCACCTCCTGCATGCGCGCGCCGGAACGTTGCAGAATATCGTTGCGCTCCAGGTTGACATCGTCCTGCAGATCCTGCTGCATGCGCTGCAAATCGCGCTGCTTTTTCGCCCCCTCGGCCCGCAACTCCTGTTCTCCCATGGAGTTCAGCTTCCCGCTATTGATCTGTGAATCAATGGTCTGCAAATCCTTTTGCAGTTGCACAATCTTTTCCTGGCGGGGTTTGAACTTGGTTTCCAAATCCACTTGAGCTTTCTTGATCTCGGCGGTATCGAGGACGGCCTTCTGTGAATTGATCACGGCTATCTTCTGGGCCGAAGCGATGCCGATGGAGGCAAAAACGAAAAGCGCGCACGCGAGTTTATTCATTTTCCGAGAACTCCTAAAATTTCATCTTCGCGGAGAATCAGATATTCCTGGCCCTCAATGGTGATGTCGGAGCCGGAGTACTTGCCGAACAGAATTCTGTCTCCAGCCTGGACGTCGGGCGCCGCGCGCTGGCCGTCTTCCAATAATTTGCCGCTCCCGACTGCAATCACTTCCGCCTGTTGCGGTTTCTCTTTGGCGGAATCGGGAATGATAATGCCGCCACGCATGGCTTCCTGTTCTTCCAGGCGCCGCACCAGAATGCGGTCGTGTAGCGGACGCAAGTTCATAAGTTATCTCCTGTCACTGACGTAATGAGAGGTTTGGAAAAGCGGGACTACGCAAGACGCGACCTACCCACAGGTAGTCAATATATCACAAATCAGCGCCGAGGCAGGTCCAGTAACCTGCTTGTGATGGAGAATGGTTCTATATCACGCGATGGAGCCGTTACTTCTCGTTTTCCACCACCAGGTTGTTGGTCACCGAAAAGACGTCGGGGACGCCGTTGGCCCGGATGCCGATCAGGTTCTTATCCCCTTGGTTTGCAACCACGCCTTCCAAAGTGACGTGCCCGTTCTTGACGATGATGTGAATGGAAGGCAGCGAGCGGTATCCGTAGCGCGTCGATATGGCAGGATCGCCGTAAACCGCGCGGTATTCGGCCATCCGGATTTGATTGTCCATGGGCGAGACGGGCAGCACTTCGATATTGTTGACCACCTGCTCGACGCCCGGGACTTTTTTCACCACTCTTCCGGCTTCGTCTTTCAGCACCGGGTTCACGACAGATCCCAATAATGTGACCGTGCTGCCGTCAATTCTAAACGCGAGATCATCGAAGATGTTGTAATACGGCAGCATCACCAGCTCGTGCCGCACCTTCATCGCCAGCTCCGTTTCATTCGGGTCGCCCACAAAAGCGTCCTGATGATTCTTATCCTGTTTCTGGGCGAAACTGGAGGGAGCCGCTAGGAAAACCGCCAGGGTCAAACCGCCCGCGAATGATTTGATAGACATTTGATTCTTCTTTATCCCCGGCTGTGGGACTTCTTTCCTGGGTGAAAGGTTTCTGTTACAGGCACGAAACAGGCAGCGCCGGTTGAAGACGGGGGTTGGCAGGCGGAAGCGCCTGCCCCACTCACGCGCCAAAGTGGGGCAGGCGCTTCCGCCTGCCAACCGATTTTCCGACACGGCGCCTCCATAGACTTCCGTGAGCAGGCCCGCGGGAACTCCCTGACCCGGCCTAGCCGGAACCAAAAAGCACCGACCGGTGGCTGGTTCACTTATATACATCGCGCTTTAGATCGTCCGGTATATCGGATAATTTGCCCAACATATCGTAGGTCTTCACCACTGCCCAATCCACGATACGTTCGCCGGCGCCCGGTTCCACCCAGGTGCTGGCGCTAGCCGCGCCATAACCGCCGCGCGAGGTTGCGGAGATGGTGGGGAAATAGCCGTGGTAGCCGTTGGTATAACCAAGCAGAAGCGCCGTGGATGCGGGGCAACGATCGCGCCAGTTCTTCTGGAAATCGACAAACGGTTCTCCGGGAAAGGTTGCTATTGCGATCTGGTGATTGATAAGGACGGCGGTGACACGGCTCTCGATCACGGCGCGAATGGGAGAACCCATCAGATCCAGCGTTTTAGGGCCTAGGAACTTGAGCAGTCCCGCCTGGAATTTTTCCTGGCTCCAACGCAGGCGGAAATTCAACGTCTCCTCGCGAAAATCGATGCTTGCCGCTGGGACATTTTCCGTATGGATTTCTTTCGCCACGCGGGCCGCTTCCGTCCCCAGCCGTTGCCCGGTCCAATCGCGCATTTTGACGGCGCCTTCTTGAATGGGCGTCACGGCATGATAAGGGTTGATGTCGCCCGGCGCGCCTTGCAGGAAAAAGCTGAGCACGCGGCCACCGAAAGCATCTTCGACAGTGCGATTCATGGCCTCCGGAAAATCCGCCGAATACTGGCGATTATCCGGTCCAAGAACCACGGGATGGCAGGAGTAGTTCACCAGGATGGCCAGCGGCGCGCCATCTGAGCCATCCACGCGCAGCACCGTTACGGTGGGATCGACAGGCGAAGTCGGCAGCATGGTTGGATTGCGTTCGAACCATCCGAAGGTTCCGTCCGGACGCAGCGGAAGGCGATTATGGCCGATGTAAACAGAGCCGGTCCCGGTGCCGATTCTGGCATCCACCAGATGGGCGGCGGCTTGGGCAATGGCGGCGCTAATACGATCAAGAGCACGCTGCTCCCAGGCGGGCGGCGCGCCGGTGTATTCGTCCTTGATTATAGGGGCGCTGTGGGTGTGCGAGGCGGTGACCAACATACAGGTAATGCCGCTCGACTTGCGCGCCGATTCGCGCAAGCGGTCGAGTGACGCTTCGCCGAAACTGCGGCCGAGGTCGAGCGCTACGATGGCCAGGCGCTGGCCGCCCGTTTCAAGCACCAGCACTCGCGCGTACAGGGGATCGAGGGTGCTTTCAGCCGGCTCGAGGCGGCTCTCGAATCCCCACATCACTTCGTGCGTGGTGGGAGTAATATCGGTTTTGGCGACGCCGGCGCGAAGTCCCGCCGAAGCCGGGAGCGCCATTGAAGCCACTACAGCGAGGAGCAGGGTGAACCGAAACATGACTAGCATTCTATCCTCCGCGGGAACATAATTGTTCTTAAATGCCGGACGCCACGCAGCCGCAGGATATCACCAGCTTGCTGCGCCAGTGGCAAGCGGGGGATTCGCACGCCTATGACCGGGTGATGAGTTGGGCCTACCAAAGAATGCTGGCTATAGCGGCCGGATTTGCCGCTCACGAGAGAATGCCAACAGAGCCGGCCGCATTGGTCAACGAAGCTTATATCAGGCTGCGCAAGATCCAGAACATGCAGTGGAACGACCGGCACCATTTCTTCTCCGTGGTGGCCGTGGAGCTGCGCCGCATCCTGGTGGATCAAGCCCGCATTCGCGTGGCGCAGAAGCGGGAGGGCAGCCAGCGCCGGATTCCGATGTCGGATGATTTGAGCTGGGTGGATGTGCGCGGCCAGGAGATGTTGGATCTGGACCGCGCGCTGACGGAACTCGAAAGGCTGGATGCCGAAAAAGTCCGTTTAGTGGAATTGCGCTACCTGATGGGTTGCACGGTGCCGGAGATTTGCGAGCTGCGCGGCGTTTCAGACGCCACCGTGGAAAGACACTTGCGCTTTGCGCGCACCTGGCTCTACGACCGGCTTCATTCGGACCCGGCGTGAATGGTGGCGGCGTTCCAGGGATTGCTCCAGCGCGGATCATGCAGCGCTTCTTCATCGGTGAGCGATTTCAGGAATTCGATAAGATCGCGCTGATCGAAATCGGTCAGGCTCAGGCGGCGTAGGATGCGCGACTTGTTGGGATGGTCCAACTTGCCGCCGGCCGCGTAGTGCCGGATCACCTCTTCGAGAGTGGCCAGGCTGCCGTCGTGCATATAAGGCGCGGTGACGGCTATGTTCCGTAACGAAGGCACGCGGAATTTTCCGATATCTTCGGTTTTGCGGGTTTGTTCAAAGATTCCCCGGTTTGGTGCGGAATAGGTGGATACACCGGTGTTGAAGAAACTGCCGCCGGGCCTCTCGCCGCCTTCGAACTGGATTGCTCCGCTGAAGTTCCAGCCGGCGTGGCATTGAAAACATCGGGCGCGTTCACTCGAGAAAAACAGAATTTCTCCGCGCTTGGCGGCGTCGGATATCGCGGAAGAGTCGCCGCCCCAGCGATAGCGATCGTAGGGTGACCGCATGGAAACGATGCTGCGCTCAAATGACGCGATGGCCTTGGTGACGTTCGGAATTGTGTATAGGTCCTTTGCTTCCGGAAACGCTAACGGGAACAGGCGCCGGTAGACGGGGTCACGCCGCACCGCTTCCAGAAACTGCTGCTCATGCCCTTTCAAACCGAGTTCGATCGGTTCCTCGCCCAGCATCGGAACTAACATTTGCTGTTCGAGCGAGGTGCTGGTTGGATTCGCCCAGGTCAAGTACGGAACGTAGGCCACATTCACCAGGCTCATGCTGCTGCGCGGATGAAGTTGCCCGGTGGCGCCCTGAGCGCGAGAGCGCCCGTCCGTGAAAGCCAATTCCTGGCGATGGCATGTCCCGCAGGATTCTTTTCCGTTCACAGACATCCGGGTGTCGTAAAACAGATAGCGGCCCAGCTCGACTTTTGCGGCGCTCATGGGATTATCGGCGGGGATGGCCGGACGTGGGAAGCCTGGCGGAAGGTTCCAATCGAAGCCCGCGCCCATTAAGCTAGCCCCGGCAGCAAATCCGAGGGTCAAGATTGGCAGGCAGAGCGTCTGCCACGCCGCTTTCGCCTGCGAGCTCCGTCTGTGGCTGGCTGATTTCATAGCAAATACCGCCGTCCCCGCGTGAGCAAGGGGAACAAATCTTCCTCAGGCCCTTCCGCTACGCAATGAGTGCTCCGGTCTTGGATGTATCGTATCCGGCCAGCACCTCCAGTTTGCGGCGCAATGTGGCGCGCTGCAAGACATCCAGGAAGGCTTTCACTGCCGGCAGATCGGCGGTTCGCTTGCGCATCACCAGATCGTAGCGCTCCCGTTGTAGAGGAATGAAATCCAGGCCAAAAGTCTGAGCGGCGGATCGCGTAGCCAGGCACGCGTCCGCATCTTGAGAGACCACGCAATAGGCGGCCGCGAGATGACCATGCGCCACGCGATCGTATCCGCGAACTGCATGCGCGTCCATGCCCGTTTTCGCCAGCAGCTTGTCCAATAATGCGCGGCTTCCGGATCCCGGCTCACGATTCACGAATCGGACGTTCTTGCGCGCCAGGTCTTCCACCTTATGTACGCCTTTCGGATTCCGGGGCGCGATCACCAGCCCTTCCTCCCAACTGGCAAAGGTCACCACGCGAAAATCTTCGTCCGGAAATTGCTTACGAATGAAGGGTAGATTGAACTCGCCGGTCTTGGGATCTTCCAGATGCGATCCGGCGATATGTACTTTGCCTTCGTGCAGCCACGTGAGAGCCAGTTTGCTCGAGGCAGCCGCGGAGACAATCTCCACTCCGCTGAGCTTCTCCACCATGCGGGAAAGAAGCCCGGTGGCCGGATCGCAACCCGCCAGAACCAGCCGTTTCTGAGAAGCATCGTCTTTCGCAAACACCACCAGGTCAGCGCGGCCGTTTTTTCGGCCGGCCCGCTTCACAATGCCGTCGGCCTCCGGCATATAGTAAGGCGATGCGCTGACCGGCACGCCGATCCAGCGGGATCCTATCTGGCAGATCCGGACGGCCTGGCCCTTGGCCGGGGCCGCGGCGCTCAACATCTCCGCCGCCAAGGACTCCGGCGATTTCTGAAATCCCGGTTGAAGCGAGAACAGCTCGCCGACCGTAACTTCCAGTTCGCGCGCAAGGTGCAACGCTACTTCCGTATTGGGAACGTAGGTGCCGGCCTCGATGGCGTAGATGGTCTGACGGCTCACATGCACCCGGCGCGCCAGGTCGGATGCGCCGACGCCTCTGGTCTTGCGAACCTGTGCCAACCGGTTCTCGACGCGTGTCTTCACAGCTACTTCCTCAATTGGACAACTTCCAGCCTCGTCAGCATGCGAATGGAGCGTGCTCCCGGCTTGTCTTTCGGTACCACCAAACGAAAGCGACCTTGCGCGCCGAAGAGGGGCTTACCGTTCGCGGTGTCGGCCAGCAGAATTTCGTTGTCTATAAAAGACGGATCCAATTCGGCGAGCGAGAACAGCACCTGGTACCCGTCCTGCGCCTCGGCGAGCACGTAGCCGGCCAGCGCCTTGCCGCGCAGTTCGCTTCCTTGAGGAACGCCGGCACGCTTCAGGACTTCGTGCAGCCAGACGCCCTCGTACACGGTCTCCATTCCATTGTTCGTGGTGCGAACGGTGGCGCGCGGCATCTTCGCCAGATCGTCCGCGGTGAGGGTGAGTGGCTGTTTTACGGCGCCGGTGACCTGGAGGGATGGCTGTGTATCTTGTGCCGCAAGGAGGGCCGCTGCCAGAATCCCCAGTGCGATGCACCGTCGTGTATACATGACTACCTGAATTATAGCTGCGGGACTGGGGGCTGGGGACTGGGGGCTGGAGCGGCGCTGGAGGTAGAGACCAGCGCGGTCCCAGCCCCTAGTCCCTAGCCCCCAGTCCCGGCGAATCGGGAAGCCTTGCTTCCCGATTCGCGAATGCGATAGGATCGATTAACACGACACCGTAACATTTAAAGGACACATCTAAAGGACACCTCTTCCATGCTCTCTCGCAAGCTACGTCTGTGCCCATTCTCTAGCCGCTCGCGCGCCGGCTACATTTCAACGGCTGCCTCATTGCTGCTTTTGTGCCTGGCGATAGGGGCGTTCCCGGCGTTCGCCCAAACCGGAGCGAGTATTTCCGGCGTGGTGACGGACCGCGCCGGCGCACCCCTTCCCGGTGTCGCGGTGACCATCAGGAACGTCGGCAGCGGCACAGCCATCACCATCGCCACCGACGGCGGGGGGCACTTTCATGCGGCCGGCCTCGCTCCGGGGACCTTCGAGGTTCGGGCTGCAAAGCAAGGGTTCGCCGATGAAACACGCGCGGGTATCATTCTGGCGGCTGGCCAGGACTCGACGGCCGACATTACGATGCGGCCCGGCACCCCCGACGCCTGCGCGAGCGGCCACGAGTTCGTCACCACCGATTGCACGCTGACCTGGCACGGCATCACGCTGTACGGCGCCTATGACGTCGGCGTGGGCTGGGTCAGTCACGGCTTACCGGAAAACGCCACCAACTATGAAGGCGAATCTCTGGTGAACCGGAACGGCTATCAACATCGATTCCTGGTGGCGCCGAACAACCTGCAGCAGACCGGTTTCGGCATCCGCGGTAAGGAAGAGTTTGCGCCTGGCTGGTCCGTGGTGTTTAACGTTTCAACCGGCGTCAATCCGCAGTCCGGCCAGCTGGCCAACGCGTCAGCCACCGACATCGGCAACAACGGCCTTCCCAGAAGCAGCTATTCGATCGCCATCGACGGCACGCGCGCGGGCCAACCCTTCAATGACGAATACTATGGCGGCATATCGTCGAAAGATTTTGGCACGCTCACCTTCGGCCGCCAACGCTCGCTCGGTACCGATGCCATGCTGCAGTACGATCCGGCCGGCGGCAGTTATGCGTTTTCGTACATCGGATATAACGGCACCATGGCCGGCGGCGGCGACACCGAGGACAGCCGTTGGGACGACGCCTTGAAGTATCGCATCCCTTTTGGGCCGGCCCATTTCGGCGCGATGTATAAATTCGCCGATGGTTCCGGCGGCTGCTACTCGGCTTCTTCAACCTGGACCGCGGCCACCTGTACGCCCGAAGAGGCGCATAACAACGCCTATGGATTCGATTTCGGCGCGGGTTACCACAGGTTCTCCGCCGACGTTGTCTACCAACACTACAATCAAGCGATCAGCGTATTGAACCCGTTGCTGGGGCCTCAGAGTCCGACGCAGCCTTATCAATCCACCACCAACAGCATCAATACAAACCCCATTACCGGAGCGAATCTGATCCCAACAAGCAACACCTTATACGGCATTGTGACCGACAACGACGCCATTATGTTCGCCGCCAAGTACGCGTGGGACCGCTTCAGGGTGTTTGCCGGCTACGAATACATCTGGCAGAATAACCCGTCGAACCCATTGGGCGTTGGCGCCCTGGACCAGGGCGGCTATATCCTGAGCGGCGTGGAAGACAACAATCTTGATTCTCCCAAGCACGTGCAGATCTGGTGGACGGGCGGCAAATACGCCATCAACCACAAAACCGATATCACTGCGGCCTGGTATCACCAGCTGCAGAACGATTTCCGTCTTCCGCCGACCTGCTCGCCCTCAGCCGGTTACCGCGCTTCGTGCGCGGGCAGTCTCAACGAGGGGTCGCTCTATGCGGATCATCACTTCACCCCGCGTTTCGACGGTTTTGCGGGAATTGCGGTTTCCTACGTGCAAGGCGGTCTGGCCATCGCTATTCCTCACGGCCCCGGTGTCCCTTATAAGTACAACACCAACGTTGCTCCGGTAATCGGCGCTCGTTTCAGCTTCTGATCGCTTTCGCGGCGGAGGTATGATCTTCGAAGGGTCGCCTCCACATGAACGGGTTTCCACGATTTGATCTGACGGGAAATGTAGCTCTGGTTACGGGCGCGGCGCGCGGATTGGGACGCGCCATTTCGCTGGCTCTGGCCCATGCGGGCGCCGACATCGCCCTGGGGCTTCGCGATTTGAACGCCGCCGGCGACATTCAACAAGCCGTCGAGGCGCTGGGGCGGCGGGCGTTGCCATTGCAGATGGATATGACCAGCCTGGACCAGATTTTTCGCGCCGTGGATGATGCCGCCGCTCATTTTGGCCGGTTGGACATTCTGGTAAACAACGCCGGCGTAGCGCCAGAAAATCCAGCAGAGCAGGTGCGCGAGGCCGATTACGATTTGACGGTCGGAATAAATCTCAAGGGGACTTTCTTCTGTAGCCAGGCCGCTGGACGGGTGATGATCCGGCAGAAAGGCGGCCGCATCATAAACATGGGCTCTCAAGCCGGATTCGTGGCGCTGCCTACCGAGTCCATCTACTGCATGACCAAAGCCGGCATCTCGCATCTGACCAAGTGCCTGGCCATCGAGTGGGGCAAATATAACATCCTGGTGAATGCCGTGGCTCCCACATTCATCCACACTCCGGGAACGGAAGAGTGCCTGGCTAACCCTGAGTTCCGCGCCGATGTGGTGGAGCGAATCGCGGCTCTGCACCGGATTGGAGAACCTATGGATGTCGCGGGCGCGGTAGTGTTCCTGGCCTCGCCGGCTGCGTCGTTGATCACTGGGCAGACGCTGGTGATCGACGGGGGATGGACGTCGAGATAGCGGCGCGGAAGTGGTACGTTGAAGCTACATGGCCCGATCTTCGAGTTCGCAAAAGCCGTCCAGCCGGGAAGAGCAGATACGGCGCGCCCTTGCTGCGTGCGAAAAATTTGCCTCTGGGAAAAAGGACGTCAGCGCCCGTCATGATTACTATTTGGCCAAGGCGTTCCGCCACAAGCCAAGCGTTTGGCACGATTGCCAATGCGGCAAACTAAAGTTCGCGCTACAACTGCGCTAGCGGATTCCGCGCACCCGGGTTGAAAACGTTTCGTAGGCTTTCGCGTTGCCCCGATTCATAAATTCAATCGCGGCCTTTGACACTGTCTCCACGTTGGCCATTATTTTTGGATTGCCGTACGCCGTTCGCCATTCGGGCACGATGTCCCGGATTTTTTCCCAGACGAATAGCAGTTCCTGGCCGCTCTGCAAAAACAGCTCCTGATGCAGGACTCCGGCGGTGATGAACGAGGCAGCCATTTCCCAATACGTGACCACCATGCGGAAGTAGGCGTCCTGCTGGGAGCCGGGCGGGCACAGTTCGTTTTTCTCCGCCCAGGTACGGGCGTTAAACTTCGCAAACCACTGGCGCGCCTCGCGAAGTTTGTCTTCCCGGCGCATATCGTATAGCCGCATGATCAGTTTCACGTCGTCGTAGGTTGCTTGGGTGTCCATAATGTTCAGTTTATCCATAAGAGAACTTAGGGGCCGTCTGGGCACCACATTTAAGCAGCGCTCCCTTGCGGTCGCGGCTCGGTAACGCAAGGTCGCTAACACACATGAATTCAGCCACGGTTGCACCGGTTTTTACTAAAGAAGACGAACTGCATTGGCTGGCGCTGCGGCTGATCCCGGGGCTCGGATGCCGCAAAGCAGGGCAGATGCTCAGCCAGTTTCGGACCCCTCAGGGCATCTTCCGCGCGTCGCGCTCAGACCTGGAAGCAAGCGGCTTATCGGGCAGCGTGGCGCAAACCATCGCCAGCGGATGCACTTTTGAAGACGCCGTGGATCAGCAGCAAAAGATGCTGGAGACCGGCGCGCTCCTGATCCCCATTTCGGATCCCCGGTATCCCGCGCGGCTCAAGGAAATTTTCGACCCTCCCATCGCGCTTTTTGTGCGCGGCAGGGTGGAACTGCTGCACTCGGTGATGCTGGGCGTAGTGGGCACGCGGCGGCCCACGGCTTATGGAATAGCGGCTACGCAACGCTTGTCGCCCGATCTGGCGCTGGCCGGTTTAACTATCGTTAGTGGAATGGCGCGCGGCATCGACACTGCCGCGCATCGTAGCGCGATGGACATAGGCGGCGACACGGCCGCAGTTTTCGGTTGCGGCGTCGATCTGGTGTACCCGGCCGAGAATCGCAAACTATCCCTGGAGATCGCCGAAAAAGGGCTGCTGGTTTCCGAATTTCCGATGAGCTCGCCGGCCTATCCGCAGAATTTCCCCATTCGCAACCGCGTCATCAGCGGCATGAGCGTGGGAGTCCTGATCGTGGAAGGCGCCCAATACAGCGGGTCGGCCATCACCGCGAAAATGGCTCTCGAACAGCAGCGCGAGGTTTTTGCCGTCCCGGGAAACATCACCTCCAAAATGAGCTGGGGGCCGAACCTGCTGGTCAAACAGGGGGCCAAACTGGTCCAGGAGTGGAACGACGTCCTGGTGGAGCTTCCGGCCGATATCCGCCGCGCCTTGATCGCGAAGGCGCAGGCTCGAAGCGGCCAGATCTCATTGGAAACAAATGGGGAAGAGTCGGTTGGGCATGGCGAAATCGGACCCGCCGGCCGGTCTCTGCTGGCCCAGTTGAAGCACGACCTGCCCATTCACATTGACCAATTGATCGAATCTTTTGATACCCTAACACCATCAGAGATAGTTGCCGCACTGTTCGAATTAGAACTGCTCGGCATGGTCAGGCAACTCCCCGGGAAGAACTTTGTTAAAGTGTGGTAGGTTCTAACCATCATCTTAAAGCTGTAAACAGTAGTGTGGGTCTAATAGGGTAAACATGGCAAAATCACTCGTCATCGTCGAATCGCCGACGAAGGCGAAAACAATCGGTAAATATCTCGGCAAGCAATACGTCGTTAAGGCTTCGCTCGGCCACGTGAAGGATCTTCCGAAGAAGGACCTGGCTGTTGATGTGGACAAGGGCTTTGAGCCGCATTACGAAGTCATCGAGGGCAAGAAGAAACTCATCTCGGAGTTGAAGGCAGCCGCCAAGGGTATGGAATCAATTTACCTGGCGGCTGACCCGGATCGTGAAGGCGAAGCCATCTGCTTTCACTTGCAGGAAGAGTTGAACGGTTCGAAGAAGGGGCCCGTGTTTTACCGGGTGATGTTCAACGAAATCACCGCCAACTCCATCAAGAAAGCCTTCGAGAAACCTGGATCGGTGAACCTGCATTTGGTGGACGCGCAGCAGGCGCGCCGCATTCTGGACCGGCTGGTGGGCTACAAAATCTCGCCGCTGCTGTGGGACAAAGTGCGCCGCGGCCTTTCCGCGGGACGCGTGCAAACGGTGGCGCTGCGGCTGATTGTGGACCGCGAGCGCGAGATCCGCGCCTTCGAGAAGCGCGAGTACTGGACCATCGACGTTCAGCTCAACGCCAAGAAGCCGCCGGTGCTGACCGCCCGCTTCACCAAGAAGGACGACCAGGCGATAGAAGTGGCTGATGAAGCGTCGGCCAAAGCGCTGGTGGATCAGGTAGAGAACGCCAAGTACATTGTCCGTTCGGTCACCACGCGCGAGAAGAAACGCAATCCGGTTCCACCCTTCATCACCTCTACGCTGCAGCAGGAATCGTCGCGCAAGCTGAGGTTCAGCGTGAAGCGGACCATGATCCTGGCGCAGCGCCTGTATGAAGGCGTGGAGCTTGGCGCCGAAGGTTCCATGGGTTTGATCACCTACATGCGAACCGATTCGCCGCGCGTGTCTCAAGAAGCGCTGGACGAGGTTCGGGGGCTGATCAAGGAGCGGTTTGGCGCTCAGTTTGTTCCCGAAGCGCCGAATGTTTACAAGAGCAAGAAGGACGCGCAGGAGGCGCACGAAGCCATTCGCCCCAGTTCCGCGATGCGGGCTCCGGAACAAATCGCGCAATACCTGCAGGAGGATGAGCTGAAGCTGTACCGGCTGATCTGGATGCGATTTGTGGCGTCGCAGATGCCGCCGGCGGTGTTCGATCAAACCACTATCGATGTCGCCGCGCAGGGCAAGGACGGCGCAACATATATGTTCCGCGCCACCGGAAGCGTCCCGAAGTTCAAAGGGTTCCTGGAAGTGTATGAGGAAGGCAAGGACCAGAAAGACGAAGACGACGAAGAGTTGAAGCATCGCCTGCCGGCGGTCGCGGAAGGCGAAGAGCTGAAGTTCAAGAGCATCCTGCCCGAACAGCATTTCACCGAGCCTCCGCCGCGCTTCAATGAAGCGACGCTGGTGAAGGAGCTGGAAGCCGACGGCGTGGGCCGTCCTTCAACTTACGCGTCGATTCTTTCTACGATTCAGGAGCGCGAGTATGTGAAGAAGGAAGGCGGCAAGTTCATCCCTACCGAACTCGGCATGGTGGTGACGGACCTGCTGCTGGAGAGCTTCCAAAATCTCTTCGACGTGAAATATACGGCTCGCATGGAGCAGGAGCTGGACGAAATCGAAGAGGGCAAGATCGACTGGCGCGAGTCCATGGCCGAGTTCTACGGCCGGTTCCAGAAGGATCTGGAACATGCCGAGCGGCACATGACCGACATCAAGCGCATGGAAAAGCCCACCGACCTGGTGTGCGACAAATGCGGCAAGCCGATGGTCATCAAATGGGGCAAGCATGGCAGCTTCATCGCCTGCACTGGTTATCCGGATTGCACCAATACGCGCGAGCTAAGCGTGGATCTGCCGGATGTCGATAAAGTGGATCTCACCGAGCAGGACGCGGAGGAATACTGCGAAAACTGCGGCCGTCCCATGGTGCTGAAGAAGGGGCGCTTCGGCCAGTTCTACGCCTGCTCCGGATATCCGGATTGCAAAACCACCAAACAGATCGGCGGCGAGCAGAAGAAGAGCGATGTTCCCCTCGACGAAAAGTGCCCGCAATGCAGCAATAATCTGGTGCTGAAGCATGGCCGCTTCGGCGAATTCACGGCGTGCAGCAATTATCCGAAGTGCAAATTCGTGAAGCAGAAGACCATCGGAGTGCCCTGTCCCGAATTGCACGGAGGGCGCGGTGGTGGAGCGGCGATCGAAGCGCGGCAAGACATTCTACGGTTGCAGCCGCTATCCGGACTGCGATTTCGTGGCCTGGGGCAAGCCGCTGCCCGAAAAATGCCCGGAGTGCGGGTCGAGCTACTTAATCGAGAAATGGCTCAAGGCCGGTCCAGTGGCGCAATGCCCGAACGGGGAGTGCAAGTACAAGCGGGAGTTGCCGAAGGTGGAGCAGACGGCGTAGAGGGAAGCTGGCAGCGGCAAGTCCAGGGTGGGTCGTGGTTAGGGCTGAGGAATCTCGACGACCCGATTCTTCCATTCGTCGGAATCCGAAGCAGACCATATCAGCACTAGCGAATCGATGACTTCAAACAAAGGCGCCCTCTGCTTGACCAGAACCACCCCGCACACTGGCCATTCGCCTTAAGGAAGTCGCCGAAGTGGCCAGGCATCGTCCTAAGGTCGGAAGTGACAAGAATCCGATTCTGACGCGTTGCAAAGGCCAGCACGTCGGGATCGGGAACCCCTTCCAGCCCCGCTTCATGAGCCGAAAGAAAGTCGATCGCCGGCTCACGGCGAAGACACCCGGTGACAATCGCATGGTGGAGACTGGCATCGCCAGGAAGCGGATCATCTGTCAGCTTCGCCGCGAAACGGTTTGGCGCCGCAAACGTTCGAGCGTCTTCTTCACTTCAGGAGCAGTAGGATGGGCGACGGTAAAAGCGTCCTCTTCGCGCTCGCGTTCCACAATGTCCTTTTCCACATCCTGCTGACTTCCAAGATAGAAGGTGATCGCCCCATAAACCTGCTCGAGGCTCAGTGCCGGATAATGCGACCGAAGGGCCTCCGGCGACTCCCCGAGCTGAAATTCCCGCACGATGTGGGCCAAGGGTACACGGCTCCCTATTAAGTAAAAGCTCCCATCCCTGCGTTCAACGAATTCCTTGCTCATGAGTCTTCCTACTTCAGTCTAAACGATTCCTGCCAGGCCACGCCGCGAACGCGATAGACCATCGCGCCTCTCCTACCGGAGGCGGCGAGCTCAAGGTCGGCCCGGTGGCACAATGCCCGAACGGCGAGCGCAAGTACAAGCGGGAGCTGCCGAAGGTGGAGCAGACGCGTAGTGCTGGCCGCGAATGCACGCGAATAAACGCGGATAAGAATTTGCGTTCATTCGCGTTTATTCGCTGCCAGCAAACGCGGTTTGGAGAACCCACCGCTCCCACGCCATAATGTCAGGAGTGCGGCGATTCTCCACTTCTCTCCGGCGCGTGTTCCTGCGCAAGAAGCACTTCCACGCGGCATTTTATTTGCAGCGGTATCCGGACGTCGCCTCGTCGCGCATGCATCCGTTCGCTCACTACCTGCTGCATGGGGCGCCGGAAGCGCGCAAGCCCAATGCCTGGTTCGAGCCTATCTACTACTTAGCCCGCTACGAACAAGCCCGCGCTCGCGGCGGAGATCCGTTTGCCGACTTTCTGAAATATGGAGCGAAGGAAAATTCGAGCCCCCACCCATTGCTCGACAGCGCGCATGAAAGTGGCCCGGTGACCGAGGGCGCCCAGTTCTCATGCGATTCGTAATGCTGCATTATCATTTCCTGAAGAGCGCTGGCATGGCCATCGAGGATATGTTACGCCGCAGCTTCGAGAAGAATTATGCGTCCATCGATACCGAAGATCGCGACGGGCACATGTCCACCGGAGCGCTGCTGGCGCTGCTCAATAGCAATCCGCATCTGAAGGCCGTCTCCAGCCATCAGATCCGCTACCCCGTTCCGCAGGTGCGCGGATTCATGTTCTTCGACCTTTGCTTCCTGCGCGACCCCATCGACCGCATTCGTTCCATCTACGATTATTTCCGCGACAAGCCGGGCGCCGGAGATCCTGTGAGCGAATTCGCCAACACTCTGACGCTGGGCGAATTCATCGCGTTCCTGATTAAAGAAATGCCGTGGTATGTCCATGATGCTCAGGTGAACCTGCTGGCCAACGGGATTGTCAACGATTGTCCCAGCAACCAGGATTTTGATCGAGCCGCCGCACAGATGCTGCGAACGTCGTTTCTGGGCGTGGTAGACCGCTTTGGGGAAAGTATGGTGGCCGGCCAGTATTTTCTGCAGCCCGGATTCCCGGAACTGGCTTGCTGGGGCGTGCCCACCAATACCACGGCCGGCGTGGACTCAACCTTGGAAGAGAGAAAGGCGCTGGTGCGCGAGGCCTGCGATTCCGAGACTTATGCGGAATTGCTGCGAATGAATGCGATGGATTCGAAGCTGGTGGATCTGGCCCGCGCCGAAGTTGAGCGCCGTTTCCGGTGCGTGCCGCCGTCTTAGGGGTCCTCTTGCGGACGCGCGGGGACGCCTAACACAGACTCAGCGTGGTATTGATCTGCGCGCGAAGTTGATCGTAACCCGCCAGCCGGAAAAACGAGTGGAGCTGCCGCGGCGCGAGAAACCGCGTTCGCCCGACTTCATCCGGCCAGACGGCCACCACTGGACCGGTGAGTCCAGCCAGTTGGGCAGAGCGTTCGAGCACGCCGTAGAGTTCCTGAGCAGGGCGTGCGGGAAGAAAAACCACCACCACGCGCATGTCCATAATGTCCAGGTGGGCCGTCTCGAAGGAGCTCTGCTGCATTCCGCTGAGTCTCAATTATGACCCATCCTCCAGGTGCGCCTTCAGCCGGCCCAGAGCGTCGTCCCACCCGCGCGCGATTACCTCCAAGCAGCGCTGCGCTTCGGCCAGGCGGCGCGGGTTGAGCGTCCAGATTTGCTCCCGCCCGGCGCGCTTTCCATGGATGATGCTGGCTACCGCCAGAAACCGAAGATGCTTGGTGATGGCCTGCCGCGACACCCGGAAGTTGTGGGCTAGCGCGGAAATGGAAGCCGGACCGGCTTCCGACAGTTGTCGCAACAAACGGAGCCGGGTTTCGTCGCCAAGCGCGGCGAACAGCACTGCCGCGTCCGCAACTCTGAGTTTAGCCCGCTGACTCGGCATACTTCGATAACCACACCAGCACCTCGGTCCAGCCCTGGCTGTTGTCCCCGAACACCTTGGCTCGCCGCGACAGCGATATTTCGTTGAAGCCTGTCTCCGCCACGCTCACTCGCGTTCCGCTTCCGGAGGGTTCCAGTGTGAATGTCACCGTGGTTCGCGGCTCGCGGGAATAATCGACATTGGGGTCTACCGCGCCTGGATGCCATTGCCAGACGAAGCGCGTTGGCGGCGTCATCTCCACGAACAGTACGCGGAAGCGCACGCCTTCGTGGCCCTTACTCAAGGACGTCATCCAGACTTCGTTCCCTGGGGCAATATCGCCATCGATCTTCACTCGAAACCACGTGGCCAGCTCTTTGGCGTTCGTCAAAGCACGCCAGACACGTTCCAGTGGCGCCTTGATCTCAACAGTTCTGTCGATACGCATCATCTCTGCCGGACTCATTATGCAACCTCCAGGTTGCATAATATCACGGCATAATATCACAAGGGCGCCAAAGGCGGAGGCGCTGGCATGCTCTCGAACGGAGTGCTTGCGATAAACAGAGTCCCTGAGGCCGGAGCCAGCCGCCTGGTCCCGGCAGGCATGCCCTCGACCGCCGTGGTGAAAACAAGTTTTACTTCGCCATCCATCTGGACAAACTCAGGACAAGTTACACGCGGCGCGCCGGGAATCCGCCACTCGCACAGAACTTTTCCGTCCGCCAGGCGAATCTGCCAGGCTATTCCGTCGGCCACCGCTTCCGGGTTATAGAACGCCACGATCACACTTTCGCCGTCGGGCGCGGGCCTCAAACCGTCCGGATATCCGGGCAACGAATCGGGCGAGGCCACCAGCGAACTTTTCAATACCCGTTCCAGCTTGGAGTCAAACCGGTAATCGGTAATGGTTTTCGGAATCGAGTCAATGTCGATCAGCCTCAGGCCCTCCTCATCGCGGCGCAGAAATTTACCATTCGAGCAGAACTGTTTGTCGATAACGGTGCGCACGGTTTTGGTTGCGCAATCGAAGAGATACAGCGCCGCGAGAGGCTGGTTGAACTCCAGATGCTTGGTGCCGAACAGGGCGCCGCCTTCAATGGCCAAGCCATCGTTGATGATCACGCGTTCATCGCCGGTAACCGATGGGCCTGTTTCGGTGAGGGCTCCGGTCAACAAATCGAAATACGCGAGCCGCCGTTCCAAGCCAACCAGCACCATGCCGGGCTTGTCCGTCTCGGCGAAAAAACCGGGGCGCCCGGGCAGCGGGAACGAGGTGTTCCGGCCGGATTCCAGATCCAATACGTTGATGCTGCCGGCCTTCACCTCAGCCCCATGCTGGATGGCCACCCACCCCAGCAGCGAGCCGCCCGCCGGATGATTCTGAAGTAAACGAGGCCCTTCGGGCAGAAACCGCAAGTCCTCGTTCGCGGGAGGAAAAAAGGGAGCCGCAGTGAAACGCTGTGGGGCCAAATGAAAATCATACCCCTAATCAGGCCGCGAATGAACGCAAATAAACGCGAATCTGATTTGCGTGTATTCGCGTTCATTCGCGGCCAAAAACATCCCGCCGGAAATCCATCTATAATGGTAGTAACTTCTCTTGAGTTCGGCCGAGTCTGCCGGGCTGTTCCACGTTGGGTCGAAATCGAAAGGAGTAGTGTCTCTATGAAGCAGTATCTATTGATCAGTGACTTCGATAAAACGCTCAGCTTCAACGATTCGGGAATAGTTCTGGCTGAAATGCTGGGCATCCCCGGCTTTCAGGAAAAGATCGCCGGACTCTCGAATATCCACCTGGTGCAGCAAGGCGGTGAACTGGCGTACCTGCTGTTGCACGATCCCGAGTTCCGGCGCGTCCGGAAACACGATCTGACGGAAGTGGGAAAGCGCATACGCCTGAAACAGAACATCCGCGAGCTTTCGCGGCTGCTAAACGATCTGGATGGACATCATTTCTCGTTCTACGTGGTTTCGGCGGCGCCGGAGGAAGTGATTCAATCGGCGCTGGAAGGAATTGTCCCGGCCGACCACATTTATGGTGCGCGCTTCCGTTATGAGCCATCGAGCGGCGAGATTGAGTCTATCGAGCGCGTTTCCGCCGGCTATGGCAAGGTAGCCGTTCTGGAAGAGCTTCGCTCCAAGCTTCCCATCAGTCACGACCGCATAGTTTATGTGGGCGACGGCAGCTCCGACGTGCACGTAATGCTGCACGTGAACCGGCTGGACGGGCTTACCATCGCCGTGTCGGAAAACAAATACATCACCCAGATCGCACGGCGGACCATCCTGAGCGAGGACGGGCTGAGCGTGCTGATCCCGATATTGGAGGACATCCTGGGCTGGAACTCCATCCGCATCCGGGCCTTCTTTGAATCGCACGGATTCCTGCTGCAGGAATGGGACAAGGTCCGGACCGATTCGCTGACCATATCCAAAGCGTCCGGCCACTCCCACATCTCCGCAGGCGTGGAGATCCAGTGAAGCTGGAATGGATCGGCTGGGTGGCGACCGCGTTTTTCGCGAGCTCTTACTTTTTTAAACAGCCCAATGTATTACGGAAGGTGCAAGCCGGCGCGGCGTTGCTGTGGGTGATCTACGGGTTGATCATCCACGCTTTTCCGGTGGTGGTGGCGAATCTGGTGGTGGCTAGCGTGGCGTTGTACTCGTCATGGCGTAGCGCACGCACTCCTCGCGAAGCAATCAAGAAAAATGCGTTCACATGATTGTGAACGCGGCACGCGTAAGCGCATGCGCCACGGGCGTTATCGAAGAGCTAGGACGTCGTTCAGAATCGCCTGCACCACCAGATCGTCTCCAATCTTGGAATTGATCATCAGGTGATAGAGGTGCCGGTTCGGCCATTCCTTGCCGAAGTATTTTTGGACGAATGTCGCGCGTTCCTGGTCGATTGTGGCGACAAGGTCCACCGCGTCTTCTTCTGATTTGCCGGACATCCGCACACGCCGGATTTTCTCTTCCCACGGCGCGTAGACAAAGACATGGAATGCGTCTTCTCTGTCCCGCAGAAAGTAGGGAGCGCCGCGGCCCACAATCACGCAGTTGCCTTCGGCCGCGGCCCCGTCAATGACGCGGTGCATAAACGCCACCATGCTGTCGGCATCAAAGTGGGCCAGGCCGGTCACCGGCAAGCTGCGCTCATAACTGCCGCGGATAAAGACCTTCATGAGCCGGTAGAACAGCGAATCGCAGCGCTCATCCAGCCTCTCCACCGAAGCAGGGTCCACCTGCGCCAGCCGCGCGATTTCCGCGGTAAGAGCCTGGTCCCATAATTTCCATCCCAGGCGCTCGGCCAGCTTTTCCGCGATAATCGTCCCGCCAGCCCCGAATTCCCGCTCCACGGTAATAACACGAATCATGCACCAGCCATTCTACGTTACTCGGGCTCCGGATTTGGTCCAATAGAAGGATGAACGCCGATGAAATACGATCGTTGCAGGCCCCGCTCAAAGAGCAGTATCGGCAGCGGGCCGGCGCCGCGCTGGTGACGCTGCGGGCAGAGGGCCGTATCGGCGAAGGCATCACCTGCAAAATAGAAACCGGAAAAGGGCTGGTTGCGGCGGGGCTTCATCCTGCCAGCGGCGGCGATGGGCTGGCCGCATGCTCGGGCGATATGCTCTTAGAGGCGTTGGTGGCCTGCGCAGGCGTGACATTGAGCGCGGTGGCCACGGCGTTGGGCATAACGCTAAGAGATGCAACCGTGCGCGCGGAGGGCGATCTCGACTTTCGCGGTACTCTGGGAGTGTCGAAAGATGTCGCGGTCGGGTTCCAGCGAATTCGACTGCAATTTGATCTGGATACTGACGCAGGCGAAGAGCAGCTTGATACGCTCATCCGTCTGACAGAAAGGTATTGCGTTGTTTATCAGACTCTGCGTCACCCGGCCGAAATCGACGTCGCGCGCCGCGTCGTAGCCTAATTTCCCTATGCCCTTGTACATGGACATTCACAATCTTCAAGGGGCTACCCCGGAAGATCTCGCCAAGGCTCACGCTGCGGATCTCGAAACGCAGCAGAAATACGGCGTAGAGTACCGCAAATACTGGTTTGACCCGCGCTGCGGGAAGGCTTTCTGTCTCTTTGAGGCCCCCAGTGCGGAGGCGGCAGCTCAGGTACATTGTGAAGCGCACGGGCAGGTGGCCGAAAAGATTATCGAAATCGAGCCCGACCTGGCCGAGGGATTTCTGGGCGGCGGCGAAGTAAATGCGGCAGGCGCGGTTTTAGTTCCCGGCGCGGGCGCGGATGCGCGCGATTCCGGTATTCGGACGGTTTTGTTTACAGACATCGTGGATTCCACGTTGTTGACTCAATTGCTAGGCGACGAGATGGCTATGGAATTTCTCCATATCCACGACACCGTGGTTCGCGAAGCCTTGGCGGCGTGCAGCGGAAGAGAAGTGAAGCACACCGGCGACGGCATTATGGCGTCGTTCGTATCGTCAGCGGCAGCGGTCCGTTGCGCTGCGCGGATCCAACGCAGTTTGGCCCAGCACAGGCAGGACAAAACCGGTCACCAGCTCAAAGTTCGTATCGGCGGAGCCGCTGGAGAGCCCATCGAACACCACAACGATATCTTCGGAACCACGGTGCAACTTGCGGCGCGGCTGTGTTCCCACGCGGAGCCCGATCAGATTCTGGTGTCCAGCGTCGTGGCGGACTTGTGCATGGGAAAGGGTTTGACCTTTCGCGCGCTGGGGGAAGTTCCGCTCAAAGGCTTCGAGCATCCGGTCCGGATTCACGCGGTGGAATTAGACGATTTAACGCTCTAGTCCGTTGAAGACGCCGGTTGGCAGGCGGAAGCGCCCGCCCCACATTGGATCGTGAGTGGGGCAGGCGCTTCCGCCTGCCAAGCGAATTTCCCACACGGCGTAGCCGGAACCAAAAGGCACCGACTCCCTTACGGTCGCGGTTCGGTAACGCGCGCTATGCGACCGGTGCTTGGCAAAATTCGAGAAGAGCACTAGTGGGTCATCGAATACACGATGTAGTTCACGCCGATCCTGATCCCGAGCGCCGAGTATCTTTCCGGATATAGAGGATTGTCGGCGTGCTCCCAGGAATCGCCCAGGTCCATATTGTGGCAGATGGCCACCATCAAGCGTCCCTTGTCGTCATAGATGCCGCGCCAGCGCGCCTCATAACCGTCGTGCTCCCAAACCTGGTAGGGAGGATACAGCACCTGCTCTCCGGGCACCTGGTAGCGATCGTCCAGATCGAAGATGGTGTGGAATATGGCGTCTTTGTCGTCGATCTCCACAATCGGCCGGTCCGGAAACACGCGGCTCATGCCGGAGACGAAAACCTCCCATTCATGCGTCCCGTGGAAATCGTCGCACATGAAGAAACCGCCGCGCAGCAGGAAATCGCGCATCTTGGCCGCCTGCTGATCCGTCAGCGCCCAGTGCCCCACTTCGACGCCGTAGAGCCAGGGCCAGTTGTAGACATCGTCGCCGTCATCCAGATTCACGGGCTGCTCAATGGAGCGGGCTTCGACGCGGGTGAGCCGGCGCAGCGCAGCCGAGAGATGGCGGTCCGAGCGCGGATAATCGATGGTCCAGTTGGTCCCGCCGGCCAGCCAGTTCCCAAAATGCCGGTCGCTAAACCGGACGTCGGGATACATTAAGCGGGCGAAGGTCCATTCAGCGGGCACTTTCCAATCCGGCGGTTTTGGAAAGTCGTTGTATTCCCAGCCCGGATAATCGCGAAATGCGCGCTGTCCAAAAGCTGCGCAAGCGAGCAACGCGCACGCCCAAGTCCCGATTTTTGTGAAACGCCGGCGCGCCACACCCGTTGGACGCGCGGATGCCATCCCCGTTGTACCCATCCGTTACTTCTTAATGTCCAGGATGCCACTTTCCTCAGCCCTAGTCCCCAGCCCCCAGTCCCCGGTTATACTGGACGCAATGCGACCAATCCAACGCTTGGCAAGCCTCGGGCTGCGCATCACCGGCGCACTCGCTTTCCTGGCCCCGCTGCTGACCCGCCTGATCGTAGGATGGGGTTTCCACCTCACCGGGCATGGCAAACTACAAGACCTTGGAAAGGTGACCGGATTCTTCAGCAGCCTCGGAATCCCCTTCCCTCACGCCAACGCCGTCTTCATCTCCAGCTTGGAATTTTTCGGCGGCCTTTGCCTGCTCTTCGGCTTCGGCACGCGCATCTTCGCGTTTCTGCTCTCCTGCAGCATGATGGTGGCGCTGCTGACGGCCGACCGGGGGGATTTCATACAAAAGTTCCCGCCCGACCCCACCGATGTCGCCTCATTCACCTACTTGCTATTCTTAATATGGTTGGTCCTTTATGGACCAGGCCCCATCAGTATCGATTACTTCTTGAGCAAGTGGCTGGGGCTGAACGGCAAAACCGGAGAATCGAAGTAGATGGCCAACAATCGGTGGGGATATCCGGATCTGGGATTCGGCATTGGGCTGCGTTCGGTGCATTTCGAGCACATCCTGAAAAACAATCCCGTTATCGATTGGTTTGAAGTACTGTCTGAAAACTACATGGATACGGGCGGCCGTCCGCTGCATATCCTGGATCAAGTAGCGGAGCGGTATCCGGTGGTGCTGCATGGCGTGTCGCTCTCAGTAGGCAGCACGGACCCCATCGATTTCGAATACCTCAAGAAGCTCAAAGCGCTGGCCAAGCGGGTGAACGCGCGCTGGGTATCCGATCATTTGTGCTGGACCGGCGTCACCGGCCTCAACACGCATGACCTGCTGCCCATGCCCTACACCGATCAGGCGCTGCGCCACACCATCGAACGGGTGCGCAACATCCAGGATTTTCTGGAGCGGCCCATCGCGCTTGAAAACGCGTCCACCTATCTGGAATTCAGCGCGTCTAAGTGGCCGGAGAGCGAGTTTATCGCCTCGCTGGCGCAGGAGGCCAATTGCGGCATCCTGCTGGACGTGAACAATGTCTATGTGAGTTCCTTCAACCACGGATTCGATCCAAAGAAATACATCGACAACATTCCCCAGGATCGCGTGGTGCAGATGCACCTGGCCGGGCACACCAACAAAGGCACGCACATCCTGGACACTCACAGCGACTACGTCATCGATACCGTTTGGGAGCTGTACCGCTATGCCCATCGCCGGCTGGGCGGCGTAGCGACGCTGCTGGAATGGGACGCCAATATTCCCGGTTTCGATGTCGTGCACGGCGAGGCGTTGAAGGCCCGCCAGTTCCGCGAGCAGGAAGATAAGCAGACGCCCGCGCCGGAACTGGAAGAGGTTCCCGCGTATGGCGACTGAACACCATCCCGGCCTCGACCGCGTGCAGCGCTGGATGCAGGCCTTGATCCAGGATCAGGGAACTTGCGAGGAAGCCATCGCGTCTGAGCGCGCGCAGGCTGAGATACCCGCCGATCAGGCACGCACCGTGGTGCTGCCGTCCAAGACGCTTTCTTCGTTTGAGCGCCTGGACATCTACCGCGAAATGTACCTGCTGCGCATGGAAGAAGCGCTGTCGTCGGATTATCCGGCGCTCAAACATTTTTTGGGCGAAGAAAAATTCATGGGGATGGTGGCGCGGTACGTGGAGGTTTATCCGTCACGCAGCTATACGCTGAACCGGTTGGGCGATCACCTTCCCGAATTTCTAACCACGCTGAAGGATCTTCCCAAGCGGGATTTCTGTCATGAGCTTGCCCGCCTGGAATATGCGCTGACCGGCGTGTTCGATGCCGGAGAAACCTCGCCTCTGAGTCCAGATGCTGTGCGCGCGGTGCCCCCGGATGCGTGGGAAACCGCGCGGCTGAAACCGATCGAAGCTTTCAAATTGCTGGAATTCGAGTATCCGGTCAGCCGCTACCTGGGGTTCGTGGACGAAGAAAATCCCGCGCCGAGACTGGCCCGGAAGAAAACCTGGGTGGTGGCATACCGCCGCGATTACCGCGTCCATCGCATGGACCTGACCGAGCCGGCCTATGAATTGCTCTCTTCCCTGGCCTCGGGCCAGACCGTCGGAGACTCCATCGTCAGCGTAATGACGCGGAAGAAGCAATTGTTCGCGTGGTTCCGCGACTGGATGGCGGAGGGTCTGTTCCACGCGGTAGAATTAGCCGCGGATGAACGCGGATAAACGCGGATAAGCTGCAAGACAGGAGATCAGGCGCATGGCGCAGGCGCTTTCGCCTGCGAACCCCTAGAAAACATACGCCCGGAACATCCAAATAACCAGCCATATCGCGACGATCACCATTATGATGCGTCCAATCAGCGAGTGTGCCGGCAGCTTCTCTACGGTGGAATTGGCCGCGGATGAACGCGGATAAGCTGCAAGGCAATTGATCAGGCGCGTGGCGCAGGCGCTTTCGCCTGCGAACCCCTAGAAAACATAAGCCCGGAACATCCAAATAACCAACCATATCGCGACGATCGCCATAATGATGCGTCCAATCAGCGAGTGTGCCGGCAGCTTCTCTTTCTCGGCCATGCCCAACAATAGCAGAGCGAAGAAGAGAAACTTTCCAGCGCCCGGAGTAATCGACTAATTAGAGGCCTTGTGAACTCGAAGGATGAAAAACCGCTCCCGCCACGCCCACAGAAGGATCAGCCCGAGAACTCACCGGAAGATCCGGTAGATGAAGCCGGCGAAGAATCGTTTCCAGCCAGCGATCCGCCTTACTGGACCGCGCTAGTCGCCCACTGACGCTGACCGGCGTGCGTTAAACTCAACTGAGAAAGCCTTGCTATTACGGGCGCGTAGCTCAGGTGGATAGAGCATCAGCCTTCTAAGCCTAAGATTGAGACCCGTCTCCTTTCTGTTGATTCTAGACGGTTTACACGCCGGAAAAGTTTCCTAAAAACTCGCGGGCTGACGATCTACTGAAGGGCAGAATCCAAGGTTTTTCCCCACAGCACCGATATGAAGTAGTAAAGATCCGGTGACGCGCATTTTCCTCCTTGCACTCTGTGCGCTCTTCGTCGTCGGGAGGTAGGCTCGGCAACAGATCAAGAACGACCGGCTACACCGCCGTCCGCTGGTCCTTTGCTTGCATGACATTGGGTGAGGCATCGGACCAGAGGCTATGAGCGTGGAAGAAATTCTTGAACTCCTGGAGTCGACCAGTAAAGAGTACCAGGAACTGTCCGAGTCACTCGTCCCACCACTACGGACGATCTCGATGACTAACCGGGTCTCGTCGGAGGTCGCTTTAGAGGTGGCGGCGGTGCTAGACCGGCTCATCGCCAAAATTCGTGCTTCGGATCGAAGCTAAGACTGCGGCCACCATCTCAACCCTGCGGAGGGTGAGAAAATTGGACAAATGATTTTGTGGCGTTAGGAGGTACCGATGTCCGAAGCCAACAAGGCACTCGCCAAGCGATGGTTCGAGGAAGTATGGAATGGAGTGGGAACCCGGTCGAACAAGAACGAGATTTCGAGAAATGTTGCCGCAGAGGTGATGAGCAGTTAGCCTAGTGACTGTAGGGCGGGACAGTAAACTTGGCAATCCTGCATAAAACTCGACGATTGGCCATTGTGACCTTTGTCGGATTGACGGTTTCGTCCACAGGGCAAATCAAGGTTCCACCGTATCCGTACGAGGCTGCCAATTACGTTTCTGGCCGACACGCAGATACCTTCCGAATATTTCCATCCAAAGGGAACGCAATCACGATTGCTCTGCCCTTCCGCATTCATAGAGCGACATTTGGCCCAGATGGAAAGTCAATCTATGGCATAATCGCCGACAGCCAGAGAAGTGTTGGAGACCAACCGGGCCTGTCAAAAGTCGAGTTCAACCCGATCCGTGCAACCGCCATACCAGGCACTGTCGGATTCCTCATCCAAAGCTTCGCGTTCTCATCGCATCAAGACAAGCTGGTCATCTCGGGCAACCTGCACGCAAGCTGCGGTGTTTTTGAGATCCAGCTTCCTGATGGAAAGACGAGACAGGTTCTGACTTATGATTGTCATAACGTTTGGGATTGGATTCACCTCAGTATGTCCCCCAACGGTGAACAAGCTATCGCCACTGTCGGCAGCAATTTCGAACACGAGGTTCACCTTGAATTGATAGATCTGGTCCACGGAACGACGAAGTCACTGGGCCGTGAATTCACCCTGGGAGTGTGGTCGCCCGACGGGAAGTGGATAGTTGTGCGTGATAGCGAACCACGGGACAAGCTTTTCTTGATCGATGCGGTTGATTTCTCACGTCGGCGGGATCTTGGCGGGGGCGTCGTAGAAGTGCCAACATGGTCGCCGGACTCCCGTTACCTTTTGCTTTGGAAGGGATACCTACTCCGCTGCGGGATGGACCTCGACGGACTGGCAGACTCAGCTTGCACGCTAGAAACTGTGGACATACAGACCGGAAAGAGATCTACAATCCGGAGTTCCATGTGCCAGATCACGGGTGGCTCAACGGGCTGGGTTAGTAGTGAAATCCAAAGATAATCATTGTGGCTCAAGCCAGAAAATCTGGGTGGAACGTGGCGGAAGTGCAGATCAAGGATGAATCGGTGGCTCCGACCTACATCGCGGCGAAGGTGGGGAAGGCGGGAAGCGTTTGAGCGGTGCCGCGAGGCGTGTGGGTGATATGACCTCCTTAGTACTATTTGCTGCGGCGCTGACCGAAAACTCCGGCCGCAATCGAGGTGATCGGTGTTATGCTTGTCAAAACCCTGGTTCACATGGGGTATAGCGAGGAGCAATTTGCAAATGCGAAAACCCTTGTCGATCGTTCCTTTTGTGTTCGCCGCCCTCGTTGTACCCAATGCCCACGGAGACACCGTATACGCTATCACGTTCACTGCGGAAAAAAACGCTCCCACCTTTGTCGGGTCTGATCTAGTCAGCTATAACTCCACGCTGATGGAATTTACCACAACGGATATTGAGATTAGTTATTTGGGCAATGATTATAACTTGGTGGCCACTGATAATGTCATACCCGACCCATCTGGAGACGGGTTCGAGTGGCTAGTTGTGCCCCCAACCTTAGGCAGTGCTGGCGATCCCCTCGTGATCAGAGAAAACGCCAACCCCGGTACCCCAATTTACGTTGATTTCGATGATGCTGCCGCTGCCAAATCCGGAGGGATCGGCGGAGTGACGTTGACCCCGACCCCGACCCCCGAACCTTCCACCTATGGCCCCATGCTAATCGGGATCGGATTGTTGCTGGTGTTTGTCCGAAAAAGCATCGTTCCGGCACTCCGTTAGGCCACCCGAAAGAATCGACGCCGTCCCGAACACCGCTCCCGGCGCTGCCCACGGTCTCGCCAGCAAAATCGAAGGTTCAAGTCCGAGAACTGTGCGATCATATCCCCGATGGACATCAACAAAATGCTGGCCGAACTACACGAAGAACGGGAGAACATCGAACAGGCAATCATCGTACTGGAACGGATCGGTCGCGGACAGGGTAAACGTCGCGGCAGACCGCCGAAGTGGATAGCGCAGGTGAAGCGGAGGGGACGGCCACCGGGGAGTAAGAACGAGGAGAAAGACGGTTAGCGATTGGCTTGGTCGCTTCCTCGCACCTCGACTATTGTGTACCGCCACTGGAACTTTCCCCGAATTGTGCTTCCGGGGAAGTAGAGCGATTCTTCGATATCACGAGCTTGTCCGGCTGGAATGACAGGGGTGATGTTCTGTTCTCTCTCGCCGATCACATCGCAGTCGTTGTTCTCATTGCAATCGAGCAACTGGATTCTTGCCGTGACGCCTACCACGGTGTGCGACGAATTGTTTTTAACCCTGCCTGTGAGTTTGGACCCAGGGCCTAACCACACTACGTCCGTGAACTCCAACTGATCGGCTGTGACAACGGGGTCTTGAGGAATTATTACATTCGTGATTGGCTTCGGTTCTTCTACCGGATCAGGTTTGTTGCGGCCTGGTGGCGTGTTGACATAAATCAAAACACCCGCAATGAACAGCACCAGTACACCAGCCAGGATAAGAACAGCGATCCGAAACTTCCGAAGGTAGATGAATGCGATCAGAACAACGAAAACCACGAGCCAGGGCACGATTATTCCACCTTGTCCTTCGCTTTCGCCGTTTCTTTGGTCTGCCACTGCATGTTGCCCGGCGTATCGCTCCCGCCGTGTTTCAGTGCTTGCTTGTGATCGATCACATAGCCGGGACACGCGCCCGATGTACGACCCGTGGAGGGGCAAGGATTTGCTCTCTTGAACGCGTCTTTTGACGCCTTGCTTCGCTGGATGTGACCCCGCGTATCTCTCGCGCAACCCGAACATTTCGTTGAACGGGTGCGAGACCTCGTGCTGCGGCTACTCGTTAGGCGCCGCTGGCTGGAAATGCTAGACTTCCGACGTGATCGTCCGAACGAAGGTGCGACCATGAACAGCAACATCGATAGCACAATGAGTATTTTCATTTAGCACGTCCCACTCAGTCACCCACTACAACCGACGCCGCGTTGCTCGATACGCCACCAACGGTGAGGACCATGGGATAACTCCCCGCCGCTAGCGGTGGTAGTTTGAAGTTCGTCTGGTACAGCCCCACGAATCCAGGTGCGAGTCCGACGTACTGCACGTCTGCTGCGTGTCCGCCGACAGTAAGCGAATACGGAGCCTGTACGCTTGAGGCACCCTGCGGTGAATCTGCTCCGGTGACCCATGGACCGGCTGCGTTCACGGCACCACCGCCGGTGAGGTAGGCGACTAGAACGTCGCCGGGATGTGCTGGAGCAACCGCAGAGTTCATCGATCCATTCGGGTTCTGGACGATGGCTTCTTTGCCGTTAGAAGTGAAGAATCCCGGTGCTGCCGAAGGCATGGTCAGCGTAACGCTGTTGCTTTGGGTACCTCCGTTCATGACCGTGAACGTCACCGCCTGTCCCGGCGCGGCGTCGACGGGCATCTGAGCATTCACTTGGTTATCGCCCACGTACAACAACGGCGCTGGCGTACCGTTTACGAGTACCTGCGTTTCGCCAAGCGAATTTGGGAGAGGCACCGTTCCTGCGGACGTGGGTTGAGCGGTTAGCCCGGTTCCGAAGATCGAGAACAACGATCCCGGAGACACCATCTCCGATTGGAAACTGGCTCCGTTCACGACGGAGTTCTGCGGTGGTGCGAACTGGGGGGTAAATATCCCGGCAACAGTCCAACCAGGGGTGGTGCAAAAGAACAACGCACCTTTACCGTCTTCGACAACTGCGAACCGATAGTTCAGGGTACCGTTTTGGTTACTCACCTGGGCCGTCCCGGAACAGTCGTTAGCTACTGTGTACGTCCCGATGCTAGTGACCGGTGGTGAACTGCCAACATTCGCAACGCTTGTTGTGTTGTAATTTCCGTTGCCGTCCGCCACGAGTTGTCCTGCGTCAGCATAAGGTGATCCACCATAATCACCGACTAATTGGTAACCGTACGCTCCGGACAAAGAACCATTCCCACACTGAATCGGGGATGTTCCCAAGGTCTGTCGATACGCGGTCCCCAGCAGGACGCCATCCGAGGTTGAGACGGCCATGATCAACTCCACGCCGTTATTGACCATTTGGAAGGTGATGTTATCACTGGATTCGATAAACACACCGGAGCAATTCGACTGCACATTGAACCTGTCGGTGAAGGAGACAACATTGGATTGTTGTCCATTTACGCTTGCAACGTTCGTGCCGGTAACCTGCCCAACCCCATCCGCCACAAACTTACCCAGTAACGCAGCAGATACACGTTGACCGTTAGAGAGAACGTCACCGTTGACAAGGTAGTAGTAGGTGCCTGCAAGAGTCGCATTCGAGCACGTACCACCGCCGATTTTGGGAGTGGACGCTTCGGCGGGCACGCCGAGCAACATAGATCCCAGCATGGAGACGATGGGCAGAAAACGGATGCTCCACCTTTGTTTGTGCGAACTCTGCATAATTCCCTCCGTGTTCCGTCCGAATGAAATCTGCCCGTCGGCCATTGTCACTCGGATCATACAGAAATCGACGCTTTTGTCCCGGAACATTAGGGGTTGGCCTTATCCGAAACCTGCGGATTCCGAGGCATGAAAATTATCGTTCCGAGCTGAAGAAAATCATCGTTCCGAGGTGATCGCGATTGCCCGTTCCAAGCTCATGACGATCAAAAATCGCGGTGAGTTCGGAATGGCGATTTCGATGAGCTCGGAATGAAGCAGTAAGGTCGCTTACGGCGGCGCTGGACAACAAACAAGGTAGTCTGATCCTGTTTCAAACAAGGAGGATCAGATTTGCCGGAAGAGGCTCTGTCCATGTAATGTGCCCGCCCCCGTTATGTGGCCAGCTACTCAGGATACGGCTGATTCAAGGTGACCGCGCGTCTTTCGGCCACATAACGTTACAGTGACTGAAGCCAATGCAGCAGAGAGTCATCGGTCTGCCAAAGCGGTTTCCGCGGAATCCTCTCGTCTGCGGCGCACGGCACTGTGCACTTTTCCAAAGCGGCCTGCTTGGTACGGAGAGTAATCTCAGCGTACCGATTAGTGGTCTCCAAACTTGCGTGGCCTAGCCATGCGCGTATGACGTTCACCTCGACACCCGCTTCGAGAAGATGCACGGCGGTGGTGTGTCGCCACACATGAGGTGAGACCCTCCTGGGCTGGCCATCCGATCCTTTCTTAACGACGTGCGTAGTGTACCGGCGGATGATCTTGTAGATTCCGAACCGGGTCAAAGCTGCATCCCTTACGCCGATGAAGACCGGCCGATCTGGTGGGCTTCCTTGCCCTTGCTCGGATAACAATCTCTTGAGCAGGGCGGACGTTTCCGCCCAGAGCGGGCAGACCCGCCACCTGTCCCCTTTTCCATGTAGATGCACGCGCGGAGTCGGATCGAAGTGAACATCGCTTGCACGGAGGTCCGCAGCTTCCTGTACACGGGCTCCCGTGTTGTAAAGGAACACCAGCAGAGCCCGGTCACGCAAAGCACATCGTCCATCCGCAGGCAGCGCGGCCAGCGTGCCTTCGATCTCATCACGTTCAAGGAAGATGGTTTCCGGTGGCTGAGCTCTTTTTCTTGGGATAGCGGCAACTTTCTGCGCTTGCTCAAGCCTCTCCGGGAATCGCCGGCCGATGTATTCGAAGAACGTGCGGAGCGACGCCAATCGCTGGTTGCGGGACTGGGCCGCATTGCTCCGGCTCTCTTCGAGGGAGTTCAAGAACCGGCACACGACATCGGCATGAAGATCGTCGAGGCCCAGCTGGGTGACCTTCTTCTTCCCAGTTGCCGCAGCAAACTGCAACAGCAATCGCATCGCATCCGCGTAGCTCTTGACCGAGTTCGGCCGCAATCCCCTCTGCAGCTTCAGGTAGTCGTTAAAGAACGATGCCAGGATCGCACCGAGCAGAGGTGCGCTCATCGTACAGACTCCTTCCGGCTATTCGCCGCAAAATGCGCGAAGCGGTCACTGGCGCATTCCAGCAGCTCTGTCGTGATGGTCAAGTAAACGGCAGTCGAGGAAGGACTGACGTGGCCCAAGAATGTGGAAAGATCCAACAAACGCGCCATCGGATCGACGCCTGACCGGTACCAACGCAACAGAGTTCCAACCGCGAACGAATGACGGAGACAATGCAAGTGTGGCGGCGCCACGCCGGAGGGGATTGTCAATTGCAGCGCGGGCAGTAGTTTGTGGAATGCCCAGCTAATCGTGTTGGTGCCAACTGGTGTGCGCCTTCGCTTGTTAAAGGAGAACATCGGGGAATCGGGCGGGATTGGCCCGAACCGTGACTCTTCACGATCCAGGAAACCCGTGATCGCGCGAGCCATCTTTGGTCCGAATGGCACTAGGCGGTCCTTTCCAAACTTCGTCTGGCGAATGATCAGAAGCTGGTTATCAAGATCGATGTCCTTGCGACACAACCTCGACACCTCCCCGACGCGGAGCCCCAAACCGTACAACAGCGCGAAGATCATCTTGTAAGTCTCTCCGCGCGTCTGCGCTCGCGGATTGCTGGGCAGTTGCTCAGCAACTTCGAGGAGACGGCGCGCCTGGTCGGGGTTGAAGAGGAATGGCCGCCGAGGTGGGGTGACGCGCCGGGTTTCACATCGTAACGGCGACTCAGGCAGTATTTCGTGAACCACCATCCAATCGAACAGTCCACGAATCGCACCGATGAGCCCGTTGTAACTGCGCGGAGATCGACGCGAGCGGGAGGCTACGAACGCGTCGATGTGTGCCGCGGTGATCTGACTAAGTTCCACGACGCCTTGAGAAAGCAAGTAGGCATCGAGCAGACGAAGCATTAGCTCCACCGTTGCTAACTGTTTGCCTAACGAACGTTTGTGTGCGAGGTACAGATGGATGTTATCCGCCATCGGGCCTTCTGTTGCGCTCTTCACAGGACCTCCTCGCCGTCGCCAAGTGCGACCTCACGAAGTGCCTCTACGTTCACCTTGGCGTAAATCTTGGTGGCATCCGGCGTTCGGTGCCCGACGAAATCCCCGATTGTCTTGAGTGAAAAGCCGGAATCGACAAGGCGTTGAACACAAGTATGTCTCAGCGTGTGCGAGCCTGGCCTGGGTACGTTGATCCCGGCTCTTTGGAGGTACCATTTTGCACGCAGCGAAACGGCCACTCGCGAGAGTGGCGTATAGGGCGCATAAGCTCGAAAGAAAACCGCCCGCTCGGTTGTTACGGGTCGCCCTTGTTTCAGGTAGTCGAGCAGGGCCTCGCCCACTGGCGGCGCCAAAGGATACACGGTCGAATGTCCTGCTTTGCGTCCGCGAATGTAGAGGTGGTCACGTTTCCAGTCGATGTCGTCCAGGGTCAACGCACCGACCTCGCGAGCGCGCAACCCATACGTTACCAGCAGTAGGAGAATCGCATAGTCGCGCTTGCCAACCGCACTCCGCCGGTCCACCTTCTGTAGCATCTGTTCCACTTCGCTCCAGGTGATCGAGCGAGGCAAGTTCGAGAAACTATATCGCCGGGGTGATTCGATGGCCTTGCCCAGGTCGCGCGTCATGAGGCCCACGCGATAGAGGTAGCGAAAGAATACTTTGAGTATGCTGCACAAACTCTGCACCGATCGCTTGTCGATGGTCGCGCCGCTGTCGGTGATAAAAGCACTGACAGTCGTTAGCTGAAGATCGGGTAGTAGTGGCCGCCCGATTCTGTGCAGATAATCCTGAAGCCGCTGAAGGTAATGCCGGTATTGAATGATGGTGGCCTCCCGAAGACCGCGTTCCTGCCGCAGAAACTCGAAGAAGCCAGGAACCGCGACAGCAAATGGATCTGGCAATCCGGACTTGCTCGGCTGCGGAAGATTAACGCGAAGCAGTTGCTGAATCGGATTGCGGATACCGCGAGCAGCAGCTTGGCGTTGGAGTTCAGAATACTCTCGCCCTTGACGCTTCAACCACGTTTCAACGAACGACTCAACATGGGCGGGCAGTTCTTCCCAGCTACGTGCGCCGCCCCTTTGCGCAAACTCTCCGAATCGGAGCAGGATCGGCACACGGACAAAAATATTCCGCGAAGCGTAGTTTTGATCGCTTAACCAAACAACGTAACGCTCAATCGCGTCGCCGATCCAGGATTCTCGGATTCGGTCGACAGTAGTCGGGCGGATGAAATAGCGGTTCAGCACGAAAATCTCCTCTCTGGAGGGAGGCTCAGAAGATGATCTCACGCTCGACCGAAGTGTTATGTGCCCGGTCCGGCAACTGAATGCTTGGAAGTCTGTTGGTCTACGAAGGCTGGCCACATAACGGGGGCGGGCACATTACATGGATTATGTTCCCGGGAACATAATCCATGCGCAAGTTCCGCGAGGTCCTGCGGCTGTCGACCCTGGGGCTGGCTCAGCACCAGATCGCCCGCAGTTGCTCGATCGTCCAAAGCACTGTTCACAAATACCTGAAACTGGCACAGGCCGCCCAACTCAGTTGGCCATTGCCGGAAAACCTCAGCGACCAGAAACTCGACCAACTGCTGTTCGGTGAGCGGCCCGATCCACCCAGCCGCCGCGTCCACCCACCGCCGGATTTCCCAACCATCCACAAAGAACTTCAAACTCACAAGGACCTGACCCTGGAACTGCTGTGGCAGGAATACAAACAGGCCAACGCCAGCGGCGGCTACCGTTACAGCCGATATGTTGCGGCGAAAAATATGTTGCGCCAAGTGCTGTCCTCGCTGCCCGGATTGAAGGCTGGTCATTGTCGACGCAACATAAGGCGCAACCTGCGCGAGCCTTACTCTATTGGAGGTTCGCCATGCATCAACTGTCTTGTTCCAGTCAGGCCGCTCAAACTCGGCTTGATGACGTACCGTTCGCGGACGAGCGGAACCGTTACTTACGCCACTGCGAGGATTACGGTGCGAGTCCCGGTGCCCTAAAGATCAAACGCAACGAGCTCTTGTGGATTTGTCGACATCTCGATACGCGCGCATGCCATGGCGTCAACATGGAGGTGCTTCTGGAGATTGCGCAAAAGCGGCAGAACCTTCGTGGCGCGACCACTGCCGCGCGGAGAGTGGTCGATATAGGGCGACCGTGGCTACGTTTTCTTGGCTGGTGGCGCCAACCAACAGTGGTTTCTCAGTATCAAGACGAGCTCGACCGTTATATCGAGTGGATGCGCGATGATCGCGGATTCACTCCCTCGACAGTGGAGCAATGGACGCGCATTGCCGACAGGTTTCTATGCTGGTGCGAGCGGACGGATCGCCGACTCGGTGATCTGCAGGCCGGAGACATCGACAACTTTTTCGCGACCCAAGGGATGGGGCGATGGTCCCGCGTCTCGATTGCCAACATCGCGTCTGCGTTGCGTGCGTTTCTAGGTTATGCCGCAACGCAGGGAATGTGCGCGGCTAGCGTGGCGATGTCGATTTGTCGACCTCGGCTGTACCAGCTAGAATCCTTGCCCTATGCGCCGGACTGGTCCGATGTGCAGCGAATGCTGGCCCATGCCGATACGGACAGGCCACGGGATATCCGTGATCGCGCAATCTTGCTTCTGCTCGCGGTCTACGGTATGCGCAGTGGAGAAGTTGCAGCATTGCGCATCGATCAGATTGACTGGCCTGGACATACTCTCCATATATTTCGCCTGAAGCGTCGACAACCGCAGATTTATCCGTTGCTCCCTTCGGTCGCCCAAGCACTGTCTGTCTACATCGACACGGTGCGTCCGCCGTCATCCTGTCCGGAAGTGTTCCTTTGTATGCAGGCACCCCGTCGCCCTATCAAAGCGGGGAGTATCTACGATGTCGCCAACCGCAGATTCGTGGCACTTGGAGTCGAGGCCGCCCATCGTGGCGGACACGCCCTACGCCACGCCTGCGCGACCAAACTCCTCGCCGATGGACTGACGCTCAAGGAGATCGGTGACCATTTAGGCCATCGCAGCACGTCGGCAACGAGCATCTATGCCAAGGTGAACATCGGATCGCTCCGCGAGGTCGGCGCTTTCGACCTGGGAGATCTCCAATGACGCTGACAGAAGTGATCGATGCCTACTTGACCCGGCAGCGGTCGCTGGGAATGCGTTTCGAGTCCGCTGGCCAACTGCTCCACCAGTTCAGCAGGGCGATGGGCAGTTCAAAGATCGGCGAGGTAACACCCGAAGCCGTAGCTGACTTCCTTCGCGGCAAGGGAGCGCTCAGCGCTACATGGCTGTTGCGGTACAAAGTCTTGACTGGGTTTTATAGATTCGCCATCGGCCGTGGATATGTAGGTTGCTCGCCATTGCCGCGGACGTTGCCGAAGCTGCCGGCCCAGCAAACTCCTTACGTCTATTCCACTGAAGAACTCCACCGATTGGTGGAGGCGACGACGAGCTTGCGCGTCGGGCACAGCCCTCAAGTGCCGGCTATGTTTCGTACGCTCCTCTTGTTGCTGTACGGGAGTGGCATGCGCATTAGCGAAGCCCTTCATCTGACATTGAAGGACGTCGATCTGACCGAACAGGTCATTACCGTCCGCGACAGCAAATTCTTCAAAACCCGCCTGGTTCCGATTGGACCAAAGCTCACCCGGGAACTCGCTGACCATATCGAGCGCCGTCACCAGCTCCCCATGCGATGTGGGAGTGCATCGTCGCTATTCACGACGCGTGACGGTCGAGGTTGGTGTTATCCGCGTGTCATCTCACTGTTTCAGCACGTCCGTCGAGTTGCCGGAATCAATTGCCCCATCGGCGAGCTCCGACCTCCACGCTTACACGACATTCGCCACACGGCGGCTGTGCATCGGCTGATCGCATGGTATCGCGCCGGCCAGGACGTTCAGCGATTGCTCCCGCAACTCGCGACCTACCTTGGCCACATCAATATCCGTTCAACCCAACGTTATCTGCAGATGACTCCCGACCTTCTGCAAGCGGCCAGCCATCGCTTTGCCCAGTACGCAATGGGGGCCGATCATGAAGCATGAGAACATCCTGGGGCCCTGGATCCGACGCTTTCTTCTGGAGCATCTGGTGGCCGAACGCAATCTTTCCCGAAACACTCAGGCCAGCTATCGCGACACATTGATGCTGCTGTTACCATTCGCCTGCAAACACGGTTGTGTCGCTATCGATCGCATGACCGTGGAAGACCTGACGCCGGCGATCGTTCGCACGTTCCTTGAACACCTGGAACATGACCGTCAGTGCAGTGGCGTCACCCGCAACCAAAGGCTCGCCACCATCCACTCGCTGGCTCGTTTCATTGGCATGCGTTCCCCTGTTCACGTTGCCTGGTGTGCCGAAGTACGAGCCGTGCCGTTCAAAAAGACAGCTAAGACCGTGATAGAGTATCTCGAAAAGGCCGAGATGGACGCATTGTTGAATCAGCCGGATCGGCGCACAGATCTCGGAGCACGCGACCACGCTCTACTTCTCTTCCTGTATAACAGTGGCGCGCGTGCCGATGAGGTGGCGAGATTGACCATTGCCAATTTGCAGTTGGGCGTACCCTCGTCAGTGCGACTGCACGGAAAAGGAAACAAGTTCCGGACCTGTCCTTTGTGGCCGACCACGGTCATCTCATTGTCTCGTTTGGCTGGCGCTCGAGATCAGGCCGAGGCGGTCTTCCTGAATCGCGTCAACCAGCCACTGACCCGCTTCGGGATACACCGTGTTGTGACGCAGTACGGCGATCTGGCGAGCCGGTCGGTGCCATCTCTGGCCACCAAACGCGTAAGCCCACACACGATACGACACACGACGGCCGTTCATCTGCTGCGCGCGGGCGTCGACATCAATACCATTCGCGCTTGGCTCGGCCACGTATCGCTGGATACGACGCACATCTATGCCGAGGTCGACATGGAGATGAAGGCCAGGGCGTTGGCCAGCGTCGATATCACCGGTGTGAAGTCTCCGCCCCTGCAACGCGCGCTACCGTCACTTATGGCGTTTCTGAAAGCCCTGTAAGCCACGGTCGTCAAGAAAGTTATGTTTTGGATTGGGCCGGCAAAACAGCCGTTTTCTTGGCCTAGTCTCAGATCCGTAACATATTTTTCGCCGCAACATATCGGCTGATATGTGATCGATCACATATCAGCCGCTTCTGCGACCTGTACCGGGAGTGGGCACGGGCGCAGAATCTCACCCTGCGCCAGCAGCACCAGCCCGGCGAAAAGATGTTTGTCGATTATGCCGGCGCCGGCATTCCCATCCACAACCGCGCCACCGGCGAGATCCACCAGGCCGCGATCTTTGTGGCCGCCCTGGGCGTCAGCAGTTACACCTTCGCCGAGGCCACCTGGAGTCAGGAGTTGCCCTGTTGGATCGGCTCGCATATCCGCGCCCTGGAATATTTTGGCGGCCTTCCGATGCTGGTAGTGCCGGATAACCTGAAAACCGGCGTCACCAAAGCCTGCCGCTACGAACCCGATCTCAACCCGACTTACAGCGAAATGGCTGCCCACTATGGCGTGGCAGTTTTGCCGGCGCGGCCGAGAAAACCACGGGACAAAGCTAAAGCGGAAAATGCGGTTCAGGTAGTTCAGCGCTGGATCGTGGCGGCCCTGCGCAAACACACATTCTTCAGTCTCGGCGAGGTCAACCAGGCAATCGGGGAACTGCTGGTTCGGCTCAATCAAAAACCATTCCGCAAGCGCGAGGGTACACGAGCGAGTCTGTTCGCCGCGCTCGACCAACCCGCTCTTCGTCCGCTACCGGCCGAACGCTACGAGATTGGCCAGTGGCGCAAGCTGAAGGTCGAACTGGATTATCATGTCCCGGCTGAGGGGCACTTCTACAGCGTCCCCTACCAACTGGCCGGCCAGCAGGTGGACATCCGCGTCACCGCCGCCACGGTGGAGATTTTTCACCGCGGCCTACGAGTGGCCAGTCACGCGCGCAGCTTTGTGGCCGATCACGCCACCACGCATTGCAGAGCATCGGCCCAAGGCGCATCAACAGTATCTGGAGTGGACGCCATCGCGTTTATTGAGCTGGGCCGACGCCGCCGGGCCGAACACTGCGGAACTGTTCCGCCAGATCCTGGCCGCCAAGCCGCATCCGGAAATGGGATATCGCTCCTGTCTCGGCCTGGTGCGTCTAACCGGCAAATATACCAGGGAGCGTCTGGAAGCGGCCGCTGGCCGAGCTTTGCACTTCCGCGCCTACTCGCTCCATAGCGTCCAATCCATCCTCGACCACCATCTCGAGAATCAACCTCTACCCGTTCCGGAAACTCCGCCACCGGCCATGCTGCACGACAACATTCGTGGCGCGGCGTACTTCGACTCCACTCTCCAGTAAAGGAATCCGCATGCTCAATCAACAAACTCTGCACAAACTCTACGTCATGCGTTTGAACGGCATGGCCGATGCCTTCCGCCAGCAACTGGAACAACCCGACCTGGGAGGACTGAGTTTCGAAGAACGTTTCGGTCTGCTGGTCGACCGCCAGTGGAGCTGGAAAGAAGACCGCGCCCTGACCCGGCGCTTGCGCAACTCACGCTTGAGGAGCACCGCCTCGGTAGAAGACATCGACTACCAAACCCCGCGTGGTCTGGACCGCTCGTTGCTACGCAGTCTGGCCGCCGAGTCCGAGTGGGTGAAACAACATCAGAACATCTTTCTGATGGGCGCTACCGGCGTGGGGAAAAGCTGGCTGGCAGCCGCCCTGGCGCACAAAGCTTGCCGCGATGGCTTCACGGCTTACTACGCCCGCGCCGGACAACTGTTTCGCGAACTGGCGCTGGCCCACGCCGACGGCAGCTTCGGCCGTCTGCTGCGCCGCCTGGCTCTGACCGACGTGTTGGTGATCGACGACTGGGCCATGACTCCGATGGCTGAAATCGAGCGCCGGGATTTTCTGGAGATCTGCGATGACCGCTATCAGACGCGTTCCACGATTTTGACTTCGCAGGTGCCAGTGGCGAACTGGCACGCCCAGATCGGCGATCCGACCACAGCCGACAGCATCTTGGATCGCTTGGTCCACAACGCTCACCGCATCGAGCTCAAGGGCGATTCGATGCGCAAAAAGCGCGGCGGCAAGGAGGGAGCATGAGCGAGTTCCGCTTGACGCTGAAGCATCCCTCCGGTTTCTTCGCCGCCGGATGCGAAATGAAAGAAGCGCTGACCGTGCTTTCCGATGGCGCCTTCAAGATCTACGTTTATGTGTGCCTCCACGCCGACCGCCGCACGGCGCAGTTGCGCTTCCGCATGGCGGAACTGGCTCGGGCCACCGGCCACAGCACACGCTCGCTGACCAGCTACCTGGAGGAGTTACACAGAACCCAAGTGAGCCAAATCTACCGGGCAGCCAATCAGCACGAAGTGGGGCGCATCGAAATCCGCGATCGCTTCTGGCCCTACGAAAAACAGCAGCCGGCCTCGCTAGAAGATCCCGAGCAGGCGCTGTTTGTAACGCGTGTTCGTGGCTTGTTTCTGGAGCCTGCTTGCGTCAGCTCGACGTTCTCAGCGGCGGATGAGAAACTGGCGGCGGATTGGTATCGGGCCGGCATGGCGCTCGATCAGATCCAGCGCACGATTCTGCTGGGCTGTGCCCGCAAATACGTCGCGCTGTTCAATCATCCGGGCGGATCGCCCATCACCAGCCTGCAATACTTCGCTGGGCTGGTTCAGGAAGTTGCCGCCATGGAACTCAACTTGAATTACTGGCGCTATCTCGCCGCCAGGGTCCGCAAGATGGAAAGCCAATGGCGTGCTCACGCAAACTTTGCGCCGGCAGAACCATCCGCGGCAACAGAAACGAAATGATGTTGCCTGTATCCCCAACCTTTTTCTTGACTCATGACGATCACCTGCCGCACAATACTTTTGCCAGCGTCGCTCGGCGATGCACTGATCGTCTTCAGCTCGGAATGAGCGATTTTCTTCGTCGGAATCCGCACTCAGGGGCAGTGAACCCCTCTGGGAAAGACAGCTCGATGTACCGGTCCAAGACCTGTCCCCAGCCGTCCTACCAGTGGGTCCCATCGGGAGTATTTCGCTATCTGGGTCGCTCGTGTCCTACGTGGGTCTGCTAAATTACGGAATCCATCAAGACTGGTCTGGACCGATTACTCAGGATAATCCTGCACAGCCTGGAGAGATCATTCATTTCTATGGAAGCGGCTGGGGGCCAGTCGATGGGACGGTCGCTACAGGACAGCCGACGCCAAGCGATCGCCTCTATCGGATCACCACGCCATGTCAGTGGGTGGCAACGGGAGCAACTGCGAACCTAGACTCCGCCACTGAAATTGATGTTCCTTTCGCCGGTCTCGCACCTGGACTGGTCGGCGTGTACCAATTGGACTTCCAGATTCCGGCAAGCTGGAATGATTCCATATTCGATGCGTTTTGCATATATCATTCGGGTTCTAATACCTTTGAAAACAACACTGCCCCGGTCGAAGTGGAACTAGCTGGCTCTGCAAAGACAAATCCGATACCCTAAACACCGGTGGACATCTGAAACCACCTGCCGGGTTACCCCCTCCGCAACCTCCCCACTTCCCGATCAACCCCAGCCCTGAGCCTTCGCACGTCGATGGCGAGCCGCAGTAGAACTCACAAGCTCATGTTCACCCAAGTGCGGATCACGTCTGCCACGTCGGTGAGCTTTGTCGGATCGTTGGCGAGGAGCCAGATGTCTTACTGTCACGATCGTCCCGGATTCAACAGCGTCAACCGATCATGCACCGCCCGTAGATCCTCCACACCAAGACTCTGGAGGTACTTCTCGGTGGTCTTAACACTCGTATGACCCAAATTCTAGACAAGTAGAAAAGGTTTCCACCAGCCCGAAGGTATCCCACGGCAAACGTATGCCGCAGAGTATGGAAGGAACAGCGAACACCTACGATGCCCAGTTTTTCACAGCCGACCTTGAAATCACGCAGGAGATTTCGTTGGGTGAGCTTATAGCCGTCGCGAGTGCAAAAGACGATGGCATGTTTTTGCAGGGCCAAGTGCCGGTAGAGCAACTTGCGGAGCTCAATGCTCATTGGTACAAGTCTGTGCTTATTGCCCTTTCCTTTGACCCGAAGCACCAGGTTTTCAAGGTCCACATCCTGGCGCGTAAGACAGAGCAACTCGTTCACTCGCAGACCGGTGTCCAGGGCGGTAAGGGCCGCAACACGCACTCGGGTTTGGTTACGTCCGACGGCCTTCCAGTGTATGAGTTTGCCTACGTGATCCGGGGAAAACGTGGCTAGAATCTTCTGCTCTTCTTTTAACCGAGGAATCCGCCATTCCTTTTTTTGCCAGCGCCAAAAGGCGTTGACAGATCGCAGGTAGGTGTTAACCGAGATCGCTGCCACTCCGCGTTGTCTCAGCTCACCGATTCGTACTTTTGCTTTGTCAGGATTATCCAGGCAACCAGCGAACATCTTGAGACTGTGGGCGTGCCATGATAGAGTTCTGGGAGTAAGATTTTGGAGCCATCTTCGTTCTTGCAGAAACTCGTGGACTGAAGCTCTAATTTCATCAGAGTCCGTGTAAATCATTGATTCTACGGGCGCGTAGCTCAGGTGGATAGAGCATCAGCCTTCTAAGCTGAGGGTCGCTGGTTCGAGTCCAGCCGCGCCTACCAATCCACGCCGGGATGCCGAACCAACTCATAACAGTGAAACACCGCACGCTCGGCCGCGAGATCCATTACCAGGTCTCGAAACAAGACGCGCCGCTTGGATATCTGGTGATTCATTCCCTGTTCGCCGGCACGTCCCGAGGCGGTGTCCGCATGGCCAAGGATATCTCCGAGGAAGAAGTGCAAATCCTGGCGGAAGGGATGACCCTGAAGTTCGGCCTGCTGGGATTGCCGCAGGGTGGCGCCAAAGCGGGGATCCGCGCGGACCCCGACGCTCCGGAACAAGAACGGGAGGCGGCGCTCACTGAGTTTCTTGAAGCGCTCAAACCCGTGCTGCGCCAGCGAACTTTTGTGCCCGGACCCGACATGGGCACCTCGAACGAGATGGTTCGTCGAGTGCTGCTGAAACTCGGCGTGCCGGTTCATGCCCGGGAGCTGCAGGGCACACGCTCCGGCTATTTCACGGCGCTTTCGACATTCTATGGGGCGCTGCACGCGGCCCATCGGATCGGCCTGCCGCTGGCCGGCGCCCGGATCAGCATTGAAGGTTTTGGAAAAGTGGGTTCCGCGCTGGCCGTGCTGTTCGCTTCGGCCTCAGCCCGCGTTGTGGCCATCTCCACGTCCCATGGCGCGCTGCTGCGTGCCGATGGCTTGCCGGTGGAGGACCTCGTCCGTTCGTACCAGCAGCAGGGCAGCAGGTTCGTTCTGGAATATCCGGAATTCCTGGGGCCGAGGGAGAAGCTCTTTGGCGTTCCAGTTGATATTCTCTGTCCATCGGCGCGTCACAATTCCATCAGCACGGAGCGTGCCGGTTTATTTCAGGCGCGGATGGTCGCTCCGGCGGCGAATCAACCGTATGACGACGAAGCCGAAGCTCTAATGACCAGCCGCGGCATTCTTTGCCTGCCGTATTGGTTGACCAACTGCGGCGGCACGTTGGGCGAGACCATGGAGTTCGCAGGTTTGAGCGACGCTGAGATCGAGGCTTTTATGGATCGCCGCTTGCGCCATCACGTCCAATGGTTGCTGGATCAGCCTACCGCCGGCGCGCAGACGCTCAGCGAGATAATGAAGCCAAGAAGCCTGGCCAGGCACGAACAGCAAAACTTGCCGAACTCCGGCGCCGTGGCCAGCGTAAAACAACTCGGCCTGACGGCTTATCAGCGGGGATGGATTCCCAGGCGCCTGATGGCTCCGTTTTCGCGGCGCTACTTTGAAGATCAGGTGCTGCTGCCGTTCGCGGGCCGCTGAGCCTGGAACGCGGTGTAATAACCGGTGAAAGGCGCACTACGTAACTGCCCCAGCGCCTCGAACATGCGGGCACACTTCGAAAACCAACTCGACGGCCCGGAGCCAGGCAGGTGCGAAAGCAGGCGAGCCATCAGGACGGCCGCGGATCGCGGCACGTGCAGCAGCGTGGTAGCGGCCGAGACCTGGAAGCCGGTGCGTTCCAGCAGCTTCTGAAACTCTTCGGCCTTCATTGTCGCGCCGGTGGGATATGGCACCAGGCCGAGCCTTTTGAGAACCCTCCACGGCATTGCATTTCGAAACCGTACCACCGGGTTTGCCGGATTGTCGAGGGTCACTAAAAGCACGCCTCCGGGTTTCAACGCCGAAAAAAGCTGATCCAGCGCGGCCTGGATGTGCCGCTGGTTTTCAAAGTGGTCCAGGGTGGAAATTGAGACGATGAGGTCAAAGCTCGCGGGCCGAAAAGCGAGCTGCCGTACGTCGGAGACCGATACAAAAAGATCTTTGTACCGGCACACTGCCCGGCGGCAAACTGACGCCGACAGGTCTATCGCAAACACGTGTTCCGATACGGATTCGAGCAGCGGATAAGTGCCTGCGCCCACCGCCTCCTCAAAGAGATCGGTTTTCAAAACTGTGGTCAAAGGCGCTGCCGGCAGATGTTTGACGATCCAATCGCGCACCAGGCTGTCGGAGTAGCGGCGCCAGATGGGGTTAGCGACTGATCTGTCGAACTTCTCTCCGAAATCCGGCCAATACGTATCTTGACCAGGATGCATTATTCGGAAGAGGACATTTCCGGAGGAGCCACAATCTCGAATTTGCCCCGGGGCAAGCGGGGTATGGTGGACACAAACCGGACTTCGGCCGAGGCTCGATTGCCGTACACGCTATTGAAGCGGTCTATCAGCGCGCGCTGAAATGCATTCGGGTCTGTCCGCGCCGAAAGCGCCACGCGGAACAGGACGCGTCCCGGGGTTAAGCATTGGATCTGAAACTGGAGAGGAGACTGCAGCTGCAGCGCCAGGTGGCCCAGCAGCACGGTGGAAGGGAGCTTGTGGCCATCCGCCATCACAATCACATCACTGACTCGTCCGTATAAGCGGATGAGCCTGGGCAGCGTGCGGCCGCACTCACACGCTTTGGCGGTAAACTCCGCCAGATCGCCCTGCAGATAATTCAGAAGAACCGTCGCGCGGTTGAGGAGATTCGAGACAACCACCTGGCCAACTTCACCATCCGCGCAGTTCGAGCCATCCTCGCGAACGGTCCGCACGTGACAGACATCGATGTTTAGGTGATAGCCTTGCTGCTGTTCGCACTCGAAGCCGATACGGCCGCATTCGGTGGAGGAATAATGGGCAATCACGTGGCAGTTCATTTCCCTCTGAACGATCTCCCGCCACGGTTCCGTCAATGTGTCCGCGCCGTACACCCATAGCTTCGGCATTCCGCCGGACTGGCGGTGATTTCGCAGGTAGCGGCTGAACTCCTCCAGGTAGGAGCCATAAGAGAAGACCACGTCGGGACGCAACTGTTCAATTTGCTTCGCAACGGCGTCAAAAGGCAGCTTCGGATCGACGTAAAATCTGGCCACCAGGAATCGCGGCGTCATTACCTGGGTGTCGAAGAACTTCCGGATTTTCCGGGAAGAGCTAGTGTCGGGAAGAAGAAACACTTGGCGCATCGGGCCGCGCGGGGCGGCGAGTTTTAGCCAGATCACGCGGTCGCGTTCGGCAATGGAGAGCCTCTTCACGCCAGCGGCAATATCCCAAAATGTGGTGCTCCCGCTGCCGCTCTCAAGCCTGGTGCAGAGTTCGTCCGGGAATCGGGAGGAGCGGAACAGGGCGTTATTTTCCTTTACGAAACTGCGGTCCACCATAGGGAGCTGCGCCAGATCCTCGGCCGTCTGGAAGTCTTCCGGTTTGAGGCCCTTTTCCCGCATATGATCGCGGTAATACGGCACTGTTTCAAAGGCATGGCGGATCATCTCCCTCACCCGCCTGTTTTGGATCTCGCGCAAGCGAGCGGCGCTGCGGTAGGGAGCACGCCGCTCGGCCATCGCTTCCAAAAAGACGCGCCCGGTGCGCCAGACCTTAGAGAGCACTCTTTACCTGCTTCGCGAGTGAGATGACCGTAGGAGTCTTTCCGGACGGGTTCCGGTCGAGCTGCTGCACGCAGCGGACTTCCGCGCTGACGCCATCCCCGAAGCGTCGCTCAAAACCGGCGCGGATCGCGGATTCCAGATTGGGGATATCGGCCTCTCTGCCGGCGATGAGCGAAACAAGAAAGCGGCTGGCGGCAACTTGCCGGATTTGATATTGCAGGATGTGGGAATGCCGCAGACAGATTTCACGGAGCGCCATGGGATGCACCACCGCGCCGTTTTCAAGTTCAATCACGTCGTCAATGCGGCCGATCGGTGCAGTGAGCAGCGGCAACGACAGCCCGCACGGGCAAGCGCCGCCGATGTAACCGGCGAGATCGCCCAACCGGTAATTGAGTAGAACCGTGGCGCGATTGACCAGGTTCGAGACCACTACCTGCCCAGCCTCGCCCTCGCTTGCCGGCACACCATCATCATCTACAACCCGCACCGGATATAGATCGGAATTCAAGTGGTAGCCCGTTTGTTCGCCGCATTCGAAGCCGATCTTGAGCGCTTCCACCGCGCCATAAATCGAAAACACGGAAATGCCCAGCTCCTTGGTGAGCAGCGAACGGATGGAGGGCGACAAACGGTCCGAACTGAATAGAATTGCTTTTGGCAGATGCCAGGCCACGTCTCCGCGGCTGAAGCACTGGTACAGCATTTCCACGTACGATCCGTATGAATAGAGCAAGTCCGGCTTAAACTCGTTCATGGCGCGGAGATTCTCTTCCGGCGGATCGGAGAGATACAGATATTGGCGCTGCACTCGAAGGCGTCCAGGAAACAGGGCGTTCGACCGGACAAACGATTGCACCGCCAGTTGACTGGCGTCAATCGGCGCGACAATCACGGTTTCGCGATACCCTGTCCAGCGTCCGATCTTCTTCCAGATGGCCGCACGGTCTCTTTCACCATGGGCAGCATTCTGGAATACCGCCGCGGGATCGTGCCAGATGATCTTGGGCGTGCCGGTGCTGCCCGAACTACGCAACTGCAGGCAATCGCTGCGCCGGACTGAGCGGCTAAGAAAATACTCCGGGTCCTTTTGCAGCAGGCTCTTTTCTACCAGGGGCAGCTTCCCGAGATCTTCCGCGGTTCGAATGTCCGCCGGCGTGAGGCCGCGGCGCTTCATTGCTTCCGAATAGAAAGGAACCGTGGAGTACGCATGTTGCACCATGCGCCGGAGGTTGCTCTCCTGCCGTTTTAGCAGATCATCCGCATCGCATAAGTCTGTCCGGCGAGCGCCGGCCACGCGCTGTGCCAGGTAGACGCTCCAGCGCAGACGTTTCAACATGTCGTTCCTTGGAGCGCGAGAACCTGCCCGGTCTAACGGCTCACAGCTTATGATATGCCATTTACCGGACCGTATATCGCAGCCCAACCAACGCCCCGAAGATCGTGCTCCTGTAGTACTCTTCACCCTGCGGCGACGTTTTGAACTCAAAGAATCTTCCGCCCGCCACTATTTGCACAGGTCCGATCCGGTAGGCCGCGGAAGCCTCGCTGTCCACCAGGTCCGTGTGATGCGGGATGCCAAACGCCGACGCTCTTACCTCCACGCTCAGACGGCTGGATGCCGCATATTGCATTGAGGCGCCGAACGTCGGCAGAAACACCTGATGGCTGCCCGTGGTACTCGGATAGGAGACAATGCCGGTGGTGCTGTCGGTAGTGGTATCGAGCGGTGCATCGGTCCTCGAAGTGATCTGCACGTACTGAGCTTCCCACAGCGTTTTGAAACGCAGCTTGGCGGTATGGTTGGGATAAGGATAGAGGAAATCTTCGAACGATACTTTCGCGGACCGTACTCTATATTGATTGGTCAAATATTCGCCGGCGGGAAAGCTGCTCCCGTACACGTCCAACGCTTGGGATGCGATGGAGGCGCCGTGTCCCCGCATCTGAAAAAACGAAAACTGTAGCACGTCATTCGCGGTCAACGGCAGGCTGGTCTCCAAGCCAGGCGAGCCTTGGCTCGGCCCGATTGAACCCACCGTCTCGTAATCGGTGGCCCCCGCGCCGCCAATCTCTGTCGGATTCGCCCTCGTCAACCAGTAGAACAACTCGATAGACCAAGCCTGGTCGGGATTGGGCGTCTCGACTGTGGGGGCAGGCGCGGACGCAGGCGCGGGCGCGGGTACAGGCGCCACCGGAGGCGACGGAGCGGGCTGCTGCGCAATCAATAGAGAGGTCGAACCAATCGTCAAAATCGCAAGAACGCGGGTAAAAGACATTGTCCCCTAGGAAGAAGTAGAACCCGGATTCCGTGCCCCGAGTTTCACCTGTCGTGTCAACTTTTGTAAGCACGCCTGGGAAGGCGCAAGGTCAGCGGCGCAATCCCGCCAGCCGCTCCAGCTTTCTATGCAGGCGCGCCGGCAAAGCGAGACCGGTGCAACAAGCAGCGGCCGTCAGCCAGTTTCTCGAATCGGCCAGGAACGCCAGCGGAGCCATGCGGAAGCCCTCGCCCAGATGTTCGAGGCCGCTGGCATAACGCGCCCGCTCATAATCCAGCCGCGCGAAGTAGCGATTCATATTGGAACGCGCCAGTCTTTCAACGTGCGTTACCTGGAGCGGAGCAAGCCCGCGAAGTTTCTCGAGCGCCCCAAGCCATTCCTGCTTCAGAGAATCAACGTTACCGAAGATACACCAGCAGATGAAATTGCGTTTCCGGGAAGATCGCGAGCGTGGGATGGCGGGATAATGAAGATCGGTGGTGCGGGCATTTCGTCGTGGTGCGTTGGCCGCCTATTCGGCGCCGACAGCGATCTTGAGCGCTCTATCTCGCGGCGCCTCTTGCGATTCGAGCTTCAAAATTTCGGCATCGTCCAGAGCCAATCCGTCTTCCAGATACTCGGTATCGCCGTGCATCTGCCACAGATCGAAATTTTCCCCTAAAATGTTTCGCGCGGCCATCAGCGCCGTGAGCATGGAATGATCCTGGTTGTTGTAGCGATGCATCCCGTTGCGGCCCACCAGTTGAAGGTTCGGCACGGTACTCACGAATTGGCGCACCACTTCGAGCAACTGCCGGTAGGCCCCGTCATAAACCGGATAAGCTTTCGAAACGCGCACCACCTTACCGTCCAGAATATCTTCCGGTTTCACCAATCCGAGAGAAGCCAGTTCGCGCCGCGCCAGCGCCAGCAACTCGTCGTCGGGGGCGCGCCACAGCGCGTCGTTTTCAAAACAGAAGTACTCCATCCCCAGGCTGCTGGTCTGGTTTGGATCGGGGCTCATTTCCCGGCTCCAATTGGTGTAGTTCTGGATGCGGCCCACTTTCACCGCCGGTTCATGGATGTAGATCCAATTGTCCGGGAACAGATTCGCTCCGCGAACAATCAAACCGACGGTAATAAAATCGCGATAGTGGAAATCCATCGCGGCGCTGAGCACCTCCGGCCGCGGAGCCGGATCCATCATCCCGACGAAATCCCGGATCGCCAGGCTGCTGATGAAGTGCTTTCCCTGATAGAGCTGGTCTCCGGCCAGTATCCCGGTAATGCGGCCATCCTCCCACAGAATCTTTTGCACCGCAGTGTTAACGATCACGCGCGATCCGCGTTGCTCCAGAATTTCCTGCATCCGCGTCCACATCATTCCTGGGCCGCGCCGCGGATAGTGGAACTCGCGAATGAGTGTCCGGATAGCGTTTTTGCCGCGGCCGCGCTGGCCATGGAAGACGTGTTTTACCAGCGCCGGAAAGGATAATCCTCGAATGCGTTCCGCGGCCCAATCCGAGCTGATTTCGGTGCAAGGGATGCCCCACACTTTTTCGGTATAGCTTTCGAAGAACATCTCGAAGAGCCGGCGTCCGAAACGATTAGAAACCCAGGCAGCCAGATTGGTCTCCGGCTTTTGCGGGAAAACGTGAGATCGGAGGAAACTCAGGCCGCACATCAGAATTTCGAGCGGCCCCAAACCGCGGATCACGTCCGCGGGATCCAGCGGATAATTGAAGAATCGGGAGCGATAGTAGATCCGCGACAACCGCGGGCGTGCCAGGAAATCGGTTCCCAAAACGTCCCGCCATATGCGCTCGATCAACGCGATTTTCGTATAGAATCGGTGCCCGCCCAGGTCGAACAGATGACCTTTATAGTCCACCGTCTTAGCCAGACCGCCTACCACGGAATCGCGCTCCAGAACGATGGAAGACACGCCGCGGCTCGAAAGCTCGTAAGCGGCGGTCAGGCCGGCGGGGCCGGCTCCCAGAATAATGACATCGGCCTCAGTGACGTCGGCCTGCCTGGCCGCGTGCCGCAGGTTCGGGCTAGAGCCGTTCGTTTCGCGCGCCATCAGCAGCGGTCCTCTCTCCGGCTTCACAAAATTCGCCGAGCGAAGCCTCTCTCGGCGATCCTGGCACGACGGCGCGGAACGCATACTTCCCGGCGCCAAACGCGAAAGCAGCGCCACTATAAACGAAATAAAGGATGTGCAGCCAAATCGCCCGCAGCGCAAACCACCAACCTTTGCGCGAGGCGAGGTACCGGTAAAAAGCGCGATTCAGGAAGCCGATGGCTCCTAGACACAGCAGGATTCCGGCCGCACCCATGGATGCCGAAAAGAGCGACCCACCGTTCAGAATTTTACCGGCTTCCAAGCCGGCCCCGAGAATCACGAATGATGACAAAATCACCGAAACACGCTGACTCCAGCGCAGATTTAAATCATCTGGAAGAAAGCGAGTCCGTAAGATCAGCTCGGTCCACGGAATACCGCGTTCGAGGACATCGGTGCGCACCAGGTTCCCGAGCGTCCAGACCTTCAAGTGTTTGCATTGAATCTGGGGATCCAGCGCCAGGCTCCGTCCGGATTGCAGCATGCGAAAGCCAAATTCAATATCCTCGATGGAAGGCCGGCGGTAGGATTCGTCCAGGCCGCCCTGCCCTAGGAACACCGCCCGTTTTACCGCGCCGCAGCCGCACCAGAAACTGAAGGCCCGGCGGTTTCCGTTGCGATGCACGTACGCATGCATCAAATTCTTAAATTGCGAGACCAAGCCCGCGCCGGCAGGCGCATCGTCATAAGCGCCGATCAAGGCATCCAGGTCCGGCTCCGATTCGAACCTTTCCGCGATTCGTCCGATCGCATCCGGGTGCACGGCGACGTCCGCATCCAGAAACAACAGCAGGTCTCCCGTGGCGCGGCGTGCTCCGATGTTTCTGGCCGCGGCCGGTCCCGAGCGGCCGCCGGTGGAGAGAACCGTTGCTCCCATCCGCTGCGCCAGCAACGCTGACCCGTCGGTTGAACCATCGTCAATCACCCAGCATTCGGCTGCGGGATAGCGGGAGTTCGCCACTGCTCCCAGGCACACCGGCAGCGTTCGAGCGCCATTAAACACAGGGATAACGACAGAGATGCGCGCTGTGATGCGAGTGGCCACCGATCCTCTAATCTAGCATGTTGCGTGCGTATCGAAACGTGCGGAAAACGCAAAAAAAGCTTTCCGTGCCGGGTTTTATTCTATCCTCTAACTTGGCACCGGCGATAGTTGACCGCAAGAACATAACACGCGCCCTGTCCTGCGCCTTGCTTGCCGTTCTCGCCGTGCTGGCCTGGCAGGCCATAACCGTTCGGGTGAACTATCAGGGCAACTGGACCGGCCTGTTCCGCATTGGATCCAAAACCAAGCTCCCGGACGCGGTGGCCGAGGGTGCGTACCGGAACCCGGACCCGCACGGCTATGACGGCCAGTACTATCTCATCCTGGCCCACGATCCCCTGCTGCGCCATGGCGCAGCCTCCTATTTTGACGCTCCTCTTCTGCGCGCACGCCGCATTCTGGTTCCCGCGGCGGCCTGGGCGCTGGCTGCCGGACGTCCGCGGCTCATCGTCGGCTCTTATGTTGTGGTGATCTTGGCCTTCATTTTTGCCGGTACTTACTGGTTGTCGTTGATCTTCATGTTCCAAGGGCGCAGTCCCGCGTGGGGGCTGTGTTTCCTGGCTGTGCCGCCGGTGCTGGTCGCCGTGGATTCCATGACGGTGGACGTTGCCATCGCCGCGTTGGCTGCCGGATTTGCCTGGCACCTCATCACCGGCCGCATGTCCGCACTGTGGTTGATTCTGGCAGCAGCGGGACTGGTGCGCGAAACCGGCCTGTTGTTGCCGGCGGCATGCGTCATCGCCAGTCTTTATCAGCGAGAGTCGCGCAAAGCGGCCATCTGGGCCACGGCAGCGCTGCCCGCGCTCTGCTGGTACGGCTATCTTCACCTGACTCTACCGGCTGGCGGGGGGCACCAGGTGCCAAGCTGGATGATCCCGGACCTGAAGGTGGGGATTCTGCTGCGAGTGTTTCACCCGCTTCCTTATCCTCAATTCCCGCCGCTGCTTCGGGCGGCTATGCGCATCCTCGACGAACTGGCGCTGGCTGGTATCATCGCCGCCGCGGCGATGGCTATCGTGAGGCTTCGATATGTCCGTCCCGTGGCACAGAGGGTCGCCCTGGTTCTGTTTGTCCTTCTGATATTGGCTATAACCCCCAGGGGCTTCTGGTCCAGCGCCTATGGTTTCAGCCGGCCTTTCGCGCCGTTATTCGTTTTGCTATTGGCCGCCGGGGACCGCCCGCGCGCCGCGCTCCTGCTTACGCTGCTGGTGGACCTGCGCATACTGGTGGAATTTCAATCGCAAGTATGGCGAATTTTCGAGGGGCTGGCCGGAGGCTAGCTTCAATTTTGAACCGGCGGGCGATCCACCACCGGCTGCACGACCACTTGGCGCTGCACCGCTCCGCCATCCGGCGTAAACTCCACTTCAACTTCCCGCGGCGCGCATTGCGCTGACGGCTCCGTTCCGGCGATGAAAAAAGACATGGCGCCGCCTGGACAGGCTTCCCCGGTCTCCAGATCCACGCCCATGTTGACCACTCCTGGCGCCGGCGCAAATGGCTTGGCATTCCCGTATTGCTTATAGCGCGCAGCCTGCATCATGAATTCGGTCCAGATGGGCAGGGCGGAGCGCGCGCCCTCCAGGCCCAATTCGCTATAGTCGTCGAAGCCCACCCAGACCAGGCACAACAGCTGCGAAGTGAACCCGGCGAACCAGCCGTCGTGCGACGTCCCGGTTTTTCCGGCGGCGGGCAGCCTGAATCCGCGCGCGCGTACTCCCGCGGCTGTTCCACTGCGCATCACCTCCTGCAGCATATCCACCATCAGAAATGCCACCCGCGGATCAAGCACCCGCTTCGTCTCGGGATTATGCCGATATAGTTCCATGCCATTCCGGTCATTGATCGCCGCTATAAACGCGGGCTCAACACGAACGCCATTGTTCGCAAATATCGTATAAGCGCGTGCCAGTTCGAACGGAGTGGCTTGGTATGCCCCCAGCGCGAGGGACGGGGTCGCACTCACATCGCTCAAACCTGCGTGCCGCGCCAGCGCCGCGACGTTCGCAAACCCCACCATCTCGCCCACCTTCACGGTGGCCACGTTGAGCGAATGCGCCAACGCTTCCCGGAGTGTGACCGTCCCGCGAAAATCGCCCCTGAAATTGTTGGGGCTGTAGGTCTGATTCCCAAATTGAAAAGTTGTTGGTGAATCATCCACGGTGGACGCCTCGGTTAGAACCTGCGCCCCCCCGACAACGGCCGTATTCAGCGCCGCCGCGTAGACGAACGGCTTGAACACAGAACCTGGCGGCCGTTTCGAAAGCACCCGGTTCAGCTGGCTTGCGGCATAATCGCGGCCGCCGCACAAAGCCTTCACTTCCCCGGTATGTGGATCGAGCGCGATCAGAGCCACTTGCGGCCTGTTCCCGATTGCCTGACCCGTTTTATGGCGCGCGGCCAGCGCCTTATCCACCAGCCGCATGCCGTCGGCGATGGCTTGCTCCGCGGCCTGCTGTAGCCGCGGATCGATGGTGGTGTAAACGTTGGCCGATCCGCTGGGACGCTCATCCAGGTCCTTGGCCGCCTCATTGCCCGCGATGTCCAGAAAATACGCCGCCTCGGACGCCTCGCCTGTTCCTGGATCAAGACCAAGCGGCGCCGCCATCGCCTCCCGAAGCTGCGCCTTGGTCAGATACTTGTTGTCGTACATCAACGACAAAACTACATTGCGCCGTTCCAGCGCGCGCTCGGGATGATGGAACGGATTCAGATGGCTGGGGCGCTGGATCAGCCCGGCCAGAGTGGCGGCCTCGGTTAGATTCAATTTGCGGATGTCTTTGTTGAAATACACTCGCGACGCCTCGCCGAAACCGTTGACGCTGAAAGTGCCCTGATTGCCCAGGTACACCAGGTTGCAATAATCTTCGAAAATCTGCTGCTTTGAGAGCTTGTGCTCAAGATGCAGCGTGATGAGCGCCTCGGTTACTTTGCGCTTCCAGCTCTTGTCGTGATCCAGCCACAGGTTCCGGGCCAGTTGCATGGATATGGTGGACGCCCCCTGCTCTTTACGGTGCTCCCGCAGATCCACGTAGGATGCTTTTGCTATTCGCAGAAGATCCAGCCCGGAGTGCTCAAAAAACCGCTTGTCTTCCACCGAAACAATGGCGTGGACCAGCACCGGCGGAATGTCCGGATATTTCACCATCAGCCGCTTGATGCGTCCGGCATCCGACATGTTGACCAGCGGCTGCGCGGGAAGTTCAGTTTGAAGAACAGGGCGGCCGGTGCTCAGATCCGTGATGGAGGAAATGGCGCCATTCGAGACCTTGATTTCCACAGGCGTGGTGGAATGCGCCTCGGCGCGCTTCAAAACGGCAAAATCCGGGGCGGAAACCGGATCGCCGACTGTTACCATTTCCGGCGCGGCGAAATACGTGAAGGTATGCTGGAACGCTCCTGCCGCAAGCTGCCGGTCCACGCGCTTCGAGAGCTGGTAATACGGGATTGCGATCGCAACCGCAACGGCAATTATAAACGTGGCGGCAGAAGGAAGAATCCATTTGGGTACGGGCCGCCGCGGTACAGAGGATAGCTGCACGCGGCGGATAACTGCACGCCGCCTGCCACGCATGCCCGTCTTGGTCTCAACAGTTTAGGGGCGAGGTCTTTCCCTACTGTCGTTTTTACGCGGTACCTCACGGTAACAACTGTTGACGCAGCGGCGTCCAACCTGCGTGATCAAGCGCGCGGCAATGATTCTGACGGTAGGGATATTGTGTTGGATCGGCTGTGGGTGCACACGCCGGGACGATGAGCAGGCCAAACGCAAATTGCGCGAGGCCCAGCAGGAATTGAAGCACGAAGCCAAGGAAGCCGGTCAAAAACTGAAGCAGGACGCACGGGAAGCCGCGCACGAAGTGCGTAAGGATGCCGCTGAGGCTTCGCGCAAGATCAAGAAAGACGCCAATTCGAAGTAGCAGTTATGGCGCGACTGCTTCCACCGGCGCCGCCGTCTCGGCTGGTGCATCGGATTGCCAGGGAACGTCCACCTGGCCGGATCCGAAGCGGCTGGACACTTTTAGCGTTACCGTCTGAGCTTCGCCGGGCCGGAATTCATAGCTGATCTCACACGCGTTCATCAGTAACGAGTAGGTTTCGCTCAAAGTGTCCGGAAGTCCATCCGCCGAGACCTCGTTGAACGTGCCGTCGGGGGTGGACAGGCACAGGTCGCGAATGGCCGCGCAGCCGCCAGAGAGTCCGGGAGCAAAACCGTGCAATACGATCCGCTCATTGGTAACCAATTTCTTGAGGGCGCTCAGGCGATTGTCGTCAACTACCACGGCCTCGGGCAGAAATACGAACACATGCCGCTTCCCGGCATGTTTGCTGATGGCTTCACATTGCCGCTGTAGGGCTGCCAGCAGGTCCGGCGCCACTCGTTCGCGGGGTACGTCGGCGGCAATCACCTTACTCAAGATGTCGGCTGAGGCAATGAAGCAGTGCCGCATCTTCACTTCCTGAGTGGCCAGGGAATCATCGTATGGCAAGAAAGATGTTGCGGGAGTCTCTCCATCGCTTGGGGGCTCCGTGGAATAGCGGTCGATCCGCCACACATCATCGGCGCGTTTTGAGCCGCTCGAACGCTTCAGCGCCAGGGTAATGGCCTGCCCGTAGGGATCGTCGGTGGACATAAACCGCGGCGCAATAAAGCCGGCCGCCAGCGCCGCCGGCGCTCCGGTTAACTTCACTTCGTACTGTTCTATCAATTCACCCGCTTCCCAAAGCGCGAAGTCCATGGGCGTAAGCCCGCTGAGATCGCGTGCGGGCTGTGAGGATAGCACCAGGGAGAAACGCCGTTGCCCGTTTTTGTCCGCGCGAGCCTGCGATACGCGAAATTGGATTTCGCCGGCTTCCGCGTTGGCCTTTTCCCGGCGCCGTATGGAACCCAACGCCCGAGTAACCGCCAGACGTATTTTCCCATCCGAAGATTTGAACTGCTCCATCAGGAAAGGGAGGAACCGTGGATCCTGGCTTTCGCCGATGACCCATAGGGCTGATATCCGGAAGGCTGGCGCTTCGCGCTGACGGGCCATGTCGAGCAAAATCCGCACCGTCTTCAAGTCCCCGATACGATACAGGCCCAGCACGGCATTTGCGGCCACGCGGTTGTGTTTCGATTTCGACGCGGTCAGCAGCAGCGGACGCGATTCCGCTGCTTCGAGCGACCACAGCGCCTCCACCGCGCTGGCCTGCACGCGGGCATCGCGGTCCATAAAACGCCTTCCGATCCAGGCGGCATTCTTGGAGCTGCGGCCGATCAGCAACGCGGCCTTGGAGCGAACCGTCCGGTCCGGATGCGCCATTAACTCCAACTGGAAAGAGTTCCAAAACGTCGGCGGCGCAATTGCCGCCAGAAGCTCCAGCAGCCTGAGAATTCGTTGGCTGTTTTCAGGATTGCTCTGATCGAGCAACACCTTGTTGAGTGCCAATTCCAACATCGGCTGCAGGTTGGTTCCGTTCGCCGTCACAGCCTGGAGCGCCGCCAAGGCTGCCCGTAGGTCCGTCACTCGCGGATCCAACAGACTCGCCGGCAGCATCTTGCCCTTCATGAGCAGATGCACCAGGTAACGGACCCCCGGAGACGGCTGGCTCTTCGCCAACACCGCCGTAGCGGAGGCCGCAAAAGCCCGTGGATCCGACACAAACAATTGCGACAAAGACTGTTTGCCCGCCGTATCCTTCTCGGAGAACGATTCCAGCAGCGCGACAATATCGTGAGTGAACGATTCGTTCAGCCCCACTTCTTTGACCATCACCTACTCCCCTGGTACTTATCGGCACAGCTTGGTTTTCCTTGGCCTCCTGTCAATATTTCCGGCCAACCCTCTGTCACCACCTGTAACTTCCTGCCAAAACAATGAAATTACGGGCTAATTCGAACGGTTATTGGGATGCAATCAACATCGGAAGGAGGAAGTGCAATGAGTAGCGTAATGTTCAAAGGCGCAGCCTTGCTACTGGCAATCGGGGGGCCAACCTGGTGCCAGACGGCCCCTATCCAGCCGGATCCTCAACCTATTTACCGGGTCACCGTGGTTTCGCGCACCCTGCCGGCGGTGAACTACGAGCATCGCGGTGGCCCAACCGTCATCGGCTTTCGAGGCACAGTGCTGCTTCCCAGGGCCAAAGGCGAGGCCACCGTGGAAAGCAAGCGGGGGCGCGTGGTGATCGATGCGAGGTTCGAGCATCTGGAAGCCCCCACGCGCTTCGGCCCCGAATATCTTACCTACGTCTTGTGGGCCATCACGCCCGAAGGCCGCCCGAAAAATCTCGGAGAACTCCTGGTGGGGCCGTCCGACAAAGCCAAGACAATCGTCACCACCGACCTGCAGGCTTTGGGACTGATGGTGACCGCCGAACCGTATTATGCCGTTACCACCCCGAGCAATGTCGTGGTAATGGAAAACGTGATACTCCCGGATACGGTAGGGCGGATTGAGCCGGTGCTGGCCAAGTATGAACTGCTGCCGCGCGGACAATATACCCTGACCGTGAATCCGGCGCAGTTGCGGACCGTGGGAGTGGAGCAGGAAAAGCTGCCTTATGATCGCTACGAGGCGGTGCTGGAGCTTTATCAGGCACAGAATGCCATCCAGATTGCCCGATCCGTGGGAGCCGATCAGTATGCGGCGGAGACCATCAGCAAAGCCGACGGCCTGTTGGCAGACGCGCAGAACATGGAAGCTCGCAGGCAAGACACGCACATGATTGTTTCCCGCGCGCGCGAAGCCGCGCAGACGGCGGAGGACGCCAGAACCATCGCCATCAAACGCCAGAATGAGGAACGCCTTTCCGGCCAACGCGAGCAGCAATTAGAAGAAGGCCGGGCGCTCCATAGAGCCGAAAAGCAAGCCGAGCGGGCTCAACAGGAAGCCATCGCGGCGCAGCAGGCAGCCGATGCGGAGCGAGCGGCTGCGGAACAGGCCCAGGTCCAAGCCGCACAGTTGGAAGTTCGGCCCTCCCCACCTCCCCCCATAGAAGCCCAGCCGGTACCGGTGGTGGCGCCGCAACCCACTGGTGCACAGCGCCAGGCCCGCGCGGAATTACTGGAACGATTGAATGGCGTGCTAGTAGCCAGGGACACGCCGCGCGGATTGATGGTGGTGCTGCCGGATTCCTCATTTGACGCAGGCTTTACCCTGCGGCGGAACGCCTCGGAACGGCTGGCCCTGGTGGCCGGCATGCTCTCCAGACGGCCCGATCTAACGGTCTACGTGGAAGGCTTCACCGATGACCACGGCAGCGATGCCGAGCAACGAGAGACCTCCGAACGCCGGGCGCGCGAAGTACGCGCAACGCTTGTAGGAAATGGTCTGCCGGCCGTCTCGGTTCTGGCCGCGGGGCTGGGCGGGACACGGCCGATCGTATCGAACGCCAGCGCCAGCGGGCGCGAGCAAAACCGTCGAGTAGAGATTGTGATCTCAGGCCCGAGCATCGGCGGCATGGCCCTGTGGGACCGTACCTATCCGCTGGCGTCCCGGCACTGATTTCGGGCCGCGAATGAACGCAAATGAACGCAAGTACAAACTTCTTATTCGCGTTCATTTGCGTTCATTCGCGGCCTAAATATAGGATGGCGTTGCTCCCGGCGACAAACGTTAGCTCCGAATAGACCGGCGGCGCAGGCATCGCGGCAGCCGGCCCGAAGTTGCACACCAGCAGTGCGCGGGAACCGTCCGGGTCGCTGCGCTCCATCCGGAGGAATTGCTTTTCTTCGTCAATTTCCACCCGCATCAGATCTTTGCGGCAGTTCGACAAGCACCTCCAGCGCTTCCGTAGGGTCATTAAATCGCGATACAAGCCAAGAATTGCTTGGTGGCCCGGATCTTCGAGCAGCTGCCAGGTAATTTTGGATTTTTCAAATGTAGCCGCGGCCTGGGGGTCGAAGAATTCCTCCGACTGCGCGAACTCGCTGTATTCTCTCCGGCGTCCCTCGGTGACCATCTTTGCGAGCGCTGCATCGATATGGCTGGTGAAGTAGAGAAATGGCGCGGTCTCGGCAAACTCCTGGCCCATGAAAAGCAACGGAAGGTAGGGCGAACAGAGCAGCAGCGTGGTGGCCAGCTGGAACTGGTCCGGGGAAACCAGCCGCGATAATCGTGTTCCTTGATTGGTATTGGCGATCTGATCGTGATTCTGAATGAAGACTACAAATTTTTCTCCGCCCAGATCTTTGGACGAACTCCCGAACCGGCGCCGGCGGTAGTGCGAATAGTTTCCGTCATACACGAAGCCTTCTGAAAAGGCCTTCTGAATATCCGCCAGCCTTCCGAATCCGCCCAGAAATCCGCGCCGGGCATTGGTCAAGTAGCTGGTGAGGGCGTGATGGAATTCGTCGTTCCATTGCGCATCCAATCCATATCCTCCCTGCGCACTTGGCTGGATCACGCGAACGTCATTGAGGTCGCTCTCCGCGATCAGCCAGGCGTGGCGCCCGAGCTCAGCCGCCTGCTGATGGAAGCGGTCAGCCAGCTCCCTCAGAACGTGGCGGACGCCCAAGTCGTAAATGCCGTGAATGGCGTCCAGCCGCAACGCATCCACGTGATATTCGGTCAGCCAAAACAGCGCGTTGTCGATGAAAAATTGCCGTACGCCGTCGCTCCCGGGTCCATCGAAGTTGATGGCCTGTCCCCAAGGGGTCCGGTAATGGTCCGTGTAATAGGGGCCGAATTCGCCGAGATAGTTTCCTTCCGGCCCGACGTGGTTGTAAACGACATCCAGTATCACCGCCAAACCGGCCGCGTGGCACGCATTCACCAGCTTTTTCAATCCGGCCGGTCCACCATAGCAGGAATGGGGAGCGAAAAGATCCACGCCGTCATAACCCCAGTTCCTGCAGCCGGGAAACTCCGCCACCGGCATCAGCTCGATCGCCGTGATGCCCAGCTCTTTGAGATAAGGAATCTTCTGAAGCACGCCCTCGAACGTCCCCTCGGACGAAAATGTCCCGGTGTGAAGTTCATAGATGATGTATTCCTCGAGAGCGATCCCTTTCCAATCCTGGTCAGACCAGGAAAAACCTTCCGGATCGATAATTTCAGATGGCCCGTGAACGCCTTGGGGCTGCGATCGGGAAACCGGATCGGGCCGTTCCTTCGCGTCATCCAAAACCAGCGTGTACGTTTGGCCCGGCTGGGCGTGGGACGCCAGCAGATGGAAATCTTCTCCTTCACGCGTCATCGGAAATATGGCGCCGTCCAGATTCACGGCGAGGGCGCGAACCTGGGGCGCCCATACGCGGAATTGAACGCCCCCGCCGGAAAGCGGCCTTGCGCCATAGGCCATCCGCCACAGTGCCATCCAGAACTAATCTACACTCCCGGGCGTGCTCACCAGAAGAGCGGCTGGGCAATGGGAAAATGCCTGGGCGAGAGGGATCACCGCGCCTTCCTCGCGCTGTTCAAACGATATATTCCGGCCGGTTAGCACGTCTTGAAACTGCGGCTTCCCCAGTTTCTTCGGCAGAACGACAGCCGTATTGCCCCAAACATCGCCGGTGGGCGCGGGATGCCCGTTGAACAGCCGCAGAAAAAATCTGCCGGCCAGCGCGATTACGGTCTTGCCCGCCAGCTGTCGCGCGAATCCCACTACATGATTTGCGCGGCTTCCAATCGCGTTTAGCGCAATATAAGAACCGCGGGCAAACAGCTCGCGATGGTCCCGTCGCAATCCCAGCGCGGCGCTGGTGGCGTAAAGCTTGATGGCCCCGTCACAGGGGCTCCGGGCCAGCCGCTCCGTTAGCGCCGCCCGGTCCTGCCCGGCCTGCTGGCGCAGCTTCTGGAGCATCCCGCGACGCAGCTCAAAATCCACGGGACGCCGGTTATCCGGATCCACCAGGTCGAAACACCACAACTCATTTCCCTGATAGAAATCCGGCATGCCGGGAGACGCAGCTTTCAGCAGCAGCTGAGAAATGGAGTTCCAGATGCCTGCTCTCGCGATGGAAGCTTGAAACTGGCGGAAGTCTTCGAGGAAAACGTTCGAGGGCGATGCATCCAAAATGCTTCCGACGAACCGTTGCACAGCCTGGTCATACTCGACGTTGGGATTGATCCAACTGGTGTGGACCTTGGCCTCATGCAAGGCTTTTTCCATGTAGCGCTGGATGCGCTCCACGTAGCTGGCATGCTCTTCGGCGCTCATCGGCAGCAGCGGCCAGGTTCCCACCAGCGTCTGATAAAGAAGATATTCTTCGTTGGCACCCGGGGACATCAGCTCGCCGGCTTTCGTCTTTGCGCGCTGGTTCATCTGCTGCCAGCGTCGAATTGCCCGATGCCAATCCAAAGGCATCTCGGAGAGCACATTGATTCGCGCCCGGACATCTTCTCCGCGCTTGGTATCGTGCGTGGAGGTGGCGTTCATGCTGTTTGGCCACAGCTCCCCGCGGATCAGGTTTCTACGGTGGAAGGCGGTAACCGAAACCCCGAATCGCTCCGGTCCGCCGCCCACCTCATTCAACGATGTCAGCGGATAGTAGCGATAAAAAGCGGTATCCTCCACGCCCTTGGCCATCACCGGCGAAGTCAATTGCTGAAACCGCATGGCGAATGATTGCCGCTCGGCGCGCTGCACGTCGTCAATCCCCTCCGGATGCTCCAGCAGCAACAGGCTTTGGATAAAATCAAAAACCGATTCGTTGACGGCCGGATTCCGGCGCTTCGCTTCGCGGATGGCGATGTTGATTTGACGGCGATCTTCCGCGTCCGCTTCCTTGTCGTCGCCGCGAATGTAGGTTCTATAGACCGGAAACGCGGCCACTACTTCGCGCAGCGCGTCACGCAGATTCTCGAGCGTAAAATCCCGATACCAGCGGTGCTGCTCGGAGATATGATCCAGTCTCCGCGCCAGCACGTTCAGCTCGCTCGACATGGCCACTTGCAGGATAAGCCGCTTGGCGTCGCACACCAGATCGCCGAAGTCGCTGGTCCGGCCCGTAAACCGTGCGTAAAGCTGCTCAAAGGCCCTCTGCTTGGAGTGATCGACGAATAGGCCGTTCACCAGGTTCAGAAAGTCATAACCGGTAGTTCCTTCCACCGCCCAGCCGGCGCGAAGCGGCTCATTTCCCTCCAGGATTTTTTCCGCCACTATATAAAATGTCCGCTCCGCCCCGTTGCGCTTGCCGTTGCCGTTTCGTTTGGCCAAACCACTCTGCGCTTTGGACAAGTCCTGCAAGTTGCGGAAATATTTCTCCGGCTCGCGCAGGCCGTCGGGATGGTCCACGCGAAGTCCGGTGACGTGTCCGCGGCTCACCAAATCGAAAATCAGCGCGTGGACCGGCGAGAAAACTTCGGGGTCCTCCACGCGAATGGCGGCCAGGTCGTTGATATCGAAAAATCTCCGGTAGTTGATCTCGTCCGTCGCCACCCGCCAGAAGCTCAGGCGATAGGCTTCGCTGTCGAGAAGCCTTTCCAGGCGATCGAAGCTTCGGGGATTGCCGCGCTCGCCATTCATTTCCAGCAGCGCTTCCTCCAGTGCCCGCGCTGCCTCCGGGCTCGACGCAAGCAGCGTGGAGAGACGCTTCTTCACGATCTCTTTCTCGCGTTGACGCTCCCGGATCTTGGCTTCATCGATTTCCGTGTTCTCCGCCAGATGGCTCAAGGAAGTGATGATGCTTTCAAACTCCGCCACGTGTTCGTCTGCGGTATCCAGCTTGTCCCTCAGCTTGGCCGCGGCCGGTTCCAGCACCATGGTCCAGGTGCGCGGCGCCAGCGGCAGCGGCGTTTCGTAAAACGCCACCTTCAGTTCGTCGTCCGCGTAAATGACCCGGATCTCCTGATTCTCGAGCGCGCGCCCGTATTGATCGCCCAACACCGGCAGCAGCACTTTGTTGGCGAGCTCGGCCTTGGGAGGATGCCATTCGATATCGAAGAAGCGTGCAAACGGGCTGCTGGGACCGTTCTCCAGCACATCCCACCACCAGTGGTTGGAGGGATGCGAGATGCACATATGATTCGGCACCACGTCGACGATCAGCCCCATCCCGCGCCGCTGCAGCTCGGCGGAAAGTCCCAGGAACGATTGTTCGTCGCCGATCTCGGGATTGAACCGGCTATGATCGGTGACGTCGTAGCCGTGCAAACTGCCCGGCCGAGCCATCAGAAACGGGGAAGCGTAGACGTCGGAAACCCCCAGCTCGTCCAGGTAATCGACTATGTCAGCCGCCTGCTGAAAAGTGAACGATCGATTGAACTGGAGCCTGTAAGTGGCGGCGGGAGTATAAACCGGTTCAGTTTTCCTACGCTGCATGGACGTCGGCGGCCTCTTCCCAAATAGGACTCCGCCGTAAGAATAAGATTACTTAGTAACACATTTGTTTCAATTGTTTCTCGTTCTCGTTTCTCGCTAGGTACGCTCGATAGTTCCTAACGAGAAACGAGAAACCAGAAACGGCTTCGCTGACGCTTACTTACGGGTTTTTGCGGCTCTGTAATCCGCCACCAGCCGCTTAGCTATTTTATCGGCCACGTCCGCGCTCGCGCCCAGGAACTTACCGCCCAGGCTCTCCGCGGTGGCGGACCAGATTATATCGCCGCCCTTACTAACCAACCGCACCGTGGCGATCGCCTCATGCTTGCGCTCTTCGGTGTGCCGGCTCGAGTTTTCGCCGATGGTTAATCCGGCGCTGTGGCTGTTCGTGCTGCTGGCATAGTTCCGCGTGCTGGCGCTCTCGCCTTCACCCACCTGGCTATGCGCATTAATCCCTTCCGAAGCCTGAAACGTGTCGGTGAAAACTTCGTCTTCGCCCGCGCCTTTCAGCACCGCGTCGGCTTTGTCTTCATTCTCGGTGATGATAAATTGCTTGGACCTCTGCAGGCTGGTCATCAGCAGTTCGCGAATCTGAAGCGCAGTGTCGCCCCCAGTCAGGATATCCACATAGATCCTGCGCACCTTGGCGAGCTGACCGGCGGTTTCGTCCTCGGGAGCCTGGTCATCCGCGGCAAAAGGTACCAGCAGCATCAGGATGTACAGCAACGGTATCATCCTTATCCTTTTCCGGCCTTGCGCGCATCATCGTCCTGGAATTCCACTTTGCGGCCAGTGCGCGCTTCGAGACTCACCAGCATCATTCGGATATCATCCTTGCCCACCCGAAACACCATGGCCTGCTGGTGATTTTCTTCGTCCGAATAGCCGACGGTGAGGAAATGGCTACGCTTCTTGGCCAGCAGGAACAATGGCGAGAGCAGTGCCGCCGCGATATATCTGCGGTCTACTTTTTGACCGTATTCCAGCAGGTTGATCTTGTCGTAGGGAACGCGCCAGCTGGCCTTCTTCGAGTAAAAGACGAAATACTGCTCGTCTACTGCGGTGACGGTTCCCGAGCAGCCATCGGGAATCTGCGAGATAGTTCCACCGACGTATTCCGCATGGCCACCATTGCTGCGAGCCGATAGAAGCGAATAAGCGACCAGGCTTACCAAAGCCAGTCTCTTCGATGTCATAATGAAGTTAGTAGTGGTATCCCGCTGAAACTCTCACCGATGTTCGCAGCGAATCGACCGAAGGCCCTGGCGGAGACAAGTGTCTGCGCCGGCAGGCGGAAACGCCGGCGTGAGCTAACGCCTGCACCGTTCGCGCCCCATCCGAAGAAGTGGCCGGACCAGGGCTTACACGCGGCCTGGCTGGGCCATAGCACCGTGTTGCTCAAGCTGGATGGATTCACCATCCTAACGGACCCCATCCTCGGCAACCGCTGCGGCGTCCGTATGGGCCCGGTCACGGTGGGCCTGAAACGGATGGTGGCGCCCGCGCTGCTGCGGCCGCAATTGCCGCACATCGACCTGATCCTGCTGTCTCATGCGCATTTCGATCACTTCGACCAGGCAACATTGCGTAGCTTGGAGCACGCCGGCACCGCGCTAGTAACGGCGTCCAACACCAGCGACCTGCTGCGGGTGCACCGGTATAAGAGCGTCCAGGAAATCGGCTGGGGCGAGCGCGTGCGCGTGGGCCCGCTCACCATCCTGGGCCTTCGAGTGAAACATTGGGGCGCGCGGATGCGCAGCGATACCTACCGCGGATTCAACGGCTATCTGATCGAGACCAGGCGCCATCGCGTAGTGTTCGGCGGAGACACCGCCTTCACCGACACGTTTCGCGCTGTTCGTGGCGCGCGGCCGGTGGACCTGGCTATCTTGCCCATCGGCGCCTATGACCCCTGGATCCATGTCCACTGCAATCCCGAACAGGCCTGGCGCATGGGCGCCGATTGTGGCGCCGAACACCTGATGCCCGTGCATCACCAGACTTTTCGCTTGAGCCGCGAACCCTATTTCGAACCGGTGGAGCGCTTCGTCGCCGCTGCGGGCAGCCGGCCGGAGCGCGTGGTGGTGACGCGCATCGGACAGGAGTGGTCGCAATCCTCAAGCGGATACTTGTTGCCGTATGCGGCTCATCGTTCTAATTGAAGCTGCAATCTTTTCGGCAGCGGCGTTATGCGCGCAGGATGTTCGCGAGATCGTGCGCAAGTCCGTGGAACTGGACCAGGCCAACTGGCTGCGCATGAAGGATTACACGTGGACGGCGCGGGATACGGAGCGGCATCTCGATTCTCAGGGCAAAACGAAATCGGTGGAGACGGAGGCCTGGGAGACAGTGGTTCTCGATGGCGAACCGCATCGCCGCATCTTCGAGCGCAACGGAAATCCGCTAGCGCCCGACGAGCAGCGCAAACAGCAGCAGAAGCTGGACCAGGCCGCGGCCAAGCTGGACCGTGAAACGCCGGATCAAAGGCAGCGCCTGCTTCAGGAATTTGAAAAGAATCGCGAGAAGGACCGCGAGTTCTTGCGCGAAATCCCCGAGCTGTATGATTTCCGGCTGGAGGGGGACGCGAAAGTGGATGGCTACGATGCCTGGGTTATCGCTGCCACGCCCAAGCCGGACTATAAGCCCAAACTGCGCGATGCCAAGCCGCTTTTGAAAATCAAAGGCAAGCTGTGGGTCGACAAAACCGATTACCAGTGGGTGCGCCTCGAAGCCGAAACCACGGATACTATTTCGTTCGGCCTGTTTCTGGCGCGATTGAATCCCGGCGCGAAACTGGTATTCGAGCAAACCCGCGTCAACAACGAAGTCTGGCTGCCCAAGCGCGAATTCACCAGCGGAACAGGCCGTCTGGGCCTGGTCAAGAAGATCGCCATGGAGCAGGAATTGACCTGGAGCAACTACCGGAAGTTCCAGGTTGATTCGAGGGTGGTTTCAGAGAAGTGAAAGGCTTTGCCGCGAATGAACGCAAATAAACGCGGATAACAATTTGCGTTCATTCGCGTTCATTCGCGGCCCAATGGATTTTGCGTCCGTCAATCGACCTCACCGTCATATCCACCTTACCGCCCGTCACCCCCGCGTAGATTTCGCCGAAGAACCAGCCCTGCTCAAAGCCTTGCCCCTTCAGCTTTCCTCCGGAGCTGCCGGCTTCCAGATATACGATGCCGTCCTCAAACAAGTGCAGGTATTGATGTCCATGCCCGCTGATCACATACCGCACGCCATACTTTTTGACTAGCTGGTGGAACGGAAACTGGCTGCTCTGAAACTTCACCGGAATCAGCCAGAACGGCTTGTGGAACAGCACGAATTTGGGATCGCGGTCCTTGTGAGCGGCTAAGTCGCGAGCGAGAAAGTCCATCTCTTCATTACTCAGGTCTTCCGTCTGGCTGTTATCGAGGACGGTGAAATGCGCATTCCCGTAATCGAAGCCATAATGTGCCGGACGGCCCGTTTCTTTTTCATAAATCCGGCGCGACTCGGCCGACCAGATGTCGTGATTGCCGGGCGTAAAATACTGCGGACAGTTGTGGCGGTCCCACAAAATCCGTAGCGCGGACCATTCGGCTTCCGCCCGGGCGTCGTTTCCACCCTGAATGGTGTCTCCAACATTGATCACGAAGTCCGGACGCAGGGAATCGATATCGTGCCAGACGCGCTCATAGACGCCTGGTTGCGCGTCGCCGGTGCGGTCTCCGAGAATGCAGAAGTGGAAATCGCTCTTAGTCTGGTTCGCGGCCTGGCTCGCGGCCCACGCCCCGAACGCCAGGAGAATCCCGGCGGCCGCTGCCGAGCGATAGCTTGTTCGCTTCATGCGGCGATTTTACCAAGCCCACGTCGCCTGGGATGGTTCCTGTAGACCTGGAATGGTTCCTGTAGAATGGTAATTCACCGGAATGTTTCGTTTTCTCCCCGCCACCCTCGCAGCGGTAACGGCCCTTTTCATCTGTGGATGCAAACACGCCACGCCCGATAACGTGGCCGCCACGGTCAACGGACGCACCATTACTTACGCGGAACTCGACAAAAAATATCAGTCCACGTTCATGTCGTCCACCGAACGCCCTTCGGACGACCAAATGGCCATTCAGAAGCTGGAAGTTCTGCGTTCGCTGGTCGATAACGAGATCATGCTGCAGCGCGCCGAAAAGCTGGGATTAATGGCTACCGACGCCGACGTGGAATCGAAATTCGCGGAGCTAAAAGCTCCCTACACGCAGGAAGAATTCCAAAGACAACTGGCCTCCACCAAGATGACCGTGGAAGACATGAAGCAGCAGCTCAAGCGCGACCTCAGCGTGCAGAAGCTATTCCTCAAAGAGATCACCTCCCATATCTCAATTTCGGATCGCGACGTCACCGATTTCTATAACACCAACAAGAGCAGCTTCAATTTTCCAGAGCCGCAGATTCACCTGGCGCAAATTCTGGTGACTCCGAATCCGGATCCAAATGTCCGGAATCTGAAGAGCGACAAGGCGCAGAACGAAGAGCAGGCCCGCAAGAAAATCGACATGCTGGTGGCGCGCTTGAAGCAGGGGGAAGACTACGCCCAGCTCGCTCAGAACTTTTCCGAGGATCCGCAATCGGCGCCCAACGGGGGCGACCTGGGCTTCGTGCCTGAGTCCGCGCTGGAGAAAGTGAATCCGGAGCTGCGCAAAGCGATTCAGGCAGCCTCGCCAGGCCAGGTTACCAGCGCCATCCGCACCGCGGAAGGCTACCGGGTGTTCAAGATTTATTCCAAAGAGCCGGCCGGCCAGCGGGAGTTGACGGACCCGCGCGTCCAGCAGAACATTCGGGAAACGTTAATCAACCGCAAGGATCAATTGCTGCGCGCCGCCTATTACGAAGTAGCGCGCGACGAAGCCAAGGTAGTGAACTACCTGGCGCTCTCCATCACACAGACTAAAGACAACAAAAAGTAGGGGCCCCGAATGAACGCAAATAAACGCGAATAAAACATTTGCGTGCATTCGCGTTCATTCGCGGCCAAATTTAGTTGCCTGATGTTTTCGGCTTAGGCTCAGCCTTACCCTTGGCCGCCGGCAGCTTCCGGATCTCTTCGAAATATTGCTGCACGTACTGTTGATAGGCCAACGGAACCTCGTCGCGATTGATCTCGCCGCCGGCTTCCACGTGCGTCGCCTTGCGATCCGAATATTGCGTTTTCAACTGCTGCTTGCCGGACGCCACCTCCACCATCACCTCGCCCGTGACGTTGGCCGCGCGTTTGCCGATGATCTCGCTGATCTTGCCCATGGCCCGGAGCTGCTCGGCCTCGCGCGCCGTCTTGTCTCCGTCTTGTTTGCCGATGCCGCTTTTGCCATCCGGCGAATTGGGCTTGTCCGCGCTGTGGCTGTCGCTCTTGCCCTGCGCCGCCTGTTGCGCGCCGCTCTGCGATTGCTGCTGCCCCTCTGCTTGCGCGCTGGCCGCCGCATCCGATTGCTGCTGCTGGCTGGATGGTGATCCATTCGGGTCCTGACTCTGATTCTTCTGCTGCGCCGATTGCGATCCGCTCTGCTTCGAAGAACCGCCCGGCTTGCCGTCGCCGGACTTCGATTGCATCTTCAGCTTGGCCATCAGATTGGCCAGCGCATCGCGCATCTTGTCGGTCAGGCTGGAGTTCTCGCCCGAATTCGCGGACTGATTGGAATCCTTTTGTGAGGACTGTTTTCCCGCCTGCGACCCGCCATCCGGGGCCGCGTCGCTCAGCGCATCGTTTCCCTCTTTCGCTCCCTGGCCCTTATCACTGGCCTCTAGCGGATCGTTGCTGGCGGGCTCCGGCTCCTTTCCCGTGGCGTTGGCTTTCGCATCCGAGGCGCCGTCAGGATTATTAGGATCCGGCGTGTCCACGGTTTGGAGCGCGCTATCCGGCGCTGGATCGAGATCCGCGGCCTTCGATTCCCACGGATCAACCGCTTGGCCCTGCTCGCGATGGCCATCCTGATCAAACGGCCGCTCGTGCTTGATCTTCTTCGCTTCCGCGATCTGGCGCGGCGAACCCAGAAATCCATCGAAAGCGATGCGCCCAAGCGGCGGCCGCAGATCCATGCTCTGGTTCACTCCATAGCGCAGGCCGAACATCGCCGCGACAACCAGAACCAGCCCGGCGTTCACATAGAAAGTCCTGGGCGCAAGAAAGGGCAGGCCATGGCGCACATCGGCCGATCGCGCCAAATCTTCCGCGGATGACCTTTGACGTTCGATGAACTCCTCCGGAGCCCCCGTGCGGTCCCGATGCCGGCCGAAATAGTAGGCCGTGGAAAGTGCGTCGTGAAATCCCAGCCGGTCGTCGATGCGCTGCGCCACTTGATACGCGGAAAGCATTTTGGCGCGCGCGCGATAGGCCCCCACCCCGAGGCTCCCGGCGAAGAGCAGCACCGGCCAGTACCAGTTGAGAATCTGCGTCCCGGTGATCAGCAGCAGAATGGCGCCGCCCAGCGCCAGGGCCGCCGAAAAAGAAGCTTCCTGAACAAGCAAATGACGAACTTGCCGCCGCCGTCCGCGGCGGATCAGATCTTCAAGTGCGCTTCGCTCGCTCACGCATTAATTATCCCAGAAAAACGCCGTTCTCGTTCCTCAGACGGCTCATTTCGCGTCTCCCACTTGAGGTCAACCGAATCACGACCGTCAGAAGCCGGCACGGACTCCGTTGAAGACACCTTGGTGGCGCACACACTCATGTGAACGAGCGAGTGCGTGCGCCGCAAGGCGTCTTCATCACACCTTTGGTGCGGCCGCTAGCTTGTTGCTTACCGAACCGCGAGCGTGAGCGACCGGTACCTTAACTTTCCGCTCTCGGCGAGCCGCTCCGCTCCCAGGCTTGCGGTGTGCCGGTGAGCCGAGCCAAAATGCTCCGGAGCCAAGCGATCGCGCGCCGAAGCAAGAGCGCCGCCAACGAGAAACGGCTTTTACCTCATCAACCGTTCCACAATCACCACATCCCGCCATTGCCCGTCCAACTGGCCGTGCTTTTCATAAACCCCTACCTCGCGAAATCCAAGCTGGCGAACCAAGCCCCGGCTGGCCATATTCTCAGGAAAAATTCGCGACAACAACTTCCAGAAACCCGCCGTCTTCGCCGCTTGAATCAACGCTTCGAGCGCGATCCGGCCTGCGCCTCGCCGCCGATGTGTCCGCGCCACGTATACCGACGCTTCCGCAATCCCGGCGTAACATTCGCGCGGCCGGTAAGTAAATGTAGCGGCGAAAGCTACCACAGCGCCGCCATCCTCCACCACGATAATTGGATGAACTCCGTCCAACCAAACGCGCACATCCTCGCCCGATCGCAGCCGCGTCTCGAACGTCGCCACGCGATCCTCAATCCCCTGGTTGTAGATGCGCGCGATGGCGTCCGCATCGTCGGGCGTGGCGGATCGGCCAGTCATCAATGGCGGCTGGCGGGCGGAATGATCCCGTTCATCCGCGCATACATCACAGCCTGCCCGTAATGATCGAAACTGTGCCAGCCAACCGTGGACACCGTTGACATCCGCGCAATCTTCCCACTCCCAAATGGCGATGGCACCATGTCCAAGGCATTGGCCGTGGTCAGAAACGCAGTGGCTTTGTGCGCGTAGGCGTAAGAATCCTTCAGGTACTTCACCACCGCGTTCTTACCTTTAATTGATGCCGAACCGTTCTCACTCACGCCCATCTCAATGGGATTCTTTTCGCCCAGAGCAGCCGCCGAGACCAGATAATTTATCGTCGCAATGTGCATCATTTGCTGCGAAAAGGTGCGGACGCCTTTAAAGTCGCCCAGGGACGGCGAGGGCGCGAAGTCATACTTGTCGGCCGGCATGGCTTCCGCCAGCGGCACCACTTCGCTCTCGGCTGCCCGGACCTCCATGTCGATAGCCTTCCCGATGCCAGGCGCGGGCGTGTCCGCTGCAAATGCCAGCGCCGCGGCAACCAGCGTGGCCGCGCCAAATCCGAACAGAATTGTCTTCTTCATGAGTGACATTATACGGAAAGCCAACGAACTGGTGCCCTGCGCCGTCAATATACTTAAGAATGTAGGTGGATATGCGCCCGCTCGAAGATCTGTTCGCCGACCTCCGCTTTGCCGCCCGCACCTTCCGCCGCAGCCCCACTTTCACCATTACCGCGATACTCTCGTTGGCGCTTGGCATCGGCGCCAATAGCGCGATATTTACAGCCTTGGACGCGGTGCTGTGGAAACCCCTGCCTGTTCAGGATCCTCACGGTCTGGTGCGGCTGCAAGCCACGCGTTCGGCCGATCAGCATCTCACTGCCCTGCCCTCCGGTTTTGTCGAGCAACTGCGCCGCGCGGACATCCTTTCCGGCATCGCCATTTTTTCCAACGACGGCCTCAGTTTTTCATACGACGGCCGGGCCGAGCGCATTGTGGGCGAATTTGTCTCGCCCAACTATTTCGCATTCCTGGGCGTGGAGCCGATCTTGGGCCAAGCCTTCACTTCCGAAGTTCGCGCGGGACACTGGGCGCCCGAAGCGGTGCTGTCCTATCGCTTCTGGAAAAGGCGTTTCGCCGGCGATCCCACGGTAATTGGCCGCACCATTCATCTCAACACGTATCCATTCGTCATCGCCGGCGTTTCACCTCCATCGTTTTTTGATCTGGAACAGGGCTTCGAACCCGAGCTGCGGCTTTCGGTTTTACCGCCAGGCCAAGAACTCAGCCAGATCGCCGAACTCGGGAACGCCCCGCTGCGGAACTGGGACACCGCCGGCCGAGTGAAACCGGGCATGAGCATGGCCCAGCTCCAAGCGGCCGTGGATTCACAATTTCAGGAATTCCTTCGCACCACGCCGTTTCAGGAGATCCGGAGCCGGGACTATCGCCACATCCGGGTGCTGGCCGGCGATAAGAGCTGGCCGGGACAACTGGAACAATTTCACGCGCCGCTGTTCGTATTGCTTTCACTCGTTGCCGCGGCGTTGTTGATCGCCTGCGCCAACGTGGCCAACATGCTTATGGCGCGAGCCAGCGCGCGCAGCCGCGAACTCGCCGTTCGGACATCTCTCGGAGCGGGCCGCGCGCGTTTAGTCCGCCAGATGCTGGCCGAAAGCGTCCTGCTTTCTCTCGCGGGAGGAGCTTTGGGCATCTTAGTCGCCTTGGCGGCCGCGCAACTGCTGATTCATTTCCTGCCGCAAGGCCACATCAGCATCGTGATCGATCTCCATCCCGACGCCCGCGCATTAATTTTCACGTTCGCTCTCGCGCTCGGAACGGGACTGCTGTTCGGACTGGCGCCCGCTCTCCAAGCCACGGGTGGCCATTTGGCAGCCACCCTGAAGACGGATTCCGCGGCATCCATCGGCGGGGCCAACCCTTCGCGATTCCGTGCAGCGCTGGTTATCGCACAGGTCGCCTTCTCGATGGTGCTGCTAATCGCGGCCGGTCTGTTCGCACGCACGCTAAAGAATCTGCGCCCCACTGATTATCGCGTCCATCCCGACCACGTGCTGTTGTTTACAATGAAACCGCAGCAGGAGATTTACAGTGATCAGCGCAAGCGCATTCTGGCGCGGGAACTGCTGCGCCGCGTATCGGCGATTCCAGGCGTCCAATCCGCGGCATTGGCTGAAAACGGTCCTCTCGGAAGCCGCTGGGATACGGACTCCATCTCCGTGCCTGGCGGTCCCGCAATCCAGGCGGCATCGGACGACGTCACGCCGGGATTCTTCGACAGTATCGGACTCCCGCTCATCACCGGACGCGATTTCGCGGCGACGGATCAACCCGGCTCTCCCTGGGTGGCCATCATCAATGAAGCGCTGGCGCATGTGCTTTTCAAAAACGAGAATCCCATTGGCCGTATGATCCAGGACTCCGACGGCGCCCAGACGCACCGCTTTCAAGTAGTGGGCGTGGTTCCGAACAGCCATTACTACGATCTCCACGCGGCTCCTCCGCCCGCAGTTTACTTCACCTATCAAGCGGACTCCCTTTACATGCCGACGCTGCACGTTCGCACCAACGCGCCGGACACCGCCGCGATAGTCTCAGCCGTGCGCCACGAATTCGACGTTCTTGATAAGGGCTTCCCGGTATTCAACATCAAGACGCTGGAGCTGCGCATAGAAGATTCCATGGCGCGAGAGCGCATGGTCGCGAACCTCGCCGGCGCCTTGGGACTGCTCGCTCTCGTTCTTGCCGCGGTGGGACTCTACGGCGTCCTGGCCTACCTGGTCTCGCGGCGTACGCGTGAAATCGGCATCCGCATGGCCTTGGGCGCAAACGCCGGCTCCGTGGTTTGGTTGATCGCCCGCGAAGCCCTGCTGCTGATCGCCGCCGGAACCGCGCTGGGCATCGCCATTGCGGCGTCGGCCGGCCGGCTTCTTAGCACTTATCTTTTCGGGATCTCCACGGCCGATCCTTTAACATTGGTGGCATCCGCTGCCGCAATGCTCCTGGTGGCCGCCATTGCCGTTAGTGTTCCGGCCGCCCGCGCCGCTGCTATAGATCCAATGGTCGCATTGCATTACGAATAGCCCGAACGTTTGAGCACTGCCCAGCGTCTAATGTGCATGCGGATCCTGACCGCCCTGTTTGCCTTGCAGCTCGCACTTTCGAATGCCCAGACTATTTCCTTGAGCAATGGAATCCGTCTGAAGGTAACGGCGAGCGCCGGGTCTAGCGCTACCGACAATCTGAAAATCGACATGAAGCCCGCCACCGGGAACAGCGTGTACCGCATCCTGCGCGACGACACCGGCCTCGCGGTATGGGCCTACGAACTGGTGGTGGACCGGCTGCCCGACGGCGATCATTTTCAGATCGTCGCCAAACCCGCCGGCCAGGAGTTCGCGGCCAAGTTTCCCAATGCGGATGGCGGAAAGCCGGCGCCCACATTTCCGATTCCCATCGAGTCCCCTCCCCTCGGCGCCGGCGGCACATTTACCGTCGATATTCCCACCAATCCCGGTCTGTTTGAACATCGCACCGACACAGTGCAGGTGCAGCCCGATCCGCGGGACGATAGAAAATCCGCAACCGGCGCGCCCGCGGCGCCGATGATCCGATTCTCCAATCTCCGAGTTTCCATTGCAGGCAAGCCGGTGCCGGCCAACGGTCCCGGCGCGCTGGTCTATGGGCCGTACGCGATGTTCTACCTTCCCCAACGCGGCGGGTATTTCTTTTCCACGCAGCCGGTGGCCTCGCTGCCTTTTGTCCAGGTAGGCGACGTGGATCATAATCGGTTGAAATTTACCATCGACAATGAGGATTTCGAATGCGGCTCGACGGTGCCCATCCTGACCCAATCCGATCGCGGCCAGATTTGGGTGTATCACGATCCGCAATACAAACCCGCTGGTAACTGGACTAAGAGCAATCCCAAATCGGCGGACGAGTTTTTCACCGCCGCGGCGGATTCGTTGAATTGGTGGCTTCCGTAGAGCCGGCGCAAGCGCCGGTTGGCAGGCGGAAGCGCCTGCCCCACTGGGCCAACGTGGGGCAGGCGCTTTCGCCTGCCAACCGATTTTCGGTGAACCGCAGGCCAAAAAGGCACCGGCTCCCTTAACGAGCGTGAGCGACCGGTGGGTCGGAGTTTTTCCTCGGCAGCCTACCCGCCCCGCTTGAAAAACTGCACCGCCCGCTCATGTTTTTCCGCCGCCTCACGGGTTTTGAAAGTTCCCAGGTTACGCCCCTTTCCAGTCCGCGGATTCTTCTTGCGCGAATACAGGCGATACTCTCCGGATTTGAGTTTCCGAATCATTGGGTCAGCAGCTTAAACGCGTGCGTCCACTGGTTTCTCAGGAATCCCGGGATAAGCCAGAGCATGCATAGCGGCTCAATAGCCCGCGACGCGATGATCCCGCCGCAATCCACCGGCTCCCAGCCGAGCTGTTGAATGATCCGGGACACTTGGGCCTTCGCGCCTTCATCATCCCCACATAGAAACATGCTGGGCGTGCCTTGTTCAAAATGCGGATTCACCATCAGGGCGCTTCCCACGCTGTTGAATGCTTTCACTACGTGCGCTTTCGGAATCATCGCTTGGATTTTTTCTCCCAGCGATTCGTTCGGTCCGGTGGTGAAGGGCAGCACACCTTGCACTGGCGGTCCATCCGCGATCGGATTGTTCGCGTCGATCACCGTTTTGCCGCTGAAGTTTTCCGGCTTCGAAAGTTCGATGACTTTGTCCACAATCGATCCTTTGGCAGCCAGCAGAAGCATTTCGCCATATGCCGCGGCCTCGGCAAATGTTCCGGCAGTCGCGCCGGGGTTTGCCGTAATCCAATTCCGAACTTCCTCATCCAACGGATCTCGCGTCCCTAGCTTCACCTGGTGGCCGTGCTTGATAAATCCCGCTCCCAATGTCCGGCCGACAATTCCTGATCCGAGCACTCCGATCCTCATTCCTCCATTTTGCCATGAAGCGATATAATTTCCGCCATGCACCGATGGGCCGCCTCTCTTTTGCTTTGCGCTTGTCTCGCGCCGGCGCGATCTCTTCAGCTGGAAGATTATTACCGCATCGAGAGCGCCTCCGCTCCCGCTATTTCACCCGACGGACATTGGGTAGTCTTCGTCCGTAATTCGATCATTGAGGCCGAGAACGAACGCCACACCGAGATCTGGATGGGCCCCTCCGATGGATCCGCGCCGCCGTTTCGTCTTAGTAGTCCGGCCTTCAGCGCGTCGTCGCCGCAGTGGAGTCCCGACGGCAAGCTCCTCGGGTTCCGTTCCGCCCGCAAAGCGCCCGGGATCGCCGGCGACATCTGGTTTCTGCGCATGGACCATCCTGGCGGTGAGGCATTTCAAATCCCCGGCGTCGAAGGCGCGCCCATCTTCAGCCCGGACAATCGCTGGATCGCGTTCACCAAAAAGACGCCTCCCGCCTCAAAACAATTCGAATTGCCCGCGCTTGAAAAGCAGCTCGATCAGCGCTTCAAAGGACGCATGTATGACTGGATGAATATCCGTTTCGACGGGCGCGGCTATCTGCCCGATCCGCGCGATCCGGCCGCCACGCCGCCGCTCGAGCTCTACGTCATAGCGCGCGAGGGCGGAACACCGCGGCAGTTGACCACCCTCGGAGTGGATGTGCGGTCGGCGGCCTGGAGGCCGGATTCCCTCGCCCTGGCGCTGACGGCGGATGCTCATCAGCGCGACGAATATTCCTACGAACGCGCCGATTTGTGGATGGTTGACTTGGATGGAAAAATTCGCCGCCTCACCGACGACGGCTTTGAGCACGATGCGCCGGTTTGGACTTCCGATGGCCAGTCGCTAATCTTCCGCCGCCAGCAAAGCTTGAATCAAATTATTCAAGCCCGCCAAAACCACGGCGCGTCCGTGGATCTGTATCGCATGCCCGCTGCCGGCGGTCCCATGACGAACCTGACCGCGGAGTGGGATCTGATCCCCGCAGCGCCGGTTTCGAGGGGCCAATACATCTACTTCAGCGCTGATATCGCCGGCGATGTGCATCTTTTCCGTGAACCCGCGGCCGGCGGACGCGTGGAACAAATCACAAAAGGTGAGCGCTCGCTGGGCAGCTTCAGTTTCTCCGCGGCAGGCGACCGCATGGCTTATACCGCGACCGCCACCCGGCATCCCGCCGAGGTATTTTCCGCGCGCTCGGATTCCTCCGGCGAGACCAAGCTCAGCGCGCTGAACGATACATTCTTGAAGGATGTGGAATTAAGTCCAGCCGAGCGCATCCGCTTCCGCAGCGCCGATGGCACCGAGGTGGAGGGTTGGATGGTGCTGCCGCGCGCGGCCAAGCGGCCCTATCCGTTGATCCTCAGCATTCATGGCGGCCCGCATATGGCGTTTGGAAACGCCTTCAACTATGAGTTCCAGTGGCTGGCCGCCGCGGGCTTTGCGGTGCTCTATACCAACCCGCGCGGGTCCACCGGCTATGGCGAAAACTTTCTGTGGGCAACATGGGGAGGCTGGGGCAAGCTGGATTATCAGGACGTAATGGCGGGCGTAGATTACGCGCTGGCTCATTATCCCGTGGACGCGAAACGGCTCGGCGTCAGCGGCTATTCGTACGGTGGATTTCTGACCGATTGGATCATCACCCAAACCAATCGTTTCTCGGCCGCGGTCACCGGAGCGGGAATTTCCAACTGGCTGAGCGATTACGGCACGGCCGATATTCCGCGTACCAAAGAGAGCGAATTTTATGGCACTCCCTGGAATCAGGAATCCAGCGAACGGATGCGCGCTCTTTCACCGATCACCTATGCGGGCAACGTCAAGACTGCCACGCTGTTTGTTCATGGCGAAGCGGATCGGCGCGTTCCCATTGAGGAGGCCGAGCAAATGTACACGGCACTGAAGAAGCTGCATGTCCCGGCTAAATTCATCCGCTATCCAGGAGATTTTCACGGCGGCTGGCCGCCGTGGGATATGGTGCATCGTTACTATCACGAGCTGGAGTGGTGGCAAAAGTACCTGCCCTAGAAGGGATAGTACGAAGTGATATTTTCCGTTATTGACCAACCCGCGGGAAAGTGAAAAACTTGAGTTATCCCGAAAAGGGAGATAATGAAAAGCATTTCGAAGCTTTTGGTCATCGCCGGGCTGGCTGTCGTGTTCGCCTCGTGCGCCTCCGCGGATATCACGTGGAATTTTAATACCACTACTTTTTGCTACAACTGCGGCGACGTCGGCTTTGAAACGGACAACGACATCACGGCGGGCAGCTTTTTCACCACCGATAACACCGGTACGTCGATCACCGGCTACGACATCACCGTGGAGGGGACGAATGCCTTAGCCGACAACGAGTACACCCCCGGCGATAGCATTACCGTTTTTCCGGACGCCGACCACCTCGACTTTTACGACGGGACGACCAACCAGTACCTTAACCTTTTTCTTGACGCACCTGGAATCTCGAGCGCCGGGGGAACGGTGGACCTGCTGCAAGGAGATCTGGGCGCGGATAGCAATTCGACGATCGCCTGTGCGGGTTGCGGGACGCTGGTTTCAGGTTCAATAACCGGCAACCCGGTTCCCGAACCAAGGTTCAGCGCCGTTCTATGGATCGGCTTGGCTGGCTTCGGCTTGTTGGCCCAGCGCAAATTCGCAGCAGCACGCGCTTAGCGTACCCGGATCGGAGCCCCGGACGTCTGCGTGACGCTGGGGCTCCCATCGCGACCCACTGCATAGCCGTAACCAAAAGGCACCGGCTCCGTTGAAGACGCCGGTTGGCAGGCGGAAGCGCCTGCCCCACTGGGGCCAACGTGGGGCAGGCGCTTCCGCCTGCCAACCGAATTTGCCACCACGCGTCTTCATCACCTTTGGTGGGCCAGCAGGACCATGGGAACTCCGTTGAAGACGCCGGCCCGCCGATTATTACAACAGCGTCTTCATGGACTTTGGCGGGCCGCAACGGTTACCGAACCGCGAGCGTGAGCGACCTAGTTGCCGGCCAACCTGACCTGCCTCGCCTGATGGAACGCCAGGTTTGCCAAATGCGGCGCCGAAACCGCGCTCGCTCCCACTTCCACCGGGGCGTTGGGTTCGTTTCGCGATTTTACGCAGTCCAAGAAGTTCTGTATGTGCGTCTCAATGGGAATCGGCGCCTCCATTTGCTGCACCGGCTCCGGATTCTTGGGCCACGGTTCTTTCCAGATCTTGAAACCGGCGTTGCTGATCAGCATGGTGCCTTCATCGCCCTGAAACTGGATGGACCAGTCGTTATCGTAGGAGTTGCAATAGTTCAACGTCCACGTCGCCATGAACTGCGGATACTCGAACACCGCGCAGAATACGTCCGGCGCCTCGGAGCCGATCATCTTGGCCACCTGCCCGAAGCTCACCGCCGATTGCACCGGTCCCGAGTTGGTGAACCACTGCACCACGTCCATCAAGTGCGTGCCTTGATCCGTCATGTTGCCGCCGGAATAATCCCAAAAGTAGCGCCACGAGCGGAACCGCATGGGCTGCAGCTCGCGCTCTTTCGCCGGCCCCAGAAAGCGCTTCCAATCCAGTTGGCCTTCGAGCGGCGTGTTATTCAGCTCATGTGAAACGTTCCAGTTCCACATGGGCTTGACCATGGTAATCTTGCCCAGAATTCCGCTGTCCACAATTTCCTTGGCTTTGATCACCGAAGGCGCGCTGCGGCGCTGCATGCCGATCTGCACAATCTGCTTGGTCTTGCGCACCGCCTGAATCATCAGCTGGCTCTCTTCGAGCGAATGCGACATGGGCTTTTCCAGATACACATCCTTCTTCGCATGCAGCGCGGCCAGCAGATTCGGGTAGTGCTGATGATCGGGCGTAGCGATAACCACCGCATCCACGCCCGGCTGCGCCAGAAGATCATGGTAGTCCACGTAACTTTTGGCGTCCGGAGCGTCCTTCAGGCCAAGCTGGAGATTCGGTTCGTACACTTCGGCGATAGCCACGCACTCCGCGCCGAGGTCCTGGAAATTGCGGTTCAGATAGCGGCCGCGCCCGCCCGCGCCGATCAATCCGTAAACCAGCCGGTCATTCGCGCCCCAGGCGCTTGCGCGGCACAAACATTGGCGCCGCAGCCAGTGCGGTGGAGAGAAACCTTCCGACGATGCTGTTCCATCATTTGCTCCTTTATGCGATCAACTGTATACCCTGACAAACCGCGGCTGCAACACGCCGCGATCGATTGCCCGTATGGTAGCCCCGCGCGTGAGCAAGGGGACAAATCCAGCAAGCCGAAGGCTCGCTCCACTAGGATAGGCTTATGACCGCTACGAATCCACTGAGTTATTTGAGCGAGCAACTGGAAGCCTGGCGGCAAGCTGGGACCTACCAGCGGCTGCGCGTGCTCGAATCGCCGTGCGAGCCGGTCTCGCGCGTGGATGGGCGCGAGGTGATCAACCTGGCCAGCAACAATTATCTCGGCCTGGCGGATCATCCCAGGCTGGTCGAAGCTTCCATTGCCGCCACCAGGAAATATGGCGCGGGATCGGGCGCGGTGCGAACCATTTCCGGAACCATGAGCATCCACATGGAACTGGAGCGCAAGATTGCGCAGTTCAAACACACCGAAGCGTGCGTGGTGTTTCAATCCGGTTTCGCGGCCAATGCCGGCACCGTCTCCGCCATTCTCACGCCCGAAGACCACATCATTTCCGATGCCTTGAATCACGCCAGTATTATCGATGGCTGCCGTCTTTCGAGAGCCAAGATCCACGTGTTTGCGCACCGGGACACGGCGGCGGCCGGAAAAATTCTGGACGATCTGACCGGCGCATCCGGAAGAAAACTGCTGATCACCGACGGAGTATTCTCCATGGACGGCGACATCGGGCCGCTGCCCGCGCTGGTGGAGATCGCCGAACGCCACGGGGCCATCATGATGATCGACGACGCGCATTCCTCCGGCGTCCTGGGCCGGAATGGCCGCGGTACGGTGGATCATTTCGGACTGCATGGCCGCGTGGATATTCAGGTGGGTACTTTATCGAAAGCCGTTGGCGTTCTGGGCGGTTATGTATGCGGAAGCCGCGACCTCATTGAGTTTCTATATCATCGAGCGCGGCCATTCCTGTTTTCGACGTCGCATCCGCCGGGGGTAGCCGGGGCCTGTCTGGAAGCTTTCGAGATTTTGGAGCATGAGCCCGAACGCATCGAAAAGCTGTGGGACAACACGCGCTATTTCAAGGCCGCGCTAAAGAACGCGGGCTTCAATACCGGTGAGAGTGAGACTCCCATCACGCCCATCATGGTTGGGGAAGCGAAGACGGCCCACGCATTTTCCGCGGCGCTGTTTGAAAACGGCCTGTTCGCCACCGGCATCGGATTTCCCACTGTCCCCGAAGGCAAGGCGCGGGTGCGGACCATTGTCACGGCTACGCACACGCGCGAAATGCTGGATCGGGCGGCGGAAATTCTTACGCGGGTGGCGAAGAAGATGGGCGTGCTGACCGAACCGCGACCGTGAGAAGCTGTGAAACAATCGGAAGCACGCGGGGTTGGCAGACGGAAGCGTCTGCCCCACATTGACGCACCAGGATTACGATTATGTGGCGCAGTGCCCCTGCGGGGCAAACAGTGTCGGTTGCAGTAGAAGGGCGTTCTGCGTTGTAGTATTTTCGATAGCCAATCTCAGAACACTACAGGAGAACGCCATGCAACAGTTTATCGAAAAATATGGCGATCGTATCGTGGGCGTGTTGTCCGGATTCGATCGACTGGTACTGCGAGGTTCACCGCGCAGACTGGATATCAGCTACTGGGACCCAGCCCGGCAGGTGATGGTGGCCAAGGGAATGGAAGAATTCCTGTGGCAGAATGGAGTTCTTTTCAAACATTACGGCGACTACTTGAAGAAGACCAGTGAGCGGGTGAAGAAGGCCTCTACCAGGGCCTTTAGCGAAGCTGGACTGCCGGTCATTTACGTGCGAGAGGCAGGCGTGGACAAGGACGAATATGCGCGGCGGGTGGCTGCTGAGCGGGGCATCCGTACCGGGCCGGTATGTGTGCTGAGCGTGCTGGAGCCGTGTCCGACGTTCGAATATGTGCAGTCGAAAATCGTACGGCGGAAGCGGCCCTGCCATGTGCTTTATCACTATGGACGGGACGAGAGGCTGGGGTGGATGTACGCGCGGATTCAGACCTGGTTCCCCTTCCACATCCAGATCGGCATCAACGGGCGGGAATGGCTAGCCCAGCAGATGCGGCAAGCGGGGTTAGCGTTCCAACAGGAGAAAAACTGCTTTACGCGGATCGCCGATTTTCAACGCGCGCAGGAGTTGCTGAACCAGCAACTGCAAACCGATTGGGTGGCCCTGCTCACAGACTTCGCGCAGCGGCTGAACCCCCTCCACGAAGAGATTTTCGCAAAGTATCCAACGCCGTATTACTGGACCTGTTATCAAAGCGAATGGGCCACCGACATCGTATTCAATAGTGGGGAAGCGCTGCAGAGATTGATGCCGGCCTTCATCGCCCATGGCCTGCTAAGCTACCACAGCAACGACGTTCTGCGGTTCTTTGGGAAGCGAACCACGAAAGCCGGCCAGATCCCGCGCAACTTTCATGGCGAACTGCAGACCAGTTGCAGGCAATATCAGGAAGGCGAGCGTATCAAGTTCTGGATGGACGGCAACTCCACCAAGACCTACAGCAAGGTGATCCTGGCCGAGGCGGGGGTGTTGAGGGCGGCGGAAACGACCATTAACAATGTCGACGTCTTTCGCACCTATCGGCCCAAGGAGGGCGGCCCCGACGATGAGCTCGAGTGGCGCAAGATGCGGAAAGGGGTGGCCGACTTGCACCGCCGAGCAGAGGTATCGCAGCAGACCAACAATCGGCTCATCGACGCTTTGGCCAGCGTCGATGACAGCCGCAGATTGGAGGAACTGATCGCCGGCATCCAAAAGCCGGTGAAGTGGCAAGGGCGGCGCGTACGGGCCTTGCGGCCATTCGCTGACGACCGGCCTTTGCTGGAGGCGATCAACGACGGCGACTTCTTGCTGAATGGATTCCGCAACCGCGACCTGCAGGCCATTCTGTACGACACTCCCGCGTATTTGGCCGACGAGAAACGTCGTCGTTCCGCCGCCATCAGCCGACGGCTTCGGATGCTGCGAGCGCATGGCGTAATCCGGAAAGTCCCGCATACCCATCGCTACCACGTCAGTCCCCATGCCCGTACCTTGCTGGTAGCCATCCTCACGGCGGCGCGAACCACACTCAACCAAGTCAACCAGTTGAGGAGTGCGGCTTGAAAAATCGTCGCCACACGCGAAGATTCTTATCGTTAGCAATGCAGGCGCTTTCGCCTGCGAACCGATTTTTTCACAGCTTCTGAGGGAAACGGCGCCTTTGATTACGAAATCTTCTCCCAATAATTCGTCCGGCCGAACGGCGTGACGGTCACATGCTTCAGAAATGTCCCCCGGGAATCGGTGAACTTGGTTCCATCTGGTGAAGTGTCGCCGGCCACGGATAAATACAAAGTGCCGATTGAGAGCGGGCCCACCGGATCGCCGCCGGTTGCCAACTGCGCCGCGGGAGCAGGGGCCGGAGGCGGATTGTAGGGCGGATAATCTGCGGGGTTGATCGATACTTTGATGGATCCCTGCGGGGGGTGCGTGGGATCGTAAGCTACCGCGCCAGGTTGGGTAACGCCCGGCGCTACCGTTACGTTGCTCTGCAGTGCCGAAGGGACCCAGGTGTAGCCGTAGTTCTCACGCATGGTCATCACCAGATACGGATCCCAGCCCCACACCATAATCGGTACGTCGACGATAAAACCCTGAGTGGCCAGAACCGCGGCGCGCGTGGATCGCTGCGTAAGATCCGCGATAGCCGGCAGCGCCTGCAGCTCGGGAGGTTCAGAAGCCCAATACGCTTTGTCGAATGCTGTTTGAACGGTGTCCATGATGTTTAATTCCCGGCCTCAAACTAGCATCGGAAAATAGTGGCCGCGCGGCGGGCGCCGAGCAAGGCATTGAAAACACGCCTGCGATAGCGCCGGCTGAGCCGTGACTGGGCAACAAGAATGTCAGCCCGATCAGAAACTCGAGTTGGTTTTTGTTCGAAGGAGGAAGGCTGACGTTGAGCAATGGCGATGCCGAATCGGCCCCCCAGTGCGAATAACGCAGCTCCGGCCCGATCCGAATTACCGGAAGCTTGAAGTCCACTCCCACGCCGGCCGCGAAGCCGGGCTAACGCCGAAAGAGAACACTCCTTGCCCGAAAGCAACCTGCGTGAACACCACACCAGCTATTACAAGAAAACTCCGCATATATGCGGTGTAATGCCCCGGGTCGACGATACGTTTCGCGACCGTGGGGCAGGATGCCATCCTGCAGCGGGTTGCCAACCCGCTCCGGATTTACGCCGATGGAATCGCCGCGCAGGTTATCAACCTGCCCCACGCGCTATGTTTCTAGAATTACGATGGCCACGCCTTCAGCGGCGGTGTGCGTTATGGAAAGCGCGATATTGCGAACGCCCAGTTCGCCGGCAATCCTGGCCGCCTGGCCGTGAAATTGAAGCGTGGGACGGCCGGAGCGCAGATTGGTCACTTCGAAATCCTGCCAGCGGACGCCGCGCTTCCAGCCCGTTCCGATGGCTTTCATGCCGGCCTCTTTGGCGGCAAAACGCGCGGCATAACGCTCGAAGCGGTTGGCCTTTCGTTCCACATAAGCAATTTCCGCGGCGGTATAAATCCGATCGATAAAGCGGCGCCCATGCCGTTCGATCGCTTCCCGGATGCGATCCACTTCGGCCACGTCGATTCCAATTCCGGCGATCACAGTTCAGCGCCCGTGGAAGTGATGGTCAGCCGGCCGTGCTTGACGCCCTTGGTGCTGATCAAAGCGTCCGCAAGTTTTTTCACCAGGCTGGCCTTTCCCTTCACTACCAGCACCTCCAGGCAATTGTCGTGATCCAGGTGCACGTGCAGCGTGGAGAGGACCTGATGAAAGTGAGTGTGCTGCATTCCGGTGAGCTTCTCGTTCAGCAGACGAACGTGGTGGTCATAAACCAATGTCACCGTCCCCACCACCGTGCTATCCGGGCCCTCCCACGATTTCTGCACCAGCTCATCGCGAATCAAGTCGCGAAAGGCTTCCGAGCGGTTGGTATACCCGCGCGAAGCGATCAAGCTGTCGAACTTCTTCAATAGACTGGAATCAATGGCCACGCCAATCCGGCTAAGGTCGCTCATTTATCTGAAGAGTAGCAGGTTCCTGGATACTGGATTTCGATAGACTCGAAGTGTGGATCGCTTCATGGAGAAAGCCATCGCGCTCTCGATTGAGAACGTGCGGTCAGGATTGGGCGGTCCATTTGCAGCGTTGGTGGTTCGCGAGGGATCCATCATCGCAACCGGAACTAACCGGGTGACAACAACGCTCGACCCTACGGCCCATGCCGAAGTGGTGGCCATTCGGGCAGCTTGCCAAGCGGTCTCCAGCTTTCAACTGGGCGATTGCGAGATGTACACTACTTGCGAACCCTGCCCCATGTGCATGGGCGCAATTTACTGGGCGCGCCTGGCGAAAGTTTATTACGCGAGCACTCGCGACGATGCGGCCCGGGCCGGTTTCGACGATTCTTTGATTTACGATCAGCTTGGGCGGGCGCCAGGTGACCGCACCATTTCCATGCTCCAGTTGATGCGCGAACAAGCGATCGAAGCATTTCGCGAATGGGAAAAATCGCCGAACAAGGTGAAGTATTAAAACAACAGTTGGCAGCCGACGTGGGGCAGGCGCTTTCGCCTGCCAAGTTTTTAAAACCACCTGGTCATCAATACTTTTTGCTCGGTGTAAAACATCACCGCGTCCTTACCATGCGCGTGCAAATCGCCAAAGAAGGAATTCTTCCATCCGGCGAAAGGGAAGAACGCCATGGGCGCGGCTACGCCGATGTTGACGCCCACCATCCCGGCTTCCACGCGCGATGAATATTCGCGCGCAGCTTTTCCGCTGCCGGTGAATATGGAAGTGGCATTGCCGAAGCGCGAGCTGTTCACCAGCGCGATGGCTTCATCCAACGTCTTCACGCGGATCACGGAAAGCACCGGCCCAAAAATTTCTTCGCGCGCGATGGCCATCTCCGGACGCACGTGGTCGAAAATCGTGGGCCCCACGAAGAAGCCCTCGCCATCGCATTTGACCGAGCGGCCGTCCAGCAGCGGCTTCGCTCCCTCGGCCACGCCCTTGTCGATGTAGCCCTCCACGCGCGCCTTATGATCCTTGGTCACCAAGGGCCCCATGTCCACACCTTGCTTGGAACCATCGCCAACCTTCATCGCGCTCACTTTTTCGGACAGCAATTTAAGCAGCGGATCGGCTACTTCGCCGACTGCTACCAGCACGCTTCCGGCCAGGCAGCGCTCGCCGGCGGCGCCGAAGGCGGATCCGATAATCGCCTCTACGCTCTTGGGCAGATCAGCATCGGGCATCACCACTAAATGATTTTTCGCGCCGCCCAGCGCCTGCACTCGTTTACCTTCCGCCGCCGCAGTCTGATAAATATATTTGGCCACCGGTGTCGATCCGACAAAAGAAACTGCGCGCACCAGCGGATGATGCAGCAGCGCGTCGACGGCGGTCTTATCGCCATGAATCAGGTTGAAAACGCCATCCGGAAGGCCGGCCTGATGCAATAGCGTGGCCGCCATGGTTGGCGTCATGGGAACTTTTTCGGACGGCTTCAGCACAAAGCTGTTGCCGCAGGCAATGGCGAACGGCCACATCCACATCGGCACCATTGCCGGAAAATTGAACGGCGTGATGCCCACGCAAACGCCGATCGGCTGGCGAATGGTATGGCTGTCGATTCCACTCGAGACATCGTTCAACGAATCGCCCATCATCAGGCTGGGCATCCCGCAGGCCACTTCCACCATCTGGATGGCCCGGCGCACTTCCATGCGGGCATCGTCCGCCGTCTTGCCGTTCTCCGCGGTGAGCGCCGCGGCCAGCTCGTTCAAATGCTTTTCGAGCAGCGCCTTATACCGATAAAAAGGCTGCACGCGCTCCACCACCGGCACTTCGCGCCACTTGAGATATGCCGCGTGAGCAGCCTGGACAGTGCGATCCACATCGGCCGCGGATGCGTAAGCTACCTGCGCGATAGCCGCGCCAGTGGCTGGATTTGTTACCGGCAGAACAGGCCGGCTTCCCGCCGCTTCCCACTTCCCGTTTACGTAAAACCCCACAGTCTCGAGAGCCGATTCAGTATCAATCATGTTTCTTCTCCTATCCAGCCGCGTGCGGCTGAGGGCGCGCGCTGCATCAGGGCGATGTACGCCGCACCCGCTACCAAGAATCCCACAAACCACGCGTAGTCGTACAGCCAGCGCGCCGGCGGCAAAACCAAGCCGAGCAGCGCGACAATAATCCCCAGCCCCAGCGCCACTACTGCGCGATAATTTATTCCGCGATCGTATTCATAGAGGCCGTTGCGGCGATAAAGATCGTCGACGTTCAGATCGCACCGGCGCACGATGAAGTAATCGGCAATCATTACTCCCGCGATCGGTCCCAGCAATCCGGAATAACCAACCAGCCATCCGAAAATGTACGCGCTGTAATCGCCCACGAGCTTCCAGGGCATCATCAGAACGCCCAGCACGCCGGTGATAAACCCGCCGGTGCGAAACGAAATCAGCCGCGGGTTGAGGTTTGAAAAATCGTTGGAGGGCGAGACGACATTCGCAGCGACGTTAGTATTTAATGTCGCCACCAGCAATGCCACCAGCGCGATGGACGCAACCACGGGTTGATGGAAACGCCCCAGCAACACCACCGGATCCCAAATGGCTTGGCCGAACAGTACCACGGACGCCGACGTCACCGCCACGCCGATAAATGAGTAGAGCGTCATGGCCGCGGGTAATCCCAGCGCCTGCCCCAACATTTGCGCTTTTTGCGATTTCGCGTAGCGCGTGAAGTCCGGAATATTCAGCGCCACGGTGGCCCAGAATCCAACCATTGCTGTTAGCGAAGGAATGAAAAACTTCACGAACTCAGCCGTAGTTTTGAATTTACTCGGCGAGCTTAATACCGGGCCGAAGCCGCCGGCTTTGCCGGTAATCCACCACAGCAGCAGCAGTCCGACGCTCAGCATGAACGGCGCGGCGATGCCTTCCAAAAACTTGATAGTGTCGATGCCGCGATAGATGACGTACATGTTGAGCACCCAGAACGCGAAGAAACAAATCCATGAGCCGGCCGGGAGCGCGGCCGCCGCCGGCCATAGGATCCGCAGCATGGAATAAATGGCCTGACCACCGATCCAGCATTGGATTCCGAACCATCCGCAGGCCACCAGTGCTCGCAGTACCGCCGGAACATTGGCGCCCTTCACTCCGAACGAAGCGCGCACGAACACTGGAAACGGAATCCCATAGCGCGCTCCAGCATGCGCGTTCAGCAGCATGGGAATCAGGACAATCAGATTGCCCAGCAGAATGGTCAGGATGGCCTGCCACCAGCTCATGCCGCCGGCGATCAATCCCGAAGCCAGCATGTAGGTGGGGATGCACACGGACATCGCCACCCACAGCGAGACGTAGTTGTAGAGCCCCCAGGTGCGGCGTTCCATGGGGATGGGCGCGAGATCTTTATTGAACAGAGATGGGTCGTGCAGCGCTGGCACTCTTTCAGGATGATGCCATAGAAAGCAGTCCGGACGCAGGCAAACGTGTGTTACCGAGCCGCGACCGTAAGGGAGCCGGTGCCTTTTTGGTTCCGGCTATGCCGGGTTAAGGAAGACGCTGTGGGAAAGTCGGTTGGCAGGCGGAAGCGCCTGCCCCACGTTGGCCCAGTGGGGCAGGCGCTTCCGCCTGCCAACCGGCGTACGCCGCCTGAGACCGGTGCTCTCTAGTGAACAGGCATGGGCCCCTTATCGACCGTGTCGGTAAACTGAGTCTGCGCTAAGTCGAGACTCGCGTTTGTGAAACTCCCAAGCCACTGCTCCGTGATGGAAAAACCACCCTGCGGGTTGCCGCCCGCATCGGTGTAGCTCGGCGGCAAAGCCGACAGGAAAACTTGGGGGATGGTAAAGGTTCCGAGCGTTGCGTCCGCCGCACAAGCGAGTTGCGCGCCCACGCCTACCGACACCTGCGATTGAATGTACATGTTCACCACGGCGCCGCTGGTTCCTCCCGACCAGGTGATGGTGAGCGGCTGGCTGCGATCGATGGAAGTAACCGAAGAGTCGTTGGTCCAAACAAAAGTCAGCGGGAAATCGATGGATCCGCTTCCTGCAGCTACCACTGCGCCGCCGGTAAATGTGAAAGTTTCGGTGCCCGGCGTCAGCAGTGTTCCATTGTTGATGATGCCGGGAGAACTGGTGGGGTCCGCGGGAAAGAACGTCAGCACGTAATCACCCGGCTGGTCCATGACCGCAGGCACGGGATAGGAACCGACCGGCGTCGCCACAGTTACCGTCCCGCCGTCCAGACCGGTGGGCGCCGGCGGATACGGTGCGCCGCTCGGAAACTGCATGACCGTGCACGTGCCCGCGTGCAACGGGGAACCTGCGCCCAGATCAGCCAGTGGTTCCGATTCAAAAGTGGCGCTCAGGTTGTCGTTCCGCTGCTTGGTTGTCCCGGACGCGCTAATGGATTCCGTAATGAAGCGCCCCACCGCGAGTGTTCCAAGCTTCAACGCTCCGTTCTTCTGCGCCGCCGCAAGCTGAGCGGCCGTTAAGCTGGTAGGATCCTGGCAGGCCGACCCGCCGCTTCCCACCGACATCGTCACGAAATTGCTCAGGATGTTATTGATCTCGACGTACACCGGCAGCGAACATCCTTCCACGCCCGCGGGCACCACGAACACTATCTGATCGTCGCCCACGCAGCATCCCGATCGTCCGCGATACTGAATCTTCGCTTCCACGCCGCCGACGAAAACCTGGACGTTCAGGTTGGGCATATCGCCCGGTAGCGGACCGTCCTGTTCGTTGCCCGAGACCGGTCCCAGGCCGGTGCCCCACAGAATCATCACCTGGCCCGGCTGCGCGGATTGGCTGGGGCTGTTGAACGGCCGGTCGGAGGCGGAAATGACGTTCTGCAAAACGCCCGGGCCGCTGCCGGATTGATTCACCGCAAATATTCCGAATGTACTTTTCACCACGGTGATGGGAGCAGGCGCGCTGGTCTGGCCGTTGTACGTCACGGTCAGCGTTCCGGTTCCGACAGGCGTATCGGAGGGGAGCACCGCCGCTACTTGCGTTGCCAGCGTATACAACATAATGGCCGGCAAGCTTGTTCCATTGACGCTGACCTGCACCGATGTCCCCGCCAACCCCTGTGTAGTGGGCAGCGGGAAGCTGCTGACCTGGACAATCTTCGCCCGCCCCAGGTTCTGTCCAAAAATCACAAAAATGGAACCCTCCGCAATGCCGGCATTGGGGGTTCCGGGAAAAGCGTAGCTGCCGCTGTTGCGAACTCCATTCGCCGCAATGGTGGGCTGCGCGATAGCCCGGGAGGAAATGAGTGCCGCCAGACAGACGATAACCAGCTGAAACTTCTTCATGAATCCACATGCGATCCAGCGCGAAAAAAGTGCGAAAAAACGGGAGGCTGTGCTACTCTCGAATCTCTATGGTTTTGTCCGACGTGGACATCAAGCGCTACATCGCCGAGGGTAAGATCAAGATCGCGCCGGATTTACCGCCGGACCAATTCGGAAGCTGCTCGGTGGATTTCCGGCTGGGCAACGAATTCAGCATCTTCGAGCACAGCCGTCACGCTTTCATCGATCTGCGTGACAAGCGCGGCATCGAGGACATTATGAGGAGCGTGGTGGTTCCCTCAGGCGACCCGTTCATTCTGCAGCCGCGCGAGTTCGTGCTGGCCATCACCGAAGAAACTCTGGAGCTGGATGACGATGTCCTGGGACGCCTGGAAGGCCGATCCAGCCTGGGCCGCATCGGCATCATCGTGCATGGCACGGCTGGCCTCTTCGATCCGGGATGGGCCGGCAAAGCAACGCTCGAACTGAGCAACTTAAGCCGTATGCCGGTGGCTTTGTATCCGGGAATGCGGATCTGTTCCTTCACCTTCGAACAGCTTTCGTCACCGTCCTCAATGCCCTACGGCAAGAAAGTTGGAAATAAGTACGCGGGGCAAACAAGGCCGCTCGCGAGTAGGTTGGCGGGGGAATTCAAAGGCTAAACCCCGTTTCTCGTTTCTCGTTTCTCGTTAGGTACAATCGATCGCGCCCAACGAGAAACGAGAAACGAGAAACGGATTATCGCCCCGACGAACCGAACCCACCCGCACCCCGCATGGTCTCATTTAGTTCCCCCTCCTCCCATTCGACCGGCTCATACCGCGCGACAACCAGTTGCGCTATGCGATCGCCTTTTTCTATTTTGTAATCGCTCGCGCCCGCGTTCAGCAGGATCACGCGGATTTCGCCGCGATAGCCGGGGTCGATGGTGCCGGGACTGTTGGCCACGATGATGGCGTGCTTCAAAGCCAGGCCGCTGCGCGGACGCACCTGCGCTTCGTAGCCCGGCGGCAGCTCGATGGCGATTCCGGTGGGCACCGCTTGCGGGACGCCTGGCGCCAGCACCACGGTGGCGATGGAGCGTAGATCCATGGCTGCGTCTTCCTGCGGACCATGCGCGTATTCCGGCAGCGTCGCGTCAGGAGAAAGTTTGTTCAGTCGAATTTTCATTGAATTGGTTATGATAGCGTTTCATGCCCCAGCGCGTCCTCACTGTGTCTCCCATGCCGGCCGAGAAGTGCGCGTATGCGCTGGCGCGCTACAGCCGCTCGCCCGATTCCATTCGCCAATCCATCGATTGGGTGCGCACGCACGACTCCGCGAAGTTTCTGGAGAGCTTCTACTTTCAGTACGGACATGCTTCCATCGCGGATCTGGGACACGTGGTGCTGTGCTTCGAAGGGATTTCCGAACTCGCCGCCACCGAAATTGAAGACGAGCAGTTGTGGGATGGGCAGGCGCGCAGCTCGCGCTATCAGGATTTCTCAAAATCCGGATTCATCACGCCGCCGGAATTTGACGCCGCGCAAACAGCCGCGTATCAGGAGGCGGCAGCCAGTCTGGTGTCGGGATACAACCAGATTCACGCCAGGGTGTCGGAGTACCTGACTGAACAGCTGCCACGCCCGGAGTCGATGAAGCCGGAAGTATACAAGCGCAATATCGCGGCGCGCGCTTTCGATGTAGCGCGTTATTTATTGTGTTTCGGCATTCCCACCGGCGTGGGACAAGTGACCAGCATACGCACGCTGGAACGCCAGATACGGCGCCTGAAAACCTCCCAGTACGCGGAACTTCGGGAGCTGGCAGGCGAGGTTGCGGATGCCTGTTCGGCGCCGCCCGCGTGCCGGTGGGAGCCAAGCGGGCCAACCGAAGCTTTGGCCCCAACTCTGGCGCGCCACGTTGACGCTGACGAATATCTTACGCGCAGCCGCGAGAATTTGCGGCAGTGGGCCGCCCAAAATCTGCCTCCCGCACAGCTATGCTGTCCTGAAGCCGTGGACCTGATGAAACCATCCCAGGCCGCCGCGGATATAGTGGCTACGCTGCTCTATCCGGTAACGGATCAGCCCTACCGCGAGCTGTACCAGCTGGCCGCTTCCTGGAGCGCTGCGCAACGGAACGAAGTGATTGACGCCGCGCTGGAATCGAGAACGCGGCGCGATGATCTGCTGCGCAATTTCCGGAATCCGCCTTACGTGTACGACATGGTGCTGGACATCGGCGCCTATCGCGATCTGCATCGCCATCGCCGCTGCCAGCAATTCCGGCAAGAGTACTCCACCAAGCTGGGCTTTGAGACGCCGGAGGCCATTGAAGGCTCGGGCTCCAGCGAGCTTTACTCGTCATTGATTTCCCAAGTGAGTAACGTTGTTACGCAGCTACCGAAGCCTGGATCGGACTATTTGCTTCCCCTGGCCACGCGATCCAGGTTCCTGTTCAAAATGGATTTCGCCGAAGCGGAATATATTTCCAGGCTCCGCTCCGGCGTCAAGGGCCACTTCAGCTACCGCAAGATCGCCTGGCTGATGAAGGAAAAAATGGCCGCGCTTGAGCCGGAGTTAGCCCGATTGCTCGAAGCCACTCCTCCTTGGGTGGAAGACCCGCTGCAGCGCTAAAACCTGTCACTTTGTGACTACGGGTCGACACGGGCCTTCCATAAGAGGTAAAACTTTCCCGGCTTGCGAGGGACAAGAAATCCGCATCTTACTGGTCCGCAACGTATTTGAGTATTTGGCAGGCAAGCTGCGAATAAACCGTGTGAACCGGTTGCGACGGTGTCTATTATGCAGCCGTGGAATCTAACCAAGGAGTATGCCATGAAGCAATTAGTTCTCGCAGTTGCGTCCATTGGGTTGCTGGGAGTTGCGATCGCACCGAGTGCCCGAGCGGATGAGTGGAACAAGAAAACCATTCTGACCGTTAACGAAACCATTCAGGTTCCCAACAAGGTGCTGCCTCCCGGCAAGTACGTGATTAAGTTGCTGGACTCGCCTTCAGACCGCCACATCGTGCAGATTTTCAATGGCGACGAAACTCATTTGTTGACCACCATCCTGGCCATACCGAACTACCGGTTGCAGCCGACCGGCAAAACCGTATTCGGTTTCTGGGAAACGCCTCCCGGACAGCCCAAAGCCCTGCGCGCGTGGTTCTATCCTGGCGACAACTTCGGTCAGGAATTCGCCTATCCGAAATCGGCCGCGGTACAGATAGCTGCCAACGCCCACGCAGCGGTTCCTACTACTGAAGTAACCGAGCCTTCGCAAATGGCGACCGCTCCGGTAACCACCACGCCGGCTCCGCAGGAACAGGCCCAGGCTGCCCCGGCTCCAGAGCCGCAGCCCGAAGCGGCCGCGCCCGCGCCGGCTCCTGAACCAGCTCCGGCCCCAGCGCCGCAGGAATTGCCCAAAACTTCCAGCCCCTATCCGCTGGTTGGGTTGGCAGGTCTGCTATCGTTGGCAGTGTTCCTGGTGTTACGAGTAGTCCGTACATCGTAGAATTGGCCTAGAGCCATGACTCAAGGGCGCGAGTTGATCCGGATAAACGGTCTCTTGCTGATCCTGTATGCCGCTATCGTGCCGGGCGGTGACTTGCAAAGTCAGTCCGGCCAGCCGAAGCAGGATCAACAGTACACCATCCGGACCACCTCGCGCCTTGTTCTATTGGACGTCAGCGTCAAAGATCCCCATGGAGGGTTTGTCGCCGGGTTGACCAAAGATAATTTCAAGATCTATGAGGACGGCAAGCAGCAGCAGATTACGCAGTTCGGAGGCGCCGATCAACCGGTAACGGCCGGCATCGTGGTGGATGAAAGCGGCAGCATGGGGCCGAAACGGCCGGAGGTGATCGGCGCCGCGCTCGAGTTCATAAAAGCCAGCAATCCGCACGATGAAATCTTTGTCGTCAATTTCAATGAAAAGGCCCGGCGCGGGTTACCGGACATGGTGCCGTTCTCCGATGATATCCAGCAGCTATCGAAAGCGCTATGGCGTGGTTTACCGGAAGGCCGCACCGCGCTCTACGACGCCGTCGAGCTGGCGCTGCGTCAATTGCAGATGGGACGGCGGGACAGAAAAGCCATGGTAGTAATCAGCGATGGCGGCGACAACGTGAGCGTGCATAAATGGCCCGAGGTGATGCACGATGTGCTGGATTCGCTGGTGACCATCTACACTGTCGGGATTTTCGACGAGGAAGATCCGGAGCGGAATCCGCGGGTGCTCGATCGGCTGGCGCACGTGAGCGGCGGCGCCGCATATTATCCTAAGACGCTCCAGGAAGTGCTGCCGGTTTGCCGGCAGATCGCCAAAGATGTCCGCGAACGGTATACGGTGGGCTATGTTCCGTCGGCGGCGGGAAAACCGGAGAGGCATGTCAAGGTGGAGGCCTTCACTGAGGACCATAGAAAGCTGGCCGTTCGTGCGCGAACCACTTATCTATTCGAACCCGACACCGAGGCGGCGAACCATAAATGAAAGAGCCGGATATGCAAGTGCGCTTGGTGTGGAAAGATGAACATCCGCGATTGAAACGTCGCGGGCTGCGCGCGGCGGAGTGGCTTTTTCTGCTGGCGGGCCTGGCGGCGGTGGACGTCTTTGTGTGGGTCAGTACAAGCACGCTGCTTTATCAGGCCTACGAGGATTGGGCGTTCGATCAAACAATGCTGGGGTTGAAGCCAACCGCCAGGGGCTTTGTCGCGGACGAGGTTTCCTGGCTCTTCGGAAACCGCAGCAAGGTGGAGGCCCCGGAGCACGCTCCGAAACCTGAGGCCCTCCCGGCGGAGCGGCCGCCCCTGCCCGAAATGTTGCTGGGACGTTTGAAAATTCCCCGGCTGCACCTCGCGGCGATGGTGCGGGAAGGAGCGGACTCGGGAACTTTGCGCCGGGCCATCGGCCACATCCCTGGAACGGCTCTGCCGGGGAAGACGGGTAACGTGGGGCTGGCCGGCCATCGTGATACATTCTTTCGGGCTCTCCGTAATATCGAGAAAGACGACACCATCGATTTCGAAACCGAGGCCGGAACGTTTCGATATTCGGTGCAGTCCACCCGCATTGTCAGTCCAAGAGACGTTAGCGTTCTGAGCGCCGCCGGCGGACGCACTTTGACGCTGGTTACCTGCTATCCGTTCTACTATGTCGGATCGGCGCCCAAGCGATTTATCGTGCGGGCGGTACAGGTTCCCTCCGGGGCGTCGGGCCAGCAGGCATCCACCGATTAACTGGCCGATTAACTGGCCGATTAACCGGCCGCGCTCACCGCCACCAGGCTCTTGAGTTTTGCTGTCAGCGTGGTCCGTTTCAAGCCCAGCATCTGGGCCGCGAGTTTCTTGTTGCCGCGGGTCTTCTTCAGGGCTTGCTCCAGGATGTTTCGCTCAATGCCTCCAACTGTTTTTTCGAAGTCCAAGCCCTGATCCGGCACGGCAATGAAGGCATCCGTGTTGGAGAAGATAGCCGGGTGTTTGCGGGGTGGCAGGGGGAAGTCCCCCGGAAACAACGCGGGGCGCTCACCGCTTAGCACGATTGCTTTTTCCACAGCGTTCTCGAGCTGGCGCACGTTGCCGGGCCAATCGTGCGCGGAGAGGCGATCCAGCGTTTCCCGCGAAATTTGCTTGACGGCGATTTGCTCGTCCCGGCAAATCTTCTCAATGAAATGCATAACCAGGAAACGAATATCGGAAGCGCGCTCGCGCAACGGTGGGATGGCAACGGGGACGACATTGAGGCGGTAGTACAAATCCTCGCGAAACTTGCCCTGCTTGATCATCTCGGCCAGATCGGTGTGCGTGGCCGCTATCACCCGCAGATCAACGCGAACCGTCTCCGAGCTGCCCAGCCGCTGGAATTCGCGCTCTTGCAGGACGCGCAGCAGTTTGGCCTGCAAACTCAGAGGCAGATCCCCGATCTCATCCAGGAATATGGTGCTGTGATTGGCCTGCTCAAAGCGCCCCACGCGCGGGTTCATGGCGCCGGTGAAGGCGCCTTTGACGTGTCCGAACAGCTCCGCCTCGAGCAAGGTGTCCGGAAGCGCGCTGCAATTGACCGAGACCATCGGCAAGCGGGCACGGTCGCTCGAAGCGTGGATGGATTGAGCCACTATTTCTTTTCCGGTTCCGGTTTCTCCCGTGATCAGGACGGTGGATCGCCGCCGCGCCACCAGCTGGATGATTTCACTTACTTGACGGATAGGCCGGCTTTCTCCGATTAGAGCTCTGCGCCAAGGTTCCTGCTCGGGCTCGCTTCCAGTCGCAGGCGGCGTCTCGGCCCACTTGGAATTTGCCGCCAGGTATAGCAGGCTGCTGGCGTCTCCGTATTGCAGGACGTGAAAAGCTCCCAGGCGCACCAGGCGCACCACTTCGGTAGCCGTAGCCGCGGGCGAGTGAATCACCACAGGCGTGGCCGGCTGAGCCTGTTGCAGCTCTTCCAGAAGGCCCGCCGCTGAGCTCCAGTCCGCCAATGGAAAGCTGGCCAGCACGACATCAAAGTCCTCGTTCCGAAGACAGCGCAGGCCATCCAAGGCGCTAGGGATTCGGGTGAGCGAAAAACGCTCCGGATCGAGGATCTCGGTGGCATCGGCGGCGATCCAGAGAATCTTTGGCGTTAGAATGAGCGTGTACCTCCGTCGTTCATCCATCGGCCAAGCAGCGGCAGGCTTTAAATGAAAATGCTCTTACTCCGTTGTTTTGGAATGGTTGTATCCCTACCAACAATGGAACCGCGAGTCGTGGATCACGATGCCTCGCTCCGATAGCTCCCGCAGCAATTGCGAAACCGCCGGTGAAATATCGCCCGAACCCGGCACGATCACCGCCCAGGCGAGATTTTCGCGGTACTCTTTGGTACTGATGCGCCATTGGCCCAGTTCCGGAGGCGTTTGTCGATCGATCTGGATCAGGGACCAGTGCCGGGCCAGGGCCAGGGCGATGGAGCGGCCGGGTAAAGGCCCGCGCACGATGAAGTGATTGTTTCCGCGCACCATGATACCCAGCATTTCCGGCAAATTCGAGGAGGCAGTATCCATGAAAGTCCGGAACCTGTTACTCTGGAAACTCGACCGCTAGAACGGAAGAGAAGGAGAATCTCGATTGGCCGAAGTTCATATTCAAGACGGGGAGACGCTGGAAAGCGCACTTCGCCGCTTTAAACGTAAAGTATTGCAAGAGGAAATTATCCGTGAGATCAAACGGCACTCATCCTACTTGAAACCCGGGGAGAAGAAGCGCGTCAAGGCCGCGTTGGCGCGTAAGCGAAACCGCAAGAAACGCTCACGCGACAGCGCGATGGAGCAGACTCGATAGTTTAGCGGCGAGTCCGGTTTTGGACCGGGTAATGTTCGCCCAGCCATTTTTCAATCTTTTCCTTTTGAGCAGCTAGCACAACGCGCTGCCATTGCAGCACGCCGGTACGTTCGCTGTACTCAGCCATCAGGTAAGAACCCTCATTGAGTACCTCGATAATGCCGTCCGTCTTTGCCCGTTTAAAATGGAACGAAGAAAGGGTAGGGTGGTGTTTTTGCATCTACCTACTAGGATACCAGATGACCCGCGATTCCACCGGACTCAAGTGTTGCGGGGCGTAAACTAAGGAATAGGTGCGATATGCAAGCCTCGCCGTTCATCGATTATTACCAGCTGCTGCAGGTCAGCCCGGCGGCGGAGCTGGAAACCATCCAGAGGGTCTACCGGGTGCTGGCCGCTCGCTATCATCCGGATAACCCGAACACCGGCGACGCCGGCCGGTTCAACCGGCTCGCGGCCGCCTACGAAACTCTGTCCAAACGCGAAGCTCGCGCGGCCTACGATGTCGCGTATCACTTGCACATCGCCCAGCCGTTCAAAGTATTCGAGCTGAAGGAATTCGCACCCGGCCTGGAGGGTGAGCGCAACCGGCGCATGGGCATCCTCTGCCTGCTCTTCAACCGCCGCCGCGCGAACCCGGAGGCTGCGGGGTTATCCATTCTGGATCTGGAAAATCAAACCGGTTTCCCTCGCGAGCACCTGCAGTTCACGCTGTGGTGCTTGAAAGAATCGGAGCTGGTCCGCCAGAACGAGACCACCGATTTCGCGATTACCGGCCAGGGCGTGGACTACCTGGAGAAGAACCTTCCGTCCCATCAGATTCTGCATGAAATGATGAAGGCAGCCGAGCTGGGCGAGTCCGACCGGGTCCCGGTGGATCTGGCGGCACACAACACTGCTTAAAGGAATAGTAGATTCTTGCCGATGAAATTCAGGTGAGGATTCTTGAGGAACTGCGCGGCGAGATGCTGACCGTTCAGATTTTCGTCTATTTGCAGCTTCTGGATTTTCTGACTACGTTATTGGGCTTCCGCCTGGGAGCGTCCGAAGCCAGCCCCTTCATCCGCACTCTTCTTTACTTCGGGCCGGCCCTGGGTGTCGCGCTTTCGAAGGGCGTGGCGCTGGGGCTGGGCGCCTTTTGTGTCTGGCGCAAGAAGGCTCGAGTGATCGGCTGGATCAACTATTGGTACGCAGGCCTGATCGTCTGGAACCTCTGCGTCATTCTGCGGGCGCTCATGGCTTCGCGCGTGGCCCGCTAAAGTTGATTCGCCGGCGCAAAGCGGGTAACGTTGTTCTGGAATGAGTTTCCTGCCGGTGGTTCTGCAAATCGTCCTGCTGCTGCTGGTGGCGATCGCAGCGGTCTACGATATCCGTTTTCGGCGCATACCAAACTGGCTGGTACTGACGGGACTGCTGGCGGGCGCGGGGCTCAATACGTTTCTGCAGCAATGGAGCGGCGTACGAACTTCACTCCTGGGTATCATCCTGGCGTTCCTGATTTACTTCCCGCTGTACCTGCTGCGCGGCATGGGCGCCGGCGACGTCAAACTAATGGCTGCCATCGGAGCCATTGTGGGCCCGGCCAACTGGTTCGGCATTTTCATCGTTTCGGCGCTTCTGGGCGGAATCGCCGCAGCCATTTTATTGTTGGCCCGGGGCAGGCTCGCGAACTCTCTTTGGAACATCGGCTTTCTTTTCCAAAGACTGCTCAGTCTTAAGGCGCCCTACGCGCGGGAAGAATTGGATCTATCGAGCCCCAAATCGGTAAAGATGCCGCACGGAGTGGCCATCGCCGCGGGCACCGCAATTTTTCTGGCAGCGGCCTGGAAGTGGGCGCCGAGATAATCGACGCGTCCATCACCACCACTTCGGAACTGAGTCGAACTGCTGCTGGACAAGTTTGTCGCCGATTTGTACCACCGATACGCAGATGTCCGAGCCGTCCGGACACGGCTGCAGCCGGTACAACGGGATATCGCGCCGGAGCCAAACGTATCGGGAACTTTCGAATGTCAAAACGTCGTCGACGCTGGTCATGACGTAGGGGCTTCCCGCGCTGGCCCGCAGCCGGAATTGCATGGTGGAGGGTTCGTAGTCCGCGAAATCGAAGCAGCGTCCGATGCAGGCGCGGTCTAGAAGGTGCAGCAACGCGGGAACGAATAGATGCGCGTCTCCTAGAGTGGCTACCACGCGCGCTCCCGGCGGCAAGGCGGCGACGGCGCGATCTATCTTCGCTTCAACGGAGTTGAGGGCGCGCTCATCCACATAGGTGAACGAGAAAAACAGAGCCACCAGCGCTGCCGTAACAGCCTTTTCCGCGGGACGCAAGCGCAAACGGGCAATGACCGCGCAAAGAAGGATGGCCGAGAACAGGGACAGCCGGATGCCGATATATGTCAGACGGACATGGTAGTGAATGAGCCAGATCGCAGCCGGCATGGAAAGAGCCGCAGCCATATTCAACGCCAGTAACTGGACAGACAAATCCTGAAGCGGGCCAGGAGTGATCTCAAAGCGCCGGGCCAGCAGCAGAACCCAGAGGCACAGCAGCGCTACCTCTACAAATACATATTTCAGGCCGTAGGTGAGCACCTGTTCGACACCCAGCATCGATTGGATTCGCAGCCCGCCGGCCCATTGCGACCGGACATTTTCCGCGAGGAACAGAGCGCTGCCCGCGATCAAGGCCAATCCAATCGCCACGAGCCACGGCCGCCGCGACGGCTGTAAATGCCGCGCTAGAAGGACGTACCCGATTACCCCGAGTGCCCAAAGACAAGCGATGGCGTGCGCCAGATACGCGAGCGCCAGCAATGGAATTGCCAGCAGACGAAACCGGGGATGGTTTTGCCAAACCAAGACGACGGCCCACGCGCAAATTCCCACTGAAAGGTAGAAGTTAAAAAAGCCCATGCGAAAAACAGCTCCATAGGCCACGATCGCCAGGAAAGGAGCCACCGTCCAAGCCGGCCGGCCGGCCATTACCGAGGCCAGGCGGAAGCACCCCCAAAAGAAAACCTGGACGGCCAACAGTACGGCCATCCTCTCGGCAAAAACCACGCTTCCGGTTTGTAGCAAGAGGCTGAGCAGGTAATCGAATAAGACGTTGGTGAACTGTGGAACGACGTAAAATCCGGGCAAGCGGCCGGCCGACGCTGCGTTTGCCAGCCAGGCGTTATAGAGGTGGCTGGAAAGATCGCCGGCTTGAATCTGCCGTTGCCATACGCAGGGAATCCCAATCAGCAGAGAGACAATCGCATACGCGCGGAATTGCCGGCGAAAACCGGGTGCGGACACCGGCCTGTCCATTCTCTATCGGAGTGACCTGCGTTTCCGGCGCCTGATGAGATACAGCACCAAGATTACTCCGGCCGCAATCCACAGGATTGCCGAGATCATCGTGTTACTCATCGCGTAAGTCTCCTCTCGCTAGCACGTCACTTCGCATATCAGTTAACCACGGAATTGACGCATCATCGGGAACAGGTACTTGAACACTTGCAGCAGCCCCGGGCCCGCGGCGACCAACAGCATGGCCGGCATAATAAAGAAAAATATCGGAAACACGAGTTTAACACCAACCTTGCCGGCGCGTTCTTCGGCTTGCTGGCGGCGGCGCACGCGCAGGAAGTCGGAATGAACGCGAAGGGACTCGGCCATGCTGGTTCCGAATTTATCGGTCTGGATCAAAATCGCCACCAGCTTGCGAATCTCCTGTTCGCCGGTACGATCGGCCATGTTTCTCAGCGCGTCGGCGCGGCGCTTGCCCGCGCGCATTTCCAGATGCAGCAGCCCCAGCTCCTCGCTCAGGTCTTTATGCGTCACGGCCAGCTCGCGCGCCACGTATTGGATAGCTTGATCTAAGCCCAGGCCGGCCTCGACGCTGACCACCATAAGGTCCAGGGCATCGGGGAGAGAATAGCGCAGCTCCTCCCGGCGCTGATCCACCAAGTGTTCCACATAGAGTAGCGGGCCGAAGTATCCGGCCAAGCCGGCGGCGATGACGAGCACCACGCGGAGAACGGGATTGGAAGTGATCTCAGTGCGGAGGATGAACGCCAGGATTACAAAGCTCAAGAACAGGATGACTCTGACGCCGTACAGGACTGCGACCCCGCCGTCCCAGCGGATGCCGGCCGCCACCAGCTCATGCTTGGCGGCCCCCAAGTCCTGCGGGGAAATTGGAAGTTTCTCGCCGATTTGCCGGATCACGTCCACCAGGAATCCCGGAGTGTCTTCGGAACCCTCCAGCATCGGATCGCCGAGGGCCGGTCCGCCCAGTTGCTCGTAGACTCTACCGGGCTTGGCGTAGCGGCGGTATCCGAAGATGGTAATTGCGGTCATCAGCGCCACGAACAATCCCAGTGAAATGAGAGCAGCCATCCAAGTCCCTCCCTAGATCTTGATCCGGATAATTCGCCGGATGAAATAATAGCCAAGAAATTGAGCCACGATTGCCGCCAGGATCATATATTTGCCGTCCGGATCCCGGGCCATGCCCTGCAGATAGCCCGGGGCCACGATAAATAGGACCAACATCAGCACGACAGGCATGGCTGTAAGGATGCCGGCAGTCAGACGGCCATGCGCGCTGATAGCCCGGACCTGGCCTTTCAAGCGGACGCGCTCGCGGATCACATAGGCCAGCCGCAACAGTATCTCGCTTAAGTTGCCGCCAGTCTGCTTCTGCAGCATCACCGAGGAAGCGAAGAAGCGCACATCCACCAGCGGAAAGCGGTGCAGCATGTTTTCGAAAGCCACTTCCAGCGGCGCGCCCAGATTTTGCTCATTGAAGAGGGTGCGGAACTCCTGGCCCAGCGGCTCCGGCGACTCCGCTCCCAGCATTTCCAGGCTCACCGAGAAGGCGTGCCCGGCGCGCATGGAACGCGCCAGGAAGTCCAGCGCTTCGGGAAATTGTTCCTCGAACGCGGCCATGCGCCGCTGCCTCTTGAAGCGGACATATCCGTACGGAAGAGCGCCCAGCGCCGCGCCGAACAGCAGGCTGCTCAACGGCCAGAAGACGAACAGGTTGACCCACCATCCCAGAATGATGCCGGCCACCGCCGCGATGGCCATTCCACCCAATAGCTGGTTGACCGGCCAGTTCAGCCCGGACTGCACCAGCGTGGCCTCCAAGGTCTGCGCGATGTTGAGGCTGGCGGCCAGGCGTTCCAGCAGGTTATCCGGGTCGGGAGGATCCAGCAGGATGTTGCTCTCTCCTTCGGCCCGCGGTTTGCCTTCGAGAGTGCGGAGAATTCCAGTGACTTGTTTCTTGCGCTGCGACTCCAGAACGTGCAGCCCCAGGGCCGTGGCAACCAGCACAATAGCCAGGATGCAGAAGAACAGGAAAAACAGAAGAGGCGGCATAGCGTGACCTATTAATTAACTTATGTGATATCCACCAAAGTCTGAAAGGCCGAGGCCGGTACGTGCATGCCGGCCGCTTTCAGGCGGTCATAGAATTTGGGGCGGATTCCAGTGGCCCGGAACCGGCCGGTGACGCGTCCCTTTTCGTTGACGCCGGTTTTTTCGAACACGAAGATGTCCTGCATGGTGATCTGTTCGCCTTCCATGCCCACGCACTCGGTGAAAGCGCTCAGACGGCGGCTGCCGTCGCTGAAGCGGGCGATTTGAACAAATACATCGATAGCCGAGCTAACCTGCTGCCGGATGGAACGGACCCCCATGTTGGAGTTGGCCATGCCAACCATTACCTCTAACCTGCTCACCGCATCGCGCGGTGAATTGGCGTGAATGGTGGTGAGCGATCCGTCGTGGCCGGTGTTCATGGCCTGCAGCATATCCAGCGCTTCTTCGCCGCGGACCTCACCGACGATTATGCGGTCCGGCCGCATGCGCAGCGCATTGATGACCAACTGGCGGATGCGAATGGCGCCAGCGCCCTCGATATTGGGCGGCCGGGTTTCCATGCGCGCCACGTGGATTTGATCCAGCTTGAGTTCGGCCGCGTCTTCGATGGTGACAATCCGCTCGTCTTCGGGAATGAAGGCCGAGAGAGCATTCAGCAGAGTGGTTTTGCCGGCGCCGGTTCCGCCCGAGATCAGGATGTTCAGGCGGGCCTTGACGCAGGCTTCGAGCAGCAGCAGGATGCCGGAAGTGAGGGTGAGGTTGGCCACCAGGTCCTGCCCGCGCAAAGGGTCGCGGCCGAAGCGGCGTATGGAGAGCAAAGGCCCATCCACGGCCACCGGCGGGATAGCCGCGTTGACGCGCGAGCCATCGGGAAGGCGCGCGTCCACCAATGGCGACGATTCATCGACGCGCCGCCCCACGCGGGAAACAATTTTTTCGATGATGCGCAGCAGGTGGGCGTTATCCTTGAATTCCACCGGCGTGCGATACAACTTTCCGGCGCGCTCCACGAACACCAGCGCCGGAGTGGTTACCAGGATATCGGATATGGTTGGATCGGCCAGCAGCGGCTCCAGCGGTCCCAGGCCGAACACTTCATCCAGCACTTCTTCTATGACGCGGTCCTTCTCGGTAATGCTCAGCGGCGCCCGCTCTTCTTCCACCAGGCGCGCTACTGCCAGGCGCACTTCGTTGCGTACGCGCTCACTGGCCACTGAGGACAGCGCCTCCAGATTAATGCGATCCAGCAGCTTGCGATGCAGCGCGAACTTCAGCTCCTGGTATTCCGGCGTGTACGATTGAGGATCAAAAAGACGGCCTACCCAGCCCGACTCCTGACGCATCAATTGTACGGTTCTTGCAGTTGCCATAGTATGTATTTATCCAAACATCGAGAATTTTTTCTTGGGATCGCTGACGCCCACGATGCTCATCGCCAGGCGCGTAAAATGTTTGCCCAGCCCGCTGCCGCGGCCCAGCAGCTTGCCTTCCGAGTAGCTTTCGTTCAGCGCCAGATAGTCGCTCGGGATGGACGTATAGATGGGCGCGCCCAGCATGGTTTCAAGCTCCGCCAGCGTGACGTCAAAGCGCTTCGGAGCGCGATTCAGGAGCAGGTGCAGGCGATTCCTGCCATAGCCGCTCTCCAGCAATTTTTGCACGATCAACTTGGCCTGATGGAGCGCCGGAACTTCCAACGTAGTGACCAGAAACAGATCGTCCACCTCATCGATGGCCGGAGTAGAGGAAGGGCTGAGGCTGCGGCCGAGATCCAGCACAATCCAATCGTATTGGGTACGAACAAAGCTGAGAACGAACCGGAGCTGTTCGGGCTTGAGCGCCTGACGCGAGGCGGGCAACGGCGCGCTGATGATCTCGAGACCTGCGATGCCGTTCGAAACCAGCGCTTTCCAGTAGCTTTCATCCAGCCGCTGGGTGTTCCGGACCGCGTCCGAAATGGAGTACTGAGATTTTGTTTTCAGCAGGAATCCCACCAGGCCGGCATCGAAATCAAGATCCGCCAGCAGCACTTTGCCTTTGCTTTGGGCCGGTAATTCCACCGCCGTATGGCAGGCGATGGTGGTGGCGCCGCAGCCTCCTTTGACGGACATGAAACCGAGAGTGTGGCCGCCGCGGCGGACGGATTGGGTGGCATTGCGGCGTTCGTTCCCGATGCGATCCAGCGCAGCGCGCAGGGGCTCTCCGAATGGCGGATACAAATATTCCGCCGCGCCGGCGCGCATCGCGTTTAGGATTACATCGGTGCCCGCGACGGTGTTCAAGGTAAGCACGAAGGGCGAGGCGGAGGTGGAGCGAATGCCGCGAATCACCTGATCCAGCGGCTCCCGCAGGCCGGAGATGTCGACGAACATTACTTCCGGGCGCATGCGGTCGATCTTTTCGAGCAGCACGCTCAATTGGCCGACTTCGGATTGTTCTAAAACAACGCGGACCGGCAGTTCCTGCAGGTTGGCATGCAGTTCGTCCCAGAGTTCCTTGGTTTGAACAACGATGCCGGCTGTTAGGGGGTACACAACAGGCTCCCTTTGTTCAAGGCACCGGCTCGGTGCCGTTTTTCAACCCAATTCGGGCGGGTTAACAACCCGCCGCAGGATGCCATCCTGCCCCACATGCTGAACATCACTGATGCGCTCCGGAGGACTGCGCTGGATTGGACACCGGCTGCGTGGCTGGCTGGGTGGCCGGAGGCTGCGGAGTGAGCATGGGCACAAATTGGATCACCGGCGCGGTCTGCTGGGCGGGCGGAGGCGCCTTCTGCAATTGCAGCAGCTGTTCCACCGGGATGGTTTCCTGCGGCGGATGAACCGGAACCGGACCAGTGGTTTCCATCCCTGGCGTGTGCATCGGCACGCCAGGCGTATTTGGAGCCATAAACGCCTTGGGGAACTTGAGATCCGGCACTTTTTGACCGGCCGGGATGGGACGAACGATTTCAGGCGTCACAATGACCAACAGTTCCGAATTCGTTTTTTGCAGATTGCGCGACCGGAATAGTTTGCCGAAGAACGGGATATCGCCCAGGCCGGGAATCTTGCTCAATTGCTCCGTGACGCGGTTGTCCAGCAAGCCGCCGATGGCAAAAGTCTGCCCGGATTCCAACTCGATCTCGGTCTGGACGCGGCGCGTGGAGAGTCCGGGAATGGTGGTGCCCTGGAAGGTCAGGCCGTTCGTATAATCGAGCGTGCTTACTTCCGGCGTCACTTGCAGCCGGATGGTTCCGCGCGGCGTCACCGTGGGCGTGAAGTTGATGCGGACGCCAAATTCGCGGAATTGAATGGTGACCGCGCCCAGGCCCGCGCCACCACCCTGGAGAGTGGGGAACGGGAATTCACCGCCGGCCAGAAAACTCGCGGTCTTGTTGTTCAACGTCAAGACGTTCGGCTCGGCCAGAATCTGCAGCCAGTTTTGGGCTGCCAAGGCCTCAATCGTCGCACCCAGATTGAGATCCGGCCGGAAGAAGAAAATGTTCAGAGCGTTGGTCAGGCTGAACGTGGATTGCCCGGCGCTGCTGGTGAGACCGGTGCTGGCCGCGCCTCCGAGGCTGCTGGACTGCACCGAGGGCGGAGTGAATTGTCCGGTGGTGACGGATCCAATGGTATTGGCGGCGCCGTTACTGATAAAATTCAATCCCAGTTGCTGCGAATAGGTGCGATCAACGTCGGCGAAGCGAACCTTGATGAGAATCTGGGCTTCCACCGGCGGCACCTTGACGCGCAGCAGGTTCACCGGCTTGCCGAGGGTGCTGGCGATCAGCACCGCGCGATCCGCGCTCATAAGATCGTTCACGGTTCCACGCAGGAAGGGCACGTTGTCTTCCATGGAAACGGAGACTTTCTGATCGCCCATCTCGGTGCGGAGCTCGCGATTGATGTTATCCACGCGCGTGGAGCTGGGCTGCACAATCAGATCGAAGATCAGACGATTGCCGTTCTGCTGCCAGACGATCAAGCTGGTTTCACCGGGTCCCTTGCCGTTCACCAACACTTCCCGCGGCGTGGTGGCGATGGCCTCCGCAACGGTACCGTTGGCTACCGAAACACGCTGGATGATAGTGGGGCTATCCACCAGCAGCGACTTGCCCACCGTGACATAGAGTTCACGCGCGGCCGTGGGCGGAGCCGGAGGAGCAGCCTGGTCAGGCGGGTTTTGGGCGCATAATAGCAGCGCCGTCCCGAAGAATGCGAATGACTTATTGAACAAATAAGGCACTATTGTTTACCCTCATCCGGCTTGAACTTGGTCTCCGCGCGGCTGGTGCCGGTGATCACTTCGACGGTAAGCGGGACCACCACTTTAGGCGGTTCGGCTACCCGCGCGACGACGGGCTTGGGTGGAGCTTTCGCTGCCGGCTTCCCGGCTGGCCTGGGCATGGGCGGCCGCACCTGCTGCGGCAAACCGGTATCGCCGGTGAACAGGTTGGAGACCGCCGTGCCTGGAGTTTTGACAGTTTGGGTATCCAGCGGATTGCGCAACACCAGTTGGATGCGCATTTCGTTGCTCGCCAAGCTGAGCGTTTCGGCCTGCTCCGGAGTCACCAGCAGATTTACCACGGGAACGCTGACCGGTTTGCCCTCGGCATCCTTCTGCATGTCCTGCCCGGCCGAGAGCACTTCCATATTCTGCAGCAGGGTCTTCGATACTGTTCCCAGGCCGCTGGACCCGCCGGGAGGCTTGCCGGCAATCAGAACGTCCACGCGCGCGCCGGGCCGCACAAAACCGGATACGCCGCCGACATCGTTCACGCGAATGCTGACTGCGCGCATGCCGGGAGGAATGGTGGCCGCCAGGCCGCCGCCCGCGCCTTTGGACGCCAGGCGTGTCTCGAGAATCGGCTCGCCTTCGTAAATAGTGGCGACAACGCCCCGGCCAATGGCATCGGAGCTCGAGCCCGAGCGCGCCCTTAGGCTCAGGGCTGTTCCAGTCCACTAGTTTTACGTCGGAATCCTTGAGCAGGGTCCCGATTTCGAGGTTATGGCTAGCCACCACAACTTGCGCGATGGCAGGTTTCGCGCTGGCGGACAGCTTGGTGACAATCAAACGGTAAAGAACCCAGCTTGCGACCGCCGAAATGACCAGCGCAAACCCGAGAACCGACAAAAGACGCTTGTTCACTTTATTAACTCCATTAACTCCCTGAATTAGCCGCCGCCAACCGGTTGTTCGCAGCGGACCAGATGCTATTGACGCTGCTACTCATTCCCATAAACATAGCGGCTCCCGCCAGCGCGACGAACGCCAGCAGCAGCGAATATTCAACTAAATCCTGGCCGGTTTCATCGCTGAGCCACCGGTACAGGTTCCTGATCGCCATAAAAAAGCCCTAGACTCCTTAGCCGACAAGACGTGCATTATGGCAGCAGCCGAGGCGCCTCCCGCCGCCTGCAGCCGGCCCTGCACATATCCATCTCAAACTCCAACTCCCAACTCTCTCCGCGGACTCCAGGTCCCAAGCCCGGAGAGCCGAAGAGTGGGGTCTTCAGCTTCCGTTCGTCGCCGCTGCCGACGCGGCGTTACTGAGCCGATTGTTCGTGATGCCCCAGATGTTGGCGATGCTGCCACCCGCATTGATAAAAAGAGCGGCGGAAGCCAGCGCTACAAAGGCCAGGAGCAACGTGTACTCGATCAGATCCTGGCCCTGCTCGTCTCTCAAAAACTCTTTCAAGATTTTCACCGTGTCATACCCCTTTCGATTTTGCCGCGACTATCGTGCCGCCGCGGTGTACTGCTTTCGTGATCTCGTGGATCACGATCCTTCCTGCCGCATACGCCGGCGGAAACTTGTTGACTCTCGCCGCGCCTTTCCGGAACCGCCCGGAAAACAATGGCGACGGTGTCGTCATAAACTGTGCGCCAATGGCCGGACTGCTTGATTGCGCCGGCCAGCGCGGTCTTGGTGGATAAAACGATGGTGTCCACTTTGTACTGGCTGAGATACTGCTCCCAGTCGTACTTGACGTTCATTACGTCGAGATATTTTTGCTCGAAGTCCTGCCCGTAGAAATCGCTACGGCCGTCCACGAATACTTTGTGGCCGGGATAAAGATTGAAGAGCAGATAGTCACCCCACTCGTCGTCGGTGAAAATTCTCGATCCCGGATCGGCGCGCAACACGCTCAAGCGCCTTGGCCGGATATCGTTCTGAGGATCGTACTCCGGCTTCAACTTGCCGCTGGCGTTTGGATTCGCGATCAGCAGCGCGATAACGATCGGCCGTCCCCACGCTCGCCAGATGCAGCCGCCAATGCCGGTCCGTTTCCGCAAACTCCGCCGCCGCAGTCCGGAACCCGGCGGTGGCGCGGCCGATCCACGCGGCAACTTGCGCGTGCTCCAGCCCGCACAACATTTCATAAAGCGCCTGGGCCGCGAATGGCGCCGCGATAATTGCGAACAACGGAATGTTTCGCGCCGCGAACAAAGCCAGGTGGGCCCAGCCCGCGATCAGAACCAGGGGCACGAAGTCGCGATGCTTCATCACGAACCAGGCCGCGGTAAACGCGCCGAACAGCAGCAGGATTCCAGATAAATCGCCGCCGGGGAGTGGAAGCTGACGGATTGGTACTCGGAGATATTTCCGAACGTGATAGGGCTCGGAGAAGAACTTGTAAATGTGAACGTGCAGATGATAGGTATACGGATTCACGATGCTCGAGAGCGCGCAAAGCAACGATAGCGCGCCATAGCGCGCGCCGGCCTGAAGAGCGGCACGGCGCTCAAGGGAATCGCCCGTGAACAGCGCGCGTCCCAGTTCACCCGCCGCATATCCGGCCAGGACGAGCAGCCCGGCCAGAAATCCGCCGTGAAGATTGGTCCAGAGAACGAAGAACAAGGGCAAGGCCCACAGCCAGCGCGTATGGCCTTCCCGGTCGCGATCCAGGATCATGAGCAGGATGACAGTGAAAAGCATGGTGACCAGGTGCGGCCGGGCCAGCCAGTGTATCGCCGATGCCGCGCAGGCCAAAAATGTCACCGCTATTGCCACCAGAGGATTTTCACAATGGCGCCGGACCAGCCGAAACAGCAGCGCGAATGTGAGCGAGAGGATTATGATGTTCGCCGCGACTACGGTGGCCAAGCCCCCGTGCTGGTACAACCAGGCGGCACCGAGATCCCACAGCCATTCCCAGGCGTACCAGGGCTGGCCGGTTTTGGTATACGAGAAAAAGTCCTGATGAGGTACCTGGCCATTGGCCAGGATCCATTGCCCGGTGCGGATGTGCCAGCCGGTGTCGCCATCGCCCAGCATGGTCCTGGCGCCTTCCAAGCGCGTGAATAAGAACACGATGGGCATCAGGAACGCCACATCCGTCAGAGACGGAAGCACGCGGACGATTGGGTTCGTTTTGAAATTCATCACATCACGGCCCATCACATCACCGCCAACGAATCCTCAGGCATGCGGGCGCGCTGCGCCACGGCAAACTGGACGCGTTCGAACCTTAGCGCCACCACCCACCCGTCTTTTTCCTCGACTGCCCGAACCGCAACCGCCTTGCAGGACAGGCAACGCTGTTTGAACTGCCGGTGCGCGGGGAGCGGAACTTCCGCCCATAAAGCGTCCCCCGGCTGCGGCACCAGAGTGGGATGACCATCCGGCATTACCCGGATCAGCGCTCCCGAACGGCTGAGGTTTAACGTCAAACCCTCGATAAAGTGCTGACCGCCAATAGGTTGCACGCGACACCTCAGTTGGATCTCGAACCTCAGATCGCGCCTTCGTTCCATTATGGTACTGTAGTACCTGACTGTACCATCCCCGGTTATTCATGCAAGCTGGATTTGGATAACATGGTACTGTTAACGAACGATATGGGTCCAGAGCGCAGGTACCCGGTCCCTTGATTGACTGGTAACACCTAGGTACAATACCTTAGAACAAGTGTACGGTTGAATGTTCGCCCGAATCAAGTAAGATTGGTGACCATGTGAGTGACCAGGATGTTAAATGATCCGGATGTTAGGTGGCGAGATTGATTTCCCTCACTGCATACACAAGTGAACCGTTGAACTCCATCGCGTTGGAGGTCCTGTTCCGTCCGCTTGCGGATATTTCCTTACTGCCGATCGTCTCCGACGTAACCAGTCTGCTGACGCAGGTCCGGTCACTCAAACCGAATGTCGTCCTGCTGGCGGTAGACACCAGCGTGGATTGGGGATTGTTGAATCAAGTGCACCGCGAAAGCCCGGAAGCGAAAGTGGTGCTATGGCTGCACGAAATCACTCCGGAGCTGGCCTATCAGGCAATCGAATGCGGGGTGCGCGGAATTCTGCGGAAGAGCCTGGCGCCGGAGATGATTGTGAAATGCGTCCGCAAAGTGCAGGAAGGAGAGCTGTGGTTTGAAAAGGCCCTGACGCAGACCTTCCTGAGCGGCCGCACCATCAAAGTTTCCAAGCGCGAGGGCGAGTTGATCACGCTGGTAACGCAAGGCTTGAAGAACAAGGAAATCGCCGCCGTGATGGGCATCACGGAAGGCACGGTAAAAGTTTACCTTTCTCGTTTGTTCGGGAAGATTGGAGCCAGAGACCGTTTTGAGCTGGCGCTCATTGGACTGCGCAATGCACCCAGCGGCATGGATTTCGCGAGCGCCCCGCTGCATACGCTGACGGGCATCGGCGCCGGCACCCGGGAGCCGGCCATCGCGCCGCCCAAGAAGACGCAATCGCAATCCACCCGGCTTTTCTTCGCGCGCGCCGCGCATTAAACTGTTGTAAGTTGTGCGCGTCCGGCTCAAATGGAACGGCGGGCAGCAAAGCCCGGAACTTTTGTTTCGGGGGATTCCGGAAAAAGCTCTGTGGGCTCCCTTCTCGTTCTCGGTGTGCGTGCAGACGTTGGTGGTGGGTCTTGCTGTTTCCTACCTGCATTTCCTGGCCATGCTTCCGCCGGACACCGCGCTGGAACTTCAGCGGGACCGGGTGCTGGATCTGAGCAGCGACCCGTTGGAGGATCACCGGCTGACCGCGCCCAAGCTCGCGGCGGATCATGCGGCCGGATCGGAACAGAGTCAGCCATCCCGGCGATCGCAAGCCAGCGCCAACGCAAATCCGGCGGCGCTGACTGCTCCGTCGCTTCCGGCGCGGGAATTCCGGGAATTCAGGATGCCGCCGGTGCATGCCGCCCGCCCCGTGCCGCAGACGCTGGTGCAAATGGATTTGCCGCCAACATTGGATACGCATCAGCAGCTGCGCGTTCCTTCCATCGTGATACTTGCCGCGACGCCGCACCGGGTGGCGCCGAAGCCGTTCCTCGCGCCTCCGCAACGGAAAAACACCATGGAGGTTCCGAGCCATGTGGCGCTGGAGATGCGTCCTCCAGTTCTGGACGTGCGGCCTGGATACGCCAAGTCTCCAGATGTCTTGAAGACCATGACTCCCCGGCTGCCCGCGCCGGTGGGAGCTGTGGCGCCGGTGGCCAGCACGCGTGAGCCGGTAGAGCCTAAGCCGAATGCCGCAACGGTGACTGGAAATGCGACGGGCGAGATCTCGAATATTATTTCGCTGCCGGACCGGCCGATACCGGCGGCGTCGGCCATCGTGTTGCCGCCGTTGAACCAGGTTTCGGGACGCGACGCGGGGTCAGGCAAGGAGGGCGCGGGTGATGGCGGAGGGGGTAGTAAGGCAACGGATGCCGCCGGCAGTGCTTCCGGGAATTCAGGGCCCCCGGTCCGAGCGCCGGGAACGGCCGGGTTGGGAACGGATCACGCGGGTAACTCCGCGGGCGTTCTCACAGGTTCCGCGGCCAAGGCGGGCGCAGGGGCAGGCGCTGGGGCTTCGGGCAATGTGGCCGCGAATGGAGCCGGGGCCTCGAAAGGTTCCCCGAGCGGCTCGGTGATCGGGACGTCGTCGACCAACGTGCCGGCGCGCCCGGCGGGTCCAACGCGGCTGATCCGGCCGCAGACCGGTACGTATGAAGTGGCCATCGTGCAGTCGTCCGGCGTGGTGCCTGGATCGAATGGACTGCTGAAGGGCAAGCCGGTTTATAGCGTGTACATCCCGGCGGGAACGGGCAAGGAGTGGATCCTTCAATATTGCCTTCCGGCGGAAGACGCGCCGCCGGCCGCGCGATCGCAGGTGGTGCAGCTTGGGAACATCACGCCGATTACGGCGCCTTATGCGTACACCATCATCGGGCCGGCGATTCAGTTCCGCGCGGGCGCGCGCTACGCGTTCATTCATGGATTTGTGAACGCATCCGGCCGCTTCGAACACCTGGCGGAAGCGAGCGACCAGGAGATTGAAAACATCGCGGCAGTGCTGGAGAGCCTGGGGCAATGGGAATTCCGTCCAGCGACGAAAGACGGGGTGCCGGCCATGGTGGAGATACTGCTGTGCATCCCCAACACGGCGTGAGCGCTATAATGCAACAAAAGAGCATGCCGGCAAGCCGCCGTTCGGGAAATTCCATTATCGAAGTGACGTTCATGATGCCGTGGCTGCTGTTTTTGTTTGTGGGCGTGTTCGATTTTGGATTTTATTGCTACGCGCTGATTGCGACGCAGAATGCGGCGAGGGCTGTTGCGGTGCATAACTCGATCAGCAAGACTGCGGCGACCGATCCGGATGGTTCGGGGTGTCAGATCGCGATCTCCGAGCTCAAGACCGCTGCCTACGGCAGGGCCATAAACGGTTGTGGGGGGAACCCGTTGAAGGTGACATCAACTCTACAGCAAGACTCCAATGGCAACGACGTGGCGAAAGTTCTAGTTGAGTATTGGACTCCGGCTCTGTTTCCGATGCCAGGGCTGAATTACTTCCCTTCGATCACTAGGCCGGCGCAAATGATGGTGAATCCGTCGGCGGATTTCTGACATGCCAAGAAGCAGACGGAAGCTTTGCGGTAACGCGACCATAGAGTTCACTCTCGTTGGAATTCCACTTGTTTTCGTGCTGATTTCGACGATGGAGATGGCGCGCGGCATGTGGATTTACCACACGCTCGCGTACGCGGTTAAAGAGGGCACGCGTTACGCAGTCGCGCGCGGGCAAAATAATCCGATACCGACCACGTACCAGAATGTGTGCAATGCAATTGCTCAGGCTGGTACCGGCCTACTTCCAGAAGACCTCACGCTAAGCTTTACCTCTCTCGGCGGCACGAGCCCACCGTACACCGCCAACAATTGTCCGCCCACACAGCAATGGCCCCCCGGCAACAATGCGGGAATAATCGATAACCAGCCCGGGCAGACCATATCGATCACGGCTTACTACCCCTTTGTGTCGGCGATTTCTATGTTCTGGCCCGGCGCGGGCCCGGGCATGACATTCCAACCTCTCGTTTGCCAAGGCGCTGGCACCCTTTGTCTTCCAGCATCGTCACAGGATGTGATGCAGTTCTAGATGAGATATATGAGGAGTTTGAAGTGCGGGAGACGAGGGCAAGCTCTCCTTCTCGTCACGCTCTCGCTGTTCGCGATGTGTGGCTTACTGGGGCTCGCTGTAGACTTGGGATGGTCGTACTTTATTAAAAAGTCGGCGCAAAATGCCGCAGATTCTGCGGCATTGGCGGACGCCTATCAGGCGCTCGCTACGGTAGGCGAAACCGCGAGCTTCTCCTACACCGACGACCCATCCCTGGGTCTCGCGTACGCAAAACAGAATTTGTTCGAGCCAGGCGGCAACGGGGGACGCCAGAACGTTACCTTCACCTCGGGCGTGGGGACATTCACGCGCCTAGACGGGACGAAAGTGCAGCCGTGCTCCGGGAACCCAGGTTCGGTGGGCTGCGTTGAGTACTGGGTGACCGTGCGGACTGCTGAAACCATTCCGCAGCTCTTCTCTGCCGTTTTGGGGAACGGCGCGGCACTTTCCAGTGCCCGCGCCACAGCCGCCGTGGTCCAAGAGCTCGTCAACGGATCTCTCATTCTCCTGAACAGAAACGACGCCATTGAGACGTTCCCGAATGGACCTGGGATCGATGCCGTTGCAAATCCAATCAGCGTACAGGCTGGCGTTGTCGTCGCATCGACCCTGCCGGGGACAATCCCGGGCGGGGTCGCGGGACCCATCTTTGGGATGAAGCCCGTGGCTAACCCCTTCTTACCTGACGGCCCTCAATTCCTCGATCCGATGCGTGGCTACGGGCAGCCACCTCTGCCAACCACGGACCCGGACGGCCAATGCGGCAAGTCGCTCTGCACCTATGCGGTCATGGGCAGTGACATGAGCAGCAGTTCCATCTATAGAGTCGGGGTCGACGGTGTTGCAGACACCAGCCGCGATTATGGAGGCGGCGGGTCACCCACCCTTCCGTCCGGGAATTATGTCCCGTCTGGTTGGGCTCCGGGCTGCAGCATCACGAGCTGCCATTCTGTGACACCTGGTAATCAGCTCACTATTGGCGGCACCGTCACATTTAATGACCCCTCTGTGCCGTTTGGCTACTACCTTTTCTACGGAGGTCTCGGCGTCTCCGGGGGCAAGATGGTTATGGGACCTGGCGAGTACGTGTTCGTCGGCGGCGGCGCGGCGGGGGTACTGAACACGTCCAGCCTCTCGGATATCGAGGGTACCGGAGCGATCTTAATCCTCACTGGAGCGAGCGGACCCTTTACCGGCACCGTGACAACAGCGTCTGGCCCGACTGATCTTTACCCGAACCTTCTCGCGCAGATTAACAGCAACGAACTACTGGTTCTGACGGCAGAGGCCGGCAAGCTCGCCTTCGGGCCGACCTTTCTCTCTACGGGCCCGAAGGTTAATGTCACGGGACTCGACCCCACCAGCCCCTTGGTTCCCCAGAACCTTATACCGTTCGGGGGCATCGTGCTCTGGCAGGACCAGGCTGATTCGAAGGTAAATTACATGCCAGATGGCAACATCGACCTCAGCTGTGGCGGGATCAACGCTCCGTGCGCCAAGGGTGTACCCAATCCCGTGCTGAACGTGCAAGCTTCGGGCAATCTTGGCCTCACGGGGACGATCTATCAGCCGCGCGGTGCTTGGATGAATATCGGCGCCGGAACACTTACGGGGAATCTCCAGGTCATCACCGGAGCTGTGACCGGTGGGGGTGGAATAAATTTGGGGCCGCCGACTGGCCTCAATCTCAGGCCCAGACGCCGCGTGGTGGCGCTTGTCGAATAAGAAATCGGCTTGCGTAACTGGGGCTGAGCTCGGGCCGACGATCCGTCGCTTACGGACCTCGACTGTTTCCCACCGCCGATTGTGGTACATTTTTTTAACGCATAGTGATAAAATTTTTGATTTTTAGGGGACTTGATGATGCGGCCAGTGCTTCAGACGGCCTTGTTGTGCCTGCTTTCTTACATTGCAGCTAGCGCAGCCACATTTGGAACGGTCGTGGTGATCGGCGGGCATGCCTCCGATCTTGCGCTCGATGAAAGCCGTGGTTTGCTGTATATCGCGAATTTCGGAGGTAGGCGCGTCGATGTCATGTCGACTTCGAACAACACGCTGGGCACCGCCATTGCAGGCCTTCCGGGGGAACCGGCATCGCTGGCGTTGTCACCCGACCATCGGTACCTACTGGTCACAAATTACGACAACTGCCCGACAACTCCAGGGACGGTTTCTCCCCCTCCGTGCGCTTTTCTAACGCAGCCCAGCAACATTCCACAGCTCACCGTGATAGATCTCGTGGAAAATGTGCGGCAAACCGTGAATATTCCTACGGTCAATCCTTCGCCTAGCTCACCTCCGCCGCCCAGCGTTCCGCTTGCCGTGGCATTCGGTAATGGCGGCAGGGCTCTGCTGGTAACGAGCAGTGCGATCTTTTTGGTTGATCCAACCACGAAGCCGCCCACCCTCGTGCAGCAGCCAGCGCCGGCGGTGGCGCTGACTACGGGCTCTCTTCCGGCGACCTTCGGAACCTACCCTCCGCAGATTGTCCAGGCCTCTGCCGGCGTGTCCGGCGATGGCGAAACCATTATCGTACTGGCGCAAAGCACGCCTTCGCCCGGCGCACAATTAATAATCAAGTACGACGTCGCCTCTGGCGCACTGACGGCTGTTTCCGACATCTCGACGCCAACTCTAGGGCCGCGAGCGGTCAGCGTCGACCGTCATGGCGCCAACTTCCTGGCTGGTTCGGCGCTCCTCAACCCACAATATGTTTTGCTCGCGCAGTTCCCCTACCCCACTGGGTCATTAAATATCGGTGGTCACGCCTACGATTATGTCCGCAATCTCATTTACGCTGACGTCCCCTCGCCAGCCGGTGGACCGCCGGTACTCCATATACTCGATACCGACAACCTAACGGTCCGTGAGCGAATCAACCTTGCCGAGAACCTCGGAGGCCGATCCGTCTTTTCCAGCGATATGAACACGCTGTACGCCATCTCCGACAGCGGCGTGACTGTTCTGCCGGTTGGTTCTTTCGCGAGCGCGCATCGAGTTGCTACCGAAGAGGAGCAACTACAGTTCCTCTCCGCCAATTGCAACAGTGGCCTGCTCACCCAGACGCTCCACGTCATCGATCTTGGCGGCGGCCATTCGGATTTCACGCTCTCGCTGCCTGCAAACACGAATGGCATTCAAATTAGCCCGCCCTCAGGCACTACGCCGGCGCAGGTAACCGTCCAGGTGGATCCCACGGCCTTCAATAGCCAATCCGGAACAACGGTAGTCCCGCTCAGCATTACTTCCAATGCATCTATAGGGATCCCGAGCACTGTGCGGCTCCTGATCAACACCAAGTCGCCTGGCCAGCGCGGTATCATTCACAGTCTCGCCGGTGAGATCGTGGATATCCTCGCGGACCCGTCGCGTCCGCAGTTGTACGCCCTCCGCCAGGACCGGAATGAGGTGCTAGTGCTAGGTACCGCGACGTTCAATCAAATTGGTGTGCTGCGCACCGGGAACACCCCGACCAAGATGACTCTGACACGCGACAATCGTTACCTGGTCGTGGGTAACGACAACTCTCAAATCGCCAGCGTGTTCGATCTGGACTCGCTCACATCGGCGCCGTTTATTGTGTTTCCAGGTGGCCATTATCCGCGTACAGTGGCTGTTTCCGATTCAGCGATGTTCGCCACCAGCCGCAACGCGGGTACGCCCGTGGGCGTGATTGATCAAGTCGACTTCGCGAACCGCGTCGCGACCATGCCGTCCACGCTCGGCATCTTCGATAACAGCGTCAACCCGGATTCCGTCATGGCTGGTTCTCCGGCGGGACATTCCATCTTTACCGCCATGGCCGACGGCACGGTGCTGCTTTATGACGACTCGTACGCTGCGTTCGAAGCTTCCCGGCAGGATTTATCGGCGCTAGGAGGGTCGTACAGCGCAATTTCCGACAGCTTGTTCATGGCCGGCGGCAATCTGTTCAATCGTTCGATGGTGCCTGAAGGCGCCATCACAGGGTCATCCCTGACCTCGAGCATCCTGGTGTCCGGGGACAACGCCTTGGTGGTTAATGCGGCTTCTCCTACGGCGCCGGGAGCTGTGCAAAGCGTGTCCATATCCACGGGGACTGCTGGCGCTTCCATACAGACCGTCGAGGCGCCCGTAACCAAAGCGATATTGACTACACCTCCAGTGGGCCAGATTGGCGAGACGGTTCTCTCGTTCCTACGGACCATGGCGGCAATCAATGGCGACACCACTGTCTATCTGTCCGTGTCAGGGTTCACTGAGCTTCCGGCCAACTTCGCTCAGCCCACACCGTTCCCGACTATTTCGTCGGTGGCAAATATGGCGGATGGCGGACAGGTAGCGCCTGGATCGCTCATTGTGATCAATGGCACGGGGCTAGCGGCAAATTCGGCCGCTGCCGATGGTCTGACGCTCCCAATCAGCCTGGCAGAAACTTGCGCGTCAATAAATAATGTCCCAGTTCCTCTTATCAACGTGTCGACCGCGCGGATTAACGCGCAACTGCCATACGAGGTAGTGGGGAACGCGACTCTGGTGGTCACGTCGCCCGGCGGCCAGAGCGGGCCCTTCAACTTCAACGCGCTCGCAAACGCGCCGGCGGTGTTTCGGACGGGTCAAGCAGGAGGCTTGACTGGGCTCCCGCTCATCTATCGCGCCGCGAATAATGAATTGGTGGATATTTCTAATCCAGTGCACCCCGACGATATACTCATAATCATCGCAACAGGCTTGGGCCAGACTTCGCCCGCCGCTTCCGACGGGGCCGCGGCGTCTGCGAATCCGCTGGAGATGGCATCGGTTCCCCCCACCCTTACGTTGGGCAGCGCGGGCCTTCAGCTCCAATTCGCCGGCCTGATACCGGGCGAGGTCGGGATGTATCAGATCAACGCAATGGTTCCGCACAAGATCGCCGCCGGATCGCAAGTGCCTTTGGTCATCCAGCAGGGTGGCGTTTCAACTTCGTTTAACGTTCGGGTGGTCAATCCATAAGGAAGCGGAGGGAAATGTGGAGAGTTTAACTCGAGTTTGTTTGGCCGCCGGTTTGTTCGCGTCACTGGCTTCGGCCCAAATCTGGGAAGCCGGAGCACTGGGCGGATTCGGCTTCACGCCGAGCACCTCAGTGACCGGCCCAGATGGGTCCGCTTCTACCGGGTTAAAGAATGGCGGGACCTTCGGCATTTTCGGTGGGGCGAACGATTATTCATACATCGGCGGGGAAGCCAGCTATCTCTATCGTATGAGCGATCTGAAGGTGACGAGCGGAGGCACCGAAGTGGATCTCACCGGCCACACGCAGTTCCTGGATTTTCGATTTCTGGTACATTTCGCCGCACGGGAGAAACGCTTCCGCCCATTTGTGGCCGTAGGCGGTGGTGTAGCAATCTACTCCGGAACCGGCGAACCGAACGCCGCGCAGCCGCTCAACAACTTCGTGGCGTTAACCAACACGCGCGAGACCAAGCCCATGGCGAGCGGCGCCGCCGGAATCAAGTTCCGCCTGTCCCAACATCTCGGGCTACGATTCGAGCTCCGGGATTACGCGACACCGTTCCCGAACCGGCTGATCGGACCTGCGCCAGGAGTCTCGCTCAACGGGTGGCTGCAAAACCTAGAAGCGATCGGCGGAATTGGGGCAGTCTTCTAAATTTTACGCCAGCAGCTTTTTGACCACATTTCCTGACACGTCCGTCAACCGGAAATCGCGGCCCATGTAGTGATACGTCAGGCGCGTGTGATCGAAGCCCAGTGTTTGCAGAATGGTGGCCTGCAGATCGTGGACGTGGATTTTGTCTTCCACGATGTTGAACCCCAGGTCGTCCGTTTTGCCGACCACTTGTCCACCTTTGATGCCGCCGCCGGCCATCCACATGCTATAGGCCAAGGGATGATGGTCGCGCCCGGCGTTTTCGGGGTCCGCTGTGTTGCGGATCTCCACCATCGGAGTGCGGCCGAATTCCCCGCCCCAAATCACCAGCGTCGAATCCAGCAATCCCCGCTGCTTCAAGTCCTTCAAGAGCGCCGCCGTCGGCTGATCGGTGATGTCGCAATTTTTCTTCAAATCGCGATTCAAATTGGTATGCTGATCCCAACTGGCATGCATCAGCATCACGAAACGAACGCCGTGTTCCACCATGCGGCGGGCCAGCAGGCAGTTGGTGGCGAAGGGACGAGTAGGCTCCTTATTCACGCCGTACATCTCCAGCGTGCTGGCGGATTCCTTCGAGAAATCCAGCAGCTCCGGCGCGGCCATCTGCATCCGGAACGCTAATTCATAAGAGGCGATGCGCGAGGCGATTTCCACGTCGCCGGTGCTCGCCAGATGCGCCTGGTTCAAATCGCGCAGGGCGTCTAAACCGGCGCGCTGCGTTTCGCGGGTGACGCTGGCGGGATTCGAAAGATATACAATGGGGTCCGCCGCGCTGCGAAACTGCACGCCTTGGTAGGTGGAGGGCAGAAATCCGCTGGAGAAATTCGATTCGCCGCCGCTGGTTCCCACGCCTGAGCTCAATACCACGAAACCCGGCAGATTTTCCGACTCGCTGCCCAATCCATATAAGGTCCATGCGCCCAGCGTCGGCCGCCCGATTTGCGTACTGCCGCTCATCAGCAGCAACTGGCCGGGATGATGATTGAAGGCGTCCGTATACATGGAGCGGATCAGGCAAATATCGTCGGCGCAGGATGCGGTGTGGGGGACGAAATCCGAATATTCGGCGCCGCACTGGCCGTAGGGTTTGAATACGCGCGGGCTGGCCAGCACCGCGGCAGTGGGCTTGATGAAGGCCAGCTTGAGCTGGCTGGTCATGGATGGAGGCAGCGGCTGGCCTTGCCATTTTTTCAGCGCGGGCTTGGGATCGAAGAGATCCACCTGGCTGGGCGCGCCTTCCATAAACATGAAGATGACGTTCTTGGCCTTGGCCGGCAGCGGCGGCATTTTGGGCGCCAGCGGATCGGTGCGTTTCTGGGACGCCGCGAGTGCGCTGCCATTCAGCAGATTTCCGAGCGCAATGGCGCCGATGCCGCCCGCGCAATCGCGCAGGAAAAGGCGCCGGCTGTGAATTTGCTTGAACTCTTGAAAAGTCATCGTTATTCCCTTGTTTATTCTCGTGTCACAAATTCGTCGAGGTTTAGGAGCACGCGGCTTACGCCCACCCAGGCGGCCGCATCGAGCGGAGCCACGCCTTGCGGATGAAACGGCTGCATGCTTTCGGGCGCTTTAGGATCTTTCGCCAGCAGCTGCTTCTGCTGCTCGTAATATTCAATCAGCCGCTGGCGTTCGCGCTCCGATGGCCGGCGTGCCAGAACAAGTTGGAATGCGTAATCCATGCGTTCGGGCAAATCACCGGAAGATTCTTCCAGAACCCGCGTGGCCAATGCCTGCGCGGCTTCGAAGAAAACGGGATCGTTCAACAGGTTGAGCGCCTGCAGCGGCGTATTCGAGCGGCCCCGGCGCGTGCAGGTGGTATTGGAATCCGGCTCGTCGAAATTCATCAGCATGGGATACGGCGTGGTTCGCTGGAAGTGGATGTAGAGGCCCCGGCGGTAACGATCCGGCCCGGTGCTTTCCGGCCATTTCACGCTGCCGGCGTAGCCCAGCTCGGCCACTCCCGCGGGCTGCGGCGGACGCACGCTCTTGCCGCCGATGGCAGTGTTGAGCAGGCCGCTCGAAGCCAGCGCTTCGTCGCGAATGTATTCGGCGGGCAAGCGCAAACGCGATTGGCGCGCGATTAGAATATTGTTCGGATCGGTGCTTTCCAATTCCTTTCGCACGGTGGAGCTTTGCCGGTAGGCGGCCGACATGACAATCAGCTTGTCGAGGTACTTCACGCTCCAATCGTGATCCTGAAATTCGGAGGCCAGCCAATCCAGCAGTTCGGGATGCGAAGGCCGGTCGCCCTGGGTTCCGAAGTTTTCACTCGACAGCACGATGCCGCGTCCGAAGAAATCCTGCCACATGCGGTTCACGGCGACGCGCGCGGTCATGGGATTCTGGCGGGACACCAGCCAGCGCGCCAGCGTCAACCGATTCTGGTGTGGCGCGGAAACAGGCGCGAACAGGGATGGAATGCCGGGTTCCACCACCGCGCCCAGCGCCTGATAATCGCCACCCAAGTGAATGTTCGATTGCGGCGGATTGGGCAATTCCTCCATAACCGGCGCCTCGGTCATCTGAGGAAGCGTAGCGCGCAGATCCCTGAGTTTCTTCCGGGCTTCATCAAGAAAGGCGGCCACGGCCTTGTTCTTATCGATATCCGGCCCGTGATTGGAGACAAAATAATCGGTGAGCCGATCGGCCTGGCGCTGGCTTCGTTTTGCCCATTCGCCTTTGAGGAATCGATCCGCGCCGTCGAAGCTGGCACGCATTTCGGTCACCGAAAAATCCCACTCCAGCGCTTTGCCCTGTTCTCGAAAAGCCTGCTGGATGCGCGCTTCCCATTGCGCCTGCAGTTCGGCCACGCCGTAGTAATCCAGAATCTCGCGGCGCTTTTTGTCGTACTCGGGGCGCGCCGCCAGATACGGACCGATTTCGCCGGGAAGCGGCGCGTCGATATCCACCTCGTCAGCGCTATTAAAGAACGCGAAGAACTGGTAGTAATCCTTCTGCAAGATGGGATCGAATTTGTGATTGTGGCACTGCGCGCAACCCACCGTCAGGCCTAACCAGACGGTAGAGACGGTATTGGTTCGATTCACAATCTGCTCAAAGCGCGCTTCGGCGCGGTTCACGCCCGCCTCACGATTGGTGAGCGTGTTGCGCAGGAACCCGGTGGCAATTTTTTGATCGACGGTGGAGTTCGGCAGAAGATCGCCCGCAATCTGCTCGATGGTGAACTGGTCGTACGGCAGGTCGCGATTGAAGGCATCGATCACCCATTGCCGGTAGCGCCAGGCCCAGGGGCGAACCAGATCTTTTTCATAGCCGTCGCTGTCAGCGTAATGCGCCAAGTCCAGCCAGCCACGGGCGCGTGCTTCGCCATAATGCGGCGAGGAGAGCAAGCGATCCACCAATCGCTCATAGGCATCCGGATGTTTGTCGGCGAGGAATGCCTCGGCTTCTTCGGGGGTGGGCGGCAATCCGGTGAGATCCAGGCTGAGGCGCCGGATTAAAGTGTTGCGATCAGCCTCAGGCGACGGCTGGATGTGTTCGGCTTGGAGCCGGGCCAGGATGAAATTGTCAATGGGATTGCGCGGCCAGTTGCTGCTGCTCACCTCGGGAACGGGCGGATGGCGGAGAGGCTGGAACGCCCAGTGCGAAGTTTTCGAATTTGCGGCGTGGGGGGCTGTCGCGGGAATTTTCGCGCCTGCATCGATCCAGGCACGCAGCAGCCCGATCTCGGCGCTGGTTAAGGGCGCGCCCACAGGAGGCATGGCGAAGCCCTTCTGTGTACTTGAAACGCGCTGGATCAATTTGCTGGCGCCGCTATTTCCGGGCACCACCACGTTGAGCAGTACATCCGGTTGATCCACGCGCAGGCCTTTCATCTGCTGCTGGGGTCCGTGACAGCCGGAGCAGCGCGTGGTCAGGATCGGCTGGATGTCCTTATTGAAATCGACAGCCTGCGCTCCGCAGGCGAAAATCAAGCCCCAGACTAGAAAACGCATCGCTTACCTGAGTTTAACTCCAAGCGCCGTGGTGGCGCACGCGCCAACGCGTGCCGCGTTCACACTCGTGTGAACGCAGGGGGCAAAACACGCCAAGGCGTTCACAGGAGTGTGAACGCGGCAAACTAAAGTTCGCGCCACAAGTCCGCTATCCTCAAATTTGGAAAGCATGCAGTTCCGATTCGCTATTAGCGCTACATTTACCGCCGAACCAATCCAGCCGGTTCTCAGCTTTTGGGGGCGGCAGCTCGAGATTCCGTGCGAAATCCGCTTCGCGCCTTACAATCAGATCGCCCAGACCCTGGCGGATCCGGCCGGCGAGTTCGCCCGGAATCGGCACGGCGTCAATGTTCTGCTGGTGCGGCTGGAAGATCTGGCGCAGTTCGACGCGCCGGACGGCGTGACGCTGGCGCGCATGGAATCGAATCTGGATGAAGTGATCCGGCTGATCCGCGAGGCGCTTCCACGCCTGGCCGTGCCGCTGATCTTCGCGCTGTGCCCGCCCTCGCCGGCGCGCCGGCAGTTTGCGCATGAAATGTCGCTGCGTGTGGAAACCATGCTGGAAGAGACTCCCGGCATTCTGTACCTCAGTCACGAGGAAATCCAGCAGCTCTATCCGGTGGACGAGCCAGGGAATGAGGCGGGCGAGCGGTTGGGCGGCATTCCTTATACGGAAGTTTATTTCTGCGCGCTGGGCACGGCGCTGGTGCGGCTGATGCACGGGCTATTCTCGCCGCCATTCAAAGTGATCGCGCTCGATTGCGACAACACGCTGTGGAAGGGCATTTGCGGAGAGGATGGCCCGCGAGGAGTTACGCTGGACCCCGCACGCCGCACCCTGCAGGAGTTTATGCGGGAGCAGCAACAGTCCGGTATGCTGCTGGCGATGGCCAGCAAGAACAATCAGGCGGATGTGCTGGAGACATTCTCCAGGCATCCGGAGATGCCGCTTGAGCTCCACCACTTTGTAACATCGAAATTGAACTGGGATCCGAAAAGCTCGAACCTGAGCGCGCTCGGGAACGAGCTTTCGCTAGGGCTGGATAGTTTCATCCTGGTTGACGACAATCCCAAGGAGTGCGCCGAGGTGGCGGAGAGCATTCCGGAAGTGCTGGCTCTGGCGTTGCCCGCGGAGACGGGCGAGATTCCGCATTTTCTGGATCATATCTGGGCGTTCGATCATGTCCTGGTGACGGAAGAGGATCGCAATCGCAGCGCGCACTATAAAACGGCGCTGGAGTTCGGCCGCGAGTTGAAGCAGGCCTCAAACCTGGAAATCTTCATGAGCACGCTGCAGCTTCGGGTACAGATCAAGCCGTGTACGCCTGGCGATTTGACCCGCGTGGCCCAGTTGACCGAACGCACCAATCAATTCAATTTCACAACCATTCGACGTACTGCTGCCGAGATTGGTGCGCTTCTGGCGGGTGGAAAGCTGGAGTGCCTGACGGTGGATGTGTCGGACCGGTTTGGCGATTACGGATTGACGGGCGTGGCGCTTTTTCGACCGTTCGGTTGGCAGGCGAAAGCGCCTGCCCCACATACCCTGGAGATTGATACGCTGCTGCTGAGCTGCCGCGTATTGGGGCGCGGCGTGGAGCATCGGGTGCTGGCGCACCTGGCTCAAGAGGCGCTGCGGCGTGGTTTAAACACGGTGACGGCAACGCTGAAGCTTACGGCGAAAAATGAGCCGGCGCGGCGGTTTCTGCATGAAATCGGCGCCCGCTTTGAGCAGGAGACTGAAGCAGGATTTTCTTACCAGCTTCCCGCCACGGAAATGTCCGAGCTGCGTTGGACTCCCTCACGGGAGAGCCCGGCGGTTAGTGTCAAAACTCCCCAGCCGGCGCCGCACAAGCGGCCGGACTACGCGCATATCGCCCGCGCACTTTCCACGCCCATCCAGATTCTAAACGCTGTCCGTCGTAGCCCCGCGCATAAGCAAGGGGACGAAGATATCGAAACCCGCCTGGCCCAAATCTGGTCCGAACTTTTGCAAAAGCCGGCCATCTCCCCCGCGGACAACTTCTTCGATCTGGGTGGTCATTCCCTGCTGGCGGTGCTGTTGATTGTGCGGGTGAGGGAAACTTTCGGCGTAGAGCTGACCATCGACGATGTCTATTCGGCGAATCTTACGCTGGGCGAACTAGCGGGCAAGATTGGAAGAAGTCAACTGGGCGATGGTGCCGCGTATGAATCGCTGTATAAAGAGATCGAAGCGTTGTCCGACGACGAAGTGAAGGCGCTGCTGGCGGCGGAGGACCCGGGCGTGTCACTGTCTTAATGCGGTCTTAAGCGGTAATGCGGATTCTTCTGACCTCCAACGCGTCGTACGCGCCGGCGCGCGGCGGTTCCACTCGCAGTAATTTGGTTTGGCTGACGCATCTGGCTGAGCAGGAACACGCGTGCCGGGTGGTCTGCACCTCAGCCGGGGAGGACATGGAAGCCACCGTACGCGGGATTCAGATTCACAGCGTAAAGAATCTCACGCGGCGCCGGACGGCGCTTGAAAAACACATCCGTGACTTCAATCCCGATTTTGTACTGGTGTCGTCCGAGGACTTGAGCCACTTGCTGCTCGGCGAAGCCACGCGCACGGCCCCGGACAGAATCGTCTACTTGGCGCACACTCCCCAATTTTTTCCGTTTGGACCGGAGAGCTGGAATCCGGATGCGCGCGCGTCAGAAATGATTCGCTCCGCGCGCGCCGTGGTGGCAATCGGCCGCTCCACTGCCGGCTATATCGAACAGGCAACCGGCGTTCGGCCGGCGGTCATTCATCCTCCCATCTACGGGCAGCCTCCTTTCGCGCGGTTGGGTTGTTTCGACAGTGGCGCGGTGATGATGATCAATCCCTGCCAGGTGAAGGGCATCGACATTTTTATCGAACTGGCGCGCCGATTTCCGGATTATCCTTTCCGGGCTCTGGTTGGATGGGGCACCAACAGCGACGATCGGCAAGCGCTGGCGTCGCTCGAAAATATTCAGGTCATCGAGAGCGTGGACAATATTGCGGAGGCGCTCCGCGAGACTCGCATTCTGCTGATGCCGTCGCTATGGTACGAAGGTTTCGGGCTCATCGCGATGGAGGCGATGCTGCGCGGCATCCCGGTAATTTCGAGCGATTCCGGAGGTTTGGTGGAGGCGCGGCAAGGGACCGGTTTTGTGATTCCGGTGCGAGGCATCAAACGATATCTGCCGGAATTCGACGAGACGCACATGCCGCGGCCGGTTATTCCGGAGCAGGATCTGGAGCCATGGAGCCAGGCGCTGGCGTCGCTGCTTCAGAACCGGATTTTATACGAAACAGAATCCGAACGTTGCCGGGCGGCTGGGGTGGGCTTCGTTGCGGGCCTCGATGCGGCCGGCCTTGAAAAGCTTCTATTGTCGCTCGATCATCGATAACCGATGCGGATTCTGCTGGCTCACAATTCGCTGTACTATCCGAGCTTCGGCGGCGGCGACAAATCCAACCGGCTGCTGATGGAAGCGCTGGCGGCGCGCGGCCATGAAGTTCGCGTGGTGGCGCGCATCGCGAAATTCGGCGAAGAGGAACACGCGCGGTTCCTGGCTGAATTGGAAGCGCGCGGCCTCAGGGCTGAAATGACGCAAGGCGCCGTGCGGTTTGACTTCCACGGAGTGGACGTTCGCACGCTCACGCTCAATCCGCAATTGCGCGCATATCTCGCCGAAGAATTAGCGCAGTTTGATCCCGATGTCATTATTACTTCGACGGACGACCCGGCGCAGCTTCTGTTCGACGTCGCCAGCCGCGCCACGCGTGCGCGCCTGGTATACCTGGTGCGGGCGACCATTGCGGTGCCTTTTGGACCGGATAGCTCAAGCCCGAATCAGGCGAAGACGGAGCTGTTGCGCCATGCCGACGGAATTGCCGGCGTCAGCGAGTACGTGGCCGGATACGTGCGGCAATGGAGCGGACTAGATGCCATCCACGTTCCCATTTCGTTAATGGATGGTCAAGAGGCGCTCTTGCTGGGGCGGTTCGAGAATCCCTATGTAGTGATGGTGAATCCTTGCGCGGTGAAAGGAATTTCCATATTCCTGGCGCTGGCCGATCGCGCTCCGCGGCTTGAATTTGCAGCCGTGCCTACGTGGGGAACCAACGCTCGGGATCTGGGGGAGCTGCGCCGGCGCCCGAATATTCGAGTGATCGATCCAGTGGAAAATCTGGACCATCTTTTTCGCCAGGCACGCGTGTTGCTGGCGCCATCGCTGTGGACGGAGGCGCGGTCGCGCGTGGTGGTGGAAGCCATGCTGCGAGGCGTGCCGGTGATCGCGAGTGATGTGGGTGGATTGAAGGAAGCGAAGCTCGAGGTTCCGTATTTGTTGCCCGTGAATCCGATTACGCAATATCAATCCGCGCTGGATGAGAACATGGTGCCGGTGGCGACGGTTCCGGAGCAAGATATCGGTCCGTGGCTCAAGGCACTGGAGCGGCTGACGGAAGACGCGGGTCACTGGAAGGAAATTTCGGAGCGTTCCCGCGCTGCCGCGCTCAATTATGCGAGCACGCTGACCGTTGAACCGTTCGAGAGGTTCCTGCTGGATCTGCTGGGCCGGCCGAAGCGCCGTCATGAAGCTGCGCCGCAGCTTTCTGAAGACAAGCGGAAATTGCTGGCTCTGCGTTTGAAACGGCGCGCGTGGTTCCCAACGCTTGATACAAAATCGCGCGCGGCCCTGCGTCTCTTCTGTTTTCCTTATGCGGGCGCGGGTGTTCTGGCTTATCGGGAATGGACCGGCGCGATTCCCGGCGTCGAAGTGGTTCCGGTGCTATTACCAGGGCGCGAGACGCGGTTGGGCGAGTCTCCGTTTGAGAACATGCGCGAGTTGATCGATGCCCTCACTCCGGTGATTCGTCCGCTGGTAGAGATGCCGTACGCGTTCTTTGGCCACAGCATGGGGTCCGGGATCGCATTTGAACTGGCGCGATCGTTGCGGCGGGTGGGCGCACCGCTGCCGCTAGTCTTGATTGTTTCGAGCGCGCGGGCTCCGCAGGATCGGACCGAGGCGTCTGGTATGAAGGAGCCGTCCGATGCGGAATTGATGGAGGAGTTGGCCGGTTTGGGCAAATTGACCCGGCGAGCTATCGATCTGATATTGCCGATTCTCCGCGCCGACACGCGGCTCTATCGCAATTATGTCTACCAGCCTGAGCCGCCGCTCCAAATTCCGATTGTTGCGTACGGAGGCGCGGTGGATCGAAACCTTGCTTCCGGACAATTGGACGGATGGCGCCGGCAAACCACAGCCGCATTCACGCGGCGTGAGTTCGAGGGCGGCCACTTCCATCTGACAGCGAATCGCGAAGCGATGCTGGACGCGTTACGGCAGGATATCCGCCGGTAAGTTGAATTCATATCTCCGACATTATTCCGCAATGGCGTTGAAACACCGCCTTGCTAGTCTCTGAGATCACTCTCTCGTTGGCTTTTAAAAACTGATCTCTGGAACTGAAAGGAATACTGATGTCGCAAAACAGTAGTGCGCTTTTTCTCCTAGGCTTGAGCATGGCGCTGACCAATGCTTACGGCCAGTCGACTTACGGCGCGATTATCGGCACGGTGAAAGACACCTCCGGAGCCGTGGTGGCAAACGTGACCGTCAAGGTAACGAACACCGACGAGAACACCACACGAGAAGTGCAAAGCAAGAACAACGGCGACTACGAGCTGCTGAATATTTTGCCCGGCCACTATACGGTCACGGCCACGGCCGCGGGTTTTGAAACTTTCACGGCCACAAACCTGCTGCTGGTCGCCAGGCAGACTTTGCGCGTGGATCCGGAGTTGCACGTTGGTCAGATGACGCAGGCTGTAACGGTGGAATCGTCCGAAGCGGGCGTGATTGAAACGGACACGCAAGTAATTCAGGAAACATTCGATCCACAAAAACTGCTCAACCTTCCCGCCAACATCCGGGCGAATGGAAACACCAGTCCATATCAGCTAATTCAGGTTCTGCCGGGCGTGCAGGCCGATGATAGCGGCAATTTCTCCATTCAGGGCGGCATACAATCGCAGACGCAGTATTCACTCGACGGTATTTCCATTACGGACGTGACCGGGAATTCACCGCTCACCAATGCGTTTCCTTCCACTGAGTCCATCGCTGAAATCAAGGTGCAAGGCGTCGGGAATCCGGCTGAATACGGCCAGGTGGGCGATGTCACCACCGTTTCGCGCAGTGGAACCAATCAGTTTCACGGCGACCTGTTCTGGTACACCCAAAATGGCGCGCTAAACGCCATCAATTTCGGCGAAACAACCAAGCCCAAACTCATCGCCAACGATTTCGGCGCCAGCGTAGGAGGACCGGTAAGAATCCCGCACATTTACAACGGCACAGACAAAACATTTTTCTACGGAACCTACGAAGGCTTCCGCTACCCGAGAACCAGCACCGTGCAAAATGAAGTTCCCACCCAGGCCATGCGAAACGGCGACTTCAGCGCCGAGGGCGTTACCATTACCAATCCGCTTACCGGCGCCCCGTATCCCAACGATACGATTCCCTCCAACCAGATCAGCCCGGTGGCGGTGAAGTTCCTCAACTTGTTTCCGCTGCCGAACGCGGGCAACCTCACCACTTCTCACGCCGCCAATTACATCGTCAACGAGAACACCAGCTACAACTCGGACCAATACGATGTGCGGATCGATCAATATCTCACTTCCAGACAATCGGTCTTCGGGCGCTGGACGTGGAAGGACATCAACCAGTTTTCACCGCAAAATCTGCTGGTCCCGCCCAACAGCAATCCCGACGACTACCGGCTGCTGGTGCTGGCTTACAACTACACCATCCTGCCGAATTTGCTGAATGAACTACGCTTCGGCCTGACCAGACAAAACAACGGCTATTCGAATCCTTACAACGGGGCCGCATTCGCTTCGTCGCTAGGATTGCAAGGCCTGGTGGGGCTGCCGGCGTTTTTCAACGGCCTGCCCGACGTTGAATTCGGCAGCAGCAATCTGCAGGGACTCAATGCCGACCGGTTGCAAGGTATTACACACGGCCGGACCCTGCAGGTTGTCGACAACGTAACCTGGACGCTCGGCAAGCATACGCTGAAGTTCGGATTCGATTACCGCCATATTCAGGCCATCGATCCGCTGGGGTTCATCAGCGGCGACAACTACGGCGGATTCAATTTCACCGGACAGTTCACGGGCGCGCCATTCGCCGACTTCTTGCTTGGTCTACCGGGAGCCACCGATTTCGACAATGTCAAACAGGATAACGACGGCATCACCAATCACTACAATGCCTATGCGCAGGACAGCTTCCGGGTGAGCCCCAGGCTGACGCTGGAATTCGGGTTGAGATTCGAATTCCACCCCGGCTACACGGACGCTTCCGGGAACATCGGCAATTTCAATCCCGCCGTTGCGAAATCCGGCGAGGTGATTTATCCCGACGGCTCCGCGGATTTGCTGGCCACCGGCTTCCTGCAAAGCGCGAATGCCTGCATGCCATACGGAAGCACCACCGGGCCCAGCCTGAACGGCGCGCCTTGCATGCCGGTCCTCTCCGCCAGCCAGGCTGGACTTCCCGAAAGCCTGCGGACAGCGCCGCATCGGTTCATGCCGCGCTTCGGTTTCGCCTACCGGCCTTTCGACAACAAGACCGTGTTCCGCGGCGGATTCAGCGTGTACAACACCGAAGTGCTGGGCTCTATTTACTATGCCCTCACCGGCACGCTGCAGTCGGCGACCTACGAGTACAACAACAGCATCGTAAATGGAGTTCCGGCTATCCAGTGGCCCAACGTTAAAACCGGCGGCTCGGGAGTGACAGTTCCGGCGAGTGGAACCGACTACTTCGGCACGGCGAACCAGATCGCCTATAAAGATCCGTATTCGGAACAATGGAATTTTTCCATTGACCGCGATCTCGGCTTCGACACCGGCCTGCGAGTCTCTTACATCGGTATGGCCACGCGCGATCTGGTGTGGGCGCCAAATTTGAATCAGTCGTACTACTCAACCACCGACTACGTGGACCAGCCTTTGAGCAACCGTCCGTTCCCCAACTGGGGCGTCATCAATACCCGCGCCAACGGCGCCAATGCCTTCTATAACGCGCTGCAGATTGAGGTGAACCACCGCTACAAAGCCGGTCTCACGCTGAACTCGGCCTACACGTTCGCCAAAAACCTGTCTGATAACGAGGGCTACAACAACAATCAGTTCGCCGGTGAAAATGCCGGTGAGCGCACCATGGACGCGCTGGACCTCAAACACGAATATGGCCCGGTCTCGGCCACGCGGCGCAACCGCTGGATCACTTCCGTGATTTATGAGCTGCCGGTGGGGCGCGGTCGCCAGTTTGCCGGCGGTATGAATCGCTTCGCCGACGCCATTGTGGGTGGCTGGCAGCTCAGCACGATTTTCCTGTGGCAGAGCGGCCCGTACCTGACGCCGTATTTTAGTGGTGGCGATCCCTCCGGTACCGGTTCTGGGATCATCGGGCGCAGCCAGGCGCCAGATATCATCGGCAATCCCAATCTGGGCAATCCGACCGCAGCCAATTGGTTCAATGCCGCCGCGTTCACTTGCCCCGGCACTCCGGGATGGCAGGTGGGTACGCCGTGCCTCATTGGAAACCCCGGGTACGCGAATCCGATCGGACGATTTGGCGACTCGGGCATTGGTAGTGTAACGGGGCCGGGGACGGTAAACCTGAACGCAGGGTTATCCAAGCGCTTCGCGATTACCGAGCGCGTCAAAATCAAGGTGGAGGGATCGTTTACCAACGTGCTGAATCACCTGAACCTGGCGAATCCGGTGTTGGCGATCGACAGTTCCAGCGTGGGGTTGATCACTTCGGCGCGGCCTGCTGATTTCGGTGGAAACCGGACTGGGCAAGTGGGGGCGCGCGTGGAGTTTTAAGAAAACCTGCGCCGCGAGATAGTATGGTGTTGCTGTTGTGGTAGCGCTCCCTTGCGGTCGCGGCTCAGAATGAACCTTCGACGATCTCTTGTTGCTTTAGCTGCGGGCAGCTTGATTTATGCCCAGCTTCCGAACGGGCGGTTGATTAATCCGCAGGGCGCCTGGCATACCGTGGCGCCCTTTCCTTTTGCGCTGGCCGTTCGCGGGGACGGGCAGCAAATTGTGCTTCCGTGCATCGGCTGGCCGTTCTCGCTGAGCATTATCGATCATCCGGATTCGGCGGATGCCCGCGTCACCATCATTCCCGCCACTGTCAAAAACGATGCTGATGTACAAGTCCACGCCGGAGTGGCTTATTCGCCGGACGGGCGCTTGCTTTACGACGCGACAGGGGATTCGGGCGCGGTTGATATTTGGTCCACGGACAATTGGCAGCGCGTGGGGCGAATCCCGCTGGATGGTCCGGAAAGCTTTTCGGCCAATTTGGCGCTCGATCGCGACGGCAAGTTTCTCTACGTGATCGACCAGGGCAACTGGCGCGTGGTGGTGATCGATACCGCTACTCGCGCGCGGGTGGCGACTGTTCCCACCGGCGCTAATCCACTGGCGCTGGCGCTTTCGGAAGATGGCAAGCGGCTCTATTTCACCAATTCCGGGCTGTTCGAATATCAACTGATCGAGGGCGCGCGGAAGCAGGACATGCTGAAGACGGGCCTGCATTTTCCTCCGTTCGGTTATCCGTCGAAAAACGCGCGGCGCGGTGTTCGCGCGGAGGGGCACAAGGTTCCCGGGCTCGGGAACGAGAACGATGTCCGCGGCAGTTCGCTGTGGACGTGCGATATCAGCGATCCGTCAAAGCCGGTGGTCACAGCCAAATTGCGGTTGGGCAGCGCCATCAATTCGAATCCGCGGGGCGTTGTTGGCGGCGCATCGCCTTCCGGAGTTATCGCCGATGCGCGGCATGTCTACGTCACGCTGGCGCATGAGGACAGCATCGCCGTGGTCAGTCCCGACGGGGCGAAGCTAGAGCGGCAGATTGCGCTGTCGCCGTTCACGGGGAGCGAGTTCGAAGACCGCCAAGGACGGCCGTTGCGCGGCGTGATGCCGCTAGGTTTGGCGCAGGACGCGACTCATCTTTATGTAACCGAGACAGGCATTAACGCCGTAGCCGCAATCGACAAGGAGTCCGGACGCGTGCTGGGCCATATCGGCACGGGCTGGTTTCCCGCCGCGGCCGCGCTCTCGCCGGATCAGGCCAAATTGTATGTGGTGAATAACAAGGGCAAGGGCGCGGGTCCGAACGGTGGGAACAAATTCAAGCCGGGCGGCCGCGGCCCGTACATCGGCGAACTCGAGTTGGGCAGCCTTTCCGTCCTGGCGCTGCCGTTTGACGAAAAAACTTTTGCCGAAGGAACCGCGGCGGTGATTCGCAACAATCGCGCGGCGCTTATCGCGAACGGGAAACTGCCTGCTGTGAAGCATGTCTTCTTCGTCATTCGCGAGAATCGCACCTACGATGAAACTTTGGGAGACTTGGCGAATGCGGATGGTGATCCCACGCTGGCTCGTTTCGGGCTGCACGGCTGGACGGAAGAGGAGCCGAAGCTGAAGGACGTGAGCGTCACGCCGAATGCGCACGCGTTGGCTCATCGCTTTTCCACCAGCGACCGGTTTTTCGTGGACAGCGACGTTTCCGTCGACGGCCACCGCTGGGCCTTCGGAATCGCTCCCACGCCGTGGCTGGACATGGCCTGGACTTCGGGATATGGAGGGCGGCGCGATGTGAATCCGTTCAGTTCCGCTCCGGGCCGGCGCGCGCTGGGAGGCGGATCCGATAGCCCGATGCCGGAAGACGAGCCGGAATACGGTTCCCTTTGGGAGCACGTAGCGGGCGCCGGCTTGAGCATTCGCAACTACGGCGAAGGGATTGAAGTGGAGGGCGCCGACGAGCTGGATGGCGCGGCGCCCGAGGGACAGCGGCTGGTGCTGAATGCTCCCGTGCCGAAACCGGTGTTCGAATCGAGCGACCGCGGCTATCCCACTTTCAACCTGGGCATCCCCGATCAGTTCCGCTACCAGGAGTTCGCCAAAGACATGGATCGGCGCCTGAAGAAAGGCAAGACGGCGGAATTGACCGTGATCCGATTGCCCAACGATCACACCTCCGATGTACGCCCGCAGGACGGGTATCCATATAAGGCCTCGTTTGTGGCCGACAACGATCTCGCTCTGGGCAAAATCGTGGAGAAGATTTCACGCAGTTCCATCTGGAAGGACAGCGCGATTTTCGTGATTGAAGACGACGCGCAGGACGGCGTGGATCACGTGGACGCGCATCGCAGCCCGGTGCTGGTGATCAGTCCTTATGCGCGCAAGGGATTTGTTTCGCACCGGCATTGCAGCATGGCCAGCGTGCAAAAGACCATTTACGAAATGCTGGGGATTGGGCCGTTGAATCTGGAAGACGCGCTGGCCGCGGATATGAGCGATATGTTTTCCGGCGCCGCCGATATGACTCCGTTTAGCCCGGAGGCATCCGACAAGCGCATTTTCGATCCGGCGCGGGCGCGCTTCGCGAAACCGAAAACCAAGGCGGAGGCGCAGAAGCTGCGGGATGTGGATAATCCGCGCGAGATTCAAGAAGAAATGCGCGACAAGGCGGCCAAGTGAGCCAGGGCAGGCACTAATATAGACTTATGGCGTCGCTGCGCTCCACCCGCTGGTTTGGTCTCCCCGACAAGGACGGATTCATTCATCGCTCCTGGATGAAGAACCAGGGCTTTCCCCCGCATCTGTTCGACGGGCGTCCGGTGATCGGCATTTGCAATACGTTTTCGGAGTTAGTTCCCTGCAATGCCCACTTCCGCCAGATTGCCGAGCGAGTGAAGCGCGGCGTGTATGAAGCGGGCGGGTTTCCGCTGGAGTTCCCGGTGATGTCGCTAGGGGAAACCAACCTTCGTCCCACCGCCATGCTTTTCCGCAACCTGGTGAGCATGGACGTAGAGGAGTCCATCAGAGGCAATCCCATTGATGGCGTGGTGCTGCTGTGCGGCTGCGATAAAACCACGCCGTCGCTGGTGATGGGCGCGGCGAGCTGCGATCTGCCGGCCATTGTGGTCTCGGGCGGCCCCATGCTCAACGGGAATTTTCGCGGCCAGGCGATTGGCTCGGGAACCGCCGTCTGGCAGATGAGCGAGGACGTGCGCGCGGGGAAAATGGCGCTCGCCGACTTCATGGACGCGGAAGTGTGCATGTCCCGTTCCTCCGGACACTGCATGACCATGGGGACCGCATCCACGATGGCCAGCATGGTAGAGGCGCTGGGCATGGGGTTGCCGCAGAACGCGGCCATCCCGGCCGTCGATTCGCGGCGCTATGTGCTGGCGCACCAGGCCGGCCGGCGCATCGTGGAAATGGTGCAAGAAAATCTGAAGATCTCGCGGATCCTGACCAGAGAAGCTTTTGAGAACGCCATCCGCGTGAATGCGGCCATCGGAGGGTCCACCAATGCCGTCATCCATCTGCTGGCCATCGCGGGGCGGGTAGGTGTTGAGCTGCATCTGGACGATTTCGACCGCTTGGGTCACGAGCTGCCGCTGCTGGTGAACCTGATGCCGTCCGGGCAATTCCTTATGGAGGATTTTTACTATGCCGGCGGCATCCCCGCGGTGGTGCGCGAGCTGGGCGACTTGATCCACGATGTTCTCACCGTAAACGGCAAGACCATGCGCGCGAATACAGCCGACGCTCCCTGCTGGAACCGCGAAGTGATCCACACGTTTTCAGAACCCATCAAGGAACACGCGGGAATCGCAGTGCTGCACGGCAACCTGGCGCCCAACGGGGCCGTTATCAAGCCGAGTGCCGCGACGGCGCGATTGTTGAAGCATCGCGGCCGCGCGGTGGTGTTCGAGAGCATCGAGGATCTGAAAGCCAGAACCGATCTGCCGGATCTGGATATCGACGAAAATTCCGTGATGGTTCTGAAGGGCGCTGGCCCCAGGGGTTATCCGGGGATGCCCGAAGTCGGCAACATGCCGCTGCCGCGCAAGCTGCTGGAGCGCGGAATCACCGATATCGTGCGGATCTCAGACGCGCGCATGAGTGGGACAGCTTACGGGACGGTGGTGCTGCACGTTTCTCCGGAATCCGCGATCGGCGGGCCGCTGGCGCTGGTGCGCGACGGAGACATGATCGAGCTCGATGTGGAAGCACGCCGGTTGGATTTGCGCGTTACGGACGAGGAATTGGCCGCGAGACGCGCTGGGTGGGTTGCGCCGCCGCCGGCCGGCAGTGGAGGCTATCAGCGGCTTTATGTTGATCACGTGATGCAGGCGGATCAGGGGGCGGATCTGGATTTCTTGGTGGGCTGCCGAGGGGCGGGCGTGCCGAGAGAGAGCCATTAACCGGAAGCCGAAAAGGCACCGACTCCCTTACGGTCGTGGTTCGAAAACACAAAACTTCTTTCCGATCCGCGACCGTGAGGGAGTTGGCATAGGCCTGCGGCCCACCAAAGGTGATGAAGACGTCGGGTTGGCAGGCGGAAGCGCCTGCCCCACGTGAGCCCCAGTGGGGCAGGCGCTTCCGCCTGCCAACCGGCGTCTTCAACGGAGCCGGTGCTTTTGGTTCCGGCTATGCCGCGGTCCATCCGCCATCGATGGTGAAAGCGGAGCCGGTTACGAATTCAGCTTCGCGTGAGCAAAGATAGAGCACCGCGTTGGCGATCTCATCGGGCCGGCCCAGGCGGCCCACCAGTTGGCGCTGGTTCAGCTCCGCGCGAACTTTTTCCTTTTCATGTTTGTGATATTTTTCCAGGTACGCTTCCACAAAAGGCGTATCCACGGTGCCGGGACACACGCAGTTCACGCGCACCTTCCCGGCGTAATCCACGGCCAGCTGACGCGACATGGCCACCACCGCGCCTTTGGTGGCGCAATAGGCGAAGCGCCGCTTGATGCCTACGAGCCCGGCCACCGAGCCGATATTCACGACCACGCCTTTCGAGGCCACCAGTTTTCCCATGGCCGCCTTTGTGACCAGGTACATGCCTTCCACGTTCACGCGGAAAAGCCGCGCGAAATCTTCCTGGGGAGTTTCCTCGATGTTTCCCACCAAACCAATTCCCGCGTTATTCACGAGAATATCCAGGCCGGCGAGCGAAGCAAACGCCGCGCTCACGGCTCCTGAATCGGTGATGTCGCAATTGACAAACGACGATCCGGGCAGTTGATCCGCCAGCGATTTGGCGCGAGCGGCGTCGATATCGACGATGGCTACCGACGCACCGGCCGCAGCCAGCACACGACACGTTGCTTCGCCAATGCCGCTTGCTCCGCCGGTAACCGCGGCGCGGCGTCCGTCTAAACGAAAAGGATTATCCATGGGCCTGGATTCTAGAGTACCTGACGCAGGTGGGAGTCGAAAAGGGTTATCATGGACCACTTATATGAGACTCCTCGGGGCATCACTGGTGGTGCTGCCCGCGGTTCTGAAAGATGCGTGACCGAGCCGCGACCGTGAGGGAGTCCGTACTGATTCGAGGTGAAGGGGTTGCCGCTTATTGCTGCGCCCACCTGCTGGGCAAGGCGGGGTTCGAGGTGTCGCTCGAAACGGCGGCTCGTCCCCGGCTTCCGGCCATCATGCTGGGCGACCATGCGCTGGCGATAATCCGAGACATTTTCGACCGGCAAGATCTTTTTCGCAATGCGCCGCACATCCGCAAGCGCATGGTGGCGTGGGGCCCGGATTCCCAGGTGCTGCCGGTGGATCATTCCGCCGTGGTTGTCTCCGAAGAGCTGCTGCTTGGGGAACTGCGCCCGCGTCTGACGCTCTCGGACGCCACGCCGGGTTGGACAATTTACGCATCTCGGCCGCTGCCCGCTCCCGCCGTGGAGCATTCTTTTGGCACGCGAATGGCTTCCGTGATCGCGGTGAACCTCAATGAGGGCTCCGAGCCCGCGGCGTGCTGGATTGAATCGCTGGAGGACGGATGGCTGTTCCTGATCCCGCACGCGCCTCAATCCGCCTGGCTGCTCGCGGTAGGCCGCGCACCGGAGGCGCTACTGGGCGCGAGCCGGGTGATTCGGGAACAGATTGCTGAAGCGAACGTCGGCGGCGGTGAGTTTCCGGCGTATCCGCGAATTGCGGCGCCTCTTGCGGGTGCAGGATGGCTGGCCTGCGGTACTGCCGCAATGGCATTCGATCCGCTCTGCGGCGACGGAACCGGGTACGCCATCCGGCAAGCCATCCTGGCTTCGGCGGTAATTCGCGCTGTGGTAAAAGAGGGCCCTAACGCGGACATTCTGGCGCACTATCAAGCGCGCCTGACGGCTGGCTTCCGGCGGCATCTGGCGCTCGACCGCGGATTTTACACATCCGGGACCGAGGGACCGTGGTGGCGCCGGGAATTGGAATTAATTGAGGAAGGAATCGCTTGGTGCGACAGCCGCCTCAGAACTCATGGAGAATTTCGTTATCAGCTCAACGATTTTGAGCTGCAGGCCCTGCGCTGACCTTGGCGGTGGGCCGCATGTGCTGGTGCGGCGCAGAGTGCTCCGCCTGAAGCAGAGCGGCGGTCGCGTAGCCCGTAGCCGCGTCGGTCATGAACAGCGCCGGCATGGTTCCCGCGTCATGCGGGTGATTCATCGAATCGGAGTACCAACGGCCGGATTCGGGATCCTGGTGGGTGCGGAGCCAGGCCAGACCTCGCGCCAGATTTGTATCAGAATGGCCGGCGCCCACTTGCTCCACCGCGTACGCAACCACTGCCGTGGCGTAGCTGTTGGAACCATTACTGGGCGGGGCGTTCTCGCGTTTCTTCCATTGGCCCAGGGATTCGAGCGTCCACCCGCCATCCGGCTGCTGCTTTTTCCACACTTCATCCAGAATGGCCTGCCGGTCGGCATCCGCCAAAAGATCGCGCAATTTCGCCGACGCCATCAACAGAAACAGGCGGTTGTGCAGCGGCTGCGTTTTTAAGCCGTCGTGCAGGTAGGCTTTCAACGCCGCGATATTTTCGCGAATCTCGGGCCGCGCTTGATAACCTTCCGGCGCAATACCGGTGGCCAGCGCGCCCAGGGCAGCGCCGTAGTACGCCGCATCTTTGGTCTCCCAGGGATCCAGGTCGAAGTTCGACCAATGCCAGGCTCCCATATCGTCCCCGTCGTGAACCTGCAAGGACCACAAACGCTTGAACGATGTTTCTGCTTCCGGGCTCATGCGGCCGCGCTGCGCGTCATCCATTGCCAGCACCAGAGCCGAGAGCACCACTTGCGCGCCATAGACCTGATCGACGATCGGTCCCTTGAGCCCGCGAAACAGATCCTTCGCATCGCTCCGGATCACGGTGGCGCGCATGCTGGCCACCAGCACTCCTTCGTACAGAGTGGGGCCGCCAGTTTCGCCGAGGGTGCGCCGCAATGCCGGCCGAGCCAGCAAATAAGGCAAGCCGGTGTGGCACGAGACGCAAGCGACACCGGACTCGAGCGCATGCGGCCAGGCTACCCACGCCTGTTGGCGCGAGTCCAGATACTGCTCAGCCAGCTTCGGATTCCAATCCCCGCACCAGGCAGGCAGGAGCGTAAAAACGAGTACCGCGGCGGTTCGAGTGAGCATGGCGCACCTCATGAACGCGAGTATAGCCCAGACTCACCTTCGGATGCAGCGCAACGGAGAAGGTTGCGCGCTACCGCGCAGCGCGGCTAAAATAGGCGCGAGAATTGGAGCTGGACATGAAAAGGCCCGTGCCCGTGGAATCTGCGTCGGCATTGATCGATGCCAGGATCAAGGAACTTGGGGACTGGCGCGGGAAGATGCTCGCGAGAGTGCGCGAAATCATACACGAGGCAGATCCTGAGATCGTCGAGGAATGGAAGTGGAGGGGAACTCCCGTGTGGTCCCACGGCGGCATCGTCTGCACCGGGGAGACGTACAAGAACGCCGTAAAGATGACATTTGCCAAGGGCGCTGCGTTGAAGGACCCTGCACGGCTATTCAATTCCAGCCTGGAGGGAAATGTCCGGCGGGCCATTGACATTCACCAAGACGAGAAGGTGAATGAGGCGGCGTTGAAGGATCTCATCCGCGAGGCCGTGGCGCTCAATCTCGAAGTCAAGAGGGCCCGGCGCCGTTAGACCCTGAGAGGGCACCGACTCCGTTGAAGACGCGGGTTGGCAGGCGGAAGCGCCTGCCCCACTGGGGCCAACGTGGGGCAGGCGCTTCCGCCTGCCAACTGATTTCACACAGCGTCTTCATCACCTTTGGTGGGCCGCAGGCAGATGGAAACTCCCTTATGGTCGCGGTTCGGGAACACTCTAGCAAGAACCTAACTATGCCGGCGGTCAGATCCTGAGGTCGTAATTGGCTTGGCGTAGCGCTTCGATTATGCGAGCGCGGATGGCCGTTACTTCATCCGAGGCCAGGGTGCGGTCCGGTGCGCCGACGGTCATGCGGTAGGAGACACTTTTGCGATCCTCCGGGAGCGGGGCGCCGGTGTATTGGCGGACGAATTCAATTTCCACCAGCTCCGGACCGGCGGCGCTCTTGAGCAGGTGCTCGATGTCGCCGGCGGGGTCGCGCAGAGGTGCGACCACCGACAGGTCGAATGCGCTGGTGGGGAAGCGGCGCAAAGGTTGGTAGCGTACTTCGCGCTTATCGAGACGCTCCATCAACGCCAGATCCAAATCCAGAATCGCGGCGCGGCCTTCCACGCCCAGCGAAGGGTGCAGCTCGAACAGACGGCCCACGATTTCATTGCGCCAGATCACTTCCGCGGCACGCTCCGGATGCTCGAAGGGCCGCGCGGCAACGCCTTGGCGAACTTCGCATCCGGGCATCAGGCATTCGGCCAGGCGCTTCAGCTCGAACAAATTGGCGCTGCCGTCGCCATCGCGGGTATAAATGGCCGCGGCGAAGTGCGGGATTTCTTCCGGCAGCAGTTCCCGCGACGGATGAATCTCGCGGCCGATTTCAAAAAGGCGGAACGAATTCAGGCGGCGGCTGTTTTCTAAAATGTTCTTATGGATTCCAGGTAGCAGGCTCAGCCTCATCAGTGTTTGATCGGAGGCGATGGGATTGGCCACGCGCAGATGCGTTTCCGGAGGAAAGTGGAACGCGCGCGCCATATCCTCGCTGATGAATGAGTAGTTCGAGACTTCGGTGAATCCCTGGGCGGCGGCCATGCTGCGCACGCGGCGCTGGTAGAGGCGCATGGGATTATCCGGCGGGACGACCGATTGGATCAAGGGTGCTTGCGGGGTGATGGAATCGTAGCCCAGCATGCGGCCCACTTCTTCCAGCAGGTCGTCTTTGATGGAGACGTCCTTGGTGGCGCGCCAGCTGGGAACAGTGACAGAGAAGCGGCCGGGCGCCATTTCAACCACGGAGAATTCCAGGGATTCCAGGATGGAGCGGACCTCGTGCGCGGTTACGGCACGGCCCAGTTTCGCGGCTATCCAATCGACAGACAGGTCGATCGGCGGCGGCGCTTTTAATTCGGCTTTTCGTTCGGACAGTCCCCCCACCAGGCGAATGCCTGGCGAGACTTGCTCGAGCAGTTCGATGGCGCGCGCCTGGCCGCGCACTGTGTTTGCAGGATCCTGCGATTTTTCGAATCGCATGGACGCGTCGGTACGCAGCTTGAGCGCGACCGATGTTTTGCGGACGCTGGAGGCCTCAAAGCAGGCGCTTTCGAGCACAATGCGTTTTGTAGCCGGGCCGATGGCGCTGTCGCGGCCGCCGATGACGCCGGCAATCGCGACGGGGCCATGGGCATCGGCAATAACCAGATTGGCTGGATTCAGTGTGTAGTTTTCGTCGTTGAGCGCGACGATCTGTTCTCCGGGGCGGGCATTGCGAACGAATATTGTTTCGCCATGGAGTTTTTCCGCGTCGAACGCGTGCATGGGCTGGGCCAGTTCGGACATCACGTAATTGGTTACGTCGACGATGTTATTGATGGAGTTCAGGCCGATGGCTTCCAGGCGGTATTGAAGCCAGAGCGGCGATGGCGCGACGGTGACGTTTTCGAAGACCAGGGCGCTGTATCGCGGGCAGAGCGATAGATTTTCTATCTCAACGTTGATGGACCCAGGGGCGTTTGGAAGCAGGTCGAGATGCACCGGGTCGCGCAGAGGATGATGCGTGATGGCGGCGACTTCCCGCGCCATGCCATAGTGGCCCCACAAGTCGGGACGATGCGTGAGGGATTTGTTATCTACTTCGATGATGGTATCGGGCGCGAGCAGCGCCTCCGTTTCCAGCTCAACGATTCCGGTGTGATCGCGATTGATGGCGAGTTCCAGGCCGCTGGCCAGCATCCCGTGGCTCTCCACGCCTGCAATCACGGCGGGGGGGAGCGGCAGATAGACCGTGAGCATTCCCAGGCGGCAGTTGGGCGCTCCGCAGACCACTGTCTTTGTGCCGTAGCGGGCGGTTTCCACCTTCACGATTTGATTGTGGCTGTCCTTGATCCATTCGATGGCTGAGACGCGCGCGACGGAAGCCGATTCTAGCGGCGCGCCGGCCGGTTCCAGCCCCTCGCACTCGGCCGTCTTCATGGTGATGAGGCGCAGCAGATCCTGGGGGGGCTGCTCAAGGCCGGGAACCAATTCGCGAATCCAGTTATAGGAAAATTTCATCAGGCACCGGCTCCGTTGAAGACGCGGGTTGGCAGGCGGAAGCGCCTGCCCCACTCAAACGTAAACCTTTGCGAGCCAACGTGGGGCAGGCGCTTCCGTCTGCCAACCCCGTAAGCGAGCGGTGCCTTTGATTTTTTCACGGCTTCTCGAATTGCCGCAAGAATCTCAAGTCGCCGCTTTGCAGCAGGCGGATATCATCGATGGCGTAGCGCATCATGGCCAGGCGCGTGAGTCCCAGGCCGAATGCGAAGCCGCCCCACTGGTCCGGATCGATGCCGCTCATGCGCAGGACGTTGGGATGCACCAGGCCGCAGGGCATCAGCTCCACCCAGCCGCTGTGCTTGCAGACCGGGCAACCGGCGCCGCCGCAGATGAGGCATTGGATGTCGAGCTCGAAGCCGGGCTCGACAAAAGGAAAATATCCGGGCCGCAGGCGGACGGTGACATCGCGATGAAAAATGGCGGTAAGCATCGTCTTCATGAAATAGTTCATGTTGGCGACGGAGACGTTGCGGTCTACCATCATGCCTTCCACTTGATAAAAGGTGTGCTCGTGAGAGGCGTCCACTTCTTCGTTCCGGAAGACGCGTCCCGGCGCGATCATGCGCAGCGGGGGCCCCAGACGCTCCATGCCGCGCACCTGAACGGGCGAGGTATGGGTGCGCAGCAGGTTGCCGCCGGTAAGCCAAAATGTATCCTGCATATCGCGCGCGGGATGCGTCGAGGGGATGTTGAGCGCGTCGAAATTGTGATATTCGCTTTCCACTTCGGGGCCGTCCAAGACCGCGAATCCGAGCGAAGTGAACAGGTCTTCGATCTCCGTCTGGATTTGCGTGACGGGATGGAGACTTCCGGGGCGCGGGCCGGGAGCGGGGAGAGAAAGGTCCAGCCATTCCGCTTCAAGGCGTTGATCCAAAGCTCCGGCGGCGAAAGCTTGCTTGCGGGCCTCGAAGGCGGCTTCGATGGCTTGCCGCGCGGCGTTGAGAGCTTTTCCGGCGGGGCCGCGCTCCGCGGGAGTGAGTTTTCCTATGTTGATCTGCGCCAGTGACCCCTTGCGGCCGAGCACGTCCACGCGGACGGTTTCGAGTTCGTCGGGGTTCTTTGCGCCCTGAATGCCTGCCAGAGCGGCGGATTCGAGTTGTTTGATTTGATCTTCGAGCACTACTCAGGAAGCTCCGTGCCCACGGGCCGCGGATTCATCTAACAAGTTCACCATAGCTTGATGTCCTTTGGTGAGGGCCAGATCGAGGGCGTTTTGATTATTGGATGCGCGCACCTGGACATCGGCTCCATGCGAAATCAGGAACCGGGCCATTTCCACATCGCCCGAAAGCGCGGCGGAGTGGAGCGCGGTGAATCCGCCTTCCTGGCGGGCGTTGACATCGGCGCCGTGTTCTACCAGAGCGCGGACTACATCCAGATTGCGTCCGGCGGCGCCGGCGTGCAGCGGCGTATTGGTGGTGCCGTTGTGGGCGCGCGCGTGAACGTCGGCACCGCGTGCCAGGAGCTCTTTCACGACTGAAGGCTGAGCAAAGAAAGCGGCCAGGTGCAGAGGCGTCCAGCCGTCGTGGCTGTAGGTGTTTATGAGAGCCGGCTCATTGTCGATCAGTTTCGCCACGCGTTCCTGAGCGCCGGCCATGCAGGCGGCGAAGAGATCCAGCTCAATGCCTTTTTCGAGCAACAGCGCCGCGATGTCGTTGCGCTGCGAATATTTCGCGGCGATGAATGCGCTCAGGCCTTTGTCGTCCCGGGCGGCGAGCAGCGCGGGGTCCACGGCCAGCAGGGAGCTTACTTTGGCGTGGTCGCCGGAGCGGATGGCGTCAAAGAAGTCTTTGCTCATTTGAGAAAAATTACCGGCTCCCTCACGGTCGCGGTTCGGTAACACCGTCCGGGTGGAAGATTTTTTCAGCCTTGGCTACTTCCCAATCCAGATGGTTGATGTAGAACAACAGCACGGCCGCCGGATAGGTGTCCTTGAATTGGTCGTATGTTTTTTTCTGCCAGCCCTCGGTGAAATACTTGGCGCCGTCGATGTCTTTGTCGAAGAAGCCGTCCTGATTGGGAATGCCCAGGTCGTCGAGCACGGCCTTGATCATATCGAGATGCGAAACCAGGATGGCTTGCGAAAGATCGGTGGCGAAGTCCTGGTCATTCTCCGCGAGACGCGCCCAGAAACGTGGTTCGGCCTTGCGGACCGTCTCGGAGTTGAGCTTGGCCAGATGCAAGCGGGCCTTCATGCGGTCGTAGAGCTGGTAGGTTTTGAGCTTTCCGATAGAAATCCCACGCAACAGAGAAGTGAAGGACTGCTCGCCGAGGCCGATGAAGATTGCGGAAAGCTGCATAAAAGGTCAGCGTAGCATGTGGGGGAAACTACGTGCGGCGTGTTGGAACCGGGTTGGCAGGCGGAAGTCCCTGCCCCACTTGGCGTCCGTAGCGTTTCACCAGGGCCACGCCGGTGAAGATCACCATCATTGAAATGATTTCGCGCACTCCGATTTGCTCGCGATAGAACAGCCAGCCGAGCAAAATCGCCACTACCGGATTGATGTAGTTATAAGTGCTCACCACCGAGACAGGAAGCTTGTCCAGCGCGTAGAGATAGGCGCTGTAGCCGATGACGGAGCCGAACATAACCAGGTACAGCACTGCGCCGGCGCTGCGCGGGGTCCACTGCACCGGATGCGTTTTGGTGAGCCAAGCGGGCCCCAGGAAAACAAGTCCGGTGGCCAATTGCTGCACCGCGCCGCTCACTACCGGATGCGCTTTCGTCAAGCGCCTGCGCTGCAGGATGGAGCCGAAGGCCCAGCCGCAACATCCGAACTGCAGCACCAGGAAGCCCTTCAGCAATGGTCCATTCCAACCCTGCTGGATGGCGCCGGGTGCAACCAGCAGCGAGGTGCCCAGCAGGCCAACCAGCATTCCGAGCAAAGTGGGTGCGTGCAGGCGCTCGCCGCCGGGGATGAGCGCCTCCATGCCGACCATCCAAAAAGGAGACGTGGTGATGAACAAGGCCGCCAGGCCGCTGGGAATCCAGACCTCCGCGAAGGCCAGACAGCCGTTCCCGATGCCGATGATAATCACGCCGTATAGCGCGGTGTAGAAAAGTTCCCTGCCGGAAGGCAGATGCGCTTTGGCAAAATAAGCCACCAACAACAGCGCGGCGCCGGAAATGGTGTAGCGCAAACCGACCAGCAGCAGCGGCGGCACTGACTCCAGCGCCATGCGGATGCCGAGATAGGTGGTGCCCCAGAAAAGGCAGACCGAGGCGAGTGCCAGGTACGCTTGGAAATGGGGGTGCCTAGGCATTATCCAAATTAACACTACGGATTTACATGACGGATTTACATTACGAATTTACGTTACGGGTTAAGATTGAAGCTTGATACTAACGCTGACCGTCAATCCCGCGATTGATCGCAACATTCTGGTGGACCGGCTGGTGTTTGAAGATCGGGCGTACATTCTTTCGCGCAATGAATCGGCGGGTGGCCGCGGCATCAATGCCTCGCGCGTGCTGCACTCGTTCGGAGCGAAGACCGTGGCGGTGGTTACATCCGGCGGAACGAACGGACATCGCTTCGAGAAGTTGTTGGCCAAGTCCGGATTTCCGGTGAAGGTGGTGTGCATCAGCCATGACATTCGCATCAACTTCGCCATTACGGACCGGCAGGGCCTGACGGTGAAGCTGAATGAGCTGGGGCCTCCCATCTCCGTCAAGGAACTGGCGGACGTGGAACAGGCCGTGGCGACGAGGCTGAAGTCCGCATCCTGGCTGATGCTGTGCGGGAGTATCCCGCCGGATGTTTCGACAGATTTTTACGCCAAGCTGATCCGCATCGCGCGCGACCACCAAGTGAAAACTCTGCTGGATACCGACGGCGATGCGCTGGTGCATGGCGTGGAAGCCGGCCCCACGGTGGTGATGCCGAACCAGCCGGAAGCGGAGCGGCTGTTGAATCGCGCGCTGATCACGCGGCAGCATTTCATGGACGCGGCGGCGCGCATAAAAGCGATGGGGCCGGAGTCCGTACTATTGTCTTTGGGCAGCCGCGGGGTGGTGGCGCTGGACGATCATCATATATTGGAGGCTCTTCCACCGCGCATTGATGCGCTCTCGCCCATCGGGGCCGGCGACGCGCTGGCCGCGGCGTACGTGTGGGCGGCGGCCAAGAAAAAGGATTTTCCGGATTGCGTGCGCTGGGCGGTCGCGGCGGGTACGGCATCGGCGCAACTGCCGGGCATGGAATTTGCGAGCCTGGAGCAGACTAAGGAGACATACCGCTCGGTGGAAGTGAAGTTGGTGAGGTAGCGCGCGCTTACTTAAGTGTCGCGGTGAATCCATCCGTTCACCGTAAAGCGGCTGTCCGCGAAGCGCCGCGATGGCACTTCCACCGGCAGCACTTCATGTACGCTGCAGCTCGGAAACAGGATGAGCGTGTCGGCCTGCGGCACGATGGTAGTGGCGCCGATCTTCAGCTCGCCTCCGGAAAAGGGCCGAGGATCGCCGTGCAGAAAGTAGACGAAGGTAATCTCGCGCGTGTCGCCCGGCCCTCCGTCCTGGTGCAAACGAAAGTAGTCGCCATCGTTCGAGGCGGTAATCTGCGCTTCAATCCGGCCGTGCGGAATTGGCACGATTTGCCTGAGCCGTTCGAGGAACGCGTCTTCCAATGACCCCAGGCTTTCCAGAACTCTGGCCCGCCGCACTCCTTCGACAACGGCGCGAGCGCCGCCCATGGATACCGTGGCTTCGCGGAAGTGATGTTCCTGGCTGAGAACGTAATCCAGCAGCTCTTGCCGCTGGCCGCCCAGGAAATTCGGAAGCGCCCAACTTTCCGGCATACTCACAGTAGCGGCGCGGGACGCCATTCCATGAAGTAGTTCAACATATCCTCCCGCACCACCTGGAATCCCAGCCGCTGGTGGAATTTCAGAGATCCCGGATTGAAGCGGTCCACGGTCGATTGGATGGGCAGCTTCTGCTGCTGCGCCTCCTGCTGCAGCCGCTGCACCAGCACGGTCCCCAGGCCCTTGCTCTGGACGCTGGGATGAATGGCGATATCCACCAGAAGAAAGGCGCGATCGCCCGGCGCTACCCACAATCGCCCCACCGGTTTCGAATCCAGCAGGACCACGTGGTAGCAGGAGTTGGGGAATTGCTGGGTGTAAGAGGAAATCTGCGCCTGGAATTGCAAGCGCAGCAGGTGTTCCCGCTGCGCCGCGCTGATGGGAGCCAGGGCGAACAATGGGCCGCGAATGGCGACATACAGCTCGTAGAGAAAAATCTCATCCTGTGCAAACGCGGGACGAACAGCGAGAGTGGACATGACGCTCGGAGGAACCGCCGGTTCCGGAATTTATGGCCGCGACGGAAACACGCCTTGCAGCGCGATGCAGAAGTTGAGCGTGAGGAACGGCATCATATTGTTGTGAGGCTGATTTCCGCCCGCGGGAGCGATGGCGTTCGGTGAAAACTGCACGATCGGAGTGGTCGCAGTGGAGTATATGCTGGTCACGCCGGGCTTAAAGCCAACTGCGCCGTTGATCGGCGTTGTGGCGGTAGCCAATGGGACTTCGAGCGCATTCAGACTGTGGTTGTGCTGCGTCATTTCGGAGGTAAGCAACGTCACGTTCATGGAGCCGCTCTGCTGGCCAAGGTCGTAAAGACTGCCTCCCAAGAGTTGGCCCACGCCATTGGCGAGCCTCCCCTGCAGATTGGGCAGCGCGAAGTTGGTCTTGCCATCGCCGCCGTAAGTGGTTCCGAGGAGGGAAAACAACGCCGTATTCTGACTGAGCGGCAATAACTGGCCATCGCAAAAGGCCCAGCCTTTCGGCGCGAAGTTGAACGGAAAGGCGCGTACTTCGGCAACAAATGGATTAGACATGCTTGAATCTCCTTAGCGTCAAGTCTGGCTCGGAAAAATTCCCTGAAGCGCAATGATCCAGTTCATTACCAGGTAGGGCGATTGATTGAGGTGCGGCTGGCTTCCTCCCGTATTTCCTATATCGCCTGGAAACATGGCGCCACGGCCGTCGTTGCCATGCTGCTCTCGGTTCCGGCGAGGGCGGACATGGTGTTCTCGATTGAATCGGTCACCGGAGCGCCCGGGTCGACAGGAACATTTGATGTTCTGCTGACCAACACCGGGCCATCGGACCAGAACATCGCGGCGTTCAACTTTGAGCTGACCACTTCTGACACCAATATCACCTTTACCGACGTGACCACGTCCACTACCACGGCCACGTACATCTTCCCATCGAGCGCGTTTGGCCCGGACATTACCACGTTCGCTATCGACCAAAGCGTGGAGGCCGGCGACGTGGACGATACCTTGCTCGGCACGGATATCGCGGCTGGCGCAACGTACGGATTAGGCAATGTTTCTTACTCCATCGATCCAGGGGCACTGAACGGCGAAGTGGCCGGGATCGATTTCGTGGCCTACCCACAAACCAGCTTGACCGACAGCGACGGTAATAATGTCTCTTTCACGGCAAATTCCGGCACAATTACCGTCCAGACGTCGACAGTTCCTGAACCGTCGGCCGCGTTCGACATCATTCTCTTTGGCGCATGGCTGATCAGCCGCCGGAGGGTCTAGTTTGCGGCGCTGCTTTTAGCAGATTTATAACGTCGCTAGTACTATTTTGCTGCACGCGCTCGTTAAATTAATTGACAAGGAAATGGTGCGTTGTATACTAGGTACGTTCAGCCAAAAAAAGGACACTTCACTTGCCCCTCAGTGGACGCAACAATGAGGCCTTGTAGCCCGAACACTGTAAGTTGCTCGGTTGAAACCAGCGAAATCTACCTGCCAGACGCCGGCAAACGATGACAGTCCGGCCCGGAGATCACTATAAAATGAAATCTCGTCTAAGTCATTCTTTCTACGTCTGCCTGCTCGCATTTAGCGGCGTGCTTTTCCTGTCTTACCTTCCGCTGGCTAAAGTTCGAGCGGCCAGTGCCGGGAAACCTCTGGTCAACCTGAAGAGCCCACAAAGCGCGAATGTTACATACACGGGGGCGGCGGAGGCAATGAAAGCATTAAAGGGAAGCACGGCGAACCCCACGGCTTTGGCGTCCGCGGATTTTGATGCCGACGGCGCAATGGATGTAGTGGCCGGCTACTCCACAAAAAAAGGCGGCTTGCTGGTGCTGCATCGTGGCAATCCGGATGCATTTGCGCCGACCGACGCTTCTCTACACGAAAATGCGATGAAGGGCATTGTTCCGAGCACCTTCATAGAGAAGGCGAAAGTGTTCACGGTTCCGCAGTCTCCGGATTTGATCGTCACGGGTGACTTTAACCGCGACGGCGACAAGGACGTCCTGGTGGCGGCGCGCGGCGGCGCTCTTAGTTTCCTGGCAGGCGACGGACACGGAAATCTTCTGGCTGCAAAGCCGGTGGCGCTCGCTGGACAAGTGATGGCGTTGGCGGCGGCGCCGGATGGTCACGTGGCGGCCAGCATCGACGGAGCGAATGGGCCCGAGTTAGTAATTCTTGCACCCAGCCGGGACGGGCTCACCGCAGGTGCCACTTATGCGCTGCCGGCGCGGGGCGATTCGGTGGCCTGGGGGAACTTGGGCAGTGGCGCGGATGTTGCCGTAAGCGCGGGCGCCAACCTCATGATGGTCTATAGCGCGCTGAGTAAGCAGCCGCAAACCGAGATCGTGAGCGTTCCGTTTCAGGTGCGCGCTCTGGCGCTGGGCGATTTTATTTGGGACCGCGCGGGGCGCACGGAAATTTCCGTTCTGGCCGACGATGGAACCATGCACATCCTGCAGCATGGCACTTTGGATACTCGTCCGCTGACGGCGGCGGATAGCGCGGGCCGCCGGGCGGCGTTGAAGACGGCAAACAAGCAGCCGCCCGTGAATGCCATGGCTCTCGGTGCGTGGAGCGTGGCCAAGAAACTGCCTTACTCCGTGTCGCCGTCCGCGGGTGCGTTATCCTCAACGGCGTTTAGCTCGCCGCGCGTGGCCGCGTCTTCCACCAACGATCTGATGGTGCTGGACCCTGGACGAAGCCAGGTCAATATTTTCGATACTTCCGGCACAGCAGCGAGTCCGAGCGCGGAGATTTCATTCCCCGGCACACCGGTAGCCGCTCTAGCGATGCCGCAGAAGGTGGACGGTGATCGCGATCTGGTGGTTCTGACTTCCGGCCATATGTCTCCGATGTTGTTACCCGCGGCTCCTGACCCCACCTTCAACGTCACCACCACCGCCGATGAAGACGACGCTGGGGCTTGCTCCACCACGAGCACGGTGAAGAGCGGAACGGGCGGCGATGGATTACTCAGTTTGCGCGAGGCGGTTTGCGAAGCCAACAACAACGGCAACGCAACCAGTAACATCATGGTTCCGGCGGGAACTTACAGCCTGACCATCAGCACGTTCGGAGGCAACGGATCGGCTTCGTCATCCGGCGAGTTACAGGTGGGAATTCAATCCGGTAACAACATTACAATTACCGGGGCTGGGGCGTCCACCACAATTATTAGGCAAACCGATAACATAGATCGCGTCATTGAGGCGGATGAATTGGTGCTCGGTAACCAGCCGTTAACAATCACGAACGTAACGCTGGCCAACGGACTCTGCAAGGTCACGGGCCTCGATTGCCAACTAAATGGTGGCGGCGCTATTCTCGCCGGCGGCCCTGGCGACAATCTCACTCTCACCAACGTGGTTTTTAATAACAACCAAGCGAACCCCACCGCAACTGATACATTCCAGGAGGACGGCGGTGCGCTCTATTTCGTCGGTCCTGATCTGGTGATGACCAATTGCACCTTCTCGAACAATGTCGGGAGTGGGGCCGGTGGCGGGGCTTACCTGCAGGAAGGAGGGGGCGGCATAACAGGCACCCTTACGATCACGAATTCGACTTTTACCGGCAACACAGCGCAATTAAACGGCGGCGGTATAGAGTTTTCGACGGGATCAACCTCGCCCATTAGTATCACTGGATCCACCTTCACCGGAAACTCCACGGGAGGGGCCGCAGGCCCCAACGCAAATGGCGGCGCAATGAATGTCGAAAGCGGTGGCTCAAACGCATTCACTATCAGCAACTCTCGTATCGTGGGCAACAGCGCGCCGGAGGCGAAGGGCATCTCTATACAAGGCGTAGACTTTGCCGCGATCGCCATCAATAACTGGTGGGGTTGCAACGCCGGCCCCGGCATTCCAGCCAACGATGGGCCTTTGAACGATGGCGGCGCTTACAACGGCGGGACGCCCAATCCCGGTTGCGATAACCTATACATCTCCACGCAAGAAGGTGCGACCGTCTCCACCAATCCCTTTCTGGTGCTGAGCATCAGCGCTAGCTCAGGCTCTATTCCCGAAGGTGGCACTTCGAATCTGACGGCCGATCTCACGCATAATTCGAGCGCCGTCGGAGGCTTCAGCGTCCCAGATGGCACGCCGGTAACGTTCGGTGGGACACTGGGATCAGCCAACCCGACCAGCACTACCACCACCAGTGGCCAGGCAGCTTCGGTGTTCACGGCGGGATCCAGCCCCGGCCCGGGCGCTGGCACGGCCACGGTGGACAACCAGGAAGTCAGCACGCCGATCATCGTCACCGGTGTGGCTGCGTTCTCCATCACCAAGATGCATACCGGCAGCTTTACACAAGGCGATACGGCCGATACATATACCATCAAAGTGACCAACAGCGGGTCCGCTTCAACGTCAGGAACGATAACATTGACGGATGCGCTTCCTACTGGGCTGAGCCTGGTATCGTTCAGCGAGACGGGGCATACCGGCGGCGGTACCGGCTCTGATTTCAGTTGCACCGGCCTAACCTGCACACGCACCACCGCGATGGCCGCAAGTGAGGCCGAGACATTCACGCTGACGGTAAGTGTGGGCTACAACGCCCCAACGGGACCCGGCTCTCTTACCAATTCAGCACAGGTATCGGGTGGCGGGACAACCGGCACCCAGACGGCTAACGATCCAACCACCATCAACCAGGGCCCGGGTTACGTATTGACGACACTGGTAAACCCGACTAGCTCCGGCACAGTCGCGCCCAATCCAACCAATAGCCCAGGCTTCGCGGCAGGGCACTACGTACCTGGCGCCGTGGTTACTCTCACTGCTACGCCGGCCAGCGGGAGCTTCACTTTCTCAAGCTGGAGCGGCAGCGTGGACCTCAGTAGCACCTCCACAAACCCGACCACCGTTACTATGAACTCGGCTACCGAAAGCGTCACGGCCAACTTCTCGGCAGTGGCGCCGCCGACGGTTATCAGTTACTCGGTTGATTTCGGCGCCGACACGTATAACCTGGTGGGCGCCTCGCGAACCGCGCATCTGCCCTGGAGCGTTACGGCAATCACCGTGGTATTCTCGAAGCCCATTGTGAGCGCGAACACATCCAGTTTGGGCGGCATCACCGCAACCGGATTGTCCGGGTTGGGAACCAGTACTTTAACCTGGACCTTCAGCGCCATCACCAACGCAACTCTGAGCACTACCCTTGCCGGCAGCGGAGCCAATGCGATCAAAGATTCCTCAGGCAATGGCCTGTCGGGAGGCTCCGGATTCTCCGAGGCGTTCAGCGTTCTTTACGGCGACTTCAATGGAGACGGCGTGGTAACCGCGGCCGATCTGCTGGGAGTAACGGCCGCGACGAAACAATCCTACAATATATTCGCGGATATCAACGGCGACGGTGTGGTAAGTACCGCCGACGCTACTATCGTGAAAGCACAACAGGGAGCGACACAGCACTAAGAGTGCTGAATTTTATATGAAAACAATATCCAAGCTTTTTGGCGCCACGGCCATCGCAGCGCTGCTGCTCTCCGTTCCGGCCAGGGCGGACATCGTTCTCTCGATTGAGGACGTCACGGGAGCACCAGGGTCGACCGGAACATTCGATGTTCTGCTGACCAATACCGGGCCTTCCGACCAGAACATCGCGGCGTTCAACTTTGAGCTGACCACGGCCGATACCAATATCACCTTCACCGACGTGACGACATCCACTACCACGGCTCCCTATATCTTTCCATCGAGCTTCTTTGGTCCGGATATCACTACGTTCGCTATTGGCCAAAGCGTCGAGGCTGGGGACCTGGACTCCACATTCGTTGGCACCGATGTGGCGTCTGGCGCGACCTACGGATTAGGCAATGTTTCTTATTCGATCGATCCGGGGGCGCCGAACGGCGACGCCGCCACAATCGATTTCGCGGCCTATCCTCAAACCAGCTTGACCGACAGCGACGAGAATAATGTCTCTTTCACGCCGCAATCCGGTACAATTACCGTCCAAACGTCGACAGTTCCCGAGCCGTCGGCCGCAATACCCCTGGCGGGGGCACTCCTTTTGGCAATTTCCTTGTTCCGGCAGCGCCGCCAGTGCTAGTATAGTAAAAATATAAACGCAGCAAGTATAGCTGCCCACCGGGCTTTGTATGGAAATTAGCAAGACGGCACTCTCGATTTTGATAGGGGGCTCGCTCCTGCTCTCGGTCCCGGTCAAAGGCAGCAGCATTCTCTCCATAGAGTCCGTCTCCGGCGCGCCAGGTTCGACTGGGACCTTTGATGTTCTGCTCACAAATAGCGGCGGTTCACCGCAGAATATCGCTGTGTTTAACTTTGAGCTGACCACCAGCGATACCAATATTACGTTTAGCGGCGTATCAACTTCCACCACCACCGCCACGTACATTTTCCCTTCCAGCTTCTTTGGCCCGGACATTACCACTTTCGCCACCGGCCAAAGTGTCGAAGCTGGTGATGTGGACGCCACACTCATCGGCACGAATATTGGGCCTGGCGCGACCTTCGGATTAGGCAACGTTTCCTATTCGATTGCGCCCGGAGCAGGGAACGGCGAGATTGCCGAAATTGATTTCGCGGCTTTCCCGGGCACCAGCCTGGCCGACAGCGGGGCTAATAATGTCGGCTTCAGCGCTGAATCCGGGACCATTACGGCCGAATCGTCGAGCGTTCCGGAATCGACCACGGTACCGTTAGCAGGCGCATTGCTTGCAGGAGCGTGGCTGATCCGCCGCCGGGCTGTGTAGGGCGGACCCCCGGGTCCGCGCGGGTCCCCCCCGGACCCGCTCTTCGGTCGTATCTACATCACCAACAGTCCGACGTGGGCGTCGGCCGCGGACCAGGGGTCCGCCCCACTCTGAGCCACTTTTCGGCGCCGCACGGTACAATACCCGAATGCCGAAACGAACGCTCGTTATAGCCGTGGTCCTCACCAGCCTGGGCCTGGCCGCTCCCATCGACTCCGCTAAAGGAAAAGCCATGAAGGCCGACCTCGCCGGCCAGGTGGAAGGCATGCGCGGCCAGGTTCAAGTGATGATCGACACCATCTTCAGCTTTGCCGAACTTGGTTTTCAGGAATTCGAAACTTCAAAATATCTAACCGGAATTCTGGAGGCGGAAGGCTTCAAGGTGGAGCGCGGCATTGCCGGAATTCCAACGGCGTGGATGGCCACCTGGGGATCCGGAAAACCGGTCATCGCGCTGGGCTCCGATCTGGACTGCATCCCGCAGGCTTCGCAGAAACCGGGCGTCGCTTATCACGATCCTTTGATTGAAGGCGCGCCGGGGCACGGCGAAGGTCACAATTCCGGGCAAGCCGTGAACATCGTGGCCGCGCTGGCGGTGAAGCGCCTTATGGAGCGAGAGCATATTCAAGGCACCATCAAAATCTGGCCGGGCGTAGCCGAAGAACTGCTGGGATCGAAAGCGTATCTCGTCCGCGCCGGATATTTCAAAGATGTGGATGTAACATTGTTTTCGCACGTGAGCAGCAAGTTCAACGTACCTTGGGGCGCGACATGGGGAAGCGGTCTGATCTCGGTGGAGTACATGTTCAAAGGCGAAAGCGCGCACAGCGCGGCTGCTCCGTGGCGCGGCCGCAGCGCGCTGGATGCGGTGGAACTGATGGACGCCGGCTGGAATTTCCGCCGCGAGCATTTGCGCCTGCAGCAGCGCTCGCATTATGTGATCACCGACGGCGGCGATCAGCCCAACGTAGTTCCACCAACCGCCGCGGTCTGGTATTACTTCCGGGAACTGGATTATCCGCACATCAAAGGCCTGTGGGAGATCGGCGACAAAATGGCCGAGGGCGCGACTTTGATGACCAACACATCATTCACTGAACGCGTGCTCGGCTCAGCTTGGCCGGCGCATATGAACAAGCCCATCGCCGAAGCCATGTTCGCCAACATCAAGCAGGTGGGGCTGCCGCAATGGTCGGAAGACGATCAGACTTTGGCCAAAGCGATCCAGAAGGAATTGAAGGTGAAAGAAGAAGGGCTGGTCATGAAGATCGATGATCAGAAGCCTCCGCCCAGGGAAGAAGAGCGCATGGGCGGCGGTTCGGACGACATCGGCGACATTTCCTGGAACGTTCCGACCGTCACGCTGTGGTACCCGTCGAATATTCCCAATATGCCGGGGCACAACTGGGCGGACGCCATCGCCATGGCCACTCCCATCGCGCACAAAGGCGCGGTAGCCGGCGCGAAAGTGCAGGCCATGACCATGCTGGATCTTCTGCTGCACCAGGAGCTGGTCCAGCAGGCTTGGGATTATTTCAAGAATGTCCAAACCAAAGACGTCAAGTACACGCCCTTACTTCGCCCGGATGACCAGCCGGCCATCTGGCTCAACGAAAAACGAATGGCCACGTATCGTCCGCAGATGCGCCAGTTCTATTACGATTCGAAGAAATACAAAACTTATTTGGAGCAGTTAGGGATCAAGTATCCTACGGTGCGCGCTCAACCGTGATTTGGCAAGTCAGAGACTTGCCCCACGGTGAATGTTGTCTGCTAGCCGGTAGGCTAGGGCCTGGATGGTCGCCGTGGGTTGCTGGCGAGCGCAGGTAACCAGGCTGCTACCGTCCACCAGAAATAAATTTGGGACGTCATGCACGCGGTTCCATTTGTTGACGACACTGGTCTTCGGATCGTCGCCCATGCGGCAGCTTCCCATCAGGTGCCGCGAGTAGGTGACTTCGCCGAGCGTAGTTTCGTCCGCCCAAACTTTCTTGGCGCCGGCTGCGAGCAGAATCTCCTTTTGGCGTTCCATCAGGAAATTGGCTGCCTTCAAATCGTCGGGATGATTTTTGAAGGTCACGCGCATGGCGGGTAATCCCCAGGCGTCTTTCACTTTATCGTCGAGAGAAATGCTGTTCTGCTCCACGGCGAGACAACTGACGTGGGCCAGCGCGCCGCCCAGGTGGGTGTAATATTCGCCGATGCCGCGCTTCCATTCCGAGCCCCAGTGCGGGCCGTCCGGCGGCATACCAGCCTGGGCGAATCCGGCGGGATAATAATCCATGCGGCCGTCCAGTCCGCCGCCGCCGTAGAATCCGCGCTTGGGATCGGAGCGGTAATAATCGTGCGCCACCCGCGTCACTACTACGCTTTTGTATTCGTTCAGCGGATGGTCGAATAATCCGAAAGTGAATCCGCCGTTGTCGAACAACAGGTATTTTCCGACGTTCCCGTGCGTGTTTCCAAGGCCATCGGGAAACGCATTTGACTTGGACATCAGCAGTAGACGCGGCGTTTCTGCACCATTGGCGCAGACCACCACGGCCTTGGCGTGTTGGAAAACTTCGCGGCCTTCGCCGTCAAAATAGATGGCCCCGGTAACGCGCCCGTCTTTTCCAACTTCGATTTTCCGGACGTATGAATTCGGACGAATCTCGCAGCGGCCGGTTTTCACGGCTGCGGGGATGAGCGCGGCCAGGGTGCTCGACTTCGCGCCGACTTCGCATCCGAAAGCTTCGCAATATCCGCAATGCACGCAGGCCGGACGCCCACGGTACTGCTCGGAAATAATCGCCAGCGGCGCGGGGAACGGATGCAGGCCCAGCTTTTTGGCGCCGCGCTCGAACAGCACGCCGGACGACTTCACCGGCATGGGCGGCAGCGGATAAGGCTTGGAGCGAGGGCCGTCAAATGGATTCGATCCGCCCAATCCGGAGATACCGAGATCCCATTCGGCTTTGGTGTAGTACGGTTCCAGATCGTCGTAGGTGATCGGCCAGTCCCGCAGATCGGCTCCGGGAATCGCGCCCAGCACGGATCGTTCGTGAAAATCCTCGGGATGGAAGCGCCAATAGTTGGTGGTGAAATGTACCGAGCCGCCGCCTACCATGCAGCCATACTCCACAGCTTGCTGCTGCAGCGCGGGATCGTTGGGAGTTTTTCGAAATGTATTGAGCTGTTTTTTCGGATTGTTGGTGAGGCCGGCGCGGAACATCACGTCCAACTCATCGTGCTTGAAATCTTTTTCGTGACGCCAGGGGCCCTGTTCCAGCGCAACCACGCTAAATCCCGCGGTGGCGAGCTCCTTGGCCATCACTCCGCCGGCGGCGCCGATGCCGATTACAATGAAATCCACTGTTTCGGCGGGGCGAAATTGGGCCATGCTCATTTCGACACCTGCGCGTCGTAGTAGCCGAAAGGCGGCTCATAATGCATCTGGTGCTCGACGCCCAGCAGCTTCAGGCCGATTGGTTGGCCGAAGAATCCGAGGATGGTGTGAAGCCGGACCTGCTGGAAAAAATCGGTCTTTTCGATGGCCTTGAGCAGCGCGATTTGTTGCTCGGCGGTAAGGCCGGCGATGGATGTGGATCCCGGAAACAGCTCGGCGCGTTTGGCTTGCGTTTCAACCAAACCGCGCTTGTAAAGCTGCTGTTTGTCCTGATCATAGCCGGCCAGCGAGCGGTCAATGAACAAAATCACGCCCGCCGTTGCCGCGCCGGGCGTATGGTCATCGGGGATGACCTGAGACGCGATGGCTTTGATTTCAGCGGCGTCCGCCGGGTTGAACCATACGAAGTTGCCGCCCGCGGAGGTTTGCGCGCGCAGCACTTCGGCCCAGCAAGCCGCGGCCAGCGCCCATTCGCGCCTGGTGATGTTCATGGATCACTCATTATATCCTTGGGTTGGCAGACGAAAGCGTCTGCCCCACTCGATTTCAAGTTCCAGTGGAGCAGGCGCTTCCGCCTGCCAACCAAGTCGAAAGGTCACGTTTTAACAAACCGGCCAGCTTGACGATGTCATCCCGGTAGAACTCGGTCAGGAATGCGCGATCGGCCGGGTCAATTACATCGGGCGCTGCAGCTTCGAGATAACGCTTCGACCGTTCCGGAGAAAAAGCCGGGTCCACACCAAGGAATCGAAAGATATCCGCCAGCATGCGCTCCGGTTCCGCTTGGTACTCCTGGTACAGATAGATGCGAATCTGTTCTTCCGGAAAAGTGTCCAGGTAGCGCTTCACTTGCTGGTGGTAAAGGCCCATATCCAGAAACGGATGCATAAAATCGATTTTGCCGCCGCGCTGCTCCAGACCCAATTGAATTGCTTCGCGAAACGTGTGATGTTTTCCCAGGCTTCTCACAGTGTGTAAGTACATGGAGAAAACCATTTCCACCGGATTGCGTAAGACCAGGATGATGCGCGCATGCGGAATGCTGACGCGGATGTTGCGGGCAGCGGACTCCGACCAGAGGTAGCAAACGCTCGATTCTCCGATGGCCTTGTGCCCTTCTGCATCGTGAAACAATCTCAAATAGTCGGACCATTCCGTGACCAGCCCGCCGAACCGTTTCTCCCGCATGGGACCATCCAGATAGGCGCGGAGCGGCGCGACATCCTGTTCCGCCCGCGGCCGCAGCCGTTCGCTGAAATGTTCCAACCGGATTTCGGAAGCGAAGTAATTAGGCTCCTTGACCGGACTCATGTAAATTTCGGGATGCTGATCCAGGTAGTGATACAGCGAAGTTGTGCCGGACTTGGGGGCGCCGGCGATGAAGAAATTCGGAAGGGTGGGCGGCTTCATGGCGCCGCGAAGTGAGAATTCGGCTCTAGAAAAATGCGGCGGTGCGGATAGTCGAAGGTCACCGTAAAGCGCTCCAGGATTTCGCCGCCGATCATGGCGCCGATATCGGGACTGGCTAGCGCTCCTACTTTCGCGTCGAGTGAAAAGCCGGCCTCTGGATTTCGCAATAGATATGGGCCAAGCTGAAGGCCCGCGATTTGGACGGAGAAACGCTTGGACTCACCGGTGGTTCCATAAATGGAGCTCGAACTGGATCGGTTCATGGCGTCGGCGACGCGGTTGGCGTTGGCGAAAGGTGTGGACAGCATCAGGCCTCCGGCGCCGGTATCGATGAAGCACTTGGTTTCGATGGGCGCGCGGCCTGGCAACAGAATCTTCGCGGGAACCAGCGGCCAGTTTCCAAGGAATGTCAGCGGGAGCGCGGTAGCATGCTCGCCGGGTACAAAAACGGAAGGATCAATTACCGTAATTTCTTTGCGCTGGTAATCGACGCGAACTACCAGCCGGCTTAGGACGTCATAGCCCAGTAACCCGTCCCAGCTTCTTCCAAGCTGCGGCAATGCGGCGGCGTCCAGCACCGTAACGCTCGGAAGGGCGAGTTCCATACCGGGCAAACCGAGCACAACATTCTTCGCCAGCGCCAGGCTGGTGGCGCCGGCCGCGCCTACTGCCCGCATGGCGCCCTCGGACGCGAGGCCAATCTTATCCGCCCAGGCTTTGGTTACCACCGATGTTCCCGCGCCGCTGTCCAGAAAGAACCAGGCAGACCCGGTTCGGTTGACGCGCACCGGAACGAAAATGTGTTGTGCGTAAACTTCGACAGGAATCACCGCCTGATGGGCCGCATTCGTGAAATGAACCTGCGCGGCTGTCTCGGCCGGTTTGGTGAACAGATCCGCCGCGAGTGGAGTGTTGATTTCAACCTGCTCAGTAGTGATGACGATATCGAATTTCGGATCTCCGGTGGATTGAACCGTACTGGCCGGAATTTTTATTCCATCCACGACGCGCCAGCTCGAAATGGTGCTGGAACGAGTGTCGCCCAGCGGGCCGGCGGTCTCTTCGCGTTTTGGAAGAAAGCTATTTTCGTCAAGAAAAACCGTAATGGGATTTCCCCCCTCCGGCTCCAGCCGTACCAGATACGCTGATTGACGGGCATCATGGCTCACCGATGCCACGGTGCCGGCCAGACGTCCGGGAAAAAGGAACGAATCGCTGGCCTCGTAGGCGCCGCTGATGGCGCTTCTGAGATTGCCGGCGGAAAGCTCATGCACCGCGCCGCTCGCATCCATGGCCCAGCCTTGTTTGCCGTCGAACACCGTTACTTGATGGATGGCGCCCGAAATATCCAGCACTGTTCGGGATTCACCGCGCCAGGTGCTCCAACGCTCGAACGTCCCTTCGAGGCCGCCCGTTTTGACTGATCCCTTGGAGTGCACGGTCCGAATCTGTTGCAATTTTTCGCGGCCGCCGAGAGCCGCGGCCCATCGGTCTAAGACCTGTTCTTTGGTCTCGCCCAGCGCGAGCTGCGCGGCGAGGCACAAAATCACGCAACATAGTCCGGTCCGCATCTGTATCGAGATATATCACGTGTTAGAATCCGGCATGGCGGATGAACCTATCACGCGGCGCCAGGCCGGGCAATTATTGAGCGCTGCGGCGGCTGCTCCCTTGCTCTCAGCCGAAGCGCCGGACATCTGCTTTCTCACGGCAGTGGAAATGGCCGCGCTGATCCGTGGCAAGAAATTGAGCGCGCGCGAACTTATGGACGCGCACTTGAAGCAGATAGAGCGGGTGAATCCGAAAGTGAATGCCATTGTGACCTTGGTAGCCGAGCAGGCGCGCGAGAACGCGCGCAAGGCGGACGAGGCGCAGGCGCGCGGAGCTACGCTCGGTCCGTTGCACGGGTTGCCTGTCGCGCATAAGGATCTGGTGGAAACGGCGGGTATCCGCACTACTTTTGGTTCTCCCGTTTTCAAGGACAACGTGCCGGCGCGGGATGACATCCTGGTGGAGCGCATCAAGCGCGCCGGAGCAATCGCGGTGGGCAAAACCAACACGCCCGAGTTTGGCGCGGGCTCGCAGACGTTCAACGCGGTGTTCGGCGCGACACGGAATCCTTACGATCTCACCAAGACCTGCGGCGGCAGCAGTGGCGGAGCAGCAGTGAGCCTGGCGTGCGGGATGGTTCCAATCGCGGACGGCAGCGATAGCGGCGGCTCATTGCGAAACCCGGCCGCATTTTGCAGCGTGGTTGGATTCCGGACCGCGCCGGGGCGAGTTCCGCAGCGAGCGGAGGGGAACGCCTGGGCTACGTTGGGCGTGTCCGGACCTATGGGGAGAACGGTGGGCGATGCCGCGCTGTTATTAAGCGTGATGGCAGGGCCGGATCCGCGCTGCCCTATTTCCATCACCGAGCCTGGATCTCGTTTTGCAGGAAACCTGGAGCGCAGCTTCAAAGGCGTGCGCGTGGCCTGGTTCAAAGATCTGGGGGGCCTTCCTTTCGATCCCAGAATCCGCGCCGCGGTGGACGCACAGCGCAAAGTATTTGAAAACCTGGGATGCATTGTCGAAGAAGCGGAGCCGGATCTGACCGGCGCCGCGGAAGCTTACGACACGCTGCGGGCCTGGGGTTACGCATCGGGACTCGCCGAGTTAGTTAAGAATCATCGCGGGCAGGTGAAAGACACCATCCTCTGGGAAGTGGAGCGCGGCCTGAAGCTGAGCGCCGCCGATATTGCGAATGCCCAAAATCTGCACAGCCAGGTTTGGGACCGCATGCGGATTTTCCAGCAGAAATACGAGTTTTTCATCGCGCCCAGCACGCAGGTGCCGCCATTCGATGTGCAGCAGCCTTACGTCACCGAGATCGAGGGCGTGCGAATGAAAAGCTACACGGAGTGGATGAAGTGCTGCTCGTTGATTTCGATTCTGGAGAATCCGGCGATTTCCATGCCCTGCGGATATACGCCGGAGGGTTTGCCGGTGGGGCTGCAAATTGCCGGCCGGCATCGGGATGAATTCAGCGTGCTGCAGATGGCATACGCGTTTGAGCAAGCCACGCGGGCGGGGCATCGGCGGCCGGGCATTATATAAGAGCGAATGGCGTTACAATGGTATTTACAGATGGTATATACCATTGCGCTACACCAATGACAGCCAAGATAACGATCGATAAAGCTGGGCGCGTGGTTATCCCAAAACCAGTACGTAAGCGGTTACGGCTTGGTCCAGGAGACACGTTGGCACTACGGAGCGAAGGCGAGTGCATCACGTTGCAGCCTGTTCGTCCGCAGGCGCCGCTCAAGAAAAAACACGGCATTTGGGTCTATCAGGGAGGGGCGACCGATACTTCCATAGCTGATCTCCTCGATCGCGAGCACGAGGAACGTATCCGTGAATTGCGTCGATGAAGGAGTTCTTCGATACCTCCGTATTGGTCGCCGCATTTTGGGGCGGCCATCACAATCACGAAGTCAGCTTGAAGCTTCTGGCTAAGGCGAATAAGAGGCACTCCGCCTGCGCGGCCCATTCCCTGGCGGAAGTGTACGCCGTAATGACCGCTCTTCCGGTTCGGCCGGCGATACCCCCCGAACAGGTTTTGTTATTCATTCGGTCCGCGCGGGAACGGCTCACGCTGGTCACGCTTGACGAAGAGGATTACATCGAAACACTGCAGAGGACCGCCGAATTGGGGTTTACCAGCGGACGCGTTTACGATGCTCTGCTGTTGAGGTGTGCCGCGAAGATAAAAGCCGGCATAATATACACTTGGAATCTGAAACATTTCTTGGCGCTTGATCCTGACCAAGCGGGGCGAATTAGAACGCCCTAGGAAGAAGAAACGCCTAAGTTAGAAGGCGACTTTGGGGACGGCTCGCGCGCCCGGCTCGGTTTTGAAATAGGCGTCGTTGCGGTGGAAGCCGAACATTCCGGCGGCGATGCTCTTGGGAAACAGTTCGATATCGGTGTTGTACTTTTGCACCGTCTCGTTGTATTTGCGGCGCTCCACGGCTATGCGATTTTCAGTACCGGCCAGCTCGTCCTGCAAGCGCAGGAAGTTCTCGTTCGATTTTAGCTGGGGATAGTTTTCCACCACGACCAGCAACCTGCTCAAGGCGCCATCCAACTGAGAATTGGCCTGGATCTTTTCCTGCGGACTGCGGGCGCCGCCCAGGGCCGCGCGGGCATCGGTGACTTCTTTGATGACGGCTTGCTCCTGTTTGGCAAAGCCCTTCACGGTTTCCACCAGATTCGGAATCAAGTCGGCGCGGCGCTGCAGCGCGACGTCCACTTGCGACCACGCGGCGGTCACCGATTCACGCTCAGTCACCAGGCCGTTCTTCTCGCCCATGAGCCAGCCGAAACCCATCAAGACAATCAGGACCACAACTCCGAGTACCACCAGCGCTATCTTCATTTCACCCTCATTTCCCCATCATTTCTCTAGGCGGTCCACGTGCGCCACCACGGCCTCAATCTGTTTCAGATAACTCGCAAATAACGATTCTACATTCACGTCCCCGGGTTTTTTCTTGCGTTCGCGCAAATCCAGCAGCGTGTCGAACGGCGAAGGATCCACATGAATGGCGGCCAGATTCGCCGCCGCCTCCCGCTTCCCGGAGCCGGTCGCGATTCCGGAGAGCAACAGGGCGTGGCGCGAGAGCACCAGAAAATTCGATACCGAGTCCATCATCAACCGCAGCAATGCCTGCTGGTCACCCAGGATGCCGGCCGCTTTCTGGCGCAGCCGCAGAAGTTTCGACCGCAGATCGTGCTCCACCTGCGCCCGATAGAAGCTCCGGTCGATCTCCAACTTCTCGATCACGTCGGCGCCGAACAAAACGCGCCGGCGCTCCTGCATGTCGTGGAACTCGATGGGAAAGCAGTCCGTTGAGGTTCTGACTTCCTCTTCGCTCAGCAGCAGCGGCGTGGGATTGCCATCCCGCCACCATTTGAAGATCGGCTCAGAGGCTGCGAGCTCGGCGGGAGTGACCTGCTGCAGTACGCACAGAACGTTCAGATCCGAAAATTCTCCGTGGTAATCGCCGGAAGCCGCGGACCCATACAGGATGACGGAGACCAGCCGGTCCTGATGGGCCTTGCGCAGACGATCCACTAATTCTTGAAGCTTCTGTTCCATTTATTTACCAGTCACTGGAAGCGCCGCCTCCGCCCGAGTCGCCGCCTCCGAATCCGCCAAATCCCCCGCCGCCACCGCCGCCGCCAAATCCTCCGCCACCGCCCCAACCGCCGCCGCGTCCGCCGCCTAATAGATTACCGAGAATCATACCTATCAAGAAGCCTCCGCCCCCACCTCCACCGCGGCGGCTCAGGAAAGACAACAGAATCACGACGACGATGATGATGAAGATAAATGGAATGCCCGACCCACGCGACGGCGACGGCCGGCGGACGCGCAGCGGGGCGTTGAGCGAGACTCTTTTGGCCTGGGCGATTTGAGATCCCATCTCATTTACGGCGGCGAACAGAGCTTGTCCATAGGCGCCCTGGCGCAGCAGAGGCCGGGCTTGTCTTAGAACTCCACCTTCAAAACCGTCGGGAAGAATCGGCTCCAATCCATAGCCCACTTCGATGCGGTCTTTGTGATCCTTGATGGCAATGAGCAGCAGAATGCCTTCATCCTTGCCCTTTTTGCCGATGCCCCATTTACGGAAAAGCGCGTTGGCCACGTCTTCCACAGGCTGGCCGTCCAGCGTATCGATGGTGACGATGGCCATCTGCACGCCGGTAACCCGTTCCACCTGGCCGCAATATGCTTCGAGCTGCTGGTGCGATTGCGGGGTGAGGACGTGGGCGAAATCGTTGACGTAGCCTTGGGGCTTGAGGGAGTTAAGGTCCAGGGCGAAGAGGGAGGTGGTTAGGAGGGCCAGAAGTGCCAAAGGCACCGACTCCCTTACGGTCGCGGCTCGGTAATGCTGCCAGTCTCTTAGCAGGCCAGATCCTCGCGCTTGATCTTGAAGTCGCCCAGGTTGCCTAGCATGGCCAGGGTGATGTTCTTGGGGTCGAAGAATTCCCGCGCGATTTGCTGCACCTGCTCCGCCGTGACTTCTTCGATGCTCCGGATCATCTCATCCAAAGTGAAAAAGCGCTTGAAATACATCTCCTGCCGGGCCAGATTGCCCATGCGGCTGGATGTGGATTCCAGGCCCAGCATGAAAGAGCCTTTCAGGTGATCCTTGGCACGGCGCAACTCTTCGGCAGGCACCAGATTTTCTTTCAGCTCACGGAACTCGGCCACAATCAACTCGATGACCTTGGCTGCGGACTCCGTGGATGTTCCCGCATAGATGGCCAGGCATCCGGTATCGCGATACATGCTGAGCTCCGAATAAACAGCGTAGGCTAAGCCCAGCTTCTCGCGAATATTCTGAAACAAGCGCGAACTCATTCCTCCGCCCAGCACGGTATTCAGCGCATAACAAGCGAAGCGCAGCTCGTGCGGAAGAGGATAAGCCGGCACGCCCATATACATATGAGTCTGTTCGAGCGAAGATTTGTTGCGAAAAACCAAGCGGGCGTGCGCCACGGGCGCGGGATCCGGCGCGAGCGACCCATGCACGCGCAAATCCTCAAAATGCTGGCGCGCCAGATCCACCAGGCGTTCATGATTGAGATTTCCGGCGGCGGTGATCAGGATGTTCTTGGGCGAGTAATAGCGGCGGTAGTAATGATGGATCATCTCGCGGTCGAACTTCTTCACCGTGTCCTTGGTGCCCAGAATGGGCTTGCCGATGGGATGATCCTTATAGAAGTTGCTGGAAAAGATTTCGTGCAGAAGATACTCGGGATTGTCCACCTCCATCTTCAATTCTTCCAGGATCACGCCTTTTTCCTTCTCAATATCCTCGTCGCGAAACAGCGGATTCAAGACCATGTCGGCCAGGACATCGAAGGCCAAGGGCAAATGCTCATCCAGCACCTTGGTGTTGTAACTGACCATTTCTTTGGCGGTGAAGGCGTCCAAGCCGCCGCCGATGGAATCCACCGAGCGGGCGATGTCCTCAGCCGAGCGCTTCGATGTCCCCTTGAAAACCATGTGCTCGATGAAATGAGAAATCCCGTTTTGATCGGGGCTTTCGGCACGCGAGCCGGTACCGATCCAAACACCCAGCGACACCGAGCGGACATGCGCCATGTGCTCGGTAATCACCCGAACGCCATTGGGCAATGTTGTTGTTTCGATCTCGCGGACTTTGTCCGATGGGGGAGCGGTTACCAGTTGCACTAACTCTATTTTATCGCGGTTCCGGAGATAGCGGTGATATACTGGAAAAGTGGCGCAAACTATTGTAGGGCTTGAAGTTCCGGACCTGCAACAGGTCTTGGAAGGCCAACCGGCCTATCGCGCCCGTCAAGTTTACGAAGCAGTGTACCGCGAGCGGGTTTCGGATCTGCTGCAGATCACGGCGCTACCTGTAACTCTAAGAAAAGAATTATCTTCCAAGTTTCCACTGGGCCTTCCCCGGGTGGCTGCGGAGTATAAATCCGTGGATGGCACCCGTCGCTACCTGCTGGCGCTCGAGGATCAGAAAACTATTGAAACTGTCCTGATGCCAGAGGAAGGCCGCGACACCATTTGTATTTCGAGCCAGGTGGGGTGTCCGGTAAATTGCCAGTTCTGTCTTACCGCTCTGATGGGCCTGGAGCGCAACCTGACCGCTGGAGAAATTGTCGGGCAGGTGCTGTTCGTGATGCAGACACATCAGCTCTCAACCGGAAGCGACCGCCTGAACATTGTGATGATGGGGATGGGTGAGCCGCTATTGAACCTGCCCAACGTGATTAAAGCCACGCGGTTGTTGATGGATCCGAAAGGCATTGGATTGTCGCCGCGGCGGATCACCATTTCGACGGCCGGGATTGTTCCGAAGATAGAAGAACTGGGACGCGAGCCGATCCGGCCGAAGCTAGCGATATCGCTGAACGCGTCCACCGAAGAGCAGCGGCGCGAGCTGATGCCGATCACGCGCAAGTATTCGCTGAAGGATTTGCTGGCGGCATGCAAGACATTTCCCTTGCGGAAATGGGAAAAGCTGACCTTCGAATATGTACTGCTGAAGGGCGTGAACGATACCGACGCGGACGCGCGGCGGGTGGTGAAACTGCTGGCGCACCTGAACGCGAAAGTGAATCTGATCGCGCTGAATCCAGGGCCGGGGATTGAGTTTGAGACGCCGGATGCTTCGAGAGTGGACGCATTTCAAGCGATTGTTCGGAGGGCGATGCCGTGTTTTGTCCGGAAGCCGAGGGGCAGGGATATTTTTGCGGCTTGCGGGCAGTTGAAGCGAGTGGCGTCGCCATAAGTGGCGACGCGGCACGCACGAGTGCGTGCGCTACGGGTTTGGCTTAATATCTGCGTTTACCAGGCCTAGGGCCCACCTGATGGCTTCGAAGTACATCGTCTGAACATCTTTGCGGTCCCAGCTTTCCTCGCGATGGCCTAGCGTGGAATAGTAGACCCGGCCCTTGCCGTACATTTTGGCCCAGGACACGGGATAATTCTTGTCCGCGCGCCGTTCGTCGGAAACTCGCGGATTGGTTAGATCAAGCTTGTTCGGGTCCATGCGGATGATCACGTGGGTGACATCCGGATTGAAGTTCTTCACCTGGTAGATTTCATCCCTAAACGTGAAGGTTGGCGGGAAGAGCTGCATGCCCGGGAATTTCGGATCTACCACCACCATCGGCGCGTCAAAGACTCCCCAGGGGTGCTGGTTAAAGTAGCCGCCGATCATCTCGCCGTATTCCGGCCACTTATAGAATGTGTCGATGGCGCTGTGCACGCCGATGAAGCCCTTACCGTCGTCGTGGACGAAAGAGAGCAGATCTTTCTTCTGCTGATCGTCCATGTCCAATTCGCCGGTGGTGTAGAAAATCACGGCATCGAAATAGTTCAGGTTCTTGGCGTTGCCGGCTTCCAGCTTTTGCTTGGTGATCAGCTGCGTATCGGTGCGGATATAAGTATCGTAGACGCCGGATTCCTGGCCCAGCCGTTCGATGGTGGCCAAGGCATGGGAAACCGAGTCATGCTGGAAGCCTTTGACTTCGCCGATGGCCAGAACCTTTTTCTTTTTGGTCTGGGCGCTCAGCGTGAAGGCGAGCAGCAGTGCAAGAGCAAAGTGGAGAGGACGCATGAACTGAGCATACAGAATTCGGGCCAAGGAATCCAGAAGCTATCTTTGCCGCATTTACATGCGCTGCATTCTGCGCAGCGTGTACGCTTCCGGGTGCACATTCGCATCCTTCAGCTTTTTCCAGTCGTCCGAGACATGGATCAGCTTTCCGCTGACGTGGTTGGATTGCTCGGAGGCCAGGAACAAGGCCAGCTGAATTTGTTTTTCGGGAGAGACGCCGCCGGTGCGGCGGATTTCGAGGGCGCCCTCCGTTTCCTTCCAACCCGCTTTGTCGCCCGCGCGTAGAATCTCATCTGTCATATGGGTGTAGGTGCCGCCGGGCGCCATGCAGTTGATCTGGACGTTGTGATCGCGCACTTCCTCGGCAATGGTTTCCACCAGCCGCACCACGGCTGCCTTTGATGCCGCATAGGCCGAGAAATTGGGGCGCGCGTTCGCCGCTCCGCCTCCACTGAGGACGATGATTTTGCCGGAGCGCTGCTCGATCATATGCGGCAGAACCGCTTTGCAGGCGTTCATCACACCCAGAAGATTGATATGAACTACATCGGCCCAGGCTTTCGGCGGCTGTTCCAGGAACGGACCAATGGGGCCCTGGATAGCGGCCGCGCACACCAGCACGTGGACGCCACCGTAATCGCGGCGCATGCGGTCCACAGCGGCGTTGAGCTGCTCGAAATCCGTAACATCAGTGCGAATGCGCAGAGCGTTGCCGCCGGCATGCTCAATCTCGAGATGCGCCAGATCGAGCTCGGCTTTGCTCCGGGAGAGCAATCCCACCTTGGCTCCGGCGGCCGCAAACCCCAGGGCCAGCCGTTTGCCGATTCCACGGCCGGCGCCGGTAATCAGCACACCCGCGTTGGTCAGAGAATGCACGCGCGAAATCCTTCCAATTAACGGTAGTACATCAAGAGCGGGACTGGGGGTTGGGGGCTGGGGAGGCGGGCGGTGGCTGGTGCCTGGTTGCTGGTTTTTGCGCGTACATGCCTTCGTCGGCGCGATGGAAGACTTGTTCGGCAGTTTCTCCCGCCTGGCGTTGGGAGACGCCGAATGAAAGACCGACGTTGACATCGATCTCCCGGCCTTCGATAACCACGCGGTAAGGGCCGCTCAGCCGGCGCGCCATTTCGTCGGCACGCATTTCCGCGTTCGCCAGCGGACATTCCAGAATGACGACAAATTCATCGCCACCCCAGCGGCATACGAAATCGCGCGGACGGACGGTGTTGCTGAGCCGGTTTCCCAGTTGTTTGAGGATTTCGTCTCCGCAGAGGTGCCCGTAGTCGTAGTTGACCCGTTGAAATGTATTGAGGTCGAACAAGAGGATGCAGAATTCGCGGTTGGCCGCTACGCGGGCCTCCAGTTGGCGATTGAACTCGCGCCGGTTCGCGATGCCGGTCAAGGGATCGATGGAAGCCAGAAATTCCACTTCGCGGAGCTTGTCCTGGAACTCGGCGAGTTTGGCCTGCAGCCGGGCGTCGGCGTCACGGCCGTCCCGTTCCATGGATTCCACAAGTCCGCGCAACTCTACGGCTTGCCCGGCGGCCAGCGCGCGGTCGCCGGAGCGCGCCACCTGTTCCATCTGTTCCACAAAGCGCGCCAACCGCTCAATGTATTTCTCATTGCGAACCGCAACGGCGCTTTCGCTCTGCGCCAGCAAAGCCAGCGCTTTGGCCACATCTTCCGCCAGAACATTGTTGTACTGGCGCGCCTTGTCCGAAAAATCGATCAGTTCGGAATGCAGCGCATCGCGGCTTTCCTCCAGCGTCTGGACACTGGCGTGGAAGGCCACGCGGCTTCGCAACCGGATGAGTTGATCGTGACAGGAAGCGCCGATCTCGCCGCATAGGCCGGCCACGGTTTCCGCGATGTCCAGGATGGACGCCAGATAACAACCCAGCGCCGTATCGCGCGAAGCGTCGCGCGCGGCTTCAGATTGTGATTCCGGCGAACTCATCGGAGAATCCAGTAAAACTATTTCGGAGCCGGCTTGGGAGCTTCCGGTGGAGCTTTGCGATCGAAGCCCTCCTGATAGGCTTCCACGCCCCGCGCCGGAACGGCGATCTTGATCACTTTGCGGTTGTCATCCACCCAGAAATCGAGCACGATGGGCGCGCCGTCCGGAGGTGTTCCGCTGACGGTGAGGTGGTTCAGTTCCGCGGTTTTGCCGTCGAATTCCACTTTTTCGCGGCCTTTGAAAATCACCGTGCCGGGCACCTCCGCCTGGCCGAGGATATAGATTGGCATCGGCTGCGGATCCTGATTTTTCATTTCCGCGCGCAACGCCAGCAGGCTCCAGGGAAACAGCGGGAAATTCGCGCTCACCACCAGCGCTCCCGGCGACACGGGGTCATCCTTGCTCTGCGGACCCTGCCCGGAATCCATCTGGTTCTTGGCTTTGCCATCGGCGAAGGAGGTCGAGACATTCATCTGCACCTGGCCCAGCTTGCCTTTGGCGACGGCATCCAGCGGCTGGAACTTTTCGTCCGTGACCACCTTAAACTGCTCGATGTCGATTTTGATCGGTCCAAGTGTTGCGTTGGCGGATCCATTTACTTCGATCTTGCCGCCCGATTTCTGGACCGTATAATTCTCGGTGGCGATGGGCTTGCCGGTCATGTAGAGGGTGAGCTTGCCGTTTGAGGATGATGCCGCGGCGGCGGGAGCGGACTGCACCGCAGCCCTGGCAGGCTTATTGAGCAGGGCCTTGATGTCGTCCGGCAGAGCGAACTTGTCTTTGGGCATGTCGACATTGAATTCCAGGCTGGCGACGGTAATCTGAAATTCCTGGCCGGCGAATTTATTGGTAAGCTTGTGGGCCACCAGCAGGTCCCCCTCTTTGCGATAGTCATCCGCGAAGACTTCAGCGGTGATATCGCCCATCTGCGTGGCACGAGTGGTGGTGGTTTTAATAAGCAGGCCGGATTTCTTGTCGTAAAATTGTGTAACCGGATTCCCTTGCGCCGGTGTCAGCACCACCTTGTAGCATTCGTGATCCTGCACAGTTTCGACGCCGGTGGTTTCCACTTTTGTGTACAGCTTGCGCCACTGGATGGCCGAATTGAAGGCCGCGTCGCGGAAGGCATCCGATTTCTCGATGCCCTGTTTGATGCGAGGACCTTGCATGGCGGAACTTTCCCAGGCCACGTCTCCCGATGTTCCGGATTCGATTTTTCCAACGCCGTCGATTTCTATCACCGCGCGGATCTGGTCCGGCTCGGCCTGATAGACCGTAAGAGTGCCCTTCAATCCCCGGCCGGTCAAGTCCATATTTCCGTGCATTACTTCGTTATGGTGCTTTTCGAAGGCGGCCTTGCCGCCCACCACTTCGACGAATTTATCCAGGATGACTCCGGCCTGGGGCAGCTCATCGGCTACGGCGAAAAACGGCCCGGCGGTAAAGAGAAGCGCGAACGCAAGCTTGTTCATGTAAAACCTCGGCTGAACCTTAAGTTTGGCACAGACGGGCAGGAAAGCACCGGCTCCCGCTTCCGAGCCGCGAGCGTAAGCGACCGGTGCCTTTGCTAGTTCTCAGTGCTGCAGGCTTCGCCGACCCACTTCGCAGTGAAGGACGAATTGATGTCCATCGATCCGTTGGGGCCGGTCATGGTCATCTTGACGGTGCCTTTGACGTGCTGCGGGTCCACCGCTTCGAAACGCAGGGTTCCACCCGATTTTCGATCGTTCCGGTTGCATTCCACATGGATCTCCTGCATGCTGCTGGTGGAAGTGACCAAAGTATTGGTGCAGGCTTTGTCGCCATTTCCAAAGGTAAGAGGTTTATCGAGCCGTTCCTTTTTTATACAAGTCTTGCGCACAATGGTGCGGCCGCTGAGAGACTTGGTCTGTTGCTCGAGCCTGGCGCGCTGCTCCGGCGTCAATCTGGCCAGCGCCTCCGGCGGAATGGGCGGAACGTCGCTGGTGTTTACGGTCATGCTGGACTCCCACTCGCCGGTCTTAACGTCCAGCGGATGGAACGTATCGGCCGCCCAGCCGACCGTGCAGCCTGCAACAAAGGTGAACCCCAGGGCGAACCCAAGCGAGATTTTTGTTATCAAACGAACCTCCGTGTATTCATTATGAACCAGCGGAGTCGCGAGACGGTGCAAGGCAATCCCACTAGCGGACATACGGAAATACCTTATTCCGCGAAACTCACACAAACGACGGCTCGGCGTGCTGGCATGTGAATTGCCCAATGCTGCGGGAGCAGGAGTGTCGAGGAATTTGTGGGGCAGGATGGCATCCTGCGCGCAGGTTGCTAACCTGCGCGGTTTGCGCTGCTTGACAATCGGCGCGCAGGTTAACAACCTGCCCCACGAACATTCAGGGAGGCGAATATGCCAAGAGTGGAACGCATGCGCGATTTCTTGCCGGGTCCGTTGACGGCCGAGTACATCGACAAGAAGGCCGGGGAAGGCTGGAAGCCGGTGGTGGTGGTCTGGGAGCGGCAGGTGGAAGGCGGCAACCTGGAGCCGGCCAATGTCACCGAACAGATCCCCTACGGTCTGAAGATTTCCGAGGATTGCATGCAATTGGAGCAGGACATCCAGGAAAAGGAAGCGCTGGTGGTGATGCTGGAGATGATCATCCAGGAGAAACCGCTCACCGAGATTGCCGCATCTTTGAACCAGCGCGGATTTCGAACCCGCCACAACAACCTGTGGACACCGGGGGCCGTTTTTGACATGCTGCCGCGGCTGATTGAAGTGGGTCCGCGGGTATTCACCAGCGAGGAGTGGGTGGTGCGGAGAGGAAGATTAATGAACGCGGTTTGACCGCGTTCATTGATCTTCCGTTGTTCGGTTATTCAGTTATTCGGTTCATCGGTTCTGTGACTGGGCCGTTCTCTTCTGCTGCGCGAACCGAACAACCGATTAACGGAATTACCGAAGAACGGCGCCGGGCGCTCCGCTTATCGGTTGTTCGGTTCCATCGGCTGGGCCGCTCTCTTCTGCTGCGCGAACCGAACAATCGATTAACGGAATTACCGAAGAACGGCGCTCAGCGCTCCGCTTATCGGTTATTCGGTTCCATCGGCTGAGCCGCTCTCTTCTGCTGCGCGAACCGAACAACCGATTAACGGAATAACCGAAGAACGGCGCTCAGCGCTCCGCTTATCGCTTAATCGGTTCCATCGGCTGGGCCGCTCTCTTCTGCTGCGCGAGCCGAACAACCGATTAACAGAATAACCGAAGAACGGCGCCGGGCGCTCCGCTTATCGGTTATTCGGTTCCATCGCCTGGGCCGTTCTCTTCTGCTGCGCGAACCGAACAACCGATTAACGGAATAACTGAGGAACGGCGCTCAGCGCTCCGCTTATCGGTTACTCGGTTCCATCGGCTGGGCCGCTCTCTTCTGCTGCGCGAACCGAACAACCGATTAATGGAATTACCGAAGAACGGCGCCAGGCGCTCCGCTTATCGGTTATTCGGTTCCATCGCCTGGGCCGTTCTCTTCTGCTGCGCGAACCGAACAACCGATTAACGGAATAACCGAAGAACGGCGCCAGGCGCTTCGCGCTGCGCCTTATCGTGGTAGCGGCTGGGCGTGGTTCCCATCTCGCGGCGGAACATGGAGATGAACGCGCTGGTGCTGTCATAGCCGGCTTCCAACGCGACATTGGTCACCGGTTCGCCCGCGGCCAGCAATCGCAAAGCGTGCAGCAGCCGCAGGCGTTGCCGCCATTTTCGAAATCCCAGGTTGGTTTCCGATAGGAATAGACGCTCTACGGTACGCGGGCTGGCGCCGGCCTGTTTTGAAATCTTCTCTAGCGACGCGGGCTCCGCTGGATTCGCCTGCAGCAGTTCAGCCACCTTGGATGCCCGGGCGTCGCGGGGCATAGGTAGCTGCAGCGGCGCCGCAGGGAGCGCCTTTATTTGATCCAGAATTACGCCGATCAGCCGCGCTTCCGGCGGAATGCCGCGCTGCAGCGTTTCGCGAGCCACCGCATCCAGGATTAACTCGCGCAACAGCGGTGGGACGTTCACCGTGCAGCAGTCCTTGATGAGGGCCTTCGAAAGTCCCGGCAGCAGATACAGCGTCCGCATGGATACGGCGCCGGACATCTCGACGCTATGCACAATATTGGCTGGGATCCAGGCGGCGCGATGCGGCGGGACCACCCAAGAGCCGCTGCAGGTGTGGATGGTCATCACTCCTTCTGAGGCGTAGAGCAGTTGATGCCAATCGTGCGAATGCGGAGGGATGACATGGCCCGGCGAGTAAGTAGCCGCGAGAGTGCGGATGGCGGCATTTTCGGATCGATGGCCGGATTGGCGTGTTCGCGACACTACCTGGCAGTTTAGCGCAAGACTGCCAACTCGTTGGAGGCTACTATGTCAGAGATGGCCCATAACATTCGACATTTTGCGATCAACGCCGATGATGTCCCGCGCGCCCGCCAGTTTTACGAGAAGGTCTTCGGATGGAAGTTTGAGCCTTGGGGCCCGCCAGGGTTCTTTCTGATCCATACCGGGAGCGAAAAAGATCCAGGGATACAAGGTTCGCTGCAAGGCCGGCGCGAATTGGTCCAGGGGCAAAGAATGACCGGATTCGAATGCAGCGTCTCGGTGGAAGATGTGGACGCGATCGCCAAGGCCGTGGTGGCGAACGGCGGCAAAGTGATCATGCAGAAAGTGACTATTCCGACCGTAGGCCGCCTGATCTTTTTTCAAGACCCGGAGGGGAATGTCGCGGGGGCGATGCATTACGATGCGGATGCAAAGTGAACGGCATTGGCCGCGAATGGACGCGAATGCACGCAAATAAGAGATTCGCGTTCATTTGCGTTCATTCGCGGCCAGCTCTTTGTAGAACGTTGTCAGCCGTTGCCGATACCGCGGGCCAGCCGTTTCCACAATATCGTTATGGCGCGCTCCTTCCACTACCCAGAACGATTTTGGATCCGGCGCGGCGGCATACAACGCATGGGCCAGGCGCGGCGGGATGACCTCGTCGTGGTCGCCTTGTATGAAGAGCTTGGGCGCTGGAATCCGGAGTATCTTCGGCGTCGAATTATAGCTGCGTACCAGCAGCGGGCCCAGCGCGGGGAGCATGGTTCCGGCTACATCGCTGGCAGAAGTAAATGGGGCTTCGAGAATCACGCCCGCGCAGGGCTGGCGCGAGGCCAGGTTGATGGCGACGGCCGTTCCCAGTGATTCGCCATGGACGATAATTTGATCGGGTCGATAGCCCATTGCGAGCAAGTGCGCAAAAGCGGCTTGGCTATCCAGGTAGAGACCATTCTCGGTGGGCCAGCCGCTGCTTTTGCCGTAGCCGCGATAATCCAGTATCAAAATTGACGATCCGGCCGCGACGATCTCCTGAATGTGCGAGAGCCGATGGGTGATGTTCCCCGCGTTGCCGTGCAGGTAAAGCGTCACCCAGCGGGCGCCCGCGGTGGCGACGAACCAGGCATGTAAACGCACACCATCACGCGTCACCATCCAGACATCGGACGCGTGCAATTGCTGTTGCACGGCCCAGAATCCTTGCGGATATTTGGAGGGAAAATAAATGGCGCGGTTAGCGAAGTAATACAGGACACCGCAGGTCGAGGCGGCCAGGATCGGCCAGATAATGCGCGACACGCCCGTACTTTAACACCTGCTATCTTCAACTTGTTGCCCCCTCCACTTACAGGCGTCCGGGTGCTGGATCTAAGCACGGTTGTGGCCGGCCCCACGGCCAGCATGATCCTGGCCGATCTGGGCGCGGACATCATCAAAGTAGAACGGATCGACGGCGGCGACGACGCCCGCAACATGGGCCCGCACCGCGGGGAGTGGGGCGCGTATTTCGTGCCGCTCAATCGCGGCAAACGGTCCATCGCCATCGATGTCACCAAGCCCGCCGGCCGTGAGATTGTATTGCGCCTGGCCTCGCGCTGCGACGTTTTTCTCGAAAATTTTCGCGGTGGTAAGGCAGCCAAGCTGGGTTTGGATGAACCGGCCGTCCGGGCGTCGAAGCCGGATATTATTTATGGCTCGCTTTCCGCCTACGGGCAAAAGGGTCCGGATTATTTGAAGCCGGGCTACGACGCAATTCTGCAGGCTCGCACGGGCATCGTAAGCGTCACCGGTCCAAACACCGAGACTCCGATTCGCGCGGGAGTCTCCATTCTCGACATGGGCGCCGGGGTGTGGATGGCGCTCGGAATTCTGGCGGCGCTGTTGGAGCGCCAGCGGTCCGGCCGCGGCCAGCGCGTGGATGCGTCGCTATTTGAAACCGGCACGATGCTGATGTGTTATCACCTGCTGTCGCGCCAGTTCACCGGAGTAAGTCCAGGGCCGGAGGGGTCGCGGCACAACGCCATGGCTCCGTACGGCGCGTTCGCGACAGCGGATGGCGCCATCATGATCGGAATCTCGAACGATCGCCTCTTCCGCCGTTTGTGCAGCGCACTGGGGCGGGAAGATTGGTTGGTGGATCCGCGTTTTGCTTCCAATGCATCCCGCGTTTCGAATCGCGCGGATCTGGAGGGTCCCATTGCGGATCTGGTGCGGGGCAAATCGAGCGCGCATTGGCTGGCGCTGTTCAAGCAGCACGACGTGCCTGCCGATGCCGTGCAAAACGCGGAGCAGGTTATCGGCGATCCTCAAGTCGCCGCGCTCGATCAGTTGGCCGAAGTGATATTGGATGGCGCCGGGCCGGCCAAAATTCCGCGATTGCCGGTCGGCCTATCGCTCACGCCAGCGTCGGTGACCGGTCCGCCGCCCAAACTCGGCGAACATTGTCGAGCGATATTGCAGGAAGCCGGTTATAGCGAAGCGGAAATCAATCAGCTGGTAGAATCGCGCGCTTGCGCCATCGGAGCCTGATATGAGCTACGGCCGGTACTTCGAGGAGCTGGAGCCCGGACGAAATTTTCGCCACTGGCCCGGCCGGACTATCACCGAATTCGACGATACACTCTTCAGCCTGATGAGCATGAACCAGCATCCGCTGCACATTGATGAACATTACGCCGCCGGCACGCAGCATGGACGGAGATTGGCGCTCGGCCCGCTGGTGATCAGCCTGGTGATCGGGATCAGCCAGGCGGATATCGGCGGACGCGCGCTCGAGACACTGGATTACTCGAAGGTGCGGCATCTTGCGCCGGTGTTTCACGGCGATACCATTTATGCGGAGTCGACAGTGGTGTCGCGTGAAGAACTTCCGAATGAGCGCGGGGTGGTGATGGTCCGAACACACGGGCTGAACCAACGCCAGGAAGCGATTCTCACGCTGGAGCGCAAAATTGTGGTGCCGAAACGCCCCGCCGGAGACGCATCGTGAAAAAGCTGACTGCGGAGCAGGAACTCATTGTTGCGACGGTGCGCCAGTTCGTGGACAAAGAAGTGGTTCCAGTGGCATCGGCGATGGAACATAGGAACGAATATCCGCACGCGCTGGTCGAGCAAATGCGGAAGATGGGGCTGTTTGGGCTGAATGTTCCGGAAGCTTGCGGTGGAGCGGAGATCGACTTCACCACGTTCGCCATGATCTTCGAGGAGCTTTCGCGTGGCTGGCTGGGCTTGGCCGGAGTGATCGGCACGCATTCGGTGCTGTGCGACGTGCTGGTTCGTTTTGGAACAGAGGAACAGAAGAGGCGATTCTTGCCGGGATTAGCGTCCGGTGAACGGCGCGGGGGAATTTGTCTATCGGAGCCCGGCGCGGGAACGGATCTGCAAAACATCAGCACCACGGCGAAACGCGCGGGGAATTGTTATCGCGTCAATGGGTCGAAGATGTGGGTTACGAATGGGAGGTTCGGGAACACCTTTTTATTGCTGGCCAGGAATCTACCGCGAACGGAACCGCCTCATCGTGGGATGAGCGCTTTTGTTATCGAAAAGGGCGCGCCGGGATTGACGGTGAGCCGCGACATCGACAAGCTGGGGTACAAAAGCGTGGAAACCTGCGAGCTGAATTTCGAGGATTTCCCCGTGCCCCGCGAGAACCTGATCGGCGAAGCGGAGAATGAAGGATTCAAGCAGGTGATGACCGGTCTCGAAGCGGAGCGGATCAACGTCGCGGCGCGCGGACTGGGCATTGCGCGCGCGGCTTTCGAGGAAGCGATTCGCTATGCGCAGCGGCGGACCACTTTCGGGAAACCGATCGCGGAGCACCAGACCATCCAGATCAAACTCGCCGACATGGCCACGCGCATCGAAGCGTCGCGGCTTCTGATTTATTCCGCCGCTGAAAAGAAGGATCGGGGCGAGCGGTGCGATCTGGAAGCGGGGATGGCCAAGCTGTTTGCCACCGAAACCGCGGCGGAAGTGTCAATGGAGGCGATGCGGATTCTGGGCGGCAACGGATATTCCAAAGATTTTCCAGTGGAGCGGTACTATCGGGACGCGCCGCTGGTGGTGATCGGCGGAGGCACCAATGAGCTGCAGCGATTGATCATCGCGCGGAATTTGTTGAAGAAATACCGGGAGAATCCGTGAGTTGGCAGGCGAAAGCGCCCGCCCCACGTTACGACTCAAGACCTCCGGAGACGCGTGGGGCAGGCGCTTTCGCCTGCCAACCCAACGAACATCATGAGTTTTGGAAAATATTACGAGGAATTTGAAGCCGGGGCCGTTTATAAACACTGGCCGGGCCGCACCATCACCGAACACGACGGTACCTGGTTCGCGCTGCTGACCATGAATCAGAATCCGTTGTTCATAGACCAGCACCACGCCGGACGCTGCCCGGTGATCGACACGCTGATCTTCAGCCTGACCGTCGGAATGAGCGTGGCTGATACCAGCGGGCAGACCATCGCCAACCTCGGCTATGAAAGCGTGGTCTTCGAGCGACCGCTCTTCCCGGGGGATTCGTTGTATGCGGAATCGGAAGTGCTGTCGAAGCGGGAATCCGAGAGCAAGCCCGATCGCGGGATCGTGGCCATCGAAACTCGCGGCTACAATCAGGCGCGCGAGCGGGCGATCGTGCTGCGGCGCAGTTTTCTGGCGCCGAAACGAGGTTCCGCATGAACGAAACGCGCGAGCTGGTTGAGTTTCTGGCTGCGATCACACCCCAAGATCTAAGTGCGGAAGTTCGCGACCGTACGCGCTATCTTTTGCTCGATTACGTTGGCGTGGCGCTACGCGGCGCACGGGAAGAATCCACCGCGCCGGTGTACAAAATGATCGAGCGGTTGAACGCGCGCACGTTGCCGGGATACCAGGCGCTCGTGAACGGAACCGCCGCGCACGCCATTGAGATGGATGATACCCACAATGCCGGATCCATCCATCTGGGTGCAGTTATGTTTTCCGCGGCGCTGGCGCTGGCCGACTCGCTTCCCGGGGTTTCAATGGAGCGATTCACCGCGGCAGTGGTAGCCGGTTACGAGGCGGCCGCACGCATCGCCATGGCGGTGCAGCCGAAGGAACATTATCTGCTGGGCTTTCACCCCACGGCTACGTGCGGCGTGTTCGGCGCCGCGGCGACGGCTTCGAAGCTGTTGAACCTGACCGCCGACCAGATGCTTTCCGCTTTCGGCATCGCCGGCAGCATGGCGTCCGGGTCGATGGAATTTTTGGCGGAGGGCGCGTGGACCAAGCGGCTGCATCCGGGTCTGGCCGCGCAAAACGGCATTCAGGCCGCTATGCTGGCGGCCGATGGCTTCCGCGGGCCGGCGAAGATTCTGGAAGGGCGCGACGGATTTCTGAACGGTTACTCGAGAAAACCACTGACCGAATTGCTCACGCGGGACTTGGGCCAGTCATTCGAAATTATGCGAACCTCGGTGAAGCCGCATGCTTGCTGCCGGTACATGCAAGGGCCCATCGACGCGATTCTGGTTCTGGTGCGCGAGCACCATCTTCAGCCGGAGAGCATCCAGCGCATCGAAGTCGCGGTACTGGAAGCGGGTTGGCCATTGGTAGCGGAGCCGCGCGAGCAGAAATACAATCCGCAATCCATCGTGGAAGCGCAGTTCTCCATGCCATTCGGCGCCGCTGTGGCCGTGCTTTATGGCGCGGCGGGGATCGATCAATTTACCGTGGAGATCGCCCGGTCTAAAAACGTCCGGTGCATGATGGAAAGAGTAGTGTTGCAAAAAGACAGCCGGGTCGAGAAGAATTTTCCGGAAGAATGGCCGGCGCGTGTCGCCATCGATCTTTCGGATGGAAGACACTTCGAAACATTCGTCCAGCACCCCAAGGGCGATCCGAACAATCCGCTGAGCTGGGACGAACTGATCACGAAATTCAAGTCGCTGACCGGCCCGGTTATTTCGGCAACCCGCTCCGATGAAATCATCGTCTTGATTCGCGAAGGCGAGTCCGTGCAGGGACTTTTAGACCAACTATGACCCGGCGAATTCTCTTTTGGCTACTGCTGGGACTCGCGCCTCTCCCGGCCCAAAACGTTCGACCACTCACCATACTGCATTCGAACGACCTGCATGCGCATTTGGTTCCGAACGATCTGGATAAGGGTGGTTTCGCGCGCCTGGCTACGGCGGTGCGCCAGGAAAAACAGCACACCCAGGCATGTTTGTATTTGAATGCAGGCGATCTGCTGCAAGGCACGCCGGTCTCCACCATTTTTCACGGAGTGCCGGTCTATCAGATCGCGAACCGGCTGGGGTTCGACGCGGCCACTGTCGGCAATCACGAATTCGACTATGGCTGGAAGCGCGTGCAAGAGTTCGCGCGGATTGCGCATTATCCGCTGCTTTCAGCCAATGTGGTGGATGTCAATGGCGCTCCGCTCACCGGAAAAGCCTACGTCATCAAGACTGTCGGTGGAATTCGTGTAGCCATCATTGGCGTTGTGCTGGGTGATTTGTCGGGAGTCTTTGTCACACCGGACAAAGTGGAACCTTGGCGCGTTCTTCCGGTGGTAGAGACGGTGCGCAAGTATGCACAGGAAGTGAGGGACCGGTGCGATTTGATTGTGGTCCTCGGCCATATTCACGACCAAGAGGAAGTGGATGCGATTCTGCACCAGGTGCCGGAAGTTTCCCTGATTGTGGTGGGGCACAATCATAACGGTTATCCGGAGATGAAGAACGTGGACGGCCGGGTGGCCGTGCTGCTGCACAGTTATGGCGTGGAGCTAGGCCGCCTGGATCTGCAAGTGGACATCGCCGGCAAGAAACTGCAATCGGCCGAATGGAAGAGAATTCCAATCGACGCCAGGATTCAACCCGATCCCAAAGTTGCGCGTGAAGTGGCTGGATGGGAGGCGAAAGTGTCGAAGTCGGTGGACGTGCCGATTGGGGAATCGAAGAGGCGTTTGGAAGGGCGCGAGCTGCAGTTATTGCTGGAGCAGGCCATCGCTGAGGAGACCGGCGCCGATCTGGCCTTCGTCAACCGCGGAGGCGTGCGCGACGTTGTGCCCCAGGGGCGCATTCTGGCGAGAGCCATCTGGAACATCCAGCCGTTCGACAACATCGTAGTAATCGGGACCTTCAAAGGCAGCGATCTTCCGCCGGCGATCCGGGAGGGACATGCCATCGAGCCTGATCGCGAGTACAAGGTAGCCACGCTCGATTTCGTCGCCACCAATCAGGCTGCCCAGTTCAAGACGACCGGGCTGAAGTTCCCGATAAACACGGGCGTCCTGGCGCGGGATATGGTGATTGAGTGGATCCGGAAGAAGAGGCTGCTGCCGTGACTGGTGGCTGGTTTCTGGTGGCTGGTTTCTGGTTACCCCTGGCGGAGCACGGTTACCGGGTCGATTCGGGTGGCGCACCAGGCCGGGACGGCGGCGGCTAGAAGGATGATCGGCGTCACGGCAAGTAAGACCACTGCATAGGTGAAGGCGTCGGTGGGTTTCAGCTCGAATAACATGCTGGCCGTTATCCGGCTGGCGGCGAGCGAGAGCGCGAGACCAATGGCGATTCCCGTGGCAGCAAGCTTAAGTGTCCCGCGCAGCACCAATCCCACTACGTCTGAAGGCTTCGCACCCATGGCCACGCGCAACCCGAACTCAGGGGTCCGCTGGGTGATGACGAAGCTCATCACGCCGTAGACGCCCACCAGCGCCAGCATCACCGCCAGGGCGGCGAATGCGCTGATCAAGAACGCACGGAATCGAGGCTTGGCGATGGAACCGGACACCATGTCATCCATGGTTGTGAACTTCATGGCCGTCTCCGGATTCATGGCGCGAACACGTTGGCGGACAGCGCCCGTGAGCGAAGTGGGTTCCATCGTGGTCCGGATCACCACCTGGATTTCGTTCGCGAAATAAGGATGCTGCGGCAATGGCATGTACAGCTCCGGTTCGGGCGCGGACGCGGGCGAGCTTTGGCGAACGTCGCCCACTACACCGACGATGGTCATCCATTTCCTTACTGAATCGAGGCCGCACTCGAGCCTCTGGCCAATGGGATCCTGATTGGGAAAACTGTCGCGGGCCAAGGCGTCGCTGATGATGGCTACCGCCGGCGCGTCATAGAAATCGCGCGGAGAAAAATCGCGGCCGCGCGATAACGGAATGCCCATGGTTCGGAAGTAGCCAGGGCTGGCCAAACGAAAACCGGCTTGCGGGAGTTTCTGGCCTGGCGCAAAAGTCTGCTTGCCTTCCACCGCGTAAGCGCCGTTGGAGCTGTATTGACCGGTGGGCAATCCCATGGCCGCAGCCACTGATGTCACGCCGGGAATGCCGGATAAGCGTTCGAACAGATTTTCAAAGGAGCGCCCGACGGTGAGATATTCCGGCAGGGTCCGGGCCGGCGCGTGCGCATACATCACCAGGATTCCATCGGTGCGGTATCCGAGTTGGGCGCTGGTAAGGGCCGCGAAACTGCGCAGCAACAGACCTGCGCCGATAGCCAGCACAAATGACAGCGCGATTTGCGCCACTACCAGCATGTTGCGCAGGCGGGGCGACGTGCCTCCCAACAATCCGCGTGAACCACCCTGCTGCAGGGCTTGCTGCGGATCCACGCGCGAGGCTTGGAACGCGGGAACCAGCCCGAAGAGCAGGATGGCGAATAACGAGACGGCGGAAACGAATGCCAGCACCGCGCTATCGATGTGTATTTCATCCAGGCGCGGCAGTGGAATGCGATCCGCCGCCACGCGCAGCAGAGCATCTGTTCCGAGCTTGGCCAGCAACAATCCGAACGCTGCGCCGGCGATGGCCAGGACGGCGCTTTCCGCCAGCAGCGGGCGGATGATGTGCCAGCGGCCGGCGCCCAGAGCCGCGCGGACGGCCATTTCACGAGATCGCGCGGTGGCGCGCGCCAGCATCAGGTCCGCCACGTTGGTGCAGGCAATTAGCAGCACCAGCGCGACGGCTCCCATCAGGAAATAGAGAGTGGTCCGAACCGGCCCCACCAGTTGATCGCGCAGTGGGACGACGGTGAAACTCTTGTTGCGGTTTGAATCCGGAAAAGCGGATGCCAGGCGCGCGGCGATGGTTTCCAGATGGGTCTTGGCGCCCTCCAGCGTGACACCGGTTTTTAGTTTTGCAACGGTTGGATAGTTATAAGCGGTGCGGTTCAAATTTTCAGGCGTGGCCGGCGCCAGCACCCATACATCGGCCTGGTTGGGGAAGCGAAACCCCGCGGGCAGGACGCCGGCGATCTGATAAGCGTGATTCTCGATGCTCACGGTTTGGCTCAACGCATTCGCACCGGAGCCGAAGTTGCGCTCGGCGAAGGGCAGGCTGACCAGCGCTCCGCGGTCCAGATCGTTGTTATCGAGCAAGCGCCCAAAGGCAGGCTGCGCGCCGAAGATCCGAAAAAAATCGGGGTTGACGAAGAAAGCGCCGGTAAACTCCGCGCGGTCGCGAAGTTGGACGCCCATTTCGCCGCCGAAGTAGCAGCTCAGCGCTTCGAACGCCTTGCCGTCGCCGCGAATGTCGATAAAATCACCGCCGGTGAGTCGCGGCGTCTGGCGGCCGGTTTGTTTCGAATAGGTGGAAAGAGCTACGATTCGTTCTGCATCGGGATAACGGAGCGGCGAAAGCAGAACGCCATTGATGATGCTGAAAATGGCCGTGTTTGCGCCGATGCCGAGCGCCAGGGTGAGGATTGCTACTAGCGTGAAGCCGGGGTTTTTGCGGAGGGAGCGGAGGGTGGGGCGCATAAGGACATTATCGGGCCGCCAGTGGCTGGTTGCTGGTGGCTGGTGTCGGCTATCTCTTGCGCAGGCGCGTTAGGATGCGCATTGCGGCGGATAGGAATTTGTGGAAGCGGCGATCCAGGGGTTGGGCCCAAGCTAGCCGATCGAGAGATGTTTTGAGTTGAAGGTTCTCGACAGTCCCGGCCTTCAATTGTTGATCAAGCGTCAGGGCCCAATTGGTTCGCTCTACAAACTCCGCGTTCAGTTGCGCCAATTCGTCATTGAGCTTCAGCGCCCAGGTGGTGCGTTGCTTAAACTCTTCGTTGAGCTGCTCCATGTGCTGGCCGCGAGCCCGCCACTGCTGAATCTCCTGATTCAGCTGCAGTGCCCAGCTGGTTCGCTCCTCGACATCCGCCATGAGTTTTTCCACCATTTCGCCGCGCTGGTCTACTTGATCCTGGGCGTCCTTCAGCTTGCGATACGCGCTGGTCAATCGTTGGCAGGAAATTTCCAGCTCGGTGTGCAAGCCGTGCGGCCAGCTTTGCCAATCGTAGGGATTGGACGGACCGTCCGGATCCGCGGCCACGTGCTGCATGTTTCGAACGCAGAATTCGGGAGTCAATGGCGGATGAAATAAAGTGGGGACGCCGGGATCTGTTCCCAGGACAGCGAAGATATGAGTTGGCTTGATACGCCCTGAGGCGAATTCCTGCTCATCGCGTTGGTGCACGGCGTCGATGAAGTTGCGATCCCAGGACGCCAGGGCGTCGAAGTTAGAACCGAAAGAGCGGTCCACAAAAGGTCCGACGACATTAGCCACCGCTATGAAGACGTGGAAGTGAAAATTCTCCAGCAAGAGCGGCAGAATGTCCTGGGACCGAATGCCCTCGAAGCCGTCCGCTGAGCAGTCGTAGTTCAGGAACATTTCTTCGTAGCGTTCGAGCTTCCGGTTGAACCGGTACGAAGGTGGCAGCTTCCTCCAGAACTCATGCACGATTTCGAGCGCCTCGGGCCAGCGTTGGTGTCCATTGCGCCCCACCAGCTCCGAGAGGATCAAAGTGCCGTGCGGCCGCAGAGAGCCTTTGATCTGCGCGAAAAGACCCTCCAGATTGAGGACGTGGTGCAGAGCCTGATTGGCAATTACGGCATCGTATTCGCGTTCGGCAGCCCATTGGTTGAAATCCGCCTGCACGAAGTTCAGCTGCGCGGTAACTTCGCGCTCGGCCGCTGAGATCCGGCCGCGCTCCAGCATGGCGGAATTCAGGTCGACGCAATCGATGACGAAATCGGAGTGGCCGCGGGCGCGAAAATCCCAAGCCAGATCGATCTCCATATTGCAATTGCCGGAGCCGAAGCTGACGAACCGTTTGGGCCGGCTGGGATTTCGCTCAAATTGTTCGCCCAGATATTTCCGGAACATGCCTTCGGGAGTCGAAAACCCGAACGCTTCCAGCTTAGGCCGTACATAGCGGTTGGACCAATAATGGAAGATTTCGGGCAGGCTATGAACGTCCGTGTCGTCGCGGTAGAGGCGCTGTTCCGCGGCAAGCCGCGCTGCATAATCGTTCATGGTTCCTGCTCGACCTACTTCTAGCATAGGCTGGGAATCCACGTTTCTCGTTTCTCGTTTCTCGTTTCTCGTTTCTCGTTTCTCGTTAGAACACGCCGGAGAGGATGAAGCAGTTTGGCGGTAATATAAATGGCCAAGATGCGAAAGCTGAGCGGCGGAACCGTGGGCGCGATTGTGTTCTTTCTGCTGGGCCTCTGTTTCGTCAACCGTGCCGGCATCGCCACCGACGAAGCCGCGTTGGAGTGCCCGCAGTTTCGCGCCTGGCGATTTTTCTCAGTGCCGCTGTTTCATCACAACATTCCGGTGATGGAGCTGAGTTACATCGGCCGGCTAAAGACTTGGGTTTACTGGCCCATCTTTCTGATATGGAACCCTAGCCCCGCTGTCATCCGAGTGCCGGCGATTCTGATGGGGGCGCTCACGGTGCTGCTGTTCGGGGCCCTGCTGGAACGCGTGCACGGCCGGCGTGCTGCTTGGGTGGGCAGCATTCTTCTGGCCACGGACACTACATTTCTGCTGACTACGGTGCATGATTGGGGCCCGGTGGTGTTGCAACATCTTTTGCTGGCGGCGATGATGCTGCTGGCGGTTCAATGGTTTCAAACATCCAGCAACGTGGCGCTGGCCGGAGCCGCATTCTGCTGCGGCCTGGCGTTCTGGGACAAAGCGGTGTTCCTCTGGGTCTTTAGCGGCCTGGCGTTAGGTTGCCTGCTCTTTGCGCGCGATATTTTGAAGCGCCTGACGTTTCGAGGCGTAATAATCGCCGCCATTGCACTCTCGCTGGGCGCGCTGCCGTTGATTGTCTACAATCTGTCCGGCCCGCAGAAATTTGCGACGGTTCGCAGCAACATCCACAAGGCCAACGGTCTATCGCCGGTCTGGTTCCAATACAATCTTCGCCAACTCGACGCTGCGTGGGACGGATCGTCCCTGTTTGGTTATCTGGTGAGTGAGGATACCGGTCCGCGGCCCGGTTCTCCGCAATCGCTCGCGGATCACGCGAGTTTCGCAATTCACACGCTCGCGGGCGATCGCCGCCGGAACAGCATGACCCTTGGATTGTGCCTGGCCGCATTATTGGTTCCGCTGCTGTGGCGCACACGCGCCCGAAAACTAATGTTGTTCAGCGCGATTGCGATCGTCGCGGCATGGGCACACATGGATTTGGCCGGGGGAGGAGGCGCGGCGCACCACGCGGTACTCCTGTGGCCGCTGCCCCACTTTTTCATGGCCGTCGTTTTCGCCGAGGCCTCACTCCACGTCCGCTTTGGAAATTCGGCGCTTGCTGCCATGGTGGGCTGCCTGGTGATCAGTAATCTCCTGGTGATCAATCAATACCTCTACCAGTTCATTCGCAATGGCCCGGCCGAAACATGGACGGACGCAATCTATCCACTCGCGAGCGATATGAAGCAGGCGAATCCCAGCCAGGTCCTGTTGCCGGACTGGGGCCTGACGGACTCCTTGTGCGTTCTGAATATGGGCCATCCCATCGCGCAACCCGTGGATTCGTTCGTCGTCTCGGATGCGAACGCCATTTGGGTAGATCACACGGCGGGCCATGAGTCTTTGAAAGGCGTGCATGAGCGTGTGCTGGCCGCTGCGGCGAGCGCGGGCTTTGAGCCGGAGATGCTGAAGATTTATTACGACCGGAACGGGCGCGCCATGTTTCAGAGTTACAAGTTCAGGAACCGAAGAACCGATGAACGGCCCTATAGCCATTGACAATATAACCACACTGGATATAATGGTCGTATGGACAAGCCCGAGTCTTTACTTCCCCTTCCGCCCGCGACCTTTCATATTCTGATCGCGCTTGCTGACGAAGACCGGCACGGCTACGCGATTATTCAGGATGTCGCGTCTCGGACCAATGGCGAATTGAAGCTCAGCGCCGGCACGCTCTATCGTTCCATTCCGCGCATGATGGAGCAGGGCCTGATTGTAGAAACCAGCACGCGGCCGGCTCCGGAATTGGATGACGAACGGCGCAGGTACTATCGGATCACGCCATTTGGCGTCGCGGTGGCGCGGGCCGAAGCGCGCCGCCATGCGCAGTTGCTGAAAATGGCGCGGGTGCGCGGTCTCGCGCCGGAGAAAGCGTGATGCCGTTCTATCGCGCGCTGCTGCACTTTTATCCGGCGTCATTCCGCGCCGAGTACGGCGGCGAAATGGAGGCTGTGTTTCGCGCACGCCGGCGCGACGCCACCAATCCACTGGCCGTTCTGATGCTGTGGATCGCCGGTTTCTTCGAAATTCTGTTCAATGCGGCCGCGGTTCATTGGGATATTCTGCGCCAGGATCTTCGCTACACCTCGCGTACGCTTCTGCGCTCATCGGGTTTCGCTGTAACCGCGATTCTAGTGGTAGCGCTGGGCATCGGCGCCAACACCGCGGCGTTCTCGGTGACGGATTTCGTGCTCATTCGCAATTTGCCCTTTCCCGATCCGGAGCGCCTGGTCAAAATCTGGCAGACCGAGGCGGGTTACGATCAGATGGAATTTTCGCCCCTGAACTATCGCGACGTGAAGCGAATGAGCAAATCGTTCGAAGCCATGGGCGCCTACACGCCCGACGCGGTGAATCTGGTGGGACAGGGCAATCCCCAACGTATTAACAGCGTCGCGGTGACGTCCGAAGTGATTCCTCTGCTCGGGACGCAACCTTTATTGGGCCACGCTTTCACGCCGTTGGATGAGCGCGCGGGCGCGCCTGGGACCGTGCTGTTGAGCTATCGGTTGTGGCAGACGGAGTTTGGCGGGGACACCGGCGTGCTGGGAAGAAAAGTGATTTTGGACGACCGGCCCTATGTGGTCATTGGCGTCATGCCTTCGCATTTCAATTTCCCCAGCGCGGAGGTTGGCCTGTGGGTTCCCAAGCAATTCGCGGCGCAGGAATTTCAGGACCGGGACGACAATTATCTGGAGGTTGTTGGCCGGCTCAAGCAAGGCGTATCTCTAAAGCAAGCCGAAGCCGAGATGGACGTCACCATGCAGCAGCTCAAGCGCGAGTATCCCGCCGAGAACAAGAATACCGGCGGAATCGTAATTTCTTTGCGCGATGAGTTGTCCGACAAGTCGCGCCTGATGCTCTGGGCCTTGCTGGGTGCGTCTGCTTGTGTGTTGCTGATTGCCTGCGCGAATCTGGCGAATCTGCTGTTGACGCGCAGCCTGGCACGTCAGAAAGAACTGGCTGTACGGGCGGCGCTCGGAGCCGGGCGGGAGCGGCTGGTGCGTCAATCCATGACCGAGAGCATGGTGCTGGCGGCGCTGGGAGGAGCGCTGGGAATATTCGTTGCGATCTGGGCCGTGCCGTTGCTGGCCAAGCTGGTGCCGAACTCGCTGCCCATCGCCTCCACGCCGGCCGTGGATTTTCGAGTGTTGATTTTCGCGGGACTGCTCACCATCGCCACGGGAATTGTTTTCGGCGTGCTGCCGGCATTCCGGGCGTCCGGCAAAAGCGACCTGAACGCGCTGCGGGAAGGGGTACGCTCCGGCGGCGGACGCAAAGAACGGCTGCGAGCGGCGCTGGTGATCGCCGAGGTAACGGTCTCCGTTGTTCTGCTAATCTCTTCCGGCCTGTTGATTCGGGCGCTTTGGAAGCTGCAGGGCACCGATCCCGGATTTCATGCCGGCGGCGTTCTCACCTTGCAGACTTCCCTGCCCATGCCTAAATACGAGCGGACGGCGCGGCGGGTAGAGTTCTACGATCAGGTTTTGACGGAAGTCCGACGGCTTCCGGGAGTGTCCAGCGCGGCTTACGGCACCTCGCTCCCGATGCTGTGGGGCGGCGGTATCTGGCCGGTGGACATCAACGGCCAGGTGGTGGAGCGGACCGCCAGCCACACCGTCAGCATGCGCTACATCACGCCGGATTACTTCGCTACTCTCGAAATCCCGCTGTTGCTGGGCCGCAGCGCCAGCGAATCCGACACTGTTGATCGGCAATTTGTCGCGGTGGTCAGCCAATCGTTCGTGCGGCGCTATTGGCCGGACCAGGACCCGCTGGGCCATCATTTTCAGATGGCCTTTCACGATCGTATGGTAGTGGGCGTAGTGGGCGACGTCCACGTGCGCGGGCTGGAGGGACCCAGTGAGCCGCAAGCTTATCTCCCCTACCGGCAGGTTGCGGACGGCAACTTTGTGTTCTATGCGCCGCAGAATCTGGCGGTGCGCAGCTCTTTGACACCAGCGTCGCTGGTGCCGGAGATCCGGCGAATCATCCAAAGCGCGGATCGCGAGCAGCCTATTTCAAATGTGCGCACCATGCAGGAGATTGTGGATCTGAAAACGGCCTCCCGCACGGTGCAGGTTCGCGTGCTGGGGGCGTTCGCCGGCATAGCATTTCTTCTGGCGGCCATCGGAATTCACGGGCTGCTCTCGTTCGCCGTGTCGCAAAGGAACCGGGAGATTGGGGTGCGCATGGCGCTGGGCGCGGCTTCGGGCGATATTCTGCGGATGGTGCTGCGGCAAGGCGTCTGGGTGGCGCTGGCCGGTGTGGTGCCGGGATTAGTGCTTGCTTATATTGCCGCGCGGCTGATGCAGGCGCTTCTAGCCGGCGTCCAACCGGGCGATCTGCCGACATTCCTGAGCGCCGCGGCGTTGTGCCTGATGATGACGCTCGCGGGCAGCTTTCTTCCGGCGCTGCGGGCGGTGCGGATTGATCCGATGACGGCCATCCGTACGGAGTAGGGTGGGCGCCGAAAGCGGAATAATGGCGCCGGCTCCGTTGATGTTGTGGCGCACGCACGAGTGCGTGCGCCACGTTAGCGGCAGCAGGATTGCGTGGAGATCAGCGCTACCGGGGAAATTCCTCGGGGTTGGGTGAAGTAGTTTTCGCCCGAGAGGTTGCGGTAGACGGCGCCGGCTACGCCGGACGCCACTGGACCGTTCACCGCGTGGCCGCCCGTCAGCAGAACCACCACTACTAGCTTGTTATTTCCGATTTCGTTGTAGGAGCCGAACCAGCCCAGATGAGTTGGAGAGCGGCCATCAGTGCAGGTGCCGGTCTTGCCGAAAATGGGCTCATCGGCGCTGTAGTTGGCGCGCCGCGCGGTGCCATACTCCACCGCGCCCATCATTCCCGGCTTAATCACGGGAAGCCACTGTTGGACGTCGATCTGGCGCTTCACGCGCGGAACAAACTGCTCGATTGCTTCGGTTGTTTTCGGATGTTGGAGATAGTACAGCGTGCCACCGTTCGCCACCATGCTCATGAGGCCCGCTAATTCGAGCGGCGTCATGTAAATCCCCTCGCCGAAACTGGTCATCATGCCCAAGCCGTCGCTCGGAGGTGCGCTGGCCAAGGTGCCGGGTTGCTCGGCATCCAGATCCAGGCCGGCTTTTTCGCCTAAACCGAAAAGTTGGGCGTAGTGGATGATCTTGTCATAGCCCAATTTGTAGCCAACTGCCGAAAAGTACGCATTATCGGAACGTGCCAGCGCTTCAGTTAGATCCACTGTGCGACGGTACCGGCCACGGAGCAACGTGTTCTGCTGAATCAATCCTTCGTTTAAACCCGCTAGCGCTGCGACAACCTTAATGGTCGAGCACGGCTGGAAGCCGCTTTGGAAAGCCAGCTTCTGATTCACGATGGTCAGCAACCGGCCGGTGTTCGGATCGGCAACCACCACGGTTCCGTTGTAGGGGCCCAAGGCTTGCACGGCCGCGCGCCGAACCACCAGGTCCTCGCCATCCACCGAATCACCTTCTGTGGAATTGGCGAAGGTGGGCGATGTCCACGGATTGTTGACGAAGCGTTTCTTCGGCAACATTGAAAGATGGCTGACAGGATGATGGGCTCTCGCGGTGAAAGTTGACTTCTTCGCGCCGGCTACGCTGTGAGCCGTGCGGCGCTTGTGTTTCTTATGGGGAGTAGTAGTGGTGGTCGCTGCGAACGCGGAGCCGCTCACCAAAGAGACAAAGGTCAGCAGGCAAATGACACGGGGCTGTCGATGGCGCATAGAATCCAAAAGCTCCAATGCTTTACTTCAAAATCTAACGGCAACCTGTTACCACATTATGAGTTATCGGCAGGTTTCCGTCAAGCTTGAGTGGCACTGGCAAATCTAGCTATGCCTCATAGCTCCGCAGTGCCGGATAGACTGTTCACTTATACTTCGATTGTAATCCATCAAACTGCGACCAGCCAGCACTTTCTTGGGATCTAACCGTTTAATCCCCAGGCATCGTCCAGTTTGGTTAGACGCTCACAGCACTGCTCGCATAGCAGCAGGTGCTCTTCAACTTGGGCTAATCGGGACGGCTCCAGTGTGCCGCGGCTATATTGATTGAGCCAGTCATCAGGAACGTGTTCGGATGTCATCGCGCAAACCGGCGGAAATGCTCCAAGGACGCGGCAGACCTGGAACTACAGCCAGTATATCCTGCTAGAATGCAGGCTGAGAAGATCGGCAACAGGCCATGATCCGTTTCTTGAAGCGTCAGGACGATAAGAAAAGACCAGCAGGATTGTCGAGCTTGGGGCACCTGGAGACCCAAGTGTTGGAGATTCTCTGGAAGCAGGGCGAGAGCAATGTTCACCAAGTTGCCGAGACGCTGGAACGTCCATTAGCCTACACCACCGTAATGACTACGCTCGACCGCCTTTACAAGAAAGGCATATTGGAACGGCGCAAATCGGAGCGCGCTTACCTTTATTCACCGCGGCAGTCGCGGGAGGCGTGGGAGCAACAAGCGGCCACGGACTTTGTGGCAGGGTATCTGGGGCGGCCGCATCCGGCGGGTGAAATGTTGATCTCCTGCCTGGTGGACGCGGTGGGACAGCAAAATGAGAAGCTGCTGGACGAACTGGAGAAAAAGATCCGGCTGAAGCGCAAAGAACTGGACCGGCGGGGGAAATTATGATCCTGCCCTATCTGGTCCGCCTGGCGTGTTTATCGCTGGCCTGTTTTTTGCTGGTGCATGTGACGCTGGCAATGGGGATCAACTGGCTGGCCCCCAGGGTGCTGGCCTGGGCCAAGCGGCGAAACGCAGGCTCGGCGGCGGCCCTGCTGCTGGCTGCGCGATTGTTTCCATCGGCGGCCGCCGTTCTGGTTGTGGCCGGAGTTTGCGTGCCGAGTTATTTGTGGCTGGAGCCGGAGTCGACCGTGGAACAGGTGGGCGCGATATGTTTAGCCGCAGCGATCCTGAGTTTGTTTAGTTGGGGCATCGCGGCCGGGCGCGGGCTACGCGCGGCCGTTATCTCTATGCGATATGCGCGCCAATACCGGCGCTTGGGCTCGGAGACCCGGTTTGCTGGAGAAAGCACATGCGTGTCGGTGATTGAGGACGCCGGAGGGTTATTCGCGCTGGCCGGCATCCTTCGTCCTCGCCTGGTGATTTCACGCGAGGTGCTGGAAACGCTGTCCGAGGCGGAACTCGAAGCGGCCTTGCGGCATGAGCGGGCGCATCGGACGTCGCGCGACAATCTGAAGCGCCTGTTGCTGCTGCTTGCGCCTGCCCCGCAATTGGCCGGGTTGGAAGCGCTGGAACGAGGCTGGACGCAATTCACCGAATGGTCCGCCGACGATCGGGCAGTGGGCGGGGATTCGAACCGTTCGCTGGCGCTGGCTGGAGCTTTGGTTCGGGTGGCGCGGCTGGGTATTCCCGCCGAAGCGTCACCGCTGATGACGTCTCTGGTGGCTGACGGGGGGGACGAGCTGGAGGCGCGGGTGGATCGTCTGCTGAGCGTTGCGCAATGCGGCGAAAATCAAGAACCGCGAAGGCCAAAGTTTGTGGCTGCAACTTTGCTGTTGGCCGGCTTCATCGTGGCGGTATTCACCGGACCCGCTGCATTGCAGGCCGCGCATGGATTGCTGGAATATCTGATCCGGTGAAGCGGTCCCCTTGCTGACGCGCGGGGCTGCCAGCTTTGATCAGCGGGTTAGAACTGCGTTGGACATTTCCGGAATCGATCGAGGCTCGGGCTGACGCGACAGGTCAATATTTCCTTTGATAAACCCGCCGTCTTCGATTACGATTCCGGCGGAGTGGACGTCGCCGATGAATCTGGCGCCCTTGCGGATGTAGACCTTGTCCACCGCCTCCACCTTGCCTTCGATGGAGCCCAGCACTTCCAACTCCCGCGCGATCACGGTGGCCTTCACTTCGCCGCTGGCGGCGATGGTGAGACGATGTTCCATCATCTCAATGGTTCCTTCCACCTCGCCCTCAATGACCAGATCTTCCCGGCTCTCAATCTGTCCTTTGAATACGACACTCTTGCCGAGAACGGCCTTCGCGGCCGCCGGCTGAGCGGCAAATGATGGTGCGGCAGACATAGCGACTCCTTACCTGATTGTTAGGCTGTGGCAGATTCCGTACTAGCTAGTGATCGGCGTCACGGTTGCGCTTCTTTAGAGCGCAGCCGCCTGAGCCATTTAGGAAGCGATTTGGTGCTGCAGGCGGTACAAATGTAGCAAATAGCTTTCGTCAGCGTCAATCGCTCGGGCGTATTGGCGGATGTAGCTGATGTTGTAAATGCCGCCGGGGAGGGCGTCGAAATCACCGTCTTCGATGGCCTTCAAGGTGGAGACACGCAGCTTGGTGAGGTGAGAGATCTGCTCAAGAGAGATCCCTTTGGTCTGACGAATGTCGGCGACGCGCCACCTCTCAAGAGGTGAAGTTGGCATGCACCCCTCCATCAGAATATATCGGCGCGGAAGGCGTTATGCTTTAGGCGCGGCGAAAGGAATGTCTTTGTAGGATCGGACGGCGCCGCCGCTGCCGGGTAGCGGCCGGCGTGCATAGCCGGAACCAAGAAGGCACCGGCTCCGTTGAAGACGCCGGTTGGCAGGCGGAAGCGCCTGCCCCACTGGGGCCAAGGTGGGGCAGGCGTTTTCGCCTGCCAACCGAATTTGCCACAACGCGTCTTCATGACCTTTGGTGGGCCGCTGGCCCATGGAAACTCCGTTGAAGACACTATGTGGCGTTCGCACTCCTGCGAACACCCTATCCAGAGAACCCCAGGCGTTCACACGAGTGTGAACGCGGCACGCACGAGTGCGCGCGCCACAACCCTCGCGGTTCTAAGCCACCGGTGGTTCGACAAAAGCCTCAAGGATGAAAAGCTCGTGGCAAAAAATATCCTGTCGTGGTTCGGTAATGCTCTTTCTAAGCCGCAAGCACAGCGGGTATGATGTAGACGAGGTCTTTCGGTGAAGGCGCAAATTCTGATCGCGGTCGTTCTGGTTGGGGCCACCAGCGCTTTTCCCCAGAATCCGGGCAGGCATGCCGCTGCGCCGCATCGCTTTTTCCCTGGCGCGTTTCCTTGGTTCCTTGGGGATTACAGTTACGACGGTTACGCACCCGCGCCCAGCGTGATCATGCTGCAGCAACCTTCCTTATATGTCTTGATGCCGCCCGCGCCGAGTGAACCTCCCAAGCCTGAGATTCACGAATATCCATCACCGGGCGCGCCCGCGGCAAATGACGATCAGACGTTCGCCATCGTGCTGCGGGATGGCTCCGTGCATTCCGCGGTCGCTGTGACGGTGCAAAAGGGCGCGCTGTATTACGTTGAACCGGACGGCGCCCATCGATTGGTGCCGGTGCAGGCTCTAGACCGCGAAGCCACTGAGCGATTGAACCGGGAACGCAAGCTGCAATTGCAACTTCCGCCGGCGCAGTAAGCGCTATCGGGAAAATCGGATATCGTCGAACAACTCGCGGTAGCAGAGGATGCAGGGGCGCTCACGGCGGCACAGCGGGTCATGGTGGGAGCATTGATGGTGGCGGCGATGGCGGCGCGACAGGGCGGCATACACCGCGAGACTTGCCAAGGCCACAAGGAGGATCGTCGTCATGACTTCGTCTCGCGGTGGAAACCCGACCCGATGGGTTAGGAGGAAAGCATCGGATCGGGCGCTTAAGCAGCCCCCCACACTAACGGCTGCTGCCACATCTATCGGCGCAAATGCCGCGCGCCTTTACTTTGCCTGAGGCGCTCTGCAACCATGCAATCATGCCGTTCCGACGACTCGCCTTAACCGGCGCTTTAGTACTTTTGTCTCAGCTCCTCTTTTCCCAACTCAACGCCCAGCTATTTGATCCCGCCACACGTTCGCTGGCGCGAGACATCTTTCAGCAGCTGATCGAGATCAACACCACGGATTCGGTAGGCAGCACCACGGTGGCCGCCCAAGCCATGGCCAAGCGTCTGCTCGACGCGGGATTTCCAGCGTCCGATGTGACGGTGTTGGGGCCGAATGACCGCAAGGGGAATCTGGTGGTGCGCCTGCACGGAACCGGCGCCGCGAAGCCCATCCTGATCATCGGCCATTTGGATGTGGTGGAAGCGCGCCGCGAGGATTGGACTACGGACCCGTTTCAGTTCATCGAAAAAGACGGCTACTTCTACGGCCGCGGCACCCAGGACATGAAGGTGAACGATGCCATCCTGATTACCACCTTGATTCGCTTCCACCGGGAGGGCTTTCGGCCGGATCGCGATATCATTTTGGCGCTCACCGCCGATGAAGAGGGCGGCTCTTTCAACGGCGTCGATTGGCTTTTGAAAAACCATCGCGACCTGATTGAGGCCGGGTTCGTTTTGAACGCCGATGCCGGCGGCGTCCTGACCGAAAAGGGAAAACCGATCGATGTGGAAGTGGAAGCGACGGAGAAGTTGTATGCGGATTTCCAGCTCACCGTGAAGAATCCGGGCGGCCATAGCTCATTGCCGGTTCCGGATAACGCCATTTACCACATCGCGGATGCGCTGGCGCGCCTGCAGCGGTCGCCGTTTCCCTTCGAGCTGAACGGTGTGACTCGGGCCTACTTTGAGCAGTTGGCGAAAGTGGAAAGCAAACAGACGGCCGCCGATATCAATGGCATTCTTCGGACGCCGCCCAGTCCGGATGCGGTGCGCCGGCTTTCTCAGGATCCGCATTACAACGCGACCGTCCGCACTACGTGCGTGGCCACGCGGCTCAATGCCGGCCACGCCAATAACGCGCTGCCGCAAACGGCCCAAGCGTTGGTGAATTGCCGGATTCTGCCGGGGCACTCGGCCGAAGAAATCCGGCAGGATCTGATTCGCATTTTCGCGGATTCGAAGGTGGGGGTCCGATTCATCGATCCGGCTACACGTGAGCCAGTGGAGCGCGCTCCGGACAAACAGACGTTTTCTCCGCTTGCGCCGCCGCCTGAAGTAATGAAGCCGCTGGAACATGTGGCGGAGAAAATGTGGCCCGGAGCGCCGGTGGTGCCGGATATGGAAACTGGCGCTTCCGACAGTATCTATACGGTAGCCGCGGGGATGCCGAGCTATGGGATTTCAGGCATTGCCATCGATCACGATGACATCCGCGCGCATGGCAAAGACGAGCGGGTGCGGGTGAGTTCGTTCTATGACGGCGTGGAGTTTTATTACCGGTATTTGAAAGCGCTGACGTCAAAATAAGAGTTGGCAGGCGAAAACGCCTGCCCCACGGTGAACCCTAGATTACCGCTAGTTCGTACAAATAGTCCACGTGGGAGCGGGCGGCGCCGTCCATGCCTTCGATCTTCGGATTCTTCGATTCGATGACGTAATATTCGTTGGGCGCGTGGGCTCCGGCGCCGTGGCCCAGGCCGAAGTGGCCGGCCGGGAGCCGCAAGGGATCGCCGGTGAAAACATATCCAGGCCAGGAGCCGGCCAGGCGCGGCCACAAGATTGGATCGATCCCGGCGCGTTTATAAACCGCGACGGCCGCGCGTACCACGGCCGAATCGGCGGGAGTGCTGGTGGGATCGTAACCGCCGGTCATGTTCACTTCGATATCCGGAAAACCGCGTTTCGCGAGGTGCGCCTTAAGCGCCGCGACAGCCTCCGCGGCGGTCATATCCGGCACTAGACGCAGATCCAGCTTGGCGACAGCTCGATGCGGAAGGATGGTTTTTCCACCTGGTCCGGTGTATCCGCCCACCAGGCCTTCTATATTGACGGTGGGGCGCGACACCAGTAATTCCAGGGACTCCAGGAAGTCCACGTCATGCACCCAGTGCTGCACGCCCATCTGCTGCTTCGTCATTTGCTCGTTCATTCTTGCGGCAGCGTCACGGATCATAGCTTTTTCCGCCGGGCTCAGAGGGCGCGCTTTGTCGGCGTAGTGTTCAATGGCGGGGGTGTGGCCGTCGGGACCAACCAGCGTGTTCAGGGCCTGCACCAGATGCCAGGCCGGACTGTCGACGGTTGCTTCGTAGCTCGAATGCAGATCCGCCTTCGGCCCGCGGCCCCAACGCTCGCCGCTTGAAACCAGTTCCAGTTCCACCACGCCCTTGGCGCCCAGATTGATGGACACGTTGCCATCCAACGACTGCATGCCCATGGGCATGAAGACACCCGAACATTTGCGCAGCGCGGCCATCACTTCCGGCTGATGAACAATCTGCGTGAAATGCGGCGAGCCGATTTCCTCTTCGCCTTCGGCGACAAAAACCAGGTTCACGGGCAGCTTGCGCCCGGCGTAGCGGAAGGCCTGGAGCGCCGCTAACAATGTGGCTTCCGGGCCCTTCTGGTTGGTGGCGCCCCGGCCGATCAGCACCTTTCCCAATCCCGGCTTGTCGACCAGCGCGGCCTCGAAAGGCGGCGAAGACCACTCCGCGGGATCGGCCTGTTTTACGTCATACATGAAGTAGAGGCCAAAAGTTCGAGGCGCGCCCGCGTCCAATGTCGCGAAAATCCCCGGCTGCCCATCGCTGGGGATTTTTCGCACCGCGTCGAATCCGGCATCGCGCAGGAAGCGCATAGTCATATCGCAGCCTTCGGTCATCCCGCGATTTTCCGCCGCGATGGAGGGTTGCCTGATCCACTCCTGCAGCCGGTGCACGGCTTCGTCGTGATGCTTGTCGACTTCCGAGTGAACCGCTTTCGCCTCGGGAGCATCGGCGGCACGGGCTCGCCCTTGGGAGGCCAAGGCTGCGGCCGCAGCTCCTTGAAGGAATGTGCGTCGGTCGAAGGATGTGGGCATAGATTGGCTGATTATGATTCCACGCGGGGACATCCGTCAAGTCGATGCGGTCCGCAGTTGGCAGGCGGAAGCGCCTGCCCCACGTTACATATCGTGGAAGGCAATATCCAGGCTGACTCTTACTGCCACGGGCTTGCCATCTTTTTGGGCGGGATCGAAACGCCATTGTTCCACCGCTTCGACGGTGGATTGGTCGATCTCTTTGTCGAGTCCCTTGACGACATGCACATCTTTCGGTAGCCCCTTGGAGCTAACGATGAGCGCCACGGTGACCGTGCCGACCACGCGAACGCCGCGGACGGTGGATTGGCGTGGCGCCACCTCTTTGGTAACACGCGGCGGCGTAATGCCCGGGCCGAGGTCGTAGACTTTTTCGCCGGAATCGAAGGCGCATACGGAACACGCCAGAACGATAGAAGCCAACACCAGCGCGGACATCCGGACCATCACGCTCGACTCCCCAACAGCCAAAGAAGATGCGTGATAGACGTGAGACCGATAGTAATGGTTACAGAACTTAAGGCGTCGTCACACTGGGGTGCCGAGTCAGTAACGGGAGCTTGCGGGTTGCGCCGCGCGCTCGCGCCGGCCGGTGAATGCGAGCGGCCGGGGCTGTAGTGGACGCGGCATCCCCAATGGGAATGAACGCCTCGATAGTGTACGAATCCGGTCCGCCGAGGTCGAGAGAACCCTCGCCGGCAGTCAAACCGGAAGGTATTTGGACGTTCACCTGGTACAAGCCGGCGAATCCAGGCGCCAACCCCTGAAAAGCGACCGTGGCGGTGGTGTAGTTTATGTCGGCCGTGATGGTATTGCTGGTGTTGCTCAACGGCGTGGTGGGCGCGCCGACACCATCCAAAATCGAGGGGAAAACGGAGCCCAGCCCGGACATAAACACTTGGACAGTCTCGCCAGCCTGAGCAGGGTTGTCGTCCGTTACCGGGGAACCATTTGCGTGCAGGGCCGCGGCCAAGCCAAATCCGCTCTCATCCTGGGTGAATACGCCGGGAGTGGTCAGGTTTACAAACTCGGTGATCACGTTGGATGATTGTCCGTTATTGATTACCTGGAACTGGGCCACCGTGATGTTAGGTTGCGTAACTTCAAATGGCACAATCACTGCGATCTGGTTCGCCTGGGCGTAGACGATGGGAGCAGCGATATTGTTGATCAACACCTTCACGGTGCCGAGCGTAGTGGGTAAAGGAAGCGACGAGGCGTGCTGAATGGTGCTGGGCCCGAGGTTCTCTCCATAAATGAGGACCAGCTCGCCGGGCGAGACTCCCGCTGTGAAAGGAGCGTAGCTGGCGGCGTTCACCACTCCGGTGGGACTTATATACACGCCGGAGCCGGAGAAGCTGGGCGCGGGTACGGCCACTGAAAGCTCAGGAGTGGTGGCCAGTCCAACCCCGATTTGCTCGCCGTCCGTGCCTTCAATGAACTGAACGTTAAGAAATTGGGAAGTGTAGCTTCCCCCTGTGTAACTATCCGAATAGGTGTAGCCGTAAGCCGCATCCACGGTGTCCTGAATTCGCTGGTGACCCAGGATGGTGCCATTATTGGCGTTCAAAGATCCGTAGAAAGTTTCACTACCGACATTTCCAGTGCTGTCCAACTGCGTCAGGTCCCATTGAAATCCGGCTGTGTAGTAGAGGCCTCCAAACTTCGGAGCACCGCCGGTCCGAACTCCTACCAGCATGTCGAAGTCCTCAGGCGAGCCGCCGAAAATGAAGTGGCCGTCCGGCGTCGAGTAAATATATTCCTGGCCCTGGACCAGATTCGTGGTGTTGATTGGAAAGGTCACTACGAATGCGTTGCTGCTGACTATGTAGTTCACTCCCGATATGGTCTGTGTAGTGGCGCTGGTGGTGTCGGCGTAGGCGGTGACGTTGACGTTGCCGATGCCGCCTGAGCCATTCGAGCTCATTTGCAGCAGGGCTCCGTAGGGCGGGCTTTGGCCCTGGGACTCGATGGACGGCTGCAGGTAAGAAATGGAGTATGGGCCATTCAGCGTTCCAGTGCTCTGGGAGGCGAGCGGCGCCGCTATGAAGATATCGTTGACACCGGTCTCAGTGATGCTGCCGACAAACACGCCGTCGGTACCGACCGAACCATAGATATTACTTCCGATGAGTGTGTTTTGGATGAATCCGTAGCCGCTGGCGGAAATGCTGTATGAGCCATTGGCCGTATAACCTCCCGCGCCGGCCCCGGTGCTAAATTGCAGCCCTTGACCGTTGATGGAGTAAGTTCCGTCAGTAAATGTTATGGTGCCGTAGATTGAGTAGGCATCGCTCGAGGTAGTCGTTACTTCACGGAAATAATAGTTCCCATTCAGTTTCTTGTTACCGGTGTTGTCCCAAGTCTGAGCGATCCCCGGAAAGGTTGCGGCCATCAGAATCAGGCCCACACGAAAGTTCTTCATAATTGAGTGTACGCGCGGAGCGGCAGCTTAGTTACAAGGGGCTAGTGTATAACCGTGTAACGGAATGTAAGTCCCGCGCATTAGCGCTCCGGAAATGATATGCGAACCGACTGCACTTTCACCGGCCTCGACCCTTCTTCAAGAAACCCGACACCGCCCGAGCTCAACCGCGAGTCAGTCCACTGGGTCACCAGCGTTCCATCAAGATAAAGGCGAAATACGGAACCGGAGATATTCATTGCCCGCTTGGAGCGCAGCGCCATTGCCCGGAAGCGCCAGCACGCGCTGGACGCGCGACTTTCAATGCCGCGCAATACGGCAAAGCGCTCCACTAGAATTGCGCGTGAGCCTTCGGATCCAACACGTTTGATGCGAACCGCGCCGTAATTGTTACTATCCTTGGCGCGGAAGACGCAGGCCACGCCTTGCGGATTGATGGCCCAGGTAAAGTCGAGCCGGTAGTCGGTAGCCGGCAGCGAAGCGCGGTAAAGAACAAGCTGCCTGGCCTGGCCGGCGGGCTCACGGTTCCAACCGCTCTCGCGCATGCTGGATTCGATTTCCACCGCCCGCGCGCCGGGCGATCCTATATTTCTCCAACCCGGAACCAGAAGCAATGTTACGGACACGCTCAGTAGAAACTTGACGGCCAGCGATGAGGAATCGGAGGAGACTTCGAATTTGGGAATGACGTATTTCGGCCGGGCGAATGTTGGTGCATACCCGAACTCGGCGGCGGGCAACAAACGCGGCGCGGCGGCAGGCGGATCCAATTTCGGAATGACCATGGCCCACTGAACGCTCGGATCGGCTGGGGCCTGGGGCTGCACCACTACATGAGCCTGGCCGTGGTGCGGCGCAAGCGCGGAGGCATCCACCAGAGTGGACCAGCGCACCGGGAAGCGGAAGCTCGCGGCCTGTTTGGTCTCGCCTGACACTTTACATATGGTAACCCGCGCTGTTGGACCAAGTCACCGACTCCCTTGCGGTCGCCGGTTCCTTTATGGCTCCGGCTAATAAGCCTGCGGCACGAAAGGTCATGAAGACCCACCCCGTGTGGCGCACGCACTCGTGCGTGCCGTGTTCGCACTCATGCGAACACCCTGCTGACGGACCCAAGCGTTCACACGAGTGTGAACGCAGCACGCAAAAGTGCGTGCGCCACCTAGAAATCGTAGAACAGGTTCACCACCGCGCCGACCCTCTGGAACGCGGTCATCTGGTTTTGGTAGCTGAATGTGGTCACGATGCCGGAGTGGCGGGTGACCCATTTGCGGTAGAAGACCTGGAACGAATAGCCGTTGAAGTTAACGTTGAACGGTATTTCTCCCACGTAGCGGTAGAGTTCGTTCCCGCCGCTCACGGTCCCGCCAAACCAATATTTCCCCTCTTGCCCATACTGAGCCGCCAAGCTGCCGGAGCTGGAGTAAAGAGCGGCAGGCTGGCTGCGATTCACATAAAAATTGCCTTCCACCACGAGTTTGTTGTGATACCAAAGTCCACCCAGGTTGAAGATCTGTCCATGGCCGGGCCTGCCGAGATCGAAGTCAGTGAATCCAACTCCCAAAACGAAGTTGTGGCTGGGAGGTATTTTCCAATTCGCCTTGATGTCGTACCGCAGCTTTGGAAAATAGATGGCGGCAATGCCGCCTTCCTGCGGAGCGCCGCTGATGGATTGGGTGGTGTAGAAGGAGTTGGTCCAGTTCAGATATGAAAAGAACGCGTAGTTCTGCTGGGTGCCGGTGGGGCGCGTTTGCGATTCAAAAAAGAACGCCGGGATGAAAAAGTCATTGCCCCGATACCACAGCTGGGCGTCGGCGCCGCGCCAGTTTCCGTAGCCGTTGTCGACGTAGTTTTCATAGCCGCCCAGTTCCACGCGGAACGGCTCCACTTCGTAGGTGGGTTGGCCCGGCGGGCCAGGTGGTCCGGGAGGTCCGGGCGGGCCCGGTGGGCCTTCTTGGGCTTGCGCACCGCACAGGACGACGAGAAATACAAGCGCGATCATGTGGGGCAGGTTGGTAACCTGCGCGCCGATTGTCAATCGGCGCAGGTTCGGGCGGGTTGGCAACCCGCCGCAGGATGGCATCCTGCCCCACAATTCGGTAAGAGACTTCATGAGCTTACTTGCGCTTCCGCCGCTTCGGCGCTCTCCACAATCACGCGGCCGCCGGCGGCCAGCTTTCCTTTAATCGCCACGTCCCTTTCCACCTCCAGGATTTCGCCGGCATACGCTACTACCATACCGTCGTCTTTGAACCCGCGGGTTCCCTGGCCCAGCCGCACTGAGCCATCCGCATGGATCAGGCCGGCGAAGCGGCAGCCCGGACCCAACTCGATGTCCTGCCCTGAAATCAGATTTCCGCGGCACACGGAATTAGCGCCGATATGGAGCGACCGGTCGGCGTGTATATCGGCTTCCAAAACGCAACCGTCGGGAAGATCGCATTTCCCTTTCACCACCAGCTTGGTCTTCAAGCGCAGGGCGTTGAGCAGGTGAAGATCGCCCTTGTACAACCAGGAGTCCGCGCCCAGCTGGATCAGCTTGTTCACGTCGAACCCGGCGGCCTCCAGGGAGTCGCGAGCGGCCACCGCTTCCTCGGAGAAAGCGATGGCGGGAAGTTTCGCCATCTCGGGCGCTTCCAGGCGCAGAAATGTTCCATCCCAGGCGGTGGATCCCACTTGCGGCGCGTACATTGATCCGGCCTGCGTTCCGGATCCCAAACGGATGGTTCCCGCCGAGGTTACCCGCGCGCCCACCAGGCAGTTGGCGCCCATGGTCAGCTCACGGCTGCTATCCAGCCAACGCGCCACCTTCACGTCCCAACCGAGCGTCAGATCGCCATCCACAGCCATGGATTGCAACTGCGACCCTGGACCGATGGTGGCCTTCCCCTTCACCAGGATCTCGCGCCCGAAAAGGCAGTTGGGACCGCATGAGAAATCGCCTTCCACCACCAGGATGTCATCGCACTTCTCGCCGGCGCCGAATTCGAAGCCACCGGTAATGACGCGAATTTTTTCGCGGCCTTTGAGAATGGTCCGTTCCCGCTCGCTTGTCACGGTAGCCGGCAATTGCAGCCATTCCTTCACCTTCCTCCGAAAGGATTGGGCCAGGTAATCCTCCATGCGGACGTAGCCCACGTCGATTTCGGAGGTCTGGTGGCCCTTAATTTTTCTCCACTGCCGGTGCGCGAGATAAAACTGCAGGTACAGCAATCCCGCGAAGAGGATGGCGAAAACTATGAATCGCCATTGGATCACGTCCGCCATCAATCACCGCTGCGGCTATAGGTGTATATGCCGTTGGCGCCCTGGCTAAACAGCTTGGGCGCGGAAGAGCCGGTGGCGAAAGGCCGCTCCTTGCCATTGGTGCGGAAGCGCCTGGTCTTGGCCCAGGGCGGCCCTCCCGAGCCCCATACTTTTCCCAGATAGAAACGCAGCAGCGCCTTCGAAATCGCGCTGGTGCTGGCAAAAAAATTGAAAAGATTGCACGGCATCAGCAGGACGCGGCGATTCATGCCGTCCAGCAATGCGGCGATTCCCAATTCAAAGAAAGTGGCTTGATTGCCGAAAATCTGATAGCCAACAAACAGCAGCGCTATGGACAGAATCGGAACGGAGTGCATCTGCGGGCTGAAGAACAAGATCAATGACGCCAGCCAACCGAGAATAAGGACCGGAGCCGTGAGATAGCAGCACAGCACGAACATGGCATCCACTTTTTCGGTGAGAGACAAGGACGGCGAACGTAGCAGGGACGGCCATAGACGATGCAGGCAGTCCGTATGCCCGGTAGCCCAGCGGGCAATTTGCGTTTCACGCGCGGGCCACGATTCCGGCACTTCTTCATAACACTCCGCCCGATTCACGTACGCTACTTTCCAGCCATGCAGAACTAACCGGAATGTCAGATCGGTATCCTCGGTGAGCGATTCCGTGTTCCAGCCGCCCACGGAGTTCAGCGCGGAAGTGCGGACGCCGCCCACCGTTCCACCGAATTGCGGGGTCAATCCCAGGTTGTAGCGCGCCTGCTGGCCCACTTGATAGCCGGCCGCGCGCTCCAATCCGAGCAGAGCCGCGAGCATGGTTTTGTCGGTATTGTGAGGAACCACGCGTCCCATCACCGCGCCCACTTGCGGATCGCAGAAGGGCGCCACCAATTGTTTGACCATGGAGGGTCCGGGAAAATAATCGGCGTCGAACAGCAGCAGCACTTCGCCGGTGGCCTGGCGCGTAGCCTCCTCTAGAGCGGCGGCTTTTCCGCCGGCGCCCTGGTGGCGATGAATAGCTTTCACGATGGAAAACCTGGCGGCGTAATCGTCGATGATGGCGCCGGTGCGGTCCTCGGAATTATCGTCGATGGCCAGGACTTCCAGACGGGTGCGGTCATAATCGCATTCCACCAGCGCCTGAAGAATATCCGCGGCTACGGCTTCTTCGTTGTGCATGGGCACCAGGACGCTGGTGCGCGGCAGCGCGAAACCGGTCAATTCCATGAAATCGCGCGGCCGGCGAAGCGCCAATCTGCAGAGCGCAAAAACATAATGACGAATGGCGTAGAGCGTCAAAACGACGATGGCCAGCCCCAAGAAAAATTTTGCTAACAGCAGGACGATCATTTGCCCCTCTTTCCCCATGCCCGCCGGGATGCCCACTCCACGGCGATCGAATAGGAAACCACCAGGTATACCATGTCGGCCAGCAATCCCAGCGCGAACCATGCCAGAGGAACGAACAGGATGCCGGAGTAGTGAATCAGGCAGATGGAAAAAGCCAGCCGGACCGCGGACCACAGGAAGCCGTAGAGCTGCGTCACCAGCGCCCAGCCGGCGCCGAAGAGCGGGTGAATCAACACAAACATCGAGGCTGAGAACCAGGGCAGCAGCAGCCAAACCAGCATCTCGCCGCGCAGCCAAATCTGCGTGAATTCGACCGAGCCAAACTGGCTGGACGGATGGAAGACCACCACGGCGGTTGCAACTAATAGCAGGATCATCAGGAATACGACAAACCCTCGCGCCAGCGGTATGCGCCGGTGGATTTGCAAGAGCACCAGCATCCCCACTGCGAACAGGATCAACAACTCAATTGGCTTACCATCCAAACGAGTGGCGCTTACCACCACCGCCGGGGCGTCTTGGAGTCCCGGAAAGAGCGGCGCCGTTTCCACACCCTCTACTGGAACTCCGGCCAGTTCCACCATGCCTCGGGTGAGCCAGTTGTGTGCGTCTACCAGCCTTCCCTGCTGGGTGGCCACCAGCACGGTAAGAAGAATCGCGGTCACCGCGGCCAGAAAGACCCTGCCGGGGGTGACCCGAATGGAACGGATGCTCCGATGCGGATAGATGAAGGGGCGCCGCATCGGTCCATTGCGGCCGGCCGGCGACGTTGCGGGATTGCGTACTATTCTGACGACCATCCGGGTTGAGGCCTCCTCGGGAGGCTTCTTGAGTCTCCTCGGGAGACTTCTTGTATGGTAATCGAGAATTAACGATCGTGGCTGAGGAGTACGGCTAGTACCAGGAGCGCTGCTTTGACGGCGGCCTTCAACCTATCTCGTGGAACTTAAGGCTTCAGACTCAGAGGCTAGCTTGAGGCCCAGGATTTCGCACTCGGTTTTAGTAGTACGGGAGTTACCAGATTCCGGATTCAGAAAGCCCATGTTGACGTTCGGAATCCTGGTGGTGGCATGCGCTTTCACCAGGCCGAAGGCGGTCCCGGAATTTTGATCCAGGACTACGCCGCTCGAGTCATAATGCTGGCACTGTATTTTGAGATCCGCAATGTCCACGGGACTATCGTTGCGGACGGTGAATTTGGCGATCATTACCGTACCGAACCCACCCTTTTCCCAGGTGAAGTCGACCAGCTTGGTTTCAGCGGCGGCGAACTCCTGAGGCGAGCGCATAGCCACTTGCTCCGCCGCTGCTTGCGCCTGGCGGTAGAGCTGGGACGTAGCATTATCGTTGGGATATTGCCCGTGCACGGTATCGAGGATTTCCCTAGCCTTCCGCAGTTTTTCCATTCCGTCGCGCACGCCCCCATTGGATGCAGCATCAATCAGGCTTTGCGCTTGCGCCAGATTTCCTGCCTTGATCAGTTCCTTTTGCAAGGTTTTGGCCCGGGCGGCTTCGGGCGACGAAGGTGGAATAACTTTCAGGTTCCGCAGCGCGTCCTGGATGGATGCGGAACCCGCCCCCGGCCGCAAGGCCAACTTGGCCCTCTCTATATGTTGAGCGGGCGTCATGGCATTGAACCTGGCCGCGGATTCCCGTTTTTCCTTTTCGGCGGCCGCCAGGCGCTTTTCTTCCGGACTGAGCTGCTTGCCTGTTGAAAAATAGATGCCGGCGATGGGCAGCATCAGCAGGAACAGCAGCAGCCCGCCCAGCGCGGCAGCCACTTTCCGGTTCCTTATTACAATCGGATGATATTTGTGGTGCGGCTTGGGTGCGTCAGGATGGCCGCTGAGATCGAGGTCGTGCTCCAGGGCCCTTTCCGTTAGATCGGTCACGATGGCCACTACGCCTTCCAGCCGGCCGGCTTCGTCGAGAAGTTCTATATTTCGTATCAACACCCGGTGTTCGCGGCCGTTATCAAACAGTGTCAGGGTGCCGGTGGGCACGTGCGGGGAGTAGTTGGGATCTTGTTCGGAAGCGGCGACGTGGAAAAGAGCCCAACAGGGCTTGCCCAACATGTCGCTCGCGGGCAAGCCAAACAGCTTCTCACCGCTCGGGTTTACGCTAACCAGTTGTAGGTTTTTGTCGAAGAAGAAAATGGCGTCGGAAATCTGGTCAAAGATAGCTAGGAGGGTTTCAGGGCTTTTCCATCTTGCGTCGAAGTGGGCCAAATCAACAGCTCGCGAAGGAGCGCCTGCCGATTTCATTATAGCGGAGGAGCGGGGCAGGATGTCGTCGTGTGCGCGGGTTGCTAAGCCGCGCATTTTGCGCCGATTGGCAATCGGCGCGCAGGTTAATCAACCTGCCCCACTCCTACGCCAGGGCAACTTTCGGGACTGCTCCGAAGCGGCGCTCCCGCGAATGGAATTCCGCGACTGCCGCGGCCAGGTCGGCGGCTTGAAAATCCGGCCACATCACCGGCGTGAACACCAGTTCGGCGTAGGCCGCTTCCCACAGCAAAAAATCGCTGAGGCGCTGTTCGCCGCCGGTGCGGATCAACAGGTCGACATCCGGGCCGCCCAGCGCGGCGGTCAGCCGGTCGCGCGTGGCGTGGCCATTGAGTTTTTTAGCGGCGGCGGCGATAGCTTCGCGCGACGAGTAATCCACGGCCAGGCGAAGATCCAGCCTGGTTCCCTTCCGCGTGGCTTCTTCGGCGGCTTCGATGGCGGGCAGCACCATGGCCGGCAACCGGTCGCGCCGGCCGATGATGTCGACGCGCACGCCGTTCTCCACGCAGCGGGTGCGTTCCCGCCGCAGATACATGTGGAACAGCTTCATCAGCGCCGACACTTCCGTTCGCGGACGCTGCCAGTTGTCGGAAGAAAACGCGTATACCGTGAGGATGCGAATGCCCAGATCCGGGGCCGCTTCTACAGCGCGCCGCAAAGCTTCGGCGCCGGCGGTGTGACCGGCCACGCGAGGCAGCCCGCGCGCGGTGGCCCAGCGGCCATTGCCGTCCATGATGATGGCGGCGTGCAGTCCGTGATTGTTCCCTGGCATTAAAGCTCCCGCATCGCTTGAATCAAGGCTTCCATATGGTTGAGATATTTTTCAAGCGCTTTGCGGCCGGCGTCAGTCAAACGATATTCGGTCCGGGGCACCCGCCCTTCGAAGGATTTGGCGCAGGCGATGTAATTGGCCTCCTCCAGCTTGCGCGCATGCACGCTCAAATTTCCATCGGTGGTCTTGAGCAGCTTCTTTAATTCGTTGAAAGTCAGGGATTCGTTGGCCGCCAGCGCGCTGACGATACCCAGCCGCATGCGCTCATGGATCAAGCGGTCGAGATCGGGGACACTGTTGCCCCCGGCCACGGCGCGGACGTTGGCCGGCTTTTCCGCCGGCGATTCTTTTCTTACGGTATTGTTCTTAGCAGCCATTTTTAGCCACCGTACCTCCTGGCGATAATCGCTCCGAAAACAAGATGCAGGCCGCCGAACCCCGTTGCCAGAAAGGCGGTGCCCCACGAGAGCGGACAAAACAGCGCCACCGCGCCCAGGAACATGAAGCACAATCCCATCACCGGCACCACGCGGACGGAGAAAGCTCCGCCGGTAACCACGCCGGTGCCATAAAGCAACAGCCAGGTTCCGGGGATGGCGCCGCTCAAACCAGCGCGGTACAGCACCAGGGTCAGCAGCGCGCCCACCATCAGCGGCGGCGCGAAGCTAAGGACGAATTTTCGGGCCGGCGCCGACATCAGCGGCACCTGCGCGCGGTAGGCTTTGCGCGACATGGCCAGCGCACCTAACCCGATGGCAAACATGCCTTCCAGCAGCCAGGTGATCAGCCAAGCTTCCCGCGTGGATTGGCTGGCGGCGATGACGCTGGCAGCGAGCGCGCTCACACCCATGGCGAACCCTCCCCAGCCGGGCACGGCGGTGAACGATCCGGCGCGCTCCATGGTCTCGCGGATGAACTTCAAGTTGTCCATCGCGTGGCTCTGCAGCGACACCGGTTCCGGGTGCGCCGCACGAATGGGCTGAACGGAGGCCATGCAGAGATTATACGAAATGAACTTTACGTTGTAAAGTACTGGGTGGAATTACCGCAAGCCGCGCTTCTTGAGGTAGGCGATCAAATCCGCGGGGTAATCGGTGAGTATGGAATCAACGCCCTGGGCGATCAGCCGGTCCCAATCCGCAGGCTCGTTGGCTACCCAAGGCAGCACTTCGAGTCCGGCGGCGTGCGCGGCACGGACCTGCTCACCGGTAACGAAAGTAAACAAGGGAGAGATGATCCCGGCGCCCGATTCCTTGCCAATCTGGACGAAATCGAGATTCGGACCCATGCACAAAGCGGAGAGTTGAATTCTCGGCTCGAGTCTCTTCATGGCGACGAGCGTACGGAAATCGAAGGACTCCAGGATTACGCGCGATTCCAAGTGGTGTTTGCGGATCTCCCGCAGCACCATGCGCGCGAACTCCTCGGGGGGCGGCGTCATTTCCGGGCCTTGAAGCATCAGCGTCCGGGCGTGTTGATCCAGCACCTCGCCGGCCAGCTTTTGTTGCGCGACCGATAGCACCAACGCGCGAGCCTCCTGGAGCGTAAACCGGTGGGGAACGATCTTCGTTTCGATATTGAAAAGAAATTCGCCTTTGGGAGCGAGCGCGAAAACCTCATCGAGCGTCGGCATGCGCGTGCCTGGCACGGTCTTTTGCCGGGGAAATCCGGGAGTAAGCATCGCGCCACAATCCCACTGTCTGATTTCGGCCAGCGTGAGTTCATGAATCACGGCGTCCGGCTTCGGGCCCTGGCAGTAGGGCGGATGAAGGATCGGATCGTGTGAAATCACGATCACGTTGTCCTTCGTGACCTGCATGTCCATTTCGATCGCGTCGGCGCCGGCGGCGATGGCAGATTCGAAGGACGGGAGCGTGTTTCCCGGAAGCATTCCGGCCGCGCCCATCTCGCCATGCACCAGGATCTTCCGCGGTGCGCCGGCGCACGGCAACAACGCCAGCGCCGGCAATACCAGGAAGGCTGTGCGAAACATGCCGCGAGTATACATCGGATATTTGGGTCGTGGGGCAGGTTGCTGATCGTTGCCAATCGGCGCTGGGCGGGTTGGCAACCCGGCGCAGGATAACATCCTGCCCCACAAATCGCTTGACATATTCCCATATGGGAATGTAATATTGAAGCGTGGCCAGAGCGAGCACCACTTCCGATGCCTTCAACGCGGTGGCCGAGCCCCGGCGGCGGGAGATCTTGAGCTATCTTGCCGGCGCCGAGCGGCCGGTGGGAGACATTGTGGCGGCGCTCGAGATGGAACAGCCTTCCGTATCCAAGCACCTGCGCGTGCTGCGCGATGTGGGCCTGGTTCGGATGCGCTGCCGCGGCCGGCAAAAACTGTACCGGACCAACGCCGAAGCGATACGCCCTCTTCACCAGTGGGCCGCGACCTTCGAGCGTTACTGGCAGCACCAGTTGAATCGAGTGAAGGAACGCGCAGAAGCGATGGCGCGCCAAGATCCGAATCTTAAGGAGAAATCATGAGTTCCACGAACCACACTCTCGAAGACCTAACCATTACTATCAACCAGGAAATTCGCGTCCAGGCGCCGCTGGATACAACGTTTGCCGCGCTGCTGGAAGAACTGGGGCCGGCGAACGAAACGCCGGACGGCAAATCTCTCAACATGAAGCTCGAACCGTGGCCGGGCGGAAGGTGGTACCGCGACCTGGGCAACGGAAACGGGCATTTCTGGGCGAATGTCCAGGCCATCAAGCGGCCCACCCTGCTGGAATTCGTTGGTCCATTGTTCGCCTCTTTTCCTTTCGTTTCGAACCTTCAATATCGGCTGAGTGAAGTGGATGGCGGAACCTTGATAACATTCCGGCACAGCGCGCTGGGGTTCCTTCCGGACGATCACAAGGGCGGGATGAACGAAGGCTGGGCAGCGATGCACGAACGTATTCGCAAACGCGCCGAGGCCCGTTGAGGTTCGTCGAGGAGGAACTTATGTGTCCCATATGCATAGCAACCGCGGTGCTGATTGCCGGCAAAGTGACATCCACGGGCGGAGTGGCGGCAATCGTAATCAAGAAACTTGGCGTGAAGAACGCCGCAGACAATCCGGCATCAACCCAATCCAAGGAGGATCAACATGAGTAGCAGCGCAGTAGAAGTAAAACACCACAACGTGGTCGCGCACGCCGAGTGGCTTCGCGCGCGCAGCGAGTTTCTGGCCAAGGAGAAAGAGTTCACCCGCCTGCGGGATGAATTGAGCCGCCAGCGCCGGGCTCTGCCGTGGGAAAAAGTAGAGAAGCGGTATGAGTTCGATTCAACCAACGGGAAGCTAACGCTGGCCAATCTTTTCGGTGGCCGCAGCCAGCTTATCGTGTATCACTTCATGTTCGGTCCGGGCTGGGAGGCGGGCTGTCCCAGCTGTTCTTATCTGGCGGATCATTTTGACGGCCCTGCGATCCATCTTGCGAATCGCGACACCACGCTGGCGGTGATTTCACGCGCTCCGCTCAACGAGATCGACGCGTTCAAGAAGCGGATGGGCTGGAAGTTTCAGTGGGTGTCGTCGTTCGGAAGCGATTTCAATTTCGATTATCACGTTTCCTTCACGCCGGAAGAAAAATCGAGCGGCAAGGTGTACTATAACTACGCCATGGGCGAGTTCCCGAGCGATGAGGGTCCGGGAGTCAGTGTCTTCGCCAAGGATGGGGTGGGGGACGTGTTTCACACCTACTCCAGCTTTGCGCGTGGGCTGGATATTCTGGTGGGCGCGTATAACTTCCTGGATCTGGTCCCCAAGGGCCGCGACGAGGACGGCTTCGAGTTCACCATGGCCTGGGTGCGCCATCACGATCGCTACACGCAAGGGTATTTCGTAGATCCGGCCCGGACCTACGAGCAACCGAAGAGCTCCGCCGGTTCCTGCTAGAACCAATCGCTGCGGTAGGCCAGCCACCAGCTCAAAACGAAAATCGGGATGGTGGCTCCGAGCGCCCACCAGAGTGGCAGAACGAAATCAGCGATCAGCCCCAGGGTGGTGAAGGTGATCCAAAAGATTTTCCGTTCCACGATCTCAGTCTATAGCGCCACCGGTTGGCAGGCGGAAGCGCCTGCCCCACGTTGGCCCCAGTGGGGCAGGCGCTTCCGCCTGCCAACCGGTGGCGTCTTCAACGGAGTCGGTGCCTAGCTGATTTTTCACGGCCTATTACTTCTTCTCTTTGAGTTTGTCTTCGGAAAGCGGTGGAGGGGTTTCGTCGAATTTGATGACGGTGTCGGCGCCAAATTTTTGATAGAGGCGGAACTCGATCTCGTTCTTGGAGAGATATTTGATGGTGCGCGAAAGCATGACTACTTTCAGCGGCACCAGAAATTCGCCATCGCCGATCTTTTGGAAATCGTAATCCAGCACTTCGCTCGAGGCGCGCACCGGGAATGTCTCGGGAATGTCGTAGGGTTTTTGAACGATGCGCATTACCATGCCGGTGTCGGCGTCGATATAGACCAGGCCGCGAGTGGCGGGCGTGATTTTGTCGGTTTTCTCCCAGACGATGCCGAACTGGGAGTGGGGTTGATCGATATCCCAGGAGAACGCGTACATCTTGCGGCCGCGCAGCGTGGCCCAGTGGTCCCACGCGAAACGGGCTTCCGATTCGGGCATAAAGATGTCTCTCAGCATGGTGCCGAACTCGCCCTGGGAGGTGACGCCGCCCAATTGGTCGATGGATTTGTTTTCTACGGCGCGGTTATTGACCAGCATCACTTTGTAGTCTTCTTTTTGCTCGAAGTAGCTAAGGCGCATTACCACGGTATCGTCGCCGCTCCATTGCTCGCTGCCGGCCGGATGGTTGGTGTTCCAGTCGCGGGCGCGGCGAACCACTTCCAGGCATAGGTAATTGGGAAGTTGTTTGGAATAATTCAGGGCGTTTTGGCGCGCGGCTTCGATGATTTTGCCCTGTTGCATGTTATCGGGCGGAGGGGTGGGCGACGCAGACGGCAAAGCTTTGGGCGGAGGGGCGGGCGCGGCGAGTTTGGCGGAGGCGTCCGCCAGCTCGCGCAGCGCGGCCATGGTTTTGGGTCCGGCGCCGAGATGCTGCAGATCTTCGAGTGTGCGGTCATCCAGGCGTTCGGTGAGTTTCATGCGATGCAAGGTCTTGGCCACTTGGGCATCGTTCTGCTTCAATTGAACGGCTGAATTGATGAACTGGGTAAGGTCGCGGATGGTGATGGACTGGGCGAATGCCAGCGCGGCGGCGCAGAGGAGAACGCATGACTGGAGTGTTCTTCGCACGTTTCTTTGACGGTAACACGCGGTTGCCGGTTGCTGGTTGCTGGTGGCTGGGGGCTCGGGACTGAAAAGGTATATGATGCAGCTTATATGAAATATGCGCTGGGATTTGTGGTGCTGCTATGCCAGGCGCAGCAGGCGCTTCCCCCCGATCTCGCCTTGCTTTCGAAAATCAAAGTAAAAGAATCGCAAAACCTGGACCAATTACCGAACTATACCTGCACGGAAACAATCGAACGTTGGGTCAAACGGTCGAACGAGAGTAATGCCACGCTGCTGGATACGGTTCGCCTGGAGGTAGCCTACGTTGAAGGCCGGGAGCTTTACGGGTTAGCGGGAGCAAGAATCGACCAGTCTCAGCTTAAAAAGCTGGTTCGGGGGACCATCGGCGAGGGTGCCTTCGCCATGAAGGTCAAGGAGATTTTTCAAGGACAAGCCGCGACGTTCCACTATGACGGCCGCGGGGAGTTGAACGGGAAACCTTCGGAGGTTTTACCTTCCATGTTGCCCGGCTGGTGAGCGGCTATCGGATCACCACTCCCTCAGGAAGCGCCGCGCTCGGCTATCGCGGAAGATTCTGGGTGGATGCGGATTCCCTCGATCTGATGCGGTTGGAGGTGACTGCGGACGACATTCCCCCGGCCCTGCAGCTCTCGGCGGCCAGCGAGGCGATTGAGTATCGCCGCCTCGCGATTGGCAATGGGAGTTTTCTACTGCCGCACAGTTCCGAAATGACGCTGGCGGATGCGGCCGGCTCCGAGGCCAGGAACCGCACCAATTATGAGGCGTGCCATCAGTTCGCGGCTGAATCGGTGCTGTCGTTTACTGAGGTTTCGGCGGAGCCTGCGGCTACTGGGACAGCCGCTTCGAACGGTCCCCTTGCTGACGCGAGGGGCCACAAGGCGGGCGTAATCGGCGGAGGTGCGAGCGCGACAAATCTTCCGGAGGAGTTTACGGTAGACATTAGCCTGGAAACGCCCATCGATTCTGATTCCGCGGCGGCAGGTGATCCAGTTTCCGCCACGCTACGGCAGAGCATCAAGATGGAGAAAACCACAGTGGCTCCTAAAGGCGCCAAGCTGTCCGGCAAGATCGCGCGATTCGACAAGGAAGACGGCAGCTATTCGATGGACCTGGTGTTCACATCGCTCGATTTCAACGACGGTCACGTGGACCTGAGCCAACGAAAAAATGAGGTACTCATGAAGGTGACCACCCGAGTAGCTTCCATGTCCGCGGCAACCTCGGTTCAGGCGCAACCGGTGGAGCAGGTGGAAGAGACGCTGAGCCCGCTGGTTTTCAAGACCAAGCATTTGAAGCTGGGACGTGGCACACATCTGGTGCTGAGCAGCAGGAAGTAGGTGCTTGGGCTCCAGCACGATGTTTTCAGTAACAGCCGCGACCTGGGCCTGCGGCGCATGTGAAACATCGGTTGGCAGGCGGAGTGGGGCAGGCGCTTCCGCCTGCCAACCGGTGTCTTTAACGGTTCCGCGCTAGCGCTCGCATGTATTGGAGTCGTCGGTCCGGAGGGCGAATCCGAACGCGTCGTGCTGGCGCGGGAGATCCGCGACGCAGGGTGTAAATGTCATTTCCGCGTACTCGCTCTGAATCTTGAGGGCGCCCATGCGCGTCTTAATGGCCTTTGGTCCCGCGGGAATCAATTCGCCAACGGCCTGCTGGCTGAATTTGTCCTGGGCCCAAATCTGGATCTCGCCGGAGTGATCCGCAGCGCCGGCCAACGGGTCTTGCGAAAAATCCGGAACGGACAAGCGGAAGTGTCCGTCGCGTGAGACGTCGGATGCATCGCCAACTGGGATGGCGGTGAGAATACGCGGGTCGATTTCCAGGAATGCTTGCGCCCAGCGAGCGACATATCTGGCGCGCAGTTTAACTTCACGCCGCGAAAGCTGGTCCGCGCGAGTGACGATGCCGGCGATCGAGATGTTGGGCAGAGGCTGGCACACGAAAGAATGCGGCGGGTTGTTGGAGGCTGAGACGGGAAGATCCAGCGTTTGGATGGCGCAGCCGGGAGCGTAGAGGATGGCTTTGATTCGAGTGGCTGGATGGCCTTGGCGGGTGGTGCCGATCATATAAGATGATACGCCGGGGCGCGCGCGAACCCAATCGCCAAAATCATCCCCGGCCAACAGGTAGCGGATGAAGACGGTTTCCGAAGGCAGGCCGGGCGGGAGCTTGATTTCAAGAAAATGCTGGTTTTGAGCAGAACAGATGCAGGTAAAGAGGACCAATGCGGGAGAAAGCCGGGCAGCCGTCCGTCGCATGATTAAATCATAACCCTGCCGGGCGCTGGAGAATTTCACAACGGCTCACGAACATTGGCGGGCGGCGCGCAGCTTTAGCCGCGGATGAACGCCGATGAACGCGGATAAGGCGGCGCTGTTTCGTCGAGGGCGAAATTCAGGGCGGCGTTTACGTGTGCGATGGTTGAGTTGATATAGAGGGTCCCGTCTGCTTCAAATGTGGCGAGACTTTTCTGTTTTGGAAATGCCAGCGGCAATTCGGTGCACGCCAGGCAGACTACATTCCGGTGAGAACATTTCGCGATCCGTCCTAATTGTTCAGCGGCGCCCTCCAGTCTTCCCTGTTGCAGGTCTTTGATCAATGCGATGGTCAAGCACCGCGTGCTCTCATCGTCAGGTCCAGCAGCTTCGATTCCGTATTTCGCGAACTGGTTTCGAAACACTGGAGAGCTCATGGTCAGATCCGTGCCCAATATCAGGACTTGTTTTGCTCCGATACGAGCGCCTTCCCTGGCGGCCGCTTCAAAAATGCTGATCACCGGGATGGTCACGCCGCGAACGATGGATTCCAGGCGATGGTGAGGAGTGTTGCTGGCGATCAGCGCGAAGGCTGCGCCACTGGCCTCAAGGCGCTGGAGGGCGGCCCGATGATATTCGTCGAATTGCAGCCAGGAGTTTTCATCCCCGTCGATGCCGATATACGAAAACGCTTTGCCGAGGTCCAGGGATTCGATGCTGATCTCAGGCATCGCGGGTGGGCTAAGTTCTTCCGAGCGGCGGCAGATTTCCGAGTAGTACTCCACGGTGGATGCCCAAGCGACGCCGCCCACGATTCCGATTTTCTTCATTGCGTCAGGTGAAGATGGCGGTAATCTCGCGGGATTTAGCGGCATCGTTTGCGAAGGTAAATGTTCCGTGTTCGCGCATCTCGCGGGCCGCGCGGAGAAATGCGCCCAGGGCGGCGCGGCACAAGGCGCTGCCCACGCTGATACGCTTGACGCCGAGGGCCGAGAGGGTATCGAGATCCAGCAGGACGCCTTGCAGCCCCATGAGGGCATTCACCGGACGATCGACGGAGCTGACCACGGCGGCGATGTCGTCCTTAGTGGCCAGGCCTGGGGCGTAGAGAACATCGGCTCCGGCTTCCTGATACGCCTGGAGACGCGCGATGGTGTCTTTCAGGTCCGGGCGGCCGTGCAGGTAATTCTCGGCGCGTCCGGTGAGGGTGAAAGTGAAGGGGAGGGCGTGGGCTGCTTCGGCCGCCGCGCGGATGCGTTCCACGGCATGCTGTTTTTCGTAAATGGGATGATCCGAGCGCCCGGTGGCATCTTCGCCGGTTGCATCTTCGATGGAACCGCCCACCACTCCCGCGGCGGCCGCGAGCCGGATGGTTTCCGCGGCGAACTCCGGAGCGTCGCCAAAGCCGTTCTCAAGATCGGCGCTCACTGGAAGGTCAGTGGCCGATGCAATTTCCGAGATGTGCGCAAGCATGGCATCGCGTCCGACGGAGCCGTCGCGTTGGCCTTTCGAAAAGGCGTAGCCCATGCTGGTGGTGGCCAGGGCTTCGAATCCCAGATGTTGCAGCAGTCGCGTGGTGCCGAGGTCCCAGGGGTTGGGAATGATGAACGCGCGTTCGCGCTGGTGTAGAGAACGGAAGAGGAGCCCTTTTTCGGCTTGAGTCATGCTGCAATCATACTGAGTCGCGGAGCTTGGAGGGAACCTCGAAAGTTCCATCCACCACTTCTACGAAATTTCGTTCTTCGCGCAGGATGAGGCGCTTGGTTTGCGCAAAGTTGAAGTTGTCGCGCGCTTCGGGATCCGATTTCAAACGCGCCCGGTAACTCTCATAGGAAGCCAGGCTCGGGAATGCAATCATGCCCCAGGCGACGTCGTTGGTGCCTTCCTCGGGAAGAAAATATCCCAGCAGGTGCCCGCCGCAGCGGGGGATGATGCGGCCCCAGTTCTTGGCGTACTGTTTGAAGCCGTCCCGCTGGAAGGGGTCAATCTGGTAACGAATGATGCAGGTAATGGTCAATTTGTCTCTCCTCGACGGCACTTGGGCCGGAGCATCCGAACCAAGCGTCAACAAGGCACAGATGGACGCGCCGGCGCTTATGACTTCACGACGATCCAGGTGCCCCGTTGAACGCTTGCTCCCACGCATATTGGGACTATACAGCTTGCCGCGCAGGGACACTTCGTTTAAGATCAAAGTATGGATGTGGAATATCAGGCGGACGACGCGGCGGCGAGAATTGCGGCGGCCATCGGGGAGCCGGCGCGGGCGCGCATGCTCTATTGCCTGATGGACAACCACGCCCGAACGGGCACGGAGCTGGCGGCTGTCGCTGAAGTCAGCCCGTCCACTGCGAGCGTGCACTTGCAGCGATTGAAAACGGAGCGCCTGGTGAAAGTGCGGGTGCAGGGCAAGCATCGCTATTACAGCCTGGGGGGGCCGGCGGTGGCGAGGGTTCTGGAAGGGCTGAGCGTATTGGCCGGCGGCTCGCGCGAAAAATTCGAGCCGAACACGCCGAATCGGCTGCGCGCGGCGCGCACCTGTTACGACCATCTGGCGGGGACACTGGGCGTGGCGCTGCACGACCGGCTGAAGACACTGGGTTGGCTTGAAGCGGAGGCGGACGAATCCTACGATCTCACCGCGGCAGGCGCGAGAGCGCTGCAGGCGCTGGGCGTGGACGTGGAGGAAGCGCGAACAACGCGGCGCCGGTTTGCGTTCGGTTGCCTGGATTGGAGCGAGCGCCGGTCGCATCTGGGCGGGGCGCTGGGGGCCCTGCTGTTGAAACTGGCGCTGAAAAGAAAATGGGTGTCGCAGGATCTGGACACGAGAGCCGTGCGGGTCACAAATCTCGGGCGGCGGGAGATGGGGAGCCGTTTCGGGCTGCAGGTTTGAAGCGCGCGTTAGGGGGATCCGGTAAAGATTGCGTTGCAGATGCGTTTCGGTGAAGGCGTAGGTGAAGGGGTCGGCGCCGGGAAACATCTTGGCGTTCTCGATCACTTGCGCGCCCGGCAACGTGGTGGTTCTCACGCCGACCGGGGCACGTCTGGAAGATGCCGGCCGGGGGGAACGGGGAATGCGAACGTCCTGCCACTCGTCGACGACTCCACCGCGGCAGCCATCGCCCGATCGGCGCCAGTCCCCCGCCCCGGCTGCTACAGATTCATGCTGGCGATATCCACCGGGGAGCGATGGCCTTCCACAACCACGATGCCGGTGTCGGTGACGTGATAGAGCTCGCGGTCGCGGTCGAGATCGTAGCCGATTACGGCGTCGGGCGGAACGCGGACGTTCTTGTCGAGAATAGCCCGCCGAACGCGGGCGCGGCGGCCGATGTCGCAGTTGTCGAAAATGATGGAATCCTCGACGTAGGCATGGGAGTGAATGCGGACGCCGCGGCCGATTACGGAAGTCCGCACCAGGCCGCCCGATAAAATTGTCCCGCCAGCCACGATGGAATCGATGGCATGGCCGCGGCGGCCGTCGGCATCGAAGATGAATTTCGCGGGCGCATCGGAATAGCCGGCGGTGCGGAGCGGCCACTGCCGGTTGTACAAATTGAGCTCCGGCGAGATGGAGCGCAGATCCATATTGGCGTCGAAATAAGCGTCGATGGTTCCGACATCGCGCCAGTAGATGGGGGCGCCCGCGGGATCGCCGGGGATGCGGTTGGTTTGAAAATCGTAGGCAAACATGTCGGCGCGGCCAATCAAGCCGGGCAGGATATCGCGGCCGAAATCGTGGGAGCTATGCTCGTTCTGCGCGTCGGCGCGCAGCTCCTCCAGCAGCAGCTTGGTGCTGAAAAGATAATTGCCCATGGATGCGTAGACGCGGTTCGGATCTCCCGGCATGGTGGGCGCGTCCGCGTTCTTTTCGTGAAAACCGACAATCAAGCCGTCTTCTTTGGTTTCGACGACGCCGAATTCAGAAGCCTGCTCCTTTTCGACGGGGATGGCGGAAACGGTGGCCTGCGCGCCGCGCTCCACATGGAATTCCACCATCTCGCGGATGTTCATGCGATAAATATGATCCGCGCCGAAGATGGCCACCACGTGGGGCTCGGCCTGTTCGATGAGGTTCATGTTTTGATAGATGGCGTCCGCGGTGCCGCGATACCAGTCCTCATTTTGCGACCGCATTTGAGCGGGAACGGGGATGATGAAGTGATTGCGCAGCAAGCTGGATGCTTCCCAACCCTCGCGCAGGTGCTGCAGCAGGGACTGGCTCTTGAACTGAACCAGCACGTAAACGGAATAGATACCGGAGTTGACCAGGTTGCTTAGGACAAAGTCGACGATCCGGTAACGGCCTCCGAACGGGACGGCGGGCTTGGCGCGCTCCTTGGTGAGCGGATAAAGCCGCGTTCCTTTACCTCCTGCCAGTACAAACGCAAGAACGCGCAATTGCATTGTGCGAGCCTCCGACAGCACAGTTTAGTCCGCCCTTGCTTATTTTGGCAGATGGGAACACCGGGGTGCTGGACGCAGCTTCCAACCGGTCATTTCTTAAGACCCGGGCCGCAGCGGATGCTAAAGAACGATCCGGGTATCGCCGTCACGCCTGGTGACCCGCTCCCGATCGAGAAACTCGAGCAGCGGGATGGCGTATTTGCGCGAAACGCCGGTCCAATCCTTGAATTCCGGCACGGAAAATTTTTGCCCCTTCCTTTGAGCCAGCAATTGCCGCAGAGCTTGGAGCGCCGCGGAATGAAACACCAGTTCATCGCTGACGCGGACCAGCTTTTTATCACGGAGCAGTAGCTGCAGAATGGTGCGGGCGCGGCTTGGCTCCACGCCGGACTTCGCCAGAACCTCCTGCACGGAGGGAACCGCCAGCCCGGCCGCGCGAAAGGCGCTCTCGATTTTGGCGGACGCTTCTTCCTCATCCTGCTTGAGCGAGATTTTATGGGATGCCAGACGAACGGCTTCGCCATCCACGACGAGCGTTTTTGAGAGCGCCAGCAATGCGTCCAACAACCCGGGAGGAGCGCCCGGCAGTTGCTTGCTCGCGGAGCTCCTCTTTGGAAAGTCCGGCCAACAGCGGGCTTCGGCGATGGAACTGCTTCAGCGTCTGATGCATTTCCTCCAGTTGGGCGGCCACCCACGCCGGATCGAGAACGCGGAATTGGGGCGAGTGGAGAATCATCAACTGTGCGGCCGCAGCGGCGGTTTGAATATCGGCTTCGAGCATTGCAGTACGCGCCACCAGCTCTGGCATCCCCATTCCGTAACGCGATTCGCTAACCAGCAGGGCAATGCGCTCCGGCGTCCGGCGCCGCTTCGAGAATGCGCCAACGTTCCAGCGGCGCGCGGCGGGGCGCGGCGATGTCCAGAACAACTCCGCCTCCGATGGTGACCACGGGCGAGAACATGCGCACGATGAAACGGTCGCCAGGCAGCAGCAGCAGCGGCTCACTCAGCAGCAGGCGAATGTAATCGCGAGCGCCGGGCCGCAGCGGATCGGTTCCACGCAGCCGGCGCACCTCGGCTTCCACTTCCGCGGTTCCGGAGTGAAAATGAACCGGCGCGCGGTGCTTTAGCGGTTTGGCGGAAGGCAACAATTCGAAAGAACAATCAATTTGACGCGTGGGCTGGAATCGTCCAGCCTCCGCCAAAAGCATGCCGCGCTTCAACTCGGATGTTTCCACGCCGGCGACGTTCAAAGCTGTTCGTTGGCCGGCGTTCGCCTGGGCCACGCTCGATCCGTGCACCTGGATGCCGCGGACGCGGACTGCGCCGGCCGGACGGATGGAGATCCACTTCCTGCTCCAGGCGCACGGTTCCTGAGACCAGCGTTCCGGTGACCACGGTCCCGAAGCCGCGCATGGAGAAAGCGCGGTCGATCGGTAAGCGAAAATAGTGGGAGGAGTCTTTTTCGCGAATGGAAGCGGCTAACTTTTCGATCTCGGCGCGCAATTCCGCGAGCCCCGCGCCGGTGGTGGAGCTGACGGCGACAACGGGGGAACCTTCGAGAAACGATCCGCGCACGAATTCGTCGGCTTCCAGCCGGACCAGCTCGATAAAGTCCGGGTCGGCAAGATCCGATTTAGTGAGTACGATGATGCCATTCCGAATGTCCAACAATCGGCAGATGTCGAAATGCTCGCGCGTCTGCGGCTTGATGGACTCATCCGCAGCTATAACAAAGAGAACGAGATCGATGCCGCCCACCCCGGCCAGCATATTTTTGATGAACCTTTCATGGCCGGGAACGTCTACAAAAGCGAGGCGCAGATTCTCTGAGAGCTTCAGGTGCGCGAATCCCAGATCAATGGAAATCCCACGCTGCTTTTCTTCCTTCAGCCGGTCCGTGTCGATGCCCGTGAGGGCTCGCACCAAAGCGGTCTTGCCGTGGTCAATGTGGCCGGCCGTGCCGATAATGATGTTCTTCATCTCGACACTTTTCATGGTATCGCCTCTCTCCGCGCAGAGTTCGGACGTTCCCCTCTTCAAGGCCGGCGTGGCAGACGTTCGTTTGGATGTGCTGGTCACCGAGAACAAGGATCTGGTGAAGGGATTGGCCAAGGAAGATTTCGTAGTTACCGATGAAGGACAGCCGCAGACGGTGGTTTCCTTCAGCAACGGAGACGAGCAGTTGAATCTGCTCCTGCTGCTGGATATCAGCGGCAGCATGCAGAAAAACATCGAGTTGATTTCCGAAACCGCGCGCCAGGCGCTCAATCATCTCCGTCCGGGCGACCGCGTGGCCATCATGGTGTTCGCCAAAACCAGCGAAATTCATCAGGACTTCAGCGACAATCTGGCGGAAACAGCGCGGCAGATATCGCGGGCGGTCAAGGATCACCATGTCGGCAACACCACTCAGATAAACACCGCGGTGGTGGACGCCGCGCATTACATGCAGGCGCACGCCGGGCCGGGCGGCAGCCGTGCGATCCTGATCCTCACCGACAATCTCAGCATGAGTTATCAACTTACCGACGGACAAGTGATCCGCGAGCTTAACAAAGCCGACACGGTATTTAACGCCATCGTGACCGGACACGCCATTGAGCCCAAACCGCCGATGCCGCGCATGTTTCCCAATCCCGACCTCACGCCGGCGAATGTGATGCATTTGTCGGACGAGACCGGCGGCGAATGGGTGAAGGCGGAGAACGCCGGACAGTCCTTCAATGAAATGATCACGCGCATTCGCAGCCGGTATATGCTGGCTTATCACGAGCCGGCAGCGACGCCGGGAACATTCCGGCACGTCGGCATAGCGCTCACCGAAGCGGCGCGGAAAAAATATCCGCTGGCCGAATTGCGGGCGCGCACCGGCTACTACGCGGAATAAACCGGTTCTTCGGTTCTTCAGTTCTTCGGTTCGTGCGCCAGCGCCTTTCTGCCTCTGCTGTATCCTGAAATTCATGTCTATTGATCGATTTGCTGAAGTCCGGCGCCGCCACGCTAATGCTGACGCGGGCGGGGGTGAGGAGCGCACGCGGCGGCAGCACCAGGAAGGCAAGTTGTCGGCGCGCGAGCGTATCGATCTGCTGCTCGATGAGGGTACCTTCGAGGAAATGGACAAGCTGGTCCGGCATCGTTCGCGCGAATTCGGCATGGACGAGCAGGTGATCGATGGGGACGGCTTCATCACCGGCTACGGCCGCATCCACGGGCGGCTGGCGTATGTTTTCGCCCAGGATTTCACGGTTTTTGGAGGGTCGCTCTCGGAAGCGAACGCGCAAAAAATCTGCAAGATTATGGACCTGGCGCTCAAGACCGGCGCGCCGGTGATCGGGCTGAACGATTCCGGGGGCGCGCGCATCCAAGAAGGCGTGCTTTCACTCGCCGGTTACGCCGATATTTTTCTGCGTAACACGCTCTCGAGCGGGGTGATACCGCAGATCTCGGCCATCATGGGGCCTTGCGCCGGCGGCGCTGTTTATTCACCCGCGCTCACCGATTTTGTTTTCATGGTGGGGCATACCAGCCATATGTTCGTCACCGGTCCCGATGTCATCAAGACCGTCACTCATGAAGACGTGACCAAGGAAAAGCTGGGCGGCGCGGAGACGCACAATTCCATCAGCGGCGTGGCGCACTTCATGGCTCCCGACGATGCGGAGTGTCTGCGAACGATCCGCGAGTTGTTTTCCTATTTGCCCCAGAACAATCGCGACGATGCTCCGGTGCGGGCGTCGAGCGATCCGATCGACCGCGTGGATCCTTCGCTCGATACCGTGGTTCCGGCCGAATCGAACCTGCCATATGACATCAAGGACATTATTCATCGCGTGGTGGATGACGCGGAATTTTTCGAGATCCATGAGCACTGGGCGCGGAACATCGTGGTCGGCTTCGCGCGCATGGATGGGCGTAGCATTGGAATAGTCGCCAATCAGCCGGCGTTTCTGGCCGGATGCCTGGATATCAATTCGTCGGTGAAGGGCGCGCGCTTTGTGCGTTTTTGCGACGCCTTCAACATTCCGATCCTGACTTTTGAAGACGTGCCCGGATTTCTTCCGGGGACCGATCAGGAGTTTGGAGGCATTATTCGGCACGGCGCGAAACTGCTCTACGCGTATGCCGAGGCAACGGTGCCGAAAATCACCGTGATCACGCGCAAAGCGTATGGCGGCGCTTACTGCGTGATGGGGTCGAAGCATCTGCGGACCGATGTCAATTTTGCTTATCCCACGGCGGAGATCGCGGTGATGGGGGCCGAGGGTGCGGTGAACATTGTGTACCGCCGGGAGCTGGCCGCGGCTGAAGATAAAAATGCCGCGCGTAAACAGAAGATAGAGGAGTTTCAGGAACGGTTCGCCAATCCGTTTGTGGCGGCGGAGCGCGGATTCATCGACGACGTGATCGAGCCGCGAGAGACGCGTCCCAAGGTGATCCGCGCGCTGCGGATGCTGGGGACAAAAGTGGATACCATGCCGCGCAAGAAGCATGGAAACATTCCATTGTAGGGCTGCGGAAAATATTTGGAGCGACTCCGTTGAAGACGCGGGTTGGCAGGCGGAAGCGCCTGCCCCACTCGGGCCAACGTGGGGCAGGCGCTTTCGCCTGCCAACTGATTTTTCACGCGTCTTCGGGTTTTTTGTGCAGCCTTACTTCACCGGCAACAGGACCGATTTGCTCATGGCGCCGGCGATGCTGAGAACCACCGGCTGATTTCCGGCCTTGACGCTGGCCGGGACCTGGGCGTTCACTTGATAGAGGCCGACGAAACCGGGGGCCAGTCCGCTGAAGCTGACTGGCGCGTTCGCGCCGCCGATGGTAACGGTGGGCGCATTCATGGTCTTCTGTCCGGTGGCGGCCACGCCGTCCGCCGGAAGCGGGCTGACCAAGCCCAGGCCGGTGCAGTAAATGAGCACCGTCTCGCTCGGCTTGGCGGGATCGGCGGTGTTCGCCAGACTGAAATTGGAATGGAGGATGGCGCCGAAGACATCGCCGCCCGCGCTGTAGTTGAAGATGGCCGGCTGCGCGAGTTGCACCGGAGCTAAAACAACGGAGCTGGCTGCGCCGCGATTGGTGACCTGGATTCTGGCCACGGATTTCGTCGACCAGGGAACCTGAAAATTGATTTGTTGCTGCCCGTTCACGTTATCCACGGCGAAAATCGGAGCTGGAACGCTGTTGACCGTCACTGAGACATTCTGGAACTGGTCGGGCAGGGGCAACGCCGACGTTTCGAGAATACCGGTGGTAGAGGTGAGATTCGAGCCGAAGATGGTGGCGATCTCGCCCGGAACCACTCCTCCTGGCGCGAAGCTGGCGCCGCTCACTACCCCACTTTCGGTGAAGCTGGGCGGATTGGCGGGCGGGGTGATGGTGGCGCCCACTTTCAGAATATTGCTACCCTCCGCGATATAAAGATTTTGACTGCTATCTAACGCCACGGCCCACGGTTCACCGATATTGGAAGTAATGGTGAATCCTGCCACGGTGGTGACTGTGCCATTGCTGAGTTCCTGAATGCATTCGGCCAGTCTATCGGCGATAAACAAATCGCCGGAGCTATCGACGGCCAAGCCAGTGGCCGCGACGTCAGAATTCGCAACCGGCTGGGGAGTTGAAGTGCAGGTGCCGAAGAACCCATGCGCTACGGTATTGATGATTCCGGACGTGTTGACGTGGCGGATGTGCTCCTGATCGGCGATGTACACATTGCCGGCGTTATCCACGGCGACGTCGGAAATGCTGGTCAATTCGGCGTTCTTGGCCAATCCTCCGTCTCCTGAGTCGGAGCCGGTGACGAATCCGATGCCGGCGAAGGTAGAGATGTTCCCGGACGTATCCACCTTGCGGATGCGCTGGTTTCCGTTGTCGGCGATATAGATGTTTCCGGCGCTATCTATGGCCACGCCATCGGGAGAATTGAGCGCGGCGCCGGTGGCCGGTCCGCCATCGCCGGAAAAGCCTCCCAGGCCGAGGCTGGTGCTGTTGCCGGCCACGGTGGTGATTATTCCTGTGGCGGCGTCTACCTTGCGGACGCGCATGTCGCCGGTGTCGGCGATATATAGATTCCCGGCCTTATCGACAGCGAGACCGGCGTGGACGGCCGGCGTGAAGTCGAGCCTGGCGTTGGTGGCGGGGCCGCCATCGCCCAGGTTGATTATGTTGCCGCCGGCGAATGTGGAAATGATGCCGCTGGTGTTCACCTTGCGAATGAAGTTAAAGATCACATCCGCGATGTAGATGTTGCCGGCCTGGTCCACCACCACACCATGAGGTTCACCGATGGCTGCGCTGGTGGCCGGGCCGCCATCGCCGGAATTGCCGACGCTGCCATTGCCGGCTACCGTTGTAACGGTTTGGCAGAATAAGGGCGCGCTCAGCACTGCAAGCGCGGCCAAGACGCGTAGAAAAACGTTAGACATTATGACTCCTACTGTAGATGCGGTCCATCGCTCAAAATGTGCGAAAGTAATTGCTACAAGCTGCGCACGCCCATGGCAGTGATATCATCCACGCGCATGGCTTCCTTCACTACAAACGGTTCGCCGTACTTCACGCCGATGAGATTGCCGTAGAAGCGCGCGATGGCGCCGAGGCGTTCCCGGATCTCCAGCTGCTGGGGAAAAAGATCCGATCCTTGCGTTTGTTCGCCGTATTGCGAGTCATAGGCGAACAGAGCAGCCATGCGGCGCTCGAATTGAGCGGAGATATCCACCACGAATGACGGCGTAACGTTGGCGTAGAGCGATGAATATAAGATTTTCGCGGGGCGATGCGGCTGGGTTTCCTCATCCAACTTTTTCAAACCGGCCAGGAAGCACGCTTCGAAGCCCATCTCGGAAGCGCGGTAATGATCCGGATGGCGCGCTTCCCAATAAGGCAGGATGACCACGCGGGGGCGCAGCGCGCGGATCTCGGCGGCCAGGCTCATGCGGACGCTCACGGTATTTTCGAGGCGCGCATCGGGAAGATGCATGTTGCCGCGCCAGGCCAAGAGCATTTCGCGCGCGGCCGCGTCGGCTTCGGTGAGCCGGATTTCTGGCGTTCCGCGGCTGCCCATGTCGCCGGCGGTGAGATCCAGCACGCCGGTGCGGTAGCCCAGCTCGGCCATGCGGATCAGCGTGCCGCCGCAGGTCTGCTCCACGTCGTCGGGATGGGCGGCGATAGCCAGAACGTCGAGCGGTTTCTCGATGCCAGCCGATGCGAGATTTACCTGCTGAAACATTTTATGACCACTGTTGGTAACGCGGCTGGCGGGGCGCCATCAGCAGAATAAGACCCATGCCCGCCAGGAATCCGCCGACGTGGGCGAACCAGGCCACATCGCCGTTAGAGGCTGCCGAATATCCTACCGCGCCCACTCCGCTGAAGAACTGAATGGCGAACCAGTACAGCAGCAAAAATGCAGCCGGGATGTCGAGCGTGGTGAAGAAGAAAAAGATGGGGATCAGGGTCACAATGCGCGCGCGCGGAAATTTGACCAGATATGCGCCCATCACTCCGGCAATAGCGCCGCTGGCGCCCACGGTGGGCACCGGGGAATTGGAATTGACGGCAATGTAAACCACTCCCGCGGCGATTCCACAGACGAAATAAAAGATCAGAAATTTTGCGTGACCCAGAATATCCTCCACGCCGCGTCCGAAGATCCAGAAGAACCACATGTTTCCCAGAATGTGCAGGAATCCGCCATGGATGAACATGGAGGTAATTATGGTGACGGGGCGCAGTTGGTCGGGAACGACGCCGTAAGTCATGATGAAGCGGTTCATTGGCCGGCTATTCAGGCCGAGGCTGAGCTCGTACAAAAATACCAGCACGTTGGCGACGATCAACAAGAGCGTAACCGTGGAGGGTGTATAGTGGCGCTCGGAGGACCGGAGAGGAATCATGCCCGCATGCTCCTAGCGGTACTGCTCGTAGTCGGGATGCGAACGCCGCTCGCCTCGAAACAATAGCGCGCGCGCCTCTTCGACAGTGGAAATGCGGCCGCGTGCGCCCAGAGCTGTGCAGTTCAAAGCCGCCATTGCATTCGAGAACTCCAGCGCGTCCCGCAGGGCCATGTTCTCAAGAACAGCATAACAAAACGCGCCATGAAACACGTCGCCGGCGCCGGTGGTATCGGCGCAGTTGACCACAAAAGCGGGTGAATAAACGAAGCGTCCATCTTTTCGCGCCAGCGCACCCAGAGCGCCCAGGGTCATAGCCGCAACCGGGATGTGATACTCCTCCTGGATCATTTCGAGCGCGCGAAAGGGGTCCCGCTCATGCGTCCATTGCACTGGAAACTCAGAGCTGGCCACCAGATAATCCACCAGCGGCAGCACCCGGTCAAAACCGTGGTAGATGGTATCCACGTCCACGGTAACCGGGATGTGATGATGATGGGCGATCTCAGCGGCCCGCGCCACGGCGGGGGTGTCGTGGGCATCTATGTGCAGCAGGCGCGCGCTAAGAATTTTTTCAGGAGTAATGCTCTCCGGTTCCAGCCGCAGACATTCATCGCGCTGCCAAAGAACGGTCCGCTCCCCGGTTGTCTGATCGATCAGGATGTAGGCGGTTTGGTTGGCGCAATTTTTGCGGACCTCCAGATCATCCAGGTTGATGCCGCTCTCGCGCAAACTCTGCAGCTGAATGCGGCCACGCTGGTCGTCCCCCACCGTACCGATATATTTGACCTTGAGGCCCAGCTTGGCGCAGGTCACCATGGCGCTGGCCACCTGGCCGCCGGGGCTCAGGATCTCGCGATCAAACGCCACCTTACCCGCGTAGGCGGGAAAGTGCGACAGCAGGATCAGGGTGTCGGTGGCGTTGAGGCCGACTCCAACCACGTCGAATTCAGTCACAAGCTAATAGGATACTGGGAGCGCGAGGGGGAAGGCACCGGCTCGGTCATGGGCTGCGCACCTACTGTCTTCCCAGTACCTTTTCCTTAGGGTGCTAAGTCCTTTCCCCGCTGGCGCGAAAGACCGTCCGCCCTTACGATTCCAATAGAGGGAGAAATCCATGCGTTCGCTTGCTCCTATAGCATTACTGGGAAGCTTATTCTTGGCCGCCGGCGCGCAGGCGCAAAGCCTGGCCGAACATGCGGCCGCCGCATCGGGCGCCACCGTTGGCACCGCTGCCGGAAAACCGCTGAGCAACGCCATTACGAAGATTTTCGGCCAGACGGACACCAGCACCAAGAAGGCCGCGAGCGCCAATACCAAGACATTGGCCAGGCCGGAAGCTGAGGCAGCGCCACGGATCGCGCCTGCTGCTCCTCAGGGTGGAGGAGGCGGCGGGATGCCATCGCTCGGCGGCTCTTCAGCGGGTGGCGGGCCCACACCGTCGCGACACGGAGGTTTCGCCCAGCACCGCTCGACCGCGCAATATGCCGCTATTAATCCGCCTGAACCGGTGCTTGCATATCAGGAACCTCCGCGCAAGGAACCCACCGCGGAAGAACTGGCCGGTATTCATGTAGGGGCATCCGAACAGGAACTGGTCTCAGCGCTCGGGGCGCCCGAATCCACGGTCACTATTCCCGACGAGGGCCACATGGTGCAAATCTGCCAGTATTGGTCCAAAGGCAAGCAGCTTGGCACCGTCCGGCTGGATAACGGCCAGGTAGTAAGCGTTACGCAGAATTAATCGGCGCGCGGACAGCCATTAACCGGTCTCCCGGGCAAAAATCCGGTATAATACGCGGTATTAGTCAGCCGTTAGGGAGAAATAATGGTGACTCGCCGCGCGCTGCTTGCTGCTTATCCTGCGCTCTTCAGCACGGCATTTCTGTCGCGCTGAGACCGGCATTCACCGCCGACGATTTTTCGGGTTATCGGACTTACCACGGGTGCTTTGTGGTTCATTGCTGTCCTGGCGTACTGGCTGGATCGTTACCGCGCACCACTTTTGGCGGTGCTTGGCGCGGGCCTGGTCATTCTCTCGATTGTGTTTGGATCGGATGCCTACTACAACACGCACGACATCAAAAACCGCAACGCACGATTGCTGACGCCCTATCAGGTTATTCGCTTACCGCGCTTCCAGCCCCGCATGATTCTGGTGTCGGCCGCGGGGGGTGGGATCCATGCCGCGGGCTGGACGGCTCGAGTTCTGACGGGCCTCAAAGAGGATCTTGGAGATCTCTTCGATTCCAGGGTTGCCGTGGTGAGCGGCGTCTCTGCGGGGATATCCGCGCGAAACCCTGATGCCCAGCGAAGCATTCAACGCGCGGTTAAATCCAGCCTGGAAGACGTGGCCTTTCGTCTCATTCGGGATCGCGGAGGAGCGCTGGAGGAGTCCTTCGCCATTCACGGCGAGGCCAGGAATGCCGATCTGTACGATCTGGCAGCCAACGTGGCCAGGAACTTTCCGGTGATTATGTTCAATGCCACAATGGCCACCGCGGCGCGCCCGTTGGTGTTCACCAACTCGGCGTTTCCAGACGATTCCCAGGAAGTGGAGTCTTTGCGCGGCGGCATGCGCAGCTTCCATAAACAATGCGCCAATCAGGACGCCAACGTGGAAACCGCGGTGCGGATGTCAGCCACCTTCCCGTTTGTCTCACCGGCCGCGCGAGCGCGCCTGGATTGCCTTTCCGAATATCTTGTGGACGGTGGATACTATGACAATTACGGATTGACGGCGCTGAACACCTGGCTTCGCCAAGGTGTCGGGAAAGATGCCTGGGAAGGCCAGAGCCAGCTCACGGATATTCCGGAAATTCTTCTAATCCAAATTGTCAGCTTCCCGAAAGACGAGGAGGCGGTTAGCGCCGACGAACATTGGATGTATCAGCTCACCGTTCCCCTCAGCGTAATGCTGAGTGTGCGGGGCACCGGCCAGACGCTTCGGAACCAGGCGGAATCCTGGGCCGTCATGAAAAGCATCCGGGCTCGCGGCGTGAAAATCCACAGCGTGGTCTTCCGCTATGCTCCCTACGATTGCGCCTGTTCGGCCAGGATGCCGTCGCTATCGTGGCATTTATCGAAGGCCGAGATCGATTGCATTCGTACCGCGTGGCAGGAGAACAAGATGAAGCCGTGCCGCGCGGCGGTGGAAAAGTTCGTCAAAAACACGGGCACAGATTACGGACAACCGGACACATGCCAGGAGTGACCTTCCCCGGTTACAATATAGGGCAGGCAGCTCTTGATTCGTCCCCTATTAATCATCACTATCTCCGCCGTCGCACTCGCCCAGACCAAACCTCGCGCTTCTGAGGGCCAGTTGGATGGCAGCCAGAATTTGTTCACGGTGCTGGCGGCCATCAACGCCGCCGGCTATGATGCCGGCCTGGAATCCGGCGGCAGTTGCTGGCTTCCGGCGGGCGCCGGCGATAAAATGCGCTGCCTTCCGCAGGTGCGGCAACAGGTTCGCGAAAGCATCGCTTCGAAACATCTGGAGAGCGTGGAGGCGCTGAAGAAATTTTTTGAGGCGCACCGGCAGGCCAACGCAGACGCCGAGCTCAGCCAATACATCTCCTTCGCTCTCACAACCGAGGGACCACCCGATTTTCAATCCCGCATGCAGCCGGAAGAGCTTCCGCGCGATGTCCGGAAGCTGGAAGGTCTCAATGCCCTTATCGCCGGTTTTTACCGCGAGGCGAATATCGCGGAGCTTTGGAAACGGTCCCAGCCCGCTTACGAACAAATGATTGCGGCCTATCACGGCGGCATCGCGCAGGCGTTGCTCGAAGCGAACGCTTATCTGCGCAATCCCACCAGCGGTTTCTATGGGCGCCGGTTCCAGATCTATGTGGATCCTCTGGGCGCTCCCAATCAGATTCAGAGCCGCAGCTACAAGGACGACTATTTCGTGGTGGTTACGCCCTCATCCGAGCCGCAGATCGAGGAGATCCGGCACGCTTATCTGCACTATCTGCTGGACCCCCTGGCGCTGCGGCATTTCGAGCAGCTGAGCCGGCTGAAGGGGTTGGCCGAATTCGCCGCGCCGGCGCCGGCGCTGGATGATGCTTATAAGGACGACTTCCTGCTGTTCTCCACCGAATGCCTGATCAAGGCCGTGGAGACGCGGCTGGCTCACGGCGAGGAGAAGCGTCATGCGCTGTTGAGCCAGGATCTGAGCGACGGCTTCGTGCTTACCGCGGCCTTCGCGGAGGGCCTGCAAGGGTACGAAAAGCAGGTTGACTCCATCCGGTTTTATTTTGTGGACCTGGTAGGCCAGATCGACCTGGATCGCGAAGACAAGCGGCTGCAGAATGTGCAATTCGCAAAAGAAGCCGCGGTGATAAAAGCGAAACACGCGCAGCCCCTTCCCGAGCCCGCGCTGACCGGCGCCGCCAAGACCCTGCAGGAAGCCGAAGAACTTTACGGCAAGCGCGATCTGGACCCAGCCCGCCTGCGTTACCTGCGCGTTTTGGAGCAGGCCGGCGCTGACGGGCTGCACGCAAAGGCGTATTATGGATTGGCGAGAATCGCGGCTCTGCAAAAGGATCCCGAACTGGCCGAAAAACTATTTCAAAAGACGTTAGAACTTTCCCCCGACAAGGAGACTATGTCATGGGCCTATTTGTACCTGGGCCGGCTTGCGGATGCCGCCGGCGAGCGTGACCAGGCCGAGAAGAACTACCGCTCAGTGCTGGCGATCGACGGCGCGCCTGCCACAGTCAGGACCGCCGCCGAGAAGGGGCTGGCTCAGCCCTTCAATAAAAACAAGTAGCGCGCCGGGACGGCGAAGCAAATATGCCGCTCGGCCAAGATTTTTGCATCATAGGAGCTGGAATGAACAAGAGACTTACATATCTGCCGCTATGCGGCGTACTGATTCTGATAGGTTCGGCGCTGTGGGCGCAGAACCTGCCCAAGCCGAAATCGCAGAAGGAATTAGAAGCGTTGAAGGCCTGGCAGGCGGCCACCGATCCGGACGCGCGGATTGCGGCCATCGAAAATGTGCTCACCAACTTCGCCGACACCGAGTTCAAGATTTTTCTGCTGCAGGACGCCTTGCAGCTGGAAGAACGCAAAGGCGATTTCGCGCAGGTGGTTTTTTACGGCGAGCGCTTGCTTGAAGCGGATCCCAAGAACGCTTTCGCGCTGGTAACGCTGGCCGGCGAAACAGCCCGTCACACGCGCGAGTTCGATCTCGACAAGGAGGAAAAACTCGCTAAGGCCGACAAGTACGCGAAAGCTGCCTTGGAGGATGCCAAAGATATGCGCAAGCCTCGCGCCGATATCACCGACGCGCAGTGGGAGGGCGTCCAGAAGGATGTGCAAGCCCAGGCTTACGAAGCTCTGGGGCAGACTGCGACGCTGCGCAAGAAGTACGACGACGCCATCGCGGACTTCAAGCAGGCGCTGGCGGTGCAGGCTACTCCCGACGCGGCCACCTATGTGCGCATGGGCCAAGCCTATGAAGATTGGGGCAAGTTCGATGACGCCACGGATGCTTTCGACAAAGCCATCAATATGCCCAACGCCAGTGCGCAGGTCAAAGCCATAGCGCAAGCCAAAAAGGACGAAACGGCCAAGCGGAAGGCTGCCGGATCGAAGCCTCCCGGCGCGCAGTAACAGGTTCTGTGGCCGGCGATGAGCGCGCCCCTCACAACCCTCGAGGAAGTTCTCGGGCATCCCTTCCAGAATCGGGAGTTGCTGGAACGGGCCCTCACGCATAAGTCGCGGGTCTACGAAAAGACCGAGGAAGATCCAGCCACCGATAACGAGCAGTTCGAGTTTCTGGGAGACGCTATCCTTGGCTTCCTGGTCAGCGAGGCATTGGTTGCCCAGCACCCCGCGTTTCCGGAAGGGCGCCTCTCAAAGCTCAAAGCTCACCTGGTGAGCGCTTCGCACCTGCACCAGGTGGCGTTGCGGCTGCAGTTGGGGCATCACCTGCTGCTGGGACGCGGCGAGGAAATGAGCGGCGGCCGGGAAAAGAAGGCGCTGCTGGCGAACGCCCTGGAGGCGCTCATCGCGGCACTCTATCTGGACGCCGGCATAGAACCGGTACGTTTGTTCGTTGTTCAGCAAATCGTCGGCGAGGCTCATCTGCCTGAGGAAGGAGCGCAGCTCACCGATCACAAAAGCGCGTTGCAGGAGATGGCGCAGGCCTTGAAGCTGCCGCAGCCGCGTTACTCCATCGTCGAAGAACGCGGTCCCGAGCACGCCAAGACCTTTCTGGTGGAGGTGCGATTGGGCCGGGATTGGGTGAGCCGCGCCGAAGGCCTGTCCAAGAAAAGCGCGGGCCAGAAAGCGGCACAACAGATTCTGCAGCAATTGGCGGATTGGGGAAGATAGCATCCGGAAGCGGAGTCACTTCCTGGCGGGTTCAGCACCGCTCGCGGCCGGCGGCTTCGGGCTTACCGATTGCTGCATCTTCTCCGGTTCCCCCTTCAGTCCCGTCTCATTCAGGATGATGATGTCCACACGCCGGTTTCTAGCGCGGCCTTTTTCTGTGTCGTTGTCCTCCACCGGATTGGTGTCAGCGTAGCCGGCGATGGAGAGCCGGTCTTTGGCCACGCCGAACCTGGTGAGCGCTTCAAGCAGCGCGATGCTGCGCGCCGCCGACAGCTCCCAGTTGCTGCGGAAGCGTGAATTGTGGATTGGAAGAGCATCGGTGTGGCCCTCCATTCGCGCGGGATTGGGGATCTTTTGCATAGCGTCAGCCACCCTTTGGATGCTGGAGTATGTGTCCGGGGCGATTTCATCTTCGCCGGAGGGGAACAATGCCGCTTGGGTGAAACTGATGGCCAACCCGCGCGGAACCATGCTGATTTCGATCTTGCCGCTCTTGATTTCGGGCGCCAATTGTTTGGTCAAAACATCGAGCGAGGGCATAAGCTCCACCACCGCGGGCGGCGGTTTCTTGTCGTCGGGCTTGGCCTTATCTCCGCCGGGGCCATGTTTTTGCGCGTTGCCCTGCCCGGTATGGTCCACGGTGCCGCCCAGAATCACCTTGACCATGCTGTCGAACGATTGTCCCTCGAGCGCTTTCTTCACCGAATCGGAGACGGCCTGCGCTTTGCTCTTGTCGGTCTGGGAGGTGGCGAACATCACCACAAAAAAGGCAAACAGCAGGGTTATGAAATCGGCGTAGGAAACCAGCCAGCGTTCGTGGTTGACGTGCTCCTCGTGTTTTTTCTTGCGGGCCATGGATAATTCGGGGCGAGGTTAACTCTTGGCCGCGGCCGGTTTGGACGCAGCGGCCGGCGCCTTTTTCTCCTTGATATCCCCGGCAGCGGGAGTTGCGTCGTATTTGTACGCTTCCAACTTGCTGCGAATCAACTTGGGATTCAAACCCTCCACGATGGCGATCACTCCTTCCAGTTTGAGTTCTTTCAACTCTGTTTCCCGTTCGATGCGGGATTTGATCTTGGCGGCGGCCGGCAGCAGAAAAATATTGGCCAGCGCGACCCCGTAGACCGTGGCTACGAATGCCACGGCGATTCCGTGCCCCACTTCCTCGATGTTGGCCAGGTTCTTCATCACCTGGATCAGCCCCATCACCGCGCCGATGATTCCGATGGTGGGTGAATAGCCGCCGCCGCATTCAAACACTTTGGCTTCGGCTTGGGCGCGGCTGTCGGTGATGTCCATATCGAGCTGCATCATGTTGCGTATCTCTTGCAGATCGGTGCCGTCCACGGCCAGCGTTAGCGCTTTTTTCAGAAACGGATCCTGGATATTCATGGCTTCCGATTCGAGCGAGACCAATCCGTTCTTGCGGGCCTTGGTGGCGTATCCGATGAGTTCTTCTATCGCTGCATCGGGCGGCTGGGTTTTGTCCAAGACGATGTGGACCATGCGCAGAATGGCGCCCTTGAGCACAGAGAGGGGAGTGCTTACCATCACGGCGCCCAAGGTGCCTCCCAGCACGATGATCGCGGCGGTGATCTGGGAGATGTCTTTTATTTTGCCGCCCTCCATCAGCAGACCACCCACAATTCCGCCTACCGCCAGGGCGATGCCGCCGATCGTGGCAAAGTCCGGGCGTGAACCCGCGGCTTTGTTGGCCTCCGGTTTGCCCTTACCGGGCTTGGCTACCTCGGTTTTGGGTGATTCGGTTTTGGGTGTGTCCGCCATGTCAGTCGGCTATGTCAGGTCTATGCCACCTCGTCCTCGGACAGCGGTTCGGCGCGGACTACCGCCGGTTCCTCACGACTCAAGATGGATCGGCGGAACTGGATTACCCGGCGGACAACTTCGTCCGCCGATTCCAGCACCATGAATTTTTGGCCGCTGGTCATGGCGATCACGGTATCCGGCGTAATCTCAATGTGTTCGATCAAATCCGCATTCAAAACCAACGGAACATGGTTGATGCGCGTGAGCCGGATCATGGAGATGCCCACTTTTCTTATCGACTCGCGGGGGCTGAGTGTGAGTGTTACAACTTGGCTTGGCTAGTGCAGAAGTTCCAGTAGTTCGGCGAGCTCTTTGCGAATCTGTTGCAGCACGGGAGCCGGGTCGCGGAACAGGTCGCCTTGCGAGCGGCCGGTTTTTTTCGCGGCGCCGTCAGAGGAGCGTGGAACTGCCTCGCGCGTGCGGGTATCCAGATATTTGCGCGCGCCCTCAATGGTGTAGCGCTTCTCGTACAGCAGCCGCTTGATCTCCAGCACCAGTTCCACGTCTTTGCGGCGATACAGCCGATGACCCTTGCCCGATTTCTTGGGGCCCAGAGAGGAAAACTCGGTTTCCCAGAACCGCAGGACGTACGGTTTTATTCCCGCCAAGCGGCTCACTTCGCCAATGCGAAAATAAAGCTTGTCCGGGATCTCGGGGCGGCGTTCTTCTAGCGCGGCATCGAGCATACTGGGATTCTACCAGAATCGAGGAGCAGCAGACGAAACACGAAAAGGGAGCGAGCAGTGTGTTGGCGGGAATCCATCCGGTGCGCGAGGCGTTGCGCGCGGGGCGCGAGCTGGATCGGATTCTGATTGCGCGCGGGGCGGGCGGGCCGCGGCTGCAGGAGATCATCGATCTGGCGCGGGAGCGCCGCGTGCCGGTGCGGTTTGAGCCGCGAGAAGCGCTGGACCGGGCGTCGAACAGCGCGGCGCATCAGGGCGTGCTCGGGTTCGGCGCGGCGGAGCGCTATGCCGATCTGGATCAAATTTCCGCCGGCGCGCAGTTGTTGGTGGTGCTGGACGGCGTGGAAGATCCGCACAACCTGGGCGCCATCATCCGCACCGCGCATGCGGCGGGCGCCGCGGCGGTTCTGATTCCGGATCGCCGCGCGGCCGGGCTCACGGAGACGGTGGCGAAAGCGGCCGCCGGCGCGCTGGAACATTTGCCGGTGGTACGCATAGGCAATGTCACGCAAACGCTGGGGACGCTCAAAGCGAGAGGGTTCTGGATTTATGGTTTGGATGAACGCGCCACGGACCTGTACAGCGAAACCGATTATGCCAGGCCGACGGTGCTGGTATTGGGCGGCGAAGGCCACGGCCTTCACCAACTGGTGAAGAAGCATTGTGACGTGCTGGTGCGCATTCCAATGGCTGGCGCTATCTCATCGCTGAACGTCTCAGTAGCGGCCGGTATCGTTCTGTTCGAATGGAACCGCCGCGGCGGTAAATAAAAAGCTCCAACGAGTATGTTCCAGGCGTTCACACACGAGTGTGAACGCTGCACGCACGAGTGCGTGCGCCACGTCATTGCATGGCGCAAATAAAAAAGGCCCGCCCCGAAGGGCGGGCACTCCACATTCTGACTTCCTGAATTCCTGGATTCTTGAATTCTTCTTAGTAATCCATATCCGGACCATGCGGCCCGCCGCCCGGTGCCGCTGCCGACTTCTTCTCCGGGATCTCCGCGATCATGGCTTCGGTGGTCAACATCAGAGCCGCGATGGAGGAAGCGTTCTGCAGCGCCGAACGAGTGACCTTGGTGGGATCGATTACGCCCGACTTCACCAGATCCTCGTACTGCGCCGTGGCCGCGTTGAAGCCAAAGTTGGCGTCGCTGTTGCCGCGAATCTTCTCGATCACGATGGCGCCTTCGTAACCCGCGTTGCCCACAATCTGGCGCACCGGCTCTTCACAAGCCCGCTTTACGATGTTGACGCCGATCTGTTCGTCGTCGGCGACCTTCAGGCCGTCCAGTGCTTTGACTGCGCGCAGCAGAGCCACGCCGCCGCCCGGAACGATGCCTTCTTCAACGGCCGCACGAGTGGCGTGCAGCGCGTCTTCCACGCGAGCCTTCTTTTCCTTCATTTCGGTTTCAGTGGCCGCGCCGACCTTGATCACCGCAACACCGCCGGCCAGCTTAGCCAGCCGCTCCTGCAGCTTCTCGCGATCGTAATCGCTGGTGGTTTCATCGATCTGCGCACGCAACTGCTTGATGCGCGCTTCAATGGCCTTCTGGCTGCCGCCGCCGTCCACGATGGTGGTGTTGTCTTTGTCCACCGTGACGCGCTTGGCGCGGCCCAGATCCTTCAATTGCACGCCTTCCAACTTGATGCCGGTCTCTTCAAAGATGGCCTGGCCGCCGGTCAGAACGCCGATGTCTTCGAGCATGGCTTTGCGGCGGTCGCCGAAGCCAGGGGCTTTCACCGCGCAGGCATTCAACGTGCCGCGCAGCTTATTGACCACGAGTGTCGCCAGCGCTTCGCCTTCCACTTCCTCGGCAATCACCAGCAGCGGTTTCCCGGCGCGGGCAATCTGTTCGAGCAGCGGCAGAAGGTCCTTCATGTTGCTGATCTTCTTTTCATGGATCAGGATGTAGGGATCTTCCAGCACGCATTCCATGCGGTCCGGATCGGAGATGAAGTAGGGCGAGAGATAGCCGCGGTCGAACTGCATGCCGTCCACGGTCTGGAGCTCGGTAACCATGGTGCGGGACTCTTCCACAGTGATGACGCCGTCCTTGCCGACCTTCTTCATCGCCTCGGCGATGATGTTGCCGATGGTGGTGTCGCCGTTGGCCGAAATGGTACCCACCTGAGCGATCATTTCACCGGAAACGGGCTTGGAGAGCTTCTTTACATCTTCAACGATAAACTCGACGGCCTTCTCCACGCCGCGCTTCAGAGCCATCGGGTTCGCGCCCGCGGCAACTGCCTTCACGCCTTCGCGGAAGATGGCTTGCGCCAGAATGGTTGCGGTGGTGGTGCCGTCGCCGGCGGTGTCAGAGGTCTTCGACGCAACCTCACGCACCATCTGCGCGCCCATGTTCTCGAGCGGATCCTTCAGTTCAATTTCCTTGGCGACGGTGACGCCGTCCTTGGTAATGGTTGGGCCGCCGAACTTTTTCTCAAGAACTACGTTGCGGCCGCGGGGACCAAGCGTGACTTTCACCGCGTCAGCCAACTGGTTGACGCCGCGCAGAATCGCCTGGCGGGAATTTTCGCTGTATACAATCTGTTTTGCTGGCATTCCTTATTTCTCCTTAAAAGTCAAAAACAAAAAGTAAAAACAAAAAAATTCAAAACTTACGCTACCTTTGCGGACTTGGTGGCGCCTTCCAAAATTCCGAGGATCTCATCCTCGCGCATGATCATGTACTCTTCGCCATCCAGACGGATCTCGCTGCCGGAATATTTGCCGAACAGGATGCGGTCGCCTTTCTGCACGTCCAGGGCAACCAGCTTTCCATCTTCCAGGCGCTTGCCTTTTCCAACGGCCACTACTTCGCCTTCCTGCGGCTTCTCTTTGGCCGAATCGGGAATGAACAGGCCGCCGATTTTGTTCTCTTTCTCCTCGATCCGTTTGACCACCACGCGGTCATAGAGCGGTCGAATATTCATACTTGGAACCTCCTAGCTTGAATGTTGATTAGTTGTTGCTGAGTGGTGAACGTTAATCCCGTTCGCCTCAATCATATTAGCAGAGTCGGTTGAGGAGTGACAATATTTTCTTGTAAGTCGTTGATACGGAGGCGAATATTTATGTATGCTGGAATGAAAAAAGCACCGACTCCCTTACGGTCGCGGTTCGGTTACGCGCTTACTGAGCCGCGAGCGTGAGCGACCGGTGGGTTGGATTTCATTTATGCTGGAAGTATCGATGCGACACGCGCGGCCTTTGTTCCTGGTGGCCTTTCTAGCAATTCTTTGGGGACTGGGCGCAACATACTACGCGCGTTTGCAACAGCAAGCGCGGAACGCTCCCGCGAAACCCGTAGCGCTGCCGCCGGGAGCGCTCGGGAAAGCGCATCACTGGAAGTACACCCATACATCGAATCAAAAGACGGTGGTCACCGTGGAGGCCGACGACTTGCAGGAGGTGGAGGGAAAACAGTATCTCTCCGGCGTCACGCTGGATATCCAGAATAAAGATGGCAAAGAATACGATCACGTGACCAGCGCCAAAGCCGAAGCGGACCTGGACGCGGGCATGCTGTACGCGGACGGTGAAGTAGAGATCACCATGAAAGTGCCGCTGGATCAGCCGGCGCCGGCGCCCGGAAAACTGATGAAGATTAAATCTTCGGGCGTTCACGTGGAGATCAAAACCGGCAAGGCCTATACGGACCGGCTGGCCACGTTTAAGTTCGATCGCGGCGAAGGCCAGACCGTGGGAGCAAATTATGATCCGTCCACGGGCCAACTGGAGCTGCGAAGCCAGGTGGAAATGATCTGGCGCGGCATCGATCCGAAATCAATCCCCATGAAGATCGAAGCGGGGCACGTGGATTACAACGAAAAGGAGTCCAAGGTCGTGCTCACGCCGTGGTCTCGGCTGACCCGCGCTACGATGACCACCAATGCCGGGCCGGCTACGGTAACCATCGACCATGGCCAGATCAAGCGGGTGGAAACGGTACAAGCGCACGGTACGGATCAGCGTCCGCAGCGCAATCTGGAATACGCGGCGAATTTTCTGAATATCGATTTCAACGGCGACAATCAAATCCAGAAGATGACCGGAGTGGAACAGGCCAAGCTGGTTTCCACCGCCGATACGTCCATCACCACCATGACCGGCGATCGCGTGGAGTTGGAATTCGACACATCCACGGTGGACAGCATTTTGACGATGGCGCACGTGATGGGGCACGGCATGGTGGAATCGAGGCCGGTCACCAAACCGGGCGCCGACCCGGCGGACACCCGGATATTGAAGAGCGACGTGATTCTGACCAAGATGCGGGAGGGCGGCGAGGAGATCGAATCCATGCTCACGCAGTCGCCGGGCGCACTGGAGTTCATTCCCAACAGCCCGGGGAAGCCGCACCGCTGGATGAACGGCGAGCGTATTTCGATCGCCTATGGACCGAAGAACCAGATCCAATCGTTCCGCTCCAATGCGGTGACGACGAAAACCGTAAAACCGAAGTTGCCCGACGCCAAGGAGGCGCCGGCGCCCGAGTATACCTGGAGCAAGGATCTGTACGCGACATTTTTGCCGAATTCTTCGAATCTGGACAAGCTGGAACAATACAACAATTTTCGCTACGAGGCGGGCGACCGCAAGGCCACGGCGGATCACGCGTTTCTGGATCAACCGAACAATCGCATCGATCTTACGGGCAAGGCGCGCATCTCCGATAGCAAGGGCTCGGCCGACGCTGACCGGATCATCATGGACCAGAAATCCGGCGACTTTACGGCGGAGGGCAATGTAACTTCCACCCACTTGCCGGACAAGAAGTCGAGCGACGATCCCGCTGACCAGAGCAAAGCCAAGGGCAAGGATGCCAAGAGCAGCGCGGACAAGAAGCAGGACAAAGGCGCCGGCGAAGAGGACACCGGCGGCGGCATGCTGGACGAGAATGAGCCGCTTCACGCGCGGGCTAAGAAGATGATTTCCACCGACAACAATCTTCTAGTGCGGTATGAAGGGAACGCGGTGCTATGGCAGGGCGCGAACCGGCTGGAAGCAGACGTGGTGGAGATCGACCGGGACAAAGGTTTGCTGAAAGCTCACGGGCACGTGGTCAGCCAGTTGCTGGATAAGGCCAAGGACGATGACGATTCCACCGGGAAAGATCCAAAACAACCCGCAACACATGTCGCAACAAATGTAGCAACTACACCAGCGCCTCGCGTGTTTACTATTGTGAAAGCGCCGGAGTTGTCGTATGACGACAATAAGCGGATCGCCGAATATACCGGCGGCGCCAGCCTGCAACGGGCGCGCGCGGACGGTTCCAACATGGAAGTGAAGGCCAAGGAGATTCGCGCGTTCCTAAGAAACGACAGCAACGATTCTTCTCTCGACCATGCCATCGCCAACGGCAAGGTGCAGATCCATTCGCCATCGCCCGGGCGCGTCCGCGACGGGACGTCGGAGCATGTGGAGTATTTTGTGGACGAGGATAAAGTCGTGCTGAGCGAGGGACGCCCGAAATTTGTAGACAGCCTGCGGGGCACCACGCAAGGCGAACAATTGACCTGGTTCTCGAACGATGATAGGCTGCTGGTGAACGGAGTAGAAGCTCAACCCGCCAGGAGTGTTCTGCACCGCAAGGTGAAGTAGCCGCTTCCATGCGTACCCTGCAAACTGCCGAAATCTCGAAGAGTTACCGCGGCCGCAAGGTTGTGGATAACGTTTCCTTGTGGGTGAAGCAGGGCGAGGTGGTGGGGTTGCTCGGTCCCAACGGGGCTGGCAAAACCACATCGTTTTACATCATTGTGGGCCTCATCAGCCCGGACTCGGGGCAGGTGCTGGTATCGAACAGCGATGGCAAAGAAGACATCACATCGATGCCGATGTACCAGCGGGCGCGGCGCGGAATCAGCTATCTTCCGCAGGAAGCCTCGGTGTTCCGCAAGCTCACCGTGGAAGATAATCTGATGGCTATTCTGGAAACGCTGCGCATGAGCGGGCGCGAGCGCCGCGAGCGGATGAACCGGCTGATTGAGCAGTTGGGCCTGGAGACCGTGCGGCATAACAAAGGCTACGCACTTTCGGGCGGCGAGCGAAGGCGCGTCGAAATTGCGCGCTCGCTGGTGATTGAGCCGAGTTTTCTTCTCTTGGACGAACCGTTTTCCGGTATCGATCCCATTCAGGTGCTGGAGCTGCAGAGGATCATCTTCGATCTGAAGAATATGGGAATCGGCATCCTGGTGACGGATCACAATGTGCGCGAGACTCTGGCGGTAACGGATCGGGCGTACATCATCAACAACGGAAAGATTTTTCGCGCGGGCACTCCAGAAGCTCTGGGAGCGGATGCGGAAGTGCGGCGGGTGTACCTGGGCGAGAATTTCAATCTGGAGTTCGAGACCGGAAGATGGAAGATCCCGGCGGAGAACTGAAAAAAAATCCCTCGTTCCTCGGTACGTGCACGATGCTGTAGCTGAGCCGCGACCGCAAGGGAGTGCTACCACGGACCCACGACTACCGGCAATCGTGGTGGCGCTTCCTGGCGGTCGCGGCTCGGTTTGGCCGTTCAAGCCGAATGTCCTCTACTTGGTTTGGAGAACGATGTTCGGATCTTCGTCGGGGGGACCGCGGCGGGCCAGCTCCTTCTCGAACGAGCTTTTTAGTACGCCGCACGCCATCTTATATCCCGGCACCCATATTTCGCCGAGGAAATATGTATCGCCGTAACGGTGGAACACCAGTACGGCTGTGCTGGAATCTGTTGGGGGTTCTGTCGCAATCGTCAGGCCCATCGTCGCCTTGCCTCCGTTTGCGTCCCGCAAGATGAGCAACCCCTCCGAATGATGGACGGTGTAGGTCCCGGCGCTCAGCACTTGCTGCCCCATTCGGAACTCGAATGGAATGGTGGCACGCACATCCATGGTCTGGGCGTCGACCCGCCAGAATGCAAGAGTCATCAGGAACGGGACGGCGAATTGGAATCGTTTCATATTGTGCTCCTTTTTTCTTTTCTGAATCAGGCTCCTCAGCCTCACCGCAGATAGCGTTGGAGACGGAAAAAGTCCGCCAACTGCCCCTTGTGCTAAACTGAGCACCTATTCCAATAGCCCCATGTAGGAAAAATGGGCGACATCACGCAGCTCCTGCATAAGTGGCGCGACGGAGACCGCGAGGCTGAGAACGAACTTTTCGGCCTGGTGGCGCCCGATTTACGGCGTCTGGCCCAATACATGATGAAGGGCGAGCGTCCCGGCCATACCTTACAGGCCACCGAGCTGGTGGACCAGATTTACCTAAAGCTGGTGGCCGCCAAAAATCAAGATTGGCAGAACAGACGCCATTTTTTCGCTATTGCTGGTAGAGCGATGCGTAGATACCTCATCGACCACGCGCGCGGACGGCCCAACGCGGAATTCGTTGCGCTGGAGGGACTGGAGAACCTGCTGCCCGCCGAGAGCGCCAAAGTGGACCTGGCTATCACCGTGGACCGGCTCTTGACGGAACTGGCGAAAATCCAGCCGGAGTGGTGCACCTTGGTGGAAGTGAAGTACTTTCTGGGCCTCACCGACGATGAGGCTGCCGATGCGCTAGGCATGAAGCTGCGCAGCATGCAGCGAATGTGGCGCGATGCCCGCCAGTGGTTGTTTGAACATGTTGAATCCGGCCATGAAAAACCAAGCGCGGCAGGATGACGAGTTGCTGATGAGCCTGGTGGAACAGGCTCTAGCGCAACCCGAAGACCGTCGCCAGGCCTTTCTCGAGAGTGCCTGCGCCGGCGATGGAGAATTGTTCGAGCAAGCCTGGAGCTACGTCCGCTGGGAGCAGCGCATGCAAGGCTTTCTGCTGGAGCCTCTGGTGTCAAGCGCCGCCGCCGATACGGCCCGCAGCGAGGATACCCAACAGATGACTCCGGTTCAAGGCACGCCCGGCCCCGAGCAACCGTTTGAAACCGGACAGCGGTTGGATAACCGTTTCCGTATTGTGCGTGAATTAGCCCGGGGAGGAATGGGCATCGTCTACGAAGCCATGGATGAAAAGCTGGATCGGCGCATTGCCATCAAGTGCGCCCGCCGGGGATTCCGGAAGCGCCTGCCTCCGGAGGTCCGCAATGCGCGCGAAATCAGCCATCCCAACGTTTGCAAGATCTTTGAGTTTCACACCGCCGACACTCATCTGGGTCCGGTGGACTTTATTACGATGGAATTTTTGGAAGGCGAGACGCTGGCGGAGAGGCTTCGCCGCGGCCGCCTTTCGGAGCCCGACGCGCGCGCCATCGCACTGCAGCTTTGCATCGGGCTGGCGGAGGCTCATCGCACTCGCGTTGTGCATGGCGATTTAAAAAGCAATAACATCATCCTGGCTCCTGGAACGGACGGCGCCATACGCGCCGTCATCACCGATTTTGGCCTGGCGCGCGGCGTGGAGAAAGCCAGCAAGACGTCGCAATCCGGCGACGCCGCTGGAACGCCGGACTACATGGCGCCGGAGCTGTGGAGAGGCGAGCGGGCCTCGCCTGCCTCCGATGTCTACGCTTTAGGCGTGATTTTATACGAGCTCGCTTCGGGACGGCGCCCGTACCCGCCAGAGATTCCGTGGCAGGAGCGGCTGATTCGAAATCTGCCGCCGGTGGATCGCAAATGGGACCGGATACTGGCGCGCTGCCTCAATCCGGATCCGGCGCGCCGGTACCAGAGCGCCGGCGAAGTGGTGAGGGCCTTTGCTCCGTCGCACTCGCGCCGTTGGTTCCTGGCAGCGGCGGCGGCCGTTTTACTGGTGAGCGTCTCTACTTTGGTAACGCTGCAGCGCGCCAAGGCTCCCCGGCAAACAGTGCGCCTGGCGGTGCTGCCGTTTGAATCCAGCCGGGACATCGCGCCGCTGGCGGAGCGCTTGACGCGGGATGCGGCGGTCCAACTAGGCCGCCTGAAGAGTAGTTCCCAAACCAGGCTGACAGTTGTTCCCAGGATATCGCTCGGCGCAACTCATGCCTTGCACGGAAAGCTGGAGAAGCAAAACGGCGATTTCATTCTTCACGCCTATCTCACCGATGCGCGCTCGGGTACGAATACCAAGGATTGGCAGGTGCGCTACAAGGCGTCAGAGCTCCGCTACGCCCCGATAGCCCTTGCGGGAATGACGACTTACGCATTCCGGCTGCCGCCGGTGGCAGAGAACGCAACGGTGAACGCCGCGGCGCGCCGGGATTACTTGGCTGGCGTGGCGTATGTGCACGGCGATACGCGCATCGATGACGCTATACGTCTGTTGGAACAAGCCGTCGCGTCCGATCCCGATTCGCCCCTCACTTACGCCGGGCTGGCCGAGGCGCAGTGGTATAAATACCTGCTCACGCACGAAACCGTTTGGAGGGATCGAGCGCAAGAGTCGGTGCGGCAAGCCGAGCTTCGCAACCTGGACCTTGCGGAGGTGCACCTGGCCTCAGGCCTGCTAAAGGCAGATTCCAGCTTCCTGGAACTGGCCGAGGCGGATTATCAGCGAGCCATTGAGCTTCAACCGAACAATGGCGACGCATACCGCCGGCTCAGCGGGATCTATAACAGAAACAGCCAGCCGAACGAGGCTCTGGCCGCCATTCAGAAAGCGGTTCAACTGCAACCGGATTATTTCAAGAATCATCAACAGCTGGGCACTCTCTACATTCTGCGAGGCGACTATCGGGACGCAGTTCCGGAGTTCCAGAAAATGGCGGATCTTGCGCCCAATCTGTCACAGTCGCACACTGCTCTTGGATCCGCGCTGGGGTACCTGGGACGATTGCCGGAGGCAGAGAAAGAACTTCGCGCCGCGGTCCATCTGGAGGACTCTTCTGACAATGAGGAGGCTTTGGGCGCCATCCTGATGGACTTGGGCAAGCCGGGCGAGGCGATTTCGTGTTTCTTGCAAGCGCTTGCCATGGCGCCCGCGTCAGCGAATCTCTGGTTGGACCTCGGCCTTTCCTATGGGCGCGAAAGCCGCGAGGGCGACGCAAAAGCTGCATTCCGGAGTGGACTGGCCGTAGCTGAAAAAGACTTGATCAAGGATCCCCGAGACAAGGGTGAACGTGCCCGGCTGGCCTACTTCGCCGCAATGCTCGGCGACTCCCAGCGGGCGGATTTCGAGATCGCGCAGACGTTACAAGTGTCGGGGGACGATTCCGATGTCAGCCTTATGGCGGTGCTGACTTACGAGGCACTGGGGAGCCGGGAAAAAACGCTGGCCTTGCTTACCAGGCTGCCTACAGTGCTCGGGCAGTTGAACCGGTATCCTGAATTGGCGGATCTACGCCGTGATCCTCGCTTTCTACAATTGTTAAGCTCCAACCATATTCAACAGTAAAAGGAGAAACACAAATGGCTGTTATTAAGTGCAAACTGGAACACGATGGGAGACTGAAAGTTTTGGAAGTGATTGCGTTCGAGCCCTGCGACACGATTCAGCTGGAGGAAGACCTTCAAGTGTCCTGGGACATTCAGGGCAACCCGGTGTCCTTCGCCTCCAAGTGCCTGGCAGTGAAGAGCCGTTTCGATGGGAAAGGCCGCGCCGTGGAGAGTGTGATTCCAGTTCCATGTCCGGGTAACTAGGCGGGAAAAATAGGAAGAACCGGTCGCTTAGAAGCTGTGAAAAAACCGGGAAGTACGCGGGGTTGGCAGACGGAAGCGTCTGCCCCACATTGACGCACAAGGATTTACGATTCAGTGGCGCAGGCGTTTTCGCCTGCGAACCGATTTTTTCACAGCTTCTTACGCTCGCGGCTCGGAAAGATGGCGTTACCGAGATGGGATGAGAAGGCCGGTCCCCAGCGGGATGCGTTAAGCTCCCAATGGATACGCACTCGAGGTGCAAAAAGGAGAACCGGCCATGAAGAAGAATAACACTAGTCTGAAAAGTCCGAAGGGGAACAAAACCCGCAAGCGATCGATAACGATCGGCATGGACCTGGGAGACAAAAGCAGCCACTACTATGTGACCGACAGCGAGGGTCAGATGGTGCGGGAAGGGACGGTGGCAACCACTAAGAAAGGGATGAAGCAGAGATTTGGCAGCCTGGCAAAGTGCCGGATGGCGATCGAAGTAGGAACGCATTCGCCATGGGTGAGCCGGCTGCTGAGCAGCTTTGGGCACGAGGTGATCGTGGCCAACGCGCGGCAGGTGAAGTTGATCAGCAGCAGCAGCCGGAAGGACGATCGGCTGGATGCGCAAACCCTGGCTCGGCTGGCGCGAGTGGATCCGCAGTTGCTGCGGCCGATCCGGCATCGGAGCGAGAAAGCGCAAGCGGACCTGATGCAAGTGCGGGTGCGGGGGGCGTTAGTGGATACACGCACCAGTTTGGTGAACAGGGCGCGGGGCCTGGCCAAGGCGACGGGGGAACGATTACCCAGTTGCGATGCGGACCAAATGGGAGTAGGGAAGATGGAGGGGCTGCCGGCAGTGCTGGTGGAGGCCTTGAGACCGCTATTGGAAACAGTGGAATCGTTGACCAAGCAGATTAAAGAGTGTGATCAGAAGCTGGAGCAGCTGGCCGGACGCGAATATCCGGAAACCGAATTGCTGCGCCAGGTGAGTGGAGTAGGAAGTTTGATCTCGCTGACATTCGTGTTGACGGTGGAAGACGCGAACCGATTCCGAAGAAGCCGGGATGTGGGGTGCTACGTGGGGCTCCGACCGCGGCGGAGTGAATCGGGCCAGAGCCGGCCACAGTTGGGAATCAGCAAGGAAGGGGACGTATATTTGCGGAAGCTGTTGGTGCAGGGAGCGCACTGCATTCTGAGTCACAAGAGTCCAGACACGGATCTGAAACGGTGGGGGCTGAAGCTGGCAGGCAAAGGCAACAAGAATGCGAAGAAGCGAGCGCTGGTGGCGGTGGCGCGGAAGTTGGCCATCTTGCTGCACCATTTATGGGTGACCGGAGAAGTATACGAACCGTTGCGGAATAATAGGCCGCTGGAGCAGCAAACAGCGGCCTAAGAGTCAGTGGCTTTGGTAAGCCAACGCCGAGTTCGGGTGACTGCGCGGTCGCGGCGGAACGAGGGTAGCCGGAAACGGAGACCAATCAGTTCGGCACTGAGATGGCAGCACCCGTTTTAAGATTGAGGACCCCAACTGGCACCGGGAGCGAACGCTCCCAATAAGAGTGCGAATGGAAGCGGGGCGAATCGGCGGAGGGAATCAAGGCAGCAGGGAGCAAGTATGGGAACGAGCGGGGCTCCCGATGGTCGCGATCACCAGAGTGGTGACAGGACCAAAAGGCAAAAGCGAAACCGCTCCTCAGAGAGAAAAAAGCTGGCTTAGCGTGGGCCTCCCGTTGGTCGGGGGTTACCGTTCGAGGTGATCCGGCCGGGTGTAGCGCCTCCCGTTGGTCGGCGATGGGCGTTCGTGGTTTAACGACCCAAAATCATTTTCGACTTGACAGAGACCGGCCTTCTCATGGAAGCCGCGACCGTGAGGGAGTCGGTTTTTATCCGACCCTGATACAATCGAATTGGTCCTCCCCCCGCTGGTTTCGTGATGTCATTCGTACACCTGCATTGCCATACCGATTATTCGCTGCTGGATGGAGCCTGTGAAATTGGACAGTTGATGGACGTGGTGGTCCATCAGAAAATGCCCGCCGTGGCTATGACCGACCACGGGAACCTTTTCGGCGCGGTGGAGTTCTACAACAAGGCCAAGGAAAAGGGCGTGCATCCGGTGATCGGATGCGAAGTGTACGTTTCGCAACAGGGGCACACCTCGCGCAGCGATACGGACCGCTATAACCACCTGGTGCTGCTGTGCGAAAACCAGGAGGGTTACCGCAATCTGCTGCGGCTGGTCTCCACCAGTTTCCTCGAAGGCTTTTATTACAAGCCGCGTATCGATAAGGATCTGTTGGCCCGGCATTCCAAGGGGCTGATCGCCATGTCGGCGTGCCTGCGCGGGGACATCAACGAGACATTGGTGGCCAACCGCTACGACGAAGCGAAGCGGCTGGCGTATAGCTATGTGGATCTTTTCGGCAAGGACAATTTCTTCCTGGAGATTCAGGATCACGGCCTGGACCAGGACAAAATTGTAGTTCCACAACTGGCGCGGCTTTCTCAGGAAACGCGGATTCCACTCGTGGCCACCAACGACTCGCATTACATGCGCAAGGAAGACGCGCGCGCGCATGAGATTCTGCTGTGCATCCAGACCGGCAAAACCATGAGCGATCCGCAGCGCATGCGGTTCTCGCAGCCCGAGTTTTATCTGAAGACGCGCGATGAAATGCTGGTCATGTTCAGCGATTTCGAAGAGGCGCTGGACCGCACCGGGCAGATCGCCGAGCGCTGCCAGGTGAATCTCGAAAAGGTCAAGGAGCCGTTCCCGAAATTCGACGTTCCCGCCGATCACACCACCGATACATATTTTGAATATGTCGCGCGGCAGGGATTCGAGAAGCGGCGCGTGCGATTGGAAGCGCTGGAGAAGACCGGCGCGTTGAAGCACCCGCTGGCGGAATACGCGGAGCGGCTGGACCGGGAGATCCGGCTGATCCAGCAAATGAAGTTCGCGGGATATTTCCTGATCGTGTGGGATTTCATCCGCTTCGCGAAATCGCGCGGCATTTCCGTGGGGCCGGGACGCGGGTCGGCGGCCGGCAGCCTGGTGAGTTACTCCATGGACATCACCGATATCGATCCGCTGGAATACGGGCTGATCTTCGAGCGGTTTCTGAATCCGGAGCGCATTAGTATGCCGGATATCGACATCGATTTTCACACCCGCCGGCGCGGCGAAGTGATCCAATATGTAACCGAGAAATATGGGCGCGAACAAGTGGCCCAGATCATCACTTTCGGAACACTGGGAGCGCGAACCGCCATCAAAGACGTGGGCCGCGTGCTGGATATCAGCTACGCCGACGTGGATCGCATCACCAAACTGATTCCCACGCAGCTCAACATCAAGCTGAAAGAAGCGATGGAGCAAGAGCCGGCCATCGAAGAGGCGGCGCGCAAGGATCCTCGTTTGAAGGAGGTTCTGGAAGTCGCCAACAAGCTGGAAGGGATGGCGCGCAACGCCTCCATGCATGCCGCGGGGGTGGTAATTTCGCCGGTGCCGCTGAAGGAGCTGGTTCCGCTCTACAAGACCAACAAAGACGAAATTGTCACGCAGTACGACATGGTGGGCCTGGAGAAACTGTCGCTGCTGAAGATGGATTTTCTGGGGCTGACTACGCTGGACATCATCCAGGATGCGCTGGAGATGATTGACCGCAATCATGGCGTGAAGCTGAAGGTGGATGAACTGCCTTTGGATGATGCCGCGACATATAAAATATTTTGCAAGGCCTACACCAGCGGCATTTTCCAGTTTGAATCGCGCGGGATGCGCGATATTCTGCGCAAGTACCAGCCCGCCCGCATCGACGATCTGTGCGCGCTGAACGCGCTGTACCGGCCCGGCCCCATTCAGGGCGGGATGATTGACGACTTCATCGACGGCAAGCACGGCCGCAAGCAGGTTTCCTACGATTTCCCGGAGCTGAAAGAGATTCTGGAAGAAACCTACGGCGTGATTGTCTACCAGGAACAGGTGATGAAGATCTCGAATCGCCTGGCCGGGTATTCGCTGGGCGATGCCGACATCCTGCGGCGCGCGATGGGGAAAAAGAAGGCCGAGGAAATGGCCGCGCAGCGGGCGCGGTTTCTCGAAGGCGCCAAGAAAAAAGGCTTTGCGCAGAGGAAGATCGAAAAGATTTTCGACCTGATGGAGAAGTTCGCCGGCTACGGCTTTCCCAAGGCGCATTCGGCCGCGTATGGCTTTCTCGCGTATGTCACGGCGTATTTGAAAGCGCACTATCCGCTGGAGTTTTTGTCCGCGCTGCTGACGTCGGAAATGGGCAATACCGACAAAGTGGTGAAGTACATCAACGAGTGCCGCGAGATGGGGATTGCGGTGCTGCCGCCGGATGTAAATTCGAGCAACCGGGATTTCACCCCGGATGGTCAGGGAATCCGGATGGGTTTGTGCGCGGTTCGAGCGGTGGGGGCGAACGCGGCGGATTCCATTATCGAAGCTCGCAAAACCGGTGGGGCATTTCAATCGATGTTCGACTTTTGCGAACGAGTGGACCTGGGCTCGGTGAACCGGCGAATTCTGGAAAACCTGATCAAGTGCGGCGCCATGAGCAGCCTGGGCGGCAATCGCGCGCAGTTGACGGCGTTGATCGAGGGCGCCATGGAGAGCGGCCAGCGGGCCTGGAAAGATCGTGAGAGCGGACAGACCGGATTGTTCGGGATGGTGGCCGATGAACCGGCCCATGTGGAGCATCCGTTGCCGGAACTGCCGGACTGGACTCCGCAGCAAAAGCTGTCGAGTGAAAAAGAAGTGCTGGGCGTGTATGTTACCGGGCATCCCTTGGATGAATATTCCGGTAAAGTCGCCGAGCTTTCCACGCACTACACCGAAACTCTGGAAGGGCTGGAACGCGGCGCCGATGTGGGGATTTGCGGCATTCTGACCGGCATCCAGCGCAAACGCAACAAGGACGGCAAGCTGTGGGCGGCCATGCATCTGGAAGATCGCACCGGAAGCGTGGAGGCGATGGTTTTCAGCACGCAATATGACCGCCTGCTGACGGCGCTGGTGGAAGATAAAGCCGTGCTGGTGCGTGGATTGGTGCTGCCGGAAGAGAACGGACCGCCCAAGATCTCGGTACAGGATATAGTGCCGCTGGAGCTGGCGCGGGTGAATCTTCCCTCGCTGATTTCCATTCGCGTGGCAGTGGGTGTGAACGGGACGGCAAATCAAGCTATCGATAAGGCCGAAGAGCTGAATCAGCTGTTCGCAAAAAAGAGCGGTGACACCGAGGTGCGGCTGCGGCTTGAGAAACCCCGTGATTTTTCCGTTATTCTGGATGTGACGCGCAAGGTGCGCCCGGACAAAGAATTCTGGGCCGAAGTGGAGAGGATCTGCGGACCGGAATCGGTGGAGGTCCTGGCCAGCTAGCTTCGCGCAATCTGAATGGAAGACAATCCAGCCTCGGAGCCGCACGAGAAGAGCGCGGAGACATCCGGATTTAACCCGGCGAAGCCAAACCCTACCTGGGATCGCGTTCAATTGGCGCGCCATCCTAAGCGGCCGCACACGCTGGATTACATCACCCGCATCTTCACCGGCTTCGTGGAACTGCACGGCGATCGAACTTTCGCCGACGATGCGGCCATTGTGGGCGGCATGGCTTTTTTCGAAGGCCGTCCGCTGATGGTGATTGGGCAGCAGAAAGGGCGCGACACCAAACAGAAGCTGCATCGGAATTTCGGGATGCCGAAGCCGGAGGGGTATCGCAAGGCGCTGCGCCTGATGCGAATAGCGGACAAGTTCCAGAGGCCGATCATTACCTTTCTGGATACGCCCGGCGCTTACCCGGGGATCGACGCCGAAGAACGCGGGCAGGCCGAGGCGATTGCAGTGAACCTGCGCGAGATGTCGCGGCTGGGCGTGCCGGTGATCACCATCGTGATCGGGGAAGGCGGCAGCGGCGGGGCATTGGGGTTGGGGATCGCGAACCGCGTGTACATGCTGGAGAACGCTTACTATAGTGTTATTTCTCCGGAAAGCTGCGCGGCCATTATTTATCGCGATTCAGGCAAGGCTCCGGAAGCGGCCGCGGCTCTGCGGCTGGCTTCGGGCGACTTGCTGTCGCTGGGGCTGATCGACGGCATCATCGCGGAACCTCCGCAGGGCGCTCACACCGATGCCGATAAAGCAGCCGAGTTTGTCAGGGAAACAATTCGTGGCGCTCTGGGTGAATTGACGGCGCGGTCTTCGAGTGAGTTGATTGACGACCGCTATGACAAATTCCGCCGCATGGGGAATTTCTTCGCGGATGGTCACGGCGCATGAACAATCGCATGAACACAAAGATAGCTCTGGCGTCCGTTATCGTGCTGGGGGTGGTGCTGTTGGGCTTCCTGTTCTATTCCAGCACCAACAACGTCAAGTACCGCGTAGAGGTGTGTGTGGCGTTTCAAGGAAGAACGTCGTGCCGGACGGCGCGGGCGGATACCGAAGAGCACGCTTTGCGAAGCGCGCAATCGAACGCCTGCGGATTGATTGCATCGGGGGTGACGGATACGATGCAGTGCGAGCATTCGGCGCCGACGAGTGTCAAATGGTTGGAGTTGAGATGAACGGCGAATTAGAAGTACTTTTCCGCCAGTTCCGGTTTCGCTTCTACCGCCTGCTGCCAGCACGAACGGGCTTCCTCTTCCTGTCCTAGCGCTTTGAGCGCGTGACCCAGATTGAGCAGGGCTTCCGCGAAACCGGGCTTTTCGTCAGCGGCGCGGCGATAGGTGCGCGCGGCATCTTCATACAGGTTCGATTTTTCCAGCAGTACTCCGATGTTGAAGGCCAGTTCCGGAAGGGGCTCTCCCAGCTCCTGCAACTTCGATTCGGCGTCCAGAGCCTGGATGTAATCTCCCATCTCCACGCTTAAGGCAGCCAGGGCACGCAGGGCATCGGTGGATTGCGGATGGCAGGTTACGGCTTGCGTGAGCGAGGCCTTGGCGGCTTCCAGGTCTCCCGATCGCCATTGAGCCTGGCCGAGATTCACCAACGCCTCCAGCCAATCGTGGCGCTGGCTTACGCAGTTGCGAAATGGCTCAATGCTCGCGGCATGATCGCCGCGCAGTAAACGGAAATAGCCCAACCGGAACCACGCCTCCAGGCGTTCGGGCTCATTTTCCACCACTTTTTCCATGCACTTTTCGGCGTCCTCGGTGTAGCCCAGCTTCTCGTAGAGATGGCTCAAATTCCAGAGCGCGCCGGTGTGGCCGGGGGCAATCTGCAGGGCGCGCTCATAGGCTTTCCGCGCCGCCGGCAGGTCACCGCGCTCCTGCAAGGTGGTCCCGAGGTTGGCGTAGGCCAGCTCGCTTTCCGGCTGTAGCTTGATGGCTTCCGAATAAGCCTGGCCGGCCTGTTCCAGGCGATTGGTTTTTTGATAGGCCACGCCCAGGTTGAACCAGGCTTCGTAGGATTTAGGAGCGGCTTTGGCCAGTTGCGCGGCATGCGTGGCCGCGGTTTTATAATCGCCGCGCGCGATGGCCGCGGCGGTGAGCCCCTCCAGCGCCGCTTTGGCGCCGGGGCGGACCTTCAGCAGCTTCTCGCAGTATTCGCGGACCTTGGCGTCGTCCGACTTTCCCAGCGCCAGGCCAATCATGTTGGTAAGCAGCTCAGCGTTCGAGCCATGGGAGGGAAGCAGCTTCGCGTACAACTCCCAGGCTTCGTCCAGGCGCCCCAACAACTGCAGCGCAACGGCCTTCCCATACAGGGCATTGTCGTAGGCGGGCTTGGTCTTCAAGCATTCTTCGAATGCCCCCAGGGCCTCTTCCGGATGTTGGAGATGCAGCTGGCAGATGCCTTGTCCGAGTGTTGCTTCGGCCAGGTTCGGGGACATTTCGGCGGCTTTGCGGAATGCTTCCTCGGCCGGCTCAAACCGCTGCAGCTTCTCCAGGCACAGCGCCGAATTGTAGATGCCGGCCCGGTGGTTGGGATAAGCGGCCAGCACTTTTCCATAATCTTCCAGCGCCGCTTCATACTGGCCCAATTGAAATTCCAGATGAGCCTTGGTCCAATCCAGCTCCGGCAATGCTTCGCCATTCTCGATGGCCGAGCGGATCTCGCGCAAGGCCTGCTCGGTCTTGCCCTCCATGTTGAGCGACAGCGCCTTGACCAGCGCCACGGATTGCACCGCGCGCTTCTTGCTTTGTGGATCGAGGACGTCGTGGCGCGCCAGCGCCTCCACCAGTTCGTCATCGACGAACCATAGCCATTGGTCGTTGGATTGTTCCATGGAAGTTTTTTCTGCCTGCAGCCTTTTCAATTCTTTCCTCCGGTCAGGTAGGAGATCGCCGCGGACTTGATGCGTGCGCGCTCCGCGCGTTCATTCAAGAATCCGACGCCTCCCGACTTTATCTGTTCATCCGTCCAGACGTCCACCGGCTGGCCTTGTACGAAGGTGCTGAACTTCGACCCGCGGACGTCCATGCGGACATTGAACACGGTATCGTTGCGAGCGGCCATATCCACAGGTACGCGCCCGATCTCGGTCTCACGTCCCTGTACCACGGTGTACTTGATAAGCTCCATTTTGGGCGACGAGCCGGGTGTGGCGATGGCCAATTTCATGGCGTAGTAGTTGTATGGGTCCATAGCGCGGAATACCCAGCCGATGCTCTTGCTGTCGATCTCGCCTTGGAATTCGATCCGGTAGTCGGAAAGTTTGAGCGACGGGCGATAGATGGTAATCTGGCGTCCGGCATGCGAGCCGTTGGGATCGCCGCCCCAGCCCGGCACCCAACCGCCTTCGCCCATCATGATGCTGGGCCCGACGCCCTCTTCAGCAGCGGAGGCGGCTGGGGCTGCCGGCTGGTGCGATTTGCCGCTCATGGCGTAAAACGCCACGCCGGCAATAATCACAAGCAAGATCGCGAGAGTGAGCTTCCCTTTGAGGGAACCGATAAAAGTAAGGTTCTTGTTGGTTTGGATGGACGCAAAACTGGGCATCGCTTCTTCAGCAGGCGTGGCCGTTTGTTCGGCGACGGCTGGAGCTGGAAGCGGTGCGGCGGGGCTTTTGGAATCGGCCGCGGCGGGCTGAACCGGCGGCGCCTGCGTGGTGGACGGCTTGGCCGGGGTCTGCGCGCCCGGTGCCGGCGCCTTGGTTGTTTTTGCCGGTGGCTGGGCGGGCTTGGCGGTTTGCGTAGGTTTGGCTGGTGGAACCGGCTTCACTGGTTGGCCCGGTTTCGAAGGTTGGCCGGGCTTGACGGGTTGCACTGTTGGCGGCGCTTTCACCGGGGGCGCGGGCTGCTTCGCCGCCAGCGCGGGAATCTGGGTGGGCCGCGGCGCAGCGGGCGCGGGCGTAGGCGCGGGCGCTTTCGGTTTGGGCTCCGCGGCCGGGCTCTTCGCTTGCACCGCGCCTGGTTGCGGGGAGAATCCGGGTGGAGCTTTCGCCACTTTCGGACGCAACGGCAGCGCCTTGATGCGCGGCATCTCCGGCGTGAGACTGATCAGCGCATTGGATTCGACGGCTAACACCGGTTTTAGCGGCGCGAACGTTTTCAGCGGAATCTCAAAGAAGTCGTGGGCGGATCCAGGAACCGGACGCTGGTCAGCAGGTTCAGCGGATATGTCGATGGTGGCGCCTGACGGTTCCACAGGCGCTGCCGCAATGGTGTTCTGTGCGGCCGGCTCTGGAACCAATTCGAGATCGGCGGCCGGCGCTTCTACCGGTTCTTCGACAATTTCTTCTTGCTGCTGAGCGGCCAGATCCTGATGGAGCTTGGAAAGTGCGTCCAGCACTTCGCGCGGCGAGCCGGAAGCTTCCATCTCCGCCAGCGCGTTTTCGTCCGCCGGATTAAATCCATTGGAGGAAGTAACTATTTCTTCGGCCCATGGCGCAATCAGGACCACCTCGGAATCCTCTGCCGGAAAATCGATTCCGGAAGGGCCCAGATTCAACAGAGAAGAATCTTGAAATGTGATGCGGAGGGGAAAGCGGACCGCGCCGTTCAAACTGGTTTCGTGGCCGGCCCGGGAGGCCGTTACACGAATGTCGAGCTCAATGGGCGACGCGGCGGGGAAGGCGCGCGCGGGCATGACTGCCACTTGAAACGGCACGTGCAGGTTCGTTTTCGAATTGGGGAAATCAGCGGGTGCGGCGGCCAGATCCTTGGCGGCGAGCGGGATTCCGCCCACGCTGGAACAGATTTCTAATGGAACCAATTCCGCCGAGGGAAGGGAGGAAAGCGGGTGGTCCGTCTCCGCTTGGGCTAAGGTGTGCGCTGGCGCGGTGCTCGCGAAGGCGTGTTGAGAGAGTGCCGCCAGGCTCACACTCGCGGCTGTGAATTCCAGCGGAGCGGGCTCTTCTAAGAGGGCCTGAGCCTCCATCTCGCTCGCGGCCGGCCCGGTAACGGCCACCAGGGTTCCGAGCAGAAGGTTGCCGGACGACTGGTTCAGTGCCTGCCAGGCGGGCCATGCTGGAGCCGGCGCGATGTCCGACCAAGGTTCTACGTAAGGTGATCCGTCAGCGAGCGCCAGGTAGCCCGGAATTTCCATCGAGAACACGGTAACTTCAGGAGGAACCTCGGCCTCAATGGGAACCTCAGCATCGATCTGAGCCGGCGGCATTTCCCAGGCAGTTTGCCGCGGCTGTGGGGCTACCGGCTCGGTTTCTTCTATGGCCTGTGGAACTGGCTCTTCCGTTGCCGCGGGAGCGTAAAATACCCGGTCGGAGCGTGATGTCGCGCGGGCGGGCTCGGGAGCGGGGGCACTGGCGGGCAAGGCGCGGCGTCGCGATGCGCCGGGAGGCAGCGGTTCCCCTAAGCCCTCGACGGGCGCGGGTGAGGGCCCTCGGTTAGCGGAAAATTTCACCTCGCCTGGCTTGGATTGCGCCTGCAGCAAGCGGCTGAGCGCAAGGCGGTTATACTCTTCCTGATAGCTGTGCTTGTGAGCGTCGGAACAGAAATCGCCGCCGCCGGTGAGTCTTTTCAGCAGCGCCAGTTGCTTTCCGCAGTACAGGCAACGCATATGCGTGTAATCGGCTCTTTGCCAGGAAATCGTTAAGGCCAAAGAAGGGTGTTCCTATACGGTAAAGCTCTTATCCACCTTTTCTAAGGCAACTACACTACAACCAAGAGTGAATCCGCAGCATTTTGGTCCCGGCTTTCGGCTACCCCTGCTGGCGCAAGTCGATCTTGGGAAAGCGGGAGGAAGCGGTAGATGCATGGCAGAATTTTCCGAAAAATAATGTGTTTGCCGCAAACACTATCTAAAGTTGCCGCCTTATCGGACGATGTACCTAACAGGGCATGCTGCGAATCCGGGGAGATAAACCGGTGCCTGATTTTGAAGAGAGCCCGGCCAGACCGGAGCGTCTGGCTGGACCGAGTCTTTCTGCCTCGCATCGGCTGAAGGTGCGTAGCCGTTAAGGAGAGAGGGTTATGGTAAAACAAGAAGCTTTGAAGAACCAGCTTGAGACGCTTCGCAATTCGATTCCCGAACTGCGTGGTGTATTACTGGCCTCTAACGAAGGATTGCCGGTGGCGCATTCGCTTTCGAACGGCACTGATCCAAACCGCGTGGCCGCAATGGCCGCCGCCGCATCCAGCCTGGGACGCCGCATTAGCGAGAGCATGGCCACCGGCGGATTGTCTGAAGTGAGCATTCGCGGAGACGATGGCGTGCTGTTTGTTTACTCAGCCGGCGCCAAGGCCGTGCTGGCCGTGATGGGCCCCATGGGTTCGAACGCGGGCTTGATCCACCTGGAAGCTCGCAACGTCGCCAAAGAAATCGGCGACCTCATTTAGCCCGGACGCCGTAGCTGCAATCACTTGGGCTGCGGCGCATTCACCCCGCCCGGGGAAGACTCGCGTCTCGCATTGCCTCGGATCCAACTGCATTTCGTCTATCTTTTTCAATCAGTTACGACCTTCCATCTCACTACTGTTGACATCCAACAGGAATTGGCTTAGACTACTTCTGTAGATATCCAAAAGGAGTATTTATGGGCCAGCCAAAGTCGGATGTGCTGCAAGGCACGCTCGATCTGATGATCCTGAAAACTCTCGACACATTAGGAGCGATGCACGGATGGGGCATCGCGCAGCGCATTCGCCAGGTGTCCGGGGATCTCCTCCAATTGAACCAGGGCACGCTGTATCCGGCACTGCTGCGGGTAGAGCAGAAAGGCTGGATCAACTCCGAATGGAAGATCACCGAAAATAATCGCCGCGCGAAATACTATTCGCTTACGAGCGCGGGAAAAAAACAGCTGGAAGCTGAGACGCTGGAGTGGGAACGGTTCGCCAGCGTCATGGCGCGCATGTTGAACGCGACGGAATGAATCCTATGACCTTCCTGCGTGTTCTTGCCTCTCGCGTCCGTGCGTTATTCGCCGCGCCCCGGTTGGATCGCGATTTAGAAGACGAGTTGCGCTCGCACATCGAGATGGAGACGGAAGCGAACGTACGCCGTGGCATGACGCCCGCCGAAGCCCGGCGCCGGGCGCTGCTCGAATTTGGCGGCATCGCGCAAACCGCCGAAATTTACCGCGAAGCCCGAGCCGTAGCGTGGGTGGAAGCGGGGCTCCAGGACATTCGCTACGCCCTGCGCGGATTTCGCAGAACACCTGGTTTCACCGTCGTTGCAATTTTATCGCTGGCGCTCGGAATCGGAGTGAATACCACTCTCTTCAGCCTGGTGAACATGCTGATATTGCGGCCGCTGCCGGTCGAAGACCCAGGCCAGCTGGTGACGTTTTCCTCGCAGCAAAAGGGCAATTTTCCCATGCCCGTTTTCTCTTATCCTGAATATCGCGACATCCGCGATCAAGCCAGTCCGTGGCTTTCGGGCGTCCTTGCTTATTGCACCGGTCTCGACGGCCTGAGCGCGGATGGCCACGCGGACCGGGTGATAACGCACTACGTAACCGGCAACTATTTCACGTTGCTAGGGGTCAAACCCGGGTTGGGCCGCCTGATCCTGCCATCGGAGGGCAAGGTGGAAGGCGCCGACCCTGTTCTGGTGCTGGGTTACTCCTACTGGAAGACGCACTTCGCGGGCGATCCAAACATAATCGGCAAACGCGTCCTCATTGACGGGCATCCGGTGACGGTGGTGGGCGTGGCTCCCAAGCAATTTCATGGTGTACAGGCGCTGTTGGATGTGCAGGCTTACCTGCCGCTGGGGATGGATTCAATTTCCGGCGATTATGCGGGCTCCCTCGAAAATCGAAGCTTTCGGAACATTTATCTCCTGGGCCGGTTGGCTCCGGGCGTCTCGGTGAGCCAGGCGCAAAGCAGGCTCAAAGTCGTATCCGAGCGCCTTTCCGCCGCTTATCCCAAAGACTCGGCCGGGGTGACGGTTTCAGTTGAAAAGCAGTTGCTGGGTAGAGTTTCAGGTGGCAAGGGGCTGCTGGCTGTAGGGTCGCTCTTCCTGGCGATGGCCGCGCTGGTGTTAGTGCTGGCGTGTATAAACCTGGCGAATCTTCTGATGGTCCGCTCCGCCGCCCGGCAAAAAGAAATCGCCATGCGCTCCGCGCTGGGAGGGTCCCGGGGCCGGTTGATCCGGCAATTGCTCACCGAAAGTTTTCTGCTTACCTGCGGCGGCGCCCTGGCGGGACTGCTGGTGAGCGCCTGGACCTGCAGCGCCCTGAGCACGCTGCGATTGCAGGGCGTTCCGATTTATCTGGATTTCTCTTTTGACGGGCGCGTCTTCGCCTACACTTTTGGCGCGGCGGCTTTGGCCGGTCTGATGCTCGGCATCGTGCCGGCTCTTAGAGGTTCGCGCGCAGACCTGGGGACGGTGGCTCGCGACGGCGGACAGAGGTATTCCAGCCGCCCGCAGCGCATGCGCAGTGTCCTGGTAATTGCGCAAGTGGCGGCTTCGTTCCTGTTACTCATCATTGCGTCGCTGCTTACGCGCAGTCTGCAAAACGGCCGCCGTATGGATCTGGGCTATGATCCGCGGCAGATCCTCAACTTCAGCATGGATCCGCACCATGTCGGTTATAGCGAAGCCCAGGGGCGGCAATTCTATAGCGAGCTGCTGCGGCGCGTTCGCGCGCTGCCGGAGGTGGAATCGGCCAGCTTTGCGGTGAGCGGGCCGATGAGCGCTATGCCGCTTCCCATGCAGGTGCAACCGGAAGGCTATACCCTGCCCCGGGGCCAGGCGGCGCCCACGGTTTACTACGACGTCGTTTCCCGCGATTTTTTCGGGACACTGCGCGTGCCGGTAGTCCGCGGCCGAGGGTTCAGCGCATCCGACCGGCAGGACGCGCCGCGCGTCGCGATCGTCAGCCAGACCTTCGCCGAACGTTTCTGGCCGAATGGCGATGCGATCGGGAAAAGAGTCCAACTCTCCGTTGATCCCGAGCACTGGATTCAAGTGGTGGGAGTGCTGCGGGATGCGCGATACCTGGCTGTCAGCGAACCGAGGCAGCCCTATATCTACGTTCCGTTCGAGCAGAATTACGCGCCCATCGAGACTTTACGGGTTCGCTACCACGGCGGAACGGAAACCGCTATGGCCGAGGTTGTTAAAGAAATCACCAGCCTCGCTCCAGGCTTACCAGTGGCAGGCGTGGAGACCATGCAGCAGCAAATCGATAGCTCCGCATACGGGTTCCTGAGCTTACGCCTGGAAGCGGGGTTCGCGACGGCGCTGGGAATGCTGGGCCTGGCGCTTGCTTTGCTGGGACTTTACGGCGTAGTGTCTTACGCCGCGGTCCAGCGCACGCATGAAATTGGTATTCGCCTGACGCTAGGCGCTTCGCCCAATGATATCCGGTGGCTGGTGCTGGGCCGGGGGCTGCTGATTGTTGGCGTCGGACTTCCCGCAGGCCTTCTGCTTTCGCTGGCCCTGGCGCCGGTGGTTCGCGAATTGGTGGTGGGTGTCAGCACCACCGATCCGCCCACTCTAGCGGGCGTGGCGGTGCTGCTGGCCTGCGTGACTCTGGCGGCATGCTACATCCCGGCCCGTCGAGCGATGCGCGCGGATCCCACAGTGGCGCTGAGAAATGAGTGATTGGTTGCTGGTTTCTGGTTGCTGGTTGGGGAGGATCGGTTATGAATAGCGATTGTGTGGCTGGGTTGGCCGGCGTTAGTAAGAAATTTGGGAAGATCGTGGCGCTGGATGGGCTAGATCTCGAGGTGCGGCGCGGAGAGCTTCTGGCCGTGCTTGGTCCGAACGGAGCTGGAAAATCCACGGCCATTTCCATCATGCTCGGGCTGCGGTCGCCAGACCGCGGGACCGTGCAAATGTTTGGTGAATCGCCGCGGCGCGTAGAGGCTCGCCGGCGGGCGGGTGTGATGATGCAGGAGGCCGCTCTGGCGGCTGAGCTCCGCGTCCGCGAGCAGATTGATCTTGCGGCCAGCTATTATCCGGATCCACTGCCCGTGGATGAGGTTCTGGAGATGACCCACACTTGGCCGCTTCGCGATCGTCCCTACGGAAAACTTTCGGGGGGACAAAAACGTCAGGCGCAGTTTGCCGTGGCGGTTTGCGGGCGTCCAAAATTGCTGTTCCTCGATGAACCGACGGCGGGCCTGGACATTCAGGCTCGCGAAATGATGTGGGGCGTGTTGCGGCGGCTGGTGGAACAAGGAGCGTCTATTGTGCTGACCACGCATTATCTGGAAGAAGCGGAGGCGCTGGCGGATCGCGTGGCGGTGCTGGCGCGCGGACGCCTGATCGCCTGTGGAACCGTGAGCGAGATCCGCGGCCACATCGTACAGAAGCACATCAGTTGCTCCACCACGCTCGCGCTGGAAGAGGTAGAACGCTGGCCGGGCGTCCAGAGCGTAACCTGCAAACACGTTACAGGCAGCCAGCTAAAAATGCAAATTAGCGCGAACAACGCCGAAGACGTGGTGCGGCGATTGCTGGCTGCCGATGAGACCCTGGAGGGATTGGAAGTCCGCCGCGCAGGGCTTTCGGAAGCGTTCGCGGAACTCACACAGGAGACGACACAATGAATGCCACTGCGCTGGAGATGCCGTCCAATGGGCTGGCCAGAAATGGCGCGATGCCCATGGGCCGGGTATGGAACGCTTATTTTACCGAGGCCAAATATGAGACCGTCCGGATGCTGCGCTCGCCGTCCTTCGGGTTACCGTTCCTGGGCCTTCCGGTGGCTTTGTACCTGCTCTTCGCGGTACTTCTTTTTGGCTCCGCGCTCCGCACGGACCCGAGGGCCGCCATGTTCACTTTCACGGGATTTGACGTGTTTGGCGTAATGGGACCGGGGCTTTTCGGCTTCGGCGCAGTGGTGGCGCTGGAGCGTGAACAAGGCTTGCTGGCTCTGAAGCGTGCCCTACCCATGCCACCGGCGGCGTATCTGGCGGCGAAGCTGACCATGGCCATGATGTTTGGCGCGATCGTGACGGCTACAATGATCGCCGCAGCGCTGACGCTGGGCCACTTGCCACTCAGCGCGGGCCAATGTTTGGGCCTGGTGGCAGTCAATATTTTAGGAGTGCTGCCGTTTTGCGCGCTCGGGCTCTTCATCGGTACGCGCACTTCCGGCAAAGCCGCGCCGGCCATCGCCAACGTGGTCTATCTGGCGATGATTTATCTTTCGGGCATCATGTTACCGTTGCCAAAATCCATGGAAGCGACGGCCGTGGTCTGGCCTGCCTACCATTTGGATCAACTGGTCACCAGCGTTCTGGGCCATCCCAGCCAAGGGGCGGCGTGGGTGCACATAGCGGTGCTGGCCGGCGTGACGTTGCTTTTTACCGCTCTCTCCATTCGACGGCTGGCGCGCGTGGGTTGAGCTATCTGTTGAGCTATCTATTGATTGTTCCGCCTGAGGCAACCGCGGTCCGCAAGCTTCGTTTCAGCCGCGCCGGCCAAAAGCGCGATGGCCGCCCACGTCTCCGCAGGTCTTATCTTGAAGCCGCTAGGCGAAATGATATTTCCGCGCCTGTTCGTCCCACAGGATCTTCTTGTTGTTGCGGAATGACAGCGTGGCCAGGTGCCCGGAGATAGCCGCTTCCTGGCCGACGCGCGTGGGTGCGATTACCTTGGCCTTGCCCTGAATGGCTTCGAGCCAGTTCTTGATGTGCGCTTCCACGGCTTTGTTGTCGTTCCCAGGCAGCTCCACATGCAGTTCTTTGCGCGCGGCCACGGACGCCGGCGCCTTGCCGCCGAATTTCTCCGGATAGAAATTCAGGATCTGCCGGTTCAGCACTTCGATGGTGCCTTCGTTGCCCATGAAGTTCTCGCCGTAGCCGTAATGGTCGTTCCCGAAGTAGGAGCTGTAATTGATGTGGAACTTATCGGGGTATTCGTAAATAGCGCTGAAGGTGTCGGGCGTGTCGCGGTCGTCGCCGGCGCCGGTCCAGCGATAGATGCCGCCCGAAGCCATGCAGGACGCCGGAACAACTTTGCCGCATACGAAATTGGTGATATCGGTTTGATGCACCAACAGGTCCGTGGCGATGCCGCCGGAATAATCCCAATAAAGTCGCCACTGGAAATAACGATGCGGATCCCAATCGCGCTTGGGCGCGGATCCCAGGAACTTATTCCAATCGCTGTTTTGCGGAGTGGCGTCGGGAGGCACCGTGTAGCGCCAGGCGGGGTTGTTTTCAAGCGAATTGCGATACCAGAAGGCGCGCACGTAATGGATGTCGCCGATCATGCCTTGGGCCACCATCTCTTTGGCCTGCTGGTACAAAGAGTTGCTGCGATTCTGCGTGCCCACCTGCACCACCTTGCCGGATTGTTCCGCGGCTTGGACCATCGCTTCGCCTTCCTCAATGGTGTGCGCCAATGGTTTCTCGACGTAGATGTTTTTGCCGGCCTTCAGCGCCGCGAGGAACATGGGATAGTGCAGATGCTCCGGCGTGGAGATCACCACGGCGTCGATGTTGGGGTCCTGCAGCAGATCCAGGAAATCTTCATAGGTCTTGGGTGAGTTGCCGCCCATGGTCTGGACACGGTCCTTGGCGCGCGCGAGATGCGGGCCATAGGTATCGCAGACGGCGGTCACCTGGGCCAAATCCTTACTCGCGACGTACAGCCGTTCCATCAGGTAATAGCCGCGGGAGCCGACGCCGATCCAACCGATTCGTACGGCGCCGGAAGCATTCTGGGCGCGGAGAATGCCGGGCGCGGCGGTACCGGCTGCGGTCACTGCGGCAGCGGCCGTGGTCTTCATGAAATTGCGGCGGGAAAAATCATCTTGCATGACTTGAGAATATCCTAAAGTCGACGCCGCAGTGGGACGAACTATCGATTGGGACCAAAGTAGGAATGAAGCGCCAACATTACGATCTGCTGTTCAAGCTGTGCACTTCCGCCGCGGTGATCCTGGTTTTGGTGGTGGTGATGGGGATCTGGCACCTGGGCAGCAACTCCATGATCGCGTGCGGATTCGTTGGGGCGTTTTTCTTCCAGGTAAGTAGCCGGCCATCATGGAAGCATCTGTTGGCGGCCGGTGCCGCCGGCGTGGGTTATGGAGCGGTCTATGCATTGCTCGGAACATCGTTCGGAGGCAGCGCGGTGCAGGTGGCCACTGGGATCGGCGCGTTTCTGGGCCTTGGCAGTTTAACTGTCATGTCGTTGGCCATGGTTTGGACCGGCGCACGCACCTACCTGGCGCCGCTGCGGAGGGCCCTGGTGCTTCCGGTCTTTTCGCTAATAGCCGGGGTCTCCATGGACGCCGTCACGAAATCGCAGCCGCCTGCTTACGATTTCCATCTCTATGCGTTCGATTCCGGTTTGGGCTTATCCCCGGGAGCTTCCGTCGCGAAGTTGTTCGATGCGTTGCCGTGGCTGGGAATATCCGCGTCGGTCACTTATGCACTGTTGTTGCTTTTCCCCACACTCTATGATGCGTGGGGATTGCGCCGCGGAGCGCGCACCAATTTGATGGCCACATTCGTAGTGGGCGGCGTGTGCGGGTTCATTTTTTATCAGATTTGCCCGGGCCTCGGGCCGGCCTACGTTTTTGGATCGCGATTTCCGGCACATCTTCCGGCGGCAGGGCAATTCCAGCTCGGCATGTACCACGGCGCCGGCGCGCGCAACGCCATGCCGTCCATGCATATGACCTGGGCGCTGCTGGTGTGGTGGAGCGCGTGGGAGCTGACGCCGCTGGCCCGGTTGATTGCCAGCGGCTTTGCGGCGCTGACGTTTCTGGCGACGCTGGGGTTCGGCGAACATTATCTGGTGGATCTGATCGTCGCAGTGCCTTTTGCACTGCTGATCGAAGCCCTTTGCGCCTTGCAAAGAGATCGCCGGATGGCGCTTGGCGCGGGCGCAGTGGGTCTGGCGTTGACGCTCGGCTGGCTGCTGCTGCTCACGACCGCGCTGGTGGGTCAACTACCAATCTGGGCATGTTGGATTATGGTTGTGGGCACGGTAGCAATCACGGTCCCTCTGCAATTCGCCCTGAGGCGCCGGCTTCGAATGACGCGCCAGATGGCGGCGAAGACGGCCCCGGTCGAGCATCCCTCGGAAGTGGTGGCGACGGTGCTGTAGAGGCATGCGCTAGAATGGATGCGATCGGGCCGTGGCGCAGCCTGGCTAGCGCGCTTGCTTGGGGTGCAAGAGGTCCCGGGTTCAAATCCCGGCGGCCCGACCAGTTCTTTTGAGATCCGTTTGTAATCTGAACTGTCTGGGAATCGAGGATTGTACGCATCGCCTTCGATCTCCAATGCGGTCACGGCCTCGTTGCTGATTGCTTCGGTGGCGATCTGTTCGCGTTCGCCGCAATGCAGATACTTGACCGCTCCGACAAGGGTACCCGCCTATTTTTTCATCGCTCATGCGTTAGAACCGGAAACAACCCGACTGGCCATGTTCGAATCCCGCTCCTTGTCAATGGCGCGATGCCTGGGTATGCCGGTGGTTCCGCCAACCGACTGTGCGCGGAACTGGAGCGCGGGCCTAATGGTGGTTCGGGAAGATTCAGTCGCGGTGGAAGGGGAAGAGCACGAGTTGGCACTGCGGGAAAATCGGTTGGCAGGCGTCTTCAATGGAGGCGATGCCTTAGTCACAAACTTTGAAAAAAGCTGAGCCCCGCTACCACCGGCCGGCGCCCAGTGAATGGTTTCAACGAGAAGCACCTCGCGCCGCAGCGCGTCCCGCATGCGCCGGTGGCCTTCTAACCAGTTTGTGAGCCAAGCGCGGCTGGGAGAATGAGGCCACATGGCTTCGAAATTCATCACGGCCTTGCTGATGGCCTCAAGCGCCTGGCCGCAGAGCGCGGTGGACACTCAAAAACTCCAGGATGCCAAGGCGCAAGGCTTCAGCATGCCGGCGGATACGCCGATGGCCGGCAACATCACGGTGGAAGCTGTGCTATTGCCCGCGCCTGTTTCCAGGGCGCTCTTCGGCAAGGCGATCGCCAGGCAGTACGCGGTTATCGAACTTACCATTTCCAACAAAAGCCATGATGCGGCTCTCATCGTAAACAGCGTTTTTATCGACTATTCTGAATGGCTGATGAGCGGATCAGCGAAAGCGCTGGCAGCCGCCGGCTTGCCCGGTACTTTCCAGTCCGCCGCCGCTGCCAACGAAGTAGCCAGTGTCGAATATCGAATTGTCCGCGGCGAAGCATTGGATGCACAGGCGTGGACGGCGCGAAACTGGGCCATGCGGCTGCTTCAGTTCTTTGGCGTGGTGGCCACCGGATCTGACTTCGCGTTCGCAGAAGTGGGCATATTGAAGAGCATTGGCGCCTACACGGGCCAGGTGGTTCCCGCGGCCCAAGTCCTCTGGCCGGATGGAACTATAGGTCAACTCGACCGCATCAGCGATTTTGGATTCCAGACCAACAAGGTGATTGCCAAGGAAGCTTCCGACATTGTGGTGGCTTTTTTTCCGCTGGATCGCTTTATTACGCCGGCGTTGAAGAAACTGTTCCTGCGGTCACCGGCGGTATTCTTCGTGCCGGCAGCAGCCTTAGTGGACCAGGACGTCCGGAACCAGATGATCAGCATTCTGCAGCGCCTGCTGGGCGCGGCTCAAGTGAGAAAAGACGATAGTCTCGAGACGCTGTTGTCGAACTCAAAAATAAAAGGGCTGCTGGATGGTATCAGCTTGAACAAGGTTCGCGTGAAGGTGGGCGGAATTTTGTCCGTGGATGTGGACACGGTTCCAGCCAGAATTGATTCGGTGACTTTTGACAATCCGGCGACTCCATGGGACGGCTCGCATCCGATCACCGGCGTGCTCGCAGGGCTCTCTTCTCTCGAATGGGCAGCCGGTGATCGACGAAGCCAGCCAATACGGCATCACAGCCGAAGCCGCACCGGCTCAGGCGTCGAGCAATCAACTGCCCTTCACACTACACTTGTCGCGAGCGGTGCCAAGCGGGGCTGTCTTGCATTTTCACGTGATGAAAGCGAAAGACCCGCGGTCCATCGACAGCGCCACAGTCCCAATCACTGTTCCGCCTACGTCCAAAGCTCAGTGACAACTTTGCCCTTCACCAGTTCGCGCGGCTGGTTCAGGTGATTGAGCACCTGCATATCCGGATCGATACCGAGGGCGTAATATGTGGTGGCCAGCAGATCGTTCGGATGCACCGGCTTGTCTTTGGGCGAGGAAGCAGTCTGGTCCGATTCGCCATACTGCGCGCCTCGAGCCATTCCGCAACCGGCCACGACGGCGCTATAGCAATAGGGCCAATGATCACGGCCATCGGGAGCATTGGAGTTGCCGGAAGTACTTACGCCGACGCGCGGGCTACGTCCGAATTCACCAACCGCTACTACCAGAGTTTCTTTCAACAGTCCGCGATCGTCCATGTCTTCAAGCAGCGCCGAGAGCCCGCGATCCAGTTTCGGGCAATGCAGATTTTTGAGCGGGGCGAAATTCGCCGCATGCGTATCCCAGGCATCGATTTCGGGATTGCCGTTGGCTACCGCCGGCCAGTTCATTTGAACGAAGCGCGTCCCGGCCTCGATCAACCGTCGTGAAAGCAAGAGCCCCTGGCCGAACGTGGTCATCCCATAACGCTCGCGCGTCTTGTCGGATTCCTTGGCCAGATCGAATGCGTCGCGCGCTTTACCGGAGAGCACCAAGTCGAAGGCCTTGCCGTAGTATTCATCAATGGCCTGCGAATGGAGCGCTTTCTCGAGATCGGGCATGGAGCCATTGATGCCTTTGAGCAGTTCAAAACGATCCTTCAAACGGTCCGCGCTGATGTCCTTGCGGAGCGAAAGATCGTCGATCTGCAATGGCTTCGCCGGATCCTGATACATGCGGTACGGGTCGTAGGCTTTGCCGAGAAAACCAGCCGATCCGCCTTTCCCGATCACGCCCGATTCCTGCAAGGGACGCGGCAGCTCCACGAACGGAAGCACGGCTTCGGTGGGCGGCTTCAATTTCGAGACGTGGCTGCCGGCGGTTGGGAAGTCCGCGGGGCTGGGAGGTTCCAACTGGCCGGAGGGCGAAACGCGGTCCGGCGGATAGCCGGTCAACATCTGGTATATCGCCGCCGTGTGATTGAAAAGGCCATTGGGGGTGTAGCTCATGGAACGGATCAGCGTGGCTTTGCTGATAGCCGAAGCCATCATGGGCATAGTTTCGCTGAAGTTGGTCCCGGGGATTTTGGTCTTGATGGGCTTGAACTCGCCACGGATGTTGAGGGGCGCGTCGGGCTTAGGATCCCAGATATCGATGTGACTGGGTCCGCCTTGCAGGAACACCATGATCACGGATTTCGCGCTGCCGAATCCGCGCGAGCCATCCAGCTTGCTGCTGGCGCCTTTCGCAGCGCCCTGCCAGGCCAGAAACTGCGCGAGATTCAAACCGAACAGCCCGATGGAGCCGGCGCGGAGAAGCTCCCGCCGCGTGGGGCCTTCACAGGTATAGCAGCGATGTCCAGGAATAACCAGCATGGAATCCTCCTCAGTAGTTGTACAAAAATGGTTTGCTGTTCACCAGCGCCCACAGCAGATCCTGCGCCAGCGCCGTCCGGCCACGCGAGCCGGAGCTGAGATATTTCAATCCAAGCTCTGCTTCGGCCGGCGTCGGCGTCCGGCTGAATGTTGCCAGATATAATTCGTCCACTAAATCGCGGTCCGATTTGCCGCTTAGAATAGCTTTCGCGATGCGTCCGTTGCCGCCCGCGACCGCATCGGAAATGGTTTGGCCGTTCACCAGATTCAGAGCTTGCGGAAGACTGATGTCGCTGCGGCGCTCGCACTCGCAGGACGATTCACGCGAGGGGCGCCCGAACAAATCAAGGAAACCATCCTTGCCGACGTGCGGATCAGGCAACTGCTCGGCGCCTGTATCCGGCGGAACTTCGGGAAGATTGGGCCGCACTCCGGTGGCGAGGGTGAGCGCGTCCAACAATTCCTCCGCAGCCAGGCGGCGCGGAGCGGCATGCGAGAAATTGTCCGCATCCCCGGCATTCCATTCGTTGGTGGTCATGCTGGCCTGATATGTGCGCGAATTGGCGATGGTGCGCATGAGCTGCCGCAGATCGAAGTTGTGATCGAGAAAATCTTTGGTGAGCGCGTCCAGCAATGCGGGATTGCTGGGGGGATTGGACGCGCGGATATCATCCACCGGGTCAATAATTCCGCGGCCGAAGAAATAGCTCCAGACGCGGTTGACGGTGGATCTGGCGAAGAAGGGATTGTCCCTCGCTGTCACCCATTCGGCCAGGGCCATGCGCCGGTGGGAATCCGTAGGAACTGCGCCGGAGCTGCCGTAGGACGCAGGCACGATGAAAGCCGGGTTCATGACGCGCCCGTCCTTAGGATGCTTCATGTCGAAATCCGAGCGCTGGTTGTATATGATCTCTTCGCCGACTTCGTAGCCGGGCCGGATGCCCAGAGCCGAATAGAACGCGGACATTTCGTAATACTGGTTCTGCGTCCAGCGCTCGAAAGGATGATCGTGGCACTGCGCGCAAACCATGCGGACACCCAGGAAAACCTGAGTGGTTTTCTCCATGGTGGGCTTGGGATCGCGCGTCACCCGGAAGAAATTCGCGGCCGGGTTCTGGTTAGAGCTGCCGCTCGAGGAGAGAATCTCGCGAACCATTTTGTCGTAGGGCTTATTCGCGGTGAAGGATTCGCGAATCCATTCGTCAAACTCGTACACGCCTTTCTCGCCGAGATATTTTCGATTGGCCTGCAGCAGATCTCCCCACTTCAGCGTCCAATGATCGATGAATGCGGAGTCGCCGATCAGCTTGTCGATCAGGCGCTCGCGTTTCACTTTGGATGGCGTTGCATCCGAGACAAAGGCGCGAATTTCATTGGGACCAGGTAACTGGCCGGTGAGATCCAGCGACACGCGGCGCAGGAATCCGGCGTCGTCAACCAATCCGGAGGGTTGAATTTTCAAGCGCTGAAGTTTCGCGTCGATCAGTTGATCGATGTAGTTGTTTTGGGGAAGCTGCCTCCAGGCGAAGCCCGGCTTGGGATTAAGAATCGTAACCGGAACGGAAGTGAACTTTCCCTGATAGCGTACCAAGAGTGTTGCCTCACCGATGCGCGCCCCTTTAATGTCGGCCTTGTCGCCCACTGCGGCAACGTCGGGAATGTTGCTGTCGATATTCGCTTCGCGGGTAACGTCGCGCGTACCGCCGTCGTTGAATGTCGCGACGATCTTCACGGTGGTGGTTCCACCCGGTTTCTCCATGAAGATCTCTTTCGGTTCGACGTCTAAACTTTTTACGGAATCTTTTGCCGGATCGCCATAGGGGACGCCTTGCGCGATCCAGTTATAGATGATCTTGTAATAATCGGAGTTGATTTCGAAGCGCAAACCGCCGCCATGCGCCACTTGTTGAGTGGGCTTGGTAAGCATCAGGCTGCGCCCGGGATCGGCGCGATTGAAGCGGCGGCCGCCAAGATCGTAGAGCAACGCCTCGTAGTCGAATTGCGGATCGTAACCGCGCAGAGAGAGCTTGAATCCGTTCTTGCCTTTGGCCGCGCCATGGCATGTACCGGACATGCAGCCGGCTTTATTGAGAACGGGCGCCACATCGCGAACGAAATTAACTGGAGCGTCGGCGGCGTTCAGCAGCCACGCAGCAGCCAACAGAGTAATCGAAAATTTCATTTGCTCCCTCCGGTAACTTCGAATGCGATCGGCCTGGAAACGATCATTTCCTCGCCGCTGTCTGTCTTTAGCATCCCACTTATATACAGATCGTATCGAGCTGGATCGGTGGCTTTCGTTGTATTGACAATGAAAGTGCCGCCCTTTTCCGACTGCTTCATATCGGTGACGCGGATGTCGCGGGCGCCCACAATCTCCACGTCCACGTCTTTGGGCAGCGTTCCGGCCTTCAGATTCCAGGCGTATGCGAACTCATAGCGGCCGCCTTCTTCCATTTGTTTTAGGCCGGTCTGTTTCACTTCGAGCGTTGCGGGTGGAGGCTCGGCGATGGCCGCCGGCAGATCGAAGTTGAGCCAGGCAGCCGAGATGGAACGCTGGCGGTCCACCACACCCTGGGCCGTGGCGCCCGCCACGCCAATTCGCATTCCCGGGCCAGTGGCTCGCCGCCGAATCGTAGAACCGTTGGATAGTTTGCCCTCGCCCCACACCACAAGTTGCCGCGAGGACAGTTCAACGCCGGGCGCCGCGGTAAGCGTCAAGATGCCTTCCCGGTTAAAGCTGCGGTTAGTGTTGACCACAAGCTCGCGCGGGATCAATCCGCCGTCTACCTGAATGCCTTTGGGAAGATCGGGAATGGTCAGTTGGATGGGGCCGTCGTAGCCGCGCCGGTCCGCCAACACACTGAGAATCGCGGTGCCACCGGCGGGGATGTTGACGTAGGGTTCCGCAAGCGCCAGTTTGAAATCCTCGGCGTCTTTACGCGTGCTCAGCCGATACCCATACAGCGGACCGCCTCGCTCGGCCAGATCCTCCACGGTCACGGTGATCTCGTGGACGTCTTTCGGAACCTTGAGATTCAGAAACGGATCGTTGCTGGTGCGGCTGGAGCCCTGCACCGCGAAGACATCCTCGGGAAGCGGTTTGTCGCCGGCGGAATCCAGCTTCTTGCCGCTGGCATCGTACACGGTGATGATGCCTTCAAGCAGCGAGGTTCCGAGTTCCCGCGCCTGCAATTCAAACAGCAGCGTCTCTTCAGGCTCTACCTGGATCTTGTATCGATCAATTTGGCCCGGCTTGGACAATCGAGCGTTCATCACGCTGGGGACAGGCAGTGGACCGTCGATGGGCGCGATCAATTCGGGAAGGTCGCTTACCGCGAAATTCACCGGAAGCACGGGCGAGCCAGGCAGCGCAACAGTGGCCAGCCGGTTTTCCGGAGCGAGGTTGCGCAGATCCACCGTGGTCTTTACCGGTGTCTTGAGGTTGGTTCCAAAAAATGTTACCTCGGTGATCTCGCCGCGCTTGCCGCCCAGCGGGAAAATTCCATCGGCATACGCGTAGCTGCCGATCTTCAGACGATAGAAATTCTGCGTCTGCTTGCTGAAGCGGGAGTCGTGGACCTCGACATAATAGTTGCCCTCGCGCGGGAACGTAAAGTCGATCCGGGGATCCAGGCCGGCGCCCGGAGCGTCATCACTGATGGCAAGCTGCTTGCCGTTGCCATCCAAAATCCGCAGAACGGGATCGATGGCCGATCCGCAGCGCCGCGCTTCTACTTCGAACACCCGGCGCTCACCGGCTTTCCCGTAGATCCGGAAGACATCGCGCTCGGGGCCGCGCAGTGTACCGTTCACAGTGACGGGCGAAGACTCGATCGGCTGCGCGGTCTCAATGGAATCGTTGAGATTGGGACGCGCGTAGGGCCGCGATTCTTCTTCGGTGATCTCCGGGTACGTGCCCACGGTAAACAGCAAAATGTTGGAAATTCCTTTAGGAGATTCAATGCGGATGGGATAGACGCCGGGTGCTACGTCGGATTTTGGCTCGACCAAAAATTCAATGGTGCGGCCCGGCATGGGCGGTGCGTCGGATTTTACTAACGTGAAAGAGGCTGGCAGCGTGGAGAATATCCTGGCGTCTGACGGAAGGTTGCGTCCGTTGATGGTGAGCGTGAACGCGTGGCCGCGTTCGGCTCCGCGCGGCTGGAGTTCGGTGATGACGGGAGCGGCGGCGTAAGTTATTTGGGCGAGTAGGAGGACGCCGAGCAGGCGTTCACAGGAATGTGAACGCGGCACGCAGGGGTGCGTGCGCCACGGTTTCATTTCTGACTCCTTAGGTTCTCTGAGATCGGAACGGGGATAAATTGTTTCGCCAATTCTCCGCTGGCCACATGATACAAACGCACTTGGCCATCGAATCCGCCGCTCGCCAGCGTTTCGCCGTCGGGGCTGAAGGCGACCGCATAAATGCCGGCCCGGTGCCCTTTGCAAGTTGCGATTCGCTTCCCGGATTCCGCATCGTAGATGGTGACTTCGGGTGAAGCGCCGCCTACGGCGATATGCTTTCCATCCGGCGACCAAGCCAACGCGGCGATGGAGCCATCCTGGCGTTCCAGCTTGCGGATGAGCGTGCTGTCGTCGGCAATCTTCATGTTCTGGCCCCGATCCATCATATATATGTAGGGCACGCGGTCATCACCGCCGATTACAACGATGTCTTTGGTGGGATGGCGCGCGATGGCAGCCAACTCGCCGCGCAGCAGGTTCACGTTTTCAAGGAACGCTCCCGATGTCGCATCGGTGAGCTTAGCCGCGCGGTCGCGGCCCACGGAGACAATGCGTTTGCCATCGACGCCGAAGATGGTGCCGAGAACCCAATTTTCATGATTGCCGATCTTGAAAAGCTCCTTGCCGCTGGAGGCATCCACGATGCGCACGCTGTTATCGGCGCACCCTACGGCGATTCGTGAAGCATCCGGCGAAAGCGACGCGCCGAAGACGGTGTCACCGGTGAGCGTCAGCGAATGTTTCAACTTCGCCGCGTTGACGTCCCAGATCTGAATTTCGCCGAACCGCGCGGGAGTGCCACCAGCGGCCACCAGCGTAGAGCCATCTTTCGAAAAAACCAGCGAGAGGATGCGATCCGACAGGCCTGGCAGCCGCTCGGGAGGCGCATCGCCGGCCAGCGAATGAATCAGGATTTCGCGGTTCCCGGAAACCGCCAGCTTCTTGCCATCGGAGGAAAAAGCCAGCGCGTTAATTACCGGCGGCTGCGTGTAGACGATGGGCTTGCCGATAGCCGAGTCTTCGCGCGCGCCGGCGGGAGTGTCGTCGGTGGCTCCGGCGGCGATCCAAGCTTTGAATAACTCAATCTGTTCGGCGGGCAGCGGAGGCTGGCCCAGCGGCATCTGCGGCTTGCTTGCACCGGTGATGTATCCGAGCAGGGTGTTCGCGCCCGGTCCATGCTTGCCGCCGGATTGGATGCCCTCGAAAGATGTGAGATCGAGATTGGACGACTTAAGATTCGGCTGGTGGCAGCCCTGGCACTGGCGCTGGATGATGGGCCGGATGTCGCGGAAGTAGCTGGGTGCGGCCGCGAACGCAGTCGCGGCGACGAGAAGGAAGATTCCCGCAACACGAGTAGACGCCATCCCGGTTCTCACAAGGCCGTGGATTGATTATAAGGCAATTAGCGCCGGGGCAGCGTGGAAGGCGCTGTGACACAACTTAGTACAATTGAAAAACTATGGCAAATGGCAGAGTGAAAGTTGGAATCATCGGGTCACAGTTTGAAGCCGATATACACGCGGCATCGTTTCAGATCATGCCGGAAGAAGCGGAAGTAGTAGCGGTGGCATCGCCCACGGAGGGCCATGCCAAGGAGCTGGCCACGCGCTACGGCATCCCGCGCGTTTTCCGCGATTACCGCGACATGCTGAAAGAAAGCGATATCGAGATGGTCACCATTACGGCGCCCAACGCGCTGCACAAGCAGATGACCTGCGACATCGCCGGGGCCGGCAAGCACGTGGTTTGCGAAAAACCTTTGTGCATGACGCTGGAAGAAGCGGACGAGATGATCGACACCTGCCGAAAGCAGGGCGTGCTGCTGATGTACGCGGAAGAACTGTTCTTCACGCCGAAATACGTGAAGGCCAAGGAAATGGCGGAGCAGGGCGCGTTCGGCAAGGTGCATCTGGTGAAGCAGAGCGAGAAGCACTTCGGACCGCACGCGGCCTGGTTTTGGGATGTGGAAAAATCCGGCGGCGGAGTATGGATGGACATGGGCTGTCACGGAATCGCGTTCTGCTATTGGTTCCTGGGACGTCCGAAAGTGGAATCGGTTTATTGCCAGATGGGCACCTACGTTCACAAGGACAAAACCATCGGGGACGACGAGACCATCGGCATCATTGAGTTTGCCAACGGAGCGGTGGGCATGGTGGAAAACAGTTGGGCGAAGCGCGGCGGAATGGACGATCGCATCGAAATATATGGCGACGAGGGCGTATCCTACGGCAATTTGCATATGGGCAACGCGCTGCCAACGTATAGCGAACGCGGCTACGGCTACGCGGTGGAGAAGGCGCCGTCAACCAGCGGCTGGAGCTACCCGGTTTTCGATGAACTGTGGAACTACGGATTTCCGCACGAGATGCGCCACTTCGCGCGCTGCGTGCGCGGCAAGGAAACATCGCAGGCCACTGGGGAAGATGGGCGCGTAGTGCTGGAGATTATCTGCGCGGGCTACGCCTCGGCGGGCAAAGGATCGAAAATCGCGCTGCCTTATCAACCGGCCGGATTGAAAAAGCCGATAGACGGATGGCGCGGCGCTGGAAAAGCGAAATGAAGCCGTCGCTGATGCTCGATAATATCCGCAACCAGCCTTTTTCGCTGAGTTGCGTTGCCGATCACCAATTCGGCGAGGGCGCGGAGGTATTGCAAGCGGCTGCGGAGGCCATCCGCGCCGCCGGCCGTGTGGTTTTCACAGGCATGGGCAGTTCCATGTCGGCGGCCATCCCGGCAGCGGATTATCTGCTCGCGCGCGGCTTCTCCGCTCAAGTGGTGGAAACATCGGAGTGGCTGCATTTTGGAGCTGGATGGCCAGCGCCGGGAGCGGCGGTGATTATCTCCCGGTCGGGTGAAACTATCGAGATCGTAAAGCTGCTGGCCAGGTTGAAAACTACGGGTGCGCCGATTGTCGGGGTAACCAACGTGCGCGAAACTCGGTTGGAACGCGAGGCCGATCACGGCATCTTCATCAACAGCGAATCCGACCGTATGGTGGCCATCCAAACCTACACCGGAACAATGGTCACGCTGTTGCTTCTTGCCGCCGCAGTGCTGGAGGAGCCTGACGGCCAATGGCGCGAGCAACTGAACGTCGCTTCAAATTCCCTGGCAGCGGCGATCGACGAAGCCGTCGCGCAGGCCGAAGATTGGAATCAATTTCTGGCGGGCGCCGAGGTGGTGCATTTGCTGGGGCGCGGCCCGTCGCTCGCTTCCGTTCGAGAAGGCGCGCTCTTGTTCAATGAAGCCGCACGCATACCGTCGGCTGGACTGTCTTGTGCGCTGTTTCGCCACGGTCCGGTGGAAATTGTGGATCAACGGTTCCGCGCCGTCGTCTTCGCGTCCCAGGCCGCGACTCGCCAGATCGATCTCGCGCTGGCGTCCGACCTGGAAGCGATGGGCGGCAAGACGCGCGTATACCAGGCCCGCGTTCCCTCGCCCTGGGAGCCTCTCATCGAAATTGTGCCAATGCAAATCGCGTCCTGCCGCCTGGCGGAAACGAGAGGTATTGATCCCGGCGATTTCCGCTACGCCACGCTGGTGACCACTGCTGAAACCGGTTTCGAAAAACCGTGAGCCGGTTTGCACTGGGCGTGGACATCGGCGGGACTAATACCAAAGTCGCGCTGGTGAACAACGCGGGGGAAGTGGCGGGCATCGAAAACTTTCCCACGGGCCGCGACCCCGCTTCATTGATCGCGAACATCCGCGCCGCAGCGATTCAATGCCGAGGCCCCGCATCTATTGAAGGCGTGGGAGTGGCCGTGGCGGGATTCATCAATCCCGAGCGCGACCGGCTTAGCTACAACCCGAATCTGGACTGGTTGGTGGGGTTCCCGCTGCGCGACGCCATAGCAGATGCGCTGGGCGGCGATGTAACCCTGGAAGTGGATTCGAATGCTTCGTGCCTGGGCGAATATCGGTTCGGCGCCGGGCGCGGCTCCGGCCGCTTTTTGTGCCTGGTGTCGGGCACGGGGCTTGGCGTGGGAATGATCATCTCGGGCGAGCTGGTCCGTTTTATGGGCGAGTGCATCGGCGACGCGGGACACGTAGTAGTGGACGCAAACGGTCCCGAGTGTCCCTGCGGCGGGCGCGGATGCGCGGAAGTTATGGTTTCCGAGCGGACCATTGTCCAAAAAGCGCAATGCGGGACGACGCTTCGCGACGTGATGGCGAGTGCGCGGCAAGGTAACACGCGGGCCATCGCCGAACTTGCAGCCGCTGGACGCGCGCTAGGGATCGCCATGGCGTCGCTCGCGCAAATCTTCTTTCCCGACCGCATCGCGCTGGCTGGTGGATTAGCCGAAGCCGAAGACCTGGTTCTGCCGGCCGCGGAAGCAGAGTTTCGCCGGACCGTGAACGCAGAAGCGCGCGCGCAGGTGGAAGTGGTGAAGGCCTCGCTAGGCTGGCGCGCAACGGTGATCGGCGCGGCCGTGCCTCTGCTCAGTTAGTCTCGATGTAATTGGCCTACGAGGACGCTCGATGTGGCGCACGCATTCTTGCGTGCAGTGTTCACACTCGTGTGAACGCCTGCTTTCTGCACACTGGTGTTCGCAGGAGTGCGAACACGGCACGCGCGAGTGCGGGCGCCATCGCATTCAATCTCAGTTCTTGCCGGATAGTTTTCCCCGGACAATCTCCAACTCTTTGCGGCATTGCTCGGCTTGGGGAGCCACGCGGCAGGCGGTTTCCAGATGCTCTTCGGCTTCCTTCCACGATCCCAAATGCTCGTCCGCGATTCCCAACTCGTACTGCGCGACGTAGTCATCCGGCGCTGCGGCAACAACCTGCCGGAGTTGAAGTCGGGCTTGCGCATACGCATGCTGTTCCAGGTAACAGTTGCCCAGATCGCGGCGAGCGAGCGTGTTGTGCGGATCACCTGCCAGAAGCTGCCGCAGCGCGCCAATGGCTTCGTTCAAGCGACGATCATACAGGTACACCATGGCGCGTTCGTAAAGCTGAAATTCCGGGAGCCGGTCTTTGGGATCCGCACCCGATACGTTCAGATTCGCTCCCGGGCCTGGAGCGAGATAGCCTAGCGAACCGAGCAGCGCGCGGGTTTCGGGTGTGATGTTGCCCGGCTGCGCCGGCTGCTTGGCGCTGTACCGCGCCAACAACTTCCCCAATTCCGCTCGCAGCCGGCCCGCCTCGGCAGGGTCCTTATCCACAATGTTTGTTTTCTCACCTGGATCGCTTCGAAGATTATAAAGTTCCGGCTTGGGCGCCTGGATATATTTGAAGTCGTTTTGGCGCACGCTGCGGAGCGGCGCCCATCCGAAAGAATCGTGGGCGTGCCGGCTCTCGGCGTAAATCGGCCGCGCCACTTTGGCCGTCAACGGGCTCGATCCCTCAAACGACGGCGGAGCGGGTAAATGCAGGTAATCCAGAATGGCCGGCGACACGTCGATCAATCCCACAGGTTGCTCGTGGCGCGGCGAAAAATGCTCGCCGCCTGCCGGCCAATGAAAAATCAGCGGAACGTGCAGCGTGCTTTGATAAATGAAGTACCCGTGGCTGGCCTCGCCGTGATCGCCCAGGCTTTCTCCGTGATCGGATAGCAGAACAGCTAAAGATCGCTGCCACCATCCGCTGGCCATCAGAGCTTTCCGGAATGTTCCGAGCACCTGATCGGTATATCGAATCTCGGCATCGTAGCTCGCAAGTTTGTACGGCTTGTGCAGATCGTAGAGATGGACAAAAACGAAAACCGGCTGATCGCGATTTGCGGCCAGCCATTCCAGGGCCGCGCGCACCACCAGCGCGCCATCGCGACGGTCCCTGGCCGCGAAGGGATTTCGGGAAGCGCCGCCGAAAAACATGGAGCCCGATAGCGGCGAGAACGCTTCAAACCGGAAGGGGCTGTCGTAGAAATCGAAACCCTGATCGAGGCCCATCTCGCGCTCCAGAAACACGCTCGCGACAAAGGCCGCAGTTTTATACCCGTGCGATTTTAGAACGGACGCGAGCGTCACCGCGCCCGGTGGAACGCGCTCGGCATTTTCTTCAATCCGGTTTTGAAACGGATAGGTGGATGTGAAGAGAGAGGTGTGCGACGGCAGCGTCAGAGGAATTTGCGAATCGGCATGCGCGAAAAGCGTCCCCTGTTCGGCGAAAGCGTCGATATTCGGTGTCTGAATGGCCCGGTATCCGTACGCGCTCAAATGGTCGGCGCGCAAGGTATCGATGGAAACCAGGATAACCGGCGTGGGCGCCGCTCCGCGAAGATTTCCGAGAGCGGCCAGCAACACCAGCGGAGCAGCCATCCGCCGGCACGCTCGAAACCCCTGAAACGCAATGACCCCGCGCATCCGTCTAGAATAGATTGTAACTTTCAATAGATCTAAAGGATGCCACCTACTCTAGCCAAGGTTGCCGCGCGTTCGCCGGGGAAGGGTCTCGTGACCTTTCGATGAATCATTTCCGTGCGCTGGTCGCGCTGGTGACGCTCCTGGCCATCCTGTCGTCTTGCCGGGCGCCCCAGGATACGAAAGCCGCTGCTTCGAATGAAAGCCGGTCCGCCCCTCAGCCCGGCCTATTCACGGTGCCCCGCGAGCAGCTTGCGCACTTGCGAATTGTTCCGGTCGCCACATCCAACTGGGCCATCGCGATCCACACCACCGGAACCGTGGATTTTGACGCCGACCATACCACGCAAGCCATAACTCAGGTCAACGGCCCGATTTCCCGAATTCTGGTAGATACGGGCGTCCAGGTGAAAGCGGGAGAGCCTTTACTCTATGTGTCCAGTCCCGATGTCGCCAATGCCATTTCCACGTACCGGAAAGCGCGCAACCAGGAGCAGTTGGCCCAGCTCACCCTGAACCGCACCCAGGTATTGCTGGACCGCGGCGCTGTGGCCCAAAAGGATCTGGAAGCCGCCCAGGCGGCCTTCAATGACTCAGCTACCGACGTCCAGAACAGCCTGCAGGCACTAAGAATTTTCGGTGTCACCAAGCAGGAGATCGACCAAGCCGAGCATCAGAACGTAGCCATTTCAACGGAACTGGCGGTATACGCACCCATCGCCGGCATTGTAGTGCAGAAGCTGGTCTCGCCCGGACAGCTTATTCAAGCGGGCGCAACAACCTGCTTCATGATCAGCGATGTTTCCACAGTCTGGGTGCAAGGGCATATCTTCGACCACGACCTGCCATCGGTTCGAATAGGCGACACGGTGGAAGAAAGCAATCCGGCTTTCGCACAGAAGTTCCACGGGGTCCTCTCCTACATTGGATCGATGGCGGACGCGGCCACTCGCACCACGCCGGTTCGTATCGTCACTGAGAATCCAGCCGGGCTGCTCAAGAAGGACAGTTTCATTGATGCCGTGATCCACACCCGGACACAAAAGAATGTTCTTACCGTGCCGGTTTCAGCCGTGCTGCACGATGAGCAGAACGAGCCTTTCGTGTATGTCGAAATACAGCCTGGAAAATTCGCTCAGCGGCTGATTACCGTGGGCGCGCAGCAGAACGACCAGCAGGAAATCGTGGGCGGGCTCGAGCACGGGGACAACGTGGTTTCCGAGGGCAGCGTCTTCCTGCAGTTCGCCAATAGCTACCAGTAAAACCATTTCATGATCGCGCGCATCGTTTCCTTCGCCCTTTCTCAGCGGTTCTTGATTGTTACGGCTTCGATCATGCTGATGATCTGGGGCGTGGTCTCATTCCGGAATTTGCCCATCGACGCCTATCCGGATCTTTCCCCGCCGCACGTGGAGATCATTACGCAATGGCCCGGGCACGCGGCGGAAGAGGTGGAACGGCTGATCACCATCCCCATCGAGCTGGAGATGAACGGCATTCCCCGGCTGGATGCTCTCCGTTCCATCTCGCTATACGGACTTTCCTCAGTGCAGATGAATTTCCAGTACAGCACCGATCCGTATTTTGTACGCGAGCAGGCCTTCGAGCGCGTCTCTGACGCCACCGTTCCGCAGGGCGTAACGCCGTCCCTTTCGCCTCTGTTCAGCCCCAGCGGGTTGATCTACCGCTACGTTTTACAAAGTACCGACCGGTCGCCGCAGGAACTGAAGACCATTGAGGATTGGGTGCTGGAACGCCGTTATCGCTCCATCCAGGGCGTGGCGGACGACTCCGGGTTTGGAGGCACCACCATGCAATATCAGGTGCTGCTGGATCCGAACAAGTTGTTCGCATACGGCATCCCGATCTCGCAGGTGGTGCAACAACTCAGCAGCAACAACGCCAACGCCGGCGGCGGATTCTATTCGCAAGGCGGGCAGTTTTACTATGTTCGCGGGCTCGGACTAGCCAAAGATACCGCCGACATTGGAAATGTTGTATTGAGCACGCACAATGGCATTCCCGTCTACGTGCGCGACGTCGCACAGGTGGAGATCGGTCATGCCGTGCGCCTGGGCGAGTTCGGATTCATGAAGCAGGATGACGCGGTGGAAGGCGTCATTTTGATGCGCGTCGGCGAGCAGGCCCAGGTGATCCTCAACAAGGTTGAGCAGATGACCGACGAGCTGAACCAGCGCGTATTGCCGCCGGATGTAAAAGTGGTCCCTTACTATGACCGTCAATATCTGATTGAGGAGACCACGCGCACGGTGGAGCGCAACTTGCTGCGCGGCATGGCGGTGGTGTTGGTGATCCTGGGCCTGCTGCTGTTTAGCGTGCGCACTGCGCTGATTGTCGCCGTCACTATTCCGTTTTCCTTGCTGTTCGCCTTCATTTGTTTGGATTGGAGGCACATCCCGGCGAACCTTCTCTCCATCGGCGCCATCGACTTCGGAATCATCGTGGACGGCTCAGTAGTGATGGTGGAGAATATTTTCCGGGAATTGGCGGCACGCCAGGGCGATGACTATAATCTGCTGGGTGTGATCCGGGCGGCGGCGCACGATGTGGAACGGCCCATCTTCTATGCCGTCTCCGTGATCATCGCCGGTTACCTGCCCATATATGTGCTGTCCGGGCCTTCGGGAAGGCTCTTCCAGCCCATGGCCGACACCATGTCGTTTGCGCTGGTCGGCGCGTTGCTCTGCGCCCTGACGCTGTTGCCGGTGTTGTGCGCGTATTTTCTGCGAAAGCACGTGCACGAGCCGGAGGTGCGCTTTTTTGAACACATTCGCAGCGCGTACGGCAAAATATTGGGTTGGTGCCTCCGCAATCGCGCGGTGACGGTGACTCTATGCCTATTGGTTTTTGGTGCTTCGCTCCTGCTCATTCCTTCTATCGGCGGGGAATTCATGCCGCACCTGGATGAAGGCGCGCTGTGGGTGCGCGCGACAACTCCTTACACCATTTCCTTCGATGAAGCGTCCAAGCTTTCGCCGCAAATTCGGGACATATTACGCAGCTTCCCCCAAGTGACCACTGTGGCGAACGAACTAGGACGTCCCGACGACGGAACCGACTCCACCGGTTTTTATAACAACGAATTCTACGTCGGATTGAAACCCTATTACGATTCCGCCTGGAACGGCGAGATACATACCAAGCCGCGGCTCATTGAAGCGATCAACAAGAAGCTCTCCGCTTTTCCGGGGATAATTTTCAACTATACCCAGCCCGCCGAGGACGCCGTGGACGAAGCGGAGACCGGGTTGAAGAGCGCTCTGGCCGTCAAAATCTTCGGCTCCGATCTGAACGTTCTTGAAGACAAAGCCAAACAAGTAAAGAACGTCATTTCCAAGGTGCCCGGCATCGGCCACGTTGTCCTGGTGCGGGAACTGGGCCAGCCGAGCCTCACCATCGTGCCTGATCGCGCCAAGATCGCGCGCTATGGCCTGAACGTCGCAGACGTGAATACCTTAATCGAAACCGGGGTCGGTGGGACAGCGGCCACTCAAGTCATACAAGGTGAGCGCCAGTTCGATCTGGTGGTCCGCATGCAGGAACCGTTCCGGAAGAATATGGATGCCATCAAGAACTTGCTGATCGCCACGCCGGATGGCCAATTTCTTCCACTGAGTCAATTCGCCGACATCAAAGTGGAAAATGGCGCGTCGTTTATATATCGCGAGTCGAATTCCCGCTATATTGGCATCCAGTTCGCCGTAGATGGACGCGACCTCGCGAGCGCCGTCGGCGAGGCCCGGCGGAAAGTTGCCCAGAGCGTCAAACTTCCCATCGGCTACTCGTTCGATTGGGGCGGAGAGTACAAGGACTACCTGGCGTCCGTGGAACAGATGAAGGTCATTCTTCCTTTGACCGTGTTGCTGATTCTGCTGATCCTGTTCGCACTGTATGGAAACCTGAAGTTTCCGCTGATTATTCTCCTCAGCGTACTCATGACGGAGCCGGTGGGGGGGTTGCTGGCGCTGTGGCTGACTGGCACCAATTTCAGCGTCTCGTCGATGCTGGGTTTTGCGGCATTGATGGGTGTCGCGGTGCAGACCAGCGTCATCCTTTACTCCTTTATCAACAAATTGCGGCAGGAGGGGCGAGACATTGCCAGCGCAACGCTGGACGCTTCGATGCTGCGCCTGCGGCCGATTCTAATGACCGCGCTGGTGGCTTGTTTCGGGCTGCTGCCCGCCGCTATGTCTACTGGAATCGGCAGCGACTCGCAGAAACCGTTTGCCATCGTGATTGTAGGCGGCCTTCTTTCGCGCCTGCTGCTGTCGATATTTCTGGCGCCCGTGCTCTATTCGCTGACGGCACGGAATGGCGATGTCGTGCAGGTATGATTTGTAGCGCAGCGAAGACGCGTGAGCAGACTCTCGCGGCGGCCAGCGTTTGGTATTCGAGCACCTATGCGTGATTACGTCACCATTGTCAGCGGCATGCCGCGCTCGGGGACTTCGCTCGCCATGCAAATGCTGCGCGCCGGCGGAATGCCGCTGCTCACCGATGAACGGCGTCCGCCGGATGCGCACAATCCGCGCGGATATTTTGAATATGAGCCGGTCAAGCGCCTGGCAGCCGACTCTTCGTGGGTGAAATCCGCGCGCGGGCAAGCGGTGAAAATTATTTACCGGCTGCTCCGTCATCTTCCAGCGGGCGTAACGTACAAGGTGCTGTTTTTGGAGCGCGACCTGGTGGAAGTATTCGAATCGCAGCAGGAAATGTTGCGATCGAAGAACGATCCAGCAGTTCTCCAGGACCGCCAGCGGATTTTATCAGCGCTCGCCGGGGAAATGGTGAATGCCAAAACATGGCTGGCGCAGCAGGCAAACATCGAGGTGCTGGCCGTGCCGTACGCTGAGGTGATCCACCACCCGCTGGAACGCTCCCGCGAGATCGCGCGATTCCTTGGCGGACTGGACGAATCCGCCATGGCCGCCGCTGTTGATCCCGCGCTCCACCGCCACGTTACTCGCGGCCCTGCAGGCGAAGCGTCAATTGGCGCTGACTCATGACGTCGTAAAAACTGTATCCAATGCGCATGCCGGTCTGCCGGTCGTACTCGCTATCGATTTCGCCGGCTGCGTTCCGGGATGAGATTACAACCGACCGGTCATCTGCCCTCGCCACCACGGTCTGCATCCTGGTGATGGGATCCTCATCCAAGACCTGGCCCTTATGCAGCGCGGCCAGTGCCAGGGGCCCCGCCCATAACCCTTCGAACTGGCTACGCCCGAAAACAAATTCAGCTTTCGATGGCGGAGTACGCGGCGCTCCCTGGGTTTGAAAGCCGGACGTTGATACCAATTTCACCCAGCCTCGTCCATGGGCGATTATTTCGAGGTCGGCGAAACAGAAGCTGTTTCCCGAAGGCAGCGGACCGTGGGAGATGATTGGTCCGCGATAATGCAGCGCGTGAACGCCGGACACCCAGGCCGGCATGGCTTCGCGCGCCCAGGGAACAGAGATGTCGCGCGCGCCGACGAAGTCGCCGTGGCTCAGCACTGTATCGCCCTGGCCCATATCGCCCGGACCCACGTATTTCGGCGGCGCGCCGCGCACCGAACCGGCCATGTGCAGGCAGATGCCGGTCTTGGCGTCGTAGACGTGCTCGTCATACGCATCTTCTTTAATGATCTGGACGCGTATCGCGTCGGTGGTGTGATCGCCGGTCTTCCAGGGAACATGCGTCACCAGCAGCCGCTGGGCGGTGTTGGTGTGCATACTTGCCAGCTTGGCCGGATCCATCCAATACTCTCCCGGGTTGCCTGCCGGAGCCACCGCGCTCCGGTCCTCCAGGGTGGGCACGGGCTGGTTCCTGCCAAGGGCGCCGGCATTGTTGAACGCGGATACCGACACCACGACATTTCCACCGTCAATACCCGCAATTGTGACCTGGTTCCAACCAGAGCCGGCCGTGCCGTGCTGCTCGAAGCGCGAAAGATGTCTGCCCGTGCGCGTATCAACCCAGCCGCCCTGCCCGTCCTCCTGGTAGATTGACCCATTCCCGGCGGTTTTCGCGGCATACCAGGTGAAAGTGAGCACCAATCCTTCGTGCAGCCAGGGCAGCGACGGAACGGGGCTTTCGAATGAAGAGGTGGGCGACGCTGGAACCACAAATGCCAGAATCGTCGCCGCTGCCAGCAAAGCAGATGGTGTTTTCATACCTCGCGGATGTCTCCTTCACTTTTGGAGGCGCAAAGCGGCGATTAATACCCTCACGAATCGACATACGACAATGGGATCATGACCACGGTCAGGATGGACAAGTGGCTGTGGGCCGCCCGATTCTTCAAAACGCGCTCGCTCTCCGCGCGCGCCTGCGAGCTCGGCAGGGTGGAATCGAACGGACAGCCGGCCAAGCCCGCGCGGGAGGTCCATGTTGGCGATCTGTTGCAGGTGAAGAATGACAGCGGCCTGTTCCAGGTGGAGGTACTGGCGCTGAGCGAGACGCGCGGTCCGGCGCCGGTGGCGCGAACGCTCTATCGGGAGACCGAGGCGAGCATCGAACTGCGTATGAAATTGGCGGAAGAACGCAAGGCCATGCCGAATTTCGAGGTCATGCGGGAAGGCAAGCCATCCAAACGGGATCGCCGCCAGCTTTCGCGGCTGCGGGGCAGGCCCTAAGAACCAAAAAGCACCGGCTCCCTCACGGTCGCGGCTCGGTAGCGCTCTTACGCCAGCGCCAGATTCAAATTCTCAATCGCTTCGTCGATCTCCGCCTGGTTTTTGAAGCCGACGGTGACGGAATCGACGCCCGCATGGTTGAAGGCGAAGCGCATGGCCGCCTGCCGGTCTTCCCGGGAGGTAAAGGAACCTTCGCCCACCAGCTTCATGCTGATCACGCCCATTCCATCCGCGTGGACCTGCTTAGTGTGCGCAACTACTTCGCTTACATTTCCCGCGCCGTTGGTGTTGTAATCCTCGGCGTCCATGCGGGTGCCCTTGTGGTTCATCCGAATCATGGCGACTTCCAGCCACTTGTTTCCCGAAGCCTGGCGCAACGCCGGCAGCCCGTGCATGGACGCGCCGTAGCCCAGTACCTCTTTCTTCGATTTGGCTTCGAGAATCCCATCCTGCCATCGCACCGTGTCGGTTGGCCAGCTAGCCACGTGCTGGTAATGCAGCAGCAGGATGTCGAAATATTCCGTGTTCGCCAGCTTGCGCAGTTCGTCGATCTTTTCCTGGGGATCCCCGCCCTCGCGCGTGGTCACTTTGGACATCAGCCGGTAGGAATCGCGTGGAACGCCCTTCAAGGCCTCACCCAGCATCTTGTGCATCTCGCCGTAACTCTCGGCGGTCTCAAAGAAGCGAATGCCGCGGTCGTAGGCGTAACGCACCAGCCTGGTGAACTGATCCTGTCCCAGATCCCGCTGCACCCTTCCGCTCATCGTTCCGGTGCCGAAGGCCAGACGCGTCACCTTCACGCCGGACTTCCCCAGCGTCACCCAATCGGTGGCCGTTCCGCGCGCCGCGCGCAAAGTAACGCCGCCCGTTCCCGCCAGCACTCCCGCGGCGAGCCCGGTCCTTAAAAAATCGCGTCTCGAGAAGTGAGCCATAAGTCAGCCCTCCTTTTGGCCATATCGTATCACGAATGCGCACGATACCATGACTTCATGGGCATCGATAATCACGTCGAAATGCGTCCCTTGGGCGCCACCGGTCCGAAGGTTTTTCCCCTAGCCCTGGGCTGCATGGCGATGTCGGGAATGTATGGCCCCGCGGATGAAAACGAAAGCATCGCGACAATTCATGCCGCCCTGGATGCGGGCGTAACGCTGCTCGACACTGGCGATTTTTATGGCGCCGGCCACAACGAAATGCTGATTGGGCGCGCGCTCAAAGGCCGCCGGGAGAGGGTTCTGCTGTCGGTCAAATTCGGAGCTTTGCGCAGCCCTGACGGCGGCTGGGGCGGCGTAGATACGCGTCCGGTGGCGGTCAAGAACTTCGCGACGTACAGCTTGAAACGGCTGGGCGTGGACTACATCGATATCTATCGTCCAGCGAGGCTCGATCCCAATGTTCCGATCGAGGATACGGTGGGCGCCATCGCCGATCTAATCCGCGCCGGCTACGTTCGGCACGCCGGGCTTTCGGAAATGGGCGCGGCTACCGTTCGCCGGGCGCACGCCGTTCATCCGATTGTGGACCTGCAGATTGAGTATGCGCTGATCAGCCGGGGCCCCGAGACATCCATCTTTCCGGTGCTCCAAGAACTAGGCATCGGCGTGACGGCGTATGGCGTCCTGTCGCGAGGTTTACTGAGCGGGTCAAAACCTGGCGCACAGGGAGACTTTCGCGCGCATTTGCCGCGCTTCAGCGGCGAGAATCTCAGCCAAAATGAAAAACTCATCGAGCGGTTGAATCGTCTGGCGGCGGAAAAAGGCCTGGTGGCGGCGCAACTGGCCATCGCCTGGGTGCTGGCGAAAGGCCGGAATATCATTCCGGTGATTGGCGCCAGGACGAGAGCGCAGCTTTCCGAATCCCTGGGAGCACTTCGGGTGAATCTTAGTGAGCGGGAGCTCGAGCGCATTGAAGAGAACATTCCCGCGACAGCTATCGCGGGAACGCGTTATGACGAACGGCAAATGAGAATGCTGGATAGTGAACGATCGTAGCAATCATTCACGCGAACGGCCGAGCGGAACCCCAACCTGAAGCCACAAGGCGCTAATCATCATGCCATGATTCTGAAATCAAAAGAATTTCCTGACAAAACCGTCCCGTCGGCGCCGCCACGGACGATTTATAGAACAGCGCCTGGCAGGAACCGTTTCCACCGGGTGCGGCATGTCGGAAAACGCCGTTGCGGGCGCGGCCCGCGAATGCGCAGTAGCCTGCGCGCGGCGCACTTTTTCCACTAACCGATCATGCCGGGCCATTTGCCACCACGGCGGAAAAGCGGGAGGTTATCCAGAGCGTCGCTGATTGCTGCACTGCCAACCCAACGAGATGGCGCTGCTGAGGATCGCGATTCTTCGCGATCGGTTGGAAGGCGAAGCGCTTAACACACTAGCTTAATGGCTCTGGCAACCTGGATGCCCGCAGTTACAGAGAATATCGGCTGTCTTGGCCTCCCCTTCGCAATAGGTGCTGCAATAATTGCTGTCGGGTTTCGCGTTGCAATGGCAGCTCGGGTGCGCGCACTTCTTTGGTTGTTCCATGATGTAGGATTCTCCTAACAGTAGGATCGACCTGAGCGCGCTTCGTTTCGGGATTGTTTTAGATGAGCTCGCGAACCTTATTTGCCAGGATGGTATCGATAATCCGTCTTCGATCCGGGGTCCCTTTCGCGAGTGATTCAATGAAATGCGCGGTCTGCCGCGCCGTGACCTTGGCCGGCATGGGCGGTTCGTTCGGGTCTACCACCGCCTCAATCACTACCGGCCCGGGATGCCCTAAGGCGCGATCCAACACGTCGCCGCACTGGTTGGGGTCTTCAATGGTGAATCCCGTTCCGCCGCAGGCCCGCGCAACATCGGCGAAGTTGATCGGCGTGAGATCGCAGCCGTATTCGGGATTGCCCAGGAACACCATTTGCTCCCAGCGGATTTGACCCAGCGTGTTGTTCTTAACAACGACGATCTTGACCGGCAGTTTGTAGCGAACGGCGGTCACGAACTCCGCCATCAGCATACTGAAGCCGCCGTCGCCGACGAACCCAACGCACAAGCGACCTGGAAAAGCGATTTGCGACGCGATGGTATAAGGCAATCCGCAAGCCATGGTGGCTAGATTGCCCGAGACCGTATGCATCTGCCCTCGTTTGACGCAGATGTGGCGGGCCCACCAGGTGGCGATGGTTCCTGAATCGCAATTGACAATGGCATCCTCCGGCAATCGCCGGCTCAATTCGGCCGCCAGTTTCTGTGGCTTCATGGGCGTGGTAAGGACGGTCTCCTGCTGCTTCATGAACTTGTTCCACTCCCGCATGCCCTGCTGGGCCTGCTCCAGAAAGCCGCGCTTGCTTCTCTGTTTCAGCAGCGGCAGCAGCAGTTCGAGCGTCCGCTTGGCGTCGCCCACCAGCCCGGCTTCCACCGGATAGCGCAAACCGATTCGCACCGGGTCGAGATCGATCTGGACGCCGCGCGCCTGGCCCGGCTTGGGCATGAACTCGATATACGGAAAGGAACTGCCGGCAATCAGAATGGTGTCGCAGTCCTCCATGGCTTCCTGGGAAGGTTTGGTTCCGAGCAGGCCGATGGATCCGGTGGTGTAGGGGCTGTCGTCGGGTACCACGGCTTTTCCCAAAAGAGCCTTCACGATGGGAGCCGCCAGTTTGTCGGCGGTTTGTTCCAGTTCCGGCCCCGCCCGCAACGCTCCGCGGCCGGCCAGAATAACGGTTCGCTTCCCCGAGTTCAGAACGGCAGCGGCGCGCTCCAGGTCCTGCTGGCATGGGACTCGCGCACTCTCGGCCGCGAGATCGGAGACGTGATTCGGAATGTTGCGCTCGCTGCGTCCGTTCCCGTTGCGCTTCACTTCCAGTTCTTGAAAATCCACCGGCACCGAAATGTGCGCCACGCCGCGATAGGCCAGCGCGGTGCGGCACGCCAGCGCGGCGATGTTTTCCATGTGTTCCGGACCCATGCAGCGCACGTTGTAGACGCAGGCGTTGGCAAATAGTTTGTCCAGTTCAACGTCCTGCTGCGTATGGGTGTGCAGCAGGTCGTGAAACTGCAATCCGGTGAGAGCCAAGACCGGCTGCCCGTCCAATTTCGCGTCGTACAGGCCGTTCAGAAGATGGATGCCGCCAGGGCCCGAAGTGGCCACGCAGCAGCCCAGCCGGCCGGTATGCTTAGCGTACGCGCAGGCCATGAACGCCGCCGATTCCTCATGACGGACCTGGATGAATCGAATGCGGTCCTGCCGCTTGCGCAGAGCTTCCATGATTCCGTTGATCCCATCGCCCGGCAGCCCGAACACTACATCCACGCCCCAGGCATGAATGGTGTCGATCAAGACATCCGAGGCGGTTTTGGTCATACATTGTAGACTGGCCGCTATCCGAAGGTGTTTCAGATGGAAATGCCTAACGACAGGGTCAGCTGAAGTGTCGGCTGACGTTGCCCGGATCTCATGTTCATGCTGGGAGGGTTACTGCCAGAGGGGATGATGTTCCCCTTCGACTTCGGCTTCGTCATGGTGCTGATGGATGCGCCTGCGCATGCCGGTTGTTTAATCGAGGTGCGCCTCATCGGCGTCATCATGGCCAAGCAGACACAGGACGGCAAAACCGAGAGCAAGGATCGTCTGCTGGGAGTAGCCGTTCAAGGCAGGCATGGCGGCGCACAAGAAAGCGGCGAAGAAGCGCGGTTAGCGGCGGCGATGCGAAACAATTCACCTTCAAGTTGATCTAGCTAGTAGGAGGAGCAATGCCGCAAAAACGTGGAGCAACAAAGGGCAAGAAAAAAGTCGCCAAGACGATGAGAGAGTTCAAGCAGGGCAGCCTTAAATCGGGGAGCGGCGCAAAGGTGAAGAAGCGCAAGCAGGCGGTGGCAATTGCATTGAACCAGGCCCGCAAATCGGGAGCAAAGATCCCCAAGAAAAAGTCCTAGTTGCCGGCAGGGACCCACCGATGTGTTGCGGGGCCGCGACCGTAAGGGGATCGTTGTAGGAAAATCGGTTTGGCAGGCGGAAGCTTCCGCCTGCCGGAGTTTGAGCGCCACGTTGACCAGGAAGTTTCGGCTATCGAATTGCACCGAACCTCCGGGATGCCGCGTGACACTTTCCAAGGCGCCGCTGCTTTTGTTCCGGAACGGCCAACCTTGCGAGCCCTGAGGGAGGCCGCACAGCGCTGCAAGGGATGCGATTTATACCTGCATGCAACGCAAGCCGTGATGGGCGAAGGGCCCAAGTCATCGCACCTGATGATGGTGGGCGAGGAACCGGGGAACGACGAGGATCTTGAGGGTCACCCCTTCGTGGGACCGGCAGGTAAATTGCTAGACCGCGCACTGGTGGACGCAGGTATTGATCGCGCCGAAGTTTACGTTACAAATGCAGTCAAGCATTTCAAGTTTGAGGAACGCGGTAAGCGCAGGCTGCATAAAAAACCCACCGTTACTGAGGTGAGAGCCTGCCGGCCGTGGCTTGAGGCTGAAATCTCCGTGATTCATCCTCAGGTAATTGTCTGTTTAGGCGCCACCGCCGCGCAGTCCATTTTGGGTGCTGATTATCGCTTGACCAAGGGAAGAGGGAAATTTGTGCAGCATCCCTGGGCGCAGTACGTAACCGCTACCGTGCACCCGTCTTCTATCCTGCGCGCGCCGGACCAGGAACAGCGTCACATCCAATATCGGGAGTTCGTCGCCGATCTCAAGCGGGTGCGCGAGGTTTGGAAGCATCCGCCAAGGTCCAAAAGGAGATTGCCGTGAAGAAAATCCGCTACGCCGTGGTGGGACTAGGGCACATTACGCAGAACGCTGTGCTTCCCGCATTTCAGAACACCAAAAACAGCCAGCTAGCCGCGATCGTTACAGGAGACCCTGCCAAGCGCAAAGAAATCGCCAAGGCGTACGGCCTCGATCCAAAATCCGCTTACTCTTACTCTGAGCTCGAAGAGTGCCTGAAGGCGGAAAAGGTGGACGCCGTTTACCTTGGTGTTCCCAATCATCTGCATTGCGAATATACGCTGCGGGCCGCGCGGGCTGGCGTGAATGTGCTCTGCGAAAAACCGATGGCGGTGACCGTAAAGGAGTGCCGGAAAATGATCGACGCCTGCCGGGAAACAGGCGTCACGCTCATGATTGCCTACCGCCTGCACTTTGAAGAGGCCAATCTGGAAGCCATCCGCATCGCCACCAAAGGCGAGTTGGGGAATCTGCGGATATTCACGTCGGTGTTCTCACAACAAGTGGCCGAAGGCAACATACGCATCACGGAGCCGGAATCGCGCGGCGGCGGCAATATGTATGACATGGGTGTTTACTCGATCAACGCGGCGCGTTACTTGTTCCGCGACGAGCCCATGGAAGCGCTGGCGGTTTCTATCAGCAATGGCGATCCGCGCTTCCGCGAGGTTCCAGAAATGTCGTCGGTTATCCTGCGTTTTCCGTTTGACCGCGTGGCCACTTTTGTATCCAGCTTCGGAGCGCAGGCCACTTCGGAATATTCGCTCATTGGATCCAAAGGCCGCATACGTTTGTCGCCCGCTTATGACTATCAACAGCCGTTGGCGTACGAGCTGGTGACCGGCGATGCCGAGCCCAAGCACAAAACCTTCCGCAAGCGCGATCAGTTCGGCGCGGAACTGGAGTATTTCTCCGAGTGCATTCAGAATCACTTGAAACCGGAGCCGAGCGGCGAAGAAGGGCTGGCGGATATCCGGATTGTCGAAGCCATTCTACAATCGGCGCGCATGCGCCGATGGGTGCCCATTGAGCCGGTGGAAAAGCATGTTCGTCCCACGGAGAAACAAAAAATCAATAGGCCCGCGGTGGAGGCGCCTGAGCTGGTACGCGCCACGTCGCCGTCGGGCAAGGATTAACACTGGAAAAAGGCGAAGCCGGTTGGCAGGCGGAAGCGCCTGCCCCACGTTGGCTTGAGTGGGGCAGGCGCTTCCGCCTGCCAACCGGCTTTTTGGTTCGGCTACGCCTCAGCCTGTTCTTTCCCACTCGGCCACGTCCGTTAGGAATAGCCGCGCAGGCGCCTCCAGAACAACTAACTTCGCGATCTTGCTCTGACAAGTGAAGCAGCCAAAGGTTCCAGATTCCGTTGCTGGATGGCGCGAAAGGCTCTTCAATGTGGATTGGATGGCACCCAGGATCGCCTGCTTGCGGGGGCTATCGGGCCACCGCTCCACATTATGGAGACGTTGGTGTTCAGATGCCAGCCAGTCTCTATTGAACTCCTGCATACCGGCTTGGTCAAGAGCATCTGAAGAGCCAAATGGTAATGTCCGCAGAATCAGCAGGATTGTAATTTTGGGCCGGCATTTTTGGGACAGAGTGGCCGTAGTTGGGCAAAACGGGTATCCGTAACGGGATCTCAATGCAGGGTATACGTTAGCCCCAAGGTGAACTGTAACGAATTCTTTTTGAAACCGGGCGGGGGATCATTCAGGAATGTATCGATGATGCCGCTTGAAGCGCCCAGATATTTGTAGACCGGCATAGACAGCAGGGTGCTAAACGAAGCCGTGTAGGCGCGGGTATCATTCCAGGCCGGCGTAACCGAAACCTGTTGGTCAACGGTGAGTCCGCGTTTGAATTTGCGCTTGTAGTGCTCGGCGAAGGTGGAACCGATGAGGTCCTGGTCCGGCGGGGTATTGAACTGCTGGCGGATATAGTCCATGCTTCCCTTCAGATCGAGCGTTTGATTGGCGTCCTCAATAACTGTCCATCCCACGCCCCCGCCGTAGGCCTGCTGCAGATCCAAGCCTTGCGAGAAGTTGTGATCGAAGGCGGCTTGCCCAAATACGAAGATGCGATGGCTGAGATATTCATCGCGTTCCGCGTCGCCATGAAAAATGGACGTCTTCACCGTGGGCGTGCCCGGTTGCGACAACTCGCCGTAGGAGCCTGAGAAATCGAAAATGGTGCGATTGCGCGGCGTGAGCCAACTCTCCCCGGGGTCCGCGCGAACCACGCTGATGGCGCCATTGAATGTTTCGTTATCCTGCGTGGCTTCCACGAAGCTTCCACCGAGAGTTACGGTGCCGGCCCAACCGTGAAGAAATCCGGGCTCGTGATTGAGCGCTTTTTCAAAACTCGGCTGATCGATAATAACGCTTGCTTCAGCCACGGGAATTGACTGCGGAGCTTGCGGGGGCGACGCGACTTGAACATTCTGGTTTTCCATGCTGAGCGTTCCCTGTGGAACCGAACTCGTGTCGCTGTGCTTGCGGAGCTGGACACCCTTGCGGATAACAGCGACTTTGGACGACGTGTGCAGCTCCTTCACCTTGCTCCAGTCCACGGTGATGTCGCCCAGCATGTCGCTTTTGAACTTCATCGACGAGCCGCTGGAACTTACGAAGTGACCGGCCAGTTTATCGCCATTGTTGAAGACTATGGTATCCGGCCCGGGCGCTTGGGCGCCGACGTGGAGCGCGCAGCATATGAGAGCGAGAGAACATCCCAAAAAGCGAACCATGGTTTCAACTTAGCAGGAGCAGCTGTGCCGCCGCTGCTCATTGGATCGCCAAGGTTACTGTGGGGCTGGACGAACTCCCCGCCGTAACCACAAGCGCCGCATCGGGAGCGGGATTGATGCCGCCAGGAACTGTCACATTCACTTGATACAATCCCGCGAAACCTGGCACCAGGCCCGCGAATGTGACTGATGCGTGCTGCCCGGCTATCGATACGGTGACTGGATTGATGGTCTGCGCGGCAGGTGCCGCAGGCGCCGCCGCTCCGTCCCGAACCGTGGGATTGACCGCGCCCAAACCAGTACAGTAAATCTCGAGGGCGTCTCCAGCCGAAGCGGGCGCCTTGGCCGTGTTCAGGAATGGCGTGCCGCCTGGCTTCACGACGAATACCACCCCCGCGCCGGTTCCGCTCTGATCCTGGGTGAAAACGGCCGGTTCAGCGGCCGCAACCACTAATGTCTCGGGTGGTGAATAGACGCCTTTGTGGATCACGATGAGTTGCTGAATGGCATTTACCGGCGCGCCATACGGAATGGCCGCGTTGATTTGCCCCGGGTCAACGAATTCCAGCGGCAGCAGCTTCCCGCCCAATAGCACCTGCGTATCGCCCAGCGTGGTTGGCAGCGGCAGCGACGAAGCGCTGGCACGCGCGGTGGCCAGATTCGAGCCGAAGATGGAGATCAATCCACCGGGCGCGACAGGGAGGTGCGTCGCGGGAGCCGCCGCGCTTACCACGCCGGCCTGGTTCACCACGGGCGCCGTTGCATTTTCTGAGACGATGCCCGCGGTAGTTGTCGATCCGGACAATACCGAAGTGAATGAACTGGCGCTGAGCGTGACCGACACCCCACCGCCCGCGATGCTATGGGGCAACCATGTTCCTGCCCATTGACCATTTCCGGTTGGCAGCATGGACACCACGGAATCGCCTGACGAAAAGGACGCAATCACGGACCCGGCGGTTAGTGGCGAGCCGCAATCATCCACGATCTGCGCCTGCACTGGGGCCGGCAGCGCGGCCGTGATCTCAAAGCCGGCTCCCAAATTCGTGATGACCGGCAATAGCTGGGTGGGAGTGCAGGGGGCTGGCTTCGGTACAACCAACTGGACCGCCACTGGATAGGTGCTGTTGTCGTTTGTGTTTTGAAAAACAACCGTGCCGTTGTACACGCCGGGCAGCAGGCCTTTTGGTTGAACCGTGATGCTCTCCGTTAACGGTTGCGCCGCGGTGGCGGTTCCTTGTGCCGGCGAAAAACTCAACCAGTTCGCTCCGTCGCGAGTAAGCGCCGTTCCGGCGAGAGCCAATTGCTGGTTCGAAAGATTCGATATCTGTATGGTCTGAGGCGGTGGATTGCCAGTTCCATTGGCCACCATGGTCAGAGCAGCCGGCGATAGGACAGGAGAGTTGCTGTTGGAGGCCGGCAGAACGGTGAGAGCGACAGCTACCGATTGAGGCGCATTGATGGCGCCGGGCGCTGCAACATCCACTCGGCCGAAATACGTGCCCGGCGCGAGTCCCGCCGGGTTTGCCTCGATTTCCGCTGTGACGGGCGTTGTTGCATTTGCTGTCGTGCCGCCGGGGAAAGCGCTCAACCAGGATTCGCCGGCAGGCTGCGATGAACTCATCGAGAAGGGCACGGAGCCGGCGGCGAGAGCCGAGATCGAAATCGATTGGGATTGAGTCGATGCACCGGCAATCACCTGGAATTCAAGACCGGTCTCGGAAATTCCCAACATATCCGCGCCGGGAGCAACGATTGCGGTGAGAGGCAAGGTGATGGTGGTTGGCGCAGAAGCGCTGGCGCCCGGGGTGATCGTGATCGCAACTATGGCCGAGTAAACGCCGGGATCCAACCCCTGCGGACTGGCGTTGGCATTGACCGTGACGCTGGAATTGGCCGCGATCGATCCGCTGGCGGTGAGAACTTCAATCCAACAACTTGTCGTGGAATTCCCGCAATCCACATTCACGGTGTAGGTAGAGGCAGCGGATTGGGCCGGTAACGGAATCTGGATCGAGCTTGGAACAGTGGTCGCGTGGGCGTTCGAACTGGCGTCGGAACTAATGCTGTTGAACACCAGCACGCTTCCGGCATTCGCGCCGTTGATCACGATCGGATAACCGGAACCTCCCGGGCCGTCGGCTACGGCCGGATAACCGCTTCCGCCGGGGCCGGCGGTCTGCGCCGTGGCCGGTACCAGGTTGATTTCCCCCTGTCCGCTGATCCCCCAATTAAAATCGAATGCATCCAGGGTGAACGTGAGATAGCCTCCTTGGATTTGGGTGGTCTGGGTACCTCCGGCTGAGAGTTGTCCTCCCCAAATGGCTACCCCTACCGATTTCAAACCATCCAAGGGGTTGTCGGTATTGCAGGGTAAATCTCTGCCGAGTGCCGCAACGAACGCCGCACCGGGAGCCATCATCCGAAAATAAACCGTGCACACACCTGGCGACGTTGATTGGACAGTCCCGACGAACTGGGAGTTACCTAAAAAGCTGAACTGCCCGCTGCCATCCAGGAGGGCTGTGTTCTGGTCGTCAACCGTGTATGTACCAGACGCCGAGAAAGTAACCTTGACAGTGTTCAACGGAGGCTGCTGCGCGGCAGCCACAGCCGCCAACAGAATCAGGCTTGAGACGGTTCGAGAGAGCATGAGGGCTGGAAACTCCTTCTGCCCTGTAAGCGCAAAGCGGCGCCAAACACCCTCACCCATCCCGCGCGCCGAGGCAGAAGCCGTCGGAATCTGCTCGAAATCGGCAGAATCTGGTCGCTTCGCGGGATGCCTGGCGGCAACAATAGCTTTTCATGAAAAAGATTCTGATAACTGGAGTGCCCGCTCTGGCCGTCGTGGCCTTCGCCCTGGCCGGATGTTTCAATGCGCGTGGGGCGGATGACCAAGCGGTCCCGTATCCGGAAGGCTATCGCCATTGGACCTATCTGCATACCAGCCTGATCTCACCCAAGTTGCCTGGATTTTGGAAACGCCCCTGCGAGAAACCATGCACGGCGGGCATCTTTCACTTCTACGCCAACGAAAAAGCCATGGCCGGCCTCAAAACCGGCCAGTACGCCGATGGCGCCATCATCGCCGAAGAGATGCTCGAACTGTTGGGCTCCCCGAGCGGCGGCGGCAAAGAAGGCGAGCGGCGGCTGGTGGGCGTCATGGTGAAAGACAACCAGCGATATGCGTCCACCGGCGGCTGGGGATTTGGAAGTTACGATGGGGACTCGCGTGAGGATAACCTGGACAGCGCAGCCAAAAAGGCGTGCTTTCAATGTCACATCCCGAAGAAAGATCAAGGCTACGTTTTCACCGAGTATCGCGAAAGATAAAAAACTCCGCCGCCCTTTTGGGGGAGCGGCGGAGCCTTGGAACTCGGATACTTGAACCAACGAACTCTTCTACTGGCCGGCGCCGGCCAGACGAACGCTGACCATCGCCGCCTGCTTACCGGCGCCGCTGGCTTGAATTTCGCGCTCCAGCTTGGAGGGTTTCGCACGGCCCTCGACACCGTTCGGAGTCCAGACTTCGGAGAAGAAATACCGGTTGCCGTAGCGGTGGAAAATGATCATTCCGGTTTCCGCGCCTTTGCTGGTGTAAGCGGAGAGTGAACTCGGTGCATTCACCAGAATGGACTTTCCAGTCTCACGATTCAACAGTTGGATCACGCCGCTGGTGCTGGATAACGGAACCAGCGAGTAATCTCCGGCGGGCATCCGCACGGTTTCCACGGTGAAGTTAAAGGGGACGTTGGCGGCGACCCCGATTTGAGCATACAGCCCAGTGGTTCCGAGCACAGCAACCGCGCTCATTGCCAGGACGAAAGTTTTTAGCGTTTTCATGTTCGTGTCTCCCTTTTCTGTTCCTCAAGTTCATCTTGTGGATACGCCCGGATAAATGCACGCGCCGCGCCAAAGATGTAGCGGAACGTGCATTTGGCGCAAAGCATTGGAATGTCACATAATTGGGTGCAGCAAGAGTGCTTTCGGACGTTCCCACGGCTGGCTTCCGTGTACCTCGAAGTGAATCTGGTTGCCAAAAGGTGTACCAAAAGGTGAAAAGAGAAAATTAGGATGAGTCCGAAACTGACGGTGATCGCCGGGCCGGGGCACGGCACCACCTATCAGATTTCCGGCGACCGCTTCAGCATCGGGCGCGACCCGCAGAATCATTTTTCAATTCAGGACAACTCCGTCTCCCGCGAGCATTGCGTTATTGTCCGCGAAACCGGCGGGTTCTTCATTCGCGACCTGAAAAGCCACAACGGCACGCTGGTGAACGATCTCCCCGTCACAGACCAACTGCTGGCGCACCGCGACTCGATTTCCATCGGCCACACGGTTCTGCAGTTCTTGATGCGGGACGACGTTGTTTTCGAGGAGCCTGCCGAGACCGGAACTATTTCAATACTGGCGGATCAGAATTCCTTCCTCGGCGCCTCTCCAGCGGCGGCCGATCTCCAGGCGCTGTTGAGAGTCAGCACCATGCTGCACTCCTTTCATGCTATATACCGGGGGCGCGGATCCTCCGCCCGGACGCAGCTCGAGCAACACTTGTTATCGCTGATCATGGAAGTTATTCCGGCCAGCCGCGGCGCGATTCTTCTTTACGAAGACGGTTTCGATGAGCCTTCCTCGCTTTCCATTACGGATCCGGACCCGCGGCTGCAGCGTCCCGTGAGCGTCAGCCGGCATCTCGTCCAGCGCGTTTTGAAAGAGGCCTGCGGGTTGCTGGTGGCGGAAGGCTCCGGGAGCCCGCGGGGCGTTCCGGCCAAGGAGTCGCCATCCCTGGTGCTGGCGCCTTTAGTGATACGCCGGGAAGCCTGCGGCGTGATTTACCTGGAAGGCACGGCATTCCGGGAGACGCACCTGCAATTGCTGGTGGCCATCTCGCAGCTTGCGTCGATGGCCATCGAGAACGCGTTTCAACTGGAATGGCTGGAGACCGAGAATGAGCGCCTTGAAGCCGAGCTGCATCCTGACCATCACATGATCGGCGAGAGCGTCCCGCTTCGCGATTTGCAGCGCTCCATCGCGCGCGCCGCGCAAACCAACTCCACCGTCTTAATCCTGGGAGAAACCGGCACGGGCAAGGAACTTACGGCGCGCGCCATACACCAGAACGGCGCCCGGGCCGCGAACCAATTCGTGGGCATCAATTGCGCGGCGCTTTCAGAAACGCTGCTCGAGAGCGAACTGTTCGGCCATGAAAAAGGCGCCTTTACAGGAGCAGTGGTTCAAAAAAAGGGACGGCTGGAATTCGCCAACGGCGGAACCGTCTTTCTGGATGAAATCGGAGAAATGCCGCTGCAGTTGCAGGTTAAGTTGCTGCGGGTGTTGCAGGAGCGGCAGGTGGAGCGCGTGGGGGGAACGCAACCGGTGAAGCTGGATATAAGGCTGATCGCAGCAACGAACCGCAATCTCGAGGGGGAAGTGCGCGCCGGGCGATTTCGCCAGGATCTGTTCTACCGCTTGAACGTGGTGACGCTCAAGACCCCGGCGCTCAGAGACCGGCCCTCGGACATTCTGCCACTGGCCATGCACTTTGCAGCCAAGTTCGGCCAGCAGTGCGGCCGCCGCATCACCGGCATCTCACCTCAGGTGCAACCCTACCTATTGCGCTATGAGTGGCCCGGCAATATTCGCGAGCTGGAGAACGCCATCGAGCGCGCGGTGGTGCTGGGCTCCGGCGACATGATCGAGCTTGAGGACCTGCCCGAAACCATCCACGAGGTTTCGAGCGCCCCTGGAATGACCCGCGGCATGCCGCTCGCGGGCGCCATTGACGAAGCCAAACGGCAGGCCATCGCCCGTGCCTTCGCCGAAGCGCAAGGCGATCACGCCGCGGCGGCCAAGCTATTGGGCGTGAATCCGAATTACCTGTACCGGCTGATGCGGAACTTAGGCCTGAGGTAACACACCCACTATGCCGTCAAAGAATCTCGACCACCGGTCGTTTTACGCTCGCGGTTCGGTAGTGGAGCCCAGCCGCGACCGTAAGGGAGTTTCTATGGGCCTGCTGTCCCACCAAAGGTGATGAAGACGCGTTGTGGCAAATTCGGTTGGCAGGCGGAAGCGCCTGCCCCACTTCCGCCTGCCAACCCGAGTCTTCAACGGAGTCGGCGCCTATTTGGGTCCGGCTGCGGCCGGCCTGTATGCCGCGATGGCTGGCAATCAAATTACTTCTTTTGTTTTCCGAGCACGCCCGCTGAGAACGCATCGCAACCATCGCCTGCGCAGGCCCCCAAAGGTCCGGCGGTGGGAGTGAAGCTTGCGCCAAAAGCCGGTGAGTCGAAGAACGAAGCATCCAGCCGCTCCACCGGGCCAACCGCGTTTGTCGGCGTGGTGTTGATGTATTCGACGTCGCTCTCAAAGAATATGCCGTCACAATAAGGGTTGGCCGTATTCGTACAGATTGGAACCACCGCCATCCAGTATGTGCCCGCCGTCAGAGTGATGCTCAGTCCGGTCACCTGGACCGTAAATTCGCTCAGCTCAAAAGCGGACCGGCCCGTCGGCGTGCTGGTGGCCGGCGAAATCCCCGAATCGACCACGGTTCCAGCGCTGCCCGCGAATATTCCTTCGTTGATGGACCAGAAGGCTACCGACGTTGGCTGGCTTCCTTGATCGAGCACACCATATGATGCCAGATTGTTGGTGAACAGTCCGGTCACTTGCCATTTCTCGCCCGCCGGAACGGTGAACGGAACCCAGGTTGCGGCTCCATACGGAGTTCCGGGCGCCGCGAGCGTACTCTCGTTAGCCAAGCCATTGGCGATGGTCGGCGGATACAGAGGATTAAAAACAAAGTCCCCGCCGTACACTAAGCAGTTGCCCGCCGGATTACCGCACTTCCCGCTGGCCGCTGCCGCAGCCCCCGCGGCCGTGGTGGTAGTGGTGGTTTTTGACGGACCGCTGGCAAACGGTCCATAGTCTTGCACCGTGCGTTTCGCTGGTCCCTTATAGTTCTGCGCCGCCGCCGGTTGGGTGAAAGGAATCAGAGCAGCCGCCAGCGATATCGAAAAGAGTGCTTTCTTTACCATTTTGTCTCCTTGTGTATTTCCCCCAAAGGGGATTGTTCCTCGCAGTTAATTGAGGACGTCAAGCGTGACCTGAACCGTACGCGGAATTCCCGCGCCCGTCGCGTTTACGGTGATCGTATGATTTCCCAGCGCCACGCCCTTGCCTACTTTGACTTTCATGGTGGACGTGCCGGCGCCCGGCGCTCGTATCGTTGCGGGGCTGAAGGTCACCGTCACGCCCGTTGGGTAACCGGTGGCCGATAAGGAAATGGCCGAGTCAAAGCCGCCGGAAATAGTTGTGGTGATGGTGGACGTGCCGGTATTGCTCCTGGCAACGCTGATCGATGTTGGCGATGCGCTGATGGTATAGCCGGAAGCCGGTTTGGTCACCTGCAGGGTGACAGTAACCACTTCGGTGCTGCCGCCGGATGTTCCCGTGACCTTGATGCTATACGTGCCAATGGCTGTGGATGAACCCACGGTGATGGTCATACTCGAAGTTCCCGATCCGGTAATGGATTTAGGGTTCAATGTTATGGTTACGCCAGCAGGCTGGCCCGTCGCAGACAAGGAAATCCCCGACGAAAAGCCGTTCGTCACCGTGCTCGAAATCGTGGACGTCGCCGTGCCGCCTGGGGTCACTGAGACCATGGTGGGCGCGGCCGTGAGGCCGAAGCTCGGAGTATTAATGGTGCTGAGCAGCGCATTGATGAGGGCGCTTCCGTTCGGACTGCCCCAGCCGGTGGCCAAATCATAGCCGGTTGTTGCCGCGTCGCCGTTGCTGCCGCTGGTGATGTCGTGGAAATCAGCGTCATAGCTCGCGCTCAAGCCGAGGCCATAAATGGCCGGATTAATGAAGCCGAGCGTGGGCTTGCCGTCCAGCACCGCCTGTTGATTGATCAGGGCTAAGTAGCCGGCGAACATCGGCGCCGCGAAACTGGTTCCTCCATACAGGTTAGCCGTGCAGGTGGTTTGATTGGCGCAAACGTAGAACGTGAAATTCGCATTGGCCGAAATATCCGGGCCGTTGCGATAGCTGTTAGAACACTTGGAACAGCCGCTGGCTGCGGTGGTCTGCCAGAAGGGAATTGCAAATTTATTCGGCGAAATGCCGCCGCCGCCGTCAACCCAGGCCGTTTCCGAACTCCAAGCCCCGCCCGGGCCGGTGGTGTTTAAGTCCGTCCCGCCCACCGACGTGATAAACGGATCGTCCGCCGGGTAGATGATCGAAGAGGGCGACCACGCAGCTCCGTCGCCCGAAGCCTGAAACAGATTCTGTCCTTGAGCCGCGAACTCCTGAAAGTACGGATTGTCGGTGTTCGGGTCGGCTGGGCTCCAGATCCAGGAAGAACTCAATTGGGCGTTCAACGGGCTGGATGTGGCCATGGCGTTAAAGATTGCCGCATCGGTGGATCCGACGAACAGCACCAGGTTCGCCAGACCGGGGGCCATCCCCAGCGCCTGCGTCATGTCGATGGTCTGTTCGGTATCGTCGCAGCTGGGGGCAACGCAGCTGGTGCTGGTCCCGTCGGTGGTGACCAGGGTGATCGGCACATGGTTGGTTTGACCGGCGTTCGTATAGTAGGTGTCCAGGTCAGCGATATCAGTGCCGAGAAACTCGAACAACCCCAGTGACTGGCCGCTTCCGGTGAGAGCTGTTCCGCCGTAATAGGCCGCACGCATGTCGCTCGCGCAAAACGACTGCTCAGGGCAGGAGCCGGTGGTGGCCAGGGAGGTCATGGTGGCAGGTCTGCGCGTCAGCGCGGGCTGCGGAACCGAATAGTTGTCCAGGCCCGCGATCCGCCAAAGCTGAAACGGCAAGTCCACGGTGGGCTCGCGGTCCGGAGCATAAAAAGTTCGGTTTTCGGTAGGGTGCCGGTAGACACCCATGTTCACATGGAAGGCGGCCTCGATAGTTGCCACCGTGCCGGTCACATCCACGTTCAGGCGATTGCTGGAAGTGCCCACCACGGTGAAGCCGTTGGCCTCCGCCCAACGAAGAACCGCGTCATAATCCTGCTCGGTGGGGCCAAACATCGCGGTGAATTCTTCCACCTTGAGATACTGGCGGTAAGACGGGCTGGCGGGATTGTAGAGCTCCTTCAAAAATTGACCTAAGGATGTCTGGTTGCGGAGCGGCAGGACAATCACCAGCCGCATGGTCTCGGCTGCGGGAAGGGGTCCGGCGGAGGGCGCCTGCCCATTGAGCGTCGCTTCGCGCACATGCCTGGTCAATAGGGGGCGTGACTGCGCCTGGCCAACGAAAGTCACGGCCAATCCAAGCAGACAGAGTCTCAGCAGAGATGTCCCCGATCTTTGAATCATAGATTTTTCCCCGGTATTAGTCCTCTTGCAGAGTTTGCGTTTCACTGAGTGTACACCTGTCCGCGTTTTTTGGAAATAGGTTAAAAGAAGAAAGCGCGCGCCGCGCATGTAGAGTAATAAGAATACAATTCGCAGAAGTAAGTAGGTTTTGTTGTTTGCTAACGGTTAGCAGACTGATCTTCGCAACGCGGCGCTGGCCGGCGGACTATAAACGCTACTGCTCGAACTCGCGGCGCAACTCGGGCGGAGCGCGCTCCAGGTCGGGTGGCACAAAATGGAATTTCCATTCCACAACCGCCGATTGCGGTGGATAGCATTGCCGCTCATCGCAAGCTTGAAATTTCACCACGCCGGACGCTTTGACGCGGGAGCTTGAATCCAGGCAAGTGGTTTGAAATAGCCGGAACAGCGAGGGTTCCCGCGCGCGAAGCACCGGCTTTAACACCAGCTCGCGCGTGACACGCACGTCGCCGGCGTATACCGGCAGATCACCCTCCTCGAAGGCAAAATGGCGCAGCTCGGGCCGCGGATACGCAGGCTCGCTTTGATACCAGCACGGCGATGCGTCCATCGTCCAAGCCAGGCCGTGATAGTTTCGGCCAACATCTGGTCCATAGAAGTGAAAACCGGAAGGGAGCTTGAATTCGAGAGCGATCAACAGCCGGTTGCCCAGCGCGGCCTCGGTATTGCTCGCGGTAGTGGTTATCTGGATACGGCCATTTTGCGATGAATGGCGGTTTTCGCCAGGGATGGCCCCGATGGATCGCGCGAGAATTGCGGCTCCGGTCAGCCTAAGCTCGTCGGTTTCCGAAACGAAGCGCCAAAGAACCTTGCCCCGCGCGTCCAGGACAAATACGGAAGGATACGCCACTCCGTAAACCGGGACATCACCTGGCGCATCGGTAATCTGTTCCGTCGCGATATCGAGAAGAGTTCCCCTCCCGTACCGCCGGTTAGCCACGCCGAAGGCCCGGATGATTTTCGAGTCGTGATCGGCAAGCAGCGGAAACGTTATGCCCTTTCGCGACGCGAAGTCGCGCAGTACCGGCGCGCCGTCATAGCTGATAGCGGCCAGCCCCACCCCGGCGCGCTGGAAAACCGGCAGATCACGCTGCAACTGGACCAGTTGCCCACGACAGTACATTCACCAATCCGCCGAGCGGAAAAACACCAGCACCAGACCATTCGGCGCGGTCAGCGAACGGCGATCGCGCTCCTGTCCATTTTGATCTTTCAGCCGGAACTCGGGTGCGGCGGTTCCGGCCGCGAGACCGATCCCGGAAGCGTCGGAGAGCAGCTTGCCAACCGCGGCTGTATCCGCGTTCGAGGAAACCGGAGGAAACAGCAACGCCAGGAAACTAAGCGCCCGTATTTGGCCGCGGAGATGCTTCACCCTGGGTCACTCCATCTGAGTTACTCTATCTGAGTTACTCCATCTGCACTACTTCGATGGCATTCACCTCAGCGTAATTATGCACGGGAATGAATTCCAGGACAATCATTCCTTGAGCGTTTGGTTCCAGATTTTCGAAAACCTTCACCAGTGGCAAGTTGGGTCCCCCGGCCTCGTTTGCGACATCGAAGTTCCGCAGCAGAGCAACCCCATTGGCAAACACGTTGAAAATCCTCGGACTAGCCTGATTGTTCCGAGCATAGGGGAGCTTGGTGCCGAAGTAGGTTTCGGCAAAGTGCAGGCGGACCCGGTATTTCCCGTCAGCGACGGGAATGTGATAAGCGAAGTTGCCATACCGCTCTCCCTGGTACAGCATGCGTTCCGGCTCATTGGCGAATGTGGTGCGGTCTACCTGCGTGCCCCCCACCGCGTACTGGTCAGCCTGCCAGAGTGCGCCCTCGGCATCCACCACGTTGTTTCTCTGCGCCACAATACGGATCGGCCTTACGTGCCCGGGGCTGGTAGGCAGTATCTCCAATGCACTCAGGAACGCCGGGGCCTCATTCATCGGCTGAAAAGCCAGATGCAGCTTGCCATCCTCGGCGGGCGAAACATCACGAAACACCCGGGTGTGAAGACGGTTGGGGGCGCCAGCCTCCGTAAGAGCGTCGAACAAATCGAGCAGCGGTTTGCCGTTCAGGTTCACCCGGAACGTCCTTGCGTTCACCGGCCCACCGCCCGGGTTTCCCTCTCCAAACTGGGTCTCGATGAAATAGAGCCGCAATTCGTATGCGCCCGGCACCAATGGAATGTCGTAGCGGAACGTCCCCTGCCGAAAGGAATGAACAAATGCGGGATCAGGCAATGCGTCATACGCCCGTCCGGGAGGAACGGTAAACGAGACTCCCCCGTTATAATAACGGTCGGCTTGCCAAACCCTGCCTTGCCGATCATGAAAGGGACCCGCGTGCGAGCCGGCCAGAAACCGCACTTCACCTTCCACCGGTTCCCACGATCCCACCCATACTTCCTGCTGCGGCGCAAAACGTTTATGGGTTCGAAACCAGACTGCTATGTAGGTGACCGAGGCCAGGAACAACACGCTTAATGCCAGCCAGGTAAATCGCCGGCTTCGTGCCGGGAGTACCGCAACCAGGCCCGAGTTTCCAGGTCCCAGGCTCTGCAGCATGCGCGAGGCTGGGATAATCTCCGATGGCGCCAGGGCTACCGTGGGTGCGGCCGCATCCTGAGGAGCCTGGGCGTCTTCTTCCAGGCTTACAGACTCTTTTAGGAGAAACCGCGGGGCGTACTGGCCTGGAGGAACCGTGATCTGCACAACATGGTTCGCTCCCTCCATCGCATAATACTCGCTCAGGAGCTTGCGCAGCCTATGCGCCTCAACACGTACAATGGAGTCCTTCTTTTGGTCGAAGGTCACCGGCCGCCCCAGGGCCTCTACTCCAATGTTGTATTCCTTGACCTTGTCCGCTTCGCCCTCGAAGTAGCGCTCGCATACATATCGAAAGAAACTCGCCACCATGGGGGCGCGGTGAAAAATGCCCGATCGCAGGACCGCTTCAACTTCCGCTCGTTCCGCTTGCGCCCGGGCCATGGTAGCCATATGCAGGTAGCTTTATATCAGATACTTTCCTTTTCCGCAAGCCCCACCAACAATCCGTTAACGTCACTCAGACAGCCCCGAGTAACGGACCTCATTCTAAAAGGCTTGGGCATCGTTAACGTACCCTTAGATTCTGGCTGATCCCGGTTGGTCTGGCTAGCACCGGGGATTGGCAGGTTTTTCGAGGTTTCGGCGCCTCCGCAAGCGAGTTCTGGAGATAGGAACCCAGCGGCAGACGCTTGAGTTCTCCAGCGGGGTGGCGCCTGGAACGGGGACCCGGGACAACATTGCCCTTCATGTTGCTCATTATAGGACCCTTGCTTTATCGTTAACTGGATTGCTAACGAAATGGTAACCCCAACTTCTTGTCGAACCGGACTAGTATAAATATAATATCAGCCAGTTCGAAACGCAAATCAAACTGCGTTGATTCTTTGCGTAAGGGTTTGGGGGTTAGCTTCCATGTTTTTGAGGCTTCGGTATCCTAGCAGGCTGCTCTGTGTAGTTTCCTTGGCATGTTTCGCTTCGTTCGGCGTGCATGCACAATCCATTTTTGGCACCATTACCGGCACCGTTACGGATCACTCCGGCGCCGTGGTTCCAAGCGCGGCGATTACGCTGACCAACAAGACCTCCGGCGACGTCCGGCGCTCCACCTCGAACCGCGACGGCTATTTCTCCTATTCCTCGGTCCCGGCGGGCTCTTATAACTTACTGGTTGCCCTTTCGGGCTTCCAGCAGTATGAACTGACGGATATCGTGTTACTGGGCGCCTCCAGCTTGAATTTCCCAATCAAGCTAGAGGTGGGGACTACGAAGACCGAGGTCGAGGTGGTCAGCCAAGCCGAACAGATCATCCCGGTGGACTCGGGCGAAAAGTCAATCGTACTTGGAGAGAAGGAACTACAGAATTTCACCGTCGTCGGACGCAACGCCGCGGAGTTCATCAAGATTCTGCCGGGCTTTGCCATGCGCAACAATGCGGACGGATTGAAATCGGGGACCGACTTTACCGGCGCCGTGATTGGAATCAATGGCAACGGTGACGGCGGCAGCCAGAGCCCTCTGAATGGCGCCTTTGTGGCCAACGGAGCCGGCGTCAACAACATCGATATCACCGCCGACGGGGCGCACGTTTCCGACCCCGGTTGCAACTGCGCCACTCCCGTGAATCCGAATACCGACATGATTCAGGAGTTCAAGGTACTTACCTCGAACTTCGGCGCCGAAAACTCCAAAGGTCCGATCGTCATCAATACTATCGCTAAGGCCGGCGGCAAAGACTTCCACGGCGAGGGCTATTTCTACGCCCGTGACTACCCCATGAACGCGAACACCTGGTTGAACAATGATGTGGGCGTGGCGCGGCCGGAAAGCAAATACTTCTTCCCCGGATTCAACATCAGCGGTCCGGTTCTAATCCCGGGAACGAATTTCAACAGGAAACGCGACAAGCTATTCTTCTTTTCGGGTTTCGAAGCCTACGTGCAGACTCTGGACACGGGCCTGTTGGGCGCGACGGTGGCCAGTTCCGCCATGCAACAAGGCAACTTTTCTCCGGCAGCTCTGGCCGCACTCAACGGTCCTAACGGAACGGCCAGCGGCGCTCCGGCTTCGAAGCTCAACTCCATGTTCCCCGGCGGAATAATCCCGGCGAGCATGATTAATCCCAGCGGCCTGGCGTTGATGAAAGAGTATCCGCTGCCGAACGTAAATCCGGCCCAGGCCTTCGGCGACAACTACGCGGAAGACGCCATCTTCCAGCAGAACTCCTTCCAGTGGCTATCGCGCGTCGACTACAGCATCAGCGACAACACCAAGCTTTTTGTCCGTTATAACGTACAGTGGGAAACGCAGCAATTCCCCGTCACGCTGTGGTGGAGAAACGGCACGTCGGTGCCATACCCGACGCCGATTCTGGGCAAGAACCAGTCGCAATCCGTTTCGGCCAGCCTGACGCATGTGTTCAACCCCACGATGTCGAACGAATTTATTTTCGCTTATACCTACATCGACTTCCCGAACGTGTTCCAGAATCCCGCTAAGGTCAGCGACAAGGCGATCGGCAATACTTTCACCGGTATTTACAACAACGGAGTGGATCAGATCCCGTCCATGACCAGTTGGGGCGGCGAGCTGGCCACTATGTTGAATCCCTCCGGCTTCCAGGTGGGCGGACCGAGCCAGGGTTTGTTCGCCAAGAAAGACTTGCCCTCCATCAGTGACAGTCTCTCTAAGGTATGGGGCACGCACACGGCGAAGTTCGGAGGCTACTACGAGTTCGTAATTAACAACCAACCCTCCAGCAACTACGCGAATGGATTGTTAGCGCAAGCAAATTGGAACTCATATACCGGCAATCCCTGGGCTGATTTGCTAACCGGCCACACTGCCGAATATGAGCAGACAAACTACGACCGGCTCAACAATGAAGGCTACAATGTCCTGGAATTCTTTGCTCAGGATAGTTGGAAAGTGAGCCGGCGCCTTACCATCGATTATGGATTGCGCATTTCGCACGAGGGCGCCTGGTATGACCGCCAGAACCTCGGCTTTGCCATTTTCAATCCCTCCACTTATAGCGCGTCGGCGCCCTCCGGGACGCAGCCCGGGTTTCAATGGCATGCCAACGATCCTAGCGTGCCGCTGTCCGGCTTCCCCACTCGCGCGCTCTTCTACACGCCGCGCTTCGGCATGGCTTATGACCTCTTTGGCACCGGAAAGACTGTGTTGAGAGGCGGATGGGGTCAATACCGCTATCACAACTCTCAGGCCACTCAAGGGCTGCAGCCCGGCCAGGGAATCCAGACGGCCACCATTTGCTGCGGACCGTATAGCTTTGCGCAACTGGAGGCCACCAACCCCGGTACGCAACCATTTGCCACCGCCGGCGTGAGTGCCACGGACAGCGAAGCGCCGCTGACCACCAGCTATAGCTTCAGCATCTCGCAACGGCTGCCATTCGCCTCCATGCTGGAGGCATCCTATGTTGGCAACCAAAGCAAGTACCAGTTCAATACCACGGGGGTGGGAACCAACATCAATGTAGTTCCCTATGGCACGTTGTTCAGTGTCGGCAAAGACCCATCCGCAGTTGGTTCGGGCGAATACGCTTATGCGCCCTATCCTACGTACCAGGCTGTCAATATCGCCAATCACAACCTGTATTCGAATTACAATGCCTTGCAGGTGAGCTGGGTCCGGCAAAAAGGCCGGTACGATATCACGCTGAACTACACCTACAGCAAATCGCTTGGTATCGTCGGCGCCGATCAGCTTAATCTAAATCAAGATTACGGCGCGGAGCCGTATGATCGCCGCAATATCTTCAATGCCGCTTACTCGATTGAGCTGGGCAACCCGGTTCAAGGCAACAAGTTTCTCAAGGGTGTAGTCAATGGCTGGCAACTTTCCGGCATCACCCAGCTGCAGAGCGGCGTGAACCTGTCGGCCAGCTCTACAGCCGGCGCTTTCAATGGGGCCGGCAATATCAGCTCGTCGTTGCACGTCAACAATGCGTACCATTCCACCGTTTCAGTTTATTCCATCAATGGGACGGACCAGGTGCCGCTCCAACCGCTGGTCACCTGCAATCCCACAGCGAATCTGGGACCGAACCAGTATGTCAACGGCAACTGTTTCTCGATTTCGACGGTTCCCGGCGTAAACGGACCCATTGTTTTGCCCGAGATGTTCGGACCGTGGTTCTTTAACAGCGATCTCTCGATGTTTAAGAACTTCCAGATGAGCGAGTCGAAGAAACTGCAATTCCGGTTTTCGGCTTACAATTTCTTGAATCATCCAATATGGAGCTTCACCGGTGTTGGAGTCGGCTCGAATAGCACGTACCTGGATTTCGCTCCTGGCCCGAACGGAACAGCACCGGTGAATACCAACGCCGCGTTCGGATATGCGCCGATCAAGCTTGGAAATCGCATCGTCCAGCTAGCAGTCAAGTTTTACTTCTAGTGGGGCAGGCTGCTAGCCTGTGCGCCGATTGGCAATCGGCGCCGCGAGCGCGGGTTAGCAACCCGCGCGCAGGATGACATCCTGGCCCACAGGCGTATAATTCGGAAAGAGCAATGTTCCGCTTCGCAGTACTTGTTGTCAGTGCCGGCCTGCTCTGCGCGCAAACCAGCCAATCACCGCAGGAATTGCTGAAGCAGGCCATTGCCGCCCATCAAGCTGGAAAACTGGCCGATGCGGTTCGCGGCTACCGAACCTTCCTGGACATGTATCCCGACGTGGTCCAGGTACGCTCGAATTTGGGTGCGGCGCTGGCGGCCCAAGGCCAATACCAGGAAGCGATCGTCGAATACAAGCGTGCTTTAAGCAGTGCACCTAATCCCCAAGTCAGTCTAAATCTGGCCCGAGCCTATTACAAGGCCGCGCAATTTTCCTCGGCGATCGAACAACTGGATAAAGTGATAAGCTCGGCCCCCGGCGACTTGCAGGCCGTCCAGCTTCTGGCGGACTGCGACTTGAGCATCGGTCAAAACAAGAAGGTGATCGAATTACTGCAGCCGCTCCGGCGCAGCGATCCCGACAATCTGGCAATCGCCTATATGTTAGGATCGGCGCTCATCCGCGACGGTCAGGTGGCTGAGGGACAGTTGGTCATCGATCAGATCCTCAAGCATGGCGATTCCGCCGAGGCGCGCCTGCTGATGGGCACGACGAAATTCGGCGCAAATGACTTTGCCGGCGCGCTGGCCGACCTGGAACGCGCCGTGGAATTGAACCCCACTCTGCCCGACGTTCACGCCTATTATGGGCTGGCGTTGCTTGGAACGGGCGATCAGGCGCGCGCGCGAAAAGCATTTCGCGAGGAATTGGAAATCAATCCAAATAACTTCGACGCCAATTTGCGCATGGGCTTTCTGCTGCGCCTGGACGAGGATTACGCGGCGGCCAAGCCCTACCTCACGCGGGCGCTGGAGATTCGTCCCGGTGACTTTGGCGCGCGGTTTCAGATTGCGTCGCTCGAAATGGCCTTAGGCCAGGCCGCAAAAGCGGAAGCGGACCTGGAATCGCTGGTCCGGGACGCGCCGAACTTTTCTGAAGCACACGTCACTTTGGCGACTCTTTACTATCGCCAGAAGCGCAAGGCGGACGGCGACCGGGAACGGGCCATTGCCGAGCGCCTGCGGGCCGCCGAGCAAGCTGCCGAGCCCGCGCAGAAGGCGGCGCAGTGAGATCCGCGTTATCTCTGGCCGCGGCCTGCACGCTGTTGCTTGCGTCCGACAGCCCGTCGTCTGCTCAATCGGCGGATGCCAAGCCCAAGCCCGTGCCGCCGGCCATCGCCGCATTAGCGGCCAAGGCTCAAGCGGCGCGCGAAGCCGGCAATCCCGATGAGGCGCTGCGTTTGTATCGCCAGGCCCTGGACCTGAAACCAGCTTGGGCCGAAGGCTGGTGGTTTACCGGCACGCTCTACTATGAAGCCGACCAGTATGTACAGGGGCGCGACGCCTTTCGCCACATGCTGTCCAGTGAACCCAACATCGCCGCCGGTTGGGCCATGTTGGGGCTGTGCGAGTTCCAGACCAAGCAGTATGACGAAGCGCTGGCTCACCTGGAGCGCGCCACCAGTCTCGGACTTGGGGGACACGAGGAAATCCGCGATATTGCCAACTACCATCGGGCCATGCTGCTGACGCGCGAGGGGGAATTCGATCAGGCCATGGGCCTGGTGGCGCTGGCCGTGGTACAAGGCAAAGACAATCCCCGGCTGGTGGAGGCCATGGGGATTGCCGCCTTGCGCAAACCGGTGCTTCCCTCGGAACTGCCCCCCACCGAGCGCGAACTGGTGATGGATGTGGGCCGCGCCTTGTGCGATGGCAGCGCCAGGCGCCTGGCGGACGCGATTGCGGAATTCGATCTCATTCTGAAAAAATACCCGGACGCACCCGAACTGCATTATCTGTACGGGTTGGTTCTGATCAATGACGATCCCGATCGCGCGGTGGATCAATTCAAGGCGGAACTGGCCATTTCGCCGCGGCACTTTCAAGCCTTGTATAGCATCGCTCGCGAGTATGACAAGCGCTCCGACTACGCGGCGGCGCTGCCCTTTGCCAAGAGAGCAGTGGATGTAAACCCCAATTTCGCGCCCGGGCACGCGTTGTGGGGAAAGGCGCTGGTGGACAGCGGTTCGGATGTCCCACTCGGGCTCGGCGAGCTGCAGACGGCTATCAAGATGAATCCGGCGAATCCGCAGAATCACTATCTGCTGGCCATGGCCTATGCCAAAGTGGGACGCTCGGCTGACGCCGCCAAAGAGCGCGCCGAGTTCATCAAACTTCGTAAGGACTCGCCAACGGTGGATCAAAAGCCATGATCGGCCGGCTTTCAACTCTGCCAACCCTGGTGCTCTTGGCCGCTTCCTCACCCGGCCTTTGTCAGGTGGCGAAACTCAGCGCGTCGAGCTCCTGCGCTTCATGCCATGCCGCGGAATCCGCTGAGCAGCCGGCGACTCCAATGGGACATGCACTCGAAACCGTCGGCGAATGCACCATCCTCAAAACGCATCCGGTATTGACATTCCAGACCGCGAAATACTCCTACCGCATTGAGCGCAGGGGCGGCCAGAGCATGTATTCGGTAACGGACGGCGTGCGGACGGTCACCGTCCCCATCGGCTGGGCGTTTGGCCTGGGGCAGGCCGGCCAAACCTACGTTTTCGAACAAGAGGGCCGGTTTTATGAGAGCCGCGTCAGTTTCTATAAGGATATCGACGGCCTGGACTGGACCATGGGCGCCATTAATCAGGTGCCGCTGGATGTCTTACAGGCGGCCGGGCGGGAATTGGGAAAGCAGGAAGCCGCGCAGTGTTTCCACTGCCACGCTTCGAACGGCGGTGAAGGTCTCAATTTGAACCTTGCCAACCTGGTCCCTGGCGTTCAATGTGAACGCTGCCACGGGCCGGCCGGCGATCATATGGCCAGCTTCAAAACCGGCAAGCCCGTCCCCATGAAGAAATTGACAGACGGCACGGCCGAGGAAATGAATTCCTTCTGTGGCTCCTGCCACCGCACCTGGGACGAAATCGCCACCGGGCCGAAACTCGGCGTGGCCAACGTTCGCTTCCAGCCCTATCGGCTTACGAACAGCAAATGCTACGATAGCGCCGACGCCCGCATCCGTTGCGTGGCCTGTCACGATCCGCACCATCCTCTGAATGTGGATGAAGCCAGTTACGATTCGAAGTGCCTGACCTGCCATTCAGCAAGCGGAAATGAGAAGGCCCAGCTCTGCAAGGTTTCGAAGAACCATTGCGTATCGTGCCATATGCCGCAGATCGAGATGCCCGGCGGGCACCGCACTTTCACTGACCACCAAATCCGGATTGTGAGGGCCAATGAACGCTATCCGGAATAGCGGTCTGTGGGGCAGGATGTTATCCTGCGCGCGGGTTGCTAACCCGCGCTGTTTGCGCCGATTGGCAATCGGCGCGCAGGTTGGCAACCTGCCCCACTTCGCTCTCGTGATTCTTTGTCTGGTGGTGTTGCCGGCGATCCTCGCGGCGCAGGCCGAAGATCCGCGCAGCATCATCCAGCAGGCCTACGCGGCGCAACAGGCAGGCGATCTCGCCGGCGCGGCCGCGGCCTATCGCGCGTTTTTGAAGCTCCGTCCCGATGAAGTAGGAGCGCACTCGAATCTCGGGGTTGTTCTGGTGAAGCTGGGACGCTACGATGAGGCCATCAGCGAATATCAGACGGCTTTTCGTATGGCCCCCGACGACGTGCGCATTGGCGTCAACCTGGCGCTGGCTCTGGTGAAGAGCGGCCGCCTGGCGGAAGCTGCGGAGAGCTTTGAAGCCCTTTACAGGCGAATGCCGGAGGAGCGGAAGATCACGCTGCTCTTGGCCGACACCCAGCTCCAACTCGGGAACGACGATCGCGTGGTGGAGTTGCTTGAACCGGTGGAGCGGACAGACAGCGCCGACCTTTCCGTGGCTTACATGCTCGGAATGGCGCTGCTCCGCAAACAGCGAATCGGCGAAGGGCAAGTTCTGCTGGATCGCATTCTCGGCAACGGCGATACTGCGGAAGCGCGTTTCCTGCTGGGCACGCGCATGTTCGAAACCGGCGACTATCCCGCCGCTGCCGGCAAACTGGCCAGCGCCATCGAGCTGAAACCCGATCTTCCGGGCCTCGAATCTCTTTATGGCCGCGCGCTGCTGGCAACCGGTGATCCCGATGGCGCATCCGCGGCATTTCGCAAAGAGCTGGTCACGAATCCCAACGATTTCCCGGCTAATCTCGCGCTGGGGCAGATCCTGCTGGTCCGCAAGCAATATGAGGATGCCAGGCCGGTGCTGGATCGCGCGCTTTCTCTGCGGCCCAAATCCGCCGACGCGGCAATTGCCTCGGGCGAGCTGCTGGCCGCGACCAACCAACTCGCTCAGGCGCGAACGCAATTCGAAGCCGCGCGCCAGATAGCGCCGGACTCGCTCGACCTGCGCCGCGACCTGGAAGCTCTATACACACGCCTCCACTTAAGTCAGGACGCTGCCCGCGAGCATGCTGAAGTGGTGCGCTTAGAAAAGGTGCTGGCGGCTGGCGCGCCGGGACCGAAACCCAATGATCCGGCGCCCGATTTCTCGCTTCCCGCGGTGGCCGACGATAAGCTGGTCACGCTTTCCAGTTTTCGCGGAAAATCCCCGGTGGTGCTGGTGTTCGGGAGTTACTCTTGCCCCAATTTCCGCGGTGCCGCGGCCTCTTTGCGCGACCTCGAGAAGCGCTACGGCGCCAAAGCACGCTTCCTGTTGGTCTATATCCGCGAAGCCCATACCGCGGAGACATGGGAGAGCGGCCGCAATTCCCGGGAGGGCGTGAGCGTCCAGCCGGCCACCAATATCCAAGAGAAACGCGAGCACGCATCCTACTGTATGCGCAAGCTTCACCTGGCTTTTCCGGCGGTGGTGGATAGGGTGGACGGCGCGGCGGAGAAGGCCTACGCTGCGTGGCCAAGTCTGGCCGTGATTGTTGCCAAAGACGGCCGTATAGCCTATTCGACACGTCTCACCGAGTTGGATTATCACGCGGAAAATATGCAATCCGCGATCGAGTCTGTTTTAACGGGAACGCCCACGCGCGCGGAAGCTGCTGCGGGAGCCGTTCACAAATGAAATCGAGGTACAGGACCATGAAACAATTTATGAATCGAATGATGGTGACAATGTTGGCCGCGGCCGCCGTGACCGGGCTCGCACTGCTTGCTCAGACCGCGAACCAGTCTGCAGACCAGGCTCAGAAGACACCGCCGGTGATCAAGGGCGGAGCCGAAGAGGTGGTGATGGACGTGATTGTCCGTGATAAACACGGTAAAACCGTCACCGATCTGACGCCTCAGGATTTCGAGATCACCGACAATGGCGAAAAGCGCTCGGTGACCTCTTTCCGGCTGGTGCAGGGCGCCGAAGCGATAGCGCCTCCATCCGGGTCCGCCGCCGCTGGGCAGCGTACGCAACTGGATCCGTTACGGCAGATCCGGCTGGTCACGCTGATCTATCAAGGGCTGGATCTGACTGGCCGCAAATTGGCTCGCGAGGCGTCGCTCGATCTTTTGAAGAGTGACCTGCCGCAGAACGTTTATATGGCGGTGATGGTCATCGACCATCAATTGGAGGCCATTCAGAGGTTCACCAACGATCGCGAACTGCTCAAGAAAGGCGTCCTTCGCGCCACCGGCAGCGATAATACGAACTTCGTTGGCGACACCGATCGCGTACAGGAAGAGCTGCAACAGATACTGGGAGCAAACCCCGGAGGCCAAAGCTTGCAGCAGCAGGTCAATACCGCTCAGGACGCGGCCAACGGCGCTTCGAGCGGCGCTTCCACCAACGCCACCAACGTGATGAACGCGCAAGTGAACGCGCTGACGGCTCAAATGATGCTGCAAATGCTCCAAGGCCAGCAAAGCATGGCCATGATCGATTGGGGCCGTTCCAGCATCTACGCGCTGCTCTCGGCGGTGAAGGAACAATACCGGCTGCCGGGCCGCAAGACCATCATCTACTTCACTCCCGGGTTCAGCATTCCGCAGGGCATGGAGCAGGCCTTCAAGAACGTCATCAGCATCGCCAACCGCTCCAATGTAAGTTTCTATGCCATTGACACGCGCGGCGTGGGCGCGGGCAGTAACGCAGGCGCCTCCAACATGTTGAACTCGGCGGCCGATTCGTCCCGGCGCCAGGCGCAGTCCACCGGCTATCAGGCCATCTCTCGCGATGAGGTTACGGCGTTTGACACGGCGCTCGAAAGCAGCCGCGCCAACACGCAGGTCACACTGGCTGAACTTTCCGAATCCACCGGCGGCTTCCTTATCGCCAACAGTAACGACCTGAAAACGCCGTTGCGCCGATTGAACGAGGATATTGAGACTTACTATGAGATCTCCTACGCTCCCCAGATTCAGAAGTACGACGGCTCTTTTCGCAAGGTGCTGATAAAGAGCGCGCGCGCCGACCTGCGAATACAGTCGCGGGCGGGCTACTTTGCATTGCCGCCATCAATGGTTGGCAACGGCAAGGTGATCGCCGGCTACGAGGTGCCGCTGCTCAAGGCATTCGAATCCGATACCTTGCCGAAGTCGTTCGCCTATCATGCCGACGGCATGCATTTCCGTGGGCCGCAAAACCAAAGCGTTGGCGAGGTGGTTATTGATGTGCCTTTGAAAAGCTTCACGCTGCAGGAGGACAAGGCCGCCGGAACTTTCAATGGCAGCTTTTCCTATATGGCCATCATTAAGAATTCGAGCGGTGAGATAGCCAAAAAATTCGGCAACGAAATTCCCTTGAAAGTGCCCGCGGCGAAGATGGCCGCGCTGGGCCAAAGCCACTTCATATACACGGAGCTGGTGGATCTGCCGCCGGGCCGCTATTCACTCGAAACCGCGGTGATGGACCAGCAAAAAGAGGTCATCAGCGCGGACAAGACGAATCTGGTAGTTCCGGCCCCGGATGACAAACTGGGCATGTCGAGCGTGGTGGTGGTGCGCTCCATGAAAGACAAAGATTCAAACACCATTCCGGCCGATCCCTGGTTAATTCAGGACAAAGTGATCACGCCCACGCTGGAGCCCATTGTCGAGAAAGCGAAAACGTCATCGCTGCCCTTCTACATGGTGGTGTATCCGAATAAGCAGCAGAGCGCCGCGCCGGAACTCACCATGGAATTCACCAAAGACGGCCAGTTTCTCGGCCGGGGCAAGATCGCGTTGGGCGCGCCGGATAAGGACGGGCGAATTCCGTACGTTGCGCAAGTGCCGGTGGAACAATTGACCGCGGGGAAATACAGCGTCCGGTTTGTCGTGAAGCAGGGCAATGAAACCGCCGATGAAACCGTCACGTTCGTGCTGGAGTAGGGTTGTGGCACCGTGAGAAGTTGTGAAAAAATCGGTTCGCAGGCGAAAGCGCCTGCGCCACTTAATCGTAAATCCTGGTGCGTCACTGTGGGGCAGACGCTTCCGTCTGCCAACCCCGCGTGCTTCCCGATTTTTTCACAGCTTCTGAGCCTGAGGGAGCCGGTGACTCGGCGTTCTCACTGAAGGAATGTGAGAAAATCTGCAAAGATGCGCGGGTTTGACGGCCATTTTTCGCGGCGACACCTGCTGGCCGCATCCGCTGCTTTGGCCCTTCCGGGGACCGGGCGAATATTGCGCGCTGCGCCGCGCGTGGAAGGTCCCATCTTCGAAGAGATCACGCCGGCAGCCAGCGGGATCACTTGGGTCCACGACAATGCCATGTCGCCGGGCCGATATCTTCCGGAAACGCTCGGTCCAGGCTGCGCATTTTTCGATTACGACAACGACGGCTGGATGGACATCTACCTGGTCAATAGCGGACCGTCGATTTCTTCACGCCTAAGAAGCCCCTGCGCAACGCGCTCTACAAGAACAACCGGGACGGAACCTTCACCGATGTGACGGAGAAGGCCGGCGTGGGCGCGGGAACGACGTTCGGCATGGGAGTGGCCGTGGGAGATTACGACAATGACGGCTATCCCGATCTGTTCGTGACCGCCTACGGCGACTGCATTCTGTATCACAACAACGGCAACGGAACTTTTACCGACGTAACCGCCAAGGCCGGGCTGCACTCTGCCCGGCTGGACCACCAGCGCGGTCTGGTTCGATTACGACAACGACGGCCGCCTGGACCTGTTCGTATGCAGTTTTGTAGAGTACTCCAGCAAGTTCTCCTGCGGGGATAACAAGCTGGGGCGGCACTATTACTGCATCCCGCGCGTGTTCAAAGGCACCCACAGCTTCCTGCTGCACAACAACGGCGACGGTACGTTTACCGATGTCACCAAGGGGACGGACATTGAGCGCGCTTTGGGCAAGGGGCTGGGAGTGGTGGCCACCGACATCAATAACGACGGTCTGATGGATCTTTTCGTGGCCAACGACACGGTGCAGAATTTTCTATTCGTGAACCGCGGTAAGGGCGCTTGGGAGGAAATGGGGCTGGCCGCCGAGGTAGGATTCAGCGAGAACGGGCAGCCGCGATCGGGAATGGGCGTGGACGCGGCGGACTTCAATGGCGACGGCTGGGAAGACCTGTTCGTAGCCAATGTCGACCAGGAAATGTTCTCGCTTTATACCAACAACAAGAACGAGTCGTTTTCAGACTCCGCGCACAAGAACGGCGTAGCGCAGGCGACGCGGCTGATGAGCGGCTGGGGACTGAAGTTTTTCGATTACGATAACGACGGCGCCATTGACCTGATCCTTTCCAATGGCCATCCCGACGACATGATCGAGCTGTACTCGCAACAGGTGAAATACAAAGAGCCGCTGCTGCTGTTTCATCAGGACAAAGGCTTGCTGCATAACGTGAGCGCCGAGGCCGGCCCGGCTTTCGCGAAGCCGCTGGCGGCGCGAGGCCTCGCGGTGGGCGACTACGATAACGACGGTTACCCGGATGTTTTGGTGGCCGAAAACGGCGGAGCTCCGGTGCTGCTGCGCAATCGCTCCGGAGCGGGCAATCACTGGCTGGGAATTAAGCTGGAAGGTGTGAATTGCAATCGCGACGCGATCGGCGCGCGGATCACCTGGTCGGCCGGCGGGGTGAAGCGGAGCAAGCTGAAGAACAGCGGCGGCAGTTATCTCTCGTCGCACGATCCGCGCGAGGTGCTGGGACTGGGAGCGGCGGCCAAGCTCGATTGGCTGGAGATCAAGTGGCCGATGCCCAGCGGGAAGGTCCAGAGATTTACGGACCTGCCGGTGGACCGGTACGTGAAGATCGTGGAGGGAAAAAACTCCTTTGGGTAGCTCGCGGACTTTGGCCCAGGCACCGGTCGCTTTACGCTCGCGGCTCATGGACCTGCTGGCCCACCAAAAGCAATGAAGACGCTGTTGTTGGCAGGCGAAAGCGTCCGCCCCACATTGGCGCGCGAGTGGGGCAGGCGCTTCCGCCTGCCAACCGGCGTCTTCAGCGTTCTACCGCGGGATTGCCAGTGGGTGGCGGCGCGTGATCCTCGGCAGCGGCAGGTCCCAGCAGGTCCGTGAGCACCGGTCTCAGCGCATCCGCCCAAACTTGATACGCCTTCGCAGTGGGATGGAGCCTGTCTTTTGCGTCCATCATTCCATCAAACAGCCTTCCATCGGCCCAGGCAAGTTTGTCATTGATGTTCAGATACCGGATCTTCCGGCCATCAGCCAACTTGAACAGATTGCTGTTGACTCTGTCGATGACAGGCATCAAAGCCATGTCGTCGTTTCTCGGGAAGATTCCCATCACGATGATCGTCGCGGCCGGCGCCTTGGTTTGGATCACCCGCACAATCGCCTGCAGACCTTTCGTAACATCGTCTGCCCGCGCGTCATGGCCGAGGTCATTTGTGCCCGCGAGTAAAACGACGACCTTTGGATTGACTGCATCCATCTCGCCGTTCTCCAGACGCCAAAGGATGTTCGCAGTCCGATCGGCGCCCCATCCGAAATCAGCCGCGTTCCAGCCGAAGAAATTCTGTTTCCAATTGGCCAGCAGATCGGGGTAGTCAATGGCGCCCCACCGTCTGGTGATGGAGTCACCTTCGAAGTAGACATCGATCTCGCCCTGCTTCGCCTTCCCGAGCAGTTGCGAATGAGCGACCAGGGAGTTTGAGTCGGTTCGGAAGACTGGTTGGCCGGGCGGGAGATCCCAGGCAGCCGGGTGATAGTTGAGGAACTTGTCCGCCCACGGAATGAAATACTTCCAATTCGGCGCATCGGTGTGGCCGCCGGCATGCTGTCGCCAGGCGAGTTGGCCATCGAGAAGTCCCGTTTCTACGGGCGGCATCTTCGCCGCGCGATAGTCGTCCATTACTCCCAAATCCTTGGCGCCCAATAGCCGGAAGACAGGACCCGCGGCAACCGTGGCCATGAAGCTGCCCCGCTGGTCCAGCCACTTGGCGTCGCCCTTCTCGGGGATTCCGTAGCTGATAAAAGTCAACCGCGGCGCGCAGAGCGCAATCAATTCGTTCGAGTCCACCGGCAAGCCGCCGGCATTCTGGCTTCCGAATGAAGCCTCGGCCGCACCGTACTTCAGGAAGTTGCCGGCCATCCAGTGATACTCGCCGGAGCCGGTGAGATTTTCCACCGCCTCTCCGAAATTGCGCCGGTGCGGTTTGGCGCCTCCCTCCCCGGAGGAACCCACCAGCACCACTGCAAAGCGAGTGTCGAAGGCCATGGTCACCAGCGCGGCCTTTCCAAAACGAGAGACACCCTCGATGCCGACGCGTCGCGCGTCCACCAGCTTGTCGGTCTCCAGATAGTCGAGACCGCGGGAAGCGCCCCACGCCCACGCCCGCAGCGCGCCCCAGTCCTCCGGCTTTCGGGGCTGGCCCTTATTGGCAAGTCCGATAATTCCCGCTGTTAGCCCTGCGCCATTGTCGGCTTGAATGCTACCAGGGTCGATCAGCGCGTAACCCCAGCCCCCGGCGATCAGCTGTTCCATTGAAGGCGGATCACTGCCCAGCATCGCCTTCAATTCGGGACGGCTGGCCATCATGTCCGCCATCCGCTTAAGAAATGCCGCGCTGCCGAACATCATCATTACAGGCACGGGACCATGCGCATTGGCCGGCAGCACCAACGTCATGTCAATATCCACGTTTAACGACGGGCACGATGAGTTGTCCGCGTGGCCGGCGAGTTGCTTTTTGATGACGGGAAAAACACCCGTCTGGGAATCCGTTGTACTGGTCACGGCCCAGGTCACTTTGGGCGCATCAGGCGGCACGCGGCCGAGCACCTCGCGCTCGAAGTCTTCCACGATCTCCGGGCGCCGCTCGTTCCACCACTGTTCAGCCGACGTAAGCCTGGGACCACTCTTCAAGGTGAGCGCATCAGGAAGATCCGGAAAAGGATTCGCCTGGGACTCATCGAAGTTGGCGTGATTTGGGGCTTTCTCATTTCCGCTGGGCCCCGGACGCAGCGCCTGGATGCCCAGCTGATCCATCATGTTCCGATGGTCCTGTTCCGCTGTCCACTTTAGCGGCGCGCAGCCGTTCGCAGAGGGTGGGGGAGCTTGCTGTCCCGTGGCCATCTGAGAAGCGAGGAGGGCCAGGGCGCTCAATGCGGCGAGCCTCGATAATACGAGTTTTGACGCCGAGGCAAGAATCACTGGATAGCAACCAGCGGTAAACCGCTGACTCCACCACATGAGTTTCACACGTTTTGGCAAGCGGAAGCAACGCCGACGAGCGGCGGTGACGAGCGGAGGTTCCGCAGGTGTAGCGGCGGAGTTAAGCTTCCGGCATGCGCAAGATCCGGCTGGGGATCCAGAGCGCGGGGAGTTCGCCCAGCAGCGACTAAAAAGGCACCGGCTCCCTTACGGTCGCGGTTCGGCAAACACTCTTTCCGAACCGCGAGCGTAAAGCGACCGGTGGGTCGGCCAAAAGTTGGAGCGGCACAGCACATAAAATGTCCAGCCAATCGTGGTTATCGTAATCGAGGAACGCACCAGCCGCAATCCGGTTGTATCTATGGTAGAGTCTTTGCGCGAAAAACATTGTGTTACACAGGCGTAAGGGAGTCGGCGCGTGCCTGCTAACGCACCAAAGGTCATAAAGACGCCGTGTGCAAGATCGGTTGGCAGGCGAAAACGCCTGCCCCACGTTGGCTTCCGCCTGCCACTAGGCATCTTCAACGGAGCCGGTGCCGTGCTGGTTCTTTTGACTTTCGCGCCTTTCCCAGGTATCATGCAGAACCACATGCGCCGTCTGACCTTGTTGTTCGCCGCAACTGGAATCTTAATGCAAGCCCAAAACGCAGATCTAATCCTGATCAATGGCAAAATCCTCACCGTGGACGCGAAGGACTCGATTGCCGAGGCAGTCGCGATCTCGGCCGGCAAGATCGTCACCGTGGGGTCCACCGCGGAAGTGAAGAAACTGGCGGCCAAGAACGCGCAGATTATCGACCTGCAGGGGCGGACCGCCACTCCCGGCCTAATCGATTCACACTGCCATTTCCAGGAGGCGGCCGTCCTCTATGACGTGGAAGTGAGTGATCCTTCCATCCGGCAGATCGCCGACGTTCTGAAGCGCGTGCAGGAAAAAGTCGCCAGCCTGAAACCCGGCCAGTGGGTGCGCGGCAGCGGTTGGGATGAAGGTAAATTCGCCGAACTTCGCTATCTTTATGCCTCGGATCTGGACCGCGTGGCGCCCCACAATCCGGTGTGGCTGGAGCACACCACCGGTCATTACGGCACGGCGAACAGCGCCGCCATGAAGCTAGCGGGCATCACGCGCGAGACCCAGGATCCACCCACGGGAACCATTGATCGAGACACCAATGGCGGGCCCACCGGAGTGCTCAAGGAGTCCGCTCAGGATCTGGTTCGGCATCTCATTCCTCCTCACACGCATGAACAACGGCGCAACGGATTGCTTCGTATCATGGCCGACTTCAACAAAGAGGGCATGACCGCCGTCAAGAATCCGGGCATAGTTCCGGAGGACTGGGCGCTATACCGTGAGCTGCTGGCGGAGCACAAGCTGACCGTGCGAATTTTCGCTCTGTGGCTGGGCGGCACCAGCGTCCCAAGCACGCGGGAGGCACTAAACCATATCTCCGCGCAGCCCAAACCTCCGCAATCGTTCGAAGGCCTGCTGCTTTCCGGCGGCGTGAAGCTTTTCATGGATGGCAGCGGTGGTGCCCGTACCGCCTGGATGTATCAGGATTGGAACAAAAACTCCACTGGAAAAGATACCGGCAACACCGGCTATCCGAACATAAATCCGGAAACGTATCGGGAGATGGTGCGCTTGATCCATAACTCGGGCGTTCACGTCAGCACTCACGCCATAGGCGACCGCGCCATCGATTGGGTGGTGGATACTTATGCCCAGGTGTTGCGGGAAAAACCGACTGCGGGCCTGCGCCACGGAATCATCCACTGCAATACACCTACCGATCATGCCATTGAAACAATGGCCCGTTTGCAAAAAGAATACGATGCCGGTTACCCGGAGCTGCAAGCCCCGTTCACCTGGTGGATCGGCGACAATTACGCAGGCAATCTTGGGCCGGATCGGGCAGGGCGCCTGATACCGCTAAGAACTTTTCTCTCGAACGGAATTCTGTGGGGCGGGGGTTCGGACTATCCCGTTACGCCCTACCCGGCGCGCTACGGCATTTGGTCGTCCATTGAACGCCAGACGCTGAAAGGCGTTTACGGAACACAGCCTTTCGGGACCGCGGAGAGCGTGGACGTTCATGTCGCACTCCGGTCATACACCGCGTGGGCCGCGCGACAGTTATTCCTGGAAGATAAAGTTGGTTCCATTGAGCCGGGCAAGGATGCCGACATCGCGGTGTGGGATCGCGACCTTTACAGCATGCCGTCCGGCGAAATCAAAAACCTGAAGTGCGAGCTGACTCTATTGCGCGGCAAGGTGGTGTACCAGGCGAAATGACCACGGCCAACGTCGACGGGCATTGGGAGAGTATTTTTGAGCGCTCCAATTTTCGGCCCAACCACCGGTCGCTTTGATGAAGACGCGTTGTGGCAAATTCGGTTGGCAGGCGGAAGCGCCTGCCCCACTGGGGCCAACGTGGGGCAGGCGCTTCCGCCTGCCAACCGGCGTCTTCAACGGAGTCGGCGCCTCTTCGGCGCCTCTCAGGAGCTTCGCGCAACCACAGCACCCCTACAGCGATCCGTCGCGGCAGGCTATCATTCTTCTCATATGCAAACGCCAAGCAACTCCGCCGCTCGGGACATTGCCACTTCAATTCACCCTTATACGAATCTGAAGCTGCATGAGACGCAAGGTCCCATCGTGATTACCGAAGGTGACGGCGTCTTTGTCCGCGACGAGAATGGCAAAACCTATCTCGAAGCCCTTTCCGGATTGTGGTGCGTCAGCCTGGGTTTTTCCGAACGCCGCCTGGCGGAAGCCGCCTACCGCCAGATGCTGAAGCTGCCCTACTATCACACCTTTGCCCACAAGGCGCACGACGTCGGCATCGAGCTGGCTGAAAAGCTGCTGAGCGTCGCCCCGGTTCCCATGTCGAAAGTGTTCTTCGTTAACTCGGGGTCGGAAGCCAACGACACGATCGTAAAACTGGTCTGGTATTACAACAACGCGCTGGGACGGCCGGCGAAAAAGAAAATCATCAGCCGCAGCAAGGCCTACCACGGCGTCACCGTCGCCAGCGCCAGCCTCACCGGATTGCCGAACAACCACCGCGATTTCGATTTGCCCATCGCCAATATCCTGCACGTCGAGTGCCCGCATTGGTACCGGTTCTCGCAGCCGGACGAAAGTGAGGAAGCCTTCGCCGGCCGGTTGGCGGATTCATTGGAGCAACGCATTCTGAGCGAGGGACCCGAGACCGTGGCGGCCATGATTGTGGAACCGCTGATGGGCGCGGGCGCCGTGCTTCTACCACCCGCCACCTATTTCGAGAAGATTCAGGCCGTGCTAAAGAAATACGATGTGCTGCTGATCTCCGATGAAGTGATCTGCGGCTTCGGACGAACCGGCAACATGTGGGGAGCCACGACATTTGGGTTGCAGCCGGACATGATCAGTTGCGCCAAAGCCATGTCGTCAGGTTATCTGCCGATCGGGGCCGTGATGGTCTCCCAGGAAATTTATGGCGCGCTCAGCAGGCAGTCCGAGAAAATCGGCGTCTTCAGCCACGGGTTCACATATAGCGGGCACCCGGTGACGTCGGCGGTAGCGCTAGAAACCCTCAAGATTTATGAGGAGCGCGATCTGCTTTCGCACGTACGCAACATGGCCCCGCGGATGCAAGCGGGCTTAAGGCGATTCGCGGACCATCCGTTGGTGGGCGAAGTACGCGGCATCGGGTTGATCGGCGCCCTGGAGCTGGTGGCCGATAAAACCAGCAGATCGCCCTTCGATCCTAAGGCCGGAGTGGGCGAATTTCTGGCTAAGCGCGCGCATCACCACGGCGTCATTATTCGGGCACTCGGTGATTCCATTGCGTTCTGTCCGCCGCTCATTATCCAGGAAGCAGAGATTGATTTGATGTTCGAAAGATTCGAGCGCGCCCTGGGGGACACGCTCGATATGGTGCGGGAACGCGGGCTCAAGAGTTAAGCGCGCGGTCAACTTCGAGCGGGTTGCTCACGAAGACGGAACGGCACAGCTTTTTCTTACCACGGTTAGCGCTGGAAGTTGCCGTCTGGCTCAGCCGGTGCGTCGCGCTTTGCCCCACTGGGCGGCATAGGGCAGCACGAACAAATACAAACCGGTCAACAGCAGCAACGCCAGCGGGATCAGCGCCATCAGGCCCACCCAGCCGTTATACCTCCCCAGTGCCACAGCGACACCGTTGATGATGACGCCCACCGTAAAAGCAATGGACACCCAGCGGTGCGTCTGCCGCATCCATTTGTTCCAGCGCATTAATATCGTGCCAGCTGGGTGAGCTGGATGATGTTGCCGCAGGTGTCCTTCAGCATCGCAATCGTGGAGGCGGTCACATCCGTTGGCGCCATGGTGAACTCGGCGCCTCGGGCCTTGATCCGCTCGTAGTCGCCCTTGATGTCGTCGGTGAAGAACATGGCCGCGGGCTGGCCCTGTTGAAATATCGCCTGCTGATACGCTTGCGCCGCGGGGTTCGAGTTGAGCGCCAGCTGCAGTTGAGTGCCATCCGGCTCCTCGGCCGAAGCCACGGTCAGCCAGCGATAGGGGCCCTGACTGAAATCGGTTTTCTTGGCGAAGCCCAGCACTTCCGTATAGAAGCGCAACGCCTTGTCCTGATCGTCAACGTATAGGGTGGTAATTTTGATTTTCATCTCGTTTCTCCTTGTATCAGTTAGTGAATGTGCGTCAACCTGTACCAGACCGGAGCAAAACCGATCAGAACCAGTGCGCCCAGAACAGCCATCCCTTGGAGTACGCGGAAGCTGTTGATCGGTGCGGGTGCAATGGGCCTCACCAAGAAACGTTCATACGCGATGAACGCTGTGACCCCTCCCAACGCAGCATTGACAAGCAAAAAGTTGTACTCGCCCCGCGCGATGTGAAAGCCCGCTGCAAGGATCATGACCAGCGTCAGGCCCATGGCGGCAATCGGAGTGAGCTTTGTTTTGACTCCGGTAATTGCCGGCACGATCAGCCCCACGCCTCCCAGAAATTCCGCCACTCCGATGAAGATGGCCAGGCCCTGCGGCACGCCGGAAAGCCAAGGCACTTCATGAAGCGCCTGGTTCCACAGTGCCGGATGGTACCAGAAGATTTTGCCGAAACCGGTGAGGCTGAAGAAGATGCCCCACAACACTTGCGCGGTCCAAAGTGCGGTTTTCATTTGCGATCCTCCTTTGAATCACGAATTCTGAGCGGCCTGAGGCGGCGCCGTAGGCGCTTCGATACCGAACTGTTTGGAATACTCCGCGTACAACCGCTTCCATCCGAACTTCATGGCGTCGGGACCAACGATGCGGCCGATAGGCGTTCCATTGAGAAGGTGGTCCAGAACATCGAAACAAATGTGCCACCCGGCAGCACCCATGGCGATGTAGCGGCGGTCGATGCTGGCCCATAGCGTCAGGCGCGTGCCGTCGCCCATCGGTTCCAGCTGCCATCGCATATCGTTGCCGCCCCAGTTGTACTCCAGCACCTTGGGAGCGTCGGCTCGCTTCACGGTGGCTTCGGCAACGTACGGCGTGGGCGCCTTTATCGTGGTGAGCTTCACCGTGTTTCCAACCTTACCCAGGCTCCCATCGGCTTCAAAGGGCGCCCACTCGCGCAGATGCGCCGGATCAGTTAGCGCCTGCCAGACTTTCTTCGGCGAGTGGCGCAGTTCTCTGACCAGAACCAGCGTCCACTTCTCTCCGGGGTCCTTTCGAATCTCCGCCCCGTTGGCCGGTCCGGGTGTGTACTGTTCGCGAGCGGGTATCATTTTTTCCTCCTCGTCTTTCGTTTCTCAATGCGTTTCTCCATGCGGTCGAGATGGCGTTCCAGCGCATCTACATGAGCGGACCAGAACTGGCGAAAGGGGGCCAGCCAGGCATCCACTTCCCGAAGTGGTTCCGGTTTCAGCCGGTAGAGACGCCGCTGCGCATCCACCGTAGATTCTACAAAACCGGCATCGCGCAGCACTCTGAGGTGCTTGGATACGGTCGGCTGCGGCATATGAAGTTGACGCTCAATCTCCCCCACCGACTGCCGCGATGTGATCAGCAGGCTCAGTATGGCGCGGCGGTTCGGCTCGGCAATGATTTCGAACACAGATTCCACACTTCTAATATACTCGATACAGCATATACGTGTCAAGGTATATATCGGGACCGAGTTACCGTACCGCGACCGCAAGGAAGCGCTGCCACGACCCTCGATCTTCCACCAGACCCGTCAGTTAGGCAGCGCCAGGCGCCGCGATTGCAGCCGGTAATTCTCCATCGCGCGATGCCTCACCGGAGTCAAGCAAGCGGAAGAACGCTGGCCGCTCGCGTTTCCTCATCGTGATACCGCACCAGTTCCTCGAAGCCCCGTGCCATCGTGCTGCTTCCGAAGCTTGCCGTGTACCGGCACGTCGCGTAGCCTGCAATGGCCGAATTGTATTTCGTCTCCCAATCTTGAAACCAGGACCTATCTTCCTTCGTTTCAAAGGGGAACGTTACCGGGGGAACTTGCCAACCGCAACGCCAGGGCTTGGGGGTGAGGCGGGCGCGAAAAGATTCTTGCATGCGGCACAGCCGAATGTACAATGGATCGGCGCCGAACTGACGCAGTAAATCTTCGCTCTCGCGACTGCCTGCCTGGAAGGCTGCATTGGTGATCAGCACGCGATATCCAGCCGCGGTCTTGTAAACACGTCCAGTCAGGTTGTTGCGTTCCGCGACGCTCTGAATATCTGCAAATACGGTATGCGCGGATCGAGACCCGCCAAAAAGGAGTCGGATTCCCGACGCGATCCCCGTGGACTGCCCGTCTTCTTTATCGATATCGACAAACATCAAATCACGCGTGTTCAGGACCACAGACCCATAGGCGTTTCGGGTGACCACTGCGGCTGGCCCATCACCATCGGTTTGAAATTCGCGCAGAACTGGTTCCGGCAGCGGCCGCTCACCATAAGCGTAGTGCTGGCCATGCGCCTCATTGGAAACGATATTTTCGGCAATCTTTTGCGCGTGCTCGCGGGCCAGCGCGCGCGCCGCCTCGACGCTATCATTCGACCACCCCCGAGTGATCACACGAATGTTACCGCTGGGCCCCGTTGCCTCGCCCGCCGCGCGCGTCCAATACCGCGCCAGTTTCATATGTAGCGCACGCACTCCTGCGTGCCGCGTCGGCATTGTTGCCGACGCCTGCCCAAGCGTAACCCGCAGCCGATTGTCGATCGGGATACTACCACTTAGTACCCCAGCAGCGGCGCCAATCTAGCCCGCACCTCATCGACAAGTTCCGTCGGACAAGGCCCAATTCTTTCCGCCCGGCGAGCTTTCCAATCAACGCTCTTCAGGTGGTCGGAGAGGATGACTCCGGTCGTGTTGTGGCCCGCGGGAACGGCAACCTCGAAGGGATAACCTTTGGCTTGGTTCGTGATCGGGCAAACCAGCGCCAATCCGGATCTCACGTTGTACGCCCTCGGGCTCAATACTAGCGCGGGGCGCCGCCCCGCCTGCTCGCGACCTGCCTGAGGGTCGAACGTCAGCCAAACGAAATCGCCGGTCTCTGGTACGTACCCAACGCTCACCAGGACTCCCTTCCTTGGGGCTCGCCCCACTGGGTTTCCTTGTGACGGTTCTTGCGGGTGATCCGCGAAACAAGTTCCGCTAGCTCGTACCTCGGCCTGGCTGGGCGTAGCACGACACTCCCGTCGCGGCCGAGAGCCAGCGACACAGAGTCCCCCTCACTGAGGCGGGCCTGCTTGGCGATCGCCTGCGGAATCCGGACCGCTAGGCTGTTCCCCCACTTCGAAACCGTGCTCTGATTTCGCATATGTATCTACTTTGAATATACACCCTATGTGTCACACGAAGCTTGGTTGGACTGAACCCTTAGAATGAGACACTCGCAATTGGCACATATTGCAGGGAAGGGAGCTGCAAGTGACAAAAAAGCGAAAAGGAAGACATCCGGCGGCGTTCCGTCAAGCTGCGGTGGAGCGGATGAAGCGCTGCGAGAACATCGTGGCGTTGTCAGAGGAGCTGGGCGTGTCGCGGCGGTTGCTATACCGATGGCGCCATCAGCTTGACCCAGTCGATGGCGGCCCAAGGGAGCCACTGGAGAGTCCGCGCGAAGCCACGCTCCGCAAAGAGAACCACCAACTGAAGCGGGCGCTGGCGGAAAAGACCCTGGAGGTAGATTTTTTCAAGGGTGCCTTGCAAAAAGTCGAGGCTCGACGCCAGAAGAGCGGCGCAACTGGCGCGAAGACATTTACGACCAGATCCGGGGAGTAATGTCCATGCAAGGCAGCCTGAATATCGAACGGATGTGTTATCTGGCGCAGGTCAGCCGCGCGGGATTCTATCGGTCGCTGGCCGAACAGACGCCGGTGGAAGAAGAGATGGAGGTGCGATCAGCGATTCAGCAAATCGCGGTCGAGCACCGGCGGCGCTACGGCTACCGAAGAATCACAGCCGAGCTACGACGCCGCGGGATGCTGGTGAACCACAAGCGAGTGGCGCGGATCATGCGCGAGGATAATTTGTTAGCAGTGCAGCCGCGGGCCTTTGTCGTTACCACGGATTCCGATCATGAGCTGGAGGTTTATCTCAATCTGGCCGGCCGGATGAAACTGACTGGTATCAACCAGCTTTCGGTGGCCGACATCACTTACATCCGGTTACATCGTGAGTTCGTTTACCTAGCGGTGATTCTGGACGCGTACTCGCGCAAGGTGGTGGGCTGGGAGTTGGACCGAACGCTGGCCGCGCGGTTGCCGATGGCGGCGTTGGAGAAAGCGATCGCGGAGCGAAAACCGCCGCCGGGCCTGGTACACCATTCCGATCGCGGCGTGCAGTATGCGTCCGGCGAGTACGTAAGGATCTTGCAGAAGCAGCAAATGATTCCGAGCATGAGCCGGCCGGCGAACCCGTATGACAACGCCAGTTGCGAAAGTTTCATGAAGACTCTAAAACGAGAAGAGATCTACGCGAACGAATACCGGGATCTGAATCACCTGCGCGCCAACATCGAAGAGTTTATCGAGCGCTACTATAATCGCTGCCGGCTGCACTCGGCCCTGGGTTATCGCACGCCGGAGGAGTTTGAGCAGGTTGTCACGGCCGAGACAACTTCCACCGGGGCGAGCATGAGTTTTTTCAGGCATGCGGAGATCTTTCGATCCGATGTGGTAGTCGATCCGACTAAACTGGGGCCGGGGTACCGCCTCCCGTTGGTCGGTCCCGAGGCCCAGTTCAAGGACGCGACGGAAGGAACGCGCCCGGCTCATCGTCTCGATGAGTCTCCCGCCGGCTATTCCTTGGCGAGTTGCTCTCCAGCAGAGCTCGCCTCCGCTTCACCGGCTGAAGATCATTTTAAAGAAGAAAAGGCTATTTGAGTAGGAAAAATCATTGAATGGCAAGTGTGCTAATCGCAGATTGTCTCAACGGAGGGGTTCACCCCATGGTAGTGCGCTAAAAGTGTGCGCCTGGTAAGTTTCGCATGTGGTACTCTTCGTTGATGCTTAAACTTTATGGTTCCGTTATCGTTTCACTCCTGCTTACCGGGAATGCCTTAGCTCAGACCGAAGGCAAGGAGCGCGTCCCAACGTACAGCAAGAAAGACGGCAAGAAAGTCAGTGGTTACGAAAGGAAGAAGGCGGACAAGGACGCAAAGAAGCCCGATAAGGACACGAAGACTACCAAGAAAAACTGAGCGGTCAGACACTGCCCTGACCCGTCACGCCAGATCCAGCATAACCTCGTCAGAAACCGCAACCGCGTCCGATACTTTGATACTAAGAGTTCCGCCGCCGCTCGGCCCAGGAGGCAGGGCCTTGATTCCGCATGTCGGCCTGGTCGGTTCCACATGAGTGTGGGGTTGTTCGCGAGAGAGATCTTCCCGAGCGAATGCCGTGGAACCCAACAGGCAAGCCGCAATAACAAATGTGATCCAAGGGTGACGACGATTCATATTTTTATACTCTCTTCAACTTCTAGTGTAACAAGGCAGTCATTTTGGTAGACTGAGGCCAGAAGTACTAAAAGCCCGCTGGCAGGCGGGCTCGACTCGGGCTAACACTGGAATCTTACCATGCAGCAGTGTGCCCCGGAAACAGCGCGCGGACGATGGGTGTATGTCCCAACCCCTGATGAGGTTCCGGTGACATTTCAAATCGGGATAGTCGGTAGCGACGGTGTTCTGTTGGCTAGCGACCGGTTGGTCACACGGCTTGTCCCTTGCAGAATCACATCCCGCATGGAAAAGATTATTGTCCGTGAAGACATTGGTCTTGCCTACTGCTGTTCCGGTGACGATGACTTCGCGGCTACCATGGGAATCGTAATGGACGCGCACAAAGCAAACAGCAGCATGCCTATTGATTTGCGCCTTTCCGAGACACTAGACGAAGCACGTGTCGGACGGAACACCTTGGGATGCGGTTCTATTTTGGTTGCGTGTCTAACGCAAAATGAAACGCAGCTATGGAAGTTCGGCCTAACCACTCAGATACGCCCCGATCCTCCCTGCCGGATGCGCGACCGGTGGATCATTGGAGACGAAACCAACACCGCTATATTTTTCTCGGAAAAATATCTTCCCATATCCCCCCAGCTTCCACTCGAACGTCTCCTTCCGCTAGCGGCACACACTATTCTGATGGCTCACGAAATGAATCCCACGGGCGTCGATGGACTCGACATAACCTTGTGTACGCGGGAAGGATTCCGGGTCTTGAAAGAGGATGAGTTGTCTCATCTAGCACGGCAATCGGGGAACCTCGATACGTATATTCGCGCGCATCTCCTCTCTTGATCACGCGGCTTCCAGCAATTCCCGCACGCTCCAAATGTGATCGCTTATCCCAGCGGCCATCGCAGGCGTGATGCGAAGCGATTTGTGGACGCGGCAGAAGTTGTAAAAAGCGAACCAGCACGCGACTGCTGCCCAGTGGTTCTCCCACTTCTTGCTGAACGCGTTCGTCAGGCGCGTGAAGCGCCGCGTACCCATCCTGACGTGACAAATTTTGCCGCTCCACAATACGAGGTGCAGATGCGCTCGGGATCGGGTTGTCCGAAGACTGGGACTACCTCCACGGACTGCGACTTCAGCAGGGCTAGTACCGCGCTTCGCCGTCGCTGGCGGCGCGGTAGACCTTGATGAGTTGCGCGAAGCCTGTCAGCCGATCATGCAGTGTCGTGGTGATCGCGGAACGGTACGGCGCGAATCCATCGGTCGTGATTTGAAACGGAGTCCGCGCCGTCGCGTGCCGGATGCCTTCGACGAAAATATCCGTGGTGGCCTGGTCGCGCTTGCCCATCGCGATATTCAAAACCAATTTGCTGTGGCGTTCGATCGCGACGAACACGTAGCAATCTCCAAGGTTCTGATCGTCTTCGGGACGAACGCGTTTTTGTTTCTTACCGCATGAACGACCAAAGCTCGTCCAGCTCCACATCGCGCACTTCGGAACATTGCGAATTTTATCGGCCATGATGCGTTCGCATTTTTCACCGGCGAGTACCAAGAGCTTCAGGATCGTGGCGTGGTGGACGTTCGGTGATTCGCTCGACGCTCGAAACGCTGTTGCCTTCGAGCAGGAGCTTTAGGACCAGTTCGGCTTTCTCGATGCCGCATGGTACATGCCGTCCAGGTGATCCTCACGCGGCTCCAGGAAGAACTTGGAGCACTGGCGGCACTGATACCGCTGGTTGCCCTTGCGGTCGCGTCCCTTGCGCTTACATTCGATCCGGCAATTGTGGCAGGTCACTGTGAATCTCCTTGAGAGTCACAGCCAAAAGCCGGATAATGGGTTTGACGGTCCGTTCGGCTTCGGCTGTGCGGATTAAGGCCCAGGCCGATGCTGAAACATCGGCCTGGGCTGTTAACTTCATGGCTCTATTATACAACAGCGTACTTGCTGTTTTCAATGAAAAAGTGGGGTAGAATGCGTCGGGGCTGAGTACTCCTCGTAGGCCCCGGACGCGCCCTATTCAGGGCTTTCGCCCTAATGGGAATTCGACGGTCAGGGCCAGTTTCCAGAGTTGGAGCCGGTAGCTGGTTCTCCCGTTTTTAGTCCTCACGGTCAGTTTCATAACTGACCTCCTTTCACTTTTATCATGGCTTAAGCTTCAATGACATAGCCATGACTACGCAAATGACAGATCACTGACAATTACCTGACACTTTTTGGATATGTATTGGTTTTCCAAGGCGTTGCGTGAATACCCTCTCGTAGGCTGCTAAGTATTTTGGCTGTGGTAGGGTTTCACCTGAAAGGTGACGGTAGACCGAGCGAGGCTCGGTGTCAATGGCTTCTGCTAGTTCATCCACTCCGATGTGAGCTTCAGCGCGGAGCCGGTTAAGTTGCGCACATGTGGGCTCCGCGTTTATCGGTGGCGGCTGGATCGGCTCACCTCCAAGTAAGTGCATCCTGTCTTCCAGGAGCACTCTGACCGCTAGAATCTGGGAGTGTACAGTTATCGGCTGTTCGTTGAAAGATAGCTCGGTACTAGAGCCGCCAAGTTGAGTGATTACCTTTTCAAGGGTCGTCTTTATCGTTCCCCATAAAATCGGGTCAACCATATAGTTTGGATCTTTCGCGACCGACTGACGGAGTAGCTCTGCGTACCCGTCAAGGGCTCCACGAAAACTTGTAAGCCTAAGCAATTCTGTTTGTGTAGATGTGACGCTCAACCCCTTCTTTCTTCTCTCGTATACGGCGTCCGCATCCGCTCGGATGTGCGCATCAACCATTGCCTCGTTGTATCGTCGCAGCGGGCCGGGACGCTCGGGCGGTTGCGGCGCGCGCGTCTCGGTCTGCTCGCTGTCCTCTATAGACAGCGATGCCCCAGGGAGCAGAGAGTCAATTTCTATCTGTGCACAAAGAGTTGCGGAGGCTTCGCATAAGTTATCGATCCGGCAGAGATCGACATCCATTTCCACGACGTAGCGGCTTCCCTGCTCACGTAAAAATAGTAATAAACGATGGAGCCACACGTCGAGGGGATGAGCGAAATTCGGACACCCACCCCAGCGACCAGCATCAAGACAAGCCAGCATTACTCTGTGCTGAAAGTTATCGTTTGTTTGATGGGAGAATTCCCAACGTCCGTATTTCGTTGTGCTGTCCAGTGTTCCTATGGCACAAAGACAAAAGCGTGGCGCGTGCTGCTGGATGATCTGATTCTCCTCAGCCATCAGCACCATGAAACGGTCGTGCAACGCCCGCCAATGGTTCATCGCCCTCTTGCGCCCAGGCGCGAAGGGCTTTACGATGGAGGTGTCGAGTCTACATCGAAAGGCCCCTGGCTTCTGCCGGGGCTTTTCACTTTAAGGAACCATTCTACGCGAAGTGCGTCAGGGGAGATCATTTCTGGAGCGCTAATGCAAAAGAACAAAATCGAGGTTTCAAAGGAAGGGACCGGGAAAACTCTCTACATCCCGCTATGCGTCTTTAAGGCCGGTAAGAACAGCTACACGATATCCTGCTCAGACCCAAAACACCTATTCAAGTTTGGAACGTCCACCGAGCAACTTCAAAAGTTTCGGGACAGGATAGCAGAGCTGTTTGAGGAAATGATCCAGCCTCGGCCTTAGTTCTCTTCCGTCGATTTCTTTGGACGGCCCCCGGCTCGCGTCTTTCGCATCGCTGCGATCTGACGGAAGTATTCCGGCCCGCGCTCAGCAGTTGCTAGTCCGCCTTTACGTCCGCGTTTAGCGTTGGCCGTCGCAACGGCTTTTGCAAGACGGTCGGTTCGATGGAGAGCTTCAGTTATCAGCGTACGTGATTGTTCAGGGCTAGGCGCATCTAGCGCTTTGCGCAGACAGGCTGAGAGCTTCGAGAATGCCGCTTCGTGTCCCATGCCATAACGCTAACAGCAAGCGGCTTGTGCTTCAAGTAGTAGGAGCGATCCAGGCGCACACTTTTAGCGCACTACCCTGGGGTGAACCCCTCCGTTGAGACAATCTGCGATTAGCACACTTGCCATTCAATGATTTTTCCTACTCAAATAGCCTTTTCTTCTTTAAAATGATCTTCAGCCGGTGAAGCGGAGGCGAGCTCTGCTGGAGAGCAACTCGCCAAGGAATAGCCGGCGGGAGACTCATCGAGACGATGAGCCGGGCGCGTTCCTTCCGTCGCGTCCTTGAACTGGGCCTCGGGACCGACCAACGGGAGGCGGTACCCCGGCCCCAGTTTAGTCGGATCGACTACCACATCGGATCGAAAGATCTCCGCATGCCTGAAAAAACTCATGCTCGCCCCGGTGGAAGTTGTCTCGGCCGTGACAACCTGCTCAAACTCCTCCGGCGTGCGATAACCCAGGGCCGAGTGCAGCCGGCAGCGATTATAGTAGCGCTCGATAAACTCTTCGATGTTGGCGCGCAGGTGATTCAGATCCCGGTATTCGTTCGCGTAGATCTCTTCTCGTTTTAGAGTCTTCATGAAACTTTCGCAACTGGCGTTGTCATACGGGTTCGCCGGCCGGCTCATGCTCGGAATCATTTGCTGCTTCTGCAAGATCCTTACGTACTCGCCGGACGCATACTGCACGCCGCGATCGGAATGGTGTACCAGGCCCGGCGGCGGTTTTCGCTCCGCGATCGCTTTCTCCAACGCCGCCATCGGCAACCGCGCGGCCAGCGTTCGGTCCAACTCCCAGCCCACCACCTTGCGCGAGTACGCGTCCAGAATCACCGCTAGGTAAACGAACTCACGATGTAACCGGATGTAAGTGATGTCGGCCACCCAAAGCTGGTTGATACCAGTCAGTTTCATCCGGCCGGCCAGATTGAGATAAACCTCCAGCTCATGATCGGAATCCGTGGTAACGACAAAGGCCCGCGGCTGCACTGCTAACAAATTATCCTCGCGCATGATCCGCGCCACTCGCTTGTGGTTCACCAGCATCCCGCGGCGTCGTAGCTCGGCTGTGATTCTTCGGTAGCCGTAGCGCCGCCGGTGCTCGACCGCGATTTGCTGAATCGCTGATCGCACCTCCATCTCTTCTTCCACCGGCGTCTGTTCGGCCAGCGACCGATAGAATCCCGCGCGGCTGACCTGCGCCAGATAACACATCCGTTCGATATTCAGGCTGCCTTGCATGGACATTACTCCCCGGATCTGGTCGTAAATGTCTTCGCGCCAGTTGCGCCGCTCTTCTGGCGTCGAGCCTCGACTTTTTGCAAGGCACCCTTGAAAAAATCTACCTCCAGGGTCTTTTCCGCCAGCGCCCGCTTCAGTTGGTGGTTCTCTTTGCGGAGCGTGGCTTCGCGCGGACTCTCCAGTGGCTCCCTTGGGCCGCCATCGACTGGGTCAAGCTGATGGCGCCATCGGTATAGCAACCGCCGCGACACGCCCAGCTCCTCTGACAACGCCACGATGTTCTCGCAGCGCTTCATCCGCTCCACCGCAGCTTGACGGAACGCCGCCGGATGTCTTCCTTTTCGCTTTTTTGTCACTTGCAGCTCCCTTCCCTGCAATATGTGCCAATTGCGAGTGTCTCATTCTAAGGGTTCAGTCCAACCCGAAGCTTTACTCTTGGGGGCCCGGAGCGCCTTGGCAACAACGAGTGACTGGAAGCCTGTCCATGCGGGCCGCTCTGGCGCCCTATAGTTCTCTTGCGAAGGTCAATTCTGAGGCGCAACATGAAGAAGAGGGCTGCGCCCGCGCCGACTTCGCATGAAAATCTTCTGGTCATGGCAATCCGACACACCGGGAAAGACCGGCCGGTTTCTTGTGCGAGACGCGCTTCGGGATGCCATCGATCGACTGCAGCAGACACCGGATATGGAGGAACCGACTCGCGAAGCGCTCCATCTTGACCAGGACATCCAAGACATCGCGGGCAGCCCGGACCTGGCGCGGACGATATTAGCCAAAATCGACGCTTCAGAGGTGGTGGTTGCGGACGTCACGATAGTCGGGAAAGTGGGCGCGCAGACCGAGCAGAAAAGAAGCTCATCAACTCCAACGTTGCAATCGAGCTAGGTTATGCACTGCGTGCCCTTGGCGACCAGAATGTCATCCTGGTGTTCAATCAGCACTACGGCGCCCATGAAGACCTCCCGTTTGACCTCAGGCATAAGGGCGGCGCGATCGTCTTCAACGCGCCGCCAGAGGCTGAACGCGAGCAGATCGCCGCGGAGCGAAAGAGACTCGCGGACTCGTTCGCGAGAGCCTTGAAGCCTTACATACAGAAAGCGCCGCCGCCATCGACCCCTTTTGCCGGAGCGCCATCCACGTTCAACAGAGCGGCATACTTTGGAGAGAGTGAAGTACTCGGGACAGCTGGCGAATCCGGCATGGACCAAATTAATTATTCGTACGAGACAGAATCCTTGTGCTACCTTCGACTCGTCCCAGCTGCGCCGCTTTCCGATCCGATCCGTCTTCCAACGCTAAAGAGCGCGATGCAGTTCGCACCCCTCCTCAATTCCAGAGATGGCGCTGTGCTCAATCTCAACGCCCGTGGGGCAATCCGAATAAACCCCGGGTCATATCCGCCCAGTGGGAGCGCCACCATTGACGCCTCGACGCAGTAGTTCGAGAGTGGTGAGATTTGGAGTATCAGCGCGGGCCTGGTGATAACCAAAGCGACGCACCCGTCATTCGGCCAACCGCCCTTCATCCACAGCGTACAGCTGGAACGAGCCTTCTTTGACACGTTGGGCGCAACAATCTCGTTTGCTGCACGACACCTCTCGCTGAACACGCCCTGGCAGGTTGAGCTCGGGATCGTAGGTACGCCAGGCCTTCCCTTATACGTCGTCGGAATTGACCGGCACCTCTATGGGCGGCCCATTCTAAAGAGCGAGATTTTTCATAGGGGCACGCTAAGGAGCCCCGACCTGGATGCCTCCAATAAGCTGCTACTGGACTTCTTTTCCAAGATCCATGACGCAACCGGAACAGCGCGGCCAACCGGGTACTGCGGGTTTCCGCCCAACCGCCCAGCGCCGTAGGCAGCGTGCTCCCCAATGAAAATCAACACGCCTCGCCGAATATTTCCTACGCGTTTGCTCACCATTACCCGAATCCCACCCCACAAACCCAACCCCCACCCCCCAAACTCAAACGGTACCCCATGTCCTCCCAACGCAAAATCAACTCCGCCCGAACCAACGGCGTCCCGTCGAGCTCCATCTGATCGAAGAAATAGTCGCCGCCAAATGGCGCCAGCGCCTCCTCTGGGCCATCGAAACCGACCTTCTCGAAGATGAAATAGTCGTCCAGAAGAAAAAACTCGATTCCGACGGCGAAAGCTACTCCGAAGTCACCCCGCTCACCTTCGCCTATTGCGATCTTTCCGCATCATCGGCGCTGCCATCCCTAACCCGCCACGAATCCCTCCTGGAGCGCGCCTACTTCAGGGCTCTCAAAACCCTCCTCGAACTTCAGCGCCTCCGAAAACAAGCGCCGGCCGTCCCTAAAACAAATATCGAAGGTCGAACTCAATCCCACATACGAACGCCGCCAAACACCTCGCCGAGCGTGGCGAAGCCCCTGCAACTATTCATCTACCGCCTTGCGCGCGCGGTCAAGATGAACATCCGCTTGCGCGGGAGGGCCGAAGCGTATAATTGATCGGAGATTAACCCCATGGAAAATAACTCTGTTTCCCGCAGATCATTCCTGACATCCTCGGCGGCAACCGCAACCGCCTTCCAGATCGTGAAGCCCGAACTGGTGCATGGCGCGGGCAATGAGAAACTGCGCGCCGGCCTGGTTGGTTGCGGCGGACGCGGCACACAGGCCCTGGAGAACCTGCTGAATGGCACCGATAATGTCGAAATTGTCGCGCTGGCGGACGTCTTTGAAGACCGGCTGGAGGATTGCCTGCGCAAATCCAAGGCGCTGAAGCCCGAACTGGCGGACCGCGTCAAAGTGGATCCCGAACACCACTTCATCGGCTTCGACGCCTACAAGAAAGTTGTCGATTCAGTGGATATCGTGATGCTCGCGACGTATCCCGCCTATCGCCCCATGCACTTTGCGGCCGCCGTCGAAGCCCGGAAGCACGTCTTCTGCGAGAAACCCTTCGCCACTGACCCGGTGAACCTGCGCAAGTTCATGGCTGCCGCGAAGAAGTCCGAAGAGCTGAAGCTGACTGTGAAGTCAGGCGCGCAGCGCCGCTCCCAGGCCTGGTATCTGGACCAATACAAGCGGATGAAGAACGGCGACATTGGCGAAATTGTCGCGCTCAATGCCAACTGGGTGGGCAGCCCGGTGCTGAATTTCAAGAACAGCGCCCTGTTCCCGGACCACAAGCGCGACCCGCGCTGGGGCGATATGGAATTTCAACACCGCAATTGGTATTCGTTTGTGTGGATCTCCGGCGACCAGGTGGTGGAGCAGCATCTGCACAACATCGACGTCTGCAACTGGTTCATGGGCACGCACCCCGTGGAAGCCATCGCCTCAGGTGGCGCGGCGTGGCGTCCGCGGGAGGAAGAATACGGCAACATCTATGATCATCTGCATGCCGATTTCGTTTATGCCAACGGCGTTCACATGTCCAGCCACTGCCGGCAGTACAACAACGCGCCAGGCGATGTGAGTGAGCGGATTGTCGGAACCAGAGGCCTGATCGAGAGCGCGTCACTAAGAGGCGCGCGGCTGCCGGTAGATCCTTATGTGCAGGAGCACACCGACATGATGAATAGCATCCTGGGAAACGGGCCGTACATCAACGAAGCCATGGCCGTGGCCGAAAGCACCATGACTTGTCTCATGGGCCGCGAGGCCGCCTACTCCGGACAGAAAGTCACCTGGGACATGATGATGAATTCGCAGCTTGATCTGCTTCCGAAAACTTTCGACTACAAGGCTGCGGTGCCGGTTCCTCCGCTCCCAGTCCCGGGCGTCTACAAATTCACGTAAGGCACCGACTCCCTCAGACTCAGAAGCTGTGAAAAAATCGGGAAGCACGCGGGGTTGGCAGACGGAAGCGTCTGCCCCACGTTGACGCACAAGGATTTACGATTATGTGGCGCAGGCACTTTCGCCTGCGAACCAATTTTTTCACAGCTTCTCACGGTCGCGGTTCGGTAACACACTCTTTCTGAGCCGCCTGCCAACGTTTTGATACCCAAGCCATCAACAATAACGCCCCAATCAAAAGACCCGCCGACTTCGGCTCCGGAACCGGGGACGTACCTGGAAAAATGCCCGACGCCGATGTTAGCGTCACGCCAGCCGGCGCGCCTCGAGCGATGCCGTGAGCGTGTGGTAGTAGTCCGAGTCCCAGTCGTTGCCGGTTAACGTCGAGCCGTCTTCATATGTCTCCAGAGTGATCAATAATTGAAAATTCGATCCCAGCGTCGAAAAAGAGTTCCATAGCTTCCGCCGTAGGTCAGCCCGAACTGCGAAAAATATGACGCGTAGGGCATGGTGCCTGGCCCCAGCACAAAGCCCTCGCTAAACAATACCTGGCCTGGCGCGGTGAAGTCCGACGTGTCGAAAGTGCCTGGCGTAAACGCATACACTCCCACGAAGGTAAGGTTCTGAGTGGGGTCGCTCAGCAGGGACGACCCGTCGATATTCAGGTCCACTCCCAGGTTCAGCAGGCCCGTGGCGCCGGCCACGGTGATGGTATCGCCCATGAAAGCTTCCGCGGCGTCGTTAATCATGCCGAAAGTGGTGGGAACACTTCCGCTGCTTTCCACCCCCATTGTTCCGGTGGAGATATCGGCGAACGCAGTGCTGGACTGCCCGGCATTGGTGAACGTAGAATTCGCGCCAAGCGTATTGTATTGCAACCCTCCCATCCCGTACCCGGCGATAATCGAAGTCGCATCGGTTAAATACTGCGTGTCGGCCTTTGCGCTGGCTGCGCCAAACGAAAAGAGTGCCAGGATAATCCCAAGATTGGTTTTTCGAGCTTGCATGTTTCCCTCTGCTACGTAACGTGCAAATGGGAGGAAACGGGGCCACAGCAAAAGTCCCAGGAGTACCAGGGGGTGTTAAAGTTGAACCAAATGGCGAAGCCGGCGCCCACCACCGACACTCTTTTTCCTTTGGTGTATGCCGAACTTCGCCGCGTTGCCGCGGCCTATCTTCGCCGGGAGCGGCGTGGCATAACGCTGCAACCCACGGCCCTGGTGCATGAAGCTTACCTGCAGTTGTCCAGCGGTGGACTACAGACAGTCTGGCAGGACCGCGCGCACTTCATCGCCACCGCCGCCGTCGCCATGCGGCAGGTTTTGGCCTTGCAGGCGCGCCGGCGAAAAGCTACCAAACGGGATCCCGGTTTGGCGGCCATTCCCATGGATGGCGATTTGCGCCATCCGGCGCCATGGGATTACGACGAACTCGACCAAGCCTTGGACCGTCTGCAGCTAGAAGCCCCGGAATTGTGCCGCATAGTAGAGATTCGCTACTTCGGAGGAATGTCGGTGGAGGAAGCCGCCGCCCATCTCAATGTGTCGCCCCGTACCGTGAAACGGCACTGGATGCTGGCCCGGGCCTGGTTGAACCGCTAGTTGAACCGGGAGTTGAACCGGGAACTGGGTGCGCCGAAGCCCGCATGAGCCCGCGCTGGCAGGCCATCGAGCGGCTATTTCACGCCGCGCTCGAACTGCCTCCCGCCGAACGCGAAGCGTTTGTGCGCGCAGAAGCGGACGACACACCGCTGGCCGACGAAGTGCTGGCGCTGCTCAACGCCGCGCCCTCCGACGACGCTCCCGTGCCCCCGCAACCCTTGGACGTGCACGGCTCATGGATGCTCTGGGCAGTGCGTTCCTGACCGGCAAACAGCTGGGCAACTATACCGTCGCTGAATTCCTGGGTGAAGGCGGCATGGGGATGGTCTATCGCGCCATCGATCAGCGCGACGGATCCATCGTCGCCGTCAAGATTCTGCCTCCCGGCCAAGCCCTGCATCCCAGCCGTGTGGAACGGTTTCGGCGTGAGGCGCGCGCCATGGCGGCACTGCGCCATCCGGCCATCGTTTGCATTCGTGAAGCTGGTTCCGCGGGTGGTGTTCATTACCTGGTGATGGAATGCCTGCGCGGTGAGACGCTGCGCCGGCGCCTGGAACAAGCTGGCCCCTTGAGCGCCCGGGAAGTAATTGATTACGGCCTGGCCATTTCCAGCGCGCTCGAAGCGGCCCATCAGGCCGGCGTAAGACATCGCGACCTGAAACCGGAAAATGTCATGCTGACACCCGGCGGTCCCAAGGTCCTGGATTTCGGTTTGGCGCATCTGGATGAGCGGGACAGTCCCCAGCGCACCACTCTCGAAAGCGCTCTGGCCGGAACCGTCGCCTATCTGGCGCCGGAACAGATAGAAGGAGCGCCAGGTACGCCCCAAAGCGACATCTTCGCGCTCGGCGTATTGCTCTATGAAGCCGCCACCGGACAGGTTCTGTTCCATCGCGCCAACCCCATTGCCACCGCGCGGGCCATTTTGCAGGACGCACCGGACTACCGGCCTGTCCCGGCGGAGCTGCGGCCCTTGCTGCGGCGCTGCCTTCAGAAAAACAGCCGCCGCCGTTATCCTTCGGCTGCGCAGGTTCGCGCAGATCTGGAAAAGATCAAATCCGGTGTCCGCCTGTTTGAGCGTCACGTCTCACCTTGGATTATCGCCGCGGCCGTTGCCATCGTGGCCGCTCTCACGGCTGCGTGGTTACTCTATCCGCGGCGGCCCGGCCCGCATATCCCCAATCGTCTCGCCATGGAAAGCTTTCAGCTGGGCCGGTATCACTGGAGCCGTCATACGCCCGAATCCATGCGCAAATCGATTGAATATTTCCGCCAGGCCACCACAATCGATCCTGGCTTCGCCCCCGCCTATGGGTGGCTCGCCGACAGCCTGGCCATGCTGCCCGAGTATGAGGTTCAAGATTCGCGAAACACCGCAGCCGCGCGGCAGGCGGCCCAACGCGCCATTCAGTTGGATCCCAGGCTCTACATCGCCCATGTCGCGCTAAGGCTGGATCTCCTTTTCCTGGGACTGGAATTGGGCTGCGGCGGAGCCGGAGTTTCAGAAGGCCATCGCGCTTGCTCCGAATGAGTCTTTGCCCCATCAGCGTTATGGATTGGGCTTGATTTCCCGCAGCCGCTTCACCGAAGCCGAATCCCAGTTGCGCAGGGCACAACAACTGGACCCGCTGGCGACGCTGCCGATGATCAATCTCGCGGAGCTTTGGTTCTACGCCCGGCGCCTCGATCTGGAGGAAGTGCAACTCAGAAAGGTCCTGGATCGGGATCCCGGACACGTCCTGGCGCGAACCATGCTGGCCAAATTGGAGATAGTCTCCGGCCGTCCAAAAGAAGCCATCGCCGAGATGAAAAATCTGCTGGCCATGCCGGAGGGCGGCGCCTGGTGCCAGCAACTGGCCGAAGCCTACATGCGCGATGGCCAGCGCGCCGTGGCGTTGCGCGAAATGACGGTCTGCGCGGTGCCGCCGTTGCCCAGCTTCTTCCTTTATATGGGCCAACGCGAGCACGCCATCGACACACTCAAAAAGCAGTATGATGCACATTATCCGTATATTGTGTATCTCAATGTCGATTCGACTTATGATTCGTTGCGCAGCGACCCAGAATTCCAGAAATTGTTAAGAAAGTTAGGGTTCCCATGACGCCAAATATTTTGCAGCCGCTGGCCGTCGCTCTGCTCCTGGCCCCCGCCCTGTTCGCGCAACCCTCTCAGTCCCTTCCCGGCTGCGAGCCGCGGCTTGAAGTTCGCCGGATTTTGGATGAGCAGCTTTCTGAAGAAGCGCTTCAGCAGATGAAGTTCCCGGAGCGAGTGGCCTTCCGCCACCAGGTGCTGGAAGAGCTGATCGCGAAATATCCCCGCGACGTGGAACCGTACCGCCGGCTGATCCAAGCCACCTTGCAGGACGACGTCGGGAATTATCGGGCCTTGGTGGATCGTTTCCGGAAACAGGCCGGGCAGCATCCGGACGATCCCGTGGCTCTCTACGCCGCCGGATTGGCGCTCGCCGGTGTGGACACGCCGTCAAGTATTCGCCTGCTGGAGCAAGCCCGCTCGGAGGCGCCGAAATTTGCGTGGCCGGCGCTGGAGTTGGCCAATATCTACGGTCCAAGTACGAAGCGGGCCGATAAGAAGAAATCAGCCGAGGAGATCGCCGATTTTTTTGAAGCTTGCCCGGCGTCTACCGAGGCCGACGCGCAGCACCGTTTGCGCCCCGGATCGAAAGACCTGCAAACCCGGGTGGCTGAAGCCGTTCGGGCGCGGCTGGTCAAGGAAACTGATCCGGAGCGGCTGAAGGATTACGAAACGCTGTGGAGCCTGGAATTCCGCACACGGCCCGCCCTCGAGGACGACGCCGTGCGAAAGCAAATGGCCGCCGATCTCGATCGTCTAGAGGGGTTGAACGCGAATCCTGACGCCGCGTGGCTGGTCTTTTTGAAAGATGGCTACAAGCAAGCCGGAGCCTCGCCTGAGATCGTCGCTGGCCGCGAAGATCGCGTGATCCAGGCGTTTCCGCATTCCGACGCGGCCTACCAGATTGTCAGGGAGCGCTGGGAAAAAGCTCACAAAGAGCCGGAGAGCCAGGCGGATGCCGCGGCCTGGGCCAAATACCACGGCGAGTTCGAAGCGGCGCTCGAGAGTTGGATCGGCCGATTTACGGATGCCCCCGAGTTGCAGCACAAAGAGCGGTTTTACGCCGTCAGCCAAGATCCCGGCCTGCCGGCTGAAGAAAGCCTGCGCGCGTTGAACGATTATCTCGCGTATATCGGCGCGTACGAGCGGCCTTCGATCAATTCCATGGTATGGGCCGCCACGATTCTAATCGATCACAATTGGCAGCCGCGCCGCGTGTTCGACCTGCTGCGCGATTCCGAGCAATTGATGGATGAGTGGCATGCCCGCGTGTGGACCGACAATTTAAACGCCGAGACCGAAGAGATGTGGGACCAGAACGAAGTGGCGCTGCGCCAGGCTGCGGCCGGCGAGGTGCTGAAGGCCGCGCGGCTGGCCGAGTTGCCCGCTGAAGCCCAGCGGTTCAAGCCGTTCATCGAGCGTGACCTTCCGGCGAAAACCTGGGAAATCAATCAGTCCCGCTATTGGCTGAATCGCGGCCGCCTGGCGCTGCTCGAAGGCAGCAAAGCCGACGCGCTGACTTACTATCAGAAGGCCCTCCACGCCCGCAAGAAGCCGCCGAACCCGTTTCAAGGACGCGTCAATGACGATCTTATGGAGGAAGCCCGAGCGCTCTGGAAACAGATGGGCGGTACGGAAACCGCGTGGAATGTCTGGAGCAAACCGCCGGCCAAGGTCATGGAGCTGGCCGACAGCGGTTGGAAGAAACCAGCCAAAAGCCTGCCGCCATTCGAGCTCGCGGATCTCTCCGGGAAAACCTGGCGCCTGAAGAATCTGGAAGGCCGCGCGGTGCTGATCAATGTCTGGGCCACCTGGTGCGGCCCCTGCCAAGCCGAGCTACCCCATCTCGAAAAGTTGTACGAGCGCATAAAAGATCGCGCGGATTTGCAGATTCTGACACTCACCATCGACGAAGATCTCGGCCTGGTGGCCCCGTTCATGAAGGAGAAAGGCTACACCTTCCCGGTACTGCCTGCTTACAGCTTTGTGGCTGGCCTGCTGGATCTGGTGGGCATCCCGCAAAACTGGATCATCGACACAAAAGGCGAATGGCGCTGGACCGGCGGGCCCTCCGTAGCGGATGCCGAGTGGGAAGCCGCGATGCTGAAGCAGCTGGAATCCGCCAAGCTTCAGTGAACGTGCATCGGCTCGCCGAAGTAGCCGATGATTCGCTCCGCGCACAGGCGGCAGGCCTCGTCCTCATCCGGGTCGCGGCCTTCGCACTGCAGTAACTGGTCATCCTGCATGGCCATGCTTCGCCCGCAAACCCAGTCATCGCCATCTCGTGAATGTATATGGTTGAAGTCAGTCAACCTAGCCAGAATAACGTAGTGCAGGGCCGGGGACATGGGTAACCGCACGCGAGCAGCCTCTAGTTCCAGATTCGCGGTAACGCTTCCTTGCGGTCGCGGCCCGGTTAAAGCCATCGCGGAATGATAAGATTGGTGATTCGGGGACAATGGGAACGCACGACGTAAAGATTGTTGTAATCTACCCGCGGCCTCAGGATGAGGAGGCCTTTGAGAAGGCTTACAAGGACGAGCACATACCTATGGTCGAAGCCAAGCTCAAAGGCATGACCAGGCTGGTGGCCACGCGCGTCTTGAATTCGCCCCAGGGTAAAGTTACGGCTTACCGCATCGCCGAGGTGCATTTTTCTTCCATGGACGATCTGAACCGCTGCCTCCAATCCGAGGCCGGCCAGGAAGTGGTGGCGCACGCCGCCAAGATTTCCACCGGTGGTCCCCCGCTGCTGCTGGTCTGCGAAGAAGAATCCTTCGTGTATTGGTGAGTATGAAATTCACTCTCGCCTGTCTTGTTGCGTGCTTCTGTTACGGACAGGATGCCGCCCTGGTGGATCGCGTCGGCTCTACCGGATTTCTCCAGCTGGAAGCTTCCAGCTTTCGTTCCCGGACGCCGAATCAGCAGGCGCTGGGTTACTGGCTCACTCAGGCATCCATCGCCATCGATCCCATCATCTACGATCAACTTTCGCGATTCGGCCTGCGCCAGAAACGCGTGCTGGAACTGATCGTCGCGCATCCCGAGGGCGTGGATCCATCGAGCTATGCCAAAATCCTGGCTTTCACCAAACTGTTTTGGGCCAATCGCGGCAACCACAATGAGACCACGGCGCAGAAATTCCTGCCTGATTTCACCTTCGACGAACTGAAACATGCCGGCGTTGCGGCGCTCCAGCACGGCGCGCGCGGATTTACCGAAGCGGAACTATCGAAAGAACTGGATGAGTTGAAGCCATCGCTATTCGATGCCGATTTCGAGCCCACCATCACCGCCAAGAGCCCGCGCGGCGGCCAGGACATCATCGAAGCCAGCGCAAACAACTTCTACGCCGGCGTGAAGCTTTCTGACCTCACCGGATTCACCGAACATTACCCACTCAACTCGCGCCTCCAGAAAATCGACGGCCGTTTAGTGGAGCAGGTGTATCGCGCCGGCACGCCGGATGGCAAAATTCCGCCCGGCCTCTACGCAGAATACCTGGCCAAAGCGAATTCGTTTTTTCAAAAGGCGGCGGCCATCGCCGAGCCTGCGCAAGCTAAGGTGATTTGCGACTTGATCCGCTTCTACCAAACCGGCGATCCGAAAGACTGGATTCATTTTGGCGTGGATTGGGTTCAGAACAACGCTCCCATCGATTTTGCAAACGGCTTCATCGAAGTCTATCGGGATGCCCGCGGCGCGAAGGGAACCTCGCAGAGCTTCGTTACGGTCACCGACACGCGCGTGAGTTCCCTGATGCTGAAGATCGCCGGCAACGCGCAGTATTTTGAAGACCGCGCGCCCTGGAAAGCCGAATACAAGAAGCAGGGCGTGAAGCCGCCGCTGGCCAAGGCGGTGGAAGCTCTGATTGAGACCGGCGACTTCCATGTGACCACCGTGGGCGACAACTTGCCCAACGAAAACGAAGTCCATGAGAAGTACGGCAGCAAGAGCTTCCTGTTCACGGGCAGCTCGCGTGCCCTCGCCCGCGCCGCAGGTTTCGGAGTTTTGGAAGAATTCGCGGCTTCGCCGGAAGAGATCGCGCTAGGCAAAAAATACGGCGAGGAAGCTGCAACTCTAATGACCGCCCTTCACGAGATTATTGGCCACGGCTCCGGCAAGCTGGATCCCAAGCTCACCCATCCTCCCGCGTATTATCTGAAAGAATATTTCTCGACTCTCGAGGAAGCGCGGGCGGATTTGATGGCCCTGTGGAATGTTTGGGACCCGAAACTTCAGGAGCTGGGGCTGATTTCCAATCCCGACGTCGCCAAAACCATGTATTACAGCGCGGTGCGCGTTGCACTCACCCAGCTCGAACGCAATCCCCATGGCGATACTCTCGAGGAAGATCATGAACGCAACCGCCAGTTGATTGTGAACTACGTAAGGGACAAAACGGGCGCGATTGTGGAAGAGCAGCGCAACGGGAAAACGTATCTGGCTCTGCTGGATTTCCAGAAGATGCGCCAGGGCGTGGGTCAGCTTTTGGCCGAGCTGATGCGCATCAAGGCCGAAGGCGATTACGACGCCATCAAGGCGCTGGTGGAGAAGTACGGCGTGCATTTCGATCCAGCCATCCGCGATCAGGTGGTGGCGCGCTATCAAAAGCTGAACCTGCCGAGCTATTGGGCGGGCATCAATCCCGAGCTCAAAGCCAGCTTCGACGCGCAGGGCAAAATATCCAGCGTCGACATTTCCTACCCACGCGATTATGTGAAACAACAGCTCGGGTACAGCGCCATGTACGGTAACTAGTGGCTGGTGGCTGGTTGCTGGTGGCTGGTTGCTGGTGGCTGGTTGCTGGTGGCTGGTTGTCGACTGTCTGGAAACCAGAAACCAGAAACTAGGAACGTGTTTTCAGCACTTCCTGAACCCGCTCCAGAAGCGCCGCTAGCGTAAACGGTTTCTCGAGGAACGCGGTCCCTGGCGGAAAGTTTCGAGCGGAGATGTTCGCGTCGCCGGTAAATCCCGATACGTAGAGGATCTTTGGATTGAGCCCTTGCTGGTGCAACCGGTCCACCAACTCCGGACCACCCAGGCGCGGCATCATGACGTCGGTGATCACCAGGTCGATCGCCCCCGCGTGTTCGCGGAAGACGGCCAGCGCTTCCTCGCCGTTGGCCGCTTCCAGCACCTGGTAGCCGCGTCGGCGCAGAATTTTGAGCATCAGCTCACGGATTGCTGCTTCGTCATCCACCACCAGAATCGTTTCGAGGCCAGGCTCGACGCCGGCCGGTTCTAAAGTTGGGGCTGACCGGCCCTTGGCTGCTTCTCTCACGCTTTCCAGGAACAATCGCAGCACAGTACCGGCGCCCGGTGCGGCGGACACCGCGATATCGCCGCCCCACTGCCGGACAGTTCCGTAGGCCCGCGTCACGGCGGACGGCCAATCATCCCCCGCGTCTTTTCCCGCCAGCACACTCTCAAACCAACTCGCTTTCGCGTCCGGGTCAAAGGCGCGGCCACTCAGCATGATGGAAATCACACCATACGCTCCCGGCCGCAATGGCTCCCCGGGCTGCCTGAAATCTTCTTGAATCTCCAGATAAGAAGTTTCGATCGCGGCGGCGCGCTCCCGCTCGATGAGCGAGGTCACGATTTGTTCCAACCGCTCCGCGTCGGCTCGCACAACATTTGGTTCTGCTGAGAGTTTGAACTGTAGGCCTAAACGCTGCTCTACCGCGCGTAGAACGACGTGCAGATCAATTTCACCGGCCGTGGTGGCGGGCCGCCGCGTGAAGGCCAGCAGGTGTCCGGTGAGACCACTCATGCGCTCCGTCGCGTTCAGGATCTCTTGCACGTCCGCACGCAAAGGACTATTCGCTGGAAGGCTGTTCAACAGCTCTTCACTGTGGCCGGTCACGATCATAAGCATGTTGTTCAGATCGTGCGCCATCCGGCCGGCGAGCTTCGATACCGCCTGCACGCGTTCGGACTGCAGTAACTGATCCTGTAGCAGACGCCGTTCCGTAACATCGAAGGTGACGCCGGTTAAATAGCGGGGCCGGCCCTGGGCATCGGTGAGCAGCTGGGCGCTTTCGCGGACCCACAGCACGCGGCCATCCGCAGCCACGGCTCGAAATTCCGTCGAGTGCGATTCTCCGCGCTGGATAGCTTGCCGATAGGATTGCATCACCCACTCGCGATCGGTTGCATGTACTCGATCCGTCCAGAAAGAGGCATTGTTGGTCCAATGCTGAATGGGATACCCCAGCAAGCGGCTGGCGTACCCGGTCACCGACAAGAATGTCGTGTTAGCCAGATCGAGCGTCCAGACCACGGCGCTCAGGTTGTCCAGTTCGGTACCAGCGGCGGCTGGCCCGCGCGTTGGACGTACCGGTACTTCTAGATCTCTCAGACCCTTCAGGTCCTCGATGCTAACCAATGCTTCCGGAGAAGATTCATCATCCCAGCTATGGATGGCGAGAATTCCCACCCGCAGACGCCGGCCGGTCTTTGGCTCCGATACCAGAATGTTAATTTGCGGCTCGCTGGTTTTTAATACTTCCGCGACGCGATCCAGCACCGCAGGCGGTAGCAAGGTGTCCAGGCGCGCCCGGAGAGGCGACCCAGTGAGCCCGAATATCTTCCGGACGGCCCGATTGGCCGAGATGATGGCTAAATCCGGTGAAAGCACCAGCAAGCCCACCGGAATGCAGGCAGCGATCTCCTGGTAATAGCGCCGCTCCGATTCAACCAGCCCGAGAAGGCGAGCGACTTCTCGGGCCTTCCATTGCTCGAGGTCGGCTCGTTCCATGAATCTGCCAGTAACCAGTTTTCACCCTAGGGGACAACTGGAACAACGGTACTTTCAGGTTGAACCGTACCTGGTACTGGGCCAGGCCTTGCAGGATGCAGAACCCCTCCGCGATCCCCGGTCTACCTGCTTGCTGCCTCAAGCCTACTGCTTCTTGGCCTGTGGCGAGAGCGACCTTTCTATATCGGCGAGCTGCTTCCTGGCAGACGAAGTATCGGAACCCTCCGGCGCATAGCGGATGTATTTCCGGAATTGCTCGGCTGCACCCGCATAGTCCTGCTTTTCGACCAGCACACTCCCCAGCAGCTCGTTCATTTTGGGGAAGCGGTGCTCCGGGTCATGCTCTATGCCGGTACGGGCGTTCTTCTCCGCGGCATCCATCTTCTTAAGATAAAAATTGCTCATAGAATTAAGTAAATACGCTTGTGGGAAATCCACCGGATTCAGCTTCAACGCGCGATCCGAGTAGTCCAGGACCTCCTGCCACTTCTCGTCGCGGGCGGCCATTGAGGCCAGCTCCAGGTATGGCGTCACCAACTTGCTGTCAGCCTGCAAGGCCATGGTGAAAGACTTGCGTGCTCCCTCCGGATTATTCAGATGTTCCTGAACGCGTCCGAGTTCCGCCCAGGCAACGGCATACTTGGAGTAAATCTGCACGGCCTTCTGCAATTCCTTCTGGGCATCGTCCCATTTCTCCTTCTTAATGAAATTTTGCGCCCGCACCATCGATTTTTTCGCGTCCTTGGGAGCCATGGCGCTAGTGACGCTGATGGTGCTGCCTTCCACATTGGCCAGCCGGTGCATGATTATGGTTCCGAGGTCGGAATCGTCCATCGACCGGCGGCTGCTGAGATGGGACACATCGGACCGGAAGCCCACAAGCGCCGCTTGCACATCGCAACCCATCAGGTCCCGGTCGCTGACGCCCTGCTGAGCCGATCCTCCGCTACCCGGGCCGCTGGTGTTGGCGTATGCGCTACGAACGCCGCCCACCGGCGCACCATCATTCGAGAGCGAATCATTCTCACTGGCGTCCGCCGCGGTGATCATGGAAGCGCGATTATTGAGATCGATGCTGAAGCCGCCTTTCGAGTCCGTATGGCCGATCGAGCGGGGGGAACCGTGGCAGACCAGTTGGATGGTCACCGAATCCGTTGGAGCAGTCCCATCTTCCATGGTTACTTTTCCGGACAGGAAAAATGGATGCTGGGAGAAATCCGGAGTGGTTACGCCGCTGTTCGGTTGAGCGTTTGATGGAACAGAAGTTCTGCCTCCTCCCGCAGCGCCGCCCGGCGGCTTGAGGCCTTGTCCGAACACACCGGTGCCGAGCGCCGTCCCAATCAGGCATCGTAGAAAAAATTGGGTTGTCATTGGATCTCCCCGGCTACGGTCATTATAGCTACTGCATATAGATCATCAACGTTTGGCTGGTCGATCCCGCTACGAGTTGAGATGCGCCTGCCGCCATGAGTGTTACACCCAGCGGCGATGTATAGCTCAAGCTGGTGGGCACGCGGAAGTTGGCGGAATAAATGCCTGGAACGAATCCTTCGAGAGGAGCGATCTGGATGAGGTCCGGAAAATTAAGACTGATGGCCGCGGGGGGCACGCCCGCACCGGTAAAGAAGATGGTCATCCTGGTTCCCCGTTTTGCTGGATTGGACGCGGAGTTCAGCGTGCCATCCTCATTGCGCGCGTTGGCCAATCCTGTGCCTGAGCCATTGGCCGAAAGCAGGCCCAGCGCGCTGGGTGCGATGTCCATCTGCAACGGATTGGAGAGAGTTCCATTGGCGTTCACCTGAATAGCGGTGCTTTGGTTGTTCGCGAAATCCTGCGGCGCGATGGCGACAATTTTTCCAGGCGCAATACTCATCACTTGCGCCGGCCGGCCGTCGAAGAGAACTTGAGTGCCGCCAAGCGATGTGCCGAGTGGAAGCCGCTCGTTGATCCCGACATTGATATCTTGCGCGGGTTTGAAATCCGGGACCGTGAGCGCAACGATTTCGCCGGCCGCCACCGGGCCAGGCAGGAGGCTGAAAGCATTCAAGGCTCCAGTTAAGTTGAGCCCGGCCGGAGCACTCGACACATTGAGAGTCGCGAGGTAAGCCTTGGTATCCGCCGTTGGCGGCGGGAACGGAAAACCGCTGAAGGCCATGGTTTGAGCATCGAAGCCGACGCTGCCCGCGATATTTAGAATTCCGTCCGGTCCCACTGCCAGAGTGGGCGCGGAGCCGGCCAATAGGTAGGTGGAGTAGGCCAGAGCTGCCCCGTTTGCGGAAATCATGGAGACAAACGATTCGTAATTCGCGATCGCCGGAGCGCTATCGGTGGGATGCACCAACGGGAAGTCGATGGAGTTCGTTTCCCCGGCGACAAAGACCGCGCCCGCCGGACTTACGGCGATATTCGTAGGACGGTCGTAGCAGGATCCTCCCAGAAGCGTCGAGTAAAGCGTGGTTTTCGCATCGGGGCTGAGTTTGGTTACGAAGACGTCGTCAAACGCGTAGAAATAGATAGTGCCAATCAGTCCGGTATCGATGGCGGATGAGTAGTAGGTGCATCCATCTCTCAAGTGAGTTTGGTACGCGCCTGGTGTGGTGGGAAAGTTCGTTGCCGAGGTGTTGCCGGTGATGTATATTCCAGTTGCGTCCGCCGCCACAGCGACCCCAGTGTTTTGCGCCGCTTCGCTGAGTGGGACCACCAGGTCTGAGATATCCACGCCGATGTTGCCTCCAAGGTAAGTGGAGAAAACGGTATTGCCAGAGCTATCCAGCTTGATTAGGAAGGCTTGCGTTGCGCTTTGGCCAGGAGGCGAGGCGCCGTGAACCACGTTGGCGGTCACTGGAAAATCCGAAGAATCCGTAGAGCCGGTCAGCACGATGTCGCCGCCTGAGTCGATGGTCATGCCGCCCGGCCCACTGACGCCGGCGATGCTCGCGGAATAGAGAACATGGGAGGCGGACGAGTCGATTTTGGTCAGGAATACATAGCTCGCGCCCTGTTGCAACACCGGCGCCGATCCGTTGGTAATCGGGAAATCAGTGGAACTCGTCTGGCCGAAAATCCAGGGGTTGCCGTTCGCATCCACGCTGAACGCCGCGATGGTATCCGTCCCCGAACCTCCCAAATATGTCGATGCCAACAATTGTCCCTGCGGGCTGAACTCAGCCAGGAAGATATTGGTGCTGCCTTTCAGCTGTTTCAGCAGCGCGTCGTTGGAAACCGGCAGATCGAAGGAATTGGTGCTTCCGGCTACCCAGATGTTTCCCGCCGCATCCACTTGAACGGCCTTAGCGGTTTCCGTTCCCATTCCTCCGAAGTAAGTTGCAAATTCCAGCGTCTTGCCGCCCGGTTTGAACTTGGCGAGGAAAATGTCGGAAGTTATCGGACCACTGGCATACACCAGGTCTCGTCCGCTGGGCGCGAAGGTGGCTTGAATGGCGCGGGAGACCATGGTGGGGGACCAAGTCTCGCCGCCATTGACGCTGCGATACGATCCCGCAATGATGATGTTCGGATTTCCAGGATCGAGCGCTATGTTGCTCGCGAAAACGGAGGGAAACGGAAACGATTGCCAACTGGCGCCGCCATTGGAGCTGCGATAGAAGAGATTGGCGGAGTCGGGGCCGGGACCGGGCGACAACGCATAGAGGTAACCCGCGCGAACCGGATCCGCCACCAGCACGGTCCAATCGAAGGGCGTGCTCATTTGTGTCCACTTCCCGCCTCCGTCCGTACTTTTCAACAGGAATAACCCGGTGCTGCTCTGACCGCTCACGTAAAGCGTTCCTGGAGTCACCGAATCGAAAAGAAACTCCAGCAGGGGATTGCCGCCGTTTAAGGTGGGCGATGGCAAAATTACCGATGTCCAGGAGTTGGCTCCATCGGTGGACATGTACGCTGAGCCTCCCGCCACTAACCAAAGCGATTTCGGATGGAAAGGGTCAATGACTATTGACGAGATGCTGACTCCGGCCGGTATTCCAGAAATTGCCGGGGCCCAAGTTACGCCGCCATCGGTGCTCTTGAAGAACGCGCCGGCAAAGAACGCCGTGGCGTACAGCGTGGACGGGTTAGAAGGGTCAATTACGATGGAGATTTCTTGCGTATCCGCCGACGGAAGCAAAACGGTGGACGCGAAGTGCACACCGCCATCCGTGGTCTTGAACACCATGCCGTTGAAGCCTACGTAAAACGCCGCCGAGTTCGTGGGATCCACGGCGATAGGCAAAGTTTGAGTGAGCTGGTATGGAGTAACTGGGCTAGGGAGATTCGAGAGCGGTTGCCAGGTGAAGCCGGCATTGGTGCTGACGATGAGCTGGGTGCCCGAATTCTGAGATTGAGCGGGATTGAGCAACGGCAAATCGAAAGAGGTGGTGGTGCCCACCAGATAAATGTTGCCGGCGGAGTCGGTGGCGATTCCGTTTGCCGCATCGGAGCCCGAGCCGCCATAAGTCTGAGATGTGAGGGTTTGGGCAGACAGAGAGAGGGCGGAAAAAAGCAGGAACGCGCAAATTCGAAAGGCAGGGAAATTGGGTGGCACCGCGCAGAGCTCCACTGAGTGGTCGTGGACGCGATGACATTAGTCTATCATGCAGTCCCCTTGCTGACGCGCGGGGCTACGTAACCGGGGAACGGGGCACAGTCCCAGTGCGCACTCTCGATCGAATTGTAGCCCCGCGCGTAAGCAAGGGGACCGTACTTTTTCAGTTTCCGAGGTTTACTAGCGCCTTGCCGCGCAGCCTGTAGTCGGCGGCGTTTAGCTTGGGACTCAGATCCACGGTGTCGAAGCGAACGTCGATGCCATGCGGAGAGCCATCCGGCTTGATCTGCACGCTCTTCGGATAGTATGCTTTCTCGCCTTTAAAATAGTCGGAGTAGCTAATCAGTGCGGAGCCTACTCCGGTGGTGGTGCTGATCCGCACTTTTTGCGGACGCAAGCTGCTATCCAGGCCGATGGAGATGGTTTCGGTACCGTTTTGGGCAACCAGCGGATACTCTTCATCAGCGGCGGGCAGCGGATGGTTCGCGACAATCTTGAATTGGGGACTGCTGATCCTGGCCAATATGGCGGTGACCTGATAGTCCCGGATAAATCCCAGATCAGTGGGCAGGTCGAGGGCGTCCTGACCCTTCAGGTTCTTGCTGGCCGTGAATTCGCTGCCGGTGAACGACACTTCGTGCAGAATGGCCCCGGCCTTGGCCTGAAATAGGGCGCGGTCCGGGTTGTTGCGCATAAGCAGCGTCCAGCGTATGCTTGACCCGGCATTGCTCCAGACAGTAAGGCTCCCAGTGGCCTGCACCGTGGTGAGATCAACCAATCCGTCCTGGCCGGCCACGGCTTGTATCACTTTCTTTAGCAGGTCGGCCCCAAAAGCTTCGAGGGTTGCGCGGCTGGGCTCGAGTACTACCGAGACCGGGACGGTCCGGTCCGCATCCACGGTGAGCGTGGCTTGATGGCCCATATAGCCCTTCGCATTGAAGTCGATTACCAACTTGCCTGGCTTCTTCTTTAGTTCCAAGCGTCCATCCTGCGTGGTTCCGATAGCGGTTCCATCCAGGCTGATATCACATTCAGCAGGAGCGCAGGTGAGCAACACTGTGCCGAGCGGATCTTTCTTAGGAGGGGGCGGCGGAGCGATGGCCACCAGCGGCTTGGCCTTGCTGCGGATGGCCTTCAAAATCTCTTCCGATGCTCCCGCGGCTTTGAGTTTATCCACCTGGTCGGGCGACAGCGAAAAATCGACTCCGCGATTCAAAATGGCTTCCTTGCGGCGGTGCAGCGGGATGGCATCCTGACCCGCGAACTTGAGCAACTGCTCAAAAGTCAAGGGCGGGCCGTTGAGGAACGTATCTTCGGTTTTCTTGGAACGCGAGGCGGACGAGGGCTTGGGGTTCTCGGCCAGCAGGCGCGGCGCCAGCGAGACGGGAAGAACCGCCACCAGCGCAGCCATCAATAAAAGGGATCGGTTAGCTGATCTCATGCTCACCTATTTCATGGCCGCTTCCGCTTCTTGCGCGGCGCGGATCTTCTTCTTCCAGATGCGTCCTTCCATATGGTCCGGATGGGCAGCCAGAAGGTCGTCCACTTTTTCCAGGGCTTGCGCGTATCTGCCCGAAGCCCACAATGCTTTCACTTGGCCCAGCAGAACCTGGTCGTCAGATGGTTTTGCCGCAGCGGGTTCGCTCGCGGGCAGCGCTGCGGCCGCCACAGGTACAGGGGCTTGGGACGCGGGCGAGGCCACCGGCCGCTGTACCGCCGGGGCGCTCTGCGGCTGAACCAAAGCCCGAGCCGGTGCCGGGGCCTGCGGATTGGTCTGAGAGGCGTGTATGCTTTGGCGCGAAAAGAATGTCAAGCTGATGCAGAACGTCAATACCGCGGCGATGGCATAGGGGATCCATCGTGTTTTGGATGTCCCCTGACTGACGTGCGGGGCTACCGTTGGCGGGGCTGGCGTCAAAGCAGGCTCAGGCGTCAACACAGGCTCAGACGCCGGAACTGGCGGGGGTGCTGGCGTCAACAATGCGGTTGGGGTTTTTACGGTAGTTGCGGGCGCTGAGGCAAAGGCTGGCGCAAAGGCCGGCGGAGGCAGCGCCACAGGCTCTTCAGCGGGCGCGGGCGCAACCGCAACGGCCGGCGCGCCGGGCCCACGGAGTTTCTGCGAAATCAGGTACAGGCCGGCCGCAAACTCGTCCGCCCGTTCCAGGCGCTTTTCCGGATCTTTCTCGAGCGCCCGCACCATTAATTGCTCCAGCTCTTCGGGAATCTCCGGATCCAGCTTGCGCAGCAATTCCGGGTTGGTGTGAACAATCTCGCGGGTAATCAGATTGGCGTCGGCGGGGAAAGGATATTTGACCAGCAGTTCATACAGCACCACCGCAAGCGAAAAGACATCCGACTTAGCTTTGAACGGCTTGCCCAGAATCTGCTCCGGGGCAAAATAATTCGGCAGCAACGCGCCCGGCCGGCCCCCCGCCTCGGCGATGGACGCCAGGCATTTTCCGATCCCAAAGTCGAGGATGGTGGCATCCGTTCCGGTCACGAAGATATTGCCGGGTTTGATATTGCCGTGAGCCACTCCTTTGGAATGCGCGAACGCCAGGGCGCCGCAGACTTGCACCATCAGATCGATCTTGTCCGCCATGGACAGAATCCGCCGGTCCATGTGCCAGCGCAGATCCACGCCGTTCAACAGCTCGGTGGCGATATAGAGTGAGCCATCCACGTCGCCCAGATCCCGAACCTTGACGATATGCGGATGGCGTAGCTCGGCTGAGGCGCTTAGATCGCGGCAGATCTGTGCACGCAGCTCCGGGCTGCCGATAATGGCCGGATTCAGAACCTTCAACACCATTTCCCGGTTGCGGAACGTGTCCGAAGCACGGTAGGTGGTGCCTACGGCGCCTACTCCCATCTCGTCCAGTAGCTTGTATTTACCGATTGATGTCATGCTATTCGCGCCCTGCTCGCCCCCAGGTGTTCACCGCTGCCGAAGGAAGTACTCCGGCTACTGGTAAATATCGGATGCAGGCAGTATCCGCTGCACGCTGGAATAACTAATTAATGGTTTTTTTGCCGGGGACTGCGTGAGTCGCCGTAGTACGGAGGTAGGGTTAGGTGAGGTGAAAAGCACCGACTCCGTTGAAGACGCCGGTTGGCAGGCGGAAGCGCCTGCCCCACTGGGGCCAACGTGGGGCAGGCGCTTCCGCCTGCCAACCGATTTTCCCGCATCGTCTTCATGACCTTTGGTGGGCCGCAGGCCCATGGAAACTCCCTCACGGTCGCGGCTCGGTAACGCTCGTCTTTCCGAGCCGCGAGCGTAAGCGACCGGTGCTTCGGCTAGCGTCTGCTGAACAGCCACATTACAAAAGAGAGAATCACACTCACCAGCAGACACGTTACCAGCGGAAAATAGAACGCCGAATTTTTGCCGCGAATCACGATGTCTCCGGGCATTCGCCCGAAACGGATGGGCAGTTTTTCGCCGAGGGTGAAAATCAATCCCAGCGCCAGAATGATAATTCCAAGCGCGATCAGCGACCGTCCGATGCTCACGATTTCATTCTTACACCGTGTACGCGCGCCCGCGATGCTGGCCCAGCAGGATCTGCACCATGCGATGCGCGATCAGCTCATGCAGGCTCAGCAACTCTCGATTCGATGCCGTGATGGCGTCTACGTCCAGCGGGTCCACCGTGCCCCCGCCGGCTTTCAAAGCATCGGTAGCTTCGCGGATTATCGGATCCGCGATCACGTCGCCGGCCATTTCCCATAGAGTGATAAAGCGATCCACCGCGGTTGGAAAACTGACCGCGAATACACCGTGGTTGCTGGTGGTGCGCGGCGGCTTGTAATCCAGATTGAAGGGCCCCAAGTATTTGTGGCTGCGCAGCAGCACCAGCACATTCAGCCAATCCAGCGGATTCACCAGGCCCACCGCAATGTCGACATCGTGCTTCAGCCGGTAGCCGTCGTTGATATCGAAGTGGAACAGTTTGCCGGCCAGCAATGCCCGCGCCAGCGCCGCCCGCGGCGCGCCACCCCACATCAACTCATGCAGATATTCCGGATTCAGGCCCACCATCTCCGGATGCTTCAGCAACCCCGCGCCGATGAACGCCAGCATGGCGTCGCTGGTGGGCAGCAGAATCTCCGCTTGCGGTTCGAACGGCTTTGCTTCCAGGCAATGCTTCAGCGTGGGGCGATTGTGCTTTTTCGCAAGCTGGATATCCGCTTCGCACGCGGCATTCAATCCGTCGGCATACCAGCGCAAGGTCTGAGTCTCTTCCACCGCGCCCTGCGTATAGTAGCCAAGCGAGCCAGGCCAGTAGACCGCGAACTTCGCTCCCAACTCATGCCCGATCCCGACCGTATTCGCCAGGCGCCACTCCGCGTACTTACGAACCTCAGGCGATTCAGCCGCCGGACTGGCCGCCCACACCGCGTGGAAGAAGGTCTCTGTGGTCACCATGGAACATTCCAGGCCGTGCTGGTGCAGGGACTTTTTGATCTGATCCACGATCTTGGCCTGCTCCTCCTTGCCGAGCGACTCAGTGGGGATCACGTCCGTATCGTGCGTGCACCAATGGCCGATGCCGAGCTTGCCGTATTCGCGGATGACCTCTTCAAAACCGATCGGCTGGCGCGTGGGCGCGTGGAATAGCGCCTGTCCCTGATATGCCGCGGCCCATTGCGGTCCGGTGATGTAATACTTGCGTCGAGTGGCAGGCGAGTAGGCGCCTCCGCAAGCTGCCATGAGCCGCTCGACCAGCGCAGATTGTTGATCCGGGGGTACGGGTTTCATCGGTAACATGATATACCGGTTCATCGGTTCTTCGGTTCCTCAGTCCGCGTTTTATCGGGGATGCGAAAATCTTACAAGCTGACGAACCGAAGAACTGAAGAACCGAACAACCATGCTTTTATGCACTGTCCGCGATTGCGGCATGCCACTGGCGCGCGAGGAACGCCGGCTGGTCTGTCCCCGCGGCCATTCGTTCGACGTTGCCCGGAGCGGATACATCAATCTGCTGCAGCCGCAGGACCGGCGTTCGAAACAGCCCGGAGACACCGCGGCAGCCGTGCAAGCGCGGCGTCGGCTGCACGATCGCGGCGTGACGCAGCCGTTGCTCGACGGGATCGCGCAGCTCGTCGATGCAAGCCCCGGGGACTTGGCGCTGGATGCCGGCTGCGGCGATGGTTTTTATCTCGGAAGCCTGGCTCGCGACGTCGGCTTTCAGGCTCACGGGATTGACATCTCCACGCCTGCCGTTGATGCCGCGGCCCGGCGCTATCCCGATTGCGAGTGGATCGCGGCCAATGCGGATCGTTTCGTGCCTTACGCTGACCGCTGCTTTTCCCTGGTCCTTTCCATAACGGCGCGAATGAACGCGTCCGAGTTTCGGCGCGTCCTGCGCGATGATGGAAGGCTGCTGGTGGCCATCCCCGCGCCGGACGATCTTATCGAACTGCGTGGCGCGGGGCGCGATCGGGTGGCCAGAACTGTGGAGACTTTTGCGAAACATTTCGCACTGGACGATCAGCGCCGCGTCACTACCTCGGCCGAGTTGGACGCCGAGTCCGTCCACGATTTGCTGCTTTCCATTTACCGGCCCATGCGATCGCAGCCGGCGGTAGCGATGCGAGTGACTTTCAGCTTGGATCTGTTGTTGTTTCGCTGTGGGGCAGGTTGATAACCTGCGCGCCGATTCCATCGGCGCAAATCCGGAGCGGGTTGGCAACCCGCCGCAGGATGACATCCTGCCCCACTGTTGTATACTAATGGGTGACTTCTACAACGTTTCGGGTGGCTTGCCCGGGCCGAGGAAATTCAAATGCCAAAACGCACATTTCAGCCGAATAACCGTAAACGGGCAAAGACGCACGGGTTCCTGGTACGCATGGCTACCAAGGACGGGCGCGCCGTGATCTCCAGGCGCCGCGCCAAAGGCCGCCACAAGTTAACTGTCAGCGACGAGAGAGCCCTACGGTACGCCGAATAGGTTCGGTTTTCCGAAAAGCGCTCGTATTCTGAGAACTTCAGATTTCCGCAATGCGTATACCCAGGGGACTCGGATGGCGAGCCCGTACTTTGCGGCGTTTTGCCTTCAGGTTCCGCGCCAGGCGGGCCAGGGGCCGAGGCTGGGATTCACGGTTCCCCGAGCCTTCGGAAACGCAGTGCTGCGGAACCGGGTGAAAAGGCGTATGCGAGAGGTGCTGCGGATTCGTTTTGAGGAAATCGCCCCGCAATGGGATATCGTGATCAACCCTCGGCGGGCTGCGTTGAAAGCCACGCCGGAGCAGCTGGGACGCGAATTAGACCGGTTGGTAACCCGATGCGGAAAGCAGTGATCGCGACATTGCGTTGCTACAAACGCTTCCTTTCGCCGTATCTGCCGTCGGCTTGCCGCTACCAGCCCACCTGCTCGGAATATATGCTCGAGGCGGTTTCGAAATATGGCGCGGTGCGCGGCATCTGGTTGGGGTTTCGCCGCCTGCTGCGCTGCCATCCCTTCCGGCAGGGCGGCTTCGACCCGGTTCGTTAGAAGGCTTCCAATCGAATGGCCGATATAGAAAACATTCCTATCCAACCCGGCGGCAAACCCGGCAAGAAAAAAGAATTCTCCATGGAGATGCGGCTCCTGTTGGCGTTCCTGCTGATGGGCCTGGTGCTGTTTCTGACGCCTTATATCTACAAAGCGCCGCCTCCGCCCAAGAAACCGGTAACTCCGCCGGCCGCCGCGCAAGTGGCGCAGGACCAAAAACCTCCCGTAGCTACTACTACTGCGCAAGCGCCTCAGACTGCCCCTGCCGCACCAGTGCCGGGCCAGATCCAATCCTCCGCGGAGCAGGAATTCATCGTCGACACCCAGTTTTACCGCATCCGCTTCATCAATCGCGGTGCCGCTGTCACCAGCTGGGTACTCAAGAAATATCTGGATCATACTGGCAAGCCGCTGGAGCTGGTGAATCCGGCGGCCTTCGGAAAAGTTCCCCCTCCGTTCTCGCTTTCACTCAAAGACCAACAGGCCGCTGCGGCGCTGAATTCGGGACTCTTCGCCGCTAAACCCACCGCGGACGGCCTGGGTATCGATTACGAATTCTCCGACGGCAAGACCTACGCGAAGAAAACGTTTCGATTCGCCCAGAACAGCTACCTGTCTCAAATAACCACCGAGGTCAAGCAGAACGGAGTTCCCACGCAGCACCTGATTGAGTGGCGCGGAGGGTTCGGCGATGCCACGGTACTGAATCGCGTGGGCGAACAACACGCGGTGCATTACGATCTCTCGCAAAGCAAGCTGATTGTCAAGGATGCCAAGTCGGCCAAGGACGGTCCGGTGGACTTCGCCGGGAATTATTCCTTCGCCGGGTTGGACGATCGCTTTTTCGCGTTTGTACTGCTGCCGCAGGACAACACCTCCACCCAGGTGGACGTAGTGAAGGACGATGTGCCAGCAGCGCCGGGCGGTAAGGAAGAGATGCGCGTCGGCGTCCTGCTGGGAGGCGACTCGCTGAACCGCTTCGAGATGTTCGTGGGGCCAAAAGATGTGGACCTGCTGCGAAAAGTGGATCCCAAGCTGCAGCAGTTGATTGACTGGGGCTGGTTCGGCGTCATCGCCAAACCCATCTTTCTGGCTCTGCATTGGCTCAACGACAATCTGCTGCACAACTACGGCTGGTCCATTGTGCTGATCACCGTCATCATCAATCTGTTGCTGCTGCCTCTGCGATTCTCCAGCATGAAATCGCAGAGGAAAATGCAGAAGCTGCAGCCGCAGATTGCCGCCATCAACGCCAAGTACAAGGGGCTCAGTCTGCGCGATCCCAAAAAAGCCGAGCAGAATGCCGAGATCATGGAGCTTTATAAAAAGGAAGGCGCCAATCCCATGTCCGGCTGCCTGCCCATGTTCATCCAGCTACCGATTTTGTACGCCTTTTATAAAGTTCTGACGGTGACCATCGAGCTGCGCGGAGCGCATTGGCTGTGGGTAACGGACCTTTCGCAGGCCGAATTGCTGCCGATCCATATTCTGCCGATCGTCATGGTCATCACCCAGTTCATCCAGCAGCAGATGACCCCCAGCCCCGGCGTAGATCCAAGCCAGGCCAAGATGATGAAGTTCATGCCGCTGATGTTCGGTTTCTTTTTCTACAGTATGTCCAGCGGCCTGGTGCTATACTGGTTGACCAGTAATTTAGTAGGGATTCTGCAGCAGTGGTTGGTGAACCGGCACATGCCTATGCCGGCCCCAGCCGCCGCGGCGCCCAAGCTCGCGCCCAAAAAGAAACCCAGGGGTTGAGGAAACGTGGACGACAAGAAGTATTCCGTCGATGCGACGGGGCCCGGTATCGAGGATTTCCTCGATATGGTATTCGACCATCTAGACTTCGATGTCGAATACGAAATCCTAGAAGGCCAGCATCTGCATCCCGATTTGGAAGATCCGGATCTGCTGGTGAAGTTCACCGGTCCGGACGTGGACCTGCTGCTGGCCAACAAAGCTGAAATGATGCTGGCGGTGGAATTTCTCACCATGGAAGCGCTACGCATGCCGCCAGAGCATCATTCCAGATTATGTTTTGACGCCAACGACTATCGCATGCTGCGGATTGAGGAGCTGCGCCTGAGCGCGCAGACCGCGGCCGAAAAAGTGAAGCAGACCCGCCGGCCGTTCCATTTCAATCCGATGAACAGCCGCGAGCGGCGCATTATCCACCTGAGCCTGCGCAACGAAACCGACATCCGCAGCGAAAGCACGGGAACCGGCCCGTTCCGGCAGGTGGTTGTTCTGCCCATCGATATGCCGCTGCCGGAGCCCATCCGCCCGCCGCGTCCCATGCCGCCGCGCGATGATGGCCCGCGCGGGAGACGGCCAGGCGGAAGACCCGGTGGCAGGCCGGGCGGCTTTCCACGCCGTGGCGGCGGCGATCGCGGCCGCCGCCCGTAACGCAAGTCTGAAGACTTGCCCATGCAAACGCGCGACACCATAGTCGCTATTTCCACGCCACCCGGACGATCCGGCATCGGCTTAGTCCGCTTATCTGGAGCTGACGCGCGCGGCATCGCTTCCAAGATTGTGAAATTCCATCCCGGCCACCAGTGGAAACCGTGGACGGCCATGCTGGCCGAACTCGTGGATGACCAGGGCTATGCCGTGGACCAGGTAGTGGCAACTTTTTTTGCGGCCCCCCGCTCTTACACCGCCGAGGACCTGGTGGAGATTTCGTGCCACGGTTCGCCCGTAGTGCTTCGATTCGCCATCGGACGGGCAGTGGAAGCCGGCGCGCGCATGGCCGAGCCGGGCGAGTTTACGCTGCGGGCGTTTCTCAATGGCAGAATAGATCTGCCGCAGGCCGAAGCCGTCCGCGATTTGATTGACGCCACTACGTTGTATCAGGCGCGCGTGGCGGCACGCCAGATAGAAGGCTCCGTCTCGCGGCGTATCCGCCCCACCAAGGAACAATTGCTGGAACTGATCGCCCTGCTCGAAGCCGGCATCGATTTCGCCGAGGATGACATCAGCATCGCGCCCGCTGAGGAGATTCTGCGGCGATTGAACCCCATTGAGCAGGCGCTCCGGGCGCTCGCCGCCACTTTCGATTACGGCAAGCTGGTTCATTCCGGAATCACGCTGGCTATCGTCGGCCGGCCCAATGTTGGAAAGAGCAGCCTGTTCAACCGGCTGCTGCAGCAGGACCGCGCCATCGTTACCGACATCCCCGGCACCACGCGCGACTTGGTATCGGAAGTGGTGGCCATCGACGGCATCCCCATCAAATTTGTGGATACGGCCGGCATTCGTCCCGGACAGGATTTGGTAGAGACCCTCGGCATTGAGCGGAGTTATCAGGCTATGGCCGACGCCGATCTTACGCTGGTTGTGGTGGATCTTTCCCAGGCAATTGAGCCGGACGACCTGGCCCTGATTGATCGGGCGAAGCTCGAAGGCCGGCACATTCTGGTGGGCAACAAGTCCGATCTGCCGCGCGTGGCTGAGGGTTCGGATGGCCTGCTGGCCGTCTCGGCCGTTACCGGAGAAGGAATCGAGCGCCTGCGCGAGAAGATTGCCCCCACCGGCGCTCGCGAGCAGGATTCCGGATTCATCACCAGCATCCGCCACCAGCAGTTGCTCGGCGAAAGCATCGAGGCGCTGGAGCAAGCGCGGAAAGCTGTCGAATTCGGCATCCCCCATGAGATGCTGCTGCTGGATCTCTACGCGGCTCTGCGGCCCATCGATGCCATCACCGGAGCCACCACGGCCGACGATATTCTGAACCGCATTTTTTCGACATTCTGTATCGGCAAATAAGTCTATTCGGACTCGGATCGCGTCTACAAACTGGAAGCCGTGAACGAATCAAAACCACCGGTAACGGAGCCGAGCTCCATGGGCCTGCGGCCCACCAAAGGTCATGAAGACGATGCGGGAAAATCGGTTGGCAGGCGGAAGCGCCTGCCCCACGTTGGCGCGTGAGTGGGGCAGGCGCTTCCGCCTGCCAACCGGCGTCTTCAACGGAGTCGGCGCTCTTGCCGGTTCGGTTTTCGTTTTGCTGAGCCTGTGCATCCCTCTGAGCGCCCAGATAGCCATTGTTAACGCCGCCAGCTATCGGCCGTCGGTAGCGCCGAATTCTCTGGCCACCATATTCGGGAGCAACCTGGCAAACGGCACCGCAACCGCGCAACTGGACGCCAATAAGCAGCTCCCTACCCAGTTGGCTGGCGTGACGGTCGAGATCAACGCCGTTGCGGCGCCGCTGCTCTATGTATCGCCGGGACAGATCAATTTTCTGGTGCCCGCGGGCACGGTTCTGGGCACAGCCACCATGCTGCTGCAGCCCGCCCAAATTCAAAGTACGATGCAGGTGGGCATGGTGGCGCCGGGATTGTTCTCCCAGGATGCCAGCGGCACGGGACCCGGAGCCATTCTCAACGCTGTCACGTTTACCGGCCCTCCCTTTCTGGTGGAGACTCTTCCAAACCCCGGCACCGACAAACGAACACGACTGGCGGTCTTCGGTACGGGCTTGCGCTATGCGGGGAATCCTTCGCAGAATCCCGACCAGACAAATGTAGCCATTCAAGTGCAGGCCGAAGATACCTCGGGCAATTCTTATGACGTGGAATATGCCGGTTCCGCGCCGGGCTTTTTTGGATTGGATCAAATCAACCTGGTGCTTCCCGCCCAGGCCGATGGAGCGGGAGTCATCTCGTTATCGATCGCCGCCGGCGGTATTCTTTCGAACACCGTGACGTTCGATATGGGCAGCATTCCGGCCAGCGAAGTCCATCTCGCCGAATTGGCGCTCTCGCCCGATTCCATCATCGCCGGCAGCAACGTAACCGGCACTGTCTCGCTCAATGCGGTGGCCAGGTTCGGCGGATATCCGGTTTCTCTTCAAAGCAATGCGCTAGGCGTCTCCACGCCGCTCTCAGTACTTATTCCGCAAGGACAGACTTCGGGCACCTTCACAGTCACTACCGGCGCAGTGACCAGCAATACGGTCACGGTAACTGCATCCGCCGGCAGTTACTCCCAGAACGCGGCCATCCAGATTTATCCCACCAACACGCCGCAATTAACCGGCCTGGCGCTTGGCGTGGAATCCGTGCAAGGAGGCCAGGCGGTAACAGGGACATTGTCGCTGAGCGCTCCCGTACCTTTGGCTGGAGGAACGGTGAATCTCACCAGCAGCAATCCAAATGTCGTTCAGGTACCAGCTACGGTCACCCTCCATTTCGGAGATTCCTCGGAGCCCGTCAACATCACCACTGTTGGCGTCACCGCTCAGCAATCGGCCACTATCACAGCGACATTCGCTGGATCTACGGCTACGGCGACATTGATAGTGAATCCGATTCTGACGCTCACCCTATCTCCCGCCGCCGTTGTGGGCGGCACGTCCGCAACGGGAACCGTCGCACTGGCCCAGGCTCCCGAGACGGCAGCCACGGTCAGCCTGCAATCCAGCGATTCCAAGGCCGCGCTCGTGCCGAACTCGGTGGTGGTGCCGGCAGGCCAGCTTTCGGCATCCTTCGCAATTTCCACCAACAGTGTCACCGCTCCGCTCACGATCATCGTCACAGCCTCCTACGCGGCAGCAACTCAATCCGCAGCACTGACCGTGAATCCGGCGGGGCTCCCGACGCCCGTCAGCCTGACGCTGAATCCGGTGACCATTCAGGGAGGCAACAGTTCCACCGGAACAGTGACCATCTCCGCGCCCGCGCCGGCCGCTGGTTTGGTGGTTAATCTGACTACCAACAATCCGTTCGTGGCGCAGATCCCGACTCTTGTGACGGTGGCATCCGGACAGATGGTAGCCACGTTCGCCATCACTACACCCACGCTGGCCGGTCCTGAAACAGCCACCATCACCGCATCCGCCGGAGGAGTGTCTCAATCAGCGACTCTGACGGTACAATAGCGGTCAGTGGATAAACGAAGGATGTGCCCGAATTGCCGGGCGTTTGTGACGACCAGCGATAAGGTATGTCCGTATTGCGACGCCCAACTTGGCCCGCGCGCGGTGGACCAGCGCAGTCCCGGCGAGATTCTGGGCGGCCTGATCCCACAGGCGCGCTTCACCACCATCATGATTCTGGTGATCAACACCGGGCTGTTCCTGGCGCAGTCGTTCAATCCGCATTCGGGACTGCTGAATTGGGGAGAAAGCCTTCCAGCTCCAATGATGGAAGGACAGTGGTGGCGCTACATCACCGCCGGTTTCCTGCACGGAGGGATTCTGCACATCCTGATGAACTCCTGGGTGCTGTTCGATCTGGGCGCGGAAGTGGAGCAGATTTACGGGACCAGCCGGTTGATCGTGTTTTACTTCGTGTCCACCATAACCGGCTTCTGGACCAGCTCGCATCTGGGCATGCACGCCTCGGTTGGCTCCTCGGCCGGAATTTTCGGGCTGATCGGCGCCATGCTGGCGTTCGGCGTCACCGACAAATCGTCGCTGGGAGCGGCGGTAAAGGCGCTGTACATGCGCTGGGTGATCTACGGCCTGGTGCTCAGCTTTATTCCGGGCGTGGATTTTTATGCGCACCTGGGAGGACTCGCGGGTGGTTTTGTGGCCGGCTTCCTGGCCAGCACGCCGCGCGCGCGATTGATGTGGAAGGAACCCCTGCTGCGCGCCTTGGCCGGTGTTTCGATGGCCATTACTGCGCTCGCGTTTGGCGTGCTCTACCTGGCCATTTCACGAGCTGGAGGCTGATGCATCCGGTTCGCAGGCGAAAGCGCCTGCGCCACATTTGCCGGGCCAGAGTGGGGCAGGCGCTTTCGCCTGCCAAGATCTAACCAGATCGCCGGTGCAAAATTTTCACGAACGATCGGCTGCGCAATTCCTCGATGGTCAATCCAGTGGCGCCGGCTTCTTCCTCGGCAATGGCTCCACAATTGATTCCGCGCACGAAAAAATTGAGCAGCCCCTGTCCGGTAGCCGCGTCGTCGAAAACGTTTCCCGCCATGGTGGCGCGCGCGGCCTGTTCCACAAAATTCCGTAGCCGCTCCGCGGAGGCATCAAAACTCCGCAGGAAAAACGCATAGACGGCTGCGAAACGGGTGGGCAATTGCGCCGGATGCAAATCCCAACCCTGATAGAAGCCGTGCGCGAGCGATCGCTGCACGTGTTCGAAGTGCAGGCGCATGGCGCGCTCCACCACCGCGCGGTCCTTCGAGATGGGAAGGATATTGGTGACGCCGTCGGAAAGTGTAATATTTCGACCCGCGGATGAGACCTGCATGACATGCCGGGCAAAATCGCACGCCGGATGCGTCATGGTCTGATGCTCGGCGGTGATGTCGCAGGCGGCTGTGTAATCGTAGACGCCGAAGTGCAAGCCCCGGCAGCGTCCTTCGGCCGCGTCCAGAAGTTTCGGGATAGCAACCTGACCCGCAGCGTCGATGATGGATTCGGGCGTCTCAATCATCAACTCCAGCTTGACGGATCCGAACGGTTCGAGCTTCCGGACCAGCGCCGTCACTTGTTCCGGCGCGGTCACTTTTGGAAGCGTGACGGCAAAGTTCGGAGGAATCTCGCCTTCGGAAGCCAATGTGTTCAGGAAAAGATCCAGTGTTCGAAAACTACGCGCGCGCGACGCCTCAGTAAGGGGCTTGATGCGAATTCCGATAAACGGCGGAAAGCCGGGGTCCGGTGCGCCACGCGCTACTGCCCGCGCAGTGGAGACCGCGTGGCCATCTTCTTCAGGATCCGTACGGATGCCGTAGCCGTCCTCGAAGTCGATGCGGTAATCTTCAACCGGCTCACGCTGTAGCTTCGCTATGGTCCGTTGATAAACGGCGCGGACCAGCTCTTCGCTGCCGCGGAGGCCAATGAATTCGGCGAATGCAGACGGGGCCGGTGCGTAAGTTCGCATGGTCTCAAGCGCTTTTGCACCCAACGCCACAGCGATCTCCGCCTTGAAGAGATGGGCGCCGCCATAAACGGTATGGACAGGTTGCCGCTCGGTCATCCGAGTCCACTGTAGCGCACGCTCCTAGCGTGCCGCGTTCACAATCCTGTGAACGCAGGGGTCGGGTTACGAACGGTGTTCACACGAGTGTGAACACGGCACGCTGAGAGCGTGCGCCACACGCGCTTAGTTCACTTACTCAAGACTGTGCGTTAGTGCCGGAAGAAGCTACACCGTTTTCCCGGCCGACTTGCGATACTCGGCCCAGCGGCGTTTCTGAGCAGCGGCGATCCGCTTGCGAGCCGCCGCACTCATACGGCCGGGACCTCGCTTATGGTTCGAAGCAGGCGGACGGCCCCGCCTGCCGGTACCTTTGCCTAACAGCAAACGTACCTCCCGAATCTGGTCATCTATCCGGCGTTTCTGCAGCTCGAGTCCTTCCAAAGCCGCGGCTAAGAGAGAATCATCCCTGATCGCTTTCGCTGGGCGGGGCATTTTGGCTCCTGTTTTCCAAAATACAGACTGGCACTGCCTGATTTAACCATTCTTATTCGAATCGAGGACAAAAGTCACGGGGCCGTGATTCACCAGGTACACTTCCATCTCAGCCTGAAAGACGCCTGTCTCGACCATCGAGTTACTTAAACGTAACCGTTCCACCAGGTATTCGTATAAAGCTTTCGCTTGTTCGGGCGGCGCCGCCTGATCAAAACCGGGCCGGCGGCCTTTCTTGCAATCGCCGTACAAAGTAAATTGCGAGATTATCAGCAGCGCCCCTTGTGCTTCTAATAGACTTCGATTCATGCGTCTTGCATCATCCGGGAAAATGCGCAAGTGGATGATCTTATCCGCAAGATACTCGGCATCTTTCGGTGTGTCGGTAGAGGTTACACCTACCAACACTAACAGACCTGCCCCGATGGAACCTACTGTTGCGCCGGCCACATCGACGTGGGCTTCCTTCACGCGTTGGATAACTACTCGCATACTTTGTTCAGTATTACATCTGACAAAGCGGGGAGTAGAGCACTGAAATTGGTCGCTCACCTAGGTAAGTGGGCTGCGCGTACTAATGCCATCGCCCTATGCCAAGGTCACGTCAAAGCCTTCATACTTGTTATGGATGATCTATAGAGGCATTTTCAAGAGGAAGCGGGTTCATAGCAAGATCCCTGGCGGATTTTTCAGCTTCGAGGAAGAAGCCACCACCACCCGCTTGTACGGATTCGGCCACGGCGATCATCTACGGCTGCGCGATGAATTTGGAAATATCTGGCGAGGCTCGGCCGAAAAAAACGCGGATGATTCCGTTCGTTACACTTTCCGCGATCCCAATGGCCACACCATTACCGGAGTTACAGACAGCTCCGGCATCGTTCTGCGCGATGGCAAGGGAAAAACCTGGCGCGGTTTCATCGACTAATTGGGCTTGCTAGACTCAGCAGCTTGTGGGGCAGGATGCCATCCTGCGGCGCGTTGCCAACGCGCCAGGCTTGCGCCGATTGACAATCGGCGCGCAGGTTAAGCAACCTGCCCCACATGGCGGAGTATCATGAAGCTATGCGGCGAATGATTCTCTGGCTGGCGCTCGCGTTACCGCTACTCGCGGCACCGCCCATGACAACTTTGACCATCCAGGTCAAGAACGATTCAGGAAAACCGGTGGAAGACGCCAGCGTCGTGGTGCGATTCGTCAAGGGCCATTCGGCGATGAAACTCGGCAAGAGCATTCGGAAAGAATGGGAGCTGCACACCAATCAGGACGGCATCGCCAAGATCCCGCCCATCCCGCAAGGCACCATCCTGATTCAGGTGATCGCCAAGAATTATCAGACCTTCGGCGACAACTTCGATGTCGATGAGGACCAGAAGACCGTCGAGATCAAGTTAAAGCCGCCGCAAGCGCAGTACAGCGCGCACTAAGCGCGCTTCGCGCACGTTCTTCGGTCATTCAGTTCTTCGGTTCGCACTCCCGAGGTTTCGCTTGAGCCAGAACCGAGGAACTGAGGAACCGATGAACCGAAGAACCTATTCTGAAACCGATGCGATCGCATCGATTTCGACGCTGACATCGCGTGGCAGCTTCGCGGCTTGCACCGTGGAGCGAGCCGGCGGATTGGAGGTGAAGTGGCGCGCGTAGACTTCGTTCATCTTCGGAAAATCGGCCATGTCCTTCAGGAAGACCGACACTTTGAGGACGGAATCGAGCGACGCTCCACAGGCTTCGAGCACGGCTTTCAGGTTTTCGAGGACCCGCTCGGTCTGCGCGGTGATGTCGCCTTCCACCAGTTGGCCGGTAGCCGGGTCGGTTGGAATCTGCCCGCTCAGATACGCGACGCCGTTTGAGACCACAGCCTGTGAGTATGGGCCGATGGCCTTGGGTGCTTGTTCCGTCGAAACTATTTTTCGCATATTTTTAATGTTCCCACCAGTTCCTTCACGTTGTTCACTTTTTCTTTCTTCAAGTAATCGTCCAACTCCCGCGCGATGCGTGCGGGAGCCTCGGGATCCCAGAAGTTCGCGGTGCCCACCTGGACCGCGGAGGCGCCGGCGATCAAAAATTCGGCTGCATCCTCGCCCGTCCGGATTCCGCCCAAGCCGATTACGGGAATCCGCACCGCTTGCGCGGCTTGGTACACCAGGCGCAGAGCGATCGGTTTAATGGCCGGCCCGGAGAGCCCTCCAAAGCCGGCGCCGATGCGCGGGCGCCGCGTATGAGCATCGATGGCCAGGGAGACAAACGTGTTCACCAGGCTGATGGCGTCCGCTCCGGATTCCTCAGCTGCTTCGGCCAACGGCTCAATCCTGGCTACGTTCGGAGAGAGCTTCACGATCAAAGGCCGATGCGCCAGAGGCCGCACGGTTCGCACTACCTCGCTAAGCAAAGCAGGATCGCTCGAAAAATGGATGCCTCCCTGCTTGGTGTTCGGACAGGACACGTTGAGCTCATATCCGGCCAGGCCCTCGGCATCGTCTAAAATTCGGATTACCTCAGCGTAATCTTCGGTCGAATATCCGAACACATTGGCGAAGATCGCGGTACGAAAGCGGCGGAGCGCCGGCAGCTTTTCTTGCACGAAAGCTCGCGCTCCCATGTTCTGCAGCCCGATGGAGTTGATCATGCCGCCCTCGGCTTCCCAGAGGCGCGGCGGCGGATTGCCCTCAATCGGCTCGCGCGAGAGACCTTTCACCACGATGCCGCCGATGGCGTTCAGGTCCGCGACTTTTTCGAATTCGATTCCGTACGCGTAGGTCCCCGATGCGGCGATCACGGGATTCTGTAGTTCCACGCCGCAAAGGGTGGCGCTGAGGCGGCTCATTCGGTCCAAGAATAGCATTCCCGGTTTCTGGTTTCTGGTTTCTGGTTGCTGGTTGCTGGTGGCATTGGTCTAAGGTGAAACGCTTATGGCTGGGAGGGGTACTTAAGCCGATGGACAGGTATGCCAGTGGCGTCGAAAGACGGCCGGGGCGATGCGCGGCCGGGAGTATTGCGGTCGTTAGCCTCGAAATTCTCGATATTTACGGCAACGCTCGTCTTCTGGGTGGTGGTCACCCTTCTCGCTTACAACCTGCGGCAGGACAATTTCGACGTAGGCAAAGGCCTGTTGCTGTGCGTGCTGGTGATTCTGGTCTCCGGGGCCATTTCACGGTTTACCATTCGCCTGCTGGCGCGCCCTTTGAAGCTCCTCCATGCGGGCATTGCTGCAGTCCGGAGCGGAAATCTGGAGCCAATCCAGGTGAGCCGTACCGGCGACGAAATCGAGTTTCTGGGCGAAAGCTTCAACGGCATGATTGAGGCGCTGGCGGCGTCCCGCAAGGAAATCCGCGAGCATCAGGAACTTCTCGAACGGCGCATCAAGGAACGAACCGAGCAGCTGGAGGAAGCTACCCGGCAGGCTCAGGCGGCCAATCAAGCGAAGACTGAATTTCTGGCCAACGTGTCGCATGAGCTGCGGACACCCATGAACGGGATCATCGGCATGCTGGACATCGCGCTTGAAAAACATCTGCCTCCCGGGCAATTCGATGAGGTGAAGACCGCGCAGCAGTGTGCTTTCTCTTTGCTCGCCTCCTTGAACGAAATCGTGGATCTGTCGAAGATTGAAGCCGGCAAGTTGACGCTGGAGAAAGCGCCGTTCGACGTGCGCAGCGCGGCCCAGGAATGCCTGAAGGCGGAACAGCCCAAGGCGGCGCGCAACTCGATCCAACTGGGGCTGGAAGTGGCGCCGGGAGTACCGGCCGAGGTGGTGGGAGACGCGCTGCGAATACGCCAGATTCTCTCCAGCCTGATCGGCAATGTGGTCAAGTTTTCAGAACACGGTACGGTGGGCGTGAAGATTGACGGCCAGGTGTCCGGCACCAGCGAGTTCTTGCTGCGAATCGCGGTACACGACGGCGGGTCCGGAATTCCAGCGGACCGGCTTCTCTCGGTTTTTAATAAGGAACAGGAAAGCGACGGCGGCAGCGGCCTGGGGTTGGCCATCACGCAAAAACTGGTGGATCTGCATGGCGGTGAAATCCATGTCGAGAGCGAATTAGGCAACGGGTCCACGTTCGTTGTTACGCTGCCCTGTACGCTGGCCGCCAATCGGCCGGCGGCGGCGCTTCCCGCCTCGGGTCCCCGGCTGCTGGTGGTGGAGGACAATCAGGTAAATCAGAAAGTAGTGACCGCGATTCTGCGCAAGCGCGGCTTTGTGATTGAACTGGCCAACGACGGCCGGGAGGCGCTGGCCAAGCTCGAATCCGCCGGCGATTTCGACCTGGTCCTGATGGATGTCCAGATGCCTGCGCTCGATGGGCTGGAAGCCACGCGCCTGATCCGCAAGGACCCGCGCTGGAAAGATCTGCCGATAGTCGCGATGACCGCGCATGCCATGACCGGTGACAAAGAGCGGTGCCTGGAAGCGGGCATGAACGGCTACATCTCCAAGCCGGTTCATCCTTCGCATCTGCTGGCGACGGTGGATGAATTTCTGGCCAACCGGGGGTTGGTGCGTTAGTAGGAACCGAGCCGCGACCGTAAGGGAGCCGGTGCCTTTTTGTTTCCGGCTACGCCGGGTCAGGTGGGGAAAAATCACGGGGACACGACTCGGCGCGTTCTAGTTTGAAATGGTTCGAACGCTTGCCCGTCATGTCCCCGGATTTTTTACCAGATCCCAGACTTCTTCCAGATCCTGCCACTCGGTAGCAATGTTGCCGATGGCCAGCCGCAGCACGAACCGGCCGTTCAGCACGGTGTGCGAAAGGAACGCCTTCCCCGAAGCATTCACCTTTTCGAGCAAGGCGCGATTGTCGTCGTCCGAACCGCGATAGCGAAAACAGATGAGCGAGAAAGGCGTAGGAGCAGCAACTTCGAAATCCGGATGCGAGCGGATAAGATCGGCCAGTTTCTGCGCGTAGCCGATGTGCGAGCGGATGATCCGGCAAATTCCTTCGTGCCCGAGATTGCGCATCACAAACCACAGCTTCAACGCGCGGAAGCGGCGGCCCAGTTGGACGCCATAATCCATCAAATTGACAGCCCGCGGATCCTCGCCCGTCTTCAGGTATTCCGGCACCAAAGAGAACGCACGCCGCAGGATTTCGGGCCGGCTGGTATAGAAAACGCTCAGGTCTATGGGAGTAAATAGCCACTTGTGAGGATTCACTACCAGGGAATCCGCGCGCTCGGCGCCGGTCAGGATGCCGCGCAGTTCCGGGACCACGGCTGCCGCTCCGCCATACGCCGCGTCCACATGCAACCACGCGCCGAACTCTTCGGCGACATCGGCGATGGCGGACACGGGATCTATGCTCGATGTTGAAGTGGTTCCAACTGTTGCTACCGTGAGGAACGGTTTGTGGCCGGCATGCCGGTCGGCTTCCATTCGCTCGCGCAACAGGTCCACGCGCATGCGGAAGTTTTCGTCCACTGGGATTTGGCGCACGTTTTCCTGGCCGATGCCGAGTGTGATGGCGCCTTTCTCGATGGAAGAATGCGAGTGCTCGGAAGTGTACATGGTCAAGCGCCCGCTATTTCCGCGCGTCCGCACTTCCGGATCGGCCATCTCGCGCGCCGCGGCAATAGCATGCATGCTGGCCATCGATGCGGTGTCGTAGATGATGCCGAATAGTTCCTCTGGCAGACCCATCCATTGGCGCAGCCAACTGAGTGTCACTTGCTCCAGCTCCGTAACCGCGGGACAGCTTTTCCAGAGCATTCCGTTGACGTTGAGCGTCGCCGTCAGCATCTCGCCGAGAATACCCGGCGGGGAACCGGAAATGGCGAAGTATGCGAGAAAGCGCGGATGGTTCCAGTGCGTCACAGCGGGCAGGATGGATTGCTCGAAATCTTCAAGAATCGCATCCATAGGCTCGCCCTGCTCGGGCGCCGAGCTCGGCAGCCGGTCTACCAGATCGCCGGGCAGCACGGCGGGCAGCACCGGATAATCCCGGATGTTCTCGAGATAATCCGCCATCCAGTCCACTGTCTGGTGGCCGTAGCGTCGAAATTCGTCGTTGGTCATTTGGTCCTCCGGCACTCGCGCAAGACACCTGGAAGCCAGCCGCGAAACCATTCCGCAAACTCAGCCAGCTTGCGGTCGCCCTCCGCGCCGAGGGGCGTGGCAAATGCTCCGCTTTTGAGCTTACGTTGTTTGAGCGCTTCTTTTGCAGCCGCGGGCCACGGAAGCAAATCAGCCCAATCCAAAAACTCCATCATGCGAGCCTCCAACCGCAGGCAGTGCTCCTGGTCGCCGGACACAATCGCTTGGTCCAATGCCACCATCAGCTCCGGCAGCGCGGATGCCACTCCAGACACCGCGCCCTGCGCGCCGGCGCGACGCTGTTGGACATAGATGCGCTCCTGTCCGCACAGGAACGTGAATGGCGTGCCTGCGGTTTGTTCCAAGAGCGACGGGAAATATTCCAGGCTCCCGCTTGAATCCTTGATTCCCGGGAAACGGCCGCTCGATAGCAACGCCGCGGCGGTGGAGCTGCGGATCTCGCTGGTGCAGGCAGGAATGTTGTACAGGTATGTGGGAGTGATGCCGTCAATGGCGTCGGCATAGGCCAGATAGAAACTTAGAATCTCCTGCTGGCTGCGGGGGTAGTAGTGCGGAGGCATCAGCAGTACGCCGGCCACGCCCGCGCCGGCCGCTTGGCGCGCCAGTTCCACGGCGCCATCCAAAGTGGAGTGCGAAACATTGACCAGCAGCGGAACGCGGCTGCGCTTGGCGGCGAAATTCACCATGTGGCGCCGGTCATCCAACGCAAAGTGTACGAACTCGCCGGTTGAGCCCAGCAGGGCGATCCCCGCGACGCCGGTTTCGCCCAGAAAATCGATCAGTTCCAGCGTGGCGCCAAGATCGATGGAATATTCTTGTGAGCGCCGCGGCGTTATAGCGGCGACAAACACTCCTTGGACGCTGGTACGCGTGGAAGCGGGGGGCAAATTGAATTATATAGGGAGGGCTTGGTTGGTTAAGCAGCTCAGTTGGCCAGCTTGGAAATGCGATTCACGGTCCGGAGAACCAGGCGCCGCGGATCTAACATATGCTGCGGCTTGAATTGCTGTTCGGACCACCGGCAGCCCGGCTCAAACTCGATGCCCAGGAAATACCCGATCTCCCGATACACGCAATAGCGAACCTTGCCGAGCAACTCGCCCTTGGGATGATTGATTCTGAGATCAGTCTGCAACGGGATGGGCTGATCGTACTGCAGACAGGCGCCGGATAATGAGATATCTTCCAGGTTCGCGACACCCTTGCGGATGCGGCCGGTCTTGTCCTTCCACTGGACATCCACCATGTCCGCACATAACATCCGGGGTTCCACACGCCTGTCGAACATACACTATTTATCGACCAACCAAACGGTAAGGATTATGACAGAGCCGGTTACAAAATTGCCCTATATACAGTAAGGTTCAGGGTTGCAGCCCCGTACTGTCAGAGTACCACCACCAGCACGGTATACTGGATCGGCGACGGATGGCTAAACAGGCTCTGGTCATACTTTTCACGGTGTTGGCGTTCGGAATACTGGTTCCCTGGTACAAAGGTTTTACCTTTCTCGATCCCCGGATGTTGGCGGCCTATGGATTCCTGGCGGTCCTGTTCGTGGCGCCGGCAGTAGCGGAATCCTTCGCCGGGGCACAGCGTTTGGATTCGCGGGGCGCCCTACTGAGCAGGCTAATAGTACTGATCGGCTTCGGCTGGGGAATTACGGTGCTGGTGCTGGCCACGGCGCTGGCCACCATCAACCTGTCCTATTGGCAGGGATCGCTCGTCGCGCCCCCCGGCAAGTTGTTCGCAGCCATCCTGACCTGCAGCCTGGCTGCTTGCGCGGCGGTGGGAACCTTAAGCGCGCTGCTGGCTCGCACGTTCTCGGCCGGAGTGGTAAAAACAATTCTCCGTTTTTCGTTCCTGGGAATTCTGCTGGTGTTCGTGGCCAGCGCGCGCTTGCCCGACGCCTGGCAGATCTGGCTGGCGGAGCACACTACCAGGCGGGCCATTACGAACCTGGCGTGGGAGGGCTCAGGAATCTGCGCAGTTGTCGCCGGGCTGCTTCTAATTCCGTTGTTGAAAAAATCCAGGTAGTTCGTGGGGCAGGATGCCATCCTGCGGCGGGTTGTCAACCCGCCCGAGCGCCGATTGGCAATCGGCGCGCAGGTTATCAACTGTTATCAACCTGCCCCACGACGCCCCGGCGCCGGACAACATTCCGCGTTGCAAACATCCCGATGCGGCCCGTATTTCCCGATCGCGCGCGCATCACATTCCCCCATCCGCTCGCGAATCAGCTCCCGGATCATGGCCAGGAATTTGGGCTGTACACCCACCGTAGCCGCCCGCACCATCCGCAGTTTCCGATCCTCCGAAATGGCGCGCGCTTCGGTATCCAGGTCGTACAACACTTCCATGTGATCTGAAATGAAACCGATCGGCGCCACTACAATCTCATCGCCCGCGGCCATTCCGCGCAGCACGTCGCCAATATCCGGCTCGAGCCACGGTTGACCCGGCGCTCCGCTACGGCTCTGATACACCAGCCGCCATTTCGAGATGCCTAAACGCTCCGACACCAAGCGGCACGATTCGTTCAGTTGCTGTTCGTAGTCGCTGGATTCGGACATCGCCCGCGGAACGCTGTGCGCCGTATAAATGACCTCGGCGCCGGGCAGTTGATCCAGAGCCGCGCGAACGCGATCTGAAAAAGCTTCGATGAACAACGGATGATTGTAGAACGTGCGCAGCTTGTCCAATTCCGGCGCGCCCGGACCCACTTCCGCGCGCGCCTTCTGGATGTCTTCCAGATATTGGCGGCATCCGGAGTACGAGCTGAACACCGAAGTAGCAAATGCCAACGCCCGGCGAATCCCGTCCCGTTGCATCTGGCGCAGCGTGTCCGCCAGAAATGGATGCCAGTTGCGATTACCCCAGTAAATTGGAAGCTGGGGCCCGTTACACTCCAGTTCATCCCGCAAGCCCGCAATCAACGCGCGATTTTGATCGTTGATGGGACTCTTTCCGCCGAAGTGATAATAATGCTCAGCGACCTCGAGCATGCGCTCGCGCGGGATATTGCGTCCGCGCAGCACATTCTCGAGAAACGGCAGCACCTCATCCGGTTGTTCGGGTCCACCGAACGAGAGAATCAGCACTGCGTCGTAATTTTCTAGAGCCATCCTCCTACATTATCGCCAGCGGCCGCGATGGAAGCGATACGAATGGCCGTGCGGTTCCCAATACGATCGCACCCACACGGAGTGTCCATGAGGCGGCCGCCGCCACGCGCCCGGCGCCCACGCCCATCGGCCGCCGCGCAGGTCCCAAAATCCATCCACCCACACATAGCCAGGCCCGGGCGCGTAGCCCACTGCTCCTACCGCGTAGGGCGCGGATGGCGGAGGGGGAACCTGGTATGCAACGTACGCCTGCGATGCGCACGCGGTAAGCGCGGAGGATGCCAGCATCACTCCAGCTAGAAGAGTTTGTTTCGTAGTCATGAGAAAGCCTCCTTCATCCGGTTGGACTAGGGGGCTGTTCTCACAGGTTTCGCCTATGAACGCGAAGTAATATTAGGTTCGATTCATTTGAAAAATCCGGTTGGCAGGCGAAAGGGCCTGCCCCACATCGGCGCGCAGTGATTCACATTCTACTGGGCAGGCTAGTGGGGCAGGCGCTTCCGCCTGCCAACCAGATACCTACTGTGTGATGGCCACCTTCACCGCCGGGCTGCACACTGCCTGAGCCCCCGCGCCCGCCGTTCCACCACACACCGACACCTGAGCGGTTGCCCCGGTCAGATTGTCCGGAAGCTGGATGTTCACCTGCTGCACGCCCGTCAAGCCGGGAGCCGGCCCACCGTACGCCGGATCGACCACAGTCCCATTCACGCGCGCGGTAATGGTTCCATCATTGGATAAGCCGGTCGCGTAGATCTGTAAAATGGTGCCGGCCTTCGCTGGATGTTGTTGACCATTGATCTCGCCGTCCTGGTTCACGATTCCACCGCCGAAAATGCCGGGATCGAATTGCGCCACAGAAACAGGCTGCGTGAGACTGGAAGCCCCGTCCACTTCCACCACCAATTGCGACGATGTCACCTTGCCGAGCCCGGCGGGAACCAGCACGTTGATCTGTGTGTCATTGCCGAACAGAATTTGCGCGGGCAACCCACCAAAGGTCACGCCGACTTTCTTTCCCGAGAGATCGACGCCCAACAGCGAGGCGATGGATCCGGGAACAGCCGGCCCGGCCGCGAAGGACGCGCCGTTGACCACGCTCGAAACCGTCGGTAAAGCCGGAGTAGTGACCGCGGCCGTAACCACAAACGTGATCGGGACTGAAGCGGAGCCTTGTCCGGCATATATGGTCAGTGTCGCCTGGTACGTCCCCGGCGCAAGATTTGCCGGCGACGCATCCATGCGTATGGTGGTGTTGTCGATTCCGCTGTCGGGATAGAGCTGCAGCCATCCGGAGCCGCTGGTATAAGTGACCGTGGCAGTCCACTCCAAGTGGCCTCCGCCTCTGTTGTTCACCTCCGTGTAGCCCGATTGGGTGTTCCCGTTGGACGGAGCGGTGAGATTAATCGGCGTGGTATTTACGTACAATTGCGGATAGTAAGCCGCGCCGCAATCGCCAATGATGCTGCAATCGGAAGGCGGCGTCAACGCCACAAAGCGGGGAATTGGATCTTTCGCGGTTGCTTCCAAAACCGTGGAGACGGGTGCGAGCGAAACGGTTTCGCTGGTGACAGAAGCTGTGGCGCTGCCGTTCGGCGCGAGACCCAGGTACGTTGGGAACTGCGCGCTCTCCTGCACATTCGGATTCGCGTCCACTACCTCATAAACCACAAAGCCCGTCCCGTTGTTGAGAGTCACCGGGCTCATGGAATCGAAGGTGACGGTGCCGGAACCCGGCGCTAGGGGCGAGTACATCGGTCTCCCGCCGGCGCCATTCGCATCCGTGCCCTGCACTAAGGCCAGCAGCAGCGATCCACTGCCGCCCGGAGCATATTTTCCCCCGGAAGCTGGCACGCCCATATCGCCCCCTGCCGTTGGTTGCACAGCATCCGACCCGGCTACTACTGCCGGTACGAACAGTTGCGCCCCGGCCGGGAACCCCGAGTAAGTGACCAAGAGGCGCGTGCCGGTGTCCGCGTTCAGGCTCTCCCACGCGCCGCGTGGATCGAATGCGTCGGCGAACCCTTCCGTCAACCGCGTGGACTCGAAGGAGGCGTTCGACGCTATAAAGCTGGCGAGACTATTGATGTTGGCCGGAAGCGGCGATCCGTGCTGGGCGCAAACTAATGACGTTGAGAATCCCGCGTACAAACCCCGCAGAGGCGTTCCAACCGTGAAGACGCTGTTGGTGATGGAAACCAGGCTGGAATTGAATCCCAGAAAAGCCTGGATTACCGAGTTAGGACTTAGACCTAACTCACTGGCGGCGGCGCGGATGTTCTGGATGACTATCGTTGCGGCGCCCGATGATGACAACGCAAAGTTAAGGCCGTTGTAGATCAGCGTGCTGGGTCCGCCGATTATCGGTTGTATGTTGACTGGTTGTGGGCCGGCCCCGTTATCAATGGTTAGAATCACGCCGCTGAAAGTGCTTCCAATCAAACGGTTGGTGATATTGACGTTCAGGAAGATGGAAAGATTGCCATTCACGATGGCGCCCGGCGCGCCTCCGGTGCAGTTAAGAGCGATATCGCCGGTGCGCTCAGTGATGCCTTCTCCCTTGACTATGGGCGGCACGGCGCTTTCATTGCAAGTAAGAATAGATGCTTTGGAAACGCCAAAAATAGCGAAGGTTAGTAAGAAACAAAGAAAAAACGGGCGGGACATGCAAACCTCTAATAGAAATTTCGATCAGCGAACGCGGGTATCATCAGTGTACGCCTGATAGAATGAGATTACAAGTTGCGCGACGTGACTAACTCGCTGGTAGACACTTTCGGCCGCCTCCACGACAATCTTCGGATCAGCATTACGGACCGCTGCAACGTGCGCTGCTTCTACTGCATGCCGGAAGAGGGCGTCGAGTACATGCCGCACTCGGAAATTCTGACCTTCGAGGAGATCCAACGCTTCGTCCGCGTGGCCGTCTCGCTCGGCGTCACCAAAGTGAGAGTCACCGGGGGTGAGCCTCTGGTACGCAAAGGTCTTCCGGTATTGATCCGCATGCTTTCCGATATTCCCGGTATTAAGGATCTCGCGCTTACCACCAACGGCGTGCTGTTGGCCAAACACGCCGAGGCTTTGTACGCGGCCGGATTGCGGCGCCTCAACGTCCACCTGGACACGCTGGATCGCGAACGTTTTCTGCGCATTACGCGCCGTGACGAACTGCACCAGGTTCTGGAAGGAATTGAAGTAGCGCGCCGGCTGGGCTTTGGCCCAATCAAAATCAATGCCGTCGCCGTGAAGAATCTGGTGGAACCGGATATTGTTCCCTTGGCCCGCTTCGGCCGCGAGCAGGGCATGGAGGTCCGCTTCATCGAGTTCATGCCTTTGGATGCCCAGGGCCTCTGGTCGCGCGGTAACGTCCTGACCGCCGCTGAAATTATCGAGACGTTATCGCGTGAGGTGGCCCCGCTGGTCGAAATCCCCAACCGCGACGTGCGCGCGCCGGCCACTGAATATCGCTTTGCGGATGGCCTGGGCACCGTCGGATTCATCGCGTCGGTGAGCCGGCCGTTCTGCCTGAACTGCAATCGAGTCCGGCTTACCAGCGACGGCAAACTCCGCTATTGCCTGTTTGCGATCGAAGAGACGGATGTGAAAGGGCTGCTGCGCTCGGGTGCTCCCGATGATGAGATCGCCGCCACCATTCGCGCTACGGTGCATAAGAAGTGGCTGGGGCACGAGATCAATTCGCCGCAATTTGTGGCGCCCCCGCGGCCCATGTATGCGATTGGCGGGTAAAAACCGTTTCTGGTTTCTCGTTTCTCGTTGGGGACGCCCGATACCCGGAAAAACTGAGCCGCGACCGCAAGGGAGCGTTGCGAGATCGTGGTAGCGCTCCCTGGCGGTCGCGGCTCGGAATGAGTGATCGAAAAATCGCAGATCCATCATGAACGATGATATTTTTTCCCTGATCGAACGGGCCATGCGCGCGGGCGGGTCCGAATCCGGGTTCGACCTGCTGATGCAGCGCCTGCGCGAGGACAAGAATTATCCCCTGCTGTTTGAAGCCCGCGTGATTGAACAGCGCCACAAAATGGGTCTTCCACCGCTTCGCGTGGATGGAATTGACGACATTCCCGCCGGCCAGCGCGATGCCTATGAAGATGCACTTGCTCGGGCGGCCCGTGAGGCCGGGTCTCTATTCCTCGCCGACGGCGATATCCCGCGCGCCTGGCCGTACTTTCGCGCTATCGGCGATCGGGAGCCGGTGCAGGCGGCCATTGAGAAGCTTAGTTCCGCCGAGGATGCCGTCATTCAAATAGCCCTTGAAGAGCGCGTCCATCCGCGCAAAGGTTTCGAAATGCTGCTGGAGCGTTACGGTACCTGCCGCGCGATTACCTACTTCGAACAGTATGTGGATCGCGAAAGCCGCGAGCAGTGCATTAGTCTGCTGGTTCGTACTTTGCATCGCGAGCTGGTGGAAAATCTGCGGCGCGCTATCGCGCGAAGCGAGGACACGGCGCTGCCGGGCAGCGTTCCTGAACTGATCTCTGGACGCGACTGGCTGTTCGGCGATCTCGATTATTACGTCGACACGTCGCACCTGGTCTCGGTGATCCGCTTTGCTCTCGATCTTGCCGATATCGATGCCTTGCGCCTGGCAATTGAGTTATGCGAATACGGCAAACATCTCTCGAAGCAGTTCAAATACCAGGCGGATCCGCCTTTCGATGATGTCTATGTGGATCACGCCGCCTACCTCAGCGCTCTAGCCGGTGAAAACGTCGATGCCTGCGTCGAACATTTCGTTTCCAAAGTGCGTGCCGTGGATCCAACCGTAACCGGCACCGCGCCGGCGCAGGTGCTGGTGGCGTTGTTGACGCGCCTGAAGCGCTATCAGCAAGCCATCCAGATTTCGCTCGATTATTTGAGCCAGACGGCGGGCGAGCAACTGGTGTGTCCCGCGGTTCCGCAGCTTTGCCAGTTGGCAGGCGACTACGATCGGTTAAAGCAACTGGCGCGCGAGCGCGGCGATCTGCTGAGCTTCGCCGCCGCTACTATTCCTCGGCCGATAGCTTAGTCAACACCGAAAAATCTTCGAGCGTGGTGGTGTCGCCTTTTACTTCTCCATTGGTTGCGATCTCGCGCAGCAGGCGCCGCATTATTTTTCCGCTGCGCGTTTTGGGAAGCGCATCGGTGAACCTGATATCGTCGGGCTTGGCGATGGGGCCGATCTCCTTGGCCACCCATTGGCGTAACTGATTCTTCAGCTCATCGCTCGGTTGCTGGCCGGCTTTCAATGTCACGAACGCGGAAACAGCCTGGCCTTTGATCTCATCCGGACGCCCCACCACCGCCGCTTCCGCCACCACGGGATTTGCCACCAGCGCCGATTCGATCTCCATGGTGCTCAGCCGGTGTCCGGCCACGTTCAGCACATCGTCCACGCGTCCCATCAGCCAGATGTAGCCGTCCTGATCGATGCGCGCCCCGTCTCCGGCGAAATAAACTCCCGGAATCTGCGACCAATATTGTTCCTTGTATCGCTCCGGATCGCCATAAATGGTCCGCAACATAGAAGGCCAGGGACGTTTGATCACCAAAAACCCGCCCGCGCCGGTGGGCACGGATTGGCCTTCGCGATTCACCACATCGACGATGATTCCGGGAAAAGGCCGCGTCGCTGAACCAGGCTTGGTGGCGATGGCGCCCGGCAGCGGCGTAATCAGAATGGCTCCCGTCTCGGTTTGCCACCAGGTGTCGACGATGGGGCAGCGCTCCCGCCCAATCACTTCGCGGTACCACATCCATGCTTCCGGATTGATCGGCTCGCCCACACTGCCCAACAGCCGCAGGCTGCGCATTTCATGTTTCCGCGGCCACTGCTCGCCCAGACGCATGAAAGCGCGAATTGCGGTGGGCGCCGTATAGAAAATGCTCACCTGATATTTTTCGACGATCCGCCAGAAGCGATCCGCCTCCGGCCACGTCGGCGCCCCTTCATACATCACCGTGGTCGCGCCATTTTGCAACGGCCCATAAACCACGTAGCTATGGCCGGTCACCCATCCGATATCCGCGGTGCACCAGAACGTGTCTTCCTCGCGAAGATCGAAAACCCATTTCGAAGTTATGTAGGCTCCTACCGCGTATCCACCTGTAGTGTGCAGGATGCCTTTAGGCTTTCCAGTTGTTCCGGAGGTGTAGAGCAGGTACAAAGGATGTTCAGAATCCAGCGGCTCGGCGGGACACTCGGGGGAAGCGTTTTCCATCAACTCATGCCACCAGTGATCGCGGCCCGGTTCCATGGTCACCGCGGAGCCGGTGCGCCGATAAACCAACACGCTTTTCACCGTAGGACAATGCGGCAGCGCGTGATCCACGGATTCCTTCAATTTCACTTCCGCGCCGCGGCGATAACTCGCATCCTGCGTGATCACCGCCGACGCTCCGCAATCGTTGATACGATCGATCAACGCCTGCGACGAAAATCCACCGAATACCACGGTGTGCGGCGCGCCGATACGCGAGCAAGCCAGCAAGGCGATGGGCAGCTCGGGAACCATGCCCATGTAGATTGCAACGCGGTCGCCCTTTTTCACTCCCAGTGACTTCAATACATTCGCGCACTTCGATACTTCATACAGCAGCTGCTGATAGGTGAGTGCGCGCGAATCGCCCGGCTCGCCTTCCCACAGGATGGCCGCTTTGTTCTTACGCCATGTCGCTACATGGCGATCCAGACAGTTGTAGGAGATATTGAGTTGGCCGCCGATAAACCATTCGGCAAATGGCAGCTTCCAATCCAGCACTCGATCCCACTTCTTGAACCAATGAAGCTCGCGGGCGATGTTCGCCCAGAATTCCTCGGGATGCTCCTCCGCTTCTTTGTAGAGCCGCTGGTATTCGGCCAGGCTCGAGACATGGGCCTTGGACCGGAACTCATCGGAGGGTTCGAACACGCGTTGCTCCTTGAGCGCGCTATCGATATCGGCGTGCGATGACATAGGTCCAGCATATCGCGCCGGACTTCTTAGCCGCCGATGAACGCAGATGAACGCGGATCGAACAAGCTCTCTTCGGCATCCGCGTTTATTTGCGTTCATCTGCGGCTTAGTCGTCTTCTTTAAGTCTTAACACCGCGGTGAGCGCTAATTGTTCGTGGGCCGCCGTCAAGATTCTCAGATCGCCTTGGGATGTTTCGGCTGATACAGGCCGATCTCGCCGCCGCTTGGAAGCTGGATGGTGGTCACTATGCCCCACCGCTCCTGGTGAACCTCGGTGCATTTTATTTTCTTGGCTTCCAGCGATTTGATGGTTGCCGGCAAATCGTCGCACATGAAGTAGAGTTGCGTTTGGAGAAATTTATTCCCGCCTGAGTCTCGATCCGCGGGATGCACCGCCAGCTCCGCGGGAGGCAAGGCAAATATCAGCCATCCGTGGCCGGCATCCACCGAGTGAAGCGCGAGCACGTCCGCGAAGAACGCTCGATCCGCATCCGGATCTTTGCTGTAGAGCAGAACGTGGGAACCGTTGATCATGCGGAGATCGTATCATGATGCTTGTCAGGCGAAAGCGCCTGGCCCACTTTGCAAGCCAAATGCGGGACCGCACGCGCGCTCGACAACTCGCCGCCGAATACCTCGCCAAGGGCGATCCCACTGGTTGGTTCGAGCAGTTGTATCGGGAGGGCGAGCAGGGTAAAAGCATTGTTCCTTGGATGGAGCTTCGTCCGAATCCGAACCTGCTGGATTTTTGGAAAGATCGCCATTTTTCGACCACCGGCAAAACGGCTCTGAAAATTGGGTGCGGCTTCGGAGACGATGCCGAACAACTGGCCAAGTGGGGATTCCAAACCACTGCTTTCGACATTTCGGAAACCGCCATCCGGGGCTGCCGTCGAAGATTTCCCGGGAGCCGCGTCCAGTACGTCAATGCCGACCTGTTGAACCCTCCCCCCGAGTGGGCCCGCGCTTTCGATTTTGTACTGGAATGCTACACCTTGCAGGCTCTGCCGCCGGATGTACGCACGCGGGCCATGGAACACGTGGCCAGTTTTGTGGGCGAAGGCGGCCAGCTGCTGGTGATCGCGCGCGCGTGTGATGAAACCGATCCGCGCGCTGAAATGCCTTGGCCGCTCACCAGGAAAGAGCTGAGTCACTTCATCGAAATTGGCCTGCGCGAGTTGTCACTCGAAGATTACATGGATTCGGAAGACCCGCCGGTACGCCGTTTCCGAGTGCTATATGTGAACGGTGTAGAATGAGTTCGCAATGACTCGACGAACCTTTCTGGCCGCCACATCGCTGGCAACTACCTCCGCGTCCGGCCTCGCGCTACGTGCCGCGGCTTCTGAGCGGCTGCCCATCCACAAAGCGGTTCTGTTCAGCATGCTGCCCGCGGAGCTGAGCATCCTGGACCGGTTCCAGCTGGCGCGCGATACCGGTTTCGAGCAGACCGAATGCGGCACCACCGACGACCCGCGCCAGGCCGAGGAGATCCTCGCCGCCAGCAAGAAAACCGGCATCCGCATTCACTCCGTGATGAATCGCGATCATTGGAAATATCCGCTTTCCTCGCGCGATCCCGATGTTGTGGCCAAGAGCATGGAAGGCCTGAAGACCAGCTTCCGCAATGCCAGCATGTGGGGCGCCGATACGGTGCTGGTGGTCCCCGCGGTGGTGAATCCGGAGACCACTTACCAGGAAGCCTGGGACCGGTCCCAGACTCAAATCCGCAAGATGCTTCCATTGGCCGAGGAAGTGAAGGTCATCCTGGCGGTGGAAGAGGTTTGGAATAAGTTCCTACTGAGTCCGCTCGAAATGGCTCGCTACGTGGATGAGTTCCGCAGTCCCTGGGTGCGGTCTTATTTCGACGTCGGCAACGTGGTGCTCTACGGCTATCCGCAGGATTGGATTCGAACGCTCGGAAAGCGTATCGTCAAACTGCATATCAAGGACTTCTCGTTCCGGGAGGATCCTACCATCAAGAAGCGGGTGGCGGAGTTCGTGAACCTGCGCGATGGGGATATTAACTGGAAGGAAGTGTACCGGGCGCTGAAGGAAATCGGTTATCAAGGAACGGCGACCGTGGAGCTGGACGGTGGGGGAAAAGAGTACCTGGCCGATGTCAGCCACCGGTTCGATCTGATTCTGAATGGTCAGTGAGCTTGGCAGGCGGAAGCGTCTGCCCCACGCGCTGGGCATCTACTAATAAAAGGAAGCGACCATGAAGAACTTCGTGATCGGATTGGTGTTGGGGGTATTTCTTTCGGGGCTTACCGCGCTGATCCTGATTTTTGCCGTGGTGAAGTTTGCCCAATCTTTCGGCGAGCGGCCGGTTTCGGTTGCGGACGCATCCACGCTGGTTTTTAAACTGGAAGGCGACGTGCCCGAAAAATCGGCGCCCGAAATCCCGCTGCCTATCCTGCAGGAGCAGACGCCCATGACGGTGGAGCAGGTCTGGAGCACCTTCCACAAAGCAGCCGCGGATTCCCGTATCAAGGGGATTATTTTTGAGCCGCGGGGCCTCGAAATCGGCTGGGCCAAAATGCAGGAAATCCATGAGGAGATCCTGCAGTTCAAGAAGTCCGGCAAGCCGATCATCAGCTTTTTGCGGAATCCCAGCGCGCGCGAGTATTACCTGGCCGCGGCCACCGACAAGATTTTCCTGGCGCCGGAAGATTCGCTCGATCTCAAAGGTTTGCGGGTGGAAGCGGTATTCATCAAGAATACTTTCGACAAGCTGGGCATCCACGCTGACGTAATCCACGCCGGAAAGTACAAAGACGCGGGCGACATCTTTACCCAGACCTCCATGACGCCGGAGACGCATGAAGTGCTGGATCAGATCCTGGATCAGTATTACGGAAACTTGATTGATACCGTAGCCGAGGGCAGGAAGAAGCAGGTGGATGCAGTGCGCGCCATGATCGATCAAGGACCGTTTATGGCCAATGAGGCGCTGGCCAACGGTCTGATTGATGCCTTTGGCTATGAAGACCAGGCCGCCGACGAAATGAAGATCCGGCTGAAGCAAACCGAGCTGACCAGGCTGTCCGCCAGGGCATATAGCAAAACGACGCCGCTTTCGGGTGGTGTGAGCCGGCGCATCGCGCTGGTGATTGGCGAGGGGGAGATTACGCGAGGATCCGGAAACTCCAGCTCTGACGATCAAGGCATCACCGCGGCCGCGTTCACCAAGCTGCTGAAGCAAGTGGAAGACGACTCCAGCATTCGGGGCGTCATCATCCGCGTGGATTCGCCGGGCGGAGACGGCGTGGCATCGGACGATATCCTCCACGAAGCCAAGAACCTCAGCAAAAAGAAGCCGGTGGTGATCTCAATGAGCGATCTGGCGGCCTCAGGCGGCTATTTCATCTCCATGACGGGCGATCCGATTGTGGCTTATCCGAATACGCTGACCGGGTCCATTGGAGTGATCTACGCCCGCATGAGCCTGCATGGGCTCTACGACAAGATCGGAGTGAACAAACAAATTCTCAAGCGCGGGCAATTTGCCGATCTGGATTCAGACTACGCGCCTTTGAACGATCAGCAACGCCAGAAACTCAGCGGCCAGATTGACGCGTTCTACAAATCGTTTGTAAGCCGCGTGGCCGAAGGCCGCAGAAAAACCTTCGACCAGATTGAACCCATCGCGCAAGGCCGCGTGTGGCTGGGCGCGCAAGCCAAGCAAAACGGGCTGGTGGATGACCTGGGCGGTCTGGATCGCGCGGTAGAGTTGGTGCGGCAGCGCGCGCACATCGCCGCTACGGACCGGATTACGCTGGTGCCGTATCCAGGCAAGCGCAGCATTTTGGATATGCTCTTTGGCCGCGCTGATGACTCGAATGCGCTGGAGTCAAAGCTGGAGCAGGCTTTGGGAAATCTGCCGATCAGCGCGCTGGCCAAAGGCGGATTCCTGAAATTGATGCCCTATTCAATCAGCGTCAAGTAGCTTCTTGTAAACGTCGCGCTTTGAAAGACCGCGTTCGCGCGCAATTGTTTTGAGGGCTTCCATGCGCGGGACACCAGCCTGCATCAGCTTCTCCACTGCGGCATCCAAAGGCGTGTCGTCGCTTGCGCTGGATTCGCGCCAGGCCACCATCACCGTAATTTCGCCTTTCACCGATGGGCGCTCCGCCAGCGCCGACCGCAGTTCCTGAGGCGTGCCGCGCAGAAACTCCTCGTGAATTTTAGTCAGCTCCCGCGCCAAAACCACCTTGCGTTCTCCGAGTGTCGCAGCGATGTCTTCCAGAGTCTCCAGAATGCGGTGCGGGGCTTCATAGAACACCAGCGTGGCTTTGAGCGTCTTCAATTCTTCCAGAAGTTTCCGGCGTTGTCCCTGCTTGGCCGGCAGAAATCCGTGAAACAGGAACGAATCCGTGGGCAATCCGGAAGCGCTCAGAGCGGCGATGAGCGCGCTTGGGCCCGGCACGGGAGAAACAACAATACCCTGCTCCCGTGCCTGCTCCACCAGCCGGTACCCTGGATCGGCGATCAACGGCGTTCCGGCGTCGGACACCAGCGCGATGTTTTTTCCAGCTTGTAGATCGGCCAACAGCTCCGTGGCGCGCTGCTGTTCGTTGTGCTCGTGATAACTGACTAAAGGCCGCGAGATACCGTAGCGATCCAGCAGCTTGCGCGTGTGCCGCGTGTCCTCGCAGGCGATGATGTCTACTTCGCCCAAAATCCGGATGGCCCGCGAAGAAATATCTTCCAGGTTGCCAATGGGAGTGGCCACGACATAAAGAGACCCGCTCACTTGAGTTCCACTAACAGTCAGACTACGATAAAACTGCGTGCCGATTCCGGGTTTCTATATTTGGGAAGTCCCGGGTAAGCCGATTTCTATTCAGCTCAGTCTCGATGTCGTGGACCGGCTGCAGCAGGATGTCATGCGCGGATTCGGTGCCCTGCCACGCCGCGGCGTGGAGGTGGGCGGCATTTTGCTCGGCTCGTCATCCATTGTTGAGCCCAGCAGCGCCGCGACGGTCGTGCGCGTGGAAGATTACCTGCTGGTTCCCATCCAGTACAAGCGCGGCCCCTCCTTCCGTCTGTCCCCCGAAGATCTGCAAACGTTCCAGGCGGCAGTGAAGCTATCGCGAAGCCCCGTGGGCTATTTCCGCAGCCACACGCGCGATGGCGTCGGGCTTTCCGAAGAAGATCTAGACCTGCTCTCGAAATCCTTTCCCGAGCCCGCGACTATAGCGTTGCTCATCCGGCCGTTTGCAACCAAGCCCAGCGTCGCGGGATTTTATTTCAAAGAACAGGGAGCTTTTCAGAATGGCGCTCCCCTGCTTGAGTTTCCATTCCGCCGTAGCGCGCTGGCGCCGGGTGATACTTCTACTCCCGTTCGAACGGAGACCCCGCCTGCCGCGCCTATCGCGGCTGCTGCTCCACGGAGCCGGCGGCGCTGGCCCGTACTTCCCATCATCCTCTTGCTGATCGGAGTGCTGCTGGGTTACCAGGCCGCGCTCAGCGTTCGTTCGCCGCGTCCGCCTTACCAGCTTGCCTTGAGCGTCAGACAATCGGGCAGCGATCTTCAGCTCAAATGGGACGGCGAATCGCCGGTCATCCGAAACGCGCAAAAAGGGATTCTGACCATCGCAGATGGAAGCGACGTGAAATCGACGGATCTCACCGGGACGGAGCTTCAAGGGGGGAGCGCGATGTCCTATCGGCCATTATCAAGTCACGTACGTTTCCGCTTAGATGTTTTCCCCACCCAGCACAACAGTGTCTCGGAAACCATCGACTGGATCTCTCCGGGGAACCGAATAACCGAACAACCGAAGAACCGATGAACCGTCTTTCCGGGGAATGAGATCGGCACGAATACGTGCGCCGGGGGAGATCTCGCCGGCGGCAATCAGGGACGCCAGCGGCTGGATCAGTTGCCGTTGGATGGTCCGCTTCAGCTCCCGCGCTCCATATTCGCTGCTGGTACCCCTTTCGAGCAGGAAGCGCCGCGTGCGCGGAGGGACTTCCAGATGGAACGTGTTCAATCCCAGCCGCCTGTCAAGATGCTGCTGCAAGTCCTGGACGTGGTGGTCCAGGATGGCCGCCAGCGCCTGCTGGTTGAGCGGCTGATAGGTGACCACGGCATCGATCCGATTCATGAACTCCGGAGAAAAATTCCGCCGCAACGCCGTCATCCCAATGGTCTGAAGTTTTCGGAAGTTTCGGGACGTCGCCCCCACCAATGCCTCAAATCCGAAGTCCGGATGCAGCTCTCGGTTCATGGCGCGAGCGCCCAGGTTGCTGGTCAAGAAAATCATGGTCTTTTCGAAGTTGACGCTGGTGTTGTCGCCCAGCCGCAGCACCGCCTTGTCCAGGACGCCGAGCAGCAGCCGCGCCACCGAAGCCGCGGCCTTTTCGATTTCATCGAACAGCACAATGGAAAGGTCGCACGATTCGCTGCTGGCTCCGTTTACTTTCTGCTGGGTGAGTAAGGGTTGTGTTTCGCGATGACCCAGATAGCCCGGCGGCGCGCCCAGCAGCTTGGCCACTTCATGCTCCATCTGGAACTCGCCGCAATCCACTTTCAGGATTTTCTTGGGACTCCCGTGCAACACATCGGCGAGTGCCTCTACGGTCTTGGTTTTTCCCGTTCCCGTGGGCCCCAGCAACAGGAACACGCCGGCCGGCCGCCCTTCGGGAGCAAGCGAAGCCCGGTGCATCTCCACGAAGGGGACAATGGCGTCGATCGCGGCCGGCTGCCCCACCAGCCGCCGCGACAATGCCGTTGCGATGTCACTGGCCGATTCGGGGGCCGATTCGGGGGCCGATTCGGGGGCCGATTCGCGCAACCGCGTTTTGGAACGGGCGGAGGGCTGCCTCCTGGATCGAGTCTCGCTCACGCCTCTATTATGCGAGCGAGCACTCAGCTGGAACGCCTGCGAGGTTGCGAAAGAGTCCGTTGCTGGCTGCCGTTATCCGTGACAAATGAACAGATTAAGGGGAATCGCTGAGGAGACACTCTACTTGTGCCGGTAAGTGATTCGTCCCTTTGTCAAATCGTAGGGCGAGAGCTCCAGAGTGACGCGATCGCCGGCCAGAACACGAATGCGATTGCGGCGCAGCTTACCGGCCAGGTGGGCCAGCACGATCCGATCCTGGTCCAGTTGCACACTGAACAAACCGCTTGGAAATTTTTCTACGACAGTTCCGGTTACCTCAATGCTGTCTTCTTTACTCATCGTGTTCCCGAGATTTTCTAGATATATTAGCAGACGGATAGAGGGGCGGGCGTATGTCCCCTCACTGACGCGCGGGGCTGCAATTCGGCGCTGGGCCTGAGGGGCAGAAGTGAGATATATTGGCGAATCAATGAACGTCACGTACCGGACCTTCGGATTCATCGCGGTGGCAGTGGCCATGCGCGCGGCAACTCCTGCGCCTGAGACGCTCCTCATCCCCGGTCTCAGCCAGCCGGTTGAAATCATCAAGGACCACTGGGGCGTTTCGCATATCTACGCCAAGAACGAGGCGGACCTGTTTTTCGCGCAAGGCTACAACGTCGCGCGGGATCGATTGTTCCAGCTGGAGATGTGGAGACGGCAGGCCACCGGTACCGTGGCCGAGATCCTCGGCAAAAAGGAACTGAAGCGCGATATCGGCGATCGCCTGTTTCAATTCCGCGGCGACCTGGGCAATGAACTCAACTGGTATCACCCGCGCAGCGCGGCCATCATCGAGGCTTTTGTCAAAGGCATCAACGCTTATATCGGTGAAACCGAAAAGAATCTGGCGCTGCTCACGCCGGAATTCAAGATGCTTGGCATCCGGCCCGGCAAGTGGACGCCCGCCGTAGTGCTCTCGCGTTTCAACGCCCTGCTCGGAAACATTGACGAAGAGTTGGGCACGGCACTGGCGATAAAGACCATCGGCGTCGACAAGGTAAAAGACATTGAGTACTTTCAGCCAGCCGATCCGAATCTCGAAATTGATCCGGTCATCGACACGTCGCTGCTTTCGGACCAGCTCCTGGACCTGTATCACGCGTTTCGCACGCCGCTCAAATTCACCGCGGATGAAGTATTGCCTGAATACCGCAATCCGAAGCCTGTTGCCGATCTCGGCCTTGGGTTTGATCCGGCAAAATACAACGGCAGCAATAACTGGGTGGTGAGTGGAAAGTTGGCAGCGACCGGATACCCCCTTATGATGAACGACCCGCATCGCGATCTGGAGGCGCCGTCGCTGCGTTATTGGGTCCATTTGGTGGCGCCCGGCTGGAACGTGATCGGCGGCGGAGAGCCCGCGCTTCCCGGCGTTTCCATCGGCCACAACGACTTCGCGGCTTGGGGGCTGACAATTTTCGGAACCGACAGCGAAGATCTGTATGTCTACGATACAAACCCGGCCAATCCCTCGCAGTACAAATATTCGGGTGCCTGGGAATCGATGAAGATCATCCGGGAATCGATACCCGTGAAGGGCGCAGCGCCGGTGTCGGTGGAATTGAAATACACCCGCCACGGCCCCGTGGTTTTCGAGGACGTCGCTCATCACAAGGCCTACGCGGTGCGCGCGGCGTGGCGCGAAGTGGGAGGCGCGCCCTATCTGGCCAGCCTGCGCATGGATCAATCGCATAGCTGGCAGGAATTTCTGGATGCGTGCAGCTACAGCCGCATCCCGGCCGAAAACATGGTTTGGGCGGACCGGGACGGCAACATCGGATACCAGGCCGTTGGAATCGCCCCGCGGCGTCCGAACTGGAGCGGCCTGGTCCCGGTGCCCGGCGACGGCCGCTACGAATGGAACGGCTTTCTGCCCATCAAAGAACTGCCGCACGTGCTGAACCCCGAAAAAGGGTTTTACAACACTTCCAACGAATACCAGATCCCGCGCGGCTGGCCTTATAAAGACGCTCTGCATTACACCTGGGGCGATGCGTTCCGTGCGCTCAGCGTGGCCGAGTTTCTGAGCTCGGGCCGGAGATTTTCTGTTGCCGATATGGTTCAGCTGCAGAATAGCGATCTCTCCCTTCCGGCGCGCAGCCTGGTTCCGTTATTGCGCGATCTGGAAATGCCGAACGCGGCGCTGCAGCAAGCCGCCGCGCGTTTGCTTCACTGGAATTTCGTGCTGGACAAAGATTCGGTGGAGGCAGGGGTGTACGAAATGTTCCAGCAGCGGCTGGAAGCGAACGTTCGCGCGGTGGTGGTGCCAAAGGCCGCCGAAGCGTTTATCGCCCCTTGGATGACCAAAATAGTGAGCTGGATGTACGCCCCGGACGGGCGCTTCGGTGCGTACCCCATCGCAGCCCGCAACGCGCTGCTCATCAAAAGCCTGGGTGAAGCGGTGGCCGAACTGTCGCGACGCTTCGGCCCGGATATGGAGAAGTGGAAACTGGGCTCATTTCATTACGCGCACATTCTCAGCCCAATGTCGGATGCCGTTACTCCCGATCTTCAAGAGACGTTCGACGTGGGCCATGCTCCGCGCGGCGGAGACAGCTATACCATCACGGCCACGTACGCTTTGGGCGACAACCAGATTGCCGGAGGATCGTTCAAGATCATCGCCGATACGGAGAATTGGGACAATTCCGTCGGGCTCAATAGTCCCGGCCAGTCCGGGGACGTCAATAGCCCTCATTATCGGGATCTTTACGAGCTGTGGGCGCGCGGAAAATATTTTCCGATCTTCTATTCGCGCGCAAAGGTGGAATCTGTGGCGGAGAGCACGCTGGTGCTTACGCCGGGGTCAAGTTCAAAGTAGCTCAGAACGCGTGGACGGAGTGGATGCCGTTGGCCTGCAACACCACCTGCATCTTTTCCAGTGCGGATTTGTGAATCTGCGAGACGCGGCTTTCGGTTTTCCGATGCCGGGGTGACCATCCTTCAAGCCCCAATCGCTGTCGATTCCAAACTATAATTGCAGTGGTGCGGCGAGCGTCGTCATGGATTCTTACGCCACGCGCTCTGTCGGAAAGAAGGGGATTCTAAGCCAGGACATGCCAAAAACCAAGCAGTCATTTGCCGACGTGAAGCCATCCGCCGAAGAGATGGAGTATTTGAAGCGGAAGATGGAACAGCTGGCGAACCGTAACCCGTCTTGGGGCATTCAGCGCACGGAATATTCGAAGCTCTTCGAGTATCTTGCGGTTCAGAAGATAACCTACCTCTACGACGACGAATTATTCGAGAAGCTAACGCACGTTGACAGGAAGCGGACCGGTAAATCCGAGGAGCTGCTGGACTCGTACATGATCGTCGACAATGGCGACGAAATACAGTTGAAGCTTCTGCAGTTCAAGTACAAAGAGGACTATAGCGGGGGTATCTCAACCAAGGAGCTATACGCGTTCGTGGACAGGATGAATCGTGTCTTTCTTCACGGGGACCTCCAGGATGCACAAACCCTGGAAGCGTTCAAGGAGGTGAGGGAGGCTCTAGCGGAAGCCCGTTCGTCCAACAAGCGTGCTAGCACTCGAATTCAGTGCTATTTCATTGTGAATGGTCAAAATGTGTCAACGACGGACGCCGCGAAAGTTCGAGAAATTCAGGATACGTTCGCCAATGATCGCCAAACCTACGGTTTCACCTTTGAGACGTACGGAGCGTTGGACATTTATAACCTTTGCGTTCACGGTCGCATCCCAATCCAGGAGGAGTCCTTGGACCTAGACGCTGAAAGGGTCCAGAACCGTTCCTTTACCAAGATATTGGTACAAACCCCAACGGGATGCCAATTCGAGTCCTGGTTGGGTTCGTAAACGTCAATCAGCTGATTTGGCTGGCTGATCTATACAGCAACAATGAGCTCTATGAGAAGAACGTCCGGCTTTTCCTTGGCGCGGGGAAGGAGGTTAATCGGAAGATCATTGGTACGATTACCAGCAATCAGAGCGCGTGGTTTGGATTCATGAACAATGGCGTCAGTATAACTGCCGACACGATGGACGTGGACTTGCCCCCCAGCAAACACAAGGTGAAAGTCAGGCTAAGGGGCATGCAAATAATCAACGGATGCCAGACCGTCAATGCACTCTACCACGCGAAATACGCGCCGGAGCTGAAGGACCGCTTTCAGGGTAACTCAAACGTGGGCGTGCGAATCTACCAGGTAGACCCAACCAACAGCGCCTTCTTGAACGCCTTAATCATCGCGACGAACTCTCAGAACGCGATTCGTCCAGAGGACCTGCTGTCGAACGATCCCATTCAGAAGACGCTCCAAGACATCTTCCGCCAGTACGGTATCGCGTATGAGCGCAAGGAGGGGGAGACGTTGCCTACGCCTCCCAACGGGCAGGTCTTCAGCAAGGAGCAAGCGGCGATGGCGTTCTTGGCGGTATTCAAAGGGTCGTCTTCCAAGCTGCGGAACTCGCTCGCTCGACGTGAGTTCTTTAGAGAAGGGGACGAATACTACAAAACGTTTAACCTTCGTGGCCCCGAAGGAGAAAGCGAGCCGGGTCAACTACCCGACGGTTTTACACCTGACGAAAACACTAACGCGCGGGCCCTTGAGCCCTCGTCGCGCATTGTTTGGAGGAGGTGTGTCGGAAGGGCGTCGCCCGCATACAGGACAAACGAGAGCGAGCCTCCCTTAGAAAGGGCGCTTACTATCTAGCGCGTATTGTCTGCCTGAGCCAGAAGGACGCCATCGACAGGCTGGTCTCCTCCGCGAGTGCTCAGGAGCGTAAGGCCAGCGTAGCGCAGAAGCTGCTAACAGAAATTAACGAAGTTGCAGGAAGGACTTTCGACGCGGCAAGAAAGGTTTTTGTTAAGGCCCTGGGAGACTACCTCGCCGAGAACGGCGGGAACGAAGACGCTGCCTTGAAAAACTCCAGGTTTTCGGAAAGTGTTGACGAGGCCGCGAGGTCCGCGGGCCGGAGGTAGCCTCCAGCTCACCCCCGTTAACAAACAGCGAGCGGCCGGCTCAGAACGCGTGGACGGAGTGGATGCCGTTGGCCTGCAACACCACCTGCATCTTTTCCAGTGCGGATTTGTGAATCTGCGAGACGCGGCTTTCGTTGATGCCGAGGATGCCGCCGATTTCCTTCATGGTCATTTCGTTGGTGTAGTACAAAAAGACCACTTTCTGATAGCGTTCCGGAAGCGTTTTCATGGCGACGCCCAGAACGGAGCGCATTTGCTCGTGTGAGCACATGTTGTCGGGCTGGGTTTCGGGTTTGCTGGGGAAATCCGGAGCGGGAAGATCGTCATGTTCCGGAGCGCGCGAAGAAGCGGATATCAAACCTACGCTGCGCAGGTCTACCATCATCTGGCGCCAACGATCCACATCCACGCCCAGCTTCAGGGCGATTTCGGATTCCGTAGGTGTGCGCTGCAGCGTGGCTTGCAGTTCGCGCGTGGCCGCTTCCACCTGCTTGTGGCGGCGCCGCAGATCGCGCGAGGCCCAGTCCAGCTGGCGCAGGCTGTCCAGGATGGCGCCTTTGATGCGGTGCTTGGCATAACTGGAGAATGCCACTTGCTTGTCGGGGTTGAATTTGCTGGCCGCGTCGAAAAGGCCGAGGACGCCGGCGTGAACCAGGTCGTCCAGGTCAACGTGCACCGGCAGGTTCTCATGCACGCGGATGGCGATGGCTTTCACCAGCGGAAGATGCTCAATGACGATACGATCCCGCCGGGCAATCCTGGCTGCCTGGCTGCTATGAGCGGTCTTTATTTTCAGCGACGCTTTCATTGAAATCTGATTCCCCTTCCCCGTTTGCTTGAGTGGCTTGATCATTTCGGACGCGGCTATAGGAGCAAGCGAGTCGCCAGACTCGGGCGTAGGGAAGAACGCTCAGGGACGCTGAGATGTTTTCTCGAAACGCGTACAGGATCGTCCCCAGGGTCAACGGGATGCGCCGTAGGTCCGATATGAGGAACCGGGTAGTGCATCCAAAGTACTAAAGTCCGACTTGAGGATGGAAATCTCGTAATGGAACCGATAGCCCATCTCGCTGATACCGAATCGGTATTGGCGTTTCAAAATGGAACACGATCCAACCCGCGTTCCCTTCTACACATATCGGGCTGTACTGGCGGAACTTGAGGGACTAAGGCTTTCTTAAAGTGTGGAGATACGTTCTTGCCGCTAGGCCTGCCAGAAAGATCCATACCACCAGCCGGAACTTCCCATCCAAAGTGAATGCCGCCGCCAGTGCGATTAGGCCATAACACGCCAGCGCCGTACCCAACTTTGGTCCTCTATTGGGGGACTCGGGCGCAGGTTGGTCGTCTGAAAGCAAGATTCTCTATTAGAGCTTATTCAAACCCTCGGTAAGCTCGATGAAAGTGCCCCAAGGATCCGTCAAAAACGCGAGCGAGATTCCGAGCGAAGGTATCTTGCGGAACGGAACATCGAACTTCACTCCGGCCGCTTCCAGCTTTTTCGTGAATGCTTCCAGATTCTGCACTTCGAATCCGATATGGTCCAACACTCGGCCCTTGGTGGGGGCCTGAGCGGCCGGGCTAGGGGTGAAGGAAAGATTCACGCCGGGAAGGTCCGCGGCTTCGAACTTCCCGCGCTTACCGGGAGTAGCTCCAAATGTTGTTGAGTACCACTTCTGCATGGCTGCAACATCGGTTGCGTAGAAATGAATGTGGTGATTGATGGCTGGTTCGGAAATCGTGGTGTCTTCGGTCAGCTCTACACGGATGCCGTCCGGGGCCAGAACCATGGCCTGGGGCGGATTGCGAACCACGATCGGGATGTGGGCTGCTTCCAGCTTGACCAGCGCCGCCGAAAGGTCGCGAACCTTGAACCCGATATGATTGATGACCGAGCCTTCCGTTCCCCCGCTGCGGTCCGCCTTATCCAGCATGATCAGAACGCCGGGCAGCTTGAATACTTGAATGCCGCCGAGCTTGGTTTCCCGCGCCCCCAACACGTCCACCCAGAACTTTTTCTGGGCCTCGGGATTCGGGCTGTACAGATGATAGTGGCCCATGCTCACACCGGACGGGTTGGGCGCGGCGAGTTGGGCATCGAGCGCCGCGGCGAGGGCAAAAAGCAGAATTGTGAATTTCATTTGGATGGACCGAACTCACAGCGTACCGCAAAAGGTATAATCTTTTGATACTCGATTCCAAGTTGTTGGAAAAGGGTTGTTGGAAACGTTCGTTGGAACGGAGGCTGATATGGCGGATGAGAATCCCAGCGTAGCAAGCGGCATCGTTGGCATGTTCAATGTGTTCGTGGACCCGGGCGGCTTGGCGAAAGCGGCTAAAGCGAAGTTGTCCTGGCTATGGCCGCTGATCATTGTGAGCATCATTTTCGTCGTGTTCGGCTACCTCATGATGCCCTATACGCTGCAGTTGGCGGAAGTCCGGCTGGCCCAGCAGAATGTCCCGCCGGAACGGCTGGAAAATGCCAGAAACATGGCCCACACCATTACCCAGGTCTTCGTGTATCTGGTGCCGGTTTTTATCGTCTTGTTCACCATGCTGGGCGCTTGGCTGGTGGGAGTGACCGGTTCCATTGTGGGTGTTCGGGCCAAGTTCCGGGATATCTTTTCGCTCATGATGGCCTGCTCGTTGATCGCGTCGCTCCAATACATCGCCACTTATATCGTGCTGCGGACCAAAGGCGATGAGATTACCTCCCAGGAGCAAATGAGCCCGGCGTTTGGGTTGGACATCTTCATACCCGCGCACGGCGTTCTGTTGACGCTGCTCAACTTCTTTTCGATTTTCCAGATTTGGAGCCTGGTGATTCTGGCGTTGTCGCTAGCAGCACTGACGGGCTCTTCTAAAGGAAAGGCTTTCGCGGCCATCACGCCCGCGTGGCTGATCCCGCTGATCTTCCGGATTATCGGATCGTTGTTCAGCGGGGGCGGCGCCAGCAGCTAAACCCATTCTCGTTCAGCGTTAGGACCCAACGAGGAACGAGAAACGAGAAGCGTCTTTATTCTTCCCCGGGCGGCTTTTTGTGCTTGGGCTTTTTCCTTAAGTTCTTTGGAACCATAACTTTGCGGGACGGAACCGTCCCCACTCGCTCGCGCGCCAGGGCCCGCACTTCCTTTTTCGCGTTGTATCGCTTTGGCCTACGCATTCATCCTACAAACAGGTTACGATATAAAATTGAGTTCCAATCTCTTGCGGGTTGCCCTGCTGCAAATAAATCCCACTGCCGGCGATATTGCCGGGAATGCGTCCCTCATCATCCGTGGCGCCAGGCAGGTTCAGGAAGAAGGCGCGGACCTGATTGTTACGCCGGAATTGGCGCTCATGGGATATCTGCCGCGCGATCTCCTGATGAACCAGGGATTCGTGCGGCGCTCTTGCCAAGCACTGCGCGAAATCGCTACCGAACTTCGCTCGGCGCCGCCGCTTCTGGTAGGCGTGGCCACGCCCAATCCCTCGGAAATGGGCCGGCCGTTATTCAATAGCGCGGTACTGCTGCAGCATGGCGAAGTGGGTTCTGCCTTTCACAAGACCCTGCTGCCTACCTATGACGTTTTCGACGAAGACCGCTATTTTGAACCAACCATCGGTCCGCAGATTCTGGAATTGAACGGTTGGCGCCTGGGCATCAGCATCTGTGAAGACGTGTGGAACGATCGAGACTTCTGGCAACGCCGCCGTTACCATCAGGATCCCATTGAAGTGCTGGCGCAGTCGGGCGCGCAGGCCATCCTGAATCTTTCCTCCTCGCCATTCATCGCCGGCAAGCAGGTGCTGCGGGAGCGGATGCTTAGCCACATGGCTCAGAAATACAGCCTTCCCGTGGCCTATGTGAACCAGGTGGGGGGCAACGACGATCTGATCTTCGACGGCCGAAGCTCGGTTTTCGATCGCGAAGGCCGCTTAGTCGCCCGCGCCAAAGGCTTCGAAGAAGACATCCTGGTAGCGGACCTGGGCTTGGGAGAGCAAGTGCAAAGTTCGGGCTCCGTGTCCGACGATGACTTCCAAACGGAAGCCGAAATCTGGCACGCCTTAGTGCTCGGAGTACGCGATTACGTCTCGAAGACGCGCTTCTCGAAAGTCCTGCTGGGCCTCTCCGGCGGCATCGATTCAGCCCTGACAGCCGCCATCGCGGCGGAAGCCGTGGGCCCCGAAAATGTCCTGGGTGTACTGATGCCCTCGCGCTATTCGAGCAGCGGCAGCGTGGATGATTCCGTGGAACTGGCACGCAATCTCGGCATTCATACGCTGACTTTGCCGATCACCGATATCATGCGGACTTACGACGGCGTGCTGGGGGAAGCATTTCAGGGCCGGGCATCCGAGGTCACTGAGGAAAATATTCAGTCGCGCATTCGCGGCAATTTGTTGATGGCGCTCTCCAACAAGTTCGGTTCCCTGCTGCTCACCACCGGCAACAAATCGGAGATCTCGGTGGGATACTGCACGCTATACGGCGACATGAACGGCGGCCTGGCGGTAATCGCGGACCTTCCCAAAATGATGGTCTACCGCGTCTCGCGCTGGCGCAACCACATCAAACCGGATATCCCCGAAGCCATTCTCACCAAAGCGCCCTCGGCCGAACTGCGCCCCGACCAGACCGACCAGGACAGTCTGCCTCCCTATGATCTGCTGGATCAGATTCTGGAGCTGCACATCGAACAGTGCCAGTCGGCTGAAGATATCATCGCCAGTGGCTATGATGAAGACACGGTCCGCCGGGTGCTGCGGCTGGTGCGCATGGCGGAATTCAAAAGGAAGCAGGCGGCGCCGGTGCTCAAAGTCACTTCGCGCGCTTTTGGTACCGGATGGCGCATGCCGATTGTTCGACAGGAGTAAATTAAATACGCATGAATATTTCAATTATCGGATTGGGAAAGCTGGGTTCACCCATGCAAGCCGTGATGGCGCACAAGGGCCACACGGTGGTGGGTGTGGATTTGAATCCTCGCACTGTCGCCGCGATCAACGACGGCAAAGCTCCGGTGAAGGAGCCGCGCTTACAAGAGATGATCGACGGCAGCCGCGAGCGCATCTCCGCCACACATAGCTATGAAGAAGCTATTCTGGCCACCGACGTCACCATGATCATGGTTCCCACGCCCTCCGGGCCGGACGGCCGCTTCTCCATGACCTATGTCATGAAGGCCGCCGAAGAGATCGGCGCGGCGCTGCGAAAAAAGGGGAAATGGCATCTCGTTGTTCTTTCGAGCACGGTGATGCCGGGGTCCACGGGAGGCACGCTGCTGCCGGCCCTGGAACGGATCACGGGCAAAAAATGCGGCCCCGGTTTCGGGCTCTGTTATAACCCCGAGTTCATCGCGCTGGGCAACGTAGTTCGCGACATGCTCAACCCCGACATGATCCTGATTGGCGAATCGGATGAGCGGTCCGGCGCCATCCTGGAAGAGTTTTACCAGGGCGTTTGCGAAAGCAATCCGCGAATAAAGCGCATGAACTTCGTGAACGCGGAACTGACCAAGCTCTCGGTGAATACATTCGTCACCACCCGCATCTCTTACGCCAATATGCTGGCGCAGGTTTGTGAAACGCTGCCCGGTGCGGATGTGGACGTAGTGACGTCGGCGATTGGCTGCGATACGCGCATCGGACAGAAATATCTCAAAGGCGCGCTCGGATACGGCGGCCCCTGCTTCCCTCGCGATAATGTCGCTTTTTCCGCTCTGGCGCGCGCCAATGGAGCGCCGGCGCTGTTGGCGGAAGCCACCGATCAACTCAATCGCCAGCAGGTGCCGCGCCTGGGTGCGATGATTCTGGCGCGTTTACCAAAGGGCGGTACGGCGGGAGTTTTGGGATTGTCCTACAAGCCCGATACCGGCGTCATTGAGGAGTCGCAGGGTGTCGCGCTGGCCAAGTACCTGCTGCAATCCGGCGCGAAAGTTGTGGTCTACGATCCCGAAGCCATGGACAGTGCCCGGGAGCAGTTGGACGGCGGTGTAACGTTCGCTGCCGGACCCGCCGAGTGCGCCCGCCAGTCCGATGTCCTGGCCATTACCACGCCTTGGCCCGAATTCAAGAAGTTGACGCCTCAGGATTTCAAGCGCCAGGGCGCAAAGCCGGTTGTTCTGGATTGCTGGCGCATTCTTCCCCGCGAAAAGTTCGAGGATGCCGTTGAGTATCTGACGCTAGGATACGGGGCCCACAAAGAACGCGTATTAGCAGCCGAAGGCGACTAAGGGGCAGCTAGTGGGGCAGGCGCTTCCGCCTGCCAACGCGCCAGAGTAAGGGAATACCATCTTGAGCGCACCGACCATCGCCGGCCACCAGGGTATTTGCATCCTGCTACCTGTCCTGAACGAGTGCGCCAATATCGCGGAACTGCTGGACCGCATCGACGAAGTTCTGCGCTCGATTCCCCATACCGTTTGCATTGTCGACGATGGCAGCAAGGATGGCACCGTGGCCTACCTGGAAGCTCGCCTGGCGCGCCCGGGCAGCAATCTTCATTTGATCCAGCGCGTGAAAAATGCCCGGGGCTCCGTACGGGGCAGCGCCTTGCACCAATCCCTGTTGTGGGGATTAGCCAATACCTCGCACTTTGCTTTTGTGGAAATGGACGGCGATCTGTCACACCGTCCGGAGGAGCTTCTGGAGGGCGCCGGCCGGATAATGCGCGGCGAGTGCGACGTGGCCATTGCGTCCAAGTATGTGCCGGGCAGCCAGGTAACCAACCGCCCCTGGGGCCGGCTGATGGTGAGCCGGGTGTGCAGTTTCGCCGTGGGCGCCGTTATCAGCCCGCGAATACACGACTACAGTAACGGCTACCGGTTCTATTCCCGGACGACAGGTGAAACGATTGCCGGCCATGAAATCCGCTATGCCAGTCCCATTTACCTCACCGAAGTGCTGGCCCTGTGGCTGCGCCAGGGTCTGCGCATAGCCGAGTTCAGAACCACGTACGTGGGCCGCAATGAGGGCGTGTCCAAACTTCGTTTCATCGATCTGTTCAAGGCTGTCCTGGCCATTTTCGAGATAAGCTTTCGATACCATATCACCGGGTTCAAGCGCGCCGGCCACGGCGTTCCCGGCGGGGCCATTTCAAGGAAAGCTACGCAACCGCCGCGCTAAGGCTGGGTACTGCGCCAAATGCTGCCAGGCGCATGCCGGTGTATACTTTCTTTTAACGGGAACAATTTAATGAACGCCTGTTTAACCCACAGCCCGGGAGGCTTGTGCGCGCTCTAATCACCGGCTCCGGCGGCTTGGTTGGGTCCGAGTGCGTTCGGCTGCTTTCCGAACAGGATTGGGACGTAACCGGAATCGACAACGACATGCGCCGGGAGTTCTTTGGCCCCCAAGGCACCACGGCGGCCGTGGTCGAGGATCTGAAGAAAGCTTTTCCGAAGTACCGGCATCTGCCGCTCGATATTCGGGACCGCCAAGGCATCCGCGATCTGTTCGAGCAGGAGCGGCCGGATTTTGTGATCCACGCCGCCGCCCAGCCTTCCCACGACAAAGCTGCTCGCATTCCTTACGATGATTTCGATGTAAACGCCGTGGGGACCATGAACCTGCTGGTGGCGGCGCGGGATTTCTGTCCCGAATCCCCTTTCTGTTTTACCAGCACCAACAAAGTGTACGGAGATCGCCCCAATACACTTCCTCTAATTGAGCAGGAAAAGCGCTACGATTACGCCGGCGGCCGGGATGGAATCGATGAATCGATGTCCATCGATGGCTCGCTGCACTCCATCTTTGGAGCATCGAAAGTTGCCGCGGATGTCATGTGCCAGGAGTTCGGCCGGTATTTCCACATGCCCATCGGAATATTTCGCTGCGGCTGTCTCACCGGGCCTCAACAAGCCGCGGTGGAACTGCACGGGTATCTGGCCTACATCATCATTTGCGCGGTTACCGGCCGTCCCTACACCATCTACGGCTTCAAGGGAAAGCAGGTGCGCGACCAGATCCATTGCCGCGATGTCGCGCGTTTGTTCCTGGAGTTCTACCGGCGTCCCAGAGTTGCCGAAGTCTACAATCTGGGCGGCGGCCGGTCAAATAGTTTGTCAATATTGGAAACTATCAACCTGCTCTCCGGCATGGGTTTCGCGTTGCGATATCAGCACCAGGCCGCCAACCGCATCGGCGATCACATCTGCTATATTTCCGATTTGCGCAAAGTGCGGTCGCATTTCTCCGCCTGGAAAATGGAATACGACTTGCCGAAGATTGTGAATGAGATTCTGGAACGGCACCTGCGGTCCGCCGGCGTCCGTTCAGCGCCGCGCGAAGATAGTGTCCAAACCGCTGCCAAAGGCCACTAGATGAAGCTTTCCGTTGTAATTCCCGCGCGCAATGAAGAAGGCTGCCTTGAGGAAACCCTCGAGCGCCTGGTTGAGACCTTGCAGGCGCAACACATCCCGTTCGAAATTATTGTGGCCGACGATGGAAGTACCGACGAGACGCCGCTGCGGGGCAATCGGCTGGCCGCCCGGTATCCCGAGATACGGCTCATTACGAACACCGGCCGGCATGGATTCGGCATGGCCGTTCGTTTAGGTCTGGATCACATCACTGGTGACGCGGTTGCCGTGGTGATGGCCGACGGATCCGATAGCCCTGACGACCTGGTGACCTACTATCGAAAACTCCTGGAAGGCTACGATTGCGTTTTTGGATCGCGATTTATACGGGGAGCCGCCGTGACCGGTTATCCCGCGCACAAACTGATCTTGAATCGCCTGGCGAATTGGTTCATCCGGTTTATTTTCCGGCTTCCCTATAACGACATTACCAACGCATTCAAGATGTACCATCGGGATGTGATTGAAGGCATGCAGCCCTTGATCTCGCCGCAATTCAACTTGACGGTCGAGATGCCGTTGAAGGCCATCGTACGCGGCTACTCCTATGCCGTTGTGCCCATCCACTGGACCACGCGGAAGGCCGGAGTCTCGAAACTGAGGCTGAAGGAAATGGGCAGCCGCTATCTTTTCATCGTGATGTACCTGTGGCTGGAGAAGCATCTTTCGCGCGGCGATTATCATCGGCCGGCCGATCACGAACCTCGCCCGAAAACTACCCATATTCATGCATAATTGCATTCTGGTAACTGGCGGAGCGGGCTTCGTCGGGTCCAGCCTGGCGCTTGCGCTGAAACGCCAATTTCCTGCGTTGAACATTGTGGCGCTGGATAATCTGCACCGCCGGGGCTCGGAGCTGAACTTACCGCGCCTGGCTGCGGCGGGCATTCGCTTCATCCATGGGGATATTCGCTCGCCGGAAGATCTGAACATCCCGGAGACTTTCGATCTGATCATCGAGTGCTCGGCGGAGCCTTCTGCTCAGGCCGGCTACCAGGGATCCCCGGAGTATCTCATCCAGACCAATCTGGTGGGGTGTTTTCATTGCCTGGAACTCGCTCGACGTACCGGCGCCGATTTCATCCTGGTCTCCACCAGCCGTGTGTATCCAGTGGAAAAACTCAAAGGCTTATCTCTCCGGGATGAAACAACCAGGTTTGTTCTCGAAGACCAGCAACCCTTCCCGGGCGCTTCCGGGTTCGGTATCAGCGAGGACTTCCCGCTGGATGGCGCCCGATCGCTCTATGGTATGACCAAGCTTTCAGGCGAGCTAATGGTCACCGAGTACGCTGCCGCATACGGACTGCGCTGTATCATCAACCGCTGCGGAGTGATTGCCGGGCCCTGGCAAATGGGCAAAACGGATCAAGGCGTGGTCACCTATTGGATGGCTGCTCACTATTTCCGCCGCGAACTCAGCTATATCGGATTCGGCGGAAAAGGCAAGCAGGTGCGGGATCTTTTGCACGTGGAGGATCTCGCCAGCCTGATTGCGGACCAGGTTTCGAATACTGAGAGGTATGCGGGAAGATTGTTCAACGTGGGTGGTGGCTTAAGCGGCAGTTTGTCGCTGCAAGATCTGACATCGCTTTGCCAACGCATCACGGGAAATACAATTCCCATCGGCATATGCCCCGAAACTCGCCCCGCGGACATTCCACTCTATATCACCGATCACCGCCGGCTGACGGAATTCAGTGGCTGGCGTCCGAATCGAACACCGGAACAGATCCTCAGTGATATCTTTCAATGGCTCCGCGAAAACGAGAGTGCATTGCGCGCCTGCCTGCCCGGCTAAACAATTCTCCGCGTTGGCCGATGGAGTCGCAGATCGCGTTTCGCAGGGTTGGATCGTTTCAAAAGTGAAACGCCCCCGTTTTACCGGGGGCGTTGGGCCACGGAGACGATCCGTGGGGCTGTTAAAATACGAGCATCTCATACCTTTCCGTCGTTTGCAATGTGTTACCTTTAACCGGTTGCAATGGAAAGAGTTGTGGCGTACATCGACGGTTTCAATCTGTACTTCGGTCTTAAGTCGGCCGGTTACGAACGGTTTCTTTGGCTGGACGTTCACGCGATGGCTAAACGGCTGGTCAATTCAAAATGTCAAAACGTCATAAAGACGAACTACGTTACTTCCCGCATATCGGACCCTGCCGACAAAGTGGCTCGCCAGCACATGTACCTGCAGACTCTTGAGGCCCACAGACCTGATCTTTCGATTCACTATGGCCAGTACCAGCGCACCACAAAAAAGTGCTCGTTCTGCGGGCACGAATATGCCTCCCACAGCGAAAAGATGACAGACGTTAACATCGCCTGTGAATTACTGCACGACGCTTTTGTGAACGCTTACGATGTGGCCTTGTTGATCTCCGGAGACAGCGACCTGGCAAAACCGATCACCAAGGTCAGGTCCCTTTTCCCGGAGAAACGCGTGCTTGTCGGATTTCCCCCAAACAGAAGATCGAAACATCTTAGATCGCTTGCAAACGGAATTGTAGACATCAGAGAATCACACTTGACCAGGTCCCAAATGCCGGATCCGGTGGTTCGCTCCGATGGGCATAAGTTGCCTCGTCCGCAAAGCTGGAAGTGAACAAAATTCAAGAACACAGAATCAGCGGCTACGGAAAGATAGTGTCCTACCTTTAGGACAGTACTCGGAAGTTCACTTCTCGCGCGCAATATGATACATTGCTAAACATCTGACATTTTAAATAACTTGGGCCGCGCCCAAATAAACGAAGTTGTTATTCTCCTGGCAGAGTAACAACCCGCGTTTTGCCGCGCGTTCCGTGGGCTTGGTAAGCATGAGTCGCGTCCTGACCAAGGTTTCGTTTCGCGAAACGCTGACCACAGCGTGGAGCTCCGTCGAGAGCCCGCCAGCCGCTCCCAGCCAGCAAACTCCCCCGTTTCAACGACTTCAAAAATCAGTTCTGGCGTTCGGCTGCCTGGTGGCGCTGCTGGTTATTCTGGCCGCCTATTTCACCGACCGAAACGGGGACATGGATGAACTTACCTTCTACAATCCCAGCTACATGATCTCGCACTTCGGTAAGTGGACCTACCCGGGCTACGCACATCGCGTTTATTTTGACGATCCGGTAATTACTCACCCGCCGCTGCACGTTGGGTTGATTGGCTTGCTCGGCCGCCTCGGCTTTACCTACTACTACGCGGAAGCTACGCCCACGGTGTTTTTCTTTCTCCTGGCCATTGTGGTGATTTTGCGCGGCGCTTTCCCAGCGCCCGTCAAATTGGGCCTGCTATTTTCGATCGGTTTTCTCATGCTCACCGGCGAGACTTTCGGGTTGGTTTTCGGAACGCGCCCGGAAGGCGAATTGCACGCCGCCTGGTTCGCCGGTCTGGTTCTTCTGGAATCGGGCCGGCTTGAAAACTGGAACCGGCCCAAACTATTTGCCGGGGCCTTCCTGCTGACCTGGGCTTCGGGTGTGCATTATTACGCAGGCGCAGCTTTCCTGGGAGTCGCGGTGTATATAATCTGGGCGCTGAGAAACCTCGGTTGGAAAGATGGCTGGCCCCGCGTCCTGGCGCTGTGCGTGGGCGGCTGTCTCTTCGGCATCCCGTACTGTGCCTTCTACCTGGTGCCGTATTTCAAGAAAATCTGGAGCGCCATCCAGGCAAACGGCGGCAACCAGGGTATTGCGGCGGCGGTGCGGACTCACTTGGAATGGTATCGAAGGTTCGCGCGCCTGGATTACGTTCCCACACTCCTCAGAAAGCCCTTTGGGCTGGGAGTTCCACTGCTGGTATTCTCCACGGCGATCCTGGCCCTGGTCCGTTCCACACGAGGTTTGGCGCTGGCCGCGCTGCCTCTCCAACTCTTCATCTTCGCCCTGGCCTCCCACAAACTGTCCAGCTATTTTATCCACGAAGTCGCGTTCTTCGCCGGCGCCGTCGCTGTGGGATTGTTGGTTCTCGCCGAGCAGCTGTGGCGCCGCGTGAAACTTCCAGGGCAGCTGTTTCTGCCGGTGGCGGCGTCGTTGCTCACTATCTACCTGGTCAGCGGCAATCCGGCTCTACGCGCGGCCATGGTATCCGAGGAACCGCATGTGCAGGAAGCCGACATTGCACGGGCCGCCTCGCGCGTAATTCTGGGCCCCCAAGCCCGGGTAGCCGGCCGTCTGGGCGCATGGTACGCGTCCGGAGCGAAATATTGGTGGGATATAGAATCCGACATGCTGGGTCCGGATCCTCACAATCCTTCCACATATTTCTCGAATTTCGACGCGGTGGCCGAATACACGCACATGAGCGATGTCACTGACCGTTCGAGCATCAGCTCCTGGTACGCCGCCGGAGTCCTCAAACTCCGCGGCTTTTATTTCGGCGAAACGAATGAGCAGCTCCAACTGGTGCTGCTGAGCGCCGCTGCCCCGCCGCAGGTGGTGGGATACGCGGCCAGGAATCATCAGCTTTACCGTTTTGAAGAACACGCCGATGGCGATTACGAAGTGCTCTCGGCAGTATGTCCCGTCACTCCGGAATTTCAGCAGGACCATTGGTGGAATCGATGGGACGGCACGTTTTCCTCAGTGCTCCGTCTTCCGCAACAAGGTGGGGCGCCTGCGGGCGTGGTGGTCACGGTGCTTGCGCCACGGCTTCTTTCCGAGCCCGCCGGGTGGATCGGGCGATCCTGCCAGGGCATTGGAAAAGTGCGGGGCTTTCTGCTCATGGCCGATAGGACCAGCTTGATCGCCTCACTGCGGAGCGGAGATACTCCCATGGCATTCTTGCGCAACATGGAGGATCTGCCCGGGTACACCAGCCAAGGTTTGACGCAATCGATGACGCCGCCCAGCGGGGCCGTCCGCTTGGATCAAATACTCACGCTTTCTGCAATCCAGCCCACCACTGCGTATGCCCGCATCGATCTCGTACCGCAGATCCGGGTCAGCACCCCCCTATCCGGCGGTGCCTTTGCGGCAGCTATTCCTGTGAAGCATGCTGAATCGGTAAAAGGGCCCTGCTGGGTTGAGCTTCGCCTAAAAGTGCTTTCCGGACGCATTGGTTTCGCCGCCTATAATTTACGCGCTGGAATTCTGGCCCGTACTCCCGCTGCCATTTTGAAGAGCAATCAGCCAATGGATGTTGTCCTGGCGGTGCCGGATCTTCACGCGGCAACCTCCATCGTCATTTTCAACGAGGGCAATGCGCCCGCCCAGGTGGATGTGTTGGATGCCGCGATTCTGCTTCGGGGTGTGCTAGGGAACCGCGACCGGGGTTGGCAGACGGAAGCGTCTGCCCCACGTTGATGGCGCAGGCGCTTTCGCCTGCGAACCGATTTTTTCACAGCTTCTTAAGGGAGCCGGTGCCTTTTGACAGTATCGCGGCGTCAAGGATCTCCACTTTTCCGCCAAAGAAGCTTTCGTTGGTGACTACGATACCTGACGCGCTCTGGAAATCGGGCACGCGCAGAGCGATGGTCTGAGGATCGTGCGCCACCCCAATGGCCAAGGTGTGTGCCAGCACTCCGTTGCGCGCATTGATCGCCTGAAACCCAACGCGGCCGGACAACACCCGTAGCCGGAGTTGCACCCAGCAGGGCCCGCTGATGGACTCCGCGTGGTGAACGGGAATAAACGCGCAGAAAGCGCCCATGTGGGGTAACGTGGTCAATCGCGGCTCGGACCCGGGATTCAACTGCGCATTGTTCCAGGCTTCAATCTTGGATAGATCGATGATGTTGTCCACACGCGTCGCGTTCGGCGGGGGAATCTCGGACGGCGGCAAACCGACTCCGGTATAGCCGGGCATTTCGCTGAGATCCCGGTGGAAGCGCATGGGCATATCGGTTCGGCGCAATCGCTCGATCATGGCATTGCCATCCGCCACTGAAAGCGTTCCTGGAATCCGCGACAAGCTGCGGCAGCTGCGGTTCACCCATCCGGCCGGCTCCGCGACATCGTTAGGTGTGAGCAATGTCACCAGTACGCGTCCTGCTTCAGGCGAGCTGTCGGGAATTTGCAACACCGTGGCAAATACGCCGGGCCAGTAGTTATACCAACCCCACTTGTTGAGGCCCTGCTCCGGCGCCTGCGGACAAACCGCGGAGATCATGTCGTAATGGCCGCCGGATTCCTGCTGGAACCGGTAAAGCTGTCTGTTGCGCCTGGCATATCCCACCAGTTGCGCCGGCTGGTTGACGCTGAGCAGCACAATCTGAAGTTGGTCGTTGGTTTCGCCAAAATAGAAACCGCGCAGCTTCAGCGTGCCGTCGGCAAACCAGGCGGTGATGGAAGTTTTCTGCGGCCCTACGCAGGAATCCGGGCAATCGGCCAGGGCATCGAAGTTAGAGGCGTAAGTGCGCGGATCGTAGCCCAAATATTCCAGTTGGATGTCAGCTTGGGTGTCATAGAAGTGAGCGCCGCCGGAAGCGTACCATTCGCCCCAGTCGCCGCCCACCCGCGCATCCGGACCGAGAATCTCGCGCGCCGCGGCGCGCGCCACTTCTGCTTCGTGAACCCGCGGCGCAATCGATAGCGTGGCCGCCTTCAGCATCGGGCTTCCGGCCACCAGCTGAATTGCCAGCAGCAGCGCCGCCGCCGGCAAGACCACGGGACGGACCATTGCCGGCAACCGCACGGTGAGCCAATCCAGCAACACCAATACGCCGATGGCCAGCGCGCCGGCGAAGAGCGCCACCTCGTGTATCAGGTAGGGACTCAGCTTGTGCCACGCGAACAGATAGAGAAACAATTGCAGCGGCAGCGCCGCCAGCGCCAGGCCCCGCGTCCACCGCACTGCCGCGAGGATCGCCGTAGTGTATACGGTGAGCGGAATGCCCCAGGACATAACTTTCAGCGCTGGACCCAAATGGCCGGCCAGACTTATCCAAGTCCGGTACATCTCGGTGTGCCAGTGGATGGAAGCGCGCAGGGCGCCCTCTCCGGGAGTGATTCCCAGAGCGAACCGGATTGCCTCCCGATAGGGCCACAGATACAGCACCACATAGGGAACGCCGAAGAGGCATCCACCAAGAATCAACGCAGCCAGGCGCGGCTTGGCCTGTTTCCAATCCAAGCTGCAAGTCACCCACACGGCGTATACTGCAACACCCGTAAACGCAAACGCGGCGTAGTAATGCGTGCCGGACGCCCAGGTCAGCAGGAACGCGCCCGCCGCCAGTTTGCGCCAGTTCCAGTTCTCTAACCGGCCGGATTCGAGCAGCACCAGCCCGCACAGCCACGCCGCATGCACGTGCCCCTCCGGACGCGTTCCAAACAACTCCGTCCAGGGCATGGAATTTGCCGCCGCCATGAGATATCCCACGGAAAACAACAGCCCCAGCTTGACCGCATGGGGAAATGCGCTGCGTACGATGCATACAATCCCGAGCAGGAAAAGCAACACCGTGGGCGTGGCTTCCGCGTAATAGATGGTAAGGCCCAGGCGGCACAGTGAGCCGATCAGGAAAGTGTGAATCGGGGGATGCGTGATCACCGGCTGGTCGAAGAACCACCCAGCCACGTACGACGGAAACGTCAGCTTTCCGAAGTGGGCCAGCATGTAGGGTGGGTTCTGGAACCCTAGCTCATCCACCCAACCGCCCCGGTCGATGCCGTAAGCGGCCACCAGAACAAGAAACGCCACAAACCAGGCGAAGACCATTACCGAGCTTCTGCTGAGTTTTTCGTTGCTCCAATCCGAACGTGCGCGGCGAAGCATTCTGGCGTCGTGCGCTTCATCAGGGCCGGCCAGCCGTGCATTCCCAGACATCATGCTCCAATTTACAGGAGATCACGCCGAATGTCTCCGCCGAAAACGGAAATAATGAAAATGAATGTTGAACGCGCCGGCTTCCTTCGTGTAGAATCTACCCTTGCAGAGCATGCCGGAACATCACCCGGTTTTTTCTCACTTCAAGCCTCACTATGTCGAAGTCCCCGCCGGCTATGGCCTGGACCTGCTGGGGACGAAGGTGCGCAGTCTGTTCGTAGCCGGTTTGACCACCTACCCGGCGGGGCGCAAATTAACGCCCGATCCACTGTTTGATGAAGAATATTTCGAATGGATCGATCTGCTGGAATCCGTGGTCGCGGCACAGGGATCGTACACCATGATCGAACTCGGCGCGGGATATGGACGCTGGGTGGTCCGCGCGGCGTGTGCCCTGAAGCAGCGCCATCCCGGCATGCCCTGCCACTTGATCGCGGTGGAAGCTGAGCCGGTGGTGTATCAGTGGATGCGCCGGCACTTCAACAATAACGGGATTGATCCAAACCAGCATTTGTTGATACACGGCGCGGTATGTGAAACTCCCGGCGACGTGCTGTTTTATATTGGTGGACCACGGGGTGGCGCTTTTGACCGGCACCCGAGCAGCTGGTACGGCCAGTTTTTGGTCCCATCTAAGGACCTGAATAGCGACTCTGTCCCGGACGGCCAGTACAGCGGATTCCCCGTCAACCTGCACCAAAGCGGTTGGCGATCAATTCGGGTACCCGCCGTCACTCTCGCCGGCATCCTGAAGGATCTTGACCGGGTGGACCTGCTCGATATGGATATTGAGGGTCACGAATTACCTGCCGTGCAGTTGAACACGGAAGCGCTCAACGCCAAAGTCAAACGTCTGCACATCGGGACACACGGAAAAGAGATCGAAGACCAACTCAAGCAATTGCTGTCCGCTCAGGGTTGGGAGTGTCTGTTCGAATATACCGGATGCTCCACCAGCGATACGCCTTATGGCAACATCAGTTTTGAGAACGGCGTACAGAGCTGGGTGAATCCGCGACTCTAGGATCGAGGTAGGTGGGGCAGGATGTCATCCTGCGGCGGATTGTTAATCCGCCCGAATTGCGCAGGTTAGCAACCGTGTAGAATCGGCTCTTGCGTCACCGCTCCAGGCAGAATCGCTTCGGTTCGGGAAAGTGCACACCATGCTCCAGGCCTACCTGCTCGCGGTCCTGACCATCGTCGCCTGCCTGGGGTACGGAATGGGCCTGGGCAGATTGTTGCGGGTGTCCGCGAACCTTGGCGACTCCGGCATCCTCGGGCTCTTGTGCTTGGCCTTTCTGGGCTGCACGGTTCACTTTTTCTCCGCGCTCACGGCCACCGTTCAAATGATCGCGTTGGGAGCCGGGATAGGGCTGGCGATTATCTTCAGCCGTCAGCTGATCGAGCTGTGTAAAGAGAACCCGATGTCTATTTTCGTTGGGTTTTCAGCATTTCTGCACAGGCAGGCTCTGACGTTCTATGACACTGGCTTGTACCACCTGCAGACTTTTATGTGGAACAGCCAGTTCCCGATTACGTTAGGCTTGGGAAATCTCCACGGAAGGCTGGCATTCAATTCAACACTTTTCCTGATCGCCCCCTTGGATGATCGGGCCGGAATAGGATGGATCTCGAACCTGGTGGTGCTGGTTTTTGTTTTGATGTCCTGCTACGCACGGCTGAGCGCGGTGACGCGAAACAGCGTAGAGTTCTGGTTTTTGACGTTGGCGACAATCACGCTGGCCCTGTGGCCTCAAGAACTGTTTTGGGCCGGAGTCCTGAACGGGGATGGATTCGCTGCGGTCCTGGTGGTCTACTGGTTTTCCATCCTGATCTCATATCCCGCCAAACCACATGCCAACCTGGTGCTGTTGTTGCTGACCGCCGCGTTTGCGGTTACCGTGAAACTGAGCGCGGCGCCACTTATGATCCTTGCGCTTCTCATGCTCTGGCTGCACCGGAAGACCGCGGACATTCGCTTGTACGCAGCCATGGGGATTGCCGGAGCGCTCTTAGGGCTGTGGCTCGCGAGAGGGATTCTGCTGTCCGGATGCGCCGTGTATCCTGTTCCCCAAACCTGCATTGTCAGCCTGCCCTGGGCAGTTTCAAAAGCGCAGGCTGCGTATGAACTATTAGGAATCAAATCCTGGGCCCGGACTCCTCACACAATAGACTATGACCAGGTAATGGGCAATTGGGGATGGGTGCGGGATTGGTCTGTCAGAACCTTACAGGATTGGAGCGCCCGCTTGCTGCTGGCGGGCGTGATGGCAGGATTTTTCTGCGTACTCTTCGGAGCGCGAATCAGCCGCTGGATGCTCACCGTGGCCGGGGCTCTCTTGTTCTCGCTGGGCTACTGGTTCTTTACCGCGCCCGACGTACGATTCGGAAGCGGATATCTGGCCGCGGCCGGAATTCTGGGCCTCAGCATCGCTTGCGCGGTTTACTTCGCGCATTTTCGGAGCGCCGGCTTCGTGCACCGGCTCACCATCGAAGCCATTGCCGTTTCGATGCTGATTGGCGCCGCCGGCCTCAAGAAATTCGGCAACAGTTGGAGCGTTAAGGACCCTCCCGCGTTCATGCTGATGACTGCGCCAGGGGAAAAATCGGTGTGGGTTCCGCAAGGCGGCGATCAATGCTGGGATCACCAACTCCCTTGCACTCCTTATTTCCACGCCGACGCACTGAAGCGAGTCGAGTGGAGGTGACCGGAGCAGCACAACTCCAAGCCCCCCTCCAGTCTCCCCACTAAACCATGGATACGGACCGTCGAAGTATTTTCGTTTTCGCGTGCTTGGTTGCTCTGTTGGTTCTGATTTCCGCGTATGCTACGGATCGAAATGGATCAGTAGATGAACTCGGGTTTCTGAACCCTCCTTACATGCTGGCCCACTTCGGCCGTCTTACGTTTCCGGTCTTCCCTTTTAACGGCTTCTTCGATGTTCCCGTCATCACCCATCCTCCGGTTCACCTGCTATGGATCGGCCTGCTATGGCGGCTGGGATTCACCATCTATTACGCCGAAGCCACTCCCACTGTTCTGTTGATGCTGCTGTCCATTGTGATCGTGGTGCGTAGCGCATTTCCACCCGCTGTGAAATTGGGCTGGTTGTTTGGCATCGGGTATCTGGCGGCGAGCTGGGACACCATCACGCTGATCTTCGGATCGCGTCCCGAGGGTGAAATTCAGGCAGCGTGGTTCTGCGGCCTGCTATTGCTGGAAGCCGGACGGACAGAAGGTTGGAATAGGCTCAAGCTCGGCGCGGGCGCCTTCTTTCTTGTTTGGGCTTCGGGCACGCATTATTACGCCGGTCCCGCGGCCGCCGGAGTTGCAGTCTATTTGATCTGGGCTATTTGGAAGCTGGGCTGGAAGGAAGCCAGGCCCCGCGTGATGGCCCTGTGTCTGGGCGGCTGCCTGTTCCTGGTTCCCTACCTGGCGTTGTACCTGATTCCCCATTTTCACGAAATCTCCACCACCATCCGGAACACCGTCGGCCGTGGCGGAGTTGGATTGTCGGTGGAAAGGCATCTGGACCTTTACCGCAATTGGTCACGAGAAGTTTACCGTCCCGAGTTGATCCGCAAAGCCATGGCCTGGGGCATCCCGCTGCTGGTATTTTCGACGGCCATCCTGGCGGCCATACGCTCGACACGAGGCGCGGCTCTGGCCGCATTGCCGCTACAGATCGGCATTTTTCTTCTGGTGTGGCGCAAAATGCCCTACTATATCGTTCACGAGTGCGTATTTTTCGCCTCGGCCATCGCCATAGGGCTGCTGGTCGCGAGCCATTACCTTTTGGCGAAATGGGCATCAAGATTCGAACGCGCGTTCGCTCCCGTAGCTGTGCTGGTGTTGTCCATCTGTCTGGTGAAGGGCAGCCCGACGTTGGCCGATGCACGCCTGACACTCTCTCCGAGAGTGCATGAAATGGAGCTGGCCCACGCCGCTGGCGAGCGCATGATGGGATTCCACGCGCGCGTCGGCGGCCGGTGGTGGGGATGGTATTCATCCGGAGCCGAGCATTGGTTCGACGTCGAGAACGATCTGCATTTCGGATTCCTGGAATTCGACCCCCGCACTTATTTGAATAATGTGGAGGCGATTCAAGTATGTTCCTCGGTGGATGCTCCGGGCCATCCTAACAGTTGGTATGCCGATGGGACTCTCAAGCTTCGCGGATTCTATTTCGCTGAAACGAACCCAACGCTGACTTGCGTTCTGCTCAGCTCACCAGGCACACCTGCCCTCACCGGATATGCAGCGGCGAACGGTCAACTCTACCGCTTCGAACAGAATGATGAGGGTGGTTACGAAGTTCTTTCGGCGGTGTGCCAGCCGGATGCGGATTGGGGCAAGCCGCAAGAAGGTGTCTTCGTCACCTCTCTATCGATCGGCGATGGGCCCGACGCAAATAACCGGATTGTCACCGTCCTTGCGCCACAATCTTACTTCGCTGCGGCCAGCGCCATCGGACCTTGCCGCAAGGTTTCAAGCGTCCGCGGCACCTTGCTGCTGGACGATTGGAAGCCTCTACTCGAGTGGTCCCGCCGGAACAGCCCCGCGATGCATTTCTACCGGGATATCGAAGAGATGCCCGGCTACACCGGAGTCGGCTTGCCTCCCGACGCGATTCCGCCTTCCGGCGTTGTGCCCGCCAAAGGCGTGGTCATCGATATGGCCGCGCTCCAGGCGTCTCAGGGCGCCCGGCTGGAGCACGTCCCTCAGTTACGGATTACTACGATTCCCGGGCCCGGATCTTTCTCCGCGGGCGTGCCGGTGCAGCATGCCGGGACGGTGGCCGGACCCTGCTGGGTGGTGGTGAAACTGCGCGTGCGTAGCGGCCGGATAGCATTCACTGCTTTCGATCGATTCAAGGGGATCATCGAAAAAACCAAACCTATTGCTCCTTCGCCCGCGCCTCAAAGCGTTGCACTGTATGTGCCGGGCTTTGTTCATACCACCGATATCGTCGTCTTCAACTCCGGTTCGGGATCCGCTGTGGTGGATGTGTTCGACGTTGCAGTGCTGGTGCGTCCTGCTCAGTGAGTGGCCGCTTCAATTCGCATCAGCGATATCACATAACCGGAAGACCCACGGTGGAAGCTGTCAATCTCGATAAGCGTCGCGCGTGGCCCGCGTCCACCGCTACATCCGGACAGCGCCGACGCGAAAAAGTTTGGCCCGTAGGATAGATCGGCCGCGATGGCCGCGACCACCGTGGATGGTGATACCGGCTTGCCGCACGGCCCCGCGGCAAAACTGTGGCTCAGCAGGCTCTCTTCCCCATCGTAGGTGGAGCTCAACGCCACCGCGTCCGCCCTGGCTTTGTCATGGTCGTCATACCAGAAGCGGACTGGCCTGTCCCGCCGGACCATTTCGATCCGCTGCCGGGCGATGCTCAGAGTTTGCAACTGATCGCGGAATGCGTGGGCGTCCAGACCGCCGTAGCGCGCGCCCGCTCCTAAAGCCGTGAGCACGAAAAATCCTCCCAGCCAGCAAATCAAGTACTCCGGAAAGCGGACCCAAAACAACGGCAAAAGAAGGGCGCCCGCAGCAACCCAAGGGGCGTAGGGGAGACCGGCTACTAGAGTCATTCCTTCGCCCAGCCATGCATAACCTAGAGAAACCGCGGCGGCCAAGCAGAAGATTACGTAGTCCAATAACCGGACCTTCTCTACCTCCGGCCAGAATCGCGCGCCAATTACCAGGAAGCTGAAGGGCAGGAGTTTGTTTGCGGAGTAGAACCCGCCCAGCTCCGGGCGGCCTCTGAGCTGCGCAAAGGCCATCCACGCCAACACGCACAAAAGTTGCAAGGATAACAATGCCGGTACCGAAAGATGGTTTCGCCAATTTCGTTCCGTGCAGAGAACAACTGTTGCCATAACGGCAGCTACCAGTGGGAGCAACAGCCACGGCGCAGGCCCATTCTCGGTCCAGAGACCTTGCCACGGCGAATTGTTACCGCGCGTAATCAGCGCCAAGGCCATCCAGGCCAAAGCACAGATGATAATCAGCGGAAGCGGGACACTCCCGGAAATCGCACGTTTCATTTGCCGCCGCATAAGAAACAGAACCGAGGCCAAGGCGGCAGCGCCGATAATCGCCATCCAAAACCGCGGCTGCCCAATCCAGCTCGCTCGTACGGCAAATCCGTCCAAAAAAAGATTCGCCGCGGTGAAAGCCACGGCCACGCTGAAACAGCCCGCGCCGAACCACACAAAAAGGATTACAAAAGAACGCTGGATCGGCGTCTGGTGCCAGATCCACATCAGGCCGGCATAATACAAGGGCAGAATTGGAGCCAGCACCAGCCAGCCGGCTCCGGTATCTAAGAGCGCGGCCAGCGCCATCCCCGCGGCGATCAAAGCCCAGCGGCGCGCGGGAACCAGTGCGGCCCAGGTGAGCAGAGCCATGGTGAGAAGGCAGTAGGCTATGGCCACGCCGTCTACATAATCCCAGCCCGTGGCTGCCCATAACCATGGGTTGACGGAAAACACCATAGCCGTCACAAATGCCCGCCGCGCGCCCGCCAGCCATTTGAGCGTCAGGAACAACGACACAGTGGCCAATGTGTGCACGCCCAGATGCAAGAAGTATGTAGCGGCGAGCGGCGGAAAGAAGTGATGCAAAACCGCGCCCGGCAGGATCCAGGAAAGGCGTGTGCCATGTGGATCCCCCACAAACAGGTTCCGTTTGAATTCCACCAGATTGCGGAAATATCCGAAATAAATCCACGGATCGATGTAGCCGTAACCGGTGAAGAGCGCGTTGTCCTGGTGCCAGAGCACTATGACCGGAAGCAGCGCCACGGCCGCGAGATACCCCATTGCCGTCTTGTTCGCTTTAGATTCCACGATTGGAAAACCCGAGCGCGTGGGGCAGGTTGCTAACCTGCGCGCCGATTGGCAATCGGCGCAAACGGCGCGGGTTACCAACCCGCGCGCAGGATGACATCCTGCCCCACTACCGAAAATTAAGTATAGCTTCAGCGAACAGGCGTTTCGATGGTCAAATCCTGCACCGTCACGGTGAAATTGATCCCGGCGTACGCCAGGTCCAGGTGGCGTTGGTATCCAACGCCGATACCTCTGGAGGCCATCAGCTTGGTACGCTCCGCGATGCGCTCAGGATGCGTTGTGAGGTGAACCATCATAGTATTTGTAAGATAGAGTCTCCCGGATCCTTTGGACAACGTCTTGGCGACGTCGATATGTCCGGTCACATACAGCGATTCAGCCGAATTGAAGAGAGCGGCCAGCGGCTCATCCTGATCCCACCAAAAAATCAAATCCCACTTTGGATCATCCACCTGAGATTTCAGGTAATCCTCAAATTTCATTAGGCATTGGAAGGCGGCCGCCTCAGGGCCGCTCCAGAGGTTCGACGCGTGAAGGATTTTCTGTTGCCCCAAACCAGCGCCGATGTTTGGATCCATCGCAGGCCCCGCGGAGACGGCGATCAACACCAGCGCGGCGGCTGAGGATCGAAGAGGGAATCCAAACCTGCGGCCTAGAATGGTAAGAACGATGGCGGCAGCGCCGAGCGCGGCCAGCACTCCCCACACTGCTTCGCCGGTTACCGCCGGCCGCCCTTCCGGCCGCCACACGCTATATACGCAGGGCAGCAGCAAGGTTAGAATCGCCAGCGCCGCCGCGGCATTTCTCGCCGCCGGGCTCGCTTTCTTGTAGTTCCAGAGTTCGCCTAGCGCTACGCCCGCGAAACAAAACACCAGGACCAACATATAGGAGCTGACAAAAGGAACCCGTAGCGACACCCGATGCATCACGAATTCCTGAAGCGCGAACAACAGGCAGCAAGTCAGGAATGCGAAATAGCAGGGCCATGCTATAGCATTCGGTTTTCGTACCGCCTTCAAAAGCACCGGGCCAAAGACCAGCAGAAAGGCCGGGGTGAAAAGGCGCACCGCGGTCTTTAGAAATCCTGGACCGGTGCCCCACATGTCCGGTAAATAGTTCGGGTGTTGCACGATGCTGATCCAAAAATCGAACTGAGGCTTGAAGATCCGCGCGTCGCCCAGCACGGCCTTGCTAACGGCCATCAAAAGAAGAGTCGTCAACACGACGCCGGCCAGCGCGCAAAGACCCTGCCGGAGAAGCTCTTTCGGAGATTGACGCCAACGCAACAGCGGAATCACAAGAAGTGCGAGAATCATCGGCGCGCCGGCCATGTGCGTGAATCCCGAAAGCGTCAGCGCGGCCGCGGCCAAGAAGCCGTTCCACCCCGCATTGCCGTGAGGCCGCAGATAAAAAGCCAACGCCACCATCGCATACGCGATCGCTGCGCCATCAGGATATTGCCAACTGGCGGCACTCATGAAATATGTATTGGTAATCAGCGCCAACGCCGCCACTACGGCCGGGAGATGTCCGTAGTGCCATCGCACCACCCAGTACAGAGACAATCCGCTCGCGGTTACGATGGCCGCGCATAGAAGCAGGGTGGCGAACTCGGGACTCGCGATGCTGTACACAAACCGGCCCGGAATGATCCATGGCAGCCGCGAGACGTAATAGGAGAAGCCACGATGGAGCAGCAGGTACGAGAAGTTGGTGAAATATCCCGTGTAGAACCAGGGATCGAGAGTCCCGATGGGCGAGTAAATGCTGAACGGTCCATAGGCCAGCCACAAGGCCACAGTTCCAAAAACCGCGGCCAACGCGGCGGCCGATTTGCCTGCGCGCCGGAAATCTTCAGTCACCCGGCGCCATAAGCCCGGCCCCGCGGAAACGGCGGCGTTCGTGACATGCGGGCGCTTTTTTTTGTTGGGCACGTGAGAACGGGGCAAAGAACAAGTTTAACCGTGCGGGGCAGGTTGCCAACCTGCGCGCCGATTGCCAATCGGCGCAATTCAGGCGGGTTAACAACCCGCCGCAGGATGACATCCTGCCCCACTACCAGCGGTTTCCTGAGTCCAATGGCCACGCTATCATCGATGCTAGGTGCCAAAGGTAAGACAGAAGGCCACGCAAAAACAACGACCTTCTACCGGGACCATCCCTCTTGTCGAACTCCCACTGAATCCGCCGCCAGATGCGCTCTACCTTCGGATCACGTTTCTGGTCTGCGCTCTCGTAATTTGCGTAGTGGGATTTTTGTATCTCACATTTCTAGACCGCGAACTGTACTTCGATGAAGTGGGCCTCTACAACCCGCCATACATGTTCCAACACTATGGCCGGATCACTTACCCGGTACACGCTCATTTCGATGACATGGTGATTCATCCCCCCACGCATTACCTGGTAATCGGCGCTCTTTTGCGGCTGGGTTTAACGCTGCCGCATGCCGCGGCCGTGGAGCCGGTAATTTTGCTGTGGACCGCCTGCTTGCTGCTGGTATTATCGCGATTCCCGCTACCCATCAAGTTTGGCCTGCTGTTTGGAACTTTTCTCGGCGCTCTGGTCTGGAACGATCTGCTGACGGTGCGGCCGGACCTCAGTCTTGCATTGGCCTGGATCGCCGGCCTGATCGCCCTGGAATCCGCGCGCCTTTCCGATTGGTCGCCTTGGAGACTCGGCGTCGGGAGCCTGCTGCTGGTGTACGCCTCAGCGGTTCACTATCCCGGGGTCTTCGCCCAAGGCGGCATTCTGGTCTACGCCGCCTGGGCGTGCTTTGCTCTGCCCTGGCGGCGTCTGCCTGCTGCGCTTGGCTCTCTGATGGCGGGCCCGTGCTTGATCGGTCTGCCTTACCTGTTGCTCTTCGTTATCCCTTTTCAAAAACAGATCCGGGAAACGGTTCTGGCGCAGCAGGGCGACGGCGGCCTGCTGACCGCTCTACGGCATCATATGGAGACGTACGACATCTGGGTGCATGGCTGGTCCTTCAGTCTGCATCACCAGCCGTTTGTGCAATCGCTGCTGCTGCCGGTGTGGTTCCTGCACATTCCTGTAGCTTTGGTGGGCTTCGTGCTGCTATTCGCGTTTCGATCCTGCCGGGGCCTGGCTATCGCCGCCCTGCCCCAGGTGCTGTTTATCGTCTTCGGCGCCCGGCATAAGCAACCAGGTTACTCCGGATACTTCGCGCCGGAGACGATTCTATATCTTTCCGCGGTTATGGCCGTGTTCTTTGCGCTGGCCCTCCACATCGTGTCGCGTATCAGGATCCACGCCCGCGCCGTTGCGCTCGCCGTTGCTACCGCCGCCTGCGTCACCGCGCTGGCGCTGCACGACCAGCCGGGCGCGGTGTGGGAAAGGAAATTCACACGCGATCTGAAGGATCTTGACATTGGAAGAGCCGTCAGTCACGCCATGTTGGGAACCTCCGCGTTGGTGGGTACGGCAGGCGCCGGAGTCTGGTATACCGGAGGAGCAGCGTATCTGTATCCCGGCTTGAAAGAGGATCTGCTGTACCCGGCAACCATTGCCGGGATCAATCTCAAAGAATATTTTTCGCAATTCGATGCCGTGGTCCTGGGCAACGCTGAAACCTGGGCCACCTGGAACAAAGAGCGCCAGAACCTCACCTCTCTATTCGCTTCCCGCGTTCTGAATTTGAAGGGATTTTGGTTTGCTGATCGCCGTCAGGACAGGTCTTCCAGCCTTACCTTGATGATGCTCGGCGTGAATCAGGAACCGGTACAAGGCTTTGCAAGCCGCGGCGGAAAGACCTACCGGTTTGAACCCTCCCCGCGGCCGGATTCCGTTTTCTATTGCGCGGTCTGCCCTATCGGAGATTTGCGCAGCGATTTCCAGTTCGATTTCTACGCGACATTTTTTATACCTTGGAAGAGCAATGATGACCCCATTGCCATCACCGACCCGGCCGATCCGCGTTCCGTCATTCGGATGCTTCTAGTCAGCCCTGAGCAGTTCCAGCAAGAAGTGCTGCCACTCGCCCGCCGCTGCAAAACCCGCTATCAAATCCCCGGGCGATTGGTGGAGGTTGACCAGGATGCCATGGTCTCGGAACTCCGCCGCAACGATCGGCCGATAAAATTCTATCGAAACATCGCCGCCGCGCTCGGAGGCTCCGGCCGCCTGAACGCGCGCAATACCGAAAGGGTGCCCGGCGCCATTCGCCTGGATAAAATCCAGTCGAGCGTACAAGCGGATCTTTCGAAGCGTCCCGATGGTTGGCAAGTGAAGATCCAGCCTGCCACCGGGGCCGAAGCCGTCTCCATTCCCATTGAGAACGTGAACAATCTTTCTGGCGGATATGTCTACGTGCGCGCCAAAGAGTCGCTGGGTTCCGTCGGTTTCACTGTGCTAAACAGCCGAACCTACGCCTTCGCCGGACCCGAAGTGATGTGGGAAGCTCATGACCCCACAACCGAAATCTACATCCCGGTCCGATCCTTTGCCGGTATGGACCAATTGGCCATCCGGAATTTGGATGAACACGCCGCATCCGAGATCGTTCTAAAAGATGTCGCCATCGTAACCCGTATCACACCAGCCAACATTGCCGAACCGCGACCGTAAGAAGCTGGAAAAAATCGGGAAGCACGCGGGTTTGGCAGACGGAAGCGTCTGCCCCACGTTGACGCACAAGGATTTACGAAAAGTGGCGCAGGCGCTTTCGCCTGCGAACCAATTTTTTCACAGCTTCTAAGACTGAGGGAGTCGGTGCCTTTTTGGTTCTGGCCATGCCAGGGTTAGGGAGTTCCCATGGGCCGGCTAGCCCACCAAAGGTGATGACGACGCCACAATCCTAAAAATAATCTCTCAGTTGCGCGAAGCGCTCCAGCCGTAACAACCGCCCGCGCCCTTCCCGCACCTCTTCATGCTCCAAACTCCAGGTATGCGGGTGCGGCACGAAAACAGCATTGAGACCCACCTCGAGCGCCGGATTGATATCGGATTTCGGCGAGTTCCCGATCATCCACGCACGTTCCGGATTGAAGCTCCGTTCTTGAATCAGCGCTGCATACGAACGCGCGTCCTTCTCCTTCACGATCGCCGTGTGCCCGAAATAGATGGCCACGCCGGACCGGTCCAGCTTCAGCTTCTGCTCCTCCGGATTGCCTTTGGTGAACAGCGTCAGATCGTGCCGCGTGGAAAGATACTCGAGAGTTTCCTCCACTTGGGCGATCAGCTCGATGGGATGATGCACAATCTGTTCGGCGAAACTCATCACGTTAGGCAGATCCTCGGCGCGCACCTCGCGCTCCGCCAGCTTCCGGTAGCACTCCGCCAGGTTCCGCGCGAAGTTGGCTGTCCCGTATCCATGGATTTTGTTATTGACGGCCTCGATTTCGTCCAGCACCACGCGCACTTCCGCGGCAGTCATCTTGGAATGCGCAAGAAACTCGCAGAAGTCATCGAAGGCCCGCTCGAAGTAGATATTGTTCTCCCACAGCGTGTCGTCCGCGTCGATAATCAGCTGCTGCCGGCCGTGAATCTTCACACGCCCGTCGGCCACTTGGAATGCCCGTTCTTGGGTGCTACTACGCGCGCGTGCTGAATCTGCCGGCGCCGCGTGGTGTAGTTGGGGAAGAATTCAGCCAGCCGCCGCATACGATCGGCTTCCGATCGCGTGGCCAGCATCACTTGCCGGAAATCGACGTCGGGAACCACTTGCGCCAGTTGAAAACTCAGTTGCGGGTCGGTCAGCTCCGGATCGTGCGGATGCTCGCCCGGCTCCAGTTCCCGCACTTCGTTATAAGCTTCCATCACGCGCTTCCGGACTTCCAGCGGGATGGGCTCCGACTCTTCGTCGTCGAAAAACTCAACCGCGCCTCGGAGGTATGGCTTCTCGTCGTTCAGCATGATGATCTCAAAACGCCGCCGTCCCAGCGTTAACAAATCCATCCGCCCATCGGGATATTTCTTCAGAACTTTTTCCACCGTTGCCGTGCAGCCTGTATTCACGATGCCTTTCTCGCCCGCCAGCACCACGCCGAATTCCGACTTGCCGCGCAGCACTTCCTCGATCATTTGCTTGTAGCGCTCCTCGAAAATGTGCAACGGTAGAGCGGTGCGCGGAAACAATACTACCTGGAGCGGGAATAGCGGCAACAGCTCTTGTTGCATGTGTACTATTATGGCTTCTTGCTTAGCGGCAATGGAAGCTCGGAACAAATTCCATGATTCTCAAGCTGAAACGCACCCCCGGCCTCTATCTGGTGGGCTTCATGGCCTCCGGCAAAACCACCATCGGGCGCCTGCTGGCTGATGAGCTGGGCTGGGAATTTGCCGACCTGGACGAAGACATCGTGGCCGCTCAAGGCGCCGATATCGTCGAAATCTTCGATACCTTCGGGGAAGAAGAATTCCGCAAAACGGAGCACACCGCCATACGCAAGCGAGTGGGCCAAATCGAGCGCGGAAAGCCCATGGTGGTGGCGCTCGGCGGAGGCACGTTCGTGACGGATGTGATCCAGCAGTTCCTGATTGAGAACGGCGTCACGGTGTGGCTGGATTGCCCGTTTGAGCGCGTCTCCGCTCGCATCGAAGGCTCATCGCACCGGCCGCTGGCGCGCGATCCGGAAAAGTTCAAGCAGCTTTATCATGACCGCCGCCAGGCCTATGAGAAGGCCGAATATCGGATCGAAATCCAGAGCGATGACCCGGCGGCCGTGGTGGCTGCAATCTTAAAGCTTCCCGTATTCTAGGGCCCATGCCTTCCTCCTTGCGCCGGCAGGCCCTCCGCATCTTTCGCGCCGCGGTGAAAGCCGCCGCGCCCGCCGCAGCGGTGTCGCGCCATTTAAAGCTGCGCGGCAACACGCTACTCGCCGGACAACTTCGCTATCGCCTGAAAGATTTTTCGAACATCTACGTTATCGGCGCTGGGAAAGCCGGCGCACAAATGGCCCTGGCCGTGGAACGGCTGCTCGGCCCGAGGATTACCGCCGGATTGGTGAATGTCCCCGCCGGCGAATCCGCGCGATTGCGCCGCATCAAACTAAATGTATCCGGCCATCCGTTTCCGGATCGCCAAGGCCAGCAAGGCGCCGCCCGCATCGCGGAGATCGCGCGCGAAGCCGGTCCCCGCGATTTGGTGCTGTGCCTCATCTCCGGCGGTGCGTCCGCTCTGCTGCCGCTTCCCGCGCCTCCCGTCACCCTCGCTGAGAAACAGGAAACCACGCGGCTGCTGCTCCATTGCGGCGCGAATATTCACGAGTTCAACTGCGTCCGCAAACACATCTCGCTCGTGAAGGGCGGCGGCTTGGCGCGCCTGGCTTACCCGGCCACGGTGTTGACACTGATCCTGTCCGACGTCATAGGGGACGATTTGGATGTGATCGGCTCCGGCCCCACCGTTCCGGACCGCACCACTTTCGCCGACGCCAGGGCCGTCTTTGACAAGTACGCGATCTGGGATCAAGTTCCGCCAGGAGTGCGCCAGCGGCTCAGCGCCGGCAACATGGAAACGCCCAAACCGGGAGACCCGATCTTCGCCAAGGTCCGCAATGTAATCGTGGGAAGCAACCGCCTGGCCGTGGATGCCGCGGCGCGCCAGGCCCGAGCGCTCGGATTTCGGACTTTGGTGCTTTCCACCACCGTGCAGGGCGAAGCGCGAGAGGTGGCGCGCGTTTTCGCCAGCGTGGCCCAGGAAATCCGCGCCACCGGGCGTCCCGTGAAACCCCCGGCCTGCATCATCGCCGGCGGAGAGACCACGGTCACCATTCGAGGAACTGGCTTGGGCGGACGCAATCAGGAATTTGCGCTGGCCGCCGCGCTGGATATCGCCGGCTTAGAAAATGTTGTGGTGTTGAGCGCCGGAACGGACGGCGCCGATGGCCCAACCGACGCCGCCGGCGCCATGGCCGACGGAACCACCACGGCACGGGGCCACGACGCGGTTGGAATGCTAGCGAACGACGATTCCTATCACTTCTTCGAACCGCTAGGCGACCTGATCAAAACCGGACCAACGGGAACCAACGTAGCTGACATCCAAATCCTACTAGTTTCCTAAAAGGCACCGGCTCCCGTTGATGTGGCGCACGCACTCGTGCGTGCCGTGTTCGCACTCCTGCGAACACCTTTTTTGATCCAAAGCGAACGTTCACACGAGTGTGAACGCGGCACGCAGGAGTGCGTGCGCCACATCATCGGGAGCCGGTGCCTTTCGGTCGGCTACCATAGTCTCTTGCGCCCCGTTCTCGATCCCGAATTCCTCCCCGCCGTTCTCTGGAACCGCGACTATCAGGCCAAAGCCCGCGCAAGCGGGCACGCGCAGAATCTGGCCATGGCGCTCGAACGCGGCGACGGTTCCGTCTCCGTATATCGCACCGCCACGCTGCCGCATGAAGGCGCCAACATCGCTCTCAACCAGCGCTATGCCGAGCGCCTGCTGAAGTTCCTGCTTTGGCAGAAAGGGGGATATCTGGTGACCATCGCCGGCGATCCGCGTATCGCCGATTATCTGCGCGAAGTTTACTCACCCACCGGCGCGCGCGCCTTCGATTGGAAATTTATCGGCGAGAGCGTCCACGGACGGCCTCTCACCATCCAAACTTCGAGCTTCGAGAACGCTCCCGCCGAAAAAGAAACAGCCACGCCGCTGGGCCGCCATCTGGAAGGCTGCCGCATTGGTTTCGACCTGGGCGCGAGCGATCGCAAATGCGCCGCGCTGGTGGACGGCGAAGTGATCTTCAGCGAAGAAATAGCCTGGGACCCCAGCGTCCAGCCCGATCCGCAATATCACTTCGACGGCATTCAGGATTCATTGCAGCGGGCCGCAGCCAAACTCCCTCGCGTGGACGCCATCGGCGGCAGTTCCGCCGGAGTCTACGTGAACAACGAAATCCGCGTGGCGTCCCTGTTCCGCGCCGTGCCAAAGCACCTCTTCGACACTCGCGTCCGGCGTTTGTTCTTCGAGCTGCAAGATGCCTGGGGCGGCATTCCGTTCCAGGTGGTGAACGATGGCGAGGTGACGGCGCTGGCCGGATCGATGGCCTTGAACGACAACGCGGTGCTGGGCATCGCCATGGGTTCCAGCCTGGCCGCCGGCTATGTCACGCCCCAGGGAAACATAACAACCTGGCTGAATGAACTCGCGTTTACGCCCGTCGATTATCGAGCGGACGCTCCGGTGGACGAATGGTCGGGCGACCCGGGCGTCGGCGCGCAATATTTTTCGCAACAAGCCGTCGGTCGTTTGCTCGCACCCGCCGCCATCGATCTCCCGAGCGACATGCCGCTGCCCCGCAAATTAATCGAGGTCCAGAATCTGATGGCCGCGGGCGACCCGCGAGCGCGCAGGATCTACGAAACCATCGGTGTTTACCTGGGCTACAACATCGCGCATTATGCCGATTTCTACCAGATCCGTAATCTTCTGGTGCTGGGCCGCGTGCTGAGCGGGCCGGGTGGCGACTTGATTCTGGCCACAGCCGGACAGGTTCTGAAAGAAGAATTCCCCGAATTGGCCGAGCAGATCCGCTTCCATATCCCGGGCGAGAAAGAGAAACGCCACGGGCAAGCCGTGGCCGCGGCCAGCCTGCCATCCATTCAAAAACAAGAGGCGAAAAATGCAATTTCATAATTCCAACACGGATCTTTTTATCCCCGATGGCACGTCGCCGGAAGCAGCTCTCGCGCGTACCACGCATCTGTGCATTGCCGCGCATCAGGACGACATCGAGATCATGGCCTATCACGGCATCGCCGAATGTTTCGGTCAAGCCGGCAAATGGTTCGCGGGTGTAGTGGCCACCAACGGCGCCGGCAGCCCCCGCAGTGGTATTTACGGCAGCTACACCGATGAGCAAATGCAGAAAGTGCGATTGATGGAGCAGCGCAAGGCCGCCTATGTGGGCGATTACGCCTGCCAACTCCAGCTCGGATACACCAGTTCGCAAGTAAAGAACGCGAGCGAAACAAATCTGGTGGACGATCTGCAACAGATCCTTCGGGCTATGCGTCCGGATGTTGTTTATCTCCACAACCCAGCTGACAAGCATGATACGCACATCGGCGTCCTGCTGCGCTGCATCGCTGCTTTACGCGGCGTGCGCGATACCGTCCGTCCGAAAAAGGTCTACGGCTGTGAAGTGTGGCGCGATCTGGACTGGATGCCGGACGCCGATAAACAGGTGCTGCCGTCATCCGCCAAGCCCAACATCGCCGCCGCTCTAGTCGGCGTTTTCGATTCTCAAATCAGCGGCGGCAAGCGCTATGACCTGGCAACCGCTGGACGGCGCGTAGCCAACGCCACATATTTCGCGTCGCACGGCACGGACCAGGAAACCGCGCTAAGCTTCGCCATGGATCTGACGCCGCTGGTCGAAGATCCAAGCTTGTCGATAGCGGGATATGTTCTCGGCTTCATCGACAATTTCCGCAACGACGTTGAACTGCGGCTAAGGTCGTTCAATTAGTTCAACCTAGATTCGCGAGAAACACGTCTACGTCAACCCCGGCTTGCCGTAGAATGTTTCGCAAGGTACCGGGCGCTATTGAGCGTGGTTCGGGACGGTGACACGTCGCTGCCCTTTGACGAGTCTTATGTGAGAGCCAGACTGCCTCACTTGTTCCAATCCTAAGCGCTCAAGGGCCTTGACTACTGCCGAGCCCGAGGCGTCTCGCGGTAATTTCACAAATCGACTACAACCGGATCTCCGATGAAGTGAAATCGTATCTTCCGGGGCACATCCTTGGTGTCGAAGTGGCACCGGACCGCATCCGTCACCTGATCTTGAAGTTCGCGAAGATCGCGGCCCTGCGTTGTGATCCCACCTTGACCGGCGGGCGCATCCCAGGATGCGACCAGGACACCGGATTCCTCCGAGGTCTCTACCTGAAACACGATTTCTTCCACGTCTCAATCTTACAGCTAAAACGGCTCAGGTAGCCCGGGTAGCGCCGCGTTAACGGGGATTGCGCGGAAGACAAGCGGGGATAAGGAAAATCAGGCCTGTGCTTGGCGTATCAGCTTTTGGCGGCGCTCCCAGTGCAGTCGAAGCGCGGAGGCACCGTAGCTGTCGCCTAATGCGTCTTTGCCCTGTACCGTTGCCTGACCAATTCCCACGCTGGACTCTTCTATCGCCAGCGAGCCTTGCCCAGCCGTTTGGAGCCGCACCGCCCGCATTAGGCGTCGCTGAAATCGCGTAATTGTTCGCATCGAGAATCGCTCTGGCATGAGTCTAACACGGAATGCGATGATTTAATTCAGAGCTATGGAGGCCGTGTTTTCAATCGGTTACATTAGAAACGTATGGACCGCGTAGCCCAGTACCAGACAAAGCGTAGCGCCCAGAGCCCTCATGCCGTTGAAGACTACCGGGCGCAAAAATTTACCTTCGAGCCCCTCATCGACGGCCTAGAGGGCCTCCGCGCGCCGGCCCTCCGGTAAGCACGCTTCCAGTAAAGGTTATGACCCGCTGGATGTGATGCGCTTCACTGATGGCGCTGTTGCGTATCGTCACCACGTTAACGATAAGCAGCAGCCCGAACATGTTCGAGTAGGAAATGCTGTCGAGGCGTAGCGCTGGGGCGGCAAACCAGTTCCAGAGCATTTGAACAACGAACGGCACATAGACGGCGATGATCAGCTGCATGCTTCCCCGGCCAACTGCGTCCCTGACCGCCTTTGACGTTTCTTTTGCAGCTTCGCTCATGGAACCCTCCTTTTTGAGAAAACCGGCATGGATTTTAGCATGAAGTGACGACGAATGGAACGCGGAAAGTGGCCCCAACAGCCTCACAGCGACGTCAACAAAGCGCTCGGCCTGGGACGTTCCACTCGCTCACGTGCGGGGCTACAAATCGGCGGTGGTCTCTGTTACCGAACCGATGAACCGAATAACCGATCAACCGAAGAACGCGATAAGCCGGGAACCGGCTTATTGCTTAAGCGGAGCGCTTGGTATGTTGGGAAATGTTACTTCATCCGCCGTTGCCTTGCGCACCGTCACCGCGCCCCGGTCAGTTTCCAGTCGCACTTGCGGTCCGCCCGATCCGCCCACGATGGTGGCGCCGCGATTGGTTTCTTCCACGCGCAGCGGATCGCCGTAATCGTTATGCACCTCGCCCCGGTCCGTCGATGCTTTCAGATCGAACTTCGATCCTTCCGCAAGCGCCAGCTCCAGATCGCCCGATCGCGTATGCACCTCAATTTTTGGAAGGATCTTGCCGGGCCGCAGATCCACGTTGCCGCGCTCCAGCGTGAGATCCAGCGACTGCGTGAAGTCGGAAATCTGGATATCCCGCGACCGCGCATTCAGCCGGATCGGCCCAATCAAATTATCAGCCGAGAACTCGCCCAGGCCCATATGAATCTGCCCGGGGATCTTCTCGCAGCTCACGCTGATCTGCGTGTCTTCCCAGCGCAGCGGCTTGGCCAGATTGCTTAGCTGGATCTGGCCGGTATACGTTCCAGCCACGGTCACCTGGCCGTCGATATTCTGCAGCTCCACGTCTTGTCCGTAGCCCTTCAGGTCCATGGCGCCCTTCACGCCGATGGCCCGGATGATGTCGCTCTTGCGCAGGTCGATGTGCACGTCGCCGCCGATAGCTTCCAGGCGCACTCCGGCGTTATCGCTAGTGATCTCCACCGAGCCGTTGACGGTCTGAATGTCGAAATCGCCGTAGCGCCCATGTCCTTCTATCGAAGATCCGATGGGCACCGTGATCTCCAGTTCGGCCGTGGCTCGCGTACGATCGCTCAAGCGATCCTGGTTGGTGCGGACGATCATCTGGTCGCCCTGCGGAATCAGCTCCAACGGAGTTTCTTTGTTGGCCTTATCGGCATCCACTTGTTGGAACGAGCGCACCGTTTCGCGTCCACTCGCGTTCACGGTAGTCGCGTCCTTCGATCCCGTAATCTTGGCATTGCCGCGGAAGTTCTCGATGACCACCTTGCAATTCTTGACACAAGGTTTCTCCACCGGCGCCAGGGTGTAATCGAAACTATCGCCGAAGTCCATCACCATGCCATGAAAAGCCCGGCCGGTTGGAAACCAGGTGGTGTAGTGACGCGCCGTGTACATGGTGCCGCCCACGATACAAATCAGAAACACCAGCATCCATTCGCCGCCCGAAATCCCATTGCGCGGGATGGGCTTGGACATGATGGCCCACATCAGAATCTCGATCAGCCGCAGCCCGCCCCAGGCAATCAACACGAACGGCCAGTACTTGGCGATGATGTCCACCAGTGGAATCTCCGGCCACAGATTCCGCAGCAGAAATAGCCCGCCGATTCCAATGAGAATCAGCGGTCCGATTACCGAACCCCGTCTCATATCGCGCTCCCTCCGGTTGGTCCGGGCTCTTGAACCGCGGGTTTCGCCGCCACTTTTTCGAGCAACTTCAAAACGCCGAACAGGATGATCAGAACCGGCCAGGTTCTTCCGAAGCCGTACACGCCGAAATAATCCATGGCCACCAAAGTCCCCAGCGCGATCAGCATGATGGGTCCGCGAACCGCCTGGATCAGGTTGTAGTTAGTGTCGTTCATGGGACGCCTCCCGCACTCCGGTTGGCCGCGAGCCGTCGCGCTGCGCCGACGAAACGCGCTCGTACAGCATGTACACTCCGAGCGCGATTAAAGCGATCGGCCAATAGCGGATGAACTGGCTGAAACGGATAATGTCCATATTGTTCAGCAGGAACAACAACCCCACTGCGATCAGAATCGCCGGCGCCACTGGAAATTGAGAGGGATGGCCGTGGAGCGAAACCAGGCTCGAGAATTCGTCCACCGGTTGCCCCATCTGGCGTCTCTTGGCGGTGTGATACGCTTCGAACGCCATATAAAACACCCACACGCCGATCATCATTCCGAACAGCGGTTCCAATCCGCCTGAGGCGTCGCCGCTATTCACGATGCTGATCAATATGCCGAGAATGATCACGTGCACCAGGCCTTTCACGTACTGGCCGTTGTAAATGGCGCCCACTCCTGGAATCAGTCCCAGCAGAAACGCGAGCCCGGGCGATGCGCCGGCATCCGGTATGGGCGGCGGCGTGGGCGAGGTATATGGCGAATAGCCGGTGCCCGCAGGCGGCGCGGCGGTTGGGCCCGGCGCGGGAACAGGCACGTGTTCGTCACAGTAAATGGTTCCGTCGAAAAATCGCCGGCAACCCTCGCACAGCGCCTTGCCGCAGGCTCTGCAATACGCAACGGCCGGTGCTTCTGGATGATTCACGCAATTCATGGTAATTACCTCTTCTTCCCGCTCGTTCCAGCTTCCGGCTTCTGCCCGCTGCTGTCCCCTTGCTTACTCGCGGGGCTCGGCTGGTCTTGATCTGTCCATTCCTTCAATCGCGACTGGATCTCAATCACCAGCCGGAGATTGTCGTAATACTTCATGGTCCGGTCCCACATGCGATGCGTGCGGTCGTCAATGCCCGCCCAGATCTTCACCGGATCCAGGTCCGCTGGCCGCAATTGCCGCGGCTCGATGTGGGCGAACTTCGCGATCATCGAAAACGACAGCACTGTCATGGCCATGCCCATCACATAGCGCGGCTGCAACAGGCCATGCACCCAGCCGCCAAGCAAATTCCGCCACCACGATCGCTTCTCGGTTGCCGGACGCGCCGTGGGCAGCTCATGCAGGATTCGCGTCAGCAGCTCGGCCGGAGGCTCCGCCGGGGCTACGGTCTCGATGAACGCCGTTACGCCCGCTACATCCTTGGCCAACTGGGCGCACGCGCTGCATCCCGCCAGATGACTCTCCAGGGCAGTCTTCTCCTCACCGCGGAGAGTTCCATCCACGTAGTCGCACAGCAGGATTTCCAGCTCAGCGCACGTCATATACGAACCTTGTGCCGGCGCAGCACCCGTGCCAGCTCGGCTCTGCCCCGGTTCAACCGCGATTTCACCGTTCCCTCCGGAACGTTGAGCACTTGCGCGATCTCCCGATATTCTAATTCTTCCAGATCCCTCAGAATTACCGTCTCCCGCAGTTCCGGAGACAGCTTCTGCAAACCAGCCTGCAGAACTTCACTCGCTTCGCGACCGGCCAGCATCCCATCCGTTCGGGCCAGCATCGCCGTAGTCTCTTCCAGAACTTTCACCTGGTCTTCAATCGATTCGGTGGCCCGGTCCATCCGCGTGCGGCGATAATGATCGATCAGCAGGTTGCGCGTCAGCCGCGTCAGCCATACCACGAACAATCCTTCGCCGGCCCGGAAGCTTTTCAAATTCTTGAACACTCGCAGAAAAACATCCTGAGTTAGATCCTGCGCTTCCGCATCGCTCGAGGTGAAGCGGTAGCAGATGGAGTAGACACGCCGGGTATGCAGCTTTACAAGATCTTCCCAGGCAGCATCCTGCCCCGCCAGGCACCGTTCTACGAGTTGGGCATCCGCATCCAAATTGTTGGCCGTCCGACCCTGTGGATCCCGAGTCTGTGGGTATGGTGGCACCCAGTTCCATTTTGCTGCCGGAATTGCCACCGTGGCCATGACTTCTTATATCTCCTGCTTCCAGTTAAGAAAACGAAGATCTATGATAAGAAGTTCACTTGAATCCAAGATTTACATTTTTGAAGGGCCACGTCCAGCGTACCATCGGGGCTCTCGGCCCGTGGGGCAGGATGCCATCCTGCGGCGGGTTTCGAACCCGCTCGACCTTGCGCCGATTGCCAATCGCCACGCATGTTACCAGCCTGCCCCACACGGAGGGAGCGTGACTCCGTCCAAGTGGACCCGAACGCTAGTATTCATCGCCCTTGCCGCCATCCTGCTCGGCGCCCTGCTGCTCTATCGCCTGCACGGCACACCATTCCAGTGGCGGCTCTTCCTCACGACTTTCTACCGCGTCAACTGGATCTGGCTGACCGTTTCCATCTTCTTGATGTTGCTGACCTATGTAGGCCGCGCCTTGCGCTGGGAGGTCATGCTCAGGCCCCTGGGCAGCCACCTTAGCATCCGCACTCTCATCTACGACACCGCCATTGGATTTACCGCTGTCGTGCTGTTAGGCCGGCCCGGCGAAGTGGTTCGGCCCTATCTCATCTCTGTCAGCGCCGGGGTGCCGTTTTCATCGCAAATGGCGGCCTGGCTGCTTGAGCGCATATTGGACCTGCTAGTAGTCCTGCTTCTTTTTGGCTTTGGACTCACTCACATTCCCGCCCATGGGCTGGCGCTCGGCCCCGGCCTCCGCTGGATACTGGGCGCCGGCGGCTACCTGGTGGCGTTCATCGGGGCAGCGGCTGTTCTATTCCTGATCCTCTTCCGCAATTTCTCCGGGCCCATCCAGCGGCGTCTCCTGAGCGGCCTCACTTTCCTCTCCCCCAAGCATTATGAGCGCGCCGAGCAGATGATCGCGGCGTTTTCGCAAGGCATGGAATCCACGCGCGATCCCGTGTTCCTGACACTGCTCCTGGTTTATACTGCCATCGAGTGGGTGGTCATTATCGGCAGCTACTATACGCTGTTTCGATCTTTCCCGGTCACGTCACGATTTGAAATTACAGATGTAGTAATTTTCTTTGGATTCGTCGCGTTTGGTAGCATCGTGCAGATTCCGGGAATCGGCGGAGGAATTCAAGTTGCTTCGATTGTTGTGCTTACTGAGATTTATGGTCTGCCCCTCGAAGCCGCCACTGGCTTGGCCATCTTCATTTGGATTATTACGTTTGTAGTTGTAGTACCTTTTGGCCTCCTTTGCGCCTTTTACCAAGGCATCAACTGGAGTAAACTCAGGCATCTGCCTCAAGACGTGCCCTTATGACCTGTCCCTTCTGCGGATTCAAGCAAGACCGGGTGATTGACTCGCGTGAGAGCAAGGAGGGAGAAGTCATCCGCCGCCGCAGACAGTGCCTGGGCTGTGAACGGCGTTTCACTACCTACGAACGAAGCGACGAAATCCCGTACATGGTGGTCAAAAAGGACGGCCGCAGAGAAAAGTTCGACCGCCAAAAGGTGCTCAATGGGCTCCTGAAAGCCTGCGAGAAGCGGCCGGTGCCCATGGCCAAGCTAGCCGAGGTGGTGGATGCCGTTGAGGCCAAGTTAGCGGACAGCGCCGACCGGGAAATATCTACTACAGATATAGGAGAACTGATTATGGAGCGGCTTCGCAGCCTGGACAAGATCGCCTACGTGCGCTTTGCCTCGGTCTACCGGGATTTCCAGGATGTCGAGGCCTTCCTCAATGAATTGAAGCACTTAGTGCTCCACAAACGACCTTGACCGGCCCCATCTATACTGTAAGTTCGCAGCGCTGCGAGGTTCGGGTGTAACCAATTCGAAAAACGAACATCTTTTAGTTAGTACTTAACTTCGAACAGGTTTCAGGTTATAATTGACTGCTGCATTCGTCGATTGGGTGGCTGGAATCCCCACAGCGCGGAAGTGTGCATGAGTTTCGTTCTCCCAAAGACGTGCCACGATTGCGCCCAATTGACGATGTCAAGCGTCTAAAAGAAGTGAGTGACCCAAGTGGATCATTTTGAAGATCAATTTTTGACCGATAGTCACGAGCCCCTGGGGATCCCGTTCGACGAAGAGTCGAACTTTTTCCATCCCGAGGAAGTTCAGGACGAGGAGTTCCCTGCCGCGCAGCAGGTGGAAGAGTCCATTTATACCGACGATCCGGTTCGGGTTTATCTCCGCGAAATGGGTGCAGTTCCGTTGCTGACCCGCGAGGGTGAAGTGAACCTGGCGCGGCGCATGGAACGCGGCAAGCTGCGCATGCAGAAATCCATCAGCCGCTCCGCTTTAGTTCAGTTGCGCGTAGTGGAGATCGCCGAACTGTTGAAGCACGGCGATGAAGAGCTGGATAACTTCGTGGATCTCGGCGATGTGGAAGAGGGCAGTCCCGCCGATACCAAGAAACAAGCCGAAGTCCGCAACGAGTTCGTGGAGATGATCGCGCTGCACAAGCGCCATGAGCAGTTGGTGGACAAGCTGGATGCCATTCCGCTCAGCAACAAGAAAATGCGGCGCCGCTGGAAGGGCAAGCTGAACCGGGCCAAGGTAGAGATGTCGCGCTCCATCCGCCACATTGCCTGGCTGCCTTCCCGCTGGAAGCAGTTCGCCAAGGAAATTGAACACGCGGTGGAGCAACTGGTTCACCTCGAAGCGGAGCTTCGAAAAATCGAATCCCGCACCGGCATCAGCGCCCAGGCCCGCGCGCGTGAGCTGCGGCGTGAGATCCGCAAGTTGGAATCGGCCGCGGCTGCCTCGCTCACCGATCTGAAGCACAGCATGTCCGTGATCCGTCACGGAGAAATTGAAGCCGAGCGCGCCAAGAAAGATCTGGTAGAGGCCAATCTGCGCCTGGTTGTTTCCGTGGCCAAAAAATATGTCAACCGCGGCCTGCATTTGCTGGATCTGATTCAGGAAGGCAATATCGGCCTGATGCGCGCCGCCGACAAGTTTGAATACCGCCGCGGCTACAAATTTTCCACCTACGCCACCTGGTGGATTCGCCAGGCCATCACTCGCGCCATCGCCGATCAATCCCGCACCATTCGCATCCCGGTGCATATGAACGAAAGCATGAACAAGTTCCTGCGCGCCACACGCGAGCTTGAAAAGGAACTGGGCCGCGTGCCCACCAACGATGAAATCGGTCGGCGCATGGACATCCCAGTCGAAAAAGTCCAGAAGCTGAAAACCATTTCGCGTGACCCGGTGTCGCTCGAGACTCCGGTGGGCCGCGACGGCGAATCCGCGCTGGGCGATCTGATCGAAGACCGCTGGGTTGGTTCGCCAGTGGACGCCGTAATCGATTCCAACGTGCGCGATGAGACCGCTAATATTTTGAAGACCCTGTCTCCCAAGGAAGAAAAAGTCATCCGCCTGCGCTTCGGCATCGGCTGCGAGCGCGAGCATACTCTGGAAGAGATCGGCCAGGAATTTGACGTCACCCGTGAGCGCATCCGCCAGATCGAAGCCAAGGCGCTCCGCCAGCTTCGCTCTCCGGAACGTGCGCGGCATTTGCGAGCTTTACTGGCTGCAAGGTAAAGCCGCTCCTCCTCCGTGTGAAAGGCCGGGCAGGTGGCCCGGCCTTTTTTGTGGTTATTTGACTCGCGGGGGGGGGCGGTAGGCTAGCGTCAAGGGTGGGGGGTAAAGTCATGATTTCCTTGCAAGAGCTTACGGCGACGCGGGAGCGGCTCGCCACCCTCCTCGGCCGTCTTCGCCCCGACGGCTTCGCTGAGTTCTCCCAGCTCATTGAAAGCGCTAATAACGTTTGTTCGACGGATCCCGACAAAGCTGAGAAGCTCCGTCGGCGTGCGGAGAAGATGGAAGCACAAGTCGAGTCTTCCGCCAAAACAGCATTGGCTCTGCGAGATCAAATAAGAGCAAAGCTGCTGCAATTTGCAGAAGAAGGCATGGATAGATATGACAAAACCCTTAAGGAGCTTTCGAGGTAAGTGCGAGAGCCGGAATGGCTCGAGCTAGATCTCGTCCTTGAGATCCAATCACTCAATCTACTCCGGCACGGGTGCATCTGGTATTCGCGACTTGGGTCTGCTCCAGTCTGCCTTAGCCCGTCCACAGTGGCTGCCCGAATTTGACACTGCGGCGGATCTGCATCGGCTCGCGGCTTCGTACGCAAGCGGAATCGTCAGGAAGCATCCATTTGTCGATGGGAACAAGCGAACGGGATTTGTCAGCGCGTATACTTTCCTTCGGTTCAACGGCTGGTATCTAACAGCAACTGACCCTGACGCCGTGCGCTCGATGCTGGCACTCGCGGCCGCCACGTTGACTGAAGAACAGTTCGCAGCTTGGTTACGGCATCAATCTGAGGAAGCTCCGTGGGGGCCCTAACGCGCCGGCTCGATATTGCTGATATTGCAAATGAGGTGACTTGTCTCCGAAAGAAGAAAAGGTGATCCTGCGCTTCGGCATCGGCTGCGAGCGCGAGCATACTCTGGAAGAGATCGGCCAGGAATTTGACGTCACCCGTGAGCGCATCCGCCAGATCGAAGCCAAGGCGCTCCGCCAGCTTCGCTCTCCGGAACGTGCGCGGCATTTGCGAGCTTTACTGGCTGCAAGGTAAAGCCGCTCCTCCTCCGTGTGAAAGGCCGGGCAGGTGGCCCGGCCTTTTTTGTGATCTCTTGACTAATACGTATATAATACGTATAGCGCTATGCAAAGGAAACTAACGATTACCGTCAGCGAGGATGTTTACCAGGGCCTTCATCGCGTCGTCGGGCGGCGCCGGATCAGCCGTTTTATCGACCAATTGGCCCGTCCTCATGTGGTACCGGCTGACTTGAATGCAGCCTATCGGGAAATGGCAGCGGACGAGGCTCGAGAGCGAGAAGCGCTGGAATGGTCAGAAGCTTTGATAGGAGACGTCGCGGGACCAGACGATGCTGCGCGGTGAGGTTTGGTGGGTCGATTTCAGTTCCTCGGTCGGAGGAGAGATTCAGAAGACGCGTCCCGCGGTAATCGTGAGCAACGATGCGTCGAACCGAAATTTGAACCGCGTCCAAGTGGTCCCCATCACCAGCAACGTGGCAAAAGTTTTTCCGTCCGAAGCAGCAATTGAGATCGCGGGTCAGGCCCGGAAAGCGATGGCGGATCAAATCGCGACGGTCAGCAAGCAACGGCTGAAGTCACGCCTGGACACGCTTTCGGACCACGATATGCAGGCAGTGGGTCAGGCCATTCGGAGACAGCTAGATTTGTGAGGTTTGGAGAACCCGACGGTTCCGCAGCGCCAGCACCGTCAACCCCACCGACAGCGCCAGCAACAGACCATCCCGCGCCAGCGTCCCTGGACCAATCGCCTCACCCAAACCAAAACACGCACAATCGATCTTCATCCCCATCACATAGGCGCGGACCATCACCGCGAAAAATGCCGCCAGCAGAATGCTCGCGCCCGCCGCTGAATATCGCAGCCCGAAACCCGTCGCGAGAAGCAGCCCCAGCAGCAATTCCAGCCACGGCAGAATCCGGCCCAGCGTCAACGCCGCCCATTCCGGCAGAATCTGATACGCGTCGATGGACATGGCAAACAGCAGCCACGGCTGGCGCAGCTTGGTATAGGCGGCATACAGAAAAACCAGCGCCAGCGCCACGCGCAGAACGGTGAGAAAGTATCGCATGTCAGTTCGCCAATAACTGATCGATGAAGCGCCGCAGGATATCGTAATTCGCTATCGGCAGCCGGTATTGCTTCCCGCGATGAGTCAAAATCATGGTCGGAGTGGCATTCACCTGCGCCGTCCGCCCAGCCTGAATATCCTGCTGCACCTCGCGGGCGATGGCCGGATCTTTCGCCAGAGCACGCACTTTCTTCGCCTCGGCCGGCGTCAGCACGCTGCAAACTGTTTCGTCCACTTTTCCATTGGCGGCCCAGGTCTGCTGCTGGCGGAATAATACATCGCAAACCTGATCGTACTTGCCCACCCGGCTGGCCGCGCAGGCGTAACAAGCCGCTTCCATCGCATGGGCATGGTACGGCAATGGATATTCGTGATGCACCAGATAGACTTTGCCCTTGTCCACGTAATCGTAGATCAACGGGCTCAGAATAGTCTCATACACAAGCTTGCAGGTGGGGCACTGGAAGTCGCTATAAACATCCATCACAATCGGGGCGCTCGGCAGGCCCCGGCTCCGCAATTGGGAACCCCAGGCCGCCAAAGCCATCAGCAGCAGAGCGAATCCAGCAACAATCTTGCGCATGTATTTAGGATATAGCGTCTATATGATGGACGTGTGCGCCGCCCATTCCTTCCACTGCTGCTGGTAGCCGCTGTCGCCTGCGCGCTGCTGGGTTATGGGATTGAGCGCGCCAGCGTCGGCACCGCTTATTCCGACCCGGTTTCGAAGCTCCGCGCGCAGGATGAATGCACCTACGCCAACAGCGCCCTCGGCCTGGCCCATGCGGGCGGTTGGCTGACGCCGAAAGTCCTGGGCCGCTATCTGCTTTTCAAGCCGCCGCTGCTGGTGTGGCTGGCGGGATCGTCGTTGAAGATTTTCGGACAATCCCTGTTTGCGCTACGTCTGCCCGCGCTGGCCGCGGCCGCGTGCGTTGCCGCCATCCTTTTCTGGTGGATGCGGCGCGAACGGCCGATCCTGATTGCCTGCGCCGCGGCCGTCTTGTTCCTCTCGAACCCCTTGATGCACATTTTCGCCCGCCTGTGTTATACCGACATGCTGGTGCTGGCCGCCATCTCGGGCGCATTGGCATTTTTTTATGCGGATCCGCCGCTCGCCCACACGCGCTCCCTGTGGCTCTGCGGCGCTTCGTTGGCCGCCGGAGTTATGGCGAAAAATGTCGCCGGGCTGCTGCCGCTGTTCATCGTGGCCGTGTATTGCGCATTGGTCCCCAGAGACAAGCGCCCGCCGCTCGCCCGTCTGACTTTGGTGACGCTGATCGCCGCGGCGCTGCTGGCTCCCTGGCACATCTACCAATTGATCGCGCATCGGCAATGGTTCTGGGCGGATTACGTCCAGGTGCAGCTGCTCGGTTTCGGAGTGAAACTTCCTGCAACCTCACAGGAAAGCCAAGCCGCTTTTTATTTCAGGCGCCTGTTCCTGACCGATCCCGTGCTGGCGGCGCTTCTCGTTACCGCTCTGCCCTTCCTGATTTCCGCCCTGCGCGGCCGCAAGCAGGTGTTGCCGGCACTGCTGACGGCCTGGTTCGCCATTGCCGCCGGCGCTCTGCTCCTGTTCCGATATCAAAATCTTCCCTATGCAATATTGCTGATACCGCCGGCCTGCTTGATTGCTGCCGCGTACAATCCGCTGTTCTCCGGCCGGCGCGCAAAATGGGGAGTGCTCGCGCTCTGCGCCATCTTCGCCGTAAAAATAAGCGAGCCTGGAAAAATCTGGGGACTCGGGTTTGGCGCCGCGCCGCCCCTACCCGCCGTGGCCGGGCTCCGCGCCTATTACAGCCTCGGCCGCGCCAGCGAATTGATCCTGGCCAATAGCGACGACTTCTTCTACGCGTCCACTCTTCCGCTGCCGCACGTTCGCTATTACTTCCGCGCTCAGGATGACTCCGCGCCCAAGGCTTTTCCCCATTATGTCCAGCTCGGAATCATGCTGACCGAGTACCAGTTTGAGCGCCTCCCTCAACTGCAGCCGGTCTACCTTGCGCGGCTGCGGAGCTGGGGCCTCAACTCTACCCAGCCCATCGGAACGGCAATCCTGGGCCGGTCCGACGACGCTCTGCTGCGCCTGGTGAAAGCCCGTCCCGATTCGGATTTTTATGTGAGCATTCCGGAACTGCAACGATTGGAAACTGATCCATCCATCCGCCGCACCCACGCGGTAAGCGAACTTCCCTATGGCCGGGCCTTCCTTTTGGCTCTAAACACAGCCTCTCAGCCCGTGGCCCCTTTGCCCGCCAGATGGTGAGTCAAATCCAGCCCGGCAAGCATCTAAGGGAGTGATAGGCCAATACCCCATTGTCTACCGACAAATAGGTGATACCATAGGATAGGCTGTTATGACCGTCGCCACTACCAGCGCGCCCCCGGTTTCGCGTCTCACCGCCACCAATCTGCTCAGCCTGATCGGCAATACGCCGCTCATCCGCATGGAACGGATCGCGCGCGATCTGCCGGGGATCGAAATCTACGGCAAGGCCGAGTTTTTCAACCCCGGCGGCTCGGTGAAGGATCGCGCCGCGCTGAATATGATCCTGGATGGCGAGCGGACCGGCAAGCTGACGCACGACAAAATCATCCTGGATTCCACCAGCGGCAACACCGGCATCGCCTACGCCATGATCGGCGCATATAAAGGATACAAAGTAAAGCTGTGCCTGCCGAAAAACGCGTCCATGGAGCGCAAGCATGTCTTGCAGGCTTATGGCGCGGAGATGGTGCTCACCGATCCGGGCGAAGGTTCGGACGGCGCCATTCGCGCGGTCCGCGAAATTTATCAAGCTGATCCCAGCCGTTATTTTTATCCCGATCAATACAACAACCCGGCCAACTGGAAAGCCCACTACAATGGAACGGCGCTGGAGATTCTGGCGCAGACCGACGGACGCATCACGCATTTTGTAGCCTGCATGGGAACCAGCGGGACATTCATGGGCAATACGCGCCGCTTCCACGAAGAGCTGCCGTACGTGAAATGCATTTCCGCGCAGCCTTCCTCCGGCTTCCATGGTTTAGAGGGTCTGAAGCACATGCCCAGCGCGATTGTCCCCGGAATTTACGATCCGCACGTGGCCGACGACAATGTCTGGATCGAAACTGAAGACGCCTACGCCATGTGCCGCCGCATCGCCCGCGAAGAAGCGCTGCTGGTGGGCATCTCTTCAGGAGCCAACCTGGTTGCAGCTCGAAAACTGGGCCAACAACTGGTGGAGCGCGGCGAGCACGGCGTCATCGTCACTATGCTCTGCGACGGAGCCTACAAGTACCTGAGCGAGCCGTTCTGGCAAGATCCGCATTGACGATGCTCCGAGTTGAGAAGCCGGCATGGGATACCATGGTTTCGCATGCCGAAAAAACCTTCCCTAAAGAATGTTGCGGCGTGATGCTGGGCACAGACGGTGTGGTGCTCCAGGCCGTTCCGCTGCCGAACGTCTACACCGGCCCGCAAGAGGATTTTTTTGTCATGGACCCGCTGGATCTGCACCGCGTGGATGTGGAAGCCCGCAAAGCCGGCTTCGATGTCCTGGGTATTTTTCACTCACACCCCAATTGCGATGCCTATTTCTCCAAACGCGATCTGGAGAACTCCTGCTCCTGGTTCTCCTACGTCGTACTATCGATAAAGAACGGGCGCTTCGACCATGCCGCAAGCTACCGGCCGGACTTTGACCAGAAGGAAGCTCCCAAGGAAGAATTGATATATGGCTAAGATTTTGATTCCCACTCCGCTGCGCCAATATGCCAACAAGCAGGACTCCGTGGACCTGGCCGGCGCCACCGTCGGCGAAGTGCTGCATTCGCTCACCAGCCAATATAGCGAGCTGCGCCGCCATCTCTACAACGACGAAGGCAAGCTGCGCAGCTTCGTGAACGTCTACGTCAATGACGACGACATCCGCTATCTGGATAAGGAAGCGACGGCGCTCAAAGACGGCGATACGGTTTCCATTGTTCCCAGCATCGCCGGCGGATCCGCCGGAATCGCCGCGCCGCCCGTGACGCTCTCCAAGGAAGAAATCCTTCGCTACAGCCGCCACCTGATCATGCCGGAAGTGGGCATGGACGGCCAGTTGAAGCTGAAGAACGCAAAAGTGGCCTTGATCGGAACGGGCGGCCTCGGCGCCCCGCTGGGCATGTATCTGGCCGCGGCTGGCGTCGGAAGAATCGGCCTGGTGGATTTCGATGTAGTGGATTTCACCAACCTGCAGCGGCAAGTGATCCACGGCACCAAAGACGTCGGCCGCAAGAAATTGGATTCGGCCGCCGACACCATGCTCGATATAAACCCCTATGTCGAGATCGATCGGCATGAAGTCGCGTTGACAAGTGAAAACGCGCTGGGGATTTTGAAGGATTACGACATCGTCGTCGACGGCACAGATAATTTTCCGACGCGCTACCTGGTGAACGATGCCTGCGTGCTGCTTCACAAGCCGAACGTATATGGATCCATCTTCCGCTTCGAAGGCCAGGCCACCGTGTTCGCCTACGAAGGAGGTCCCTGCTATCGCTGCCTGTATCCGGAGCCGCCACCCCCGGGTCTGGTTCCAAGCTGCGCCGAGGGCGGCGTCCTCGGAATTCTGCCCGGCACCATCGGATTGATCCAGGCCACGGAAACCGTAAAGTTAATTCTCGGAATCGGCGAGCCGCTAGTCGGCCGCCTGCTGCTCTACGACGCCCTGGCCATGCGCTTCCGCGAGCTGAAGCTGCGCCGCAATCCGGAATGCCCGGTGTGCGGCGACCATCCCACGATTACGCAGCTGATCGATTACCAGGAATTCTGCGGCATCCCCAATCAGCAGCATGAGCCGGCAGCCGCCGAAGGCGATATCGATCCGTTGGAAGTGAAAGCCAAAATCGATCGCGGCGACCGGCTTGTGCTAATCGATGTGCGGGAGCCGCACGAATATCAGATCTGCAACATCCCGCAAGCGAAGCTGATCCCCCTCGGCGATTTGCCAAAGCGCGTGAACGAGCTGGATTCCGCCGCCGAAATCATCGCCCATTGCAAAAGCGGAGTGCGCAGCGCCAAAGCCGTGGATTTCCTGAAGCAGTCCGGCTTCCGCAAAGTGCGCAACATGAAGGGCGGAATTTTAGCCTGGAGCGATAAAGTAGATCCGAGCGTTCCAAAGTATTGACGTGGGGCAGGCGCTTCCGCCTGCCAACCATCAATCCAACACCACCGTCGCAACGACATCCACCTTATCGATATCCACACCGGTCCCTTCCTCCACCGCATACACCGGCAAATCCTTGGATGTACCATCCGGCGCCAGCAGCCGCGCATGCTTAAACGCTCCAACGACGTGCGCCGTGATCGACTCAACCGGAAAATCGGTGTAGTTCACCAGGTGCAGGATCAACTGCTTGCCATCGCGCGACTCCAACAGGTTCGACAGCATGCTGGAAACATTGAACAGCCGCGCGCCCAGATTTTTGCGATCGGTCATGCCGTTCACTTCCTTCCAGATTTCGTCCAGTTTAGCGAAATCGTCTTTGCCCAGCGTGATATCGCCATCCTTGGGCATCGGGAATTTCCAGCCCGGCGGAGCGCTCAGCAGCGTGCCACCCTCACGCGTAAAGTTCTTGAGAACATCTTTCTGCGCCGGATCAAGCGACGCCGGATCCACATCCACCGCCAGTTTCGCGTCCTTCATGGCTTGATCGCTCAGCAGCGGATTGGGCACCGCCCGCACCGGCGTATGCTTCACCGCAATCATATCCAGCACGCCCCCGGATAACAGCGCGCCGCTGCCCACGTCTTCCACCAGCGCAAGATCGGAATGCGGACGCAGCGCTCGCCAATCTTTGTGCGCCTGGTAAAACTTCAGCTCCGCTCCAACGCGCGTCCAATCGGCCAGAGCTTTGGCATCGCCCGCCAGCAGCCGCCGGTTGAAATCGTCATCCAACGCCAGCACCCAGTGCGCGCCCGCGATCTCCGCGTCGCCGATGGCCTGCAAATAGCGCTGCACCGGAATAACCGTCTTCTGCGGCGGCGTGTTGGCAATCCAAACCGGCTTACGTGTGTAAGCGCGCACGAAGCGCAGGAACCCGGTGTTGGTATCGATCCACGGCGCGCCGCTCGGCGCGGATTTCGCCGCGCCGCCGGAATCAATCTCCACGCCCGGCCAGACACCTTGGTAGGTTCCAATTACCGGCGCGGCCTGATCGCCCAGCCGCATCCGGGAACGTGAGGGCAGCTCCACCGTAAGAATTTTAGAATCGCCCAGCGTGCTTCGGACATTAGAATCGAAATCGCCCTCCAGCACCACGCCGGTCATCCCCATGCTGATCGCTTGCCGCGCCTGCTCCACGGCATCCGCTCCAGGATGCACCACGCCCAAAGTAGCGATCCCGCGCTCAGCCGCGAGCTTGTTAAACGCGGGCGCCCAGTTCCCCCGCTCCACCAGCAGGCAGTTGATCGGAGTTTGCGCGATCAGCCCCAAGCTCTTCGGATCGCCGGATTGCCAGCGCGCCGGAACCCAATCCGGCGCCGCAGCCATCAATAGAAACGCCACCAACATGTTTCCAGAATACCGTGTGGGGCAGGATGCCATCCTGCAGCGGGTTGCCAACCCGCTCTTGTTTTGCTCCGAGGTTTATTATAGAAATGTTTACCATAGAAATCGGGATGTCTTCCACTCTCACCGCCCCCACTCGGCCCCGCACCCGCTCCACCACCGTCCCCTGGTACATCTGGTGCTCCGTTCTGGCCGTCACTTCCGCAATGGTCGGCGCGCATTGGGATATCTCCTGGCACCGCTCCATCGGCCGCGACAATTTCTGGACCCCCGCGCACGTCGCCATCTACATGTGCGGCGTGCTGGCCGGCCTCTCCTGCGCCTACCTGATCCTGGCGACTACATTCGGCCACAACGATCTGAAAGACGCATCAGTAAGAATGTGGGGATTTCGCGGACCGCTCGGTGCATTCCTGAGCGCCTGGGGCGGCCTGGCCATGCTCACCTCCGCGCCTTTCGACAATTGGTGGCACAACGCCTACGGCCTGGATGTCAAAATCGTCAGCCCGCCGCACGTGGTGCTGATTGCAGGCGTCCTGGCGGTCGAAACCGGAACGCTGCTGCTGATTCTGGGCTACATGAATCGCGCCGTCGGCCGGCTGAAGCGTAAGCTCGATTGGCTGTTCCTCTACGTCGGCGCGATGATCATCGTGCTGCTGACCATTCTCACCATGGAGTACACCTATCGCGCGGTGCTGCACGGGGCCAAGTTTTATTTCATCATCGCGCTGACCATTCCCGTGGTGCTGGCCGCCATTTCACGCGCCTCCGGAAATCGCTGGGCAGCGACCATCATTACCGGAATCTACACCGTGTTTCTGCTAGGAATGGAATGGATTCTGCCGCTCTTTCCCGCGCAGCCCAAGCTCGGACCGGTCTACCATCCGGTAACGCAATTCATCCCGCCGGATTTCCCGCTGCTGCTGATTATTCCCGCGCTGGTTCTGGATTTTCTATGGCAAAAGCTAGAGAATCAAACCCGCTGGGTGCAATCGGTGATTGCCGGAACAGCGTTCCTGGCCGTCTTCATAGCAGTGGAATGGCCCTTCGCCGATTTCCTGCTGTCCCCAGCCGCGCGCAACTGGTTTTTCGGATCCATCTATTTCGATTACCTGACCTCGCCGGACACAGACCTTTTTCAGAACCGCTTCGAGCCGTCCCCGAGCGGAATCAGATTCTGGAGCCAGCTAGCCTGGGCGTCGGTAGTCTCAATCCTGATGACACGCCTAGGTGTCGCGTGGGGTGATTGGATGCGGCGGGTGCGGCGATGAGCCCAACGCGTTCGCGGCTCGTCCGCGGAGATGAAAAGGCCATCACTTGGACTTCGGCTTGACGTCCGGGAACGGATCCAGCGCCGGTTCGACCGGATGGCATATAACGACAAATTCGTCTGGCGGCTTAAAATGGACCTCCGAAACGGGCAGAGCCGTCTTCCAGCCCCGGACGACATACCGCACCGTGAACGTGATGGTCTTCCCTTGGCAAGTTTTGAGGTAGCGAGTGCCTTCACTGAAATAGCGTCCAAGCTCCCGACGGAATATTGGCTTCGCCGCGCCGACGTCGACGCTCGCGGCCCGGCCGTTGTCGCCGATTAGTATTCGGACCTGAACCGTCGCCGGTATGTAGGTCGTCAAGGCCCCAGCTCCATTCGGCACTGTGATCTCCTCGATGCAGTCCATCGGATTCTCCGCCGCAACCGCTGCGCCGCTAAGAAGCAGAAGCCCCGCTGCCACTTGCCATAAAGGTCGCACTAAATTACGCTCCTCCAGGTCCGCGCGTTCCGCGATTCGTATGGATCAAAAGTCTCCTGCACCTGCAACCTCTTGCCCGAAGTCAGGCCCGCCTTCGTGTAAGCGTACATCTCCACAAACTGCATGGAGCTTGGAACCGTGATGTTGCTCCCGCCTTGCCCCGCCACCCGTGGTTAAAGTCCAGCGCCGCCATTTTTCCGTTCTCCTCTCATTCCGATCACTGTTCTCCCTTGTCGATCACTCCCGGCCCAGGCTGGGCCAGAAGTGATCGCCTTCAGCGGAGAACGCTGATCGCTTTCACAGGAGAACACTGATCGGTTTCCCAGGAGAATGGGTGATCGGTTTCAAAGGAGAACGGGTGATCGGTTTGGTGGAGAATCCGCACCAATTTGCTTATAGCCGCACTGCTTGTAGCCGTCGTAGCTGTAAGTGAACACCTGGTTCTTCGCGTCCGTCTTGGTATGCAGCGTGCTGTCCGAATTATAAGCGTAAGTGACCGTCCCGTTCTCAGGATTCGTCGCGCTCAGCAGATTGATTGATCTCGACAGTCGTTCCCGTGATGTAGTTGAACGTCCGCGTCTGCGTGTTCGATCCGCGCGGCATGCTCACCTGGATCAGATGATTCAGCATGTCATAAGTGTAATTGGTGGAAACCGTGCCCAGCGCCGGATCCGGCTCCTGCACCTGCGTCAGGTTGCCCAGCGCGTTGATGGTGAATGTCTTGGTTATACCGGCCGGCCCCTGGCCGTCAAGTCTTGGCCGAAGACGGGCCCTCATCTTGCAGGAACATCGCATTTCACCCAGCCAACATTGGCTCTATCCACCTGACACCTTGAGCTCTCAATTGTTGCCCGGCTGCCGTCCCGGATGTCGATCGCCTGCAGTGAGCTGCACAGCCTGAAAACCGGAACGCGTTGAGCAGGCGGGGTGTGGATTCGGTTGTGCTCAGTGCTCAGCCGCGCTGGGTGCCTTGCGCAGCCCGCTGGACGTGACGGTGAATGAAAGCGGGACCGACGGAGGCGGCCGCTTCAGGTAATTGCAGTACGGCTCGTCCGAAAGGCGCTTCCACTCTGTCGTTTCGACCTTCACCGAAAAGCTCTGCCTGTCCGAGTTCCAGTGGAAATCTGTGAGGAGCTGCTTCTGGTCAAAGCAACTGTCCTTGTATGTGTCGGCCCTGGCTAATAGGCTGTCCCGCGGGTCGGATGGGTGTTCGAAGTCCACGACGTACAGATCGTGGATCGCATGGCCCATCCCTCCGTCCTCATCCTCGCACAACAGTATCTCGCGCCCGTCTGGTAGGGCTACTTTCTCGCAAGAATCGATGATTATCGCGCTTCGGTACCAAACCGGGCTCCAGCCTGTCCCTTGTCTGGTGAGAAGGAGGGCCCCACCCCAGCGCTCCGGATGACCTTCGACGCTTGAACCGCCGACCGCGACGTCACTGCTGTTGGCAGTCAGGAAGTGCCCGAGTACAAATGTCCTGGGATGAAACGTGTAATCGGCGATTTCGAGAAAGGCTCGGCCAAGGTGCCGCGTTTTACAGGTTGGGCCGATCCCTCGTAGCACGACGACGGGCGTCTGGCAAAATCTGGCCAAAAGGCCGTCTGCGTCGGCAACCTGCAACGGGCGCGCCTGGGCGGAGAGGATCGGCCTGGAGTATCGCCACTCGCTGGGATCGAGCGGCGCGCCAAGGCTGACAACGGCGAGAGCAACTGCGACGAGGAAGTCACGGGTTTTCGGAGCGGGCCGCATTTGGAGGTCAGTCCTCTCAACTTGTTATTGAACCAAAATGGCGCCACCGTGTCGCGGACTGTGCGGGCGATGAGGACGTCTGGGCGGCTTCGGTAAGGGCCGGAGGGTCTGCGAAAAATCAGAGAACGGCGCGCCGAAAAAAACGTTCTTGTCACCGAAGGAGCCAACTTCTTGCATCCAGCTGGGAACCGGATTCTTAGCCGGATTGGAATTGAAGGCCAGAAGAACGAGTCCGGTATTTAGAGCAATATCGGTATAGACCTGCGTTACAGGCAGGGAGGCGTATTCGATTGCGGCGCCAATGGCTACTTGAAGGTCTTGACATGTCTTGGAATCCGGGCTGGAATTCAGCACGGCGTTCAGGTTGGACTGCGCGGAGCTCGTCAATGAGCCGCCGCTCCAAACAACGAATTGGCTCGGAGCCTGAACAATGTTCGCTATGCCGCCAGGGGTGCCCCAGTAGGGGCTTACGGAAAGCGGCCCACTACCGGCGTAGGGGTACAGGTACCAATAGCCGTTGACGAGCAACCACCGGTTCATAATCACTGCTCCGATCTCCGCTTCCTCCTGCGTGGAATTTGAGCTTGGGCCTTGCCCCGACTCGGTGTACATCGTCTCTGCCAGATCCGTTACGCTCTGACCCTCGTCGTCGAGGGCGTCTTGGGTTATTCCCAGGGGCGTTCCTGCGTACGCGAAGGAGGTGTCAGCACACGTCGTGTCTAGGCCGTCGGGATCGTAGTAATTGAGCGGGTCTGTGTTGGCGTACGTGTACATGCTCCACGTCGTCGGGTTCCTGACGTCCGCCGCGCCAGCGCCTGCTGGGTCGGGGGACATGAACCTCCCAAAGTTACTGGCATAATATCGCTGATCCGCATAATCCAAACCCGTCGCCGCATCCCGCGTGTACGTCGCGAACTTCAGCTCATCGTTCGGCTCTACCGTCCCTCGATCTTCTCCATATGGATAGAACGACTGCGCCTGATTGTTCGATTGATTGTATTTCGCACTGCCAAGCCGGTCATAAACCCCCACCCGCTTGTGCCCGAAGAACGTCGCCAGCAGCACTGTGCTGTTCGTCATCTCCGGGATATTTGTCTCCCCGTATTGTCCCAGCGTGAACGTGTACGTCCCAATCTTCTGCCCGTCCACTCCGTAAACATAAACTTGCTGCGCCAGATTCCCGCCCGACAGAATGCTTCTCCACACCCGCTTGTTTCGCGAATCATACGCGTATTGCACTCCGCCGCTCGCACTCGCCACTCGGTTTTCCGCGTCGTAGGCCAGCGTTCCTAGCGGACTCGAAGTCTGGTTCCCGTTCCCGTCGTAACTCTGCCCCACAATCTGATTCGTGGCCGTATTCACCGACTGCGACAATGTCGGCGCTCCGCCCGACGGGCTCTTTGACAACAGGTTTCCGCCGTTAAGCTGGCTCCCGTTGGCATCGTAGCTGACACCCGCTACCTGATTCGTCGCCGGGTTGCAATGGAAAACCGCTGCGCCAGCATTGTCACAGTGGGTGACCGTCACCTTGGATGTACCGTTAGGAGGCCGAATCCAGGCGGCGAATTACACAAAAGATCGCCTTCGAAGACCTGGCAATCGTAGACCGTTCTCGGCAGGGCCTGCTTGTACCAATGTCTGCCCCCATCCGCGGTGTACACAAGTCTGCCCTGCCCGTTGTCATCCACAAATACGAAGCCTCTTTCCCTGGACGTAAACCGAACCACGCTGGCGAACTTGCCATTCCCCTGAAAGGACAGGTCCGGGTCCGCCGCCCAGTGCTCCCCGCCATCGACTGTGGAATATAAATAGGAACCGTCGTCGTTGTAGCCCCAGGTGATGAGCCAGCCGCGTTGTTGATCAATGAAGAAAAGATCACGTACCCAGGCGGGCCGTTGGGGGAGGGCAGCGCGGGACTCTTCCCAGTCCCGGCCCCCATTGACAGTCCGGAACACAAAAAGGTTCTTTCCGGCGGCGCCGGAGATCCACCCGAGCTCCGGCTTCAGGAAAAACAAGTGATCGATGTAGGAGATATCCGGGATTTTCGTTTCCACCCAAGAATGACCTCCGTCGTTCGTACGAAAGAACGCCTCGCCCTCGGTCCCGTACCCATGGCTGTCGTCAACCATTTGTATCCTTTGCAGGGGCTGTTGGGACGCATCCTGCCAATGTTGGCCACCGTCCCGCGTAGCGATTATCCTTGGCTCGTCGGCGGGGTTCCGCCAGGCGATCCAACCGCGCATGCCGCTCAGGAACGAGAACGCGGGTGGTCCGTCCGGGTCGCCGGCGTACTGATGGGTCTGGGGCAGTTCTCTCCAGGTGCGCCCGGCGTCGGTGCTACGGACAACGATAAAGTCCCCCGCACCCTTAGCGCCGTTTGAGCCAACGGCCCATGCATCCTTTCGACTGATGAATTGGACGCGCCCCAGCCCCGCGGCGATGTTGCATCCCAGGCACCTGCCATCATTCCAGGTAAGTACGAACGGAGTTCTCGCCGCTCTTTGATCCTGCGCGCGCCCAACCGTCAACAGGAACAGGAGTCCCAGCGCCGCTGCTGGAAGCCCGGCCATCCCCTTCCTCGAACTCAGCACAATATCCGACCTAACAGGGCCATGTTCATCCAGACCGTCGAGCGCGAGCCTACAGAACTTCTTACGAGGTTTGCGATTGTGAGCATGGCTATCCGTGTTACTGTCCGGTCAGGCAATTCACGAACGTCTGTTGTGTTGTCAAGAAACCAGGGGAATTACCGGCGTATATGCCATCAGCCGCTGCGTTCTTGGCGAATGCCGCCGGATTGGTTACGTTGAGGTTCGCAAATGTTGCGGCAACCGACAGAAACGAGTTTAAGACACTTGCATAGCTCGCAACAAGAGCATAGTGCAGCCCTTTGCCACAGGAGTCGCTAGGGAGCTGCGCCTGGATCCAGCCTGCTTGGTACGCATACCTGAATGCAGGTTGTGGTTTCCCGGGCGCCCAGCACGTCTCAAGGTTGAAGAAGTCATTGCCCTGTGTTGCGAAGCGTCCGGTTCCCCATCCTGTCTCGATGGCAGAGAGGGCCAAGGCATTCGCCTCTGGCAGCCCCGCGGTGACCGCGTCCGCGCCGTAAGAATTAATCCAAGCCTGAAATTGAGGTGGACATGGCGGAGTCTTCGCGGGCGGCGGCTCCGGCGGGGGCCCTTCGCACGTCCCAGCGAGAGCGGTGGCAGGGTCCGGACCGCAAGGATCTGGCTGCGGATTGCCGGTCCAGCACGGGTCGCCCGGATCGCACTCATCGATGGGGCAATCCGGGTCCTCCGGGTCGCACGCATAGCGTCCAGAGGGGTCGGTGCGGTTCGCCGGGTCACCGATTGCGTACGTATAACGGTTCCAGCTCACGGGGCTCCGGGGCCCTCCGCTTGCCGCGTATGGGTCCGGCGTCATCATCCGGCCAAAATTATTCGCATAATACCGCTGATCCGCATAATCCAATCCCGTCGCCGCATCCCGCGTGTACGTTGCGAACTTCAGCTCATCGTTGGGTTCAACCGTTCCCCGATCTTCTCCATACGGATAGAACGACTGCGCCTGATTATTCTGCTGATTGTATTTCGCACTCCCCAACCGATCGAACGTCCCGATCCGCTTGTGCACGAAGAACGTCGCCAGTTGCACCGTGCTGTTGGTCAATCTCCGGCGTATTGGTCTCGCCAAACTGCCCCAGCGTGAATGTGTATGTCCCTATCTTCTGGCCGTCCAAGACGAGGCGAAGAACATCCGGGAGGCAGCAGCCTCCTTCACTTCCCGGCCGCGCAGGAGCTGATCAAGCGCAGCAGGCCATCGACGTCCCTGCTGTCGACGAGATATGGCAGCTCTCTTTCTCGCCCCCCGCTCACGGTCTCGAACGGAATCGTCTGCTTTCCGCACTCGCGTCCCGAACGATCTGTAAAGAATGTGACTAGCTCGATACGCGTTGGATCCGAATCGGCGTCCCAGCGTGGCTCCGGCGACCTGAGCAGCGCTCTCGGCCCGGACCACCTCGTAGAATTGTCGAAGCGGTACCCAACAGCGACGAGGCCAACAGGCTCTCTGCGCCAAACCTCAGACCGAAGGTCGGCCCAGGTCCGGCCGTGGAGTAGGGAGGACAGAGAAGCGCGCCCGGCTGGCCCAAGAGTCCTCTCCAGCCACGTTTGATCGCCGCGTTCCCATGCGAGGATGAACAGGTCCATAGCGTCCCGAGCGTCCCCGGGCCCGTCGCAGTGGATGGTAGTGCCGAGCCTGCGGGAAGCAGACACGACAGACGTCAGGCCAAGCGACAGCGCGACCGCGTCACCGAGGTCCACGCCCAATTCCGTTCCGAACCTCGCTAGGCGCGAGTAGGCCTCTCGCCCCTTGATCTGAGCGTATGCATCAACCAACCATTGGGATCCTAACGCGAACTCGGACGCGCCCCCAAGTCTTTCAATGGAATCAAGGGCGCGCTCGATCTCTGGGACCGCCCGCGCGCCCAGCGCCACCAGAGACGCCGCCGCTTCCCGGTCCGCGCCATACTGGCCGCAGGAAGATATCCCGAGCTCGATGTTCTGTCTGCCAGGGCGGCCGGAGCCATAGCTCAAGAAACGAACCAGCTCCGCGGCTGATGCTTCCTGGGCGCTGGCCGTTGCGACTGGCCCGAAAAAAAGAACAATAAGCGCAACTTGTGCTGCGGGTCGACACGCTGTAAGCTTTCGGCTAGCGGGTGTCATTGCGACGACGAAGTTTGCCCCGGAAACGTATATACCGTGTCCCAGCCGAACACTAAACAGGCAGGATCCGACTCGGAGCACGGAGTCGACGACGTATCGACCCAGATGAGAGTAGCGGACCAGGATACCGTTGGGCAGTTTACGGTTGCGCCGCCGCTAGACACGGTGGCGTTGAACGTGAATTGCCACGTGATTTCGGCAAAGGCTACCGTGCCGTAAAGCAGGCTTGTGGAGGCTAGCCCTGGCGCGTCAAAGAATTCCGCGCTCGGGCCAGTCGGCGGTGACGCTTGATTGTAGTATGTCGGTTCCGTGAACGGAGGTATGTTTGCCAAGTTAAAGAACACCCCACTGCCGTAGTCAATCTGACCTGACTCAACGACATTCTGAACGCCTCTCCAATTGTAGCTCCCTGATCCGCCGCTCGCATAAAAGTTGAGGTAGATAGGCATGTGGTATCCGGAGCCCGTTTTAGGGACATCTCCCCATCCCGGCGCGAAAATCGTGGCTCCACCGAATTGACACGTCAACTGCGGGTTGTCTGCCCCTCCTCCGCCTCCCCCACCCCCACCACATGGATCATCCGGATCACCGGGGTCCCCCACTTCCTGGGCTTCCTCGGTGGGCGGGCACGGATCGCAATCGTCGTCCTCGGGATCACAGTCATAACGCCCTGACGGATCAAACCGGTTCACTGGGTCACCCCTCGTGTATGCGTAGCGGTTCCAGCTTCGTGGATCTTTCGCTCTTGCGCTCGCCTTGTACCGATCGGCCGACATGAACCGGCCGAAGTTCGAGGCATAATACCGCTGATCCGCATAATCCAAACCCGACGCCGCATCCCGCGTGTACGTCGCGAACTTCAGCTCATCGTTCGGCTCTACCGTCCCCCGATCTTCTCCATACGGATAGAACGACTGCGCCGCGTTGTTCGATTGATTGTATTTCGCACTCCCCAGCCGGTCATAAGTCCCCACCCGCTTGTGCCCGAAGAACGTCGCCAGCAGCGTCGTGCTGTTGGTCATCTCCGGCGCATTGGACCCTCCATACAGCCCCAGCGTGAACGTGTACGTCCCGATCTTCTGCCCGTCCACTCCGTAAACATACACCTGTTGAGCCAGATTCCCGCCCGACAGAATGCTCCTCCACACCCGCTTGTTCCGCGAATCGTAGGCGTATTGGTACGCATCACATAAACCCCACTATCCCAGCCCACTGAATGCGATGCATAGTGAAAAGCGTGAGCACCAAACAAGAGCAACGGCGCGAACTATGGCGCCAGCGAATCGCGGAACAGGAAACGGGCGGCCAGTCGATCCGCGCATACTGCCGTGAGCGCGAGTTGAAGGAGTCCGCATTCTACGGGTGGCGTGTTAGGCTGCGGAAACAGAACACACCTGTCCGCTTCGCGTTGGTGGAGACAAAGCCGACAGTGAAAACGCCACCGTCCCTGGAGTTATTGCTGGCCAGCGGTGACCGGTTTCGGATTCCGGCCGATGCGGCGACGCTCAAGTTGGTGCTGGCGGTGCTGCGGGAACCAGCGTGATCCACTTGCCGGCGAGCGTTCGGGTGTACTTGTGCACCTCGCCATGCGACATGCGGCGAAGCTTCGACGGACTGCATGCGCTGGTCACCGGCGCGATGAAACTGGATGCGTTTGCCGGGCATCTTTTCTGTTTTGCCAACCGCCGGCGTGATAGAGTGAAGATCCTGTATTGGGATCGCGACGGGTTCGCGGTGTGGGCCAAGCGTCTGGAGGAAGGCACCTACGCGATACCGTTCGGTGCAGAGGACGAAGCGCGGCGCGAGATCACCGCGCAGGAGTTAGGCGCGCTGCTAAGCGGCATCGATCTGAGCACTGCCAAGCGCCGGAAGCGGTATCGGCGCGGAAGCGTGGAAGCCGCATAAAGATTGGCATGGGATGCATTTTGTGCTTGGCTTGAAGCAACGTACGCTTTATAATTCCGATAGTGCCGGTGGATCGCAACAGCTTGCCGAAAGATCCGGAGATCTTGCAGCAGATGCTGGTGGATCTGACCACGCAACTGGATAAGACACAGCGGCTGTTGCGCCAGTTGCTGGAAGCCAAAAGCGGCACTCACAGCGAACAGTTAAGCGTCGATCAGTTGCGATTGTTCGTGCAGGAACTCAACACTGCTGAGTTTGAAGCGGACACCGGGACGCAAAAGGACGACGATGTTCCGCCGGGCTCGACTTCCGACAGCAGTGAGGACCAAGACGAAACTCGCCGGCGAGGGCGCCGCACTCTGCCGTCACACTTGAAGCGCGAACGGATCGAGCACGATCTGGCGGAAGAGGAAAAGCACTGCGCTTGCTGCAGCCAAGACCTGCGACCCATCGGCGAAGAAAGCAGCGAGCGCTACGAATACATTCCGGCGCAGTTGCTGGTGATCGAGGACGTCTGCAAGAAGTACGCGTGCGCATGCACGGTGAAGACGGCGGGCAAGCCGCCGCAGCCCATCGAGAAGAGCGTGGCGGGCGCATCGCTACTGGCGCACGTGATCGTCAGCAAAATAGCCGACCACCTGCCCGTGCACCGGCAAGGGAAGATCTTCAGCCGCTTTGGCGTGGAGATTCCGGACCAGACCATGGGCGGCTGGATGCGGCAATCGGCCCAGTTACTGGATCCTCTGTATGTTCGGCTGAAGCAGTTCGTGCTGAGCTCGAAGGTGGTGGGGACTGACGATACACCGGTGAAAGTGCTGGACCGCAAATTGACGCGGGCGACGCGCAGAGGGCGATTCTGGCCGTACATCGGGGATCGGGAACATCCGGCGGCGGTATTCGACTACACCCCGACACGAGAACGCGCGGGGCCGGAAAAGTTTTTGGAAACGTATCGCGGATATCTGCAGGCCGATGCCTATGTGGCTTACGACAGCTTTTTCACCAATCCCGAACGCGGGTTGGTGGAGGTGGCGTGTTGGGCGCACACCAGGCGTCACTTCCACAAGGCGCTGGATACCGATTCGGCGCGCATGGGCGCGGTGCTGGCCTACATCGCGCATCTATATAAGGTGGAGAAACGCGCGCGGCGGTCGGGTATCGTGGGCGAGGACTTGCGCTTGTTGCGCGAGCATGCGTCCCAGCCGGCGTTAGAGAAACTGCACCAGTATCTGGAGAAGATTCGCGAAGAAGTGTTGCCCAAAAGCGAGGCTGGCCAAGCGGTGGCTTACGCGTTGAAGAACTGGGTGGCGCTGACGCGCTACCTGGAAGATGGCGACCTATCGATCGACAACAACCACACCGAGCGAAGCCTGCGCGGCATCGCAATCGGGCGCCACAACTGGACCTTCGTAGGAAGCGATCGCGGCGGCAAAACGATGGCGGTGCTGCGGAGCTTCGTGGCGTCGTGCGAACTGGCCAAGATAGATCCGTTCGCCTGGTTCCAGGACGTGCTCTCGCGCATCGGCGAGTGCTCGATTCAGCAGCTCGATGAGTTGCTGCCCCACCGCTGGGCTGCGGCCCGCGCGTAGCTAATCGCCCATCCCCTTACCGGTTCCTTGGACCCTTGGCCGGCCGCTGGTGTTCATGTGATGGATACAAAGATTCGCGTAAGGGTAGCGCACCTGTGCCCAAGGCAGTTTCTGGTCTCGCGAGAAAGTGCCCTATTTTCAATGGCTTCTGTTTCAATCAGATGTGGCCAGCTTGTTGAACTCTGTCGAGCTTTGTTGAACTCTGGGATTCTCGCGTCCTCAAAATTATCTACACTCGAGGGTCATCCGCCGTTTCTCTTTAAGGTAGAGGGAAGATTGACTGAGGAGTTCAGGCCACAAATCCTCAGCGAAGAAACGCAATCCCTTGCCGAATCGTAAGTTTTAGAAAACCCAAATCGTCCCCTCTATTTTCCACAGACCGCTGTAACCTTTATGAACTCGAGGATTACTAACTCCGTATCATAGTGGCTTCTTTTCGGCACGTCCTGCGACAGGCTTGGTGGAAGCGCGGCGTATGCTCGCTCCGTGAGGCCGTGTCTATACTCGACAACCGCCCGAAACTCCGTGTCAAAGCTTAGCTCAGTCTTGACAGGCACGGAGCATTGGCGTGCCGCAGATTCTATCAGATCGTAGGATTCCAAGCGTCGGGGCGATTCGTCAATGCCCAACTCGCTGTCCCAATCAAGCAGGCCGACCCTATACGCGTTGATCGGCCTCTCCCTCCTGTCCAGCGGCACCGCCTCATAGACATACAGGGCCCTCGAGTTTCGGTCCTGGATCGGGAGGGGCCGAAGCAGCGCCCTCACGCATACGGCCTGCCCGTCGAGCCGTTTTGCGTCCCTGGCCAGGCGCCCTAAACTCCAGACGTGATCGCAGCCGTTGCCCGCTGGACTAGGGGCTGCAAGGAGAAGCGCCGCATATAGCACGTTCGCCCGCACGAACGTCAGTATTGAAGGTGCGTTTGACAACTTGATTTGGCCCACCTTTGATACTCTCATTTGGCCCACCCTAAGTTGCTGATCCACAGGCCCTGGCGCGGCTTGGGTGTTTTGGCGGCTTGGGCCGCTATTCGGGTTGTTGCACGAGCGCAAGGGGCAAGCGATTAGCGGCTCAGGGGCGGCGGGAGGGCGGCTCACCGCTCTGCGCATTGGCCGATCAACGCTAACAGGTCACCAAGGTTGGAATTATCGACTAGATAGCTCGGGTACCCGGGGCCTCTCGTGATCGGAGCGTTGGCGAACTTCACCAAACTCTTCCCACAGTCTGCGCCCGAGCTGTCCTTGAATCGCGTCTCAAGAGCAGGACCCCCTGGGCTCAGCGCAATGTTCCCGTACACCCTTTCCTGTTCGAGCGTCTCATCCGGCTCCGCCCACCGGCCCGGCGTATCGAACCGATATCCTACGGCGACGCCGTCGGACTTGCCGCGCCAAAGCGCGGCCCGCATTACGGACCAAGTCCTGCCCGCTAGCAAGGAGCCCAGCGCGCCTCTCGCAGCCGGCCCCAGACTTGCTTCCAGCCACCCACGGTCATTTCTCTCCCATCCCAATATCAGCTGGTCGAGAGCGTCGCGAGGCTCGCCACCACGGCTGCAACGAAGCGTCGGCAGCGGCTCGCTGACTCGGGACACGTACGACGTGAGGTCGAGCGAGAGAGCGGCCGACTGGTCAAGGGCAACCTGTAGGAAGCCGAGCTTGGGATTGCCAATCATCCTGCGTACTAGCGGGAGTGCAGCCGGCCCCTTGATCCGGGCATAGGCGAGCACCAGCCATCCCGAGTTGAAGCTAAACCTCGACTCGTCAGCCTGTCGCTCGACCGAGTCAATTGCTTCCTCAATTGCTGGAATTGCGGACACGCCCATGTCCGCGAGTGACCTTGCCGTTGCACGGTCCTCCTTGACCGGCCCACAGCCGAGCCTCAGCACCGCTCCCTTGTCAGGCTGATCGCTGGACTGGTAGGTCAAGGCGTTTATCAGGCGGGACGCAGCGTCATCTCGCGTTTGGCACACTGCGCTCGCCGCAGAGAGAAGAGCGGCCAGCAGCACCAGCCCGCAGTCGCCGCACCTTGGGTGAACAATCATTGCGACGGCGGTACCCCCCCGACCAACAGAACTGTGTCTTGGCCTGTGATCTTCAACTTGCCATTTATGGTCGCCCACGTCTGAGTTGCCTGCCACGCTATAATCGGACACTGCACCTGCTGGTCGCCGCTGGTAACAGTCACGTACAGGTGCGGCGCGCCGTTGACGGCTGGTGTAGGTGAAGCTGTAATCGGCAGAGCCGTTGCCGCGGACATCTTCGGTCGAATAAATGCGGGAGCTGGTGTTCTCAGGCGACACCCCGGCGCCGTTATCGTGTGAAGGCGTTTGAGAGGCTCCAAATCGTTCTCGGCTCAACCATTCCCAGCCACCAAGCTACCTGAGCGTAACGATAGAACACTTGATTGATTCAATCGTGCGGCGCGTTTCATCGAACCTCTCTGGACCTTGGTCTCGCTCGGCCGAGGATGCGACAACCCACTCTCGCCGTTCTTTGTCCCAGAAAACAGCCATAATTTGGGGTGATCCAGCGGACGGCGCCACCAGATAATAAACCATCGGATCAGTTGGAGAGAAGCAAGCGATCGTGGCTACCCTCACATTGGCGTCCGGCGAGGCGTCAGAGAACAGCCAACTCTTCAGGTCCTCGATTTGCGCCGGGTGCATTTGTTGATAATCCTGAATGATCTCAGCGCGCGTGCCCACGTTGACATTCGCGGACCACATAAGCCCTGACTCCGGGGAGAGTAAACCGCCTAGATCTCGACCAAGCACGACCGACGCCCGACAGCGAGATTTTCTGGGCTCCTTCCCCAAGAATGCCAGAAGGGCGTCCAAATCGGTGCTGTTCGGATCGGGACTGGCACTGGTAATGCCCTCCCAGTTCCTGAAATTAGTCACCCGGTAGGTCGCACATACACCGGCCTGGCGGCTGCAATAGGAGACTGAGTCTGGCAAGGCATAAATCGCCAGCGCGAGCGATCCGCCGCTCGGGACGCGGAACCCCTTCGGCGAGTCATTCCAAAGAACCTCCCATCGTATTACCGCAGCGAGCGTCTGCTCGGTAGTCTTCATGGTGGGATCGTCGGCAACGCGCGGCTGCGCCCATAGCGCTGCGGTGAGAGCGGTACAAATAAGAGCCCTTCGAATCACGGCAACCTTCTTTCAGCGAGTCTAGCGACGTGGTCTGGGGACCTTGATGGGCGTGTTATAAAGTCCCCAAAAGGTCTCTCCCTGAACGCGGGCATCCCGCCATCCAATATAGCCCTTATCTCCAGGGAATGTCGTTGTGGAGTTCGCAGGCGCCTGATTCCAGAACAAGAGAGTAAGTCCCTTCGGCTGAATGCGGGAGATTGAGCCGTCAAGCAGACCACTGCCTATAACCAACGACGACAGGACGCCCTCGCATCCTTGATTCACGGGAATGCCTGTAACATCCATAACCAGCGGCGGAGCCTGGACATCCGTGCCGAGGATGCCTGCAAGCTGGGCGGCGGCGGGGCCTTGCATCTGGCGCGCGGAATTGAAAACGCTGACGGTCCGCCCGTTCTTATTGTACGTCGAGATTGCCTCGACGACCTGCGAAAGAGACCGATCGAGGCAGTGCCCCAAGGGGCAAACTGCCTTCCCATTTTGGTACACGCTAAGCCGTCCGTCATCCACGTCCCACTGATTCAGGATAGCGGTTCCTACCGCCGTGATGTCCTGATAGTAGGCGTTGATGCTGGCCTGACTGGTCAGATCCGATGAGTAAATAGAGTTCCGCCCTCATGCCAGATTTCTTGCACCAGCAGATCGTCCCCGGTCGTTCCAGTCAACACCTGGTCGACGGTCTGGCCGTTGAACACGCCCCCATCAATTTGGATCTCGCCGCAAGCTGTTGTTTCCATCCCGCTCGGGTCGGTTCCGTTTATCACATCGCCGAGGGCGTACGTGTAGGTGTTCCAACTCTGCGGATTGGACGGGTCCCAGGAATCGGCGCTCGGGTCGTCCGACATAAACCTTCCAAAATTACTGGCATAATACCGCTGGACTAGTGAAGCTAGCGCGATTGGGTCGCAAGAGTACGTCCAAGCCCATTGCGATGTGGAGCTTAGCCAGGTGGTTGGGCTGATACAGGTAGTGCCGGCCAGGTTGAAGACCCTGATGCGAGTTTCGGCTTCGATGTTCGGTTTTGGGACTGGGTTCGTTCCTTCACTTTTTGTGGTAGCGGCGGCTGCGGCTGAAGCGGCTAAAGAAAAAACAGGCGTGCTCATTTTTTCTTTAGCTGCCTGAGCCGCTGCTTGCATTGGTTTGCTCTTTCCCTGAGTGTAACGCGGCGGGTCGCGACCAACGGGAGCGCGCAGGAAGTCGCAAGCGGCGCCCGATCAGCAGCCACCTTTCTCGTAACGGATAATCTGCCCTGCGGCGGCCCGGAGCGGTCAAGGGCGGCAGTTCCGGCGTGAGCGAACCCTTGACGGCGAGGACCGCCGCGAAAAGATGTGATCGGAGAAAAGGGGGCTGCCAAGCTGGCTTACCTTGCCGCGCGATTTGCGCAGGGAGGCGGCGGCCGCGGCCGTCTCGCCCGCCTCATCGCGGTCGTAGGCGATGATCACTTTCCGGGTGTCGTACTTCCGGAATGCCGCACGGTGATCGTCGGTGAATCCGCTGACGCCGTAGCTCGCTGTGACATTTCTGAAACCCGCGCACCAGAACGTCAGCGCATCGATCAGCGATTCGCACAAGATGATCTCTTGCGATGCTTCGAGCGCTGCTTCATTCCAGACGCCGCGGTGGGGTCCTGAGAGATAGAGATGCAGCGGCGTGCCGGGCCTCAAGTCTTCTGTGATCTTGCGGCCGTACATGCCCAGCACTTGCCCCGCGCGATCGAAGATTGGAACGACCAGCGATCCGTTGAAGTGCTCGTGCCCGGACTCGCGCAAGATGCCCAGCCGCTGCAATCGCCCGCGCTGCTCGGCGCCGGGCTTGCGGTTGGCCGCCGGGAGCCGCAGGCCTAGCGTGCGGTTGGCGAAGCCGAGTTGGAAACGCTCGATCATTTCTTCGGAGCTGAGTCCGCGTTTCTCGAGATACGCGAGCGCTTCGGGCGACTGCTTCAATGTCTCGTGATAGTAGTGGACCACTTGTTGAAGAGCCTGCGCGTCGTCGGCCTCGCGGGCGATGGGCGGCGGAAGTTTCCGCACTGTCGATTGCTTCACCGGCTGCGCGGCGGCTTCGAGCAGCGCCGGGTGATCGGAGCGCAGCAGTTCGACGGCGTGCCGGAAGCTGACGCCGTGGGCGCGCATCACCCAGTCGATCACCGTGCCTCCGGTCTGGCATGCTCCCAGGCAATGCCATAGGTTCTTCTTGGGACTGATGACGAGCGACGGCTCGTGGTCCTCATGAAACGGGCACAGCCCCACGAGGTCCGCTCCGTGCTGCTTCAGCTTCACCCCGCGCGCGGCGGCCAGCCGGTCGAGTGGGACCTCCTGCTTCAGCCGTTCGATCACTTCATCGGGGATGCGCGCCACTGGAGCTCTCCTTTCCGCGAAACCCTGTCAAGAGGGGCGGCAAAAATATTTATGGTCTCAGTTCTACCATATGATATGGTGGTAGTCAAGAGCTACGGTTTTTTTCGCCTTACACTGGCTGTGCCATGCCTCGCGTTTCCCGTTTGAAACTGCCCCCGCTCGAGCCCGGCGGCGAGACCCTGGGCGAACGGGTGGCCCGGCTGCGCAAGGAGCGCGGCTACACTCAGGTGGAGCTGGCCGACAAGATCGGAATCATTCAGACCATTGTGTCGGCGATCGAGACCAACGTGCTCAAGCTCTCGGCCGAGATGGCCGTGCGCTTAGCGCTGGCGCTCGGCGTTTCCACCGACGAGCTGCTGTTCGCTCCGCGCAAGAAACGGGCGGCCCGCAAGCCCAGCCGCAAGGTTCTGCGCCGGCTGGAACAGATCGAGGCTCTGCCGCCCACCCAGCAGACTACGCTACTGCGCACCATCGACACGTTCCTGGAGGGCGCGGCGGTTCGCTTGGCGCGGCGCTGAGCTCAGGCGGGAACAGAGGGTCAGCGGGTTGGCGTGGGCCAAATGGTCCCCGAAGGGCTTTTCACTTCAAACGGTACGGCTTCTCGAAGATCCACTTTCGAATGCCTGAGGCTGGCGCTTGCCCAAATAGGTGCCAGCCGTCGCAATGCGGTTCGCCGAGGGCTCGGAAGCGACATCCCTGAAGGTAGTCTCCGTCGGCCATCTTCAGGTACATAGTGATTTGGTTGTCTTTGAGATTGAAGTCGCGGATGACGATCTGCTGAGCTCCCTGCCATTTGGCCTCGATCTCACGGCGAAGCTCGTCCGCAATGCGCCGTTTGATCTGGTCTTTGGGAGATGGCTTCCACGCGGGTATGGCGAGCATGTCAATTGCGGCCGTGCAGGTCCGCGGTATATTCCTCGCCGCCTCAAGATCCGTGTGCTGCTGAATGCATTCCTTCCAGTTCTGTTCGACCGGACAGGTATACTCACCCTGCGCCTCGTAGTTTTCGACAGAGTACACTATGCGAACGGTCGGGACAAAACCCCGAAGTCGCTCACGGATGTACAAGGCGGTCACAGTACCGCGCTGCCAAACGTCAGCGTGTATGGCTGACAAGCCCTTCAGCGCGTAGGTCCCCTCGGTTCTTTCGTACGCGATCTGGTGCCTGAAAACTTCGAGCGCGACTGGATCTGGGCAGCTCGACGTCCTGGATGCGGACGGGGGGATCGACGCAGGTTTCGACGGAATCTCCGTTCCTGGCTGGTCATCCCCGGACTGGAGCCTTGCCACGGCGTCCCTCCGGAGCCGGTCTACCGTACGGAGCTGATCGGTAGGCTCTACAGCGATGCCGCCAATGGGCGACAAACACATCGCGGCAAAAATCCAACGACTGGAGCGGTTCATGATCATCGATCTTATCCCGACCCATGCGGGCGGTGAGGCCCCCGCGGGGGATGCCTTATAGGTGGTGGTGGTTTGTAGACATCCGAATAGAAGGTCCAAACATCCGTGCCGTCCTTCATCGTGGCTACCTGGGTCTGAATTACGTACCTACCGTGATATGGCACGGCACCATTCGAACCGAACTGTAGGGCGCCCGGAACGGGATTAACGATGTAGTCCAATCCGGAGATTGGCGGGCCGGGAGTGCTGGCAAGCACCGTCCCTTCGGCCACGTCGAATGCGTTTGCCAAGCCGTCGCATTGGCTTGAGCTGGGGTCACCAGTGAGTATATTTAGTAGCTGAGTCGCGAATCCCGTTTTAAGCTGCCCATTCTTGAAGACCTGACTTCCTTGAGTAATCGTAGCCTCGAGGTCCGCGGGGATATTGTTCGGCCCGAAGAACCACTTCTTGTCCGCAGTAGAAAGTTGGTACTGATCTATGAAGGTCCAGTCGAGAGCGGCCCAGAGATTCTGGTCCGCTGTACTGCCGCTCCCTTCCTCCTCGAAGAAGCTCATAATCCCCAGTATTCCCTGCGGGGAGTCGAAGAGCTGTTGAATGGTTTCGTTGAACTGCGAAGCGTACAAGATGAAAGCGGTGGAGCAATTAACTCCGGGCACCGTAGGCGGAAGCGTGATCACGCTTAGACCAAGTGGATCGCTTGAGTTGATCGGATCGCCCAACACGTACGCATACGTGTTCCAGCTCCCCGGATTGGCCATATCCCAGTTATCGCCGGAAGGGTCGTCGGACATCATCCGGCCGAAGTTACTGGCATAATATCGCTGATCGGCATAATCCAAACCCGACGCCGCATCCCGCGTGTACGTCGCGAACTTCAGCTCATCGTTCGGCTCTACCGTTCCCCGATCTTCTCCATACGGATAGAACAACTGCGCCGCCCCGTTCTGTTGATTATATTTCGCACTGCCCAGCCGGTCATAAGTCCCGACCCGCTTGTGCCCGAAGAACGTCGCTAGCAGCACCGTGCTGTTTGTCATCTCCGCCACATTGGTCTCGCCGTATTGCCCCAGCGTGAACGTGTACGTCCCAATCTTCTGCCCGTCCACTCCGTAAACATAAACTTGCTGCGCCAGATTCCCACCCGACAGAATGCTTCTCCACACCCGCTTGTTTCGCGAATCATACGCGTATTGCACTCCGCCGCTCGCGCTCGCCACTCGGTTCTCCGCATCGTAGCCCACCGTCACCCCTACTAACGGTGTCCCCGACTGATTCCCGTTCGCATCGTAACTTTGGCCCACAATCTGGTTGTTGGCCGTATTCACCGATTGTGAAAGCGTCGGCGCTCCGCCCGTCCCTGTCTTCGACAAAAGATTCCCGAACGCATCGAATCCGTACGTCTCACCCCACGACTGCGAGCTCGACGCAGTGATCAGCCGGTTCAACGAATCGTACTGATACGTCACCGTCTCTCCGCTCAGATTGTCCGTCTGCGAAGCGATCTTCCCGTTGTTCGTGCCGGCCGGGAAGTTGTAGCTGATATCCAGTGGCGCTGTTCCAGTAATGGTCAGCCGCGTCATCTGATTCAGATTATTATACGTATGCGTCTCGGTGTTGAACGTCAGCAACTGATTCGCCGCGTTGTAGCTGACATTGTTGACGATGGTGTTGCTGTTCTGATCCTTCAACCCCGTCGGCCGATACATCGCGTCGAAGGAATACGTGTAGGCCGGGCCAGAGGTCTGACACCAACCCGCTGCCCGTTCCAGGCGGAGGTCTGGGATAACTCACCGACAAAACCTTCCCTTCTCCTCCAGTATCGTACGTGTAGGCCGTGTCCAGGTTGAGCGTCCGCGGCTGGTTCTGCACCACGCCATTCACGTAATAGTGCAATGTCTCCTGCACCTGCAGCCTCTTGCCCGACGTCAGTCCCGCCTGCGTGTAGCCGTACATCTCCACAAATTGCATGGAGCTTGGAACGGTAATGTTGCTCCCGCCTTGGCCCGCCAGGTAACCCTGCGGAGTGAACGCCTGATTCTGCACTGCAACTAACCGCCCTTGCGTGTAAGATCCGGAGTAGGTGCTGTCCAGCGTGTTGTTGTCGTACATGAAGGTGCGCAGCACAGTGGACCCCACCTGGACCTGCGTCAGCCGCTTGTAGCTGTCGTAGCTGTAAGTGAACACCTGGTTCTTCGCGTCGGTTTTGGTATGCAGCGTGTTGTCCGAATTATAGGTGTAAGTGACCGTCCCGTTTTCAGGATTCGTCGCGCTCAACAGATTGATCCCAACCGAGCTACCCGTGGTGTAGTTGAACGTCCGGGTCTGCGTGTTCGATCCTCGCGGCATGCTCACCTGGATCAGGTGACTCAGCATATCGTAAGTGTAATTGGTGGAAACCGTGCCCAGCGCCGGATCCGGCTCCTGCACCTGCGTAAGATTGCCGAACGCGTCCATCGTGAACGTCTTGGTTATCCCGGCCGGGTCATTCACCGTGACTGTGTTGCTGGAATAGGAGTAATGGGTGATGCTGCCATCGGGCAGTTCCATTTGAGTGGTCCGGCCCAATCGGTCGTAAGTGTAGGTGGTCCAATACTCGGCTGCGCTCGGAGCATAGGGAGCGGATTGCTGTCCCATTTTGCCGATCGGCGAACATCCGCAGGGAACATACGCGATGTCTACCGTAGAAACAGTAGTGGTGCCGTTACCGGTAATGGTTCTGATGGTGCGGCCGAAACCGTCCATGTTGGTTTGCACCCAGTGGTGGTCGCTCCATTGTCGTGGCTATTTTGTTGGGCGGCGAAGCGTTGTCGTTGTAAGTGTATGTCGTGACGGCGCCCGCGGCGAGATGGTGGTGTGCGGCCGGTTCGTGGCATCGTAGGCGATGGACAGGTTGTCGCCGTTCGGGCCGGTGGCCGAACTCAGCCCGAGAAAACTGCTCCAGTTCATGCTGGAGGAAAGCAGATTCGTAGTGATGGTCGATGGCGCCGCATAGTTGATGACGCTGGTCGCGGTGGCGGTGGTGATCAAGCCGTTGTTATTATGCGTCAGCAAGTTCCCGCCAATGTCGTACGCCAGCGTCCGGGTTCCCGCCGGCGTCACGCTGGTAGTTACGTTGCCGCGCGTCAAGAATGTTGTGCTGTAGCCGGAGTCATACCGCTCATGCCGGACGCACTGGTGAGAGTGCAGCAGTCATAAGTATTCGACGCGAGCGTGGTGGTGTTGGTGCCGTCCGTCACAGTACAGGTCAGCAGCCGATTCAGGATGTAGAGCGACGTGTAGGCCGATGTATTTACGTAGGTATTCATGTACGGTGCGCCGCCGGCGTTGACAGGTTACCGTAATTGTACACCTGCATCTGGGTGAGGTTGCCGTATTGATCCAGTGTTTGCTTGGTCTGCTTCTGGATCGACGTCGGATTGTAATCGTCTTCCGTGGTGAGGTCGACCAGAGATGTACTGGTTGCCGGCGCTGTCCGCCGTCCAAGTGTAGGCGTCATTCGGCGACCCAGCCACGTTGGGGTAGTACCAGTGCTTCAGGCAGCTTTGCAGGCTGTTCATCAGCCCATAGCCCGGCCCGGTGGTGCTGGAAAAAGTCCATGCTTTTTCTCCCAGCCCGTCCGCATCGTCAATGACCGTGTACGTGTATAAGATTAGTAGGCATACATATATTTTTGGATGTTGTAGTAGCCCTCGGTGGCCCCGGCCGACATCGAGAGATGAGAGGCTGTTTACCTCACCCTGCGACACGTTACCGTCGTAAGTGAAAGTGCCCGCCGCCCATCGGATATGGCCGCCGTAAGGGAAGGTCACCTGCGTCATGTCGCCATCCCCGGCGCCGTTGTTGTTGGTCCAGTACTGGAAGCCGGTGGACGTGTTCACCGCCGTCGCACTATGATTTGGTAGGAACGTCCAGGTACCGTATGTCGCGGTGCAGGCGAACGCATCGCACAAAGTCATGGTGTTATAGGACAGCGTGTAATTCTCGGCGGTCACCAATGTCTGTAGGTGATGCCGGTCAGGTGCGGAATGGCGTCACTGTTGTAGCTAAACGTATAATCGGCCGCGCCCTGGCCGCGGACGTCCATAATGGTGCTGATTCGCGAACTCGAATTGGACTGGGTGACGCCGACTCCGTACTTATTTTTCAGGATAATCTGATTGCCATTGCTGTCCTCTATCAACGTCGGATACATGCTGCCCGCATCCTGCTCAGTACCTGCTGAAATTGCCCCCAATACCCAGTCCGTGCCGTCGCGGAAATGCAACCTGCCTGCGTTGCTGTCGTAGTAGACATAGATCGATTCCTGCGAATCCACACGCCGTTGGTGTTCACGTTGAGCGAATATTCGGCACCGGTGGAGTCAATAAACGCGTAGTGATCCAATGTCCAATAGGTGCTGTAAACGGGGGTCAGCGATCCGGCCTGCAACCGCCAGAGCCGTAACCGTACCCCAGGTCCCGCCCAAGCTGCCACGTCCCGCCGGGGTCCTGGCGCCAGTTTTCTTAGTTGTAGGCCAAGCCGAAGCCCACACCCGTGCCGCCCCGCCCCACGGCCTTTAACAGAGGCGTCGTGAAGTTTTCAGGTTGCCGGACCGCAGGTCGATCTGCTCCCCCGCCCCTCCCCAGTACGTTCCAGTGGGCCGCACACCGACCTCCCGCGGATCGATGGAGCCTGCCGGCGGAGTGACGACAGTGAAATAGGTGCCTGGTAGAGGATCCGTGGGGAAGTCAAACCACCTGCACTGCGTAGGTGTACGTGGTGCCTGCTGACACGGTCGTATAATTCGACGGCGGGTCAGGCAGAGAAAGGGTTAGCCAGTTTGTCTCCCGATAATATTGGTGGTAAAAGCGATACCGCTTCCGTTCGCGTCGTCCACCGCACCAGGAAACTGAAGGTCCACGTGATTCGCCCACACCGAGGAGCCTATCGTTGCCGGATTGATCGTGAACGGAGCGATGGTGTCCAAGTGGCCGATGTCAATGGTGGACATCCCGTTGCCCGAGGCGGCGAGCCCGAAACTCCGACGCCCGGCTGGCCACTCGCGATCAGGCTGTTGTCAGACCACAAGATCCGGTACTCATTATTGATATAGACGTAAATCCCATTGGCGGCGGTAGAAGACCACCCGGACAACGCTGCCGTTGCTGGGGTAAACAGTATTGGAATGAACGGTGGAGGAACTCCCATTCACGCATTTTATGATGTTGAGCGTGGCTGAATCATATCCCCGACGAGAAGGTTGCGGATTCGCCATCTCCACGGCGTAAAATGTGCCTGTGCTGGTGGCCACTTCCGCGTTGGGTGTCGCCCGCAGGTAAACAATATGATTCCCGCCGGCAGCATTCAGGGCGAGCGTATAACGCACCTCGTAGTTGTTGCTGGGCGCCGGAAGCGAT
>CAWFEK010000003.1:0-180779 GCA_963814795.1 Bryobacterales bacterium | reverse complement strand
CCGCTTGTCTGTCGCTCTTTGTTGGGCGCTACCTAATGGACAAAGTCCAGCTCAGCCTCAGCTCAGGGAGTCGGTGCCTTTTTTGGCCTTACGTCCCAAACTCGTCCAACGCCGCACCCAACCGCTCGAGCTTTGCGCTTCACGCCTCCGTCTCTCCGCCAATCCCAATCCGGAAATCATCCGGCATCGCAAAAAAGGACCCCGGCACAACCGTGCCATCATATTTGCTCGCGGAACAACTCACAAAATTTATCCACGGACCCCGTCAACAACCGCGGAAAAACGGTAGTCCCAAAATCCAGCGGCCGAACATCCAGATCCTTCCGTCCGCTCAGAAATTGATTCAACAACCCCCGGTTTCTCTCAAGCAGCACCCGCGCCTCGCCCCGGACTCGCTCGAAATTCTGAAACACCACCACGCTCAACCGTTCCGCCGGATGCGCCATGTTGACGTCGAACAAATCGTCCAGCAGCCAGATGCGGCGCGCCAGATCGGGCTCGGCCAGAATCCAGCCGCAGCGCAGCCCGCTCAGCCCGTACACTTTAGTCAGACTGCTGGTCACCACAAATTCGGGCCCCAGGTGAATCGAAGAGCGGGGCTTCAGTTCGAACGCAGCGTCCAGGTAAACTTCGTCCACAAGCACCCGTGCGCCCGCGCGCTTGGCCAGCGCTCCAACCGCGAGCAACTGTTCCTCGGTTGCGAACGCGCTCGAAGGATTGTGAAGATTGGTAATCACAATCAGCCGCGTCTGCGGCGTAATGGATCGCTCCACCTCCACGGCATCCAGCGCGAACCCGGCTTCCGCCCGCCGTGAAAAGCGGCGAATATCGGCCTGCAAATATCCCAGCGCATCCAGCAACAATCCGTACGTCGGATGTTCTACCAACACTTCGTCGCCCGGCTCCAAAATGGCCGCCATGGCCAGCATGTTGGCCATCGAAGTACCGGCCGCGGTCACCACGTTTTCCGGCGCCACACCTTGGTGCGCGGCCACTGCTTCGGTCAGCGGTTGGTAGCCGTAATCGCCGGCTCTGGTTAGCGGATCGGCATCCATCGCAAATCCGGCCAGCGTGGCGCTGCGCAGGCCGCTGGTGGCCAGATTGTATCGGGCCCCGGACCGCTTCTTCGCCCACTGCATATAGGCCGAGCCCAGCACGCGCTTCATGTCTTCCCCTTTCGTCCCTAATGACGCCAGTACAAGTACACCGGAATTCCCGAAGCCAAAATCATCCAGCCCATCAGGCTCTCCTGGGGATGGCTGTAAACAGTGCCGATCACGATCAGCGCGCAAGAGGCGATGAACAGACCGGTGGTCCAGGGATGGCCCGGCACCAAATACCCCACCTTTTCGTCCGCTCGCGCCCGCCGGCGAAACACAAACAGAGTGGAAGCAGTGAGCCCGAAGAAAATGAAGTCCGAAGAAGTCACGTAACTGAGAATCTGCTCGTAGCGGCCGGAGAGCGCGATAATCATCGCCAGCATCCCTTGCAGCGCAATGGCCACCACCGGCACCTGCGTTCGTTTGGAAACAAATGCCACGCTCCGGAAGAACAGCCCATCCTCGGCCATGGCAAAGTAAACGCGCGGCGCGGTGAGCATTCCCTGGCTCAAGAATCCCAGCGTGGAGACGGCGATAACTATGGCCGTGAGATTGGCCCCGCGCGATCCCACGGCGGCTTGCATGGCGGTTGAGGCCGGTGTCGTAGTCGCTGCCAGGCCATCGGCGCCCAGCACGCGGATATACACGAAGTTCATCGAAAGATAAAGAATCACCACACCCAATACGCCGATCAGCAACCCGCGCGTCAGGTCGCGCCGCGGATCGCGCAGCTCCGCCGACATGAAGCTGGAGGTCTGCCAGCCGCCATAGGAGAAAGCGATCGGCGTCAGCGCCGCGCCGGCCGCCTTCAGCAGATCCCAGGAGCGCAGCGGCGGCAGCGCGTCCGCCGCCATCGGGTGCGGGTGCCCCGTGAATACAAGTCCGCAAACTACGATGCCGGCGATGGCGGCAATCTTCAGGGACATCAAAATATTTTGCGCCGTGCTGCCGGCCCGCACGCCCAGGCAATTGATGATGCTGAGAAACGCCAATACCAGGATGGCGATCATTCCATCAGAAGCTTCGAGGTGAGTCACTTCCAGAAAATAACGTGCGAACGTAACCGCCACCGCCGCCATGCCGCCCGTTTGGATCACCACCAGCAAGGCCCAGCCGTAAATGAACGCAACCGAGGGATGAAACGCTTCCCGCAGGTAGGCATATTGGCCGCCCAGAAGTGGACGCCGCGCGGCCAGTTCCGCCCAGATGAAGCCGCCGGTTAACGCAATGATCCCGCCCATGGCCCAAGCGCCCAGGATCAGCGCCGGCGTGCGCAATTGCCGCGCGACGATATACGGATTGATGAAGATGCCGGAGCCGATGATGCCGCCCATCACGATCATGGTGGCGTCGAAAAGCCCCAGCCGCCGGGCCAGCTGGCTCATGCAGTCACTTGCACAATTCTGCCACTAACAACCGTCCTTTGTCGCGCGGGCCTTTGGAGAGTGTTTTCGGCGCTCACCGGTCGCTTTCCGCTCGCGGCTCGGAAAGAGTACGTTACCGCACACGCTGCCGCACAGGCCTGAGGCCCACCAAAGGTCATGAAGGCGCCTCGTGGCGCACGCACTCCTGCGTGCCGTGTTCGCACTCTTGCGAACACCTTTTTGGACGCAAGACAAGCGTTCACACGATTGTGAACGCGGCACTCGAGGAGTGCGCGCGCCACAACGCGCCTTCAACGGAGCCCGTGCCATTTTGGTTCCGGCTAAGCCGGTCAGGTCGCTACTTGTCGGCTTGATTGCGTAATCCGCCGACCAGCGCTTGTAGGGTTTTTGCTCATGTATCCGTAGTTCCGGTCGGTAATCCAATGTCAGGCAATTTCGCCAAGTTTCGTCCACGAGCCTTTTATTGTCAGCCGGGGAACAGACTTATGAAACCTTTATGAAAGGCCGCCGTTGAATGCCGTCGAGAACGTCGGAATTCCAAAGTTTTCAGTTGCGCTTCAAAGTAATAGGGGATAATATCAGTGACGGCCCGGAAAATCGGCTGGGGAACGGGCTCAACAGGCACGATTTTCTCGCGGGCAGATGGCAGGGCCCCGCGATGTCAGTGAAAGCGAGGAAGACTGGAGTTCACGGCGCTGGCGGTGCGGCGTGGGGCGCGCACGGCTGCCTGTTCTACGAGACCACGCAGGACCTGCTCGATACCCTGATCCCATTCTTCAAAGAGGGCCTCGAGCAGGGCGAGTCCTGCCTTTGGATTGTTGCCGAACCTTTCACGATACAGGACGCCCAGCAGGCGTTACGGACATTCATTCCGGGGTTTGACCGGCTCCTGAACGAACGACGCATCGAACTGATTTCGTTCCCAGGCTGGTCCGTGGGCAGCGTCAGCGCTCACCTGCAGGGCAAATTGGCGGACGCCTTGGCCAGCGGCCAAAGTGGGCTGCGGGTTGGCCGCGGCACCGCGAGCCGAAATGGTGTGAGCATTCCCGATTTCGAGGACCAATTGAACCACGCCATTGCCGCGCGTCCTCTGACCATCCTCTGCATTTATCCCATCGCCGAAACTGGAGCGGCGGAACTGCTGGAGGCCACGAACACCCACCCGGTCTGCGCCACAGTGCGAAAAGGGGACTGGGAGTTCATCGAAACCCCCGAGATAAAAGAGGCCAAGGCCGCCATCAAGAAGCTTAATCAACGTCTGGAACAGAAGCTGGTAAATGGTTCGGAGGCGTTGCATGCGGCGAATGAAGAGCTTAGAGAGGAGATTGATGAGCGCAAGCGGGTAGAGAATGAACTGCGCAACCAGAAAGAAGTGCTCGAAAAGATATTCGCCCACATCCCGGTGATGATAAATTTCATTGGGGCCGCCGGGGAGATCAAGCTGGTCAATCGGGAATGGCAGCGCGTGGTCGGCTGGACCTTGGAAGAGATACGCGAGCGCAACATGAATATAGTGGACATCATTTCGGAGTGTTATCCCAACCCCCAACGTCGAAAAGAGGTTCTGAACTTTATTACGAGTTCCAGCGGCCAATGGCAGGAGCTCCAGGCTCGAGTGCGGGACGGCCGCCTGTTGGACACGGTGTGGGCGATGGCGCACTTGTCGGATGGAAGCAGCATTGGGTTCGGGCGGGATATCACCGAGCAGAAACAATGGGAAGACCGGCTAAACGCCAGTACCGAACAGTTGCGCGCGCTTTCCGCCAGCATCCAGGCCGCGCGGGAAGAGGAGAGAACCCGTGTCGCACGCCTGATTCACGATGAACTGGGCGCCGCGTTCACCAGTTTGAAGTGGGATCTGGAAAGACTCCGGCAAACTCTTTCGAATCCGGTGGATGCGGCGGTGTCGGAGGCGTTGCGCGAGAAGATCGCGACCATGATGAAACTCGCCGACAGCACCATCTACACCGTTCGAAGAATCGCTTGGGAGCTGCGGCCGAGCGTTCTGGACGACTTAGGGCTGCTCGAAGCAATTGAATGGCAGGCGCGCCAGTTTGAAGCCCGAACCGGCATTGTCTGCCAGCGCACCGGCTTTCTCGATGACGTCGTTTTCAACCAGGAGCAAGCCACTGCCATTTTCCGTATCTTTCAGGAAGCCCTCACCAATATCCTGCGACACGCCAATGCCACCCGGGTTGAAATAACGATGGCGCAGGAGGCCGGCGAATTTATTCTCGCCGTCAGCGACAACGGAAAAGGCATTATCGCAATCGAGAAATCGGGCCTCGGCATCCTGGGAATGCAGGAGCGCGCCCGTCTGGTGGGAGGAACCATTCAAATCCACGGCTTGGAGGACGCCGGAACCACCATCTCAGTTCGAGTCCCCATCGCTGGTCAGCGGTCCTCACCGCCGGCGCCGGTGCCCGGAAAAAAATGAAGAAAATCCTTATCGTGGACGATCACGAGGTGCTTCGGGCAGGCGTCATTAAAATTATCGGGCAACCTGGCTTCGTTTTCGGCGAAGCGAACGATGCCGGCCAGGCACTAAAACTGGTCCACGAGCAGGATTGGGACTTGGCGGTGCTGGACATCTCCTTAGGTGAGCGCAGCGGGCTGGAGCTCTTGAAGGAGTTGAAGCAGCTCACTCCCAAACTCCCGATCTTGATTCTCAGTATGCATTCCGAGGAGCAGTACGCTCGCCGCGCTTTCCAGGCCGGCGCGGCGGGCTACATCACCAAAGACAGCCCGGGCGAAGAATTGGTCAAAGCGGTGAATCGCATAATCGGGGGAGGTACCTATGTTACCCCGGCTGCCGCCGAAAGACTGGTGATGGACCTCGAAAAAGGCGTCGATCGCCCCCTCCACTACGCCCTTTCCGATCGCGAATTTGAAGTGTTGCGGCTAATCGCCGCGGGAAGAACCGTGGGTGAGATCGCCGGCCTCCTGGAACTGAGCGACAAAACTATTAGTACTTATCGCGCGCGTATACTGGAAAAGATGGGAATGAAAACCAATGCCGAAATCATTCACTACGCCATACGAAACAAGCTGACGGACTAAATAATCGACAAACTGTGAGAGTGATTACCATAATAAATCGAGGCCCGGGATGTGTAGGGCAAACACCGACAAGCCTTCGGGTCGCCGCCTTACGTGCTAATTCAAAAAAATGTGAGATTGTTCCCATAAGCTGCCGATAAGCAGAGCAGGGATCGTATGCTGCGCAATGATTATTATTTTTCGAGAATTTCCTTTTGTTTTTGCACTTGAAGGGTGTACTATAGGCAGCATACTAGGGAATACCCTTGAGAAGGGGGAGCGTTGTGCGGGCTCAGACCATTGATGTGAAGGCGGCGCCGGGGAGAATTCTCTGCTCTACGATATTTCGTCCGGGCGGAAAAAAATTACTGGCCAAAGGTCACGTGATCAGCGAAGAAGATGCGCGAATGCTGGAGACCGAGGGGTTGGCCGAGGTCTGGGTCACGGAACTGGAAGACGGCGAAATTGGCGAGGACGAGGCGGTGATGGAAGTAGCCACCGAGATCGGCTGCGGATCATTGGAGATCCGGCTGGCCGCCGGCGGGCGCGCGAATCTGTTTGCCACCGAGCCCACCTGTGTTTTGGTGGATGATGAGCTGCTGAAGCAAATCAATTGCACCTCCAGCGTGGCCATCGCCACGTCTCTCAACTTTTCTTACGCCCGCGCCGGACAGCGCGTAGCTACGGTGAAAAGCATTCCATTTGCCGTATCGAAATCGCAATTGGAAGCGGTAATATCCATTATCAAAGAGCGTGGGCCCATTTTGCAGGCCCGGCCCATCCGCACCCCCACCGTTGGTGTTCTCTATACGGATCCGTTGAACGGGGAACGGGCCCGCCAACTGTTCGAGAACATCATGCGCCAGCGGCTGGAGCGCATGGGAGCTTGCGCAACATTTGTATTAGCCTCACTCGAAGAGGAAGGCTCCGTGGCTCGCTCGCTGCAACATTTGCTGCGCGGCCGGCCTACCACCATTCTCATCGCCTCCACTACCGCGCCCGCTGGTCCCGATGATGTTGTGGGCCGCGCCATGCTGCGCGCCGGATGCCAGATTGAACGGTTTCTCGCGCCGGTGGAGCCCGGCAACCTCTTGCTCCTGGGCTATAAGGACGACGTCCCGATCGTCTCCGCCCCCGGGTGTTTCCGATCCGCCAAACCGAATGTGGTAGATTTGGTGCTGCCGCCTATGTTAGCGCGCTATCATGTTACGGGTTGGGAGATCGCTTGCCTGGGCTTGGGCGGTCTGTTAGCCTGACAAAGCTCCTCCACTACCACGCGCGGTCCCTCCGAGCCGCTCGTGGGTGCTCCTCAGCCGGACGCTCAACCAGCGTCCGGCTTTTTTTGAGCGCGCGGCATTCGGCGCGCGGTTCCTCGGTTATTCAGTTCATCGGTTCTTCGGTTCCTCCTTTGCCCGGCTCCGCATCAACCCGAACCGTAGAACTGAAGAACCGAAGAACTCTGTTACGCTAGAGCCTAACAGGATGCGGATCCGCTCCGTTCAAGCCCATTTATTGTCTTCGCCCCTCCCCGCTCCCCTGAGGCTTTCCTATTACGGCGGCCAGCGGACCATCCTCAAACGCGACGCCATGCTGATTCGCGTGGAGGCCGACAATGGTTTGGTTGGCTACGCGCCTGGCCAGGCCAGCGAATCCGCGAAGCTCGGCATCCACACCGTAGTGGCGCCGTTTCTCGAAGGCCGCATACTGGCCGATGTCGATGCGTTGCGCGTGCACTTCATGGAAGGCCCTGGCCTTTCCATCGCACACCGCAAGCTCTATGGCGCGGTTGAAATCGCCCTGTACGACTTAGTGGGTAAATCCAAGCAAGTTCCGCTGTCGGAATTGTTAGGCGGACGTGTCCGGGATCGCATCCGGCTCTACGGAAGCGCCGGCATGTATATGAGCCCCGCGCAATATGCCGAGGAGGCTCTGGCCATCTCAAAGCTCGGATTTCGGGCCTACAAAATGCGCTCCGGCATGGGGCCTGAGCAGGATTTGGAGACCGTCCGCCGGATGCGCGAGGCCGTGGGGCCCGATTTCGATCTGATGGTGGATGCCCACACCTGGTGGCGTATGGGTGACCGGAATTATCCGCCCGACGCCATCCATGAGCTGGCCCGGGATATGAGCCGGTTCGGCATCGCCTGGCTGGAAGAGCCGCTGCCGCCCGACGATCACGAAGGGTACCGCCAGCTGAAAAACCTGGATCTGGTGCCCATTGCCAGCGGCGAGCATGAGCCGGACGAGCCCGGTTACCTGGACCTGATTGAGACTGAATCCGTGGATTATGTCCAAATGGACCTGGTCTGCCAGGGCGGTTACGCCGCCGCTCTCCGCTTGTTGAAAGAGATCGAGCGCGCCGGCTTGAAGTTTGCCTTCCACAGTTGGGGAACGGCGCTGGAAGTGATCGCGGCCGCGCATTTGGGCGTGTGTTGGCCGGAGCAAGTGGTCGAATGGCTGGAATTTCCCTGTTATGCGGCGCCGGAGCGGGCCGGCATGTATCCATTTCCACTGGCCGAGGAGATTTTGACGCAGCCGCTGCGGATCGAAAACGGCGATTTGGTCCTTCCCGCGCGGCCCGGCCTGGGAGTGGAAGTGGATGAGGACGTCCTGCGCCGCTATCCCTGGATTCCGGGCCCGTGGTCCTTCTTCGAAATTGATTCGCCCGCGCGAAACCCGCGCCGTAACCGCCGACCACAGCGTCCCCTGGTTCGGAGAAAAAAACCGGTGACAGGATACCCATTTCCCGATTTCGCGGCGGCTGCCCTTGGCCTCTCCGCCGGCGGATTCGCTTATGCCGTCCGCGGGCGCCGCGATCCACGCTGCTCGCGCCATCGGTGTACCGCGGGTCAGCCGACCCGTCCCGCCATCGCGCTCACCTTCGACGACGGGCCCAGCGAATCCACCCCCGAGCTGCTGGATATCCTGGCGCGCTATGGCGCTGCGGCAACATTCTTCCAATGCGGCGTGAACGTGCGTCGATTGCCGGAGATCGCGCGGGATGTCGCCGCCGCCGGCCATGAGATCGGCAATCACACCGATTCCCATCCGCAACTGTATTTGAAGTCCCCGGCTTTCATTTATCGTGAGCTGGAGGCGGCCGGGGAAACCATCCAGCGGGTGACCGGATCAAAGCCGCGCCTTTTCCGTGCTCCCTACGGCGCGCGCTGGTTCGGGCTCCGCGATGCGCAGCGCAGGCTTGGTCTAATGGGCGTCATGTGGACCACGCTGGCCCTGGACTGGAAATGGCCCGCGCCCCGGGTGGCCCGCCGTCTGCTGAAGGGCGCCGGAAACGGGGCTATCTTCTGTCTGCATGATGGCCGCCGGCTGGAACCTGGCCCCGATATTCGGGTGACTCTGCAGGCGGTGCGCGAAGTTCTGCCAAAATTGATAGAAAGCGGTTTCCATTTCGAAAGGGTGACCGAAATATTATGTCCAAAGAAGAACTGACCGAGCGAGTCAGACGAATTATCGCCACGGCACAGCACCTGCCTGAGGAGAAGGTCACCGCCGACAGCACCTTCGCGGAGTTGAGTATCGATTCACTGGACGGGATCAATATTTTATTCGCGGTGGAAAGCGAGTTCAACATCAATATTCCAGACGAGGCCGCGCAGAGCATTCGCTCCGTGCGGGATGTCGTGGAAGGGATCGCCAAGCTGCTGGCGGACCCGGCGCGGGCGTGACCATGGATGCGTCCAGTGGGGCAGGCGCTTCCGCCTGCCAATCATGAACCGCGTTGCTATCACCGGCGTCGGCGTGGTCTGCGCCCTGGGACACAACAGCCAGGGTTTTTGGCAAGCGCTCTCCGATGGACGCTGCGGTATCGGACCTCTGGAATCGGTTGAACCCGGATCGCTTCGATTCGCCAACGGCGCCGAAGTCCGCAATTGGGACGCGTCGCGCTATTTCGATGAAAAGGAAATCGGCATGCTTGACCGCTTTGCTCAGTTTGGCGTGGTGGCGGCCAGAGAAGCGATCGCTGATGCGGGCGTTGCATGGAGCGCGGAATTGCGCCAGGAAACGGCCATCGTCACCGGCAGTTGCGTGGGCGGACAGGGCACCGAGGATGTGGGCTTCGTCAATCTCTATCGCAAGAATATTCCGCGCGTGAACCCCTTGACCATTCCGCGCACCATGGAGAATGCGGCCGCCAGCCGGATTTCGCTCGAAACGGGGATCGTGGGTCCAACATATACCGTCTCCACCGCCTGCTCGTCTTCGAACCATGCCATCGGCCAGGCGTTTTGGATGGTGCGCAGCGGCGCGGCGCGCATGGCCATCGCCGGCGGAAGCGAAGCGGTTTTCAGTCTGGGTTTTCTCAAGGCCTGGGAAGCGATGCGCGTGGTCTCGCCCGATACCTGCCGTCCCTTTTCAAAGGACCGGCGCGGGCTGATTCTCGGCGAAGGCGGCGCCATGCTGGTGCTGGAGACATTCGAATCCGCTGAGCAAAGAGGCGCGCGCATCTATGGCGAGGTGCTGGGCTTCGGCATGGGGTCGGACGCATTCCATATCACGCAGCCCTCGCCCGACGGCGCAGCGCGAGCTATGCGGGCAGCGCTCTCCGACGGCGCACTGCAACCGCAAGACATCGGCTACATCAACGCCCACGGAACCGCCACGCAGGCCAACGACGCCACCGAAACCGCGGCCATCCGGAAAGTATTCGGCTCGCATGCCGAACGCCTGGCGGTGAGTTCCACGAAATCAATGCACGGCCACACGCTGGGCGCGGCGGGAGCGCTCGAAGCCGTGGCTACCGTGTTGGCACTGCACCACGGCATTCTGCCGCCCACCGCGAACTACAACGAACCGGATCCGGCCTGCGATCTCGATGTCATCCCGAACCAAGCGCGTGAAGCGCGAGTCGAATGCGCGCTCTCTAACTCGTTCGCGTTCGGCGGGCTTAACGCCGTCCTGGCGTTCCGCCAGGCGCGGCGTTAATTCCGCCGGTTCTTCGGTTCTTCGGATCTGCCTTTCGTGGAGTCTTCTATCTCTTGAGACCTCGGCTAACACCGAACCGAAGAACCGAATAACCGAACAACCGGCTCCGCCAAGCTGCGCTTGGTGAGCCGTTATGCGGGCTTAACGCCGTGCTCGCCTTCGGCAGAGCTCGGCGTTAGTTCGCCGGTTCATCGGTTCTGCCTTTCGCGGAATCTTCTATCTCTCGAGACCTCGCCTAACACCGAACCGAAGAACCGAAGAACCGAAGAACCGAAGAACCGACAACCGGCTCCGCCAAGCTGCGCTTGGTGAGCCGTTATGATGGTTCTGGTGATATGGTTCCTCCCCCCTCCGATAGCAATCACAAAAGGTCTGGCATCTTCGGCGCAGTTACGATTGTTCTTTCGCTGGCCTGCCTGGCCTGGGCGCTGCATGGCGTCAGTTGGTCGGAACTTTGGGAGGACATCCGCGATCTGGACTGGCGCTGGGTGGCGGTGGCCTGCATCGCCGACGTCGCCGTCTACGTCATCCAGGGCTGGCGTTGGAGCCTGCTGCTGCGGCCGGTGGGCCCCGCTTCTCTCGGGAGTTCGGTGCGCGCCATCTTCGTTGGATTGTTTGCCAGCGAAGTGTTTCCGTTGCGCGCCGGCGAGCTGATCCGCTGTTTCCTGCAAGCGCGCTGGACCGAAATCCCCGTCTCGGTGACGCTGGCGTCGGCGCTCATCGAGCGCATCTTCGACGGGATTATCCTCATCATCGGGTTGTTTTTCTCGATCGACTATGTGCGCCACCTGCCGCTGAATCATGGGCAAGCGCGAGCCATCGGAATTCTGGCCGACGGCAGCATTTTTCTTACAGTATTGATTGTCCTGTGCGCCGCGCTGCTGGCGGTGGCCATGTTCTGGCGCCAGCAAGCGCTGGAGATGTTGCTCAATGCCCCGATGTTTAGTTGGGTGCACGTCATGATTGAGGATCTGCACCTGATTGGGCATTCCCGCTATTTATATTTTTCGGCGATGGTGAGCGTCCTGTATCTGTTGATGCAAGTGGTGCCGATCTATGCCCTGATGCAGGCCTACGAACTGGATGAAGCTTCCTGGGCGCGCGCTGCCGCGCTCATGGTGCTGTTGCGGCTAGGCTCGGTGGCTCCGCAGGCTCCAGGAAATGTGGGCCTGTTCCAGGTGATCTCGACGCTGGGCCTGACGCTGTTCGGTGTTCAGCAGGCCGAGGCCAGACGGTTCACGCTATTGCTGTGGGGTGTGATCACCCTGCCGCTTTTGTTCGCCGGCTTTGTGGCCATGGTAGTAACCGGGGCGAAGATCGTGGATATCCATCGTGAAGCGAGGGCGGAAATGAGGGCCAGAAGTCAGTTGTTAGGTTAATCCGTTCTTCGGTTCTTCAGTTCTTCGGTTCTGCCTTTCGCGAGTCCTCTATTCCTAGAGGCCTCCGCTAACACCGAACCGAAGAACCGAATAACCGAAGAACCGTGCTCTTTTTCCGATAAGGAAAAAGAGCACGATGATCTCCATCAAGTCTTTTCTCTCCCGCGACACCGACGCCGAGATAGCCTACCGCCGAGTCATCAGCCTGTTTCTGCAGGGAATATCGCTGCATGCGGTGGAAGGGGATAAGGCGGATCACGAACGTTTCCGGGAAGATATTGACCGGTGCTTGGCAGTTCTCACGCCCGAGACTCCGGTGTCTGAGCTACTGGTGGTGGTGGGAGGCGCGCTCAGAGCCATGGAAGATTACAACCAGCGCACCAGTAAATTCGTCCGGCGTCAAAACACGGAGCTGCAGCACATGGTGGCCATGCTCACTCAGACCATCATTACTATTGGCGCCAGCAGTGAACACTCTGTAAGCAGACTGCAGAATATCGAGAAGTCCATTGAGAGCACCCAAGCCGTGGAGGACATCCAGATTCTGAAGCTCCGTCTGAGTGAGTGCCTGGAAGCGGTTCGCGAGGAAGCCATGCGGCAGCAGAAAGATGGCCAGGCGGCGCTTGAGAATCTCAAGAAAGAGCTCGAAAGTTCGCAGGAGCTGGCGGGCAGTTTCAAGCCCCAACCTGAGCTGGACCGGACTACCGGGCTCCCTGGCAAATCGGAGGCGGATCGCGCCATCCGGCATGCCATTGAATCGCCGCGAGGCAAATTCCTGGTGATCGCCGTCTGCAGCCGGGTGCAGGCCGTGAACGCCCGCTTCGGCTATGCCGTGGGAGACAAGATTCTGGCGGTTTTCGCGGAACACTTCAAAAAAGGCCTGGCGGCCAGCGATCAACTCTTTCGATGGCAAGGGCCGGCCATCGTCGCGTTGATCGAAAGAGCCGAACGTATAGAACGCGTGCGTACCGAAATCCGGCAGTTTGCCGACACCCGGTTCGAGCGAACGGTCGAAGTTGGCCAGCGCACGGTGCTGATTCCCATCTCCGCCATTTGGTCCATCTATCCGGTCGCGCCGCCTCTGGATGCGTTTTTGAAACAACTGGACGTGTTCACGGCAGCGCAGGTGTCCCGTGACTACGCTTGATCCTATGCTCCCGCACAACGAGGATCTAATTACCGCGGAATCGCTGCGCGATCGAGTGGCGGAGCTGGAAGCCGAGAATGCCCATCTTCGCCAGTTGGAGGAAACGGTCCGCCGGAATGCCCGGCTGGTGGAAGCTCTGCTTGCCAAAAGTCATGACGGATTTCTATTGGTGACTCCGGAGATGACCTTCTTGAGAGTCATGCACTCTGCGTTGGGCAATACCGACGAGAACATGGCCGGACGGCCGGTATTGGCCAAGGTTCATCCCGAGGATCATGCACTTCTCGCGGAAACGTTCGCGCGGCTGTTAAGCAATCCGTCCCAAATCCGTACTCTGGAATACCGCGCAAGTGACCCCGACGGTGCCTGGCATTGGCTGGAAGTGGAAATGACGGACATGCTGGACGATCCATGTGTCCAGGCCATCGTTTTCAACTGCCGCGACATCACGGACCGGAAGCAATGCCAGGAGGCCCTCCGGAAACTGCAGCCCTGACCAACGAACAACCGGTTTAGACTCCCACCGGCCGCTCCGCTCCCGAAAGGCGCCGGTAGGGGCCGCGAGTGCCATTGGGCAGGATGGTGGCATCGTCAGTTCGGGCTTGCATGAGCTGCGCCGGTGTTAACTCGCGGGCGCCCGTCAAATCCGCGCCACGCAGATCGGCGCTGAACAATTTCGCGCCGCGGAACCGGACATTGCGCAGCTCCGCGCGGCACAGGTCCGCACCGTTCAGCAGCGCCTCCCGGAAATCGCAGTCGTTGAGCACCGCCCGGTCGAAATTCGTTCCCTGCAGATCGGTTTGATGGAACTTGGCGCCGATAAATGCCGCCCTCGAAAGAACACACTCTTTCAAGCTGCTGTTGCTGAAATTGGCGCATGGTCCACTGGCGCCGACAAACCGGCAGACGCGGATCTGAGCCCGGTAAAACTGGGCTTTGTCAAATTCGCATTCCGAAAAATCCGAGGTAGCTATCCGGGCGTGGTGAAAGGACGCGGAGCTCAGCATGGCGCCCATGAATTTGCAGCCCTCGATGGTGACGCCTTGCAGACGGCCATCCCGCATGCTGGCCCGTCGGAAGTTGACGTTGCGCAATTTGGCGTCTGAAAAAATGGCGCCCGTGAACCAGCAGAAGGAGCATTGCGTCTCCGATATTTGAGCGCCGCTGAGATCGGCGCCGGTCAGGATTGCGCGCTCGAAGTCCGCGCTATCAATGGATGCCCGGCTCAGATTCATGCCGGACATATCGGCATCGAGGAAGGTGCTTCCTCTGATGATGGCTCGCTCTAGATTCACTGCTTGCAAGTTCGCTTCGTTCAGTGTCTCGCGGTCTAAAACGCATCGAAAGCCAGAGGACTCTTCTTCTCTCCAGCGCGCGTGGCTATCCAGGACCTCGTCCAAGGAGCGTCCGTTCGCCATTGTGATTGTGTCCATGCCAGCCATGAATCTTATCGGCAGGGAACCGTTGTTCGGTGGTTCAGTTATTCGGTTGTTCGGTTCGCGGAAGAACCGAAGAACGTTATACTCAAAGCAGACCTAAGCCTATGAGAATACTGATCGTCGAGGACGAAAAGCGCATCCAGGATTTCCTTTCGAGGGGCCTGGAGAGCGCCGGTTACGCCGTGGATGTCGCCGCCGATGGCAACACCGCCATCGAGCTGGTCCATTCCACCGAATACGACCTCATCATCCTGGACCTGATGCTGCCGGATACCGACGGCCTAAGCGTATTGCAAAAGATCCGCAACCGCAAATCCAGCCCGCCCGTTTTGATCCTGAGCGCGCGCGATGCGGTGGATGATCGGGTGAAAGGTCTGGAACTGGGCGCCGACGATTATCTGACCAAGCCTTTTGCGTTCGTGGAGCTGCTGGCGCGTGTTCGCGCGCTGCTGCGCCGCGGACAACCCACGCCCGAACGTCTGCAGGTGGGCGACCTGGCGCTCGATTGCATCCGCCGCAAGGTCACGCGATCCAATGAAAACGTCGAGCTGGCGCCCAAAGAGTTCAGCATTCTCGAATACCTGATGCGTAACCGCGGCCGTCCGCTCAGCCGCACCATGATCGTGGAGCACGTCTGGGATATGGATTACGACGGCTTGACCAATATCGTGGATGTCTACATCCGCCACCTGCGCAGCAAGATCGATGATAAATTTCCAGTCAAGATGATCCACACCGTGCGCGGCATCGGCTACATGCTGGACACTCCCGAAAAGGCCGGGGAAGGGCAGGCCGAGCCGCAGTCATGAGCGGGGTAGGCCAAGCTCTGCGGTTCACGCGCGGACTGCGCTTTCGCCTGGCCTTCAGCTACGTCTTCTTTTTTACCATTCTGCTGGTATTGCTGGGTGTCGTCTTCCGGCAGACCTTGATCTCTATTTTTCAAGCTCAGATCCTGGGCATCCTCGACGAAGAATGGGTGACCGCCAAGGGGTATCTGCGCACCACCGACGCGGGACCGGATTGGTTCCACGATCCTAAAGATCCCGACGAAGCCTTCGCGGTACAGCGGCTGCATCGCGTCTACCTGTTGGCCGACACCGAGGGGCACGTGCTGCAAAGGTCGGCTATATACGACTCCATCGGCCGGGACTCCCGCGATCAGATCAAGGCCATTCTCAAATCCGGCAAACCGGCAACGCGCATCGCCTACGACAAGCAGGGCATCCCCTACCTGATTCGCTCCGGCCTGATGATCGATGAGACCGGCAACCGGTACTACCTGGCCATCGGGCGCGCCATCGATCAAAACAATAAAGTGGTCCGCGACTTCACTCGAAACTACTTTTTCGTCGTGCCTGTCGTGATTTTCCTGACCGGCGTGCTGGGATGGTATCTCGCCGGACGGGCGCTCGATCCCGTCAATTCCGTGGCCGAGACCGCCCAGCGGATCACCCACTCCAATCTCGATATGCAGATTCCCCTGCGGCGCACCGGCGACGAACTGGACCGGCTGATTGAGGCCTTCAATCACATGATGACGCGCTTGAATTTTTCATTCGAGCAGATTCGCCAGTTCTCCACCGACGTTTCGCATGAGCTGCGCACGCCGCTGACCGTGGTTCGGGGCCAGCTGGAGGTGGCGCTTTTCACGGCTCAGACTACCGAGCAGTATCGCGAGGCCATGGTGAACGCATTGGAAGATGTGGACCGCCTTTCCAACATCGTGCGGGCGCTGCTGATGCTTTCCCAAGCCGAATCCGGCCAGTTGCTGGTACAGAAGACGCCGCTCGATTTCGCCGAACTGCTGCGCGACCAGGTGGATCAATACCAGATTCCGGCTGAAGCCCAGGGCGTGGATCTGACGGCCGAGCTGCCCGGCGCCTGCATCATTCATGGCGATAGGATCCAGATCGAACGGCTGGTCTCGAATTTATTGGGCAATGCCATCAAATACACGCCGGCCGGCGGCCGTGTTGTGGCGCGGCTTAGTGGCGAGGCCGGCTGGGCGAACTTCATCGTGGAAGATACCGGCGTCGGCATTTCTCCCGATCACCTGCCGCACATCTTCGATCGCTTTTATCGCGTCCCTTCCGCCGATCCCGAAAAAGGGCTGGGCCTGGGATTGAGTTTCGTGTCCTGGATTGTGAAGGCGCATGGAGGCCTGGTGACGGTGGAAAGCGAACCGGGGAAGGGAACGCGCTTCACCGTGTCCCTGCCCGCCGGCCAGCTGGACCTTACGCCGCGCGAGAGCCCGGCGCTGCCCGTGTCCGAGCAGGTACACTGAAAGCTAACACTGAAAACTAACAGTGAAAACTAAAACTGAAAACTAACCATGGAAATTACCAGACGTGAAAGAGAAGGCATTACCATTCTGGACCTGAAGGGCCGCCTGGCCGTGGGTGAGCCCTGCACCCAATTGCGCGAAGGTGTCAATGAGCAGATAGCGCAGGGTCACAAGCAAATAATCCTGAACCTGCAGCACATCGATTACATCGATAGTACCGGGCTAGGTTCCATGGTGATCTGCTATACCTCGTTGCAAAAAATGGGCGGCGGCCTGAAGCTGGTCAACCTGAACCGGCGCAATCTCGAGCTGATGCTGCTTACCAAGCTTTCCACCATTTTTCAGATTTTTGCCGAGGAGCAGGAGTCCGTCAATAGCTTCTTCCCGGAGCGCGAGATCAAACATTTCGATATTCTGAGTTTCGTACAGCAGAACAAGGACGTCGGCTAAGCGGAAATCATGTGGGGGCGGCCCAAGAAGGTGATGCTGGAAGCTGGCGCGCGCGCTCCGTCCTTCCGTTTGAACGATCTGAGCGGAAACGTGGTTTCGCTCGAGGAGATCCTTTCCAAAGGGCCGGTGCTGCTGGCGTTTTACAAGATCAGCTGCCCGGTGTGCCAGCTCACTTTCCCGTACCTGGAGCGGCTGGCTGCCGGAGGTCCGGTTCAGATCATCGGCGTATCGCAGGATGATCTGGCGGCCACCCGAGGATTCAACCAGCGCTTCGGCGTAACGTTTCCCACCCTGCTCGATCAGGCCAAAGAAAGCTATCCGGCCAGCAACGCCTTCGGCATCACCAATGTTCCTTCCATGTTTGTGGTAGAACCGGACGGCCGCATCTCCAGCGCCATCAGTGGATTCTCGAAGCGCGATATGGAAGCCCTCGGCAAACGCGCCGGCGTGGCGGCATTTCAAGCGGACGAGAATGTGCCGGAATGGAAGGCCGGCTGAGGCTCCAAGAACTAAGGTCCGGTCCGGACCTGATGTGGGGCAGGATGTCATCCTGCGGCGGGTTGCCAACCCGCCCGAGCGCGCAGGTTAGCACGGGTTAGCACGAGCACGCCCCCACCAGTTTCATACCTGCGATAATCAAATTGACAAATGGCTTCCAAACTATCTGAAGCGTATAAATCCGTGGCATCCGTAGCCAAGGGAATGTCCATCACCTTGGGCGAGATGATGCAGCCTACCATTACGGAAGACTATCCGGACTCGCCGCCTAAGTTCCAGGAGCGATATCGCGGCGTCCACGTGTTGCAGCGTGATGAGAACGGGTTGGAAAAGTGCGTGGCCTGCTTCCTGTGCGCCGCGGCCTGCCCGGCGGATTGCATTTATATCGAAGCCGCGGAGAATACCAACGAGCTGCGCATCAGCGGCGGCGAGCGGTACGCGAAGGTCTACAACATCGACTACAATCGCTGCATCTTTTGCGGCTATTGCGTGGAGGCTTGCCCTACCGACGCCATTACCCACGGCCATGGATTCGAGATCGCCAGCTACAACACCTCCACGCTGATCTATCGCAAGGAGCAGATGCTGGCGCCGATCCCCGAGGGCGCACACTTCCCGTTGAAGGCTACTGAAGAGTCAACCGGCGGGCATTAGTCCGGTCCGCTTCCGACAGTCCTGAATTCTTTTGAATGTCATCGCGCGAATGCAGCTTGCGGCGGTAGCGCGCGAAATATTCGGGGATGTCGCCGCCGTACTGGAAGCTGTACATGATGTCGTCGAAAGAAGCGGTATGCGCGAGACCCAAAGCGTGACCGGTTTCGTGCAGACAGGTCAGATAAACGATAGCGTCCCGCAAAAGTTTGTCAGCCTGCGTGTCGCCCGGCGCGGGCCGGACATAAACCTCGGCGCCCTTTTTCCCATCCACCAGAATCGGCCGCGCCTCGCCGTACAATCCTTGTTCCGAAGACGCCCAGTACAGCCGGATGCGCGCATGTTCGCGATCCTTCGCTGGCGCAAGATGGATGGCTTCGGGCGCCGCGCTCTGCCATGCTTCGAAGGCCCACTGAGCCAGTTGCGGATCACCGCTCTGACACCCGGATTCCTGCCGTTCGCAAGGCTCAATCCAGTACGTGTATTTCTCGAAAGCCCCACCAACCAGAACCGAAGAACCGAAGAACAGAAGAACCGAATAACCGGCGCAGCGGCGCCTCACCGCCGTTCAGCCATTCTTTCTTCGGCTAGCATGCGGACCTGAGCTTCGAGCTGCTCGATACGGCGGGTCAGCTCGTCGATGAGTTGTCCTTCCGGATCGGGCAGATTTCCGTGCTCCAGGTTGTCGCCGGCGTCTCCGCGCATGCGCGTGACGCGGCCCGGCACGCCCACCACGGTGGAATTGTCCGGGACCGAACGAATCACCACGGATCCAGCGCCCACTTTGGTGTTATTGCCAATAGTGATGTTGCCCAGAATCTTCGCGCCCGTTCCGATCACCACATTGTTGCCGATGGTGGGATGCCGTTTTCCGCGCTCCTTGCCGGTTCCACCCAAAGTCACGCCCTGGTACAACAGCACGTCGTCGCCGATCTCGGTGGTTTCTCCAATGACCACGCCCATTCCGTGATCGATGAAACAGCGCCGGCCGATTTGAGCCCCGGGATGGATTTCGATACCCGTTGCCGCGCGGATGAACTGCGAAAGAATGCGCGCGGCGAGCGTGAAGCCCGCGCCGTGCAGTTTGTGTCCCAGGCGGTGCAGCAGAATGGCGTGGAAGCCGGGATAGCAGAAGAATATCTCGACAGCGCTCTTCGCGGCGGGGTCGCCACGGAAGACGGTATCGATCTGTTCCCGGAAGGCGCGGAACATGGCAGTTATCTATGATTATCGCATCGCTGCGCCGGATTCAGAATTCGCGCGGGGCAGATTGGTAATCGGCGCAATTCAGGCGGGTTGGCAACCCGCCGCAGGATGGCATCCTGCCCCACAGCGGGTCACCAGCCCGTTTTTGACATGCGCTCCAGGATTTCCTGGCTATATTCGTTCATTTGGGCGGGCTTGCGTTTGAGAGGGGCGGGGATGATGGCCGCCAGGCGAGCGGCTTGCTCGCGATCGAGCGCCGAAGCTGGAACGTGATAGTAATGCTCGGCAGCCGCTTCAGCGCCGTAAATACCCGGGCCCCATTCAATGACATTTAAATACAGCTCCAGAATGCGGTCTTTGCTGAGCAGCGCTTCCACCATCGGAACCAGGGTGAATTCCACGCCCTTGCGAACAAGAGACCGCTCTGTTGTTAGAAACAGGTTCTTTACCAATTGTTGCGTGATGGTGGATCCGCCGCGGCCGAGTTTGTGGCGCTGGATGTCCTGCTCCAGCACTTTCTGCATTTCAATCCAGTCGAAGCCGTGATGCACGCGAAACCTGCCGTCCTCAGCCGCCACCACGGCGTGTTGCAGATTCGGCGAGATGCTACGCAAGGGAACGGGGTCATAGTATTTCCGGTACGGCCGGTGCTTCACAATGGCGCCCACACGGCGCTCCATCTGGACGGCGGTGGTAAGTGGATTGATCCAGCGCAGCGCCAGCACGCAAATCGCGCACAGGGCGTAAAGCGAGACTATCAGCAGCAAGCCGCCAATTAGGATCTTGCGCAGCCATTTTCTCGAACGGCGTTTCTTAACAGCCACGTTGAATCAGCATGCTCACTGCTATCATACGAACTTCGGTCATGACCACCATTACTCACCTGGAATGCAGCGTCTGCGGAAAACGCCGCGAAGCCGGCCAAGTCCACAACCTGTGCGAATGCGGAGGTCCGCTCGTGGTTCTTTACGACCTGGAGCGGGCGAAAGCAATTTGGAACCGCCAGGATCTCGCCAAGGGACCGTGCAGCATGTGGCGATACGCGCCGCTGCTGCCGGTGCGCCACCAGGCATCCATCGTTTCGCTCGGCGAAGGAATGACGCCGCTGGTGAGAACCCGCCGGCTGGGCGCACGGCTGGGCGCGCACGATTTGTGGGTGAAAGACGAAGGCATCAATCCCACCGGCTCTTTCAAGGCGCGGGGCCTTTCCTGCGCCGTCTCAATGTGCGTGGAACTCGGCATCCGCAAAGTGGCCATACCATCGGCCGGAAACGCCGCCAGCGCGTTGGCAGCATACGCCGCGGCTTCGGGAATTGAAGCGCACATTTTCATGCCTCGCGACGTGCCCCAGTCGAACTATATCGAGTGCCGCGCTTTTGGAGCGCACGTGACCCTGGTGGATGGATTGATCAGCGACTGTGGCCGCATGGTGGCGGAGCGCAAAGATGCCGAAGGTTGGTTCGACATCAGCACGCTCAAAGAGCCGTACCGCATCGAAGGCAAGAAGACCATGGGCTACGAAGTGGCCGAGCAATTGGACTGGACGCTGCCCAATGCGATTTTTTACCCGGCCGGCGGCGGCGTGGGTCTGATTGGAATGTGGAAGGCGTTCGCCGAAATGGAGGCGCTGGGCTGGATTTCAAGTCACCGTCCCAAGATGATCGCCGTCCAAACGGAGGGCTGCCAGCCGGTGGTGCGCGCCTTCGAGCGCGGTGAATCGAAGAGCGAATTTTGGAAAGACGCGCACACCGTGGCCGCCGGATTGCGGGTGCCTAAACCGCTAGGTGATGTTCTAATGCTGGATGCGCTGAGAAAGAGCGGAGGCACGGCCATCGCCGTAAGCGACGAAGAACTGCTGGATGCATGCTTGGAGCTTGGGGCGGACGAAGGCATTTTCGCGGCTCCCGAGGGTGGCGCATGCGTGGCGGCTCTCAAGAAACTGCTGGCCCAGGGCTTTTTGAAGCCCCAGGAAAGAATCGTGCTGTACAACACCGGCGCCGGACTGAAATATCTGCAAGCATTCGCCACACGGTTTCCCGCCGTTTCCAGTTCCGAACAGGACAAGCTGGGCGGGCTGATTACGCCGAGATAATCAACGCTGGCGGGCTTTTTTGACACGGTGGCGTGGTTTTGGCAAACTAAAATCGTGTATTGGGAGTCAGTCCTACCCGTCCGCTTTCGCTCTGCTATTGATATCGAATCCGCGGTGGTGAACCTGTCTCTATAGTGCATGACGTCAAGGAGAATTGAATGAAACTATTCGTCGGGAACCTCCCCTATTCGGCGACTGAAGCCGATATAACCGATTTCTTTACGCAGGCTGGGGTCACGGTAGACAGTGTCAACGTAATGCGCGACCGCTTTACTGGAGAAGCCCGCGGCTTTGGATTCGTTGAGATCAACGACGACACCGCTGCGAACCAAGCAATTGAAGCATTGAATGGCCGGGATCTCATGGGCCGGGCCATGGTGGTGAACGAAGCTCGCCCGATGGTGCCGCGGGAAGGACACGGCGGTGGCGGCGGCCGGCGTGAGGGCGGCGGAGGCGGCCGGCGCGAAGGCGGCGGTGGACGGAGAAACCGCTAGCTGAAAAGAGTGGGGCGGTCCCCCTGGACCGCAGCCGACGCCCACGTCGGCTTTCCGATGCTCGAGGCGGACCGGGGATCCGCCGCGGACGAGGGCGTCCGCCCCACATTGGCGTTAGCGTTCCAGGATTTTCGAAATCGCGTCCGCGTCGTTCGGCACCACCACTGGCTGGTTACCGAAACGGGACTCGATCAATCTGCCTTCCGGATCTTTCAATTGGCCGGTGTGGTACTGGTAAATGTAATCCGGATCTTTTAAAACATTTCCGGTCAACACCGCGACTACATCCTCGTCCCGGCGGATGACTGACAATCCCGTCAGTTTGCGAATGCCGGCCAGAGTTGCCGCGGAGGCCGGTTCGCAGCCGATGCCGCTGCGTCCGATAATGGCCTTGGCGTCGGCAATTTCCTGCTCGCTCACTTTTTCCACCACGCCGTTCCGCTCCGTCACTTCATAAAGCGCCTTGGGCCAGGACACTGGATCGCCGATTCGTATGGCGGTGGCCAGCGTCCGCGGCTCCGGAACGCTACGAAATTCGCCGCGCGTTTGCATAAGCGAGTAAAACGGCGCTGCTCCTTCGGCTTGAATCACCGCCAGACGTGGCATTTTATGGATGAACCCAAAGTGGTGCAACTCCCGCAGAGCTTTCCCGAACGCCGACGTGTTACCCAGATTGCCCCCGGGAAGCACGATCCAATCCGGCGGATTCCAGTCGCGTTGATCCAGCATTTCGAAAATAATGGTCTTCTGCCCTTCGATCCGAAAAGGATTGATGGAGTTGAGCAGGTAAATGCCGGCGCGCTCCGCCAGCACGCGCACCAGCGCGAGAATCTGATCGAAGTTGGCGTCAATCTGCAGCGTGCGCGCGCCATATTCCAACGCCTGCGCCAGCTTTCCATACGCAATGTTGCCGCGCGGAATAAAGACGATCGGATCAAGCCCGGCCGCGCTGGCATAAGCCGCCATCGATGCTGACGTGTTGCCGGTGGAAACGCACCCCACGCGCTTCCGGCCCAGACGGACGGCCTGGGTGACGCCGCAGGTCATGCCGTTGTCCTTGAACGATCCGGTGGGATTGAATCCCTGATGCTTGAAAGTAAGCCGGTCCAGCCCGCCGTACTCGGCCGCGCGCGGGGCGTCCAGCAGTGGCGTATCCCCTTCGCGCAGCGATACGGCCTGCTGATGAAATCCGTCAAAGGGCAGCAGCTCGCGATAGCGCCAGACTCCGCTTTGATCCAGCATCTGATTCGAAGTGCGGCGCTCCCGCCAAATCTTCTTTGAGCCGCACTGGATCAATCCGGGCATCGGTGAAGCGCACCTCCAGCAGCCCTCCGCATTGCGGGCAATTGTAAATCGCATCCGCGATGGGAAATGTCGCGCCAGCACTTCTGCTCGAAGCAGGCCAACTCGGCTAGCATGATTAAAGTATCGCCGTTCGTCTCGATGATATGCTGGCCGTCCGTCTCGAAAATGGAGCAGTGAAGGTCCGAAAGCAGCCACGCCCGCGCCGCCGGGAAGGGTTCGCCCTTATCCGGCTGCTCGCAGGCGGAATCTGCAACACCGACCTGGAGCTGCAGCGCGGTTATTATGACTTTCACGGCACTCCCGGGCATGAATTTGTAGGTGAAGTAGTGGCCGCTGATTCTCCGGAGCTGATCGGGCAGCGCGTGGTTGGCGAAATCAACCTGGCTTGCGGCGCATGCGAGTGGTGCGCGCGAGGCTTGGGCCGGCACTGCCCGCGGAGGACAGTGCTCGGAATCGTGAAGCATCCCGGAGCATTTCGCGAATTGCTGACACTGCCGGAGAGCAACCTGCATCGTGTGCCGCACGGGATTTCGACTGAGGAAGCTGTGTTTGTAGAACCGCTGGCCGCCGCTTGCGAGATTTTGGATCAGGTGCGAATCCCGCCAGGCGCGCGCGTGGCAGTGCTCGGCGACGGAAAGCTTGGATTGTTGGTAGGCCAGGTCTTAAAAGCGCACGGCGCCGAAGTTCACCAGTACGGCCGGCACAAGGACAAGCTGCGGATCGCGACACAGGCGGGCATCGAAGCGCGCGTGGCGCGGAAGCTGCCGCAGGCGGAGTATGGCTGGGTGGTGGACGCCACCGGATCGAGCGATGGCCTGCGGCAGGCCGTGCGACATGACCAGGCCGCGAGGCACGGTGGTGATGAAATCCACAGTGCATGGCGCAGTCCGCATAGATTCCGCGCCGGTGATCGTGAATGAAATTACTTTGGTAGGCTCGCGCTGCGGCCGTTTTGAGCCGGCGCTGCGGTTGTTGCGCAGCAAGCAAGTGAACGTAGAGAGTTTGATCTCGGAGATCGTGCCATTAAAGGACGCTCCACTCGCCTTCCGCCGGGCGGCCGCGCCGGGCGTGCTAAAGGTGTTATTGCAGGCTTAAATGACCGGCCCACGAAGAGTCTTGATCATCGCGAGTTGCGCCCTCGCCACTCTTGCGCCCGCCACTTCGCAGACTCCGCAGTACGTTTACCATGTGGTGCACGTCTATCCTCACGACCGCGCGGCTTTCACGCAAGGGCTGGAATTCCGCGCGGGATTCCTCTACGAAAGCACCGGATTGGAAGGCCAATCCACCGTGCGGAAAGTGAAGCTCGAAACCGGCGAAGTACTGCAGCGGATTGACCTGGCGCCGGAATTTTTCGGCGAGGGGATCACCGTAGTGAATCAGCAGATTGTCGAACTGACCTGGCGCTCCCAAGTCGGCTTCGTGTACGATCAGGCCTCTTTTCGCCGCTTGCGGTCTTTCCATTATCCGGGCGAAGGTTGGGGCCTGGCCAATGACGGCAGCCAGATCTACATGAGCGACGGCACCGCGCAGATTCGCTGCTGGGACGCTGGAAGCCTGCTCGAGAAGCGCAGGTTCACGGTGCGCGACGCCGGCCATCCTATCGCGCTTCTGAATGAATTGGAGTACGTTCGCGGCGAAATCTACGCCAATGTCTGGCAGAGCGATCGCATCGTGCGATTTTCTCCGGTGGATGGCAAGGTGCTGGGCTGGATCGATCTTTCCGGCCTGTTGAGCGCCGCGGATCGAGCTGAACAAGTGGATGTTCTGAACGGCATCGCCTACGATGCCCTGGGCGATCGCCTTTTCGTAACCGGAAAGCTGTGGCCGAAGTTATTCGAGATCAAAGTTGTTCCGAAGAAGGTGAAGCTGAAATAATTGTGGCGCACGCACTCTTAGGTGCCGTGTTCGCACTCTTGCGAACACACTTGCGACGAAAATTCCCAGGCGTTCACACGAGTGTGAACGCGGCACGCAGGAATGCGTGCGCTACATCAACGAAAGAGTTGTCGCAGGCTGTCTTTCATCCGGGCATACCAGGAAAGCGGCTTGGGCGCTGGTTGCGGCGCTGCCACGCGTTGCGCCGGCGAATCCGTGGCGCCCGCAGCCTGATACGGTTCTTTATTGACCATGCGCACTCGATAGCCTTCGAATGTGTATGTTTTGCGGAAGAGCTGTCCGCCGTCTCCTTCGAGAATCAGCGAGAATCGCGGGACTGCGCCGGCGTTGTCCACTTCCACCGGATAATGCCCCACTACTTTCCTCTCAATGTAGGCGGTCTCGTAGCGGTGGTGTTTGCGGCTCCACACGAACACTCGGAAGCTATCGAATTCGTACGGTTCCAGTCCCTTAGTAATGGTGGTCCAGAGCCAGTCGTTTTTGTCGGAATCCGGGCCCTCGAAGTGGCCGAGAGCGAAGTAGGAAGTAATACGGTGCCCCTCCGCGTATTGCGCCACCTCGTCGGGGATGGCCATGCTCAATGCGCGCATCAGCACCCAGCCCACCTTGCCGTCTTTGGTGCGAACCAGGTCCCAGTCCTCCATCGGCACCGGCTCAGCGGGTTTCTGCTCCACTTTGGGCGCGCCTGGTTGAATTTCTTCGGAAGCGTCTTCCCTGGGAACGGAAAGCTCCAACCAATTGTCGGGAGGTTTGGGTGCGGGCGGCAAAGGAGGCGGAGCGACTTTCGATTGACTGGCTTTTTCCTTCGATTTTCCCCTTGACGCTCGAGATTGTAGCGCCGCTACCGGCGCGGTTGCCGGCCGGGCCTGCGTGCGAGGAACCAGCTTGTGGCCGATGACGTCCACTTTCGCGGTATCTGGAATTTGCCAAAAGCTGGGCGAAGCGCGGTTCGGCTCCGTGTGCATGTTGAGTGGCTCAAAAACCGTGGCTGCGCCTTGCGAAGTAAATTTCAAGGCGCTTTCAGCCATGCGTCGAAGGCCCGCCATTTGGTCGGGTGTGAGCAACTGCCGGGTGTCGGTCCAGCCTTCGGCCCCTTGTGCGGTGCGGACCTTGACGAAGCGGCGTTTGTATTCCAGAATTTCGAGCTTGTCGCCGTGTTTCACGGTGGCTGAGACCGCCGCTTTTGGAGTCAGCTCCTGCCGCAGCAGCAGCGTAGCGGGCCCCACGTAAGCTTCGCCGATGGAATGTGTTTCACTCTGTGGGTTGGAGCAACTAACCAGGAAGCCTAGCAAGAGTAAAATCGCAGCGCGGGGGAATGTCACGAGCAGCAGTTTCTGTTGCTAGTGTAACAGTAATGGCCGCCGAAGAACGCAAACCACAAATTGAATTGTATTGTCCGCGATGCCACTTGGCCGTGCCGGACCCATTAGTGTGCGGCGATTGTTCCGCCATCATTTGCCGCCGCTGCGGCACGCCGTTGGAGCAAGTGGATGAATTGGGGATCGGGTAGCACGATTCGTTCTCGCCTGTGTTGTTATAGAAAGATTCCAGTGTCGAAAACCCTGGCCGGCCCTCTTCTAATGCTGACGCTAGCGCTAGAAGCACGGTCTCAGGTTGACCAGCAGCGCATCCCCCGCCAAACTCTAAGCACCACCGCGGCTATCCAGGGAATCGCGCGAACCGAGGCCGGCCTGGGCCTGGGCGGGGTCAGCGTCATCCTGCAAAATCTTTCCAGCGGCAAGAGTTTTCCAACCACAACCACCGGCGACGGCGCATTTCGTTTCCTGAATCTCAAACCGGGCCGTTACCAGGTGAAGGCCACGCGGGAAGGGTTCCAGCCGTTTGCGCAGGGCGACATCGAGTTGGCGTCCGGCGATGTTTTCGCACTTGAATTCAAACTGAAAGCAATTTCAACCGGTACCGAGGGCCTGCGTGAGGTGCCGCGTCAACCAGCACTCGGACCCGCGCCCGCCGGCCAACATCCTGAGCCTGCCGCGCCCAGCTCTCCTTACCGAACGCTGCCCCAGGAACCTCCGCCTGCAACCACCGGCGAACCGCGCCCCCTGGAGCCGTTGCCCAGCGCTGACAAAGTATTCAACGTGGTCCCGAATCGCTGGGGCTACGAATTTCCCGACTATCGCCGCTACAACCAGAACGGCGAGTATCCCTACACCAAAGGCCACTGGTACGATCCCTTCAACAAGAACAAGCTCAAGGGCGATTACCCCATCATCGGAAATCAGACTTTCCTGGATCTGGAGTTCATCAGCGATACGTTTGTGGATGGCCGGCGCTTGCCGGTTCCGAGCGGTCAAGGTTCGGCCAGCGCCGGCAGCGCCCCGTTTTTCGGCAAGTTCGGCCAGTTCTTCCTGAGCCAGAATCTGACATTTTCCTTTGACCTGTTTCACGGCGACACTTCGTTCAAGCCGGTGGACTGGCAAATCAAAATCACGCCGGAGCTGAACATCAACTACCTCAACGTGCAGGAAAACGGCATCGTCAACGCCGACGTTCGCGATGGAACCACGCGTCTCGATACCCATGTTGGCCTGCAGGAAGCTTTCGTCGAAGTGAAGCTGGCAGATCTCAGCAGTAACTATGATTTTATCTCCGCCCGCGCCGGAATCCAGTCGTTCACCAGCGATTTCCGCGGCTTCATTTTTTCTGACCAGGAGCCGGGCTTGCGTATCTTTGGCAATCTGGATTCGAATCGCTACCAGTACAACCTGGCGTATTTCGCGATGCTCGAAAAAGACACCAATAGCGGCCTGAACACCTTCGATTACCGCAAACAGCAGGTGATGATCGCGAATGTTTATCGGCAGGATTTCTTCAAGCCCGGCTACACGGTGGAAGTGAATTTCCATTACGACAAGGACGATCCATCGTTCAAGCTGGATCAGAACGATTTCTTAGTGCGGCCGGCCCCCATCGGCAACGTCAAGCCGCACGCTGTTCGCGCTTACTATTACGGTTTTAACGGCGACGGCCGCTTAGGCCCCATCAACATTACGCACTCTTTCTACCAGGTACTTGGCCACGACACATTCAATTCGCTGGCCGGACGCCCGGTGTCCATCAATGCGCAGATGGCCGCGGTGGAGTTGTCGCTGGATAAAAACTGGCTGCGCTACCGCACCTCATTCTTCTATGCGTCCGGCGACAAGAATCCACAAGGCGGAACGGCGCGCGGATTCGACACCATTTTCGACAATCCAAATTTTGCCGGCGGCTTCTTCAGCTTTTGGAATCGCGAGGGTCTCATGCTGACGGGAACCGGCGTGGCGCTCGAAACCGGTGGCAGCCTGGTTCCCGATCTGCGGCCCAGCAAGCTGGAGGGCCAGGCCAACTTCGTGAATCCCGGTTTGTTCTTATACAATGCGGGAGTGGATGCCGACCTGACGCCGAAATTGAAGGCGTTTTTGAATTTGAACTTGATTCGCTTCGCGCGCACCGAACCCCTGGAATTGCTGCTGTTCCAAAGTCCGATCCATGCCGGAGTGGGCGCGGATTCAGGCCTCGGATTTTCATACCGTCCACCGTTGTCTGAGAACATCGTGTTCACGGGCGGCGTCAACGCCTTCGAACCGTTCCAGGGCTTCCGCGAAATCTCCACCAATCGAACTTTGCTCGCGCTATTCGCCAATGTCCGCTTCCGTTTCTAAAACGCTCGCGATCACTGGCGCTTGCGGCGTCTCGGTGGCGTTTCTTTGCACCTTTTTAGTGGCCCAGCAATCGGATCGCTCGCGCCTGCTGCAGTCCCAAGAGGAGGCGGACCGCAAAAGTACCGGCTGCGTGTCCTGTCACGGGCTCACCGATTCTCCCTCGATGCATACCACCGGCACGGTTCGCCTAGGTTGCACGGATTGCCACGGCGGCGATCCCGCCATTCAGCCGCCATCGGGATCGAAATCAGGCGACGCGCCATACGATCAGGCGAAAAAGCAAGCTCACCCCAAGCCGCGCAATGCCGGCATGTGGAAGAGTTCCGCCAATCCCGTTCGCCCCTACGCCGATTGGCTGAAGGAAAGCAAAGAATACATCCAGTTCGTGAATCCCGGCGATCTGCGCGTGGCGGAGGAAACCTGCGGATCTTCGGGCTGCCACGCGCGCGAAGTGCGTGCGGTGCAGACCAGCATGATGACGCACGGGGCGATGTTATGGCAGGCCGCGCTTTACAACAACGGAGCGTTCCCCTATAAAGACGCCCGCTTCGGCGAAAGCTACTCGCCGGATGGGCTGCCGCAGCGCATTAATCAGTTTCCACCGCCATCCGAGGAACAGACGCGAGTCAACGGCATACTTCCGCACCTGGAGCCGCTGGCGCGTTGGGAAGTTTCTGAGCCAGGCAATGTTCTGCGCGTTTTCGAGCGCGGCGGAGGTGAGCGATCCGAGATCGGCAATCCAAATCCGGAAGAAGATCCCGGCCGCCCCGACGTCAAGCTGAGCGACCGCGGATTTGGAACTGCGCTACGTACGGATCCGGTATTTCTGGGGCTGCAGAAAACGCGCCTGCTGGATCCCATCCTCTCGCTTCCTGGAACCAACGACCATCCGGGCGACTATCGGCAAAGCGGCTGCACCGCGTGTCACGTGATTTACGCCAACGATCGCTCGCCCATCCATTCCGGCCCCTACGCCGCGTTCGGCAATCAGGCGCACAGCTTTCAGATAGATCCCACCATCCCGCGCAATGAATCCGGGCATCCCATCAAGCATGAGTTCACGCGATCCATCCCCACCAGCCAGTGCATCGTGTGTCACATTCATCCGGGCACAAACATGGTGGCGTCTTATCTCGGCTACATCTGGTGGGACAACGAGACCGACGGCGAACACATGTATCCGGCCAAGCAACATAATCCGAGCGATGCGGAACGCTATCAGGCTTGGATGGCAAATCCGGAAGGCGCGGCGGCGCGCGGCAAATGGAAGGATCTGGAGTTCCTGGAAAAGATCGGCACGCCGGAATTCAACCGCGAGCTCAAGCACACGCAATTCGCCGATTTCCATGGCCACGGCTGGGTGTTCCGCGCCGTCTACAAGCGCGATCGCCAGGGCGATCTTCTGGACGCCAAAGACAAGATTGTGGCGCCGGACGACAAAGACAAGTTCCAGAAAGCGGTTCACCTCCGCGACATTCATCTGGAAAAAGGGATGCACTGCGAGGATTGCCATTTCGCGCAGGACAATCACGGCAACGGCAATCTGTACGGAGAAACGCGCAACGCCGTGGAAGTAGACTGCGTGGATTGCCACGGGACCATCTCAAAAAAGGCGAGTTTGAAAACATCAGCGGCAGCCGCTCCCCCTGGTGGCACCGATCTCGCGCTGCTGCGCACGCCCTGGCGCCAGCGTCGCTTCTATTGGCAGGACGGCAAGCTCTTCCAGCGTTCCATGGTGGAGCAGAATCGCGAACCGTGGGAAGTGGTGCAGGTGCTGGACACCATCACGCCCGGCAATCCGCACTACAGCGAAAAATCGCGCCTGGCTAAAACAATTTTGAAAGACGGCCGGACTTGGGGTGCCGCGCCGGCCAATGAATCATCGTTGGCCCACGCGAACAGCAGCATGACCTGTTACGCCTGCCACTCCTCATGGACCACCAGCTGCTTCGGATGTCATCTGCCCATGATCGCCAACAAGAAGATGCCCATGCTGCATAACGAAGGGCTGACCACGCGCAACTATACGTCATACAATTTCGAAGTGCTGCGCGACGATATCTACATGCTGGGCATCGATGGCACGGTGACCAAGCATCGCGTGGCGCCTACGCGTTCCACCTGCGCGGTGGTGGTGAGTTCACAGAATGCTAATCGCGATTGGCTGTATTACATGCAGCAAACCGTTTCAGCGGAGGGTTTCAGCGGCTTCGCCTTCAGCCCCTATTATCCGCACACGGTGCGCTCCACTGAGACTAAGACCTGCACCGATTGCCACGTTTCCCGCGATGGCGACAACAATGCCTGGATGGCGCAGCTACTGATGCAGGGCACCAACCTGGTGAATTTCATGGGGCGCTATGTCTACGTGGCGGAGGGATCCAAAGGATACGACGCGGTTCCGGTGGCCGAGCACGACGATCCGCCGGCGGTCTTCGGCAGCGATCTCCACAAGCTGGTCTATTCTCACGACTACGAAGAGCTGCAGAAGCATCATGGCGAGCTGGAAGAAGCGGACCACAAAGAGGGCAACGTTCTGGATGTTCAGCTTCGCGGCGAATATCTTTATGCCGCAATGGGCAAGGGTGGCTTCCGCGCTTTCGATGTCGCGAATATCGACAACAAAGATTTTTCGGAAAAAATGGTCACCGCGCCGGTGTCCCCGCTGGGACAGCGCTTCTATGTGAAAACCAAATTTGCTACCGCCGTGGGCTCGCCTTCCACTCTGGCTGTCGATCCTCTGCGCGCAGCACATCCCTGCCAATGAGGAACAGCCCATTGCGTTGTTCTACGGCTTCCTTTATGTGACGGATCTTGAGGAAGGTTTGGTGGTGATCGGAGATCCGAATCTGAAGGGCAAGAGCCCCGGCGTACTGACGCTGCTGGATGGAAATCCCGCGAATAATTTCCTCAAGAAAGCCTTGGCGTTCAATCCCGGCGGAGCGCTCGATGGCGCACGGCGCATTACCATCGCCGGCCACTACGCGTACATCTTGTGCCATCGCGGCCTCGTTGTCGTGAATATCGAGAATCCTCTGGCGCCGAAAGTGGAATCGGAAATCGGCGCGCCAGATTTGGTGGCGCCGCAAGGCGTAGCGGTCCAGTTCCGCTACGCGTTCGTGGTGGATCGCGATGGGTTGAAGGTTCTTGATGTAACTTCGCTGGCCCATCCCCGAATGGTTTCGGGCGCGTCAGTGGCGCTCGCGGACGCCCGCAATGTCTATGTAGCTCGAACTTACGCCTACGTAGCCGGCGGCAAGCAGGGCCTGGTGATCGCCAATGTGGAGCGGCCGGAGCATCCCCGGCTGGATCAAACCTTCAACGCCGCGGGCGCGATCGACGACCTGCGCGACGTGAAGCTGGGAATGACCAGCGCCAGCGCCTTCGCGTATCTCGCTGACGGTAAGAACGGCCTGAGAATCGTGCAGCTCTTCGCGCCCAACGACACCCCGAATTATCTCGGCTTCAGCCCGCGGCCCACTCCTAAACTGATCGCCACGTATCGCACCAAAGGCCCGGCGCTAGCGGTATCGAAAGGCATTGACCGCGACCGCGCCGTGGATGAAGACGGCAATCAGCTCACGGTATTCAACCGCCGCGGCTCGCGTCCCTTCAACCGGCCGGAGGCCGAGCGGCTGTATTTGAGGAACGGCCAGCTTTATACCGTGACGAAAGATCCGCCGGCTGCACCAGTCGTTCAGAAGCCGTGAAAAAATCAAAGGAACCGGTCGCTTATCTGAAGAGTGTTACCGAGCCTGCGGCCCACCAAAGGCAATGAAGACGCCGTGTAGGAAGTTCAGTTGGCAGGCGGAAGCGCCTGCTCCACATTGGATCGTGAGTGGGGCAGGCGCTTCCGCCTGCCAACCCGCGTCTTCAACGGGCTCCGGCTACGCCGGGTTGGGGTGAGTATCATATTTCCCGCGACCACCCTGCAACATTCAACATCACAACCATCGTGATCAACGACGAATTTCTAGCGCGTCTGAGCATCCGGATCCCCATCATCCAAGGCCCCCTCGGTGGAGGCCCCAGCACGCCCGAATTGGTAGCAGCGGTGTCGACGGCCGGCGGCCTCGGATCATTGGGTGCAGCTTATTTGACGCCGGAACAAATTACCGTCGCGGTGAAGACAATCAGATCGCTCACGGACCAGCCATTTCAAGTGAACCTGTTCGCCGGCGCTTGGGATGCGAACGCGCAGGCAGATCCCGGGCCCATGCTGGAGCTTTTGGCTGAGATTCACCAGGTGCTGGGCCTGCCGGATCCCGCATCGCCGCGCCTCAAGCCTGATCCCTTCCCGGAACAACTCGAAGCCGTCCTCGACGCGCAACCGCCTATCTTCAGTTTCACATTTGGAATTCCTGATCCCGATGCCATGTCGCGGCTCAAGAAACGCGGCATCTTTACTCTTGGCACGGCCACTACTGTTGCGGAAGCACGCTTGCTGGCCGACGCGGGCGTGGATGCCGTGGTCGCGCAGGGCGCGGAATCTGGCGCGCATCGTGGAACTTTTGCAGGACCGTTCGAATCTTCCATGGTGCCGACTCTCGAATTGGTAAGTGCAATCGCCGCGGCTGTCGATCAGCCGGTGATCGCGAGCGGCGGCTTGATGGACGGGCGCGATATTGCACGGGCAATGGCGGCGGGAGCCTCTGCTGCATCGCTCGGCACCGCGTTCCTGGTCTCGACGGAATCCGCCGCCCCGCAAGCTCACAAGCAAGCAATTCTAACGGCCACGAAAGACAACACCGTGATCACTCGCGCCTTCTCCGGCCGTCCCGCGCGTGGGCTCCCAAATGCGTTCATCCGAAAGCTGGCAAACCGCGAGCATGCCATCCTGCCGTATCCGTTGCAGAACGCGCTGACCCGCGCCATGCGCACAGCGGCTGCGCAACAAGCCAACCCGGATTTCTTATCGCTCTGGGCGGGACAGGGTGTCGCCCGAGCACGCGCTATGCCGGCCGCCGCGCTAGTCAAGTGCCTGGCAGAGGAATTGGCTGCGATAATGCGTGAGTGACCGCGCAGCGAGCGTATCGATTCTTCCCGGCCCTGGTCGCTTTGTCCACCTTTCTGGTATTCCTTCCGGCCTTGCAGAATGACTGGGTCAACTGGGATGACGCCACGAATTTCCTGGAAAATCCATCGTATCGGGGACTCGGCTGGCCGCAGCTCAAATGGATGTGGACCACTCAACTGCTGCGTCACTACATCCCGCTCAGCTGGATGACCCTGGGTCTCGATTACAAGCTGTGGGGAATGAATCCATTCGGCTATCACCTGAGCAACGTTTTGCTGCACACCGCCAACGCGGTTGTTTTCTATTTGCTCGCCGTGGCTATTTTCAAAATCACCATCCCCGCCGACGCTCAGCCTGCCATCCCCTGGGGAGCGCTCTTTGCGGCGCTGCTCTTTGCTGTTCATCCGCTGCGAGTGGAATCGGTGGCGTGGATCACCGAGCGGCGCGACGTTTTGTCCGGATTGTTCTATCTGCTCGCCATCCTTGCTTACGTGCACGCGTATCGTCCCGGCCGTCCCATCGGGCGCAAGTATTACTGGCTATGCTTTCTGAGCTTCGCCCTCGCACTGCTGTCTAAAGAAATTGTAGTGACGCTGCCGGCGCTGTTGCTGCTTCTCGATGTTTATCCGCTGCGCCGGCTCCCGCCATCCCCCGGCCGTTGGATGGAATCGCAATTCCGCGCCGTGTGGCTGGAAAAACTTCCTTTCTTCGCGCTCAGCCTGGGCATGATCCTGATAGTGCGGTACAGGTCAACCCATATGGACCTTTACGACGCGATGACCGGCATGGGCCGCCTTTCCCGTATAGGGGCCGCAATATACAATCTGGCGTTCTATCTCAGAAAAACGCTGGCGCCGGTTCATTTGTCGCCACTGTACCAAATGACTCCGCACAAAATCGATCCCGCGACCGCGCCCTTCGAGCTCAGTCTTTTGGTAGTTCTGTCAATTACGGTAACCGCGATACTGCTGCGGCGAAGATACCCGGCCCTCCTGGCTGTTTGGGTTGCGTATGTGTTAACTCTATCGCCGGTGCTCGGCCTTTTCGCCAACGGTCCTACGGTTACCTACGATCGCAATACTTATCTGGCCTGCCTGGGATGGGCGCTTCTGGCCGGAGCGCTGGTGGTGTTGTGCTGGCAGAAGGCGCGATTCATCCGCTGGCTGCTGGTTGCCACGGCTTCGCTAGCGGTGCTCAGCCTGGCAGCTTTGACCAATCGGCAGCTTCTGGTATGGCACGATTCCGACGCGCTCTGGACGCAGGCGCTCGCGGTGGAACCTTCCTTCATCGCCTATAACAACATGGCTGAAGTCTTGGCGTCGCGCGGCGACGATCTGTGGGCCGCGGACGACTTCAGCAAAGCCATCGCCATGAGACCAGACTTTTCACCAGCCCGCCTGGGATTGGGCGGCGCATTGCTCAGATTGCACCGACCGGATGAAGCGGCACAGCAATACCAGGCAGCGCTCGATCTGGGCCGGGACCCGGCCTATGCGCACAACGGATTGGCTTGCGCTCTGGCGTTGCAAGGCAAACGGGATCAAGCCATCTATCATTTCGAGCAGGCCATCAAGCTTCGGCCCGATTATCAGGACGCTCGCCGCAACCTGGCGCAGGTGCTGGCCAAGAAAAATCCCTGATCATCTCGGATTAAGCCGCAAGCGCAGGTACATGTTGACCGAAATCGGATGGTTTCCATAGTAAGGTTTGATCGCATCGGGCGTGGAGTAGGTTGTAAAGTTAGCGCCAATCCCGGTCTCCACTTTGTGGAATGTGCCGATATCGCGCGTGTATCCGGCGGTGTAGGCGCCAATCCGAAACGTGGATCCCACAGTGCCATCCAGTTGCGCTTCCAGATCCGGCTGGTCGCTGAACAGCTCGTCCTTATCCACCAGCTCGATGCGCCCGGTAAAGAAATTCTTACGCCGGAACGGCACGACGGACTCCAGCAAATACGAATTCAAATTGCGATGGTCGATCACTTCATGGTTCCGGCCCCAGATCAAACTAGTGGACCAACTGGAGCCTTGCATGGGACGCGTGTAGTGGAGGGACGCCGTGGCGCGCACCACGTCGCCAGGAGATTGGCGCTCCGGGTTAGCGATTCTCCCCACGGAAAATTGCCCCATCCAATTCGCGGAAGGAAAAAACGACAAACGCGTGGACCAGGAATTGATGGGGCCATGCTGAATAATCCAGCGATTCTCACCAGGCTCAGTTCCATAGAACCCGCTGGCTTCCAGGCGCACCATGTTGTGGAACATGATGCCGGCGGTGATTACTTCGTCGGCGATATGGGTGGAATCCTGCCAGTGATGCGAAAGCGATGCCTGCGGCAGTTCATCGGCGGAAGCGCGGTGCGGAAACGCCACCGGACCAAGCGCGGGGTCGCCCACCGGCGCAAAGTAAAACTGCAGCATCACGTTTTCGCCCAGCGGATGGGCGTAGTGAAATCCCAGGCCCATGATGAAATCGTGCGGATGCTGGGCGTCTACCAGCGGCTTGCCAAATGCGGTTTCGCCGGTTTGGAACAGCTCTGGGTAGCTTCGATTCGTAATGGTGGCTGGATCCAGGCTGAGCATCATTTGAAACATGAAGCTGCCGCCGCCCAGTGGGTGGCTGGCCGCGAACATGCCCCAGTTTGGAGAATAGAATTTGTCGGCGCCGCGCGGACCACTTTCTTGCGTGTCCACCAGGAACGCCTGGGCCATGAACATCAGGCTCCAGTCATCCGGGTTCAGCATGATCATTGGCATGGGCCAGGATTGCGGATTCATGCCGGTACCGGAGGCTTGGCCCATCAGGAAAGTACCGGCCGCATTCATGCCGCCCATGTTCATTTCTTGGGCCGTAGCTAAGGACAGGAATAATACGTATAATATCGGGATTCTGAACAAAGTTCACCTCTTTTGATTTGGCCGCGAATGAACGCAAATGAACACAAATCACGCAGGCGCGCAAACCGAGCCGCGCGCGCAAGCGAGCGTAACGATCCTAGACTCGAAGAGGTAAAGGTGTGGCTTTTTCGGAGGCGACCGGCGGCGATTCAGACAGCAGCTCAATGCAAAGCCGCGGTGTTGGACTAATCGCGATAGGCGACGGCATAACCGGTGCTGAAACATCGGACGCCGGCAAAGGGCCCTGTGCTGAACCGGTGGTCAGGTCATGCTGCTGTGGACATTTTGCTTTGCCGTGCTGATGGCAGTGTCCTGCTCCGCTGGCGCCCGGCTGCGTGAGGCAGTAAGCGAAGCACTGCGCGTTGAAGGCCACCAACGCCACCGCGAGTAAGATTAGTACTCTACTCCAGCACCGCATTTTGCTCCAGCTTAGCATGCATTCGCTACAATGGAGGTCCCATCCATTTTCCCCAATGATCCAAACGCTATTCGGAACCGTCCCGCAAGAACCCAACCTGCTGGAACGTCTCAAGGCGGGCATCCAGAAAACCCGCGAAGGCCTGGTGGACCGCCTGGAGGACGCCATCCAAGGCCGGAAAGAGATTGACGCCGCTGTTCTTGAAGAGGTGGAATACGCATTGATTACCGCCGATATCGGCGTCAATACCGCCAACGAGATTCTGGAAAGTATCCGCCAGCGCGTGGACCGCAAACAACTGGGCGACGCTCAGCAGATCAAGCAGCTCATCGCCGAGCATCTGCTGCAGATCCTAGAGGCGGCCGAGCGCCCCATCCCGCGCGTGAGTGAGCCGCCAGCCGTGGTGATGGTGGTGGGCGTTAACGGTTCCGGTAAAACCACTACCATCGGCAAGCTGGCGAACCGTTACAAGACGGAAGGCCGCGGCGTGCTGTTGTGCGCCGCCGATACGTTCCGCGCGGCGGCCATCGAACAGCTGCAGGTTTGGGGTGAGCGCACTTCTACCGACGTGATCCGGCAGTCTCCGGGCGCCGATCCGAGCGCCGTTTTGTTCGACGCGCTGACGGCCGCCAAAGCGCGCAAAGTGGATTACGTCATCGTGGATACCGCGGGCAGGCTGCATACCAAAACGAATCTCATGGCCGAGCTTGAAAAAATGCGCCGCACCGCCGCTAAGGTGATCCCCACTGCGCCGCATGAAGTCCTGCTGGTTCTGGATGCAACCACCGGCCAGAATGGTCTGGAGCAAGCGCGCAAGTTTACCGAATCTAGCGGCGTCACCGGCCTGGTGCTAACTAAACTGGATGGAACCGCCAAGGGTGGAATCGTGGTGGCCATCGCTCGCGAGCTGAACTTGCCCATCCGTTATGTCGGCGTCGGCGAGCAAGCCGGCGATCTGCTGCCCTTTGAGCCGGACAAATTCATCGCCTCACTTTTCGCAACATGAATATCGTTTGGATGGAGGAAGCGCTGGAATTGGCGCGGCGCGGCCTGGGGCGCACCAGCCCGAATCCGGCGGTGGGCGCGGTGCTGGTGAAAGACGGCGAAGTTGTAGGACGTGGCTATCACACCTACGCGAACGTAAAGCACGCAGAGATTGTGGCGCTGGATCAAGCTGGAGACCGCGCCAGCGGCGCCACGCTCTACCTCACGCTCGAACCATGCGCGCATTATGGCCGCACGCCGCCCTGCGCGGATGCCTTGATTGCTGCCGGCGTGACTCGCGTTGTGGCCGCCATGGAAGATCCGAACCCGCTGGTCTCAGGGCTCGGGCTCGGCCGTTTGCGCGACGCCGGTATCGCCGTCGAGTTGGCGTCCGAATACGCTATCCAAGCTGCTCAGCTGAACGAAGCCTTCATCCATTCCATGCGGACCGGCCGGCCGCTGGTCACCTTGAAAGCAGCACTTACGCTGGACGGCAAAATCGCGGCTCCGGAAGACAACAGCGGCTGGATTACGAGCGTTCGCGCCCGCGCTCACGTCCAGCAGATCCGTCACCATTCCGACGCCATCCTCACCGGCATCGGAACGGTGCTGGCCGATGATTGCCTGCTGACCGATCGCACCGGTTTGGAACGCAGCCGCCCGCTGTTGCGCATCGTCGCGGATTCCACGCTGCGCGTTCCGTTGGATTCGCGCATAGTGGCGAGCGCCGCCGGTGATGTGGCCATTCTAACCACTTCAGCCGCGCCCCAGGAACGCCGCCGTGCATTGGAATATCGCGGCGTGCGGGTGCTCGAGTTCGACGGTCCGGGCGGACGCGCGGATCTTCAAAAACTGGTGGAATATCTGGCCGGGGAACAATACCGCTCGCTGATGATTGAATCCGGAAGCAAGCTCAACTGGGCCGCGCTCGAAGCCGGCATCGTGGATAAGATTTTCTTTTATTACGCGCCTAAGATTTTGGGCGGACTGCAGTCGCTGCCCGTGGCCGGCGGCGCGGGCCGGCTGCGCCGCACCGATGCGATTCAGTTTGAGCGCGTGAAGCTGCATTCCATTCCGCCCGATGAGTTCGCCGTGGAAGCTTACCTGGAGAGATGACGTGTTTACGGGAATAGTGGAGGAGCTGGGGACCATAGCCAAGGCCGGTGCTCGCCTGAACGTGAAATGCAGCAAGGTGATGGAAGACACGCGGGAAGGTTCCAGCATTGCGGTGAACGGAGTCTGCCTGACCGCCACCAACGTGGATGGAACGGGATTCTGGTGCGACCTGTCGCCCGAAACTCTTGCGCGCACCAATCTGGGCGCTCTGCGCGAAGGGTCGCGCGTAAACCTGGAACGTCCCGCCGCCGTCGGCGATCGCCTGAGTGGCCACATTGTGCAGGGACACGTGGATGGAACCGGGGAGTTCCTCTCGCTGGACGCGCTACCGGACGGCAACTGGTGGCTGAAAGTTCGCGTCCCGCCGGAGCTGGACCGCTATATGATCCACAAAGGCTCCATCACCCTGGACGGCATAAGCCTGACCATCGCATCACTCGATGAGCATGTCGTGGGAGTGGCGATTATTCCGTTTACTTACGAAAACACTGTGATCGGGACCTATCTCCCCGGCACAAGGATCAATGTGGAAGTGGACTTGGTCGGGAAGTATGTGGAGAAGCTTCTCGTTTCTCGTTTCTCGTTTCTCGTTGGGGGCGGTCGTGGCAGCTCCGGAGATAGCGGATGAACCCTCCAATAACTTGCCGAACTCGCTCGGCCATGGCATAGAGGCGCTCGAACTCAGGCCGGCCTAGGTATCTGAGATCGAGCGCAATGTAGAGGTGACTCTGCACTTCCACGCACGATGCCTGGGCAATGGTCAGATAACGGATAAATTCCACTTTGCCGTTACGCCCGAAGCCCTCCGCGATGTTGGCCATTACGGAGACCGACGAACGTTGGATCTGATCCCTCAGCCCAAAATCCTTAGCGAACGGCCCCGAGCGCGAAGCGCCATAGATCCCAACCGCTAGTTGCCGCGCGAGTTGCCAGCTCTCAATATCTTCGAATCGAGAAATCACCACAGAAACAGCAGTGCCAGCACGCCAAGAAAGCTCTCAACGAGGAACGAGAAACGAGAAACGAGAAACGAATTCTCAGTCCCCCAATTCCTTCCTGATTTCTTCCGCAACCGTTCGTGCCTGAGAAAGCGCTCCGATCTCAAAACTGATCGCGCCTACGCGCGGGTGTCCGCCGCCGCCGTATCGTTCGCAAATGGTAGCCAGGTTATGCGTCGGAGGCGCGGGCGACCACGGGTTCGATCCCACCGAGACTTTGGTGCGGAAGCTGGAGGTGCTTACCGACACCGTGTACGTTGCGTCCGGAAAAAGGTAGTAGGGAATAAATTTGTTGTAGCCTTCCATCCCCTCGCTGGCCAAATCGAAAAAGATCACGCCATTCTCGCTGCGCGCGTGGGTGCGGATCACGTCGATGGAACGGATGTGACGTTCATGCAGCGGCGCGTAGAGTTGCTGGATTTCCGGTTCCAGGATGATCTGGCCCAGCGTTCGATGCCGCATCCAGCCGATGATCTTGTGAATGATTTCCGAGCCTTTCGCGCTCTCAATCACCAGCGTCAGCTGCATGGCCGGCGCGCGCAGCTCCACTGCTTCCTGGGCGTTTGAGTATTGCGCGCCATCGATGATATCCGCCCACTCCACCAGTTCGTTCAGGTCTTGAGCCTGAAAGCCGAACTTATCCCGCGCCACGCTGGCGATAAACTTGGTGCAGGAGCGGTACGATGGATCGAATAATTTCTGGCCGCTGTGATCGCGCTTGAAGTGTTCGGCATCCTCGGGACTCAGGAACGCGCTCTGATGATGATCGAACCACCAGCCCAGGCGCGGATCCGGCGAATATTTGAAATCCACAATCGCATTCACCTCGCCGTCGAAAAGAGAATCCTCGAACAGCTGCGACGCTTTGTGGGCCAGGCCGGTGAATTCGAATGTCGCGCCCGGCGCGAACCTGCCCTCATAAAACCGGCTGAAAAATGCGGCTGAGGCAGCCCCATCGAAACAATGATCGTGATAGAGAATTCTCACCCGCATGGATTCGGTTCCATTAAAGTTGGAAAACCATCCAGCTTGCCTCATGTGAGGGGGTAAATGCAAGTGGGCTGCTGGAGCCTGGCCGGCGCGGATGCACTTTCAGGAGCATTTATCAGAATACCACTGGAGAGTCCCCTTGCTTGCGCGCGGCGATGCATCCAGTAACGCGGCCCGGGAATCCGTTCACTCCACGTTGAAATCGTTCCGTAATACTTCCAGGTTCTTTTGGGCGAGCGGCTGAAATGGTCCGTCAATGGCCAGGCACAGCTTACTGAACTTCGCTGCTTCGACAGCCCTGCTCCGATCGCGAAGTTGACCGGCCAAGGCATAGTTGTCGTATCCCAGATAGAAATACGCCGCGGCTAGCAACTGCGAGTCGTCCTGAATCCGTTCTAGTGCGGCGCGCAAATAACGGTCGGAAAGGCCGTAGCGCGCCTGCTTTCCGTAGACTACGCCGATCATCCAATTCGCTCCGCCGGTGTAGCGCGCTTTTTTCTTCTCCCACTCTTCCGAAGTTACTCCTTCCGGCTTGCGCTTGCTCTCCAGCACTTCCAATACGCGCAGCGAGTAGGTCAATACTTTTGAGAGGTCCTCTTCGTGGGCCATGTAGTGATTGGCAATGCGCATCAGGTAGTCTTCATTATTCGGATCTTCCGCCAGTCCACGTTCCGCCAGCGCGAACGCCTGTGCCGGATTGGCTTCTTCATGGACTCTTATGTTCCGCTTCACGGCGGCCAGGTATTTGCTTTGTGGGTTACGTTGCTCCAGAGCTTGAATCAGTTCCGATTTCCGCCGCGCATTCGGTTCCAGGGCGGCCTGCGAAGCCAGAACATATTCCGCGTACGCCAACGCCTGATTCGCGAATTCAATCTGCTTGGCCCACTCCGGAACGTCGTCCGCGTCGCTGGGCTTCTGAGCCAGTACAGCTTTGGATGCGGCATCCCAGGACACTGCGGCATATTTCCGGATCAGCTCCGTATTCTTCTGCGCCTCGGCCGCCTGCAGCGCGTCAGATGCGGAGTCCAGGTCCGTTGGGTCCAGCGCCAGCAAGCTCTGCGCCGTGGCCAGCACCTTGTCCCACTGCTTGGCAGTTACGTATATGGGAAGAAGCTGCTCATATACCCAGGCAACCGAGTTGGCTTTCGGATACTGGTCTACATACTTTTCGAGGAATGCCAGCTTGCGCTCCGGGAGCGGTTCCTGTTGAATCCTTTGCAACAGGATGCCATCTTCGCTCTCCGGATCGATATCCAGCTTGTGCCGGTCCGCCCCCAGTGCCGCTGTGATCAACAGCACCGCAAGCACCGGAACAAAGAGTTTCATCAATGTTTCCCAAATCAGGCGCATCTATATAATTCATATTTCGGAGCATATCTCTAGAAACTTTAGCCGGCGCCTTAGAACTTCAGTACCACCGAAATGGTAAAATCGCGAAGCGTCATTACATATGATTCTTCCTGATTCCTACTCCAGCGCCCTGCTGCTGATCATCCTGTCCATGTTGTGCTGGGGATCCTGGGCGAACACTTTCAAGCTCACCGCGAAACCGGCGGGAACGTGGCGCTTCGAATTGTTCTATTACGACTATTCGGTGGGCGTGCTGCTGGCCGCGATCATCGCGGCATACACGTTCGGATCGATGGGCAATGAGTTATCGTTCTCGGACAACCTGATCGTCGCCGGGAAACGAAACATGGCTTATGCTGTCGCCGCCGGCATGGTGTTCAATCTGGCGAACATGCTGCTGGTGGCCGCCATTTCCGTGGCCGGCCTTGCGGTAGCCTTCCCGGTCGGAATCGGACTGGCGCTGGTGATCGGCGTCATCTGGAATTATTTCCTCAATCCGCAGGGTAACCCCATGTTACTGGCCGCGGGCGTAACGCTGGTTATGTGCGCCATCATCGTGGACGCGCTGGCCTATACCGCTCACGCGAAACCGGCCAAACCAGCGGCGCCGGCCGGCCGCGCGAGATCCAGGCCGCCTACCAGCCGCAAAGGAATTCTGTTGAGTCTGATCAGCGGTGTACTGATGGGTTCGTTTTATCCGTTGGTGGAAATGTCCAAAGGCGGCGGCGTAGATGCTGCCGGTTTGGGACCCTACGCCGTAGCTTTTCTCTTCTCGCTGGGCGTCTTCTTTTCCACGTTCGTCTACAACCTGTATTTTTTGAATCTGCCCGTGGAAGGCCCGCCCTTGTCGATGTTCGCGTATTTCAAAGGAACGCTCCGCCAGCACGCTCTCGGGATTATCGGCGGCCTGATCTGGTCCGCGGGAGCCATCGCCAACTTCGCGGCAGCCAGCGCTCCGAACAAAGTCCAAGTAGGTCCCGCGATCAGCTACGCCATTGGGCAGGGCGCCACCATGGTGAGCGCGCTGTGGGGCGTTTTGGTGTGGAAAGAATTCGCCGGCGCCCGCACCGAACGTCAAACATCCTGCTCACGCTGATGTTCGTGTTGTTTCTGGCTGGGCTGATGTTGGTCGCGATAGCTCCGCTATACGTTGCTAGTTCGTAAGTTGTTCTTCTCCGGTTCCTCGGTTCTTCGGTTCTTCGGTTCGCTCCATGGAGAGATTTTCGAAGATTTTGGCACTTATGTTGTGTGACCATTCGTGGATTCGAAGAAATTGAAAGTTGGAAGGAAGCCCGCATACTAGCGGCGAAGATTTATGAGTTTTCCAACTGGGGGAAGTTCCGCGCCGATTTTGGACTCCGCGACCAAATCCGTCGCGCCGCAGTTTCGATTATGGCGAATATCGCGGAAGGTTTCGGTCGCGGAGGCAAGCTCGAGTTCATCCGCTTCCTTCGGATTTCGCGAGCATCAGCACTTGAAACTCAGAGCCATCTCTATATCGCGCTCGACCTTGGATACCTGAGCAAAGCCGGATTTCGAAGCCCTGCATAAACAAGCACTCGCGTGACACGTCTGGTGGGCGGCTTCATCAACTACTTGTCGTGCGATGGAACCGAAGAACCGAAGAACTGAAGAACCGAAGAACCGAGCAGCCTCTCTAGCGCCTCTGCGGTCGGTACACTACCCTGAGCTACGGTCGCGCTGCCCCCGCCCCGTCCGCCGGTTTCCGCTAACGCCGCTTTCAATACCTCGCCCGCATTGACGCCGCTGTCGCTTGAGGCCGCCAGCAGCACCGACGGGGGATCTTCCGCCACGGCCAGAAAAACTGCTTTACCGGCCGCTGTAAAACTCTGCGCTTCCGCGCGCAGTTCTTCCGTTATCGTTGGGACCCGCCGCTGCATCTTCCTCAATCCGTCCGATGCCGGCACAGTAGCTGCATATAGCTCCCGTCCTTTGGCCACTGCCAGTTCGTTAGCCAGACGCCGCCTGGCTTTCTCGGATTCCTGCAGTTTTTCCTGGTGCGCCGCAACCATGGCAGGCGTTTCGTCGAGCGCGGCGGAGAAACCCCGCGCAATCGCGGACAACGCCGCATAATCGGCTTGGGCGCGTTCTACCGCCCGCATCCCGCACACAAATTCAAGTCTCTGGTTTCCCCGGATGCGGTCCAGTTTGCGGATCAGGATGGGCCCAATCTCCCCCGTGCCGCGAACGTGCGTTCCGCCGCACGCGCTGCGATCCAGATCCTGAATGGTGACGATGCGCACCGCGCCCTCCCGTTCGGTGGGTTTCCGCAAACCCAGGTCCTGGGATGAATCTTCGAAGCTCACCAGCACCGGCCGGTTTTCAAAAACAATTTGATTCGCGCGCCGTTCCGCCTGCCGTAGCTGATTGGGTTCCAACGGTCGCTCGATATCGATGGTGCTGGTCTCGGCCCCCATATGAAAGCTGACCGTCGGCGCGTTGAAAAGCTCAATCAAAACCGCTGACAAAAGATGCTGGCCCGTGTGTTGCTGCATGTGATCGAAGCGCCGCTGCCAATCGATGACACCGGCGACCTCTTCTCCACTCACCGCCTTGCTCAAGACATGCGCAATCCGGCCATCGTCATCCACCACGTCTGTCACTGCGGCGCCTCCCAGCAGGCCGGTATCAGAAGGCTGGCCTCCCGACGCTGGATAAAAGACTGTCCGGTTCAGATAGATTTTTTGCTGGTCCGGGCTCGCTTCCACAATGCGGGCCCGGAATTCGGTCAAGTAGCTGTCGTGATAGTAAAGGCGCTCCGTCACTGCAGCGCTATTTGTACCACATTGCTCGGCTCACTGCCCACCGTGAAGTAGAACGACGAAGTCCCGGAGGGCAGTCCGGCTGGAACCACCACGTTGAGCTGGTAGAGCCCCACGAACGTCGGCGATAATCCGGCGAAGCTGGGAGTGAAACAGTCGGCCTTCGAGAAGGGAGTGTCCCCTCCGAAGCAGGCCTTCACGCTCGGCACGTTGTCCAGGGGCTTGGAGGGCGCTGCTTCGCCGGTCTGAATGGCGGGGCTGGTTTGCCCCATCCCGATAGCATAAACGATCAATATATCGCCGGCCTTGGCGGGATGCGTGGGGATGCCAGTCACCACCGGCGGCGTATCGGGCGTGTTTATCACCGCGTATGGTCCGCCGTTGAGCAGCAGAAACCGTGGAGCGCTGGCGGCGATATTCACAGAGATCATATTTCCCGTTTGGCCGTTGCGCACAATATGAATGGTCGCCGAACCCGGCGACACTTCAAAGGGTACTTCGAAATCAATCTGGCCGCCCGAAATGAAAAACAGCGGCGCAGCCGTATTGTTCACGAACACTTGAGTGCCATTGATAGTCGTCGGCAGCGGAGGTCCGCTGCTGGGATAAGCCAGAGCGCCCAGCGTAAGCTGGTCGCCAAACACGGCGGCAATATCGCCTTGCGCCAGAGCTTCGCCCTGTTGGAAGGTGCCATTATTCACTGCCGCGCCCGCGAAAGCTACCGGCGCACCCTCCGCCTCCACGGTGAACTGCACCGGCACCACCACGCTGCTATTCGCTGCGTTGCTGGCGACAGTTACGGTGCCCGAATAAATTCCGGGGGGAAGCGTCGTCGGATCCGCGGTGATGGTGACGGACGAACCGTCCGTGGCCAATTGCGCCGACAGCCAGTTTGGATTGGCCCCGGTTGGCAATGGCAACGGTGCGATTCCCTGCGCGGTCACGCCGGAGGCAGTCAGCGTTCCTTGCCCGCTGTTCGATAGCGCGATGGTCGCAGTTTGCATCACTTCGCCCTGCACGCCTGTCAACGATACCGTCGCTGGAGTGGCCACCAGAATAGGATCGGTAGTTACGTTAAGAGTTACCGCAATGGGTTTGTTGTCCGGCGCGAACGATGAGCCGCTTAGCGTGATGGTGGCGGTGGATTGTCCCGTAGCCATGCCTTTGGCCGCGGTCGCGGTCACTTTATACGGAACGTTAAACGTGAAAGTGCCTTCGCCGTTCACCGCGATGGATAGCCATGGACTGCTGGGGGCCACGGCGGTCTGTACCGGCGACCCGGTGATGAAATCCTGCGTGGCAGATCCGCCTGGCGGCAAGTAGAACGCAATGCTGCTGGGGACTGCTCCGCCCACCATCACCGTCACCACCACGAATTGCGGCGCATCCACCGCGCTAGGATCCGCGATGGTTACCGTACCGGTGTACGTTCCCGCAGCCAATGATGCCGTTTGGACCGCGATTGCAATCGGCAGGCACGATCCTTTTAAAGAACAGGTGGTCGCCGCTCCCACCGTCGGCACCAGCCAGCTCACCGACGAAGTTGCCGTCAGGCTGAGCGTGCCATCCCCGAGATTGCCGGCAAATAAGTTTTGCGTTGCGCCGGCAGATCCTGGCACCGTCGAAACCGTAAAAGCCGTCTGTGTAAGAACCAGTCTGGGCGCGGCATGCAACACCGCCGCCCCGAGTAGAAGAAATAATCCGTGCTTCGCAAAAGAGAGTTTTTCGAGAACCACCTATGTGCTCCTTCTGTGTATATAGCCCACAGTTTAGTTAGACTCGTCGGCAGTCATTAGCTATCAATCGCTAACGAAAAAAGGTAACCGGGCGAGGCAAGGTTGGACTTGGGACGCGGAATCCTCCACCAGCACGATTGCAGGTTCGAGGCCAACCTCGCAAATTGCGGACTCCAGGCGTACCGGCAGCCGAACTACGGCCAGTCCCGCCACAAGCGGTGAGGCATCTGGAAACACCGCACCGAAGTCCTCCCTCCAAAATAACACGCGCTTGCCAGTAGAGTGGCGCAGGCGCTTTCGCCTGCGTCCCGCGGAAAATCCGGCGCCTCTCACTTCGGCTCGGTCAGATCGAAATGGGCCCTCAGGAACTGCCAGTCCGGAAGTTCGTAGACACGCAGTTTGGTGGGAACGTCGACGCTCACTTGCTTCATCTCCGACGGTCCCAGCGAAACCTTGGTGGAAAAACTGACCAGCGGCGGATCGTCGGGCTTGGCCGTAGTGGTCCCTAACGTTACATCCATTTTCAGTTCGCCCAGGTCCGCCTCCGAATGATTCACCACTCCAAATCGCACTTCCAGGTGTCCCGGACTTTTTTCGATGATTCGAAAGCCCACCAGCTCCAGGTATTTGGCGAAGGGATTGGAGCTGGAGCTCTGCGATGTCTGCGCCGGGCCTGTGGTGGCAGGCTTGGCCTGTTTTTGGGGCGAGGAACATCCAACCATCCCCAGCACGCCTGCCAATACGATCGTCCACATCTTCATGACCCTAATCATACGCTGAAAAACTACACCTGCCGCAAGATGCCATACTGATTTTTATGAAAGCAGCGGCACTTGCGTTGGTTGTTTTTGCGACGGCTTTACTCCTAGCGGACTCGGGCGCCGGTATCCGTTGGACCGCTCCGTCCAATTGGAAAGCGCAGGGCGAGCGGCCCATGCGCTTGGCCACGTATCAGGTCCCGGAGAGCGCTGAGTGCGCCGTCTACTATTTCGGCCAGGGCCAGGGCGGCGGCGTGCAAGCGAACATCGATCGCTGGATTGGCCAATTCCAGGGTTCCAAGACTGCGCCTAAGGTGGACAAGCGCACCATCAGCGGATTGAAAGTCACCACTGTGGATGTCTCCGGCGCTTACAACGGCATGGGCGGACCCAGGGCGCCCGAAGGCCCGCCGAAAGAGGGTTATCGCTTGCTGGGTGCCATTGTCGAAGGCCCCCAAGGATCGGTTTTCTTCAAGTTCACAGGTCCGGCGAAAACGGTGGCGGCAAACCAGAGCGGCTTCGAGAAAATGCTATCCTCGCTAAAAACTCAATAACCACCGTGACGCACGCACTCTCGTGCGCGCAGCGTCGAGACCAGTCTCGATGTCTTCCTATAACAACTCCGCCATATTGAAAAAGAACGGAATCTCCACCGCCGCCGTCTCCGGCGCATCCGAACCGTGCACTGCATTCCGTTCAATATTCTTAGCGAACTTTTTGCGAATGGTGCCCTCGGCGGCTTGAGCCGGGTTAGTGGCGCCCATCACCTCGCGCCAATGCTTGATGGCATCCTCGCGTTCCAGCACCAGCACCACCACCGGACCCTCCGTCATGAATGCCACCAGGCCCGTGAAAAACGGGCGCTCGCGGTGAATCTCGTAAAACGCTTCGGCCTGCTGTTTTGAGAGACGCGCCATCTTCATCCCGCGCACGCGGAATCCGGCCGTTTCGATCATTCCCAGAATCTTACCCGTGTGTCCCGACGCAACGGCGTCCGGCTTGATGATTGCAAATGTTTGTTGGATTGCCATTTTCCTTTGAATTCGAGGCCGCTCACAAGCGGCTCTTCACCTTTTCCCCTATCTCGGCCGGGCTGGCGCATACCGTAATCCCGGCGCGCTCCATGGCCTTCATTTTATCTTCCGCTTTTCCGGACCCGCCGGAAATGATCGCGCCCGCGTGACCCATGCGCCGGCCGGGCGGCGCCGTCTGCCCCGCAATGAAACCCACCACCGGCTTTTTCACATGCTTCTGGATATAATCCGCCGCGGCCTCCTCCGCATCCCCGCCTATCTCGCCGATCATCACCATGGCATGCGTGTCCGGATCGGCGTTGAAAAGCTCGATCGCGTCCACAAATGTCGTTCCGATAATCGGATCGCCGCCAATGCCGATACACGTGGATTGTCCAATGTTCAGCTTGCTGAGTTGCCCCACCGCTTCATACGTCAGCGTTCCCGAACGGGAAACCACGCCCACATTTCCCTGCTTGTGAATGTGCGCCGGCATAATTCCAATCTTGCATTTGCCGGGAGAAATAATGCCGGGACAGTTGGGGCCAATAAGACGCGTGGAACGGCCCTGCATGAAAGTGCGCACCCGCACCATATCGGAAGTCGGAATGCCTTCCGTGATGCATACCACCAGCGGCACACCTGCTTCCGTCGCTTCCATGATGGCATCGGCCGCGAACGGCGGCGGCACGAAAATCACGGATGCGTTCGCTCCCGTCTGCTTCACCGCTTCCGCCACCGTATTGAACACCGGCAAATTGAGATGCGTCTGGCCACCCTTGCCCGGTGTCACGCCTCCCACCACCTGAGTTCCGTAGTCGATGGAGGCTTGCGCATGGAAGCTGGCCTCCCGTCCGGTGAAACCCTGGAAAATCACGCGCGTGCTTTGATCCACTAGAACGCTCATGATTTTGCACCCCCCGCCGCGGCGCGCACCACTTTTTCCGCTGCGTCCTTCATTCCGTTGGCAATGGTGAAGTTCAACCCCGATGCCTTCAAAATCTCCTGCCCTTTCTCGACATTCGTTCCTTCCATGCGCACTACAACGGGAACCTGCACGTTCAATTCCCGCGACGCATTCACCACGCCGGTGGCCAGCACATCGCAGCGCAGGATGCCGCCAAAAATATTGATCAACACCGCTTTCACGCCGGGGTCCGAAAGCAGAATGCGAAACGCGTTCTTGATCTGTTCCGCATTCGCGCCCCCGCCCACATCCAGGAAGTTCGCCGGACTCCCGCCCGCGTATTTCACTATGTCCATGGTGGCCATCGCCAAACCCGCGCCGTTCACCATGCACGCAATGTTCCCGTCCAGCTTGATGTAATTCAGGCTGAAGCGCGACGCCTCCACTTCGAGCGGATCTTCTTCGTTCAAATCGCGCAGCTCCACCAGGTCCTTGTGGCGATAGAGCGCGTTGTCGTCGAGCGTGATCTTGGCGTCCAGCGCGTAGACTTTTCCGTCCTTGGTGAGAATGAAAGGATTGATCTCAGCCAGCGCCGCGTCGGTGTCTATGTACGCCTTCGCCAACGCGCTCATCGCGGCCACGGCTGCGCTCACACTGGCCGAGGGAATGCCCATGCCGAAAGCAAGATTGCGGCCTTGAAAAGCGGCCAGCCCATAACCCGGTTCCAGCGTTTCTTTCAGGATCAACTCCGGCGTCTTCGCGGCCACCTCTTCGATTTCCATTCCTCCCGCCGCCGAGGCCATGAAAACCGGTTTCCCTTGCGTGCGGTCAAGGACGATTCCAAGATACAGTTCCCGCTCGATGGGCAGCGTCTCCTCCACCAGCAGGCGTTGAACAATGCGGCCTTCCGGGCCCGTCTGGTGCGTCACCAGTTTCATCCCCAGCATCTTTTTGGCGATGTCCAGCGCGTCGGCGGCATCCTTCGCCACCTTTACTCCGCCGCCTTTGCCTCGCCCTCCGGCATGGATCTGCGCCTTCACCACTACGCTTCCGCCGATTTTCTTCGCCGCCACCTCCACTTCATCTACCGTGAATGCAACTTCGCCCCTCGGCACAGGGACATCGTATTTGGCCAGGATCGCCTTGGCCTGATATTCGTGAATTTTCATGGGATCAAAACTTAGTGTAGCAATTCAGCGAAACGTCACTTCACTGAGATGTGGCGTGGCATTGAAGCCATCTAGCGACACTCGCGTCCGCGTGAAAATGAATTCGGTGAGTGAGCAATTTCGGATTCGCCAGTTCAGCTCCATCGCCATCGGCTCTTTGGCTCCCACCACTGTCTGAACCGCCACGCCGATGGGCCCGCCGGAAGTAAACACCACGACGCGGCGGCTGGGACGGTCCGCTTCCAGAATCCCGCGCAGCCCACGCTGGACGCGCTCGCGAAAAGCCCGCCATGTTTCCACCCCAGGTGCTTCCAGCGTCCCCGCAATCCATTGTGGGACCATTTCGTCGAACAGTTTCTGCAACTCGCGATTATCTTTGACCTCCCGCCGGCCTGCGCCCAGGATGCCATCCGCGTCGTATTCATTGAACTCGTGCCTGGCGTCGAATTGCGCGAAGCCAGCGAGTTCCGCCGTGCGCGCATGACGCTTCAAAGTGCCGCTATACACCTCGTCAAAGCCGATGTTGCGCGCCTTCCAAAATTCGCCTAAAGCGATGGCCTGCTGCTCGCCGATCGCCGATAGCTTGTCTGAATCTTCATCAAAAATAGTTGCCTGGGCGTGCCGGACCAGAACCAGCGTACTCATTTCGCCGGTGCGGACGCGCGAGCTTTCCCCAGCACTCGTTCCAGCTCCAGCTTGGCGATGGATTCGCGATGCACTTCGTCCGGGCCGTCCGCCAGGCGCAGCGTGCGCGAATTGGCCCACGCACCCGCGAGAAACGTGTCCTGCGATACGCCGGCCGCGCCGTATGCCTGAATGGCGCGATCCAGCACGCGCAACGTAACATTTGGCGCGATCACTTTGATCATCGCGATCTCCTCGCGCGCCGCCTTGTTACCCACCGTGTCCATCATGTAAGCGGCTTTCAGTACCAGCAACCGCGCCTGCTCAATCTCCATGCGCGACTCGGCTATGTCCGCGCGTATGGTGCCTTGCTCGGAGATCTTTTTGCCGAAGGCCACGCGCGAATCAGCGCGCCGGCACATCAGATCCAGCGCACGCTCGGCCACGCCCATCAGCCGCATGCAATGGTGGATGCGGCCCGGCCCCAGCCGCCCCTGCGCGATTTCGAACCCCCGTCCTTCACCGAGCAGAATATTAGAAACAGGCACGCGTACATTCCGGAAACTCACCTCCGCGTGCCCGTGCGGCGCATGATCGTAGCCAAAAACAGTGAGCATCCGCTCAATGGTGACGCCCGGCGTATCCATCGGCACCAGAATCATGGATTGCTGTTTATGTTTCGGAGCGGTAGGGTCCGTCTTACCCATGAAGATCGAGATTTTGCAGCGCGGATCGCCCGCGCCCGAAGACCACCATTTGCGGCCGTTAATTACATATTGATCCCCGTCGCGGACAATGCTGCTCTCAATATTGGTGGCGTCCGAAGATGCAACACCCGGCTCGGTCATCGAAAAGCAGGAGCGCATCTCGCCTGCCAGCAGCGGCTTCAGCCACCGCTCCTTTTGTTCCGCGGTGCCGTAACGCGCCAGAACTTCCATATTGCCGGTGTCGGGCGCCGAGCAGTTGAACACCTCCGCCGCCATGGTGGAGCGCCCCATAATCTCGCACAGCGGCGCGTACTCGAGATTGGTCAGCCCTGCGCCGTCTTCGCTCTCCGGCAGAAACAGGTTCCACAATCCCGCCGCGTGCGCCTTCGGTTTCAGCTCCTCAATGATCTCCGACGGCCGCCACCGGTCATCCGGATTGATTTCGTCGTGGTAACGCTGCTCATTCGGATAAACCTGCTCATCCATGAAGGCCTGCAGCCGTTTCTGGAGCGATTTCACCTTGTCAGTAAACTCAAAATTCATTGGGCACCCCTCGGGTCAGCAAAGTGGGGCAGGCGCTTCCGCCTGCCAACCCTCACCGTCCAGTAAACACCGGCGGACGTTTTTCCACAAAATGCGCCACGCCTTCCTTAAAATCCTCACACTGCAAACTCTTGACCATCTCCTGCTCCGCCGTCTCAAATGCCTCACCCAATGTTTGAAACATAGCGTTATAAACCTGGGTTTTGATAATCCCCATCGATCGCGGGCTAACATTATTCGCAAGTTCCAGTGCATATGCCTGCACGCTGGGCATAAAGCCTTCCTGCGGAAACACCCGATTCACCAAACCCATCCGCAAAGCTTCGTTCGCATCCACCAGCCGCGCCGAAAACAGCATGTCCAACGCATTGGCCGGCCCAATCAGCCGCGGCAGCATCCACGCCAGTCCGTACTCGGCAATCAGCCCGCGCTTCGCAAACGCCGTCCCAAATCGCGCTCCTTCCGCGGCAAAACGCAGATCGCAATACAGCGTCAGAATGAATCCCAGCCCCACCGCCGCACCGTTCACCGCGGCAATCACGGGTTTCCTGATGGACGGAAAGTACGAATACTTTTTCTGGAAATCCGGCCGCACGTCCTGACGCTCGCCATTGCCGGTGTTCCTCAGGAAACTTTCCTGGCCCCGATAGCTTTCCAGACCCTCCTTGGCGATGGCGCCCAGCAGCGACATATCCGCGCCCGCGCAAAAACCGCGTCCCGCGCCGGTCAGAATAATCACGCGAACATTGGAATCGTTCTCTGCTTCATAGATCGCCGCGCGCACTTCCTGATCCATAACGGCGGTCCACGCATTCAGCTTGTCCGGACGGTTCAGCGTGATGGTTGCCACGCGTTCACTGACGGTGTAAACGGTCTCTTGCTTGGCCATGTTTTTTGGATGTATTGCATGGATTATATCAATGCGGCAGCCTGCTGAATCAGATTATGTACGCGTTTGTCGAAATGCCGGAATCGCTCGTCCTGAGTCTGGCCGCGATGAAACCGGACATAGATCTGCTGCAACACCACGGCGAGTTTAAACAGCGCGAAAACTTCGTAGTAGTTGATCAGCGACACATCGCGGCCCGTCAGCTCCGCATAGCGGCCAATCAGCTCATCGCGCGTGAACCAGCCGGGCTCGGAGGTGAGCGACGCTTTCGTGCCCCCCGGGTCGCTCGGCTGCGACCAATAGCAAAGAATCAATCCCAGATCCACCAGCGGATCGCCCACGGTGGCCATCTCCCAGTCCAGAACGGCTTCAATGCGCCCGGGGTCACTCGCATCCAGCATTAAGTTGTCCAGCTTGAAGTCGTTGTGAACCAGCGTGGGCGCGGGTGAAACCGGCAACCGATCCGTCAGCCACTGGATCAGGCTATCCATCAGCGCGATCTCTTCAGTCTTGGCGCGATTCCAGCGTTCAAACCAACCGCGCACCTGCCGTTCCAGAAATCCGGCCGGCTTGCCCAGTGAGACCAGGCCATGCTGCTCAATGTCCACGGCATGCAGTTCCACCAGGCAGTCTACAAAGCCGCGGCTCACTCGCGCCGGATAATCCGGGAAAGCCGCCAGCTCCGGCGGAATGCGATCGCGCACCACTGTCCCATGGCGCCTTTCCATCAGAAAGAACACAGCTCCGATAACCGAGGGATCTTCGCACAAATGAAAAACTTCCGGCGCGGCGTCAAAGAACGGATGCACTGCCTTGAGCACCATGTATTCGCGCGCCATGTCGTGGGCCTTCGGCGCCACCGGTCCCAAAGGACCGCGCCGCAGCACATACTCGCGCTCGGATGTGCGCAACAGATACGTCAGATTCGAATGGCCGCCCGGAAATTGCTCGATTATCAAACTCGCGCCGCCTTCAATCTTGTCCTGAAGATATTGAGTCAGCGCAGCCCGATCTAACTCTTCACCCGAGCGAACGGCTGCGGTATCTTGGCTCATGTCCATCGGCAAGCGTTTCTAGTGGTTATCATACGGCAGGCGCAACAGCTCATTGGTTCCGCTATCCCAGCGCAGCACGCATGGCGATTGCGGCCGATCCCCATGGCGCTGCATCTCGACGCACCCCGGGAATCCGTTCGCGAAGAAATACACACCGTTCAAGCTTCCTGGTAGCTCCGGCACCTGGACGTCGTTCGGACACGCTGCCGCCGTGACGCATGCGGCCTTCGCTTTCTGAGCCGTTTCTCCCCAGGTGCTCAAATTGTGGAACAAGGCCGCGCTGTTGAATATGAGAATCGTAATCGCAATCACCCACTGCGGCTTCCGCCTCATTGCCCCTACCGCCGTCCCCAGCAGCAGGCAGAAACCCAAAACCGGAAGATAGAGCAGCCGGGCCTTCTGTAAATCGGGACCAATCAGCATTTGCGGCAAAGGCGGCAGAGCCAGCGAAAATAAAAAACCGAGAGGAATGATGAAGGCGCTCCGCCTCACTTGCGTTGTGGCTAGCCAGGCCAGCGCTGCCAGGTACAAAATCATGGCTATGCCGAAAACAACATTCGGCTGCTGGCTCCAGTTGATGGGAAAAAACAAAATGGCGGCAAGCCTCAGTACCAACGCCTTCACCGCCGTGACTGCGCCGATGGAAAGCGCCTCCGATTGGCCGGTTCGATTTCGATAGCCTCCCAGCCCGCCCAGCAGAATGATGCGCCACGCCAGCAGCGCCGCGGTTACAGCGAAAAAAGGAATAAGCGCGTAGAGTGCCCGGCGTGTTTTCAAAACACCGTTCGATGCAAGAAATACAACCAATAGCAGCGCGAATGTGTATGCCGATTCCTTACTTAAGATCGCCAGCAGCATCGATACCAGCGAAATCGCGTACCAGACCCCGCCGCGCTCTGCGCTCCAGAAACGTATAAAGGAAGCCAGTCCAACAAGAACGAAAAACGCCGCCAGCAAATCAGCGCGTCCCGCCAGCCATTCCACCGCCTCCGGCCGCGTTCCATGCATGGCGAACAAAGCAGCCGCGAACGCCGCACTGAACCGGGCCAGGCCCAACATCCGTGCGACAACAAAGACCAAAATCGAATTCGCGGCGTGGATCGCAAATTCTGCCCAATGCCAGTAGGCCGCATCTGTCCCGGCCCACTTGTACGCCACGTGCATGTAAAGGTGAGTGACCGGCCGGTACGATCCGTCAGCGCCCCGGGTAGCGAATAGGCCGCGAATGTAGGAAAACGATTTCGCCTGCTTCAGCAGTATGAAATCGTCTGAAAGAAAATAGAAGCCCGCTGCATGCCAGAATACCGCCGCGACCAATCCCGCAATCAGCGCCATCGCCAACGCGTCCCAAGCATCGAAAGCGCGGCTGGTTGGCGCGGTGTTGCCGGGCGACGTTCGAAGCAACAGCAGCAGCGTTACCGCCAATCCAACCGCGCTTTCCACGTTGAGCGGCGAACGAAAATAAAGTGGCCCAGCCAACGTGCGCACCGCCAGAACCAGCGCACAGACCGCCAGCGCCGCGGTAAGCACCCATCGCGTCCATTGGCGTGCCGCGATCATACCAGCAACATGCAATCTCCATAGGAATAGAATCGATATCCCGCTTCTACAGCATGCCGATACGCGGACAACACGAAATCCTGTCCGGCAAACGCGCACACCAGCATCAATAAGCTCGATTGCGGTAGATGAAAATTCGTGAGCATGGCGTTCGTTCTTTGAAATTCAAAACCGGGCCGGATAAAGAGATCCGTTTTTCCGGTTCTACCCAGAAACATGCTTTCCACCGCTCTTACGCTGGTGGTGCCGGCGCACACGGCTCGTTTTGCCCCTTTAATCTTGTCTACGTTTTCCTCAGTGATAAAAAATCGTTCCGAATGCAGCGTCTCGCCGCGTACCGGCTGAAATGTTCCCAGCCCGACGTGCAGTGTGACGTATGCAATCTCCGCTCCAGCGTTTCCACACGCCTCCAAAATCTCCGGCGTGAAGTGCAGGCCCGCGGTGGGCGCCGCGATCGATCCCGTCTCCCGCGCAAATACGGTCTGGTAGCGCTCGCGATCCTCCGCTGTGTCGGCGCGCTTGATGTACGGCGGCAACGGGACATGCCCATTCTTTTCCAGCCACTCGCGAATATCGCCGTCCCAATGGAATCGCACCGTGCGCTCGCCATATTCGCTGCGCCCCAGGATCTCGGCTTTCACCTCGCCGAAAAGTATGCGCTCGCCGGTCCGCATCTTCCGGCCCGGATGCACCAGCGCGGTCCAGGTTTTCGAATCCTCGCTCAGCGATTCCACCAGCAGCACTTCAACCTCGCCACTCAGATTCTCGCGCCGTCCCAGCAGGCGCGACGGAAGCACTCGCGAATCATTCAAAATCAGGCAGTCGCCAGGGCGCAGGAAACCAGGGAATTCGTGAAACATACGGTCTTCCCAGCGCCGGGCGTCGGAATACAAAACCAGCATGCGCGATCCGGCCCGATCGCGAAGCGGCGACTGCGCGATCGAACTCTCCGGCAAGTGATAATTGAAGGGAGAGAGATCCAAACTTCACGATACCAGTGCGCATCCTTGCCATCGAAACTTCGTGCGATGAAACCGCCGCGGCCGTGGTGGAAGATGGCCGCCGGATTCTGTCTTCGGTGGTGGCTTCGCAAATGGCCACGCACGGCAAGTACGGCGGCGTGGTCCCGGAGTTGGCTTCGCGCGAACACCTGCGCGCCATTGTGCCGGTGGTCCGCCAGGCGTTGGAACAAGCCGGCGCCGGCTTTGACGATCTGTCCGCCATCGCCGTTACCGAAGGCCCCGGCCTGGTGGGTTCGTTGCTGGTGGGAATCACTTACGCGAAATCCATCTGCTTTGCGCGAAACCTGCCGCTCATCGGCGTCAACCACATTGAAGGCCACATCCACGCGGTAATTCTGGAAGCGAGCGAAGCGCCCATCGAACTTCCCGCCGTGGCCTTGGTGGTCAGCGGCGGCCACACCCATTTGTTCGAAGTCCGCGCAGGATTCACTTACCGGTTGCTGGGAAGAACGCGCGATGACGCCGCCGGCGAAGCGTACGACAAAGTGGCCAAGCTGCTGGGCTTCGGCTATCCCGGCGGCCCCATCATCGATCGCCTGGCGCCCCACGGCGACCCGCGCGCCGTGAAATTCACGCTCGCGCACATGAAAGGCAACAAGCTCGACTTCAGCTTCAGTGGCTTGAAAACCGCCGTGCTGCGTTGGGTGGAACAGCGCGATCTCGCCCGCGAAATCGACGCGCGGCGTAAGCTCGAAAATCCTTCCCTCGAGGATTGGCTGCGCTCCACGCCCCAGCCCACGCTCGATATGCTGGCGTCATTTCAAACTACCGTGATTGAGGAGTTGCTCCGCCGGGCCCTGGCTTCGGCCGAAGAAATCGGGGCCAGAGCGTTAATCATCTCCGGCGGCGTAGCATCGAACGCCGGCCTGCGCGCCGCGGCGCGAACCGCAAATTCCCCGTGCCCGGTATATTTCCCAACCCCAGCTCTCTCCACCGACAACGCGGTGATGATCGCCGCCGCCGCCTCTATAAAATTCCGGAACGGCCACTTCTCCGACCTAACCCTCCCCGCCAGTGCCAATCTATCTCTGGCCTAACGTGGCGCAGGCGCTTTCGCCTGTGTCCTTTCTCTATGACTCCAACCCCATCTGCGACAACCGATACCTGAGTGCATTCCGCGTCAACCCCAACATCCGCGCCGCCTGGCTCTTATTCCCATTCGCGCGCCGTAGCGCTTCTTTAATGATGGCCTGCTCGTACTGGTCCAGCGTCGTGCCCTCCGGCAGAAAATTATCCGCCACCGTGAAGCGCGCCGCCGGCGCCGTGTCCAGCTTCACGTCGCCTGCTTCCAGCACCGCTCCATTCGCCAGCACCATGCTGCGCTCCAGTACATTTTCCAGCTCGCGCACATTTCCCGGCCAATGATATCCGATCAACCTCTCCATGGCCGCGTCCGAAATCGATTGCACCGGACTTCCCAAATCGTTCCCCAGCTTCTTCACGAAAAACCCGGCCAGATACGGAATATCTTCCTTGCGGTCCCGCAGCGGCGGAATATTGATGGGCAGCACATTCAGTCGATAATATAAATCCTCGCGAAATGTGCCCTGCTCCAACGCCGCTCTCAAATCCACATTGGTGGCCGCCAGCACCCGCACGTCGATGTGCTTCACCTTATTGCTGCCCAGGCGCTCGAACTCGCGCTCCTGTAGAATACGCAGCAGCTTCACCTGCACCGACGCGGGAACATCGCCGATTTCGTCCAGAAACACCGTTCCCGTATCGGCCTGTTCGAACTTCCCAGGCTTCGACGTATTGGCGCCGGTAAACGCGCCTTTTTCGTAACCAAACAGCTCGCTCTCCATCAGGTTCTCAGGCAGCGCCGTGCAATTGATCTTCACGAACGGCCGGTCCGCCCGCGGCGAGTGATGATGAATGGCGCGCGCGATCATATCCTTGCCCACGCCGCTCTCGCCGCACAGCAGCACCGTAGCGCGCGTGGGCGCGACACGCGTAATGGTGCTGAAAATCTCGCGCATCCCCTCGCTGTGTCCCACCATGTTGTCGAATTCATAGCGCTGGCTCAGCTCCGCGCGTAGCTGGCGATTTTCGTCGCGCAGCGTTCTCAGCTCCAGCGCTTTGTTCACCACCGTCATCAAATGGTCCAGCGAAAACGGCTTGGGAAGAAAATCCACCGCGCCGGCCTTCATGGCTTCCACCGCGGTTTCGATGCTCCCGAACGCCGTCATCACAACAACTGGAGTGTGAGAATCCTGGCGGCGCAGGTTGGCCAGCAACTCCAGGCCGCCCACGCCCGGCAGCCGCAGATCCGTGAGGATCACGTCGGCGCGGTCCGCCAAACGCATGGCTTGCTCCACCGTGCCGGCCTGCTCCACTTCGAACCCGGCGCCCTTTAATTGCAACTCCACCACGCGCCGCAGTTTCTCCTCGTCTTCCACCACTAATATGGTCGCCTTCATCGCTCCTCTTTCAATGACTCCCGAAAAGGAAGATACACCCGAAACACGCTGCCTTCCCCAGGCTCGCTTTCAACCGCTATGCTGCCCCCGTGTTCATCCACAATTTTCGAAACGATGGCCAACCCCAGTCCCACGCCGCCGGACTTCGTTGTAAAAAACGGGTTGAAAATATTTTCGATCAGTTTCGGCGGAATGCCCGACCCGCGATCGATCACCGTGATCTCCACCGTCCCATCACTCTCGCGCGTCTTCACCGTGACGCTTCCGTTGGGCGGGCTCGCCTGTGCTGCATTCAGCACCAGGTTGTAGATCACCCGCTCCATCAGTTGGCCGTCCAGAAAAAAGGGCGGAATCTCCGGTGAGTAATTTTTATAAATCGTGACATCGAACGGCGGCTGGTGCTTCTCCACGTCGCTGATGGCCTGGTCGATCACTTGCGTAAGGTCGGTCTTGTCCAATCGCACCGCCAGCGGCCGCGCGAAATCCAGAAAGCGCGTAACCAGCGAGTTGGTTCTATCCACTTCGCTCGAAATGAAGCCCGCCATTTCCCGGGCCACGGCATTGTCGGCCGGCACGCTCTTGAGCAACATCTCCGCGGATGTCTTTATAGTGCCCAGCGGATTGCGAAGTTCATGCGCCAGTCCAGCCGAGAGTTGGCCCAGAGCCGCTAGCCGGTCGCTGCGCCGGACAGCAGCTTCCGCCTCCTGCAAATTCCGGTTGGCTTCGGCCAATTGCAGCGCCGCGGCCTGATGCTTCTGCGCTTCGACGCGCGTAGCTTGAGCAAGTTGATGCGCGAGAAACCCAGCCAGGACCAAAATGATGCCGCGGAATACCAGCTCCGGTTTGTCCTCGACATACAGATCCGCCGGGAGCTTAAGCCAGAACGAAAGGTACGCTCCAGACGCGATTGTGCTGGTGACAATGGTTCCGAACATTCCCAATTTGGTCGCCGCCGAGATCACCGGCAGGACGAGCACAAAGTAGTACCGGCTGGCAATTCCATCCGTCTGCCCGATCAACAGGTAGCAAAGGATGAGCTTGATGGTGTAAGCGACAATTGTTCCCCGCAACGTGTCCAAGGGAAGCTTGGGCTCGAGAATCTGAAACAGGCCCAGAGCGCAGAGGAACGTGACCATGAATGGGTTTCGATCCGGGCCGAAAATCGCCAGACCTGCGAACAGCACCACCCAGAAGGCGTCCTGCGCACGAACATATTGCCAGATGCGGCCGCGAAGCTCCACGCTGTAATCTTATCTTGACTCGCGTACAACACATCCCGGGGGTAATATCATGTGATAACACCATGCACCTCTCCCGTCGCCACTTCGTCGGCCTTCTCTCAGCCACCGCCCTTTCCGCGTCTTCCACCGAGCCCGACCTGATTTTGCTCAACGGCGTGATCCACACCATGGACCCCGCCAATCCCCAGGCCGAGGCCGTCGCCATCGCAAATGGCCGATTTCTGGCCGTCGGAACCAACGCCGAAATCAGCGCTTGCGCGACATCGAAAACCAAACGAATCGATCTCGGCAAGTTTCCCGTCTTCCCCGGCTTCATCGATGCGCACATGCACGTGGCCTCTTCCGGACTCGAACATCTTCAAAGCGTCGATACGGATCTTCCTTCCATTGCCGCCATAAAAGACGCCATCCGCAAACGTGCCGCTGAAACTCCAGCCGGGAATTGGGTCCTGGGCTTTAAATACGACGACACCAAAATGGCCGAAGGCCGCCCCATCAATCGCCACGATTTAGATGACGCCGCCCCGAATAATCCCGTATTTATCCAACATCGCGGCGGCCATACCGCGTTCGTGAATTCAGCCGCGCTGAACAAGGCCGATATCAACGATCAGACTCCGAATCCAGCAGGGGGCGCCTACGAACACGGCGCGGACGGCAAGCTCACCGGCCGCGTTATGGACAACGGCAACGCGCCGTTCCGCTCCAAGATTCCCAACACCGCCACTCGATCCGAGCGCCGCGATGGCGTAAAGCTGATCACCCAAATGCTGGTTCGCGCCGGTATAACATCCGCCCACGATGCATTAGGAACTCCCGACGATTTGCTGGCGTTTCAAGACGCGCTCGAAGCCGGCGATCTGCACGCTCGCATCTACTGCCTGATCGCCGCGCCGCATATCGACAAGATGATTCGCGCCGGAATTCGAACCGGCCTCGGCAATGAGTGGGTACGCGTGGGCGCGATGAAGCTGATGCTCGACGGCTCTATTTCCGAACGTACCGCGCGGCTAACGCAGCCTTACGTGGGCCGCCCCAACGATTACGGAATCCTGATCATGGGTGAGGAAGAGATGTACACCTGGGCGCGCAAAGCGCATCTGGCCGGTTGGCAGGTGGCGAGCCACGCCAACGGCGATGGAACCATCGACCAGGCTCTGCGCGTTTACGAACGGTTGCAGCGCGAGAGCCCGCGCCACGATCCCCGCTTCCGCCTGGAACACTGCACCGTGATCAACCCCGATCTGATCCGGCGAATCAAAGCCATCGGAGCCATACCCACGCCGTTTTCCTCTTACGCCTATTACCACGGCGAGAAACTGAGCGTTTACGGCGAGGAGCGCGTCAACCGCATGTTCGCCTTGCGCAGTTTTCTGGATGCCGGAATCCGCGCCACGCAAGCGTCCGACTACACCGCCAGCCCTTTCGATCCCATGATGGCGCTGCAATCGGAAGTCACGCGAACCGATAAAAACGGAAACGTCTGGGGACCGAAGCAGCGCATCACCATCCAGGAAGCTCTCGAAGTAGGCACCGTGAACGGAGCCTACGCATCGTTCGAAGAAAACTTGAAAGGCTCCATCACCCCGGGCCAGTTGGCCGACCTGGTAGTGCTCGGCCGCGACCCGCTGCGCGAAGATCCGTACAAGCTAATCGGCATCCCGGTGCAGCGCACCATGGTAGGCGGCAAATGGATGTTCGAAGCATAAGAACTTGTGTGAGCAAGTGGGGCAGGCGCTTCCGCCTGCCAACCTTTCAATTCTGATCACTCATAATCGTCAACGGATTCACGATCGACGCCCGCCGCGCCGGCAGAACGCTCGCTATCAGAACCACCGCGGCCAGCAGCAAGGGCGCAGCCATCCACACCCATAATGCCGGCGACCCATGCCCAGGCGCGATTCGAGCCAACATGCGCGACAGCAGCAGCGATCCCAGCGTGCCCGCCAACGTACCTGCCATGGCCAACCGCCCTCCCTCGCCCAGCACCTGACGGATGACATGCCGCCGCTGCGCCCCCAGCGCAATGCGAACCGCGAATTCTCGGCGCCGTTGCCGCACCGCGTCACTCAATGCGCCAAACAATCCAAGTATGCTGAGCACCAGCGCTGTCGTAGCGGAAGCGCCGATGATCATGGTGGCGATACGCAGTTGCGCCAGCGCCGTCTGCTTCAAATACGTGTCCAGCGTCCTTACCATCACTGGCGCCGGTCCACGCCCCGGCACGGATTCAATTTTGCTGGCCAGCTCCCGCAGCACAGCGTCGTCCGCTTTTCGCGATCCGAGAATCAGCGTCATGTAGGGAAGAAAATCCTGCATCATCGGAAAATAGATGGCCGGCTCGATGCGCCGTTGAAAGGTCCCCATCGGCCTCGAACGCACCACGCCGATGATCTGGGTCCGGCGCCCGGCTTCGTCGATAACCGAAGCTCCCACCGCGTTCCCGTTGAAGTAGAGGTCCGCTGCTTCCTGATTTACCACGCCCTCACGGCATCCGCGCGGCTTCGCATCGCCTGGAAAAATCCGGCCCGCGGCCACCGGCCATCCCATAACTTCGAAATAATTCGCCGACACCACGTTTGAGTCCAGCTCCACCTGCTGGAGCTTCGAAACAATCGGCGCCCGAAAATGTGCCAAACCGCTCCGTTCCGTGTGCGGCCCTTTTTCATCAGTCTGGTAATAATAGATGGTCGGGGTGCTCGCCAGCCCTTTACGCGCGCCGGCCACGCCGATGATTTCAACGGGAAAGCCCGCGGCGTCAAATATAGACCGCCCTGCGGTGCCGGCACCGAACAGTACCCTGGCTGCCGCGTCATTCACGATGGCGCCACGGCACGTTTCATCTTCCACGCCGAACAGCCGCCCCTCCGCCAGCGGCATGGTGAAGAGCGCGCCGGCGCCGTCGGTGACCGCTGCCACGTCCAGCGTGACGTCTCGCAACGGTAACTGCCGCGGCTCCACGACGTAGGACCTCCACGCCGCCAGATCGCCCGCGAGGTGCCCAACCCACGCCTTCCCTGAGACGCCGGCCACCTGTTCTGCCGCGCTCCGGACATTCTGGAAGTACCTCCAGCCGCCCTGTTCAGATGCTTCCACGCTGGCGAGAATCGGGTGGCCGAGGCGCCTGCCGACGCCGGTGTCGAGCGCCGCGCGAAAGCCCTCAAAAAGGAACGCCGTGGAGATCACCAGCACCGAGCAGCTGGTCATTTGTGCGACAACAAGAATCACGCGCAACCGCTGGATCGCCTTCGAAGGCCCGGCGCTTTCCCGGCGCAAGACGGTCGCCGGACGGTCATGTGAAATCACAAAGACCGGTAGCAGGCCGCATAAAATCATGATCCCCACGCAAGCCGCGGACGCCGCCACCACACTCAATACATCCGGCGCAAATACCAAACGTTCAGCATCTTCTTCGAACAGCAGCGACGGAAGAACCAGCGAGGTCCAAAACGCGAGCAGCGCCCCGAGCGCCCCGCCCGTGATGGAGATGAGCACGCTGTCTGACAACAGTCCACGCACCAGTTGGCCGCGGCTGGCGCCCAGCGCCACGCGCAGCGATGTCTCGTGCGAGCGCGCGGAAGCCCGGCCCACCAGAAACGTGGCCACGTTGGCGCAAGCAATGAAAAATACCAACCCTGCCGCCAGGCCCAGCAGAGTTCCGACGCGCGATCTGGCCTCCGCCACTGCAGGACTCGTCCCTGTATAAGGCAGCACCAGTATCTCACCCAGGCCGTTCAGGCTCGCACCAGGGCCGCGTTTCCCGAGGACCCAGAAGTTCCGGCTACTACCGGCCTCCTCTTTGAGCGGCATCCACAGGTCCACGGCACGGTCGCGATACACGCCTTCCAGCCACGCCGGCGCCACGCCACTCACCCGAAGATCCAGGCCGCCGAGGCGAATCGATTCACCGCGAACGTCAGCCTTCCCTTGGAAATCGCTCTCCCAAACGCGATGGCTGATTACCAACCCTCCGTTGAATGAAAGGTCCAGAAAATTGGCGAGGCTGGGCGTCACTGCGGCCACGGACATAATCTCGGATTGCCCGGCAATCGCGACGGTGCTCGGCAAAATACGAGCCGCTCCAATCCATTCGAACCCTTCACGATGACTATTCAGCCACCGGTAATCTTGATAGGAGAGCGGGCCGGCGTCTCGCCGGAATATCGATACCACCCTTTCGCGCGATACCGGCGGAAGGTCCGATCTCGTCAAGCCTCGAACGAATCCGTTGACCGCGACATTGCTGCCGATGCCGAGCGCAATGGTGAACAACAGGGCCAATGCCAGCCCCGGCGATCGGACGAAGTGTCTCGCCGAGTGTCGAATGTCGATGAGAATCCCAGACAGATCCACTTGAATTGCACCTGGAACGCCGCCGGCAACAGACGTGTTTTCTTCAAGTTTGGGATCAACAGGCGTTCAGTTTCGCCCCGCCACGTCCGAATGTGAACACCTGTGGGGCAGGATGGCATCCTGCAGCGGGTTGTTAACCCGCGCCCCGCGCCGCTGTGTCAAAATAGATTCAAACGCGTCCTTCATGCAAAACCTGACATCCCCCGCACCACCCGCGGCCTCGCTTGCCGCGTCCCCCGACCAAGCCGCGCCATCCGGCGAAAACTCGTTCGCGGATATCCTCTCTGAATTCGAACAACATCATCACGGCCCCGCGCGCGGCCGAGCCACCGAAGGCACCGTGGTTTCCATTACGCCCGATGCCGTATTTGTCGATATCGGCCGGAAAATCGATGGGATTCTTCCCACCCAGCTCTTTCGCGATGAAGCCGGCAAGCTCTCCATTCACGTCGGCGATAAGCTGCTCGTAACCATCACCGGCAGCGATGGCGAAGGTTCCTACACGCTCTCCACCATCAAGGTGGAACGCCCCAAGGACTGGAGCGCTCTCGAAAAAGCTTTCGCCGAAAATCGCGCCATCGCCGGCGTAGTCACCGAATTCGTGAAAGGCGGCCTGCGCGTCGACGTCGGAGTCCCGGCGTTTCTGCCGGCTTCGCGCTCGGGCGCCAAGGACCAGGCTGAAATCGAGAAACTGGTCGGCCAGGAAATTCAGTGCAAGATCATCAAGCTTGATACCACCGACGAAGACGTCGTGGTGGATCGCCGCGCCGTCCTCGAAGAGGAAGAAAAACAGGCGCGCCAAAAGCGCCTCGCTGAATTGGTGGAGGGCGCTGTAGTGCGCGGCACAGTTCGCAGCGTCACCGATTTTGGAGCCTTCGTCGACCTCGGCGGATTGGACGGTTTGCTGCACGTCACCGATATGGCCTGGCATCGCGTCGCCAAACCGTCGGATTTCGTCAATCCCGGAGACTCCGTGGAAGTCAAGATCCTCAAGATCAGTCCGGAAACTCGCCGCATCTCGCTCGGCATGAAGCAGCTCACGCCGGATCCATGGACGCTCGCAGCCGAGAATTTCGAGGTTGGCCAGCGCGTGCAGGGCAAGGTATCGCGCTTGACCGATTTCGGCGCATTCATCGAGCTCGCGCCCGGCGTCGACGGCCTGATACACATTTCAGAAATGTCCTGGTCCAAAAAGATCAAGCGGCCCAGTGACGTATTGAAACCCGGAGAAAGCGTGGAAGCGCTGGTGCTCGGCGTTAATGCCGCGGAGCGGCGCATTTCGCTCGGCCTCAAGCAAGCCCTGGGCGATCCATGGGACGAAGCTGCGCGCAAATACGCTCCCGGCAACGTCGTGGAAGGTCCAGTTTCCAGCCTCACCAACTTCGGTTGCTTCGTCACCCTCGGCGATGGGCTCGAAGGCATGATCCACATCTCCGACATCACCGGCGAGAAACGGCTGAATCATCCGCGCGAGGCGATAACGGCCGGCCAGAAAGTCCGCGCCGTGGTGCTGGAACTGGATCAGGAACGGCGCCGCATCAAGCTGGGGATCAAGCAACTGCAACCCACCACCGCCGATGAATATATCGGCGAGCACCATGCCGGCGAAACCGTTACCGGACGGATCGTCGAAGCGGGCCGCGGCCAGGCCAAAGTGGAGCTGGGCGAGGGGGTCTTCGCCGAATGCCGTCTGCCTGAGCGCGCCGCAGAGGTTCCCGCCGCGCCCGCCCCAGTGGCCGATCTCTCTTCCCTAACCGCCATGCTTTCAGCCAAGTGGAAGCAGGGATCCAGCAGCGTGAAATCAGCCGGGCCGGAGCCGGTCAAAGCCGGCCAAATCCGCACTTTCCGCATCCTGAAGCTGGACCAGGCCGGTAAGAAAATCGAAGTCGAATTGGCCGGATAACCCCGCAGCCCACGCCGTGACGTTTTTGTTTATCCTTCGTCTATCAAGGTGTTGCAGGCGACAGTGGCCCAACCGGCCGTTAGAATGGACGAACCGGAGCTGATTCGGGCAGCTCAAAGGGGCGATCAGCGCGCCTTCGAGCAATTGGTGCGCCTGTACGACCAGAACGTCCTGCGGCTGGCCATGAACCTGCTTCGGTCGCCGGAGGACGCCAACGACATTTATCAGGAGGCGTTTCTGCGGGTGTACAAGAACCTGCATACATTTCGATTCGATTGCAGCTTTCATACCTGGCTGTACCGGATTGTCACCAACCTGTGTTTGGATGCTTTGAGGAAACGCCGCGTTCGCCGCGAAGAGGACACCGTGGTGGAGACCAGCGAAGGATTTCTGGATCGCATGGATACCGTCGAAGAATCCCGCGCTCATGGCGATCCGCAGCGCCAGCTCATGAGCGGTCAGTTGCGCGTTAGAATCCGGCAGGTTCTGGACGGTTTAACCCCGCGCGAACGGGCCGTTTTCGAAATGAGACATTATCAGGGCCTGCGCCTGCGCGCCATCGGAGACATGTTGGGCACCTCTGAGGAGGCTGCCAAGAACTGCCTGTTCCGGGCCACGCAAAAAATGCGCGCGGCCCTTGGAGATTTTGTATGAAATGTGAAGACTCTAGAAAATTGTTGCCGCTTTTTCTGTACAGCGAGCTTTCCTTCGAAGAGGAAGACGGGCTCGAAGCGCACCTGGACGAATGCGACGCCTGCCGCGCCGCGCTGGCGCATGAAAAGGTGCTGTTCAAAACCATCGACGCCGCCGAGATGCTTCCCAGCGCCGAGTTGCTGGCCGATTGCCGCGCCCAACTGCGCGGGCGCCTGGCCGAGACCGCGCCGGAGCGCGCCGGCTTCTGGGACAAAATCCGCGCGGGCTTTACCATCAATTTCCACTTCGCGCCCGGCATCACGCAGCTCGCCGGTGCGCTGGCCATGCTGGCGCTCGGCTTCTTTGGAGCGCATATGACTCCGGCCTCGTTCCCCGGCTCGTTCCACTCCGCGGGATTGGTTGATCCCGGCAGCTCGCGCGTCCGTTACGTGGAGCCCATGGGTTCCGGAAGAGTGCAGATTGTGGTGGACGAAACCACCCAGCGGACGCTTTCCGGCACTTTGGAAGACCAGTCCATCCAGCGCCTGCTGCTCACCGCCGCCAAAGATCCCTCAGATGCCGGCCTGCGCGTGGAATCCGTCAACCTGCTGAAGAACCAGCCCCAATCCGCGGAGGTTCGCAGCGCGCTTTTGGATGTGGTGCAGCATGATTCGAACGCGGGCGTCCGGCTCAAGGCGCTGGACGGTTTGAAAGATTTTGCCGGCGATCCGGAAACAAGAAAGACGCTGGCCAAGGTTCTACTGAAGGACGATTGCCCGGGAGTTCGCACTCAGGTGATCGATCTGCTGATCCAGCACCACGCCGATTCGGCCGATTCCATGGTGGGCGTTCTGCAAGAAGTAATGGGAAAAGAACAGAACGGTTATATCCGCATGCGCTGTCAGCGCGCCCTGCACGACATGAACGCATCGGCGGAAACGTATTAAAGGATGCATATTAGGTACTCATGAAGCAGTTCGTTTTCATCTCCATCGTTTGCGCCGCCGCGCTCTCGCCCAGCGCGTTGGCGCAGCTCACCCGCGAAGGCCGCTACTGGGTCGAGACCATCAACGGCGTTGCCACCGCGTCTCCGCTGGAGCGCTTTCGGCTGGATACCGTAGGCAATGTCGTTCTGCAGGGCGGTACTGGTGAAAAAGTCAGCTATAAACTCAAACTACGGGTGCAGGCGCGCGACGCGCGGGAAGCCGAAGCGCTGCTTCACGAATTCGAGGTGAGATCGCGGTCCCAGAACGGTTGGCTGCGCTTGACCGTCACCCCTCCCGCGAACATCTCGGAAGGCCCGGAGTTGTCCGTCACTGTGCCCCGTTCCTTGCAACAGGTATGGATCGAAACGCGCGGCGGAAATGTGCAGGCGCTGGATCTGGATGGTGAGCTCACCGCGCGCTCCGCCGCCGGACGCATGCTGGTGGACCGCATTAAGGGGAAAGCCGAAGTTCGCACCGGCGGCGGCGATATTCAGGTGGGTAACGTCGGTGGAATCGTGCGCTGTTATTCCGGCGCCGGGGTGATTCGCGTGCAGAGCGCGGGCGGTGAGTCGTGGCTCGATACCGCCGGAGGCGAGGTGTTCGTCCATCAGGCGGGGGGCCCGGTGCATGCCTCCACTGCCGGCGGCAACATCCGCATTGAACGCGCCTCCAATACCGTCTTTGCCCGCACCGCGGCCGGTTTGATCGAAGTCCAGCAGGCCGACGGCGCCGTGACCGCCGAAAGTTCCGCCGGCGCCATTCAGGTGAACGCCGCCAATGGCGTGCGCTGCGAATCCGCTTCCGGCACCATCCGCCTGCGCAATGTGGGCGGGGCTCTGCGCGCTTCCACCGCCGCCGGAAGCATCCTGGCGGAATTGCTTTCCGGAAATCGCATACAGGATTCTACTCTTAGCACCAACGCTGGTGACATCACCGTGTTCATTGCGTCTAATGTTCCGTTGACGGTTTTAGCCAGGAACGATTCCGGAGGTGCGACCGGTAGGATTATTTCAGATTTCAAGGAGATTCGCGTCAAGCCGGGAAGCCTTCCCGGAGCGAGCCCGGTGCTGGCCGAGGGCGCTCTCAACGGCGGTGGTCCCCTGCTGCGCATCAACGTCAACGGCGGCACAATTTATCTCCGCCGCGAGAAATAGATTTTGAAGGGTGAGTAAGAGGTGATTCGTATGGTTAGATTCTTTTCTTCTATAGTGCTATTCGCGGGCGTGGTGGGCGCTCAGGAGGTCCCCGCTCAGTTACAGCTGGTTCAGCTCCCGCCGTCTGCTCCCGGCACGCCACAAATTTTCGAATTCCGCAACGGCACGAGCGGCCTCCTTTCGAATGGCACTTACCTGGGAGTGAATCTCTGCGAAATCTCGAGCGACCGGGCCCGCGAACTGAAGCTCAAGGAAGCCTATGGCGTCGAAATCACGCGCGTCGAAGACGGCAGTCCCGCTGAGAAAGCTGGCTTAAAATCCGGAGATGTCGTGCTTGAATACAACGGCCAGCGCGTGGAAGGCATGGAGCAATTCGGCCGCTTGGTTCGGGAAACTCCGCCGGGCCGCGAGGCCAAGCTGCTCATCAGCCGCAACGGCGCCACCCAGACTGTCGTGGCTACTCTGCAAACGCGCAAACTTAAGAACTTCTCCACCGTCATGCCTAATTTCGACATGCCGGAGATGCGCATGCCCGACATGCCGCAAATCTTCACCACCTGGCGTAGCCCCGTGCTGGGAGTGGAAGCGGAGTCGCTGGGCTCGCAGTTAGCAGCGTACTTCGGTGTCAAGGAGGGCGTGTTGGTTCGCTCCGTCGCCCCGGATACGGCTGCCGAGAAGGCCGGTATCAAAGCCGGAGACGTCATCATCAAAGTGGATGGCTCTTCGGTAACCACCCCCAACGAACTGGTCAGCGCTATACACGCGGCCGCCTCCAGGAAATCTTTCCCGGTGGATCTGGTGCGCGATCGCCACGAGACCAGCGTTACCGTATCTATCGAGGACCATTCCGAAAACCTCGGCCCCCGCACCCGTGCGGTGCACGACGTCAGGATGCTGTAGGGCCGCCCACCCAGCCGCCCACCGATGCTGCCGACGCTTGGTGCACCTTCAGCAGCAATTCCACCTCCCGCCGTGGAAGGCCCAAGGTAGTGGCGATGTTCTCAACCGGCTCTCCCCGCCGCGAAAGACGGATCACCTGGCTGCGTTTGCTGAGATTCACGCTCCGCCTTACGGGCACCGGGGCCCCCGGTCCGCTGGCCCGCTCCTCGGCCTCATTGAGGCGCGCGTTCATGGCGTCCAGCCGCAGCGTAAAATCCAGCCTGGTCACCCGGCATCTCAGCTCATGCAGTTCTTTTTTGAGCGACAGGAACACCACCAGGCACACAATCGCGCTGGCCGCCTGGAAGGCATAGGAGCCGAATAGGATAAGAGATCGTTCGAGCATGGTTTGTGCGAGCATACACTGGCCTCAATACAACGTTCTGAGCCGCTCCTGGCGGCTAATCACTTGGCGGATCCTCACACCGAAATTTCCTTCCACCACTACCACCTCGCCGCGCGCGATCACGCAGTTGTTGACAATCACGTCCACCGGCTCTGAAACCGCGCGATTCAATTCCACAATGGAACCCGTGGTGAGTTTGATGACGTCTTTCAACGGAAGCTGCGCCCGCCCAAAAGACACGCTCACTGGTAGCTCAACATCCAGCAGCAAGTCGATTGCGGTTGGTTTCCCGGATTCTCCCTGCGCCGTTCTCGGCGGCGGATCAATCCGTTTCGGCGTTTCGGCCTGCGCCGCGCTATCGGGCAAATCTATCAGGGTCTTGCTGAAGACGGCTATAACCGGAAACGCCTGGTCCCCAACGCCGATCTCAAACGAGAAGCTGGTGCCGCCGGCTGCCTCCGGGGCGCCCTCGTGGCCATCGGTGCAGGCGACGTCTTCCCGCACGCGCGCTGATAAGGCGCCGGCGACCCCCGACAAAGCCTGGCTTACAATTTCGAGATAGGTGCTCCGGATACTTTCGGCGTCCCCGTCCTCAACCCCGGCGCTCTTCAGGATCCGATTCCCAATTTCCTCCCAACTTTCACGCTTGGCCCCCACCCACATCAACACCCCGGCGCCCACGCTGAAACGTTGCTCCCACCACAGCAGCGCGTTCTCGCCCGCCTCCAGTTCCGCGGCGGAAAGTTCATGCGGCGCAAAGGCCACATGCGGCGCCTCGCCCATCATGGCTTCCATTACCCCGGTCAGCTGGTGCGCCATTTCCTCCGGCAACCAGGACGGCGCCGCGCTCTTGTCCGCCACGGCTAAGCGCCTCGCTCGAGGGGCCAGCGTTTCTGCATGTAGGTGCGCAAGCGCAGAATCGCCTGAGATTTGAGCTGCGAGACCCGCGACTCATGCAGATTCACCACCTTCGATATCTCGCGCAAAGTCAGTTCTTCGTGGTAATACAGGCTGATTACGGTGCGCTCGGTGGACGGCATTTTTTCAATCGCGTCGGCCAGCAGCCTTTGCAGTTCGGACCGTTCCAGCAGCCGCGAAGGCCAGTTCTCTTCATCATCGGAAATGTATTTCAACAGGCTGCGGCCGGCGTCATCCGGCGACGCGGCTTCCAGACTTCCCAGGTTTACACCGCGGATGTCCACCAGCCATTCGTGGTATTCCTCCAGAGTCAGATGGAGCTCGTGGGCGATTTCTTCCTCGGTAGGCCCCCGATGCAGCCGCTGCTCGGCAGCTGAAATCGCCACCTCAATTTGCTTGGAACGCTTGCGCTGTTGGCGCGGTGCCCAATCCAGGCCGCGCAAGCTGTCCAGAATCGCCCCGCGTATTTTGTATTCCGCGTAGGTTTTGAGTTTTACGTTATGGCGTGGATCGAAGCGGTCGATCGCCGCGATCAGCCCCAGCGTGCCAGTGGAGATCAGGTCGTCCAGGTTCACGCTTTCCGGCAGCCTCTCGTGGATTCTCCGGGCGATCAAGCGGACTTGCGGGAGATGCTCGAGAATCAGCCGTTCCCGCTCTTCCGCCGCGCTGTCCTGCGCCTGGTATTTCCTTACGCCTCTGCTAGGCTCCTTCGCCGTGCCTTGCGCCCTCATGCCGCCGCCACTCCAAACCGGGACGGTCCGGCCGCCGCCCCTTTCAGAACCATGTCCAGGATCACCTCCCGCGTGGCTGGCTCCAGGTCCTCCGGAATGCGCTGGCCTCGTGACAGGTAGGAGATTGGTTTCCCCATCCGCACGCTCTGGCTCAGGATCGGACCAAACGTCTCGGTCTCATCCAGACGGGTGAAAAGCAGTTTGCGCGGCCCGAACACCTCGTACCGCTGGGCCGCCCGTCTCAAGTCCGAGGTGCGCATCGACGCCGGAAGCACCAGGTGGGTGTCCATGCCGGGATACTCGCTAAGGAATTGGGCCAACTCTTCGAACCCGTCCATTTCGCCGTTCGCAAGCCCCGGCGTGTCGATCAGGATTAAGTCTTTGTCGCGGTGTTCTTCGAGAGCCTGTGCCAGAGCGGCCGTGGTTTCGAGAACCTCGCAACCGATCCCGAGGATTGCCGCGTAGGATTGCAACTCGTCGGCGGCCGCGATGCGAAAGGTGTCCAGCGTAAGGATCTGCGAACGTTTTCTGGAGTTAACCCCGTGCCGCAGCGCCAGTTTCACCAGAGTCGTGGTTTTACCCGCGCCAGGAGGTCCAGCCACCGCCACCAGCCGCACCGGACATTCCGGACAACCCAGTTCCGAATCGATGTTGACTAACAAGCCGAGCTCTGTCCGCAACGCCTCCGGTGTCAGAGGAGCTGCCATTCTGCCCACTACCTCATAAGCGAGATCGGCGTACAAATCCGCATCCGTCAGTTGAGCGAAAATCCTCGAAAGTTCCGGATCCGATGCGATGCCCGCCATTCCTCCGCCTGACCGCGCCAAGGTCAGCGCCAGACGTTCCATCTGTTGCTTCAACTCCGTCACGTCTTGCGACAAACGGTCCGCCGGCGGAGCCACGGCGGCGGACCGGGATCGCGCTCCCGCTCCGTCCTCATGGCGTGCTTCCTTCTCTCCGGCGCAGACCACTTCGTAAATTCCCAGATGCCGGGCTTCCGTTCCGCTTCGCTTGGAGTTCACCAGCATCGCCTCCGGCCCCATTTCACGCCGCGCCTGGCCGATGGCCTCCTCGATTGTGTCCGCGAAGTATGATTTCAATCTCATGGTCTTTTGGCTCTCTCCGAGCTCGCGCTAATTCACCCAAACCTTAATTCACCCAAACCTTAATTCACCCAAACCTTAATTCACCCAAACCTTAATTCACCCAACCCGTTCAACCCTTAATTCAGTTCAACCCTTAATTCAGTTCAACCCTTAATCCGCTCCGACCCTGAATCGAACTCAACTCCTATTCGCCCCGGCTCCTCAAATCAGTCCAACTCTCAAATCAACCTCACTCTCAAATCAACCCCACCCTGGATTCACTCAACTCTCGAATCGCACCCTCACACCACCCTTGAATTCACCGGACCCTGCAGTCATCGCAACCGGAATCTCAGTTTACTGTTCCCAGGGATATGATCTTGTTCCCCGGAGGTACCTCGTTGTGGGATAGCACCGACAAGTTCGGGATAATACTCTCGGTCATTTGCCGCACGAAGAACCTTGTGCCTGAACTCGTCAATAGCACCGCCGGTGTTTCGGTTGACCCGCAACATTTCTTGATTCGCTCCTGGATGTCTCGAATCCGCTGGGGAGGAAGATTCAGGTGGCTGGAGTTCTCTCCGTGTTCCACGGCCGATTCGATCGCTTGTTCCACCGCCGGGTCTAGAAAATGTGCAGATAGGTCGCCCGCCGGATCAAGCAGTGGCTTTACCACTTGGCGCCGAATCGCCTGCCGGACATATTCCGTAAGGAGTACAGTGCTCTTGGTGATCGGCGCTGCTTCTCCCAACGCCTCGAGAATGCTGGCCGTGTCGCGGATTGACACTCGCTCCCGCAGCAGGTTCTGAAGAACTTTTTGCACCACCGCCAGGGTAAGCAATTTGGGAACCAAATCTTCCACCAGCCTCGGATTCTCTATCGCTACCCGGTCCAGTACGGCCTTAGCGTCCTGCCGTGAGAACAGCTCATGCGCGTACCGCCGCACCACCTCGCCCAAATGTGTTCCGACAATGCTAATGGTATCGACGATGGTATAGCCCGCTTTACGGGCCTTTTCGACGTTTTCCGGAGCAATCCACACCGCGGCAATTCCGAACGCCGGCTCGCGCGTCGGGATTCCTTCAATCGGTTCGGACTTTTCATCGGAATGAATGGCCAGCTCGCAGCCATGCATTAGTTCAAACCGCGCAATCTCCACCCCCTTGATCGAAAATATGTATTCCCGGGCTTTCAACGTCAGGTTATCGGTGACGCGCACCGGGGGAACGATATAACCCAGCTCCGTGGCCAATTGCCGCCGGATGCTCGCTATTCTTCGAAGAAGCGGTGAGTTTTGTCCGCCTTCCACCATTTGCACCAAGCCCAAACCAACCTCCACCGCCAGCGGCTCCACCTTGAGCAGCCCCTCCAGGTTTTCGCGTGCCGGCGCGGAGGCCGGCGCTTTAGTCTTGTCGCCAGTGGCAGTTTTTTGCCGCATGCGCCAGGCCATTGTGCCCAAGCCCGAGCCCAGCACCAGGAATGGAATCTTGGGCAACCCCGGAAAAGCCGCCATCGCGATCAATACACCCGAAGCAAGCAGAATGGGATGGGCGTTGCCGAAGACCTGCTTTTGAAAGTCGATTCCCAGTTTGGTTTCCGAACTGGTACGGGTAATGATCAAGCCGCCAGAGATGGAAATCATCAGCGCCGGAATCACCGTCACCAGGCCGTCTCCAATGGTCAAAACGGTATAGGTCTGGAGCGCGCGTTTCAAGTCCATCCCATGTTGCAGTACGCCAATCAGGAAACCGGCAATGATGTTGATCGATGTGATCAAAATAGACGCCACCGCGTCCCGCTGCGTAAAGCGCGAAGCCCCGTCCATGGCTCCATAAAATTCCGCCTCGCTGGCCAACATTTTCCGCTTGGCGCGCGCTTCGTTCTCATCGATCAGGCCGGCATTCAAATCGGAATCCACGGACATCTGCTTGCCTGGCATGGCATCCAGGGTGAAGCGTGCGGTTACTTCGGAAATGCGTACCGCGCCGTGATTGATCACCACATACTGGATGGCGATCAATACCAGGAAGATCACTACTCCGATGATGTAGTTACCTCCCACAACGAAAGCCCCGAACGCCTGAATCACTTCCCCGGCCGCCGACGTTCCGGTGTTTCCATACAGCAGAATCAGGCGCGCGGAGGAAATATTCAAGGCCAGGCGGAATAACGTCATCAACAGCAATGTGGTGGGAAATACGCTGAAATCCACCGGCTTGGTGATGTACAGCGCCACCAGCAGCACCACTACCGAAAGCGTGATGTTGGCGCTGATCAGCACGTCCATCAGGAAGGGCGGCAGCGGGGTGATCATCGCCATCACGATACCGAGCACGCCGATGGGAACGACAAACTCACGCCAGTTCGCAATGAACCCGGTCTGCGGCGTCGCCGCCGGAGGGCTGGGAGGGGCCGCCGCCCGTTCTCTTTTGACCGGAGCTCGCGCCGCCATCTACGGCCTCCTGGGGTGCATGAGCTTGAATATGTAGGCCAGCACTTCCGCCACCGCCCGATACAGGTGGGCAGGGATCTCCTGGCCAACTTCCGCCGATTTATACAGCGCCTGCGCCAGCGGCTGGTTCTCGATGATTGGAACCTGGTGTTCCATGGCGATCTCGCGAATCCGGCGCGCCAGATAATTCCTGCCCTTCGCCAGAACCAGCGGCGCCGCCATCCCTTCCATTTCGTAGCGAATGGCTACCGCATAATGCGTCGGGTTGACAATCACCGCCGTGGCCGTCGCAATATCCTTCATCATGTTCCGGCGCGCCAAATCGCGCTGGATGCGCCGGATGCGGCCTTTCATCTGCGGATTGCCTTCGGTCTCCTTGGTCTCATCGCGCAGGTCCTGCTTGCTCATTCGTAAGGATTTGTTGTGCCGGCGATATACGCGCAGAAAATCCAGGCAGCCGATCGCCACCAGCAGAATCGCCGCTTTCCATAGCAGCGCCTGCAGCGATGCCGCTACTACCTGGAGGGCCGGCACAATGCCCTCGTGAGTCAAGCCCGCGAAGGCCGCCAGATGATCCCTGGCAATGCTGTACACTGCAAAAGCTATCAAGGGCAGGAAGACCAGCGCCTGAAAGAAGGACGCGACGTTTTGCGGCGGCAGATTCTTCACCTTCTGCAGCGGGTTCAGGCGCTTCAGATCGGGCGCCAGCTTCTGGAACGAGAGCCCCAGCCTGGTGCTGGCCAGTTGACCCGCCAACGATATGCCGGCCAAGCCTACGCCCATCCACAGCAGCGGCATGAAAACGTGACTGAGCACCGCCCGGTAAATTCTCACTACCTCGTGTGGGGTAAGTTGAATGCGGAACGCCGCCGCCAGAAAGTAGCGCGCCACTTGGCTGGTCTGCTCCAGAAAATCAGCCCCGCCGATACCGGCCAATATCACAAAAGTCAGGAATTGCAGGCCAGCCAGAAATTCGCGGCTGGCCGGGAACTGGCCTTCGCGTCGGGCTTTTTCCAGCCTTCGCTTGGTCGGTTTTTCGTTGTGCTGTTCGTCCGCCATGTCAGTGCGTCAGCAGGCGCAGTAAGGCTGTGAATGTTATGGCGCCGGCCTTCTCGAAAACAGCCGGAAAAAATCCCACCACACCGCTTAGAAAAGCCATGCCTACCAGCATCTTCACTCCAAAAGAGAGACCCAGCAGCTGCAATTGTGAGTGCAGACGGCCCAGCACGCCAAACGCGATATCCAGCATAAGCATCAACGCCAGCACCGGAATCGCCAGCTGCAGCCCGATTGAAAAGATTCCCGCGCCCAGCCGCGTGATGGCTACCGCCGCCGTACCGCCCAAAATATAACTTCCGGTCGGCACCGATTCCAGGCTTTTGGCCATAATGCGGATCACTTGGTGATCAAACCCGAACGCAAAGAACAAGCTTCCGGCGAAAAGCTGGGCCAGCAGCTGTAGCGTGGTAGTGTCGGCCTCCGTATCCGGGTTTACCGTCGACGCGTAAGAGTAGCCGGCTTGCAGTCCTATTACCTGGGCCGCCATCTGGACTCCCTCCAACAAAAAAGCCACGGCCACTCCTATCGTCAAGCCGAATGCGGCCTCGGCGCCCATCCATCCCAATAGCCGCATCAGCACCCAGCCGTCCAACACCGGCGCCGGCCAGACTGGTGCCAGTGCCAGGGTCAACGCCAGCGACAGAACGATCCGGCTCGAATCCGGACCGGCGGAAAACCCCGGCAGGGGTACGAACGCGATCACGCCCGAGACTCGCGCCAGCACCAGCAGAAAGCCGTACACCGTCGACAGGTTGAAGGTGACTTCAGCGTGCATACCGGCTGAAATCGCCGAGCAGCAGGACCGTGTAGGAGACCAGCTTGGCGGTCATCCAAGGCAGCAGCAACAGCAGCCCGAACAGGAACGCAATCAGACGCGGAACGGCGCCAAAGCTGGGATCCTGTATGGAGGTCAGCACCTGGATCAAGCTGACCGTGATTCCCACCACGAATCCGATAGCCAGGATGGGCAGGCTCAACCAGAAAGTCTCTAGCAGCGCGCGACGGAAGAGTTCCACCGCCAGTGCGGAAGTCATGTTTAATCCAAGCTCCTTGTCTCACTTAATAAAAGCTCTTTATCAGCGATCCCACCACCAAATTCCAGCCGTCCACCAGAACAAACAGAAGGATCTTGAACGGCGCCGAAAGCATCACTGGCGGCAGCTGCACCATTCCGACGGACAGCGTTACCGAGGCCACCATCAGGTCGATCACCAGAAACGGCAAATACAGAACTGCGCCGATTTGAAACCCGGTCTTCAACTCCGATAACACGTAGGCCGGCAGCAGCACCGTTAGCCCCAGATCGGAAGGTCGCTTGGGCGGGGCGGTATGCGAGACATCCAGAAAAAGCTGGACGTCCTTTTCGCGCACATAATGCACCAGAAATGTTTTCAAGGGAGCGGTGCCGCTCTCGAAGGCTTGCTGCCAGGTGACCTCTCCGCCTTCGAACGGTTGCCAGCCCTTGTTATACATGTCCATCACCACCGGCTGCATAATCAAAAGCGTCAGGAACAGGGAGAGGCCGATCAGCACCTGGTTGGATGGCGTTCCCTGGGTTCCTAAAGCCTGTCGTAGAAAATGCAATACGACAGTGATTCTTAAGAAAGGCGTGACCGACATGATCAGCGCCGGCAGAACCGTGAGGAAGGTCAGCAGCGCGATAACCTGCATCGGCGCGCTCAAGGCCGCTGAGCCTTTGGCTTGGATTATCGATACTCCGGAGAACGGACTTGGGTTTTGTGCCAGCAAATCCGGTCCGAACCACAGGCCCGATGCGAATAGCAACAGCCGGAACATTCTCATGTATCGCTCCCGCTTGCCTCTGATAGCTCAGCCAGCAGCGTAATGCCGGAAGGGTGCAAAGCCAGCACCAGCTCCCGTCGTCCGATTCGAACCAGCTGAATACTGTGCTGCTGGCTGAGAACCAGCTTTCCGCGCGATTCGAGTGAGCCGCATCGTCCGTGATTTTTCCCGGAACCGATGCGGATCCTGCCTTTCTTTCGCAGCAGCCACAGCGCCGTCCACAGCAGCGCGAAGACGAAGGTGATGGCCAGCGATTGGCGAAGGATGTCCATTAGCCCGATCTCATTCCTCCAAGCCGAAATCCGTGATTCTCACCCCAACCGAATCCTCGATAATCACGATTTCTCCGTAGCCGATCAGCGACCCTCCCACCAGGATGTCCATGTTGTCGCCCGCCGACCGCGCCATGCGGATCACGCTGTCCGGACCCAACTCGAGAATCTGAGCGATGGTCATGATCCTTCGGCCCAACTCTACTTCCACCTCCACCGGAACATCGGCGAAGTCTGCGATCTCTTCGAGGGAGGTCATATTCTGGATCGGGCATCTAGTTTGTTCGAGCTTGCCGGCGTCACTCGGGATCTAAACTCTACGTATTGGCGATCAAGTTGATGGTGTCCTGGCTCAGTTCATCCACGGTTGTGATTACCTTGGAGTTGGCCTCGTAGCCGCGCTGGTAGACGATCAGGTTGGTGAATTCAGTGGCAATGTCCACCGTGGATGCTTCCACCGCTCCCCCCTGTACACTTCCGCGCCCGCCAGTTCCCGGAATACCAATCGCCGGAAGAGCCGACCCGGCGCTCAGTTCATAATTGCTGTTTCCAACCGCGACCAGCGATTGCGGGTTGCGAACCGTGGCCATGGCCAGCTGGCCCACCACAGTCTGGTTCCCATTAGAGAACTGCGCCAGGATCTGCCCTCCATTTCCTATGGCGACTGACGACAATTCCGACGCCGGGGATCCGTCTTGGGTAACGGCTGAAACCGAGGAGGGCTGCGCATACTGGCTGATGTCCGGAGTAATGCCGTTATAGAGATTCCAGTTAATAGACATGTCCGCGGCATTGTCCGCGAGGCCGGATATCACGAGTGGCGCCGGCGGTGTCGTGGTGGAAGAGAGAGTTCCGTCCGAATTAAAGGTCAGGGAGCCAGTGAGCGGTGTAAAGGGCGGGTTCTGCACGTCCGTATCCGGAACCGCGACACTGTAGTCCCATTGATTCGGCGTGGTCGGATCTTGTGTGAAAGTGGCCGTCACCACGTGTGAATTTCCAAGCGAGTCGTAAACCGTGACCGATGTGGCAAAAGTCGCGGTGGCCGTTCCCTGAACGGCGGCGGCGTTCAAATTGAGGCTGAAAGAGATGTTCTGGGTCGGAACGGGCGGCTGAATGGTCCCGGTGGGGATGGTGATGTTCCCCGGCGCCGTGTTGGTATTGAGTTGGCCATTCACAATTTGCGTCCAACCCTGCAACGTCTCGCCCGTGGCGGTAGTCAGGTTGCCATCTTGGTTCACTTCGAAATTTCCACCCCGCGTGTACTCGGTGGATTGGTTCGGTCCCTGGACAATGAAGAACCCGTCTCCCTGAATGGCCGCATCCAACTCTCCGCCGGTGGTCTGAATCGCGCCTTGCGAGAAATTGCGCAAAGTGGTCGGGGTGCCTACGCCGAATCCCACTTGGGTTGCGCCGAGTCCCGCGCCGATGGATTCGGTAACCAAATCGTGAAATGAGACCACGCTGGCCTTGAATCCCGGCGTATCCAGGTTGGCGAGGTTGTTGCCTGTCACATCGATCGCTGTCGACATGGCGGACAGCGCGGAAAGAGCGGTTGAAAATGATCCCATGATGTCTCCTTATTTGGTCGCGATTGCCGGTGTTGCCGCGGGGCTCGCTGTTGCCGTCGGAGCCGGTGTTGTTGGGGTGCCAGTGGTAGCCGCCGCCGAAGCGGTCAGCAATGAATTGATCGAGTCCAGGTCCGTGCGCATTTCGGTTTCTTGCTCGAGCGAGGCGAACTGGGCCAATTGAGCGACGAATTGCGTCCCATCTTGCGGCTGCGTCGGATCCTGGTTTTGAAGCTGCGCCACCAGGAGTTGCAGAAACGTCTGCTCACTTGCCAACGGATCGAGAGCCGCATTGGCGGCAGTGGAGCTCGACGCCGAACTGGATTGCGAACCCGATACCGCGTGCGGGGTCGGGGTAGTTTGCACGTTGGTAATCATTCGCTAGTGGTCCTCGTTTCTTCGCCGGACAGTGTTTGTTCCAGTTGCGCCGCCCAGCGCGCTTGTTGCCGCTGATTCGATCCGTTCTGACCTTGCCGTCCTTGCCGCTGGCCCATCGCTGAGCCGGAGTGACGCGGATTGGTCTGGCCGTTCGATGAGCCTGATTGCTCCGGCGCCGCGGCCGGCACATGCCGTGAAGAGGCTGGGACCCACGCTTCCGTTTTGAATCCTTTGCTCTCCAGCCGCTCCACCAAGTCACCCAGGTCTGTCCGCATTGATTTCGTCAGGTCCGGATCTGCTGTACGCACCGCCACTTGTACCTTCCCCGCTCTCTCACTGAAGTCGACATTCACCTTAGTCGAGTCGTCGCCCGTGAGCTGCAATGAAATCTGCCTGGCGGCTGGTGGCTTCGGTGCCGTATTGACTTCGGGCTCGATTGCAGACGTTGCTGTCTGGGACGATGTCGTCGGGGGCTCTATGGCATCGTGCGTCATCGCCGGGGAGAGCATTGCTGGGCCAGGCACAGGCTGGACCGACGTTCCCGGCAATGGCTGCGACGAGTTTGCCTGGGATGATGTTGCCAGGGGCGTAGCCTGAGACGAAGCGGGTTGGGAGGTTGGAGACTTACCGGCCTCAGATGTTGCGGCTGGCGACGGTGCTCCCGAAGCTGGTGTTGCGCGGGATGATGGTGCCTGGAGCGGAGTAGCGCCTAATCTTCCCATTCGCGTGGCCGGCCCTCCGGCGGGTTGAATCTCTGGCGTACTGCTATTCCCGCGGCTTTCATTGCCGCTCGGATCCGGGAGGTCCCTCCTTCCGTTGGAGACCGGCCCACCATTACTTGAATCATCCGCCGACCGCGGCCCTTGCTGCGGTTGCAGAGACGCTATCCAGTCCGCCCCCGCAATACGGGTTGGCGCCGCGTCACTGTAATCTATCAGGGTGCTTGAGGAAGCCTTCCCCGGAACCGTGTTCTGCCTTCCGGCCTGCTCAGGCGGTTTCTGTGGATCGGGCGCCTGAAGCCCTGCCACTTGAGGATCACTCAAGAGCTCCGGGAGATTGGATGCCGGAGCGGTGCTGGAGGAAGGCGCCGGAGCGAGCGTCGCGTCAGAATCGGATTCCTGGACGTCTTGCTGCTTTACTGGATCCGCGGATGGGGTTGGTGGGGGGAGAGCTGTCCCGTGACCAACCGGCAAGCGCGCCGCGGTACGAGTTGGCCATGAAGCAGGCGCTTGCTCCGCTTTTTCCGCGGTCTGGTCACCACCATCTGAACCGGGCGGTCGGACAGACCCCGGCAAGTTCGCGGGCCCGGTTCCACTGTTAGCGACGCTAAGAACCGGCTTGCTGTTACTCGGAGAGCTTCGATTGGAATCTGCCTGATTGGTATTTGTCTGTTCGATATCCGCCGTGACCCCAGCCCTAGAAATCAATGACGGCAGATCAGCTTCCGCGTGTTCCGATTTAGAATTGTTGATTTTAGATCCCGGTGCTGCTCCCTCCGGTGCCTCCGTCTCACGATTGGGCGCCGTCAACTGCAGGCCGAATGCGATTCTCGCTGCAGGAGCGGGTTCTTTGCCGGCGGGAATGGAGGTCGCCGTGAGACTCGATGTAGCGGAACTAACGGCAGCATCGGAGCGCCCGTTCGCCGCTCCATCTGCCTCCGGTTCACTGCTTGGCGGGTCTTGAGGATAGGTTTCCCAAGCCGTCGCGCGGAAAATGATCGGTGGCTTGATGATGGGCAGCGGAGGCTCTCCTGCCGGGACTGATACCAAGTTGGGCTTGAGTTCGTCCTTCTTCCCGGTGCTGTTGTTCTCCGCGTTCTTTGCATCTTTCCCCTTCGCTCTCGCCGAAATGAGAGAGGCATTCGAGCTGGTGACTGCTAACGGCGGTTCCTCCATCAACCCAGCGAAAAGCGCTGCTTCCCGTCTGTTAACCAATCCGTCCAGCAATGAAGAGAATGCACCCGGTTCTCCGGCAAGCGGAGCCGGAATCCCAATGGAGCCCGCGCTTTTGGTGGTTGGGGATGACGATGCAACCTGCAAAACGGTGGCGAGATTCACGCCCTGAGCTAAGGCAACTGGAACGCCATCTTGCTTGTCCCGTTCTTCATACACTTACCAGGTTCACGTTGATGCAGAATTGGCACAAATCCCTTTTTGACAAATTCTTGTCACGGCCAACTCGCCCTACGACCAACTCATCGGTTGATTTGGCGTGAATTTGAAAGCAGCATCCTTCCGGCCACTGACTTGCATTTCACCCACGCGACGAGTTCGCCATGGATTCTCTTACCAACGCGGCTGCCAGCGGAATTCGGTCCCGGATCGAGAGCCTGGATATCTTGGCCAACAATATCGCGAATGCCTCTTCGCCGGGTTTCAAAACGGATCGCGAGTCTTTCGGCTTGTATCTTTCCCAGGAGGCCATGGATTCGCCGGCCGGGACCACTCCCACCGTTCTGCCGGTAACACAACGCCAATGGACTGATTTTGCGCAAGGCTCCATAGCACCCACCGGCAACCAGCTCGATCTTGCTCTCAAGGGCAAGGGCTTCTTCATCGCCAGTGCTCCCTCGGGGCCGGTCTTCACCAGAGACGGTAGTTTTCAACTGTCCAAACAGGGCGAGCTGGAAACTCAGGAGGGGTATCCGGTCCAGGGCCTGGACGGAAAACCAATTCAACTGGACGGTTCCAAAGCAGTCGACATCGGCTCGGATGGAATGGTTCGCCAGGATGGCCAGGACGTCTCCCAGATCTCGGTCGTCGATTTCCCAGACTCGGCGGCGCTTCAAAAACAAGGGAACAACTATTTCCGGATGGACGTTTCCACCCTCCAACCGGCGCCCGCGGCCAGCGCCGAGATCCAGCAGGGCCAGCTCGAGGCCGCCAATTCCCAGCCCACCGAGTCGGCCGTCCGGCTGGTTACGGTGATGCGCCAGTTCGAATCGCTGCAAAAGGCCTTGGCCATCGGAAATGAAATGAATCGTGAGGCAGTACAGGATGTTGCCAGAGTGGCCTCCTAAGAATAAGCGGAGAAAAAAACGGGAGAAGCAAAGTAAACGGGGGAAAGAAAATTATGATTCGTGCACTTTACAGCGCGGCCAGCGGGATGTCCGCCCAACAATTGAACGTCGACAACATTGCCAACAATCTGGCGAATTCCAGCACCAATGGCTTTAAGATGCGCCGCGTCCAGTTCCAGGACCTGCTCTATCAGAACTATGTGCAGCCTGGGGCGGCCGCCGGTTCGCAAACCATCGTGCCCAGTGGTCTGCAGATCGGACTGGGAACGCGTCCGGCTTCGAACGAGATCATCATGACCCAAGGGAGTTTCACGGAAACCGATAACCCGCTCGACCTGGTAATTCAAGGTAAGGGCTTCTTCCAGGTTCAGCTGCCAACTGGAACCATCGCCTATACGCGGGACGGAGGTTTCCAGCTGAACGCCACCGGCAGCATTGTAACATCGAGCGGCAATCTCATCGAGCCGCAGATTACCATACCCTCACAGGCGCAGAACGTGACCATCGCCCCCGATGGCACGGTCAGCTACACGCAACCAGGCCAGACGGCCGCCCAGGTGGCCGGCCAGATTCAGCTTGCCAACTTCGCCAATCCGTCCGGCTTGAACAGCATCGGGGGAAATCTTTTTGCGCAGACCGATGCGTCTGGCGACCCTACCGTCGGCAATCCGGGCGGCCCGGAAGGCAACGGCCAGTTGATGCAAGGTTACGTGGAGGGATCCAACGTCAGCGTGGTGGAAGAATTTATCAATATGATCGTTAGCCAGCGCGCTTACGAGGCCAACTCGAAAGTAGTCACGGCGGCCAACCAGATGTATCAAGAAGTCAATAACATCGTAACGCCATGAAACTGATGCTGGCCCTGATCCTGGCTGCTGCCGCGGCGCCTGCGCCCGGCGCTTGCGTGCCGGTTTCTTCTGACAAAGTTGTAGCCGGTGATCTGGTCGGCGCGGTCCCGCTATTTCAGGAATTACCGCCGGACACGCTGGTGGGATATGCACCCTTGCCGGGAACGGTGCGAGTGGTATCGGGGCGAGAGCTGACCCTGCTTGCTCTCCGCCATGGCGTGATCCTTCCGGAGACTCCCGACGTGTGCATCGCGCGCGCCCTACGTGTCCTTACGCGGGCAGAAATCCAAGCGGCGCTGGAAGCGGCGCTAGGCATCCGGGACGCAAAATTGACGGTGGAAGAATTCAGCAGCCAGCCGCTGCCGCCGGGCCGCCTGGAATTCCAACGTTCGACGCTGAGCCAGCCGCCCCTGATCGCGCCCGACTCCCCGGTGATTTGGAGAGGCACACTGGTTTACGACCAGCATCACAGCGCCGCCGTGTGGGCGAAAGTCAGGATCACCGTGGATCGTTCCGTTTTCGTGGCTGCCCAGGATATCGCAGCCGGGGCAACCATTCGCGACGACGAAGTCCAGACCGCCATGGTAAGCGAATTCCCGTTTCCCGCGCCAACGCTCCATTCTCCCGCCGAAATAGCCGGCAAAGCAGCGCGTCGCTCCATTCGGGCCGGCCAGAGAATCATGGCCTCGGCACTCGAAGAAGCGAAAGACGTGGTACAGGGAGACATAGTGCAAGTGCGAGTAGTGGATGGGCTGGCCACTCTTTCTTTTGATGGAATAGCGGCGTCCTCGGGGAAAAAAGGCGATACCATCCTGGTGCATAATTCCGCGAGCGGCCGGAATTTTCGAGCCGTGGTCGAAGAGAAAGGAAAAGCCATCGTGCGGCCCAGCGTGGAAGAATGAGATCCATCCAGCTTGCAATATTGCTCGCTCTGCCAGTGCTCGGTGCGAAGAAGAAGCCTTCGGCGGAGCAACAGATACCCCTCGATCAATACGTTCAGCAAGCCAACCAGCGCGCGCATCAGTTGTCTACCGCGTCGCCAGGATCGCTTTACACGTCGAGCGGACGCCTGGCGGATAGTTTTCGCGACGTTCGGGCCAGCCAAATTTACGATCTCGTCACCGTAGTCGTAAATGAGAATTCCTCCGCGGTTTCGACCGGGACTACCAAAACGTCCCGCGCCTCGAGTGTTGCGGCCAGCGTCGCATCGGGCCTGCTCCCGAGGGGCGCCGTGAACGCGCTTTCCAATTTGGCGACCACCTCCAACAATCAAGCGCTGCAGGGCCAGGGAACAACCAGCCGGGGGACGACGCTCACGACTACCGTGACCGCCGAAGTGACTGCCGTCCTGCCGAACGGGAACCTGGTGGTCCAGGGGCAGAAGGCCATCCTGGTGAACTCCGAAAAACAGATTATCACCCTCCGAGGGATTGTGCGGCCGGATGATTTGAGCCCCCTTAACGAAGTCTCCGCCGACCGCGTGGCCAGGATAGAAATTCTGGTAAACGGGAAAGGAGTGGTGAACGACGCGGTCAAGCGCCCCTTCTTCCTATACCGGATATTGCTGGGCCTACTGCCATTCTAATTTATGAACCTGCGCTTCCTCGGTATTGTGTTGCTGCTTCTTCCGCTTCCGGCCACGCCGGCCGGGACGCGCCTGAAGGACCTGGTTTCAATCGAAGGCGTCCGGGACAACCAACTGGTCGGCTACGGCCTGGTGGTGGGCCTGAACGGGACCGGTGACAAGGTGCAAACGGTATTTTCCACCCAGAGTCTCACCAACCTGCTGGCGAGGATGGGCGTGCAGATAAATCCGACCCTAATCCTGGTCAAAAATATCGCGGCAGTGTTGGTGACCGCCAACCTGCCGCCCTTTGCTCAACCTGGCAGCAGAATTGACATAACCGTCGCGGCCATCGGCGATGCCTCAAACCTGCAAGGTGGACTTCTGATTCTGACACCCCTTAAGGCCGCGGATGGCCAGGTTTATGCCGCCGCTCAAGGATCAGTGGTAACGGCGGGTTTTGTGGCCAAGCGCGGGGGCGGGGGTGGGGCGAGTCAAACGGTGAACCATCCCACAGCCGGACGCGTCCCGAACGGGGCCATCATCGAGAAGCAGGCGCCTTCCATTGAGCCCGAGGGCCGCATCCGGCTGCAACTGCGGCTGGCTGACTTCACCAATGCGGGCCGGGTGTCGCTGGTCATCAACCAGAGATTCGGAAGGGAAGGAAAGGAACTGGCGCGGGCGGAAAACTCCGCGCTGATATCGGTGGACATACCGGCCGCGTACAAGGGCCGGGGCGTGGAATTCCTGGGGGAGCTCGAAAACCTCACGGTGGAAACGGACCGGCCGTCTCGAATCGTGGTAAACGAACGGACCGGCACCATTGTCATGGGCAAAGACGTGCGGATCGAACCGGTGGCGATTTTGCAGGGAAACCTTACGGTGGAAATCCAGACCACTCTGATCACCTCGCAACCGCTGCCGCTTTCCAATGGCCAGACTACTGTTACTCCGCAAGTGAACGTTACCGCGAAGGAAGAAAAAGCCCGCAACGTGGTGCTGAAACAGGGCGCCAGCGTGGAGGAGTTGGTGCGTGCGCTTACGGCCATTGGATCCACAGCTCGGGACATCATCGCCATTCTGCAAAGTCTCAAGGCCTCGGGCGCGCTCGAGGCGGAATTAGAGGTCATCTAAACATATGTCGCTCCAAGCCCCGGTGTCACTCGAAGCCGCGACTGTTCTCTCGGCCGGCCAAATCAAGCAACCTGTTCGCGCGAGTTCCAAGGACAGCGCGGCCCGCATCGGCCAGGCCGCGACGGACTTTGAAGCTCTGCTGTTGGGCCAAATGCTCAAGACGGCGCGAGAAGCTTTAGAAGGCGATGATGAGGAGAAAGATCCCAACTCGGCCATGGTTGAATTCGGCGAACAGCAGTTCGCGCAAGCTTTGGCCGGCAGCGGAGGGTTTGGTATCGCTAAGATGGTGGTGGCAGGACTGAAGAAAAATGCGGATTGATGATCTGAATCGCACTCCGGTAACTCAAGGTCCGGAGAAAACAGAGCAGGCCGCCCAACAGCGCGCGCTGGAAAAGGAAAATATCACTGACGGCACGGATCAGGCTGAAGTTTCTCAGCTTGCCCAGGCGCTCTCAGCGGGCGACCCAGGCCGTTTGGAGCAACTCCGTCTGCAGGTGCAATCCGGCAACTACGAAGTGGCTCCGCAGGCACTGGCCAACTCGATCATAAACGCTCACCTTAAGGAGTAGGCGCTGGAGGCCCAGGAGCCTGGTTCAGGGAGTGGGTCCGGCATCGGCTGATGTTTTGGATCCGTTTGCTGCAGGGGTGCAGGGGCGGATTGGGCGCAGATTTCCCAAGCCTCGGCCAGGGTCCCGAGCAGCCGTTCCGCTTCGGCGAGCGGTGGGTCGTACTGTTCGAAGTTAGCCTTGATCAGTAACGACTGCACATAGTTATATAACGCGGTCAGGTTCTTGCTTAACTCGCCGCCTGCTTTTTTATCTAAAGACAGCGAAAGTTCGGTGACGATCCGCATGGCCTTGGAAATGGCGAGGGAGCGGGCGCGAATGTCTCCTAACCGGAGATAACGGCGGGCTGACGCGATGGAATCCAATGCGGCGCGATAGAGCAACTGGACAAACTTCAACGGGGAAGCATTCAGAACTTCTTCGTCGAGATAGGTTGGATACTTGTTTGACATTCTACCTACGTATCGGCGTCAGGCAGCATAGTATGCGCGGGCGTTAAGTTCAGATCCTCGGCCATTTGCATGACATTTTCGGGTGGCACCTGCAGGATTACCTCTCCGGTATCGCGGTTTTCCACCCGCATGATGACGTGATGCGTGGTGGGGTCCACGGCGAAAACGAGCTGATTTTGGCCGAGAGTACCGCTGGCATTGACCGACTTCGCGGCCTGCACCAACTGTCTGCGCTGCGCCGCTTCCTCCGGCGGCACAGTCGTCACCGATTGCACAATCGAGGGAGCGCTGGGATTGCTAGATGATATATTCATCCGGAACCTCTCTGTTCAAACGGAACTTCTCCGTTCAAACGGAACCTCTCCGTTCAAACTTCCCATACACGGAATTCTTCTGTACTGATGCTTATCGGCGAGCGCAGGAAAATTTTGAGGAATATGGGGTCAGGCCAGATTCAACACTTGCATGGTGGTGCCTTTGGAATCCTCGATCTTCTTTTGCAGCATCATGATGGCGTAAATCAACTGCTCCGGCCGGGGCGGACAGCCGGGAACATAAACATCCACTGGAATCACTTGATTCACCGGGATCAAGGCATAATTGCTGAAAACGCCTGTCGATGTGGCGCAGGCACCCATCGAAATCACCCATTTCGGTTCCGGCATCTGCTCATACAACCGCCGGATCACCGGAGCCATCTTGTTGGACACGCGGCCGGCGATGATCATGAGATCGGATTGGCGCGGGGAGCCGCGCATCACCTCGGCGCCGAAGCGCGAAATGTCATAGCGGGACCCGATCATGGACATCATCTCGATGGCGCAGCAGGCCAATCCAAAGGACATGGGCCAGATGGAATTCTTGCGTCCCCAGTTGATCGCTTTATCGATGGTAGTGGTAATAATACCCTCGGAGCCATGCACAACATCTTCATTATCGGCGCGCGAAAATAGCGCTGCCGGAAGGCTGGGTTGAAACTTGAGGTCTCCGTCCACGATCCTATTATCACATGGAGTCAACCCCAGGCACTGCTCAGACCGTCGCGCCACCTGCTCAGGAACTAGCTAAGGAACTGCCCGGGGCTGCCAATGCCTGGGGCATCGAAACGTCCTATTGGGATATGTGGGGCAACCAGCATCATGCCACGCCGGAGCTGGTGACTCGAATTCTAGGCTCGCTGGGGGTGGACGCCCGGTCGCAAGAATCTCTGGCTCATGACATGGAAGCGCGCGTATGGCGAGAATGGCATCCGCCGATTGCGCCCACCATCGTACTCACCGAGGGCCGGGCGCCGCAGGAGATCGCAATCTCGCTGACGGAGGCGCAAGCGGCAAGCGAAGCCCTGATTGAAATCCGGCTGGAAGGCGGTGGATCGGAACAGATCCGTGTTGCGCTTGGCGAGCTGCCGGTGGTCGAAGAAACAATCTTGAGGGGCGAGCGGTTGGTGCGTAAGCGAATTCGGCTCAGTGGAGAGCTGCCACTCGGTTATCATCAGCTATCGCTGCGGTTGGCGGGCGAGCCGGCATCGACGCGGCTGATCGTCTGCCCCGAGCGAGCCTATCAACCGCAGTGGCTGGAACAAGGCCGTGCCGCGGGGCTGGCCATCAGCTTGTACGGAGTGAGGTCGAACCGGAACTGGGGTTGCGGCGATACTACCGATCTCAAGCGAATCATTGATTGGGTGGCGGAGCAGGCCGGCGCGGGCTTTATCGCGCTGAACCCGTTGCACGCCATTCCGAATCGCCAGCCTTACAACACCAGCCCGTATTTGCCGAACTCCATCTTCTATCGCAATCCGATTTACCTGGACGTGGAGGCCATGGACGATTTCAAGTCCTGCGCGCGAGCTGTGGCGCTGCTGGAATCGGCGGGGACCGAGCGCGAGATCGCCCGGCTGAGGGCCTCTGAGTTCGTGGAGTACGAGCGGGCCTACAAGCTGAAGTTACGCTTCCTCAAGCTGCTGTTCCGAACGTTTGTCGAGACCGATTGGAAGCCGCAGACGGAGCGCGCGAGGGAACTGGGCCGGTACATTGAGCGGGAAGGCGACTTGCTGCATGGATTCGCGGTGCACTCGGCGCTGGACGAAGCCATTCACGCCGATCATCCGGACGTCTGGAACTGGCGGTCGTGGCCGGAGGCGTATCAGGATCCGCAATCCGCGGCCACGCAGCAATTCGTGCAAAAACACCGCCGCAGCGTTCTGTTTCATAAATATTTGCAGTGGCAGCTGGATGCGCAGCTCGGGGCGGCGCAGGAACACGCGCGCGAGCGGGGGCTCAGTATCGGCTTATATCACGATCTGGCGCTGGCCACCGATCGATTCGGGTCCGACCTGTGGGCGCACCGCGGTCACTTCATTGCCGGCTGCCGGGTGGGAGCGCCGCCGGACGCATTCTCGCCCAAGGGGCAGGACTGGGCCTTTCCTCCGCCTAACTCGGAGCGGCATTATCAGGACGGTTACCGGCTGTTCGCCGAATCAATCCGCAAGAACTGCCGGCACGGCGGGGCGCTCAGGATCGATCACGTGATGCGTTTCTTCCGTTTGTACTGGATTCCGGACGGCATGGATGCGTCCCAAGGAACTTATGTCCGGGACCGCTGGGAAGACCTGCTGCGCGTTCTGGCGCTTGAGAGCGTAAGGGAAAAAGTTCTGATTGTGGGCGAGGACCTGGGCACGGTTCCCGATGAAGTCAGGGAGGCGCTGCACCGGTTCGGAATCTTCAGTTACCGGGTGCTGTATTTCGAGCAGGATCGCGACGGCCGTTTTCGAACGCCGCAGGAATATCCGCGCGACGCGCTGGTTTCCGCCACCACGCACGATTTGCCGACGCTGGCCGGTTTCTGGAAGGGACGCGATATTGAAGCGCGGCGCACGGCCGGCTTGCTTCCCGACGACGGAGCCTATTACGGCATGCTGGAGGAGCGCGCCGTTCAGAAACAGAGAATGCTGGATCTGCTGCACGGGCTGAATCTGTTGCCGGAATGGTTTCCGCGCAATGCGCGCGAGGTTCCCGAACTAGCGGGCGAATTGCACAACGCGATTGTCGGTTTTCTGGCGTCGGCGAATTCCAAATTGATGGTGCTGAATCAGGAGGATCTGCTGAAGGAAACCGAGCAGCAGAATTTGCCTGGGAGCACCGCGGAATACCGGAACTGGAGCCGCAAGATGAAGTGCACGGTGGAGGAGCTTTGGGATTCGCCGGAGGTGCGGGCGTTCACGGAGATGTTCCGGGCGTGGTTGGAGAAGACGGGGAGGGTGAATGTGGGGGAGAAAATCGGGGACACCATTCGGCGGGCCGGTGAGCGGGCGGGGCCGGACGCTTGCCCATGATGTCCCCGATTTTGGGGCCGGACGCTTGCCCATGATGTCCCCGATTTCCTGTTACATGAAGTAGTCTTTGACTTTGTCCATCAGGCCTTTTTCGTGGGGTTCGTTTTCGGCCGGCAGGGTGTCGCGGAGAGATTCGAAAAGTTTGCGCTGCTCGCGGGTTAGTTTGGCGGGGACACGGACGTCGATGTGGACAAAAAGATCGCCGCGGCCGGAGCCTTGTAATTTCGGGACGCCCAGGTTGCGGAGGCGGATGTGCGCGCCGTTCTGCGTACCTTCGGCCACTTTGACGGTTTCCAGGCCATCGAAAGTGAGCAGATCGATTTGGGTTCCCAAGGCCGCCTGGGCTACGTTGACGGGGATGGTGCAGTGCAGCTCGTCACCCTGGCGTTCAAAAATGGGGTGGTCTTTCAGCTTGATGACCACATAAAGATCGCCGGAGGGGCCGCCGTTCAAACCGGGCTGTCCTTCGTTCGATAGCCGCAGACGGGTTCCGGTGTCTACGCCAGCGGGGATGTTGACTTTCAATTTTCTTTCGTTTTTGACGTAGCGTTCGCCGCGGCATTGGGTGCAGGGGCGGCGGATGATCTGGCCGCGGCCTCCGCACTGATTGCAGGTACGGCGAATCTGCAGGAAGCTTTGCTGGTAGATGACTTCGCCGCGGCCGTGGCACATGGGGCAAGTGACGATGCCGTCGTTCTTTTCGGCGCCGGTGCCCTGGCAGCGGGTGCACAGGTCCATGCGCGGGACCTGAATATCCACGCTCAGGCCCTTCATGACATCTTCGAGATTGATTTCGATATCGTAGCGGAGATCTTCGCCGCGCTGGGTCTGACTGCGGGAGCGGCGCTGGCCGCCTCCGAACAGATCGCCCATACCGAACAAGTCGCCCAGGATGTCGCTGAAATCGGTGAAGGCGGAGGGATCGAATCCTTGATTGGCGCCCATACCCTGCACTCCGCGGTGGCCATAGCGGTCATAGGCGGCGCGCTTTTGCGGGTCACTGAGGACGCTATAGGCTTCGGCGGCTTCCTTGAACCGTTCTTCGGCCGACTGATCGTTGGGGTTGCGATCAGGATGGTATTTCATGGCCATCTTTTTGTAGGCGGATTTGAGGGATGGAGTATCGCAATCGCGGCCCACGCCCAGAACTTCGTAATAATCGCGCTTGGTGGCGTTCATTTATTCACCGCGTTCATTGCTTTTTCACAGCTACCTTCACCATGGCTGGCCGGAGCATCTTTCCACGGAAATTATAACCGCGCTGGTACTCCTCCAGGATGGTATGGTCTTCGACCTGATCGGTCTCGGTCATCTCGACGGCGTGATGGACATGCGGGTCGAATTTCAGTCCCTTCGCACTAATCGGCTCCAGGCCCAACTTCTTTAGTGCATCGGACAGGCGCTGATGGATTAATTCCATACCGCGGACGTATTCCTTACTGCCGGTGCATTCCACTTTGAGGGCTCGCTCGAAATCGTCAAGGATAGGCAGGATGGATCGGACGGTTTCGGTGTTGGCATATTCCAGCACGTCGGCGCGTTCCCGTTCGGCGCGGCGGCGGAAATTATCGAATTCGGCCTGACGGCGGAGCAGGCGATCGAGCAGGTCGTTCTTTTCCTCGAGCAGGTGGTCGCGCTCGGCGGTGAGAGATTCGAGGGTGGTTGCCGGAGGATCCGCGACTCCGGTTGACTCGTTTTTTTCGTTGGAGTCTACTAGCGGTTCTTTCGGGTTCATAGTTACAGTTTATCGGGTTGGAGTTGGCAGGCGGAAGCGCCTGCCCCACTTTACTTACATCAGGCCTCGGAAAGCTTGGCCTACGTGATGGACGGCGGTGATGGCTTTGCCATAGTTCATGCGCATGGGGCCGAGGACGGCGATTTTGGCGAAGACTCCGCCGGCGAGCGGGATGGACACGCCAATGAGCGACAGCTCGCCGAGGCTGGGGTGCGCATCCGCCAAGCCTACTTGAATGGCCAGTTCGCCGTTGGGCTGTTCCAGAAAACGATCGAGCAATTGCAGAATCCGCTTCTTCTCTTCGAGGGTCCGGAATAGATCGCGCAGTTTTTCGCGAGTGAGATGCAGATCCAGGCCGACCAGATTGCTGGCGCCTTCCATATGGACTTCGGGTGCGAGCTCGATATCGAGAAGGCCTTTGGAGTAGAGCAGGGTAAGTTTCTTAAGCAAGGCGTCGTAGGCGGCGCTCTGCTGCTCGAAGCGGCGTTTCAGATCGGTGTGGATGTCCACTAACGTCCAGCCGGCGAAGTTGCGGTTGATGTAATTGCGGATGGAAGTGAGTTCATCCTGCGAGACGGGCTCGCCAAAGGGGACCACGCGGTTGTGGACCACCTGGTCGCGGGTGACGACGATCATCAAGACGCGATGGTCGGCCAGGGCGATCAATTCGATTTGATCCAGAGTCTGGCTCGACGTGGGGATGGCCGCGGTGATGCCGATGCTGCGGGTCATTTCGGTGAGCATGTGGGAGGAGCGCTCGACGCGGGCTTCCATGGTGCTCAATTGTGACAACTCGTTACGGAGGCGTTGCAGCTCGGCCAGGAGCAAACGGCCGGGAGCCAGCGATTGGACGTAGCTACGGAAGGCTTTCTCGGTTGGGACGCGGCCGGCGGAGGTGTGTGGTTGGGCGAGGTAGCCTTGGTCGCACAGGTCGGCCATTACATTTCGAATACTGGCGGGGCTGAGATCATCGTTACGGCGTCGGGAAATGGTACGCGAGGCTACAGGCTCGCCGTCCTGGATGTAGGACTCGACGATGGAATGCAGGATGTCCTGTTCGCGGCCGGTCATTTTTCGGGGGTCCCTAAATATTGATTGTAAAGCACTTGACCCTTTGGGTCAAGTGCTTGGGGCGGGGGGCTTGGGACTGTGGCCGCTGGTTGTTGGTGGCTGGTGGCTGGTTGCTGGTAGCTGGTGGCTGGTGGTTGGTGGTTGGTGTACTGGCGCATCCGGCGAATCTTGTGTTTGGAGGGTGGTCCTTTGTAGGTCGTTGTGGGGGTTGGGGTTGCTGGGTAGGCCGGGAGGGGATGACGGTCGAAAATTGGTGATGCGTCAGGATCGGGGTTGGGGGCTTGGGGCTGGGGGCTGGTAAGGTGTTGGGGATGGTGGTGCGATTTAGCATTTACAGGGGTAGTGTAAGGCTTAAGCGCGTTGGTTGGTGCGGCCACGGGGGTAAATGATTGGAGGAGTTATGGAGAAACATGTTGGTGAATGGTCACTGGTGTATTTTGATCTTTCCCGACACTCTTGGCGGGGAATTGGGTTCTTATGGGAGTGAAACCTAGCCTTCTGATTGTTGCCGCACTCATTTCCGGTTGCGGATTCGGTCAGTCGCTGACTGATCGGGCCGCGGCGCGTTTTTTGGACCAGGCTACCTGGGGGCCGACGGCGGCTTCCATTGCGCAGGTCCAACAGCTGGGGATCGCTGATTGGCTGGCGGCGCAATTCGCCTTGAATACTTCGGATCTGCCGGATCAGGCGATGCTGAATTCGGCGGGGAAGCCGAACGGTGACCTGGGTCCCGTGGAGCAGGCATTTTTCCAGAATGCGGTCTCGGGCCAGGACCAGCTGCGGCAGCGGGTGGCGTTTATTCTGAGCCAGATCTGGGTGGTTTCAGAGACCTCCGGCGTCAATTATGCTTATGCGTTTCCACCTTATTGGCGCATTTTACGCGATAACGCGTTTGGGAATTATCGCGATCTTATTAAAGCGGTGACGCTGAGTCCGGCCATGGGGCGCTATTTGAACATGGCGAACAACGTGAAGGGCGATCCGGCGAAGAACACATCGGCGAACGAGAATTATGCGCGGGAGATGATGCAGTTGTTCACCATCGGACTTACGCAATTACATCCGGATGGAAGCGCGGTGGTGGATGCGAGCGGGGCACCGGTTCCAACGTTTAACCAGGCGGTGGTCACGAATATGGCGAAGGCGATGACGGGTTGGACCTATCCGACGGCGCCCGGCGCGACGGCCAAGCGGGCGAATCCGGCATATTACTTCGGGCAAATGTTCGCGGTGGAAAGCGAACATGACACGACAGCGAAGAGCATTTTCGGAAACATCACCATTCCGGCGGGGCAGACGGCGGAACAGGATCTGGAATCTGTTCTGGATGCGCTGATGGCGCAGCCGAGCATGGCGCCTTTCGTGAGCCAGCAATTGATTGAACATCTGGTGACCAGCAATCCAAGCCCGCAATATATCGCGCGGGTATCGAATGTTTTTCTGAATGACGGGACGGGGGTGAAGGGTAATCTGAGGGCCGTGATCACGGCGATCCTGACGGATCCGGAAGCGCGCGCCGGCGACGATGCGAGCGCGGCGGCGAATCCGGCGTTCGGCCACATGCGGGAGCCGATTTTGTTTATGACCAATATTATGCGGGGGCTGAACGCCACGCTGGGGCCGAACAGCCTGATTTACAACGACGCGTCGCTGGCGGGCGAGAGCTTGTTCCATTCGCCCAGCGTGTTTAGCTATTTCTCGCCGCAGTATCGAATCGCGGGTGGATTGCTGGGTCCGGAATTTCAGATTTATTCGACGGCGACATCGGTGGAGCGGGCGAACCTGGTGACTGGGGCGCTGTACGGGAAGCTGGACAAATCGACGACAGTGGATCTCGCGCCGTTTGAGCGGGTGGCTGTGGCGCCGAGTTTTCTGATCAATTATATAAACCAGGTTTTTCTGCACAGCGGGATGTCGGCGGATTTGGAGCAGGCCGTAACGGATGCGTTGACGGCGGCGGCGCAGGCGAGCAAGGGGAATGCGGAAGCGGAGGCGCAGGCGGCTCTTTACGTGGTTTTGACTTCGGGGGAGTATCAGATTGTTCGGTGAGGGGCTGGGGGCTCGGGGCGAAAACCAAGGCACCGACTCCGTTGAAGATGCCGGTTGGCAGGTGAAAGCGCCTGCCCCACTGGCGCTTCCGCCTGCCAACCGAATTTGCAACAACGCGTCTTCATCACCTTTGGTCGGCCGCAGGCCCATGGGAACTCCCTTACGGTCGCGGTTCGGTAAGGCGCGTTCGGTGCGGGTGCTCCAGAGATTCGTATAGGAGATGAGAAAATATGTTGTCACGTCGGGGATTTATTCAGGTTGGGGCGGCTACCGTGGGGTCGCTGGCGCTGCGGCCTTTTGGGATGCTGCCGGCGCTGGCGCAGAGCGGAGGGGATTACAAGGCGCTGGTGTGCGTTTTTCTTTTTGGTGGAAACGATTCCAACAATACCGTGATCCCCATGGACGACGTGAATTTCCAAGCGTACACGTCCATCCGTGGGAGCCTGGGACTCGCGGGTAGCGATTTGACGGTGCCGGTGACCAGCGTTTCGGGCGCGCCGTATGCGTTTCACTCGAAGCTAGCGGAGGTGGCCAGCTTGTTTTCGAGCAAAGAGCTGGCAGTGGTAGCCAATGTCGGGTCACTGGTGCAGCCGCTGACGCGGGCGCAGTATCAAAGCCAGCAGCTGCCGCTTCCGCTGAATCTGTTTTCGCACGCCGATCAGCAATTGCAATGGCAGACGGCGATTGCGCAGGGGCACAGTCCCACGGGTTGGGGCGGGAGGGCGGCGGATTACATCGCGGGGGCGGGATTCAACACCGGGAATTTTCCGGTATTCGTTTCGGTGGCCGGAAATTCTTTGGAAGGCAGCGGCGTGCAAACGCAGCCGGCGGCCATCAATCCGGGACAAGCGCTGGGATTATCGGGATTCAAGGGCACGGCGGCATCCAACGCGCGGCTGAGCGCGTTGAACAGCCTGCTAAAGACCGATACCGGCGTATCGCTGGTGCAGGCCGCGAACAACACCATGTCCAACGGCATCAGTGACGCGAAAATACTGGAGGCGGCGCTGGCCAAAGCGACGGCGCTCAAGACGCAATTTCCCACCACGACCATTGGCGCGCAACTGCAGCAGGTGGCCGAGATCATCCAGGTGCAGTCTTACCTGGGGATGCGGCGCCAGATTTTCTTCTGCTCGCTGGGCGGGTTCGATACGCATGCTAATGAACTGACCACGCTGAACGATCTTTATCCGCAATTGAGCCCGGCGCTGGCGGCGTTTTACGACGCGACCCAGGAGCTGGGAGTGGCGCAGAGCGTGACCACATTCACTGAATCCGATTTCAGCCGGACTTTCCAGCCCACCGCGGACGACGGCAGCGATCATGCGTGGGGCAGCCATCATCTGGTGCTGGGAGGAGCGGTCGAGGGCGGACAGATTTACGGCAAATTCCCAACCTTTGAGCTGGCTGGTCCGGACGACGCGGATGTGCGCGGACGATGGATCCCGACCACGTCGATCGATCAGTATGGCGCGACGTTGTGTTCGTGGTTCGGGATTCCGGATGCGGCACTGGCTACGGTGTTTCCGAATTTTCCGAATTTTGGGTCGGTTAAGTTGGCGTTTCTCGGGGCTGGGGGCTAGGGACTGGGGGCTGACGCGGCTTCGTTGAAGACGCGGGTTTCGCCTGCCAACAACAGCGTCTTCATTACCTTTTGTTGAGCCGCAGGCCCTAACCCAGCGTAGCCGGAACCAAAACGGCACCGACTCCCTCACGGTCGCGGTTCGGTAGCTGATTTGCGAAAGCGGAGCATCACGATTGCGCTGATCGCAAGCAGAGTGAGGGCGAAGAAGCTCGGTTCCGGTACCGGGGACGTTGAATCAGCCGAGTATGCCAGGGTGACATCGTCGAAGTTGACTTGGCTGGTAGTGGTTCCGGAGGCGCTGAATTCGATTCGAATATTGTCGCCGACGCTGGAGGAAAAGGCGGCCGAATCGAACGTCAGGTTGAATTTGGCGAAATCCCCTGAACCCGGAGCAGAGGGTATTCCCGAGGCAAGAAGGGCGCTGGTTGAGGCGTCTAACAACTGGATGTTGTAAGTGGGCAGCGGTATATCATTGCGCTGGCCTACAAAGACGCTGAAGTTGTAAGTGGAATCGGCTACCAGGGGGCCGACATCCTGATAGAATTCGCCGCCGGGATTTAAATACGCCGTGTTGGAGCCATTGGGCACCGGCTGGGTGAAGGTATTCGGGTCGTAAGCGCCCACCAGGAGGCCGGTGGGAGCGACAATCGTCCAGTCCGTCAAAATATTGTTCGTATAGCTGCCAAATGTGAGGGCGTCAGCTTCAAAACTGAAGTTGTTGATGGTTACGGCAGTATCGGCGAAGGCCGTGCGCGAAATCGGCAATGCGGCCAAGCAGACAATAAAAAGCCCGCCAGCCGGGCGCAATAGAGCTAAGTTCATTTCTCACTCCTTTGGGGCATAATGGTTTTGGTTTTAACCGCCGTAGATAACGGTAAGACAGACTGCGACCTCAGTCTTGCAGGGACGATGAAAGATTCCTCAAAGACTTCTCAAAGCCAGGCTTCTGAAGGCGCAAGCGTTGAACAATCGCAGCCGATTCGATTCGGGACTTTTCAGGTTAACCCGCACGAACGAATACTTCTGGAGGACGGACACCCTGTTCCGTTGACTCCGAAGGCGCTAGAGACTCTGCTGGTTCTGTTAAGGCACCACGGCCACGTTGTATCCAAAGTTGATCTACTCAAAGCTGTCTGGCCGGACACATTCGTCGAAGAAGGGGTGCTGGCGCAAAACATTCTTACATTGCGCAAGGCGCTGGGGAATCCGGATTGGATTGAAAACGTGCCCAAGCGGGGCTACCGTTTCGCGGGGCCGGTGAACCAGGTTGGCGCTCCGGAAGTGGTTGCGCCGGCGAAGGCGCGAACTTGGGTGCTGGGGGTGCTGGCGGTGGCGGCGCTTGCAGTGGCGGGGGTTTTCGCGCTACGGCTGGGCCGGCCGAGGCCGGTGGCTGAGGGCCCGCACACCCGTTCACTGGCGGTGCTTCCTTTTCAATCCATCTCACAGGAACCTTCCTATTTGGGATTGGGGCTGGCTGATGTGCTGATTAACCGGATGGGTACGCTTCCCGAAATTAGTGTCCGGCCAATCAGCGCGGTCCGCAAGTTTTCCGATGCGGCTCCGGACCCCCTGACAGCGGGTCGGGAACTGGGCGTGGACCTGGTGCTGGACGGGAATATCCAACGGGACGGGGATCGCGTCCGGGTGACGGTTCAGTTACATCGGCTAAAGGATGGAGCAGCCTTGTGGAGCGGAAAGTTCGATCAGAAGTCGGGTGATTTGTTTGCGCTGGAAGATGCCATTGCAGGACAGGTGGCGGATGGGCTGCTTCTCAATCTGACCGCCGTCGAGCGCAGCCGATTGATGAGGCGCTACACCGAGAACGGCGAGGCCTGGCAGGCTTATCTTCGCGGGCGCTATTTCTGGAACCGCAGGACGCCGGAAGCGCACCAGAAGGCGGTGGAGGAATTCGAGCAGGCGACACGGATCGACCCGCATTATGCACTGGCTTACGCGGGCTTGGCCGACGCTTACGTATTGCTGGGCTCGAATCCGAATCGCCTGCTGTCGCGCGCGGATGCCATGGCCAAAGGGCGCGCCGCCGCGCTCGAGGCGTTGGAACTGGACGGCGACCTGGCTGAGCCACATACTTCTCTGGCGTTCATCCTGGTGCATTATGACTGGAAATCAGCCGAGGCGGAAAAGGAGTTCCAGCGGGCTCTGGTTCTGAACCCGAGTTATGCCACTGCGTATCAATGGCACGCCTTTAATTTATTGGTGGCTGGCCATCCGGACGAGGCGGTCAAGGAATTAAAGAAGGCACAGGCGCTGGATCCGCTGTCGTTGATCATCGGCGCAGACTTGGCCGAGGTCTACGATTACATGGGGCGGCCCAAGGAGGCGGAGGCCGAGGCCAGACGAGTGCTTGAGCTGGATCCCACATTCTTGCAGGCGCGCTGCTGGCTGGCGTATGCTTTGACGGCGGAACGCCGCAATGACGAAGCAGTGGCGGTCCTCAACAACGGGGAGTTGAAGGACGACGGCTATCGTTTGGCGACGCTGGGATATGTGTATGCAAGCGCGGGACGGCGCAGGGAGGCTCGCGAGATGTTGGAACGCCTGATTCGGCTGGCGAAGAACGATTACGGGCTGGCGTTCAACGTAGCGTCGGTGTATGCGTCGATGGGCGACGTCGACGGGATGCTGCCGTGGCTCGAGACCGCGTTGGCCGAGCGCTCGGGCGCGCTTTTGTTGTTGCCTGTGGTTCCGCAATTCTCGGGCGTTCGATCCGACCTCCGGTTCCGCGCCTTCACGGCGCGAGTGGGGCTGCCCGCGCTGCGATGAATTCTATGGTGTGGGAGCTCTCCGGCAATCGTAGCCTTTGAACGTGACGGTTATGGTGTTGTTGCTGGCGCCGATTCGGCACTAAGTCGAGGAGAAAATCGTACATTCGTTGGTTTTGATGGGAAGCGCCAGAGACCTTTTCATTGGCGGGCATCAGGGAGAGAGCCTTCAGCGTGCATGCTTGGTTGCCGGCTCCGTAATCGACAATCAAGTCGAAGCCTGGCGGAACGTGGAGGGTTCCCGGTTGAGCGGTTGGCCGTATTTTGCACGTAGAGTGGGGGAATCGAGTTGCGCGAACGCGGGTAATGCGAGGGAGAGGCAGCAGGGAAATCGCTGCGGCGGAGGTATCCGCTACGCTTCCTTGCGGTCGCGGCGCGGTTAAGATTCAGGTCGGTTAGAATTTAGGCATGTGCCGAAGCATCAAACGGTTGCGTAATCCGGAGCAGCCCGCCACGCCCGAGGAATTCAACGCTGCCGCGTTGCAGTTCGTGCGGAAGATCAGCGGATTCCAGAAGCCCTCCAAAGCCAATCAAGAATCCTTCGAGCGCGCGGTGGCGGAGGTGGCGGACGCGAGCCGGCGGTTGCTCGAATCGATCAGTACCACAGTACGGCAAGCGTAAGCGCTTTTTGGCTGAGTTGCTAGGTGTTGGCCGCATATTCCAGGGGTCTGAGGCGACCCGATAGGAGACTGGATGCAACGGCTAGGGCAACTGTGGCGGAGGCTGACTGGCGGCCAGCTTACCGAGTACATCTTGATCGGAATGTATTCTTCGGTGGCGATCCTGTCTTTTGTGGTGGGCCTGACGGCTAAAGCGGGCGGCGTTTTCGGGCGGGCGGCGGAGAATGCCAACTACGGCGGCAAGCCGGAATTCAAGGTGATGCTGAAGCAATTGTTGATTGCCAGCGCGGATTTCAGCGCCGGGGCGAGCGTGCTGCTGATTGCGGCGGCGATCGTATATTGGGGCCGGCGGGGGAAGGGTGCGAAGCGGGAAGAGCTGCACGCGCCGGTGCCGCCGGGTCCGCCGTTTCTGTTTTGAAAAAAACGGTTGGCAGGCGGAAGCGCCTGCCCCACTTTGAATTTTGGTTCAATTAGCTATGAGGTTGCTCGCTAGTTTAATGCTGCTTGGTGCTTCCGCTTGGGCCAGCACCCCCACCATCCAGAACAACGATTTTGAAATGCCGACAATCGGGCCGCCCGATGTTTCCTCGGTAGCGGTTCCAGGGTGGTTGCACACGGGGCCCACCGGGATCGGTACGTTGTGCCGCGCCGGATACACCGATGGAGTGGGCAGGGTGGGGTCGGCCGGGCACGGCAATCAGTTTCTGCTGATGGGCGGCGGGATTGGAATGGCCACGGATGCGACGTGGTCGACAGTTATCACGGGTCTGACTCCGGGCGTGACCTACACCTTGGGATTCCTGATGGCTTCGCAATTGCCGCGGATCGCTTCGACGGTGACGGTAAGTTTCCCGAAGGGATCATCCGCCCCGGCGCAGACTTTCACCATGTCGCCGTTTGCTTTTGCGTATTGGGGGACTTGGGAACAAGAGCAGATGAACTTTGTGGCGACGGCGCCCTCGGTGACGCTGATGTTTTCCATCTTTGAGCAGTTATCGGAACTCGGGTTGGATTATGTGACAGTAAACGTGGCCGCGCCGGTGATAACCACGCCGACGGTAGAATCGATCAATCTGCCGATCGGCAACGCGGTGCCACTGGCCGAGGGTGCGCCGATGCTGATCTCGGGCGCAAATCTGGGAACGGGGCCGAGCGACGTAGCCACAGTCAGCATTGACCAACAGTCGGCGCCGGTGCTTAGCTTCCTGAACTCGAGCAGCCTGCTGGCGCAGGTTCCCGTGGGTTTGGTAGCGGGGCTGACCGCAGTGACGGTGACGCACGACGGAATAAGTACGACGCCGATGAACGTCACCGTGGCTGAATTCGCGCCGGCCATATATTATCCGGGGACGTCGGCGTTTACAGACCCCGCGGGCAATCCGATTACGTTGTCGCACCCGGCTCTTCCGGGCACAGCGGTAAGCTGCTCAGCGATCGGCCTGGGTCCCACCAATCCGCCGATGGTGACGGGAGTGGCGGCCACCACGGCTGCTCCCACCACGACGCCGGTGCAGGTGATGCTGGGGAACCAGATGGTGACGCCGAGCTTTGCAGGCCTGGCGGTGGGATCCGTCACCGATTACCAGGTGACGTTCACAATTCCTTCGAGCACGCCGGCAGGGGGGCAGCCGGTGAGCATAACGGTGGGCGGCGTTTCGAGCAACAAGGTGACGCTGGTAGTGAGCGATGCAGTTCCACAGATTACTTCGATCGTCAACGGAGCCAGTTTCAAAGGCGGGACTGCGGCGCCGAACTCGTTCGTCAGCATTTTTGGAACAGGCTTCGGCAGCGAGGACACGGCCGCGAACATTTTTCCGGCCACGATATTTGGCCCGGTTTCGGTGCTGGTGAATGGAACCGCGGCTCCTTTGTATAGCGTGGAAGGCTCGACCGGGCAGATCAATATTGTGCTGCCTTCGGACTTGGCCGAAACGGGCACGGCCTTTGTAGAGGTAACCAATGCGCAGGGAACCGGCGCGGCGTATGAACTGGCGCTGGCGCCGGATTCGGTGGGACTGTTCCGGATTGCGGATCCAGCGGATCCGAGCCGGCAGAATGGCGCGGTGCTGTTCGCGAATACGGCATGGAATGTGATGCCGCTATCGATGGCCAAAGCGCTGGGGTTGCCAAGTTGCGCGAGTGTGACGGCGGCTTCGGCGTGCGGCCAACCGGCCAAGGCGGGCGACCAGGTGCAAATTTACCTCACCGGGTTGGGGAAAGCGACGCCCAACGGCGATCCGAGCGGCGCTGTTTTGCCGACGGGGTCGCTGACGCCGGCCAATGGCAGCGTACTTTATGAGACCTTGCAGATGCCGGTGGTGACCATCGGAGGAATTCAGGCCTTGGTTAGTTTTTCGGGAATCGCACCGGGCAGCGCGGGGCAAAATCAAATTAATGTCGCGATTCCGAGCGGGGTGGCGAGCGGGGACAGCGTGGCGTTGACGGTGACCATGCCGGATGGGAGTTTTGATACGGTGACGATTGCGGTGCAGGAGTAGAGGGAGTTCCGCCGTTCGCTGGCTCGAAACGAAAAAGATCCGCTACGGCACCGGCTCCCTCACGGTAGCGCTTTTTTTCTGAGCCGCGAGCGTCAGAAGCTGTGAAAAAATCGGCACGCGCGCGGGGTTGGCAGACGGAAGCGTCTGCCCCACATTGACGCACAAGGATTTACGATTAAGTGGCGCAGGCGCTTTCGGCTGCGAACCGATTTTTTCACTATTGCAGGGCTTTTTCGATGGCTGATACCACTTCGGGTGAATCGGGTTTCACTGCAGGCTCGAAGCGGGCGATTATGGTGCCGTCGCGGCCGATCAGGAATTTGGTGAAGTTCCATTTGATCTCGCCGCCTTTTTGCTCGGTGAGGAACTGATAGAGCGGGGCTTTGTCGTCGCCCTTCACCGATATTTTTGAATACATCGGGAAGGTCACGTTGTATTTGCGCGAACAAAAAGTCTTGATCTCTTCATTGGTGCCGGGCTCCTGAGCCATGAAATTGTTGGCCGGAAAACCCATCACTACCAGCCCCTCACCCTTGTACTTTTCATAGAGCGCCTCAAGAGCGGTGTACTGCGGGGTGAAGCCGCATTTGCTGGCTACATTGACCAGCAGCAGCACTTTGCCTTTGTACGCCGCCAACGGCGCGGGCGGGCCGTCGATAGAATTGAGAGTGAAATCGTAGACGCTGGATGCAGCCGCGAGGCACATGCAGAAGAGTAAACCGGCGACGAGATAACGCATGAATTGATTCTCCTTGACAAGTTCGATGAAACGCTTGATCTGGTCAGGCATCATTCTATCAAAGGCGGCGGTATGAGTTTAACCAAATATCGAAACAAGCGCGATTTCACCGTAACGGAAGAGCCGCAGGGTTCCGAACGGAACGGTTCCTCGAAAGATCTGCTGTATGTCATTCAGAAACACCAGGCGTCGCATCTGCACTACGATTTCCGATTGGAGTGGCGCGGCGTGCTGCTTTCCTGGGCGGTTCCCAAAGGTCCCTCGCTGGACCCTTCGGTGAAGCGGCTGGCGGCTCGGGTGGAAGATCATCCGGTGGAGTATGGCGGGTTCGAAGGCACCATTCCGGAGGGCGAATACGGCGGTGGAACAGTGATGCTGTGGGATCGCGGGACGTGGACGCCCGAGGTTCCCGACGTGGACGAAGCGCTGCGCCAGGGCGAATTGAAGTTCACTTTGAATGGGAAGAAGTTGAAAGGATCGTGGGTGCTGGTTCGCACCAAGGGCTTCGGCGGATCCAAGAAAGAAAGCTGGCTATTGATCAAACATCGGGACCGCTATGCATCCACCGAAGATGTACTGGAGAAGAAGCCGAAGTCGGTGCTTTCGAATCGGCAGCTGGATGAGATCGCCGCCGGGACCCGAGGGCGATGAGCGATCGCATTCCGTTTCGCGTGAAGCCCATGCTGGCCACGCTGGTGAAAGAGCCTTTCGATAAACCGGGCTGGGTGTACGAGGAAAAGTACGACGGATACCGGATACTGGCGTACAAAGAGGGCGGGCGCGTGACGCTGGTGTCGCGCAACGGGCTTGATCGGACGGGGACATTTTCCGGCGTGGCGAGCGCGGTGGCGAAGCTGCCCGGGCGCACGCTGCTGCTGGACGGCGAAGTTGTGGCGTTCGATTCCAAATGGGTTTCGCGCTTCCAGCTTCTGCAGAATTCGGGTAGAGAGGCATCTTACGGAGTGTTCGATTGTCTTTATAAGGACGGCCGCGATTTGCGGCGCGAGCCGTTGAGCGTCCGGCGTGGGGAGCTGGAAGGGTTCTTGGGAAAAACCTCGGGAACGCGCGACCGGATTTTCATCTCGGTGCTGTTGGCGGCGAACGGCCTGAAGGCGTTCGACATTGCCAGGAAGAAGGGCTACGAGGGGTTGGTGGCGAAGGATACTTCGGCTGCATATGTGGAGGGGCGATCGAACAAATGGCTAAAAGTGAAGGTGCATCAGGAGGATGAGTTTGTGATTGTGGGCTACACCAAGCCGGCGGGAGCGCGCAAACATTTCGGGGCGCTGCTGTTGGGAGCGCACGATCACGGAAAACTGCGATATGTGGGCAAAGTGGGAACCGGATTCGACCAGGAACGGCTGGCGCGTCTATATAAGATGTTTCAACCTCTGGTACGCATGAAAACGGCCGTGGTTGATCCGCCGCGTGAAAAGGACGTGACCTATCTAGCGCCGCGGCTGGTGGCGGAGATCGCATATGAGGAATTAACGGCCGACCGGAAACTGCGCCAGCCGGTGTTTCTCGGTTTGCGAGACGACAAGAGCGCGAAAGACGTCACAATGCCGGAGGCGAAATGAATTTCGAGAAACTGCTCTCGCATCCCGATAAGGTTTTTTGGCCGGAGGAGGGCTATACCAAGCTGGATCTGGCGCGGTTCTATGAGGCGGTGTTTCCGAGAATGAAGCCGTATATCGCGGATCGCATGCTTTCGCTGGAACGCTGTCCGGATGGAATGAGCGGGCAGTGCTTTTATCAAAAAGAAGCGCCGAAGGGGCTGCCGGAGGGCACGCCGACCAAGCTGATCAAGCATGAGAAGAAGAGTGTCAACTACGTGCTGGGAGGGAAGCTCGAAACGCAGATCGCGCTGGTGAACCTGGGTTGCATTCCGGTGCATGTGTGGGGCAGCAGGGAGAAGAATGCACATCAGCCGGATTGGATGGTGTTCGATCTGGATCCGGGTACGGGTGAATTCGCCGATGCCGCGAAGGCGGGTCTGGTAGTGAAGCGCGCGCTGGATGAGCTGAAGCTGGCCAGTTTTCCCAAGACTTCCGGCAGCCGCGGGATGCACGTTTTTGTACCGCTTCGCGTGGGGCCGGATTTCGATGAAGTGCGTGCGTTTGCGAGCGGGCTGTGCGAGCGGCTGGCCGCGGAACATCGCGAGACGCTGACGGTGGAGCAGCGGATTGATGCACGGAAAAATCGCGTGTATCTGGATTCTTTCCGGAATGGTTTTGGAGCCACGGTGGTGGCGCCCTATTCGGTGCGGCGGCGTCCGAAAGCGCCGTTTTCGATGCCGTTGAAGTGGAGTGAGGTGAAGGCGGGGCTCGATCCTGCGAAGTTTAATTTGGGGAATTATAAGAAGAGGCTGGCGGGGGAAGATCCTTGGGAGGGGTTTTTTGAGAGCCGGCAATCGTTGAGTTTACGCAGGGCGGCGAGATGAGTCTCGACGCGGCACGCACGAGTGCGTGCGCCACGAGGGGCACAAATGGGAAAGAAAAGAGAGGGTTGAAGAAGGGGGTTAGGTGACTACGCGTTTGTAGAAGGTGCGCGTGCCCAGGATTACCGTTCCTAGGACGCTGGCGCCTAGGGCTAGTAGCACCCACTGGATTCCTAGCGTGGGGAAGGCGTGGCCGTGGATGGGCGGGACCATGGAATAGCGCAGGCCCTCCGACGCATAGGTGAGGGGGTTGAAAAGGGTCAAGATCTGAAACCAGCGAATGGTTCCGAGCGCGCCCCACGGATAGTACGTACAGCCGGTGAACAGCAGGGGCGTGAATATCAGCGTGAACATCAGGCTGATCTGCTCGGGCTTGACGATGGTGCCCATGACCAGGCCGATGCCGGCGGCGGCGCAGGCGGTGAGAATCAGCATCCCGCAGAGCAGCGGGATGCGATCCGCGCGGACGGCGTAGTTGGAGCCGAGAATCCACACGGCGAGGGGGAAAATTACGGCGCCGGCGATGACGCCGCGGACGGTGGCGAACATCACTTTTTCGAGAACCACCAGCCAGACCGGGAGCGGCGCCAGCAAACGGTCATCAATCTCGCGGGCGAATCCGAGATCCAGCACTAGAGGCAATGTTACGCCCTGTATCGCGGCCAGCAGGGTAGTGAGCGCCACGATTCCCGGAAGCATCAATGCGACAAAATTTCCCGCGGCCAGGCCGATGTTCGGCAGCACTTTACCGAAGATGAACAGGAAGAACAGCGGCTGCATGAGGGCCTGCAAAAGAAAGGCGACGAATTCGCGGCCGGTGACCACCATGTCGCGCTCGAGAATCGCCAAGAGCGCGCTTACAGCGAGCGAAAATTTGGACCTGGGGCGCATCAGCGCAAGTGTCTCCCGGTGAGGTAAATAAAAACTTCTTCGAGCGTGGCCTGCTTGAGGTGCAGATCGCGGACTTCCGCGCCGGCGGCGAGCACGGCCTGCGCGGCCGAGCCAACCAGCGATCCGGCGGATTCGGCATAGACTCTATATGTCACCACGCCGGGTTCCTCTTCGGGAGGCGCGGCCGCGGCTGGAGCGAATTTGGCCCAAGGACCGGCAGGCGGCGAGACCGGCTTGGCGTTTGGCGCGTTGTTCTCAACTTGCTCAACATTTTCGACCTTGCTGACGCCGGGGAGCGTTTGCAGCGAAGTGCGCAGACGCTCTCGGGCGCTGCCGTCGCCGGAATCCGGAATTTTTACGCGGATCTCGAGTGCGTTGCCTCCGGGGATGATTTTCTTCAGTTCCGTGGGCGTGTCGTTCACCAGAATCTTGCCTTGATCCATGATGGCGACGCGTTCGCAGAGGCGATCGGCTTCGTCCATATCGTGCGTGGTGAGCAGGATGGTGAGCCCCTGCTGGTTCAAGGCGCGGATGCGATCCCACAGGAACAGCCGGGACTGTGGATCCAGATTGTTGGTGGGTTCATCGAGAAACAGAACGCTGGGCGAATGCATGAGCGCGCGGGCGATCATGAGGCGCTGGGCCATGCCTCCTGAAAAACGGTTCACCTTGTCGTTCTTGCGTTCGCCGAGGCCGAGTTCTTCCAAAAGCTGGTCCGCTTTTGTTTCGCGCTCTTTGCGACCGATGCTGTGATAGGCGGCGTGGAAGGTGAGGATTTCACGAACCTTGAGGCTGCGGTCCAGGTTGCTCATCTGCGGGACCACGGCGATGTGCTGCTTGATGCCGATGGGATCCGTGGCGACGTTGAGTCCCATGATGGCGGCTGATCCCGATGTGGGGATGACGGAGGTGATGAGGACGCCGATACAAGTGGTTTTGCCGGCGCCATTGGGTCCCAGGAGTCCGAAAATCTCGCCGCGGCGGACTTGGAAGGTGACGCCATCCACGGCATTGGTTTTCGATTTCTGGTAGCGCTTGACTAAGTCGCGCACTTCAATCGCGGGCGGAGTTTGGAGGGGGGCGGACACGTTGTGTAATTTTTTATGGTGCCATAGGCGAGCGGGTGCGTGCTACTCTGATCGCAAAGAGTTGGCAGGCGGAAGCGCCTGCCCCACGACAAAGGAGAAAAAATGAAAGGCATCAGTGCGCTATTGATGTGCTCGGCGTTTGCGGCTGTTCTTACGGCTCAGCAGATCACGCCGCCGAAAACGAATCTCAAAATCGGAGATGAAGCTCCTGATTTCGCGCTTCCCGATTCGGAGACGAATAAGGATGTGAAGCTTTCCGATTTTCGCGGCAAGAAGGTTGTGGTGTTGGCCTTCTTTCCGGCCGCGTTCACCGGTGGTTGAACGAAGGAAATAACCGCGTACCAGTCTGGTATCGCAAAATTCAACGATATGGACGTACAGATATTGGCGATTAGCACTGACTTCGGCCCGACTCTAGCGCACTGGAAGAAGGAGCTGAACCTCGGCTATCCATTGCTCAGCGATCACATGCGGAAGGTTTCCGAGCTGTATGGCGTGTTGATCCCGCAGATGGGGATTGCCAATCGAGTGACGTTCATTGTGGACACGGATGGGAAGATTGTGGACATTCAGGAAGGGAAGGCGGCGCTGGATCCGACGGGGGCGGAGACGGCGTGTAGCCGGATCAAGCATAAGTAACGGGCTAAAAAAGCATCGGCTCCGTTGAAGACGCCGGTTGGCAGGCGGAAGCGCCTGCCCCACTCGCACCAACGCCTGCCAACTGATTTTCACACACGCGTCGACCCGGCTCCCTTACGGTCGCGGGCGCTACGGCTTCCAGCGAACTATTGGCTTTCTGGCGGCGGTTACTTCATCCACGCGGCTGGTGCGGGTGTGGTGCGGGGCTTTCAGGACCAGTTCGGGATTGGTGTCGATTTCGCCGGCGATGGAGATCAGTGCGTCCACGAATAGATCCAGTTCGGCCTTGCTTTCGGTTTCGGTGGGCTCAATCATCATGGCGCCGTGCACGATCAGCGGAAAGCTGACGGTGTAAGGATGGAATCCGTAATCGATCAGGCGCTTGGCGATATCGCCGGTGTGGACGCCGCGCTTGGTTTGGCGCTCATCGCTGAAGACGCATTCGTGCATGGTGGGCGCTTTATGCGGCAGGTCGTAGTAGGGCTCAATCAGCGCGCGGATGTAGTTGGCGTTGAGCACCGCGTCCAGAGTGGCGTTGCGCAGGCCGTCGCCACCGTGGGCCATGATGTAGGCGAGGGCGCGCACGTGCATGCCGATGTTGCCGTAGAAGGCGCGAACGCGGCCGACCGATTGAGGGCGATCGTAATTCCAGGTCCAGCGCTCATCCCTGCGCTCCAGGCGCGGTTTCGGAAGAAACGGAATCAAATGCTTCTTTACGGCTACGGGTCCTGAACCGGGGCCGCCTCCGCCATGCGGGGTGGAAAATGTTTTATGCAGATTCAGGTGCATCACGTCGATGCCGAAATCGCCGGGGCGCGCCACGCCCACCAGCGCGTTCATGTTGGCGCCGTCCATGTAAACTTGCGCGCCTTTGGAGTGCAAGATTTCCGCGATACGCGTGATGTTCTGTTCGAAGACGCCGAGGGTGTTGGGATTGGTGATCATCAACGCGGCAACATCTTCATCCACGGCGCGCGCCAGCGATTCCACATCCACCATGCCGCGTTCGTTCGACTTGATATTTTCCACTTTGTATCCGGCCATGGTTGCCGTGGCGGGATTGGTGCCGTGCGCGGAATCCGGGATCAGGAGTTTCTTGCGGGGATTGCCCTGGGACTGCAGCAGCGCGCGGATTAACAAGATGCCGGTAAATTCGCCGTGGGCGCCGGCGGCCGGCTGCAGTGTGACCGCATCCATGCCGGTGATCTCCGCGAGGATTTTTTCTAGCGTCCCCATTACTTCGAGAATGCCTTGCGAGAGCGATTCCGGCTGATAAGGATGGGCCCAGGCCAGGCCTTCGATGCGCGCCACTTGCTCATTCACGCGCGGATTGTATTTCATGGTGCAGGAGCCCAGCGGATAAAGGCCCAGATCGATGGCGTAGTTGTGCGTGGAGAGGCGCGTAAAGTGACGAATGGCTTCCACCTCGCTCACTTCGGGAAAGCCCTCGATTTCGGCGCGCGTGTTGCCAGGCCCAAGCACGGCCGCCGCGTCCACAGGGGGGACATCCAGGGCGGGGAGCTGATAGCCGCGTTTGCCGGGTGAGCTGTTTTCAAACAGCAGCGGCTCATTCTGATTGATGTGCTGGCGGACTTTTTTGATCATTTCGCGAACACCTCCGCGGCTGCGTCCATCGATTCGCGGCGGGACATTTCGGTGGCGCAGAGTAACATATTATTGCCATCCAACTCCGGATAGTAGCGTTTCAGCGGAAGGCCGCCGATTATTTTTTTGTCCAGCAGCGCCTCGTTAATTTGATCCGGCGTGCGGCCGTTGGTGGAGACCACGAACTCGTTGAAGAACGGTCCTGAAAATCGCAGCGGAAGTTTCGAGGCCAGGTAGTGCGCTTTCGCCAGGTTCTGCTCAGCCAGCTCGCGCAAGCCCTCTTTGCCATAAACGGTCATAAAAACAGTGGCCATTAGAGCGATGAGAGCCTGGTTGGTGCAGATGTTGGAAGTCGCCTTTTCGCGGCGGATGTGCTGCTCGCGAGTGGCCAGGGTGAGGCAGAAGGCGCGATTGCCGCGCGTATCCTTGGTCTCGCCGACCAGGCGGCCGGGGATCTGGCGCATAAACTTTTCCTTGGTGGCGATGATGCCGGCGAACGGTCCGCCATAGACGGGCGAAATGGCGAAGGACTGCAGCTCGCCGGCGACGATATCGGCGTCGCGCGGAGGCTCCAGCAGGCCGAGCGAGACGGCTTCGGCGAAAACAAAGATCAGCAGCGCGCCATGCTTATGGGCGATTTCGGCCGCGCGCTTCACATCTTCCACAATTCCGAAGAAATTCGGCGATTGAATAATCACGGCTGCGGTTTGGGCGTCGATCTTGCTTTCGAGATCGGCGGCGTCCAGCGTTCCGGCGTCTTTCAGATAGCCGAATTCGGCCACCGGCATGCCCTGGTGCTGCGCATAGGTGAGCAGGACTTCGCGATATTCGGGATGAACGGTGCGCGAGACCAGAATGCGGTCGCGCCCGGTGAGCCGCATGGCCATCATGGCGGCTTCGGGCACCGCGGTTGAGCCGTCGTACATGGAAGCGTTGGCCACTTCCATACCGGTCAACTGGCAGATCATGGTCTGGAATTCGAAGATGGTGGTGAGGGTGCCTTGCGCGATTTCAGCTTGGTAAGGCGTGTAGGAGGTCAGAAACTCGCCGCGGGAGACCACGGTATCCACCAGCACCGGCCGGTAATGATGGTAGACGCCGGCGCCCAGGAAGGACGCGAATCCATTGGCGTTTTCGTCGCCGCGCGCACGGAAGTAATCGACGATTTCGTACTCCGATTTTCCATGGTGGATGGCCAGCGGCCGATTCAAACGGACTTCAGGCGGGAGGTGCGAAAACAGGTCCTCCAGAGAGTTGACGCCGATGGCGGACAGCATCTCGCGGCGTTCGAGATCTGACTTCGGTAGATAGCGCAATGGTGATTGGTGTGGAGAAAATCCGGCTTAATGCCCGGCTTCCTCAGCTCCTACATAATTCTGATAATCTTCGGCGGAGAGAAGACGCTTAATTTCGTCAGGGGCCGACAATCTGATTTTAACAAGCCAGGCGTCGCCGTGCGGATCTTCGTTCAATTTTTCAGGCGAGGTGGAGAGCAGTGGATTGATTTCCGTTACTTCGCCGGAGACGGGCGCGTAGATGTCGGAAACGGCTTTCACGGATTCGACAGACCCGAGGGTCTTGCCTTGATCCAGATGCGTGCCCGGTTTCGGAAGATCGACGTAGACGATGTCGCCCAGTTCCTGCTGCGCGTGATCGGTGATGCCGACCACTCCGATGCCGCCTTCGACGCGGACCCACTCGTGCTCTTTGGTGTAGTGAAAGTTTGCTGGATACATTGATTATTTGGCTCGTTTGTAAAATGGCGTTGGAACCGTGACCGCTTCCACCGGCTGATTGCGAATCATGATTTGAATTGGTTGGCCGGGTTTGGCACGCTCAGAGGGAAGATAGCACAGCCCGATATTTTTCCCGAGCGTGGGAGACGGGCCGCCGCTGGTGACCCAGCCGGCGGGAGCGCCGTCCAGATAAACTTCGTAGCCGTCGCGGCCGATGCCGCGACCGGTCATCTCAAAACCCACCAGCTTGCGGGTGATGCCTTGCTGTTTCTGTTTGGCGAGCGCCGGTTGCCCAATGAAATCGCCCTTGTCCAGTTTGACGATCCAGGCCAGATCCGCTTCATACGGTGTTATGGACGCATGGATTTCATGCCCATAGAGCGCCATTTTGGATTCGAGGCGCAGCGTGTTGCGCGCGCCCAGTCCACAGGGTTTGATGCCGAATTCGGCGCCGGCATCCAGAATCTCAAACCAGATTCGCTCGGCTTGACTGGGCGCGATGTAGATCTCGAAGCCGTCCTCGCCCGTGTAGCCGGTGCGGGCGATGCGGGCTGGAGTGCCGGAGACCGCGCCGTCGGTGAAGTGATAGTACTGGATGGGAGCGAGATCGGTAGCAGTCAGCTTTTGCAAAGTGGGCAGCGCTTTGGGGCCCTGGATGGCGAGCTGGGCATAACGATCGCTGGCGAAGTCGACTGTAGCGTTCAGCTTATTGGCGGCGGCGATGTGTTCGAAATCTTTCTCCTGATTGGATGCGTTCACGCAGATGAAGTAGTGATGGTCCGAAACTTTGTGGACCAGGATGTCGTCGACGAAACCGCCGTGTTCGTAGAGCAAGCCGGAGTATTGAGCCTGGCCGATTTTGAGTTTCGCCACGGCGTTGGTGGAGACCTGGTCGGTAAGAGCGAACGCATCGGGGCCATGGATTTCGACTTCGCCCATGTGGCTGACGTCGAACAGACCAACGTTTTTGCGGACGGCGTGGTGTTCTTCGAGGATGCCGGAATACTGGACGGGCATATCCCAGCCGCCGAAATCGACCATTCTGGCGCCCATTTTGCGATGCGCGGCGTTGAGCGGAGTGGCCTTGAGGCCAGCGGCGGGTTGAGTCATGGATGCCTTAGGGGCGGACTCTTATTTTACAGCAGGAATCAGGGATGGAGCTTCAGGACCCGGCTGGTTTCGGGCCTGGTTCAGGTTCGGGACGGGGAATTACTTCAAAGCTGCGGACGGCGGCGGTTTCATCGTCAAAGACCTCGAAGATTCGATAGACCTTGGTGAGTTGCACAACATCCTGAACCCGCTGGGTAAGCTTCATGAGCTTGAGTTTTCCGCCGCGGCGCGTGGCTGCGGTGTAGGCGGCAACGAGTTCGCCCAGGCCGCTGGAATCGATGTAGTAGACCTCGGCCATATTCAACAGGATGTTCTTGTGGCCGCGCTCGAGCGTGTCGGTGATCAATTGCCGGAACTCACGGGTGCCGGGGCCAAGCGTAATGGGGCCGGTGAGATTCACGACCAGGACGTCCCCAATTTCCCAGTCAAAATGTTCGAGGGCCATGGAGCGACGGTAGCGCCAAGGGGCGGTGAATGTCAACCTAAATCACTCGTTAGAGTGGCGGCAGCAGGGGGCGGAGCTTTTCAAGGAAACTGGCCTTGCATTTGCACTTCATCCCAACAGACCCAGCCGCGTTGTCCATGTGAGGGTCCGGTGGTGACTTGAACCAGTACACAAGTAGCTGTCTCCAAGGGCGCCGTCCGCATCTCGATTTGGATTGCTCGATGATGTCGCAATATGATCTTCCGGGTACGTATACTCCGGGCATTTGGGCCATGGCTTTTAGAAATTCGGGCCGGCCGGGAGGGTATTGATCGGGATGCTGCAGCATATCCTTCATGTGTTCAATGCTCTCTTCCTGGGTGTGTGGCTCGCGAAAGAAACGCGAGACCACTTCTTTGTGAGCATCCTCTTCTGCCGGCAATTTCCTTATCGCAGGAGAATCCGAAGCGAGAAGAGTGCGCGTATTTGAGCTGCCAGTGAGCCGCCAATCTCGACCAGGAAGAAGCAAGGCGCACCCGGTCGAGCTGCCGAGCAGGAGAGCAGCCAGGCAATAAAACCGCCGGGCGCGAGGAGCAGCATTCAGTTCAATGCGGGGCATAGCAAGTCCAGAATAGGGCTGCTGTGAACGCGCGGCGTGGGGATTGTGACACTTTTCGAAGTGTCCTAGCTTAGCTGCGCCGTCCTGTTATGATGTTGATGACACGCCACCGGGCGGTTAGCTCAGCTGGTTAGAGCGCCTGCCTTACAAGCAGGAGGTCCGCGGTTCGAGCCCGCGACCGCCCACCAACCTCTTCCGCGCTCGCTCCTACTTCAGGCTGTCCCGCGGCGCCCGCTCACCAGATTAATCACGAAAATGATAACTGCCACTACCAGCAGCAGGTGGATCAGGCTTCCTCCCACGTGCAGGCTAAAGCCCAGCAACCATAGGATCAAGAAAATCGCAATTACTGTCCAAAGCATTGTTTACCTCTTCCGCTCCTTCGGAGCATTTCTAATCCTCGAGTAACGATATGTGGTCACTTGACCAAGGATGGTCACCCAGGAATGTTTCGATTCGGGCGCAAGGAAGCGGTCTCTGAAGCGGGAGCAGACGTTCGATGCGCCATTTTCTGTTTCATACGGCGTCACAGAGTGCATTCGCACGGCCAAGTCAGCAGTGGATGTCACATTGGACGTCGCCTTGCTCTTAGGAAAGGCGAATAGGAGAACTCTAGATGAGTAGAACACTTGTAGCAATGTTGGCAATTGCCGGCACCATGGGTACCGTCGCGTTCGCGGCGGACCGGGAAGTCAAGGTTGACGACAGGCTGGACGCTTCAGCCGACACGCTGACCGATATGATGAGGGCTGCCGACAATGGTATTCCTCAAGATCTGCTCGATAAAGCGCACTGCGTGGTGGTGGTGCCGGGCATGAAAAAGGCTGGATTCATCTTCGGCGCGAAGTACGGCCGCGGTTTCGCGGTTTGCCGCCGGGAAGGTGGCTCAGGCTGGAGCGCTCCGGCTGCCATGCGCTCGGAAGGCGGCAGTTTCGGATTTCAGATCGGCGTTTCGGACACCGATGTTGTGTTGCTGGTGATGAACGATGGCGGAATGAAGCGCCTTTTATCCGATAAGTTCACGCTCGGCGGAGAAGCCACCGTCGCCGCGGGTCCCATTGGGCGCGATACCAGCGCTGAGACGGATGCCATGATGCACGCGGAAATGCTGTCGTATTCCCGTTCGCACGGGCTGTTCGCAGGCATCTCGCTGGAAGGCGCGACGCTTCGTCCGGATGAGGAAACTAATCGGGAACTCTACGGTCATGACGCAACCAATCGTGAAATCCTAACCGGCGACTTTAAGACGCCGCAAGTCGCGAGAAGGTTTGAACACGCGCTGCATCGCGATTCAGCCGAACGCACTCAGTAAACCTTTGGACTCGGACAGTTCCAGCGTGCCACGAAACTGGGGCTGTCCGTTCTTGCCGCAGCGTGGAAGAAAACAGGAGAAACGACAATGTTGATACTTATAATCATTCTGATATTGCTTTTTGGCGGTGGTGGAGGATACTACGGCCATAGCCGTTGGGGCGTCGGCGGCGGCGCCGGCATCGGGCTGGGAACGGTCCTGATAATTCTCCTCATTGCTTACATGCTTGGCTTGTTGTAATGTGACGGCGGCATGACGCGGGGAATTCCAGGTCGCCGGCCTGGCGTGGCACTGCACTGGAGGGATGTCCCAATCGGCGCGACGTCCCGGAACAACCCCGGCTCCTGACCCCGAAGACCTTTATACTCGTTCTTAATGAGGCGAAAAGCAGAATTGACCTTCGATCCCAAATCGTTTCTGGCCAAGGTCGGCAAAGGCCGGACGTTGGCGGATTACACGAAGAACCAAAGGATCTTCTCGCAAGGCGACCCGGCGGACGCCATCTTCTACATTCAGACCGGCAAAATCAAGCTCACCGTTGTCTCCAAACAAGGTAAGGAAGCGGTGGTGGCTATTCTGGGGACCGACGATTTTTTTGGAGAAGGCTGCCTGGCCGGCCAGCCGCTACGCATGGCCAGCGCCGCCGCAATGTCGGAGTGCTCAATTATGCGGCTGGAAAAGCGGGGTGTGATTCGTTTGCTCCACAATCAGCCCGCCTTTTCCGAGTTGCTCCTGCACTACCTGCTCTCCCGCAATATTCGGATTGAAGAAGATCTGGTGGATCAGCTGTTCAACTCCAGCGAAAAGCGCCTGGCGCGGGTGCTTCTGCTGATGGCTAACTTCGGCAAGGAAGGCAAAGCGGAGCCGGTGATTCCCAAGATCAGCCAGGAAACATTGGCTGAGATTGTCGGCACCACTCGCTCGAGAGTCAGCTTTTTCATGAACCGATTCCGGAAACTGGGATTTATCGAGTACAACGGCGGACTGAAAGTTCACAGCTCATTGCTGAATATCGTGCTGCATGATTCCGGGGACTAAATTCACTTCCGCCGCTCATCGTGGTTTCTTTCGCGGCTGCCGAAAGTCAAGCCGGGCGCGCTGGCATTCTTGCCAGGCTTTTTCCACGACGTCCAGCGCCGCCAGGTACGCGCTGCGAGTGTGCCGCGTCTCGGAAAGCGCCCTCAAGTCTTGAACTGCGCTGGCATGCGCCGAAGAGGAGCTGGCGTACCCGCTTAGCAGTTCGTCCATGCAGGAATCATAGGCTCTGCCGTTCTCGAATGATGGTCAGAATGGAACACAATTGTCAGTGGAGTGAGCACTCTTGAACAGATCGGGAAGAGTGTAGGCCTGATAATGGCCGCTGGCGCCCCGATTGCTTGATTTCGCCTAAGCAACAATCTTGGTCGTCGAGGACGATCTCCTGGTCCGCGAACTCGACAGTGCACTGGTTCGCCTTCATCTGATTGGGACCGACCGCACTCTCACGACGAAGCCTCACTCAGTTTGAGGATGTGGCGCGCTGGTTAAATCCGTCGCCACTGGACGGTTGCATTGCGCCACAGCTGATTCCAGTTTCGCTGTGCGCTTTCGCCGGCATCAATTCCAAGTAATCGCGTCGCCGCCCGACAGTGCGGAACTTGGCCATACGCCTGCTCTTGTACAAACCCGAAGGAGATCTAAAATGACTAGTAAAAAAACGGCCGTATTCGGAATTTACCAAAACGCCGCTCAAGCGGAATACACTGTCGATCAGTTGCTGGCTGCCCATTTCCACAACGACGACATCTCAGTTCTGCTGCCCGACAACGAGAGCACCAAAGACTTTGCCCACGAAAAGAACACCAAGGCGCCTGAGGGAACGGCTACCGGCGTAACCGCTGGCGGAGCCATCGGCGGGACTTTGGGTTTGCTGGCGGGAATTGGAATGTTGGCCATCCCCGGCGTTGGTCCATTCATTGCCGCCGGTCCCATCATGGCTGCCCTGGCTGGCCTCGGAGTGGGCGGCGCGGTGGGTGGCTTGATAGGCGCACTGGTTGGTCTGGGAATTCCTGAGTACGAGGCAAAGCGCTTCGAAGGAAGAATCAAGGCAGGCGGAGTTCTTCTCTCGGTGCACTGCGATACTTCGGAACAAATCGCGAGCGCCAAGGACGTGCTCAAGCATACCGGCGCCCAGGATATTTCCTCCGCCGGCGAAGCCAGCTCCGATATCCCCGCCACGGCGTCCGTGGCTGTGCACTAACCGGTCGCCTACCGCTTTCGGTTCGGGACGCTGTTTCCGGGTAAGAAGCGGTGAAAAATCCGCTAAGTCACGGGCTCCGTTGAAGACGCGGGTTGGCAGGCGAAAGCGCCTGCCCCACTAGGCCAACGTGGGGCAGGCGCTTTCGCCCTGCCAACAACCTCGACTTCATGACCTTTGGTGGGCCGCATCCCCATGGAAACCGTGAGTGACCGATGATTGTTTTCATTTCGCCAAAGTGACCGCGCAAGGTCATTTCGACCAAATGTGGTCAAAACAGAACAGCGCTGTTGAGGGATTGGCGCTATTATTGGGTCCTCGCCAGAGAATAAGCCAATGCCCTCCACAGCGTTATTGCCACAAACCTCCACTTGGCTCGCGGAAAACGGCCCGAAAGAACTCGAACTGCTGTTTCGGGCTATCGTCTACCATCCCTCCGCGCCCATTCTGATCACCGACAACGACCGTCATTACCGGGACGCCAGTTCCGGCGCTGGGAAGCTGCTCGGACTACCACGGGAAGAGATCATCGGGCGTAGTTTGGACGATTTCGTCGAGCCCAGCTTCAAACCGCAAGTCTCCGGATTATGGCAGGAATTTCTAGAACGCGGCGAGCAGAAGGGCACGCTGTGCCTGCTCGGGCCGGATGGAAATCCGCGCGAAGTGGAGTACACAGCCAAGGGGAACGTGTTGCCGGTGCGCCACCTTTTGGTGCTGCGCGACAAAAACGTCCAGGTGGAAACGGAAGCCGAAGCGCTGGCGGCCGGCGCGAAGATTCCGGCGTGGGTCCAGGACTATGCGCTCTTTTTGTTGGACGTCGAAGGAAGGGTGGTGGCGTGGTATTCCGGAGCCGAACGGCTTTACGGCTATACCGCTGCTGAGGCCATCGGCGAGCACGTGGCGTTGCTGTATCCCTCCGAAGACACGCTTCCCGTCAGGTTGCGGGAAGAACTGGCCAGGTCCGCGGTCCAAGGCCATTTCGGGAATGAAGGCTGGTGTCTGAAAAAAGACGAATCGCGTTTTTGGGCCAACGTCATCACCATGGCCCTCAAAGATGAAAACGGCGATCTGCAGGGCTTCGCGAGAGTGGTTCGCGATTTTAGCGAGCGCCACCAGCGGGACGAGAAGTTGCGGAAATCGCGGGCGCGTCTCCGTCGCCTGCCTGCAGAGACCACTATCGCCGGCATCGTTTCCGGCGAGTTTGACCGGATTCCCGAAGCGAATGACGCGTTCCTGGACCTGGTAGGCTACTCTCGCGAAGATTTGCTCGCTGGCCGCCTGCATTGGCCCGACCTCACTCCGCCGGAATATCTCGCCCTGGACGAATTGGCGCACGAAGAGGGTTTGAGATTCGGAGCCTGCACGCCCTTTGAAAAGGAGCTCACTCGCAAGGACGGAACGCGCGTCCCGGTTCTGGTCGCCACGGCGGTATTGAAGCTCTCGCCATTTCGCTGGATCACATTTGTGCAGGATCTGCGCGAGCGCGACCGCGAGGAGAGCGTTGAGAACGAGGGCGCGGCCGAGGACGCGGACGTGAAGAACGATTTCACGGAAATTGTCGGCCGAAGCGCCGCTCTGAAGCGTATTCTCTCGCAGGTGGAAGTGGTCGCCCCCACTGATGCCACCGTGCTCATTCTGGGTGAAACGGGCACCGGCAAGGAGTTGATCGCGCGGGCCGTTCATAGCATGAGCCCCCGGCGCGAGCGGCCTTTCATTACTCTGAACTGTGCAGCCATCCCCACCGGCCTGCTCGAAAGCGAGCTGTTCGGTTACGAGCGCGGCGCCTTTACCGGCGCCCTTTCCCAAAAGATCGGCCGTTTCGAGATGGCCAATCGCGGCACTCTTTTTCTGGATGAAGTGGGCGACATCCCTCTGGATCTGCAGCCCAAGTTGCTCCGCGCTTTACAAGAGAAAGCCTTCGAGAGGCTGGGCGGGACCAAAACCATCCCCATCGATGTCCGGCTGGTGGCTGCCACCAATCGAAATCTGACGCAGATGATGGGCGACAAGCTTTTTCGAAGCGATCTATACTACCGCTTGAAAGTTTTCCCCATCACCACGCCGCCCTTGCGCGATCATCCGGAGGATATACCCATTCTGGCGCGGCACTTCACCCAAAAGTACGCCGCGAAAATGGATAAGCAGATTGACAAGATCCCTACTGATACGATGCGCGCCTTGGTGAGCTGGACATGGCCGGGCAATGTTCGCGAGCTCGAAAACTTCATTGAAAGGGCTGTCATTCTATCCCGAGGCCCTAACCTGCGCGCTCCCTTGGCCGAAATAAGGGCCGATGCAATGGAACCCGCCGGCAGCCAAACGCTGGAGCAAGTGGAGCGGGAGCACATCATACGGGTGCTCCGCGAAACCGGCGCGGTGGTCAGCGAGGCCGCCACTCGTCTGGGAATGCCGCGGACTACATTGAATGCCATGATGCGAAAGCTGGGCATCTCCCGCAAAGAGCTCTAACTTCTCTTCCAGGTCGCTTACGCTCTTGGACCGTGTCAAAGGCACCGGTCGCTTAGCTTAGAAGCTGTGAAAAAATCGGTTCGCAGGCGAAAGCGCCTGCGCCACTTAATCGTAAATCCTGGTGCGTCAATGTGGGGCGACGCTTCCGTCTGCCAACCCCGCGTGCTTCCCGATTTTTTCACAGCCCCTTACACTTACGCTCGCGGTTCGGAAAGGGCGTTACCGAGCCGCGACCGTGAAGGAGCCGGTGCTCTTCCCTTCAATTGGACGAAGTGGCCTTTTGATTCTTAACCTGTAGTTCGTTCACCACCTGCTGGACATTCGGGACTGTGGAAGCGACAGTCTGGGCCTGGGTGCGCAGCGCTTCAGAACCAACCTCGCCAGTCAGAGTGACAACGCCACTCTTGACCTCGTACTTCACGCCCTTTTTGATCCCGCTTTGGATGAGAGCCGCGTCCACGTTCTTTTCGATGCCCTGATCCAGGTCGGAGTTCACTTTCTTGGCATCGCTTGCGGATGTTGTAGGAATTACCGCAATCTGGTTCGCCACTACCTGGTCTCCCGCCATGGACTTGGCAATGGATTCAGCCTGGGCCTTGTCGCCCTCGGCGGCCACGTGTCCAGCCAGCGTCACGACGCCTTTTTCGCGATCCTGGGTGACTGAAACATCTTTGAAGTTCGCGTTATCCAGCGATTTGCGAATGCTATCGGAAACGTCGGGCGATTTGGTGGCTCTTGCTGAGCACCCCGCCAGGGTTGCAACCAAGAGTACCGCCAGCGCGGAGAGGAACGGTTTGAGTATTTTCATATTGTTTTGTAGAGCACGAGTCTGGCCACATCATTTCCGCACCGTCTTCGATGTGTATCCGAGCCGCGACCGCGAGGGAGCGCAACCACGTGCGCCGCTGAGTTCTGCGATCGTCGAAGCGCTTCCTGGCGGTCGCGGCTCGGTTTTCTTCGCGTTTTACAACGCCGCAAGAGCGGTGACCGATTGGTCCTTCGAGGCTGGAGTGGAGCCGGCGAAGTATGCAACTGCGTCTCCCAGGCTGGTCACCAGCTTGTCCGGGCGTTTCGGTTGAAAACGCTGCAGGGCCTTCTCGGTATCGCCGCTGAATCCCCACACTCCGATTACGATCTTGATACGTGGAAACCGTACCTGCAGCAACCGGCTTAAGGTTCTGGCGTGGGCAAACGCGAAGGGAGGCACGGCGGACAGGCAGAATACGTCACTCCGAGCCGGCTCCACGATAGCGGTCAGGTGTTGCAGAGAAGGATCCAAGGGAAGCGCCAGAGCAGGACGGCCGGCCTGGTCCAGAAGTTGTGCCAACATCGCCGCGGCGATCTCGTCCGCTTCGTCGTTCACTGGTAGACAGAGTATGCGGCCGCCCGCGGCTGAACTGTCCGGATCCGCCGGCTCTGATGAATCTGTTTGTTCGGAAAATTCAGCGATCATTTCCTTAATGCTCAGGAAAACGAACTCCTCCCGAGCGGGATCGAGCGCTCCTTTGTGCCGATCCTGCTCCGCCATGGTGAGCGCCGGTATGATGACCGAATCGTACAGTTGAACCAGGGAATTCTCGCTCAGGTAGACATCCGCAACGGCTCGCGCTTCATGATCGTCCATCGCCAGCAAGCGCTGATATACCTGCGCGTCCGCCGCCAGCACCGGCTGGTCGCCGAGCAAGATATGCAGAAACGAAAGTTGGGGAACGTGGCGGCCCAAAACCACCACGCACACCGTCAGTGGCATCGCCAGAATCAGGCCGGCTGGCCCCCACAAAGCCGCCCAAAACACCGTGGTCAGCAGGATCGCCAGCGCGGAGATCCCGGTATGCATCCCGTAGAGCCAGGGCTCAACGAAGTTGCCGGTGACCAGTTCCAACGTAGCGAACAGCAGGAATACCAGCAGTGGAGGCATCCAATGATCGAAAACCGCGAGTGAGAGCAGCAACGGCAATGACGCTGCTACCAGCGATCCAACATAGGGGACAATGCGGAGAATTGCCGCGACACCGCCCCACAAAACCGCATACGGAACGCCGATAAAGTACAGTCCGGTCCCGCACAAGACGCCGAAAATCGCATTCACCAGCAGCTGCATCATCAGATACCGGCTGACCCGCCGCGTTGCATCATCCAAGGCCTGGGTCATCACATTGAGATGGTCCAGCCCGGCCAACCGGAAAACTCGATTGCGCAGATCGTTTTGTTCGGTCAGCAGGAACACGCTGAATATCAGGACCATGCCGAGGATAGCAAGAGGCCCCAAAATGGGCGTGGCCAGTTGGCGAACATAGTCAAACTCGTTGGCCGGTTCCGCCATAATCTCCACTGGAACAGTCGCGCCAGATTCACTTACCCTGCGCCGGCCATGTATCGGAGCCGGCGGAGCGATAGGCGCCGCAGGACTAGACAGTTCCTTCCCGAGCTCTTGTACGCTCGCTGCCGCCCGTCCGACGGCTCCTTTGCCGGGCGCGCGCATCGCCTGAATTTTGTTATGAATGTTCTGTTGGTAACTGGGAAGGTCGTTGACCACTTCCACCAGCTCATTGAAGATCACCCAGCCGGCTCCGCCTGCGATCGCGATCGAGACCAGCATGAGGAGCAGCACCGCCGGAAGACGTCCCAGACCCAATTTGTGCAGCCAGGACACCGCGGGCGAAAGCACCAGCGCGAGGACTATGGCGAATACCAGAGGAATCAGGATCTCGCGGGCCAGATAGAGAATCGCAATCACCGCGACCAGGATCGCGGCGGTCCGAACACCCGACCCGTTTTGTGACACAGCGGGCTTGGTCATCAGTGCGGCTGCAAATTTGCGTAGCTTGATAATTCGGGCTTTCCATGGAAGAAGCGCCGGCGGATGTCCGGCCAGAACTCAATGCACGCGTTGGTTCCAATCCGGCCCAACACTGCCAGGCCAATGCGGGCGCCCACGTTCCCGAAGGAGCGCTCACTCTCGGGCCGCCAGGTGTCCGCCAGCGCGCTGCTGCTGGGAATCGCAATGAAGCGGGCATAAGCCGGCATCAGGCCGCCATCTCGATTCCTGGCCAGAAACGTCATCTTAAACACGTGGCCCAATCGATTCTTGAAGGGAGCGCCGGCATCGCGATAGTATCGCGGATCCTCGCCCCAGATGGCGCCCAGCCCTGCTTCCATGGTGTGACTCACCGCGGCCTCGCTCAGGTCCATGCCGGCGCGCTTGCCAAAGCCATCCCAATGCGACCCAAACTCAACCGGCTTGTCTTTCCATGTTCCGAACCCAGCGCTGAATGCTTCGCCAATAATGGCCTGAGGCCCCAGAGTATTCGCAAGCGCCCAAGCGACACGCTGTTCGGCAGTGATCGGCCGGGGATCGTCGCTGCTGCTCACGAGCGATTCCTGGCCCATCGCCAGCGACGCCGTTACAACGAATAATCCGGTCCATCTTGGAATGGTCATGTGGATGCCACCTTCCAGCAAAAGAGAGGGTGCACTTGGATCGCCATCTGAAAACACGCCCGGCGATGGACAGGCAACCTGAGCCGTGACCACATCCGGTCGATTGACCACGTGGGGTCAATTGCCGTCTCACTTCGCCGGCCGTCCATGCTCCAGGCACAACGCCACTAGATCGGAGACATTCGCCTCGCCGACGCACATCACCGTGTCCGCGCCGCCCCAGTAGATCTTCACCGTTCCATCGGGCTCGGCAACCGCGCCGCAGGTAAACACCACGTTGTGAACGTATCCCGTGATTTCCCACGGGTCCTCCGGCTGCAAAATCCATGAGTCGCTCACTCCCACGATCTTGGCCGGGTTCAGAAGATCATGCAGCGCCACTCCCAAGCGATACACTGACCCGTCCATGGTCTCAAAAACGCCGTGATAAATGGAGAGCCATCCCTGCGGCGTCTTGATAGGCGGCGCACCGGGGCCGATCTTCATTTCGTCCCAGTGATATGGCTCCGGCCGCATGATGAGCTGGGATTCTCCCCAATAGCGCAGATCCGGCGAGTAGGAAATCCAGATGGACCAGGGCGCGATCTCCGAATGCGGACGGTCCAGGCGCGCGTAAAGCCCGGCAAACTTCTCAGGGAAAATCACCACGTTCCGATAGTCCGCTTCTGTTATGAGAGCGAATTTTTCAAGCTGTCGGAAATCTCTGGTCTTGGCCAACGCGATTCGGACGCCATTGCGCGAGTATGCGCTGTAGGTGATCAGGTACTCGTCTTCAATCTGCGTCACACGAGGATCTTCGACGCCGAATTCTTCGTAAGCGGCGAACGGTCCGTCCGGCGCCGGCGTGAGGAAAGGCGCGGGATCCACCGTGAACCGATACCCGTCGGAACTCCGCGCGATGCCGATAATCGATCGCCCGGTGCGCAGATGCGAGCGGAACAGCATGATGTACTTGCCCTGATACTTCACTACCGCCGCATTGTGAACCGTTTCCACCGGGTAAGGGACGTCGGCTTTCGTGAGAATGGGATTCTGGCTATATCGCCGAACAATATCGCGCTTCATGCTGCCTCTTCTCTTCCATCTCGAAAATTGCCGCGTAGACACGTTCATACGCCGACACCATGGTGTCTACTGAAAAATGATCGTGGACGCGCCGGCGGCAGGCGACGCCATCGATTTCGGAAAGCCGCGCCAGCGCCCGCACCGCCTCATGGACGTTGTTCACCAGAAACCCGGTCCGCCCGTCTTCGATCACCTCGCGGCAGGAGCCGAGATCCATGGCGATCACCGGCACGCCTGCGGCATTGGCTTCCGCCAGCACCAGCCCGAATCGCTCGGGGATGGTATTCAAATGCAGCAGAGCGCGAGCGCGTCCGAACAATTCGTTCTTGCCGGGCACATCCACGGGCCCGATGTAGCGGATGGTTTCGTCAAGGTGCGGTTCCACCTGCTCCCGGAAGTATGCCTGATCCTGGACAATGCCCGCGATGAGCAATGGCAGTCCGCTCATCCGGGCCACCGCGATCGCCAGATGGACCCCTTTGTCCGGGTGAATCCGGCCGAGGAAGATTAGATCTCCGCCGCGCGATCTCTGCAGCGGGTACAACGAAAGATCAATTCCGTTGTAGACCGTGGCCAGGTAATTCAATCCCGGCGCGCGATCGGAGTTGCTGATCGAGACGAAATATCCATCACGATACTTCTCGTACACCGGCATGATTCTGGAGGACGAGAATCCGTGAATGGTAGTGAGCACGGGCGTCTTCACCAAGCGCGTGTAGGTCAACGCCATAAAGTCGTAGTGACTGTGGATCAGGTCAAATTCCGCAGCGTGCTCGAATGCTTCCGATATGTGCAGGTATTCGGATACTTTCGGATCGGCGGTGGAGTCTTCTTCGTAGCCGCGATCCACTACGGCATGCAGATGCGCGCTGGTCACGGAATCCTGGCTGGCGAACAAAGTCACGTCCCAGCCGCGCGCCACCAGGCCTTCGGTGACGTTGCTGGCTACGGTCTCCCAGGCCCCGTACTTGCGGGGAGGCGTCCTCCAGGCCACGGGCGCCAGCACCGCGATTTTTTTGTTGGGGATGATCATTTCGAAGGCGCTATCAAGCGGAAGAAATTGGTTGGCCGTGGGGCAGACGCTTTCGTCTGCCAACCCGATTTTCGAGCCGGCGCATTGGATTCAATTCATCGCCCCCAGCACGTCCGCCAGCGCGACAATGGCGAACCCCGTGGCCTGATCCGCCAGGCCATAAGGAATAATCAGTTCGCCCTGGTGTAGCAGCGCGCCACACGTATAGACGACATTGGGAACGTAGCCTTCGCGCTCTTTTTGATTCGGACTGAGCAATGGTTCCCGAAGCCGTCCAATCACTTTAGAAGGATCGTCGCGATCCAGCAGGAACGCCCCGATGCAGTACTTGCGCATCGGGCCGACGCCGTGGCTGAGCACCAACCAGCCGGCGTCTGTCTCGATCGGCGATCCGCAGTTCCCAAGCTGGACCAGTTCCCAGGGAAACGCAGGCTTGAGCAGCGCCTTGCATTCGTTCCAGAAGTGCACGTTATCGGAGAACATCAGATAGATGTTCTCGTTATCCTGCCGCGAGAGCATGGCATAGCGGTCGTTTATTTTCCGAGGGAACAGCGCCATACCTTTGTTCTGCGCGGCTGGGCCGTTCAATGTGATGAAGCGGAAGTAAAGGAAATCGGAAGTCTCCACCAGCTCAGGCATCACCACCATGCCGTCGTAGGCGGTAAAGGTTGCGTAATAAATGTGAGTGCCGTCATCCTTCTGGAAGCGAACGAACCGGGCGTCCTCAATTCCGTTGCGCTGCGAAGGAGTAGCTGGAAAAATAATTCGCTCGGAGAGTTCCTGGTCGGGCTGGAATTGCACCTCATAGTTGGAACGCGCCAGCATCCAGATGCCTTGCGACTCTTTTTGATCCGCCTGCGACATTCCATCCGGCAGGCGAAATTGTTCGGCCTGAAGGCCGGCGCGCAGGTCTTCCAGCGTGAACGAAACCCCGAGTTTGTTCAAAACCCGGCGCGTAAATTCGCGAGTCAATCCAAGTTCGCTGAGTTTTCGCTCGAACAACCCCTTCTGATAAAGCAGGTTTGGTACTTGAGTGGGCTCGGTCAGAAACCCGGTAGGTGTTATCACGTCGATTCGATGATCGGCATGCAGAATACCGGTTCTAAACGTGATTGAGGAGATGTGCCCTTCCCCAGTGGCGCGCAGGCTCAGAACGAACCGCAGAGCTCCGGCCGGCAAACCGGTTTGATCCGGGTGCGCGACCATGGACGGGTTGAACAACGCCGCGGCTTCGAGCGAGTATTCGGCCAAAAAATAGGAACCGATCAACTGCCGCCGCGGCTCCGTGAGTTCCTGATCGGTCTGGAACGTCTCGCGAACTTGTTCGAAGCGCTCCAGGAATACTTTGCGAATATTCTGATGGCGCCGGCAGAACTCGGCGCAGATCTCTTTGAGCAGCAGCGAGACCCGCTCTTCCGGAATCGCCAGAATTCGATGGATGATTCTACTGGCCCTTTCGGAATCGCCCGGGCTGAAAGGCCGCAACAGGACGCGTGACGGGTCCGGCCGCAGAATAAGGGAGGTGCGCCGTATGGGAATCGACATTACGCTCCAATGGCGATGGGCTCCTTAAAACTGGTGACCATGTTCTGCGCCAGCCGCATTTCCGCCAAGGAGAGCAGGAACGCCAGCGTCGACTCGGCTCCCTGGTTTCCATTCACACGGTCCACGTGCAGTCCATCGCCGCAGCCGCCGCTCTCTGGCGAGTAGAGTTCCAAACCCAGATCGTTCCAACCAATAAACCAATCGAAGGCTCGTTGCGCCTGCTCGAACCACCAGATGTCCGAAGTGGCGCGATACGCTTCCAAACAGGCGGAGGCCATGGCTTGCGCCTCAATGGGCTGTTGGTCAAATGTGGCGCGTGTTCCACCGCGCCGGTAGAAACCATTGCTTCCGATCGGCCGGAAGTGACCTTTCTCTGAGGTTTGTATTTCGTTCAGCCAGCGCAAAGCCTCCAGGCCTCGTTCGAATACTGCCGCTTGACCGGTGGCGGATCCGCTCAGAATCAGGGCGTGCGCCAGCTTCGCGTTGTCGTAGGACAGTTCCTCTTCAAACCAGCGCCAGTCCGGGTGAGAGCTGCGCTCGAAGTGATCCATAAGCCGGCTGGTCAGGGTCTCCCGCGTCTGGTTGACCAGGCTGTCGCCCGAGAGCCGCCGCAGGTATTCGTGAATGCCGATCAAACCGAAGGCCCATGCCCGCGGCGAAGTTAGCTCCATCAGAGATGGCAGCGCCTTCGCGAAGAGCTGTCCGGCCATCATCTGGAAGCCCCGGAACGGCGAGCGTCCTACGCCTATGCCGAGAGCCCACAGCGCTCGCCCCTGGCAATCGTCCGAACCCTGAGTGTCCAGCCAGCCACGCTCAAAGCTCATGTGGTTGTGGAAGCGTTTCGTTTCGGGATCGAAAGCGTGATGCAGAAAAGCAGCGGAGGTGGTGGCCAGCGTGCGCGCGCTTCCCGCATCCTCGCCCAGTTCTGACAGCAGCACCGCCAGGATGAAGGCTCGTGCGTTATCGTCGGTACAATAACCTTCGGAGAAATTGGGGATGCCGAAAACAGCGTGCTGAAAAACTCCGGTGGAATCGGTCATGCGCATCAGATGGTCTAACTTCAATTCCGGCAGTTCTCGCGGCCGCATGTCGAGAGTCTTGCTGATCAAGGATTTGCGCGACCGCGCCGCACCCTGCAGCCGCGCCGCTTCAAAGCTGCGCATGTATAGCTGCGCGACGTTGCTCCAAATCATCTCGCGCCCCAGCCGGTAAGCGTTCTTACGCATGGCATGCCGGCGGGTGTCGTCCCCCAGCAACGCGATGACTTCGCGCGCGATCGCCCCGGCGTCGCCGAATGGCACCAGTACACCTCGATCGTCCGCCAACAGTTCCGTGGCATGCCAGTAGGGCGTCGAAACGACCGCTTTGCCGGACCCGAACGTGTAGGCCAAGGTGCCTGAGGTGATCTGCGCTTCATTGAGGTAGGGCGTGATGTAAAGATCCGCGGCCCCGATAAACTCCTTAAGATTTTCAAGATCCACGAAGCGGTTGTAGAAGATGACGTTCTTTTCGATCTTGTTCTTCTTGGCCAACAGCTCCAGGCTCACCCGGTAGGCCTCGCCATGCTCGCGCAGTTCGTTCGGATGCGTGGCGCCCAGCACAATATAAACAACTTCCGGAAATTCCTTCACGATATTGGGCAGCGCGTTCAGCACGTTTTCGATGCCCTTGTTCGGCGACAGCAGGCCGAAAGTGAGCAGCACCACCTTTCCCTCTACGCCAAACTGATCCTTGAAGTAGGTGGGATCGACGAAGCCCACGTCGGGAATGCCGTGGGCTATCAGATCTATCTTGGCAGGCGGCGCGTCGTAGATCTCCCTTAGCATGGTCCGGCCGCGCTCAACCATCACCACCACCCGCGTGGAAAGTGAGAGCAACTCCTGCATCACCCGCCGTTGATCCGGCCGGGGATTGCGCAAAACAGTATGCAGCGTAGTAACCACCGGCATTCTCAATTCGCGCAGAAACGCCAGAATGTGGCCCCCGGCGGGCCCGCCGAAAATGCCGAATTCGTGTTGCAGGCAGACGATGTCTACGTTGCTGATATTCAGGAAATCGGCGGCACGCAGATAGGACGACAGGTCCTGCTCCTCAATCTCGAAGCGAACCACTTCCGGATAGTCGTAGCCGCCCGGGATGTCGTTGACGGACACTGCCAGGCACTGGCTTTCCGGATACGCGCTGGCTACGGCGGCAAGCAGATCGGACGTGAAAGTGGCAATCCCGCACTTGCGCGGCAAGTGGTCGCCGACGAAAGCAATTTTGCGGACTTTAGGAGTTTCTTTCACCATGATTTTCATGCTCACTGGATCCTTTCGGCCCGAACGATAAACCGATCGGGAGCCGCACCCACGAAGTAGAACGGATGGCAGGTGATTAGGGTCAAGATTTCATTCCGGCTAGGTTCCAATACCGTTACGTTATCCGGACGGACCACTTGCGTCGACCGGACGCGATAGCGGTATTCACCTGTCAATGTGGTGAGCGTGACGATGTCATCGGTACGGATATTCCGCAGCGGCCGGAAGAACGTATCGCGGTGTCCGGTCAGGGCCATGTTGCCGATCTGGCCCGGCAGCGAAGTACCCGGAACATGACCCACCGCGCGTCTCAATGTCCGATGGTCGTCTCCTTCGACCACCATTACCGAGAGACCCAGGCGCGGAATTTCCAGCCGGCCCACTAAACCCGGCTGGCTGGTGAGCGCGACCGGAACCGCTACAGGCTGTTGACGCAGCTCACGCAGCCGCTCGAAGTGGCTGCTTTCCCGCCGTTGGAAAAGCCAGGCGTCGGCCAGAACAAACGCGCCATAGCCCAAAAGCAGCGCGGCGCCGCCAAAAAGAGCGCGTTGCACCCAGCGCAGAGTGCTCCGCAGCGTTTCTTTTGGCACCACCAGTTTCATTTGGAATCGACGCCCTTCTCGACGGCGGCTGGGACCCGCGCGATATAGCCGGCGCGGGTCCGCACCACCAGCTTGCCTTTGCCTGCCGCCCGCGCCACCACCCGGACAGTTCGATAGGCGCCTTCCCGTCCAGCGTTGCTCGCGAAATATCCCAGCGTGTATTGATTGCGAATGTCATGCGCGATGCGTCCACAAATTTCCACTACATCGCTCAGCTTGTCTGGAAAGAAAGCTTCGCCACCGGTGGCCTTAGCCAGCCGATTCAGCACTTTCGGATTCGCATCCCGGTCGTCCGGCTCGAAAAGGCCAACGGCATAAATGATGGCGCTGGATTGTTCCGCCATCTCCAACACTTGCGCCAGGAGATGAACGCTGGCATTGTCGGCGCCGTCGCTGATGACAATCAGCACCTTTTTATCGTGGCTGCCCGTCTGCAGGCGGTTTAGTGCTTCGATGATGGCGTCGTAGAGAGCAGTTTCGCCGGCGGCCGGCGCTCTCCAGATAGCCTGTTCCAATTCATTTGCGTCAACACTGAAGGGCATTCCTTCCGGCAGGCCGAGCGATACCTTCTCGTTAAAATTCACCACGAACATCTGATCCTGCGGGTTGCTGAACTGCACGAACGTCCGGGCGCCGGCGGTCACCTCGGCCAGCTTCGCCCGCATGCTTCCGCTGTGGTCAATCAGCAATCCGGCGATCACCGGAATATCTTCGTGCCGGAACAGCTTGATTTGTTGCGGCAGACGGTCTTCATAAATTTCAAAATCCTGCTGCAGCAGATCGGGAACATAGCGCCCTTGCCGGTCGTGCACGGCAATGGGAAGCACTACCAGATCGACGTCCACGGCGATGTGGAAAGATGCAGGGTCCGGAGCGATTTGCCCGGTGACTTGGCACGCGAGGCCAGTCAGCAAGGCAACGGCTCCGATGAAGACGCCGGGCCAGTTTGGTTGGCAGGCGGAAGCGCCTGCCCCACCAGGACGCCAACGTGGGGCAGGCGCTTTCGGCTGCCAACCGATTTTTCCACACAGCGTCTTCATCAGGCCCATGGAAACTCCCTCAGAGATGGCGAGAAACTCGGCTAAGGCGCCGGCTCCCTCACGGTCGCGGTTCGGTAACATTAGCAAGCTTGGACCAGGCGGTACTGCGGCTGCCACATGGCGTCTTGCACCTGCTGCACGATGTCCACGAATTCTACGCCCGCCAAGCCTTCCTCCACGGCAGCTTCCGCAACCGCCACGGCCACGGTCGCGGACACGCTGCGCAAATCGTCGATATGCGGCAGCAGCGACGCTCCGGGCTGGCGCACGGTCACCATGCTCGACACCGCACTGGCCGCCGCGGCAAAGATACCGTCGCTGATGCGCTTGGCTCTGGAAACGATAACGCCGAGACCAAGCCCGGGATAAAGCATGGCGTTATTCACCTGGGCCACCACATACGTCACGCCTTTGTAGGTAACAGGCGCGAACGGGCTGCCGGTGGCGATCAACGCACGCCCGTCAGTCCAGGCAATCAAATCGGCCGGCTTCGCCTCAGAATGCACCGGAGGATTTGACAATGCAAAGATGATCGGCCGTACCGTGTGCGCCGCCATTTCCTTTACGATGGCTTCGGTAAAGCTGCCGGAGACGGTGGATGCGCCGATCAGCATGGTCGGCGATACTCGCCTGACCACTTCCTCCAGGCTCAAGCCGTTTCCCGGCAGGTCATGCTTCCAGCTCTTGCTCTCGGCGGCCGGCCGCGCATAGGCGGCTTGATAATCGTGTAGTTGACCGGCCAGCTCCGTGGTGAGCAATCCCTGTTTGTCCACCAACCAGAAGCGTCTCGCTGCATCTTCCTTCGAAAGCCCTTCGCGCACCATGCTGTCGCGAATCTGGTCCGCGATTCCGATTCCCGCTGTACCGGCTCCAAAAATGACGACGCGCTGGTTGCGCAGAGGCGTCCCGCACACGCGCACGGCGGAAATGGCCGCCGCCAATGTGATGGCGCCGGTGCCCTGCATATCATCGTTGAAAATCGAGACCTGGTCGCGGTACTTCTCGAGTATCCGCCGGCCGTTGCCGGGCGCGAAGTCCTCAAACTGCAGCATGGCTCTCGGGAAAAGCTTGCTCACCGCTTTCACGTAAGCTTCGATGAAGGCGTCATACTGCTCTCCGCGTATCCGGGCGTGTTGGTTCCCGATGTAAGTTGGATCTTCCAGCAGACTTTCCCGATTAGTGCCGACATCCAGCATCACCGCGATGCCGCGGGCGGGGTCAATGCCGCCGGCCGCCGTGTAAATGGCCAGCTTTCCGATGGGCACCTCGATGCCGCCCACGCCCCACTCGCCGATTCCCAGGATTTGTTCGGCATCGGTGGCGATGATCAGATCGATATCGCCCGGGCCGGCGCCCAGGCTGGCGAACGCTTCCTCAATGCCGTCGGCATGATCAATAGACAGGTACACGCCGCGCGGGCGGCGGCACTCATGGTGGTATTGTTCCATGGCCATTCCGACGGTCAGATTGTTGACAATCGGAATCATTTCGCGCAGGTGCTCTGAAAACAGCCGGTAAAACAATACCTCGTTGCGGTCGTGCAACGAGGTCAGGTAAATATTTTTGCTCAGCGCATCCGGCAGCCGTTCGTACTGGATATAGGCACGCTTGACCTGAGCCGCCAGGGTGCTGATTTCCGGCGGGAGCAAACCAATGAGGTCCAACTCCCGCCGCTCCTCCGTGCTGAAGGCCGTCCCTTTGTTCAACAACGGCGAGTTGAGGACGGCCAGACCACGCGCTTTGGTCTGGTGACAAGTTTCCCCAGTCTCCCGGCGCTTGGTCACGGGCGCCAGTAACGGGATAACTCTTTGTCGCATGGCTGTTAATTGCTCTCCTTATGTGGGGCAGGCGTTTCCGCCTGCCAACCAGCCTGTTAACGAAGTCGACTGGCTACCGCACGAACCGCGAACGCGCCACCCAGCGACAACAATCCAAGCAATCCGATCAGCGGCATCGGGCTAGCAGTTTTCGGCAGCGTGGCCGGCAGTTCCGGCGTTGTTTCCGCGGCTACTTCTGCCGGCGGAGCAGTGACCACTTCGGCTACTGCTACTTCTTCTCCCGTAGGCTTAATGGCCATGACGGGAGCCTGCTTCAGTTGCACCACCACGGGCTCATCCGGCGACTTCACTGCCACGGCGACTTCCGGGGTAATCTCGGCCGGCGTAAAGAGAACGGTCTCCTTGCTTTCCTTGGCCAATTCTATTGCTCTGGCCTTCGGATATACGAATTCCTCGCCCCAATTTCTGCCCGGATAGAACCATGCCCGAAGCGCTTCCGGCTGGCCCACCGGTCTTTCCCTAAAGGTCATCACCGTCTTGCTGGTTGCCCGCAGGCGATAGTTCGGGATGGCCAGAATGGTGGCGTAAACCGTTTTTTCGTCCTGACTAAAGATCTGGACGATATGGCGGTCGGACTGAGAGTCAAAAATTTTGAACACATAAGTGCCGGCCGGCAGCACTCCCCATCCCGCCAGGTGAACACCTGGAATTTCCACGGGTGCGCTAAAAGTAACGACGGTCTTTCTGTCAGACTCGTCCGCTTTGGCGCTGGGTACAAACATAGTTCCCGAAAGTGACAGACAAAAAACTGTAGTTGCTGCTGTTCCGAATAATTTCACTGTTTTTCTCCTTTGGCTTACGAGGCTCTAAGAGCATTCCCTGGCCCATTGGCGGCTCGCGCGGGAAAATAGCTTGTTTACGGGGCTGCGAGGGGTTAAACCTCGGGAGTGGCGGCGCAGGATGTTGACCGTGCGGGGTCAGGTGACCAAATGCGGTCGATGCCCCGATTGAAACAATAAAGGCCGGTCTCGGTGAGAGACCGGCCCTGCATGAAGCAGAATGCGCAATCTTACTTCACGGCCAACGGTGCCGGCCTGGTCTCTAAACCTCCGATGTTTGAACCAATGAGGTCACCCGAGACTACCAGTTCTACTCGCCGATTTTGCTGCCGCCCGGCAGCCGTGTCGTTAGACGCCACCGGCTCAGTCTTGCCAAATCCTTTGGCCGTTACCGATTCCGTGGGAATCCCGGCGCCGGTCAAGTAGTCGCGCACCGAAGTCGCGCGATTTTCGGAGAGCTTCTGATTGTAGTCGTCCGTGCCGACGCTATCGGTATACCCCTCCACTTGCATGCGCAGCCCCGGGTGCCCTTCCAAAATCCCAGCCACCCGCGCCAGTTTCTCGCGCGCTGCCGGCCGCAATGAGAATTTGGCCGTGTCGAACAGGACATCCGACATATTCACGATCAAACCACGCGCGGTATCGCGAGTATCCAGAATCGCGTTAAACTGCTGCAGTAACTGGGCTCGCAATTGAGCTTTATCAGTCTCGGCTTGCGCTTTTTCCGCGGCTGCGCGGTCCAGATCGGCCTGCGCCGCGGCTCTTTGCGCGTCGTTCTCCCGCTTCAAACGATCGGCTTCGGTCTGAGCGGCAATCTGCTGCGCTTCATTGTTTTGTCTCAGCCGATCCGCGTCGCGCTTCAGGCGATCCGCTTCCGATTGCGCCGCCGCCAGCTGGGCATCGCTCTCGAGCTTCGCCCGGTCTGCTTCCACCTGTGCAGCCGCAGTCTGCGCCTCATGCTCGCGGGCCACACGCGCGGCTTCCGATTCCGCGGCCAGCCGCTCCTGCTCCGCATGCTCTTCGCGATCCACTCCCGCCTGGCGCTCGTTCGCCAACTGCTCTTCCTCAATCTTCTTGACGGTGATGATCCGCGCGTCTTCCGCCATTTGCACAGCCTCGCGGGCTACGGTTCCAATCGGCTTGCTGCCCGCTCTGCCCTGTAAATAGCCTTCGGCGTTCTCGAGCCCGTCCAGGGCCTTCTGGAAAGTATCCGCCGCATATCTGGGAGCTCCGGTCCAGCGGGCAATCTGAACAGCATTGCGCGCCTCGTAGAGTTCCAGCGGTACTTTGCGATCCAGCACGATCGGCCGGATGTCGGCGGGATTCACGTTCAGCGTATACTGGCCCCGCGGCAGCAGCTCATACTTCGCGTCGAGCTCTTCAATGGTTCCGACAGTGTCGTGGCGGACAAAATTCTCCATCACCACCACGTCGCTAGGCTGCGTGACGGCGAAATAGGGCTCCGCCGTTATGATCAAACCGAACGATTGCAGCTCGGTGGTGGCGTCCAGCTTGCTCTTGCCGTCCTTCAAAAGCACTTCGCCTACGTTGGTCGCGCGACCCTCCGGGGTAACAGCCCACATTACATAAGTGAGATACTCGGGACCAAACGCGGTGGCCGGCTCCATCTTCTGCATTTCCGCGTCGATCTTGATCACTCCCTGCTTGCTCTCCACCTTGGCTTCGCCGGTGGCCCGCGGCATTAACGCCGTTCCGCGAAAGCCGATTCTGGTCGATCCGCTGCGGTGATTGTAGTTAATGGCCTTGGTGGTCCGCGCCACCACCGTCACCCGATAAATAGGTACCGATCCAGTGGTAGCATCCTGCGCGGCTAAAATCCCGCAGCCTAGTAGAAATACGCTAATCGTCTTCATATTTGCGATCCCTGCTCCTAGCGAATATCAATCTTGAGAACTTCATCTGAATGGTCGTGACGCCAGTTCCAATACGCTTGCTGATCGTTCTCCTTGAGCTTGGAAAACTCGCGATATTTGCGATGGTTCTCTTTGGCGTAGATGCGATACGCCTGATCCTCATGATTGTTCCATTCATGATCGTCATTGTGTTTCTTGTCGTGGTAGCTGCGAGGGCTGTCTTGGGCTATCGCCGCTACTGGCGCGATAAGAGCCGCGCCCAGCAAAGCCGCGCAGAAAAAACGGGAAGTGATTGTTTTCATGCAGCCACCAAGAGCAATCGCATGGCCACCATCGACTCGCGACATTATTGCGTTGTTGTCCGGGTGTTAGCGATTCCAACGCCTGCTGCCTTCACCTGGTCCAGCTCCTTGATCACTTTCGCCCATTCCACGTTGTCGCTCTTGGTGGAGATTGGCGCGCTGAGATCGCCATAGAAGGAGACTATATCGAGCCGAAGCTCAGGTGGCATGTCCGCGTAGTGGCCATCCAGCTTATCGAGCAACTGCGCATAGGCGCGATCGCCGAGCTTGTAGCTCCCCGCTCCCGTGATTTCTCCGACGTCGAAATTCTCATTGGGCAGCTTCAACCTGTCCTCTCGCAATTCGGAAAGCAGCTGCCGGTAACGGTCCAGCGACGCGTTGAAGCTGGCCATGAACAGCTTCTCCACGGCGGGAGTCGGAACCTCAAACCGCAAATCCCTGGACTTGCCCACCTTGGGCAGAATCCGAAATACGAAGGCCAGTAACCTGGAACGGAATCCGGGACGCTGGTATTCTTTGCCCCATTCCTTCTGATAACTCCCGCGCGACAGGTTGTACAGGAATTTCTTCCGGGTGGCGCTCGGAGTATCGCGGACGATGTCGGCCTTCTTTATTTGCCAGGCCACTCGAGTCAGAGCCGGAATGGTGGAGCTCACCGCGTGGCGATAGGAGCCGATGCCGAGACTGACGCTGGCGAATACATCTCCCAGCTTCAGTCCATATGTATCCAGAAACGCCCGCTCCAGGACAGGCCGCGCCACTTGAAAGCCGATGAACCCGTGATAGCTCTCAGGTGCGTAATGGCCCTGCGCCACCTGGAGTACATCAAATGCCAGCTCCGTCTTGACGTGTGAGAGCGCATCATCGGAATACGTTACGCGATCCCCAAATTTGGTCTCAAGCTTCGGGTAAAGCAGCGGAACGGCCACGTTGGTGGCTATCCGGTGTCCGTTGGTGTCCGCGGCGTAGTGCGCCAAAGCTCCCAGCGAGAATGCATATTCGTTCAAGTCTTGCGACTCGCGAATCAGGTTGAGCACAAAGTCGCCGCTCCGGACATAGTGCGTAAGATCGGTGAACAACTTGGATCCGAACGGGTAGTAACCCATGTCCTGAATGATGCTGCCGCCATATGCGTAGGCGTGCGCCTCCAACAGCTGTTCCGGCGTGGAGTCCGGAAATCGTTTCAGGAGCAGGCCTTTAATGGAGGTGTCCCAGGTGGAATCGATAATCGCCTCGTGAGTGAGCACCGAGTACGAAAACGCGCATGGAGCCGCGAGCAGAACCACCAGACTCAACAATGACAGCCGCATAATGGATCTCAATTCGGTTTAGGTTCCGCCCATGCAGACGGCTGGCCCTTTTTCACGGGCATGCCCTGCCGGATTTGAAACCCGGTGTCGTCCATCCAGGTGACCAGATAACACTCCGGACAGAGCCGTAGCTGACGCAGCGGCAGATCTTCCACTGCGATGTCGATGGCCTCCATCTCAGTCCCGCACTTCGGACAACTCTCGTTTTCCAATGCCAGGGGATCGAGTCTACCGGTGGGATCGCAGTTGTTCCGCGGCATCAAACCAATCTTTCTCCGATGACCCCTCGGGACACCCCCGCGCCTGCCAGAGCTCGTAGGCCAAAGCCGCGATCTCGACATGTCCGAATAATGCAATGCCATGCTCGTTGGTGGCCTTCTGATGCGCGTCTTCGGTATGCCGATAAGCTTCCAGAGAATGCTCCAGAGCTTGCCTGGAGCGCTGCTGCCCGGTCTGGTGATCCTGTTTGCCGTGATCCTCCGCGGCAGTCCGGTGCGCGTGGGCTGCCAGATCATGCAACTCAGCCGCCCGCTGATGGTTTTCGTAATGGGATCCGTTGTTGTAACGCGTAGACATCAAAATTTCTCCATTTGCCCGGATTTATTGTGGGCCTTTTTCGCCAGCTCGTAAGCGCGATCAGCGTACTCGAGTGCCCGTTCCGAATGCCAGTTACCGGTCTCGTTGCCGCCTTTCTCATTGTGCTCAGCGGCGGTACGATGGGCGCGTGCCGCCAACTCGTGCTGGGCGGCGGCCTGGAGGTGTAGTTCGTGCATGAATTCCTCACTCGGCTCATCTAAATGCGGCCGACCAGCATCAAAACCAGAACGATGACCAGGACCGTTCCCAGCCCTCCGCTCGGATAGTAACCCCAGTTTCGGCTATGCGGCCAAGTGGGCAGCGCACCCAGTAACAGTAGCGCCAGGATCACCAACAGAATAATTCCCATACAAGTCTCCTTTAGTCCGGATCCATCTGCGCGAGCCTCATGCCCGCACCCAATGAGCAACCAGAGCGCCAATTCCGACCGTACCGGCTATTAGCCCGGCCGACCAGAAAGACCGCCAGAATAACTGCCACACCTCTACCTTCGCTCGTACCTCCGCGGCTCGCTCGCCGGCCGACGGGGGCGTTTGCCTCGTCGAGCTTTAGTGTCCGACTCGGAAGCTGCTGATGTTGCCCCACAGTCCCACAGCTTGCAAAACCCATATCCCCACGGCCACGACAACCACGACGTTCAGAATCGACTTGATGCTGGACGCCATCGGGATGTAGCGATTGATCAGATACAACACCACGCCTACGATCACCAGTGCGATCACAATGTTTATCAGGGGCATATTCTTTCTCCGCCCTTTCAAGGGCAATCCGTGGCCCAATCGTGGCGAGCCGCTGCCTCAGCGCGAAACTTCCAGAACTCCGCTGAACCACTGACCGCGCTCGGTCAGGTGACCGTCAATGGTCAAAAGGGAACAGCGCCGCAACGGATTGGTTGATATGATCGAATCCCCTATGACTTACTTGAAATATGAAATAAGTTCAGGACAAGTTACGAAAGTAACCGCCGATGAGATTCTGCGATGGTTTGAGGCGTGCTTTCAAACGCCGGGCGACGTCTGGGAGCGGATGAACCAGAAAGATTTCTTCTTTACTTCCCGGGAGCGCATCTACGCCAACGAGAAAAGCGTCAAACAGCTCGGACTGACGTATTTCGACGGCGGGCCTTACTTCATTCGTCCGGCGACGCGGCCAGAGCCGGCGGCGCCTTAATCTCACCCCGAGAGTTTCGCCTGCGCCGCAATCGCCGGGCACGTAGTTCAATCAGACGCAACCGCAATACTCGAGTGCCCCCCACCCGCGCCCCGATCAAAAACGTCAGCGCCAGTCCCAGCAGTATTACGACAACACTCGCAACGGGGAGGAAGGGAATGTAAAGAAAAAAGGCGCCGATGCTGCCTGCCAGCAGTGCGGCACCAAACACTAGCAAGCGGATCATGGTGGTGATTCTCTACTTGCGGGTTGGGTTTAGACTGTCATCACTTCTCGAAAACCTTCTTAATCTGCCCCACCTTTTCTTGGACTTTGCCTCCCAGCTCTTCCGCCTGGCCTTCATCGGTCAGGTTGGGGTTGTTGGTGGCCAGCCCAACTGTTTGTTTCAGTTTGCCTTTCATTTCGTGCAACTTCCCCTGCACTTGGTCGGTTGTGCTCGATTTCATGTGTTCTCCTTTATTAAAGTACGATGCTGATGGCGATCGCGTCGCCTGGATCTCTACGGTTGTACAGATAGTATCCGTTGTTGTAGCCAACGTAGACATCGTCGGTGGCGTACCAGTTCGCAGCCCAGCTTTCCGGCCACGGGTCAACCATCATGAACCAAAAGCCGTCTTGCCGGAAGCGCGGAAACCCGCCAACAATGGTGGGTTCGCTCGAGATGCGGAACCAGTGCTGATCGCCGAAATCGAGAGCGAAAGTGGCGTCCGGAATGTAGTAGCCGCCATAGCCGCCGCGTTCAGCCCAAGTGCGATGCTGGGATTGCCACGCCGAGGCGCGACCCTGCTGCCAGGAACTGTTCCCCTGCCATCCGCCTCCTTTTTGTAACCATCCGCGCTGCTGCTGCCAGCCGCGTGCCTGTGCTTGAGTCCGTTGCGGTGCAGCGTTGCTTCCACGTGACGCCGTGGAGCGGGCCTGTCGCGCGGGTTTGATTTGCTGCTTAGGCTCCTGCTTGGCGCGCTGTGCGGCGGGCTTAGCCTGCTCCTTGGGTTCCTGCTTGGCACGCTGCGCGGCAGGCTTAGCCTGTTCCTTCGGTTCCTGCTTGGCACGTTGTGCGGCAGGCTTAGCCTGTTCCTTCGGTTCTTGTTTGGCGCGCTGCGTCGCGGGCTTAGCCTGCTGTTTCGGCTCCTGCTGAGCGCGTTGCGACGCCTTTTGCGCGGGCTTGGCCTGCTGTTTTTGCTCCTGCTTTGGCTTCTCAGGCTTCGCCTCCTTTTCCTGTTCCTTCTGTCCGTAGGCGATGGCAGCAGTTCCAAAAACCAGGAACAAAGCTGCGGGGCTAACTAATCCGGCCGTGAAAAAGCGCTTCATGTTGATAAACCTCTCGAGTCATAGCGAGCACTTGTTTGGCCGTTGGACAAAAGGGTCTTGGCCTCCGGGGTGCAACAGCGAGGCCGTGCAAATCTGTAATCTTACAAATCAATGCCAATCCACAGTGCGGCTGCAAATTCTGCCGGCGGTGTCGATGTCGGGACTGGCCTTGACTCTTCTAGCCGTGGTCGCGGGCGCTCTCGGTGTGTGGCGTTTGGGCGTGGATCCGGGCTGGACCGGCCCCTTCTTTGTAGCCGGCGGATTGTTCTCTCGCTATCAGTTGTGGTTCGCGTTCGCCATCGCCGCGCAAACCTCCGCATTCATCCTCAATAGGTGGGTAGCGAAACAGGTTATAGACTTGCCGGCCCTGGCTGCGTAATTAGGAGACATACAATGACAACTAAAGAGCTGACGCATTTTCGAACTGTTCTAGAGGCCCGCGAGGCCGAGCTGAAAGAGCTGCTACGTGACCGCGAAGTAATCGCTGTGAATTTGAACGCCGATATGCTGGACCAAATCCAGAACGCCCAGGAGCGCGACATGGCCATGGGCAATCTGGAGCGCGGATCCGCTCGCTTGAGCGAGGTGCGAGCCGCACTCCGTCGCATTCAACTCGGCACTTTCGGGATCTGCGCGGATTGTGAAGAAGCGATCAGTATGAAACGGCTCGCCGCAGTGCCCTGGACTACCTCATGCCTGGCCTGCCGGGAAGCTAGGGATCGTGTTCAAATGCTGACCGGCGAAGTCATGGAAGAAGCGGTCCCGAGCGCCGCCTGAAACTTGACCGCCCGCGGTCACTTGACCATATACCGTTACCCGGCGAAACCGCCCATCGCTCCAAATCAGTCTCGGCTCAACACAGACAACATTGGCTCTACGGGTGCAACGATCCCGGGTAGGACAAGCCCCTGGCTTGTCCACCAGGAGCCAAAACTATCATGAATATTCGACCGTTATATGACCGCATTGTGGTGAAGCGGATTGACGAACAAGAAACCACGCGGAATGGCATCATCATCCCCGACTCCGCCAAGGAGAAACCGCAGGAGGGCGAGGTTATGGCCGTCGGCCACGGCAAGCGCCTGGAGGATGGCACACTGGTGGCTCTCGACGTTAAAGCCGGCGACCGTATTCTTTTTGGAAAATACTCCGGCAACGAGATCACGCTGAAGGGCACGGAGTACATCATTATGCGCGAGGATGATGTACTCGGCGTTCTGGATTCTACCGGCCAAGCTGCGAAGAAAGTCGCGTAATTTCATTCGAACCCAAAAGGAACCCATCATGGCAAAACAGATTACTTATAGTGACCACTCCCGGCAGGCCATCCTGCGCGGTGTCAACCAGTTGGCCGAAGCGGTGAAGGTGACGCTCGGGCCCAAGGGACGCACTGTGGTTCTTGAAAAGAAGTTCGGTGGCCCCACCATCACCAAAGATGGCGTAACGGTGGCGAAAGAGATCGAGTTGAAAGATCCGCTGGAGAACATGGGCGCGCAGATGGTGCGCGAGGTGGCATCCAAAACCTCCGACGTTGCCGGCGACGGCACCACTACCGCAACCATCCTGGCCCAGGCGATTTTCCGCGAAGGCGTCAAAGCAGTAACCGCGGGCGCGAACCCGATGGCCATTAAGCGCGGCATCGACAAAGCCGTAGAAGTGGCCGTGGAAGAAATCAAGAAGCTCTCGAAGCCGGTCTCCGGCGACATGATCAATCAGGTGGGACGGATTTCCGCCAACAGCGATTCCACCGTGGGCGACGTCATCGCGCAAGCCATGCAGAAAGTCGGCAAGGACGGCGTGATCACGGTGGAAGAATCCAAGACCATGACCACGGAGCTCGAGACCGTGGACGGCATGCAGTTCGACCGCGGCTACCTCTCACCGTACTTTGTCACCGATCCCGACCGCCTGGAATGCGTGCTGGAAGATCCCTACATATTGATCCACGAAAAGAAGATCAGCAACATGAAGGACGTGCTGCCGATTCTCGAACAGATCGCCCGCGCCGGCAAGCCGCTGCTGCTGATCTCGGAAGAAGTGGAAGGCGAAGCTCTGGCCACGCTGGTGGTCAACAAGCTCCGTGGAACGCTCAACGTTTGCGCCGTGAAAGCCCCCGGCTTCGGCGATCGCCGCAAAGCCATGCTGGACGATATCGCCATCCTGACCGGCGGCAAAGCCATCATGGAAGAAACTGGCATCAAGCTGGAGGGCGTTCAGTTGGCCGATCTGGGGCGCGCCAAGCGCGTCACGGTGAACAAAGACAACACCACCATCATCGATGGCGCGGGGACGCAGAAAGACATCGAAGGCAGAATTAAGCAGCTCCGTTCCCAAGTGGAAGAAACGACCTCGGATTACGATAAGGAAAAACTGCAGGAGCGGCTGGCCAAGCTCGCCGGCGGCGTGGCGATCATCAAAGTCGGCGCCGCTACCGAAACTGAGATGAAAGAGAAGAAAGCTCGCGTGGAGGATGCTCTCAATGCTACGCGCGCGGCTGTCGAGGAAGGGATCGTCCCGGGCGGCGGCGTCGCGCTGTTACGCGCGGCCATTGCGCTCGAGAAGCTGAAGCTCCCCGGCGACGAACAGTTCGGTGTAGCCATCGTGCGACGCGCGTGCGAGGAGCCGGTCCGCCAGATTGTGCTCAACTGCGGGATCGAGGGCGCAGTGGTCGCCGAGAAGATCAAGACTCAAAAAGATCCCAACTTCGGCTTCAACGCCAGCACCGAAAAATACGAGGACCTGGTGCAGGCCGGCGTGATCGATCCTACCAAAGTCACTCGCTCGGCTCTTCAGAACGCGGCTTCCATCGCATCGCTTATGCTTACTACTGAGGCTATGATTTCGAGCCTGGTGGAGGAAGATAATTGAACAAGCGATTAATGAAGCGCCACAAGCGCCAGGTCGCCCGCTCGAAAGAACATGTGAAACTGTCGGAGCCCGACCTCAGAACACCGGAGCAGATAACTGCGGCCAGGGAAGCCGGCCGTTCTGCCGGCGGCCGCCGCGGAGGCTCCGAAGCTCCTAGCGCCATGCCGTCCCTTCGAAAACATTCCGGTGCTGCCGCACATAGCCCGGCGAAAGCCGACGCGTAGGCAGGTCATGGCCCGGACGCCCTCGCGCTGTCCCTTCTGCAAATCAATTGATTTCAGAAGTGTAGGCGTGCGAAACGCCGTGGAGAAAGCTCTCCACTGGCTTCTTCAACCGTACCGGTGCGCACTTTGCGGTCGCCACTTTTTCCTGTTCCGCTGGCAAGCCCCCATCGGCGGCACGGCCTAGCCGGGTAGTGGCTCAGTTTTCAACGTGTGGGGCAGGTTGATAACCTGCGCGCCGATTGGCAATCGGCGCTCGGGCGGGTTGGCAACCCGCTGCAGGATACCATCCTGCCCCACTGCCAAAGGCGGCATCTAAACATGGGCGAAAGAGCCCCCGGGCGCTGCCAAATTCCGGTTTCCGCCCTCTGGTGAGAAAATTTCCGGCGCCGAACCACTTCGTTAGCAGCGAAGAACACCCGCAACGCGATGACCGCAATTCGACTCTCTCTGCTTCCAATGCTCCTCGCGCTTGCGGCTCCTCTCTTCGGGACGGTCCGATATATAGCGCAGTCCGCCGGGACTTTCTCGGGCGGTTCTGCCTGCGACGGCCAAACGGCCATTGCGCCAGCGACCTGGAACTCAATGAGCGAATCCCCCGGCGACATTTCCTATATCTGCGGCACGATAAACGCGCCGGCCGGCGCAACCGTTCTGACCATCGGCTGGAGCGGTACATCCAGCGCGCCAATTCAACTGATCTTTGACTCGGGCGCCATTATCCAAGCCCCCTATCTCAGTGCCAGCGGCGGCATCGTGGCCAACGGACAAAGCTGGGTGACCATCAACGGAGGCGCCAACGGAATTATCCAGAATACGCTGGATGGAACGTCAGGCCAAAGCTGCCCGGGCGGAGCTTGCAATGTCCAGTCCGATAGTTCCGCGATCTACCTCACCGGCTGTACGCATTGCACGGTAGAAAACCTGAACATTGCGTCCGTCTACGTCCGCGCATCTGGCGACACCAATCAATATGGCGCCGGGATCAATGTAAGAGACAGCGGAATCTCCGGCGCAAGCAATGTCCTGCTAGCCAACAACACCATCTCCAACGCCTACTCAGGAATCTCCTGGTTCTACGGCACCAACGAATCCGGAATTGAAATCAAGGGAGACACCATCGGCTACACCAACTGGGGCATCGCCGTAACGGCTCTCGAACCGCTCGATACCGTTACGGGCATCACCATCCACGACAACAATATCCATGATCACGCCAATTGGGACGATTATCCGAGTCCGTACAACAACCACCACACGGGAGTTTTTATTTTTGGCAACCAGACCGGCAACGCCCTCTCGGGCTGCTATGTGTATAACAACTACTTCTACAGGTCGTTCGGCTCCGGAGTCTCGCCTGGCCTGTACCTCGACAACTCCTCCACCGGGGATTTTACCTGCACCGCTTTCAATAACGTAATCGTCCCCTCCTCCACCGGCTCCGGAGGCAAAGGAGCTTTGACCGCGCAGAATCAATCCGGCTCCGGACCTGTTGACTTAATTGCCTACAACAACACCATCGTTGCCACTCCGGCTTCCACTGGCCCATCCGGTCTCTGGGTGCAGGGCGCGAGCATGGCCACAACGCTCGAGAACAATATTATTTATGGCTGGACTTATGATCTGACGACGCAAACGGGCGCTGGGAACCCCGCGTCCAATTACAACGCCTGGTACACCGGAGTCTCGGCTCTTTATTACATCGGTGGCGCGGAATATTCGACGCTCGAAGCATGGCAGAGCGCGAGCGGCCAGGATGCCGGCAGCATCAGCGCGAATCCGAATCTCAATTTGAGCACTTGGGTTCCCAACTCTGGCAGCCCAGTGATCGGATTGGGGACGAATCTATATGGCATCTGCAGCGGTCAGCCCAATCCCGGGCTCGGCGCGCTCTGTTTCGACAAGAACGGCACGGCCCGTCCGTCTAGCGGCAACTGGGATGCCGGAGCGTATCAAAACGGTTCCGTCGTCACCATCCCGCCAACTCCCGGTTTGAATGGCTTCTCCTGTAATCCGGCATCAATCAGTCCGTCAGCCGGATCAACTTGCATGGTGGCGCTGACCCTGGCGGCTCAAGATGGTGGGACCACAATCAATCTCAGCTCACTCCCTGCGGACGTCAACATGTCCACGACGGTAATCGTTCCACAGGGGTCCATTTCGACGACGTTTCCAGTAACTGCCGGAAGTGTGGCTACGCCAACGCCGGTCACCTTAACGGCGTCCCTTGCCGGCGTCAACCAGGAATTTAGTTTAACCGTGGACCCGCCGCCTGCGGCGCTCAACGGAATTTCGGTATCTCCGGGCACCATCGCGAGCGGCCTGTCCGGCGTGGGAACGGTCAGTCTGACGGAAGCAGCGCCTGCCGGAGCAGCCATGGTTACGCTGTCCAGTTCGAACTCCGCCGCGGCCAGCGTGCCAACATCGGTCACAGTTCCATCCGGGTCAACTTCCGCAAACTTCTCAGTAACCGCTGGCAGCGTGAGCACGCCGACCTCAGTCACTCTGACCGCGTCTTACGCCGGCGGCAGCAAGACCTTCGTGTCAACCATCAATCCCCTGCCTGCGGCGTTGAGTGCCGTGTCGGTGTCCCCGGGCACCATCGCTAGCGGCCAAGGCGGGACAGGAACGGTCAATCTAACAGCCCCGGCGCCCGCGGGCGGGGCGGTGGTAGCGCTTTCCAGCTCGAATCCCTCTGCCGCTACTGTTCCGGCGTTGGTAACGGTTGCGTCAGGCGCAACCTCCGCGACCTTTACGTTGGGGGCTGGAAGCGTGACCATGTCGACGCCGGTTACGTTAACCGCTATGTATTCCGGTGTCACTACGACGTTCGGGTTCACCGTCGTTCCGCAGCCCGATTTCTCCCTGGGTATGTCTCCGAGCTCGGCCAGTGTTGCGGCGGGAGGGAGCACCGCATACACGGTGACGGTCACGGCCCTCAATGGCTTTGGCGGCACGGTGAGTTTCGGCACGGCGGGACTGCCATCGGGAGTGACGGGCAGCTTCAATCCAACAACGGTGACCGGCTCCGGTTCCACCACGCTGACCGTTGCAACCACGGGCAGCGCGTCCGCGGGAGGCTTCACCATTCCGGTCACTGCAGCCAGCGGACCTTTGAATCACAACGCCACCGCATCGCTGACCATCACCAGTGGCAGCAGCGGCGGACCACCGGCCGCGGTTTCAGTGACGCCCAACTCGGGCAGCGCAGCGACGCAGACCTTTGTTTTTGCGTACTCGGATTCCAGTGGAGCAACCGATATTGTCTCTGCCCAGATGGATATCAATGCCACGCTGGCGGTGAACAGGGCCTGCTATCTCTTTTACGTGCGCGGGCCGAACGAACTGTTTCTGGCCAGTGACACGGGAGTCTGGCAGGGACCGCTCACCGTTGGCGTGTCTGGAACGCTCGGCAACAGCCAGTGCACGGTGAATGCAGGAGCCTCGTCAGCGAGTGCGTCTGGAAACAACTTGACGGTGAGCCTGGCGCTTAGCTTCACCTCCTCGTTTGCAGGCGCGAAGAACATCTATTCGGAAGTGCAGAACGCTACGCTCGATGCCGGTTGGGTGCAGTTGGGCGCCTGGACGGTGCCATCGTCGGGGAGCGGGTCTTCCTCGCCGCCGGCTCCAGTTTCAGTGATGCCGAATTCGGGCAGCGCAGCGACGCAGACCTTTGTTTTCGCGTATTCGGACTCCAGCGGGGCGACGGATATTATTTCCACCCAAATGGATATCGATGCCACGCTGGCGGTGAACGGAGCCTGCTATCTCTTTTACGTGCGCGGACTCAACGAAGTCTTTCTGGCCAGTGACACGGGCGTCTGGCAGGGACCGCTCACCGTTGGCGTGTCCGGGACGCTTGGGAACAGCCAATGCACGGTGAATGCAGGAGCCTCGTCGGCGAGTGCGTCGGGAAATAACTTGACGGTGAGCCTGGCGCTCAGCTTCACATCCTCGTTTGCGGGAGCGAAGAATATCTACGCGGAAGTGCGAAACGCCACCTTGGATGCCGGCTGGACGAAGCTGGGCGCCTGGACGGTGCCATCGTCCGGGACCGAAGCGCCTCCATCACCACCTGTGGCTGGCTCGGTGACACCCAACACGGGCAACGCATCGGCCCAGACTTTTGTTTTCACGTTTTCGGACTTGAGTGGGGCAACCGATATTGTTTCCACCCAAATGGATATCAATGCCACGCTGGCGGTGAGCAGGGCCTGCTATCTTTTTTACGTGCGTGGGCTGAACGAACTCTTTCTGGCCAGTGACACGGGAGTCTGGCAGGGACCGCTCACCGTTGGTGTGTCCGGAACACTCGGGAACAGCCAATGCACGGTGAATGCAGGAGCCTCGTCGGCGAGTGCGTCGGGAAACAACTTGACGGTAAGTCTGGCGCTTAGCTTCACATCTGCGTTTGCGGGAGCGAAGAACATCTACGCGGAGGTTCGGAACGCCACGGTGGATGCCGGCTGGGTAAACTTGGGCACCTGGATGGTTCCGTAGCTTTTATCGCCCACATCACGCCGGAATAGTTTCAATTACTGCCGCCGGATTACTTGAACCGCATCGCGCGGACCATCAGCTTCCCGAAAAAGCCTCGCCGGCGCTGGTCGAGAAAAAGCCACGACAATACGCCTACCACGGCGGGAGTGCGAAAGCCGGGATCGATGGCGCGGCGCCGGTCCAGGATTCCGGTGAGGGTCTCTCGCGGATGTTCGCGAAAGTCGTCCAGCATGGCGGTTTGATGAACGCACGAAATGGTGCAGAACGGCGCGCAACCCTTGGGTGTCGCCGCTTCCCGGCGCAGATCTTCCGGCGTGTACTGCTCGAGCGGAATACCCGGCCGGCCACGCTGTTGGGAGCAGTAATGCACCAGGCCTTCCTCGCACACATATAGGAATCGGCCGCCGGCGCGGCAGTGCCAATCGTTCGGCAATCCCCGCCCGATGTTCTCCTGAAAATGATCGAAATGCGCGAACGAGAACAATCCCGTTTTTAGGCGCCGGAAATCGTCGTAAACATTTTGCTGCTCCGGCTGAAGCGGCTTTAGCTGGCCGTCATGATCGTGCAAAATGCCCACGGTGCTGGTGAAACCGAGTTGCCGCGCGCGCTGTCCCACCGCAACCGCGTCCTGAGGATTCGGAATCCCTCCGCCCAAAACGGAGTTGATGGTGACTCCGAACTGGGCGTATCGCGCCAGCCATTGAAGTTTCAGGTCCAGTACCTGCAGGCTCTTTTTGGAAACATGGTCGGGCACAACGTTGTCGATGCTGATCTGCAAATAGTCCAGGCCGGCGCGATTCAGCGCTTGAATCCGGGCGGGAGTGAGCAGCAGGCCGTTGGTGATGAGAGTGGCGATCGCGTTCCGCTGGCGGATACGGCGGATGATGGCATCGAGACCGGGATGCAAAGTCGGCTCGCCGCCGCTCAGCGTGATGATAGTGGTGCCAAGATCGGCCAGGCGATCGATCCGCGCGAGCATGGTTTCGAGCGGGACGGGCGCGGACGTCTTGTCGTATTCGTTGCAATAGGCGCAATCCAGATTGCAGCGCCGGATGGGCACGATCTGCGCCAGAATCGGATGCGAGGCGGACTGCATGGCGCGCACGAACATCCGCGTCTCACGGAGCTTCCGGCCGATCCGACGGACCAGTCTCATCAATCTTTAGTGTGACTGATTTGGCAGGCGGAAGCGCCTGCCCCACGTCATCAATGGCCGGTTACGGTCACGCTGGCCAACATGCGGCCTCGATCGCCCCGCGTAAAATCGAATAGCTGGAACGTGTAAGTGGTGTGGCGAGTGATCCACGGCGCACGGCACTTATCGCCTTCACAATTGGCGCTGTCGCTGAACACACGTTCTTTGAATCCCTTATCGCCTTCGGCCGTAACGTACACCCGCGCTCTGGTAACGCCTCGTGTGTGCCACACCAGGTGAGTGGTACATTCCTCGCGTCCGGGCTCAATCTTACAGGGATTCGGCTCGGCTCTCATTTCTCCAAAGGGCTCCTGCGCCGTTACCACCGCGGGAATCAGGTACACACCTAAACCAACCAACACGATCAAGAGTTTTTGCACTCGGATCTCCTTTGTGGTTTGATCCACAATACAATGTTTTGTTACATCCTATGGACTGGTGGGGATCGGACAGTTGGTGGCTTCCGAGACTGGGGCTCCAAAGAGGGCTCGGGCTCATCCTGCTGCTGGCGTTTCTGAACGCCTGGTACCAATTCCGGCCGTTATTGGGCGAGCGCGGTTTACTGCCTGTTCCGGAGTTTGTGAAGCAGGTCCCGTTCCGCGAATCGCCCAGCCTGTTTTATGCCTTTCCGAACGATGCGGCATTCGCCATATGCGCCGCCGCGGGCATTTTGCTGGCCTGCTTGGCGCTGACAGGTTTGGCCGACTACTTCACGCCTTGGATCTCCGTGGCGGTTTGGGGCGCCATGTGGGTGCTCTATATTTCCTTCGTCAACGTCGGCCAGATATTTTATGCGTTTGGATGGGAATCCATTCTGCTGGAGGCCTGTTTCTACGCAAGCTTTCTGGGCGTGCGGCGCGCCCGGCCTCAAACCATCGTGATCTGGCTCTTTCGCTGGCTGCTGTTTCGCGTAATGTTTGGCGCCGGACTCATCAAGCTGCGCGGAGATTCCTGCTGGCGCGACTTAACCTGTCTCGATTTTCATTACGAAACGCAGCCCATGCCCAATCCGTTGAGCTGGTTCCTGCACAATGCTCCAGCCTGGACGCACCGCGGCGGAGTGCTGTTCAATCATTTTGCGGAGTTGGTGGTGCCGTTCGGCTACTTCCTGCCGCAGCCGCTGGCGTCCATCGCGGGCGCGATTACGATTGCGTTCCAAGGGTCTATTTTTCTAAGCGGCAATTTGTCATGGCTGAATGCGCTCACCATAGTGCTGGCATTCAGCACGTTGGATAGCCGGCTGTTCAGAGTACCTATGCCGGTGATGCGCGCGCCGGGGTTATTTGCGCGAATCAGCGTCGCGGGCCTGGGGATACTGGTTGCCATTCTCAGCATTCAACCCATTCGCAACATGCTCTCGCCGGACCAGGTGATGAACACGGCATACAATCCTTTCCACCTGGTGGGCACTTACGGCGCGTTCGGATCTGTCACCAGGCAGCGCCATGAAGTGGTTGTGGAGGGCACCGAGGAAAATGAATTGACTCCTTCAACGAAGTGGCGCGAGTATGAATTCAAGGGCAAGCCAGGGGCCACGGGACGAATGCCGCCGCAAATAGCGCCGTATCATCTTCGGCTGGATTGGCTGATGTGGTTTGCCGCGATGGCGCCCTACGATGGCGAGCCCTGGTTCGAACACTTCATGGCGAAACTGCTGGAAAACGACGGCCCCACTTTAGGACTGCTGCGAACAAATCCATTTCCCGGCCGCCCGCCGCGCTATGTTCGAGCACTGTTGTATGAATACCGCTTCACCAGCCCGGAGGAGCGGGCGTGGACGGGACAGTGGTGGCGGCGCGACCTCGAGTCAGTTTATTTCGCGCCGGTTTCGTTGCGGCAAGAATGGAAGGAGCCGGCGAATTCCTACTCACATTAGCGAGGCGTTTGTAATCGGCGCCGGGCCGAACGGACTGACGGCCGCCATCATGCTGGCGAGAGCCGGGCTGCGCACAACACTCATTGAAGCGGAGCACTGTATCGGCGGCGGAACGCGCTCGGCTGATTTGACCCTGCCCGGATTTGTGCACGATGTGTGTTCGGCGGTTCATCCGATGGCGGTAAGTTCTCCAGCGTTCGCCGAAATTCCGTTGGCCCAACACGGACTGGAATGGATACAGCCGGGCGTGCCGTTGGCGCATCCTTTCGATGACGGATCGGCGGCGATTCTCCATCAGTCCCTGGACGCGACTTGCGCGGGGCTGGGGATAGACGGCGCCAGGTACCGCGGCGTCGTGGCGCCGCTGGTGGAACGCTGGCCGGAACTCATGGCGGAAGTGTTGCAGCCGGTGTTGCACCTGCCGCGGCATCCGCTCTTGCTGGCGCGCTTTGGATGGCAAGCGTGCTGGCCGGCTGCGATGACCGCGCGGCGGGTGTTTCGAACTCCGGCTGCTGGGGCGCTTTTTGCGGGCCTCGCAGCCCACTCGGTATTGCCCTTGAGCGCGCCGGGGTCCGCTGCGTTCGGATGGATACTGGCCGGGGCGGCGCACGCCGTTGGCTGGCCCATTCCACGCGGTGGATCGCAGCACATCGCCAATGCTCTTGCGGCGTACTTCACTTCTCTGGGCGGGAAAATCGTCACGGACGCGAGAGTTCAATCGCTCGATGATTTCAGGAAGGAAGCACTGGTCCTGTGTGATGTCACGCCGCGGCAGTTTGTCGAAATCGCGGGCAAGCGGTTGCGGGATTCGAATCGGTTGAAGACCTATCGCTATGGGCCGGGAGTGTTCAAGATTGACTGGGCGCTGAGCCGGCCGGCTCCGTGGAGAGCCGCCGAATGTTTGAAGGCCGGTACGGTGCACCTGGGAGGGTCGCTCGAGGAAATTGAGGCGTCAGAAAAGGACGCATCGGACGGTACGGTGAGCGAGCGTCCGTTTGTTCTTTTTGTCCAGCCGAGTCTTTTTGACAGCAGCCGCGCGCCCGCCGGAAAGCATACTGCCTGGGCGTATTGCCACGTTCCGCACGCGTCAAATGTTGATATGACGTCGCGCATCGAAGCGCAGGTGGAGCGCTTCGCGCCGGGATTCAGCGAGTGCATTCTGGCGCGTCACACGTTCACGCCTGCGCAGATGGAGCAGCACAATGCCAATCTGGTTGGCGGCGATATCACGGGCGGCCTGCAAAATCTTCGGCAGTTGATTTTTCGTCCGACGAGGGATCTTTATCGAACGCCAATGAAGAATGTTTATTTGTGTTCGGCTTCCACGCCTCCTGGTGGTGGGGTGCATGGCATGTGCGGGTATAATGCAGCCCGGCTGGCGTTGCGGGATTTTGGGTAGTGGCTGTAAACAGCACCGACTCCGTTGAAGAGGCCGGTTGGCAGGCGGAAGCGCCTGCCCCACTGGGGCCAACGTGGGGCAGGCGCTTTCGCCTGCCAACCCCGCGAGCTTCCCGATTTTTTCACAGCTTCTCACGGTCGCCGGTGCCTTCGTCTCACTCAGTAGTGAAATCGCCAGCGGAATTCTGCGTAGATTTGCCGCGGATCGTTGAAGTGGAATCCTCCAAAGGTCAAGCTGTTATCCAGCAGGACGCGTCGATTCGCCACATTCAGCGCGGTCAGCGAGAGCCGGTATTTGCCGCGCTCGCCAAAGCTTTTTCCCAAGGAAATGTCGACCGTGGTGTGCTGAGGCAGATAGTCCCCCGGATATTGCGTGTCAGGAATTCCGTTGGTGAATCCCGAGCCGTAGTACACATTGGTCGAAGCGAACGCCTGCCAGGGAAGAATTGCATTGGCGCCGACGTTCAACGTGTTTCGCTGATCGTGGTCTACCGGCGAATATCCCGGCGGGATGGCCACCGGGCAGGCGTCCGTTACGGGAACAGGGCAGATCACGCCTCCGGTAATCGGCGAAGTTGCCTGCGCGATTTGATTCGAGTAAGCCAAGTGGATCTGCGCGCGGTGCCAGATGCGCGGAGAGCGAAGCGTGGTTTCCCAGCCCTGAACCAGCGCGGCGCTCCAGGTGATGGGCCAGAAGATGTTCGATTCGCCGATATTATTGTGGTCCAGCCAATTCTGCGCGCGGGTTTGAAAAGTATCTTCCTCCAGCACCCAGCCGTGAAAAGGAATTGAGACGCCGAATTGGTATTCCTCGTCGCGCTCTCCCTTCAAAGGAGCGAAGGCCAGAGTCTGGCTGGTAGCTAGGTTCAGCAACGGGCCGGTAGCGGTGAGCAGCGGAGGCGCTTGATAAAAACGGCCGTAGAAGCCGTGAAAAACCCAATTCAGGCGCGGAATCCGCAGGGCCACGCCGACGCGCGGGTCGGTTGCATTCTCGATTACCCCGGGTGAGGTGAAGTGCGATTCGCGAACTCCGGCGATCAGCGTCAACCAGGACGTGACTTTAAATCGATCGCTGATATATTCTTCGATCAGTCCACCGGTCACCCCGGCCGAGGATGCCCCGAAGTTCTGACAACCGGTTCCACAATCCGTAAAAACATTATTGAAGAAGTTATTCTGGTGCTGCGCGAATCCATAGACTCCCGCTTCCAGGTCGTTGTTCTTCACCGACGTTATGTTTAGGTTGGCCTGAGCGCCGGCATAATTGGCGGTTTGGGTCACAGAAGAGATGACCGGCACGTCGTTCGGGCCTCCGGTATAGCTGGCCTGATTGTAGTGATAAAAAGGGGAAACGGTCAGCAGCAGATTGGGATTGAAGGTGTGCAGCCAAGAAAATGTTACGTAACCATCGGGTTCACGTTCGCTATCGTGAAGCGCGTAACTGGGATAAACCGCGTTGCCGGAGGAGTTGGGATTCGGATCGATGGGGATCTGATAATAATCCTGGCGCAGTGAGGCCACCATCCGAAATTGATTGGAGGGGCTGGCATTGAACAGCAGGGATGCGAATCCCCCGTAGCCGTTCTCCGCGTCGTGAACAACTTGTCCGATGGGCGACTGCAGACCGTAATCGCTGCGATTTCCATTGAAGCTGACGTAGTAGGCGAAGCGCCTGGTATGGCCTCCGAAATTGAACTGATTGTTGGTCTGGTGCCAGTTTCCGAAACTGGTGACCAGCTCCGCTTCGTTGTCGCGCTCGAAACCGGTGCGGGGCACGATATTAAAGATCCCGTAGGTTCGGTCTCCATACTCGGCATCGTAGCTGCCGCGCTGGACCTCGAGATAATCAATGTCCTTGGGATCAATTTGCGGGCCGAGATTGGTGGCGATGTTGGTATTCGGAATGGGCACGCCGTCAATCAGCCAATCCACTTGATGGCCGCCGCGCATGTGTAGCATGTCGTGAGTGACGTATGCGCCGGGCGTGTAATCGGTGATCATGGCCATACTGTTGGTGCGGTCAGCCCCGGGAGTTTGGGCGATATCCTCGCGATCGACCAACGTGGTGGGGGTAACCGAATCCATATTGGCCACTTCCGCCGGCGCGGTGACCACCGTACTTTGATTCAACGGCGCGATGGTCAGCTGAAAGTGAAGTATCGGTGACGATCCGGAAGCGACGGTGATGGTCTGCTCCGCGGTCTCGAACTTCGGCTGAGTGACAGTGATTTTGTAGTCGCCCACCGGCACGGTGGTGAACGAAAACTCGCCATTCGCGTCCGCTTGCGCGGTTTGGGACCAATCCGAAGTGGTTGCCTGCAGCTTTACCGATGCTCCGGCGACCGGCCGGTGCTGCGGATCGTGCACGATTCCCTGTACTCGTCCGAAAATTGTCGCGTAGAGCAGAGAACTGCATATTAGAAATAGAAAAAAAGAGAACACGAGCTTTCGCACTAAACCTCCTTCGTCCCGTCGCTTACGCGCAGGGCTGCAAACCCACATGCATCGGGCGCATGGTAGCCCCGCGCGTGAGCGAGGGACATGTCCCGAATGAAAAAGAAATTTGCTTAGGAAATTCTGGCGGGAGGTCCGCGCTTTTGGCCGGCGCGGCTATAGGAGCTTAGACCAAGGGTTTTGGTCTCTAAGAGGAAACCGCAACGAGTGAGAGGTCCGGCAAAAATCGCCTGGAAAAGCCTGGGTAGGCTCACTGCCGGATCGGACGGAATGCCGCCCGTGGCCGGGAAACTAGGACACCGGTCCGTCTGCAACGCGGGACCTGAGGGCGATTCCGATTGCATGGCGCCCATCATGGCGCAATGATGTTTTCCATCGCGCCGGCAGCACGCCGGGAGATTCGCCTCAGGGTCCGCTGCCAGCAACGCAGGACTGATCAGCGAAAAGCTGAACAGAGCCAGCAGCAAAGTTGCCAAGGCGCGGCGCATTGGGATCATTGTATCTATTCCGCAGACGCGATAGGTACTTGCAAAATTCGAATAGCCAAGGGCCCCATAGCTGGAACCAAAAAAGCACCGGTCGCTTTACGCTCGCGGCTCGGAAAAAGTGTTACCGAACCGCGACCGTAAGGGAGCCGGTGCCTTTTGGTTCCGGCTTCGCCGCCGCATTGCGTTCAGCGATAGGTGTTTCGTCCTGCAGATCGTACCCGAAAGAGGGCAGGATGTCGGAAAGCATCAGGCGATACCAGTCGCGTTGACGCGGGGTGAAGCCGGCCACGATCTCCGCGATTGACTTGTCGCCATGGCTGCGCCGGTTCACGCGGTTCAGCGTAGCTTCTTCAACCAATGTGCGGCTATACTCCAAACCGGTGAGCGAATGAAGTATGCTCAGGCAATTTTCAACTTCCTGCAGGTCCTCGATGCGGATCACCAGGTTCGCTTTGTCCAACACCCAGACCTGGGTGGCAAACGTCCACGTGTCGTGCAGAAAGATTTGATCGATCGGCTCATAATGCTGCAGGTCGATGCCCCACAGTTCTTGGATACACGCGTGCGATTCCGCTGGGACCGCGGAGAAAGACTGGTCCCGGGGATACACCGTCAGGCGCGTGTTCAGTATTCGCGCCGGATGGCGCACCAGAAGCGCGGTGGTGAATGCGGGCAGCCAACGCAAATGGCAAAAAAATGCAGAGCCAACGTCACCCAGCGCGCGGTACGCCTCATGCTTTGCATTCCACGCGAAATACTTTATGAACCGGGTAACGTCGCTGGCGTCAAATCCTTTGGAAGGATAAATTTGAGCCATGATGCCCTCGTGAGAGCAATAAACTTCCGGGTGCCCGTTCAGTAGTTTCGCGAACCAGGTTGATCCCGTCGAACCCATACGGCTGATAATAAAGCGCTGGACATTTCCCACGATTCTGAGATTGGAAAAGCCCGCTTCTACCTCCGCCAGCGCGGGAGCGTAAACGCGCTCAACAACTGAGCTTATCTGCTGGGAAATCGACGGTACCGAGGCGTTCACTTGGTAAACTGTAACACGCTTGTCGCGCCAATTCCAGTTCGCGGCCCCGGCTGACGCGCGAGGTAACCTATCTTTCGGTCTATGTGAATTTCCCAGGATTGACAGCATCTCCGCGGGCCCGTATGCTGGCTCCATCGAGTCTAGTATGGGTAACTGCATTTACTGCGGAGCTGAAACCAAGCTGCAGGTGATGGGCCGGCCGGTTTGTGTCGACTGCGTGAAAGATATCGAGGATGGGAGAGAACCAACACGGGCCAGGGCCTCGATGGAGCTTCGGTTTCCATCGAGCCGCGACGGTCTTCTCCCAACCGGTTAAATCCGCCCGGATCAGGGCATGTAAATCAGCGTGATGGGCGCCGTAGTGGACACGTTCCCCTTGGAATCGGTCACTGTGAGCTGAATCAGGTACGTTCCCGGCCCGCTCACAAAATCCACGGTGGCTACCGGATTATTCGGCGATTGCAAAAGCGCCGGTTTCAGACCGCCGGGCAGCACCATGTAAAAATACGTCAGGTTTCCGGCTCCGCTGGTGGAACCGCTAGCGCTAAGCATAATGGATGCTTGACTGGTGGTGAGGGAGGTAGGCGACACTACCGCCGTGGTGCCGTTGGTGGCCATTAACGAGGCCGCGCCAGAGGACATGTTCAGAGTGCCATTCACGCCGTTGGGAAAGAAACCGCCGGACGTGGCGTTGGCCATGTTTCCATAGGCGAGATACAGCACTTGCCCCGGAGTGCGCGTTTGGGTGAGAGCGTTGTTGTCCACCGAGAAGTAATTCTGGCCGCTGGGCGGCGGAATGATGTCCACGCCATCAATGGGCATGGTGGGGATGCCGAGCTGGGCGATCTGAAGCCGGATGTTGGCGGCGTGCTCGGCTTCGGTTTGCGCGATGCGCGCGGCCGCTCCGAGAATGGTCTTGCTGGAGATCAGCGGAGCGGCTCCGGCATAGGCGGTTACGCCGATGTCTTCGAAAACTCGCGCCAGCTGCAAAAAGTCCGTTAGCCCGCCGAACCCGATCATGAGGGCGTTCAGATTGATGGCCGGTTTGGCGATGGGCGTGGCGCCGGCCGCGGTCAACGCGGCGCGGATGAATTGAACGTGGGCCCGTTCATCGAAAGCGATTTCGCCGGCAATGGCGGACGCCATGGGCGAATTTGCGCTCGAGCCGAAGTTCACTTGCGCGCCTCCGGTAGTTGCTCCCGAGGTGCCGGAGCCGGTGATGCCAATGCCCATCTGCTCGATGGTCATGCCGGTAGTAGCGACGGTATAAAATTCCGCCTCCAGGTATTCCAGGTTAAGAGCAAAATTCAAAATATCAGCGTCCGTGGGCGCAGTGGCGGTTTGGCCGGCGGCGTTCCGCAGGCCGGCCTCAGCCAGAGTAGCGGCTCCGAACATTCCGGTCTTGGTTAAAAACCGGCGCCGGTTTGGAGCATTCGCGACAGCTCCATCAAGAAGTTTTCCCATGAGTTCCTCGTTTCAGTATTTGTGCTGCAGCCGTCGCGGCGTTTCGCGTTGACGGTCCGTCCTACTGACGCCCCTTCGCGGAAAACATTACGCAATCCACTCAGTTTAAAAATTTCTCTCCGGAGTAAATCCAAAGCGTCGCCTGAACCGTAGTATTCAAACAGGCTGTTGCGTCGAAATCCAAATCCTGGCGGCTTTCGTATTACTGTGTAGGGCGGTGTCCGCCCCGATCGGGCTATTATCAATGGCGAGTTCCAGCAGCATGCGAACGTATCGGCGGCAAGGGACGGCGGCGGTGGAATGCTTCCGCTAATCCTGGCCATTTACGCGGGTCCGGAGGAAGAGGCGCTCATCGCGCGCCTGCAGCGCCACGATCCGCAGGCTTTGGCGAAATTGTACGATGACTACGGCCGCGCCGCTTATGCGCTGGTGCTGCGCGTAGTGCGCGATCGGGCCATTGCCGAGGATCTGGTGCAGGAGACGTTTCTGCGCGTGTGGAACCGGGTGCATCTGATCGATTCCCATAAAGGCGCGCTGGGAGCCTGGCTGCTGGCTATTGCGCGCAATCGCGCCATCGATTATCTGCGGTCGTCGGCGGGACGCGAGCGCAACGCCATTGAACTGAACGAGACCGACCACGCTCCGCTGTATCGCGAGATGGAGGCGGAGATCCTGATTTCCGATCAGGCGCGGCGGGTGCGAGACGCCATGGCCCGGCTGGCGCCCAATTACCGTACGGTGATGGAGCTCGCCTATTTTGAAGGCCTGTCGCAATCGGAGATGTCCGTCAAAATGGGACAGCCGCTCGGCACCATCAAGACCTGGGTGCGGACGGCGTTGCAAAGCCTGCGCAGCGAGCTGGGAGTGGCGGTGCCGTCATGAACTGCGACCAACTTCGCGACTACTACGATCTGTATGCGTTGGATATCGCCGAAGCGCCGGAGCGCGACGAGATTCGCGCTCACATCAACCGCGGTTGCGAGGTGTGCATGGCCCAAGTGAAGCGTTCTCTCGAAACGGTTGCGCTGATCGGCGCCAGCGCGCCCGCCGCCGAACCTTCGTCCCAGCTTCGCCGCCGTATTCTCGCTTCCGTCGGATTGGAAGAACATCGCGCCGGCTGGCTACCCGGGTGGGTGCCGGCGCTGGCCATCGCCGCGCTGTGCGTGGTGGCGGTGTACTTCGCGCTCGAAAACCGCGACTACTCGCAGACAGCCGCCCGCTTGCGGGATGAGATGCGCCGCCAGACCGCCCAAATCGCGGGCTTGACGGAAGCATTCGCCATCTTATCCGGTCCCAACACCACTGAGGCGGCGTTTGGTGGAACCGCGCCCAAGCCGCCGCAAGGCAAAGTGTTCCTGAACCCGGCGCGCGGCGTGTTGTTGATCGCGTCTAATTTACCTCCCACGCCGGCGTCCAAAATCTATGAGATGTGGATCATTCCGAAAGGCGCCAAGCCCGTTCCAGCCGGTTTGTTCCAATCGCAGGAAAACGGCCGGGCCATGCACGTCCAGCCTGGAACTGTGGACGTGGCCTCAACTGCCGCGATAGCGGTCACGGTGGAGAACGAAGCCGGCGCCGATCAGCCCACTACCCAGCCGTTGATTGTCGCGGCCATACCGGCGGCGCCGAGATAAAGTGTGAGAAAAGGCACCGGCTCCCTTACGGTCGTGCTGCGCAAAGAGTGTTACCGTCGGTGCCTGTTGGTTCCGCCTACACGGGCTTAGGGAGTTCCCATGGGCCTGCGGCCCACCAAAGTCTATGAAGAGTGGGGCAGGCGCTTCCGCCTGCCAACCGGTGTCTTCAACGGAGTTCCCATGGTCCTGCTGGCTCACCAAAGGTGATGAAGACGCCATGTGGCGCGCGCACTCGTGCGTGCCGTGTTCGCACTCCTGCGAACACCCTCCCCATGGAAACCCAAGCGTTCACACGATTGTGTGAACGCGGCACGCACGAGTGCGTGCGCCACGAGGCGTCTTCAACGGAGTTTCCATGGGCCTGCGGCGCACCAAAGGTGATGAAGACACGTTGTGGCAAATTCGGTTGGCAGGCGGAAACGCCTGCCCCACATTGTTTTGAGTGGGGCAGGCGCTTCCGCCTGCCAACCCGCGCCTTCAACGGAGTCGGGGCGTTCCACACTATCGTTCATCGATGTTCTGGTCGATGAGATAGCGTGAGCCAAGAACCCTCAGAACACTGTGAGATCTGCAAAACCGCGACCAAACGTTGCGAGTACTATCCCAAGGGCCGCAGCCGGAGGCATGGCAAGTGCCTCGCCTGCGATGCGAAAGACCCAACGCGTCCGGAAGGCTACAAGAGCAGAGATCCTAGATATTGTTATGAGTGCGATAAGGCCTGTGTAATGGAAAAACAGATCCGCGCGGGGATACCGGTTTAACTTTTCATAATTCGTACAATCTGTTTACACCCCTTTTACATCTCCGCAGAAACATTCACCGTAATCATGTCGTCAATCCGACATGCGTAAACTATGCCTCCTGGTTTTTATCGGATCTCTCTCCGCTCAAAACAGTTACTACGTTCACAACTTAGTTTCTGACCTGGCTGGGATGGCGGACCATGTCGACCCCAACCTGATAAACCCCTGGGGCAACGGGTTCAGTTCCGGAAGCCCTTTCTGGATCGCAAACAATGGAACCGGCACATCCACGCTCTATGAAGACGATGGCACGGCGATTCCACTGGTGGTCAAGATCCCGGCGGCAGCCGGCGCCACCACTCCCGGAAAAGTCACTGGTGTGATTTATAACGGAAACGCCAACGCCTTCGAGATCAGTGGACAGACGCCCACCTTCATCTTCTGCTCCGAAGACGGCGTTATTTCCGCATGGAGCTCCAAGGTAAATATGACGAACGCGCAGGTGCTGGTGGATAATTCCGCGTCCGGAGCTCAATATGATGGTTGCACTTTGGGCGGCACCGCTACCGCGCCGATGCTTTATGCTGCAGATTTCGGCACCGGCAAGGTTGTGGCCTGGGATATGGACATGAAGCCGGTGACGGCCATTGGCTTCGAAAATTCGGACATTCCGTCCAGCTTCGTGCCGTTCAACATACAAAATGTCGGCGGCCTATTGTATGTCACCTACGCCTCGCACAGTGATCCGCCGTCACAGCCCGGCACTCCTCCATCCGGATATGCCACCGCAGCCGGCGGATATGTCTCAACTTACGACATGATCGGATCGCTGATCGGAAACATGTCCGGCCAAACGCTCTTCAACGCTCCCTGGGGAGTGGCGATGGCGCCCGCGACCTTCGGGAAGTACGCCAACATGATCCTGATAGGAAATTTCGGCGACGGCAGGATTAACGCTTTCGATCCGTCGACAGGCGCGCTGATGGGCACTTTGGAGGATGCTACCGGTAATCCCATCGCCATAGATGGATTGTGGTCGCTGAACTTCGGGAACGGGAAAGTCTCCGATTCGGCGACCCTGTACTTCACCGCCGGGATTCAGAACGAAACGCACGGATTGTTCGGAAGCATCCAAGCTGCGCCGTCTTTCACCGCCGCGGGAATTGAGAACGCCGCCAGCGCCGGCTTAACCATCGCTCCGAATTCGTTTGTCGCCATTTTCGGTGGTGGCCTGGCTGCGACCACGCATAAGTGGGGAGGTACCGATTTTGTAAACAACGCGCTGCCCACGGCATTGCAGGGCGTCAGCGTAAGCATCAACGGAGAAGCTGCTTACATCGACTACATCAGCCCGGTCCAGATCGACATTCTGGTTCCTCCGGACATTCCGGCCGGTCCGGTGCAGATTCAGATTACAAACAATGGTTTGGCGAGTACCACCGTAACGGGCACGATAGCGGCGGTAGCTCCGGCCTTTTTCGATTTCGGTCCAGTGAATGCCGCCGGCAATCAGTACATCGCGGCTACGCACGCGAACGGCTCGGCAGGCGGTCCACCCAACTACGTCACCGGCGTCGCCAGCACGCCTTTCACTGAAGGCGAGATCGTCATCCTCTACGGCACCGGCTTCGGCCCCACCAATCCGCCGGTTCCCAAGGGTCAATTGATCACCACGGCGGCGCCAATGGCTACTACGCCCGCGGTTACTATCGGCGGCCTTGCCGCGCAGGTGCAATTCGCGGGAGTAACGGAGGCTGGTCTCTACCAGTTCAATGTAGTTGTTCCCACGGGATTGACTCCAGGGACCACCGCGAACATCGATGTTCCGGTGGTGATCGATTTGGGCGGCGGCGCGAAAACACAGTCGAATGCGGTGATATCGGTGGTGAATCCCACGACGTAAATCGGTTGGCAGGCGGAAGCGCCTGCCCCACATACCTGCGGTTTCTTATTTGACAAGGTGGGGCAGGCGCTTTCGCCTGCCAACTATCTTCCAAACTCCAGGTGCAGCCGGAGTGACTCCACCCACACCGGCCCGCGATCGCGATTGTACGCCGGATTCTGGATGTGCTGCAGATCGAAAGTTGTGGAAAATCCCTTAAAGACACGGGCGTTGTAATAGCTTTCCCAAATATTTTCGGTTCCGTAGTTCAACCGTCCGTCGCCGATCAGGAAGTCGTACCCGCCCAGCGCGAGATATTCCCGGTGGACCGCTGAAAGCCCGCTCACCGTCAGCTCACTAGCCACAACATCGTTCTTGCGCTTCCACTTGGTTCCGGCGAGCGACACTCCGCCAGTGGCCAGCCGGTCAATGGCGGTAAACGCAAAGCTCTCGGTTTTTCCGTCGTTCCAGCCCAGCCGCCCAAAGATTCCCAAATCCTTGGTGATTTCCTGATCCGCGCTGACGCCGGAACCGTATTTCAAGGTGCCATTCTTTCGCGTGGCGACGACGCTCGGAGCCGTGCCGGTCTGCTCCGCCAACTGGATGGCCTGGGCGTAGTTGCCGGCGCGCGCGTGATTCGCGTACTCCAGCACGCGCACTGCACCCGGATGCTTGCCTATCGAGTAGCGCCGCTCTTCCTCGAAGGTGTCGCCGCGATTCACCAGAATCCGGCGGTCGAATCGCAAACCGTTCGCGACCCTCGGCTCTAAGGCGCTGCCGTAGCGCAGCGACCATTTCCTGGTGTGGAATTCATGCACCCAACCCCAGGTGTAGCCACGCGTATCGGCCGGATAATCCCAGGCGCCGTTGTACATCACGGCCCACCCCATGAACTGGCTGCGCGGATCGTGCGAGTAGCGGTTGTTGTCGAAGTAATCGGTGAGCGTGAACCGGCCCACCGTGATGCTGTAGCGCGTCATGGGCCGTTCTCCGGCAGGTTGATTCTCGTCGCTCTCGATCTTTTCTTTCTCCGGTCCAAATCCGAAATCCTGCGTAATCAACAACCGCGCGATGTAGGGTTTGGGCGTCGCGCTGGCCACTCGGGGCAGTTCGCCGTTGGTGGAGTTAGCCACTCCGTTCACGCCGCTGAATCCTCGCCCGCCGGCGATCTCGGGATCGAAAACGAATAGAGTATTTTGGGCCAGCCGGAACGCGAAGAACAAAGTTGTGGTCAGCGATACATCGCGCTCCGGATAGTCCTGCAGGCTGAGTGGACCTTCATACGGGGAGTTGAAAGTGCCATGATACTGGCCGATGGTTGTGGCCTGGTAATAAAGGCTCCATCGCTGCGGCGCCGGTTCGTCGGGAGCGGTTTGCGCAAATCCTGCCGCACAGGCGAACAGAACTAGGGCGGCTGAGCGAGATAGCGGCAAGGCTCCGGGTCACTCCAGAATTTCGCCCAGAATTCGTCCCATGGAGCCGGAGGGCTGCTCCACGTTTAGCATCTCGGCCAGCGTGGGAGCAATGTCGTTTACCGCGATTCGCATGGAATACTTGCCGGGCTTGATTCCCGGTCCCAGGAAAATCACCGGGACGTGATTGTCGTAATCGTAAGGAGTGCCGTGCGAAGTTCCCGCGGCTTCGAACAGGTAATACGGTTCGTGCAGCACAAACACGTCGCCGGACCGCGGTCCGAAAAACCCCAGGGTGAATGCTCGGCTAATGAAATCCTGCTGCACCTGGCCGTTCAATAACTGGCTGCGGGTGTAGACGCGCGCGATGTGCTGCTCCTCAAGCGCAGCCGCGGCCGCAACGCGCTCCACTTCAGAGGCGTCCAGCTTCTGCGCGCGAATAAGATCGAAATTCAAATACAGCGCGGCCGGCGAACCGGTCAGCAACCACTTGCCGGGTCCGAAGCGCTTGGTGAGCGCATCGGCGATTTTTGCCGTGAGCGCGGATCCGTTGAGGCGCCCGCCGGGCATTTTGCGCGCTTCATTTACTTCCGGAACCGGAGCCACTCCGTGATCGGCGGTCAGCACCACCAGCGTATTGCCCGCTCCCACGCTGCGTTCTACTGCGTCCAACAGCTTGCCCAGCAGCCGATCGGTGCGAATGGAGATGTCGCGCACCGCGGGATCGTCAGGCCCCACCGCGTGCCCCACATAATCGTTCGAGGAAAAGCTGACCGCCAGCAGATCGGTAGACGCGTGATGGCCGAGATTCTCGCCCTCGATGGCGCGCTCGGCAAATTCTTCGATCATCTCGTTGCCCCAGGGCGTAGCTTCGATCGATCCGCAGAAGCGAACGCCCGCGTCCTTCACCATGCTGCAGAACGGTTTGGCGGAATCGCTTTTGGCGTCGAACGGCAGCCACTTCGTGCCCGCGTAGCGCGCCGCGGGATGCTGCTCATTCAATTTCCTGGCCCACTCCGGCAATTCCTCGCGATAGTACGAGCTGGTGACCCACGCGTTCGCATGGTCGTCGTACCAGTAAGCGCCGTCGGCCATGTGCCCGGCCGGCAGAATGGCGCTGCGATCCTTGATGGAAATGCCGATTACTTTTGATTCACTACGCTGCATCTTCAACTCATCGCCCACCGTGCTGACCAGCAGGCGCCGTGGCGACGATCCCGCGCGATCGGCATCGCCACCCACCAGCTTGGTGGCCGGATCGGACACGCTGGTCACGGACTTCCCGCTTTCCCGGTCGTACCACTCATTGCCGATGATGCCGCTGACCGATGGCGTTGCGCCGGTCAAGAAAGTGCTATGCCCGACGGCGGTGACGGTGGCCGCGTGCAAATAGTGGGCGTCGGTAAAAACCGCACCTTTATCCAGCAAGCGCTCCAGGCCCGCATGATAATCCGCGCGAAACCGCAGCAGGTAATCGTAGCGGAATTGATCGATCACAATCGCCAAAACCAGTTTCGGAGGGGCCGCAGCGGACAGGATCGCAGCGGTGGTGAGGAAGGCTAGCAGCAGGCGGAAAGGACGTTTCTCGTTTCTCGTTTCTCGTTGGGAGGCGATCAAGGCAACCAGAAGCCGCTTAACGAGAAACGAGAAACGAGAAACGAGAAACGGTTTTTCACTCATACCGCAACGCTACCACGGGATCCACTTTGATCGCCCGCCAGGCCGGGATCAGGCTGGCCCCGAACGCTACAGCCAGGATCAGCAACGAGGTGGCGGCGAAGGTTGCCGGATCCGCCGCGTTCACGCCGAAGAGCAGTTTTGATATGACTCGCGTGGCGCCGAACGCCACCACCAAGCCGATGGCGATGCCCCAGACCGCCAGCTTCGCGGCCTGGCCCAACACCAGCTGCAGCACGTCGTTTCTTTGCGCGCCCAGCGCCATGCGCACGCCCAGCTCGTTGGTGCGGCGCGCTACCGAATAAGCAATCACGCCGTACAATCCCACCGCCGCCAGGATGAGCGCCAGACCGGCGAATACGCCCAGCAGCGTGGTGCGGAAACGCGGCTGGGCGAGGGAAGAATCGAGCAGCGATTCCATGCTGTGGACGTCGAATACCGCCAGGCTCGGGTCCATCTTCCCCACTTCACCGCGCACCGCGGCGGCCAACGAATCCGGCTGCGGGCCGGTGCGCAAAACTACCGTCATCACTCCCTCCACGAAACTCATCCACGGCGGCGGCACTTGCAGATAGTGGTAGTAGGTTTCCGGTTTGTTCTGGACGTCCAGGCCCTGCTGCTTCACGTCGCGGACGATGCCGATGATGGTGCACCAGGCGCTGCCGTCCAACCCCGATTGGATGCGCTTGCCCAGTGCGTCTTCGCCGGCGAAAAACGTGCGCGCGAGCGTCTCATTGATCACCACCACGCCCGGAGTATTCTGGCCATCGGTGCGGTTGAAATGGCGGCCGCGGATCAGCGGGATACCCAAGCCGTCGAAATAATCCGCGCTGACGGCGCGATACTGCGCGCGAGGCTGTTCCGCGCTGGGCTGGATGGCCCGATTCTCGATCATGAAATTCAGGCTCACGTCATCGCCCGCGCTCAACGGCGCCTTGCGCGCCACGGCCGCGAACTGCACGCCGGGCAGAACCTGCAACCGCTCCAGCAGTTGCTTGTAAAACAAGCCGACATTGAGATCTGCATAGCGGCTCTCGGGCAGGGCGATCTGCATGGTCAGAACGTGATCGGGCCGGAAGCCTGGATTCACGCTTTCGAGCCGCGCAAAGCTGCGAATCAGCAATCCCGCGCCGGTCAAAAGCACCACGCAGGCAGCCATCTCCGCAACCACGAACGCATCGCGCAAGCGGGCCGCCATTGGTCCCAGCGACGCCAGGCGCCCAGCGGACCTGAGGACGGAGTTCAGATTAGTCCGCAGGCTGGCCAGCGCCGGCGCCAGGCCAAAGATGATTCCGGTGGCGCCCGAGGCCAGCAGCGTGAAGCCGAGCACCCGCCAGTCTACGCCGATCTCCTTGAGACGCGGCAGCGTGGCCGGCCCTAGCTGCTTCAGCAGCGATAGGCTCCAGGCCGCCAGCACCAGGCCCAGCAGGCCCGCCGCCAGCGCCAACAGCACGCTCTCGGTGAGCAGCTGCCGCACTAAGCGCGCCGGATTAGCGCCCAGCGCGGCGCGCAACGCGATTTCTCTTTCCCTCGCGCCGGCGCGCGCCAGCAAAAGATTCGCCACGTTCGCGCAGGCTATCAGCAGTACAAACAGCACCGCGCCCAGCAGCATCCACAGGGTGCTGCGAACGTCGCCCACCAGTTGATCGCGCAGCGGCACCACGGTGGCGCTGTATCCGGTATTCGCGTCCGGATCCTCCAGCTCCAGCCGGCGAGCGATGGAACGCATTTCGGCTTGCGCCTGTTCGAGCGTCGCGCCGGGCTTGAGGCGGGCCATTACGCGCAGCGTCCGCACCGCCTTGTTCCTGGGATTCAGCTCTTTCGAATCCAGCGTATAAGGAATCCAAAGCTCGGATGGCGCGTCGAGCAGACGAAAATCGGGCCCTGTCACCCCCACCACCGTATAGGCGATGCCATCCAGGGTGACGGCTTTTCCCAGCACCTCTCGATCGCCGCCAAAGCGGCGCTGCCACAGGCTGTAGCTTAGTATCGCGGCCAGGTTGTGCCCGGGCTGATTCTCTTCGGCGGAAAATGTGCGGCCCAGCGCCGGCGTCACGCCCAACATCTCGAAGGCGCTGGGAGAAATCAGGCAGGTTTCCACGCGCTCCGGCAACTCGCCGCCGGTGAGCACCCGCGGCTCCTCGCGCAATGCGGCCATCCCATCGAATACGCGGTTCTGGTTCGCCCAGGCGCGAAACTGCGCCGGAGAAACCAGCTCCTGCTTCTTTCCGATGCTTAGCTTGGTTTCCCAGATTACCATCAGGCGATCCGCGTCCCGGTAGGGCAGCGGACGCAGCAGAACGCCATTCACCACGCTGAAAATCGCGCTGTTGGCCCCGATTCCCAAACTCAGCGCGATCAGCGCCACCAGAGTGGATCCGGGGTTTTGGAGCAACATCCGCACGCCGTATCGAACGTCGTTAGTCAGAGCGCCCATGCCAGCCTGTTACGAATCCTACAATTGTATACCGCAGTCAAAGGCACCGGTCGCTCACGCTCGCGGCTCGGAAAGGGCGTTACCGAGATGGAAGCCCGCCAACAGCGTTTCATAAAACGAAACGGACCGCACCAGCCACCAGTCTCTGCCCCGGTCGCTCTTGCGGTCCGCTTTCGTCTTACCGTTCTTGAAACGCTGTTTCCTAGGTGCCCCAAACGGCGATACCAGCTTTGATCTTGGTTTTAGTCTTCATGGCCTTTTCTCCTTTTTATGAATTTGGGTTTTGAATCGCCGCGTGACGGCTCTGGTCGAGCTGTCACGCGGCAGGGATGCTTAAGTGCCCCAAACGGCGATACCAGCTTTGATCTTGGTTTTTGTCTTCATTGCTTCGATCCTCCTTGCTTTGATTGGCCTTACGACCGCCCTCCCTAAGTGCAACTACGATGCCAACGGTACCATGACCTTGGAGTGTCATGTACTAAGTAGCCGCAAAGATTTGAAAATAGAAGAGATAATTGCAATTCTTCCGCGCTTGCCACTGGTGTCCCAGGGTTCCTAAGGTCTTTTCCGGCTATCTGATCAGATAGAGACCCTATCTTCCCGGATAGGGTATTCGCCTTAGTTGGGCAAGCGGATCGAGAAGCAGGCGCCCTCCCCGGATTCTGCCGGGCAGAGAAGGCCTGCTCCCCGATCCGAAGCGAAGCAGCCCACGCGCGCCGCAGTCTGGCTTCGCTCTTAGGAAGGAGTTGAAAGCGGAACAGCCCGTTTCCAGGCCGAAAACGGTCCGTTCCGCCGGGGATGTGGGGAGTGTGGCCGTCGAAATTTCTATCTGTCCTCTAGGTGCCCCAAACAGCAATGCCGGATTTGATTCTGGTCTTGGTCCTCATTGTTCTTCTCCCTTCCTAACTAAGTTGAACCACTTAGTTTGTTGCGGCTCTCCCTGTGCAATCGCGTGACCACTGCGCCAGGAAATTCATCAGCCTCTTAATACCTGCAAAAGGCTGCTTTTTGGAACCTTTTGAGATGAAACACCTGAGTACGCACTATCTGTTCGGATAGCAGGCTAACGCCTTAGATAGCGCCTGGAAGCAATCATTAAATGTCAGGCGCCTTGCAATCGGATATACTTTTATCCTAAGCACGATGTCCGAGACTTATCCGGAACTGGAAGCTCTCGCCGGGCCGCTCAAGGGAAGCAGCTTTCCGCTTTCCGGCCCCGAGGTGTCCATTGGGCGCGAACCGGCCAATATGATGCCCATTCTGGACGCCTCCGTCTCGCGCCGCCACTGTCTTATCCGCCGCGAGGGGGACGGTTTCAAGATTCAGGATCTGAAGAGCCGCAACAGCACGTTCGTAAACGGCGTGCCCGTTTCGGAAAAAATCCTGGTTTCCGGCGACGAAATCAAAATCGGGAATTCTTTATTCGTTTTCGTGCTGCCGGAGGCGGAAAGTAAAACAGCCCCTTCGGTGGAATTCGATAAAGATGACACCGGCGGAGGGTCCACCATTATCCTGCGCACGCAGGACGCCCGCTATTTGCGGGATCTGGATAAAATCACACCCACCGGCCGCACTGTCCGGGATCTGAACGCGCTGCTGCGCATCAGCAAGGCGGTCAACTCGGTGCGTGGGCTGGAGGCGCTGGAGCGCCGCGTGCTGGAGTCCATTTTCGAAGTGGCGCCGGCGGACCGCGCCGCCATCCTGCTGTGCGATCAAGGATTGGATGAGTGCAGCTCCGTCTTCGGATGGGATCGCCGCACCGGCGCCAACCCGGCCGTGCAGGTGAGCCGCACCATTGTCGCGCAGGTGCTGCAGGAGGGCGTGGCGCTGCTCTGCAACGATCTTCCCGCGGCGCAGGAGTTTTCCGACACCGCCAGCGTAGTGGACCGGCACATCCGCAGCGTCTTAGCCGTGCCGCTGGAAGTGTTCGATCGCGTTTTGGGTGTCATCTATCTGGATGCCAGCGATCCGGCGGTCCGCTTCGATGAAGATCACCTGCAGCTTCTGACCGCCATCGGCAGTATTGCGGCCGCCGCGCTGGATAACGCGCGCCGCATGGAGTGGCTGGAGGAAGAGAATCGCCGGCTGCAGGCGGAGATGAACATTGAGCACAACATGGTGGGGGAAAGCCCGCGCATGCGCGATGTGTATCAGTTTATCGGCCGCGTGGCGGGAAGCGATTCCACGGTGTTGATCTTCGGCGAGAGCGGCACCGGCAAAGAACTGGTGGCGCGCGCCATTCACCAAAACAGCGGCCGCGCCAATAAGCCGTGCGTGGCCATCAATTGCGCCGCGCTGGCGGAAAGTCTACTCGAGAGCGAGCTTTTTGGCCACGAAAAAGGCGCCTTTACCGGCGCTATCGTGCAAAAGAAGGGAAAACTGGAGGTCGCCGAAGGCGGTACCGTTTTCCTGGATGAAATTGGCGAGCTGGCGCCCTCCCTGCAAGCCAAATTGCTGCGCGTTTTGCAGGAGCGCGAGTTTGAACGCGTGGGCGGCACCAGAACCATCAAGCTGGATGTGCGGCTGATCGCCGCCACCAATCGCGACCTGGAGGAAGAGGTCAAGAAGGGCCGCTTCCGCGAGGACCTCTACTATCGCCTGAACGTGGTGTCGCTGCGCATGCCCGCTCTGCGCGACCGGCGCGAAGATATTTCGCTGCTGGCCAGCTATTTTGCTTCGAAGTACGGCAAGCGGTCCGGCCGGACGGTGGTGGGCATTTCACCGCGCGCCCGCGCCTGCCTGCTCAACTATGAATGGCCCGGAAATGTGCGGGAACTCGAAAACGCCATCGAGCGCGCCGTGGTGCTGGGTACCTCCGATCTGATCCTGCCCGAAGACCTGCCGGAGTCCATCCTGGACAAGGGCGGTCCGGCCGGCGCGCCCGCCGAAGCGTTTCACGATGCCGTGCGCGAGTCGAAGAAACAGCTCATCCTCAGCGCCATGGAGCAATCCAGCGGCAATTACACCGAAGCTGCGCGGCTGCTGGGGCTGCATCCCAACTATCTGCATCGCCTGATCCGCAACCTGAACCTGCGGCCCACGCTGCAAAAGCACGCCGGCGCGGATTCCTAGCAGAGCGGTGCTTTTTGGGTTCCGGTTGTGCTGTCCACCAAAAGGTGATGAATTCGCCATGTGGCGCACGCACTCGTGCGTGCCGTGGTCGCACTCATGCGAACACCCTACCCACGGAAAACCAAGCCTTCACACGATTGTGAACGCGGCAAGCACGAGTGCGTGCGCCACACCCAGCAACAACCGGTCTTCACGATTGCGCTTTGTAGAACACAAAAAAGAATATAGTCACGCTCAGGCCGGCTATGACGTAGACTAACGATCTGAATAGAACCACCGCCGGAACCAGGCCACCGAGCACATTCGATATGTTGAAGATAAAATCTACCACCACCAGTGCCGTCAGCAACAACATCCCCGCCAGCGCGATCACAGCTGCATTCTTGAGAGTCATGGAAGGAGTATGATCGTTCTGGACCCTCCGCGCAAGGATGCCGGCCGGTGGGTATGAAATTGCTACATTTTCGGTTGTGGCCGCGATTGCAGTAAAGATGACACAATCCAAACGAACGCGAATCCTGCTGGCTGACGATCATTCCCTGGTCGCTGCCGGGCTCTGCAAGCTTCTCGAAGGGGAATTCGATCTGGTAGGCTCCGTGGGCGATGGTCGCGCGCTGGTAGCTGCCGCCAAAAAGGAACGTCCGGATGTTATTCTTCTGGATATTTCAATGCCGTTGCTCAACGGCGTGGAAGCGGCGCGCCAGTTGCAGGTTGCTGTCCCTGCTTCCAAGCTGATCTTCGTTACGGTTCATTCCGATTCGCCTTACGTGGTGGAAGCTTTCCGCGCGGGCGCCTGCGGCTACGTGTTGAAGCGCTCGGCCGCGTCCGAGTTGGTGGCGGCCATTCACGAGGTCCTGAACGGGAATCTCTATGTCACTCCGCTCATCGCCAAGAGCGCGCTCGAAGGCATCCTGAAAGTGGCCGAGAAGCGCGGCCCGCTGCTATCCACGCGGCAGCGTGAAGTGCTGCAACTGGTGGCGGAAGGCCACTCCGCTAAAGAGATCGCGGATATCCTGCGAATTTCCCCAAAAACCGTGGAATTTCACAAGGGCTGGATCATGAAGAAGCTGGATCTGCACTCCACCGCCGAACTCACCCGCTACGCGCTGGAACACCGCATCGCGAATAATCTGAGCGGCTGAACCAAGGGATCGGCAGCCGGAAGCGCCTGCCCCCAATTGAGTGGGGCAGGCGCTTCCGCCTGCCAACCAATTCTTCCCGCTACCCAGCCGCCTCGTGCGCGTTTCCCGATTGCGCGGAATGCGGCACCTCCACCACCACCTCGGTGCCTTTTCCATCAGAATGGATCTTGAACGTTCCGCCCAGCAGGTGCGCCCGTTCTTCCATGCTGCGCAGGCCGAGACCGCCTTTGCCCTTTACGGTTCTCGGATCGAATCCGGAGCCGGAATCCTTTATGGTCATGCGCAGGTTGCCGTCGGTTCCCGCCAGATTCACTTGCGCCGAGTTCGCGCCGGAGTGCTTTGAAATATTGTGCAGGCTCTCCTGCAATACGCGATAGAGGCACAGCGCCGCGTCCGCATCCACGATGGCGGGAATATTGCTGTGGTGAAACGCCACCTGGATGTTTTCCCGCTCGCTGAAATAGCGGACATAGGTTTCCGCGGCCACTGCCAGCCCCAGATCGTCCAGCACCGAAGGATGCAGCCGATAGGCGATGCGCCTTAAATCCTCGGAAAGCGCGGTGACCTGCTCGCGAAACGATTGCAGATTTTCGGCCAGTTGATCGGCATTCGGTTGCTTGCGCTGCAGCGTTTCCAGATTCAGCTCCAGCAGCGCCAGCCGCTGCGTCAAATCATCATGCAGCTCGCGCGATAGATGGAAGCGTTCCCGCTCCTGCGCGATCAACAACCCGGCGCTGAAGGCGCGCAGCGCCTCGCTTCCCTCCTGGGGCGCGGACAAGCCGGAGGCCGCGTCACCCAAGACGTCGGCCGGGAGACGCAGCAATTCCTGATCCAGCAGCACCATCACCACCCCCTCAATCTTGTTGTCTTCGGTTCTATAGGGGCGAATGCGCAGCGAGTGGGTGCGCCCGCTCAGGTCCTTCACCTCTATCATCTTGGGGGTGAGCGTCTCAATCACTTCCGCCAGCAGGCCATCCAGCCGGGGCAATTCCAGATTCAAGTTGATATCGCTGATCGGACGCCCCACGTCCGTCGGAATCAGATTCAACGACCTTTGCGAAACCGGCGTGAATCTGCGGATGCGCAGGTCGTTGTTCAACATCACAATCGGTATGTTTACGCTGCTCAGCAGGTTCTGTAGATCGTTGCCGGCTTGCGCCAGCTGCAGGTTGCGTGTTTGCATCTCATCGTTGACCGTATTCAATTCCTCGTTGGTGGATTGCAATTCCTCCTTGGCCGTCTCCAGCTCTTCGTTGGTGCTTTGCAGCTCTTCGTTGCTCGATTGAATCTCTTCATTCGCTGAGCGCAGCTCTTCGGTGGCCGATTCGTGTTCTTCCACAACGGACTGCAAATACCGCTTGGTGGCCAGGGATTCTTCCCGAAAGTGCACGTTTTCCCGTTCCAGCGTGGACATGCTGGGACGCTTCTTGGATGTCCGTGCCACCGGCGCCGGCCGTTCCCGGCGCCCTTCCTCAAAAAGAATGAGGTACCTGCCCGCGTGTCCGGCACGATGCTTGAAAGGAATCACCTCGAAATTCATTTCCATCACGCCCGAGTCTCCACGGACTCGCAGCGCCTCGCGCCGCACCGCGGCATCATCCTTGCGAGCTTTCTGCACCGCGTTGCGAAGCTCGCTGGACAACCCTTCACCGGTCATCTTCAGCAGATTCAGGCTGGCCATGCCCGAAAATGGTTGCAGGTAAGCGCTCACCCGGCCGCGAAACTGCAAAATGTTCAAATCGTCGTCCACCACTACTCCGGCCGGCGCGTATTTGCCCAGCACAATCCGATCGGCCTCGCGCTGCACCTCCACTTCCGTCCAGGCCGCGCCCGGCGGGCTTGTCTCGGACTTTTCCAGTTCTCTCTCCAGAACCGTGAACAGCAGCGGCTTGCGGCCCGGCACTTCCAGCTTCGAATATATTTTGGCCTTCTTGTCGGCTTGCGCAAACAAATCGTGGAATCCGCCCACCGTCTCCGACGAGCCGAGCAGCAGAAAACCGTTCGGCTTTAGTCCGTAGTGGAAAATGGGCATCAGGCGCTTCTGAAGCGCCGGCGCCAGGTAGATAAGAACGTTCCGGCAGCTGATCAGGTCGAGTCTCAAAACGGAGGGTCCTTCACCATGTTCTGCTTCGCGAAAACGCACAATTCGCGGATCCGCTTGCTGATCTGATAACTGGAATCCACTTTGGTGAAAAAACGGCGGATCCGTTCGGCCTCCACATCCTGCAGCGTGCTGGGCGAGTAGATGCCGTTGCGCGCTTTCTCCAAAGCGATTTCGCTGATATCGGTGCCGAAAATTTGAATGCTGAGGTCCTGGTCTCTTTCTTCTAAGAACTCCAGCAAAGCGATGGCGATGGAATATACTTCTTCGCCGCTGGAGCATCCGGGAACCCAAATGCGAATGGGCGCGCCCGTTTCGCGGCTGGAGATAAGCTTTGGAAAAACTGTCTTCTTCAGGGCATCGAACGCTTCCGGATCGCGAAAGAACTCAGTGACGTTGATCAGAATATCTTCATAAAGCGCCTTCAGTTCGGTGGAATCTGCGCGCAACTTCACCGCATAGGCTTCCAGTTTGTCGACGCGCCGCAGCGCCATGCGCCGCAGGATGCGCCGCCGGATGGTATTGGGCTTGTATTGCGCGAAATCCACACCCGTGGTTTTCCACAGCAACGCCAGAATTCGCTGTATGCCTTCCTGCGCGGCAGCGGTCTCGCCATCCTCATTTGTTTCGAGCGGAGCAATGTAGGGGTGGTGCCCCAGCCGTCCCAGCTCCTGCCCGATCTTGCCTGGCGCAAGAATGAAATCCACGCATCCGGCGGCAATGGCGCTGCGCGGCATGCCATCGTGCTTGGAACTGTCGGGACTCTGAGCGAACGTAATGCCGCCGGCGGCCTTGATGGCCATCATCCCCAGGGCGCCATCGGAGGCGTTTCCAGATAGGATTACGCCAATGGCCCGGCTCCGCTGTTCCGCCGCCAAGGATCGTAGAAACGGATCGATCGGCATGTGTGGGATAGGCGCGGAGCCGCGCGCCGTTAGCGTGAGAACCCCTCGCACCAGGGTCATGTGCGTATTTCGGGGAATCACATAAACATGGTCCGGTTCCACTTTGACGCCGTTGGTTGCTTCCAGCACGCCCATTTTGGTCTGGCGCTGCAATAGCTCCGTCAGCAGGCTGACGTGCTTGGGGTCCAGATGCTGGATGAAAACGAAGGCCATCCCGGTGGAGGCCGGCAACGTCTGCAGCATTTCCGTGAATGCTTCCAGGCCTCCGGCCGATGCGCCAATTCCCACAATCGGGAAAATACCGTCTGGAAATTCCCCCGGCTCCTCCGCCATCAGCACCGGCCCTGCAGGCTGGGGTTTTCCGGGTTTTCTTGAGGGAGGGCTATTCTTCTTGACGCCGTGTTTCTTTGCCATGGGCCCCCCAACTAAAGTCTATCTCCTAAGCAGTCGATGGACAAGCGAGAGGGAATCGTGGCCGTTACACGCAGCCCACAGCGACGGAAAGTCAATCGCCAGGCCGGCGATTGCCGCGTCGTGCGAGTGGAAACCAAGGATTATCTCGGCAATCCCCGCTATATCACCGCGGATCTTCTCGATAGCTCCGATATCGGCTTGGGCATTTCCCTCCGGGCGCCTCTTGAAGAAGGCGCCTCCATCGTCATTCGCACCAACCTCGATCCCAAACGCACCAATGTCCCCCGCCGCGTGCGCGTAACCTGGTGCGAAGAAAAACCGGACGGTACCTTCCAGGCCGGCCTCGAGTTCGTATAATCCCCGCAGCTCAAGCACGTTGACGGGCTTGGCGGCCCACCAAAGGTGATGAAGACGCTGTGGGAAAATCGGTTGGCAGGCGAAAGCGCCTGCCCCACGTTGGCTCCTGAGTGGGGCAGGCGCTTCCGCTTCCGCCTGCCAACCCGCGCGTTCAACGGAGGTGCCCTTTTGGCTCGGCCTATCGCGGAGCCGCCTTCCTCGCTATACTGCTACTCGTGGATCTCAAAAACGCAGTTGCATTGATCACCGGCGGCAGCGCCGGCATCGGGCGCTCCATCGCTCAGATACTCAGCGAGTCTGGCGCGCGCGTCGCCATCACCGGCCGCAATCAGGCGCGCCTCGACGAAACCGCGCGGGCCCTGGGCGTGCATCCCATCCACGCCGATGTGTCCAACGAGCGGGATGTTGAGCGCACCTATCGCGAACTGCTCGAAAAATTCGGAGACCTGGACATCCTGGTGAACAATGCCGGTTTCGGAGTATTCAAGAATCTGGTGGATTTCGACCGCGCCAGCTTCGATGCCGTTTTCGCCACCAACGTCACCGGCGCGATGTTGATGGGCCGCGAAGCCGCCCGGATTTTCATCACCCGGAATCGCGGCAACATTATCAACATTTCCTCCACTGCCGGCTTGCGCGGCGCGGCCAACGGCACGGCTTACTACGCGAGCAAGTTCGCCTTGCGCGGCATGACCGAATGCTGGCGCGCGGAGCTGCGCAAATACAATGTCCGGGTGATGCTGGTGAATCCAAGCGAAGTGGTGACCGACTTTTTTGAGGCCGCCGGTTTGAAACAAAAAGTCAACGACACCAAGCTGCGCGGTGAAGAAATCGCCCATGCCGTAAAAGCAATCCTGGAAATGGACGACCGCGGCTTCACCCCCGAACTGTCTGTATTTGCCACGAATCCCACGGACTAACGGTTTTTTACCAGCCACCAGCAACCAGCCACCAGCTACAATGGTCGACTTGGAACCACTCCGCTCCGCCATTGACTCCCAATCCGATTCCTACCGCGCGAATTACGACGCCATGTCGGCCCTGGTGGATCGCCTCCGCACGGAGCTGAAGCGTTCCACCCTGGGCGGTGGTGAAAAATATGTACAGCGGCACATCGAGCGCGGCAAGCTGCTGCCGCGCGAGCGCGTGGAAATGCTGCTGGATGAAGGCTCTTATTTTCTCGAAATCGCGCCGCTCGCCGGAATCGGCATGGACGACGAAATACCGGGCGCGCGCGTCATCGGCGGCATCGGCCTGGTTTCCGGCCGCGAATGCCTGATCATCGCCAACGAAGCCACAGCCAAAGGCGGATCCACCGGTGAGGCCGGCCTGTGGAAGAACGCGCGCCTGGCCGACATAGCTCGCGAGAATTGCCTCACCTCCATCATGCTGGTGGAATCCGCCGGCGCCGATCTTCCCGTCCAAAGCAAAATCTTCGTCCCGGGCGGGCGCGGATTCCGCGAAATCACGCGCCGCTCCAAGCTGCGCATCCCCAGCATCTCCGTCGTATTCGGCAGTTCCACCGCCGGCGGCGCGTACTTACCCGGCATGTCGGATTACGTGGTCATGGTCAAGAAGCAGGCGCAGGTTTTCCTGGCTGGCCCGCCGCTGGTGAAGATGGCCACCGGCGAGGTCTCCACGGAGGAGGAACTGGGCGGCGCCGAAATGCATTCGCGCATCTCCGGCCTCTCCGATTATCTGGCCGAAGACGAGTTGGATGGCATCCGCATCGCGCGCGAGATTGTGGCCAACTTCAACCTGGCAAAGCCGCCCACGCCGCGGCAGGACAATTTCGATGAGCCGCTCTACCCTTCAGATGAGCTGCTGGGCGTGGCTTCCGCCGATGTGCGCGTGCCGTTCGATGTTCGTGAAGTGATCGCGCGCGTCGCCGATGGATCGCGCTTCTCGGAATTCAAGTCCGAATATGGACCCACGCTGGTCACCGGATTCGCGCGCATCCATGGCTTCCCGGTAGGGATTTTAGCCTCGAACGGCGTGCTGATGTCGGAATCGTCCGCCAAAGGCGCGCAGTTTATCGAGCTGTGCAATCAGCAGGATATTCCGCTGGTGTTTTTGCAGAACATCACCGGCTTCATGGTGGGCAAAACGTATGAGGAACAGGGCATCATCCGCAACGGCGCCAAACTGATCAATGCGGTGTCGAACTCCACTGTGCCGGCCATCACCATCATGATCGGCGGATCGTACGGGGCAGGGAACTACGCCATGTGCGGCCGCGCCTATGAGCCGCGTTTCCTCTTCACCTGGCCCAATCACCGGATCGCCGTAATGGGTCCGCAGCAACTTTCGGGCGTGATGGACATCATCAAGCGTGAATCGCTGATCAAAGCCGGGTTGCCGGTGGATGAAGCGAAGCTGGCCGCTTCGCGCGCCGCATTGGAAGGCCGGATCCAACGCGAATCCGACTGCTACTTCGCGACCGCGCGCCTGTGGGATGACGGCATCATCGACCCGCGCGATACCCGCACCGTGCTTGGAATTTCCCTATCAGCCGCCTACAATCGCGCCGTAGAAGGAACCATGCAGTGGGGCGTCTCCCGCCATTAATACCCTTGCTGGTTTGGGCTGGAAAGTGGAGCAGGCGCTTTCGAGGTACTTGCAAAATTCGCCACAATTGCTTTGTGTTGTGAAAAAGTCAAAGGCACCGGTCGCTTACGCTCGCGGCTCAGAAAGAATGAGTTATCGAGCCGCGACCGTGAGAAGCTGTGAAAAAATCGGTTCGCAGGCGAAAGCGCCTGCGCCACTTAATCGTAAATCCTTGTGCGTCAACGTGGGGCAACGCTTCCGTCTGCCAACCCGGCGCGCCTGCCGATTTTTTCACAGCTTCTGAGACTGAGGGAGCCGGTGCTTTTGGTTCCAGTTATGCCGAGTCAGCGGTTGGTTATTCGAATTTTGCAAGTACCTAGCTTTCGCCTGCCAACCCTCACTTCTTCAAAAACTTCTCCACCCCCCGCCGCATATCCT
>CAWFEK010000002.1:0-130835 GCA_963814795.1 Bryobacterales bacterium | reverse complement strand
CGTAAGGTCAAATAATTCATGCGGCGCGGCGATAGTACTTCAGTAGACCTCCGAGCCGGTGGCGACACTCAACGCTGCGGCCGAGCTGTTTGGGTTTATGGCCAGCCTCTAGGAAAAGCAATTGGTTGCCTTTCCCTTGATGGTTTCTTTCGCCGTGATAATGAGCGCTGAATTCGGCCAAGGCCCGCGACAAAGGGCGCTCGCCGATTAGGATCAATCTCGACAAGCACTCCTGCTTGGCAGAGCGGACCCAACGTTCCGCAAAAGCGTTCAGATTCGGGCTTCTGGCCGGAAGCGGAATCGCTTTCACGCCGCCCGCGGCCAGCACCGACCGAAACGATGCGCAGAACTTGGTGTCGCGATCATGCAGAACATAGCGGCATGGATGAAGATAGCCCCAAGTCTCCTGGGTGGCGCTGCGGGCGATCTGCTCCATCCACTCTTGATCCGGATGTCTGGTGATACCCGCCACGCTGACGCGTCGGCTTTCCAGATGAATGAAAAACAACACATAGTAAGTGACCAAGCCCCGCCAACTCAGCACCTCCACGGTGAAGAAGTCAGCGCCGGCCAGGACGTTCATGTGCGCGGCGATAAAATCCTTCCACGAAGTCGTCTGGCTTCGCTTCGGAGCCGGAGCAATACCGTGGCGTCGCAGAATGTTTCCCACTGTCTGATCGGACAAGCGGTGACCCAAATTGGCCAGTGCGCCGACGATGCGGTTATATCCCCAGCCAGTATTCTCGCGCGCCATTTGCACCACCAAAGCTTCCACGTCCGGCTGAACGGTGGGGCGGCCTGGATACTGTCGGTGTTTGGAACCATCGAACTTCTTGGCGACGAGCCTTCGATACCAGGCCAGGATGGTGTCGGGTTTGGCCACGCCAGCGACCTCTCGGAGCGCTTTGCGTCCCACACGCCTCCCGATCTCGGCGAGGGTGGCGCGCTCGGGATCACTCAACCGCAATCTCGCTGGCAGCTTCGCCCTCAGAATACGGTTCTCCGCGGCCAGATATTCATTCTGCAGGAGAAGCTCCTGGTTCACCGATCCCGTCACGTACGCTAGCAGTCGCAACCACTTCTTGTTCCTCATGCCGACTGCCTATCTTACTCTGGCCACCGGTCGTTTCAGTTTTTTGACCATTCGGGGATACAGTGTGCGCAAACGCCGAAACGACGCCATAGACAACCAAGTCCCGGGGGGCCTAAACTCTAGGCTCGATACCCCAGCCTCCCGGAGTTAGCGTATGGCGCTAGACGACTGGCAGAGTGGGCTAACGTTTCTAGGAGCAACATCTTCTCGCGGTGGCCCTTTCCGCTAATTGCGGCTGATGTAACAGTGTGGTTGAATTCACTTCGATCTTCGACGGCCCCTATCAAGTCTCCTGACGAAGCCCTTGAGGCGGTAAGATCGGACCATTCGGACTAGCGGCCAAGATCCCGATTCTTGCGGCGCTCAGATTGTTTCGTTACGCTCGGGATTTCGAGAATGGTAGTAGCGTCCCGAAGGGCCTTCTGATAGCGACCGAGCCATCCACCCCAGCCGTCATACTGTGGGATGATTCCGCGGCGGATAAGACTATGACCCAACTCACGAAGCATGCCGTTGTTGCGCAAGATCGCATCTGAGTCACCCATGTCATCTATTTCCAGCGCCGGGCGGTTCTCCGTGGTCGACTTTCGAAGCTGAATGAAAGAGTTGGTTCGCAAGCCTCCGCGATTTCGGGCCGCTTCGATTTCGGGAGTGTAGTAGACATAGTAGACTCGCGCATCCGTTCCCTCTAGCATGAGATAACTGCGTCCGGAGGACTCTTCCTCTCCGTGGACGAGGATTCTTCCTTCCAGGGTCGTAAGGCTTCGAAGGTCGAGCACGGTCATCTGAAGGCGTTCATCGGAGATAAGGGCTCCATGTGCTGCCAGAGTCTTTTGACGGTCAGCGCTGCGCTGCATGGCCCGGAGTATATTCACGAAGTCCCGCCGTACACGCCAAGTCTTCGGGCCGGTGGATTTGGCCAATCCGACGGATTCGAGGACCATCAGCCGTTCGGCGGTGCGCCGTTCGATCAGTGATGTGCTTGGACCAAGTCCCGCGCGGCTTGGGTCCTTGCTGACCGTGAAGAAAGGAGACTCAGCGGCTTCGGCTTTATCAGCATCCCTCTGAATAATCCGGTCAAGCGACGTGTAACAATGTTGATGTACTTCGCGACGTTGCGCCTCGGCGGCATCGAATTCCGTCCGATACCCAAGCTGGCGGTACACAAATCCTCCGTGATGTGCCGAATTCCCCCACTAATGAAGTCCCGGCTGAGACAAAGCGGCCGACCTACCGCCCCTAGGCCTCGTAGCGCAACATGAACATGCGGGTGCTCAGTATTGAAATGGGTCGCCGCTACCCATTCGAGACGCGTGCCGAGATCGGTCTCCATTTGTGAGATCAGATCGCACGTCAACTGTTTCAGATCCACCCGGTCGCCGAACTCAGGAGACACAATCAACTTCCAAAGCCGCTCATCGTTGGTCTTTTGCCAACCTTCGAGCCGCGCTGCGATGTCGATCGATTCTTCAGTTGCATTGAACCCAACTGCCTTCGGGTCACCCCCATGCGTAGCGCTTTCGCGGGCGACGTAACGTCCGTGGGCTCGCCACTGGCCATTGCTAGTGTTCTTGGAGTACAGCACCCGCACCGCGCAGCGCTGCGAATATAGTCGGCTGTGCGTTCTCCCCTTACCGAACCCGATGACGCGTCGCCTTCGGATTCCGCTCATCCGGGCCTGATGCATGATGATGCGATACGCGGACGCGTAGACTCGGCGTTCACCGCGCGCTGGCGGCTTTGCTGGCCGCAGCCGGAACTCTCGCTCTCCATCCTTATTTTTCCCCACGGCTTATTAAGTCCTCCATCGCTGCCATCGAGTCACTGAGCATTGCGTGGCCCGCGTTGGTAAGCAGTCGGGCGTGGCGGTTTCGCGCCTCCCCGAGTGCTATCTGCATGGCTTCGCCACGGGGCTCTGGCACACAAGTAACGAAGACCTTCGCGAAGCTATCCACCAAAGCAAACAAGGCCTGTTGGGCTCGTTCAACGCGGCGCACGTCCTGACGCACTTCCCTGATGGAGCCCAGAATCTTTTCATTGGCCACGGAGCCCTCTCCAGGCTCGTTCAGCTCTTTTTTGATCGCCGCTCGAAGAAAGGCACTCGGCGTCGAGAAGCCGCGCTGCTTGGCGGCAGATTGAATTCGCTGATCGATTGCGTCGGTCAGTCGGATCGATCGTTTTGGCATTGGTTCCTCCACCTATAAAGGAAATGGCAGAGGGGGTGCGGGACGGCATTATTTTTGTCGAAAAATCAGGCGTCCGACGAATGCCGGACAGACATAGCAGATTGTCGGACGCGTAAAGGCGCGTGCGATCAGTGCGATAGACATAAAAAATACACACTCTGTCCGGCTTTATGTTCCACTACCCGTGTTTGTTGATGGAAAGTGGTCGCTGGCGGTGGAGAGGGTGCCGCAATTCGCCACCTTTTGCCACCAAACGCTCACGCGTGCCACCTGCCACCGAAAATGCCACATAGTGCCACAATCTGCCGCCTTTCGCCGTTTTGCCGCCGTGGAGTGACCCCATGAAATGAGACAGAGGAAATTGCGGCACTCTGCAATCGCTGCAACTCTCGTCGCACCGCGCGCGGCCGGCTTGGAGCTCTCGATCGCGGTTCTGAGGAAGAGAATCGGGTTATAGCCCCGTACCTTTTTGAAGTCGTGCATCAGCATCTGCGCTCAACCGGATCGTTCGTCTCGGCATGATTCCCCCCTCACTTCGAAAGAGAATGGCGGAGGCATCTTGGGACGCAATTTCGAAGACAAATGCATAGAGTCGGACGAGCGGCAGACGATTTCGACAGTTGTCGGACGCATCCAAGTGACTTGGCATGAACCCAGTAAGAGCCAACACCAAACAACTCGTCAGACAATCCTTTATGTTCCACTACCCATGTTTGTTGTCTTCGCTGCGGTTGAAATACGTCGAAGAATGTCGAACGGCCCGTCGCGTTGTCGAAATCCGTTGAATTATGTCGAAAGGCAGCGCAAACTATTGGTGCGATGGCGAAAGGCGAGGAATACACCAAAGCTGAGCAACAGTGGATCACTGAGACCAAAGACCGCCGCGCACAACGGCGCGGGAAAAAACCCGCCGCCAAAGCCGGCCAGTAGCGCGTCCTGAGATCCGAGCTGCCACAGCCGAAGGGCAAAGTCTGGCGACGATCCGCCAGTCGCTCGAAGAGGATGCCGGGATCATTCTCACTGTCCAAAGCCTAGGCTCCTACCTCACCCGCATCCGGCGTAAAGAACGCGTTGCCCCGACCGCACCGACTCCGCCGCCGGTGCGAGTCCATTCGAAAACGCCTGTTTCGACCATGGGAGCGAAGATTCCCGTTAGCGCCAAGAAAACGCGTGGGTTCGAGTACCCTCCGGGACCTCCAGGCGAAAGCAAGCTCATCCTGAGTTCGGACTGATCGAAAAATTTTACCGTCCCGCACTCCCTCCGCCATTTCCTTTATAAGCAGACAGGACGGTTTTATGGTGAGACCTCCAGGAGCACCCGGAGCTCACGCGCTACACGCTCAAAAAAATATTTGCGGTTTCGTGTCCCAAACAGGCCTCGCCATTGCCTTAGAAGTAGAAGGAGTCGAATTCAAGGAGGGAACTATGTCCAGGAACATTGAACATCTTGACGAACGACTCGCAGGCGTGTTGAAGCCAGGATCAGCAGCGTCAACGACTCATCTCACATTGCAAGGCAAGGGGGGCGTCGGAAAGAGCTCGGTCGCCAGCATTCTTGCCCAGTACTGCTGGCATCATGGCCGGGAGATCCACTGCATCGAAAGCGATCCGGTAAACCAGACCTTCTCGCAATATGCCGAGTTGGGCGCCGAGCACTTAGCGCTCATGCGCGAGGGCAGGATTGATTCGGGTGGCTTTGGCATTTTCTTCCATCGCCTGATTAACGAAGAGGTTTGGTGCATAGTCGGGCTAGCTGACGCCCGAAGGGACTCGCCCATGGCGCAAACCTCTCCCACTGGTCCCATCTTGTCGGCGAGAACGCCCGCTTTCTCGCTCCGCGCAGGTGCGGACGTCGACCCTGGGGGTGACACTTGAAGCGTCACCAAAACCTTTCCGTCGCCGTAGACGAGTCGACATCATCCGCCCCCATGCAGCGTACTCCCGAATCTCGGACGCCCGAATTGCCCGCAGCCGCCTTTGAGCGGGTCCTAAATACTGAAGAGGCTGCAGCACTGCTCCAAATCCACCCAAAGACACTCCAGCGGATGGCGCGGCAAGGTGCCGTTCCGGCTTTCCGGATTGGCGACCTCTGGCGGTTCCGCGCGTCAGCTCTGGACGAGTGGCTTCGTTTCGGATTATCCTCAAAGAGCCACTCGTGCCGTAACCAAGGAAAGGAAGCAAGATCTTGTTTACGAGAACACGATATCAACAGGGAAGTTTGCAGTTGAAGGACAGAGCAGATGGCGATCGAATGTGGGAGTTTCGCTGGTACGAACCCGGAGACGGGGGAGAGCGCCGGCGTCGAACCATGATCGTTGGCACAGCGAATCAGTACTCGAGCGAATCGGCTGCGCGGAAGGCGCCCCCGGTGCAAGCGGTCTTGTTTCGTATAAACCGCAAGCACCCTAAAGCCGAGGTAGCAGTCCCCACAGTAGGTACTGTTGTCTCACGGTACGAGCAGGAGGAGTTGCCAGAGCGCTACTGCACTCGTGCGATGTATCAATCGCTGATCCGAAACCATGTGGTCCCAAGGTGGGGGGAGGTTTTGGTTGACGCCATCGAACCGCTCGCAGTGGAGAAATGGTTGCGGGACCTAGCCCTCGCACCAAAAACGAAAGCACATATCCGAGGGGTGATGCATCTCCTTTTCCAGTGCGCGTATCGCTGGCAATGGGTTGATGCTAATCCCATAGCTCTGGTTCGGGTGAAAGGAGGCAGCAAGCGAGTACGACGACGGCGTGTGTTCACCGCAATGGAGTTTCAAACGATCCTGTCGCAGATGAAAGAACCCTTTCGCACCATGGTTCTTATCGCAGGTTCTCTCGGTCTGAGGGTATGTGAGATTTCCGGTCTGCAATGGGGTGATTTCAACTTCGCTGATTCGATGGTGCTGGTGCAGCGGAGCATTGTTCATGGACACGTGGGTGATGTGAAGACTGAGTACTCGCGTGAAAATGTTCCACTAGATCCTCGGCTAGTAGGAGTAATTCGAAGGCATGGCGAACGCTGTTATCCGACGCCCGAAGGTTGGCTCTTTGCCAATCCGAAAACGGGCAAGCCGTATCGTTCAGATCAAATCCAAAAGAAACATATTCGAAAAGCCGGTATCCGGGCAGGGCTCGGAGAGGGCGTCGGGTGGCATAATTTCCGCCACACGTACGCCTCCTGGCTGGATGACACCGGCGCCCCCTTGAGAGTGCAGCAAGAACTGATGCGCCATGCGGACGTGACTACGACCATGAACGTTTACGGCAGGGCGATGGGGGAGACCAAGCGCGAGGCCAACAGCAAAGTTGTTGATCTGGTAATTCCGGCCACAAACACTCAAGCAGCTTCAATGGGAGCGTCTGGGAGTTTGAATCAAGGCAACGAAACAGCGTAAGTAGTTTATTTTGTGGCGCGCCCGGAGGGACTCGAACCCCCGGCCTATTGGTTCGAAGCCAATCGCTCTATCCAGCTGAGCTACGGGCGCGTGGAATGAACTCTTTATAAATTTAACACGGCAAGCCGGAGGCTTACCCTACGCGGACGCGTTTGCGCGCCAGACAGACTACGGCCACACCCAAACTGACAAACGGCAGAGTGAGTGGCTCTGGGACCGCGTTTTGCGCCACCACTTCCAGAGGGTTATCGATCTCGACGGATGTGTCGCCGAACATCGCGCCTGATGCCGTGAATTGGAAACCGGGTGTTTCAAGGCTCGGATTGACGAAGATATTCTCCACCGTCAAATCAAGATTGCCCGCTCCCGGTGGATCAAACGGCACACCCAGGAACTCAATCACCTCGTCGCCAGGCTGCAGCGTGCCCGAGGTCATGTTCACGCCGTCGGACAAAATCCACCCGCCGGTGTCGAGTATCGGAACATTCGTGCTGATGGTGACAATTTCCTGAGGTATAGGCGGCGCTGGCGCCGGGATCCCGCCGGTGCAATCCAGAGTGTAATCGCCCACTGCCCCGGAAACGCTGGACGTGCTGAATACAGGGACGGAAGCCGCGCCGGGAGTGCAGGTGACCACGGCAGTCGGATCCGCGCTCAGCGCCGCGGCGAAAACACAAAGAGTCCACACCGCTCTCAGTTTCATAAGAACACCAAGAGGATTATACAGCAGCCGGCGCGGTTTGCAGCCCGAAACAGTACCGGGCGTACCAGTTGCCGTCGGTTATCATAGTCAAACGTGAGCGAAAAGAGAGTGCAACAGAAGCGCCGGGGGAAGCCCGCGACGCCGGTGGAAGCCGTGGCCCCTCCCGAGAGTGACAAGGAAAATTTGACTGCGCAGCAGACGGCCGTGATTCTGGCCGTGGGTCTGGCGTTCGGCGTGGGCGTGATCTACGAATGGGGGCCACTCAACGGATTCTTCAGCCTGACCAAGTGGGAGTGGGCCTGGCAGGATCTGGGGATTTTCCAGATGGGGCTGGCACTGATCGCGCCGTTTCTGCTGATCGCCGGCGTGGTGTGGAGCGCGAATCGAACGCCGTCGCGAGTGCCGATCTGGTTTTGGCTGGCCGCGCTAGTGATCGCCAATTTTTGCCTGCAGCTCTTCAGTGTGCTGGCTGACCCGCGCGGTCCGGAGCGAATCATGCAGATTGTGAACTCCGCCAACGCTACTTCCTATTTCACGGATGCGCAGAGCATCCAGCATCTCACCCAATGGCTGTCTCATTTCGATCGCGCAGCGCTGCACGGCCATTCCGCCACGCACCCGGCCGGCCCCGTGGTCTTCTACTACATGTTCTTCCGATTGTTCGGCCCCGATGTGGGGGCTTTGCTGGGCGGCTGCGCGGTTGGCCTGGTAGCCAGTCTCGGCATTGTTGTTATGTACCATTTCGCTGGATTGTGGACCGCCGCGCCGCAAGTGCGCCTGCTGGCCGGCGCCTTCTATGCGCTGCTGCCCGGCCTCACCGTTTTCTTTCCCGAGCTGGATCAGGTCTACCCGATTTTCTCGATGCTGTTGATCCTCACCTTCGTGAAGGCACTAACCACATCCAGCGCCTGGTACCGATATGCGCTGGCTTCAGGCGCGGTGCTGTTTGCCGCCAGCTTCTTTGCGTACAATCTTCTGACCATCGGGGCGTTTCTTCTTTATTACGCGCTGTGGTGGTTGTGGCGGGAAGGCCGCAGCGCCGCGGCGGCATTCACAGTGCTCCGCACGGGCGCAGTTTCCTTGGCGGCAGCCGCAATGCTGTACCTGTTGCTCTGGGCCGCCACTGGTTATAATCCGCCCGCCGCGCTGCGGCACGCCTTAAAGATGCAGGATGTCACCGCTCGCTGGCTAGACCGTCCCTACCGCGTGTTCGTCTTTACCGACCTCTACGATTTCCTATTGGCCACCGGCATCATTGCTGCGCCGATTCTCTGGTTTTACGTGAGCAATCTGCGCGACGAGTTTAAGACTGAGCCAACCGGCGCCGCGCTCACGCTGATCGGGTTGGCGACGGTGTTAACCGTGGATGTATCGGGGCTGTTACGCGGCGAGACAACACGGGTCTGGTTATTCCTGCAGCCGTTGTTAGTGGTTCCCGTGGCGGTGGAACTTGCGCGGGTACGTTGGCCGTGGCGCGTATCGATTCTTACCATGCAGTGGTGGATCTTAGTATTGCTCAAGGCCAAGATGTCGTTCATTGAACCGTGACCGTAGGAGCGCATTTTTCAGCGTGGGGCAGGCGCTTCCGCCTGCCAACCATTTTCCACAAGCTCTTCATCATCTTTAGTAGCAGGCAACCAAAAACCACCGGTCCCTCAGAAGCTGTGAAAAATTCGGAAATACGCTGGGTTGGCAGACGGAAGCTAGGAACTTGCAGAAATCCGATTCTGGAGCCCCGGCCGGGATGATAAAACAAAAGAGGATGAAAATGTAGCGAACCGGGCGGCGAGGCAATAGAATATTTGTAATGAGCAAAACTTCGATTGCACTCACCGCCCAGCATGACTAGCATAACTGCTTTCCTGGGCACTTATTCGCAACTTCTTCAAGGTCGACTCTTTCCTGTCCTAGCCGACGAACTCGGCCCTATGAGCGATCTTCACCAAGCATTTGTGCGGGCGTTGTCTTTGCTGCAACTGGACGGATTCGTGACCCCCAACCGAGGTCGCGGTCGACCGGCGCATAGTCGCGCAAGTGTGGCGCGTGCCTTTCTCGCTAAGGCGGTCTTCAACCTCCCGCACACCCGGGCACTCCTCGACCGTCTGGCGCACGACGCGACGTTGCGTCGTCTGTGTGGCTGGGAGAGAGCCTCGGAAGTCCCCGACGAATCGGTGTTCTCGCGTGCCTTTCGCGAGTTGGCAGACGGTCAGTTCGCGCAACGGGTACATGCCGCGCTCATCCAACGGACCCAATCGGAACGGTTGGTGGGGCACATTCTGCGCGACGGTACCGCCATTGAAGCTCGTGAAAAGGTTGCGCCCAAGGCAGAGCAGGTGCAGGAACCGCGTCCGCGGCGGCTCCATCGCAAAGCCGGGACAGCCAAGCGTCCACAGCAGCTGACGAGAATCGAACGGCAAGCTGCAGGAACCATGACGCTAGAGGAAATGATGGCCGAGTTGCCGCGAGCCTGCAACGTTGGCTGTAAGCCCAACAGCAAGGGCATTCGCTCCTACTGGACCGGATACAAACTGCATATGGACGTAGCCGACGGGCAAATCCCGATTAGTTGCGTGTTGACCTCGGCTTCGCTCAACGACAACCAGGTGGCCATCCCGCTGGCGGAGTTGACGGCGCAACGAGTGACCAGTTGCTACGACTTGATGGACGCCGGCTACGACAGCGAAGCCATCCGCAGTCACAGTCGGGGGCTCGGACATGTACCGATCATTCCTTACCAAAAACACGGCACGGTGGAACAGGAACTGGCCCCGCATGAGAAGCAACGGTACCGGGAACGTACAACCATTGAACGCGTGTACTCGAGGTTGAAAGATGAGTTCGGAGGTCGGTGGGTGCGTGTAAGGGGTTGGGCGAAGGTAATGACGCATCTGATGTTCGGCGTGCTGGCACTGGCAGCGGATCAGATTCAACGCTGGCTAGCGAGCAAACCACCACCAGATACCCCAGCACTGGCCTGAGACGGAGCCAGCACCAGCAGAAATGGATGTGAAACACCGACGCTCAGCGGAGCCGTGCCTGCGATCAACCCAGATACGACCGGCCGAGCCTTCGGCACCAATCAAGGGACATCTCCGCGACCAAAATCAAGGCCCGAGCATCTCCTCACGCCTGGACGGGCCTAGTAATCGTTTATTTTGCAAGTTCCTAGGAAGCGTCTGCCCCACGTTGACGCACAAGGATTTACGATTAAGTGGCGCAGGCGCTTTCGCCTGCGAACCGATTTTTTCACAGCTTCTCACACTCACGGTCGCGGTTCGGTAACACTCTTTCCAGCCGGCCGGTGGCTGGAGCTTACGGCGCTGCGATCACATCGTAAGGACGCATCATTTCGTTGTCTTCGTGCTCCAGCACGTGGCAGTGCCAGACATAGCGGCCCACATAGCCTTCGAAGCGGACGATTATGCGCGTCACCATTTTCGGATCGACGCGCACGGTATCTTTCCAGCCGGCCTCTTCGGGCGCGGGTGGAGTAACCGGCCCGGTGTATCGAATTTCTCCCGAATTCACGTAAAAAAACGGCTCAAAACGCCGCCGATCCAGAATCTGAAAATGCACCAGGTGCAAATGGATGGGGTGCGAATCGTCAGTGGTGTTGATGAAACTCCAGATCTCGACAGTATCCAGCACCGGATTCTCAGTCACCGGCATATGCCAGGGCGTGTTGTTCAGCAGCATGGTCATGGATTCGCCGGTCATGGTCATTTTCTCGAGCAACGCCAGCGGGCGTGTTTTGACCGCGGCGGATTCCGGAGTCCTCGGGACAGTGCGTAGCGTAGCGGGCAACGAGCTCGCGTCCGGCGCCTTCGCCTGCCCCACGCGAAACTGCATCACCACAAACGAATCGTTCTTCAATACGATCTGTTCTCCTGCGTGGCCAGTGAAATCAACCACCAGGTCCGCGCGCTCGCCGGGCGCCAGGAGTGACCTTTGAAGCGCCACCGGCGCCGGCAGCAGCCCTTGGTCCGTACCTATTTGATGAAACGTCTGCCCATTTGAAAGAGACAGGTGCAGGAAGCGCCCGTTCGATGCATTCAGCACTCGAAAACGATACCTGCGCGGCTCCACGCCGAGGAACGGAAAAGCCTTTCCGTTGACCACCATTACATCGCCAAAGACTTCAGGAACCCACGGCCGCGCGGGATCGCCCGACACCGGATAATCCAGCTGACCATCCCGCCGCAGCATGCGGTCGTAAATCACCAGCGGAATTTCGTATGGGCCTTTAGGAAGATTGAGCGCGTCTTCGAAGCCGTCGCGAATCAGAAAAAGCCCGAACATGCCGGCGTAAATATTCAGCCGGTTGATGCCCATGGCGTGGTCGTGATACCAGAGTGCGGCGGATTCCTGCTGGTTGGGATAGAAGTAAGTCCGCGATTTTCCTGGGACGTACCAATCCTCGGGATATCCGTCGCTTTCAGGCGGGGCCTTGGCGCCGTGGATATGCACCACGCCGCGAGATTCCGGCAGATCCGATTCCGCGCCATGCAGCGTGTGATCGATCGGCAGGAAGTGCCGGTCCGGCAATTCGTTGGGCCATTCAATGAGTACACCTTGGCCGCTGCGCGTCTCAAACGTTGGTCCAGGCGATGTGGATCCATAACACCACAGGCGCCCCGCCGGCAGATCGCGATGCAGTTTGCACTCAATTTGCGTCATCGATACGCGGAAATAGGGAACCTTCGCGGAAGGTTTGAACGGATCCCGCCGAACGCCAATGGGCTTGGCAATCTCCGGAATGGGCAGAGGGTCGACGAACTTGGCGAGTGATTCCGGATTGAGCGCCGCAGCGGTGGGCGCCGCGCGAACCGCCATCGCGGTGAGACAGGTTGCGTCGAGAACGAAGGTCCTTCGGGTCATCATCAAACGGTTTTAGCCGCGCACCGGGAATCAACCCGGCACGCGGCTTTTAGCGGGTGCACGCTTGGAACTACTTTTATCTGGGTGGATTCCCGGCGGCCGGCTTAACCGTGCGGAAATGCAGCGCGGTCTTGGCCGTAGCGGCCTGCGCCGCGTTCACCGGAAGGCCGCTCGATTCGGAAAGCGTGAACGGCGCGGCATTCGGCGTGGAATCAAAATCGAACATAAAGTCCAGGGGTCCCGCGATGGCGTCGAAGTTTCCCTGTCCGATTCGCTGGCCGTTCAGCCAGTTGTCTTCAATGAAACGGAGCACGGAGCTTTGGTCGGTGAGCGTATGATCCACGAAGTTCGATTTGGCGTAGGGCGAGATCACCATCAACGGAAGCCTGGGGCCGTAGCCGCAGCGGCCCTGGGCATGAGTGCTCTCGGATGCCACGCCGGGAAGAGCTCCCGTTCCGCTTCCGCACGCGCCGTTTCCAGTCACCATGTCGGCGCTAGTGGCGGACTGGTTGACGATGGGCGGCATCTGATGGTCATACCAGCCGTCGGAATCGTCGTAAGCGATCACCACCGCCGTGTTCGCCCACCAGGCCGGCTGGCTCTGCAGGAAATTGATCACATGCACGACGAACGCCTGCTCATCCAGGGGATCGGAGTAGCCGGCGTGGCCATCCTGAAATCCAGGCGCCTTCAAATAGCTGACCGCCGGAAAATTGCCTTCGCTCACCGCGGTGTAGAAATCGTTGAGGTCGTATTGATGGTTCGCGGCATCGCCCGCTTTGCCGATCATGGCGGCCGATGTGGGCCGCGCGTGCGTGGGATTCGCCGTGGATTTGTAATATTGGAACGGCTGATGATGCGGAATGTAATCGGCCTTCTTCGAGTTGGTGATCAATGATGTGGTGCTGCGGGCGCATCCCGTGGTCCCGTTCGGATTGGTCGCGGTAAGATCAAATCCGCCTTCGAAGTATCCCCATGTCACGCCCGCGGCGTTCAGAAGATCGCCGACATTTTTTCCACTCATGCTGAAAGTTTCACCAGTTGTGGTGGAACAAACGTCGCCCGCCGGATCCGCATCGCTGATCACCGTCATCCCGCCTGAGCCATCCTCAATCAGCGACCCGGTTCCATTCGTATTATTGATGGCGCCGTTAAGCTGGCCCGAAATCAGATTGAGTGCGCCGTCAGTGGAAGGCCCATAATTGGTGCCGTACGAGTTGTCGTTCATGGCGTAATGCTGAGCATAATTCCACAGAGCGGTTACGGTGTTGCCGTCGTAGTAGCCCATGACCAGCCCTGTAGTGGACGCTTGCGGGAAGTTGCTGGGAGGCGGACCGGCGGTACCAGTGGCCATGGGGAACAAATCCACCACGCCGCTGTGATAAGCGATCTGCTCAGCGGTGTAGTCGTGATCCTGATCCGCGGTGGCGGCCTGCGATCGATCCAGCCGGAAGGGCGCGGTGGCGCCCGTGCCATTGGCCGAATTGGTCACCGTGCCGTTGTTCATCATGAATGCGGGGCCCAGTCCGTTGACGCTGGGTGTATTGGGGAAGGCATAAAACGCCGGCTCGCCTTCGGGGTTGAGAGCGAACGGATAACTGCCGAAGTAATGATCGAACGATATGTTCTCCTGGAAAATCACCACCAGGTGTTGAATCGGCGTGGCCGCGCCCGCGGTGGGCGCCGGCGTTTGCGCTGGGGCCGTTCCTAGCATCAGGGCCCCGGCAATCAAAGCTTCACCGAGGAAAGTTGACACACGTATTCTCATATTCTCCCTTTTAATCTGATTGCTCTACTTCTCCCTCGAAAAGCTTTGAGGTTCAGCAGTAGAGTATACGGGCGTAATGTGACGGCGCGATTAAGTTTGGATCAATCCTTGGTGAGACGCGTGGCGCGAACACTCGTGTTGCCGCGTTCGCACTCCTGCGAACGCCTGTTAGATTTTCAACGACAGCAAATCCGCCAGGCGTCGGAATTCGGCAGTCCATTCCAGTTCCCCTTTTTCCAACATCTCCGGATACACTTTTTCCAGGATGTCGTAACAAAGGTTCTGGAGCGACCACAAAACCAGAGGCAGCGGCAATGACTTCGCCGCCGCCACCTGTTCCCGGAGCCGCCGCAAGTGGTCCAGCTCCAGCGGATTTTGAAAGAAGTGGGTGGCGCTGCGCTCCAGGTGGCGCCGCAGAGTCATCTCCAGCGCGGTTTCGTCCAACGCTCCGCCCGCCGTCCGCATGTCATCCAGAATGCTTTGGATCAGCTCCAGATTCAGCTCGCCCGATTCCAAAGCCCGGCGCAGCATGCCGTTCAACGCGATCTCAGCGGTGATCTTCATCGCGTAGGGAACCGGGATGCGGCAATCGTGCATGAAACGCAACAGCGGCGCGTAGTTATCGTAAAGCTGCCGGTAAGCGGATTCGATTCCCCGCAGCGCCGGCTTCAGAATCTCGTTCAGAATTTTGCGCTGCTCGTCGCGGAACAGGTTCCTGAGCGAGTAGGTGTGGCCCCCGAAGCTTTGATCGATCAGGTGAATCGTGTCGGGAACATCCGACCGCGTAAAGGCATCCCGCACCGCCTTGCTCAGGTCGCGATACGCTTCGTCATTCGAAAACACGGAGACGCCGCCGTGCAAATTGTGATCGCCGAAATGCACCACGCCGAACATCAACATTTCGGATTCCTGCGTAATCCTGGAAGTGAAGCGCGCCCGGCCCAGAGCCAGCCGCATTTTTCCCGATCGTTTCAGCCGATAGTCCTTGCTATCCACTTCAAAGCAATAAACCCGCGCATTCTCCGGCATCGGCTCGAATAAAGAGGTGATGGCGTAATGGGCGCCCAGTTTGAGCATGTCCACCATGGCCGGCTTCACCATGTTCATGTAAATGTGCGCGCCGTCGCGGTGTTCGGGAACATTGCTTTTCGCGAGCGACAGCTTTTCGAGGAATCGCTGCTCGATGGAATCGTCGAACAATTCCTGAGCCAGCTGCACCACGCGGCCGGCGTATTGGATCACCTGCACCGTTTCAATTCCTGAAAGCTCGTCGAAGAACCAGCCGCAGCTGGTATACATCAGCATGGCGTGGCGCTGGAGTTCCAGCAGCTTCCACACATGGACGCGATCGGCGCGCTGCAGGTTCTTGCGCCGGAAATGCCGGGCCCCAAAACGATCGCGGCTCTCGGGCGAGCGGTCGAGAATCACGTCGATGTAATCGTTGCGGGCGGCCCACGGATCCTTGAGGTAGCGGGCCGCCGCTGTTTCATAGCGAGGCGCAAGTTCGTCGCGCAGCCAGTCCAGCGCCGCCCGCAACGGAGCCCGCCATTCCTGGTTCCAGTCTCCATGCCCGCCGGAGTTGCAGGAACAGTTTCTGTCCCAGCGTCCTACGTCGTGCACGCAACTCCAGGCAGTGTTCTCGAAAATCTCCACTACGTGTTCGGGCGGATGGAGCGCCAGAAATTCGGCATAGTTGGTGATCCGGGCCAGGCCGTTGGATTCGATATAGTCGAGCGCGTAGGAGAGCGCCATATCGCCGTAACGGTGGTGATGGCCGTAGGTTTCGCCATCGGTAGCAATGTGGGCCAGTTGCGGCCGGTCGCCCTCGTCGGTAAAGGACGACAACAGGCGCCGGGCGAAGTTCTCGCCATTGTTGAGCAGATGTTCGAAAGCGACGGCGCGCGAGATGGGCCCGTTATAGAAAAACAGGCTCATGGAGCGCCCCGAGGGCAGCTTCACGGTGTAGGCGCGCGAGGTGTCAATGCGGCCTCCGCTGACGTCCTCGCCATCCACTGATTTAGCTTGCGACGGAGCCAGCACGGTGTAGCGGATGCCGTGCTGCGCCATGATGTCCAGCGTTTCCAGATCCACCGCGGTTTCAGGCAGCCACATGCCTTCCGGGTCGCGCTCAAAACGAAAGCGAAAGTCCTGCAATCCCCAATACACCTGTGTGAACTTGTCGCGCGCGTTCGAGAGCGGCATGATCATGTGGCTATAGCACTGCGCCATGGCGGAGCCGTGGCCGGAAAAACGCTGCACGCTGGCGCGGTCCGCCGCCAGGATATCGCGATAGGTCGCCGGCGCCTTGTCCGCCAGCCACGATAGCAGCGTGGGGCCGAAGTTGAAGTTGATGCCGGCGTAATTATTTACGATCTTGATGATGCGATTTTCAGCATCCAGGATGCGGGAAGCGCCGTTGGGCGCGTAACATTCAGCAGTGATCCGTTCGTTCCAATCGTGGTAAGGATAAGCGGAATCCTGCTGCTCGATAGCCTCCAGCCAGGCGTTCTCCCGCGGGGGCTGGTAGAAATGGCCGTGGATGCATAAAAAGCGCATAAAAACTGTTCTTCGGTTGTTCGGTTATTCGGTTCTTCGGTTCCAAGGCAAGAGCCCCTCTCTGAGAACCGAGGAACTGATGAACCGAGGATCCGAAGAACTATGTTTTTGAAGCTATCACCGCGGTTCCGTAGCAGAGAACTTCGGTAACGCCCTGCATGATTTCAGTGGCGTCGTAGCGGACTCCAATAACGGCATTGGCGCCCATCTGGGCCGCGTGTTCGGACATGCGCTGGAAGGCGTGGGCCCGCGTTTCCTCGCACAGCTTGGTGAACAGAGTGATGTCGCCGCCCACCAGCGTTTGCAGGCTGGCGCCCACCGTCCCGAAAATGGAGCGGGAGCGAACGATAATGCCGCGCACCAGGCCGAGGTTCCGGTCAATCTTATAACCATCCAGGGTGAACGCGGTGGTCACCATGTGTGTGTCGACTGCAGGCTGTTGTTCTTCCATTTATCCTCTCAGTCCCGCCATGACGCCCCGCATATAAGCCAGGCTCTTTTGCATCCCCATCAGCGGATCATCCTCGTGGATCTCGTATTCTAACATCACGCCGCCGGTGTAATGCATCTTGTGGAGTTGTTTGAAGATGCCCACGATGGGCAAGACACCTTCACCGACATCGCACTGGCTATCGCGCGCTTTTGGATCCGCCAGATCCTTGATATGCATGCTGAGCAGGCGCGGCCCGGCTTCCCGGATGGATTCCACCAGATCGACGCCGGTGCGCGCGGTGTGGCCGCAATCGATGCACAGGCCGCAGCGGGGATCCATGTTCTTGACCACCTCGAGAACGCTTTGTGGAGTGGGGAATTGCTTGTCTTCAGGGCCGTGATTGTGGACCGCGATTTTGATGTCGTATTCTTTTACGAACTTCTCCAACTTCGGCAGAGTGACGTGCGTGGGGGCGCAGACAATGATGGGCATCCCGGCAAGCTTTGCGTATTCGAACTTATGCCGGATGTCCTCGACGTCGTCCTTGGCGAAAGAAACGTTGCCGCCGCCTTCGATGATGAAGCCGGCGTCTTCAAATTCTTTTCGCGCGGCCTTGATCTGATCGGGGGTGGAATCCACCGGCAAATGGAATTCTTTGATGTTGATATACCGCACGTTCATCTGCTTGAGCATGGCGATGGCCTGTTCCCGGGAGAACTTACGGAGCGAATAGGTGGCCACGCCCAGCTTGAAATCGTGCGGGTCGTCAACAATGGCGCCGGAAGCAGCGCAGGCGCATGCCAGGGCTCCTGTGGACGCTGATAAAAAAGTCCGACGCGATGATTTCATATACCGAGTTTAACGTGGGGCGGACCCCCTGGTCCGCGGCCGACGCCCACGTCGGCGAAATGGCGTTACATGTGCAGCTCGTGATACAAAAATGCGAACCGGTCCGCCGCTTCATCAATGCGCTTCGTGGTCGGCTTCCCCGCGCCGTGGCCGGCCCGCGTTTCGACGCGGATCAGGATCGGCGCCGGCCCGCCTTGCGCGGCTTGCAAAGTGGCCGTGTATTTGAAGCTGTGCCCCGGCACCACGCGGTCATCGTGATCGGAAGTGGTAATCAAAGTCGGCGGATAATGAACGCCCGGCTTTATGTTGTGCAGCGGCGAATAGGCGTACAGCGCCTTGAACTCTTCCGGATTCTGCGGCGATCCGTAATCGCCCTCCCAGGCCGCGCCGATGGTGAACTTGTTGAAGCGCAGCATGTCCATCACGCCCACCGCCGGCATGGCCGCGCCGAACAGATCGGGACGCTGGTTCAAAACCGCGCCGATCAGCAAGCCGCCGTTACTTCCGCCGAAGATGGCCAGCTTTGGCGTGGACGTGTACTTATTGGCGATCAAATATTCAGCGGCGGCGATAAAATCGTCAAAAACGTTTTGCTTGTGCAGCTTGGTGCCGGCCTGGTGCCACGCCTCACCGTATTCGGACCCTCCGCGCAGGTTGGCAACCGCCACCATTCCGCCCATCTCCATCCATCCCATAAATGCCGGGCTGAAGCTGGGCGTAACAGCGATGTTGAAACCGCCATAGCCATAGAGCAGCGTCGGATTCTGTCCATTCCGCTCGAGACCTTTCTTGTGCACCAGGAACATGGGTACGCGCGTGCCGTCTTTGCTCTTATAAAACACCTGCTCGGTTTCATAGCCGGCTGGATCGAAACTCAGCTTACTCGCGCGCAGCAGCTTGGTCTGGTTGGTCCGCAGATCGTATCGATAAAAGGCCGCCGGCGCGGTAAAGCTGGTGAAGGAATAAATCAATTCCGTATCCCTGCTGTGGGCGTGCGACCATGCCGTAGTCCCCAGCCCCGGCAGCGCCAGCTCGCGCACCAGCTTTCCGTCCAACGTCGAGATCTTCGCCACCGAATGCGCGTCTTTCAAATAACTCAGGATCAGTTTCCCGTCCGCATACTCCACCGAACCAAGCGTTTCCGGCTGCTCGGCCACGATCTCTTTCCAGTTGGCACGTTCCGGCTGCTTCACATCGATGGCGATGACCCGCCCTTTCGGGGCATGGTCGGTCGTGAAAATATAAAACGTGCTGCCCTGGTTGCCCAGAAAATGGAACTGCGCTTCAAGCTGGCCGATCAATTCGACAGTGCGCGATTCTCTGGCCGAGAGGTCCTGATAAAACAGCATGTTCTTGCCGGCATCTCCGGTTTGAACTTCCAGCGCCAGATAATGACCATCGTCTGAGACGGTGGGGCCAAACATCCAGTGCGGCTGGTCGGGCCGCTGGTAAATCAACTTGTCCGACGCTTGCAGCTGGCCCAGGCGATGCAGATAAAGCTGGGCGTTCCGGTTGGCCGCGGTTAGCGCGGCATTGTCCTTCGGCTGCGGGAAGCGCTGGTAATAGAACGCGCGGCCATCGGCGGTCCATTCGGCGCTGGTGAATTTGGTCCATTGCACCGTATCGGGCAAATCCTTGCCGGTCGCGATGTCGCGCACGTGCCACTCCGACCAATCCGATCCAGCCTGCGCGATGGCGTAAGCCACAAGCTTCGCGCCGCGATCCACCGAGAGTCCGGAGAGCGCGGCAGTTCCGTCCGCCCGCAGGGTGTTGGGATCAAGCAGTACACGTTGCGCGCCGTCTGGTTTATCCGCGACATAAAGAACGTCCTGGTTCTGAAGACCGTCGTTCCGGAAGAGAAAATATTTGCCCGCTACCTCGAAGGCGCTGCTATAGCGCTCATAGTTGAACAGTTCGGTGAGCCGGGCGTGGATCTTCGCCCGCTCGGGAATATGCGAGAGATATTCCGCGGTCAGCTTGTTCTCCGCTTCCACCCAGGCCTTTGTCTCGGGCGAGTTGGTGTCCTCCAGCCAGCGGTACGGGTCGGCCACTTTGGTGCCGTTATAATCGTCGACCACGTCGACCTTTTTCGCGGGAGGATAGGCGTATTTAGTCACTTTGAGATCGGCCGACGGCGCCAGAATGGCACACGCCAGCAGCAGGCAGGGTAAGGCGCGCATGTTTATATTTTGTTAGACGTTCGGTTGACAAGCTTAGTATACAAAAGGGCTCACTTCCCCAAGCTGAGCTCCTCCAATCGGGAGAGTGCACTTCTTGCACGAATTCGTAGAGCTGCTTCATCGAGATCGTCCGCCGACCGAAGTTCGGGATCAGCGCAAAAGGCGTCAATATCGAAGAAAAGAACGTTGAGCACGTTGTATTCCGCGCTAGGACGAATGGTCGGATCATCTTTGTACATTTGCAAGTACACGCGCTCAAACTCCTCGGAAGGGATGGTCTCGTTCAGGTATCGGCGGATTAGATCCATGTAGTCCGAGAGTGTAGGTGTCACAATCCCCCCTACCGTGTTTCAGAGCCCGTCCTATATGTAGCATTGCGACATGTAACATTGCGACTATGTAACATTGCGACAACGCTCTCGGCTGCGCGAGCCCATCTTGAACTCCGCTTCCACTCGATACACTTACCCCTGGGATCATTGCGGTTGCCTATTGAGTTGGAACCCAACTCTGCCGATTAGAGAAACAAGTGGGTGTCGGCCCCAACTGAAGAGAAATTAATGGCCTGCAATCCACTGAGTATGCGTATGGTAGTACCTTTAGTACGTCCATAGGTCTAGGGCCAAGCCCGGCTTGGTGATATATTTGATAGTCACATTCTAGTACATGCCCTTTCAGATTCAACCGGTTAAGGAATTCCTTGTCCGGCCTGCCCTTCCGCCTGGTATCTCGCGGATGAGTGACCTGGCTTACAACCTCCAGTGGAGCTGGAACCACAGCATCCGATCTATATTCCGGCGCCTGGATCCGATTCTTTGGAAAAATTCCGGTCATAACCCAGTACTTATGCTAGGCCGCGTTCCCCAGGCTACCCTGGACCGGGCAGCCGGAGATCCTCGATTCCTGGCGGCGTACCGCGGGGCTTGCGAACGCTACGACACCTACCTGGAACGGTCAGAGCCGGTGGAAGACCAGCTTATCGCGTATTTCTCCATGGAATACGGGCTGGTGGAGTGCATGCCGATTTACTCCGGTGGCTTGGGCGTACTTTCAGGCGATCATTTGAAAGCCTCCAGCGACGCCGGAATTCCCCTGGTCGGCGTGGGTTTGCTTTATCAGAAAGGCTACCTGCAGCAGGCCTTGAACCCGGATGGTTGGCAACAGGAACGCAATCCCGTTAACGATTTCTATACGCTTCCGGTGCGTCCGGTTCAGAATGAGCAGGGGCAGGACCTGATGGTGCACGTTAAGCTGCCCACTGGAAAGGTTCTGATCAAAGTCTGGTGCATGGATGTCGGCCGGGTGAAGCTTTATTTGCTCGACACCAATATTCCGGAGAACGAGCAGCAGGAGCTTCGCGAGATCACCGATCAACTATATGGCGGCGACATCCTGACCCGCATCCGGCAGGAGATCGTGCTGGGGATCGGCGGATTGCGCGCCCTGCACGCGCTGAACCTGAAGCCCACCGTATGGCACATGAACGAAGGCCACTCCGCGTTCCTGGCTATGGAGCGGATGCGCCTGCTGATAGAACAACAGAACCTTTCCTTCGATGAAGCTTTTGAAGCTTGCCGCTCCAACAACGTCTTCACCACCCACACCTCTGTCCCCGCCGGCATCGATCTTTTCGATCCGGGCCTGTTGTATGAATACTTCGGCGAGTATTGCCGCGATAGCGGGATGCCGTTCGACAAATTCCTGGCCCTGGGACGCTTCCGTCCGGAAAATCACCAGGAGCCGTTTTCGATGGCCATCCTGGCCATCAAGTCGGCCGCGTTTCGCAATGCGGTGAGTTGCCTGCACCGTCAGGTATCGCAGGAAATGTGGCAGGAGCTGTGGCCGAAGCTGCCGGTTTGGGAGGTTCCCGTAACGTCGGTCACCAACGGCGTGCATCTTCCCACCTGGCTGAATGGCGATCTGGCCCAGCTCTACGATCAGTATCTGCAGCCGGACTGGCGCGACCGGTATTCGGACTCGAAGATCTGGGATCTGGTGGATGATATCCCCATTCAGGAGCTTTGGGAGGCGCATCGGCGGCGCAAACGGAACCTGGTAAATTTCGTGCGGGAGCGCGTGGTAGCAGCGGCGCTGGCGCGCAAAGCATCCGCGGCCGAGCAGCGGCGCTTGGCCGACGTGCTGGAGCCGGACTCTTTCACCATCGGCTTCGCCCGCAGATTCGCCACTTACAAACGGGCGACGTTGCTGTTCCGCGATGTGGAGCGGCTCAAGCGCTTGCTCACCAATCGCGAGCGGCCGGTGCAGATCGTGATCGCCGGCAAGGCGCATCCCAAGGATTTGCCTGGGAAAACGCTGATCCGCGAGATCGTGCAGCTCTCGCGAAACCCGGAATTGTCCAAGCACATCGTGTTCGTGGAGGACTATAGCATCGAGGTGGCGCGTGAAATGGTGCAGGGTGTAGACCTGTGGATGAACACGCCGCGCCGCGGTGAAGAAGCCTGCGGCACCAGCGGGATGAAAGCCGGTATCAACGGCGTCCTGAACCTGAGCATCCTGGACGGCTGGTTCGACGAAGCTTTCGAGATTTCCGGCGGCTGGGCCATCGGCGACCGGGAGCCCTACTCCGATGACCAGGACGAAGTTCACGCCCGGGCCATCTACTCCATACTGGAAAACGAAATTGTGCCGATGTACTATCAGGACCGGGAAGAAGGCGTCCCTGGGGATTGGGTGCGCCGCATGAAGCAGTCGCTCATCCACCTCAGTCCGCAGTTCAACTGCCAGCGTATGGTGGGCGAATACATGGCGCAATTATATGAGCCCGCCCATCAGGCCTATCTGGAGGTGTCCAGAGACCGTTTTGAGCCGGCCCGGGCGCGGGCGCGCTGGAACGAAGAGGTAGAGAAAGTGTGGGATAATGTTAGCTTCCTGGAGATTGGCCCAGGTCCCGATGTCTCCGTATTGACCGGGCGCCCCATTCCCATGCGGGCCGTTGTGAATCTCGCCGGCCTTACGCCCAAGGATGTTCGCGTGGAAGCAGTGATTGGACGCGTGGGGGTGAATGGCAATCTCGAGGAAACGCAGGTGATGAGTCTTCCGTCGGTGGAACAGCAGGGAAACTCCTATGTCTTCCAGCGGGAGTTCGTACCCCACCAAACCGGAAGACTGGGGTACTCGCTACGAATTAGTCCTAATCATTACGACGATCCCCTGACCCGGCCCTGCAACGCACTACTAAAATGGAGCGCGGACTAATAAAGCTAGTAAGATTACGCGGTTTCATGGCGCTGTAACCGGATCGCTGCCAGTTTTCTGTAGCTTCCGGGAGTGTTTCGTGGTAAATAGGTTATGTAGACGCAAGCGGGATTCGTCACACAGGTTTAATCTCATCAATGTGGCCTTGCCGGCTCCCGCGGCATTCCTCCGATTGATCCTACGAACTACACATCTATGAACCGTGGCGGACCACCTCAACCAGGTGGCGGTGCGACAGCCCGAATTCCAGGAGTCGATTAGACACATGGACGACGATCGAAAATATAAACAGCGCGGATATATGGACAACGGCCGCGAGTCCAGGGACCGTCCGCTTGGCGAGAGGCCCAAACCGAACGGACCTCGTCCGCCCATCGATGTCACCGGGCCGCGCCTTCCGCGTCTTCTGCAGAACGTGGTGGCAGCCCGTTGTTTCAACTGTTCCACGGCGCTTCCGCCGGGCGCGGATTGGAAGGGCAAGTGTCCCAAGTGCAACGCCGAGTTGCACTGCTGCAAGCAGTGCGCTAATTTCGAGCCATCCACCCGTTTTCAATGCCTGAAACCGATTCCGGCCAGAATCCCGGTGAAAGATCAGGCCAACGACTGCACGTTGTTTGAGCCGCGAGTGACGGTGGCGCGTGATGCCGCTCCCATGAACAACCATTCCAACCCGGTGCAACCGGCGCCACGAAATCCCAACGACGCGCGCGCCGCGTTCGACAATCTGTTCAAGAAACCGGAATAGTGCTTGTAGCAGAACTCTCCGCTCCCCACCAGTTTCACGTCAAGGACGCTCCCCCTCTCACCGGCCCTGAGCCTGGCCAGATTCAGGTTGCGGTGAAAGCTGTGGGCATATGCGGATCCGATCTGCATTACTTCTCCGACGGCGGCATCGGAGATGCTCGCTCGGTTTATCCCATGGTGCTGGGTCACGAGCCGGCTGGAGTTGTAGTGAAGACAGGTTCGGGCGTCTCCGGATGGTCGGCCGGCGATCGGGCGATTTTAGAACCTGCGCTGTATTGTTACCACTGCGAACAGTGCATGACCGGCCATCATAACGTGTGCGCGAACATCCGCTTCATGAGCATGCCGTCCGAGCCGGGATTCTTCCGCGAGCTGGTAAACCTGCCGGCGCAAAACTTGTTGGCGCTGCCGAAAAATTTGAGCGATGCGGAAGGCGCGCTGGTGGAACCGTTGGCGGTGGTTCTGCATTCCATGCATCTGGCCGCGCCGCGCCCGGGCGAGACCGCGGCGGTCTGGGGCGCAGGTCCCATTGGATTATTGACTATCGCGATGTTGAAGCTGTCCGGTACCCGGCGAATCTGGGCCGTGGAACCGGTGCGCGCTCGCCGGGAGCTAGCTCGGGCCATGGGCGCGGATGCCGTTATCGATCCCGCGGCGGACGATCCGGCGCGTGAAGTCTTAAGCGAGACATCCGGAAGAGGCATCGACCTGGCTATCGACTGCGCCGCGCGGGGAGACAGCATCAATCAATGCTTGCACGCAGCGCGCAACGCCGGCCGCGTAGTAGTGACCGGTATTCCAGCTCAAGACCATGTGAGTCTAGCCTTCCATATCATGCGGCGCAAGGAGCTGGCCTTCTTCAGCGTCCGCCGCTCGAATCACGATTCAGAAACCGCGCTCCGTCTGCTCGAAAGCGAGCCCAAACAATTTGCGCCCGTGCTGACGCACCAAAGACCTCTCTCGCAGATCCAAGCTGCGTTCGAATTAGCGGAAAGCTACGACGGACGGCGTGGGGAAGATGACCATCCGTTTCTAGTTTCTGGTTTCTGGTTTCTGGTTCGCGATACCGACCGGTCTGGAAGATGAACCAGAAACCAGGAACCAGAAACCGTTTTCTCAACTTTCCATAAAATGATACGCAATCATATGACAAACAATCATATGCGCGTCTTCAATGCGCCCCATGTGCGGCACTGGAACCTGAATGTTGAGTTTCGCTAGCGGGCCCAGCTTGCCGCCGTCCCGGCCGGTGAGCGCGAGAGTCTTGCAGCCGATGGAATTGGCATATTCCATGGCGCGCAGCACGTTGGGAGAATTGCCGGACCCGCTGATGCACATCACCAGATCACCCGGCTGGGCGAAATTCTTCAGCTGTTCAACGAAAACTGAATCGTAGCCGGCGTCATTGGAATATGCGGTCAGCGTAGCCAGCGAATCGGCCAGCGCCATGATGCGAAAGCGTGACTCGCGATTGTGGCTGGCGCCTTTCACGATATCGCAGGTAAAATGCGACGCCGTGGAAGCGCTGCCGCCATTGCCGCAAACGAAGATGCCGCGGGAATGCTCGCGCGCCTCATGGAACCATTCGATGGCTCGATCCACCAGCGCGGTATCGATGTGATCGATGGCTTCAAGCAGCGCGGCCTTGTATTGTTCGGGGTAGCTCATACACGTGGGTCAAACCAGGAAGAAATCCAGCGCGCGCGAGAGATAGTCCCTCAAGTCCGCGCGTTTCACAACGCTGTCCAGAAATCCGTGCTGCAGCAGAAACTCGCTGGTCTGGAAGCCGTCGGGAAGTTTTTGGCGGATCGTTTGCTCGATGACCCGCGGACCGGCAAAGCCGATCAACGCTCCAGGTTCCGCGACGTTCAAATCCCCCAGCATCGCGAAACTGGCCGTGACGCCGCCGGTTGTTGGATCGGTGAGCACGCTGATATAGGGCACTTTCGCGTCATCCAGGCGCATCAACGCAGCGGAGATTTTGCCCAGCTGCATCAGGCTGACCGCGCCCTCCTGCATGCGGGCGCCGCCGGACGCGGACACGATAATCAATGGGGTGTTGTGTTCGATAGAGCGCTCAATAGCGCGCGTGATCACCTCGCCCACCACCGTGCCCATGCTGCCGCCGATAAACTTCAGCTCCAGCGCGCAGATGTGCACCTGGCGGCCGTTCAAATTTCCGCCCGCCGATATGATGGCATCGCGAAGGTGCGTCGATTTCTGCACCGCGGCCAGCCGCGCCTTGTAGGTTTTGGAATCCACGAAGTGAAGCGGATCGGTGGAGACGAGTTTGGTGTCGAACTCCTCAAAGCGGCCCCCATCGAACAGCAACCCCAAACGCGTCCGCGCATCGATGCGGTAATGATGATCGCATTTCGGGCAGACCTGCAGGTTGTCTTCGAGCGCCTTCCGCCAGATAATCTGGCCGCAATGTTCGCATTTCAACCACAGGCCCTCGGTGCGGACGCGGCGGCCGCCTTCTTCGGGATTCAGGGAAGGTTTGTTGCGAGTGAACCAAGCCATGGAAATTCCAGTGTGACACACGCCAGTGGGGCAAGTCTCCAACTTGCCCTTGAGACCAGCCGAAGGCTTGTCCTACGGCAGCTTTCCGTAGTACATGTTGGTGCGGTAGAGAAAAGCCACGCGGCCATTTTCCTGATGCGTTTCGAAGAGCCCGGTCAACTCCGCCATCATCGGCTCATACGCGGCGTCTCCCGGATGAGGCGAATACGAGGATGAGCGCAGCCGGCCGAGTACACCGGCCAGATCGAATTCCTGGACGTTCCCGAATGTTGCCAGTTTCCAATTGGAGTGTCCGAAAAACTCAGTGATTTTTTCCGGACCGATCTGGCGATGATCCACGCGGCGGTAATCCGGCGCGTAGCGGTCCAGTAGTTGCTCGTAGCCGCTCAAAAATCCGCCCGAAACTTCGCGCTCGTTCCAAATCAGCGCCACCCATTTGGGAGCCCGCAGAATCCGCTGGAACTCTTTCCGCACCGCCGCCGCGTCGAACCAATGGAACGCCTGTCCAGCGGCAACCAGATCCACGCTTGCATCGGGCAGCCCGGTGTCCTCGGCGCGCGCATCCACGCCGGTAAAGTTTTGGTACGGCCTCAGTAATTCACCACCGGCCTGGCGCATCTCCCGGTTCGGTTCAATTCCGATCACGCGGCAGCCGAAATCAAGGAACAGTTTCGACAGCAACCCGGTACCCGAGCCGGCATCCGCCACGATGGAACTGGATTCGAGGCCGCATTCGCGTTCGAGCAGCGGCACGATCTCCGGCGGGTAAGACGGGCGATAGCGCGAGTAATCGTCCGCGCGCGAGGAAAACCTGCCGGTGGGATTCAAGTGCGCCACAAGCTAGGATGCCAGAGCTTTGACAGCTTCGACAGCGCGCTGGATCTCCTGAGGCGAGTTGTAAATGTGGGGCGAAAAACGCAAACCCTGCGAATCGCCCGACGGTGTCATGGCGATGGAAATTCTATGCTGGTTCCACAACGCGTCGTAGGCCTGCTTGGTGGGGACGCGAAGGATTTCGGCCTTTACCACGCCGCCTGAAAGCTCCGGCTGGAGATTGGTCTTCAGGCGGACGCCCGAAATCTGCGACAGCTGCTCTTTCAACGACGTCGCGAGGTACCGCATGCGCGACTCGATGGCCGGCGTTCCAATCAACTGCGCAAAATCCACAGCCGATTCCAAGGCCACAATCCTGGGGTCGTCCCGCTGGCCGTAGACTTCCAGCTTCCGCGCGCCCTTCAGGTGATCTGTCCATCCGGCGGTGACAATGGACGGCCAGACGCTGGGCACGCGGTCCGATCGCACAAAAAGAATACCGGCCTCGAGCGGCCCCATCATCCACTTGTGCGCGCTGGCGGAATACGAATCGCAGCCGATCTCTTTCAGATTGATGTCCAGCGCGGCAAAGCTCTGCGCGCCGTCCAGGTGCATCCAGATGCCGCGCTGGCGGGCTATTTCAGCGATTTCGCGGGCCGGATACATAATTCCGGTGGTACTGGTGACGTGGGTGACGGCGATTACGCGGGTGCGAGGGGTAACAGCCTTCTCAATTTGCGAAATCAGCTCTTCGCGGCTCGCGGCCGGCACGCGTACCGGAAGGCTCACCACGGTGAACCCTTCTCGCTGGGCGCGGACCTTCCACGAATCGTTATTGGAAGGATGGTTGTGATCGGTGATCAGAACTTCGTCGCCGGGCTTCAAATCCACGCCCTTGACCACGATGTTGGTGCCTTCGCTGGTATTGCGGGTGATAGCAATCTCATCGGATGTTACGCGCAGCATGGTGGCCAGCTTGTCGCGCAGGCGCTCCCGCATGGCTTCGTATTTCGCGCGATTCTGGAACGACGGGTTGGACTGGAAATCACGCATGAATTCGGCATGCCGGTCCAGCACGGGCCGCGAGGCTGGGCAAACGTTCGCGGCGTTCAGATAAATCAAATCATCCGAGAGCGGGAATTGGCGTTTCACTAACGACCAGTAGGATTCGCCGTCCGATGCGCCGGGTGCGGCACCGAGGGCAGTGGTGAAGGCGGTCCAGGAAGCAGGCAGCGCCGCCAGGGACAGAAAGAAATTGCGCCGGGAACTTTCCATCCCATGATTGTACTGTTACCGAGCCGCGAGCGTCAGTCGTCAGAAGCTGTGAAAAAATCGGGAAGCCCGCCGGGTTGGCACGCGGAAGCGTCTGCCCCACGCTGACGCACAAGGATTTACGATTAAGTGGCGCAGGCGCTTTCGCCTGCGAACCGATTTTTTAACAGCTTCTCAGCTCAGACTCACGGTCGCGCTTCGTTAGCGATTAGTTCAGGCGCTCGGTGATGGTGACTGGGCCCACGATACGGAAGCTGATGCGCGATTCCAGCGGGATCTCGGCCGATTTATACGGGTCGGTCCGGATCTGAACATGCTGGCCGTCCGAAGTGGAAAGCTTCACCAGTTCGATCCGCAAGCGCCCGGATACCGCTTCCACCACGCGCCCCTCCAGCCGGGAACCTTTCTCGGCGATGACCCATCCATCCACTACCAGCGGCCCGTCGAGCGTTGCCAGAAAGCTATCGCCCACCTGATAGTGCGCCGCGGAAATTGTCTCACCAATCCGCACCGGCAGCAGGGTTCCGGGAGTGATGGTTACAGTGGGTGGAACCCGGACCGGTGGCGCGGGAGCGGCCCGTACGGGAGCGGCAGCTACGGGAGCAGGCGGCGGCTGGGCCGGCTCATTCGGAATTTGGGCTTCAATAGGCGGCGGCGCCGGACGCGGCGGCGGTTCTTGGTTCCGGGCAACGATTAACGGCCTTTCATGGCGAACATCCGCGCGAACATTCTTGCGAATGGGCGGAGGCATGGGGGATGGTTTTTCCCGATGCGTCGGTTTGAGGGCTACCGGCGGCGGAACAGGAATCGTTGTGGCTGTTTCAGGCGCCGGAAGCGCGGGGGGCGGGGTTTTCGGAGCGGCGGGTACTGGAACAGTAGCCGGAACAGCAGCCACCTTGGGCTGGGCGTCTTCCTTTACCGCAATGTAAACAATCCCGGATGCAATGATCGCGCCGGCCATGAACGAGATCACGATCTTCGAATTCATGCTGATCCCCTCAACATTTAAACGTGACATCCGCTGTTTACGTTTCGAGCGTCGAGCCGCTAAAATGGTTAGACATGCCATTTCCGAGCGAGTTCCGGATCGGCAACGTTCGCGTGGCGCCGGCTACCGTGCTGGCTCCCATGGCGGGCGTCACCGACACTGTGTTCCGGCGGCTGATTCGCAACCAGGGCGGCTGCGGGCTGATCATGACCGAGTTCACCAGCTCGCACGGCGTGATCGCTTCACTCAAATCCAAAAAGAACACCCGTACTTTCCGATATCTTTATTTTGAGCCGGAAGAACACCCCATCTCCGCGCAACTGTTCGGCTCCGATCCCCAGGTGATGGCGGACGCGGCCAAGGCCTGTCAGGACTTCGGCTTCGATATCGTGGATATCAACTTCGGCTGCCCAGTGAATAAAGTAGTGAAATGCAACGGCGGTTCCGGGCTCCTGCGCGACCTGCCGCTGGTCGAAACCATCCTCGAGAAAGTGCGCGCCGCGATTTCGATTCCGCTGACCATGAAATTCCGCGCGGGCTGGAACGATCAGGAACTGGTGGCGGTCCGCATGGCCAAGCTGGCCGAAGATTGCGGCTTGCAGGCGGTTGCGCTGCACCCTCGAACTCGCGAACAAGGCTATAGCGGCAAGGCGGATTGGAGCCGCATCGGGGAGGTGAAGGCAGCCGTCAGCAGCATCCCGGTAATCGGCAACGGCGACATCCTGACGCCGGAGGATGCGTCGCGCATGGCCGCGGAAACAGGCTGCGACGCAGTCATGATTGGCCGGGCAGCGTCTTCGAATCCCTGGATTTTCCGCCAGATTCAGCAGTTCGTCGAAAGCGGCGCCTACGAACATCCCGCCGAGCGCCAGCGCTATGAAATCATGCGCACCTATTACGGCATGCTTTGCGATCGCGCCTTGCCCGACGCGGTGGGCAAAATGAAACAGTTCGCCACTTACTTCACCCACGGCGTCCGCAACGGATCGAAGCTGCGGGTGGAAATCTATAGGGCCACCGAGGCCGCTCAGATTCTGGAACATGTCGACGCTTTTTTCGAACGAGAGCTCCAGGCAATTCCCGCCTGACGGCCCCATGAAGAACGTTCAAATCATAACGGATGGTTCGTGTATCGGCAATCCCGGTCCGGGCGGCTGGGCCTGCATTTTACGATTCGGCAAAACTGAACGCGAGATCTATGGCTCCGAGCCGCAGACCACCAATAACCGGATGGAATTGCAAGCCGCCGTGGAGGGCCTGCGCGCGCTGAAGGAATCCTGCCGGGTGGAGATCATTACCGATTCCAATTACGTCAAAAACGGTATCACCGAATGGATTCATAAGTGGAAGAGAAACGGCTGGCAGACCGGCGCCAAAAAGCCAGTGGTGAATCAGGATCTGTGGCACGATCTGGACGAACAGGTGTCGCGGCACAAGATCGAATGGCAATGGACCAAGGGGCACGCTTCGCACGCCGACAACAACCGCTGCGACGAGCTGGCACAGGCCGCCGCTCGCGGACAATTGAAGACGGAACGATGAGGACCGCATGAAAAAGATAATCTGGATGGCGCCGCTGGTTTGCTTTCTGGCGTCCGCCGACGACGCGCCCGACGCCAGAACGCTGCTGAAGGAAACCAGCGAAGTTCTGCTGAAGCACAAGTCCTATCAATTGGATCAGCGCGCGGTGGTGGATATGGGAGGTCCGTTGCCGGCCCGCGTGGAGATGCTGGTGAAGATTTCAGTCTCGAATCCCGGCAAGCTGCGCATTGAATCCAAGTCGAACCTGGGCGATTCTATCGTCGTCTCCGACGGCGAAAATACCTGGATGTACTTGAGCAGTTTGATGCAGTACACCAAGACAGCGGCGGCCAGCACTCCGGAAAATCTGGTGAAGTCGCTGGTGCCCGGCATGTCGAGCGTCATGGACCAGCTGAAGGCCAAGGATCCCTATGTGTCCTCGAAAATTACTGGAGAAGAGCCGGTGGAAGTGGACGGGCAAAAGATAGATTGTTACGTGGTGGAGGGCCGGCTGGATAAAGTTTCGTTGCCCGGTTCCATCGATATGACGGATGGGGTACAGAAGGTCTGGATCGACAAAACCTCAAAACTCTCACTGAAGCAGACCATGACGGCGACTATGACTGGTGGACCTTTAACAGCTCCGGCGCAAATGAATCAAGCAGTGACGGTTATTTCCCAGAAACTGGACGTGGCCGTGCCCGATGCAACATTCGCATTCACGCCGCCGGAAGGGGCGAAACTGACCAGCGAGTTCAAAAAGGGAGTGAATGCCGACCTCACTGGCAAGCCGGCGGCTGACTTCAAGCTGACATCCCTCGCCGGGAAAGAAGTCAGCTTGCAGGATCTCAAGGGCAAATTCGTGCTGTTGGAGTTCTGGGCAACCTGGTGTGCGCCGTGCCGGCGCGATCTGCCGGCGGTGGAAAAACTACATCAGGAATTTCATCGCAAGGGGCTGGTGGTGCTGGGGGTGGACAGCGTCGAAGATGCGGAAACTGTGGGGCAGTTCCTGACGTCGTCCAAGTTGAGTTATCCGATTTTGCTGGCGCCAGACAGCGCCATGATGCAGAGCTACGGCGTCACTGCGTTCCCCACCGCGGTTCTGATTGACGCGGACGGGAAGATAGTGTTCTATCACGTTGGCGCGGGCGGAGACAAAGCGCTGCGGGAAAGCCTGGCGAAGTTGGGCCTGGAGAGCGAATCCAGGTGAGGTGGGGCAGGCGTTTTCGCCTGCCAATGTGCATTGCCCTCACAGGTGGGCAAATGACGCTGCACTCCCGTCCTTTTGGTAACTTGCACTTACGCGCTGGGTTCGAAATTGCATGGGCAGCGGCATGCCCACGGCGAAATCGCAAACACTTTCCGTTGGCCTGCACCTGGCCGCGGTGGCGTTTCTATTGTTTTTGACTACGCATTCGGCGCCGTCACCGCCGCGAGTGCCCGCGCAGCATCGCATTGTTCCGCTGGCTCCGTTGCATCGGATTTTTCCGGATCGGGGCCAGCAGCACCAGGGCGGCGGCAATCAGACTCTGTTGCCGGCCAGGCATGGAGCGCCGCCGCCTACGGCGCGCAACACTTTCATCCCTCCAAAATCGGTGCCCGATCCGAAGCTGCCCATGATGATCAGCGTGGCCTTCGATTCTCCGACGGTCCAGGTTGACGCGAACAATATCGGCGATCCGTACAGCACGCTCGCAGCGGGCGCGCTGGGCATCCACGGCGGCGATAGCAGCGGCGACCGGCGTTGCTGTGGAATCGGCGACGGGGACAAAGGAAAACCGGGCATCAGCGGCGGTGGTTCGGGACATCGCATCACCCCGCCCCAGTTGATCTACAAAGTAGAGCCTGAATTTTCCGACGAAGCGCGCAAGGCCAAATTTTCCGGGATGGTGATTCTGGCCATTGAAGTGGACGCAACCGGCCATGCGCGGGCTTTGCGAGTGATCCAGAGCCCCGGCCTTGGCCTGGAGCAAAAGGCCATCGACGCCGTGACGCAATGGCGTTTCCGGCCCGGTTATCAGGACGGCCAGCCGGTGGTAACGTCGGCTACGGTGGAGGTGAACTTTCGACTGTTGTAAAGACGCTAATTCCTCGATAGACAGCCCGGCCAACCTGGGGCCATTCTAGAAACAAGTAACGGCGGCGCTGCATCCCCAGATCCGCGGGCTGCCCGGTTCACGCTCCCGGGCGTTCGTGGAATTGCAGTGCCGCCGTACTAAAGGCACAAGTGGGGCAGGCGCTTTCGCCTGCCAATTCATCGCCTTTGGTGGGCCGGCAGGCCGAGGCGCGAGCGTGAGCGACCGGTGGTTGGAACAAAGACTCAAACTACCAGCTGCCAGGGTTTACGATATTCGCGGGTCAGGAATTTGCGTGCTTCGGTTTGTTCCGTGGTCCATTTCTGCGCATCCCAATCCAGGCGCAGACGGCTGCGGTAGGCGACGTTGCCCAGCAGGCACGTTGTAGTGGATCGCTGGCAGGTCTCGATGTCGCTCATTGGTTTCTGGCGAGTGTGGACGCACTCCAAGAAGTTGGCCCAGTGGTTTGCGTTTCCTGAATCGGTGGCTTTTTCCTCGGCAGCCTCGATGGCTGGCGCGGGCGGTTTCCCGGTCATCTCCGGAACGATTTTGTAGCCTCCACGATCCAGAAACATGGTGCCTTTGTTGCCGCAAAACAGGATGCCGCCGCCTTTCGCGAACATGGATTGTCCATTGCCGGCGCGGCGTTCATAAGTGGCCAAAAATCCGCTCGGATATTTGTAGGTGACTTGGAGCGTGTCGGGCGTTTCGGTATTATCCTTTAGCCAAAATTTTCCGCCGAGTGCCGTGATTTCCGCCGGAACCTCTTCGTGAACCGCCATCTGTACGATATCCAGCCAGTGCACGCCCCAATCCGTCATCATTCCGCCCGCATAATCCCAGAACCAGCGGAAGGTGGAAAAATACTTGTCGTCGGGATCCACGCCAAAGCGGTTGGCATTGTACTGACGCTTGGGCGCCGGGCCCAGCCACATGTCCCAATCGAGCGTGGAGGGCGGCTCGGTATCGGGCGGGTTTCCGTAACCTTCTTGAGGTTCGTTTCCGTAGTTCCAGGTGCGCACAAACGTGATTTGCCCCAAGGCGCCGGAGCGGACAATATCCACGGCCTTTTTGAAATGCAGCGCCGAACGCTGCATGGTGCCGGCCTGCACTACGCGCTGGTATTTTCGGGCTGCCTCCACCATCTTTACGCCTTCATCCACCACCACGCAGATTGGTTTTTCGACATAGACGTCCTTACCCGCCTTGCAGGCTTCCACAGTCATGTAGGCGTGCCAATGGTCGGGAGTGGAAATGCAAACCACGTCGATGGATTTGTCGGCCAGCACTTCGCGGAAGTCACGATAGGGTTTGGCTTGGTTCTTGCTGTCGCGCACAGCCCAGTCGAGATTTCTTTGGAACACGTCGCACACCGCGACGGGAACCAGGTTTTCCTGTCCCATGGCGATATGCAGATTGGCGCGGCCCATTTTGCCCATGCCGATGAATGCGGCCGCGATTTTGTCGTTCGCGCCGCGCACTTTGCCGGTGAAGAGCGAGGTGGTGAGCGCCGCGGCGCCGGCGGATTTCAGGAAATCGCGTCGATCGGTCATAGGTTTTACTCCTTGCGCGGTGTACGTTACGCTCCCTTGCGGTCGCGGCTCGGCGACGATCGTTAGTGATTTCACCAAATGCAATCCGAGCCGCGACCGCAAGGGAGCGCAACGCCAATCAATGTACACACTACTTCACTACTATATTTACCAATTTATCCGGAACCACGATTACTTTTACTACTTGCCTGCCGTCCAGCAGGGGCTGGATTTTCGCGTCGCCCAGGGCCTGTTTTTCGAGCGTCTCGCGGGGCGTGCCGAACGCGACGAACACTCGCCCGCGGACCTTGCCGTTGATCTGGATCACGATTTCTGCTTCATCATCGCGAGCCAGGTCCGGATCGTAAACCGGCCAGGCATGATGAAACACCGGTCCCGGCTTGCCCTGCTCCTCCCAGATTTCTTCGGCCAGGTAAGGAGCGAACGGCTCCAGCATCAGCGTCAACTTCTCCAGAACCTGGGGCATCACGCGGAGCGAAATCTGTTTCTCATTTTCGATGAGCACGTTCATCAGCTCCATCAGCGCGGCGATGGAGGTGTTGAAATGCCAGCGGCTTTCAAAATCGTCGGTGATGCGCTGCAGCGTTTGATGCAATTTGCGCAGCACTTTGCGATCCGCGTCCGTTGGCTCCGGCTGGCCCTGGCCCACGTTGCGCGTCACAAAACGATAGACGCGCCCCAGAAAGCTGAAGGCGCCATTGGCGCCGGCGTCGGTCCAATCCATTTCTTTTTCGGGCGGGGCGGCGAACAGCTCGAAGACGCGGCCGGTATCGGCGCCGAAGCGTTCTATCATCTGGTCGGCGCTTACCACATTGCCCTTCGATTTCGACATCTTCGCGCCGTCTTTGATCACCATGCCCTGATTGAAAAGGCGCTGGATGGGTTCATCATTCTTTACCAGGCCAAGGTCGCGCATCATCTTGGTCCAGAAGCGCGAGTAGATCAGGTGCAGAATGGCGTGCTCGATACCTCCGATGTACTGATCGATGGGGAACCAGTAGGCGATCTTGGTTGAATCGAACGGGGCGCTGGAGTTGTGCGGATCGCAATAGCGATAGAAATACCAGGACGAATCGACGAAGGTGTCCATGGTGTCGCTCTCGCGCCGCGCGTCTTCGCCGCACTTGGGACACTTCACGTTCATGAACTCCGGAACGTTCTCAAGCGGTGACCGGCCTTTGCCGGTGATGGCGATTCCGAGCGGCAGCACCACCGGCAGATCTTTTTCCGGCACCGGCACGATGCCGCACTTCGGGCAGTAAATCACCGGGATGGGCGTTCCCCAATAGCGTTGCCGGGAGATTCCCCAATCCTTGATGCGATAGGTGATGGCGGCTTTGCCGAAGCCTTCGGCATCGGCTTTTGCGGTCATGATGCGGCGCGCTTCTTCGCTCTCGAGGCCAGAGTAATTACCCGAGTTTTCCACCACGCCGTCGTCCGGATACGCTTCCTTCATTGTGGCAGCATCGGCGAGAACGCCGTCTACCGGGCGGATCACCGGACGAATGGGGATGCCGTATTGCTTGCAGAATTCGAAATCGCGCTGATCGTGCGCGGGCACGGCCATGATGGCGCCGGTGCCATACCCCATCAGCACGAAGTTGCCGACCCAGATGGGAACTTTTTCGCCGCTATAAGGATTGATGGCGTACTTTCCGGTGAACAGGCCCTCTTTTTCGACATCGCCGCGATCCTTTGCCGCGCGTGAATCGATCATCTTTTTTACTTGCGCCTTCAATTCCGGGGTCGCCAATTCCTGCACCAGCGGATGCTCGGGCGCGAGAATCACACATGTTGCGCCGTAGATGGTGTCGACACGCGTGGTGAATACGCGGATGGGCTGGCCGCTTCCCTCCAGCTTGAAATCAATTTCCGCGCCTTCCGATCGCCCAATCCAGTTGGTCTGCATCAGCAGCACGCGCTCCGGCCAACCGGCTTCCAGCTCGCCGATGGCGTTCAGCAATTCGTCCGCGTAATTGGTGATGCGCAAAAACCATTGCTCGATGGCGCGCTGTTCCACAGGCGTGCCTTCATGACGCCAGCAGCAGCCGTCCACCACCTGTTCGTTGGCCAGTACGGTGCCGCATTCGTCACACCAGTTGACCAGCGCCTTTTTGCGATAGGCCAATCCGCGCTCCAGCATCTTGAGAAAGAACCACTGATTCCAGCGGTAATACTCGGGATCGCAGGTGGCCACCTCACGCGACCAGTCGTAACTGAAACCCATGCGGCGGTGCTGGCGCTTCATGTTCTCGATGTTGAACATGGTCCATTCGTAGGGATCGCGCTTGTTGAGGATGGCGGCATTTTCCGCGGGAAGGCCGAAGGCGTCCCAGCCCATGGGATGCAGCACGTTGAAACCGCGCATCCGCTTGTAGCGGGCCAGCGCGTCGCCGATGGTGTAGTTGCGCAGGTGTCCGATGTGCAGGGTGCCGCTCGGATAAGGCAGCATCTCCAGCACGTAATATTTCGGCTTGCTGGAATTTTCCTCGGCTTTGAAAAGAGACGAGTCCTTCCAGCGCTGCTGCCACTTCGTTTCTATCTGCTTGAAGTCGTACTGCTTTTCCGGCATAACTTTTTCAGTGTCTCGATGTTCCTTGCTTCGTCGCCTTCTTCATCGTGGGGCGTTTCAAGAATGAAGGCTTTGTGGCGGAGCTTAGGATGGTTCAGTATCCGGCGAAACCCTTCTTCTCCAATATAGCCGTGTCCGATGTGTTCATGCCGCCCGGTCTCTATTGACAGTATTTTTAATAATCTGCTATGCTGCTTAGCAGGTATGAGTCTGTTTCGCTTTGGACGGGGCGACTCCAGCACAATTCTCGGGCCGCTCGAAGATGAAGTGATGAAGCTGGTATGGTCGGCGCGAAGCCCGGTGACAGTGGCAACCGTGCATTCAGGTCTCGAGAAGGAAGGCCGGGAACTCGCCTATTCCACCGTAAAGGCTGTTCTCAGTAATTTGGCCGCCAAGGGGTACCTAAAAAAGCGCAGTAAAGGAAAGGCCAACGTCTTCGCTCCGGTGATCAGCGAATCCAGCTTCCGGGAAAGAGTGGTAGGCGATGTGCTGGATGCCCTGACTCAAGATTACCGAAATCCCTTGATTGCATCTTTGGTGGACCGGCTCGGAGCGGACCCGAAGATGCTTGACGAGTTGGAACGGCTGGTGGCGATCAAGAAGAGCGAGGGGAAACGGCGTGGTTAAAACCGTATTGCCCTGGCTCTCGTTTTTGCTGAACGGCCCCTACAGCACCGTGCTGCCCTTGCTGCTTCTTCCCTTAATCTGCCGATCTGTCGTGGAACGGCTTGTGGATCGCGCCAAGCTTTCCACCTTCCCCTTGCGCTGGCGTGCTCTCTTTACGGCCTTTGCCGCATGTGCGCCAGGAATAGTCACGCTGTCGTTGCTGTCCTTCAGCGCGGGATGCGTCTTCCATGCCGTGCCCGACGATTTCGATTGTCACATGGAGATGTATGGACCTTTGTGCATCGTCGGCGTTCTGGTCTTTCGCGCGGCTGGGTTGTGGATGTATCGCGCGCTGACTGTACACCACCTGCTGGCCACAGCAAATCCACCTTCGGAAGCGCTGCTCGATATCGCGCAGGGCCTCAATATGCCATTGGCCGAGCTTCCGACGCAAGTTCCCGTCTGCATGGTGGTGGGGGCGCGATTCCCGCGAGTGGTTGTCTCCACGGGAATGCTCTCCGCGTTTTCTTCAGAAGAGATGCGCGCCGCCCTGTGGCACGAGAAAGGTCATCTCGAGCGCGGCGATACCAGAACCAACGTCCTCATCTCATTCTTAAGCGAATGCGGCGTGTGGCCTGTACGGAATGCTATGCGACAGTACCGGCAGGCTTGTGAGGAGCTTGCCGACCAAAGAGCAGCCCGGGAAGTAAGCGGCATGGTTTTGGCTACAACTTTGATTCGCTTTGCCCGCAATTCCTGGAATCTGCCCTTTGCCGAGGCATTGGCCGAGAGTAGCGATCTGGAAGCGAGAGTGCGGATATTGCTCGACTTCCCGCGGACACCCCCGCGCGTTTCGAGGGTTCCTTGGCCGCTGGCAATTCTTCTTGCGGTAGGCGGGCTTATGGTCTGTTACCCGATGATCGCGCACCGCATTGCGTCTCTCGTCGTTCACTGTATCTAACAAAAAGGAGGCATTATTTTGCCAAACACAAATCCGTTTTATTGCCCGAAAGTGCTAAGGCGCTTAGCACGTCCTCCGCGGGTCTTCCGGCCTCTTGCCGCGGCGCTTCTTGCTGCGGTGACGGCTGGGGCCCAGACGATTCGCGTTGAGCCGAATATCCTGGTCAGCCGCGAATCTGCTCTTCCCAAGATGCAAATGATGGTGGTCGCGGACCCGCGCGATGCAAAGCACCTGCTGGGAACCGCCATCGCCGCGACACCGGTTCAGGATGCAGTTACCGCGTACCTGACCTTCGACGGCGGATATTCCTGGAGAGCAGTGGCGCCGCCCGGTCTGCCCGAAACGGGGTCGGGAGACCCACAAGTGGTCTTCGGCAGCCACGGCACGGCGTACTTCAGCACTCTAGGGCTGGTCCAGGATACCAGCCAGAAGCCGCACTTTGTCGTAATGTTGTACCGCTCGCACGATGGAGGATTGAGTTGGGAAAAGATCGCGGACTTCGGCTCCGGCTCGAGCCCGGACCACGATATGGCCGTGGTTGACGATGCCGGGCGGCTGTTCATTTCCGTGGTGTACACTGCGGACGGCAAGGACAACGTCGGCCTCTACCGTCTGGACCCGGGCGAAACAAGTGTGCGCGGCCCAAATCGTGTCGCCACGGCCGAACCCGGCGCCATGCTGTTCAACTGGAATCCCTTGGCGCTCTCCGGCGGAACACTGTTTGTTCCCTTTGAGGTGACTCGCGGACCTTTGAGCAAAGCCCCTGAAAGAGAGATATTTGCGGCTATCTCCCACGATGGCGGCGCTACGTTCTCGTCTCCGAAACGCATCGGTACTCAAAAACTCAACGGCCATAATCCAGTAAACCCGTACGGCAATGTTACATTTGCCGTTGATGCGGCGAGCAGGCGCTTTCGGAACCGGCTCTACATGGTGTGGAACGAGAGCGGCGGTGGCGCTGACTATGGCTTGAAATTCGGATATTCTACTGACGCCGGAGAGCATTGGAGCGCGCCGCACTCCATTGATGCTGGACCCGCGCAACACGCCAACAGCTTTCATCCGGTGGTTGCGGTGAATCCGCTGGGCGTCGTTGGCGTCAGTTGGCTGGATACGCGGGAGTCGCCTACCGGACGAACTTATCGTGAGTTCTTTACCGCCTCCGTCGATGGCGGCCAGACCTTTGGGACCCCCGTCGCGGTCTCTTCCGCCTGGTCGTCCCTCGATGACCCGGCCAATTACGCCTTTCATCCAACCATCGACTCCCCGCGCAAGGCGGCCGATGGAAGCATAGAGTTTTCATTCGATACAACTCTGGGAAGAGCTCCCGACGGAGGAGACTTCATGGGCCTGGCAGCGGATGCCTCGGGCGCATTTCATCCATTCTGGATTGATACGCGCACGGGTACCTTTCAGGTATGGACCTCGGCGGTTCGTGTCGGACAACCAGCCGCGGATGCCTTGGCGGAAGGGACGGACGCGGAGTTGAATCGACGGCTGCGCCCGATATTCGATCCGGCGAGTTACGATGCGCCAACCGGTGCGGAAACCATTCCCGTGCGGCTTCAAAACATTTCCGGCGCGCGCGTCTGCTCTCCTGTTTTTGCGATTGTGGAAGATCCGGAGACCACGCCACACCAAACCCCTCGGATACTGAATGCTGAAAATCATAAGGATTGGGCAGGGGCGTACTTCGATTATTCGTCCGCGTTCCGGGATCTAGCGTGCCTCGCGCCAGGACAAATCACCGAAGCTGTTTCGTGGAGAGTGCAGCCGCTTGCGGCGGAGCGAACGTTTGTGACACTACGCCTCACGCTTGCGCACCACAGGCCTGGCCAGTGATCTGCTTGAAGTCGTACTGCTTTTCCGGCATAACTGTTTCAGTGTCTCGATGTTCCTTGCTTCGTCGCCTTCTTCATCGTGGGGCGTTTCAAGAATGAAGGCTTTGTGGCGGAGCTTAGGATGGTTCAGGATCCGGCGAAACCCTTCTTCTCCAATATAGCCGTGTCCGATGTGTTCATGCCGGTCGACGTGCGACCCAAGCTGCGTTTTGGAATCGTTGGCGTGGATTACCTTGACGTTCTCGATCCCGAGGACGCGGTCAATTTCAGCCACGGTCTTCCTGACGCCCGCCGCTGAGGCGACATCATAACCGGACGCGTGGCAATGGCAGGTGTCGATGCAAAATCCGATGGCGAGGTCGGTTAGTTGGGCGGCGAACTGCCGCATGATGGCCAGTTCCTCGAAGCGGCTGCCGAGAGCGGCGCCCGAGCCGGCCGTGTTTTCGAGCAGTACAGTCAACTTCTTAGTATCCAGCCCTCGCGCGGATTCAGCCAGCGATCGGATGACGCTATGGATTCCTTCTTCCACCGAATGTCCCTTGCAATTGCCCGGATGAGCCACAAGATATTCCGCGCCGATGGCCAGCGCCCGTTCGATCTCGCCGCGAAACGCGGCTGTGGATTGCGCGCGCAGGGATTCCGTGCACGAGGCGAGATTGATAAGGTAATTGTCGTGAATGACCAGCGGGTAAAGATCGTGGCGTTGGCGCGCCCGGTGGAGCAGCTTCACTTCACTTTCCGTCCGGACGGAGGCGCGCCACTGCCGTGGGCTGGAGGAGAAAATCTGGAACGTGTTCGCTCCGGCTTGAGCGGCCGTCAGCGCGGCGTTTTCAAGCGATTTTCCGATGGACGTGTGGACGCCGATACGCAAGGGAGATTGTAGCGCACGCACTCGTGCGTGCCGTGTTCGCACTCCTGCGAACACAAGCAGCGTTCACATGAGTGTGCGTGCGCCACAATAGTCACCGGAAACCGATATCGTCCTTCACTTTTTCCATCCAGTTATACACGATGGGGCAATAATTGGTGCGATCCACAAACTGCCACATCCGGCTGGCAATGGAGCCGCTGCCCCGAACCAGGTGCGGAAAGTTCGCGCAATTGTCGGGCCGGCCCTCGTAGACGGTGCACAGGTTGTCTTTCAGAAACACGCAACCGTTGGCATCGCGCTTCAGGATCAGCTCATTGTCCATCGGCGCTCGCATGGTGTAATCGCGCAGAAACTCTTCGCGCGTGACGCCCAGAAACTTACATAGCTTTTCAATATCGCGTTCGGTGATTTCGGTCTCGGTGACGCGGCAGCAGTTGGCGCACTTGGTGCAATCAATCTCGGCCTGGATCTCCTCGCCGAAGCGGCGCAGCCGGCGGTCCGAATGGCGATGGTTCTTCAAATAGGCGCGGAAGCGGAAATTCTCTTCGCGCTTCTGGCGGCCGATGCGCGCGATCTGCACTAAGTCGGTAAGCATGCTCTCTTACAATAAAGTATGACTCCGGAAACGCAAGAATTCTATCGCATCCAAAAGCTACCGCCTTACGTGTTCGCGGTGATCAACGAGATGAAGGCGAAATTGCGGGCGGCGCAATTGGATGTAGTGGACCTGGGGATGGGCAATCCGGACGGCGCCACGCCGGAGCCGGTGGTGAAGAAGCTGATGGAGGCGGTGAAGAATCCGCGCAATCATCGCTATTCCATGTCGCGCGGCATCCCGCAATTGCGCCTCGAGATTGTCAAGCATTATCAGGCGCGCTATGGCGTGGAGCTGGATCCTGAGGCCGAAGCCATTGTCACCATCGGCGCGAAAGATGCGCTGGCGCATTTATTGTTTGCCATCATCGGACCCGGCGATGCGGTGGTTTCACCCAATCCGGCTTACCCCATTCACCAATACGGCGTGATCATGGCGGAGGGCCACGCCTGTATGCTGCCCATGCCCGATCCGGCGACGTTCCTCAACGGCCTGGAGCATCTGTACAACACGTCGTCGCGCAAGCCGAAGCTGATTCTGATTTCGTTTCCGCACAACCCCACCACGCAGTGCGTGGATCTGCAGTTCTTCCGCGATGTGGTGCAAATGGCCGCGCGCCACGGCACTATGATCGTGCACGATTTCGCTTACGCCGATATTTGCTTTGACGGCTATCGCGCACCCAGCATTCTGGAAGTGGAGGGCGCCAAGGAGATCGCGGTGGAGATCTATTCGCTCTCGAAAAGCTTCAACATGGCGGGTTGGCGCGTGGGTTTCTGCCTGGGCAACCGGAAGCTGATCGCGGCGCTGGCGCGCATCAAGAGCTACCTGGACTACGGTATTTTTCAGCCCATCCAGATTGCCTCGATTATCGCGCTGCGGGAGTGCGGCGGAGCGACCAAAAAGATCTGCGCCACCTATCAGGAGCGGCGGGATGTGCTGTTGAAAGGGTTGAAGCGGGCGGGTTGGCCGGTGGAACCGCCGCGCGGATCGATGTTTGTTTGGGCGCCGATTCCGGAGCGGCACCGCCCGCTGGGGTCGCTCGAATTCGCCAAACTGCTCATGGAGAAGGCGCTGGTGGGCGTATCGCCGGGCATCGGGTTCGGGCCGCTCGGCGAAGGGCACGTTCGATTCGCGTTGGTGGAGAACGAGCATCGCATCAAGCAAGCTACGAAATCGATCCAGCAGTTTTTGAAGAAGTGACGCCCGCTGGTGACTAGTGGCAGTTTTCGTGTAGGCTGACCATATGGCCGCTGTTTCGGATTCGCCCCCGGCGCGTATCGTCGATTTGCGGGAGTTGCGGCCCGGCGATCTGGACGCGGTGTTGCTCGAAGAAACCCAAACCTGGTACGAAACCTTGGACTGGGATTTTCGCGCTTCGGCCGCGCTGGTCCGCCGCTTCCATGATATGCAGGCGCTCCACGGCGCCGCGCTCGTGATGAACGGATATCCGGTGGGCTACTGCTATTTCGTTTCCGAGGAACGGAAAGGGCTGATCGGCGACCTGTACGTGATGAAAGATTTCTTCACCCCGGAGAACGAAGCGGTCTTGCTGGAATCGGTGGTGGAGCGGCTCATAGCAACGTCCTTCGTCAAGCGCATTGAATCGCAGCTGATGATGTTGCGCAGCGGGCCGGCCATCCGCTTGCCGCGGCGCCAGTACGTGCGCGGGTATCTGCGCAATTTCATGGAAGTGGATCTCGCCGGGGCGGCGCAGTTGCCCGCGCGCAAGATTCCGCAATCGGTGCTGATTGACGGCTGGACGGAGCGCAAACAGGACGACGCGGCGGGGCTGATCGTGAGCGCGTATCAGGGGCACATCGACAGCCAGATCAACGATCAGTACCGTTCGCCGGCTGGAGCGCGGCGCTTTCTGCTCAACATCATTCAATACCCCGGCTGCGGGAGCTTCTTCCAGCCCGCGTCCTTTGTGGCGTTGGACGCATCCACCGGAAAATTGGCGGGGATGCTGCTCAGCAGCCTGGTGCATGCCGATATCGGCCACATCACCCAGGTGTGTGTCACGCATGCCGCGCGCGGGACCGGAGTAGGCTACGAGCTGATCCGGCGCTCGCTCGAAGCGCTGGCCAAGCACGGCTGCCGCAAAGCCAGCCTCACCGTAACAGCAGCCAACACGGACGCGATCCTGGTTTATGAGCAAATGGGCTTTCGCCAGACGCGGGTTTTTTCGGCCTACGTCTGGGAAGGCTTTTAGTTCATCGTTTCCAGACTGATCCGCCAGGCCTTGAAGCAAATTATCCCGATCATCACAACCAGGTATGCGACGTCCACCACGGTCAAGGTCTTGCCCCAATAATCGAGCTTCTCAAGCTTGCGGGCCACCGTCACTTGCTCGGATATAACCGGCGCCTCAGCATCGGCCAGATGCACGTAGAGGTCATCGTGGCGTGTTGAGAACTTCCGGAAGATCGCCAGCATAAGTACCACGGCGGTAAGTGCGGCCCAGCCAATCCATAGAGTGAGCATTATTCTAACCTCCCTTTGAGATTCCAGCTATTTCTTCGGTTCGCAGCCTTCCAGCGAGTGGTTGTGCTCGCCGTAGCATTTCCCGACGTCGTTCAATTCCTTCTTACCCTGGGCCACGTGACAGTAGGTGCAGGAGTGCGATCTTAAGCATCAATTTTGCCATTGCATTTCACTCTCCTCTCGTAAGAGGTGCAATTTGGAAGCCGTTCGGGTTGAGTCTTTTGCGTGGGGCGCACACAATTGTTTCCAGCAGATTGCGGCTACTCCGCGAGCATCAGGTGGGTGAAAACCCACAGGTGAGTGCTACAACTGGGAGTTTGAGCCACACACAACGAGCCGCGACCGTAAGGGAGTTTCCTTGGGCCTGCGGCCCACCAAAAGTCATGCAGACGCTTTGTAGCAAATTCGGTTGGCAGGCGGAAGCGCCTGCCCCACGTTGGCCCCAGTGGGGCAGGCGCTTCCGCCTGCCAACCCGCATCTTCAACGGAGTCGGTGCCTGTTTGGTTCCGGCTCCGCCCGGTCAGAGAGCGGGCGCCTTTACGCCCCGTAACTACCCAGCACCTTGATGTAATTCGCTCGCTCGAAAGCGGCCGGCTCGGCCACCGCGCCCGCGTTCATCGATCCACGCATCTGGCGAATGGACTCGTACTCGTGGAGCTCCATCCACTCAACCATTCCGGCCTCCAGATCGCGCAGGTAGCTGATGCCGTTCTTCAGCAGGGCCGAGGTCAGCATAACAACTTGCGCGCCGGCCATGATGCCCTTCAGCACATCTTCCGCCGTGTGGACGCCGCCGGTAATGGCCAGTTCGCATCTGACGGTCCTGGCCAGCAGCGCCACCCAATGCAGCCGCAGGCGCAATTCCTCGGAAGTGCTGAGCGTCAGGCGGGGGACCACCTGCAGAGCTTCCAAATCGAAGTCCGGCTGATAAAACCGGTTGAACAGCACCAGGGCATCGGCGCCGGCGCGATCCAGGCGGAAAGCCATGTTTGCCATGGACGTGAAAAAAGGCGCCAGCTTCACCGCAACGGGGATTCTGACCTGGCTCTTCACCGCCTCCACCAGGTCGCAGTAGCTGGCCTCAATCTCCCGGCCTTCAATCTCCAGACTGGTGGGTAGAAAATAAATATTCAATTCCAGCGCGTCGGCGCCGGCCTCTTCAATCTGCCGCGCGTAGCGGATCCAGCCTCCCGTGGAGACACCGTTCAAGCTGCCGATAATAGGCATGCTTACCGCTTGCTTGGCTTTGCGGATGTGCTCCAGATACGCGTCGGGGCCCATTCCGTAGGAGCGCAGCTCTGGAAAATAGCTCAGCGCTTCCGCGTAACTTTCCGTTCCCTCGCTGAGCATCCGGTCGAGCAAGTTTTCCTCAGAAGTGATCTGCTCCTCGAAAAGCGAGTGCAGCACCACCGCCGCGGCGCCTGCATCTTCCAATTTCCGCAGGTTGGCAAGATCCTTCGCCAGTGGCGACGCCGAGGCCACCAGGGGACTGCGAAGTTCCAATCCAAGGTATTTACTCGAAAGATCGATCATGCGCGTGATTCTCCATTCGAATAGGACAGGCTGGCCCAATGCTGGTAGATCTTCCAGCGGAGATCCACGTCCTGCTGGGCTTCCGTCAGCAACATCGCCGCAGTCTCCGGCGCGCTGCGCACCAGCATGGTATACCGCCCCTCGTTATAGACATACTTTTCGAGCGCCAGCGATGCCGGCCGCGAATCCAGTTGGAAGGGATTCCGGCCCTCCACCGCGAGCGCCGGATTGTAACGGTAAAGCGGCCAATACGCGGATTGCACCGCCGCCTTTTGCTGGTCCAAACCGTGCACCAGATCGTAGCCGTGCGCGATGCAGTGGGCATAGGCAATGATCAGCGCCGGACCGTCGTACGCTTCGGCTTCGAGGAACGCCTTCACGGTCTGCGTGTCATTGGCTCCCAATGCCACATGCGCTACGTAGACCGTTCCGTAGGTCATGGCCATCATTCCCAGGTCCTTCTTGGAACCTCGTTTGCCGGCCGCGGCGAACTTGGCCACTGCGCCGCGCGGAGTGGATTTGGACATTTGTCCGCCGGTGTTCGAATAAACTTCGGTGTCCAGCACCAGGATCTTCACATTGCGGCCGGAAGCGAAAACATGATCCAGGCCGCCGTAACCGATGTCGTACGCCCAGCCATCGCCGCCCACCATCCAGACGCTTTTGCGCACTAAGGCGCCAGTGAGCGCCGCCAGATCCAGCAGTTCCGGATCGGGCATTTCTGGAACAATCAAGGCGCGGAGCCGTTCATCCAGCGCCGCGATTCGTCCGCGTTGTACCTGGATTCCCGCTTCTGAGGATTGATCCGTGGTCAGAATGGCTTCGGCCAGCTCAGTGCCGATCTTGGATTCGAAGCGTCGCAACAATTCCCGCGCGAATTCAGCCTGCTTGTCCAGTGAAACACGCAGGCCCAAACCAAATTCGGCGTTGTCTTCAAATAATGAGTTCGACCAGGCCGGCCCTCGTCCCTCGCGGTTCATAGTATAAGGCGTGGTCGGCAGATTCCCGCCGTAGATGGAGGAGCAACCGGTGGCGTTCGCGATCACCGTGCGATCTCCAAAAAGCTGCGTCAGCATTTTGATGTATGGCGTCTCGCCGCAGCCCGCGCAGGCGCCTGGAAATTCAAAGAGCGGCTGAAGCAGTTGAACGTCCTTGACGTTGTGCATCGCCACCGTGCGTCGATCCACTTCCGGAAGGCTCAGGAAGAAATCCCAATTGCGGCGCTCCTGATCGCGAATGGGCGCTTGCGGCGCCATGTTGACGGCCTTCTTCTTGGCTTCGCTCTTGCTTTTCGCCGGACATACTTCCACGCACAGGCCACAACCGGTGCAATCCTCGGGCGCCACCTGCAGCATGTAGCTCATATGCTGGCGCTCCTTCCAACGGGCCACTGTGGATCGGAAACCGGCCGGCGCTGCCGCAAGCAAAGCCGGCTCACAAACCTTGGCGCGAATCACCGCGTGCGGGCACACCATCACGCACTTGCCGCATTGGATGCAAATATCGGGCTCCCAGACCGGGATCTCCTGCGCCAGGTTTCGCTTCTCCCATTTCGATGTCCCAGTGGGGTAAGTGCCGTCCACCGGCATCGCGCTAACCGGAAGGCTGTCGCCCGCGCCCGCCATGATCGTCCCCAGAACGTGTTTCACAAATTCGGGAGCTTGTTCCGAGACTACCGCCGGCCGGTCGAAGGAACTGCTCACCGTTTCCGGAATCCGCACTTCCGAGAGGTTCGCCAACGAATTGTCCACGGCCGCATAATTCCTCTCGACAACCGCTTGGCCTCGCTTGCCGTATGTTTTTTCGATGGCGTGTTTGATGGCCGTGATGGCCTCTTCGCGCGGCAGAACGCCGCTGAGGGCAAAGAAACAGGTCTGCATCACCGTGTTGATGCGCCCGCCCATGCCGTTGTCCTTGGCTACTTTATATGCATCGATCACGTAGAGGCGCAGATGTTTCTCGAGAATCTGGCGTTGCGCGGATTGCGGCAGATGATCCCACACCTCATCGGGGCCAAACGGGCTGTTGAGCAGAAACGTGGCGCGGGGCTCCGCCAGGTGCAGAACGTCCATGCGTTCCAGAAAGGAGAACTGGTGGCAGGCCACAAAGCTGGCGCGATCGATAAGATAACTGGCCCGGATGGGTTTCCGCCCGAAACGCAGATGCGAAATGGTCATCGCTCCCGATTTCTTGGAATCGTAGACAAAATATCCCTGCGCGTAATTGCCGGTATCCTCGCCGATGATCTTGATGGAATTTTTGTTCGCCCCAACCGTGCCGTCCGCTCCCAGACCATAAAAGACGGCGCGCACGGTTTCCGGGTCTTCGGTTGAGAACCGAGGGTCGTAATCGATGCTGCGGTGCGAGACGTCGTCGTGGATGCCCACCATGAAATGGTTGCGAGGGTTGGGTTTTGAGAGTTCGCTCAATACTCCAGCGGCCATGGCCGGCGTGAACTCTTTGCTGGCCAAGCCGTAGCGGCCTCCAACAACTCGAGGAGGCTGCGCAAAATTTCCAGCCTCCTGCCCAGCCTCTTGCCCAGCCTCCTGCCCAGCCTCTTGCCCAGCCTCTTGCCCAGCCTCTTGCCCAGCCTCTTGCCCAGCCTCTTGCCCAGCCTCTTGCAATGAGACCACGACATCTTGATACAGCGGCTCACCGGCGCTGCCCGGCTCCTTGGTCCGATCCAGCACCGCGATGGCGCGCACCGTGGCAGGCAGGGAGGCGAGAAATGCGGCCGCGGAAAACGGCCGGAAGAGATGGACATTCACTACGCCCACCTTTTCGCCCTTTTCGAGCAGAGCCTCCACGCATTCCTCGGCGGCCAGCGCGCCCGAGCCCATCAATACCAACACACGCTGGGCGTCCGGAGCGCCGAAATAATCGAACAGGTGATACTGGCGGCCGGTCAGCGCGGCAAAACGGTTCATGGCGCGTTGCACCATGCCGGGGGCCGCGTCGTAAAAAGGATTTACAGTTTCGCGCGCCTGAAAATAAACGTCCGGATTCTGCGCCGTCCCCCGCAAAACGGGCCGGTCCGGATTCAAGGAACGCGCCCGATGCTCGCGCACCAAATCGTGCGGGATCATCACGCGCATGTCATCGGGGGTGAGCTGTTCCACCTTGGCCACTTCGTGCGAAGTGCGGAAGCCGTCGAAAAAGTGCACGAAGGGCAGCCGCGATTCGAGCGCTGCCGCATGCGCGATGAGCGCCATATCCATGACTGCTTGTACCGAATGCGACGCGAGCAATGCGAAGCCCGTCTGGCGTACCGCCATCACATCCTGGTGGTCGCCGAAGATGGACAATCCCTGAGCCGCCAAGGCCCGCGCGGCTACGTGAAAAACCGCCGCCGTCAGCTCGCCCGCGATCTTGTACATATTGGGGATCATCAACAGCAGCCCCTGCGATGACGTGAATGTCGTGGTCAGTGCGCCGCCCTGCAACGCGCCATGCACCGCGCCGGCCGCGCCGCCTTCGCTCTGCATCTCCACAACTGTCGGGACCGTACCCCACACGTTCGTGCGTCCATCGGCCGACCATTGGTCCGACCACTCGCCCATCGCCGACGACGGCGTAATGGGGTAAATCGCGATCACTTCGCTCAAATGATGCGCCACGTAAGCAGCGGCCTCATTGCCATCAATGGTTACCTGAGGACGTGTTACCTGAGGACGTGTTACCTGAGGACGTGTTACCTGAGGACGTGTTACTTGGGGACGTGTTACTTGGGGACGCTTTACGATGGTCATGCCAGCCTGAATACTGCACGCCAGCCACCGCACGTAAGCGATTGGAAATGCACGTTGATTGCGATTCAGTGGGGCATTTCACCCAATTCCCCAAATTGTTCGCGGAGAATCAATCATTTACAAAGAATTGCTTTGGCGGTTGGGATGCATCGCCCTAGGGCAAGGACATGTTTGCTTATCTTCAGAAATGTGAACCGCCGTCCAATGACAAACGCTGGAAGATCATCGCGGCAACCATGCGAAAGCTGGGGAACGAGCGGCAGGCGCTGATTGAGGCCCTGCACTCCTTACAACAGGCGTTCGGGTATCTCGACAAGCCTGGTTTAACCTATATCGCCGCATCGCTAAAAATTCCGCTCAGCCAGGTTTATGGCGCGGCAACATTCTACAACCACTTCACCATGAAGCCGCAGGGCCAGCATGCCTGCGTGGTTTGCACCGGCACCGCCTGTTACATCAAAGGCGCGGCCGACCTGCTGAAATCGATTTACAACGCGGAAGGAGTGAAGCCGGGCGAAACCACGCCGGACGGCCGCTTGAGCGTCCTGACCGCGCGCTGTTTTGGAGCCTGCGGCCTGGCGCCGGTAGTGGTGGTGGATGGCGATGTGATAGGCCGCATCACCGCCGGAATTTTAGAGCAGCGTTTGCGAAAGGTGACCGGACATGCTGGCTGAGGAGCTCAAAAATATAGCTGCTCATGAACGCGAAACAAAGGCCGCCATCGGGTCCTGCATCAATGTTTGCGGCGCGGCCGGATGTCAATCTTTGCAGAGCGATGCGTTGGCCAAGGCGTTGGTGGAAGCCGCGGCCGCCGCAGGCTATGGCCCCGAAAGCTGCGCGATTCGCAAAGTAGGATGCCTCGGATTATGCGGCGCCGGGCCGCTGGTGAGCGTGGAGCCGCCAGGAATCATCTATCAGCGAGTGCAGCCGTCGGACGCCCCTGACATCGTGCGCGCATTACAAGGCCCACCGGTCGAGCGGATCAATCTGGATTCCCGGCTGCCCTTCTTCGCGCGGCAGCACAGAATCGTGCTGGAGAATTCCGGCCGCATTGATCCCGAGCAGCTGGAAGATTACATCGCCGCCGACGGTTACCTGGCGCTGACCACGGTATTGGGCGAAATGAGGCCCTCCGATGTCATTGCCGAGATCGAGAAGAGCGGCTTGCGCGGGCGCGGCGGGGCCGGCTATCCGACCGGCCTGAAATGGGCCACCGTGGCCAAGGCCATGGGATCGCCCAAGATGGTGGTTTGCAACGCCGATGAAGGCGACCCGGGTGCGTTCATGGATCGCGCTGTGCTCGAAAGCGATCCGCACCGCGTGCTGGAAGGGATGGCGATTGCCGCCTATGCGGTGGGCGCGAGCGAAGGATACATCTACGTACGCGCCGAATATCCGTTGGCGGTGGCCCGGCTCAAAACGGCCATCCGCATGGCCGAGCGGCAGGAGCTGCTGGGCAACGGCATTTGCGGCACGCATTTCAACTTCCGCATCTCCATCCGCCTGGGAGCGGGCGCGTTCGTGTGCGGCGAAGAAACCGCGCTGATGGCGTCCATTGAAGGCAAGCGCGGCACTCCGCGGCCGCGTCCGCCTTATCCCGCCGAGTCCGGATTGTGGGGCCATCCCACCCTGATCAATAACGTCGAGACCTTCGCCAACATCGCGCCCATCATGCGCCGCGGCGGGGCTTGGTTTTCGGGCATCGGGACCGAGCGCAGCAAGGGGACCAAGGTTTTCGCCCTCGCCGGCAGAATTGCCAACACCGGGCTAATTGAAGTTCCCATGGGCATCACTCTTCGCGACATCGTCTTCGACATTGGCGGTGGAGTTCCCGAAGGCCGCCGTCTCAAAGCGGTTCAAACGGGAGGTCCCTCCGGCGGCTGCATTCCGGAACGCTATCTGGATACTCCAGTGGATTATGAGACGCTCTCGAAGCTCGGCTCCATCATGGGCTCGGGCGGCATGATCGTGATGGACGACACTTCCTCGATGGTGGACGTGGCGCGCTATTTCATGGAGTTTTGCATGACCGAGTCGTGCGGCAAATGCATCCCTTGCCGCGCCGGCACCGCGCAGATGTACAACCTGCTGGGACGGTTTGTGGAGCGCACCGCGAAGCCGGCGGATTTGGCGCAGCTCGAACAGCTGTGCGACCTGGTGCGGCACACCAGCTTGTGCGGCCTGGGGCAATCGGCGCCGAATCCGGTGTCCAGCACTCTGCGCTATTTCCGGCCGGAATATGAAGCGGCCTTCGCCACCGAAGGAGGGGAGTAAGATGCCGGCCCGGGTGGTCACTTTGCAGATGGACGGCCGCGACGTCACCGCGCACGATAACCAGATGCTGATCGAAGTGGCGCGCGACAGCGGCATCCGTATTCCGAAACTGTGCTACGTCTCCGGTCTTTCAAGCTACGGCGGCTGCCGGCTGTGCCTGGTGGAAGTGGAAGGGTCGAGCAAACTGTTAGCTGCTTGCACCACCGCCGCCGCCGAGGGCATGCAGGTCCGCACCGTCAGCCCCCGCCTGAACGAATACCGCCGCATGATTCTCGAAATGCTGTTCGCCGAGCGCAATCACGTATGCAGCGTGTGCGTATCCAACGGCCACTGCGAAATGCAGTGGCTGGCGCAGCATCTGGAGATCGATCATATCCGCTTCCCTTATGTTTATCCGAACCTGCCGGTAGACGCCAGCCACGGCCGTTTTGTGTTGGATCAAAACCGCTGCATCCTGTGCACGCGTTGTGTCCGCGTGTGCCAGGAAATTGAAGGCGCGCACACCTGGGACGTAATGGGGCGCGGCGCTCAATGCATGGTCATCACGGATTTAGCCCAGCCGTGGGGGGAATCGGAAAGCTGCACCAGTTGCGGAAAGTGCGTGCAGGTGTGTCCCACCGGAGCTTTGAGCGAGAAAGGCCGCTCGGTGGCCGAGATGTCCAAGCGCAAAGAGTTTCTGCCTTACTTGACCCTGATGCGAGGTGAATCCGGAAATGAGTGATCCGAAGCCAACGCTCGCCACCGTGTGGCTGGATGGCTGCTCAGGCTGCCACATGTCGTTTCTCGATATCGACGAGCGGCTCTTGGAGCTGGCCCAAAAGATTGACTTGGTTTACAGCCCGCTGGTGGACCGCAAGGATTTTCCCGAACTGGTGGAGATTACCCTGGTGGAAGGAGCGGTGTCCAACGAAGACGATCTGAAAAAAATCAAGAAGGTTCGCGCGCACACCAACGTGCTGGTGTCGCTGGGCGACTGCGCGGTGACATCGAACATTCCGGGCATGCGAAATCCATTTGGAGTACGGTCCATCATCGACCGCGCCTATGTGGATACAGTATCCATCCCTAAGCCCGCGCCCAGCTCGGTGATCCCGCGCCTGCTCGATCGCGTGCGTCCGGTCCATGAAGTGGTGCCGGTGGATATATTTGTTCCCGGCTGTCCGCCATCGGCCGACACGATATATAAGGTGTTGTCGGATTTGATTGCCGGCCATAAGCGGGAGGGGAATTCTGGCCTGCGCTTTGGCGCCTGATCAAAAATCCATGTCACAAAAAATTGTCATCGACCCGGTAACCCGAATCGAAGGTCACGCCAAGGTGACTATCCAACTGGGCGACAACGGCGAAGTAGCCGACGCGCGCTTGCACATCACGCAGCTGCGCGGCTTCGAGAAATTTTGCGAGAACCGCCCATTTTACGAAATGCCCTCGCTGATGGCGCGCATCTGCGGGATTTGCCCGGTGAGCCACCTCATCGCGTCCAGCAAGGCCTGCGACGCGATTCTGGGCGTGAACATTCCCGCCAACGCCGCGCGCCTGCGGCGCATTTTGAACTTGGCCCAGATCCTGCAGTCGCACGCGCTCAGCGTCTTCCACCTTTCGTCGCCGGACCTGCTGCTGGGCATGGATTCGCCGCCTGAGACCCGCCATCTATTTGGCGTAGCAGCGGTGGCTCCAGAGGTTGCGCGCGACGGCATCCGCCTTCGCCAGATTGGCCAACAAATTATCGAAATGCTCGGCGATAAGCGGATTCATCCGGCCTGGGTGGTGCCGGGTGGGGTCAGCCATCCGCTGACCGAAGAGAAGCGGCACCAGATCCAGGAAATGCTGCCCGATGGCCTGGCCGCGCTCGATCGCACCTTGGACCGCTTCCGCGGATTGTTCCAGCGCTTTCCGGAAGAAATGGCCTCCTTCGCGAATTTTCCGTCGCTGTTTCTCGGCTTGACGGATGGCTCCGGCAAACTGGAGTATTACGATGGCCCGCTGCGCATTGTAGGCGCCGATGGCATGGTGGTCGCCGATCATCTTCGCGCCGAAGATTATCCGCGCTACATGGGAGAAGTGGCCGAAGACGATTCCTATCTCAAATCCGCCTATTACAAACCGCTCGGTTATCCGGACGGTATCTATCGCGTGGGGCCGCTGGCCCGGTTGAACCTGGTGTCCAGCTGCGGTACCCCGCGGGCGGATCATGAATTGGGCCTGCTGCGCACTTTCGCCGGCAGCCCGTTGCTCGGATCGTTCCACTATCACCACGCGCGTCTCATCGAAATGCTGCACGTCATCGAGCGTATCGAGGAACTGCTGTCGGACCCCGATGTCTTGAACCCTCACGTGCGCGCTTTCGCCGAGCCCAACTGCGAGGAAGGCGTGGGAATATCGGAAGCCCCCCGCGGCACGCTGCTGCACCATTACAAAGTGGATCGCAACGGGCTTATCCGCTGGGCCAACCTCATCATCGCCACCGGACACAACAATCTGGCCATGAACCGCGGCGTAAAACAAGCCGCCACGTATTTCGTGCGTGACGGAAAGTTTTCAGAAGGCGCGTTGAATCGCGTGGAGGCGGTGATTCGCGCCTTCGATCCGTGCCTCAGCTGCTCCACCCACGCCATCGGCCAGATGCCGCTTGATCTTGATCTGCGCGACGCCTCCGGTGCGTTATTGGACAACTGCCGCCGGGGTTAACAGGGATGCCTAAACGCACGGTTATAATCGGCTACGGCAACCCGGTGCGCCAGGATGACGGCGTCGGCTGGCGCGCGGCGGAACTTCTGGAACTGGCGCTTCCCGCCGGCTCGGCCGAGATCGTACAGTGCCACCAGCTAACGCCGGAGCTGGCCGCTAACCTCGAAGACGCGTCCCTGGTGATATTTCTGGATGCGGCCTGCGATCAGGAACCAGGCGCCATTTCGTCCCAGCCGGTGCATGCCGAAGGCGCTGTCGTGTGGTCGCACTATCTTACGCCAGGCCAGCTTCTCAGCTTCTGCGAACAGTTGGGCGGCAAGGCTCCGCCGGCTTTCCTGATCCGCGGAGGAATCAAGTACATGGATCTGAGCGAGGGCCTCACGGAGCTTGGAAAACAAACCGCCTCGCAGATGGCCGATTTGGCGCACGCCTGTGTCCTCGGCTTGATCGCGGTTTAAGCTACCCCGCATGCCACGATTAACCGTCGGCAAGGTAGCCCCGCGCGTGAGCGAGGGGACATGTTTTGGTCGTGAGAATTTCCACCGCCGCGCGCACCATCTCTTGTGGCCAATATTTCGCTTTCCGACCATATCATGGTGTTTCCCGATACACTTTCCCCGCAACATTGCCAGACGCTCATCGATCGCTTCGAGTCGTCGAGCGAACAGGAGACCTGCCGGATCCAGAACGGCTACAGCTTCACCCAACTGAACCTTACCGAGAAATGGCCGGATGAGAGCAAGACCCTGGTTCCGGTCTTTCTCTCCTATTTCAATAAATATCAAGTGGCGCTAAACGCCCGCTTCTGGCCTCTCACTTTTTGCTTCGAGAACTTGCGCGTCAAGCGCTATCTCCCGAACGGCCGGGATTTCTTCCCGCTCCATGTAGATGTTATGGGCCACGCGGCAGCCAAGCGGTTCATGACCGCGTTTATTTACTTAAACGCCACCGAGGGTGGCGGCGAGACGGTGTTCCCCAGCCTGGATATTTCCATCGCGCCGGAGCCGGGCAAGCTGCTCGCTTTTCCTCCGATTTGGCTTTTTCCTCACGCCGGCCGCCCACCCACCTCCGGCCCCAAATATATCCTGCACACCTATCTCTGCTACCCGCTATAGGCGCCGATCCGCTCCAGCAATTCATAGGTGCGGTTCGCTTCTTCCTCATTGAGGACGTTGAGCGCGAAGCCGACATGCACCAGAACATAGTCGCCCGCCCGTGCCTCCGGGACGAAATCGAGAAAGACCGGGCGTTTCACTCCGCCGATCTGAACCGTCCCCACGCGGTTATCGCCGATCAACTCGGTCTCCACCACTTTTCCCGGAACAGCGAGACACATAAAACCCCCGTTTCTGGTTCCTGGTTTCTGGTTCAAACCACTGCGTAGGCTCACCCAACCGAACCAGAAACCAGAAACTAGAAACCTCTTTTCAGCAGCCCATTCACCCTCATCCGCGCAAAACCGGCCGCTACGCCCAAACTGTCTTGAACGCTTGGCGACAAACCAATCCCCAGTCCGATCTTTTCAGGCTCGAGGCCGATCATGGCAACTTCCTTCGGTGTTTCTCCAAGCAATGCCAGGGCCGCGAGAATTTGCGGAGCGCTGCCCTCGTGCGCGGTGCTCGCTGGACGCGCCCCCATCCGCAGCAGCTCTTGACCACGTAAAACATGGACCGCGCCGGGCTTGTCACCCAGACGGACGGCATCCAGGAAAACTACGGCCTCGCGTCCTTCAAATAAGCCCAACAACGCAAGACCTTGGGTGCCTCCATCCACGAACTCCACTTGCTTTCCCCATGTCGAGGCGTGGCACGATAGCTTGGACAGCAGCTCCTGCCCGGCGCCATCGTCCGCCATCAGTGGATTCCCCAACCCCAACAACAAGACCGGCGCGGCGAGACCGGGTTCAGCTGATCCACTTATCGGCATCGTGGTCTCCCGGTTCGTAGAATTTCGGGCCGGCAATAATGGAATCAACCAGCCCGTTTTTGTAAAGTATGGAATCGTAAATCGCGATGTAAAGATGGAACACCACGAATACGACAATCAACCAAGCCACTAAGTGATGCCACATGTGCACGCGGAACTCCCCGCCCAGCACAGGCGTGATCCAGCCAACCAGCTTGTCCCAGAATCCTCCCGGGTTCGATTCCCCATAGAGCGCCAGACCGGTGACTCCTTCAAATCCGCACATTGCGAAAAATGCAGCGTAGGAAACTCCCGCCAGCGAGTTGTGCCCGATATGGATATGTCCGCGCTCCAGATGCATATAATCGGCGATTTGCTGGAAAACCGCCTTGTACCAGGAGACGCGCCAGAAGAACGGGAATCCCGATCGGGCGTAGTTGTTCCCTACAAAGAACCAATACATCCGCATAGCCACGCCGAACACCAGGGCGAAGCCGAAAGCGAAATGCAATAGCCGCATTTTTCCCATCAGGAAATGGTTGTACGCTTCGCCATTGGGCGCGGCCACGGGGCTGGCGATGAACATTCCGGTAATGAACAGAACGCCGATAGCGATGGCATTCACCCAATGCGCCAGGCGAACCGGCAGCTCCCACACGTAGCGCCGCCCGGCGATCAGCTCAGGACTGGTGGTAGCCATAGGATCCTCCTAGCGCACCGTCACTTCCGCGAGTGTCTCGCCATCCGCACTGGTGACGTGCGTCGCGCAGGCCAGGCACGGATCGAACGAATGGATGGTCCGCAGAATTTCCACCGGCCGTTTCGGATCGGCCATGGGCGTTCCAATCAGCGCCGCTTCATAAGCCCCGCGCTGTCCCTGGCCATCTTTCGGCGACGCGTTCCAGGTGCTGGGAACCACGATCTGATAATTGGCGATCTTCTCGTCCTTAATATGGATCCAATGTCCCAGCGCGCCGCGCGGCGCCTCTTCCGGCCCGAAGCCTTTGCAGTCCTGGGGCCAGGTCTTCGGATCCCAGAATTTGGTATCGGCCGTGGCTGTGTCGCCGGATTTGAGATTGGCGATCAACCGGTCGTATTCTTCAAGCAACCAGCTCGCAGCCAGCCTGGTTTCTAGCCCGCGCGCGGCGGTGCGTCCCAGTGTGGAGAACAGCGCCGCCGGCGTCAGCTTCAACCTGCCCAGCGCGTCCACCACCACGTCTTTGATGTCCGTGCGCCCACTCGCGAAGCCCACCAACAACCTGGCCAGTGGCCCCACTTCCATGGCGTGACCCTTCCATCTGGGCGCCTTCACGAATGAGTAAGTGGCCTTTTCATCCAACTGCGCATAGGGCGGTTGCGGACCGGTATAGTCGGGATCCGTCACGCCCTCCCAGGGATGCAACGACGTTTTCCCGTTCGGATATTTATACCAGGAATGTTCCACCTGCTCCTGAATCTGATTGGCGTCCGACAAGTCAACCGGCAGTACTTCCGAAAGATTCTTGTTAAGGATGATGCCGCGCGGGAACCGGAAATGCGACGGATCGTTGATGCCGTTTTGCGGAATGTCGCCATAAGCCATGTAGTTCCCGATCCCGCCGCCATAGGTCGTCCATTCGGGATAGAAAGAAGCGATAGCCAGCAGGTCCGGAACATACAGGCCTTCCACAATCTGTTGCGCGCCTTTGATCAGGTCGCGCACATAATTCAGCCGCTCCATGTTGATGGCGTTGTCGCCTTGCAGATTGATCGCCGACGCCACACCGCCCACCAGATAATGCGGGTGCGGATTCTTGCCGCCGAAAATGGTGTGGATCTTCACCACTTCCTTCTGCCACTTCAGCGCTTCCAGATAATGCGCCACCGCCATCAGGTTCGCCTCGGGCGGCAGCTTGTACGCCGGATGCCCCCAGTAGGCGTTCTGGAAGATTCCCAGCTGTCCGGAATCCACAAACTTCTTAACGGTGTTTTTGATATCGGAAAAGTATCCGGGCGTGGAAGTGGGCCAGCTCGGCGATACTTTTTGGGCTAATCCAGCTGTCGCCGCCGGATCGGCCTTGAGCGCCGACACAATGTCCACCCAATCCAGAGCATGCAGGTGATAAAAGTGAATCACGTGATCCTGGACATACTGCGTCAGCTCCATGATGTTGCGGATGATCTCCGCATTCTTGGGAATTGTTATGCCCACGGCATTCTCCACCGCACGGACCGAGGCCAGCGCGTGCACCGTGGTGCATACGCCGCAGATGCGCTCGCAGAACGCCCAGGCGTCGCGGGGATCGCGGCCCTGCAAGATCACTTCGATGCCCCGCCACATGGTTCCGGAGGAGATTGCGTCGCCGATGACATTATGATCGTTGAGAATGGCTTCCACTCGCAAGTGACCTTCGATGCGCGTTACCGGATCCACTACTACGCGTGTTGACATGGCTTACTCCTTCCCCTCTTTGCTGATCTGCTTGCGCGCCGCCATGGAAATCAGGTGCGCGCCTACGCCCACCCCGGCGATCACCGTCAACGTCTCGCCGATCTTGTCCGGAGTAGCATCAATCCCCGGCACCACTACATTGGACAGTCTTTGATAGAACGGCCCGTTGTCCCAGAAGCCTTCCTCGGCGCATCCAATGCACGGATTTCCGGAATTGACCGGCCAGCCTTGCCCGCAATTCCACTTGAAAGTGGAGCAGGAGTTAAAGGTCGTAGGTCCGCGGCAGCCCATTTTATAGAGACACCAACCCTTGCGCGCGCCTTCGTCATCCCAAGCTTCCACAAACTGGCCGGCGTCGAAAAACGCCCGGCGATAGCACTTGTCGTGAAGACGCTGACCGTAAAACATTTTCGGGCGACCCTGCCGGTCTAGCTCCGGAAGCGCGTCGAAGGTCAGGATGTATGTCAGCACGCCGGTCATCACTTCGGCGATCGGCGGACAGCCGGGCACGTTGATAATCGGCTTATCCGTGATCAGCTGGTTGATCGGCTTCGCGCCCGTGGGATTCGGCTTCGCGGCTTGCACGCAACCATTCGAAGCGCACGATCCCCACGCCACAATGGCCTTCGCGCCCGCGGCCGTCTCTTGAAGGATTTTCAGGAACGATTCCCCGCCGACTGTGCAATACACGCCGCCATCTTTGGTGGGCGCGTTGCCTTCCACCGCCAGCAGATATTGGCCCTTGTAATCCTTCATGATCTTGCGGCGAATCTCTTCCACCTGGAATCCGGCGGCAGCCTGCAGCGTGTCGTCGTAGTCCAGCGAAATCATGTTCAGCAGGACATCCTGCGCAATGGGGTGCGATGAGCGAATGAACGATTCGCTACAACAGGTGCATTCCAGTCCGTGCAGCCAGAGAACGGGAATCCGCGGCTTGGTCTCCATGGCTGCAATCACCCTGGGAACAAATGCGGCGCTTAACCCCAAGGCTGCGGCGGACTGTGTGCAAAATTTCAGGAATGCTCGGCGATCGACTCCATGTTTCTGGAGGATCTGGTAGGTAGTGAATCGGTCCGAAGGCTCCACGGTACCTCCTTCGGTTCCAAGTAACATGCACTCGAAAGACCATGCTGCTATTCAACTTTTCCTAAGGCCCGAAGCATTGCGTTGGGCAAATTCCCACAGCAATTTGAGTCATAACACCCACCCGTGCGCATTTTCAAAAGGTACCAGCGCATATCGGATGGCCGATCAGTTGCTCAGCCTAGGGCAAGCCCCCGGCTTGTCAAAGTTCCGGAGACCAGACAAATGAGCAACGTATCCTTCCGAACCGAGCGGCCAGTCTACCAGGACCATCTTCCGCCCTGCAATCATGCCTGTCCGGCCGGCGAAAACATCCAGGCCTGGCTCAATCGCACCGAGGTTGGGGATTACCACGCAGCTTGGGAAGCGCTGGTGCGCGATAACCCCCTGCCCGCCATCATGGGCCGGGTCTGTTATCACCCCTGCGAATCGGCCTGCAACCGCGCGCAGAAGGATCAGTCCGTGAGTATCCGCGCCGTCGAACGATTTCTGGGCGACGAAGCGATCCGGCACGGTTGGCAATTCACCGCGGGCGTCCCCAGCGGCAAACATGTATTGGTGATCGGCTCCGGACCCTCGGGTTTATCGGCGGCCTATCATCTGGCGCGCTGCGGGCACCACGTCTCCATTTACGATGCTGGCCCCAAGGCCGGCGGAATGATGCGAGTGGGCATCCCGAAATATCGCTTGCCGCGCCAGGTTCTGGAAGCCGAAATCGCGCGCATCGAAAACCTGGGCGTGACCATCCGCCTGAACACCAAAGTGGACAACCTGGCTGGCGCAATGGCCGAAGGCAACTTCGACGCCGCGTTTCTGGCGGTGGGCGCTCACGTGGCTAAGCGCGCCTACATCCCCGCGGGCGACGCCTGCAAAATTCTGGATGCGCTCTCGCTGTTGAGAAATGTCGATCGGGATGATCCGCCTCAGCTGGGCCGCCGCGTGCTGATCTACGGCGGCGGAAATACGGCGCTGGATGCTGCCCGCACCGCGAAGCGCTTGGGCGCCACGGAAACTCTGATCGTGTATCGCCGGAATCGCGAAAAAATGCCGGCGCACAATTTCGAAGTGGAAGAGGCGTTGGAAGAAGGCATCCAGTTCAAATGGCTTTCCACCATCAAGCAAGCTGGCGACACCACGTTCACCGTCGAAAAAATGAAGCTGGACGCCACCGGATTTCCACAACCCACTGGCGAATTCGAAACTATCGAGGCCGATTCCCTGGTGCTGGCCCTCGGCCAGGATGTGGACCTGAGTTTTCTGCAACAAGTGCCGGGGCTCCAGATTTCGGACGGCGTGGTGAAAGTGGATGCCCGGATGATGACGGGCCATCCCGGCATCTTCGCGGGCGGCGACATGGTGCCCGCGGAACGCACCGTGACCGTGGCCGTTGGTCACGGCAAGAAAGCCGCGCGGAACATCGACGCGTTTCTGCGGGACGCGATTTACTCGGCCCCTCCCAAGCATGAGCTGGCGGGTGCGGAGAAAATCAACGCCTGGTACTATCCGGACGCGCCGGTAACGGTGCAGCCGGTGCTCGAATCCATTCGCCGCCAGACTACTTTCGAAGAAGTGGTCAGTGGTCTCGATGAAACCAACGCGCTTTTTGAGGCGCGCCGCTGTTTGTCCTGCGGCAACTGCTTTGAGTGCGACTCTTGCTTTACGGTCTGCCCGGAGACCGCGGTCATCAAACTCGGCCCGGGAAAGCGCTATGCGTTCGACTATGACTATTGCACTGGCTGCGGCAATTGCTTTTCAGAGTGCCCCTGCGGCGCCATAGACATGGCTGCGGAAGTTCCCGTCTGAACGTCAGGGACGCGTCCACGCCCGTTTAGGTTTCTGCACTGAGTGGGGCAGGCGCTTCCGCCTGCCAACCGGCCTCTTCAACGGAGTTTCCATGGGCCCGCGGCCCACCAAAGGTCATGAAGACGCCTCGTGGCGCACGCACTCCTGCGTGCCGTGTTCGCACTCTTGCGAACACTTTTTTGGACGCAAGACAAGCGTTCACACGATTGTGAACGCGACACGCACGAGTGCGTGCGCCACGAAGCGTCTTCAACGGAGTCGGTGCCTTTTCGTTCGGTCTACACCGGGCGCTGCGCCAGCAGACCGTATAACAGCGATTTCCAGCGCGGAATATCGATTTCCCAATGGACCAACGCCGGGCTCTTTCGAAGCAGCGGCTGCCAAACCGCGCGATTGCGCTCATCGCCCGCGACGTTCAGCCGATCCACCACGGTCATGCCGCGCGTCAGCTCGCTGTCCGTTTCCACGTCCACGTAGTGGCGGCTGGCACGTGTCGAAATGGATGGATCCAGCGCAACAGCCATAGCCGTTGGATCGGGCAGGCAGATTCCGATTTCACCTGTTTGCAGGCGGTTCGCTTCCATGGCCGTGCGGTTGCAATTGATGGCGAAGCGAGCGAGCGCGGTATCAATCGATAAGATGTAGTCGATATCGGTTGCACTGAGGTTCGCTTCGCCGCGGCAAAGATGCCAGCCCACCAGCTCAATCGGGAGCCCGGACCGCAAGACGGCGCGCGCCGCTTCTGGATCCACCCACATGTTGTATTCGGCGGCGGGAGTGACATTGCCTTCGGTGCAGGGATTGCCGCCCATGACCACGCAGCGGCTGACGTTTTCGATCATGCCCGGAGATCGCGCCAGAGCGAGCGCGACGTTGGTCAGTGGTCCAAGCGTGACGACGATGATGCCGGGGTTGGCGGAAACGGCATCGACGATGGCCTCCACGGCATGCTTCGATTCCGGCTTTCGCGCCGGCGCCGGATAGCCTTGATCGCCGAGACCGTCCTTTCCGTGGAACCACTGGGCGCTCTGGTGCTGGCGCAAGAGCGGACGCGCCTCGCCGGCGTATACCGGCACGGACGATCCGCACAACTCCGCGGTGTAAAGCGCATTGCGCGTGGCTTGTTCCAGCGGGACATTACCGGCTACCACAGTGATCGCGGCCACATGAACGTCCCTCGATCGCAAGGCCATGATCAGCGCCACGGCATCGTCCGATGCAGTGTCGGTATCGATGAGGAAAGTTCGCTGCGCCACTTGGAGTTTACGGGGCGTCCGGAGGTTTGGCGTCTTCGTTCCCATTCAGGAACCGATCGAACCAATACAACTGCCAGTTGAGGCTCTCCACCAAATGCTTGGGCTCGCCGGTGCGCGTCAGATTATGGTTCTCGCGAGGGAAGATCACAAATTCGGCGGTCACGCCGTAGTGCTTCAAGGCTCGAAACCACTGCTCGCCCTGTTCCAGCGGCACGCGATAGTCGTTGTCTGAATGGAGAATCAAAGTAGGAGTTTTCACGTTGGCCGCGTACTTGAGCGGCGACGCGTCCCAATACTGCTCGAAGTCGTCGAACAAAAATCCCTTGAAGTCCACCTCGTGCCCGTAGGCGCCGTCGCGCGTGCCGTCATCGCTGATGAAATTCGAGACGCTGCGCAGCGTGACCGCGGCCTTAAACCGATTGGTGTGCCCCACAATCCAGTTGGTCATGTAGCCGCCGTAGCTGCCGCCGGTCACGCCCAGCCGGTCCCGATCGATCCACGAATTCTGCTTCAGCGCCGCGTCCACTCCGGCCATAATGTCCTGGTAATCCATGCCGCCCCAATTGTTCACGATGCCGCGTTCGAACTTTTGGCCATAGCCGGTAGATCCACGCGGATTGCAGAAGAAGACCGCGTATCCGCGCGCGGCGTAAACCTGAAATTCGTGATACCAATCCACGCCGTACTGTCCCGCGGGACCGCCGTGAATGCTGAGGATCATCGGATATTTTTTGCCGGCATCGAACCCCAGCGGCTTCACCAGAAAACCGTCGATGGCCCAATGATCGGAACTTGTATAAGGAATCCGCTCCACTTTTGCCGGTTCCAGTTCGGACCACAATTTCGCATTGACGCGAGTCAATTGGCGTTCCCCGCTGCCGTCCAGCCGAGAGGCGTAAAGATCGTCCAGGCGCTCAAAATCGTTGGCGAGATAAGTCATCACGCCGGCCTTTTCGTTGATATCGAATCCATGCACGGCGCGTTCGCCATGAGTGATGGGGTTGACGGCGCGCGCATTCAGATCCACACCAAAGATCTGAACAGTACCCTTGAATCCCGATTCGAAACGCAGGCTGTTCGGCCCAGGACCCCACTCCAGACCCCCGGCAATCAGATCCAGATTGTCCACCACCAGCCTCGACTTCGCACCACCCTTGGCATCTGTCACGTAAAGCTTAGGAAACTCGCCGCGAGAGATCCTGCCGGCGAAAACAATCTGCCGTCCATCGGGCGACCAACGTGGAAGATTGTCCTCAAATGCGTGATCGGAGATCTTGGCGAGCGGCCCACCCGAGGCCGGGATCACCCACACGTCGGTGTTATGACCGTCGTCGTATTCCTGGCCAGTCCGGTCGGATACAAAGGCGATGCGCGCGCCATCCGGCGACCATTGCGGATCGGTATCGTTCCAGTCGTTGCCCGAAGTAATCTGCTGGTCTTTTCCGGTAACCGCATCCACCACCCACAGATGGCTGCGCTTGTCGTCGTACCAACCCGTGTCGTTGAACTTGTACAAAATGTGCCGGTAGTGGCGGACATCGCTCGGCCGCGCATCGCGCGCGATTTGATCGCTGGGTCCGGTTCGGCTTAGGGCCACAAATCGCTGGCCGTCCGGCGACCATTGAAACAGCGTGACGCCATTTTTAAAATGGCTCGCCACTTGTGCCTCTCCGCCGTCCAACCTGAGGATGCAGATCTGCGGGCGCGCGGGTTCGGCCGCCGCCCCCGCGCCGCTCGAAGCCGGCTCCGGCCCCTCCGTTGCGCGAGCGGATAGAAACGCCAGGCGTGAACCGTCGGGGCTCCAGCGCGGCGAATTCGAATTGAAACCCTCCGCGGTCAGGCGGCGCGGAGCGGAAAGGCCGTCCATCACAACCAGCCAGATGGAAGAAACGCGCCGGTTCTTTTTCTGATCGATGGCGGTGAGCACGTACGCCGCTTGCCGGCCATCCGGTGAGATCCGCGCATCGTTGATGAACTGAAACGCGAAATAGTCCTCGGCAGTGATGCCGCGGTTCCCGAGCGCCGCTGACGAAAGAATCAGAACCAGGCTGAGCAGACGCATCAAATCACCAACCTGGCCGATCGTCAAACCGGTACGGGATCTGATCCGTATCGATGGGCAGCCGGTACACATCCGGATCCTCATGCTGATACGCCCGCGTGGGCATGCTGACGAATAACGCGTCAGTAGTCCCGATATTCTGGTGCGCGTGAAAGACGTAGGCGGGAATCACCATTAACGTCCGATCCAAATCGGTCCGGTAAATCTCATTCACCATGCGGTAAGTAGGCGAATCCGGCCGGCTATCGTAGAGCACCACCTTCACTTGCCCCTGGCTGATAAAAATGCGGTCGTCATGCAAATGATGAACGTGCCAGCCTTTCATCTTGCCCGGACGGATGGTGAATTGATAAACGTAAACCACCGGCGCTGCAAGCGGCGCCCCGAACGCGGTGTGAATCTCACACAGCGTTCCGCGGTCATCGATATGAGTCACGGCCGATCGAACGATCACGCCATCGATGAGCCGCGTCACCGGCTGCCCATCCACGGTCACTGTTTGTCTGTCCTTTTTCGGACTGGTAGCTGTCATCTTTTCTTGCTCCAAAAGTCTCTTACTCTAAACCTCGAAATTTGCGGTAATGCGATATGTGCCATCCCGGCGTGTGCGGCGCAGGCTCCGGCGGCACGACATTCGGCCTCTCCATGGGCAACCTCAACAGATGAACCCGCGCCACGGCCAGCGTCTCCTTCAGCAGAAACCACGGCTGGTTTCGGATCTTCTTAAGATACGCCTTTTGCTCGTGGCAAGGCTTTTCAATATAGCAATTCTTTCTAAGCGTGGAGTTGAATTTGAAGACCGTCAATTCGTTGGTCGAAACGAATTGGAATCCCGCCAGGAAAACACGATATGCGAACTCGCACTCCGGGTTCCTCCAGACAGTGCGATAGTCCTGCCAACCCCCGACTCGCTCGTAAACTTCGCGCGTATGCAGCAGCCCTGACGGCGGCAGACACTGCGCCGCGGCGAAGCCCGTGGCGGCGTAGATGCCGTGGATGAGCCGGTAGTTTGTCCCCCTGGGACCGATCATTTCCAGCAGCGACGAAGCCACGCCGGCGGACGCTGAAACAATGGCCCGCAGCAAAGTGCGCAGATGATCCGGATGCCAGATGTCATCGTGGCCCAGATAGGCGATGTACTTCCCGCGCGCTAAAGCCAGGCCCGCGTTGTTGGGCGCCGACTGATGGCCGGAGTTGACCGGAAGGTTATGCCAGCGGACGCGCGCGTCGCCGAACGACATGGCCACTTCTTCGGAATCGTCGGTACATCCATCCCCCATCACCAGCAGTTCAAAATCCTGCTCCGTTTGCCACAGCACGCTGTGGATGGCGATCCGCAGAACGTTGCTCCGATTGTAGGTGGGAATGATGATGGTGACCAGCGGTTGGCCCGCGGGGAGATCGCGCACAATGCGCAGCTTGGGCCTCGGCCGGAACAGGAACTTCACGGAGCGGCCGGCCAGGCGCCTCAGTTCCTTGTAGCTAAGGTACTCAGTGACGGCGGCGCTGGGTTTCAATTCAGCGTATAGTTTAGCGCACTGCTGAAGGCCTTCACGGCAGGCTAAAGTGGGGCAGGCGCTTCCGCCTGCCAACTCTTCATCGCCGCCCAAGCCTCAACCCCGCGGAAGCAACCACCAGATCCACCGCGCTCGGCGGCCTAGCAGTGTCCATCTCCACCACCGCGCTATACCGCGGCGAATTCCTATCGGCAACGAACCCTTCAGCAAACACCCGAACGCGTGAATCGCCAAACAAGTGAATCTCCACGTTCCCAACGCCATCCGTAGTGCAACACTGAGGCGCAGTAACCAAGTCCTCCCACCCCCCGGTATGCTCGTACGCGATATGGATCGCCCCGCCATCAACCGGACGTCCGTTCGCCCACCTTGCCCGAACCTGCAAACTTCGCTCCGCCAACCGATGCACCGTGAAATCAACATTCTTGATGTGCCGCTCTCTCGCCTTGTTCCCACAAGATGTCCCCACAAGATGTCCCCACAAGATGTCCCCACAAGATGTCCCCGCAACCCCGACCGTGTAGAATAACTTGATTGGAGGAAGAATGCGCCGTACCCTAGTTTTGCGCAGCTTGATCGCCGCGGCTATCCTGGCCGGAATCGCACCCGCCGACGAAATTTCGGAGCGTGCGCATAAGCTGCACTTCTCCTCCATCGTGCTCGACACGCACGACGACACCACCCAGCGCTTCTTCTCGCCCGACTACGACCTCGGCAAGCAAAACCCCACCGGCCACGTCGACATTCCTCACATGAAGGAAGGCGGCATGAACGCCATCTTCTTTTCCATCTGGATCGACGGACGCATCACCGGCCCGCCGGCTATCGAAAAAGCCCTCGACCAAATTGACGCCGTCCGCGAAAACGTCAGGAAATATTCGAACGACATCATGCTCGCCGTCACCGCCGATGACGTGCGCCGCATCCACGCCCAGGGCAAAATCGCCGCGCTGATGGGCGTCGAGGGCGGACACATGATCGGCAACGACATCCGCATGGTGCGCATCTTTGCCGATCTCGGCGTCCGCTACATGACCCTCTCGCATTTTTACAACGACGAGTGGGCGGACTCTTCCACGGACAAGCCCGTTCACAACGGGCTCACCGGCTTCGGCAAAGAGATAGTCCGCGAAATGAACCGCCAGGGCATGATGGTGGACATCTCACACGTCAGCGATAAAACTTTCTACGACGCGCTCGAAGTGAGTAAAGCCCCGCTCATCGCGTCCCACTCCTCCTGCCGCGCCCTATGCAATCACGTGCGCGACATGAGCGACGACATGATCAAAGCCTTGGCCGCCAAAGGCGGCGTCATTCAGATCAACTACGAAAAGAGCTTCATCGATCAGGCTTACAAAGACGCCTACGAAAAAGAAACCGGCGGCGTGGTCGCGCACATGGATGAGCTCACCAAGGGCTGCCATAACGATGAAGCGTGCATCGCCCGCGAAATGGCCAAGATGCAACAGAAGCTCACCGCCGAAGGAAAATTGCCGCACGTCAGTTGGGAGCGAATCGTCGACCACATCGATCACGCCGTAAAACTGGTCGGCCCCGATCACGTCGGCCTCGGCTCCGATTTTGACGGCGCCGATATGCCCGAAGGCATGGAGAATTGTTCCAAGCTCCCCAAAATCACCGAAGCCCTTTTGCGCCGGGGCTACTCCGAAGCCGACATCCGCAAAATCCTGGGCGAGAACACCCTCCGCGTAATGGAACAAGCCGAGCGCGTCAGCAAAGAACTCCGGTAGCGCACGCGCTCTGCGAACGAGAGGCGTCCGGATGAGCTACATGAAGCTCATCAAACTCCTTTACCTCGCCGACCGCGAGGCGCTTGCCCGATGGGGACGTCCCATTACCACCGACAGCTACGTTTCAATGAAACATGGGCCGGTCCTGAGCGAAGTTCTCAATCTAATTACTGACCCTCTTAGCGATCAAACCTTCTGGGCGAGACACATCTCCGAACCCGAGCATTTCGCGTCTCTCTCAAGCAAGATCCATGCGGCGACCTACTTTCCGAAGCAGAGGACGAACTGCTCGACGAAACCTTCAAGAAGTTCGGTCATCTGAACCGCTGGGCTCTGGTCGAACTGGCGCACAATCTTCCCGAATGGAAAGATCCGGACGGAAGCGCCTTCCCGATCAAAGTCTCGGAAATCCTTGCTGCACAAAAAAAGACACCCGATGAGATCCGCGCTATCGAAAGCGAGTTCCAGGCACTGAACCAAGTCGACTACCATCTCGCTGCACGTTGAAGTTCACGGTGAATAAGCTTGACTCTCAAATGCGGCGATACGTTCCTGCTGCCGAAGCGCAGCAATGACATAGACCCATGCTCCCAGCAGCTTCTCGCCCGAATACAAAAGGTCTCATCGATTCCAAGCAAACTCCCAAAGGCATCAAATCCGCATGTAAGAAGCTCTGGGAAATCTAATAAAACTCCTCGCGGCGGCCGAACTCGCGCCGCTGCAAATCCGCTCGACCGTTAACCTCAACTGGAGCGCCCGGGCGCAGTCCGAAGCCAAATCGCTCATCACCGCCTCGCCGAATTTCTTTCCCCTAGCTCGCCCAACAACATACAGCCCCACCGCAACCCAGCTTTACGAAGCATCTGCTAACTTCAAACCGGAATGGAGCCGCAAAACCAAGTCACCAACCCCCGCCGTTTGGTATTCACAGCCGCTTACCGAACCGCGACCGTAAGGGAGTCGGTGCTCTGGCAATCACCCCGAATGACGCATCATGAATTTTCGACCGCCCAAACCGTTCACCACACCTCCAACTCCACTGCCCTCCAATCACTTACAAACAACACACCTCCAAACACAAAACTCGCCGGATGCGTCACTCCGCATCGTACAATAGTCTACGCGCATGAAAATTGCCCTCGCGCAAACCAACACCACTGTCGGCGACCTCGATGGCAACGCCCGGCGCATCCTTTCCTTCGCCCGCCGCGCAGCCGAATCCGGCGCCGATGTCGCCGTCTTTCCCGAACTCACTCTCACCGGCTACCCTCCGCGTGATCTTCTCGAAAAGCAGAATTTTCTCGATCAAACTGAGCAGCACCTCGCCGCCCTGGCCGCTGAAACAAAAAATCTCAACCTCGCCATCATCTGCGGCACCGTCACCCGCACCGGATCTTCCTCCGGTAATCCCATCTACAACACCGCCGCGGTTTTGGAAGCCGGAAAAATCGCCTTCCGGCAAAATAAGATGCTATTGCCGAGCTACGACGTCTTCGATGAAACCCGCTATTTTGAGCCCGCGCAGAAACAGTATCCGCTCACCCTCTCGGGCGCTCCTACCGCCCTCACCATCTGTGAGGATGCCTGGAACGACAAGCAGTTTTGGGAGCGCCGCCTCTACAGCCGCGATCCTGTGGAGGAACTGGCTCAAACCGGCCCGCACGCCCTCATCAGCATCAACGCGTCCCCCTACCACATGGGCAAACGTGCGCTGCGCCGCGAAATCTTCAACGCCACCGCGCGCCGCTTCAACCTCCCCATCGTCTACGTCAACCAAATCGGCGGGAACGACCAACTGGTTTTCGATGGCTCCAGCTTCGCCATGAACGCGCGCGGCGAAGTAATCGCTTCCGCCGCGTCCTTCGAAGAAGACTTGGTCCTGTTCGACACCGCAACCCTCACTGGCGATCGTCACGAAAATTACGCCGATGAATGCGACGCTGTCTATCAGGCGCTGGTCACCGGCACGCGCGATTACATCCATAAATGCGGATTTGAACGCGTCATCATCGGACTCAGCGGCGGCATCGATTCTTCTCTCACCGCGGCCATCGCCGTCGATGCAGTCGGCAAAGAAAATGTCACCGGCGTCGGCATGCCCGGCCCCTATTCTTCCGGGCACAGCGTCTCGGACGCGCGCGATCTCGCCCGCAATCTCGGCATCAGTTTCGAAATCATCCCCATTGGCGATCAATACCACGCCTTTCTCGGCGTGCTGAATCCTCTCTTCGATGGCCGAACCACCGGCGTCACCGAAGAAAATCTGCAATCGCGTCTCCGCGGCGTCACGCTAATGGCTCTCTCGAACAAATGGGGCGCGCTGGTGCTCACCACCGGCAATAAGAGCGAACTCGCCGTGGGATATTGCACCCTCTATGGCGACATGTGCGGCGGCCTCGCCGTCATCAGCGACGTTCCTAAAACGCTGGTCTATTCGCTTTCGCGCGTCGCCAACAAACGTCACTCGAACGCCATCCCCGAAAACGTATTCCTCAAGCCCCCCTCCGCCGAGCTGCGTCCCGATCAAAAAGATACCGACTCGCTTCCTGAATACGACGTGCTCGACCAGATTCTGCGCGAATATGTCGAAAACAACGGCGCGCCGGAACAGATCGCCGATTCGCTCCATCTTCCCGTCCAACTGGTCCGCGAGATCGTCAACAAAGTAGATCGCAACGAGTACAAGCGCCAACAGGCCGCTCCCGGCCTGAAAGTCACCACCAAGGCGTTCGGCATCGGCCGTCGCTTTCCCATCGCCCAAAGGTTCTCTGAATGAAATTCAAACGCCTCGTCCTTATCGCTGCCGTGATATTTCTCGCCGCCGTCCTTTCTTCTTCCCAGCCTGCCCCTCGCGAACAGGTGGGCATGCTGCCCGACGGCGGATTCTTGCTCAATAGCGGCTGGCGCGTCAAACCCGCGGGCCGCGAAATCCCCCTCGACACACTGCCTATGTCCGCCATTCTTTCCAAGGACGGCAAGTTTCTCCTGGTGTTGAACGGTGGTTACAAGCCGCCCTCCATCAGCGTGCTCGACACCAAGGATGGTCACGAGATCAGCAACACGCACGTCCCGGACGCCTGGCTTGGTTTGACGCTCTCGCCCAATGGCCGCACACTCTGGGTCGGCGGCGGCTCCCGCGCCTCCATCTATGAATTCAGCCTCGATGAAAATGGCCAGCTCAAACCCGCCAACACCTTCGAGCTGGTGAACCAGGCGAATCGCACTTATCGCGATTTCATCGGCGACGTCGCCGTCTCGCCCGATGGCCATCTCCTCTACGCCTGCGATCTTTATCACGATTCCATCGTCGTCGTGAATCCCCAATCCGGCGCCATTGTCAATCGTTTCAAAACCGGCCGCCGCCCGTACCGCATCCTTTTTAATCCCGATGGCAAATCGTTTTTCGTCTCCAGTTGGGCCGACGGCGTGATGATTCACCATCAGTCGAGCGACGGCGCGCAATTGCAAACCGTGCGCATCGGCGCCCACCCCACCGACATGGTCTGGCGCGATCGCGCCGCCGCTTCCGAGGAAGAAGGCTCCGGCTCCGAATGGCAAGCGCGTATTTTTGTTTCCGCCGCCAACACCAATAATGTCTATGCCGTCGCCGTCTCCGATGGCGGCGATCTGCGCATGCTTGAGACCATCAACATTTCCACCAGTCCCCTCCACCCGCTCGGCATGACTCCCAGCGCTCTCGCGCTGAGCCCCGACCTCAGCCGGCTCTATGTCGTTTGCTCGGATGCCAACGCCGCCGCCGTCGTCGACGTTACCGAAGCCCGCAGCCACGTTCTCGGCTTCATTCCCACCGGTTGGTATCCCACCGCCGCCAGAGCATTGGCCGACGGCCGTTTGGTCGTCCTTAACGGGCGTGGCTCGCGCAGTTATCCCAATCCCAAAGGGCCGAATCCAACGCTCAGCCCGTCTATGGTGCACGGCGGCACGCCGGCCGAATATGTCGGACGTATCCAAACCGGCTCCGCATCCTTCATTCCGGCCATTACGGATGAGCAACTCGGAAAATATACCGCCGACGTCCTGCACAACTCGCCCTATAGCGATGAACTGTTGGATAGCCAGCCCGCCGGTATTCCACCCATCGAACATGTCCTCTACATCGTCAAGGAAAATCGCACCTACGACCAGATTTTGGGCGACATCGGCAAGGGCGAAAGCGACCCGTCGTTATGCCTTTTCAAGGAAAACGTCAGCCCGAATCATCATAAGCTGGCCCGTGAGTTTGTGCTGTTTGACAACTTCTACGTGAATGGCGACGTTAGCGGCGACGGCCACAACTGGTCCACCTCCGCCATCGCCAACGATTATGTCGTGAAGCTCTGGCCCAATAGCTACGCGGGCCGCCGCAAACATTACGACTATGAAGGTGGAGAGCCGGCCGCTCTTCCCCCCGCCGGTTTTCTGTGGACCAACGCCGCCGCGCGCAATATTTCCATGCGCAACTACGGTTACTGGGCCACCAACCTGAAGGAGCCGGCCCCGGATGGCACCGAAATCGAAAATGTGCGCGACCCGGTTCTGGCCAAAGTCACCAACATGAAGTATCGCAGCTTCGACCTGGATTATCCGGACGTCAAGCGCGCCCAAACCTTCCTGGCCGATCTCGCGGAATTTGAGAAAACCGGCAGCATGCCTTCGCTCATGTTCATGCGCTTGGGAAACGATCATACCAGCGGAACAACTGCTGGAAAAATCGCTCCGCTCTCTTCCTTCGCCGACAACGATTACGCGTTAGGCCTGATTGCGGAGGGTGTTTCGAAAAGTAAATTCTGGAAAAGCACCGCTATCTTCGTGCTTGAGGACGACGCCCAGAACGGGCCCGATCACATCGATTCCCACCGCTCCGCTGCCTTTATAATTTCTCCCTACACCCATACCGGCGCCATCAACAGCACCATGTACAACACCACGTCAATGCTCCGCACTATGGAATTGATTCTGCACATGCGCCCCATGACACACTTCGACGCCGCGGCGCGTCCCATGCTGAACGCGTTTTCGAAAGACCCCGTCTTGAAAAATTATCAGGCCGAAAAACCCCGGATTTCACTCGATGAGCGCAATCCCCAAAACTCCCAAACAGCCGCCCGTTCCGCCCGCCTGGATTTCAGCCAGGAAGATCTGAATGACGACGACGAATTGAACGACATCCTGTGGCTCGCCATCCGCCACACCGATCCCCCGCCGCCAGTCCGCAGCCTGTTTGGAAAATAGCTTCCCGCTCCTGGTTTTCGAGAACGTCCCTAACCAGAAACCAGAAACGGTTTTTTATCCCCTCCGGCTCGAATACTTATTGAGAACCATGATCAGCCGTGTCGCCGGCTGCGGAACAGGAGTGGCGCCTAACACGATCTCGCGATTCGAAAGTGGCTTGCCATAAAGCTCGGTGTTCCAGTCCGCATCAGGCCGCAGCGTCGCTCCTTGCAGCGATACTCCCGCGAACAGCCCGCGCGAGCGTGAATAAGTAAGGATCTCGGCATGCATTTGCGCATCCGTCTCCGCCGAAGAATCGCGGCCCACCGGCCCCAGCGCCGCATTTGCATCCGCCCCGATGGTAAATTTGCTTTGCATTAATTTCTTGGCCCCGCCCTGGTTCATTACCAGCAACACGACATCGGTATCGGAACCGCCGATCTGAAATCCCACGCTGCCGCCTTCGATGCGAATTGCGGCCGGCGCCGACCACCCGCCGCCCGCCTTCCGGCATAACATGAATCCCTTGCCGTATTTCGCGCCCACTATGAAAGCGGCCTTCTTCACTCCCGGTACCACCACCAGGCACTCCGCTTTTCCCAACAGATCCTGGGGAATTCCCTTGTCCGGCGCGGACATAATCTCGGTCATTACATCGGCTGCCGCATCCAACCTCTCACGAGCGTCACTGGCCGCCAACAGCAAGCCGGTGCTCAATCCGAAAACCGCAAGTCGGGCTATCTTCATTTTGTTTCCTCCTCCCGCTGATTGTAGCGCACAGCACTTTCCACAACACTCTCAACAACCTCGGCCGCGATCCCGCCTCTCGCCAGCCGCACTCGAATGCCGGAGCCCACCGGCGCCTCATTCGGTTCTTTCACAATGCGCCCCGCGTCGTTCGTAACAATGGCATAGCCGCGATCCAGAATCTTCAGCGGGCTCAATTGCGTAAGATGCGCCAGCAGAGGATTCAGGCGGCCCTGCGCGCGTGTTACTCCCAAGCGCATCAGTTGCAGCGCGGCCACGTTGGCGTTCTCCAGCCGCCGGCGCGCCGCGGCGAATCGCAACCGTAGATCCAGGCTGCGCAGACGCGTGGTCAGTTCCTCCAGGCGTTTGCGCCGCGTCGTGGAACCTCCGCTGGTACGGTCGCGCATGCGAAACTCCAACTCGTCCACGCGTTGTTGCAGCCGTCCGATGTTGCGATGTAATACGGCCGAGGCCCGCTCCACGCCCTGCTGGTGCAATCTCCGGGCGGCCATCGCCAGACGATATCGCATGAACTGCAGCAGCTTGTGTTCGGCAACTCCGATTTGTTCGCCGAGCTGTTCCTGCGTGCAGATCACCAGTTCCGCGGCTGCCGAGGGGGTGGGCGCGCGCAGATCCGCCACGAAATCCGCGATGGTGTAATCGGTTTCGTGGCCCACCGCTGAGATCACCGGTACCTTGCTGGCGGCAATGGCTCTGGCTACCGCTTCTTCGTTGAAGGTCCACAGATCTTCTAGCGATCCGCCTCCCCGCGCCACAATCACCACGTCCGGCCACCCGGATCCGCTGAAGTATTCGATGCCCCGCACCACCGCTTCGATCGATCCTTGGCCCTGCACCAGCGCCGGATAAAGCCGGATGTGCAGGCCCGGAAACCGGCGCGAAAGTATCTGCGTCATGTCCCGAATCACCGCGCCGGTAGGTGAAGTTACGATTCCGATCCGCCGGGGCAGCCGCGGGATCTCGCGCTTGCGCTGCGTTTCAAACAAACCCTCCGCCGCCAGTTTCTTCTTGAGCTGCTCGAATGCAAACTGCAATGCGCCGTGGCCTTGGGGCTCCAGCGCTTCCACCAGCAGCTGATATTCGCCGCGCGCTTCGTAAACATCGACGCGCCCGCGCGCCAGCACCGCAACACCGTCCTGCGGCTTGAACTTCAGATAGCGCAGTGAGGTCCGGAAGCACACGCAGCGCACCTGCGCCTCCTGGTCCTTCAAAGTGAAATAACAGTGGCCGCTCGCCGCCATCTTCGATCCCGAGATCTCGCCCGCCACCCAGATGTCGTCGAACTCCGATCCCAGCAGGTCGCGAATGCGCGTGCTGAGTTCGGCCACGGTGAAGGTCTTACGCGTTGGACCCCAGGCCAGCGCCATCTGCTCCATGCTTTCCAGCGTAGCGTACGTGTGTTCCAATGAATTCTGATGATCAAAAATTACACCGATCTGACGGGCCGCGTGGCAGTGGTGATCGGCGGAACTTCCGGTCTTGGCCGCGCCATCGCGCTAGGTCTCGCGGAGGCTGGAGCGGCCGTAGTGGCGTCCGGCCGCCGCCAGGAATTGGTGGATGAAATGGCCGCCGCGATAATCAAGCTAGGGCGCGAATCGTTGAACCATAGCGTCAACGTGTCCGATCGCGCGTCCATCGATTCTTTACGCGAAGCGGTGCTCGCGCGCTTCGGAAAGGTTGACGTGCTGGTGAACGCGGCCGGCCGCACCAAGAGAACGCCCACCAAGGATCTTCCTGAGCAGGAATGGGAAGATATTCTGGACACAAACCTGACCGGCATTCTGCGAAGCTGCCAGTCCTTTTACCAACCGCTGACCGCCAGTGGGCGCGGGCGCATCATCAACATTGCCTCATTGAGTTCCTTCGTTGGCTTATATGAAGTTGCCGCCTACTGCGCTTCTAAATCCGGCGTGCTATCGCTAACGCGCAGCTTAGCTGTCGAATGGGCCAGGGTGGGAATCAATGTGAACGCCATCGCACCCGGTGTATTTCGAACCGACCTGAATTCCGCTTTGCTCGACGGCACCGGCCGCGGCCGCGAGTTTCTGATGCGCACTCCCATGCAGCGTTTTGGAAAACCGGAGGAGTTGATCGGCGCCGCCGTGCTGCTGGCTTCCGACGCGGCCAGCTACATCACCGGCCAGGCTATCGCGGTGGACGGCGGATTCCTGGCCTCCGGAGTGAATACCTAAGCCGAGAACACTATAATGAAGTTGCAGCGCGGGCCCGGGTGGCGAAATCGGCAGACGCAAAGGACTTAAAATCCTTTTTCCGGCAACGGGAGTGTGGGTTCAAGTCCCACCCCGGGCACCAACGTCGCTTCCGGCAGAACCGGCGTTGTAACTTCTCCCCGCGGATTCCTTACTACACGATAGGAGATCAAGGCAAGAGCCGCCGCGCGTCTCCGGGGAGGAACGATGTTTGCGTTTCGAACTCTTGCTGCTGTAGTAACGCTCGCTTTATTTTACGGCGCAGGTGAGGACGCGAACGCATCGGGCAATGGTGTTAACGATCCCAACACCGTATGACGGACACCGGTTTGGGTATTGTCCCCGGTACACCCGAGCTTATAACGTACGATTTTAGATCGTCGACGCTTCAGGAGATTCCACTGGGAGTTGTGGCGCTCCGTAGTAAACGTCAGGAGAGTTTCCGATGAAACGCGTTCTTTTAGCGCTGGCGTTCGGCTGTGCGTCGCTCGCCGCCGATCCGGTATTCGATTTTTCGTTGACTTCCGTTGGGTCCGCGGACTACAACTACTCTGGAGTTCCGCTGACCGTCACCGCCAGATTTTTGGCCTGCCGGACAATGGCACAGGCCCGGCGACAGATATTGTGGTGGACAGCATTACCGGAGTGACTCCCGATCCCGGCACAATCTTTGCTTCGCTGCCGGTGGACCTCATGAGTTCGGCATGTCAAACCCCAACCAACTTCGCGGCGTTCGACCAAAACACGTTCGTCGTGCAAAATGACGTAATCACCGGCGCTTCGTTTTTTTGCTGGGACAATCAGATCGTGGCAGGAACTTTTGGTCTCGGAACTGGGACGGAATGGGTGGAGTTTTTATCAGGGGGCGTTCTCCGTAACACGCCGCCGGATTTTATCGAATTCGCGCCCGACCTTGGTGGCATCGCCTATATGGGTACGGCGACTTATTCGCTGGCGCCGGTTCCCGAGCCGTCGCATCTGGCGTTGATTGTTCTGGCCATGTTCCTGGCTATTGCGGGGACGCGCCGCTATCGAAAATCGGATACGAGCATGAGATCGATGCCGTCGTCGTCAACCTGCGTAAAGTAGATGGACCGCTGGTCGCGGGAAACCGCCGGCCGCTGGCGGATCGGGCGGTCCGTTCTCGCCAGGGTCCGAATCGCGCCGGTTTTTAGATCGAGGAATTTGATCTGGCAATCGCTGGACTCGTGTTGCTGCGTGGAGAAATACAAGCGGCGATCGGTGGCCACCACTTGGCCGCCGATGGCGCTTTCGATCACCAGGGTGTCATCGCCGCCTTGAGCCGGCATTCGAAAAATGGAAGCGCTGGGGGCGCGCTCGCGGCTGTAGTAGATCCAACGTCCATCAGGCGAGAATGCCAGAGCATATCCGCCGTGCCGGGTGATCTGCATTTCCTCGCCTCCCTGTGAGGGAACACGCCAGATTTCGCGAGAGCCGCCGCGTGGCGAACAGAAGTAGAGCCATTTTCCGTCGGGCGACCAGGTAGGCTGGGTGGCTTCGGCCGGATCGGGGGAAACTTCACGCGGAGCGCCGCCGTTCGAGGGAACTACATAGATCGCGCTCTTCCCATTGCGGATGCCTTGAAAAGCGATTTCGCTTCCGCTCGGGGACCACATGGGAAAGTCTTCCGCGGTCGAAAGAGGGGCCAGCGTCCTGGCGTTCGATCCATCTTTGGACGCCAGCCAAATTTCGGGCCGGTCACCGCGATTGCTTTCGAACGCGATGGTGGTTTCATCGGGCGAGAGGGACGGATTCTCATCCCATTGGGTGGATGCAATCACGCGCTCGCGCCCGATCTCCTTTCCACCGGGCGCGTCCAGATCGATGCGCCAGATGTTGCTGTCGTAGGTCTGGCGGGAATAAACCAGCCTCCTGCGATCGCGCGACACATCCATAGCCATAGGAAATTGACCCAGCTCAGGCAGAGCACGGGGCGCCTGGCCGCCCGACATGCGGCCGCGCCAGATGGATTGCAGGAACGGTACGGGGGCGAAGAATACAAACTCAGTGGCCGAGATGGCTAACGGCACTCCACATTCTTTGCTTTCGAAACCAGCCAGCGCGATGCGACGTTCGGGTCCGGCGGGGCGTAAGTCCCCGGTAACCGGGAGCGTCCAAAGTTGGCCGGCCGTATCGGCATCGCGGGCGAAGAGAAGCGTCTTGCCGTCAAGCGAAAGGGATGGCTGGCCGTCGGCATCCGCTGCCGATGCGGCGGGGTTGGTGAGTACGTGCCGCTCCCCCGTTGCTGTAGAAATGGCAAACACGCGCTGATGAGTATCTTCGGGGCGGCGATGAGCGAGCAGCAACCATTTTCCGTCAGACGACCAGGTGATCCACCGTTTTTCAGGCTCAACGTTCAAGCGGGCTTCGACCAAGCGGCGTGCGGCTCCGCCTTCGGCCGGCATCAGCATCAGGTCGGCCGCGGCGTCGGATTTCGCTTCCAGGTACGCGATCCATCGGCCATCGGGCGACCATGCGGGAGCGTACTCAGCCGCCGGGCTGGTGGTGAGCCGGCGCGGAACGGTATCGCCGATACGCAATCGATAAATGTCCCAGTTGTCTTCGCGTTCGCCGTTCCAGGCGAAAGCTACTTCATTGGCATCGGGCGAAAAGCTAGGAGAGGATTCAGATCCGCGGTAGGTAGTGAGCGGCTTCACGATCAAGGGCGTGCGAGTGGGACGTAGAGAAAGCCAATAAGTGAATCCCGCGGCGGCCAGCACAAACGCGGCGACGGCCGCCGGAGTGGAATGTTTGCGCAGCCGTTTGCGGGCACGGTGGAGCGTGTTCGCCCGGGCGGCGATGATGGATTCCCCGCGAAGATAGCGATCGATATCGCCGGCCAGCGCCGCGGGAGATGGATAGCGGTGCGCGGGGTCCTTGGCCAGGCACATCGCGATGACCTGCGCCAGGTCGCCCGAAAGTATGCGGCGCAGAGCGTCCGGTTTGATTTTACGGCGTGCCGCGATTTCATCGGCGAGGCCGGAATCTCGAAGACGCGCGGCCGGCGGCGGGGCATCGTCTTCGCGAATCTTTCGCGCCGCGTCGACGATACCGGATTCCCGCAGCTTCGCCGGATCGAAGGGCAGGAGGCCGGCGGTAATCTCATAGAGCAGCACGCCCAGCGAGTAGGTGTCCGAAGACGGCCCCACTCGAGTGCTGTCGAAACCGGCCTGCTCCGGGCTCATATATTCGGGAGTTCCCAGCAGTTCGCCGAAAGCCGTTGCCACGGTGTTTCCCGTCAGCGGGCCGGCGGTGGCGCGAGCGATTCCAAAATCGATCACCTTGGCGAAAAGCCCGCCGTCGCGCTCGGTGACCAGGATGTTGGACGGCTTGAGGTCTCGATGCACGATGCCTTTCCGGTGAGCGTGATCGATGGCGCGGCAAACTTCCGCGAACAGGGCGAGGCGTTCGGGGATGGCGGCGCGGCGGCTGTCGCAGGCGGCAGTAATGGGCGAGCCCTCGACAAATTCCATCACGAAATAGGGCCGGCCTAGGCTGGATACGCCGGCGTCGTAGAGCCTGGCGATTCCGGGATGCTCCATCATGGAGAGGGCTTTGCGCTCGGTTTCGAACCGGTGCAGCACGGCGGAGCTATCGAGTCCGGGCTTGAGCGCTTTGAGCGCTACTTCGCGGCGAATTGCGCGGGACTGCTCGGCCAGGTAGACGATGCCCATGCCGCCTTGGCCGATTTCACAGATGATTCGATAGTCGCCGAACTGTTCGCCGCCGGAATCGGCAGGATCGAGGGCCGTGGCGAGAAGGCAGCGGGGGCAGAGTTGTAGCCCATCTTTCGGTGCGCGCGAGAATCGATCCGCCACAGGCACTGCAGGGCACGGCAACTCGGATTATAACAGCGCCGTTTTACGCGGAAAGGCAGTTCAGCAGGAAGCGGATCTCATCGTCAATGTCGCCGGGATCGGCGAGAGTATGACGGACATTGGCGCGCAGGATATCGCCGTAGCGGCGCCGCAAACGATGGATGGCCACTTTCACGGCGCCCTCAGTCATGCCGAGGTTGGCGGCCACGGCTGCGGCGGGAGAAGGCTCCGCTCCACCGGGAAGGAAAGCTTTCAAATGGCGGAAGGATTCGGCGCGGCCCTCGCGAGTGAGGGCTTCTTCCAATTGCTCACATGCGCGCGTGACGGCCACCAGCGCCCATTCGCGATCGAAAATCCGCTCTGGCGTTTCGTAGTCTTTGAGGCCAGCGTAGCGGAGTTCCGCGCCGGCGGCGTCAAGCGGCAGGAACGCCATTCCGCCGCCGCGCTTTTGGGCGTTTTTGCGGTCGGCCGCATCGGCAAGGAAGTGCTTCAGGCATGCCGCCAGATAGGATCGAAAGCGACCCGCGCTGGGATCGGCCGATTTGAGAATCGTTCTATTCAACAATTGCAGAAAGAAGTCCTGCGTAAGATCCTGGGCTTCCTCGGCGTTCGCAGTCTGCCGGCGAATCGAAGAATAGACAGGAAGCCAATAAACACGGCAGAGCTCGGAGAGAGCTTCGTGGGCATGAGGTCCGCTGTCCGACGAGGATGAGATTATGAGGGACCACTGGGTGGTGGGAAACAATGGACCGGACATCCGTACGTCCATTTTAGCGGGGCTCGAAGGGGCGGCGAAGGAGTACCCGGCAGCAAGTTGACGAGGCTGCGGGGTTGCCAAGCTCCTATTGCATCCCAAAATATTACTCCGAAATCCCAAAGCAACCTGGGGTTTTCTCGAATAGTACAATCGGAATCGGAGCCGCAAAACAATGGACGCTTCACCGGCAGCAAAACTTGTTCCGAGCGTAGATGAGTTGAGTACGACGCACCGCGACCTGCGGTTTCATCCCTCCACGACGGAGAACCCCAGGGCTCTATCGAGCGAACAGATCGCTGCGTTCAATCGCGACGGCTATCTGGCGCCGATTCGGATTTTCAGCGAATCGGAAATTGCGGACATCCGCGGGTATTTTGATGACTTGCTGGCCCGCACTCTGGCCGCCGGCGGCGACAGCTATTCCATCGTCACGGCGCATCTGCGCTATGGCCGCGTTTACGATCTGTTGACGAATCCGCGGATCGTAGCTCTAGTTAAGGACTTGCTCGGCGAGAACGTGATCGGCTGGGGCTCCCATTTCTTTTGTAAGTTGCCCGGCGACGGGAAGCGGGTCTCCTGGCACCAGGACTCCAGCTATTGGCCGCTTTCGCATTCCAAGACAGTAACCGCGTGGCTGGCCATTGACGATGCCAGCGTGGAGAACGCTTGCATGCGATTCATTCCTGGCTCGCACCTTTTGGGGCACCTCACTTATAGGCTGAACGAGAACGATGAAAGCAACGTTTTGAATCAAACGGTGATCGGCGCCGAGGAGTTCGGCCAGCCGATCGATGACGAACTCAAGGCGGGAGAGATTTCGATTCATAGCGACCTGTTGTTGCATGCTTCGGAACCAAACCAGTCCAAGAGGCGGCGCTGTGGTTTGACGCTGCGTTATTGTCCATCGAGCGTGCGAGCGGAACTGGGATGGAACGCAAAAGGCGTGGTTGTCAGTGGAAAGGACGAATCCGGTCACTGGGCGAATCCGCGGCGTCCCGAGAACGACTGAGCGGCGTATAACAACGCCAGAAGGAAGGAAATGAAAATGCGCCGGGCATTTCCCGCTCTCTTGATATTCTTTGCAGCTCTCCACGCCCAGACCAGCGAACCTATGAAGAAATTGGATTTCCTGCTGGGTGAATGGACCGGCATCGCCGGCGAGAAGGACACGCCGCTTGGAGCCGGCCAAGGATCGTTCTCGTTCTCGCCGGAATTGAAGCAGAAGATCATAGTGCGTCGCAACAACGCGAGTTACGCTTCCGGCGCTCAGCATGACGACCTGATGGTGATTTATACAGAGGCTCCGGACCCCACGCCGCGAGCCATTTATTTCGACACCGAAGGCCACGTGATCCGGTACACGTTGGCGTTTCCGTCGCCGAATCGCGTAGTGTTTGAATCCGACGCGGTGCAACCCGGGCCGAGATTTCGGTTGACTTACTGGATGGAAGGCGGGGCGCTGGATGGCCGATTCGAAGTGGCACCGCCGGCCGGAGAATACAAGACCTACTTGAGCTGGAGCTCGAAGAAACGTTGATCTATAGAAGCATTTGGCACGACCCGTTGAATCGGGCTTCCCAATCATGCTTCAATAATAGTTACACTCCTTCCCGAGTACTGGAGGTCAATCCGAATTGAATCAGGCAATACTCGCCCTGGAGGACGGAACGGTCTTCGAGGGCAACAGCTTTGGTGCGCACCAAGATAAGCTGGGTGAAGTTGTCTTCAACACGGCCATCACCGGCTATCAGGAGATTTTCACCGACCCCTCCTATTCCGGGCAGATCGTGGTGCTGACGAATCCGCAAATCGGCAATTACGGCGCGAACACGGAGGACCTGGAAGCGGCGCGGCCTTACATTGAAGGGCTGATCGTACGCGAGTTCTCTTCCATCGCGAGCAACTGGCGCTCGGAAGAGAACGCCGAACAGTTTCTGGCGGAAAACGGCGTGCCGGTGGCGGCGGAAATCGATACTCGCGCGCTGGTGCGTCATCTGCGCACGCGCGGGGTGATGCGCGGCATACTGGCGCCGAAGGGCGGTGACCGGGCGGAGTTGATTGAACGGGCCCGGCGCTGGCCATCCATGACGGGGCTGGACCTGGCCACGAAAGTTTCCTGTTCCGCGAGCTACGCCTGGGACAAACCGGTGGAACGCTGCTCGCCATCGGAGCCGGTGCCTGATCAAGTGGCGCCATGGTGTCACGTGGTGGCTTACGACTACGGAATCAAGCGCAACATTCTGCGACGGCTGGTGCAGGTGGGCGCGCGAGTGACAGTGGTGCCGGCGCTGACCTCCGCCGAAGACGTGCTGGCGCTTAAGCCGGACGGCGTGTTTCTCTCGAACGGGCCGGGCGATCCGGAGCCGCTGCAGTACCAGGCCCAGCAGGTTCGAAAACTGATCGGCAAGAAACCGGTATTCGGTATCTGCCTGGGGCACCAGATTCTGGGCCTGGCGCTGGGCGGCAAGACTTACAAGCTGAAGTTCGGACATCGCGGCGCCAATCATCCGGTTTTAAATCAGGTAACGCAGAAGGTGGAGATCACTTCGCACAATCATGGGTTCGCCGTGGATCCGGATTCGTTGAAGCAAAGCGAAGTGGAGTTGACGCACATCAATTTGAACGACCAAACGCTGGAAGGTTTCAGGCATCGCCGGGAGCCCGTATTTTGCGTGCAGTACCATCCGGAGGCGGCGCCGGGGCCGCATGATTCCCATTATTTGTTTGATGACTTCATGAAGATGATCAAAGACTATGGCCGCAAATGAACGCGAATGCACGCGAATGAAAACATGTCTTATTTGCGTTCATTTGCGTTCATTCGCGGCCACTAACTAATGCCGCGCCGAAACGACATTCATCGAATCCTGGTTATAGGCTCTGGCCCGATTGTGATTGGGCAGGCTTGTGAATTTGATTATTCCGGGGCGCAGGCTTGCAAGGCGCTGCGGGCGGACGGGTTTGAAGTGGTGCTGATTAATTCCAATCCGGCCACTATCATGACCGATCCTAACCTGGCTGATCGAACTTACGTGGAGCCGCTTACCGTGGCGTTCGGCGAAGAAGTGATCCGCAAGGAGCGGCCAGACGCGCTGCTCTCCACGGTGGGCGGACAGACCGGGCTGAACCTCTCTGTGGATTTGGCGGAAGCGGGGGTGTTGGACAAGTATCGGGTGGAGCTGATTGGGGCGAAGCTGGAATCCATCAAAAAAGCCGAGGACCGGCTGCTGTTCAAGGACGCGATGCGCAAGATCGGCCTGGACACGCCGCAATCGCAGCTGGTGAACAACGTGGATTCGGGCATCGCGTTCGCCAATCGCATCGGATATCCGGTAATTTTGCGCGCCAGCTTCACGCTGGGCGGGTCGGGCGGCGGCATCGCCTATAATCGCGAGGAACTGTACGACATTCTGGAGCGGGGCCTGGATCTTTCGCCAGTGCATGAGGTGCTGATTGAAGAGAGCGTGCTGGGGTGGAAGGAATTCGAGCTGGAGGTGATGCGCGATCTGGCGGACAACGCCATCATTGTTTGCTCCATTGAAAATTTCGATCCCATGGGTGTCCACACCGGCGATTCCATCACGGTGGCGCCGGCGCAAACACTGACGGATCGCGAATATCAGATGATGCGCGATGCGTCGCTCAGGTGCCTGCGCGAGATCGGCGTGGACACGGGAGGGTCGAACGTCCAGTTTGCGGTGAATCCGCAGGATGGGCGGATGGTGATTGTGGAAATGAACCCGCGAGTTTCGCGCAGCTCGGCGCTGGCTTCGAAAGCCACCGGCTTTCCCATCGCGAAGATCGCCGCGAAACTGGCGGTTGGTTACCGGCTGGACGAAATCAAGAACGACATCACCAAGGTGACTCCGGCTTGCTTTGAGCCGACGCTGGATTATGTGGTGGTGAAGATTCCGCGCTGGCAGTTCGAGAAATTTCCAGGTGCCGAACCTGTTCTGGGCACGCAGATGAAATCGGTGGGCGAAGTGATGGCCATCGGCCGCACTTTCCGGCAAGCGCTGGCCAAAGGCATACGCAGTTTGGAAACTGGAAAGCCGGTGGCTTCTGAAGTTTTCGATCCTGAGCTGATCCGGCAGCGGTTGATCACTCCGAATCCCGAACGATTGGGATATGTTCTGTTCGCTCTGGAACAGGGTTGGACAGTGGAGCAGGTCAATGAAATCACGGCCATCGATCCGTGGTTTCTGAAACAGCTTCGAGACATGGTGGATCTCGAAGCCGGGCTCGCGAAAGAGAACTTGAATTCGGTTTCGCGAGAGCGGTTGCTCCATGCCAAGCGCGAGGGGATTTCGGATACGCGGCTCAGCCTGGTATGGAACTGCAGCTCCCAGGATGTGCGTGCGCGGCGGAAGGAACTGGGAATCGCCGCGGTGTTCAATCGCGTGGACACCTGCGCGGCGGAGTTCGAGAGTTTCACACCGTATTTGTACTCGAGCTATGAATCGGAGAACGAAGCGGCTCCATCGGACCGCAAGAAGGTGATGATTCTGGGCAGCGGCCCCAACCGGATCGGGCAGGGAATTGAATTCGATTATTGCTGCTGCCACGCTTCGTTCGCGCTGCAGGAGTTCGGCTACGAATCGATCATGGTGAACTGCAATCCGGAGACCGTCTCCACCGATTACGACACCAGCGACCGGCTGTACTTTGAGCCGCTGACGCGGGAAGAAGTGTTGAATATTTACGATGTGGAAAAGCCGGACGGCGTAATTGTCCAATTTGGAGGACAGACTCCGCTGAATCTGGCGCTGCCGCTGAAGGCGGCGGGCGTGCCGATTATCGGGACCGATCCGGCGGACATCGATCTGGCGGAGGATCGCAAGCTGTTCGGGAAATTGCTGGACGATCTAGGCATCCCCTCGCCGCCGAATGGAACGGCCACCAGCGCGGAGGAGGCTTGCGCGGTGGCGCGCCGCCTGGGTTATCCGGTTCTGGTTCGTCCCAGCTACGTGCTGGGAGGGCGGGCCATGGTGATCGCTTATGACGAGGAAACGGTCCGGCGCTACATGCGGGAAGCGGTGGTGTTCTCGCAAGACCGGCCGGTGCTGATCGATCGATTTCTGGAAGATGCCACGGAAGTGGATGTGGATGCGCTGGCCGATAGCGAGGGATCAGTTTTAATTGCCGGCATCATGGAACATATCGAGGAAGCCGGCGTGCATTCCGGAGACAGCAGCTGCGTGCTGCCGCCGCAGGGCCTTTCGAGCGCCGTGCTCGAGACCATCCAAAACTACACTACGAAGCTGGCGCGGGCGCTGCGGGTGATTGGGCTGATGAATGTGCAATACGCGATCAAGGGCGGCGAGGTGTACGTGCTGGAAGTAAATCCGCGGGCATCGCGCACGGTTCCTTACGTGAGCAAGGCGACGGGAGTGCCGCTGCCCAAGATTGCGGTGGGGCTGATGCTGGGCAAGAAGCTGGCGGACTTTTCGGAGATCACCGGTGGGCGGATTTCCGGCGTGCTGCCGGTACCGCAATGTTTTGTGAAATCGCCGGTGTTTCCTTTCGGAAAGTTCCCAGGCGTAGATCCGGCGCTGGGGCCGGAGATGCGATCCACGGGCGAGGTGATGGGCGTGGGCGAGAATTTTGGCGAGGCATTCGGCAAAGCTCAGCTCGCCGCCGGCACGCCGCTGCCGGACAGCGGAACGGTATTTATCAGCGTCAATAATCGCGATAAAGCCGCGGCGGTGGAAGTGGCCAAGCGGTTCGCCGAATTCGGTTTCCATATTGCGGCCACGCGAGGGACCGCGGCGGTGCTGAAGGCGGCCGGGCTGGCGGTGAAGACGATTTTCAAAGTGAACGAGGGGCGGCCCAACGCGGTGGATCTGCTCAAAGCCGGGTCATTGCAGTTGATCATCTACACGACAACCGGCGGGCACAGCTTTACCGACGAGCAGGCCATCCGCCGCAGCGCAGTGGCGTATCGGATTCCGTGCATCACTACCATGAGCGGAGCGAAGGCCGCCGCGCAAGCCATCGCTTCGCGGAGAGCGGCGCCGATCCGTGTTTGGAGCCTGCAGGAGATCCATGCGAAAGGGGTTGGGGGCTTGGGGCTGGGGGCTGGGTAGGGCCGCCGATTCGGAAACATTTTTAGCCGCAAATGTCGGTTGACGATGGGTTATCATAAGCGATTGCACTTTTAGAGGAGTACATGCAATCTAAAAAAATAAGTGCCCCCGCACACTTTTCCCCGAACGACCGGCGGCTGGACCTGGCACGCGTCCGCAAGAAGGCAGGCGTCTTGCTGGAGGACATCGCGGAAGAAACGAAGATTAGCCTGCGCTTTCTTAAGGCGATTGAGGACCAGGAATTCGAGAAGCTGCCGGGAGGCATCTTCAGCACCAGTTATCTGCGGCAATATGCCGCGGCCATCGGCTACGACGAGGTGGAATTGCTGGCGCATTATGATCGTAAGATGAACCCGCCGGCGGCAAGTGCGAAGGGCCGGCCGGATGCGCGTGGGAATCAACGATTCCTGGAGCGTTGGCTGAAGATTCCGGCGGAAGCACAGCGTTCGTAGAGGCCGACGGGGGCGTCGGCCGCGGACCTGGGGGTCCGCCCCACTTTATCCCAGCAGGTCGTGCTTCCAAAACTTGCGGCCGGCGATGGAGGTGTGAAATCCCCAGGCCGCGAGCGCGAGAACTCCGGCCAATAGCAGAAGGCCGTTACCGAAATACCACGCCGAGGTATTGGTGGTCGGCTGGATAGCGTTTACCACGCCATCCACGAAGATGAACACGGCGAGCGCCAGCAGACCGAAGCGCAGCACCAGACCGGCAATGAAGCCAAAAACGACGAAGGTGGCGATTCCGTCGAGCACCGGGTGGCTGCTCTGCAGCGTGCTCTGGACGGTGAAGATCAGCATGAAACCGGCCGTGGCCAGCCACTGATTCCGCAACAGAACCCGCAGGATAAACAAGAGGAAGAAAAACAGCAAAGTATCGCGGATGCCGTGCGGTACGCTTTTGAAAAACACGGCGAGGGTGCCGCGGATTCCGAGCAAGGTGTCGGTGGCGCCGGGGTCCGGTGGATCAGTGCGGGCCAGCGACAGGTTTTCAATCTGGTTGAGGAGTTTTAGGGCCACGGCCAGCGCCGCGCCGGCGAGGACATCGCGGCCGACAATGGGATCGCGCCAATGACCCATGAGGACCGCGCTCCAGGAGATCATCGACTGGGGCCAGCGGCGCCGTACGTGCGGTTCCAGCGCGAGATACATGGTCCGGGCCACAAAAGCATAGAAGATGGCGGTAGCGATGGCGATCAGGAACATTCCGATCGTACCCAGGGAGGCAGTCAGGTGCGAGCGGAAGACCCAGAGTCCGACCTGCGCGAAGCCAACCCAGGTTGCCAGCCGCGTGGCCCCCGCGACGTCCGCACCCGCGCTCTTCATGTTGCGCCGCAGCAGCAACCAACTGCCAACGGCAACTGCAATTGCGATGACGATCAAGATAATGAGCTGAGCACGCTCGCCGCTGGAGGATTCACGCGGCGGCGATCGATCGGTGCGGCTCCATGATCCGATCAATTGGAAAGCGACCGGCCGGCCACGCAACGCGGCCGCCTCCACGCGGAGCGGGCGCGTGGTGCCGGGCCACGTTCCAGTCCAGGCGGCGCGCAGGTCGGAAGTGGCCAGCCAGGTCCAGAGCGGCTCGGCGGATTGTAACTGGGACGGATCGATGGCGGCGGCGGCGAAGAGCGCGCTCCAATCCGGAGCGGGATGATCCTTGGCCGGCGGGAGCTTTTGGTCCGGGATTCTCTCGAAGTAAAGCAAGCGGCCCTGGGCGTCCAGCTTCATGCCGATCATGCCGGATAGAATGGGCGGCGGATCTTCCAACGTGACCATTCCGGGCGTCAGCAGATCATCGTGAAATTCGACGCCGGTCAGCGGGTAAGGACTTTCGCGATACCAGAACTGAAGGGGCAGGGGACGGCCGCGCAGAATCTCGTTCCAGTGCGGAGGCGGCTGGTCATTCGTCCGCACATAGTTCAAGTAGGTGGAGTTCCAATAATACTGGTGCGCGGTGTCGGCGGGCGGTTGGGGATAGCCGATGCGCTGGATCACATCCCGGGCTTTCTGGGCGAGCACTTCGGGCGAATATTGCGGCTGAACCAGTTCGAGCGCGCTATGGCGAACTCCCAGAATGTACATGGCGGCAACTCCCAGAACGACGGCGGCCAACAACCCAACGGCGAAACGAGGCGCAAGGCCCACGCCCTCGCCCGCCGCGGCCACCATTTCCGGCGACGGCGTTTCTCCGGCGGCGAGCGCGGCCTGCAGCGGATCACCGCCCGGTAATCCGGCCGCGACGGCCAGAGGGGAAGAGGGACGGCGCGTAGGGTCGGGATTGAGGCAGCGCAAAACCACGCGCTCCACGGCGGGGTCCAGATCCGGCACCAGGGTTGAGAGGCTGACCGGCGTGGCGTCGGTCTGCGCCCGAATCAGATCGGCCAGCGTATTCGCCTGGAAAGGCCGCTTGCCGGTGAATATCTCGTAAATGACCAGGCCGAGCGAATAAATGTCGCTGCGCGCAGTCACTTCTTTACCGGCCAGTTGCTCCGGCGCCATGTATTGGGGAGTGCCGTTGCGGACTTCGGCGCCGGAGATCTGGTCCGCCAATCCGGCCAGCCCGAAGTCGGTGAGCAGGACTTGGCCGCGGCTATCCAGCATGACGTTGCTGGGTTTGAGATCGCGATGCAGGACGCCTTTCTCGTGGGCGGCGGCCAGGCCGGCACAGAGTTTGCGGGCGATCTCGAGCGCTTTATCAGCCGGCAAACGGCCGATGCGGCGCAGCAGCGAACCAAGATCTTCGCCGTCGACATATTCCATGGAAAGAAAAACCAGCCCGTCGATTTCGCCGACGTCATAGACGCGGCAGACATTGGGATGCGACACCTGCCGGGCGATGCGCACCTCGTTTCGAAAACGCGCCAGTGCGTTGGGGTTGGAGAGCGCGCCTTCGGGCAGGAATTTCAGGGCCACGGGTTGATCGAGCGTCAGGTCGTCCGCGCGATACACTTCGCCCATTCCACCTTTGCCGAGCAAGGAGGCGATGCGATACCGGCCAGCCAGCACAGTACCGGGTACAAATCGGATTTCCGAGCGGGAGGAGGAAGACGCGAGGAGAGAGGAACCGCTGGACGCTGTTCTGGCGGAGGATCGCGGAGTAGCGGGAATGGAGGCGGCGACGGTGCGGGTGGCAAAGCTATCGGCCTCGACATTTTGCCCGCAAGCGGAGCAGAAGCGGCTGCTTCCGGCAATCTCGCTGGCGCAGGACGGGCACTTGGTCATAGCCGACGTCTCTCATGATCGCATACGTCGCTGGAGCCAAAAAGGCACCGGTCGCTCAGTCTAAAGCTGTGAAAAAATGGGGACGCACGCGGGGTTGGCAGACGGAAGCGTCTGCCCCACATTGACGCACAAGGATTTACGATTAAGTGGCGCAGGCGATTTCGCCTGCGAGCCGATTTGTTCACAGCTTCTCCGAGCCGCGACCGGGGTTATCCGAAATTTGCAAGGTTAATAATCTGGAATTGCTGGATATAATCCTGCTATAGTTTCAGGATGGTTGCGGCGAGAGTTTTAATAGCTGGCGTGCTTTACGCGACGCTTGGTTTCGCGCAGACCACGGAGCGCTGCGTGCTGGCGGGGACGGTTTTCAATTCCGCGACCAACGCCGGCATCGCACATGCGCTGGTCTCCTATTTTGGAACTGCATCCGGCTACCGATTCACGGATGCCGGCGGCAATTTTCAAGTTCCCAATGTACCGTGTCTCCAATATTCCCTCGCTGTTTCAAAAGCGGGCTTTGTGTCCGGCGAAGAGCAGCCCGCCCAAGTGATGCTGGCTGGGCGGGAGGATCTGAATCCCGAGGCGACGGAAGACGCGGCAAGGGCGCCCCGTCCGGCGGCTATCATCGTGGATCTCAAATCCGGCTCGCCGGCCGCGCGGATTTCGCTTATGCCGGTGTCCTCCATCAGCGGAACAGTTTTGGACGAAAATGGAGAACCGTTGGAGGGGGTGTCGTTGCAGAGCGTTACCGTGAAGCCGTCACTGGCGGGCGTCGACTACATCCCGGCCAAGTCGGCTCGCACGGACGACCGCGGCCGGTATTCGCTTCTCGGTCTTCCGCCTGGCGATTATGTGGTGCGCCTGGCTGGAGAAGTTTCGGCCACAAGTTACTTCATGGGCAGTACTCTGAACTTACATAACGATCATCGCGGACTGCCGCCGGTGTATTATTCCAACACGGACGCGCTGGCGTCGGCCACGGTGTTGCATCTGGCTGCCGGCGAGCGGTCCACGGCGGACTTTCGTCAGGCCACCGAAGCGGCGTTCGACATCAACGGACACCTGACCGGTTTTGTGCCGCAGGCCTGGACCCGAATCGAGTTGTACCGGGATGGCGACCGCGTGCCGGTGGGGCGGGCGTGGGTGAACATTTCGAGCGGCCAGTTCCGGGTGATTGATGTCCCGCGCGGGAGCTACACGTTGCGGGCGGTGCAATACCAGGCGGATCCGGCGCAGTGGTTCGCGGCGGAGGAGCCCGTGGTTATTACGTCGGAGCCGATTCAGAACCTGGTTATTCCACTTTCGGGAGGAGCCGATATCCCAGTGTCGGTTTCTTACGAAGCCGGGGCGAAAGAACAAGGCATGGTCATACTAATACTGCAACCGCAGCACACGCGCGCCAACGCGCGGCAGTTGATGCTCGGTAGGGGGGCGCAGGAATTTTCCAGATTGGCGCGACTTCGTGGCGCGAGCCCTTCGCAGGAAAATCCACAGCCGGATGCTCAGCCTGCGCAACCGTCGGCGTTTACGAACGTGATCCCGGATAAGTACGTATTGAAGATTCAAGGCCCAGGGGGCGGCGGTTACGTGGCGTCGGCAAAGCTTGGGGACCTGGATGTTTTGCACGGCCAGTTCCAGGTTAATGGAAGCGCTGCCGGTGAACTACACATTACGATCCGGGGCGACAGCGCAACGGTGCAAGGGCAGGTGACCTCGGCGGGCCAACCGGCCCAAATGGCGCAAGTGTATCTGATGCCCATTTCGGACGGGGCCGCGATGAAGTTTGGTTTTGGAGACGAGAATGGTCACTACCAAATTGCCGGCGTACCTCCTGGAGATTACCGGATTCAAGCATGGATGGGCGCGCCCACGGCGAAGGATATGCTGTCGGGGTCCGGCGAGACGTTGACGCTGCAACCGGCTGAACAAAGGACCATGGCGATCGAGGCGAAGTTGAGCAGCAATCCTCCGGAACAAAGATGACCACTGTTCGTTTGTTGCTCACTGTATGGTTTCTCGTTGCCTCCGCGATGGCGGACGCCGCGGAGAGCTATGTTGTGGGCGGAGTGGTGGTTGATTCGCAGTCCCATGCGCCGCTGGCTAATGTGCGGGTTTGGCTGGCGCCGACCACCGCTCGGGACCAAAAGCTGGAAGGGGTCACGAAACAGGATGGACTGTTTTCGTTTTCTGTGACGGAGGCGGGAAAATACCAGCTGCAAATTCTTAAGCCGGGATATCCAACGCAATCCTACAAACAAACCGGCTTTGCGGGGCTATTGAGCGCGATTGTCGTGCGCGACGACCAGGACACACGGAACATCGTGTTCGAGGCCAACCGGGGCGGGGCCATTACGGGGCAGATCAAGGACGAGGATTCAGAGCCCGTGGGTAACGCGCTGGTGGAGATTTTCCAGTTGAGAGTAGTGGCCGGCGAGCGCAAAATCGTCACGCGACAGCAAGTTCGCGCGAACGTACTGGGGGAGTTCCGGATGGCCCATCTGCCCAGGGGCAATTACTATGTCTGCGCGATGGGACGTCCCTGGTTTGCCGATTCAGTAATCCAGATGCAGCGGATGCAGCAGTCTCTTGCCAAGTTGGTTCAACAGGCGGCAATTGTCCGCGCACAGATCCCGGTTCGTACCGATGCTGCCGACGATGATCAGCCGGAGCAATCCATGCCCGCGCCGGAGTATTCGGCGGACCCAAGTTTCCGCGGCACTGCTTTTGTATCGACGTTTTATCCCAGCGCTCCAACTGTGGAGGAGGCGGGGTTGGTTCGCGTGGAACCTGGCGGAGAAACGCAAGTTTCCATCACGCTGCCGCTGGCAAACGCAGTGGCGGTGAAGGGCAAGATCAGCGTTCCGGGCGATATGAGTGGTGGCCGCGCCAACTTGATCAAGAAGGTTTCCGGCCAGTTCATGTTATTTCTGCAGGCGTGGGTTTCAAAAGACGGATCGTTCGAGTTTCAGAACGTGCCGCCAGGGGCCTACGAGATCGCCGCAGCTTCCCAAGCGTCCTCAGGCGCGTCCAGTTGGAATATCAGGCAGGAGATCGATGTCGGGGGATCGGACATGGAGGTGACGCTGAGGCCGCAGTCGATGGGATCGGTAACAGGGCGTGTGATTTTCGAGGGTGAACGTCCGCAATCGAGTACGAGCCTCTATGTGTCGCTCCGCAACGATAGAAATAATGTGTTTCGAGCGGAAGTGGATGCGCAGGGGAACTTCACGATGCGCCGATTGCCGGCTGGAAAGTACGAGGCGATGCTGGCCGGCTCGAAAGATTACATCGCGGCTTATTTCACGGGAGCTGCCGGCGAGCATTGGCCGCTAAATTTCGAGGTCTCCTCGGGCGAAGCGGTTCAGCGTGATCTGGTCTTAACCAAAGCCGTCTCGGCGATCGACGGCACGGTGGAGCAAGGCGGAGCGCCGCAGGTGGGGGCTTTCGTTCTTTTGATGCCCAAAAATGCAGCGGAGCGGTGGGCTTACCGCGTGGATCAAACTGACACGGATGGATCGTACCGGCTGGCGACGATTCCTACTGGTGACTATTTTCTGATCGCTCTCCCGGAGGGCGCGGACGTCGCCTACCGGGATGCCAAGGTGGCGGCGATACTGGTTGGGGCAGCCAAGGAGATCCACGTGGGGAGCGGCGAAAAGTTGGAAATGAAACTCGATGTGACGGAAGGGTTGAAATTTCCGGGAACCTGAAGGGCGCCGGTGGTGTCGTAAGGATGTGAAGCGCCATCTTGCGCTGCTGGTGCAGGTCCTGGGGCTAGCCGCGACCGGCTGGGTAGTGTGGAATGCGGCCGTGGTTCCCAGGTTGGCGCGGCAACCGCTGGCCGCGGTGATCGGGGCGTCGCTGGGGCACGCGCTGTTGGCCTGCTTGGCGAGCGCAGCCATCACGGCCGGCCTCTACGTATTGATCGCCCGATCCCGCCGCGCGGATGCGCTTCGGGCGGCGCTACGCACCTCCGCTGTCGCGGTATGGTTTGCGCCGGCCACGCTGCTGTTATCCGAATTATCTCCGCTGTTTCTTGGCGCGGCCTTGGTATTGGTGATCAGCACTACACGGCTGTTGTATTTCGAGTGGCGCGCGATCCATAATGATGGGCCGGCCGGCGAATTCGCTCCGGCCAGGGAGCTGTTTGAAGCGCCGGCTTCGCCGCTGCGGCTGAAAGATCTCGCGCCGGCGTTGCTGGCGTCGCTCGGCCTGGAGGCGGGCATCGCGGCGGTACTGCTAGGCTATCCACTGCTGAGCGCCGTACTTTTTTCGATGACCACGGCGATGCTGACGCTGGCATCGCTCGCGGCGGGCGCCTATACGCCCGAGACCAAACGCAGCTTGCCGCGTTCCATACTCGGGCTGACTCTGACGGTGATTCTGGCGGCGGCCTTCACGGTGGGTGGTTTGGCGGATCATATCCAGCGGCATGGTTCAGGGTTTCACTGGGCATGGGGACACCGTTCCGGGCCGGTGGAAAGCGCTCGAGCGTTGCTCGCCAGGCTGCTCAATGGCGGCAAGGCGGCTCAACCACAAGGATCGGTGACCAGGGTTTACGCAGCGCCCGCGAACAATGTCGAAATCGACGACAAGAGTTTTCCGGGCGTGGTTCTTTTTTCCGAACCAAGACCGCCGGCGAAGCTAGTGGATCCGCTGCCGGGATGGGCCCATACGATAATTTCGACTGCGCGGATAGAGCCCTCGGTTATCCCGTTTTCGGGCGAGTATTGGATGTTCCGTCCGCCGGAGACGCAGCCGCCGCGGAAATCGTATTCGAAGTGGGGGAGCCCCAAGACGCTCTCCTTTGTTACTACCGATCACGCGACTATGGCCATGCAGGCGTATCAGAAGCTGGAGCATCCGATCGATCTGAGTTGTTGCGGTGAAATTCAGATCGCGATTTCGAATGCCGACCGTTATCCGGGAACCGTGGCGCTGGAATTGATTTTGATGGATAACGGAGTATCGCAAAGCCTGGGGACGCTGGCGGTGCCAACGCGTCCGGAGGCAGTGCTCAGTTTTCCGATTCCAGCAGGCTCAGCGGTGCGCGAGTTCAATGAGCTGGAGGTGGTGTTTCATCGGGACCCGGTGAGGATGGATCGCAGCGCGCGGATTGCGATTGAGCGGTTTGTGCTGGCGCCGAGGTAAGGCGGACTGTTCGCAGGCGAAAGCGCCTGCGCCACGTGAGCATAGGTCGAGGAGCGCCAGATGGGTGGACACTCGCGGTCCAGTTCAAGGTCCGCGTGGTTGGAGCGAAAAATGTTTTTCAACCTGGCAAACAGACGCCGCATGATTTACGACTCCTCAACCAACAGCTTCTCCATCAAGCCGGACAGTTGGCGCCAGCGCTCGGTTTCCTCTCCGAGCGCTTTCAATCCAGCCTTGGTGAGGGCGTAGTATTTCGCTTCACGGCCATTTTCCGTTTTGTCCCACTTGCCTTTGATCCAGCCCTGCTGTTCCAGGCGGACCAAGGCCGGGTAGAGGGTGCCCTGGTTGAGCTTCAACAAATCGCCTGAGACCTGTTCCAGGCGGGCGGCGATGCCGTAAGCGTGTTGCGGGCCCAGGCTGCGAAGCGTGCGCAGGACGATGAGATCGAGGGTGCCTTGCAGCACCTGGATGCGTGACTTTCCTTCACTAGACAAGCGAGTAGTGCCTCCAGAAACAGTCTCGCGTATTGTGCACTTGATTGTCAAGTGGAGCGCCGACTCCGTTGAAGACGCAGGTTGGCAGGCGAAAGCGCCTGCCCCACAGCCAGCTAACAACCGCGTTTTCATGGCCTTTGGTGGGCCAGCAGGCCCATGGCACGGTGAAGTTGCCTAAGATCTAAGTGCGTCCACGGGGGTGATGCGAACGGCGCGGCGAGCGGGGATCCAGCACGCGAGCAGGGCGACGATGGCCAGTGAAATGGGGACGACCAAAAATGTTATAGGGTCCGCGGGCGAGACGCCGAACAGCAGGCTGGCCATCAGGCGGGTGGCGCCCTGCGCGGCCGCGAGACCGAGCGCGACTCCCGTTAACGTAAGCATGGCGCCGGGGCGCAATGCCAGCAGCAGAATGTCGCGGGATTCGGCGCCGAGAGCCATGCGAATGCTGAATTCCTGCGTTCGCTGGCTGACGGCGTAGGCCATGACGCCATAGATTCCGATGGAGGCCAGAAACAACGCCAGCGCGCCAAAGATGGCCATCAAAGAGAGCGAGAACCTGCGGCGGGCGAGCGATGCGGCCATCATTTCGGACATGGTGCGAACACCGTAAACCGGCAGATCGGGATCCACGGCATGTACGATTCGCGTGACTGCCTGCTTGAGCCCGGCGGAATCCGTGGCGCCGCGCAGGAAAACAGCCAGTTCGTTGGAATCCGCGTCCTGATAGAGCGCGCGATAGAAGCGCGGCGCCGCGGGCGCATCCAGAGCGTCGTCGCGTACATCGCCCACCACACCCACAATCTCCCAGTCTTTGCCGTCGGAGTTCATTCGCTCTCCGATATCGTGACCTGACAAATACCGCTTCGCGAAGGATTCGCTTACCAGAACCACGGGCTTGGTTTTATCCGTGTCCGCTTCGGTAAAAACGCGGCCCCGCAGCAGCGGCGTCCGGACGGCGCGGAAGAAGTCCGGGCTAACCAAGGAAAATTCGGCGGTGCGCTGTGTCTGGCTGGAATCGGGCTGGCCGGGTAATGAGAACTCACGGAGAGAAGAGAAATTGTGCACGAAAGGAACGCTATTTTCGCCTCCCATGGCGGCATCCTGGACACCGGGAAGCATCCGCACCTGCCGCAGCACCTCGCGGCTGAAAGTGGCCAAGGGAGGAGCCGTCAAATACCGGTTCGCCTGTGGATTATTGGGAACCGGAATCCAGATGCGAGCGACCAGAAGGCCTTGGGGATCGAACCCGGGATTGACGCGTAGCGTATTCCAAAAGCTGTGCAAAAGAATTCCAGCGCCGCTCAGCAGCACCACCGACAAGGCGACTTCAGTAGCCACCAGCGCACCTCGAAAACGATTCTGGCGCAGGCTGGGAGTGCCGCCACGCGTGCCTTCCTTCAAATCCAGATTAGGATCGGTGCAGGAAGCATCGAGTGCTGGAGTCAAACCGAAGAGAATTCCGGTGAGCAGCGAGAGAGCGCAGGCCAGGCCGATTACGCGAGCATCGAAATGTACTTCGGCCAGGCGCGGCAGATCGGCCGGCACCAGAGCGAGCAGCGATGTTTTGGTGAGCGCCAAGACCAGCATCGCAGCCAGGCCGCCGGCCAGCGATAGGAGGGCGCTCTCGGTCAGCAGCTGCCGGATCAAGCGGCTGCGCGAAGCGCCCAGAGCCAGACGAATGGCCATCTCACGCAGGCGTGCGGATGAGCGCGCAACAAGTAAATTAGCCATATTAACGGCCACCATCAGCAACACGAATCCGACGGCGGCGAACAGCACCATCAGCGTGGGCCGCACGCTGCCGGTCAGGTTCTCCTCGACCGGCTCAAGCCGCAGGGACCATTTGGAAGCGGCTGGATAATCTTTCGGATAGGTCTCGGTCAGCTGCGCGACTAACGCATCCAGCCGGTGCTGGGCCTGTTGCAGGGCCAAGCCTGGTTTCAACCGTGCAATGGCGCCGATACCAAGACGCCGCGCCCGCACTGGCGGCATAGGCATGGGATAGGCAGCCAGGCCGGCGGCGGCCCAAACGTCCACGTCGCCGGCCAAGGTCCGGCCGGGATGCCGGAAATCGGGAGGCAGGACGCCGACAATGGTGTAGCCATCTTCGTCCAAGCGAATCCGGCGGCCCAATATATGCGGGTCGCCGCCGAACTGGCGCTTCCAGAGTCCATCGCTGATGACCACGGCTTCGCTGAAGCCGGGCACGGCATCTTGAGGCCCATACACTCGCCCCAGCGCGGCGTTGATGCCGAGGATGTGGAAGTAATCGAAGCCGGTGCCGAGCATTTCGATGCGCTCAGAATGATCGCCCCCGCTCAACGCATCGCTGACTGTCCAGATGGCGCTGATGCGCTCAAAAGCGCCGGAGCTATCGCGCAGATCCCGCAATTCCGGCACGGACATGCCGACGTCTCTGGCGCCCGCGCCATTCAAGTCGTCGAAGACGCGGACCAGTTGCTCGGGATGCTGGAACGGAAGCGGCCGGAGAAGCACGGCGTTCACCACCGCGAAGATAGCGATGTTCGCGCCGATGCCGAGCGCGAGGGTCAGTATGGCGATGGCGGCGAATCCGGGAGTCTTCAAAAGACTGCGGAATGCATAGCGCAGGTCCTGCAGCGTTTGTTCCAGCCAGAGGATGGAGCGTTCTTCGCGATGCAACTGCTTGGCCTGCTGGATGCCGCCAAAGGAGCGCCGCGCCTCAAACCGCGCGTTTTCAATATTCATGCCGCGGCGCTGGAATTCATCTACGAGCAGCGCGAGATGCGCGGCCACTTCGCGATCCAGCTCACGGTCCGCGCGATTGGGCCGGAAAAGATTTTCGAGCTTGGCCAACAAGCGTCTCGCGTAGCGCATGGCTCAAAGCCAGTCTCGCCCATTTTGCACTTGATTGTCAAGTGGAGAAAGGCTTACACTATTTCATGCTCCAAAAACTATTTCTGCTGCTGACGCTCGCGGCCGCTTGCGCTTCGGCGCAATCGCGCGTTTTTGAACTCCGCACATACACCTGCTACGACGGCAAGCTGGAAGCTCTCAAAGCCGATTTCAGGAACCATCACCTGGAAACCTTCAAACGCCACGGCATCGAAAGCATCGGGTACTGGGTTCCCGCGGACCCGGAACTCGCGAAGAACACGCTGATCTACCTGCTGGCCCATCCCAGCCGCGCCGTCGCGGAGAAGGATTGGGCCGAATTCCGCAAAGATCCCGAGTTCTTAAAAGTCATGGCTGAATCCAAGAAGAATGGCGAGATGGTGAAGAAGATAGAGTCGGTTTATTTGGATCCCACGGATTTTTCGCCGTTGAAGTAGGGCGAAAGGCGCCGGTCCCTTAGTCTTAGCTTAGAAGCTGTGAAAAAATCGGTTCGCAGGCGAAAGCGCCTGCATTACTTGTGCGTCAATGTGGGGCAGACGCTTCCGTTCTGCCAACCCCGCGTGCTTCCCGATCTTTTCACAGCTCCTTACGGTCGGCGCACGAACTTTATTTCGAAGATGGTGTCTTTGCCGTTCTCGGTCTTGGTCCATTTTTCGGAGAAGTGGGCGCTGTCGGTGAAAGTCATGATCACCTGGCGCATGTGCGGCGCGGCGGAAGTGTGAAGATTCGTGGCGTCGTGGAAGGCGAATACGATCCGGTCCTGGAGGCCTGCCAAGGCAGAAGTTTCGAGGCGCACCTGATGGCCGTCGGGAGTGAGAGCGCAGAAGTGCGTAAGGACAATTCGCTGGCCGTCGCGCGTGTAAAGGGAGACTTCGTTGTCGGCGGCAGTGCCGAGCGTTTCTTCGATGGCGGTGCCTTTTGAGACCAGGCGGATGGAATCGCTCATCTTGCCGAATCCGGGCAGCTCTGCATCCCACTCGCCGGCCAGCGCCTTCATCCGGTCAAATGTTTTGGACGGGGCGTCGGCGGCGCGCGCGCAAAAGGCGAGAGCAGCCAAGAGTATTAAACCGCGCATTTCAAAACTCTATCATGACCTGCCCTTGCCAGAGAACGAAGCCCTGGTGCATGGAACAGTTGGCGCGGTTCGGCCGTATTATGAATGAACGACCAGGAGGCGGGCTATGTTCTGCAATCATTGCGGTGGTGAAGTCCAGCCTAATCAGCGATTTTGCGGGCAATGCGGCAATGCGGCGGTGGCTCCTGCGCCTCAGCCGGCAGCGGCCGCGCGGGCTTCCACCATGGGACGGGTGGCGCGGCATGTGCAAATGCTGGCGGTGTTCTGGATCGCCCTGTCGGCGCTGAACCTGCTGAAAGCGGGGGGAAGGTTCGTCGGGGCGCGGGTAGTCGGCGTATGGGGACACCAATGGTTTGAAGATTCCGGCTGGGGATTTCCGGTGGGGGATATTATTCCAGCGGTGCTTTCGACCATGGGATTGATTTCTCTGGTGCTGGCTTGCGTGGGTTTTGTGGTGGGATTCGGGCTGATCGAGCGGCGGCAATGGGCGCGGACGCTGGCCATTGTGGTGGGGATCATTGCGTTGTTGCATCCGATTCTGGGAACGGTGCTGGGGATTTACACGCTGTGGGTGCTGTTGCCAGGGGATGCGGAAGTGGAGTATGGGAAGATCAGCCGTTAGTGGGGCGTGAGCGCGCCGACGTGGGCGTCGGCTGCGGACCAGGGGGTCCGCCCTACTAGCGTTTGCGGCCGATCATGATGAATAGCGCGCCGTCTACTCCGCCGCGCGCCAGCATGTCCAGTTCGGTGAGCAGCCGCGAGGTGCGCGTTCCTTTGCCGTGCGGGGCGAACAGCTTTTCGTTTTCGCCGAACGCCGCGGGTCCGATTTTCGGAATGCTGAAAAGAAAATCGAATCCGTTGGATTCAAACCAGCCCAGCACTTCGTCGTAGGAATGCTTGCTTTCGCAGGGATGCTTGTATTGGTCCATGAACCAGGCGCGCTTGCGGGCGGTGTTGTAGGCGCCGTTGCGCATGTGTCCGTCGAAGAGGCTGCTCCAGCGATCGCCGAAGGCGTTGAAGATTTGGCGCCGGAAGTCCGTGGTGAGACGGCCGATCTTGTTGTATAAGCCGACGATGATGTGCCCGCCGGGCTTTACCAATCGAGAGATGGAAGTGAATGCGCCAACTGGGTCGCCGGTGTGGTGGAGCACGCCGTTCGAGACAACCAGATCGAAACTCGCGGGGCGAATGGCGGGGCGGAACAAATTCATTTGCAGAAAGCCGGCATTTTCGATAGCGTAGCGGTTCCGGAAATCTTTCGCCAGACGCAAGGAGTTGAGACAGAGATCGCTGCCGAACACGGTGCGGTTCCAGGCCAGGCCCAGAAAATTGGTCAACTGCCCGGTGCCGCATCCCACTTCGAGAACCAGCGAATCCGGAGGGATCTGCTCATCCAACAATCGGGCGAATACGCCGCGCCGCGCCTTGCTGGCCAGGCTGTCGCGCGAATCCAGGTCGTCATAATTGGGAAACGGGTTGGTTTCGTAGAACGTTTTTACGATGTCGGTGACGTCGCGCTGGTCGCCGGGGTCGTGCGGATGAAACAGGCGCGGTATATCTTGTTCGATAGGAAACTTGCGGCTGCACCCGGCGCATTGCGCGTCAGCGGTTCCCCACGCCAACTGGCTGCCGCAAGCGGGGCAAGCGAAAATCTCTCGATGTTCGGTGAAGGTGGCAGTCATACGCGCGGCTAAAATTGATTGCGCATGCCTTCGGGCTGCGGGCCGGGTGGTTGGCGCGGGATCCAATAGCTCTCGGCGTCAGGTTCGAGCTTTAGGCGTAGAGGATCTTTCCCGAGTAGCCGGAAGATGAGCCCGGCTGGAACAAATACCAGGAAAAACAGCACCGATGTCGTGATGGGATTGACTACCCTGTGGAGCAGCAACGCGAGTTTTGCCCACACGCGGCTAATGGGATGCAACAGGCCGGGGGCCAACAATCCGATTACGAGGAAAAGTGCGCTGACGATGATCCAGCGCCATTGAAGAGGCTGGTGACGGCGCAGCGGCAAAATTGCCAGGAGAGCGAAAAAGGCGGCGAAGGTGAGGCCCAGGGAGCGATCCGAAAAGCTCTTCGTCTGGTGAACCCGGCTTAAATCCTCGTGAAGTCTGGTATCCATAAAAGCTAATCCGGCGTAAATTTGTTTTCGTACTGCTGTTTGAGCGCCGGGCTTTGGTCCTCTTTTCGAAGGAAGCAGTTGCCGACGGCCAATACATCGATTTCAGTGCCCATGAAACAGCGGAAGGCGTCTTCGGGAGAGCAGACAATCGGTTCGCCGCGCACGTTGAAGCTGGTATTCACCAGAACCGGGCAGCCGGTGAGTTCGTTAAAACGGCGCAGCAACGCGTGATAGCGCGGATTGGTTTGCTCATGAACGGTTTGAATGCGCGCCGAATAATCCACGTGCGTAACGGCGGGGATGTCGCTGCGCGGGACATTCAATTTGGCGATGCCAAATAGATCCTGCTCCGCAGCCGTCATGCTTTTGCGGCGCTGTTCTGAAACGTCGGCGACCAGCAGCATGTAGGGGCTGTCGCCATCGAGTTCGAACCACTCGCCGGCGAATTCGCGCAGCACGGACGGGGCGAACGGGCGGAACGATTCGCGGTACTTCACCTTGAGATTCAGCACGGACTGCATGCGCGGGGATCGCGCATCGGCGAGGATAGAACGCGCGCCGAGCGCCCGCGGACCGAATTCCATGCGGCCCTGGAACCAGCCGACGGCTTTTTCATCGACCAGTGCTTCCGCGCAGGCGTCCAGGAGTGCGTCGTCGTCCAGCACTTCAAAGCGAGCGCCGGCAGCGGTGAGGCGGCGTGCGATCTCCGGCTGCGGGAAATCCGGGCCGAGGAACGAACCATTCATACGGTCGCAGCAGCCGCTGGCGTGGCGGGGTTGGCCTTTGAACTGATGAAAAGCCGCCAAAGCCGCTCCCAGCGCACCACCGGCGTCGCCGGCCGCGGGCTGGATCCAGATCCGTTCGAAACGGCCATCGCGGAGCACTTTGCCGTTCGAAACGCAATTCAGAGCTACTCCTCCGGCCAGGCACAAGTTGCGCATCCCGGTTTCCTGGGCGAGCGATCGCGTCATGCGCAAAACCACTTCGTCCAGCACCTGCTGGACGGATGCAGCCAGATCCATATGGCGCTGGGTGAGCGGTTCTTCCGGCTTCCGCACGGGACCTTGAAACAGGTCGTCGAACTTCCCGTTGGTCATGGTCAGGCCGGTGCAGTAATTGAAGAAATCCAGGTTCAGGCGGAAGGAGCCGTCGGGTTTCAGATCGATAAGAAAATCGAGAATCCGTTGCGCGTAGCGCGGCTCGCCGTAAGGCGCCAGGCCCATAACTTTGTATTCGCCGGAATTGACTTTGAAGCCGGTGTAATAGGTGAAGGCCGAATACAGCAGGCCGAGCGAATGCGGGAAGTGAATTTCCTTGATGACATCGATTTGATTTCCGCGTCCCAGCGCTACTGACGTTGTTGCCCATTCGCCGACGCCATCCATAGTAAGGATCAACGCTTCCTCGAACGGCGACGGGAAAAACGCGCTGGCGGCGTGGCTCAAGTGGTGTTCCGCGAACAGCAGCTTCTGTTGCCAATCGAATCCGGGGCCCAGGCGCTCCAGTTCATCGTGCAGCAAAGTTTTTTGAAACAGCTTCTCGCGGATCCACAGCGGCATGGCCATCTGGAACGAGCGCAGGCCGCGCGGGGCGTAAGCGATATATGTTTCGAGCAGCCGTTCGAACTTAAGAAACGGCTTGTCGTAGAAGACCACGTAATCGAGATCGGTAAGCGGGACGCCGGCCTTCGCGAGGCAGAACTCGGCGGCGTGGATGGGGAAATGCGAATCGTGCTTTTTGCGGGTGAAGCGTTCTTCCTGCGCCGCGGCCACGATTTCGCCATCGCGAACCAGGGCGGCGGCACTGTCGTGATAAAACGCGGAGATGCCAAGAATGTGCATGAAGCCGGGGGATTAGAACAAGGTGTAAATGAACGGCGCGACGGCGGTGCTTTGCGCCAGCACCAGCAATACTCCGAACAGCAGCATCATCACCAGGATGGGCAGCAGCCAGTATTTCTTGCGGCTGCGCAGGAAGGCCCAGAATTCATTCAGGAACAGTAGCATCGGACGTGCCTCAGGTTATATATCGGCTGGACCGGCTTTACGCTATACTGGCTTGCTGTTATGGGTAAATCCTTTGTTAAGCCTCAGATGGACGCTGATGGACGCGGATTGGGAAGACGCGCCTTTATGCTGGGGGCTGGGCTGGCACTCCCGGCTGTTGCGCAGCGGGATTGGACGGGGAAGGAGCCGATTCGGTATCCCGACCCCGATATTGTGGTCCTGGATCCGCGCTTTGCCAAGCTCAAGGCGAACAATGCGGCTATCGAGCGGCTGTACACCGGCCTCAGATGGGCGGAGGGTCCGGCGTGGAACGGAGGCGGGCGGTATCTGGTTATGAGCGATATCCCGAATGACCGGCAGCTGCGCTGGCTGGAGGAAGACGGGCATGTCAGCGTGTTCCGGACGCCGTCTCATTATTCGAACGGAAACACGTTCGATTACGAAGGCCGCCAGCTCACCTGCGAGCATGACACGCGGCGGGTGGTGCGGTATGAGCATTCGGGCGCGGTGACGGTGCTGGCCGACAATTGGCAGGGCAAGCCGCTGAATGCGCCGAACGACATTGTGGTTCATCCCGACGGCGGAATCTGGTTCAGCGATCCGGGGTACGGCATTACCAGCATCTACGAGGGGCACAAGGCCAAGCTCGAAATAAAGGAAGCGGTGTATCGCATCGATCCGAAGACGGCGAAGATGGAGATGGTGTACGACGAAGCTTACAAGCCGAACGGATTATGTTTTTCGCCGGACTACAAGAAGCTGTACCTTTGCGATACCGGGGCTACGCATTATCCCGAGGCGCCGAAGGTGATCAATGTTTTTGATGTTGTGGATGGCCGGTCGTTAAAGGGTGGCCGCGTGTTCGTCAATATGGAACTGAAAGGGAAGGGCGCTGGACTAGCCGACGGGATTCGAGCTGATGTGGATGGCAATATCTGGACTGGGGCTGGTTGGGTAGGGGCTGGCTACGATGGCGTCCATGTTTTTTCGCCGGATGGGGTGAGGATTGGGATGATCCTGCTGCCGGAAATTTGCGCCAACATTTGTTTTGGGGGGACCAAGCGCGACCGGTTGTTTATGGCGGCTGGGCAGTCGTTGTATTCGGTGTATGTCGAGACAACTGGAGCGCATATTTGTTAGGCCGCTGATGAACGCCGATAAACGCGGATTAGAAATTTAGTTTGGTGATGTAGTCGAAGCTTTGGCGCAGGCTTTCCACCGGGTCGCCGGGGGTTTGATCTTGCTCCACGAAATAGTGCTGGACGCCGGCTTTCTCGGCCTCGCGGAGGATCGGCGGCCAGTCCAGGACACCGTGGCCGACCTCTTTGAAGGTGCTGGCTGGGACCGATTCTTTGTACATCACCGGGGTGCCTTTGGCTTTGTCTTTCAGGTGCAGAAGTTTGACCCGGCCGGAAACTTTTTTCAGGATTTCTACTGGATCGTGCCCTGCCACGCTTACCCAGAAGCAGTCGATCTCGAAGCTGACCAGGTTCTTGTCGAGGGTGTCCACCAGCACCTGGAACCGCGTGGTTCCGTCCATGGGCTCGAATTCGAACGCGTGGTTGTGATAGCAGAAGGTGAGTCCGGCGGCGCGGCATTTTTCGCCCGTTTTGTTGAGCTTTTCGGCTAGCGCCTTCATTTTGTCCAGCCCGCCGCGGTCCGGAGGGTTGACCCAGGGGAAAACGGCGTAGGAAAATCCGTGCTGCTTCACTTTGTCGACCGCGCGGGAGATCTCGTCGTCCGTGCCCTTCATGACCGTGCTCTCGTTCAGGTGAATGCTGACCGGCTTCAGCTTGGTGGCCTGGAGCGCGGGCCAGATTTTATCGAGGTTGTCATATGTTGCTTCCACCTCCTTGTAGCCGATGGCTTCGATGGCCTTCAGCGTCTCTTCAGGCTTCTTGGGAAGAATGCTGCGGACGGTGTAGAGTTGTACGCCAACGGTCTTCAATTGTTTGGCGCTGGCGGTGTTGGCCAGCAGCGCGGCTGCGGAGCCGGTTTGGAGGAATCCACGTCTCGATATCATCTCCACTATTATGTGACAAATGAGCTGGATGATTTTGTCCCCTTGCTTACGCGCGGGGCTACTGTGATTCGGTTGATCGTGCGGTATCGACCTTGCGTCGGGGACGAATCACTATCGCCGCGAAGCTTGCGCGCCTCGATCTGGCGTTACTTGCAGCGGCTCCATCCACTGAGCAAACAGTTCATGCAACGCGCCGTTCGGATGGCCGTCCGGAAGGCGCAGCTTTTTATCTTGCAGCTCCGGCCGGTCATAATCGACGAAATTGATGCCCTTGGATTCTAGAAACTTGCGGTAGTCTTTGCGATCTTGCGGCAACACGTCGGAGAGGATGACGGTGAATTTCCCGCCCTGCTCGCGGACCGTTTCATCCATCTTGGCCAGCAGTGTTTCTGTCAGACTCTTCTTGTTCCGGACGCGACGGAGAGACTCAAAGATATCGCCATAATCTTGCACCAGGGCGACGATGCGCAGGTGATGGCTGAGCCACCATACGACGTTCCCCTCCGATCGGCCTTCGCGCAGGCCGTCGCCGGAGAGTTCAGCGTATGGATAAAAACAGCCTTTCGGAACTCGCTGGTTGATGCGCAGCCAGTTGGGATCGGCGGCGTTGCGTCCCTCGTGAAACCAGTTGAAGAGATAGTAGACCGAGGTCGGCCCATGGACCCATTTCTTCACGGCCATGTAAGCCTGGTAAGTGCTGTAATCTCCCGAAGCGTAGTTTGAAACCTGCACCTCGGGATGGCGCCGCTGCACGATCCACGGCAGCGTTTCCCAATCCGAAAGCTGATAGCCCTGCACGAAAGAATCGCCGATGAACATGACTTTCGGCCGGGGATCGGTGGGCGAGGGCTCCGTTTGGGAAGTAGCGCGGCGTCCCTCACTCCAGTTGGTGTAGCGGACTACGCCGGGATGCCCGGGCCACACCAGATCGAACCGTCCTTGCCGGGCGCTCCAGCCCAGCGTGGCGTCGCAGGCATATTGCGGCGAGGGACCGCCCCAGGGCCCGTCCATGGCCCACCAGCGCGGGTATCCTCCGAGCCACAGCATGGCTTCGGCGCCGGCTAGCCCGACTACAGCCGTGATAATCCTGGCGGCGATCAGGACCGAGCGTTTGGGCTTATTGGAAGGGGGCATACCGGTTTAATATCGGCGGAAAGGTCGGAAAGTTTTAGGAGCAGGCGGGTTGGCAACCCGCCGCAGGATGGCATCCTGCCCCACAGGGTAGACTAACGGAAACGATATGAGCGACGAAGTCCGGCCTTTCAGGATTCAGGTTAGTGACGCCGAATTGGACGATCTCAAGCGCCGGCTCGGGGCCACGCGCTGGCCCGATGAGCAGACGGTGGGGGATTGGTCGCAAGGCATTCCCCTCGACTACGTTCGAACCGTTTGCGACTACTGGGCTCATCAATATGACTGGCGCAAGACCGAAGCGCGGCTCAATGCGCTTCCGCAATTCAAAACGGAAATCGATGGCGTGGATATTTATTTTTTACACATACGGTCGCGTAACAGTGACGCGCTTCCTGTGGTGCTGACGCATGGCTGGCCGGGATCGATCATCGAGTTCTTGAAGGTGATTCCAGCGTTAAACGATTTTCACCTGGTTATTCCGGCGCTGCCCGGCTACGGTTTTTCAGGCCGACCGAAACAGAACGGCTGGACCGTGGAAAAGATCGCGCGCGGCTGGAGCCAGCTGATGCTGCGGCTGGGTTACCAGCGATACTACGCGCAGGGCGGCGATTGGGGCGCGCTGGTTACCATTGCGATTGCATTGCAGGACCCCGAACATTGCCAGGGAATCCATCTGAACATGCCGGTGGTGCGGCCCGATCCCACCACACTTGGGAACCTCACGGACGAAGAAAAAGACGCGCTGGATGGAATGCAGCATTATCAGGATTGGGATTCCGGTTATTCGAAACAGCAGGGCACTCGCCCGCAGACACTGGGATACGGATTGGCGGACTCGCCCTCGGGACAAGCGGCGTGGATTCTCGAAAAATTCTGGGCCTGGACGGATTCGAACGGCCATCCGGAAAATGCGCTCACGCGGGATGAGCTGCTGGATAATGTCATGCTGTACTGGCTTCCCAACGTGGCTGCTTCCTCGGCGCGTCTTTATTGGGAGAGCTTCAACAACATCAATTATGAGCCGGTGCGGATTCCCGTTGGTTGCAGCGTGTTTCCCAAGGAGATTTTTCGCGCGTCGAGAAGGTGGGCGGAGAAGCGCTATCCCAATCTGGTTTACTGGAACCGGTTGGAGAAGGGCGGCCATTTCGCGGCGTTCGAACAGCCGGAATTATTTGTTAAGGAATTGCGGGCGTGTTTTGGGAATATGCGGAGTTAGTGGGCTGTGGGGCAGGATGGCATCCTGCGCGCGGTGGCCAACCGCGCACGCTCGGCGCCGATTGGCAATCGGCCGCAGGTTGGCAACCTGCCCCACATAGCCATGTTGTCGAATTATTGGGACACTTTGGCATTGGTACCTCCACGTGAAAAGGTACTGAGTAAGCGTATTTACAACCAGTTATATTTCCCTTACTAAGTGGCGAAGCAGGTGCATAAGAGAGCGCACCATGTTAGTCCGAGCCCGAAACATTTCCCGCTGGGCCCTGCTGGGCCTGCTGTTGCTGACCATTCAAGCTGCTCTGGCGGATAATTCAAAGATCTCACCCGATCTTCAAACGCTGCTCGAACAGCAGCCTTCGGCGAACGTCAACGTGATTGTGCAGTACAACACGGCGTCATCCGGTGCGGGGGGATTGCTGGGCGGCGTGGTGAACTTGCTAGAGGGCGTGGTGAATACGGTCTTCTCTTTGATTCCGGCGGTAGCGGCAACGCTCCATCCAGCCGGAGTAGTCGCGCTGTCGAATCAGTCGAACGTAGCGTATATCTCACTGGACCGGTCACTCGCGGCGTCGCTCGATTACAGCGCGGGCGCAGTGAACGCTCCGGCAGCCTGGAGCGCTGGATTGGATGGCACCGGCGTGGGCATCGCCATTATCGATAGCGGAATCTATTCGCATCCCGATCTGAACCGGGCCAATTCCAGCCAATCGCGGGTGGTTTACCGGCAGAGTTTCATCGGTGGAAATCAATTCGACGATTTCGGCCATGGTACGCACGTGGCTGGCATCGTGGCCGGAAATGCAAGCTTGTCGTCCGGTCCGGGCGCATACCATATCTTCCGGGGCATTGCCCCCAACGCGAACCTGCTGGATCTCCGGGTGCTGAACGCAAATGGATCGAGTAACGACAGCGTGGTGATTGCGGCCATCCAACAGGCGGTGGCGCTCAAGAACAGATATAACGTGCGCGTGATCAACTTGTCGTTGGGCCGGCCGATTTATGAAGGCTGCGCGCACGATCCTCTGTGCCAGGCGGTGGAGGCGGCCTGGAACTCCGGGATTGTGGTGGTTGTCGCGGCGGGCAATCTGGGGCGCAACGGATACGGGACCATTCTCTCGCCCGGCGACAGCCCGCATGCGATCACAGTGGGCGCGATGAAAACGGAAATGACGGTCACACGGGCCGACGACTTAATCGCGAGTTACAGTTCCAAGGGCCCCACTTACATCGATCTGACCGCGAAGCCGGACTTAGTGGCGCCTGGAAATCTGGTGGTTTCGTTGCTTGCTCCGGGATCGACGCTCGAAGCTGCATACCCGGGGAACGTCATACCACCGTCGCAATATACGACTTCGAGCGTCGTGGGCGCGCCGGCATACTTCCGGTTGAGCGGCACCAGCATGGCTACGCCGGTGGTTTCGGCCACGGCGGCGCTGCTGCTTCAAAAAAATCCGAGCCTCACGCCGGACACTATCAAGGCGCGTCTGATGAAGACGGCGACCAAGAATTTCCCGGCGTCGAGCACCGCCTATGACCCGACCACCGGGCAATCGTACACGGACACCTACGACCTGTTCACGGTAGGCGCCGGTTACCTGGATATCGCAACAGCGCTCGCGAACACGGACAGCGTGTTTCTATCGGCTGCTTCGCCGCAGCTGAATTACAACAAGGCGCAACAGACCGCCTATCTGGTTCCGAACGTCCTGGCGACGTGGTGGATCGGTTCTACCTGGACGCCGACGGTGGTTTGGGGAACCACGGTCCTGCGGCCCGGCTCGGCGGGGTCGCCCGCGGTTTGGGACAGCGGAACGGCGTGGGGAAATTCAGGGCAGTGGGGTACGGCGGTGGCCTGGGGAACGGGCGGCACGAATGGCACGGCTGTGGCTTGGGGAACGGGCGGCACATCCGGCACGGCAGTAGCCTGGGGAACATCCGGCCAAGGGGAGCAGTAAAGCCAGAGCGGCCACATGCCGAAAGAAGCGATAGGCTACATGCGCCAACGATTTGCTTCTTTCCATGTCGCCGCCAACATCACGCTGGGCGTCGCGGTGGTGGTGTGGGCGTTTCTGAACTGGCACTCCCCCGATCCACTTCGATCTCTGGTATTTATTGCTACCGCCTTACTCGCGTCCAGCCTGAAGGTTCGCCTGCCCGGCGTAACGGGAACGGCGTCCGTGCTGGCGCTTTTCGTGCTCATCGGCATCGTCAACCTGAGCCTGGCGGAGGCTATCACCATCGGCGCGCTTTCGATGCTGGCGCAATGCACCTGGCGAACGAAGCTGAGTCCAAAGCCGGTGCAGGTAGCCTTCAGCGTGTGCAGCTTCGCCACGGCCATTTATCTGACATCCATTGTGTACTCGTATTCGCGTGGCCGGCTTCCCGAACCGGTGGGCTTGGGACTGCTGACGCTTACCTTCTTCATCACCAATACTTTTCCGGTGGCCGGCATTATTTCGCTTACCGAAGGGAAACCCTTCCTCACGGTATGGGGTGGTTATCGCTGGCTGCTTCCCTGTTATGCCGTGGGAGCATCGCTGGCGTGGTTGATCGGTACGTTCCCCCGCGCCGTGCAATGGGAGCTTCCAGTTCTTTGTTTGCCGCTGGTGTACCTGGTGCACCGGTCGAGCAGAACCCACATTGTGCAAGTGGAGCAAGAGAAGAAACACGTGGTGGAGATGAACGGCCTGCATCTGCGGACCATTGAGGCGTTGGCGCTGGCCATTGACGCGAAGGATCATACTACGCACGATCATTTGCAGCGGGTGCAGCTCTACGCGGTGGAGATCGGCAGGGATTTAGGTTTGGCGGAAGCGGGGCTGGATGCACTGAGAGCCGCGTCGATGCTGCACGATATCGGGAAACTGGCGGTCCCGGAGCACATTATTTCAAAGCCGGGCAAGCTGAGCCGCGCCGAATTTGAGAAGATGAAAATCCATCCGGTGGTGGGCGCGGAAATTCTGGAACGCGTGCGCTTTCCCTATCCGGTGGTGCCCATAGTGCGATCGCATCACGAAAAATGGGACGGCACTGGATATCCCGACGGCCTGAAGGGAAACGAGATTCCTATTGGGTCTAGAATCCTGGCGGCGGTGGATTGCCTGGACGCGTTGGCGTCGGACCGGCAGTACCGGCGCGCGCTACCGCTGGATGAAGCGATGGCCCGGGTGGCGGCTGAAGCGGGAACGGCTTTCGATCCGGCGGTGGTCCATGCGTTGCAGGCTCGCTATAAGGAACTGGAGGCTCGCGCCAACGAGGCGCGGACCGAAGCGCCGCCCTCGCTTTCGAAAGATATCAAGATTGAACGCGGCAGCGCACCCGCGGCTGGTTTTGAGGCAGAGCCGGCGAAGAGCCTGCATCCGGTGGCGCGCGCCAGGGCCTTCACCAATGAAAAATCCTGCCTGGATATGCCCGCCGGCGGATCGTGCAAACTGAGCGGAGAGGAAGCGCTGGCGGTGTCGGCCATGCGCCTGAGACTGCTGGTTCCCTGCGATGCCATGGCATTTTTTGCGTGCGAAGATGGCCTGCTGCGCTCGAAGCTGGTGACAGGCGACGATTCCGGAGCGCTGGCTGCGCTGCGCGTCCCCTTGGGTGATGGCTTGGTGGGATGGGTGGCGCAGACGGGGAAACCTATTTTGAACGGAAATCCGGAAGTGGAACCAGGATACGTTCGGGGCGGGACTTCCTCAGCGCTTTCTTCGGCAATCGCTTTGCCTTTGGAGGAAGGTGGGCGGATCTCCGGCGTCCTGGCTCTGTATCGCTCCGCGAACGACGCTTTTTCGGCCGAAGATTTGGTGGCTTTGCTGCCCCTGTGCCCAGCCATCGCGTCCATTCTGGTGGAGCTGGATGCGCTGGCTTCCGATACGCGCAATTTGGCAGCGTCGATACAGCGGGAGAACGAAGAAGCGCGCCGCCGCGTGAGCGCTGACGCCGCCGCGTAGGGCTATTTATTTGGCAGTTTTAGGTCGAGCGAGCCGGCGTGATTCGTATAATTCAGCGTGAGGGCGTCCTGCTTGCGGGGGTGGCAGCGGAAATAGAGGTAACCGGCCACTGGTGATTTTGCGATGCCTTGCGGTAACGCCATTTTCCGGATTTTGGCGGCCACATCGCCGGAGTTCTTGGACGGCGGAGGAGGCGTGTCGGGGCGCGGATAATTCGACACGGCTACGCTTTCATAGGGCGTCACGCTGGTCCTGGGGCGGCCGGTGACCGGGTCCGTTTCGCGATCCACAATGACGCCGGACTCGGTGGTGACATTGGGTCCACTGCTGCCGATGGTCGGGTTTCTTGCGGTGGGCCACGCGGTTCCCATATCGAGAGGCTCGGAAGAACGAACCACCTGATCACCGGTTTTCAGCGCGAAGTCGATGAGGTCTACGTCCAAGGAAGCGCCGGATTCCGGATAAACGGCCACTTCCACCACGACGTAGGTTTTGGCGGTGTCGGCCGAGAATATTTTCTTGACTTGGTCCGGCGGGACGATGGCGGCGCCAATGGCCGCGGTCTTTACGCTATCGTGAGCCGGGTAGTCGGTGGGCTTTGGGCGCGGGGATACGGGAGTGTCGCCGGCGAATGCTAGTGTCGTTAGAAAAATGGCTGCCAAGCTGCTTGCGCGCATATGCTGCCTCTTTAATTGAATGCTGGACGTCCACACAGCCGGATTGGTTTCTGGCTAAAAAGTACCGGCTCCCTAAGACGGCGTAGCTGGAACGTTGAAGACGCCGGTTGGCAGGCGGAAGCGCCTGCCCCACTGGGGGCTTTCGCCTGCCAACCGAATTTGCCACAACGCGTCTTCATCACTTTTGGTAAGCCGCTCGGTTAGAGCCGGCTCATTCGTAGCGTAGCGCGATGATGGGGTCCACCCGCAGGGCGCGGCGGGCCGGGATATAGCATGCGAGCATGGCCACGCCCACCAGCACGATGGCCACGGCGGCGAAGGTGAGCGGATCGGCCGCGCTTACTGAAAAGAGGAGATTGGCCATCAGTCGGGTGAGGCCCAAAGACGCGGCGAGCCCGATGATCACGCCCGCGCCGGCGATTTTGGCTCCCTGCGCGAGAATCATGCGCAGCACCCCTCCGCCGTCCGCTCCAAGCGCCATGCGAATGCCGATTTCATGGGTGCGCTGCGCGACGGAATAGGAGATCACGCCGTAAATCCCGATGGCCGCCAGCACCAGCGCGAGCGCGCTGAAGATTCCCAGCAGGATCAGCGTGACGCGGCGGGTTGAGACGGAATCGTTCACCAGCTGTTGCATGGTGGCGATGGCGGAAATAGGCTGATCTTTATCGATGGACGCAACGGCGGATCGAATGGCGGAAGTTAGCGCGGCGGGATCGGCTGCCGATTTTACAATCAGATTCATAGCACCCGAAACGGATTGGCGGAAGGGAAGGTAAACTTCCAGGCGCGCTGGATTGGCCAGGCCGTAGAGTTTTGTATCGGCGGTTACGCCCACAATGGTGATCCATTTCGGCGGATCGGCTTTTGGGTGCCCGAACATGAAGCGCTTACCCACTGCATCCTGATTGGGAAAAAATTGCCGGGCGATCATGGCGTTGATCATGCCGACGCGTGGCGCGTTCTCGGTGTCGGCATCGGTGAACTCCCGGCCGCGCAGAAGTGGAACGCCAAGCGTCTTCAAGTAGCCGGGGCTCACCTCATGTTCATCCGGATGCGGAAAATTTCCGGGCGTGGGCAAGGGCATGCCTTCGATGGTGATGTCCGAGCGCGAATGGGAGTCAGTGAGGGGAATCACCGTACCCAGGGCGGCGCTCTGGACACCTGGAAGCACGCGAACGCGATCAAGAACCTGCTCCCAGAAATTCAGAATGGCCGGATCTTTGGAGTATTGCGTGGTGCGCAAACTCATTTCCATGGTGAGCACGCGGTCGGTTTTAAAACCGGGATCCACGGACATCAGGCGATAGAGGCTTTTGACCATCAGGCCCGCGCCAACCAGGAGAATCAGCGCCACGGCAATTTCGGCTGCGGCAAGAAGGCCGCGCAGGCGATTCTGACCCACGCCGGCGCTGACGCTTCGGCCGCCTTCTTTTAAATCCGACTGAATCTCGGGCTTGGTCAATTGCAGAGCCGGCACCAATCCGAACAGCAGCGACGACAGCACCACCGCGGCAGCGGCGAACAGCAGCACCGCGCCATTCAACCTCACCGGGTCACCAGCTTGCATGTCCATGGGAATCAGCCGGGCCATTCCTTGCATCCCAGCCAGCGAGAGGGCCAAGCCCAACAGGCCTCCGAAAAAGGCTAAAACCAGACTCTCGGCCAGCATCTGGCGGATGATGCGCCCGCGGGTGGCGCCCAGGGCGATGCGTAGCGCGATTTCGCGCGTCCGCGATGCGCCACGCATGAGAAACAGGTTGGCTACGTTGGCGCAGGCGATGAGCAGAACAAACATCACCGCGACGAAGAGAACCAGAATGGCGGGTTGGATGTCGCCGACAAATACTTCGCGAATGGGCCGCAGGACGGCGCCGAACTGGGCGTTGGCTATCGGATACGCCGCTGCCAGGCGGGCCGCGATGGTGTCCATTTCAGCGCGGGCCTGCCGGAGACTCACGCCTGGCCTGAGCCTTGCCACCGCGCTCATGTCGCCGCGGTCGCCGCGCTCACTGGCCTCGGATCTGCCGGTAAGCCAAACGCCAATGGGCACCATGACGTCGATTTTGTCGATGGAGCGGAAGTCCGCCGGCAGCACTCCGATGATGGTAAAGCCGTGGCCATTCAGATTGATGGTGCGGCCCAGAACACCTGGATCACCACCGAGGTGCGACTGCCAGAGCTGGTATCCCAAAAGCACCACGGGCGCGGCGCCCGCTTTTTCCTCCGAGGCATCGAAGTCGCGGCCGAGGATTGGATGCACGCCCAGCATCGCCAGAAAATCGGGCGAAACGGCTTCGCCGCTGATGCTTTCCGGCTGATTGACGCCGGCCAGATTGTAGGAGACGCTGGAGACCGCGCTCATCTGCGAAAACGCATGATTCCCGGAGCGCCAATCCAGAAAATTAGGATAGGAGACGCTAACCCGGCCAACCTTCGGCGTGGTTTCATTGAGCACGATCACTCGTCCCGGATCCCGATAAGGCAGAGACCGCAGCAATACGCCGTAGACGACGGAGAAGATCGAGGTGTTGGCGCCGATGCCGAGGGCCAGGGTGAGCAGCGCCACCGCGGTGAATCCGGGAGATTTGCGCAACATGCGGAAACCGTAGCGAACGTCCTGAAACAGCTGTTCCATAAAGTGCACGCCGCGCGCCTCGCGGCATTCCTCCTTCACTTGATCCATCCCGCCAAAATCCAGGCGGGCACGGCGCAGGGCTTCTTCCCGCGCGAGGCCGGAGCTCTCGTATTTTTGAACCTGACGCTCGAAATGGAAATGCAGCTCATCATCTAATTCGGTTTCGGCCGCCTGCCGGCGGAATAGGGCGCGGAGGCGAAAGAACAAATCGTTGAACACGGGACAATCCTCCTATGCCAGCACGCGGGCGACGGCGGTGGTGAGCTTCTCCCAGGCGACCTTTTCCACTTCGAGTTGCAGCCGTCCACTTTTGGTGAGCTGGTAATATTTCGCGCGGCGATTGTTGTCGGAAGTTCCCCAATGAGCCGCGATCCAACCACGGCGCTCCAGCCGGTGCAGAGCCGGATAGAGCGAGCCTTGTTGAATCCGCAGCACCTCTCGCGAGATCTGTTGGACACGCTCGGAGATGGCCCAGCCATGCAGCGGTTCGAGAGCGAGGGTCCGGAGGATGAGCAGGTCCAGCGTGCCTTGCGGAAGGTCGATGTGTTGAGCAGCCATGTTCCCCTTTTGCTTCTACATGACCATTGTAGCAGCTTCCTGTAGAAGCGCAAGGGTTGGCAGGCGGAAGCCCACCCCACTTTACTTGTAAGTCAGTTCGGAGAGCCTTTCCGCGGCCGCGTGCGTCGCGAACGGGATGTGCCCAATCAGTTCCACGGCGGTGTTGCGTAGCATCTTAAGCGCGGGTGAAGAAAGCGTCGCCACTTTTGTCAGGCGGTCCGTCAGGTCCACTACGGAATGAGCGACCTTCAGCCGCTCTTGCTGCCATTGGCGGAGGGCGGCATCATCCGAACTCCCCAGGGTTTGGTGCAAGGCATGCGCAAGCGAAACCGCGTCCTGAATACCGGTATTCATACCTTGTCCGCCGGCCGGACTGTGCACGTGCGCGGCATCGCCCGCGAGCAGTATATGGCCCTGGCGAAGAGCGGTGGCAACGCGATGCTGGATGTGAAATCGAGAGGACCACTGCATGCGCCGGATCAATATAGAAGCGTTGTCAGGCCCACGCTGCTCCAGGATCGATTGGAAGTCGGCGATGGAAGGCTCAGCGTTGGCCTGCTGCACCATGGCCACAATGCGGAAATGATTGTCCGGCAAAGGCGCCACCACCATCAGCCCCTGTTCGGCGTAGAACAGCGTCACTTCGTCACGGTCCAGCGGCCAGTACATCTCCACATCGGCGAGGATAAAGCTCTCCTCATAGGCGCCGCCCTCAAAAGGAATGGCGGCTTGTTCACGCACCAGGCTATGAGCGCCATCGCAGCCGGCTACCCATTTCGCGCGAATCGCTCTCGCGCCCGAGGCGTCCTTCACATGCACTTCGACATAATTTTCCTGCTGCTGGACATGGATCACCTCGGCGGGGCGCTGGACACTTCCGCCGAATGACTGAAGACGCTCGATCAGAATGTTTTCCACCCTGTTCTGCGGGCACATCAGGGTGAACGGATAGTTGGTTTTGAGGTCTTTGAAGTCGACGGTAGCCAGGACCCGGCTCCGGTTTCTAATGCGGAAAATCGGAACCACCAGTCCCTGTTTTAGAAGTTCGGAGGTTGCACCCATCGGCTCCAGAACCTCCAACGTGCGCGCATGTACCACGCAGGCGCGCGAGGTATTTTCCCCCGCCGCCAGCCGGTCCAGAATAACGGCGGAAACGCCCAACCTGCGCAATTCCGCGGCCAGGGCTAATCCCGTGGGCCCGGCTCCTACGACGACGACTTGATCCATCTCCGGCATGATTGGTGTCCTTTCATTTCCTTGGTTGCAAACGGGCAACCAGAGAAGCAATGTTGCAAACGGGCAACCAGAGAAACGATGTGTTCCAAGCCGTTGGGCGAGACCGCCATGGAACCTTTTTGGAGGTAAAACTTGGAGTCCCGACGTAATCTCTGCCGGGCGGTGTGTTGGGATATTTGGCATTATGTCACCTGGTGACCTGTCTCTTCGAGATCCCAGCCGGGCGTCGACACGAGTGTCGACGCGGCACGCAAGAATGCGTGCGCCACATTACTCCTTGGGCGCGATCCCTAGCGTCTTCATCTTCCGATAAAGATTGCTGCGCTCCAGGCCCAGCAATTCGGCGGTTTTGGTGACGTTGCCCTTGGTCTCGTCCAGCGTTTTCAGGATGTATTCGCGCTCGGCGGCGGCGCGGACGTCGTGCAAACTCCCAAAGCGTTCCACGGGGCGCTCAATCAGGTTGCGCTTGCCGTTGGTTAAAGGAATATGGCGGGCGTCCACGCGCACCTGCGGGTTCATGATGACAATGCGCTCCATCAGGTTGCGCAGCTCGCGCACGTTGCCGGGCCAGCGATGCTCCTGCAACACGGCGTAGGCTTCCGGAGTCAACTCCTTGGGACGGCGTCCGTAGGCCATGGTGAATTCACGTAGAAAATGGTTGGCCAGCAGCGGCACATCCTCAATGCGCTCGCGCAGCGGCGGCACATGAAATGGAATAACGTTCAAACGGTAAAACAGATCCTCGCGAAAATTCCCGCGCTCGATTTCCTCTTCCAGATTCTTGTTAGTGGCCGCTACCACCCGCACATCCACCTGAATGGATGTTTCGGCGCCCACCGGCTCGAAGCGCTGCTCTTCCAAAGACCGCAGCACCTTGGCCTGCGTCTTCAGGCTCATGTCGCCCACTTCGTCCAGGAACAGCGTCCCGCTGTCGGCCTTTTGCAGCTTGCCGGTCTTGTCCTCCAGCGCGCCGGGAAAACTGCCCTTGCGATGGCCGAACAGCTCGCTTTCGATCAGATCTTCCGGAATGGCCGCGCAATTTACTTCCACGAACGGCTCGGAAGCTCGCGCGCTGCTGGAATGGATGGCGTGCGCCACCAGCTCCTTGCCGGTTCCGCTTTCTCCGTAGATCAGCACGCGTCCGTTGGTGGCGGCCATGAGCGCCAGCTGCTGGCGCAGCGCCTTCATGGGGACGCTGTCGCCGATAATTTGCAGCCGCGACCGGCCGTCCTCCTTAAAGCGCTCCAGCTCCAATTCCAGCTTGCGCTGCTGCAGTGCGTTCTTGACCACCACCGAAACCTTCTCGATGGTCAGCGGTTTTTCCAGAAAATCGAAGGCGCCCAGCTTGGTGGCTTTCACCGCGGTTTCAATGGTGCCGTGACCGGAAATGATTACCACCATGGGACGGTTGGCGAAGGGAATCTCCTGCACCCGCGTCAATGTTTCCAGGCCGTCCATGCCCGGCAGCCAGACATCCAGCAGCACCAGATCGTAACTGGCGCGCGGGAGCTCTTCCAGGCATTCTTCTCCGCTCTCGACGGCGTGGGTTTGGTAGCCTTCGTCGTCCAGCACGCCGGCCAGGGATTGGCGGATGCCCGGCTCATCGTCGACTATCAAGATGCGTGCGATCTTCACAAGCGAGTCTCCACCACGGGCGCAACACCGGTGTTCACTTCGGTTGTTTTTACTTCTTGATCGCCGTTGGCGGGGGTGGGGAGATCGACAATGAACCGGGCGCCGGCCGGGACGTTGTCTTCGATTCTGATGGTGGCGTCGTGATCCACCAGAATTCGATTCACGATGGCCAGCCCCAGACCCGTGCCGCGGCCCTTGGTGGAAAAATAGGGCAGAAAAAGCTTCTCCTTGTCGTCGCGCGACACGCCGCATCCGGTGTCGGCAATAATCAACTCCACCGAATCGGCTTCGGTGTGGCGAGTAGCTATATACAGGCGCTTCGATGGCGAGTCCTGCATGGCTTCGGCGGCATTGTCCACCAGGTTCACTACTACGCGTTTGAACTGTTCGCGGTCGATATTGACGGCCGGCAGGTCATCGGCCAGGTCAGTCCGGACCTGGATGCCTTCCAGGCGCCCTTCGAAAACGGCGAGGGCGTTCTCCACCACCTCATTCAGATCGGAGGCGGTGGGCTGCGCGGCGGGGAATCTCGAGAACTGCGAGAATTCGTCAACCAAAGTGCGAACGCTTTCCACTTCGCGCGCGATGGTGGTGGAGCATTCCTGCAGAATGCGTCGGGTGTCTGAAGCGCTCTTGCCGGAAGATGACTCGGCGCGTTCCAGTTGGCGTCCAATGCGGTCCGCGCAGAGCGCGATGGGTGTCAACGGATTCTTGATTTCGTGCGCGACGCGGCGCGCCACTTCCTGCCAGGCCGCGGCCTTCTGAGCGCGCAGCAGATCGCTGGTATCCTCCACCACCAATACGAATCCGGAGCTGCGTTGCGCATCCAGGGCGGCGACGGTGAGAGCCAAGTGGAGCACCTGGCGCTCGGCTTTGTATTCAATCTGAGTGCCGGCGACACCGGTGCGGCGGGCGCGGTTCATGAGATAGCGGATCTCGGCGGTATCATCGCGCGAAAACAGGTCGCTCAAGCGCGTGGCCCGGGCCACTTGCTCCTCGGGAAAAATCCCCATCAGGGCGCGATTGACACGTTGGATACGGCCATCGGAGGTAAGCGAGATAACGCCGGTGGGAATGCTCTCAAGAATCGCTTCGGTGAAGCGGCGCCGTGATTCCAGCTCCTTGCTGTTCGCTTCCAGCGCCTCGGTCATTTCGTTGAATGCTTTTACCAGCGTGGCCATTTCGTCGATGGCGGCCACGTGCACCCTGTAGCCCAGGTTGCCTTTTCGGACTTGCTCGGCGGCTTTGAGCAGCGCGGTGATGGGCGTGGAGATTTGTCCCGCCATGTAGCGCGCAATCCAGGTGGCAAAGAACAGTATAAAGAGTGTTATTAAGCTCAGCAGCAAAAGATACATGCTGCGGAAGGCTTTTCGATCGACTGCCAGTCTGTTATATTCGGCCACATAACGCGAGATTTCAGCCTGTTTCGCGGCGAGATTGGCGGGCATCCGCGCCGAAAGGGTAATAATGCCGCGGCTGGTCTGGGTTTCGACGCTGAACAGATCGGTATCGCGCAGCTTCGGTACGGCGCAGAGCACCCGTTTCACGCCCTTGGGATTCTCCACCTCGGCGCGTTCAATTTCGTTGGCCAGGCAGAATCGCTCATAATAGTCGGCGCTTTCTGCGGGCGACAAAGATGCGAGCAACTGCGCCTGGGTGGTGAGTTTGCTGCGGACTTCCCGATTCAAAGCCTCCGCCACCTGCGTCAGGTCTATGTTCATGTTGCGCGCGGGGCGGCTGAACCAGCTTTCCAGGTTCCGGTTCAGGACGGAAACGCTCCACAGCACCAGGAAAAAGACCGGCAGCGCGCTGAGCGCGATGGCGCCGCCGATGAGTTTGGATTTGATGTGCGAACCGGGCCGGTTGTTCTGGCGTTCCATGTATAACTTGAGCCCGGTGCGGAACAAAATAAAGCCCAACGTGATGGTCAGTACGAAAATGAAGGTGGAGACCGCCCAGAACAGGACTGTTTGCTGCATGCTGGACGGAGCGAAGGGGCCGAAAGTGAAGGAGCCTTGCCACACCACCAGCGTCACCAGGATGGCCAGCAGCAACAGGCCCGAACCGATCATGAGACGCTTGCGCATGTCCTCTTCGAATTATAGGGGCTGCAGGATCGGAACTGGGGACTGCTAGGGGCTGGGGGCTAGAGCGGCAGGAGGGGAGCGGTGGAAAGCTGAAAACGAGAAACGAGAAACGAGAAACGGGTTTTTTAATCCCTCGCGTAGTAGCCTTTTCGGGCTGCGGCCTTCAACCCCTTCGGAAGCACTCTCACCTGCAGCTTGCGGTAGCTTCCGTCGTGCTCTTGATTGGTGGAGATGTAACCGATGGCATATTGGCTGCGCATTTCCTCTTCGATGGTCTCGAATATTTTAGCCACTGGAGTCTTCTTCACCCGAAAAGTTCGCCCTCCGGTGGGGTCCGACATATTGTTGAGGAAGGTGCACCCGGAGAAGCCGCTTTCAAAGCAGATGCCATAAACGATGGTATTGGTGGACTGCACGGCTTGGATCACCCCGTCCATATGTACGCTGCTGCCGTTATCCAGACCGTCGGAGATGATGATCAAAACTTTTCTGCCGGACAACGGCTTTAGTTTTCCAAGCGCGGTCTTCTGGACGGCTTCATAGAGCAGCGTGCTGGGCATGGGGAATCCCAGCGGCGGCAGGCCTTTGAATGGGATGGACCGCAAGTGCTGCAGGGCGTCGGTGAGCTGGGCCGCGGACGAGGTCAGGTCCTGCCAGAGAATTATCGTACTTGAGAACCCGACAAGAAGCGCCCGGTCATCCGGCCGAAGCACCTGTTCCAGGAATTTCGCCGCGGTGCGCTTTTCATCCTCGACGAACCATCGCACGCTGCCGCTGACGTCCACCAGCAGAGCGATGGTGAGGGGCAGGCCGGTGTCCTGCGCGAAATAGCGGATCTGCTGCGGGCGTCCGTCCTCGAGGATTTTGAAGTCGTCCTGCTTGAGATCCCGGATCAGCGCGCCGCGGTGATCGTGAACGGTGCATAGAACGTTGACCACGTCCACGTCCACTTTGATGGCGGATTCCTGGTCCTGTGCTCCAGCGGCCAAGGTCACTGCCGGCAATAGAAGGAGGAGGAATTTCATCACCGCTTGAATCCGTTATACTTCACCGGTATGAGAATCCGCTCATGGATGGCCGCTCTCGCCGCGGCCGGAGTACTTCTGGCGCAGTCCCAGTTCACGCCGGGACTGAAGCCGTTTATCGCCGTGGATGCGCCGGTGATTGCGCTGGAACACGTCCGCATTCTGGATGGGACCGGCGCGCCCGCTCGCGAGGACCAAACCATCGTGATCGAAGGCGGGCGCATCCAAGAAGTGGGGCCGGCCGATCAAGTGCAGGTGCCGGCCGGAGCGCAGCGCATGGCGTTGCCGGATCAAACCGTGATTCCCGGCCTGGTGGGCATGCATGAGCACTTATTCTATCCCTCAGGTGGCGCCGTGCCGCTGTACATCGAGCACGGGATGAGCTTTCCCCGGCTGTATCTGGCATCCGGCGTCACTACCGCCCGAACAGCGGGGACGCTCGAGCCCTACACGGACTTGAACCTGAAAAAGCTGATCGACCAGGGGCGAATGCCCGGTCCGAAGATGCTCATTACCGTGGGCTATCTCGAAGGGCATGGCAGCTTTGCGCCGCAGATGGCGGAATTGGACGGTCCCGATGACGCCCGCCGCTTCGTGGAATACTGGGCCGGCCTGGGGGCGCATTCTTTCAAGGCGTACATGCACATCACGCGCGGCGAGCTGGAAGCGGCGCTCACTTCCGCCCACGCGCGCGGCTTGAAGATCACTGGGCATTTGTGCTCGGTGGGATTTCGCGAGGCCGCGGCGCTCGGAATCGATAACCTGGAGCACGGTTTGGTGGTTGATTCGGAATTCAATCCTGCCAAGCAGCCGGATGTTTGCCCCGCCGGGTCGGCGCAGGAGCTGGCGCAACTGGATATAAATGGCGAAGCCGTGCAGAGGACCATTCACGAGTTGATCCAGCATAAAGTGGCGGTTACTTCGACGCTGGCGGTTTTCGAAGTGGCGCCGCCGCTGCAGCCGCGCTTTCTGGATGCTCTCTCTCAGACGGCCGCGCTGCTTTATCTGAGCGGCCGGGACCGGCTGCCCGAGCAGGCGCGTTCCATGAGCGCCCTGCGGATCAAGAAAGAGGTGGAGTTCGAACGCGCCTTTGTAAAGGCGGGCGGTTTGCTGATGGCCGGTTGCGACCCCACCGGCAATGGCAGCGCCCTGGCCGGGTTCGGCGATCAGCGCAATATCGAATTGCTGGTGGAAGGCGGCTTTACGCCCGCCGAGGCGCTTCAAATCGCCACGTTCAATGGCGCCAAGTTCCTGGGCTTGGACCAGCACATCGGGTCCATCGCCCGCGGCAAGCAGGCCGATTTGGTGGTTCTGGACGGAAACCCGGCCCGGCAGATCGCGGACATCGAAAAAGTCCGGCTAGTGTTCCGGGACGGCATTGGGTTCGATTCTCGAAAATTGATCGAGTCGGTGCGGGGCCAGGTGGGGCTGCATTAGGTGATGGCCCTACTTTCGTACCAGTACCGGTCATTCGCGGTCTCAGTACAATTGACGGCTTGGCCAGAGCGACAAAAGTACCAGAACTACTGATGCTACAACCGCTTACAGTGAATTTCGGCACAGCGGCGGCCACTTTTGGGGCCATCTGATGGTAGTGTAAACTACTGAAAAATATTCTCACATTGAACTTGTAACGGTCTAGGGCCTGATATATACTCATGCAGTACGGAGGAAAGCTATCAGACCATGTCCAAATCAAACCTGCGCGTTGTCGTTAGGTTGGTTCTACTTTTCACGCTCGTTTTCGCCCTCTCCCTCACACAGGGTTGGGCAGACTCAATAGGATCTTCAACCACCGCACGCCCCACTCTCGACTCTTCCGCGGGACAAGTCTTCATCTACAATGGAGGCTTTATACCGGACGGTGATACAGTGAGCACCTTTAATTGGTTCGGCCCGTCATTCTCCGGTTCCAGGGAGTTGACACCGTTACTTTTTACGGAGAGCGGCGGAGTGTTCACGGTCGTAGGAATTGGTGCTTCTGAAGTTGACGTTACTTACACCGGATCTCCAGAGTCGTTCGCCTTCGGCTTGCAAGCCGGCACGGCGACGGCAGCGTCCGCGAACACTTACACTTTCGGGTTCGTGGAAGGCCTGGCAGACTCAACCGGCGATATTAACAGCGCTAGCACGGGAGCCATCGGTCACGATGGCACGGTAGACGGTGGCAATGGCGTCGGTGGGTCCGGAACTAGCAATGACTGGGTGTTCACGCCAAGTGAGAGTTTCAGCAATGTGGGACTGGGCACGACGTTTGGTGGTAACGGTACCATCGGTTTGAATAACCCGGAACTTGGTACAACCAATGTAGACCGCACTTACTCCGCGAATATCACCGCAAATGCTTCGGGCGTAGCGGAGCCTGGCACGTTCAGCCTGATCACCGGTGCCGGATTGGTACTTGCGGGTTTGTTCCGATACCGCTATTCACGCGGCCGGGGTTGAACCTAGCCTGAATTTCAAGGTAATTGCGTGGCCGGTCCGGTAACGGACCGGCCATTTATTTTGCTCGCTGCCGCCCCGTTCGAGAACTTACAATAGCAGTGTGCCCGGTGAGATACTCATAGTTACGGCGCTTGTTCTTGCCGCGCCGTTGAGGATCGGAGTTCTTGATGGTGGTGCTCTGTGACGGGATGATACGGAGTGGCTCGACTTGGTCTTTCAACGCCGCACTGGAGTTAGTTAGAGTTGATCAACCGCATCGCCGGGTTTTTGGTTTCTATAATGAGAATCCAGCCGTCCTGTTGGCGGCAAGCCGGCCGCGGTTTTCGAATTTAGTAATCAAGTCTCACTTTCTCGACCAGTCGGCGTACGAACTTTGCCGCGCCGGCGCCATCAAGGCAATCTACACCTGGCGCGACCCCTACGACGTTATTGGTTCTTCCATGAGAATGTTCGGCCGCTCCGCCGAGCACTGGATCGGCGCACTCCGGAATGCGCTCCGCGTATGGTCGTTTCACAAGGCTACCGGAAGCGCCTGCATCGTTTCCTACGAGTCGATTATGCGAGCGCCCCTGGCGAGTGTGAACAGCATCGCCAGTTATCTGGGACTGCACATCGATCCGCAGCAGCTGTGCCGGATCGCCGAGGATATGTCTCTCGATCGGGTGAAGAGCTTCAGCAGGCAGGTCCGCGATCTTGAAGAAACGAGGTTGATCCGAAAGGACGGGTACGTTTACGATCGCCAGACTCTGCTGCATCAGAATCACATTCAGGACGGTGGTTTCGGTTTTGGCGCGGGACTGCTGGATTCCGAACACTTATTGAAGATCGATACGTTGCTCCGGGAGGAGGGCTTCGAGTTTCTTTGTAGTCCGCAAACTGCCTCCGAGCCGCTCGGGGCCATTGAGTAGCAAGGCGATTTATCGCCGTTTCGCCTTCTCGATTTCGCGGGCCGCGTCAGGCGTGACGTTCAAATGGGGCGCTGACCGGGAGCGATACAGCAAGAATCCGATGACCAGGACCGCGGCGAGGATGAGCCAGAGCAGGATTCGATTCACGTTAGACACACAAGTTGGGAATGGTGGGCCCGACAGAACTCGAATCTGTGACCTCTACCGTGTCAAGGTAGCATGCCTCCGTCACTTACAACAGCCCCGTTGCAAAGAAAGAACTTCGGCGGTTGGAGTTTGCGGGAAAAGTGGGAGAAATACGCAGGAATTGCACATTGTGCGGGAATTGCGCGGGAAGAAAATCCACGGCTCGGCGGGGTTGGCTCCTTCCCGACTTCTCTCAAACTTAGGGTGATCTCAACGTAGTTCCTGGCAAGCAAAATACGGCAAGATGAGCGATAGAATCACTTGCTATCGATCAATTTATGAGCTATTGTGAGCGATAGAATACAAGCGTATCGCTCATGCGGTGGAACTGGCAACAACCCGACTGGCCCAATTTCTCTTGGAATGCGGCCCGGCTGCGTAAGGCAGAGGAGCATTTTCTAATGGGTACGGGAGTGTTCACTGGTACTCTCAAGCACCTTCCCGCTGTTGATCAGGAACAGCTCACAATTGAAGCGATCAGCACGGAAGCTGTCACCACTTCGGAAATCGAGGGCGAGATCCTCGACCGGAGCAGCGTGCAATCTTCGATCCGACGGCAGTTCGGCCTCGCCACCGACAACCGCCGGGTTCCGGCGGCGGAACAGGCGATTTCAGAAATGATGGTAGACCTTTACCGTTCGTTCGCCGAGCCGCTAGCGGCTGACATGCTGTTCTTCTGGCATCGACAGCTGTTTAGGGATCGTGGAGGCCTTAGGGATATCGGCCGCTATCGAACGGACGACGACGCAATGGAGGTTGTTTCCGGTCCAGCGTACGCGCCGAAGGTGCATTTCGAGGCGCCACCATCATCCGCCGTCCCACGCGAGATGGCGCGCTTCGTGGCATGGTTCAATCGCACCGCGCGTGGGGGCAGCGAGCATCTCCCCGCGTTGACGAGGGCGGGAATCGCACATCTCTATTTCGAATCCATTCACCCGTTCGAGGATGGGAACGGGCGAATCGGCCGGGCCATTGCTGAAAAGGTACTCGCACAAAGCTTTGGCCAGCCGACCTTGATCGCATTGGCCGCGACGATATTGTCCCGGCGCAAGGCGTATTACGCTGCGCTTGAGGCGGCGAACAAGGGCAACGAAGTGACAGCATGGCTTTCCTGGTTCGCCGGAATCGCTATCGAGGCGCAGAGACGCACGACAGTGCGCGTTGAGTTCCTGATTGGGAAAACAAGGCTCCTTGATCGGCTTCGCGGGCAACTAAATCCGAGGCAGGAGAAGGCACTGCTGCGGATGTTGCGCGAAGGGCCGGAAGGCTTCGAAGGGGGCTTGAGCGCCGGCAAGTATTTCACGATCACTGGCGCGTCACCCGCGACCGCAACCCGCGATCTTGCCGATCTAATGGACAAATGCGCGTTGCGCCGCGTTGGCGAGCGACGCCATGCGAGATATCACATCGCGATTCCAATGCGTAAAGTGCCTCCAGTAGTTCTTGATGAGCATGGGAATTTCACTTAGCCTGCGGGATTGAACTGCGTGATGCAGCCCGCGCGGTCACGCTCGCGTGTGATGCGGCGCAGGGCCACCGCCTGGACGACGGCATGCTCAATCCCGAGCCACTCCGTCGAGTTGTTCAATCGAGCCAGGATGCCAGCTGTTGCGCCAGGATTGTGAGATTGTTGCCCGTATTAATCGTGCCATGATCACCGGGTACGAGATAGATCACCAGGTCCGATAGAATTCCCTTCCAACCCAGATCAGGGCCACCTCCGAAGAATTCCATTTCCGATTCAGCTTTGAACAGGTATACACGGCCGCGATACGGCCGGGCACGATAAAGATCAGCTGCAATCTTCTGTCGATCGACGATGCTCGTGGAAAGGTTCGGAACTGGCGTACCCGCAACTGATGCAACCCGGTATGCCGTCCGAACCCAACGTTCCTTCAGCCGATCAACCATGTGACCAAGGCGATTCGGTCCGATGGCGACCCTTCTCAGATGGTAGAGGTAACGGCGAAGACGCTCTTCCAACGTTTCCGCAGCCTTGCAGCCAGCAGGATATTCCGCGTCAATCAGCACAACGCGAGGAACGAAGCCACCGTTTTTCGAGAGTTGCTGAGCCATTTCGACGGCAACCAAGCCTCCAAAGGAATAGCCCAGTAAAGCATATGGACGATCCTCGCGCGTCTTGATCTGGTGGATGTAGAAACTTGCGATGCTTTCGATTGGCAACAGAGACGGGGCTGACGTATTTAGACCGAAGGGCTGCAGACCGTACATAGGCTGGTCTTTGGTACGTTTTTCTGCGCGATGGGGAACCGTTAGATGATCGGGCAGTCTTGCAGAATGTCATTCGGCCGTTGGCAGAGCAACTGGGTTTCTATTTCGAAGGCTTCGGCTGGCACTCTTTTCGCCGTCAGAATCTGACTCTGATTCAGGAGGAAGGCGCCTCAGCGTTTGAGGCGATAGCGCAGGCAGGTCACTCGCGGCCAACCATGACGAGCGAGTACACAATCGTCGGTCTGGAGCGAAGGGAGCAAGCGGTCCTGAAGCTTCAGCAGAGGTTGTTGGGCCCGAGCGGTTCAGGGAGTTGACGTTGGTTTTGCGGAATTGTGCGGGATGGCGAAGAGGGTAAATTCCCTAAGTAGTTGATTTGGTGGTGGGCCCGACAGAACTCGAATCTGTGACCTCTACCGTGTCAAGGTAGCGCTCTAACCAACTGAGCTACGGGCCCGGGGGATCTCCTGGAGGCATTTTAACTATACCATTCTCCTAAGGCGATTCCCTATTTCTGCCGATAGAGACTGTTAGGTCTATGTCAGGTCTAGGTCAGATCATGTTCCGCCCACTTCTTAAATTCGTCCTGCTGCTTGCTCCCGTTTTGGCGAGCGCGCAGACTGATCCGGCGCTGCTCGGATTCATTCCACCCAATCCCAAGGCGGTTATCAGCGTCGACTGGAAAACCCTGCGGGCGACGCACATTGGAGCGCTGCTGCGGGAAAAGTATGTGGACGTGGATGCCGGGTCCGTCATTCCAGGCGCGGAATTTCTGGACGATGTGGACCGCGTGGTTATCTCATCGCCGGGCCGCGCTCACGGCGACGATACATCCGACCCACCCATGCTGGTGGTGGTTCGCGGTCATTTCGATTTAGCCAAGGTCCGCAAAACGCTGGCCGATCACGGCGCCAAGCCGCAACTTTTCAACTCGACCCAGGTTTACCGCCCGCAGGGCAAGAACAGCCGCGACATGGCTTTCGTACTGGTAGACGCGCAGACCATATTGATTGGAGACGCGGGGTCTATATTCGCGAGTTTGGATCAAAAGGCCAATCCGGCTCCGGCCGATGCCGGTCCATTTCTGGCTCGCGCGGCGGAGTTGGATTCGCGCTACGACGTCTGGGCGATCATGTCGGGAATGCAAGGGATGGCCGGCGACCGTTTGATGGGGCTGCTGGCGGGCGGAGGGATTCAATCCGAGTCCCGAAGTCTTGAGGCCGGAATTTCCTTGCGGAACGGCCTGGCCGCGGACATTTCGTTGATGTTTCCGTCCGAACCCGAGGCCAGAAGTATGGCTTCGGAATTCTCAAAACTGGTGAAAGCCGCCATCAAGGACAAAATAGGCGGTCCCGCTATGCTGGATCTGGAAAAACGGCTGAAAGTTGCCGCCGAGGGAGCCACCGCCAAAATCAGCCTGCGTATGACGCCGCAGGAGTTTGAGAAGAACGCGCAGATATTCGCGGCAACCCGCCAGCAGCCCGCTCTGGCAGCGGCCGAAATCAAGCCGGCCGCGGACGCCGTCCCGGCGGCGGCAAAACCGGCGGCGCCGGCGCAGATGATCCGCATAGAAGGCCTGGACGACGGGCCACGGGAAATCCGCCTCAAGAACCAGTGAGTTGATAGAACCACTTCGCAGGCGAAAGCGCCTGCGCCACTTCTAACCTGCTAAGATTTGCGGTATGGCCAAAGGAAAACGCGACTTGGTGGAGGTGCGCTGCCCGTGCTGCGAGGCGACACTACAAATTGATTCCGAGCTCAAGGCCGTTATCAGCTACAGCGAACACAAGAAGCCCCCTTCCATTGAGGACATCGGCGCGGCTGTCCAGAAGCTCAAAGGCGAGGAGGCGCGGCGCGATGAAGTATTCCAGAAATCGTTCGCGCAGCACAAGAGCCACCAGCAGGTGCTGGAGAGAAAATTCGACGAGCTGCTCAAGCAGGCCAAAGATAATCCCGACGCTCCCCCACCCAAAAAGCCATTCGATTTCGACTAAATCCGTGTAACTTCAGCGCGGAGTGTACCGGGGCATCGCAGCCCCGGTCATGCAGGCGACTTGGTAGGCGTACCTAAGGTGAATCCCTCTATGCCGGAGGCCGCAAAGGCCGAATAATGAAGTAGTGCCAAGGGACTACAAACGGAACAGGAAGGGCCGTATTCTATGAGAAAACGATTGCTTGTCAGTGCTGCTTTTGCCGCGGTGGGGTTGGCGGCCGCGCTACCGGTTGGTGACCAACTGGGGTTACCCGCGCCGGTGGCATTGGTGGGATTTGGGGCAGGCGGGCTTTTTGTGGGCTACGCGCTCAGCATGTTTCTGGATATCTTTTTGTCGAACCCGAGCGACACCAGCAGCACGGAAGGTTAA
>CAWFEK010000001.1:0-60363 GCA_963814795.1 Bryobacterales bacterium | reverse complement strand
CCACCGCGTTATTCCATAGATGGGCATGCGGCCAGTGGCTGGTCATCATCTTGAAGCCGATTGCTAATGCGATTCCCACAACAAGCTTGGCTACCGCGCTCAGCCCTTCCCTCCACCAAGCGGCAGAGACCCACAGCTTCCGCTCAACGTGAATGGTCTGCGGCATCTCTGAAAGCCGCAGCAGGGGGCCGGCCAGTGTGAACGGCAAGCAAATCCAAACAACATATCGGGAGAATGTTGGCAGTCCAATAGCGCCGGAGCCAACTTCCCAGAACAATGTCACCAGCCGCAGGATCAGCCACATGTCGAGCACACCGACGGAAATTCGAAAGGATCCGGGCAGCGCCACCAAGCGATCCCAGTGGAACACCCGGCCAAGCGTGAACAAAATGGCGAGCAAGAATATCGCCAGGCAAGCCCATTGCCAGCGCGATGCGGGATTAGCTTGGGCGTTCAAAAAGTGCATCACCAGGTAGGCGAGCCCGGCGACGACGACAAAACCAGCGAACCCCTGTTGATAGAACAGGACCGCTGCTACTACGCTGATAAGACCCAAGCCGAAGCCACGTTGGAGTGAAGGAATGAAGGAGATTAACAGTGAGACAGCGAGGGCGATTATGAATCCCGCAGCCAGATGCGGGTCTATTGAAGAAGTCAGCATGCTGATGGAGGTGGTGTCCAGAGTTAGGAATATGCGGAGAGAAAAGCGTCATTACACCGTGTATTGGGACTTCCAGTATGGCATAGGAAAGACGCGGTACAAATGTCGTAAGAGTTGTAGTAAGTACTCCCAGGACCACTTAGACGTCAGGGCGAAACCGTATGCTTTCGAGGGCAGCCGCGAATCACTGTTGCGTCTTGGGATGGTTGTGCGGCAATACAAGAAGAAGCATAGCTCAGCGCCGCCGAGACCTGCGTCGATCCAGTGGGAAACTCCCCGCCATGCCTTGGCACGCCCGCGGCCACAATGGATACGGATGATCTTCCCGTGCCGTCAGTGCTCTCACTAAGCTACTTAGTACTTCAGTATATTTGTCTCCTTAGTACGTCGGGCGGCGCTGGATTACCGTTACAATAAAGGTCTAAATGAAAATCCTGGTTACCGGAGGCGCCGGATTCATCGGCTCTTGCTTTGTCCGCCTGGCCCTCCAAAATAACTCCATTGAGATCGTCAATATCGATAAACTCACTTACGCCGGAAACCTGGAAAACCTGGCCTCGGTGGCCGATAATCCGCGCTACCGGTTTCACAAGGCCGATCTGTGCGATCAGGATGGGCTGCGCCAGATTTTCGAAGAAACCAGGCCCGATGCGGTGGTCCACTTCGCGGCCGAATCGCATGTGGATCGCAGCATCTTCTCGCCTGAGCCGGTGTTCGAAACCAACCTGCGCGGTACTTTCAATTTATTGGAGAGCATGCGCGCCAGAGCGGTGGGCCGGTTCATTCATGTCTCCACCGATGAGGTCTATGGCAGTCTGGACGCGCCGCTTGAAGCCGACGAGAATTTCCCGCTGCAGCCCAGCAGTCCGTACTCGGCATCCAAAGCCGGATCGGATTTACTGGCGCTGGGCTATTTCAAGACCTACAAAATGCCGGTGATGGTGACGCGCGCTTCCAACAACTACGGTCCTTACCAGTTTCCGGAGAAACTGATTCCGTTGATGATCTCCAATGCTTTGGAGGACAAATCGCTGCCGGTGTATGGCGACGGGATGCAGGTGCGGGATTGGTTGTATGTGGAGGATCACTGCCGGGCTATCCTGGCCATTCTGGAGAAGGGCCGGGACGGCGAGATCTACAATATCGGCGGGAATCGCTCGGTGGCCAACCGCTGGGTGATCGAACAGATTCTGGCCATCACCGGCAAGCCGGCCAGTTTGATGACCAGGGTGACGGATCGGCCGGGGCACGACCGGCGCTATGCGCTCTCGAGCGCCAAGCTGGCGAAAGAAACCGGGTGGAGTGCTCAAATGGATTTCGAGCGCGGCTTACAGGCAACAGTGGACTGGTATCGCACCAACCACCAGTGGGTGCGAGATGTGAAGTCGGGCGAGTACCAATCGTATTACGCCAGGAATTACGATCAGCGGGCCAGCGAGCTGAATCAGGTCCGCGCATGAAACAGCACCGGCTCCCCCACCCGGCATAAGCCAAAAGGCACCGGCTTCCTTACGGCGCACATCGCGTGTTCCCGATTTTTTCACAGTAACACATGGCGGTTCGCTCAGGTACTAAGCAGGTACTAAGTATGATCTATGTTAGTTCTAGTACTTAATCTAAGTTACTAAGTGGTTCTTACCAGTTACAATTTTAACTACAATGCGTTACAATTCTGACTTGCTCAAGCAGAGCCACAGAATTTGGCGTACGCCGCGGCAAGACCCAGGATCGGTAAGTTGTTGTTATCCCAGCATAAGGCTCTCTAGAGGACAATCGGTGCCCTTCGAACTGGTAATACAACGGCCGAGGCCGGCTCCCCCGGGTGGTAACCCGGAGGAAGTCCTGCGTCGCGCCGATGCCATGTTTCGAGACGCACAGGCGAAGGATCTCCGCGAGAACATCGCGCAAAAAATCGAGGGCCTGCGGCACTACGATGTCCTGGGGATGGAAAGCGTCGCGGCGATTTTGATGTGGGGTAGAAGCGGTTCGCTGCTCCTAGCCAGCTACCTGGACGGCCATGAAGACGTCATCATGCTTCCCGAACTTTCCGGGCAGCGGCTGTACGAATTTTGGGAGCGCTATCAGTCGTTGCCCTGGCAGGATAAATTAACCGCTTACGCGGCTTTCGAGGATGACTACCCTAAGTTTTTCAACGAGCGCGAATCCACCATCTGCCCGGTGCAGTATTATGCCGCGGTGCAGGCTATTCTCGACTTATATAGTAATTGGCCGGTAGACTTCCTGGAATCGCGCCGGGCGTTTTTTTTATTTGTGCATATTGCTTACAACCTGGCGCTGGGAAGGCAACCAACAAGCCCGCGGCCACTTATGGTTTATGCGCAACACTCCTGGGATGATGTAAGAGCAAAGCAGTTAATGGAGGACTTTCCGCAGTCGAAATTCATCCACACGGTCCGGGATCCGATCTCTTCAGCCGATGCGGTCTTTCATTACAATTTGAAGATTGTGGAGCATCATATCCTTCTTCCCTACTCGGCGCTCTTCAACATGACTAACAAAGACCGGCCGCATGCCGGGCTGGAATCGCGAACACGGGCGGTACGCTTAGAAGATCTGCACTGCAACATTGCCGAGACCATGGGCGATCTTGCGGAATGGCTTGGTCTTTCCTATCAGCCGGCATTGCTCGAGAGCACGTTCAACGGTATTCCCTACGTCATGAAGCGCGACGGAAAAGCCTGGTCTGGTCAACGGGCCGAGCAGGCGCAGCGACACTCACGGCATCAATCGCGTAAGGATCAGACGCTTCTGTTCAGCGTGTTTTATGAGAACTTCGTGGAGTGGCGTTATCCTTGTCCGGAGATTTTTAGATTTCTCGCTGCTCCGTTGTATCGTTTTCCTGGCGCTCTTTTCTCTGCCCATGAAAATGGAGGTCACGGCCGCGCGCGTGGTCTTCAGGCGCACCATCCTGCCATTGCTACGGTCCGGGGAGATTCTGCCCGCAATACGATTTTTATGTGCAATCGTATTTTGCCGGCTGAAGATTATGTCGCTTTTGACGTTTACTTTCTTGTCCAGATGCTTCCGGAGAACGACATTGCTGCAGTTCGAAACGAAAAAGCAGTCACCGGAAGGGCACGGGGATACCAAGCAGCCGGTAAGAAGCGAAGCCTAAGTCCGCAAGCGCGCTAAGATCAAAATATCAACGTTCGAAAGTTTCGACATCGTTTCCTTCGCTCGCTCTTTGTCCTGCTCGGTGTCCTGCTAGCCATCCTGCTCGGGGCCGGACTGCTCCACTGGCGAACCACGTGGCAAACCACGCGTTCGTCTCTTGGACGATTCCTGGTTTATTCCCAGCGTCCGCGGCCCGCTGACCTCATTTTGGTTCTGGCCGGAGACTTTTATGGCGCCAGGGTTTTGAAGGCCGCGGATCTGGCGAAGCAAGGCTACGCGCCACTGGTATTGATCAGCGGCGGCCCCTATGACCATGGAACGGAGGGTGAGTATGCGATTGCCTTCCTGGCCACGCGGGGCTACCCAACGCGTTTGTTTGAAAGTTTCGGACACCATGCCCGTTCCACCATTGAGGAAGCGGTTGCCCTGCGGGGCGAACTCTACCGGCGTCATGTGCGGCGGGTGATTCTGGTGACCAGCGATTTCCACTCGCGCCGGTCGGCAATCGTGTTTCGACTGTTTTGCCCAGGCATCGAATTCATTTCGGTTCCTGGAACGGAGCCTAATTTTCATGCGGATCGCTGGTGGATGGATGACGGCTCGCGGGCGCTCTTCTACTCCGAATGGACCAAGATTTTCGGCACGGTACTGATGGCTTATCCCAAGGACCTTATCGAACGGCGGTTCGGAAACTGAACATCAAGAGCCCGTGGTCATGATCGCAGTGACTCGCTTTTTACTTCCTGAGTTTCCGGTTGGGTGGAGGGTTCGGGTCTGACGGCGTTCAGGAGACGAAGCACATCGTTACTCATGTCCGGTTGAATTCCGAATAGCCGCGCCGGAACCTCTGGAAGAATCTGCACAGTGGGATTCGGCAGATAGGGGACACGCTTCCTGACCGCGGCCAGTGGTGTCTCCAGCAAATAATAACTAAGTGATGCGGCCGCAAATGCCGCGATGATGTTCTGAGGAAACTGTCCCAGCCAGGGCAGTTTGGAATGCCAGGTGAAGATTTGTTGCCACAAGTACAGGCTGAAGGACAATTGGCCAATCCACACCAGCGGCGTCCAGTTTAAAAAGGATCCGATAACTCCAGTGGGGCGCTCCACGGCGAAGTTTATGAACGCCGCCACTCCGATAAATGAGAGGCTCGCGGAAAACGCTGGTATCGGAAAACCCGCGCATCCGGCTACGATCGCCCCCAGCGCCAGCAAAGCCGCGGGAGTGGAGTTGAGTGCCGGATGGACAGTGAACCGCCGAAATGCACGGTCATGACGGACGAGCGCCAGGCAACAGCCCACCATCAACGCGTCGTACCGCAAATCGAAGCGCCAGCTGTTCACCCACATGGCGCCTCCGGCCGCGGTGTACATCGCATGACGCCAGAACGGCGCCGCTACGATAAGCAGGACGGTGAAGACAATCCGCCTCCGGTCTGAGCGCAGCAGCAGGAATCCCACGGGCCACAGCAGATAGAACTGTTCTTCAATCGCAAGCGACCAGAAATGTGCGAGATGAAGGCCCCCGTTCGGCATCAGATTCCTGACGAAGAAGGCCGCGTAAAAGGCCTCGTTCCTGGCCAGGTCAGCCAGACCCCACACCCCCAGCAGTGAAGCGCAGGCGATATAAAGGAACGCGGGCGGCAGGATGCGCAATGCCCGCCGGGCGTAGAAAGACGGTAGACTGACGGCGCCCCATTTGTCCTCCTCCAGGCACAACAGCCAGGTAATTAAAAAACCCGACAGGACAAAGAACGACTCCACTCCAAAAGCGCCGTATTCCGACCATGTGGTAACGCCATTTAATACATGGCAAAGAAGAACCAGGATAATCGAAAGCGCCCGGATTCCATCGAGTCCGGGTATTCTTTTTTCGCCTTGCATTTTGGGCAGCGTGTGGAGTATGTCATAGGCCCTTGAGTAATACAGCGAGACGAATAACTTTTTTGGAAATGATTATCTACTTAGTACGCGAGTACATTTTATCTACTTAGTACTAATGTACTGAGGTGAAGGGATTCGAGCGCTTAGCTTACTTCACAGCCCAGGCTTTGATTGCCGGGGAATCGCTCCCACTATACTGAGGAGTTGCGGCTTTCCATCCTCATTCCCGTCTATAACGAGCGCACCGTGGTAGAGCGAAGTCGTGGCCCTGGTGCTGGCCGCACCCCTTCCCGAAAACATGGATCGAGAGCTGATCATCGTGGATGATTGCTCCACCGACGGAACCGCGGCGATTCTGGATCGCATGGCGTCCGAAGAGCCCTGCATCCGTCTGGTCCGCAAGACCGTGAACGAGGGCAAAGGCGCGGCCGTGCGAACCGCGATCGAGCAGGCGTCCGGCGATTTCTGCCTGGTGCAGGACGCCGATCTCGAATACGACCCTTCCGAATATCCCCGGCTGCTGCGGCCCTTGCTCGATGGCAATGCCGACGCGGTATTTGGCTCGCGCTATTTGGTGGACGAGCAAACTCGCGTGCTGCCCTTCTGGCATTCCATGATCAACAAATACCTGACGCTGCTCTCCAATATGTTCTGCAATTTGAACCTCACCGATATGGAGACCTGCTATAAGGTGTTTCGGACAGACCTGCTCAAGAGCATCCCGATTCGCTCCAACCGGTTCGGATTTGAGCCGGAGATCACCATGAAGGCCGCCAAGCGGAAGCTGCGCATCTATGAAGTACCCATCAGCTATCATGGCCGCACCTACGAAGAAGGCAAGAAGATCGGCTGGAAGGATGGCGTGAAAGCGCTGGGCGTGATCCTGCACTTCTGGCTGATTGACGATCTGTACGTGGAACCGTACGGACGCGCGTTTCTTAACAACCTCACCGGCACGCCGCAATATCTGGCCTGGCTGGCGCGAGTGCTGCGCCCGCACCTGGGCGATACGGTGCTGGAACTTGGCGCCGGAATCGGAAATATAACCGGCCGGCTGATGGGCCGCCGGCTGCAGTACGTGGCCGCGGAGGAAGATCCGCTGTATCTGCACGCCCTGCGCAACCGTTTTCTGCGTACGCCCAACGTGTCCGTGCTGCGGCTGGATCCAGGGCGGCCGGAGGATTTCGAAAACGCCGGAGGGCCGTTTGATACAGTGCTGTGCGTGAATGTACTGGAATATGCGGCAGAGCCCGGGCTGGTGATCGAATCCGCCGGCGGGGTCTTGAGACCGGGAGGCAACATCTTGATTTTGGCGCCGCAGAGCCCGGCGCTTTACGGCAGCTTGGATCGAACGCTGGGCCATCGGCGGCGTTTCAGCAAAACCGAACTTCTGGCATTGTTGACCACGCAGGGATTCGAAATCGAGCGCATCTCGCAACTCAATAAAATTGGAACACTGGGATGGTGGTTGTACGGGAAGGTGCTGCGCCGGAGACGCATCAGCAAAGTGACGCTGAAGATTTTCGACAAAACGGTGTGGTTTTGGCGGCGCGTGGATGGCCTGATGCCATGGCCGGGATTGTCACTGGTAGTGGTGGCCAGGAAACCGACCGTAGCGTAAGCCTCCGGCTTGCCCATCGAGTACGGTAACATCGAAGAACGCGTGCACGTCCTGGTTACCGGCGGGGCCGGCTACATCGGCAGCCATACGGCGAAGATCCTGGCCCAGGCCGGCATGCAGCCGGTTGTCCTGGATAATCTGCAGCGGGGACACCGCGAGGCCGTGAAATGGGGGCCCCTCATTGAGGCGGACGTCGGCGACCGGAGCGTGCTCGATAGAGTATTCGCCGAGTATCCAATTGACGCCGTATTCCACTTTGCCGCTTTCGCCTCCGTCGGCGAGTCGATGCGGGCTCCAGAATTGTACTTCCGGAACAATCTAGTCAACACCCTGAATCTGTTGGATGCCATGCGCTCACGCAATATCCGGAAAATGGTTTTCTCGTCTACTTGCGCGACATATGGAAACCCGCTGGAAATCCCGATTACCGAGAATCACATTCAGCAACCAGTGAATCCTTATGGGGAATCCAAGCTCATGGTGGAGCGGCTGCTGCATTGGTACGGCTGCGTCCATGACTTGCGCTGGGTAGCGCTGCGCTATTTCAACGCGGCGGGAGCGGACCCGGAGGGAGAGCTGGGCGAAAATCATGACCCGGAGACACATCTGGTTCCGTTGGCGATTCGTGCGGCAAGCGAACCTAATCAACCTTTGGAAATCTACGGAACCGACTACGACACGCCGGATGGAACCGCCATTCGGGACTACTTGCATGTCACGGATTTGGCCCACGCCCACTTGGCCGCTCTTGGCTATCTGGATGCCGGCAAGGCCAGCGATGCGTTCAATCTGGGCACCGGCCAGGGGCACTCCGTGCGAGAGGTGGTAGCGATGGTAGAGAAAGTTTCCGGACGGAAAGCAGCGGTGCGTGAGGTGGGCCGGCGGGCCGGCGATCCTGCCTGCCTTGTCGCCGATGCCAACAAATCAGCGCGGCAAATGGGCTGGCGGCCCGAGCATTCCACGTTGGAAGAGATCGTCAAGACCGCGTGGAATTGGAAGGTGTCTCAATGAAAATCCTGGTTACCGGAGGCGCCGGATTCATCGGCTCTTGCTTTGTCCGCCTGGCCCTCCAAAATAACTCCATTGAGATCGTCAATATCGATAAACTCACTTACGCCGGAAACCTGGAAAACCTGGCCTCGGTGGCCGATAATCCGCGCTACCGGTTTCACAAGGCCGATCTGTGCGATCAGGATGGGCTGCGCCGGATCTTCGAGGAAACCAGGCCCGATGCGGTGGTCCACTTCGCGGCCGAATCGCATGTGGATCGCAGCATCTTCTCGCCTGAGCCGGTGTTTGAAACCAACCTGCGCGGTACTTTCAATTTATTGGAGAGCATGCGCGCCAGAGCGGTGGGCCGGTTCATTCATGTCTCCACCGATGAGGTCTATGGCAGTCTGGACGCGCCGCTTGAAGCCGACGAGAATTTCCCGCTGCAGCCCAGCAGCCCGTACTCGGCATCCAAAGCCGGATCGGATTTACTGGCGCTGGGCTATTTCAAGACCTACAAAATGCCGGTGATGGTGACGCGCGCTTCCAACAACTACGGTCCTTACCAGTTTCCGGAGAAACTGATTCCGTTGATGATCTCCAATGCTTTGGAGGACAAATCGCTGCCGGTGTATGGCGACGGGATGCAGGTGCGGGATTGGTTGTATGTGGAGGATCACTGCCGGGCTATCCTGGCCATTCTGGAGAAGGGCCGGGACGGCGAGATCTACAATATCGGCGGGAATCGCTCGGTGGCCAACCGCTGGGTGATCGAACAGATTCTGGCCATCACCGGCAAGCCGGCCAGTTTGATGACCAGGGTGACGGATCGGCCGGGGCACGACCGGCGCTATGCGCTCTCGAGCGCCAAGCTGGCGAAAGAAACCGGGTGGAGTGCTCAAATGGATTTCGAGCGCGGCTTACAGGCAACAGTGGACTGGTATCGCACCAACCACCAGTGGGTGCGAGATGTGAAGTCGGGCGAGTACCAATCGTATTACGCCAGGAATTACGATCAACGGGCCAGCGCGTGAAAAAGCACCGCCAATTGGCAGGCGGAAGCGCCTGCCCCACTCACGAGCCAATGTGGGGCGGGCGCTTTCGCCTGCGTAGCCGGAACCAAAAGGCACGACTCCCTTAGGCTTAGAAGCTGTGAAAAAATCGGTTCGCAGGCGAAAGCGCCTGCGCCACTTAATCGTAAATCCTTGTGCGTCAATGTGGGGCAGACGCTTCCGTCTGCCAACCCCGCGTGCCTCCCGATTTTTTCACAGCTTCTTACCGGTCGCGGTTCGGAAGCGCGCTACTTGTGCTGCGTCTCCCAATCGTATTTGATCTGCGGATCGTTGTACGGAATGCGGCCTTCGTCTTTGGGATTGTAGAACCGGTCCGTAACATATACCAGCATTGCCGGCCCCTCGCCAATCACTTTGTAGCCGTGCGCTACTCCAGGCGGAATCAATAGCTGCCACGGCCGCAGTGTTCCCACATACAACGTATTGCGCGCGCCGAATGCCGGCGATTGCTTGCGCAGATCCACCAGCGCTACCTGGAACATCCCTTGCACCGGCACCCAGCAGTCCGTCTGGTGGCGATGAAAATGGAATGCCTTGATGGTCCCCGGATAGCTTAGCGCGGCCGAAACCTGCGTCGATCCTGTAGGAAACTCCCCCGCCATGCCCTGGCCCACCCGCAGCACTTCCAGAAAATAGCCGCGATCATCGGGCCACAATGGATACGGATGAATCCGCACGCCAGGTATCAAATCCTTCGAGTCCGGCCCGAGAATTACCTGCCCCAGCCCCTTCTCGCACTCGGGCGTCGCAATCTCTAACCCCTCGCTCACCGCAGCGCTCATGGTTTCACCAACTCCGTCTCAGTATGCTTCGCCCGCGTCTCGGCCACCAGATTGGCCGCCCGCAGCAGTGACTCGAAGGTACCCGCATCGGTCCACCAGCCGCTCAGGTATCCATATGTCATGGAACCTTCCCGGATGTAGGCGTTGTTGACGTCGGTGATCTCCAGCTCTCCGCGCCCGGAGGGCTCCAGCACCCGCACCTTTTCGAACACCGTCTCGTCGTACATGTAAATGCCGGTTACCGCGTAATTGGATTTTGGATGCTTGGGCTTCTCTTCGATTCCTACAATGCGGCCGTCGCGCAGCTCGGCCACTCCGAACCGTTCGGCGTCCGATACTTCCTTCAGCAGGATCTTGGCGCCCGAGGGCTGCTGCTTGAAATCATCCACCGCCTCGCGCACATTGCCTTCGATGATGTTGTCGCCCAGAACCACGCAGATCTTCTGGCCGTCGGCGAAATGTTCGGCCAGCGCCAGGGCGTCGGCGATGCCGCCTTCGCCTTCCTGATAGGTATAGTCCAGATGCTTCAACCCGAATTCCCGCCCGTTGGCCAGCAGCCGCAGGAAGTCGCCCGAGTTCCGCCCGCCGGTCACCACCAGGATTTCCTTGATCCCGGCATCCACCAGGGTCTGGATGGGGTAATAAATCATGGGCTTGTCATAGATCGGCAACAAGTGTTTGTTGGTGATCTTGGTTAGGGGAAACAGCCGGCTGCCCGTGCCGCCTGCCAATACGACGCCTTTCACGTTTGGAATATAGCACGCCGCCTTGTTTGCGGGAACCTTACGGTAGTACTGGAACCTTCAAAAAAAATAAAAAACGCCACTTCTCTTGTGGAGAAGTGGCGCGATGCAAAGCCGAGAAGGACGGCGTTTAGTTCAGAGACTTGGTGTGGCTCTGACGCAGCTTGGTACCCACGAAGAGCGCCAGCATCAGCCCACCCAGGATAAACGCATAACCGCGCGGCTCCGGTGTGGTGGTGGTCACCAGCTTCAGGTTGTCCACGCCGATGGCGGCCGGCCAATCCTGGAAGGAAAGAACGGTGGCGCCCGTCAGGGTGAAGTTTCCGGATTCCCCAATGTATTGCGGAGCCAGCTCGTTATTGCTGTCGGGAGATTTGACGGAGCTACCATCGGCTCCCGTGGATGATGGCGTTATGCCCCAGAATGTGGTGCTCTGCGGAGTGCTGCCATTGGCCGAGAAATCCAGGTCCGGCTGATCGGCATACTTGCCGGTCGTAGAGTTGTAGGTGCCGCAATGGGTGGAATTCAGCTGCGTGCAACTGATGTCGGGAAAGATCTCGTAGTCGAAACTGAAGGTTCCGGTAAACGAGTACCCTTTCGAGAGGGTGATCGTTATCCCTTGGGATAGCTGGTCGTCGCCCGTTCCATTGGCATTCGTCGCCATGTTGGAAATGTAGTTGTCACTGCCATAGGCGCTGGGTGTAACCCCGTTATTCGCTGCGTTCTCGCTGTTGCCTAGAGTGAGTGAGGTGCCAGTCGGCCCGACCACATTCCCATCGGCGTTATACTCCTGGGCCACCGCTACGCCGGTGGATACGGTAACGCAGCCCGAACATCCGATGATGGCATCCATATAATTGGCGATGTTGGTGGACTGATCCGCGTTGGATGTAGTCAGCGAAGGTCCTGAGCTGGCTTTATTGAAACTGAAAATGTAATCGGCGCGCGCTGAAACCGCTGAGCCGAGGTACGCTAATATTCCGAGACATAGTGCTACTTGTCGCTTCATAATTTTTAATGAGCCCTCCGAAGGCCACACCAAGTATGTCAATAAATATAATGATTGGCAAGGCGTAGCGGGAACAGAAAGTACTAGTACAGGGCCAGGCCGCTCACTCCGCCGAAGTACTATCTTGCTTCCGATGTCGCTGCGGATTTCTTGGCCGCCAGCGTCTCGCGAGCCCGGTCGAGCAGTGCCTTGGAAGATCCCAGCGCGTCCATGCCCTTTAACACTTCCGGATCGTTGCGCACCAGAATCTCATCCGATACATCCTTGCTGAATGCCGTGATGAGCAGCTCTTCGCGCAGCCGTTCCGCGATCCAGGGACGGTCGTGATCGAACTCTTCAGGAGTGAACTGGGCGCCCTGCTTGGCTACAAATGCCCGGAAGCCATCAATGGCATCGTCATCCGGTTTCCACTCTTTGGTGATGTGAGTTTTGGGATGGGTGGCAAAAAACTCAGGCGCGTAAAGGAAAAACTCGGTGACGTTTCCGCCCACCAGTTCCCCTTCCAGCCGGGTTAACTTCGGTGTATCGTACTTTTCATCCGGCGTGATTCCGTCGCCGCCGAACACCACCCGGCCGCTATCGGTTTTCTTCATGTCCTTGGGATCGTAGTGGCCTTCACTCCGGCTCAGGTATTCGTAAAATCCCTGATGCTCATAGTCCCGCTGGATGAGGCGCCCGCTGGGCGTATAGTATTTGGCGATGGTCAACAGCAACGCGCTGTTTCCGTAGAGCGGAAACGGCGCCTGCACCAGGCCTTTTCCGAATGTCTGTTCACCCAGGATCCAGGCCCGGTCGTGATCCTGCAGGGCGCCCGAAAGAATTTCAGAAGCCGAAGCGGTGCCACGGTCTACCAGCACCACCATGGGATACTCGCGTCCGCGCTCGCCATGCTTGGCCACGAACTTGGTCTCCGCCGATGCGCGGCCGTGATGCGACACCACCAGTTGTCCCTTGCGCAAAAAGTGGTCAGCCACGTTAACGCATTCCTGGACTAACCCGCCTCCGTTTCCGCGCAGATCCAGAACCAGCCCTTCGATCTGGCTTTCCGGGAATTTCGCCAGCGCCGTGTCCACCTCGTGGCTGGTGGTCTCGTTGAACGCTTCAATCTTCATGTAGGCGATGCCGGGACGCAGCCAAAACGTTGTCACGCTATCGCGCGGGACGTTATCGCGGTTCAGAGCAAAGTGCAGCGGTTCGGGACTTCCCACGCGCCGCGCAGTGACCGTAACCGGCGTGCCCCGGGGGCCTTTCAGCATGCTGGACACTTGCGACACGGTAGAGTGCTCGGTGTTGGTGTCGTTCACCGCGATGAGCTCATCGCCGGGTCTCAAACCGGCGCGAAACGCGGGTGACCCTTCGAACGGCCACATCACAATCACTTTGCCCAGCGGCGCGCCTACCCACATGCCCACACCGTAATAGTGGCCGGCCTGGCCTTCCCGCAGCAGCGCATACGCCTTGGGATCGAAGAAATTCGAATGCGGATCGAGCGTTCGAAGCATGCCCGGAATGGCCCCGCGGTAAACGGAGCGGTCCGGATCTACCTTCTGCGCGAAGTTCGTTTCCACAGTTTCGTAAACGGAGGTGAACTTCTTGATGCTCGCGTTCACATCCGCTTCCGACTGAGCGGCAAGATTGGAATGTATCGGGCTGTAAAGGAGAGCCAGCAGAGCGAACCGCAGGCACCAGCGAGAAGTGCGCATTTTTGTGAAGACCTCTGACGCTACCATAGTATCAGTAATCCAAGCATCACGGAACGCTAACCAAAAATAGCAGGACCAATGAATGCCGGTGTTTTAATGACGTGTGGGTGGGCGATAGGTTTCCACCCAGATTCGCCGTCCATCCGTCCTCACCGTAATAAGTCCCTGCATGTCGGTGCGCAAGGCCTCCGCGTGATGAGCCAGAAGCCGTTCCAACACCAGCGGATGGGGATGGTGGAAAGAGTTTTCAAAGCCGTCCGAGATCACCGCGAAAGTGGGTGCCACGGCGTCCAGGAACTCCCTGGTGCTGGATGTATTGCTGCCGTGGTGTCCCACTTTCAGGACGTCGGCCGCGAGCGGCTCTCCGGCAGCCAGCGCTCCCAGCTCCATGGGCTTCTCCATGTCTCCGGTGAGCAAAAACGAGCGTCTTCCATATGTGAGGCGCATAGCCAGCGAGTCATTGTTTTTGGGGCTCGCGGCAGGCACGTAGTCAGGAGGCGGCGACAGGATCTCGACACGCGCGCCGCCAAAATCGAAGTTCCTGCCGCTCCGCATGGCCATGATCTTTACACCCTGCGATTGCGCCTTCTTGCGAACCGCGAACCAGGCCGCGCTCGGGGGCGTGGCTCCAGTCCACAATTCCGCCGGATGAAAATTCTCGATCAGGGCCGGCAGCCCGCCGGCGTGATCGTCATGGGCGTGCGTGAGCACTACTATGTCCACCCTCCGGATGGATCGCTGCCAGAGATAGGGCGAGACCACATCTTCGCCCATATCGATCTTCGATTTCGCGTGGCGTCCGAAAGTCAGGAACCCTCCGCCATCCACCAACATCAGCTTGCCGTCGGGAAACGCCACCAGCAGGCTGTCGCCCTGGCCCACGTCGATGGCCGTCAGCTCCAATTGCCCAGGCCAAACGTGTGGCGGAAACGGATGCCAAAAGATGAGGATGAATAGCACAACTACAACCCCACCAGCCGTGGCGCACGCACCCCTGCGGGCCGCGTTCACACTCGGGTGAACGCCTGGTTCTGCTCCAACTGGTGTTCTCAAGAGTGCGAACACGGCACGCAAGGGTGCGTTCGCCACCGCTATCGCAAAGACCACGAGCGCGGCCGAAAATGCCAGGCCCAGCCACAAGGGAGGGTCGGCCACGCGCCAATCCGGCTCAAAGCGCAGATGCCAATCCGCCACTTTCTGTCCAGCCTCCAGCAGCCACTGCGCGATCATCGCCACGAAATGCGAATTGGTAAAGATGGCGATAAATCCGGCGGGAACCACCAGCGCGAGCAAGGGAACAACCAGTACATTCGCCGAAAATCCCGAGAGCGAGATGCGGTGAAAATACATGGCCATCGGAACGGCCAGCCCGATCTGAATCGCGGTTGAAATCACCGCCATCTCGTACGCATACAGGCCTAGCCGCGCCGCGAAAGCCAGCGCCCGCCCCAGCCAGGCTACGGGGATTTTGAGATAGCAGGATAATGTCTCGGCAAGTAATCGCAGTTCCACGCGAAACTGCGCGACCTCAGGCGCGAGGCGTGGATCGCGGTTCGCCTCCGTGATTCCGGAAAGTCCCCGCGAGAATGGCAATGAGCTGGCTTCGAGCAGCGGGATGGCCAGCGCCGCGATGGCCGCCACGGCGAGGAATGAGAGCTGGAAGCCGGCATCGAACAATTGGCCGGGGTCCACCACCAGATAGAGCATGGCCACGCCGGCCAACAGATTCAGCAGCCTTCGGCGCCGGTAGAAGTACCGGCAGGCCAGGTAAAAAGTGAACCCTCCGGCCGCCCGCACCGCCGGCGCGTTGCATCCGGAAACCAGCGCATAGAGCCACGCGCCGCCGCCGCTAAGGCCAGCGCACCCAGCTCGGGAACGAACGAGACCCGCAATAGAAACAGCAGAAACGCGGCCAGCACGGTGATGTGCAAACCGTCGATCACCAGCATGTGATACGTGCCGGTGCGCCGAAAATGATCGGTCCAGATCTTTTCCAGCTTGCCGGACTCGCCGATCAGCGTGGCTTCCATGATGCCGGTGGCATAGGCATTGCCTTCATACAGACCGTCGATACGATTCAGCGCGGCGGTACGCAAAGCAAAAATCCACGCAAAGAATTCAGACCCGCAACGCCCCGGCTGCACGGTGATGAAGCGGTCCGCGGCTATTGATGCGGTCCAGTAGATATGGCTGCGCGCGGCATAACCCTTCGTAATCGAACGCGCCGGGATTCTGAAAATTGCGCACCGGGCGGACGCGCCCCTCAAACTCCACTTTCTGGCCGTAGCGAAGCTCGGGAGGTTTCCCGCCATCGGGAACCGTCAGCGTCACGCGAGCGCGGGCTCGGGGAGCCAGTTCCACCGTGAACTGATCTCGGCCCTGGTAGAAAGCAGAGGGCTCCACCACGCAACCGCTCAACAGTACCGTCTCGCGGGAGCTGGCGTCAATCTGGGGCGTCCGTCCCGGCCGGTGCACCTCCGCGATCAGCGCCCCAAACAGCAGCACGGCTGTCAAACAACCAGCCGTGGCTACGCGGGGGGAGTATCGTAACCCCGCGAGCGCCAGCGCAACCAGTAACGAGAGGGCGAGCAGCAGCTCCCCCTTCCCAAATCGGACCCAGTGCGATGCGAGAATTCCGGCGGCGAGCGCCAGAAGGGGCGGGATAAGAGGATACTGCACGGGCCTTAATCAAACGTTAGTGGGTCCGTCACGCGCAATTTCTCTTTCGCCTAGGGTTATTACCTGCTAAAATTCTGTAACCCAATGACGGGTGGAGAGTCACACTCCCGAGCAGGGAAGGAACAATGAAGCCAGTGGAAGTGCTGCTGATTGAAGACAACGCCGGGGATACCTTGCTCATTGGGCAGATTCTGGCTGACTGCCAGTTGCCGGTGAAGCTCCATGTCGCCCGCGACGGCGAACAGGCCCTGCAGATGCTCGGGGATGTCAATCTCAAACCCTCGCTGATCGTTCTGGATCTGAATATTCCCAAAATATCCGGCAACGCGCTGCTGAAGCGCTACTCCAGCCGGCATGTGCCGGTGGTAGTTTTCAGCTCCTCCTGGAACGAGCGCGAAATTGAGGAGGCGCTGGCCCTGGGCGCATGCCAGTACGTGCAGAAGCCCACCGACATTCAGGCCTTCACCGACGCGGTGTGCGGGATGATCCTGAAATGGACGGGCCTGCCGCGGGGCGGCCAGGCCAACGAGGCCTCTACCTAGCGCACGCGCTCTGGGCGTGCCGCGTAGTATACGGCATGATCCTGAAATGGGCCGGGATGCCGGCGAAGGCCAGGCCATCGAGGCCGCTACTTAGTGTAGTTACCGGACTCTCCGGGGTCAGCGAGATCAGGATACCGTACAAAGTCGGTGGCCAGGGTCTAGCCACACTAGATAGAACACCGACGCAATGAAGAAACCGTGAACTCTCCATGTGTGGTTCTCTTGTACCGCGAACTGCCAATATTCTTCCGGATCTACTTGCTCTCCCAAATGGACGAATCCATCGGGTTCAGTTGTTTGAAGGAAGTCGAGTCTGTGGCTGTGGCGTCGGTTGTTGAACTCGGCTAAATCACAGACTTGCCCTTGGCAGATCGCGTGCAACTCCTCTAGAAGAGCAGCCAGAAATTCGGGGGGCAAAATGGCTGTAGTACAGGAGCTTTTGAAGCTTCAGGTTCGTAATGCTGATATTTCGTTCGCCAGCAAGGTGCAAAATTACCTTGGCGACTTTGAACGCGGACGTTTCAGCCATGGGAATCGCTCCTTCCTGTTAGTCTCTCTTTTAATCGTACTCCACCTTGAACCACTTTAGCCGAGTGGAGCAGGTGCACGTTTTGTTCCTGGAAAAGGTCCGTTGGACCATATGGAGCAAGACCTACGAGGTAAAGTCAAGTGCACCAATTCACCCCACCGAAGTGAATCTACGTGTGCGACTGTTTTTTTTTGGCGGACCAGCTGGCCTGGCACGTTGCCGCACGCTCCGTCAGCCACGTATATTATTGCCGCGCGGCCTCATTTGGAATGAACCGTTACAACGCTTTCTCGCGGAAAACCCAAAGACCGCGGCTCTCTTGATTCACGAACGGACTGTTGAAGTTCGTCTTTCGAGCAGACCACCACAACCTTTCCAAGATCCTTAACAACGACAAGTCGAGCACAAGATCCGCCGTAGCAGCTTACGGTAACCTCAGTGTTCTCAACCAGATGTCTATTCATGATACTATCTTAATTCGGTATGAATCACTGACGCAATCAAAAATATCCTGAAATCACTTGACGGTATATACCGTATCCGGGTTATACTTAAAGCGGACGGTATGAGTGAAGGAGATTGCAAGATGTCAGAATCGGACAAAAAAACCCCCGCTGCGGTATATGTGGCTTGGGGCACATTCAAAAACGCCATCGAGAGCCTTTCTCAGGCTATTCCGAATCGGATAGACAAGACGGTATATCCAGGCCTCAACCCAGCCGTAGTAAGTCAACTGTTGACCGCCTATAAGTTCTTGGGGCTAACGGAAGACAACGGAAAGCCAACCGCGCTACTGCAATCATTGGCGGTGAAGGATGAGGCGATCCGCAAACAACAACTGGGAGAGATCATTGGGGAACGGTACGCTGATCTCTTTGCTCTTGACCTTTTGAAGACCACCCCGGCTGAGATTTCTGAAAAAATCGAGAAATCTTACGGCGTCAGCGGGGACACACGCGAGAAGGCCATACGTTTTTTCTTGGGGGCAATTACCTACTTGGGCATACCCGTTTCGCCGTTGCTTACCAAGGTGGCAACGAATGGAGGCATTAGAAAAAAGCGTACTCTGAAGCAACGAGTTGATCCGCCAGCGCCCACGCCACCCAGCGGCGCGGTAGATGGCAATACTCGCATCATCAAACTTGCTAGCGGTGGAACCCTGACACTTTCCGTTAGTATGAACTTCCTTGCGTTGATTCCGGCTGATCGAAAGTTTTTTTCGGACCTAATTGATCGTCTTGACGAATACGAAAAGGGGACGGTTCAGTAAGTGCCGTGCGCTGTGCTGGCACCAATAACCGTGAGAGGAACATAACCCCGCCGCCCAAGTTCACCGACGACCGGGGCCGCACCATGAAAGAGCCGGCTCGCTACTTGCGATGGCGGGCTAACTGGCTCATGGTTGGCAGGTAAAGCAAAACGGGCCGCCCTCAAAAGAGGTCACGGCCCGTTAGCTAAACTATTTCTACGCCGTGGGCACATGCCTTGCGGCAGCGGTGGCACCAAAGCTCACGAGTCAAGTATACGATAGAAGCTAGATAAACGGCAAGATTATTATGGCTAATCCGGTGAAAGCATTTGCATACGCTGCTAACGAGATCATAGCATTGGAGTTAGCTCTGTCCCCCGAAAGGCTCCAGCCGTATATAGCCAGAGCCGGCGGCAGCCGAGCCAAGGCAATCTTGATATATGAGCGGAATACCGCCCTCTCAGAAGCATTGTACGGCGTGACTCAAGCTGCTGAAGTAGGTCTGAGAAATTCCATTCATAGGGTGCTATGTACCGCTTACGGCCCTATGTGGTTTGACAACTTCACTCTGGAAGATATCCAGGCCGAAAAAATTACGGCAGCAAAGTATGAGATAAGCCATAACGGTCGCTGCGTAACCCCTGGAGGTGTCGTGGCCGAATTAAACCTCGGCTTCTGGACCTCCCTAATCTCCACGCGATACGAGAAGAGTCTTTGGGTTCCCCACCTTCACAAAGCGTTTCCCCATGCTGTTGTAGAGAAGCGGGACAAAGACGGCATTGTGTCTATTGCCTCGATCAGTCGATCTGAGATATTCGACCAATTGGAGCGCATCAGGACACTACGGAATCGCATTGCTCATCACGAGCCTATCCTGAAGTTCGATCTCAACAAGCTATATGCGGAAACCCTAGGTGCTCTCAAGTGGGTCTGCCCGATTAGCGCCGAATGGGTTCGACACACAAACTGCTTCCCGCAACGACTGCATGATAAACCACTGAGCTATCCTCCCCGAAGACTTCCGGCTCCTTCTTTACCGCCAACGCCGGGGCTTCCTCGATAGCTAAAGCTCGGCCTGCGACGCCATCGACAACTTAGCACGCTCCGTCAGTCACCTGTATTATTGCACTCTAGCTGCTCCATTTTCATTCATTTGCGAAGATCCATCCGACGCCCGCCGGCTGGCTGCTCCATAGAATCCAGGTAGAAAGGAGACACACTGTGGGCCAAAAAAAATCATTCAGCCAATGATCGATGAACTGACCGAACAGCAGAAGCCCAAGGAGCAGGTGACGGACACGGCTCCGGAGCAGCCCGCCGAGTTGGATCAAGACTCCGGCGGCGGCTACAACCCCGACGGCACCTACCCGCAACCCTGACATCGCGTGAGCGCGTGGGCAGGTTGTCAACTGTTGTCACCTGCTCGCCGATTGCCAATCGGCGCAGACGGGGCGGGTTAGCAACCCGCCGCAGGATGACATCCTGCCCCACCACCAAACCACAAGCCGAAGTGTTCTTCTACCCAAGAAGGAAAATCTGGATCATAATAGGAACAGCACCCCGGGTGCTTCACGTCGATATACTGATTATAAGGAGTTCCATGCAGAAGTTTGCCGCATTCGTTGTGGCGTTTGCGTGCTCATATGTCGTGTCTGCGCAAGAGCCCGCGCCCGTCCGCCCCAAATCCGGAAAAGTTGAGATTTTCAAAGAAGCCGATCTGAAACCTGGCATGAAAGGTTATGCCTGGACGGTGCTTGCCGGCGATGAGCCGGAAGCCATTCCAGTGGAAATAGTCGGCATCCTCAAGAACCAATGGGGCCCGCACCAGGACATCATTCTGGGCAAAATGGGCGGCAAGGCGATACGCACCAACGTGGCGGGCGGATTTAGCGGCAGCCCGGTATATATCGACGGCAAGCTGGTGGGCGCCGTGGCGCTGCGCTTCAGCGTGTTTTCACCGGACGCCATTTGCGGCATCACGCCCATCGAGCTGATGCTCGAAGTGAACGATTTCGACGATTCGCGTCCCGCTGACGCCCGCACGCCGGACAAAGTCGCGGTCCGCGAATCGGCCCCGGTTTCATCCGGCATGCTGGCACAGGTGGTTTCCGCCGGCGCATCGGGCAATTTTCCATCGAACGAAACCATGGTTCCCATTGAAACGCCGTTAACGTTTGCCGGTTTCAATGAGGGCGTTTTGCGCGAGTTCAGCCCGTTCTTCCAGCAGATGGGCCTGACCGTCGCCGCCGGCGGAGCATCCAGCACGCTGACGGATTCGAAACCCGCCCCGGGCTGGCAGCACTCGCTGCAACCGGGTGACGCGGTCAGCGCTGTCCTGGTGACCGGCGACATGAGCGTCAGCGGAATGTGCACCGTGACATATAACGACGGCAAGCATATGCTGGCCTGCGGGCACCCCATCTTCAACCTGGGCCCGGTAGACATGCCCATGGCCAAATCCGAAGTATTGATGACCCTGGCATCGCAGTTTCAGCCCAACAAATTCGGCAACGCGACAGAGATAGTAGGCGCGCTGCGGCAGGACCGGCATAGCGCCATCATGGGCGAACTCGGCGCCACCGCCGCCATGGTCCCGGTAACCGTTAAAGTGCGCTCCTTCGGCGACAACAATGCCGTGCGCAAGGAAAAAGATCTGCATTTCAGCGTCTTCGTGCAGCAGAAGTGGACGCCCTATCTGATGATGCTGACCTTGTTCAACTCCATTTCTGGTTTGAACGATTTCGCGGAAGAGACAACCTATCGCTTGAGCGGCAAAGTGGAGTTTGACGGCCAGCCGGGCCTTTCCATGTCCACCATGCTGGCATCAAGTGAAGCGCCCGCGCCCGCGCCTATCCAATTGGCCGGATGGTGGGGCGAAAGGTTCAACCGCCTGTTCCTGAATCCGGTGGAGATGCCCAAGCTCAAGAGCGTGGATGCCACCATCGACATTCTTCCCGAGCGCCGCATGGCCATTATCGAGAACGCCTGGATTCCGTCGAGCGAAGTGGACGCCGGTTCGGAAGTTCCCCTCCGCGTTTTCCTGCGGCCCTATCGCGGCGAACGGCTGGAACGCGATTTCACCTTGCGAATCCCGCCCGATCTGCCCAAAGGCGAGCACCGCATCTTAGTCAGCGACGCCGAAACGCTGAACAGGATGCAGAGTGTTGCCGGCCTGGCCGATCGCTTCATGGATATCCCGCAAACCATTTCCCTGATCAATCAGGAACGCAGCAACAACAAGGTCTATATTTCATTGGTGGAACCGCGCCCCACGGTGTTCTATGAGGACAAGACGCTTCCCAGCCTTCCGGCCTCGGTTGTGAACGTGATGCAAACCGGCCGCACCGCCAGCCGGCACCTGGTAAGCTCGTCTGAAAGCGCCGTCGAGCAGGGCAGCATTCCTTTCGATCTGCTGATCGACGGCAGCTACTCGCTCAGGGTCACGGTAAAGTGAGACGGTAAAGTGACACAGTGAAGTAGTGACGGTGAAGTAACAAGTAACTCGGAAGCTACCTGGTAAATGAAAATCCTAAAATTCTCAGTGGTGGCATTCGTCACCCTTGGCGTCTGCCTTGCAGTCGAAACCCGTTTCTGGGAGCAGGGCGACCGGTCCGACTTTGAAAAGGGAAGTCTCCACAATCTCTCGCTACGCAGCGACGGCCGCATCTTCCCGGCGCCGGAATTTACGGAGGTCTTCGATTCTTCCACTCCTTATCTGTGGGCCATCGCCTCGGACTCCAAGGGAAACCTGTACACCGCCGGCGGAGGCTCCGGCAGCGGGTCCGCCAAATTGTTCCAGATTGATGCGTCCGGCAAGGGCCGCACTTTCGCGGAGCTGGAGGGCTTGGAAATTCACGCTATCGCCGTCGATTCGAGCGGCCAGGTGTACGCCGCCACCGATCCCGACGGCAAGGTCTATAAGATCGGCCCGGATGGCAAGCCGCAACTGTTCTACGATCCGCATCAGAAATATATCTGGGCGCTGGCCTTCAACCGCAAAGGCGATCTTTTCGTGGCCACCGGAGATCAAGGCGAGATTCATCGCGTCGGCCGCGACGGCAAAGGCTCGGTGTTTTTCAAAACCGAGGAGACTCACGCGCGGTCGCTGGCCATCGACGGTGAGGATAATCTGATCGTCGGCACTGAGCCGGGCGGCCTGATTCTTCGGGTGTCGCCGTCGGGCCAGGGCTTCGTGCTGTATCAGGCGCCCAAGCGTGAGATCACCGCGGTGGCGGTAGCTAAGGACGGCGCTATCTACGCGGCTGCGGTTGGCAACAAAACGCTCACGGTCCCCTCGCCCGCTCCAGCGCCGCCGCCGGCGCCGGCGAACGTCGTTATTGCCGGGCCTAGCATGACCGCCGTTCCGGTGCACATCAGCCCACCCCCTTCTTTCGGCGCCGGCGGAGGAACTGCCATCTCCGGCGGATCTGAAGTTTATCGCATCAATCCCGATGGATCGCCGCGCAAGAGCTGGTCGAGCAGCCAGGATATCGTCTACGCCATTTCTTTCGACTCGAATGGGCTGCCGCTGCTAGGAACGGGGAACCGCGGGAAAATATACCGGCTGGATTCCGATGTCATCTCCACCGAGCTTCTGGATGCCTCGCCCACGCAGGTCACCGGATTCGGAAGAGGTTCGAACGGCGAGCTGTACGCCGTTACCGGCAACATCGGCCGCGTTTATCGCGTGGGGCCCGGTCTTGAAAAATCCGGTTCGTTTGAAAGCGAAATTCTGGATGCCTCTTCGTTCTCCTATTGGGGGCGCATCAGCTACCGCGGCAAGGGAAACATCGCGGTCCTCACGCGCAGTGGAAATCTCAACCGGCCGGAGAGCAACTGGAGCCCTTGGGCGCGGCTTACCCCGGATTCCCCCGCCGAAGCCATCTGCGATTCCTGCGGAGGCGGCCGCTCCAGCTCCCCTGCCGCTCGCTTCTTCCAGTACAAGATCGACCTTGCCGGATCAACCGCGGAAGTCTCCTACGTCGAGATCGCCTACATCGCCAAGAACGAAGCCCCCACTGTGGATGACGTCGAAATCACGCCGCCCAACTATCGCTTCCCCGCTCCTGTTCTTTCCATTCCGCTGTCCAACAGCATTACCCTTCCGCCCATCGGCCAGACTCACCGGAGTTCCTCTTCCTCCTCACTCGATATCGGAACTTCGCAGACCCTGAACTATGCCAAGGGCCACCAGGCCGTGCGCTGGTCCGCATTCGATGAAGACGGCGACTCGCTGTGTTACAAGGTTGAAATTCGCGGCGTGAAAGAATCCGGCTGGCAGCTGCTCAAAGACGCAGTGAAGGAAAAATATCTGAGCTTTGACACCACCGCGTTTCCGGATGGCGAGTACGTAATCCGCGTAACCGCTTCCGATTCTCCCTCGAACCCGCGCGATCAGGCGCTGGAGGGATCGCTTGAGAGCGATCCGTTCCTGATCGACAACACGCCGCCGCAGATCCTGAAGCTGGCCGCCACGGTTTCCGGCAACAAGATTGAGGTTCGCTGGAAAGCCAAGGATGCCCGCAGCAACATCGATAAAGCCGAATACTCCGTGAACGGCGGCGAGTGGCTGCAGATTCACCCCGTAACCAGGCTCTCGGATTCACCCGAAGAAGATTATCACCTGGAAATCGATCGCGGGTCCGGGGAACAAGTGATCGCCGTGCGCGTGAACGACGAATACGACAATCAGGCAGTGGATAAAGTAGTAGTCAAATAATGTGGCGCAGGCGCTTTCGCCTGCGAACCGGTGGTTGAGATATACTGGCTCCCACCCATGCCCACTCTCCCCAGCTACATAGCTAAAACCACGCCGAACCCAGTTTCCAATCGCGCGCCCTGGTATGCCAATACCGCGCCAAGTTACGCCGGAGTCTTTCTGTGGATCGGCTTTTACAACGCTATCGCGCAGGGAACCGTGTCGCACGGCGGACCGCTGGTCTGCTTTGCCGCGCTGGCAGTTGCCGGATTGCTGAGCTACGGCCTTTACTACTACGTGCCCGCCATGCTCGGAATGCAGACCGGCTATCCGCTTTATGTTGTCGGCAGCTCCACCTTCGGCACCGCCGGCGGATACCTGATGCCTGGCCTGTTGATGGGATTGCTGCAGATCGGTTGGTTCGCCGTCAGTACGTATCTATCCACTACGTTCATCCTGAGCGGTCTCAAAATGGATGCGAAACCCGGCACCCTGACTTTTGGCGTCGTCGCCGTGCTGTGGGGATTCATCATGGGATACGTGGGCGTCAAGGGCATCCAGTATGTCGCCAAAGCGTCGCTCTATCTGAACCTGATTCCCTTCCTGATGATCCTGATCGTGTTCTGGAAAACCGCCGGCGGAATTTCCAAATACACCGTGCCCGATCCGAATCCGGCCCTGGCTTTCGCAACCCTGATTGCCATCGTGATCGGATTCTTCGCCACAGCAGGAGCGGCCGGCGCCGACTTCGGCATGAACAGCCGCAATGCGTCCGACGTCAAGCGGGGCGGATTGGCCGGCATCGCCCTGCCGATTCTCTACGCGGGCGGGCTTCCGCTGCTGGCCGTAATGGGCGCGAAGGGCCTGGACCCATCGCTTGCGAATTGGGATTACGGTTCGGTGATCGGTTCCATCGGCGGATGGCTCGCGAGCGCCACGTTTTTCCTGTTCGCCATTGCCTCCATCGCGCCGGCCTGCTTCTGCGCCTTCATCGCCGGCAACAGCTTTTCCACCATGATTCCCGGCGTCCCGCGCATGTCCTCCACCATGACCGGCGTGACGGTTTCCATCATCCTGGCCATCACCGGCGTGGCCGCGAACCTGGTGCCTTTTTTCCAGATTGTAGGCGCGTCTTTCGGCCCCATCTGCGGCGCCATGGCTGCCGATTATCTGCTATCCGGAAAGAAGTGGGCCGGACCAAGGCAGGGCATCAACTGGGCCGGTTACTCCGCCTGGGCGCTCGGATTCCTGGTAGGGATCATTCCATTCCTGCCGGTACCAGCGGCGGTAAAAGAGTACAGCCAGCCCGCGGTAGTCTACAGCTTCGTAGTGGGATTCCTGGTCTACGCTCTGTTAGCGAAGTTCGGCGCCGAACCCGAAACAGTTGAAGTCCGCGAACCAAATCCAGTAGGCGCCCCACTAAAACGCGCCCGCGCCCAAGCGTCGCCGGAATAAAAAACGTTTCTCGTTTCTCGTTTCTCGTTAGGCCCGGTCGATCGCTTCTGATCCCCTAGCCCCCAGCCCCAAACCAAGCGGCTACCGCCGCTTGGTTTTAATCTCAATCGGCGTCCCCTCAAAGCCGAAGCGTTTGCGTAGCTGGTTCATCAGGAATCGCTCGGTTGAAAAATGCATGTTCTGGGCTTTGTCCGTGAAGACAACGAAAGACGGCGGCCGCACGGACTGCTGGGTCATATAGTAAATCTTGATGTCACGATCGAAATCCAGCATCTCCACGAACCGATTCAGCTCGGCCGTGGTCACCCGCTTCGAGGCCGAGTTGAATGCGTCGCGAATCATCCCGAACAGCCGGTCCACGCCCGCGCCCGTCTTCGCGGAAATAAATACCGCGGGAGCGTACTCCAGAAACTTCAGCTCGTCACGCATGTTCTCGGTGAAGGTGCGCTTGTTTTTCTCTTTGCTCACGTCCCATTTGTTGATCACCAGGATCAACGCGCGCCCTTCTTCGTGCGCGTAGCCGGCGATAGTGGCATCCAATCCCACCACGCCTTCACTAGCATCTAAAATCAGCAGCACCACATTGGCCATGCGGATGTGCCGCCGCGCCATCACCACGCTCAACTTCTCCGCCATCTCCTTGGTCTTGCCTTTGCGCCGGATGCCCGCTGTATCCACGAATATAAACTCCACACCGTTATGCATCACGCTCTCATCCACGGCATCGCGCGTGGTGCCGGCCACCGGCGATACAATGGCGCGCTCTTCATGCACCAGCGCGTTCAGCAGCGTCGATTTGCCTACGTTCGGACGCCCGATGATCGCTACCTTGATGGGAAGCCGCTCCACCGTAGGCGTTTCCGATTCCACGCCTTTCGCGAAGCCAGCGGTTACGTGCTCCAGCAGATCGTCCAAACCGATGCGATGCTCCGCGGAAACGGGAAACAGATGCTTGAATCCCAGCGCATGAAATTCGTGCGCCAGATCCTCGCGCGAGGTACTGTCGATTTTGTTCACGGCCAAGGTCACCGGCTTGCCGATCTGCCGCAGCATTTTGGCCAGATCGCGATCGGCGCCTGTAATCTCGGTCCGCCCGTCGATCAGAAAAATGATTTGCGATGCCCGCTCTAGCGCCACGCGGGCCTGTTTCAGGATCTCGCTCGGTATCAGCTCGGAGTCATTCTGGATGATTCCGCCGGTATCGATCAGCGCAAACGGCCGGCCCAGATATTCCGCCTCGCCGCGAATCCGGTCCCGCGTGATGCCTGGCTCATCCCCCACAATCGACCGGCGGGTGCGCGTTATCGCATTGAATAGCGTGGACTTCCCGACGTTGGGACGCCCCACGATCACCACCACCGGCAGTGCCGCGATTTCAGTCTGAGTATCTGGGCGTGCGACCATAGAAGTTCACAGATTGGAAATTATTGATGCAACCCGAAGTGTCGAGTCTCCCTACTGATCATAGCGAAGCGCTGGAGCATAACCAGACTATTCGCAATATCGCCATCATCGCGCACGTCGATCACGGCAAAACCACGCTGGTGGACGCCATGCTCACCCAGAGCGGCCTGTTCCGCGCCAACGAGCATACTGTAGAGCGCATGATGGATTCGAACGAACTGGAGCGCGAGCGCGGCATCACCATTCTCGCCAAGACCACCGGCGTCCATTATCAAGGCGTGAAGATCAACATCGTGGATACGCCCGGCCACAGCGACTTCGGGGGCGAAGTGGAGCGCGCGCTAATGATCGTCGACGGCGTGATGCTATTGGTAGATGCCAGCGAAGGTCCGCTGCCGCAGACGCGCTACGTACTGATGAAAGCGCTCGAAGCCAAGCTTCCGCCTATCCTGGTGATCAATAAAATCGACCGCCCCGACGCGCGCATTCCGGAAGTGCTCAACGAAATCTACGATCTGTTCATCGATCTGGACGCCACTGAGGACCAGCTCGATTTCCCGGTGATTTATACCAACGCCAAGGCCGGCATCGCCAAACTAACACCGGAAGCCGAATCCACCGATCTGCGCCCGCTCTTTGACGCGATTCTCAAAAATATTCCCGCGCCGAAGGGCGACCCAACCGCCGTACTGCAGCTTCTCGTCGCCAATCTCGATTACAGCGAATATCTGGGACGCCTGGCCATTGGCCGCGTGTTTTCCGGCGTGCTCAAATATGGCGACGAAGTTTCCATCGCCAAACTGGACGGCTCCTATCACAACACCCGCATCACCAAGCTGTATTCCTTCGAAGGCTTGAAGCGCGTGGATGAAACCCTCGGCCAGCCGGGCGATATTCTGGCCATCGCCGGCGTGGAAGGCATCACTATCGGCGAGACCATCACCAGCGTCGAAAATCCCAAGCCGCTGCCGCATATCCAGATCGACGAACCCACCATCTCCATGGTGTTCACCATCAATACTTCGCCGTTTTCCGGCCGCGAGGGTAACTACGTTACATCCCGCAATCTCCGCGATCGCCTGGACAAAGAACTGCTCACCAACGTCTCCATCCGCGTGGAAGAAGCCGGAGGTCCCGACGCCTACAAAGTGATGGGCCGCGGTGAGCTGCAGCTGGCCATCCTGATCGAAATGATGCGCCGCGAAGGATTTGAATTGATGGTCGGCAAGCCCGAGATCCTGACTAAGACCATCAATCACAAAATGCATGAGCCGTTGGAGCTTCTCGTTATCGATTGCCCGGAATCGTTCGTCGGCGTGGTGATCGAAAAATTGGGCTCGAGAAAAGGGAAGATGGCCAAGATGGTGAATCATGGCTCCGGTCGCGTCCGGCTGGAGTTTCACATCCCATCCCGCGGCTTGATCGGGCTGCGCAGTGAGATGCTCACCGATACCAAAGGCACCGCGATCATGAATTCGCTATTTCACGGTTACATCGAATGGCAAGGTGAGATTTCGTCGCGGCCCACCGGATCTTTAGTTGCCGATCGCGCTGGCAAAACCACCGGCTATGCCATTTGGAATCTGCAGGAGCGCGGCGAGATTTTCGTAACTCCAGGCCTGGAAGTTTATGAGGGCATGATCGTCGGTGAAAACGCGCGCGATGCCGATCTCAACGTGAACATCGTCAAGGAAAAGAAGCTCACCAACATGCGCGCCTCAACGGCCGACGAAGCCATTCGCCTGGTCCCGCCGCGCATCCTCAATCTGGAGCAGGCCATCGAGTTCATTCGCGAAGACGAATTCGTGGAAGTGACCCCGCAATCCATCCGCCTGCGCAAGAAGGTCCTCAAAGCCAATCAGCGGTAACGTGGGGCAGGCGTTTCCGCCTGCCAACTCCCACTAATCTGCAAGAAATGGAATTTACAAGAGAGGCATTCTTCCATTTTTAACAGCCCGAAGTAGCCCCTCAGAGCTAAGTAGAGTTTTGTTATTTCAACACAATCGTTTCAAATGTAATGGTATGCAAAATTTCGCAAACTTTCTTCTCCATTCAGGCGTCCAACAGTAACAAATGGGTCAGCGCACCCGTGCGTAAATCAGCGCACCCGCGCGTAAAAGGGTCAGAGGTGAGGAGAAGACAATGACAAACTGGAAACAGAATCTCGTCGTGTTTGCAGCCGCATTGCTAATCGCGGCCATGGCTTGGGGTCAGGGAGCCACCAGCATTATCACCGGCAACGTGATGGATGGCAGCGGCGCCGCCATCGTCGGGGCCAAAGTTACGGCAACCGACACCGGAACCGGTGCTCAGTCCACTACCACCACGAATGAAACCGGCACCTACCGGTTCGTGGACATGCCCGTCGGCATGTATACCATCACCATCGAGGCGAATGGTTTTCGAAAGACCACGCTCACCGCGCAACGCTTGGTAGTGGCAACAACGCTGCGCCTGGACGCGACGCTCGAAGTCGGCGAAGTTTCTACTTCGGTTACCGTGGAATCGGTAGCGGCTCCCGTAAATACCGACGACGCGCAACTGGGCCAGACCATGACCCAGATCGACCAGCTTCCCATCCTCTCCGGGAACGGCGGCCGCGATGCCCTGAATCTGTTGGGGCTGCAGCCGGGGGTGTCCATGACCACCACCGGGTCTATGGGAACATCCGTTGGACCTTTCGCAGTAAACGGGCAGCGCACGCAAGCAAATAATTTTCTGCTGGACGGCGCCGATTCGAACGACTCGGCCATCAATGTTCCAGACGCCGTGGACGTCATGTCACCCAATGCGCTGGGTGAGTTCCGAGTGATCACCGGTGCTATGAAAGCCGAATATGGACGCGACTCCGGCGCCATCATTGAGTCCACCATAAAGTCCGGTACCAATCAGTTCCACGGCCAGGGCACGGAAGTTTTCCGCAACTCGGTTCTGAACGCCAACAATTTCATCTCCAACGAGTCCGGACTTGCCAGACCGCCATTCAACCTCAACGATTTCGATGCCAATCTTGGCGGCCCCATCTGGAAGAACAAAACGTTCTTTTTCATTTCGTATCTCGGCTTCCGGCGAGTCTACGGCGAAACCAACACCGGCCAAGTCTTCAGCAACCAAGAGCGAGCGGCTATTCTCGCGGGAGGCGTGCCTGCCGCACAAGCCGTCGTCAACATCACGCCCGTCGCCAACCTCGGCACCAACGAATATGCCAGCGCGCCCAAAGATAACCTGCAGCGCGATCAGGGCATTCTGAAACTCGATCATCACTTTTCAGACCGGAACACTTTCTCGGCTTCGTATTTCACCGAAAGGTCCACGGAACTCGCGCCCTTTGCGTTCTCAGGCGCCCCGATTCCAGGTTTCGGCGAGTTGGACTATGTCACTTACCACAACGTTGCGCTGCACGATACCCACACTTTTAGTCCGAACGTCATCAATGAGGCCATAGCCGCATTTCATCGCCGCGATCAGCCCGGTGTTGAACCCCAGAACCACAACACGCCAGCCAGCCTGGGATTCACCGGAATTGTTCCGGACGATCCCAGCGCCGCCGGCCCGCCGTTCTTTCTGATCGGGAATATCGTCCTTGGCAACACCTATGAAGGCCCGCAGGCGCGGCGCGACAACACCTGGCAGTACGGTGACAGCGTCACCTGGATCAAAGGCCGGAATACCATCAAGTTCGGCGGCGAATTCCGCGCCTATGAGCAAAACCAGATTTTTGACTTCATCAACAATGGATACCTGGCCTTCGACGGTACGGCCACCCAGCAGGGCTTGGTCCCGGTTATTCCGGGCTTGGCCGGCGATCCGATTGTCAACGATTTCGCAAATGGCTACATCTCCAGTTTCTACGATCAGTCGAATTCCAACCGGCAGGGGTATCGCGACAAGTTCTTCAGCGTATACGGGCAGGATGACTTCAAGGTCACCCGCAATCTCACCGTCAACCTGGGCCTCCGCTACGACTACGGCAACCCACTCGAGGAACTTCGCAACCGGGTGAGCACCTTCAATCCAGGCGAGCAATCCACTGTGTTTCCCACTGCGCCGGTCGGCTTAGTGTTCCCCGGCGATCCGGGCATCAGCCCTTCCACTTACAGCCCCGATAGAACCAACTTCGGTCCGCGCTTTGGTTTGGCCTGGGATCCCACAGGCAAAGGCAAACTGGTTGTCCGCAGCGGTTTCGGTATCTTCTACAACGAACCGGAAAGCGAGTTGACGTTGCAGTTCCTGGGCGCCGCACCTTACGGTGCCCAAGTGGTCGCCGTCGGATCCACCGACATGACGCATCCCTATCAGACCTCGTCCACGCCGCTGGCTCAGAATCCATTCCCCTTTGTCCCGGCAAAGCCGGGCAGCAACTTCGATTTCACCACCGTGGCTCCGGTCAGCATCACGCGCATGGACCCGAATTTCCAGACGCCCTCCGCCATGCAGTACAGCTTGGACGTCCAGTATGAAGTCGCCAAGAACTGGATCGCATCCGCGGGCTTCGTGGGCAGCCAGGGGCGCCATCTGGAGGATCGCCGGGATATCGATCCGGCCCTGTTAACCCCTACCGCAACTGCTCAAAACGAGCCGTTTCGAAATATCTATAACCTCGGCAATCCGCAGGACGCCGCATATGGAGGCGCAGTCTTCGGCAACATCACCGACCAGCTCAGCGACGCCAATTCGTCCTATAGCAGCCTCCAGCTCAGCCTGCAGAAACGCACCTCCTACGGCCTCACGCTGACCAATGCTTATACCTACGCGCATTGCATCGACGATGCCTCCGGATTGCGAGTCAATTCCAATCCATTCAGTTCCAAGTATGACCGCGGCAACTGCGATACCGACATACGCCATAGCTACGTGGGAACCGTGCTCTATGAATTGCCTTGGTTCCACGGCCAGAGCGGATTCGCCGGGCGCGTGTTGGGCGGATGGTCCATCGCGGCGGTGGAGACGCTCCAAACCGGCTTGCCCTTTGACATTACCGATAGCGGCGACCGTTCTCTTACCGGCGCCGGCGACGATCGTCCGGACTACATCGGCGGCAACGTGCAGTTTGTCGATCCCCGCGCCAACGCTTTTGGAATTCTGAACTCGTACTTCAACGGCACCGGTGGCGGGACCGACACTGCGGCCGGCAATCCGTACTTCCAGCGTGTCGGCTCCGGCGCTTCGGTAGCCTTAGGCGCCGGCCGCTATGGAAACTTCGGCCGCAACGTCTTCCACGGACCGGGGACTCTCAACACCGATTTTCGCTTAAACAAAACCATCCACATTACGGAGCGCTACTCGCTCACCTTGCGCGGCGAAGCGTTCAATATCTTCAACCACACCCAGTTCTTTAATCCGGATGGCAATATCAACGACGCCACGTTCGGCCAGGTTTTAACGGCGCACGATCCCCGGTTGATGCAGGTCACCGCCCAGTTCCGCTTCTAGATGTGGGGCAGGCGCTTCCGCCTGCCAACCATTTCTTGGTCCCGGCTAGAATTGGGAGATGACCACGGCGTTAGCCGCCGACCCAATTTGTAAGGAACACCAGACCGGCGCGCATCATCCCGAGCGCCCGGAACGGTTCGACGCGGCCTTGGGCGCGCTAACGGGGTTAGACCTCGTCCGGTTAGATCCGCGCCTAGCCACCGAAGACGAGCTCGCATTGTGCCACAGCCGCCCCTACATCCGGCTGGTGGAGCGCGAGGTGACCACCGGCTTCCACGAATTGAGTACCGGCGATACCATCATCTCCCCGCGATCGTTGGATGCGGCCTTGCGCGCCACCGGCGGCGCGCTCAACGCGGTGGATGCGGTAATGGGCGGCCAGGCGCAAAACGCCTTCTGCATCGTGCGTCCGCCCGGCCATCACGCCAGTGCCGCTCGCGGCATGGGCTTCTGCCTGTTTAATACCATCGCCGTTGCGGCTCGCTACGCCCAGAAAAAATATGGCGTGGACCGCGTGCTGATCGCCGATTGGGACGTCCATCACGGCAACGGCACGCAGGATATTTTCTATTCCGACGGCTCCGTCTTCTTTTGCAGCACGCACCAGTCTCCCTGGTATCCCGGCACCGGTGCGGCGGATGAGACTGGCGAAGGCCCGGGGTTGGGGACCACGCTCAACTGCCCGTTCCCCGCTGGTTCCGGCCGCGAAGAGATTCTGGGAGCATTTGAACAGAAGCTTCGCCCCGCCGCTGAAGCGTTCCAGCCGGGCTTGATCCTGCTCTCCGCCGGATTCGATTCCCGCATCGGAGATCCCCTAGGCAACTTCCTGCTAACCGACGCCGATTTCGCGGATCTCACCGGCGTACTGCGCGAAATCGCGGACAAACACGCCGAGGGCCGCCTGGTCTCGGTTCTCGAAGGCGGCTACAGCCTGGAGGGCCTGGCCGCCGGGGTCCGCGCCCACGTAGCGGCGCTGGCGTAACACCTAATCAGATGCTTGAACGGGGTGCACCTCGAGGTGGACCTTGTTTTCTGCCGAACGAGCCAAGTCCAGATCATATGCGGTTTGGAGATTGATCCAGAATTCTGCCGATGTACCGAAATAACGTGCCAAGCGGAGGGCGGTGTCGGGCGTGATGCCCCTTCGCTCGTTCGTTATCTCGCTGATTCTCGTTACGGGTACACGAAGATCGCGGGCCAAGCGATTCATGCTGAGGCTGAACTCCTTCATGAACTGATCACGAAGAATTTCCCCCGGATGCATCGGCTTCTTCTGAACGTCCCCTCTCAGTGATAATCGGTTTCCATCGCGATCGCCCCGAAGCGCTTCGAGCCGGTTCCCTGGCAATGCGCCAACATCCTTGAGATTCTGGGCGGCATCCAGCATTCTAAGCTTTTGAAACGCCTGACGGGAGCATTTCTGGAAGCGCCGGCTCCGGCCAGTCAGGTACGGCTCCTCGGTCTCCTTGTCCCGGAAAGTCCGGATCAAACACCATTATAACGTTATGCGTTACAGGTATCGCCAAGGGACCAAGCATACATCGTAACCCCGGCCGGCTTTCCATCGCCCTAGCCTAATGGTCGACATATACTCGTCCATTGGGGGGATCTCATGAACTCGTTGAAGTCATTCGCTGTGCTTCTTTTCTTCGCCTCGACCTGCGCCTTCGCGGAAACCTCGCACGAAGCCGCGTTGAAAAATCTCAAATTCCGCGCCATCGGCCCCGCCATCATGGGCGGACGCGTGGACGACTTCGCGGTGGTGGAATCCGATCCGCGCATCATCTATGTCGCTTCCGCCGCCGGGGGAATTTTCAAAACCACCAACGCCGGCGTGACATGGGAGCCCATCTTCGACGATCAGCCCAACTCCACCATCGGCGACCTTGCGCTCGCGCCGTCCGATCCTTCTATCCTCTGGGCCGGCACCGGCGAGCCCAACAATCGGCAAAGCTCATCGTGGGGAAACGGTGTCTACAAATCCATGGATGCCGGCCACACCTGGACGCATATGGGTCTTGAGGAGACTCGCCACATCGGCCGCGTGGTCATCCATCCCTCCGACCCCAACATCGTCTACGTGGCCGCGTTGGGCCATCTTTGGGGACCTAACAAAGAACGCGGCGTGTTCAAAACCACCGACGGCGGCGCCACCTGGACGCACTCGCTTTTTATCAATGAGGACACCGGCGTCTCCGACATCGCCATCGATCCACAAAGCCCCAACACGCTTTACGCCGCGGCCTACGAACGACGCCGCACCGTATTCGGCTACAACGGCGGAGGGCCCAGCAGCGGAATCTACAAAACCGTGGACGGCGGCGCTCACTGGTCCAGGCTCACCAAAGGCCTTCCGGCCACCGGCGACATCGGGCGCTGCGCCGTGGATGTTTCCCGTAAGAATCCAAATGTCGTTTACGCGCTGATCGAAAACATGAAGGAAGGCGGCATCTTCCGCTCCGAAGACAAGGGCATCTCCTGGACGCGCATGAGCGACACCGATCCCCGGCCTTCTTATTACAGCCAGGTTCGTATCGATCCCAACAACGACCAGAAGATCTGGGTGCTCGGCGCGCCTCTTTACTACAGCGAAGACGGAGGCCGAACTTTCCATACGGATCGCTGGCGGCTCATCCACAGCGATTTTCACGCGCTGTGGATCGATCCGGCGAATTCCGATCACATGGTCCTCGGTTCGGACGGCGGCATCACCATGACCTACGACGGCGGGCGCAGCTGGGATTACGTCAACAACGTTCCCATCGGCCAATATTACGAAATCGCCTATGACATGCAGAAGCCGTATCATTTGTGCGGCGGCCTGCAGGACAACAACGCCTGGTGCGGCCCCAGCGCCACCACCACAGCGCGCGGCATCTCCAACGACGAATGGATCACAGTGGGAGGCGGCGATGGATTCTATTCCAAGATTGACCCCACCGATTCGAACATCGTCTATGCCGAGTCCCAGGACGGCAACCTGCTGCGCCGCGACTTGCGGACCGGCGAAGCGCGCGCCATTCGGCCGCTCGAAGATAACGACCAGGCCCCGCGGTATCGCTTCCAATGGAATTCGCCCGTGGTGATGTCACCCACCGATCCGAAAACGCTGTACTACGGCGGCAACCACCTGTTCAAAACCACCGATCGCGGCGATTCCTGGCAGCGCCTGGGCCCCGATCTCACCACCGGCATCGATCGCGATAAGCAGCCCATCCTCGGAAAAGTTCCCGACAAAGACACCCTGTCGCGTGACGACGGCGTGCAGCAATTTCCCTGCATCACCACCATCAGTGAGTCGCCCCTACGCGCTGGCCTGCTGTGGGTGGGCACTGACGATGGCAATGTGCAAATCACCCGCGACGACGGCAAAACCTGGACCAACGTGGCCGGCAAAATCCCCGGCGTCCGCAAAGGCGCCTACGTGAGCCGCGTCGCTGCATCGCCGCATGACGAAGGCGTGGCCTATGTGGCTTTCGATAATCATCGCAGCGACGATTATTCGGTCTACATCTACATGACCAGCAATTACGGCGAGACCTGGACGCGCATCACGACCGGAATTCCCGAAGAAGCCGGCACGGTGCACGTGGTGCGCGAGGATCCCGCCAACAGAAACCTGCTGTTTGCCGGAACCGAATTCGGCTTGTTCGTTTCATTTGATCGCGGTACTAACTGGGAACGCATGAAAAATGGACTGCCGACAGTGCCGGTGGACGATCTCCAGATCCATCCCCGCGATCACGATTTGATTCTCGCCACGCACGGCCGCTCGCTGTGGATCATGGACGACATCACCCCGCTCGAAGAAATGTCCGACAACGTGCTGTCCGCCGATTTGCATCTGTTCGATATGCGGCCCGGTATCACCTGGCACCTGGCGAACAATAAAGGAAACGTCGGCGCGCGCGATTTCCTGGCGCCCAATCCGCCCTACGGCGTGATTGTGGATTACTTCCTGAAGACCAAATTGGAAGGCCACAACCCGGTCAAAATCACCGTGACGGACAAAGCCGGCGCGAAGATTCGAGAAATCAACGGTACCGTGGAGCCGGGGATTAACCGCGTGGCTTGGGATCTCCGTTATGACGCACCGGCGCGGCCCGACGGACAGGGTGGGTTCGGTGGCCGCGGCGGCGCGGGCCAAGCCAGCGGTGAACCTGGCGGAGCAGCCCCCTCGCCGGACGCGGTGCACGGTCCCCCACCTCCCGCGGGCGCGGGATTTGGCGGCGGCGAAGGATTCGGCTTCGGCGGCGGACGCGGCCCTCTGGTCGATCCTGGCGATTACACCATCACCATCGCCGCCGCGGGAAAGACCGAATCGAAAACCGCAGCCGTTGAAGAAGACCCGCGCGTCACCATGTCCGCCGAGGATCGGACGGAGCGCCGCCAGGCCATCACCAAACTTTACGCCATGGCGCGGCAGGCCGACGAAGGCCGCCGTAAAATCGTCGCCATCCGCACTTCGCTCACCACCTTGACCGATGCCTGGAAGCGGCCCGCGGCCCCCAAAGTTCCCGATGCCGTCAAGAAGGCCGCCGACGACCTGTTAGCCAAGGTCAAGGAAGTAGTGGGCAAGTTTGAAATGGAGCGTCAGGGCCAACTGGGCAGCGCAGGTCCGCCGCTCAAGTACACCCCGCCCCCGCTCAACCAGAAAATCGGCCGCCTGATGGGATCCATCGACAGTTACTCAGGCCCGCCCACTGCGCGTCAGTTGGAGGACGTCAAGCAGGCGTCCGATGAACTGGAACCCGCCCTGGCCGCGGTAAATAAGCTCGCCGATGAGGATGTCCCGCATCTGAACAAGATGATGGCAGAGGCCGGCGTTCCCTATGTCACCGCCGACACCCGGATCCGTAGCGCAACCGAACCGCGGCCGTAAGGAAGCCGCCGTGTCGGAAAATCGGTTGGCACCACGTTGGATCGCAAGGGTCGACGTTTTGAGTGGGGCAGGCGCTTCCGCCTGCCAACCGGCGTCTTTCGGCTCCGGAATGCCGGGCTACGGCGCAACCGGATAGAAGGAAACGTTCGGAATCGCGTTGGCAGCCGGGCTGTTCGAGCTCCCAATGGCCACAATGATCCGCCGCCGATTCGCCGGCCGTGTCTCCAGATCCGACGACGCCCGCGCAATCGCGACCGATGGATCAGGAGTCACGCTCTGCACTCCGCGCCACACCCGCAGATGCGCTATGGCGCTGGCCGCCTTGGCGGGATCTGACGTAAACGGCTGCGCCACCAGAGGGCGCCCTGCCTGGCCGTAGGACAGCACCTCGATTTCGCCGCGCTCAGTACCCACCAACTGCGTCAGCAGCGCGTGGATCCGGCGAATGTTCGCATCAATTTCCGTCTGCACTTTATAGTTCATCGGCACCGCGATCACGATGGAAACCGGTTCGTGAATCGCTTTGATCGTCTGTAGAGTTGAATCCAGCCTGCCGACCATCGAATTCTGAGCACTCAATATAAATCCAAAAAGCAGGCCAAGTACCGCAAGTTTCATGACCTGATTATAACGCCCGCCCTCGCCCGAAGGTTTCAGCGCTCCAACTTTTGGCCGGCCACCGGTCGCTTTTACGCTCGCTGTTCGGAAAGAGTGTGTTTGCCGTCCTTGGGCCTGCGGCCCGCCAAAGGTATGGATACGCGTTGTGGCGCACGCACTCGTGCGTGCATTGCTAACGATAAGAATCTTCGCGTGTGGCGACGATTTTTCAAGCCGCACTCCTCAACTGGTTGACTTGGTTGAGTGTGGTTCGCGCCGCCGTGAGGATGGCTACCAGCAAGGTACGGGCATGGGGACTGACGTGGTAGCGATGGGTATGCGGGACTTTCCGGATTACGCCATGCGCTCGCAGCATCCGAAGCCGTCGGCTGATGGCGGCGGAACGACGACGTTTCTCGTCGGCCAAATACGCGGGAGTGTCGTACAGAATGGCCTGCAGGTCGCGGTTGCGGAATCCATTCAGCAAGAAGTCGCCGTCGTTGATCGCCTCCAGCAAAGGCCGGTCGTCAGCGAATGGCCGCAAGGCCCGTACGCGCCGCCCTTGCCACTTCACCGGCTTTTGGATGCCGGCGATCAGTTCCTCCAATCTGCGGCTGTCATCGACGCTGGCCAAAGCGTCGATGAGCCGATTGTTGGTCTGCTGCGATACCTCTGCTCGGCGGTGCAAGTCGGCCACCCCTTTCCGCATCTTGCGCCACTCGAGCTCATCGTCGGGGCCGCCCTCCTTGGGCCGATAGGTGCGAAAGACGTCGACATTGTTAATGGTCGTTTCCGCCGCCCTCAACACCCCCGCCTCGGCCAGGATCACCTTGCTGTAGGTCTTGGTGGAGTTGCCGTCCATCCAGAACTTGATACGCTCGCCTTCCTGATATTGCCTGCAACTGGTCTGCAGTTCGCCATGAAAGTTGCGCGGGATCTGGCCGGCTTTCGTGGTTCGCTTCCCAAAGAACCGCAGAACGTCGTTGCTGTGGTAGCTTAGCAGGCCATGGGCGATGAAGGCCGGCATCAATCTCTGCAGCGCTTCCCCACTATTGAATACGATGTCGGTGGCCCATTCGCTTTGATAACAGGTCCAGTAATACGGCGTTGGATACTTTGCGAAAATCTCTTCGTGGAGGGGGTTCAGCCGCTGCGCGAAGTCTGTGAGCAGGGCCACCCAATCGGTTTGCAGTTGCTGGTTCAGCAACTCCTGCGCGCGTTGAAAATCGGCGATCCGCGTAAAGCAGTTTTTCTCCTGTTGGAACGCTAACCCCGCTTGCCGCATCTGCTGGGCTAGCCATTCCCGCCCGTTGATGCCGATCTGGATGTGGAAGGGGAACCAGGTCTGAATCCGCGCGTACATCCACCCCAGCCTCTCGTCCCGTCCATAGTGATAAAGCACATGGCAGGGCCGCTTCCGCCGTACGATTTTCGACTGCACATATTCGAACGTCGGACACGGCTCCAGCACGCTCAGCACACATACCGGCCCGGTACGGATGCCCCGCTCAGCAGCCACCCGCCGCGCATATTCGTCCTTGTCCACGCCTGCCTCTCGCACGTAAATGACCGGCAGTCCAGCTTCGCTAAAGGCCCTGGTAGAGGCCTTCTTCACCCGCTCACTGGTCTTCTTCAAGTAGTCGCCGTAATGTTTGAAAAGAACTCCATTCTGCCACAGGAATTCTTCCATTCCCTTGGCCACCATCACCTGCCGGGCTGGGTCCCAGTAGCTGATATCCAGTCTGCGCGGTGAACCTCGCAGTACCAGTCGATCGAATCCGGACAACACGCCCACGATACGATCGCCATATTTTTCGATAAACTGTTGCATGGCGTTCTCCTGTAGTGTTCTGAGATTGGCTATCGAAAATACTACAACGCAGAACGCCCTTCTACTGCAACCGACACTGTTTGCCCCGCAGGGGCACTGTGCCACGGGCGTCTTCAGCGGAGTCGGTGCTTTTCTTGGTTCCGGTATAAAATCCGGCCTCATCTGCCGCCCCGTCGACATCTGTGGTAACAGCTTTACGTAAAAACTGTAATCTTTGCTCCTGAACAGGAACCACGGCAGCTTACCGTGATTGAGGAAATGCCTGCTCGCCATGAACATCCAATCACTTGCGCGCCGCGTCAAGCTCCTTTTAAACTTTGGTCCGTGAGTTGCTCTACCCGTAAATGTAAGCGCGTGCCATCCGGCACCAACGAACACCTACGAAGAGGAAAACAGATGCAAAAAATACAGATGACAGAAAATGGAATGGATGTTTTGGTGATGGCTGAGCTGATGCGCCTGCAGCGGGACCAATCCTTGCTCGAAAGCCTCTACCAGCGGCTTCCCGATGCCGACGCGCCGCCCAATGTCGACTCCCGGTTTCTCTCCCTGTGGTCCGATGTTGAGAAACGCGCGGATCGTTTGGAATACATGCTCGATCACATGGTTTAGCCCGATCCCCTGGAGAATCCCAATGAGCCGTCCACTACTATTCATCGTTCTGATAATTCTGCTCCTGGCCGTTCTTCCCGCGTGGCCGTACAGTACGGGCTGGGGCTATTACCCAAGCGGCGGCCTGGGCTTGGTCCTGATCGTGGTTTTGATCCTGGTTCTCATGGGCCGCGTTTGAGTAAGCTATATGTTCGATTGGTTCTCCCTCAATGATGCTCCCATCGCGGCCGTAAGTGAGCCGGACGCGATCGACATGGTGCGAAACGATCACGATTCCCTCAAGGAGTTGTTCGATCGTTTCAAAAAGGCCAAGGATCGCCGTTCCAAAACGAAAATCGCCCGCGAAGCCATTGCCGAATTGAACATCAACGCGGTACTCGAAGAAGAGATCTTTTATCCGGCGGTGCGCCAGCATATTGGCAAGGACATCATGAATGAGGCCGACGAGGAACATCACGTCGCCCATGTGCTGATCGCGGAGCTGGAGGAGATGGACGGCCGCGGCGACCATTTCGACGCCAAGTTCAACGTCCTCGCGGAAAACGTCCGGCATCACATCAAGGCAGAGGAATCGGAGCTGCTGCCAAGGGCGCAGAACTCGGGGGTCGATCTGGGCAAACTCGGCCGGCGGATGCAGCACCGCAAGGAATTACTGCTGGCCTCGGAATCAGGGCCTAAAGTTCACCACCGTGCCGGGTCCTCACGGCAGAAGAAATCCTAAACGCTGATTCTGTTCCGCCTTCCCTTTGGCGCGCCAAGTGCCTATTCAGCGGCATGAAATTTGCCGCAATGTTGTTTTCCGCCGTAGCGCTTTTCGCCCAGACCACCAGCGCGAACAAGTTTACCGGAACCTGGGAGGCCAAATTCGACGGCGCCGTTTTCTGCGTCCTCAAAATTCAGTCGGCCGATAAGCTCACCGGATCGATGACCGGCGTGGATATCGGCGTGGATAACGATGGGAATTTGAACTCCGCCCAAGCCGAGGACAATGAGTTCCCCATTCTCAAACCGAGCGTTGAAAACGACACCTTGACGTTCGAGTGGACTGACGATCCCAACGAGACCCCGCTCAAGTTCGAGATGAAGCTAACGGGCAATCAGCAAGCCGAGTTGCGCTTCGTGACCACGCCCGACGGTGTAAAAATCAAACCCTTCACCTTCACCCGCCGCGACTAACTCACAACATCAACTGCCCGCCATTCACCTCCACCGTCTCGCCCACCATGAAACCTGCCGCATCGGACGCCAGAAACGCGATCACCGTGGCGCATTCCATCGCCGTCCCCAGCCGTCCCAGCGGAATCGTAGCCACAAAGTTCCGCAGCATCTCCGGTGTCGAAAAAGCTTCGTGAAACGGCGTGTCGATCACCCCGGGCGATACCGCGTTCACGCGCACCCCATGCGGCGCCAGTTCCTTGGCCAGCGATTTCGTGAACGTAGTCAGGCCGCCTTTCGCCGTCGCGTAAGCGCCCGCGCCCGGGCCCGCCGCCATTGCGCCCGGCGATGGAAACGATGTTGACAATCGCGCCCCGCTTGCGCTCGATCATGGATGCCGCCACGGCCTGTGAGCACAGCATCGCGCTCTTCAGGTTCAGATCCATCACTTCATCCCAGCGTTCTTCCGTCAACTCCAGAATCTTCATCCGCTTAATCAGCGAGCCGGCGTTGTTCACCAGAATGTCGATCGGCCCCAATTGTTCCGCAACCGTTTTCACCATCGCATGAACCTCCCGGGAAAGCCGCACGTCCGCGCGAACGGTAATGGCCTTTCCGCCTGCCTGCGCAATCTGGCCGCGCACTTCCTCCGCGCCCTTCTGGTTCGCGTGATAGCCGATGGCCACCTGCGCCCCCATTTCCGCCATCAGCTTCGCCGCCGCCGCTCCGATCCCAGACGATGCTCCGGTAATGAGTGCGATTCTTCCGGTAAGATCCAAATAGTTGTGCATGTCTAGCAAGGGTATCCTAAGACCATGCTCAAAATCATTCCGGCCGCCGAGCACGATGTCCCGCTAATCCTCAGCTTCATCCGCAAACTTGCCGAGTATGAAAAATTGTCCCACCAGGTTGTCGCCACCGAAGACCTGCTGCGCCAAGGATTGTTTGGGGCGCGGCCGGCGGCAGAAGTTGTCTTGGCCTACCTGGACTCGCAGCCGGTTGGCTTCGCTCTCTTCTTTCACAATTTCTCCACGTTCGTCGGCCGGCCGGGAATTTATCTCGAGGACCTTTTTGTCGAGCCCGCCCACCGCGGCAGTGGAATCGGAAAAGCGCTGCTGGCTTACGTCGCTAACCTGGCGGTGGAACGCGGATGCGGCCGCTTCGAATGGGCAGTTCTCGATTGGAACACCCCAGCTATCGATTTCTACAAAAGCTTAGGCGCGGTCCCTTTGGACGATTGGACCATCTTCCGCCTCGCCGGCGAAGCGCTGCAAGTGGGGCAGGCCCTTCGGCCTGCCAAGACTATCCCAACTGCGACGTGCAATTCGGACACCGCGTAGCCGCGATCGGAATGTTGGTATGGCAGAACGGACACTCCTTGGTGGTCGCCGCCGCAACCGGCGCCGGCCGCTTCATTCGATTAGCCTGCTTAACCACCAAAAAAATCACAAACGCCACAATCAGAAAATCCACCAACGTATTCAGGAACAGCCCGTAATTGATGGTCGCCGCGCCAGCCGCCTTCGCTGCCGCAAGTGATGGATAACCATGGCCCGAAAGATCGATGAACAGATTGGAAAAATCCACCTTGCCCATCACAACCCCGATGGGTGGCATCAGAACATCGCTGACCAGCGAAGTGACAATTTTGCCGAACGCGGCGCCGATCACGATGCCCACCGCCAGGTCCAGCACGTTTCCGCGCATGATGAATTCTTTGAACTCTTTGAACATGAACCACCTCCGAGACGCTCATGATAACACCCGACATGTGGAGCAGGCGCTTCCGCCTGCCAACCCGCCGCAAAGTACACTTAGGAATTGAAAACCTGGAAGCTGACTCTCGAATATGACGGATCCAAATACAGCGGCTGGCAGGAGCAGAATAACGCCCGCACCGTCCAAGGCCAGCTGCGCAAGGCCGCCGAAGATTTCCTGGGAGCCAAGCTCGAAATTCAAGGCTCCGGCCGTACCGATTCAGGCGTCCACGCCATCGCCCAGGTAGCGCACCTCCGCGCCACCGCCAAACGCTCATTCCCTCCACCGCAGGAGATCCTGCGCGCGCTCAATGAACGCCTGCCCTCCGACGTTTGCATTCTGGATGTCGAAGAAGTGAGCGGCAAATTCCACGCCCGCCACGATGCCGTTTCGCGCAGCTACCTCTATCAGATCTCCACGCGCCGCACCGCGTTCTTCAAGAAATATGTCTGGTGGATCCGTGAGCCTCTGGACATTCCGCTGATGAGCCGCGCCGCCCGCATGCTGGCCGGCCGCCACAATTTCATTTGCTTCCGCGCGCCCGATCCTTCGCGTCCCGATGAATCCACCATCGTCGTCATTGAGGACGCTGCCATTGAAGAAGACGGGCACCTGATCCTGTTCCGCATCACCGGCTCCCACTTTCTGTGGCGCATGGTCCGACGCATCGTCGGTGTCCTGGTAAAGCTCGGCAAAGGCGAAATCACATTGGAAGAATTCACCAGCCTGCTCGAAGGACACCCCGACCCTCGCTTGGATGTCGCCGCCTGGACCGCCCCCGCCTCCGGCCTGTTTCTGGAAAAAGTCGAATACCCATCCGCGCGCGTATCTACCGAACCGCGGCCGTAAGAAGCTGTTGAAAAAATCGGGAAGCACGCGGGCTTGGCAGACGGAAGCGTCTGCCCCACATTGACGCACCAGGATTTACGATTCAGTGGCGCAGGCGCTTTCGCCTGCGAACCGATTTTTTCACAGATTCTAAGACTAAGGGAGTCGGTGCCTTTTGGTTCCGGTGTCTGAGCTATACTCATCCCCATGTCCACCAACCGCGCCATCGCCATCCGCCTTACCGGCATCTCGCTCGGTCTCGCCGGCCTATGCCTGGTCTGGTTGCAAGCGCAGCAGCAGCGCCCGCCGCTGACCATGGAAAAGATTACCGACAACTTGTACGTCATCATCGGCAACGGCGGCAATGTCGCGGTGATGCCCACCCCGGAGGGCGTCCTGCTGGTGGATGACAAGTTCGCGGCCGACGCGCCCGAAATCGTGGCCAAAGTGAAAACCATCAGCGACAAACCCATCCGCTATATCCTCAACACGCATCAGCACGGCGATCATACCGGCGGCAACGAAGCCATGATGGCCGCTTCCGCCGAGATCATCATCCACAAGAACGCCCGCGCCAACATGCTGGCCGGAAAAATGCCCGGCCTCCCGCGCATCACTTTCTCGGACGAAACCCAGGTTTTCCTCGGCGGCAAAGAAGTGCTCGCCAAACATCTTGGACGCGGCCATACCAATGGAGACGCCGTGGTTTACTTCCCCTCCGAGCGTGTGCTGCATACGGGCGACCTGTTTGTGAACGGCGGCGCGCCCTTCATCGACTACAGCGCCCAAGGCAGCATCGTCGAATGGGACAAAACTCTGGAACGCGCCCTCGAATTCGATTTCGACACCGTCATCCCCGGCCACGGCCCGGTGGCCAAAAAAGCCGACCTGGTAAAGTGGCGCCAGACCCTGGCCTCTTTGCGCGCCCACGCGAAAGCAGCCTGCGCGGGCGGCGCCGCCGACGCATTGCAGCGCATGAATCTCGAAGAACTGGGCATGAAGCCCAGCCCGCTGTTCGAGCGCAGCGTCCCCGGCATGTGCCAGGAAATGGCCCAATAAGCAGGCCTTCGGGCGCATTTTTGAGCGCTCCAACTTTTGGCCGACCACCGGTCGCTTGACGCTCGCTGCTCGGAAAGAGTGTGTTACCGAGCCGCACAGGCCTGCGGCGCACCAAAGGTGATGAAGACGCTTTGTGGCAAATTCGGTTGGCAGGCGGAAGCGCCTGCCCCACTTCCGCCTGCCAACCGGCGTCTTCAAACGAGTCGGTGCCTTTTTGGTTCCGGCTATTCGCGATGTTCACGTGGGGCTTGTGACCGCACTCCAGGCTGTTAGAATAGGTACATAGCATCCCCACCCGTTATCCTTGATAAATACGGAAATGTCCGCAGTCTCCAGTGAAATCGAGCTAGCCTTCGGCGTCCTCTTTGAGGACCTCTATCGCCGTGAAGGATTGGTGCGTCTCGATGACGTTTTTCTGCGCCATTTGTCCGCCGCGGACCCCAGCCTCAACCGGCGTCTCACCCAGGCCCGCGCGAACCCCGAAGCCATCGCCGCCAAGGATCAGTCCGAACTCATCATCGAACTCGCGCCGCATCTGGAAGATTTCCTGGGCCAGCTTTTCGGTATCACCGCTGAGGTCCAAGCGCTCGCCGCCCGTCACAACGCGCTCGCCCCTTTGTTCGCCTTCAAACGTAAATTCATCCAGAAGCGCGCTATCTCCGGCGTGACCCGGGAACAAGCAATCGCCATCGAGGGGCCCGCGCTGGCCTCGGAGCTGGAAATGCTGTTCGGCGAACCTTTGACTCAGCAGTCTTTCTTCCAGCATGTGTCGCATTGGCTCGAAAACGAGACCGAGCACGCGCCTCGCATCCAAACCGCCGCCCGCTACGCAGCCTGGGCCGCGCTCTCGCCCGCCGGAATTCGAAAGCACCATGGCGACGTTCTCTTCAAGGTGGCCCATAAGTTGGATCAGCTTCATTTGATCCCTCTCGAAGCCATCCAAACCAACGGTCTCGCTACGCTCGAGTTATCGCGGGATCGCTGGCGCGACCGCCAAGGATTCAAGCTCACCGACGCAGGCATGGCCCTGGCCGGCGCCCTGGATCAGGCCCATTACTGCATCAAGTGTCACCACCAGGCCAAGGATAGCTGCTCATCAGGACTAAAGGAAAAAACCGGCGAATTCAAAAAGAGCGTCTTTAACGTCACCCTCGCCGGCTGCCCGCTGGACGAGAAAATTTCCGAGCTCAACGTCGTCAAGCAAGAAGGCTCCCCCGTTGGCGCTCTGGCCATCGTCACCATCGATAATCCCATGGCCGCAGCCACTGGCCACCGTATCTGTAACGACTGCATGAAGGCCTGCATCTATCAAAAGCAGGATCCGGTGGACATTCCGCAGATAGAAACGCGCACCCTCAAGGATGTTCTGGAGCTGCCCTGGGGCTTCGAAATTTATAGCCTGCTCACCCGCTGGAACCCCCTGAATTTTGAGCGTCCCTTGCCGCTCCCTTCGAGCGGCTATAAGGTTCTGGTGGTGGGCCTGGGCCCCGCGGGCTTCACGCTCTCGCATTACCTTATGAATGAGGGCCACTCCGTGGTCGGCGTCGATGGGCTCAAGATAGAGCCGCTGCCCCAGCAGCTTTCGGGCGTCGATGCTTTCGGCGAACGCCAGCGCTTCCGCCCCATCCGCGATATCCAGGATATTTACGAATCGCTCGACAACCGCGTGATGGCCGGGTTCGGAGGCGTCGCCGAATACGGCATCACCGTCCGCTGGGATAAGAATTTTCTCAAGATCATCCGGCTGCTGCTGGAACGGCGGCGCGAATTCGACATGTTCGGCGGCGTCCGCTTCGGTGGCGCGATGACTATCGATAGCGCCTTCGAAATGGGCTTCGATCACGTCGCCCTTTGCGCCGGGGCCGGCCGCCCCACCGTCATCCCCATGAAGAATGGTCTCGCGCGCGGCGTGCGCCAGGCGTCCGATTTTCTGATGGCCCTGCAGCTCACCGGCGCGGCCAAGGCCAACTCCGTAACCAATCTGCAAATCAGGATGCCCATCGTGGTCATCGGCGGCGGACTCACCGCCATCGACACCGCGACAGAATCGTTAGCCTATTACATCGTGCAAGTGGAGAAGTTCCTCCATCGCTACGAGACATTGCTAGCCGAGAAGAGCGAAGCCGAAGTCCGCTCCAATTGGAGCCCGGAAGAAAATGACACCGCGAACGAGTTCATCGCGCATGGGCTGGCCATTCGTGCCGAGCGCGAAGCTGCCGCGCGCGAAGGCCGCAAACCAAATCTCATCGAGCTGCTGAATTCATGGGGCGGCGTCACCATCGCCTACCGCCGGCGCTTGATCGACTCGCCCAGCTACACGCTGAACCACGAAGAAGTCTGGAAAGCCTTCGAAGAGGGCATCCGTTTTATCGAATGCCTCTCGCCGCAGGAAGTGGAAGTGGACCGTCACGGCCACGCTGCTGCCTTGCACCTAACACGCCGCAATCTTGAACCGAACCGCGACCATGAGGGAGCCGGTGCTGTTCGCCTGCCCGCCAAATCCATTCTGGTGGCCGCCGGAACGCAACCCAACACCGTCCTGGGCCGCGAAGATCCAGCGAACGTACTCCTCGACGGCCGCTGGTTCCAGGCGGTGGATGAGAACGGCCAGCCGGTGCAGCCGGAGCGAATCGCCAAGCCCAAAGCCGTGCGCGTGCTGACTTCCATTCGTCCCGATGGCCGCGGCATCAGCTTCTTCGGCGATCTGCATCCTTCCTTCGCCGGCAATGTCGTAAAGGCCATGGCCAGCGCCAAGCAAGGCTATCCCGTAGTATCCCGCCTGCTCGCGCGTAGAGCGCCCTCGGCTCCCGCGCCATCTGAATTGACCGCGCGTCTGAACGACGAACTGCGCGCCGTAGTGAAAGACGTCATCCGCTTAACGCCAACCATCGTCGAAGTAGTTGTCCGCGCTCCCATGGCCGCCCGCGCGTTCCAACCCGGCGAATTCTACCGCCTGCAAAATTACGAAACCCTGGCCGCGCGCGTCAATGGAACAACCCTGGCCATGGAAGGCCTGGCGCTCACCGGCGCCTCCGTGGATCGTGAAAAAGGTTTGCTCTCCACCATCGTGCTCGAAGTCGGCGGGTCTTCCGATCTCTGCACTCTCTTGAAACCGGGCGAGCCGGTGATCTTGATGGGCCCCACCGGAACGCCCACCGAAACGCCTTCGCGCGAGACCGTCCTCTTGGTAGGCGGCGGCCTCGGCAATGCCGTTTTGTTTTCCATCGGCCAGCAACTGCGCGCCAGCCGCTCGCGCACCATTTACTTCGCCGGATACAAAAAGCTCATCGATCGCTACAAAGTGGAAGAAATTGAAAAAGCCGCCGACATCGTAGTGTGGTGCTGCGATGAAGCGCCCGGATTCACTCCGGATCGCGTCCAGGACAAAGCCTTCGTCGGAAATATCGTGGAAGCCATGGCCGCCTACGCCCGCGGCGATTTGGATGAACCGGAAATTCCGTTCAGCAAGGTGGATCGCCTGGTGGTAATCGGTTCCGACGCCATGATGCACGCCGTCCAGCGCGCCCGTCACGGCGTCCTGGCCCCCTATCTCAAGCACGGCCACAAAGCCATCGCCAGCATCAACTCGCCGATGCAATGCATGATGAAGGAAATCTGCGCCCAGTGCCTGCAGCAGCACAAAGATCCCATCACCGGCGAAGAAACGGTGGTTTTCTCCTGCTTCAACCAGGACCAGCAAATGGATCACGTAGACTTCGCCAGCCTTCGCACCCGCCTCTCGCAGAACGGCGTCCAGGAAAAGCTAACCAAGCAATGGATCGATCGCTGCCTGAGAAAAATGGGCGCCCGCGAAGTGCTAGTAGCCACCAACTGAAATTTCTTCTCATCCACCGAGATATCAATCCGGCTGGACCTGCAGAACTCAATCCGTCATAGGCTGGCGATGGTCGCGGGCGATGGCCTGCTCGCGGCGGGGAACCAGGTCGCCTCAAGCCAGTCACCTCGATAATGCGCTTCGCATTTCCAGGGGCTTGCCTGCGAAGCGCCGCGGTAGTTGGTGGGAGTCGCGCAGGTTTTCCCACAGTTCCGCTGCCTGTTTGTAGAAGGCCAGAGCTTTCGTTCTGTCGGCCGGAGCGGCGGCGTCCCCCATCAAGCCATAGTCGAGCGCCAGGGCTACTTTGTCCTTCACCTTTTTGGAACCGGTTAACAAATCGACATCGGCCCGGTAAAGAGACATGGCGCCGCTATAGTCGCCGGTGGCAAGGCGCTGTCCGGCCAGCCAGTCGCGCGACTCCACAACCAGCTTGTTGTCGCCCTCTTCGTAGGGGATCTGCTGCTTGATCCGCTCGTGACCCTCCAGTGCTTTTTCATATTCGGCCTTCGCCTCCAGGGTGCGATGGCTTGCCGCGAAAGCCAGCGCCAGGGTCCAGTGAGCCACCACCAGATCGCCGGCTGCCTCCACATTTCGCGGATCGGTGGCGGCGATCTCCTCGAATAACCTGAGGCTTTCGCGGGTTCTCTCGCCGCCTTCAGCGCCGTCGCCCAAAATCGATTCTATACGGCCCAAATCGCTGAGGGAGTCGGCCATGTACCGCCGGTAGCGATCGGGATGCATGGCGTAAAGGGGCCGCATCATCGCGACCACTTCCCGCGTCAAACCGAGAACCCGCGTGTTGGCATGGTCGTCGCCCGAATACCAGCCGATATCGTGAACGATGTAGGACAGATATTGGCCGGCTTTCGCCTGCTCCAAAGCCAGTTGCTCATCCCCCGGGTTCGCCGCAGCAAGCTTTCGCGCCCGGTCCAGCGCATCTGCGGCTTCCGACTCGGCTTTCTGATACCGGGAGAGGCCGCCATGCGCGTTGGCTACTTCCAATCGGGCCGCGGAAAGATTCACGCGGCTGTCCACGACCGAGAGCCCTATATCGCGCGAGGCTGGATTGAGCGCCAGCGCGCGATCCAACAGCACCACGGACTTCTCGCCTGCCGTAACGGCATCGTCGGGCAGACCGCGGCGCAACGCCAGGCGAAGTTCGCGGGAGTAAAGTGTTCCCCACTCCTGGAATAGCCCGGCATCCCCATGGCCGGATGCATCGACCATGGCAAACATCGCGTCGGCTTTGTGGTAATTCGCGAGCGCCCCCGCGGTGTCGCCGAGGTTCGCTGCCCAGGGACGCCCGAGAATATCACCGAGCTTGACGTAGGAGGCGGCCAGCTCCCGGCGCAGCGCAAGATCGGAGGAGCGATCGCTCGCCAAAGTATCCAGATACTGCTGTGCCCGCCGCGCCACCAGCATGCGCGCCTGCGTGGTCCCGGGCAGATCGCCCAGGGCGTCATAGACGTCAAACAAAAACGAGTTCGCCACGCTACGGACTTCATTGAAGCGCAGGCGGGCCGCGCTGTATTGCCGGTAAGCCACCACCAATGCCGCGATCAGCGCGATGGTCATTACTAACGCGACCGCCGCCTCCACGGGACGGCGCGTTACCAACCGCCCCGCGCGATAAGCCAGAGAATCCGGCCTGGCCCGCACCGGATAGCCGTTCACTGCGCGCGCGGCATCTTCGGCCAGGTCGCCGGCCGATGCATAACGCCGTTCGGGTTCACTCCGCAAGGCCATGCCGGCGACATTTTCCAGATCGCCCGGCAGACGCTGGCGTGGCACGGCGAACTTTTCAGCAGTTGCTAATTCATAAAGAATCACGCCGAGCGAATAGATATCCGATGCCGTGGTAATCGGGTTGCCCGCAAGCTGCTCGGGACTGGCGTAGGCCGGAGTCATCAGCGCTGTAGAGGTAGCATCCGGATCCGATGCCTCGCTCAACAGCTTGGCGATCCCAAAATCCAGGAGCTTCGGAACTCCTTCCGCCGTGACCAAAATATTGCGCGGCTTCAGATCGCGATGCACGATCAGGTTACGATGCGCGAACGCCACGGCATCGCACACCGCCTGAAACAGGCCGAGTCTCGCCCGCATGGAGAGGCTGTTGGCGGCGGCATAACGATCGATCGGAATGCCGTCCACATACTCCATCACCAGAAAGGGCATTCCGTCCGGTGTGCGGCCGGCATCCAGCATGCGAGCGATGTTGGGGTGCTCCATGCGGGCCAGGATTTGGCGCTCCTGCCGGAAGCGGCGCAACGCGTCGTCATCCACCATGGCCCACGGGATTACCTCAATTGCCACTTGCCGGCGCACGTCGTCGAAATCGCGCTCGGCCAGATAGACCGCGCCCATGCCTCCCGTTCCAATGCGGGAGAGAATCCGATACGGGCCGAGATGGGCGAAGGGAAGGATTGCTTCCGCCGCCTGGTGCCTCGCTTCGGCGTGGAGCGCGGGAAAACTCCACAGCGTGCGTAAGGTAGCGTCCCGATCGCCAACCAGCAACTTCTCCAGAGCCTGGCGTAGCGCGGGCGATTTGTCGGAGCTATCTCACACCTGCAATGAGCTCAGATCGGTCGCTACCTGAGTGGGCAACACACTGAAGTCTGGACTGATTTGACCGCTCTTGGGGACGAGGTTCGCAAGGAGCCGGTTCTCACCGATGCGCAGGCCGTCGCCGATGAAACGATGCGGCGCGCCCGGCGAAATCTAGAGATCTTGATCCCGGAGATTTGATCTCTTGACCTTACGAAGCCACTTGCCGCATGATCGAAGCTGAGAGTGACCATGATCGGCAGCACTGATTTTCCCAAAGTTTCACACCTCAAAAAGCGCGCATTCTTGGCGGCGTTTTCCGGGTGTGGAAGCTTGAGCAAAGCTGCCAAGCGCGCAAAGGTTGACAGGCGAACGCACTACAATTGGCTCAAAGACGATTCATGGTACGTATACGCTTTCCGGCAAGCGGTGATTGAAGCGGGCGACTCGCTGCAAGACAAGCTGACGGAAATCGAGCAAGTAAACATTCAGGATATGGATATCGACAGACTTAGCCCCGAAATGCTCGACAAGATCGCCGAGCACTTGCTGAAGAAAGCACTTGGGGAGAATGCTCCTATAGCGGAGATTGACCGGCGGCGAAGGCGATCGAAGCACCCAAGGAGCCGGGGCAATGAGCCCGCTGGTGGTTCTCGAGAAGGGCAACTGGGTTCTCAGGCGTTACTGGAACGCGTTCACTCATTGTCGCAATCCGATGGGTAGGTGCGACGGAACCTGATAAGATTCGCGTCAAGGCGCTATCCCGCGCGAGGAGCGCGCGGCGCATTGGAGGTGACGAATGAAACAAAACACTCGATTCACGTGGCTGGCCTCGGCGGCCTTGGTGGTGCTGCTCGGCTCTTTTGCGCTTCTCGCGCAAAGCCGGGACGATGTGCCGGCGTACCTCGATCCGAAAAGGCCCATCAACGCACGCATTGACGACCTGATGCCTCGTATGACTCTCAAGGAGAAAGTGGGCCAATTGAATTTGCCCTGCGTCTACGTGGGTGCGTTGGGAAAGGATATCCCTTCAAAATTGGAGGCGTGCAGGAGGTTTGCCGCCGGAACTTACACCCACGAAATCGGGCCGGGCTGCGGTTTCTTCACGCTAGCCAATGAGATTCTGCGCAAAGACGCCCGCCAACAGGCGGAATACTTTAACGAATTGCAAAAAATCGCGCTGACTGAGACGCGGCTGAAAATACCAGTGCTGGAGGACGAGGAGGGCACCCACGGTGCGATGTTTCCGGGCGCCACAATTTTCCCGGAGGGCCTGGCGATCGGCAGTTCGTTCGACCTCGAGCTGGTGAAGGCGATATATGCCGTTGCGGCCGCGGAAGCGAGAGCTGTCGGCATTCACATGTTGTCCACTCTGGTCATGGAGGTGGATCGCGACCCGCGCATGGGCCGCAACGAAGAAGCCTATACCGAAGATCCTTACCTTTATTCGCGTATCGGCGAAAGTATTGTGCAGGCAACGCAGGGATCCGATATCTCCGCTCCGGACAAAGTCATCGCGGTGCTCACCGATTTCCCCACGCAAAGCGAGCCCGCCGGCGGCCTGGAGCGCGGCGCCATCGAGTTGTCAGAGCGCTCGCTGCGCGAGAATTTCCTGCCACCGTGGATCGCGGCGATCACAAGAGCCGGCGGCTTGGGTGTGATGGCGGGATATCCAGAAGTGGAGGACGTGCCGGCGCACGCATCCGAGAAGTGGATGAACGATGTTCTGCGGCAGGAGATCGGCTTTCGAGGAGTGGTGGAGAGCGAAGGCGGGGGTTTCGGAACGCTGATCTACGAACACATTGTGAAAACTCAGAAGGAAGCGGGCGCGCTGGCCCTGAAAGCAGGGGTCGACCTGAACATCACCTACGAACCTGCCTACATGGGACCGCTGATTGAAAATGTCGAAGAAGGAAGAGTGCCTGTTGCCTTGGTGGATCGCGCGGTGCGGCGGGTGCTGGAGCTGAAGTTCCGCCTTGGCCTTTTCGAGCACCCCTACGTGGATGTGAAGCACGCCGTTGAAACAGTCCACTCCGAAGCGCATCAGGAACTGGCGCTGCGCGCCGGGCATGAAGGAATCGTGTTGCTTAAGAATGAAAAGAACACGCTGCCGCTGCGCAAGGATTTGAAGTCGATCGCGGTGATCGGACCTGACGCCGAGAACCTCATGAACTTGCTCGGCGATTATTCGCCAAAAAAGATTACCCAGCATGTGGTCAGCATTCTGGAAGGCATCAAAGCCTCCGCGGGCCCGCGGGCTAAAGTAGTTTGGGCCAGAGGCTGCGGAGTTTTAGGGAGCGACAAAAGCGGATTCCCCGATGCGATTCGCGCGGCAAAAGACGCGGACGTGGCGATCGTGGTTGTAGGAGAGAACCAGGGCCACAATGACGTCGACGAAGAGAAAGATCCTCCCACTGACGGAGAAGGGCACGACGTGGCCAGCCTGGATCTCACGGGCGTTCAGGAGGACTTGGTCAAGGCCATATATGAAACGGGTACGCCGACCGTCGTCGTACTGGTGAACGGCAGACCGCTTTCCACCCGCTGGACGGCGGAACATGTTCCGGCGATCGTTGAGGCGTGGCGGCCGGGTGAGCGCGGCGGCCACGCTGTGGCCGATGTGCTGTTCGGCGATTACAATCCCAGCGGCCGCCTGGCGATTACGATTCCTCGCCATTCGGGGCAGTTGCCGGCTTATTACAACTACAAACCGTCCAAGGCCTACTGGATCAAAAATGAAAAGCGGGGCTACGTGGATATGCCGGCGACACCACTTTATCCCTTCGGTTACGGTCTGAGCTTCACAAATTATGAGTACACCAGCCTGCGCGTCGAACCGGCGGAGATCCACCCAGGCGGCACAGCTCGAGTCAGCATGCAAGTGAGGAACAGCGGCCAGCGCGAGGGTACGGAAACCGTGCAACTTTATATCCACGAGAATGCAGCCCCGGTGTCCATGCCGATAAAACAATTGCGTGGATTTGAGCAGGTAAACCTGAAACCGGGCGAAACAAAAACGGTAACCTTCACGCTGGGCCCTGAAGATCTCCAATTGCTGGATATAGACATGCACTGGCGCGTGGTTCCAGGCGACTTCGAGATCATGGTGGGAAGGTCGTCGGAAGATCTGCCGCTCAATGGCACGCTGAAGGTAACGCCATAGTTCGGCTAGCGGGCATGGCCCTCGAGATACGCGATGACGACATTGGTGAAATCGTTTTCGACTTGCTCGGTAAATGGGTTCGTCTGGGTCTCGTATCCACCCTCGGCGAATGCCTGGCGCGCGGGTGTGGTGCCGTGAGTGTTGACGGCTTTAGCTTCGCGGGAAAACGTCAAGGCTATTTCTTTGGGTGATTAGCCTTACACAGGTTCAGGCTGAGATCGGATCAGATCTTTTGGTGGGCGCGGGCCCTTTTTATAGACCCGACAAAATGCCATGCCTGTCCCGATTTTCCCCTTTAGGCTCATCTTGCGTGAGAATCCAAGCCCCCGCTCTGGCTCATCTTGCATGAGACAAGAGTGAAGCCGGCACAAGCGGAGCCGGTTGTGTACAATAAGCCGGGTAGAAAACCAAAACGGAAGTTCCGGATATTACCTGAAAACTTTACGATGCCGCGCGCACGCCGCCTTCTCACGTTGCTCTTCTTCGCCCTGACGGGCCTTCCGGGCGCACACGCACAATCCCTGACCGCCACTATCAAGGTTGGTACCGGACCGGAAGGCGTCGCCGTGAATTCTGTGACCAACAAAATCTACGTAGCGAACCCTGGCATTAACAGCGCGACGATCATTGACGGCGCCAGCAACTCGGCCATCACAATTCCCATCGCCGGGAGCGACGCGCCTATGGGCTTTGCCGTGAATCCCACCACGAATAAGATCTACGTGGCCAACCGGAACGATAACGCCGTTTCGATTATCGACGGGGCCACCAATTCCACCACGTATGTGATTATCGCGGGGACCTTCCCCGCGAGTGTCGCGGTGAATTCGACGACGAATAAGATTTACGTGTCCGATGGAGGCAGCGACAATATCACAATCATTGATGGGGCCACTAATTCCACCACTACTCTGGCGCTGGGAGGCGGTCCGGGTGAGATCGCCGTCAATTCGGTGACCAATAAGATCTACGCAGTTACTTATGGAGCAACCAGCGGCTACCTAACCGTCATTGACGGGGCCACCAACGCCACTGCTACCGTGGCCGTTCAAGGCTCTCCGGGCACGATCGCCTTGAACCCGGTGACCAACGAGATTTACTTGATTACTGATGGAGCAACCAGCGGATCGCTTACGGTTATTGACGGAGCCACGAACAACGTTACCGCTACGGTGCCGCTTCCAGGAGTCAATCCGGTCGTGCTTGCGATCAACACGGAAACCAACAAGATTTACGTAGGGACCGTTTTAATTACCAGTGACAGCGACGTAGCGGTCATTGACGGAGCCACCAATTCCATCACTACCGTGGCCTTGGGATACAGCGTCGCTGCGATCGTCGTGGATCCGGTAACGAACAAGATTTTCGCAGCTAGTGCCACTCTTGACGGAATCTGCGGGCTAACGGTGATCGACGGGCTCACGAACTCTACGACGAACATCGGGACGGGCATGTGCAATTCATCCGGCGACGTCGCCGTGAACCAGGTGACGGACACGATCTACGTGACCAATTCGGAGCAGAACAGCGTGGCTGTGATTAACGGGGCCGCACCCACATCGGCACCCATGATCACCGTGGCGGCGAACGGCGCGAGTTTTGCTTCGGGCGGCATCGTTCCGGGCGAGATCGCCACCATCTTCGGCACCAATCTCACCTCCAGCTCCGGTATCAACCTCACCTCGGGATTGCCGCTTCCGACCTCGTTCCTGACCGACGCGGTGATGGTCAACAATCAGGCGGTCCCGCTGTTCGCCGTCGACAGCGTCAACGGCCAACAGCAGATCAACTTCCAGGTTCCTTGGGAAGTCGCCAATGGTCCGAATGCGATGATCGCTTTGACGAATGGCGAAATCTCCGGCACTTCCATTACCGTGCCTGTGCTTGCCGCGCAACCAGGAATTTTCAATTATATAGCTGGAGGGAACACATTCGGCGCGATCCTGCACTCCAATTTTCAGACAGCCAATACGGGCACCCCCGCCAAGCCGGGAGAGACAGTGCTGATCTATTGCACCGGCTTGGGTGCGGTATCGTCGCCGCCGGCGGATGGCGCGCCTGGTAACGGACAAGTGACCGCGAACACCCCGACGGTTATGATCGGCAAAATCAACGCGATGGTGAGCTTCAGCGGTCTTGCACCCGGCTTTGTGGGGCTCTATCAGATCAATGCCGAAGTTCCCCCCGGACTGGCGTCAGGCAATCAACCCGTGGTGGTCGAAGTCATGGGAGTTTCCAGCAACTCAGTGCTGCTGCCGGTGCAGTAAAAGATTTAGCGGCTGACCCGAGAGCGGAACGTCATTGAGAACCGCGCGTCATGGCCAGCACAGGAGCTAAGACTGCCAAGATTTGATTGCTTGACCTTCCGAAGCGGGTGCCGCATCTTACATCAAAAGCGGTTTTTAGAAGCCTTCGAGGTAAGCTGTAGCATTCAAAAAGCGGCTAGGTGGGCGAACATCCATCGGCAAACGCACTACGACTGGATGCGAAAAGACGCAACGTACCCCGCGCGATTTGCTGAAGCAAGAGAACGAGCTACCCAGACGCTTTAGGACGAGGCTGTTCGTCGGGCTGTGGAGGGTGTCCGCAGACCGGTTCTCTACCGCGGGAAACAAGAGTTGAGACTGAACTGGTAGATTCCGACGCGATACCGGCTGTTGTTCCCAGCGTTCAATTAGCGGTGGTTCAATAGATGCCGCGAATAGCCCTACAACGATCGATTGCAACACCGTTCCGTACAAGCTTCCGTACATCCTTCTGGAAGGCCTTGCAAACTGGCCACGTCTGTCTGATTCAATTGGTCGGGGCGGGGCGATTTGAACGCCCGACCCCCTGCGCCCAAGGGACAGGAGTCTGTTCCAAGGGCTCCATCGGTCATCGCTGAATCCTAACAATTACAACAATCTGGGGAATCTGCTTTCGCTCAAAAAGCAACCCCAGCAGTTGGAACAGATGCGATTCGGACACAGTTTTGGCACAGTTGAAAAGCAGGAGCGCGCCCCACATGGCCGCAGAGTGTCACTATTGGCGCAAACGCGCGCCAGTAGAACTTGCCTAAATGTTCAACCGCCGTTGCGCGGTCGCCAACACTTTATAACCCATGTCGCCGTAACCCTTCAATCGCCGGTCGTACATCCGCGCGAGCATTCGGACGTTGGTATCGACGTAATCATAGACTTCGACGACACGCTTGTTATCGTGAAGCCTATGAAGTCGTCCGACGTATTGTTGAAGCGTGCCCCTCCACGAAATCGGCATCGCCAAGAACAACGTGTCGAGACGAGCATCGTCAAACCCCTCACCAATGTAGCTGCCAGTTGCCAGGATCAAGCGTTGCTCGCCATCCGCGACGATGGCGAGAGCCTCGCTAATAGACCGGCGCTGTCTTCCGGCCCATTCCTCCCTTGAGCACGATGACATTTCGAACCTTGCCCGTAAGAGCAGCCTCCAGTCGGCTGAGATGATCAGTTCTGCCTGTCAAAACGAGAGGTGACCGCCCACATTCGATGGCGTGTATCACGTCCCGGACGATGGACTGGTTGCGCGCCTCATCGGTGACGAGAGCAGAGTAGATATCCTGGATGGTCGCGTCTGCCTCATCGCCGGTCATTCGAAAATCTGTAAGCTGCGGAATGACGACATGGTCGAAGGGACTTGAGTCGTTCATAGCGCGTACTCCGAGACTAAAGCGCGTAGGGCCCACATTGCATGTAGATGATCGGATGGTGGCCGTCTTTTCTTGTCGGCGTTGCCGTCAATCCAACCACGAACCTCGCTTTGACCTGGCGCATCACCCGCTCAAATGTGAAAGCCGAAAGATGGTGGCACTCGTCAACAATCACGTGCCCATATTCGGCAACAAAGTCCTTGACCTCCCTCTCCCGATGCAGGCTCTGAATAACCGCTACATCGATGCTTCCAGTTCGTTTGGTTTTGCCCCCGCCGATTTGGCCGATCTCGTCGATTGGAATTCGGAGGAACATCGCCAGCCGCTCCCGCCACTGATCGAGCAGCTGCTGCCGGTGCACCATCACTAGCGTGTTGGTCTTGCGTTTCGCGATCAACCATGCCGCGACTGCCGTTTTGCCGAACGCGGTCGGTGCGCACATCAGCCCATCGTCATGGGGCATGATCTTGACTACCGCTTCCTCCTGGGTCGGCCGCAGGGTCCCGTGAAACTCAGCGTCAATCGGCCTACCCGCAAAGCGCTCGTCGCGGAGCGTCGTTTTGATGCCGTGTCCTTCCAGGAGCGCAACGACTTCAGGCAAGCAACCGCGAGGCAGAGCCACGTGCCCGGGTAAATCTTCTCCGCAGGCGATGATGCGGGGCTTGTCGAAAGTCGACAGACGCATTGCCTGTGCCTTGTAAAACTCTGGGTTCTGGAATGCAGCGATTCGGAGAAGGCGATTTAGCATTTCCGGCGGAAACGCCCTCTTGTCGATAAAGAGCAGATTAGACCGGACAATTTCCACGTTTGAAGGAAGCGGTCCTTTAATCGGTTTGTTGGGTCGCTTTCGAGAAGGCGGCAGAGTCCACGGATCGGGCTGATCATCGTCGTCCATACAGGCAATCCGGACGCCGATCAAGTCGCCCTGCTGAAGCGCCTCAGCAATCAGCCGCTCCGTTGGGACTGGGAAACGCGCTGAATGGAGGCGAGGTAACTCCATTGGTCGGCATGTGGGCGCAATTCATCGTCGAGAAATTCCGTGAATCCCGACTCGCGGGGAACCTTCTGAAGCGGTAGCGCGATCAGGTTGCCGAAACCACCCTTGGGCATCGTGTCTTGATTAGGGAAAAATCGGTCGTACGAATCAAGCCCCAATTGATGACGCCGTTCCATGGTTCGCGTCAGGAGCAACGTGCCCAGTCGCCGCGCCGCTCCGGCGGGAACGGGTCGTTCGAAGAAGAACCAGATGTGCGCACCATTGCCCGAACGGGAGCGCTCTAACGCCGCGGGCACGTTGAACTCTCGACAGGTTGCAAGAAACGCCGAGGCATCATCCTTCCACGTCTTTTTATCAAAGTCAACGGCTAGGAACCAACAGCTTTCGTCTGGCAACAGCGGATACACACCAAGTGTCTGCTTGCCTGTTAGGTGGGCGTGAATTGCTTCGTTGGTGAGCGGAAGGTTCTTGCGGGTCTCCTTATCGACACGTTTTCGGTCTTCTGGCTTGGCGGCGTTGTAGGCATTCCAGTTACGCTCCGTTCGCGGGGAGTAGCCGGATCGGCCGTCCGGACTTTCCCATCTCTGCGCGTACACGTCCTCTCGACCGCGGAATAGGGATCGGAACAACGCGATCTTCTCAGCAGTGCTTAGTTTGGGCTTATTCGGAGCCGACGCAACTGGTCTTCGCGTCGGCATCGGAGGGGGTTCCGATGATGCAATGCCATGTTCAGCAAGCAGACTCCGGAGTCGTGCATTTTCCTCCTCCAGACGAAGGCTCTTCCTGCGGAGCTCATCGATATCAGCCCTGTCAGCCCGATCGCCGTTCACCAGTCCATGATCCATC